>NZ_JANSKA010000009.1 GCF_024741235.1 Tractidigestivibacter montrealensis | reverse complement strand
TCATCCTAGGGCGGGGACGGGACATTATTACGTCAACGCTGGTCTAACGGAGAGAAAGAAAATACCGAAAGATGTTGAATGCCAGCAAATGAGATAGCCCCACATATCCACTTGTAGACATGACTGCAGAAAAGGGTGATGGGTTGCCGAAGATGAAAGCGTCAACGAATGTCTAAGACCGAGGGGGCAACCAAAGTGACTGGAAAACTAAACTACGCGTTCAGGAACGGCGCCGAGACCCGCACGATGGAGTACGGGCGCCTCGACACGGGCGAGGCGTACGTGACCGAGACCGGCAGGGGAGACATCACGGAGTTCTGCTACGACGCTCCGGCGAGGGAGACCACGCTCAGGTTCCGCGAGAACGAGCAGTACTCCCTCGAGGACGTCGCCGACACCCTCCGCGAGCACGGTGACGAAGTCTACCTGGGCGACATAGCAGACGCCCTCGACTTCTGGGGCGTCGCCTACGAGAGGGACGAGAGGGTCCTGACGTCATAGGGACCGACTGCCGACTGATGAGAAGGACGGCCGTTCTGCCCCACCGCCCCACGCGCCGGGGTGACGTCGTAGCGCGTCGCTGTCGCGTCCGCTGCGGGCGTTCTGAATCTCACCCGCTTTCGTTTACAGGTGGCAATCACGCGGCGAGCGGCTGTGCGGCATGCGCATCCTCGTACTCGCAGGGACTCATGTAGCCCAGGGCGGAGTGGATTCTCAGGCGGTTGTAGAAGCACTCGATGTACTCGAAGATCTCGAGGGCCGCCTGCTCGCGGTCACGGTAGGTCTTGGCATGCACGCACTCCGACTTTATGATCCCCATGAGCGACTCCGTCGGCGCGTTGTCCCACGGGCTCGACACCGACCCCATCGACGGACGGATCCCGTTGTCCCTCATGGTCTTTCCTATGACGAGCGAGGCATACTGCGATCCGTGGTCGCTGTGGTGCAGGCAGCCCTCCGGGGGCCTCCTCCTGGCTATGGCCATCCTGAGCGCGTCGTCGGCGAGCCGGGCGTCTATCCTGTCGCCCATGGACCAGCCCACTATCCTCCTGGACCAGATGTCCATCACGACGGCGAGGTAGAGCCACCCCTGGTGCGTGCGGACGTAGGTGATGTCGGCGAACCAGGCCTGGTCGGGCCCGTCGGCGTCGAAGCGGCGCCTCACGAGGTCGGGGGCGCCGTCGGCCCTCCCCACGCGCTTCTCCCTGTTGTCCGGGCTCTTCGCGCAGCGCCTGGACACGCCGGCCCAGCCGCGCTCGCGCATGATGCGCGCCACGCGCTTCTCGGAGGTGGCCACGCCCTCCCTCGAGAGCTGCACGAAGACCTTGGGGGACCCGTAGATTCTCCTGCTCCCCTCCCAGACGCGCCTTATCTCGCCGGCGAGCTCCGCGTCGCGCAGCGCGTGCCCGCTCGCGGGCCTCCTCCTCCACTGGTAGTAGCCCTGCCTGCTGACGCCCAGCACGCGGCACATCTCGCTCACCGTGTACTCGTGCTCGTGGAGCAGCGCGAACGCGAACCTCGCCCTCTTCGCCGAGGCGCCTACAGATTCCTGCTGGCGAAGAAGGCACTTGCTTTTAAAAGGATCTCGTTGTCCCTCCTGAGCTGGGCGTTCTCGCGCCTGAGCCTCTTGAGCTCCTCCTCCAACTGGAAGGGGTTCTGGCCGGGCGCCCCGGCGCCGCCGCCCGACTCGCCGGCCTTCTTGACCCACGCCCTCAGCGAGCTCTCGTCGATCCCCAGCCCGCGCGCCACCTCCGCGTAGGAGGTTCCGGACTCCCGCCACAGCTGGACGGCCCTCTGCTTGAACTCTGCGGTGTACTTCCTTGGGCTCGATGCCATTCCCGTCCCCAATCACTCGGTCCGCCACCTTATTGTGAGCGGATTTGCGACTGTCAACAAGAATGGGGGAAATTCATTCCGCCGGGGCGTGCGTGCCACGGGCCTCCGCGCGCCGGGGAGTCGCACGGGGCGGCCGGGGACTCCTCCGCGGGCATGTCCTCGCGTGCGGGCCTGCGGCAGCCGTCCTCCGCATGCGGGCGCTCGCGTGCGGGCCTGCGGCAGCCAGGCTCCGCGCGGCGGCGCTCGCGTACGCGCCTCCGGCAGCCGCTGCGCGTCTGCCTACGGCCGCGCGCTCGGCCACCACGCTGCGCCCGTCTGCCTCCGGCGCCGCGCTCGGCCCGCATGCTCCGGCCGTCTGCCTCCGGCACCGCGCTCGGCCACGCCCGCTCCGTCGCCCCGGCCTGTCGCGGCTCCCACGCTTGGCGCGCTGCGGCCCGCGTCACTCCCGCCCGTCGGCTCCACGCCCTCCACTCCCGCGCCAGCGGCGCAGGCCTTTCCGTCGCCGCGCGGCGCGTGGGGCGGTGGGGCAGGTCATATGGGCTCGCGGCAGACTGCCGCCAGCTGGCCGTGCGCGAACTTGCACGTCCCAGCGGTCCCGCGCGTTCCCGCCGAACCTGCGACGCGTCCCCGGCGCGGGTCGCCCGCGTCCGGACGAGGGCCCACGGCCGCGCCGTCGCACCCGCTACGGCCTCGTGAGCTCCTCCATGTTGAAGTCAAGATAGATTTCACCAGACGAGACAGCATCATCCTCAGGCCCCGGTAGTCGTCCTCCGTGCCGCCCTCGGCCCAGTGGTTGATGTAGCACCAGTAGGAGTAGATGCCGTTGCCGAGCACCTGCACGTCGTCGGTGCGCCCGACCGCGTGCGCGAACCCGTCGGGCCCGTCGCCCCTGCCGTAGGCCCTGTCGAACGACTCCCAGCAGTCCATCTCGAAGCCGAGGCCCCGCATGCGCTTGCCCCACTCGGGGCCTTCGCACACGGTGCGGTCGCCGTCGTCGATGCGTGCGCCGAGCTCGCGCGCGAACCGGTTGATCTCCCTCGTCCTGGTCCCGTCGTCCATGCCGTTCCTCCTCCTGGCTCCGTGTCGGGAACTAGTATACGTGCCGACGCGCCGGCCTCCCGTTCGGTGATCCTCGGTGCCCCTTCCCCTTCCATGGGCGAGAAGGGCGCAGCGCTCCACGGCGGCACGGCCGGTGCCAGAAGACGCCCGGCAGGGCGAGAAGGACCTCCGCCCCCTGCCCTAGCCCTCGCTCTCCCCGTACCACCTCGCGCGGTACTCCTCCCGCGTCATGAGCCCGGCCGCGACCTCCTCCATGTCCTGCCGCTTCTCGGAGGCCGTGTCCTGCACGATGGAGTCGTCGTAGATGACGGTCACGTCGCCCTCATCGGGGAGGTCCCTCCCGAAGTTCCGTTCGCAGGCGAGAAGGGCGTGCGCCACGCCCGCGAGCGCCCCGGAGAGCGCGTTCTCGTTCTTGCGGATGTTCCTCATGAGCGCGCTGTTGTCGCTCGAGACCTCCGTGGCGGTCTTCACATAGCCCACGTTGTCGAGGTCGAAGTAGTTGGTGCCCAGCCCGCAGAGGTCGCCCAGGACCTGCAGCGCCAGGCGGAACGCCTTCCCCTGCGCCTCGGTCCTGAGTGCCGGCGCGAACTCCTGGATCGTGTCCTCGGTGCTCATGACCTTGCGGAACACCGTGCAGTCCCCGCGCCCGAACGGTATCGGCACGCGCCTGCCGTCGGCGGTCCGCTCCTGGTCGAACATCACGTCCGAGAGGAACACCCGCATCTTGCCCGCGTCCACCTCGTTGATGAGCGCGTCAAACGCCAGGTCCACGCTCTGCACCGCGTCCACGGCGTCGGCGAACACGGACTGCCCGTAGGGCGAGAAGTCCACGCGCGTGTTGGGGACGGCCGGCCTCACGATCGCGAACGTCGGCCATGTGGATCCCGTCGCCACCACCGGCGCCACGCCCGGCACGGCGACCTCCCGCCCCTCGCCGTCGAAGCACGCGGTGCGGATCTCGTACTCGCCGCTCTCGCCCACGACGTGGCACTGCACCTGGTCAATAGGTCCCGCGGGCGAGAAGGCCCTCGTCACGAACGCGCACTCCCGCACGCCCTCGGCGTCCCACGCGAGCGGCACCACCATACGCGCGTCGTAGTGCCTCACGCGCGCCTCGCGCCGCCCCGCGTCGAGCCAGAGCGCGAACGCGCCCGTCCCCAGCCCGAACGCCCTCACGACCGTGTCCTGCGCCCTTCCCCAGAAGTTCGCGGACGAGAGGAACGAGCCCAGCCAGTCGGTGCACGCCTGCTCCCCGCACGCCAGCGTGGTCTTCTCGTCCAACAGCAGTGACCCCCACTCCCGGCACACTCGCATCGCCGGCATTATCGAGCGCCGGTGCACCTCGTACACCCTGCCGAACCCGTCCGTGTCCCGGTAGTCGTAGAACTCGCC
This sequence comes from Tractidigestivibacter montrealensis, assembly GCF_024741235.1. Lineage (GTDB taxonomy): Bacteria > Actinomycetota > Coriobacteriia > Coriobacteriales > Atopobiaceae > Tractidigestivibacter > Tractidigestivibacter montrealensis. The sequence continues at coordinate 53,574 of NZ_JANSKA010000009.1, read as the reverse complement.
CTCGGCCCGCATCCACGAGTCCCACTCCCGCACGTGCGGCTCCATGTCCTCCAGCGCGCGAGTCGAGTAGCTCAGCCTTCTCAGCCAGTCCCTCGCGCACTCCGGGATCCAGTACGCGTCACCCGCCAGCAGGTCCGTCCCCATGCCGCCTCCGCTCCTCGTCAACAAGTCGAGAAGAGCATCCGCTCCCGTCACAGGAGACGCCTCTCAGCTGCCAGCTAAATGCATCGTCGAGAAAAGCGCTGGGCGAGAAGAACACGCCATCGTGCCCATGCCGCCCCCTTAGCTGCCAGCTAACGAATCGGTCGACAAATGTGCGGGCGATAAGTACAGCGGGCTTTCGCCTTCCCTATGGAGGCCGGTTAGGCGTATGGGAGAGGAGGGCGAGAGTATCCGCCGCGTCTCATATCCAATATCGCGAAAACGTTCGGCCATCTCCTACATGTAAAATGTGCGGGCGAGTATTCAATGCGGCTAGGCGAGAAGGGCGGATTTCGGGTGCGTAATCGGTTGTGCGCTCCGGCATCGATGGTCGCGCTCCTGCGATTCGTGGTAGATGGGGATGAATGGATGTCCAGGGCGTCTAGAAACGGTTATGCGGCAGGCAAGGTCACCGTTCAGGTGGACCGCTACTTCGCAAAGTACGGGGCGGGCGCGCGTGCGGCGTGGATTGTATGGTTCCTCGTCGCTTGCGCAATCCTCTGCAACTACATGTACGCCTACTTAAAGCTCCCCATAGTGGTACGAGGCGACTACACGACCTATCGCCCGGGCGAGGACGAGCTCCTCAGGAACGGCCTCATCATCCCGCTGGTGGCGATCACGGTGGTGTGGGCGATTCTCGAGGTCTTCCTGGTGAGAAGGGCGAAGCGCAAGCGCTGCGAGCGCATGGACGCCCTCACGCACGCAGGAAGCGACGTCACGCCAGCGGAGTTCCTCAAGAGCAAGCTCTACGAGGACGAGGACTTCACGGGCATCTACGTCCTCTACAACGCCTCGAAGGACAAGTACTACGTCGGGCAGAGCGTGCACGTGCTCAAGCGCGTCCGGCAGCACTTCACGGGTCACGGCAACGGCGACGTCTACTCCGACTGGAAGTACGGTGATTCCTTCACCATCAGGGTCTGCAAGTTGGTGGACAGCGGCTATGCAAACCTCAACGATCTGGAGCGCGATGCCATACAGGCATACGACGCATATGACAAGGGCTACAACCGTACAGGTGGTAACGCATCATAGACAAAGCTATCGAGAAATACGTACTGCCTAACGAGTGCCCTCTCTTAGCTGCCAGCTAATTGAACGGTCGACAAGAGCGCTGTCGAGAAGAACGTTCCCTCATTGCTCTATGCCCCTCTCAGCACGTCGTCCATCATGGCGTAGCGCACCGCGTCGATACTGTGGTCGTTCCCGTCGGGGATCTCGTCCACCCACTCGCCGTCGCGGCCCCGCTCGAACTCCTTCAGCCGGAACTCCTCGTAGGCCAGCGGGCACCGCACCGGGTCGATGGCTATCTCCCGCAGTCCCGCCAGCCACTCGTACGACAGCCTCCGCATGTTGCTCTTCCGCGCCGGCCGCACCCGCAGCCCCAGGTCCCGCCTCCACACCGCCATGGACTGCTTCCCGTCCGGCGTGTCGTCGCACCAGATCAGCTCGTCGTGCCGGTACGGCTCCTCGCCGGGGGCGTCGGCGTACGTCAGGGCGTCGGCGGCCATGGCGCCCGTCTCGGCCGGCGTCTTGCGATTCGCCGTCAGCTCCTCGAACAGGAACAGCCTCCGCTCGCCGGGGACCCACCCGCACCGCACGAACCGCCACGGGTCGGGGAACCACCCCCAGTCCACGCCCGTGCGCGTGCGGGCAAAGCCGCGGCACTGCGCGTCGGTCAGCCGCCGCCCGACGACGTTGCCAAACACGCTTCCGCCGGTGCCCGTCACCTCGCCCAGGTACTCGCTCCGCCACGCGCGCTCGTCGCTCTCGCGCAGCCACTCGGCCTCCTCCACGAAGGGCGCGCCCAGCCACTCGGGGTGCGAGCCCACCACGTCCAGGTAGCTCGACCTCCGCACCAGCGTGTCGGCCCGGCGCTCCCGCTCCAGCTCCTCGCGGTTCACCCAGCTCCACAGCGTCCGCGGCGGGTTGTAGGTATAGAAGATCCAGAAGTCGTCCCCGCCGCGCCGCAGGCTGTTCAGGATGCTCCTCACGGCGTCAATCCCGTCGAACTGGTCCAGCTCCTCGAACCACACCACGGCCGCGTAGCCGCGCCCGAACTTCGTGCCCTTCAGCTTCAGCGGGTCGTCGGCGCCGCGGAACACGATGCGCTGCCCCGTCGGCAGGTACGTCAGCTCCATCGGGCTCACCCGCGCGCGGAACCACCGCGTGAGCCCCAGCGCCCCGATGGCCCACTGCACCTGCTCGAACACGCTGTCCCTCAGCGTGTTGGAAAACCTGCGCACCACCACGGCGTTCGCGTCCGGCCGCGCCAGCACCAGCAGCACGATGGCCACGCTCACGAAGCTCGACTTCGTGCTCCCGCGCCCCCCGTGCAGCCAGTAGTGCGTGTGCCCGTGGCACATGACGTCGCCCAGCACGTCGTGGAACGCCGGAATCACCAGCTCGCTCGCGTCAGTCGCCATCCCCGGCGCCCTCTCCGTCTTCCGCGTCATCGCTTGGGCGAGAAGAACCGTCGCCTTCGCCGTCGCCCCCGGCTGCGGAGAAGTCCAACCGCCCCTGCACGGGCTTTGCCACGACGCCGAGCACAATGCGCGGCGCGTCGCCGCCCTCGTCCTCGTCGCGCCGGCGGTCGGCCTTGCCGTACTCGTCGGGGTACTTGCGCTCGAGCAGCCACGCCGCCGCGGTCCAGTACTGGTTGCGCGCCAGCGCCGCCGCTCGGATCGTCGTCAGGAGCGTGTGCTTGAACTCGGCCTCTTCCTTTTTTAGTCCCTCGCTTAACTCGCGCTGCAGCCTGTTCTTGGGATCGCCAATCCACCGGTAGAACGTGGACTCGTGGATGCCCAGCGCGCACACGATGTCGCCGTTGGAAAGGCCGTCCGCCTTGAGCTGGATGGCCTGGTCGACCATCTCCTGGGTGAGCTTCGCCCTCCTTGCCATGCAGGCCACCTCCTCGAAATCGCAGGGAATGTCAAGCCGAATCATCAAGTGGCGTCACAAGGGGGAAGATAATGAGCCGAGGAGGGACGCCATGAGCATCGGCCGTTACGGGGAGTGTCACAAGGAGCTTGAGGACGAGGAGACCGTCATCTACTCGTATCGTGTCGAGGGCTGGGGCCTCCCAGACGAGGTGAGGTCGGAGGTGGAACAAGTCGAGGGCATGTTCACCATCCAGAAGTCCGCACTCGAGGGCATGTTCACCATCCAGAAGTCCGCACTCGAGGAGCCTGAAATCCGCATCGAGAGGAGGAAGATATCGGCGCACCGGAAGGGCTTCGTGGAGAAGAGAGTGCCCCGTTGCCCGGACATATCGGCACACATCGAGGCGGGAGAAGTGACCGTTGATAAACTCTGCGGAATCGATGCCATGGAGAGGGAAGCCGGAGGTCATGGCTCTTGGGCAGAGGGTCTAATCTTCCGCGTGTTCGTGCTCTACATGATTAACGGGGAGCTTCCCGAGGAGGACGGATTCCTCAACTAGAGCTCACCCCATTCCCCTCTCGCGCCTGCTCCTGAGCCCGTACTTCCTGCACAGCCTGGAGTTCGCCTGGCGCAGCCGGTCGCGCTCGCGCCTCGCCGCCTCGACCGCAGCGGAATCCTCGGCCTCCGCGCGCTCCTTCTCCAGGAGCTCGTTGAAAGCCCGCTCCTGCTCGAGGTGGTAGCGCTCCGAGCACAGCCGGCACATGCCGGTCGCCCTGTTGAGGTTCACGCCCACGGCACCACAGGAGGGGCACACGGTCTGCACCGCCAGGCTGCAGTGGATCCGACTCGCTCGCATCTCGACGGCGGCGACGGAGTGGCTCGCGCCGCAGCGCCGCTCGATCTCGTCGCGGGCGTACTGGGCGCCCCGGTAGGAGCACTCGCGCAGGACGTCGTCCTGCTCCTCGTCCCACCTCATCGCCGGTCACCCGTCCCGTCGCCACGCCCGCAGGGGTGCCCCTGGTGACGATACGGGCACCGGCTACCAGCGCAAACGCAACTCGTCACCGCGTCACCGGGCACCGCGCGCCGCAGCCCCTCCCCGCGCGTGCGGGCGCGCGCGGGCGTTCCTGCCATACGTACCTCCCTGGTGACATTGGTGACAGGAGAGGAATGGCTAAGAAGGGCCCACGTCATCTACCGTCACCACCCGCGTCACCCGAGGGGGCGACGCCACGTGACGGCGATGACACCGGCGCCGCCATCGCCCGGTCGAGCAGCGCCGCCATCGCGTCGTTGTCGATGCAGACGCACCAGATGCGGTTGCCGCCCTTGATGCGGCGCTGGCGGGTGAACCTTCGCCCGCCGCTCGTCGTGACGAGCAGCCCCTCGTCAGCCATGCGCCGCAGCGTCTTCTGGCGGTCGTAGTTCTCCTGGGCGAGCGCCCGGTCGAGCACGCTCGAGAAGACGCACCAGGTGAAGTCGGAGTCCCCCGGCCTCTGCTCAATCTCGCCCCAGCGGTCGATGCGGTCCATCTCGGCGGTGGACTCGAAGTGCAGGCGGTGGCCCTCCAGCCACTCCGCCACGAACTGGATCGCCTTGAGGTCGGTATCTATCTCGGAGGCGCCGGCCGCGTTGCCGAGCGCCCACGACGCCATGGCCATGGCCGCCTCAGAGCACGTGTCCCAGTCGGCGACGCCGAAGACGTAGTAGGAGGAGAGCTCGTCGGCGAGGGCGAGCAGAGCCACGTTGTCGGACTGCGGGTGCCCCGGCGCGGCCTGGGCGAGCGCGTCGCGCAGGCGGTCGTACTCGCCCCTCAGCCACTCCTCCGTGATCTGCCGAAGAAGTCGAACATACGTTCTCCCAGCGGTCCCGTGCTGCCCTGAGACGAGGTGGTGCATCGCCTGGGCCGCGCGCACGTCCGAGAAGGGCTCGGCGTTGAGCTCCAGCGTCCTGTTTGCCGCGCCCTGCTGCGTGGACCCGCCCACGATGGGGATCTCGCCGGTGGCGATGGTGAGGCAGCGCCACGATCCGGAGCGCATCATGGAGCGGTCAGAGTTGAGGGCGCCCCTCTCGTGGCCGATGGAGAGCGAGTAGAGGAGGTCCTCGACGTACTGGCGCTTGCCCTGCTGTCCGCCCGCGCTGCCCTTGCTCTGCAGCTCGTCCACGATGAGCGGGATGTCGTGCAGGAGCGCAGCCGCGCGCACGATCGACTTGGGAGTATCGGAGAAGGTGCGGAAGTAGCCGTCGGCGCCCTCGGTGGGGTCGCCCCACACGGAGCCCGCCGCCTTGAGGGTCGGGGTCTTCCCCGAGCGGGAGCGGCCCCAGAGGTAGACGATGAACGCCTGGGCGCCGACGACCGAGAGGAGCGGCGAGGCGAACGAGGCGTCGAGCACGCAGCGGAAGGCCGGAGAGGAGTCGCGCGCGGGCGCAACGCCCGTAACCCAGCCCTCGAGCGTCCCGGCGGGTTCCATGAAGGGGCGGGCCTTCAGCGCCTCGTCGGGGCTCGGGTCGAAGCGGATCCCTCCCTCGCCGGCGTCGTAGGGCATGAATGCGCCGAGCGGCCCATCGGCCCAGCCGAGGTGCGTGGTGCTCTCGAAGCTCGGCCGTACCCCGCAGAAGGCGTCCTCGCAGGCGGAGAGGTAGCGGATCACGTCTCGGCAGTTCGCGGAGCTGACGTTGGCGCCCATGGGCGCGAGAGCGCCGATCACCTTCGACTGGTTGAGCAGGGCCTCGCGCGGCAGGGCACGCTCGCGCATCCCCTGGCCGGGGACCCTCACGCGCACGAGCGCGGAGACCGCGCGGGTGTCGACGTCAACGAGGTCGCACGCAACCCAGGGCGGCGTCGCGGTGACGGAGCGCCTGAGCTCGCCGTCCTGGTCGGCGGCCCAGAGCCTGCCATCGCGCGAGACGAGCCATCCCGCGACCGAGGGCGCGTGGTCGGGGTCGAAGCCGGGCTCCTCGCCACATGCCGGTGCCCCGATGGCTCCCGGCGTCGCGGACGCACGGGAGGCCTTCCGCTCGGACCGCCCGCCCCGCGGCATGTAGAACTCCGTGCAACCCTCCAGGGCGCGCCCGATGGTCTGCGCGCCGTAGGTAGTACCGCCGCGCCTTGAGTCCCACTTGTCCCGCATGAGCCCGCTCGCGCGGAAGATCCTGTCCATGCGGGATGCGTCCCCCGCGCACCAGAAGGCGAGCGAGGAGCAAAGCGCCATGTCGGCAGCAGAGTGGTCGCCGCCGTAGGCGGAGAGGTCGCCGTCGAGCAGTGCCCCGATCGCGGCGCCGTTCCTGGACGAGCGCATGCGCGAGACCAGCTCGTCATCGGAGAGGTCGCCGGACGAGACGCGCGAGCCGACCTTGCCGGTGCCCTTGGAAGTCGAGTCCGCGTCGGCGAGCGAGGGCTGAGGGGACCTACCGTAGTCGGGGTCGATCCATGAGCGGTATGCCCGCTCCACGACGACGGGGTTGGCGCCGATGGCGTCATGCCCCTCGTAGACGTCGCCGGTGACGGTGAAGAAGCGCTCGTGGTCGTACATCTCGACCGGCCCGCGCCTGCAGCGCGTCGCGCCCTCGGGCTTCGACCCGCGGAAGATCAGGTGGAGGCCCTCGCCGGAGGGCGAGACCTCGACGTAGGTGTGCGCCTGGCTCACGACCCAGCGGTAGGCGTCCGCGAGCCTGCCGCCGCTGATCACGTGGTCGAGGTCGAGGCCGGTGTAGGCGCGGTCGGGCCCGAAGACGAAGCCGACGCCATCCGCGTGCCAGCGCGAGACGGCGTCGAGGGCGGTCCTGAAGTCCGCCCAGGTAGCGGGGTCGGTCGACTTTGCCATGCGGCCGGTGCGCGGGTCGACGGGGAGCTTGGTGACCTTCCCGCCGTCGCGCCGCGCCCGCTTCCAGCAGACCCAGCGCGGCTCTGCCCTGAGCTCCTCGGGAACGCGTGACAGCGACCTCGAGCTAGTCGGCATGGGTGTCCTCGCGCCTCTGCGCCTCGCGGTGCGCGTTCGGGAACACGAGCTCGCTCGCGATGCGCCAGCGCCCGTTGACCTTGTCCGCCGGTATGCGGCCTTCCCTGATGCCACGCGTCACCGAGCCGACGTTCTCTCCCGTGAGCCTCGCCAAGTCGGCGGGGGTGATGAAGGTGGGGATTTCCCTGATTCCCATGATCTGCCTTCCTGTCGATTTGCCTCTGGATCGGAGTGCCCCATCGCATGGCGCGGAACCCGAATCCCACCGGATGGCATTTGCGATGCGACGCAAGTGGAGAATATCATAGGTTGGAACCATTAATTGAGTGTGAACCCATATTTTGCTAGAATACGTGGCGTAGACGTTGTACAAATAGTCATATTCTGCTATGTTCTGTAGCGAAGTGTCGTAGCGCATAATCGGCGAACGGCGAGGCGGCCTCCACGGGGCGCCCACATCTGAAGGGACCAGACCATGACCAGCAAGCTGCTCGAGCTCAGGAAGGGTGCCGGCTACGCCACCGCCAAGGACTTCGCGGAGGCGCTGGGAATCCCTCCGACCACCTACACGCGCTACGAGTCGAGCCCGGAGAAGATTCCGCTCAAGGCCGCATGGACGCTCGCCGACGCGCTCGACGCCACCATCGACCAGGTGGTCGGGCGCGGCGAGGGCGACCCGCGCGGCGAGGTGCAGCGCGCCTACGACCGGCTCACGCCGCGCTCCCAGGAGGAGCTGAGGGACCTCATCGAGGTGCTCTCCGCGAGGGACGAGCGCGACCGAGAGGGAACCAGGCGCGAGGCGATGAGGGTGTGGGAATCCATCTCCTCGCGCATCGAGCGGGCGTTCCTTGCCCGGCTCACCGACGGCGAGCGCGTGGACGAGGTCCTGCTCACGGGGAGCGACGAGCAGCTGCGCGACCGCTTCGAGGCCTTCGCGCGGAACTGGGTCGTCGGCAGCGAGGGACCGCTCAACCCCTATGCGCCAGGGGTGCGCGACGAGGACGCGCTCGCCGAGGTCATGGCGGCCTACGACAGGACGCACGGCCACATGGTGGTGGACGGCTTCACGGTGTCTTGGTCAAGGGAGTATGCAGGGGGTGCGCACGGGCGCGACGGCGCCCGCGGGGGCGCCGGGAAGGGAGGCAGTGTCGGGATAAGGCAGTGAGATAAACGAGGGCCCGTACGGAGCTGGCACTCCTGCGGGCCCTGTGTCCAATCCAGAGGCAAGTCAGGAAGGACGGTGACAGTATATGTCATCACCCGCCAGTTCGTACACACCTACCAGCGCAAAGAGAACCCTCCAGCGCCTCCGGCGCGAGGCAGGCTACCGCAATGCGAAGGACTTCGCCGCGGTCCTGGGCATACCGGCATCCACCTACAGCCGCTACGAGCGGGCCGAGGAGGGCCCGCAGTGCGGCATCCCCCTCTCCAGCGCCTGGTCCATCGCCGACGAGCTCGGCGTGAGCATCGACCTCGTGGTCGGCCGCGAGGACATCGACGCGGCACACGAGGCGACCATCGACGAGCGCTCCCGCGCCCTTTCGCGCGAGGGGCGCCGCATGCTCGAGGACTACCTCGAGTACCTCGAGCGGCGTGAGGCAGATGACGCCCAGGCCAGGCGATAGCCATGGCGAAGGTCACAGGAGAGGGCACCATAGTCCAGCTGGAGAAGGACAAGCCCAGGAGCAAGTGTCGCAAGTGGCAGCTCAGGGTGCCCGTCGGCCTGGACCCGCGCTCCGGCAAGTACAAGACGAGGACCCGCAGGTTCGGGGGGACGTACACCCAGGCAAAGGCGGCGCTGAGGGAATTCATAGACGAGATCGAGGGCGACCGCGTCCAGGGAAGGGCGGGCGAGACCTTCGCCGAGTACTGCGAGCGCTACCTCGACGCCCGGGTGGCGCGTGCCGAAATCGCCGAGAACACAAGGGAGCGCATAGAGAGCCAGCTGCGCTCCGCGTGCCGTCACATCGGCGGCGTGAGGATGGCGGCAGTCACCCCCGACATGCTCGACGAGATGTACGTCTCGATGATGAACGGCGACACGCTCTCCGGAAGGCCGGCGAGCGGGACGAGCGTGAACCAGACCCATCGTGTCATCCACACCATGTTCGAGGCTGCCAAGAGAGAGGGCCTCGTCACTGAGAACCCCTGCGACAAGGCGAACCCTCCGCGCGTCGACACGAGGCCAAAGAAGGCAATCGACCCCGCGAGGGCTCACGAGTTCATCGCCTCCCTGGACCCGGTCGACCCCCACGAGCTCGCGCTGATGCTCGCGGTGACGATGGGGCTCAGGCGAGGCGAGGTGTGTGGCCTGTCCTGGGGAGACGTCGACCTCGACCGCCGGATAGTGGAGGTCAGGCACTCCCTAGACAAGCACGGCAATCTCGGACCCACCAAGACGAGAGCGGGGATGCGCATGCTCCCCCTCTCGGAGGTCACGCAAGACGCTCTCGCCAGGGCGAAGGCCGGGCAGGAGGAGGAGATGGGCCGGCGCAGAGACGACGATCCGATCGTTGTCACTGGTGACGGCAAGCGGATGAACCCAGCGGTCCTCGGGAGATGGTGGGAGCGGAACCGCGAGGGATACGGGCTTGCGGAGTTCACGCTTCACGAGCTTAGGCACACGTATCTCACCCTGCTCGCCGAGAGCGGCGTCCACCCCAAGGTCATGCAGGAGCTCGCCGGGCACAGCAGCTCGAGGGTCACGATGGACATCTACACCCACGTGAACATGACCGCCAAGCGTGACGCCGTGGCGGCAGTGAGCAAGATATTCTGAGCTGCTCTAGTGCAAGCTCACCCAGTGAGAGCGAACGCCCGGGCATCCCGATTCGGTGCCTCCGAGGAAGTTCAAAGTCGCGGAACGATTCGTACCAAATTCGTACCACCCAAGCCATAGATACGAAAACAGGTCAGAGACTTGAGCCTCTGACCTGCGACTTTGTGGTGGGCGTTAGAAGATTTGAACTTCTGACCTCTTCCGTGTCAGGGAAGCGCTCTCCCCCTGAGCTAAACGCCCGAATCTCTGCTGCTGGGGTTGCAGCGAGGAGTATCTTACGCGAAAACGCTCATGTAACGCAACCGTCAATCGCAAGTTTTTCTCGCATCACAAATACTGCTCAGCGAGAGGCGCAAGGGGAAGGCTCCCGGCGGCAGGCGGGGCTCCGGCGGCGACAAACAAGGCCCTCCCAGCGCCCCCCAAACCAAACCTGCGGGTTAGTTGCAGTGCGCCGAGAAGGGCAAAGCCGTCTACCTGCGGTTCTTCTCGGCACGGTCACCCCAAGGGTGCTATTGATCCGCAGGTTTCCTTCCGAAGAAGAGACGGGAAGAGCCGTGGCTGGGAACTAAAGGCAAGGCAAGCTCAGGACACAAAGCCCCTCTCCGGCGCCAAAATGACGCCGGAGAGGGGCTTTCGTACGTTATGTCATCGGAAACGCGCCTTCGGGCGTCACCGTCACCGTCGCCCGCGCGTCGCCGCCCGCAGCCCGCGGCCGTCACCCCGTGTTCTGCAGCCCGGCGGCAACGCCGGACACGGTGCACAGGATGAGGTAGATGAACCGCTCGCGCTCCTCCGGCGTGAGGTGATCGCCGCGGGTGCGCATCTCGCGCAGCGCGCGCACCTGCGTCACGGAGAGCACGTTCACGAACGGCAGCCTTGCGCGAATCACCGGCCCCAGCACGCGACGGTGCTCCAGCGGCCACGCGTCACCCACAATGGCCAGCACCCACTTGCGCGTGAGGCGCATCTCCTCCAGGACCTTCTTGGCCAGGTCGTCGCGCGAGCCCAGCGCCAGGTACATGCGGCCAATGCGCTCGTCGGTCTTGGAGAGCGACATCTCGATGTTGTCGATGAACGTGGTAAAGAGCGGCCACTCCGCGTAGGCCTGGCGGAGAAGGTCGAGGTCACCCAGCTCCTCGCACGCCGTGCCCAGCCCGTACCACGCGGCCAGGTTGATGCGCGCCTGCGACCACGAGAAGATCCACGGAATGGTGCGCAGGTCGTCCAAGGACTTGGCGCCCAGGCCGCGCTTTGCGGGACGCGAGCCAATGGGCATGAGGCCAATCTCGGTAAGCGGCGTGACCGTGGAGAACCACTCCGCAAAGCCCTCGGTCTCCAAGAGCTCGCGGTAGCGACGGCGAGAGGCGCTGTCCAGCTTGGCGGCCAGGTCGGCGTACTTGGCCGTGGTCTCGGTGTTCACGTACTCGATGGACGGCGAGGACTGCAGCAGCGTGGCGCCGGCAACGGACTCCACGTGGCGCCTGGCCAGCGTGGGATCGCCGTAGCGAGCAAAGATGACCTCGCCCTGCTCGGTGAGCTTGAAGCGGCAGTTGACCGAGCCCTTGGGCTGCGAGAGAACCGCGCGGTTTGCCGGGCCGCCGCCGCGTCCCACCGCGCCGCCGCGGCCGTGCATGAGCACCAGGTCGATGTCGTTCCTCTCGGCCCACTGAGCGATAGCCGCCTGCGCCGCGTGCAGCACCAGCGTGGCCGAGGTAGGGCCGGCGTCCTTGGAGGAGTCGGAGTAGCCGAGCATGACCTCCATGCGCCTGCCGGTCTGGGCAAGGCGCCTCTGCACGGGCTCAAGCTTGATGATCTGGTCCAGCGTGTCGACGGCGTTTTCCAGGTCCTCCACCTGCTCGAAGAGCGGGATCACGTCGAGCACGGGGACGTCCGCCTCGTGCGCAAAGGCAAGGCGGGCCAGCTCGTAGACGTCAGCCACGTTCTGCGCCGACTGCGTGAACGAGATGATGTAGCGCCGCGCGGCCTTCACGCCGTTGATGCGCTGGATGCTGCCGATGGCGCGGAAGGTGTCGAGAACCTCGCGCGTCATGGGCTGCAGCTCGCCCCTCTCGCCCCAGCGCCCGTGCTCGCGGATGTCCTCGAGCGCGCGGGCGTGCACGAGCGAGTGCTGGCGGAACTCCATCTCAACCAGGTGGAACCCAAAGGTCTCCGCCTGCCAGATGAGCTTCTGCAGCGGGCCGTACGCCGTGCGCACGGCACCGGCCGCCGCCAGCGAGCGCTGAACAATGCGCAGGTCGGCAATGTAGTCGTCGGCCGAGGCGTACATGATGTCAGCCGTGCGCTGGATGGTGGCGCGCAGGCGGTCGGAGATCACGATCATGACGGCGCGGTGCAGCTCGGAGGCGGAGACCTCCAGTGCGCGCTGCGAGAGGACCTCGCTCATCTCGACCTGGTGGTTCCACAGGTTCACAAGCGCATCTGAGGGCTTGGTGAAGCGCGCGTCCAGCGTGAGGTTGCGGCCCACGTAGTAGGTCCTGTCGGCCAGGGCCTCAAGCACGTGCACGCGGAACTTCTCGGCCACCTTGCGGCTCACCTTTGCGGTGACGTTGGGGTTGCCGTCGCGGTCGGAGCCAATCCAGCTGCCGGGATGGAAGAACGCCGGGCACACGGGCGGCACAGTGCCGGCGCGCTCGCCCAGCTCCCAGTCGTCAAAGCGGCGATAAACCTCGGGCACCATGTCGAAGAGCGTGGCGTCGAAGATGTCGATGACGGTGTCGGCCTCCTCGACGGGCGTGGGCTTCTTGTACGCGATGGGCGAGGTGCGCACCAGCGCGTCGATCTCCTGCAGCATGAGGCGCTCGTTCTCCACCAGCTCAACGCCGGCGAGCGTAGAGCGCTTGGCGAGAAGCTCGGAGATGCGGCGGATCTTGCCCTCGACCGCCTTGCGCCGCGCCTCGGTGGGGTGCGCGGTAAAGACGGGGTGGAACTCCAGGCGGTTGAGAAGCGCCGTTGCCTTGGCGCGACCGCACTCGTCTACCAGCTGGCCATAGGCCACCGTGAGGTCGTTGATGGGATCGGCCGTCTCGGTGGTGGGCACCTCGCTCTCGCGGCGGCGCAGCGAGGACACGCGGTAGTTCTCCTCGCAGATGTTTGCCAGGTGGAAGTAGGTGACAAAGGCACGCATGAGCAGCGTTGCCCTGTCCATGGAAAGTCCGTCGATGGTGGAGACAAACTCCTGGAACGCCTGCTCGGCCAGGGCGGCCTTGTCGTCAGTGCGCGCCACGCCGTCGGCGTACGTCACGCGGATGGCGTCACCCAGCAGCAGGTCGAAGGTGGCGAGAAGGTCCGGGTCGTTCTCCTTGAGCACCTTGCGAACAAGGCGCAGGAAGAGCGCCAGGTTGTCACGGAGCTCCTCGGGCACGTCGACCAGCGCAAGGGCAGACTTTGCCTGCTCCGCCTCGCTTGCCCTCACGAGCGCGCGTCCCTCCCCTTGGCTCGAAGCCTCGGTTGTTGTCATGTGTCCTCCCTCAAGCTCCCGCCGGTCCCGCCGACGGGCTTGCACGTGTGCCGCATGTCGCTGCATGCAGGACAACCTTAGCAAGCCAACCCACGTTAGGTACCAATCCCACCGAGCGTCCGCAAAGGCGAAACGCAACGTACACGATGGGGCCAGGTGCAAGACCGCTTTCACGCGGCGCGATACAATGGCCCTTATAGTTGACCGGCGGACGAGAGATGCTTGGCCCCAGTGGCTGTGAGAGGATGGTCGGCGCATGGCACGAACGAGCAGGCGGCGCGGGAGAGCCCAAGAGACGGGTCTGAGCTCGCTCGTTGGCTCGCGCGCCGGCAGGCACGAGAGCCGCTCCAGCCGCGCGGCCAAGCCCAAGAAGGAGGGCTTCCTCCGACGCGTCACCAACCACTGGTGGGACCGCCTGATCTCCTCGGTTTTCTCGGGCAGAATCTCTCAGCAGTCCGAGCAGTACCTCTCGCACCAGACCACGCGAGACTACGTGTGCAACTCCATTGGCCAGGCGTGCTGGGGAGGGTTCTTCCCGCTACTCACCATTGTGGCCACGCAGTTTGTGGGCGCCGAGAACGCCGGCCTCTTCTCGATGGCCATGGTCGTGGGCACGCTCCTGTTCTTTGTGGGCAACTACGGCGTGCGCACGTACCAGGTCTCGGACATCGACGAGATGGACTCGTTCTACGACTACCAGGTCAACCGCATTGCGACCTGCGTTGCCATGGTGCTTATCGGCCTTCTGTACTGCCGCATCCGCGGCTACGACGGCGACATGACGGCCATCGTGTGCGGCGTGATGGGATTCCGCTTCTTCGACGCGCTGGGCGACGTCTACGAGGGCAGGCTGCAGCAGAAGGACAAGCTGTACCTGGCCGGCATCTCTCAGGCGGTCCGCTGCGCGCTCTCGTTTGTGGTCTTCACGGTGCTGCTCTTTATCACGCGCAACATGGTGGCCGCGAGCATTGGCATGGCTGTGGGCGCAGCGGCGTCGTTTGTGCTGCTCACGCTGCCGCTGGCGCTCATGGAGACCGAGCGCTCGCTGCCGCTCACGTGGCGCGGAGTGAAGGAGATCTTTGTCAACTGCTTCCCGCTGTTCCTGGCGGCGTTTCTCTACAACCTCATCGACTCGATGCCCAAGTTTGCCATCGAGGGCGTGCTCTCGTACGACAACCAGCTCTACTACAATGCCATGTACTTCCCCGCGCACGCCATTCTCATGGCCGCAGCCATGATCTACAAGCCGCAGCTGCTGCGCCTGGCCAGCATCTGGGACGACCCCGAGCAGCACAAGCGCTTTGACCTCATCATCCTTGCGATGATGGGCGTGATTGCGGGCATCACCGTGATTGTGGGGCTCTTCATGGGGTGGCTGGGCATCCCCATCATGAGCTTCCTGTACGGGCTGGACTTCGAGCAGTTTAGGCCTCTGGTCTACGTGATGGTGGTAAACGGGGGCATCTGCGCGGCGATCGACTTTCTGTACCAGATCATCACCGTGCTGCGCGAGCAGCAGGCCGTGAGCAGGCTCTACCTCATTGCGTTTGCCTTCTCCGTGCCTGTGCTGTGGCTGCTCGTGGGGTTCTCGGGGCTCTCCGGCGCCGTGGTGGGCGCCGTGGTGGTGATGAGCATCCTTCTGGTGCTGCTGCTCTCCGAGTACTTCGCCATCCGCAAGCGCCTCGAGCGCTACTAGGAGGGGCTGGGCCCTGGCCCCTCTTCGGCCTCTCTCGCCCCGTCCTTTCCTCTCCCCCGCATTCTTTAGCGGTATTTGAGAATCGCGTTGCTCGCCAACTGGGCAAATGCAGCGGCCGTTTCTCAGAAACCGCTAAAGAACGAAGATGAGTGTCGGTGTGCATGCCAGAGAGAAGTTCAGTCGGCGAGTCGAGGGGCAAAGAAAGCGGCTTGCGTGCACAAAAATCGACATTGACGGTACAAATTAGGGGTTCCGCTTAGTATCACCCCGCGAGTGCCATTTCACTACCTGCGGCTCCGCAAAAAGTTAGAGTCTTCGTACTCGGCGATTCGCCCAAAAAGGGCCGTCAATGTCGATTTTTGTGCAGAGCCCTATTTTTGAGGCCTGATCCTATACAAGAGTCGACGAAAGACGGCCGCCGGCGCCGGTGGCCGGCGGCGTCTAGCAGCTACGACTCGTCGTCCATCTCGAGGGCGTTCTCGCGGGATTCTCGCCGTTCCTTTATGGCGCTCGCCACGTGCACGAAGAGCAGCCCCAGGATGGCCGAGGTAACCGAGCCGGCGAGAATGGCGCATTTGGCAGCCATGACCTCACTGGGGTCGGTAAATGCCAGGCCCGAGATGAGAATAGACATCGTGAAGCCCAGGCCGCCCATGATGCCCACCGCAATGATCTGCAGCCAGTCCACGTGCTTGGGCAGCTTGGCAAAGCCAATGTGCACGAGAAGCCATGTCACCAGGATGATGCCGATGGGCTTTCCCAGCACGGCGCCAAAGTAGACGCCCTTGGTAACCGGGTCCGCGATGATCGTAGCAAGGTCCATGTCCACAATCCTCACCTGCGCGTTCACAAACGCGAAGATGGGCAGAATCACAAAGTTCACCGGCACCGAGATGTAGCGCTCCATGCGCTCCAGCGGCGGCGTGACGTGGTGCATCACGCGCTCCACGCGCACGGCGGCGGTGGTGAAGTCGTGCTGGCCCAGGACGTGGCTCTCGTCGTCATACGTGTCGTCCAGCTCGCGGGCGCGGGCGTCAAGCCAGTTGCCCAGCTTTGAAAGGCGCACGTCAGAGCGCGCGGGCAGGAAGAACGCCAAGATGACGCCGGCCAGCGTGGCGTGGATGCCAGAGTTGTACATGCACACCCACAGCACCAGACCAACCAGCATGTAGGGCTTGGCCGAGTAGACCTTCATGCGCGAGATGATCCACAACACCACAATCACGCCGAGAGACGCGGCGCACCAGGCCACGTTGGGCGTCTGCCCATAGAAGAGGGCGATGACCACGATGGCCAGGATGTCGTCGGCGATGGCCAGGGTCTGGAAGAAGACCTTGGTCGCGGGCGCAATGCGGTCACCGAGAAGCGACATGACGCCCAGTGCAAAGGCGATGTCGGTGGCGATGGGGGTGGCCCAGCCGTGCACGGCACCACCGGCGTTGAGGATGAGGTAGATCATCGCAGGTGCCGCCACGCCGCCAACGGCGGCGAGCATGGGAAGTGCGGCCTGCCTGGGCTTTCTCAGCTGTCCCACGGTCATCTCGTACTTGAGCTCAATGCCCACCAGCAAGAAGAAGATGGCCATGAGGAAGTCGTTCACAAAGGCCTCGATGGTTATCGAAAAGGTCGCGGGGCCAATGCCCAGCGAGAGGGGCGCGTGGAGCACCTCCTCAATCACCTCGTAGGCGGGCGAGTTGGCCGTGATGACCGCCGCGATGGCGGCGAACACCATGACCGCAGCGGCTATGGTGCCGTTGGAGGTCACCTTGTGGACAGTGCTGCGCTGCTCGATGCGCCTGATGACTGCGGGCTCACCGTAGATGCTTGCCATTGGTTGTGTTGTCCGTTTCCTTGAGGAGAGGCCGCCTGGGGCCCTTCGTTACCCTCTTATCCTACCCAACCAATGCCGCAAAGTTATTTTATCGTTGTTACGGCAGGCGGCGTGGTTGCTGCTGCGTGGCTGTCGCTGTCCACGTGCGCGCCGGGCTGCCCGGCGGCGGCCACCTCCCCCAGCGCCAGCACCTGCTCCACGTAGATCTTCGCCGCAAGGCTCACCACCGCGGCTTCGATGGTCCGGTCAAGCGGAGAGTCGACCTTCTCGCCATTGGTGTCACGCAGGTCGATCACCGGCTCCACCGCCGGGGCAACAAAGTCCGGCCCCACCGCGAACTGCTCGGCAAGTGCGCACTCCAGCGCCGCGCAGAGCTCGTCGTAGGTGTGGCGAAGGTCGAGGTTCTCCTCCTCCACGTGGCGAATGAGGCGCGTGACCTGCTCAATCGAGAGTACGCGCTTGAAGAGACACACGCAGACCACATAGCAGACGTGGCGCCTGGTGTAGCGGTGCTTAACGGGCGCCGGCACCACGTGGCGCTTCACGTAGTTGTTCACCATGGAGCCCGTGACCAGCGGCCCTTCTTCCGGGAGGCACATGAACGAGAGCTCGTCGTCCACCAGGGAGAGAAGCTGGTCCAGGTAGAGCTCGATGCGCGGGAGCTCCGAGAAGCGCGAGATGTGGATGCTCGTCATGCGCTCGGCGAGCGTGCGGTAGGCAACGCACGTGCGCTGGGCACGCCCCTGGTCCTGCTCGTCCGCCATAGCGCCCCCCTCTCGCAAACACTTGAATTCTGTGTGATTAGATTATCTAGTATTAAAAACCAGATGCAATGGCTATAGTTATGACAACGAAAAAATCGGACGCGCTTTCCTTCTCCGATGTCCATTGGGGGAAACGTTGAACAGCCAGAGAATCGCAGTCATCACCGACACGGGCACGGACACGCCTGCCGCCTTTGCGCGCGAGCATGACGTGCGCATTGTCCCGCTGCGCATCAACTTCTCGGACGGCTCGACGTACGAGAGTGGCGTCACCATCACGCCCGAGCAGCTTGTCGAGCGCATGGCAACCGAGGTGCCCTCGACCTCGCTGCCCTCGCCCGCGACCATCCGCCGCGAGTTCGAGCGCGCGCATGACGACGGCTACGTAGCCGCAATCTTTGTGAGCATCTCCTCGGGCCTCTCGGCCACCTGCGACACCGTGCGCATGGTCGCCGACCAGCTCGACGACTTCCCCGTTGAGGTCGTGGACACAAAGACCATTGGCATTGCCGCCGGACTCGTGGTTATGGAGGCCGTGCGCATGGTCGAGGAGGGCATCACGCTGCAGCACATTGGTGCGATGCTCGAGCTGGTGTCGCATGAGAACTCGGTGTTCTTCTCGGTGAAGTGCCTGGACTACCTGCGCAAGGGCGGGCGCATTAGCGCTGCCGTGTATCGCCTGGGCACCGCGCTAAACATCAAGCCTGTAATCACCTGCAACGAGGAGGGCGCCTACGTGGTGGCGCGCAAGGCGCGCGGCTGGGAGCGCTCCATCGACACCGAGATTGCCCTTGTCGAGGAGCAGGCGAGAAAGTATGACAAGGTGCGCGTGGCCATCTGCTGCTCGAGCGCGTGCGTCGACATGTTCGACGAACTTGAGGAGCGCGTGCTGGCGCAGGTGGACAACGCGGTGGAGGTCATTCGCTCGGGAATCTCGGCGGACCTTCTCGTGCACACCGGCCCGGAGATCGTGGGGATCGCGATCCAGGGGGTGTAGCGCCGCGGGGGCCGGCGCGGCGGGGCGTAGCGGCAGCGACAGGCAGGACGTTGTCGCCGGAGAGCCGCTTTTGGAGAGATTTGCAACATTTAGGCGCCTCCGGCGACAGCCGCCGGCGGCGGCCCCGGTGCCCTCGCCCTACTCGCCCAGGCGCGACACCATGCGCGCGACGATGGCGGCGCAGTGCTCGGCCGCAGCCGTCTCGAACGCGGCATACTCCACGGGCGTCGTCGACCCCGGCTTGTCCGAGATCGCCCGCACCACCACGAACGGCACGCGGTTGAGCCATGCCGTCTGGGCAACAGCAGTGCCTTCCATCTCGCAGCATATGCCGCCAAAGTCGTGGGCCAGGCGCTCCTTGTCGTGCGCGTCGGTCACAAAGACGTCGCCCGAGACCACGCGCCCCTCGAAGGCCCGCACGTCACCCGCCACGTCGTGCACGGCAGCCACGGCCTGCGCACGAAGTCCCTCGTCCGCCGAGAAGCTCACACATCCCAGCTGCGGAATCTCTCCCGGCTCGTAGCCAAAGACCGTAGCGTCCACGTCGTGGTAGCGGCAGTCGGTCGAGACCACGATGTCGCCCACGTCGATGCGCGCATCGAGGGACCCGGCGACGCCGGTGTTCACCACGTGCGTCACGCCGTAGCGGTCTACCAGCACCTGCACGCACACGCCGGCGTTGACCTTGCCAACGCCGGAGCGCACCACGACCACCGGCACGCCGCCCAGGGTACCCGCGTGGAACTCCATGCCGGCCACGGTCGAGACGGACTCGTCCTCAAGGCTTGCCACGAGGTGCGCAACCTCGACCTCCATGGCGCCGATGATGCCAACCTTGATATCGCTACGCATTGTGGGACTCCTCGTTGTTCTCGCCGTCGAGCAGGGCCGGGTACGCGAGATGCACGTCATCGATGACCTCGAGCGTGTTGGCGAGGTAGCGGCGCGCCCACCAGTGCGCCAGGTTGAGGTCGGCATCGTGCCAGTTGCCGCAGGCCTCGGGGCGGGCGCCCGGGATCTCGCCCTCGAAGTCGCGCACGAACTCAAAGCAGCGACGCACGAGCGGCAGCACCTCGCACGAGGTGCACTGGCCAAACACCACCAGGTAGAAGCCCGTGCGGCAACCCATGGGGCCAAAGTAGACCACGCGGCTTGACCACTCGGGGTCGTTTCTCAGGAAGGTCGCGCCCAGATGTTCGATGGCGTGGACCGCCGCCGTGTCCATGACGGGCTCGCGGTTAGGCGCCGTGAGGCGCAGGTCAAACGTGGTGACCACGGCGCCGGTGGCGGGGTCCTCGTCCACGCGGCTCACGTAGACGCCGGGCTCGAGCACGAGGTGGTTCACGGTGAAGCTTGCGATGGTCTTCATAGTCGTTGCCTTTCAGTTGGTTGCGTTTGAGGTGGCACCCGACGCGTTAGCCGCTGCACCGGCCGCGGCAGACGCCGGCCGCGCGATCCACGGCGCGCGAGAGATGGCACGCACAAGGGCGTCGGCCTGCACGGAGTAGTTGGAACCGGCAACAAGATGCAGGTGGGCGGTACCGTGTATTCCCAGGGGGCCAAGGGCATCGAAAAGGACCTCAGTCGTGTAGTCGGGGGCAAGCGCGGCGCTGCAAGCCTTGCTCGCAAGGTCCTGCACCTCGCGGGTCACAGCGTCCAGGTCGCTTCCCGGCTCGGCGTAGAACTCGACCGGGCAGTCCGTGACCGACCAGTCCGTCTCGCGCGTAAGGGCAGTCTTGTTGAGGACGGAGTTGGGGATGACCTCGACCTTGCCGCCCTTGTCGCGCACCATAGTCGAGCGCCACGTGACGTCCACCACCTCGCCGGTAAAGCCGCCAATGGTGACCTGGTCGCCGGGGCGCACCACGCGCCCCATCATGAGACCCAGGCCGGCGATGATGTTTGACACCGTGTCCTGCAGGCCAAAGGAGATGACCACGGAGGTCACGCCCAGGGCGGCCACAAACGCCGTGGGCTGAACGCCAAAGACAGGCTCGAGCACGGCGAGCAGCGCAAACACCCAGATGACGGCGCGCACGATGTTCACGAAGATCGACGCCTTGGGCACGCCCGCCGCGTCCAGCGCGCGCTTGAGGCCATGCACCACAACGCGCTGCACGAGCAGCGCGACGCCAATGACAACGGCGAGAAAGACAATCTTCCCTATGAGCGCCGACGTATCAATGTCCGCGAGAATGTCCCCCATCACGCCCTCCAGGTGGCCAAACGGTTCGTGGGAAGCCATGATACTCTCCCGAATGAGACAAAGGGACTGTCCCTTTGTCTCATCGCGCGCCGCAAGCGGTATGGCTAGCGGCGCCAAACGGCTGGACGTACGCCCACTTTTCATGGTATTTACCAGCGCGTTCCCGCCTGACGGAACCACCCTTTCCGCACTGTGGCACGGCCTCGTCCCGCAATAAAACGCAGCTTCGTACCATCTGGTATGAGGTTTGGGTTCGGTTCCTTATCAAGTGTTGGGAGGACGTTATGTTCAAGGCAAGTGTCGGGGAAAGCAGCAATCTGGATCCGCGTGAGGCAGTCAAGGAGACCGTGGGCGAGCTCCGCACACAGGACAATAACGTGGCAGGCGCCAAGGTGCTTTTTGCCTATGCAAGCTGCGCCTATGACCTTCCTGCGATGCTCGACGAGTTTGCGCAGGAGCTCCCGGGCGTGCCGGTGATTGGCAACACCTCCTTCACGGGCGTCATCACGCCGGCAGGCTTCACCGGCGGCGACGGCTTTCTGGGCGCGATGGCCTTCGATGACCCCGCGATGACCGTGGGCGTTGCCGCCTGCCCCAAGACGGATGCCTCCCAGGACGCCGTCGAGCTTGGCGAGAAGGTCGCGCGCAAGGCCATGGAGGCCGCAGACAAGGACGAGGCACCGCTCTACTACTTCATGGCCGCCTCCCCCGCCGAGGAGGAGTACTACGTCAAGGGCATCACGCACGTGATTGGCCGCGTCCCGTTCTTTGGCGGCAGCGCGGCGGACAACGCCATCACCGGCGACTGGAAGCTCTACACCTCCGAGGGCGCCTTTGCTGACGGCGTTGCGGTTGCCTTCTTCTATGGCGCGCCGACAATGGCAAACGTCTACACCGGCGCCTACCACGAGACCGAGGACGTGGGCATTGTCACCAAGACCGTTGGCAACCGCATCCTCGCCGAGATTGACGGCGTGCCCGCACTCGAGAAGTACGCCGCGTGGCGCGGCATGGACGTCGACGGCCTGCGCGGCGGCGAGCTTCTCGGCAAGTCTGTGGTGTCCCCGCTCGGCGTGAAGGACCGCCTGGGCGACCTGGTCGCAATCCGCCACCCCATGGCCGGCAACAACGACGGCTCAATAAGCCTGGGCAACAAGATTGCCAAGAACACTGCGGTCATCCGCATGGAGGCCAGCGTGGACGAGCTTGTCTCCTCCACCGGCAAGACGCTCGGCGAGCTCAGGGCTGAGGTCGCAGACCCCGCCGCCTACCTGCTGGTCCACTGCGGCGGACGCCGCGCAGGCATTGGCGACCGCATTGGCGAGGTGGCGGAGCTTCTCGCCAAGGAGGCGGACGGTGTGCCGTTCCTCACCGAGTTCACCTTTGGCGAGTATGGCCAGGTAGACGATGGTGCCAACACCTGCGGCGGCCTGATGCTCTCGTTCACCGGCTTCTCCAAGTAGCGCAACACCCAGCGGCGCAACACCAAGCCCCCAAGAAAGGAAGGCAATCTGCTATGAAGATGTTTCTGAACGGCCAGCCGGCCGACGCGTCCGACGGTGCGACCATCGAGGTCACCAACCCCGCAAACGGCTCCCTCATCGAGACCATCCCCTCCGCGACCGAGGACGACATCAAGGCCGCCGTCCAGTACGCCAAGGCAGCCCAGCCCACCTGGGCAAAGGTGCCGGTGCACGAGAAGGCCGACATCCTCATGAAGTTCCTCGACCTCGTTGCCCGCGACCACGAGTCCCTGGCGCAGACCCTCTGCGCCGAGACGGGCAAGCCCATCGTCGAGGCGCGCGCGGAAATCTCGAATATACCCATCGCGTTCCGCGCCTTTGCCGAGCGTGCGAAGCATCTCTACGGCGAGACCATCCCCGCAGGCATGGAGGCGGGCCAGGAGCACCACATCCTCATCACCCGCCGCGAGCCCCTGGGCGTCATCGCCGCTGTCATCCCCTTCAACTTTCCGTGCGATCTCTTCGACCAGAAGGTCGCGCCCGCCCTTCTCGCCGGCAACGCGGTGATTGTGAAGCCGTCGACCGACAACCCACTCACGCTCTGCCGCCTCACGGCGCTTCTCGGCGAGGCCGGCGTCACGCCGGGCGCCATCCAGATCGTAACCGGCCGCGGCTCCAAGGTGGGCAACTGGCTCTGCACCAACCCCGACGTCGACGCCATCACCCTCACCGGCTCAACCGAGGTTGGCATCGAGACGGCCCACCACGCGGCGGACCACCTTGCTCACACTGCCCTTGAGCTGGGCGGCAATGACGCCTTCATCCTCCTGCCCGATGGCGACGTGGACCTTGCCGTGGACGAGCTCATGTGGGGCCGCATGTACAACACCGGCCAGGTATGCTGCGCCTCCAAGCGCTTCCTCATCCACCGGAGCCTCGTGGACGAGTTCACGAGCAAGGCCGTTGCGCGCATCTCGGCGCTCAAGCAGGGCAATCCCGCCGATGAGTCCACCCAGATTGGCTGCCTCATCTCGGAGAAGGCCGCCGTCAAGGCGGAGGAGCAGATCAAGCTCACCGTGGAGCAGGGCGGCAAGGTCATTCTCGGCGGGCACCGTAACGGCGCATTCCTCGAGCCCACGGTGATCGCCGATGTCCCTGCCACCGCCGACGTGGCCAAGGACATGGAGATCTTTGCCCCCGTAGTGCCCATCATCACGTTCGACACCGTGGACGAGGCCGTGGAGATTGCCAACGACTCCAAGTTCGGCCTCTGCGGATGCGTCTTCACGCGCGACATGAAGCTTGCTACGAGCGTCGCCGAGCGCCTGGAATGCGGCGGTGCCGTGATCAACGGCGCGAGCTTCTTCCGCAGCTTTGAGATGCCGTTTGGCGGCTACAAGTACTCCGGCATTGGCACCGAGGGCGTCATGTCCACGTTCGACGAGGTCACGCACACCAAGACCGTGGTGCTCAAGGGCATCGTGTAGCGGCTGCCGAGAATGTATGGCAACGGGCCCGCATCGCTTGGTGCGGGCCCGTCTCGTCTACGCGGCCTGATACCCCATGCGGCGCGAGAGATGCCGCGCGGCACTCATGACCTCGGCGGCAACCATGTCGATGCGGTCGTCCGTGAGTTCCGCCACGGTGCCGCTGGCGCTGATGGCGGCCACGGCCTCGCCGCGGTAGTCAAACACGGGCGCGCCAATGCAGCGGTGCCCCAGCTGGTACTCCTCGTTGTCCATTGCCCAGCCCTGGGCGCGCACCTTGCGCAGCTGCTCGATGAGGTCCTGCCGCGAGCAGATGGTGTATGGGGTGTAGCGCTTGAAGTCGCAGCAGTCCAGGACGCGCGACAATTCGTCGCCGGAGAGGCAGGAGAGCAGGCACTTGCCCATCGACGAGCAGAACGCGGGCGAGCGGTACCCAACCTGTGTGTAGAGGCGCGTGTGCGGGTAGACGTCCATCTTCTCCATGTAGACCACGTCGGCGCCCTCGAGCACGCCCATGTGCGTGGTGAGGTTGAGGTCCCAGAGCATGCGCGAGAGGCAGGGCTTTGCCTCGGCGAGAAGCTCTAGGCTGTTTATGCGCGAGCTGGCGATCTCGATGAACTTGTAGCCCAGGCGGTAGCCGCCGTTCTCGTCGTGCTCCACGTACTGGCGCGCCACCATCGAGGCGAGGATGCGGTGCGCGGTGCTCTTGCTGAGGCCCGTCGCCTTTGAGATGTCGGCCAGCGAGAGCGGGTCGCGGCTGCCCGAGAGCGCCTCGAGGATGTCAAAGGCACGGTCCACCACGCGTATCGACTCGGGCATAGCTGCTCCTCACCGTCGCTCTTCTCGCCGGCACGCCGGTGCACACCGGCGAGAAGAGCATAGGACATCCAGAGCGAGGCGCGTTCCACCAGACGGTATGCGGCACCTCTCGTCCGCGAGCGTGAGACAAAGGGACAGTCCCTTTGTCTCATTGAGGGCCAGCGGTGTTACCCCTCGATCTTCACGATGGGAGCAAAGCCCTTCATGAGCTTCTTGGTCTTGCCCGTGCGAGAGAAGCGCACCTCAATGGTGTCGCCCTTGGCGGCAATGACCACGCCGGGACCAAACGTCTTGTGCGAGACGTGATCTCCTGCCGAGAAGGACTCCGCCGCCTTCGCCGCATCGCGACGCGGGGCCTGCGGGCGTGGCAGGGGCGCGGAAGCCGCGGCGCTGGGAGCGGCAGAGCCGCCTGTCGAGCGCGTGCGCGAGCCAAAGACGTGGCCGCCGTAGACCTCGGAGCCGCGGCCGCTGCCAAAGGTGCCGTGCCTGTCTCCGCGCTTCTCCCAGCCCACGCCCGAGAAGCCCGACGAGCCTACGCCCACGGCCTCGACGTCTGCCGCGGGAATCTCGTTCACAAAGCGGCTGCGCGGGTTTGCCTGCACCGAGCCAAAGGTGCGGCGCGTGAGGGCATAGGTGAGGTAGAGCCGCTTGCGGGCGCGCGTGATGGCCACGTACGCCAGGCGGCGCTCCTCCTCGATCGACGCCGGATCGCCCTCATGCGCCGAGTGCGGGAAGATCCCCTCCTCCATGCCGGCAACGAAGACCACCGGGAACTCCAAGCCCTTCGCCGAGTGCACCGTCATCATGGTGACGGCGCTCGCCGAGCCCGCGAGCGAATCCAGGTCCGAGCGCAGCGCAAGCCACTCGAGAAGTGCAGGAAGCTTCTGCGCCGCGACGTCGGGCAGCTTGGTTCCTTCTGCAGGCGATTTCGTGAGCGAAGCGAGCGAGCGAGCGTCGTCAGACGCGAGCGCTGAGCCGGCAGGAGGAACCAAGCTGCCTGCGGCCCTGAGCTGCTCCAGGCTCTCGAGCGTCTCGACTGCGTCATCGTGGGTCTCGTCGAACTCGGCCGCGACGCCGTAGAACTCCTTGATGTTCTCGATGCGGCTGTCTGCCTCGACGGAGTGCTCGGCTTCCAGGGCGCGGATGAGGCCGGAGCGATCGATGATGGCCTCCACCACGTCCGAGAGCTCGCCCGTCATGTGGCGGCCGGCCTCGATGGTGCCCGTGAACTCGGAGAGCGCGCCCCGCACCTTGGGCGAGAGCAGGCCCTGCTCGGCGATGCACGCCTCGCACGCGGAGAAGAACGAGATACGGTTCTCGGCGGCGTACGCGCGAATCTTGTTGATGGACGTGGAACCAATGCCGCGGCGCGGCGTGTTGACCACGCGCAGCGCAGCCACGTCGTCATCCGGGTTCACGACGACCTTGAGGTAGGCCATCACGTCACGGACCTCCTGGCGGTCGAAGAAGCGCGTGCCGCCCACGATCTTGTAGGGCACGCCGGCGCGCAGGAACATGTCTTCGAGGATGCGCGACTGCGCGTTGGTGCGGTAGAAGACGGCAACGTCGTCGTAGCTGGTGCCCTTGTCGTGCAGCTTCTCGATCTCCGAGCCAATCCAGCGGCCCTCGTCGCGCTCGTCCGCGGCCTGGTACACGCGGATCTTCTCGCCATCGCCCGCATCGGTGAAGAGGCGCTTGGCCTTGCGGTGCGAGTTGTGGGCCACCACGGCGTTGGCCGCGTTGAGGATGTGGCCGGTGGAGCGGTAGTTCTGCTCGAGCTTGACCACGTGGGCGTCGGGGTAGTCCTTCTCGAACGAGAGGATGTTCTTGATGTCGGCACCACGCCAGGAGTAGATGGACTGGTCGTCGTCACCCACGACCATGAGGTTTCTGTACTTGCGAGCCAACAGGTTGGTGATGGCGTACTGGACGCCGTTGGTGTCCTGGTACTCGTCCACGCTGATCTGACGGAAGCGCTCCTGGTAGGCGTCGAGCACCTGCGGGTTCTTGGCGAGAAGCTCGAAGGCCTTTACCAGGAGGTCATCGAAGTCCATGGCGTTGGCGCGCTCGAGGCGGCCCTGTAGCACGCGATAGACCTGCGCCGCCTTGCGCTCAAGCGGGGTCTGGGCCTGGCCTTGCATCTCATCGGGCGAGACGAGCGCGTTCTTGGCGCCAGAGATCTGCGAGCGGATTGCCTGGATGGGGAACTGCTTGGGGTCCACGTCGAGCTCGGACATGATGGTCTTGAACAGGCGCTTCGAGTCATCGTCGTCATAGATGGTGAAGTTTGGCTGGTAGCCCACCAGCTCAGGGTCGTCGCGCAGCATGCGAACGCACATGGCGTGGAAGGTGCACACCCACATGCCGCGGGTGCCGCCGGGGAGAAGCGCGTTGAGGCGCTCGCGCATCTCGGCGGCCGCCTTGTTGGTGAACGTGATGGCGAGCACCTGCCACGGGCGCACGCCCTCGTCGGCCACCATGTGCGCGATGCGGTACGTGAGCACGCGCGTCTTGCCCGAGCCCGCGCCGGCGAGCACCAGGAGCGGGCCGTGCGTGCAGAGCACGGCGTCGCGCTGCGCGGGGTTGAGGCCGTCGATGTCGACGGCGGAGGGGCGGTTGGCGGCGGAGCGCGCGGCGGGCGCCGGCTGCGCGGCAGGCGCCGCCTGCTGGCCGCTAGCTGCGGAGAAGAACGAGAACTGCTGGTCAGAGGGCATGCATGTCTCCTGTGGTATCGAGTTGACTCACAAGAGTCTAACGCCCGGAGACGACAGTAATAGGAACCTCCAATGGAATCCCATTGCCCGGCAATGGAATCCCGTTGCCCGGTAATGGGATCCCGTTGCCAGGTATAAAAATCCCGCAGGCGCCGCCGCGAGCCCTAGGCGCCCAGGACCGCGGAGTACGCCGCCATGGTGTAGTAGTTGTACGGCTGGTTGAAGTGCGGAAGGAAGAAGACGTCGAGCAGCGCCAGGCGATCGATGGTCAGCCCCTCCTGGATCGCCAGCGAAAACATGTGGATGCCCGCGCTCATGTCGTAGGTCGAGGCCATCTGCGCGCCAAGGACCCTGCGCGTGGTGCCGTCGAAGACCACGCGAATCTTGACCTCGGGGTTCTCGGTCTCCACAAAGGTCGCCTTCTGCACCTGCGAGAAGTCGCTCACGCAGGCATCGTAGCCGGCTTTGCGCGCGGCCGCCTCGGTGAGGCCAGTGGCCACCATCTTGAGGTCGTAGATGCAGATGCCCGAGGAGCCCTGCACGCCCACACCCTCGATGGCCATGCCGCAGGCGTTGTGGCCAGCCACGATGCCCGAGCGCACGGCGTTTGTCGCCAGCGCAATATAGGCGGGCTCGCCGTCCTTGGCGTTGCTATAGCAGCTGGAGCAGTCCCCCACCGCGTACACGCCACGGCGGCTGGTCTCCTGGTGGTGGTCGACGAGAAGCGCGCCGTTCCGCAGCGTGTCAAAGCCCGCTCCGGCGAAAAGCGCGGTGTTTGGCTTGAAGCCAATGCACAGGCACACGAGGTCCGCCTGGTGGGTGCCCTTGTCGGTGACCACGCGGGCCACCTTGCCGTCCTCGCCCTCAAGACGCAGGACCTTCTCGCCAAAGGCGAGCTCGATGCCGTGGCTGCGGAGGTTCTCGGCCATGAGGTCGCAAAACTCCTCGTCAAAGTTGCCCGAGACGCAGGTGGGCGCCATGTCGACGAGCGTTACCTCGCGGCCGTTTCGCTGGAATGCCTCCGCCAGCTCGACGCCAATGTAGCCCGCGCCAACCACGGTCACGCGGCGGATGGCGGGGTCCTTGAGCTTCTCGACCACTGCCTGCGCGTCCTGGAAGAGCTTCACGCGCTGGACGTTCTGGAGGTCTACGCCCTCGATGGGCGGGATGATGGGCAGCGAACCCGTGGCCAGGATGAGCTTGTCGTAGGGCTGGTCAACGCGCGTGCCGTCCGCCGCAACGGCGTGGACCACCTGCGCGTCGTAGTCGATGCTCTCGACGCGTGTCTCCATGAGGACCGTTGCGCCCTTGGCTTCGAAACCCTCCTTGGTCTGATAGAAGAGGCCATCCGGACCAGAGATCTGCCGACCAATCCACAGCGCCATGCCGCACCCCAAAAAGCTGATGTTGCTATTCTGGTCGATGATTACGACCTCGTTGCCGGGGTGGTTGTCGAGAATGGCGTTGGCCGCCGCGGTCCCCGCGTGGTTGGCGCCGACGATCACGATCCTGCTCATGTGCTCCCCTTCCCTCCCGCGGACGTGCCGTGCGGGTGGACGAGAGGGACGCAGCGGGCGGGCGAGGTGCAGCCGCCAGCGGTCCCTTGGGCTAATGTTATCTTCTATATAACATATTCCCCGAGCAGTACAGCCGGCTTCTAATTGCTATTCGGCAAGTGACACATATACGCGGTGGGGTGCCCCCTATCCCCGCGCGCAGAGCAGGTCGAGCGGCTCCACGGCAAAGGGAAGCCTCACCTGGTAGAGCTCTCCATTGGTGACGAGAGGCACATGCAGCTCGAAGTTCCGCACCGGCTGGCCTGGCGAGAGCACCTCTAGCTCGCCGCCGGCGTCCGCACGGTTGCGGCAGCGGACGCAAGCGACGCACGCTCCGTCCACGCCAGCCGAGACCTGCTCCACCACGCCAACAAGGCACCTCTCGCGCTGGTAGTCCACCCTGCCTGGGTTCTGCTGGGGTTCTCCCAGGTAGAAGCCCGTGGAGTACGGGCGGTGGCTCACGAGGTCAAGCTCCCGGCGCCATGGTCCCGCGTCCTCGCCGTCCAGCACGTGGCGGTAGGCGTTGGTCACGGCAGCCGCGTAGTAGGCGCCCTTCGAGCGACCCTCCAGCTTGATGGCGTCGACGCCAGCCGCGCGCAGGTCGCGAAGGTGCTCGATCATGCAGAGGTCGTTCGACGAGAGCAAATAGCTCGCGCTGCCGTCCTGCTCCACTGGCAGCACGGCGCCAGACTTCTCCTCCGTAAGCGACCACGCCCAGCGGCACGGCTGCGCGCAGGCTCCGTTGCTGGCAGAGCGCCCCGGTCCCATAAGGCCCGCCGAGAGCAGGCACCGCCCAGAGTACGCTATGCACATCGAGCCGTGCGCGAAGGCCTCCAGCTCAAGCTCCCCCGTCACGCGGCGCCTCAGCTCGGCAATCTGCGCAAGCGTCATCTCGCGGGCGAGAACCACCCGCGTGGCCCCCAGTCGCGCGTACTCCTCGGCGGCCGCCGCGCTCATGACCGACGCTTGCGTGGAGACGTGCACCGCCACCCGCGGCGCAAACCTGCGCGCCAGCGCAATGGCACCGAGGTCGGCCACGATCACCGCGTCTACGCCGGCCTCTACCAG
Organism: Tractidigestivibacter montrealensis; assembly: GCF_024741235.1. Lineage (GTDB taxonomy): Bacteria > Actinomycetota > Coriobacteriia > Coriobacteriales > Atopobiaceae > Tractidigestivibacter > Tractidigestivibacter montrealensis. The sequence goes on along the minus strand of NZ_JANSKA010000009.1, from coordinate 23,670 downwards.
AAGCGAGAAGAACGCCGGCAGCGCGTCTGCGTCCTTGTCGGTCATGACCGTGTTCACGGTCACGTGGACCGCAACGCCCCGCGCGTGCGCGTAGGCCACCGCCTGGACCAGCTCCTCGTCCGAGAAGTTCCGGCTTCCGGCACGCATACCCCAGTGCTGGCCAGCCAGATAGACCGCATCTGCGCCAAAGTGGATAGCCTCGCGCAGCTGCTCCGGGCCACCCGCAGGCGCCAGGAGCTCCATGGGAATCTGCTCGCCCATCGCTAGCGGACCTTGTCCTCGGCCTTGCCCTTGGCCTTGTCCAGCAGCTTGTCGAGCATCGCCGTGCAGCCGGCCATCACGTCGTCAAAGGTGGCATCGAAGTTGCCCGTGTACCAGGGGTCCGCCACGTCGCGCGGGTGGCCGGTCCAGTCCATGAGCAGCGAGACCTTGTGCAACGGATCCGCCTCGCGCACAAGCTGCGCCGAGACGGGCGGCCACGAGAAGCCCATGCCCCTCTCGCCCAGAAGCAACCGGTACATGCCGTCGTAGTTGTCTTTGTCCATGCCAACGATGTAGTCGAAGCGGTCGTAGTCCCTTGGCCCCATCTGACGGGCGGCATGGTGACCACAGGGGATGCTCGCGCGGCGAAGTCGCTCGCGCGTGCCGGGGTGGACGTCGTTACCCAGCTCCTCTCGGCTGGTCGCGGCCGAGTCGATCTCGAAGTCGCCTTCGCAGCCGGCGCGGAGTACCAGCTCCTCCATCACGAACTGTGCCATGGTCGATCGGCAGATGTTGCCGTGGCATACAAAGAGAATGCCTGTCTTATCGTTTGTCCGCGGCTCCCCGTACTGGTTTCTCGCCATGCATTCCCCGATTCCGTCACAAGCGCCCAACAACTCGCAGGTTAAGAGTATGGACCGCGCCGCGTGGTCCGCGCAACGTCCCCGCAAGCTCGCCCGACCGCCGCGCACTGCTAGGATTGCAGAAGAACACAGCGAAGGGAGGCCGCGGTGGACGAGACAGACAACAAGGACCGGGCGAGGCAGGCGCTCGCACGTGCGGCGCAGCGCTGCGGCTGGCCCGCGGAGTTTGGCGAGGCTCTCGCCCTCTACCTGGGCTCCGTTGGTGCGATGGAACGCATGGCGGCCTACCTTGCGCAGGCGCGGCCCCAGTCGATGGAAGAGGCCGCCGACGAGGCCGTTGCCATCGTCGAGCAGCGCGATGCGTGGATAGAGCGGAAGAAGGGCGAGTACTATAACGCCAAGATCACCGAGCTCTACAACCGCGAGCGCGACGAGTAGAGAAGGCACGGGCATGCTGGGCTGGTTCCGCAAGCAAGGAAACGGGGGTCCCGCCGGGCTAAAGCCCACCAAGGGCGGACAGCTCCTTCCCGTGGGCGACAACTGCCGCGACCTGGGCGGCTATCCCCTGCCGGCGGGCCACGGCCGCGTTGATGGAGCAACCACGCTTGCGCATCGCTTCCTGCGCTCTGGCTCCACCTCGACGCTCTCGCGCAAAGAGGCTCACTACCTGCGCGAATACGGCGTCACGCGGGTAGTTGACCTGCGAAGCACCTTGGAGTGCACAAGCTCGCCGGACGTCTTTGCCTCCTACCCCGGCGTCGCCTACACAAACGTGCCGCTCTTTGGCGTCAACCTGCACGACCCCAAGCTGCACCTGCCCGGGGAAGCGCGCGACTACCTTGCGACCGGCTACCTCAGGATGCTCGACAACCACGACGCCGTGCGCCAGATCTTCTCGGCCTTTGCCGAGGCGGCGCCCGAGGAGTGCGTGCTCTATCACTGCGCTGCCGGGATGGACCGCACCGGCATCACGTCGCTGCTGCTTCTGGGTCTGTGCGGTGTGGATCGCACGAGCATCGTGGCGGACTACACCTACTCGTTTGCCTCGCGCGAGGAGGTCGACGCCTACATCTACCAGGGCGTATCTCCCAGCTTCACCACTGTGGACGTGCTGGCCAAGCTCATGGGCCGCGTGTACGACGGCCTCCTCGAGAGCTACGGCTCGGTCGAGGCGTACCTTCTCGCCTGCGGCGTCAGCAAGTCGCAGCTCACACGCGTGCGCGATCACCTGGCGAAGTAGCGCGCCCCGGCCGACAGGAGCAACGAAAAGCCCCGGCGCATCGGCGCCGGGGCTTCATCAATCTTCTAATGAGACAAAGGGACTGTCCCTTTGTCTCACGAGAGGGCCTTCTCGGCGGCCGCCTGCAGCTTGGCGCGCACGGCCTCGGCCTCGGCGCGCGTGGCGCCCTTGGCGAACAGGTACGCCTTGACCTTGGGCTCGGTGCCGGACGGACGGAAGATCACCTTGTTGTCGTCCTCCAGGCGGTACTCAATCACGTTGGCCGCGGGCAGCTCCTGCGCAGGCTCCTTCTGCAGGCCGGAGACACGCGGCATCTCGGCGCCCTTGCCAAAGTCGGTCATGCCCACAACCTTGTAGCCGCCAATCTCGGTGAGGGGGTTCTCGCGCAGGCCGGTCATAATCTGCGCCATGCGCTTGGCGCCGGCCTCACCCGGGAACTGCGCGTTCACGGTGCCGTTGAGGTAGTAGCCATACTGCTTGTAGAGCTCCTCCATGGCCTCGTAGAGGTCCATGCCACGCTCGGCATAGTACGCCGCCATCTCGACGCACATCTCCACGGCCACAATGGCGTCCTTGTCGCGCGCGTGCGTGCCCACGAGGTAGCCGTAGGACTCCTCGAAGCCCATGAGGAAGCGGTCCTCCTCGCCCTCGTCCTTGAGCTGGTCAATCTGGTCGCCAATGTACTTGAAGCCGGTGAGCACGCGGCGCATCTCAAAGCCGTAGTGCTTGGCCAAGGCGTCAGGCATCACGGACGAGACGATCGTGGACACGGCGACCTTGCGCTTGGGGTCCTCGCCGCGGTCGATTGCCATCTTGATGAGCCAGTCCATCATGAGGACGCCCATCTCGTTGCCGGTGAGCAGCTTGTACTCGCCGTTGTGCGGGATGGCGGTGCCCATGCGGTCGGCGTCAGGATCAGTAGCCACGACCAGGTTGGGCTTGACCTTCTCGGCAAGGTCAAGCGCCATCTGCAGCGCCTCGCGGAACTCGGGGTTGGGGTACTTGCACGTGGGGAAGTTGCCGTCGGGGTTGGCCTGCTCGGGCACGACAGTGACGTCGTTCACGCCAATCTCCTTGAGGATGCGCGTGACGCACTCCATGCCGGTGCCGTTGAGCGGCGTGTAGACAACCTTGTAGCCCTCGGGCGCCTTGAAGCCGGGGACCGAGACCTTCTTGACGGCGTCGATGAAGGCGTCGAGAACCTCCTCGGGCGTCCACTCGATGAGGCCCTGTTTGAGGCCCTCGTCGAAGTCCATCATCTTGACGCCGCCAAAGACGGGCGTCTGCGCGATGGAGGCGCTGATCTCATCCGCGGCCTCATTGGCGATCTGGCCGCCGTTGTCGTTGTAGACCTTGTAGCCGTTGTACTGTGCCGGGTTGTGCGACGCCGTAAGCACGATGCCTGCGGAGGTGTGCAGGTAACGCACCGCAAAGGAGAGTGTGGGGACGGGCTCGATGCGCGGGTAGACGTAGACGTGCACGCCGTTGGCGGCAAGGACGCCGGCCGCCACGCGCTGGAAGTCCTCGCCCTTGAGGCGAGAATCGCGCGCGATGGCAATGGTGGGGTGGTCATAGTGGGCGTTCAAGTAGTTGGCCACGCCCTGGGTTGCCTGGGCAACCACGTAGACGTTCATGCGGTTGGTGCCCACGCCGAGCGTGCCGCGCAGGCCCGCAGTGCCAAACTCGAGCGTGCGATAGAAGGCGTCGTTGAGCGCATCCTCATCGCCAGCGCTGACAAGGGCGTCAAGCTCGGCCTTGAGGTCTGGCTCGGTGACGTTGTCCTGCCAAAGCTTGATGGTTTCCTTCACGCCTGCGTCCATGGTTCCCCCCTTGCTTCCCGCCGCACGAACACGCGTGGTGCGCCGCGGCTGTCTACGAACAAGCACGAACAATGCACCTTAGATTCTATCCGTGACGGCGCGGCGCGGAGCGCTCATGCGGACGAACGACTTTGTGGAGCTGTGAGCGGATGGGCGGGTGCCGCCCGCCGCGCGAGACCGGCACACGTATCATGGTCGCAATGGTTTTCTCGGCGCGTGGGCGCCGCTTGGCGCGCCGACTGGCGCGCAGGTCACGGGCGAAAGGTGTCCCGATGGAGTTTGTCGCAACGTGTCCCAAGGGCTTCGAGTCTCTGCTGGCAGGAGAGCTGCACGCGCTTGGCGCCGAGGGAGTGCGCCCGCTTGTGGGCCAGGTCTCGTTCACGGGAGGCCTTGCGGACGCCTATCGCTGCTGTCTGTGGTCTCGCCTGGCGTCAAACGTGACGCTTGTGCTGGCGCGCGTGGGGGCGGCCAATGCGGACCAGCTCTACGAGGGCCTCTCGGGCATCCCCTGGGAAGACCACGTGGCGCCCGGCGCAACCATGGCCATCGAGGCGCGCGGCACAAACGACCAGCTGAGAAACACGCAGTTTGTGGCCCTGCGCTCGAAGGACGCCGTGGCAGACAGGCTTCTCTCGCGCCGGGGCGCTCGGCCCCTGGTGAACACGGACGCGCCGGACGTGGGCATTGTGGTGCGCCTCTCGCGCGAGCGCGCGCTCGTGGGCATAGATCTTACGGGAGAGCCGCTCTTCAACCGCGGCTGGGAGGCACCCCTGGGCCACGGGCGCCTTGCTCCACGCCGGGCGGACTACGCTGCGGCGCTTCTGGAGGCCGGCTGCTGGTTCCGCGACGTGCGACACGGTTCTCCCGTACTGGTGAACCTCTTCCCCGGCACCGGCAGCGTGGCCGTGGAGGCGGCGAGCCAGGCCCTCGACCGCGCGCCGGGGCTTCTGCGCACGCGCTGGGGCTTTTCGCACTGGGCCGGCCACGACGCCGAGGCCTGGGACGCCCTTGCGACCGAGGCCGCAGACCGAGCGGCGGCGGGTGCCGAGAACGGCGTGGAGCTTCTGCTCTGCGACACGCGGCCAGGCGCGGAGGGCGCGGCGAGAAGGGCACTTCGCGCCGCTGGCATGGACGTGGAGCCGCGCTTCCTCGCCGCAGGCGAACTTGCGGCCGCCGTGGGCGACGGCTCGCCGCTCCTGGTGGCAGACCTCGCGTGGCCGCAGCCGGACGACCTTGTCAGCGAGGCCGAGGCGCTCTCGCTCTTCTCGGCAGGGGCTGGAGCCGTGGCGGGGCACGAGGGCGCCGGCGTGGCAGCGCTCTCCCCCGACGACGCGGCGGACGCGGCCGCAGGCGGCGAGCCCGCGGAGGCGATCCCCGTGATCTTGGGCCGAGACGACGCAACCATCCGCTGCTACGACCCCATGTCACTCTCGGCGGAGCACCCGCTGGTGCAGCTGCGCGGAGACGCGGGCAGCGTTCCCGTGCTGGTGGGGGCATCGGACCAGTTTGCCGCTCGCCTCGCCAAGGTGGCCAAGCTCCGCGCCAAGTGGGCTGCGCGCGAGGATGTGAGCTGCTACCGCGTCTACGACGCCGACCTGCCGGACTACGCCGTCTCGATTGACCTGTACCGCGGGTCGGCCACGCCGGGCCGCTGGCTCTACGTCTCCGAGTACGCCGCGCCGCGCGACGTGGACGCGGGCCTTGCGCGCAGGCGCCTTCTCGACGTGCTGGCCATAGCGCCGCGCGTTCTGGACGTGGACCCCGCCAACGTGCACGTGCGTGTGCGCACGCGGGCGCGCGGCGGCTCGCAGTACGCAGACGGCGGGCGAGAGGGACGCGGCGGATCTGCTCGCGACGAACGTCCCGCGCGCAGGCGTGACGGACGCGTGGAGCTGCCCCGCGGGGCGCACCTCGTGGACGAGGGCGGCCTCACCTTTGAGGTCAACTTCTCCGAGCGCCTGGACTGCGGGCTCTTCCTGGACCACCGCGAGACCCGCTCCATGGTGCGCGAGCTCATGAAGCGCACGCCGGGCGGAAGCTTCCTCAACCTCTTTGCCTACACCGGCACGGCAAGCTGCTACGCGGCGGACGGCGGTGCGGGGCTCACCACCACGGTGGACCTCTCACGGCCGTCGCTCGACTGGGCGCGTCGCAACATGGAGCGAAACGGGTTTGTCGGCCGCAACTACGAGTTCATCCAGGCAGACGTGCTGCAGTGGGTGGCCGATCGCCGCCACGAGCACCGCTACACCTGGGACCTCATCTTCTGCGACGTGCCCACGTTCTCAAACTCCAACCGCATGCACGCCAGCTCGTGGGACGTGCAGCGCGACCACGCGGACCTCATCATCTCTGTGTCCAGGCTGCTCTCGCGCGGCGGCTGCGCGATCTTCTCGTGCAACCTGCGAAGCTTCAAGCCCGATGTCGAGGCCCTCGAGAAGGCCGGCGTGGAGCTCGAAGACATCACCGCCAAGACCATCCCCGAGGACTTCTCGCGCAACCCTAAAATCCACCACGCCTACCTCGTCTCGCGCCGTGGATGAGACAAAGGGACAGTCCCTTTGTCTCATGCGCAGGTAAAGAAAACGCCGGGAGGCCTCATGCGAGACTTCCCGGCATCGTTATGAGACAAAGGGACTGTCCCTCTGTCTCATGTGTCTCATGCCTTCTGGTAGAAGTCGTGGATGTCGCGGTCCATCGCGGCAAGCGTGGGCTCATCCACGTAGGCCATGTGGCCGCAGCCGTAGCGCAGCCAGGTCACGCGCTCCTTGAGCGCAGGCGAGAGGAACTGGCAGCTCAGGTCGTGGCGCACGTTCCAGAACGTGGTGGCGGCGTCGTAGCGGCCGCCGATGATTGCGAGCTTCATCGCAGGGTTGCGGCGCAGCGCAAGCGCAACGTCGCCGGTCACGTTGGGCGCGCCGACCTTCTCGCCCGTACCGGGAACCTCGTGCTGCCAAATCCACTTGTGACCCACGCGCTCCCAGTTCTGCCCCAGGTAGACCGAGGGGCCCTGGTAGCCCAGCTCATCCGCGCAGAACGCGCGGAAGGCGTTGGTCCAGTTGGCCTCCACGGCGTCGTCGGCGGCATCCTCGCCACCCAGCCAGTCGAGGCTCGCCTGCATGGGCGACGGCTCGTCCGAGCAGAAGCGCATGTCCAGGCGGCCGCACACGCGCCCCTCGTCGCGCAGCAGCTCGCGGCGGAACTCCGTGAGCTCCACGCGCAGGTGATGACGCGCAAGGAAGTCGACGGGCAGCCCCACGAACTGCGAGAGCTGGCGCGCCACGTCGCGCTCGCGCTCGGCGCCCAGGCGGTCGCCGCGGAGAAGCGCCGGCGCCAGCGTGTCATCGGCAAAGTCCATCGCGCGATCAAACCACTCGTTGGGGTCCACGCCCTCGCCCGTGCGGCCAAAGAACTGCGCCGCAGCCGCGTAGGTGGGCATCATGCCCAGGTAGTAGAGGTCCTCGCCGGGGAGCGTCTGCACCCAGTCCCAGATGGCCGAGAGCATCACCACGCCGGTGAGCTTGACGGACCTCTCGCCCAGAAGCCTCATGAGCACGGCGTTCCTAAAGGTGCCGTAGGACTCGCCATAGAGGTAGATGGGGCTTGACCAGCGGTGGTTCTTCTCGAGCCAGTCCATGATCGCGCGCGCAAAGGCGTCAGCGTCGCCGTCGACCGAGAAGACCGTCGCAGGGTCGCAGTCGTCTGCAACCACTGACCAGCCGGTGCCTAGGGCGTCGAGAAACACGAGGTCAGAGTCCTTGAGCAGCGTATGAGGGTTGTCGGCCACCCGCGCGGATGCCGCCAGGTGATTGGTGCCGTCGGTCTCAACGCGGCGAGGCCCAATGCCGCCAAAGTTGATTGGCACCGATGCCGAGCCAGGGCCGCCGTTGTAGGCAAAGGTCACCGGGCGGGCGGAGTTGGGCTGGCCCTCCTCGTCCACTGCCACATAGGAGAGCGAGAACATCTTGCCCTCAAGGCGGCCAGAGTCATCGCGGACGTCAAGGTGGGCGGCAGTGGACACGTAGTCGATGGTCCTCTCGCCGTCAGTCCACGAGAGGCGCGCGCTCGCCGGGTTGGGCACGCTCCTCACCACGTTTGCGGGCACGTTCTCATACGGGCGGCGCGGCGCCTCCGAGGCGGGCGCCGTCTGAGGCGCTTGCGTGTTCTCGTCTGCCATAAGAACCCCTTCCCTTGTAGAGCCTCGACCAGTTGTACAAGACCACCCAGCCGAGGATAGCGGCAACGTGCACCATTCTACTCGCTCCCCGCTGTCCCCCGCTCCCCGCCGGCCCCCCGGCGAGACAGCACGATTTCCGCCGAGAGGAGCCGCAGGCAAACCCCGCTTTAACTGCATATAGAAGAGTGAAGCATTCACCTTTCTTTAAGGAGAGTGCTATATTCAACGATTGGTATTTGGAATAACCACGGATTCGCAGGTAGAACCCACGGAAATTGGAGCGTCATGGTTACATCCAACGCACCGGCCCCAACCAAGCGAGCCAGGAAGCCCATCAAGAAGGGCGGCATTCCACTCTCAGCAGGTATGGTGCTTGTAACGCTGGGCGTCGTCTACGGCGACATCGGCACCAGCCCCATGTACACCCTCAAGGCCATCATGACCGGCAACGGCGGCCTAGGCACCATGAGCGAGGACGTGGTTCTCGGCGCGCTGTCGCTGCTCATCTGGACCATCACGCTCATCACCACGGTCAAGTACGTGCTAGTGGCCATGAAGGCCGACAACCACAACGAGGGCGGCATCTTTGCGCTGTACAGCCTCGTCAAGCGCTGCGGCAAGTGGCTCATCATCCCCGCCATGGTCGGCGGCGCGGCACTTCTCGCCGACGGAATCCTGACCCCCGCCGTCACCGTGACCACCGCCATCGAGGGCCTGCGCACCATCGACTTCTTCTACGGCATCATCGGCGACAACCAGGCCATCGTGGTTGGCATCACCCTCGTTATTCTCTGCATCCTCTTTGCCATGCAGAAGGCGGGCACCTCCACCATCGGCAAGGCGTTTGGCCCGGTCATGACCGTGTGGTTCCTCTTCCTGGGCATCACCGGCCTCCTCAACGTGGGACTCGACCTCAACGTCTTCCGCGCGCTCAACCCGCTGCGCGGCATCATGTTTCTCTTTAACCACAACCTCAACGCCGCCGGCCTCATGGTGCTGGGCAACGTCTTCCTGTGCACCACCGGCGCCGAGGCCCTCTACTCCGACATGGGCCACGTGGGCAAGGCAAACATCTACTTCTCCTGGCCGTTCGTGAAGCTCTGCCTCATCCTCAACTACCTGGGCCAGGGCGCCTGGATTATCGCCAACCACGGCAGCGGCGAGCTTGCGGCCATCACGGACCTCAACCCCTTCTTCCAGATGCTGCCCGAGGAGTTCCGCGTCTTTGCCGTGATTCTCTCCACCTTTGCGGCCATCATCGCGTCGCAGGCGCTCATCACGGGCTCCTACTCCATTGTTTCCGAGGCCATTCGCCTCGACCTCATGCCCCACATGAAAATCAACTACCCCTCCGAGACGCGCGGCCAGATCTACATCCCGCTGGTAAACAACATCATGTGGATTGGCTGCATGGGCGTGGTGCTGCTCTTCCAGAGCTCCAAGCACATGGAGGCCGCCTACGGCCTGGCCATCACCTGCACCATGCTTATGACCACGCTCCTGCTGTTCTCGTACCTCTCGCGCATTCGCCGCAAGCCCGCGGCGGCCGTGGTGTTCCTCGTCTTCTTTGGCGCCATCGAGCTCATGTTCTTCTTCTCGAGCCTCACCAAGTTCTTCCACGGCGGCTACGTCACCGTGCTTCTCGCCACCGTGCTCTTCCTCGTGATGTACATCTGGCGCCGCGGAACGGCCATCGAGCGCACGCAGTCCGTCTACCTGCCCGTCCGTGAGTACCTCGACCAGCTCTTCGACCTCTCGCACGACGAGTCCTACCCGCTGCTTGCCGACAACCTGGTGTTCCTCACCAACGACTCTTCGCTCGACAAGCTCGACCGCGACATCCTCTACTCGATCCTGGACAAGCGCCCCAAGCGCGCGAGGGCGTACTACTTCCTCAACGTCCAGGTTACCGACGAGCCCTACACCCACGAGTACATGGTCAACACCTTTGACACCGACTTCGTGTTCAAGGTGCAGCTGCGCCTGGGCTTCCGCGTGAACCAGCGCGTGAACACCTACCTCTACCAGATTGTCGAGGACCTGGTGGAGCATAACCAGCTTGCTCCGCAGAACCACAAGTACTCGATCTACCGCAAGCACAGCATCGTGGGCGACTTCCGCTTCTGCCTGATTCGCAAGGTCCTCTCGCCCGAGACGGATATCTCCGGGGCGGACTCGCGCACCATCGAAGCCAAGTACTTCATCCGCCGCCTGTGCGGCACGCCCATGCGCTGGTACGGCCTGGAGAACTCCTCGGTGATCTTTGAGTACGTGCCACTGTTCGCCAAGGCCAAGCGCCAGCACAAGCTCACGCGCATCCCCATCGACGCCAATGCGGTGCTGGCAGCGGCACCCAAGAAGGTCGTCGCAAAGCCCGCCGAAGGCGACGAGGACTCAGACGACGAGGACATCTTCTCTGCCTCCATGCACAACGAGCGCGAGGAGAATGCCAGCGACGCCGAGAAGACCCTGGTGGGCGGCGACACGGCAAGCTTCAAGCCGCTGCGCATCGACGAGGAGGACGAGGACGACGAGGACTCCGAGGAGGAAGAGCTCGAGTACGCCGTCAAGGCAGCCGAGGAGAAGATCGGCGAGCAGGACCAGGGCGACAACAGGTAGCCTGCAGTCCTGTTGCCACATGCGAGAAAAACACGGCTCCGGCGTCAATGCGACGCCGGAGCCGCAACTTTGTACGCCTCTACGGCACCCGCGCGGGACCCGCTCCAGCCCTTGCCCATCCGCGCCGCTTTTCCTCGCCGGTTTTCTCCAACACCTGGGTAGATAATCTGATGTCGCTACCACCAGACACCAAGCGCACGGAGGCGAGCGTGGAACTCGTTCGGACAAACCTCAGCGGAACCGCAAAGCAGCAGCTCACGACCTATGTCATGTTCCTCTACCGCAAGGGCCAGACAAAGCTCCCGCCCGAGAACGACCTCGCCAAGCTCTTTGGCGTAAGCAGAATCACCATCCGTCGTGCGCTTGGAGAGCTCGAGCGAGAGGGTCTCGTCCTCAGGGAGCAGGGGCGTGGCACCTTCATCAACCCCGCCTCCGCCAGCATCAAAATCAACCTTGTCCCCGGCGAGGAGTTCACCAAGCTCATCGCCGAAAGTGGGCACCAAGCAACCATCACGGTCGTAGACATCTCCACCAGGCCCGCCGTGCTGGACGAGGCGGAGCGCCTTGGCGTTGCGCCAGGTACCAAGCTCTGCTCAGTCGAGAAGCTCTACTTTGCGGATGGCACGCCAGCAATCATCAGCGTAGACAGGTTCCCCACCTCGCTTGTCAAGAACCTCCCCACCGCAGAGTACCTCTCAGCCCACCCCATCTTCGACTTCCTCCGAGACGAGGCGGGCGTCGCCATCGTGCGAGACAAGATTGAGCTCGAGTCCATCACGCACCTCAGGGCCTGCCAGCTTGCCAAGGCAGGGGCGCAGCTGCGCTGCGAGACGGCACTCACGTTCAACGGCATCAACTACAACCGTGACAACGTTCCCGTGATGGTTAACACAGAGATCTATGACACGAGCATCGTAAAGTTCGAGCTGCTCCGCGTGAAGGACGTGTGCTAGGGGCGCGCGGAACGGTCGCGAGCCTGGGTACAAGATGGCGGCATGGGCAGGAATGACGCCCCTTAGCCGAGAAGCGCCTCCAGGTACGTGGCAAAGCCGCTCTCGGCGTTGGTCGCCGTCACGTGGTCCGCCTCGGCGAGCAGCGCCTCGCACGCGTTGCCCACGGCCACGCCGTCGCCCGCAGCGCGAATCATCTCAAGGTCGTTGGGCGAGTCGCCAAACGCCACGCTCTGCTCGCGCGCAATGCCAAGCCTGTCGCAGAGCCACGCCAGCGCGGAGCCCTTCGACGCCTGCGCGTCCACCACCTCGATGGCGCTCCCGTAGGAACCCGTGTGCCGCAGCGTGGGGTCCTCCTCCACGGCCATGCGCGCAGCACAGGCGACCTCGCGCGCGCCAGCGCCAATGCCCCAGCACATGCCTACGCGCTCGACCGTGCGAACGTCGAGGATCACCTGCTCGAGTGGCTTGTCCACCAGCGTGCGCGACGCCTGCATGTACGCAGTCTGGGCCGCGGACAGCCCCAGCTTCCCGATAAGCCCCCAGCTCGCCCTGTTGGTAAGCACGCGGCCGTCGGCAAACACCTCGAAGGTCATGCGGTCGAGAAGCCCGCCCACGCGCGAGAGCAGCGCCAGCGCGCGCCGAGCGCCCAGGCTCTGGTCGAGAAGGACCTTCTCGGACGCGGCATCGATCACCACGGAGCCGTCCGAAGGCACGCCGTAGTGCGTCGCCGGATGGCGGCGGACCTCGGGCGGAATCGCGTGCCACGCGCGTCCCGTGCAGGGCACAAACTCGATGCCTTCCTCGGCCAGGCGGTCGAGCATAGCCATGTTGCGCGGCAGCAGCGACTTGTCAGGTGCAAGGAAGGTGTCGTCCATGTCCGAGAAGACGATGCGCGGGCGCACGGGGGCGCCCTGCGCATCAGTGCGAGAGCTACTGCCCATCTGTCACGCCAGCGTCCTTCTCGCCTGCGGCGCCCTTCTCGCCCACGGCGGCGGCATCGCGCTCCTCAAGCGGCACGTACTCGCGCATGTCGAAGACAGAGCGATATGCCGGCCTGATGATGCGGCCCGCGCCGTAGAGCTCCTCCATGCGGTGAGCCGCCCAGCCGGCAACGCGCGCCATGGCAAAGATGGGGGTGTAGAGGTCCTTGGGGACGCCGAGCATGGAGTAGACAAAGCCCGTGTACATGTCGATGTTGGCGCAGATGGGCTTCTTGGTGCCCTTGACGTTGCGCATGACCTCGGGCCCCAGGCGCTCGATGCTCTCGATGAGGTCGAGCTTGTCCTCGGCGCCCTTCTGGTGCGCAAGCTTGCGCGCATAGCGCTTGACCAGCTGCGCGCGGGGGTCCGAGAGCGTGTAGACCGCGTGTCCCAGGCCGTAGATGAGGCCGGTCTTGTCGAAGGCCTCGCCACGTACAATCTTCTCGAGATAGCCCGCCACCTCGTCGTCGTTGGTCCAGTCGGCCACGTGGGCGCCAATGTCATCGATCATCTGGCCAACCTTGAAGTTGGCGCCGCCGTGCTTGGGGCCCTTGAGCGATCCCAGCGCCGCCGCGTAGGCGGAGTAGGCGTCGGTCCCCGAAGACGAAAGGACGCGCGTGGTGAAGGTGGAGTTGTTGCCGCCGCCATGCTCCACGTGGAGCATGAGCATAACGTCAAGCATCATGGCCTCGTCGTGCGTGAAGCCCTCGTCGCCGCGGAGCACGTCGAGCACCGTCTCGGCCATCGAGAAGCCCTCACGCGCCGGCGGCACCACCAGACGGTCCTCGTTCATCGCCGCCACGCTTGCGGCGTGCGCCACGGCAGCCGTGCGCGGCCAACGGCCAAGCAGCGAGAGGGCAACGTCGATCTCGTGCTCGGGCGAGGTGTCGTCCGGCGTGGGATCGAAGGCGTAGAGCAGGAGCGTGGCGCGCTGTAGCACGTTCATGATCGAGTGGCTGTACGTGGTGCGGGGGAAGATCGAGAGGTAGCCGTCAGGCAGCTGCCTGCGCGAGTCGATGCGGGCGCGGAAGTCGTCCAGCTCGGCAGTGGTAGGCAGATGCCCGGTGATCACGAGGTAGGCCACCTCCTCGTAGCCAAAGCGGTCCTCGCGCTGCGGTCCTGCCACCAGGTCCTCAATGTGGTAGCCACGAAGGATGAGGTCACCCTTGTCGGGCACGACCACGCCGTTCTCCTTGGTGTAGCCGTGGACGTTCGAGATGGTAGTGAGACCCACGAGCACGCCGGAGCCATCGGCATTGCGCAGGCCGCGCTTCACGTCGTAGCGGCTGTAGAGGTCGCCGTCCAGGACGTCAGCATCCTTATAGCCGTCATAGAGGCCATCGGAGACGGCGGGACGGCCCAGGGCCTTGGACGGCATGGGGTAGGCGTCCGCCACGTGCGTCATGGCGGAGGTGTCGAGCGTCGAGAGGATGGGCCCAAAGACCTCGTTCCTGCTGCGGTTTGACTTGAAGAGGGGCATGGCCTAACACCTTTCTCGCCGTCCCGCAACGCAAGACGGACGCGCCGAAGACCGTTGTGTGCGCTGAGAAGAGCTACAGGCGGTACATGTAGCGGAAAACTTCCTCACGCTGGATGCGAATCTGGACGCCCAGGCGCTCCGAGAGCGCATCGAGGGCACCCTTGAGCTCGGAGAAGTCTGTCTTGACCTGTGCCAGGTCCACGAGCATGGTCATCGTGAACGTGCCCTGGAGGATGGTCTGCGAGATGTCGAGTATGTTGGCGGAACGCTCAGAGAGCTCCGTGGACACTGCTGCAACGATGCCCGGACGGTCTTCTCCCAGGACGGTGATGATTGCACGGTTCTGGTCTGTCTCGTCTGCGGTAGGCACGAATCCTCCTTGGTCGAGGCCATATGGTTAAGTGAGTCCAATTCTACCCAAGGTGAGCGCAATGCCTGCGCTTTGGCGAGAATGGCAACGCAGCGGAAAGAATGTGGTGGGACACCTGCGGCAAGTACTCCGCTGGCGACAAGAAAGCCGGCCGCAGCTGGCGACCGGCTTTGCGTGCGAGGCGTACCTGCAAGCGAGTGGTCTAGTTCTCCTCGGCCGCCGCGTCAAGCGCGCCCTCGAAGAGCGCCTGGACGTCCTCGGGCGTGGTGTCCAGCGCGACGGAGAGCTCCTGAAGCGAACGGGCCGTTGCCAGCTTGAGGATGCGGTCAAAGGCCACGGGCGGCTTCTTGTTGCGTGCCTTGACCTCGTCGATGCGCTCGCGGAAGGTCTTCACGATGCGAACGGAGTCCTGGCAGCTGCCGCGGCGAATCTCGTCCTTGAAGTGCTGCTCCTCCAGGGTTCCGCTGTGCTCGGAGTAGGACTCAACCGCCATGGTGGGGTACTCGTCGATGATGGCGCGGGCCTCCTCAGCCGAGAGGACCGGGCGCAGGCGAGACTCGCTGGAGACGGGGTAGCTGATGCGCATGGGGTGACGCTCCCCAACAGGCATGAGCTGGTAGCAAGGGGTGGGGCCATCTGTCACATCCTCGACACGGCACACGCCCTGACCCGGATGGACAACGTACTCACCAATCTCATACATGAAGAAGCTCCTTTCTCATGTATATGATATTAGCACGATAACGGCGTTTTCCATACCGTTTAGGTATATGCCCTTGCCTATTGCAGCAAAGCACACTATCTTGGTTAATTTATTTCGTTGTGATATGGATGCTGCGCGGGTCCCATTGTCCCTAGTCGACCATTGTGATGGAGGCAATGACGGGCTGGTCCTCCTTGGGGAGAATCCCGTTGGAGTCGCCCTTGTCGGCCGTCGCATTCACAATGGCGTCAACCACGTCCATGCCGTCCGTCACGTTGCCAAAGGAGGCGTACTGGCCGTTGAGCGAGGCTGCTGTCTTCTGGACGATGAAGAACTGCGAGCTGGCCGAGTTGTAGTCCGACGAGCGAGCCATCGAGATGGTGCCGCGCACGTGGGCAATGTCGTTCTTCACCCCGTTTGCCGAGAACTCGCCCTTGATGGTGGTCCCCGAGCCGCCGGTACCGTCGCCGTTGGGATCGCCGCCCTGAATCATGAAGTCCTTCACCACGCGGTGGAAGGTGAGCCCGTTGTAGAAGCCCTGCTCGACCAGGCCGGCAAAGTTGGACACGGTGATGGGCGCGACGTTGGCGTTCAGGGCAACCGAGATGGTGCCGTAGTCCGTGACCTCGATGGTCGCGTGGTGGACGCCCGAGGCGTAGGGGCCCGTGGGCTGGTCGCTGGCATCCATGGCATCGCTACTCGTCGAGGAGTCAGACGACGTGTCCGAAGAGGACGAGGTGGTGCTTGCGCTCCCCTCCCCGCTCGCGCTAGAGGAGCTCCCGCAGGCGGCAAGCGAGAAGGACGCCGCAGCAAGCGCCAGCCCCATGAAGCCGCGCCGTGTGATGGCCGCATATGCCGTGCGTGCGTTGTTCTCGCCAAACGTGTCCTGGTTGTCCTGGTCCATGGGTGCGCCAATCGTCGTGGGATTTGTCAGCACTTCCACCATACCAGCCACATGTGGAGAGTGAGACAAAGGGACTGTCCCTTTGTCTCATTTCAGCCTCACGACAGGTTGCTTTGAGCATCAGTTCAACGTTATGCCAGCCTGTTGTCATTGCGCACGCGACGTCAACGGGCCCCTCTCGGCTGGACATACTGTGGCCATCAGCTACTCCAGACGAGGAGGGGCACCATGAGAAGCGAAACATTTGAACGCAGGGACTCGATCATGCACAAGGCGGGCGTCGCGGTTGTCACGGGAGCGCTGCTCATCTCGATGACTCCCCTGCCCGCGCTGGCGGAGGGCTCGAGCAGCAGTTCTGGCTCCAGCACGGCGACGAGCCAACCCACAGGCGAGCCTCCCTCGGGCGGCGGGTCTGCCCCAGGTGACGCCGGCGGCAGCATGCCTGTCGGAGGCGCTGGTGGCGCTGGTGGCGCCAACACGATGACGTACGACTACACGGGCACGCTCTCCGGCACGCTCACGGCAGACGGAGACAGCCAGGAGGCCTCGGACCAGACTATCACCGCAACCGACGTCGACGTGAACGCGGCCCTAGCAGAGAATGGCGGCGCACTTGCGCTCTCCGGCGTCACGCTCGAGAAGTCCGGCGACGACACCAACGGCGACAACTGCAACTTCTACGGCGTGAACTCAATCCTTCTCGCCACAGGCGACGACAGCACCGCCAAGGTCTCGAACTCCAAGCTCAACGCCACAAGCGAGGGCTCCAACGCCATCTTTGCCACCGACGGCGCAACCGTCTACGCAAACGGGGACACCATCACCACCTCGGCCGGCAACTCGCGTGGGCTTGACGCCACCTACGACGGCACCATCATCGCCAACGAGATGGGCATCTCGACCCAGGGCGACCACAGCGCGAGTATCGCCACCGACCGCGGCGGCGGCAACATCTCGGTGACCAACTCCACGCTCTCGACCGCAGGGTCCGGCTCGCCCTTGCTCTACTCGACCGGCGACATCGAGGTCTCGGGGGTGACGGGCACGGCCACCGGCAGCCAGATCGCTGGCATGGAGGGACTCAACACCGTCCTCATCAACAACTCGACCCTCTCGAGCACCATCACCGAGAAGACCGCATCTGACCCCATTGCCAACGCGGTCATCATCTACCAGTCCACCTCGGGCGATGCCGAGTCCACCACCGGCGAGGCGGCGACGTTCCAGGCGGTTGGCTCCAAGCTCTCGAGCGCAATCCAGTCCGGGTCGTTCTTCTACGTGACCAACACCACGGCAAACATCCTGCTCCAGGGCACCACGCTCGACTACGACTCCTCGGCGGCCAACCTCATCCAGGTGGAGGGCAACGACTCCAACAACTGGGGCACGGCCGGCTCCAACGGCGGCACGGCTACGCTCACGCTTGCGGGCGAGAACGTCACGGGCAACGTGAGCGTGGACACCATCTCGTCTTTGGCGCTCTACCTCACAGGCAACAGCACCTGGACCGGCGCCGCTTCCATAACCGAGAACGCCAACGGCTCCACCAGCGACTCCCCCATCACCGTGAACGTGGACGACGGGTCAACCTGGGTCGTGACGGCGGACTCGACCGTCTTGGCGCTCAACGTAGCCTCTGGCGGGAGCGTGGTGGACGAGAGCGGCAAAACCGTGACCATCGTGGCCAACGGGCAGACCGTCGTCCAGGGCGACTCGAGCCTTACCGTCACCGTGACGGGCTCCTACTCCACCACCTACGACGGCAGTGGCGCCTCGACCGTAAGTCCAGACCGCATCGACCGCAGCGCCTTTGACGCGGAGTACGGCACGAGCACCACGTTTGCCATGGGCGATAGCACCTCCGTCAGCGCGTCCGACGTCGCGCAGGCAAGCACGGCCCCGAGCTCCTCAGCGGAGGCCACCGCGAGCACGAACGACGCCACAAGCGCCAGCACCGGCAACGTCTTTCTCGACATCTGGAACGCCATCGTTGACTTCTTCACCGGCAGGTAGGCTGTCCCCTTTCCTTTCCTTCCTTTCCCCCAGCCTTGCTGCCACACAAAAGCGCCCCCGGCATCCCATTGAACTGCCGGGGGCGCACTCATGAGACGAGAAAGACTCCCCCTGTCTCAATGAGACAAAGGGACTGTCCCTTTGTCTCATTCGCAGCAGGAAGCGATCCAGGAGAGGAGGTTGTCGCTCGCGGTGCCCGAGCGCTCGGCCATCACATGGCCCTGGCCCCACACGGGCACATAGGTGACGTCCTCGACGCCGCTGAAGTGACGCAGCGCAAGCACCAGGTTGGCGGAGGTGGCAAGCGAGGTCGAAGTGTCAAAGACGCCCTCGTTTACGCGCCAGTGCGGCGCCACCGAGCCAGTGCCATAGCCACTGTAGGTGCCGCTCAGGAAGTAGAGCGGGTTGAACATCGAGACGCGCGTGGTGATGTCCGAGTCGAGGGAGTCGAACTTCTCGAGGTCATCCTGCCAGGCGGTGGCGTAGGACTCGTCCCAGCCCTCAAGCGAGGCGTAGGCGTCGGCGTTTGCGGCCACGCGCTCGCCAACCGTCTCGTCAAAGTGCAGGGTGCTCTCCTCGCCAATACCAAAGAGCTGGTTGGTCTTCGTGGAACGGTCGGCAGCATCGAAGGCGGGAACCGAGAGCTCGGCGGGACGCAGGTGCGTCGAGAAGTCACGCAAACTCGAGATGGAGACCGTCTGGCGGCTCACGTTGTAGTTGATCCACCAGTAGTCGGAGTTCAGCGCCGCAAAGTAGTTCTGCACGGTGTCGTAGATGGTGGACTGCACCTGCGTGGTGCCCGTTGGGAGCGTCGTGGTAGTCGTGGTAGCGGTGTCGCCCGTCGAGCCTGTGGCGTCCGTGCTGGCAGCGTCACCCTGGGCATCCGCAGCAGCAGAGGACTGCGCCTCCTGCTTGGCAGCCGCCACGGCGGCCTCCGTAGCACGCGCGGTAGCGAGGTTGGGGTCGCCCGGGAAGCTTGGGTCGTCGATGTGCTGCGGCGTGTACGTGTACGGGAACGTGGTGTCCGAGACAAAGCTGGTCGCCGAGTCATTAAGAATGGAGATGAGCTGGCTCGCGTAGGAGCCGAGCGTGTAGACGCCGCCCTCGGACTCGTCGAGCGTGAGCTGGGAGTCGTCGGAGTCACGCAAATCCATCGCGTTGATGTAGCTCGCATAGTCTGCGGCCAGGCCCTGCGAGAGGGCAGACGTCCAGGTGCCGTCCGCACGATTCCCAGCCGTCGAGAACTGCCCCATCATCCACTCGTAGGACGCGTCGGCCGTGTCGAAGGAGGTGACCGGGCACCACGACGCGCTGCCAAAGACGGCGTCCGAGACGGCGTTGCCCTCGGCATCGTGCGTGATGGCGCCAATGGAGTCCAGGTAGGGCTTGTAAATCTCAGCATCTCCAGCAGAGCCGAGCAGCGCGCTCACGCCGCCACCGGCAGAGAAGCCAAACGAGAAGACCCGCGAGGTGTCGCAGGGAAGCGCGTCCTTGTTGTAGCGCAGGTAGCGGATGGCGGCCTTGAGGTCGACCACAGGCCAGGGTGCACCACCAGGATAGAGGTCGGTGGAGCCGGTCGAGGAGTCATAGCCAGCGCTCCTCCCGCGGAAGCCCGCGTACACGTAGATGCAGCCGGCGTCGAGGAAGGTCCCCAGGCCGTCATAGCCGTACTTCGTGGGGCTTGCCTGCGGGGAGAGCGTGCCGCTGTTGATGGGCAAAAGGACCGGCGCCGTGGACGGCGTGAAGCCGCCCACCACGGCCTTCTCGTTCACCGTGCAGGAGTAGGTGTCGCCCTTCTTCTCGGCAGTGAAGAACTTGCCGGGAACAAAGATCGCCAGGGACTCGTAGGCCGTCGTGGCGGGCTTCAGGCAGTAGGTAAGGCCCAGCTGGTAGTAGACGTCGTTGTCCTTGTCGTACTTCCAGGCGTTGGTGTCGAGCGCCAGGCTCTTGAACTCGCCCAGATCCACGTTGTCGGCAGGCTGCGTCGTGGTGTTCGAGGACTGGTCGGAGCTGTTGTCGGCCTGCTGTCGCGCCGGAGCGCCGCAGGCGGCAAGGCCCATGCTTGCGGCACCGGCCGATGCAAGCTCGAGGAATTCCCTTCGTGTCCAGCTCATCGCTGACCCCCTGAGATGGTAACGGGCCGCGGTGCGGCCCGGAAAACGTTAGTGAGAGGCATGGCGCCTACTTGGCCGCCTTGCCCTTGTTCTTGGCGTCGTTGTACTTGTCGTCGCGGCGATCCGGTCCCCAGAAGCAGCAGGAGTACATGCCAGGACCCACGTGGCAGCCGATGGTGGGGCCAATGCTCGAGCGGTAGACCTTGAGCTCGTGCTCGGTGGGCTTGAGCATGCGGGCAAGCGAGTCGCCATCGGCCACGCAGTCCGCGTCGCCAATTGCCACCACGTGGCCCTCGTAGGACGAGTCGTGGAAGCCCTCGTAGAACTCGGCCATCTTGCGCATGGCCTTCCTGCGGCCGCGTGCCATGCCCATGATTGCCAGCGAACCATCGAGGTTGAAGGTGAGGAGCGGCTTCACGTCGAGAAGGCCGCCGACCACGGCGACGGACTTGGGGATGCGGCCTCCGCGGTGGAGCGCATCGAGGTTGTCCACCATGAAGATGGTGTGGACGTGGAAGCGGGCATCCTCGGCCCAGGCAACCAGCTCCTCGGCCGTGAAGCCCTGGTCGCGCTTCTCGATGGCAGCGTGGATGAAGAGGTTCTGCGTGGTGGATCCTATGAGGCAGTCGACCACGTAGATGTGCGTGGGAAGCGTGCCGCCGTGCTTCTCGCGCACGCGGTCAAGCGCCGTCACGGCACCGTTGTACGCGCCGGAGATGCCGCTCGAGAGGGCAAAATGCACGGTAGGGACGCCGGAGGCGATGGCCTTCTCGAACGCCTCCTCGTAGACCATCTGGGAGGGCTGCGAGGTCATGGGGCAGGCGCCGTTCTCGATGGCGGAGTAGAAGTCGTGGGCCGAGCGGGACTGGAAGAGGTCATCGACACCGGAGAGGCCACCGTCGGGCTTGCTTGCCTCGGTATAGGTGAACGAGAGGCACGTGATGCCCGCCTGCTCGACCTCCTCGGCAGAAAAGTCGCAGCACGAGTCCGTCATGATGTTGCACTTGGTCGCCATGTGGTCTCCTCGGTCGCCCTTGTTGTCCGGGTAGTATTGTAAGCGTACCCGCGCGTGGGGTCGTTTGCACAGGCAACAACCACGATAAACGGAGAGCTTACTGCCGGGCGAGCGTGATGGCGGCAAGCACTCAAGGGAGACGCTATGTTCGCGAGAAGGAACAGGAACGAGGTCGAAAACGGCGCGGCTGCGGGCGGCGCGGCTGCGGGCGGCGACACGCGGCGGATCCACGTGCGCTTCGTGGGGCAGGTCCAGGGCGTGGGCTTTAGGTGGACCAGCCAGCGCGTGGCCTTTGACCTGGGGCTTACCGGCTGGGTGAGAAACGAGCCCGACGGCTCGGTAAGCATGGAGCTCCAGGGTCCAAGCGAGGCCGTGGCCACGTTCTTCACGCGGCTGCTCGAGAGCTACCGGCGCTTCCCCATCAGCTACACCATCGATTCCAAGGAGGACATCCCGCCCGTGCCGGACGAGGCCGAGTTCTCCGTGCGCTTCTAGGCGGCCGCATGGCAGCGATTGCAACAACGCTCTTCTCGCTTGACGCCATAGCCGCGTCGGGCCAGGTGTTTACGTGGCGGCGCACCGAGGACGGATGGCTCGTGGCCAGCGGAGGAAGGCGGTGTCTGCTCTCGCAGGAGGGCGATGCCGAGAAGGGCGTTGTCTTCGTACGGCGCGCGGACGGAAGCGACGTCAACGCCGACGAGCTTGCCTATTGGCGCCACTACTTGGCCCTGGATGTGGACTACCAGAAGATTCTGGACGAGCTTGCCATGCCAGCCGAGGTCATGGAGGTGGGTGCCGGGATTAGGGTGCTCGCCCAGGACTGGTGGGACACGGCCGTGAGCTTTGTGGTGTCGCAAAACTCGAACATCGTGCGCATCCAGCGGACGATGGACGCGCTGCTCGACGCCGGCGGAGGATGCGTACCGGGGCCAGGCCGGCTGTCGGCGCTTCTCGGCGACGAGGCGTTTGCAACGGGACTCAAGCTGGGGTACAGAAGGCCCTACCTCGAGGCGCTTGCGGCGCGGGCGCAGGCCTGGTATCCCGCGCGGATTGACCGGCGGGACGTCTCGCTTGAGGAGTCCATGGCGGAACTTGAGGAGAGCCCCGGCATTGGCCCCAAGGTGGCAAGCTGCATCTGCCTCTTTGGGCTGGGGTACCTCGAGGCGGTGCCGCGCGACACCTGGATCAAGCGGGCGGAGCGCGAACACCACGTAACGTGGGACTCGCGGTGGGGCGGAATCCAGCAGCAGTTTTTCTTCGCGTGGATGCGCGAGAAGGGGCGTGGAAAATGAAGGTCGTCAACATCCTTGAGATTGCCGATGTGAACGAGGCTCTACTCAATGCCAGGGTGCCCGCGCGCGTGCGTCTGCGCGACGCGTGCGGTGGACAGTCGCTATGGGTGGAGGTAAGCCGCGAGGCGGTTGCCGCGAAGGACGATGACGCCGTGCTGGCGGCGGCGCGCGAGGTCGTGAGCTCGTACTTTGCCGGAAGGTCGAAGCCCGTGGCGTTCGACGAGGATGGGAAGTCCTTCCGCCTGGCGTAGGGGCCAACGGAGTCTCAGAAATACCGGCCTACGGCTTGCGGAAGCGGGAGTGGGAGCAGGGCGGCGTCTCCTCGCCGCACATGCCGGGTGCAGCGCCGTGGTATCTGAGCACTTTGTAACCCAACCGTGTCTGGCCTCGCAGGTTAACTGTTACTCTTCTGGTCCGCAATGCCAGACGGGAGCGTGGCGGAGCAATAAAGTCGCATCGAACTCGCCCTCGTTACACATTTCTGGGTTCTCGTGCACCGAACTGTCCTTCGTTATACACGGATTCGGGCACACCCCAGTTAGCGGCAGTCCGAGGGTGCCGCGAACGCCCAGGTAGAATAGCAAATCAAATGCGCAACCACTTCCGAGGGCGGCCCCGGTCGCGAATAAGACATGTAACGAGGCGCAGTTCGGCGCAATCGCAAGGAATTTAGTGCAACGAGGGGCAGTTCGATGCAACCTAGAAGCAGCGCAGACCTTCAATGCCACCAACGCTTTGCCTTCTAACGCGGCTCCACACGGTGATTTTCTCGGCATTGCAAAGATTCTCGTTGACCTTTTCTCCGGGTTTGGTATAGTAAACGAGCTTGCAAGAGCAAGCCTTTGGCTGGGTAGCTCAGTTGGTAGAGCAGGGGACTGAAAATCCCCGTGTCAGGGGTTCGACTCCCTTCCCCGCCACCAGTAAACGCGCAGGTCAGGGCACTAGCTGCTCTGGCCTGCTTTGTTATGTGCTTCACCATGTGCTTCAAATGTGCTTCACGGGTTAGCTTAGGATTGCAAAAGCCCAGTTGGCAGGGAGCCGCGCGAGGCCCTGCGGAACCACGGCGGCACTGGGGTTTGGCCCGGGTTGCGTGTATTCGCTAACGTAGGAGTCGACGGAACGCTCAGCAGGTTTTCGACACTTCG
>NZ_JANSKA010000008.1 GCF_024741235.1 Tractidigestivibacter montrealensis | reverse complement strand
CCCCCAGTCGGCCAGCGGCGTCCTGGTCTCCCACGGGCTCTACCCGCAGTACAATCGGCGCTCGGGGGCTTAACTTCCGGGTTCGGGATGGGACCGGGTGTGCCTCCCCTGCCATGGCCGCTGGCCGTCTGGTGGCGTTCTGCCTCCGGGGTGCCGCCTTCCACCGTGCCCTGGGGGCCGCACAGCGCGCGCAAGCGTCGAGTCCCCCGGGACCGCCCATGGGAAGGGCATGCGGAGGAGCTCGGCCGATTAGTGCCGCTCGGCTGAGGCGGTCGCCCGCCTTGCACCTGCGGCCTATCGAACTCGTGGTCTACGAGTGGCCTTACCGAAGGGAGATCTCATCTCGGGACGGGCTTCCCGCTTAGATGCCTTCAGCGGTTATCCCGACCGGACTCAGCTACCGGGCAGTGCTCTTGGTGAACAACCCGTGCACCGGAGGTCCGTCCACCCCGGTCCTCTCGTACTAGGGGCAGCCTCCCTCAGATCTCCTACGCCCACAGAGGATAGGGACCGAACTGTCTCACGACGTTCTGAACCCAGCTCGCGTACCGCTTTGAATGGCGAACAGCCATACCCTTGGGACCTGCTCCAGCCCCAGGATGCGATGAGCCGACATCGAGGTGCCAAACCTTCCCGTCGATGTGGACTCTTGGGGAAGATCAGCCTGTTATCCCCGGAGTACCTTTTATCCGTTGAGCGACGGCCGTTCCACGCCGGGCCGCCGGATCACTAGAGCCTGGTTTCCCACCTGCTCGACCTGTACGTCTCGCAGTCAGGCCTGCTTATGCTCTTGCACTCAGACGGGCGGTTGCCGACCGCCCAGAGCAGACCTTCGCGCGCCTCCGTTACTCTTTGGGAGGCGACCGCCCCAGTCAAACTACCCACCTGGCACGGTCCCCGCGCCGGGTCACGGCCGCGGGTTAGGACGCCAGTTCGTCGGGGGTGGTATTCCAAGGGCGACTCCCCCGGGACTGGCGTCCCGGGTTCACGGTCTCCCACCTATCCTCTACGCGACGGACCGGCGGCCAATGCCAAGCTGCAGTAAAGGTTCACGGGGTCTTTCCGTCCTTCTGCGGGTAAGTCGCATCTTCACGACTAGTGCAATTTCGCCGGGGCCATGGTTGAGACAGCGTCCAAGTCGTTACGCCTTTCGTGCAGGTCGGAACTTACCCGACAAGGAATTTCGCTACCTTAGGACCGTTATAGTTACGGCCGCCGTTTACCGGGGCTTGGATTCGCCGCTTCGCCGAAGCTGACGGCTCCTCGTGACCTTCCGGCACCGGGCAGGCGTCAGACCCTATACGTCGCCTTACGGCTTCAGCAGAGTCCTGTGTTTTTGGTAAACAGTCGCTTGGACCTATTCGCTGCGGCCGCCCGGGGCTCCGGGAGCTGGGTCCCATCACCCGAGGCGGCACCCCTTCTCCCGAAGTTACGGGGTGATTTTGCCGAGTTCCTTAACCATGGTTCTCCCGATCGCCTTGGTATACTCTACCCACCCACCTGTGTCGGTTTGCGGTACGGGCCCCGGGCGGCTGCCTAGGGGTTTTTCTCGGGAGCATGGGCTCACTCGCTTCGCTCAAGTCGCTTCGTCCGGCGCCTCGGGCACGTGGCACCCGCGCTTCGCAAGGTGCCGCCCTACGCGCCATCGCGGGGACGTCCAGAACCCCGCCGAGCTACCCTCCTCCGTCGCCCCATCGGTCGTAGCGCCACCACGGGGGTGCAGGAATGTCGACCTGCCATGCGTCGGCTACGCCTTCCGGCCTCGCCTTAGCCCCCGACTGACCCTGGGAGGATTAGCCTTGCCCAGGAAACCTTGGGTTCACGGCGGCGGCGTTTCGTCACGCCGCTCTCGCTACTCATGCCAGCATCCTCACTCCCGGCAGGTCCACCGGGGGTCGTCCCCCGGCTTCGCCCCTGACGGGAAGCTCCCCTACCACCGGACTGGGTCCGGTCCGCCGCTTCGGCGCCGTGCTTAGCCCCGTATATTGTCGGCGCATGTCCACTCGACCAGTGAGCTGTTACGCACTCTTTGAATGGGTGGCTGCTTCTGAGCCAACATCCTGGTTGTCTGGGCAGACGCACATCCTTTGCCACTCGGCACGGACTTGGGGGCCTTGGCGGGCGGTCTGGGCTGTTTCCCTCTCGAACACACAGCTTAGCCCACATGTTCTGACTCCCGGGCTCCGGGCCCTGGGTATTCGGAGTTCGGTTGGCTTTGGTAGGCGGTGAGGCCCCCGCGGCCATCCGGTGCTCTACCCCCCAGGGTAAGCGCCCGAGGCTAGCCCTAAAGCTATTTCGGGGAGAACGAGATATCTCCGGGTTTGATAGGCCTTTCACCCCTATCCGCGGGTCATCCCCCCAGTTTTCAACCTAGGTGGGTTCGGCCCTCCACGGGGTCTTACCCCCGCTTCAGCCTGCCCGTGGATAGCTCACCCGGCTTCGCGTCTGCGGCGCGCGACTGCTCGCCCTGTTCGGACTCGCTCTCGCTACGGCTCGCTTCGCGGCTAAACCTCGCCGCGCACCGCAACTCGCTGGCTCATTCTACAAAAGGCACGCCGTCACAGCCACGAGGGCTGCTCCGACTGCTTGTGGGCACGCGGTTTCAGGTGCTGTTTCACTCCCCTCCCGGGGTGCTTTTCACCTTTCCCTCACGGTACTGGTCCACTATCGGTCACAGGAGAGTGTTCAGGCTTGGAGGGTGGTCCCCCCTGCTTCCCACCGGGTTTCACGTGTCCGGCGGTACTCGGGTGCCCACCGGCAGGGCGCGGGGCTTCGCGTACGGGGCTGTGACCCTGTCTCGCCGGCCCTCCCAGGCCGTTCCGCTGCCTCGCGCCTTTCTTACTGCCATGTGGTAGGCCCCACAACCCCGGCGGCTGTCGCCAGCGCGCCGGTTTGGCCTAGGTCCCCTTTCGCTCGCCACTACTCGGGGAATCTCGTTTGATTTCTCTTCCTCGGGGTACTTAGATGTTTCAGTTCCCCCGGTTGCCCCCCGCCCGCGTATGTGTTCTGCGGGCGGGCGCCGGGCCTCAAGTCCCGGCGGGTTCTCCCATTCGGAGACCCACGGCTCGTGCGGGCATGTGCCCCTGGCCGTGGACTATCGCGGCTTGTCGCGTCCTTCGTCGGCTTCCTGTGCCAAGGCATCCACCGTGTGCCCTTGGTATCCTTCGCGCCGGCATCGCCGGCGCCCTTCTCTCTCACGTATCTATTCGTGCATGATGCGATCCACTAATTGGAGAATCTTCGTTTGCGTCACGCTATGCGGCTCTCAGGGTGCGGCGGGGGCTGGCCCCGGGGACCGGACGCCGTGCGCCTCGCGGCGCGACGAAGTGGACGACCAGCGAGCGTGGTCCGTGACGGGACCCGTCCGTCTGAAATGATGTCTTGTCTCTCTTCGGGTTTCTCCCTAGAAAGGAGGTGATCCAGCCGCACCTTCCGGTACGGCTACCTTGTTACGACTTCACCCCCCTTACCAGCCACACCTTCGGCGCCTCCCCCCATTGCTGGTTGGGCCGGCGACTTCGGGTGCAGTCGACTCGGGTGGTGTGACGGGCGGTGTGTACAAGGCCCGGGAACGCATTCACCGCGGCGTGCTGATCCGCGATTACTAGCAACTCCGACTTCGCGGGGGCGGGTTGCAGCCCCCGGTCCGAACTGGGGCCGGCTTTGGGGATTCGCTCGGCGTCGCCGCCTGGCAGCCCGCTGTGCCGGCCATTGTAGCACGTGTGCAGCCCAGGGCATAAGGGGCATGATGACTTGACGTCGTCCCCGCCCTCCTCCGGCTTGACGCCGGCGGTCTCGCATGGGTGCCCGGCCGGACCGCTGGCAACATGCGACGGGGGTTGCGCTCGTTGCGGGACTTAACCCAACATCTCACGACACGAGCTGACGACAGCCATGCACCACCTGTCTTGGCTCCTCTCGGCCACGGCGTCTCCGCCGCTTCACCAAGATGTCAAGCCCTGGTAAGGTTCTTCGCGTTGCTTCGAATTAAGCCACATGCTCCGCTGCTTGTGCGGGCCCCCGTCAATTCCTTTGAGTTTTAGCCTTGCGGCCGTACTCCCCAGGCGGGACACTTAATGCGTTGGCTGCGGCACGGAGGGGCGTCCCCCCCACACCTAGTGTCCATCGTTTACGGCTGGGACTACCAGGGTATCTAATCCTGTTCGCTCCCCCAGCTTTCGCTCCTCAGCGTCAGTTGTGGCCCAGAAGGCCGCCTTCGCCACCGGTGTTCTTCCCGATATCTGCGCATTCCACCGCTACACCGGGAATTCCGCCTTCCCCTGCCAAACTCAAGCCCGCCGGTATCGGGAGCGGCCGGGGGTTGGGCCCCCGCATTTGACTCCCGACCTAGCAGGCCGCCTACGAGCGCTTTACGCCCAATGAATCCGGATAACGCTCGCCCCCTACGTATTACCGCGGCTGCTGGCACGTAGTTAGCCGGGGCTTCTTCTGCAGGTACCGTCACCTTGCGGCCTCTTCCCTGCTGAAAGCGGTTTACGACCCGAGGGCCTTCCTCCCGCACGCGGCGTCGCTGCGTCAGGCTTCCGCCCATTGCGCAAGATTCCCCACTGCTGCCTCCCGTAGGAGTCTGGGCCGTGTCTCAGTCCCAATCTGGCTGGTCGGTCTCTCAACCCAGCTACCCATAGTCGCCTTGGTGGGCCGTTGCCCCGCCAACTAGCTAACAGGCCGCGGGCCCATCCCCCCCCGCCGGAGCTTTCCCGCCCCTCCCATGCGGAGGGGGCGGCACATCCGGTATTACCCACGGTTTCCCGAGGCTGTCCCGGGGAGGGGGGCAGGTTGCCCACGTGTTACTCAGCCGTTCGCCACTGCCTCGCCCACCGAGGTGGGTCCGGCCGTTCGACTTGCATGTGTTAGGCGCGCCGCCAGCGTTCATCCTGAGCCAGGATCGAACTCTCCGTTCGGAGCGCCGCATCGCTGCGGCGTCACGTCTCCAAATGGACGTCCGGGTCCCACTCCAAGACCACGCTGATCTCGGACTTCACTGGAATCGACTCGGCGCCGTGCTCTCGCACGGCATTCGAGCATCGCTAGTCTGTCCTTCGTCGTCCGATCTCTCGGACACGGTATCCGGTTCTCAGGGTGCCCCGCGGCGTCCGTCCGGGTGGGGCGTGCGCCGCGCGGGGAAGTAATATACGCGCCTTACACCCGCCTGGGAAGTCTCGTTTGTTTCCTCCATGTTTCCTACATAAGTGGACTGCTATCGCAGGTTACGGGTCTGGGTAATATGTTTCTCGCACATTGGGTCGCCAGTTCCTGGCTTTGGGAACTCCCCTCTCGTACGCATGAGCCTCCTCTTGGAGGGGCAACCGTCAGCAGAGGTTCCTCTTTGGCGACACTCGCGATCACATGGCGCCCTCCCGCGACATACCGGCTGGTCTCTCTCTCGCTCATTGGCGTGCGATCTCACCGGTTGGTATTTTTCCGAACGTTTAGAGGGGCTTAACCGTTCGGAATCTGCGGTGCTTCTCTAATGCCGCCCGTACATGCCGCCCGTACCCACCGTTTAACGGCATCCAACCGTTCGATATCCGCGACAACGCCCCAACGGCATACCTTACATAGAGAAAGGGGGCAGCGGAAAACCCGTTGCCCCCTTCTTTCATACCTATATAGTGCGAAGCGCCTGCGAGAAGTAACTAGTCCTCGTTGCGGAAGCTGCGGCCGTAGCCGCCGCGGTCGTTGCCGCCGCGATACCCGCCACGGTCATTCCCGCCACGGTACCCGCCGCGGTCGTTGCCGCCGCTATAGCCGCCGCGGTCGTTGCCGCCGCGATAGCCGCCGCGGTCGTTGCCGCCGCGATACCCGCCGCGGTCGTTGCCGCCGCGATACCCGCCGCGGTCGTTGCCGCCGCGATACCCGCCGCGGTCGTTGCCGCCGCGATAGCCGCCGCGGTCGTTGCCGCCGCGATAGCCGCCGCGGTCGTTGCCACCACGGTACCCACCGCGGTCGTTCCCGCCATGGAAGTCGCCGCGACCACCGCGGTCGTCACGATCACCGCGGTCGAAGGGCTTGCGGTCATCACGATCATCGCGCTTCTTGGCAAGGCGCTCCTGCTCGCGCTCCTTCCAGTCCTCGCCGATCTCCGTCGCAACGCCAGCCTCGATGCGGTCGAGGAACGAGGCGAGCACATCTACCTCGTCGTCCGTGAAGCCGTCGAGCGCAACGTTCTGAAGGTCGCGCGGCTTGGGCTGCTCCTCCTGGCCCTTCTCGCCAAGGGTGACGGACTGGACATTGCCATCCTCGTCCTTGGTAACAACGACGAGGTCATCGTTAGCCATGTTTCCAAGCGTGGTTCCGAGTGCATCTGCACCAATGCCGAGGACGGTCGACATCTCCTCGACGGAAATCTCGCTCTTGAGACGCAGGAGTGCAAGCACGCGCGCGACGTTGGCGTCGGTGGCCTCCTCCTGCTCCTTGCGGTTGTGGCGAGCAATGTTCAGCATGTGCTGGACCTCGCCGAGCTTCTCCATGATCTCTGCTCTTGTGGCCATGTACTAATTTCTCCTGTCTTGCGTGATGTGAGGGCCGTAGCCCCTTAAGTCCGTGCCCGTAGGCTGGGAATTGCCACACCTTTTCCTTTAGAAGCAATCCATTATTGCGGCAACGCAAGCCGCATTTTCACGAAATTGTTGGCCTACGCAAATTGACCACCTGGGGAGAGGCGAATGAGACAAAGGGACTGTCCCTTTGTCTCACAAGCCCGAGAGGAGGGTCTGGTTGATGTCGCGCGCGACCGCAAGAGCGTCGACGTCCACGCAGGCCCGGGTTGTTGCGCTTGCGGAGTACTCGACGCACTGGCTTGAGCAGGTGGTGCGCCCTGCATCGGGACCAGAGGTCACGCAGGTGAGCGGCAGTCGCAGCGTCTGGAACCACTCCGGGTGCAGCGCGCACACCACAGCGGAGGGATCGTGCGCGTAGCAGCAACCGTGCAGGGAGTACATCCCCACGTGCTGGTCTATGTAGTAGTCGAGCATGTCCGCGAGATAGCGGCCCGCCCTCGAGCCCGTGGCGCGCCATGCGGCGGTGTTCTCGCTGGTGAGAAGCGTGCGCATGGTGACGTCGAGCCCAACCATGGTCACCGGGACACCACTCTCGAACACCTCCTTGCACGCAAGGGGGTCGGCGATGATGTTGGCCTCGGCGGCCTCGGTCACGTTTCCCGTTACGGTGAGCGCGCCACCCATCATCACGATGTCAGCGATTCCGGCCATGACCTGGGGGTCTTGCCTGATTGCAGTCGCAATGTTGGTGAGCGGCCCTGTGGGCACAAGCGTGAGATTCTTCCCGTAGCGCCGCGCCGCCTCAAGGATGAGGTCGACACCGGTGCCGGGCGCGTCGAGCTGGTCCTTACCCGGCGTGGGGACGCCGTACTTCTCGCCAATATTTCCCACGCCATCCGCACCATGGATGCGCACCACATCGTCGCTGCGCAGGAACTTGTCGGCGCCCAGCGGGTGCGAGAGCCCCGCCTCTACCGGCACGTCCCGAGCGCCGAGGAGGTCGAGAAGAAAGCGCGCATTGCAGACGCTCTGCCCCACGTGGACGTTGCCAAACGTGGCCGTGACGCCAACAAGGTCGATGTCTGGGTTGACTATCGCGTACGCAAGCGCCACGGAGTCGTCGATGCCCACGTCCATGTCAAGGAGAATCTTCTTCATATGCGGGTCGCCTGCCTTTCTCGGTGCCTGGCCCGTCTCGCCAGGGAAGACAATAACCATAGTGCATCCGGCAGCCCGGCGCGGGTTGGGGGCGCCACTTGCCGCTGGAGTCGCCACACGATTGTGCTCCGAATCTGTTGCGACCTGCGGTTGTCACAGATTCGGGCACGAATGTGTGGCGGACGAGCCTCCGGGCGGAGAAGCGAGCAGAGCCGCGGCCAAGACCAAGATCACGGGGACGAAACGTTGCGCCCTTGACCTTTACGTTGCGTAAAGGTTTATCGTCTGCTCGACACGCGAGAGGAGACAGCCATGAGAGACACTCAGCCGGCAGGTCGCACGTACACGATAGGAGAGCTGGCGACCATGTCCGGCACGACGGAGCGCGCGCTTCGCCACTACGAAGACCTGGGGCTTCTCTCGCCCGCACGCGGCGAGAACGGCTATCGGCGCTATGGCGAGAAGGACGTCGAACGCTTGCAGCAGGTACTCCTGTTCCGCGCGTGCGGGATGGGGCTCTCTGATATACGAGGACTTCTAGAGAGCCCCGGCTACAGCGCGGAGGAGGCGCTCAAGGTGCACCTCAAGACCCTGCGTGCTCGTCAGCGGGAACTCGAGGCGCTGGTAGAGACCGTAGAAAAGACCATTGCGACGATGAAGGGACGGGAGACCATGACCAACGAGGAGCGCTTCCGCGGCCTCAAGGAGCATGCCATCGAGGCAAACGAGAGCGCCTACGGCGCAGAGGCGCGCGAGCGCTACGGCAACGACGCGGTGGATGCGGCCAACGAGCGTGTGCGTGCGATGGCCGAGAGGGACTGGGACGAGATGCGCGAGCTTGAGCAGGGCATCATCCGGCAACTCAAGGCCGCAATGGCGACGGGCGACCCCGCTGGCGACGCGGCGCGGGAGCTGGTGGCCCTGCATCGTCGCTGGATCTGCGGCTACTGGGGCGATGGCCGCTACTCGGCCAAGGCTCACCTGTCACTTGGAGAGATGTACCTCGCAGACGAGAGGTTCCGCGACTACTACGACTCGCGCGTGGGCGCGAGGGCGACCGAGTTCCTGGTGGCGGCGCTTCGCTCTTGGCTGGGCGATGGCCAGGCCCAGGCGGAATAGATCCACGCGCAAGAGCCAGGCGGCAAAGCCTTGCATTTTGCCAGCTACATGGCGGGACACGCAAAGCCGCACGTTTGCGCCTTGGCTTGCCCGCCGCTTGTGGCGCTGCCGGCGAGGCCGGTGCGATGGGCTACCGGAAGATCGTCCAGGCCGACAAGAACACGACCCGCAAGTCCTTGAGCAAGGAGGAGGCAAGTGATTTTTCCATGCTTCCGCAGACGAAGCTGGAACCGAATTATTGAACGTTTTTCCATGCGTTTTGAAGCTCAACTGGGGAAATGTTCTTCTCGCTAGGAATAACGCGCAATAATTGGCGAGAGAATCGGGAATCCCGCCGAGGATGCGGACCTCATCGCGTAGGCAACCGGGCGTCTCGCCGAGAAACGCTAGCGCCACGCAGAGACTCGGCCAAAAAGAGCGCGCGCAACCGTAGGAATCGCCTCATCACGCCCGCGTGTTGTTCTTGCGCATTATTGCCACCCGCGGCTGCCCCGAATCAGCCGAGAAACACGCGGCGCCTAGGCTGTTCAGAGTTTTTGCAGGAAGGCGTGCGGGCCCCCGGCGTCGGCCTCGGGGCGGCAGGCCACGACGCGGGCCTCGGGGCGGCAGGCCCCGTGGGCACGCCCCGCGGGAAGGAGGAGAGCCACATGGCAGCATGGAGGCGCCTGGGCGAGGTCATCGCCCACAACATGGTGTTTCTGGTACCTCTCTGCCTGGTGTTTGGCGTCTGCGCACCCGACGCGTTCGCTGTCCTCAAGCCCCTGGTCACGCCCATGTTTGCCTTTGTGACCTTCCAAGGTTCTCTGGGTAACAACTTCTTCAACCTGGCGCGCACCTTCAGGCGGCCCGCCCCCATGCTCGTTGCCATCGCAATCTCGCAGGTGCTCATGCCTCTTGTGGGCTGGGTGCTGGGCGGGCTTCTCTTCTCGGACCCAAACATCGTGGCCGGCATTGTCCTTGAGTACTCGGTCCCCATCGCGGTGACGTCCACCATGTGGATAGGCATCTACGCTGGCGACATGTCGCTCGCTCTGGGAACGCTGCTCATCTCGACGCTCATCTCGCCCGTGACCATCCCCACCACGCTGAGGCTCCTGGTGGGTGCAACGGTGCAGGTTGACGCGGCTGGCATGTTCTTTGACATGCTCGTCATGATTGCGCTGCCAGCGCTCGCCGCCACCGCGCTCAACCAAGCAACGCGCGGCCGCGTCAAGGCGACGCTCTCCCCCGCCCTAGCGCCACTCGCCCGCATCTTTGTGATTCTCGTCATCACCACAAACTCGACGAGCCTGCACGACTTCATGTTCAACCTCACGCCAGAGCTCGCCGGCGTCATGGTGTTCATTGCTGCCATGGCGTCATCGGGCTACCTCTGGGGCTTTGCGGCGGCGCACCTCATGCACCTGGAGCGCGAGCAGGCCGTGACGCTCACGTTCTGCTCGGCGCTCAGGAACATCTCGGCCGGCGCCGTCATCGCGCAGGCGTACTTCCCCGCGGCGACCATGTTCCCCGTGATGACGGGGACGCTCTTCAACCAGTTCCTCGCAGCAGTCTTTGGCCGGGTGTTCTCGCGCGCGTTTTCACCGGATGCCAACAAGGGCAACCAGCCAGCGAGAGACACAGAAGCACCCGGGGCAGACGGTGCGCCGGCAGACGGCTCTAGTCCAGCTCACCGTCCGCAAGGGCACGAATCCGCTGCATGACCTCTGCGCGGCGCGCCTTGGGAAACGGGACTCGCTCGTCGCCGTCCATGACGATGGACGTCTGGTCTACGGCGTGAATGCGCGCAGGGTTCACGGCGTAGCTGCGGTGCACCTTCATGAGGTGCGGAAACGCGTTAACTACCTCGCAGAACGGGGCTCGCGTCTCGAACGAGCCGTACGCCTGGCTCAAGCGGGAGCGCTTGCCCACCGCCTCGACGAGAATGACATCCATGGGTGTCACAAGGTGCATCGTGCCCTCGCGGTCGTATATCTCGACACGGCGCTGGTCGGTCTTCTCGGCAATGCGGTCGTCGAGGTAGCGCTTGGCAGCGCGACCAATGACGTTGCAGAAGGACTCCCCCGGCGCGACGGGCAGCTCGTTTCTGGGGTGTGAGATGTAGAGCGAGCGAATACGCAGCTCGCCATCGATAAGCTCCCAGTTGATCTGCATGCGCTGCTGCACCTGGGCAAAGATGGGTGCGCCTTCATCGGTTGTCACGATGTAACGGCCAATAATCGAGAGGGCCCGCCCGCAGTTCTGGACAACAGTGTACTCCTGCTGCGACTGATGGCAGGGCACAAGCTCCTTGAGGTTCTCCTCGAGGTCCGCACGCATGGCGTCAATGCCGCGCATGTAACGGTTCTGCTCAGGAGCCACCCACATGACGTCCTGGGCGCAGAGCGACAGGGCATACTCCATGTCAAGCTGCCAGAAGCGTCTGAGAAGCTCCCGCGTGAGGCAGAGGGCCTTCTCCTCCAGTTCCTTGCGCATCTGATATCCCCCCAACAAGGTCCCAACCGACACTTGTCAGGTCTAAGTCTATCGTTACGAGGACAGCGAAGGACTTTATGGTCTGTCAGTGGGACTGAAGTGAGATGCGGCCGGACGTTGTTATTCCTGCTTGGCTAACGGTGCGCGGGCTTATTGTGGCCCCAACTGGCACACGTAGTGCGAACCCTTGACCCACTCGTGGTTGAGAAAGTCGCGCATGCAGAACTCGACGGCCCGCTCGTGGTGGCGAACGAGCCACCCAAAGGAGTCGTAGCTGGCGTCGTCGGTGAGGTACGTCTCGCCCTGGGCATACGCGTAGGCAACCGAGCCCGTGCCCACGAAGAGGTTGCCGCCGCGGTTGCGCTGCACGACGTCCGGGTAGGCGTGGGTGTGGCCTGTGAAGAGAATGGCACCTGCGTGGGCAAAGACCACGGAGCGAAGGTCGGCGTCATCCTCGAGTGAGTTCTCGAATCCCCAGCCACCGGGATAGGAATCCGTGACGGTATACTGCAGCGGCTCGTGGACAAAGACGAAGGAGGGCACGCCGGCGGCCTGGTCCTCGTCGAGAAGGCCAGAGAGCCACGACAGTTGCGCGGCGCTGAGCTTGAAGGTGTCTGTCGTCGAGACGTCGTAGGGCGAGACGTACTCGTCAGGGCCAAGTACAATAACGTGCGAGCCGCCCACGTAGCGGTCATAGTAGACGGAGCTGGCACCGGTCCTCTCCAGGAAGTTGGCGTGCAGGCTCTCGACGCTCTCGCGTGTGTGGGTGCCGTCGCCCATCTGCTCGTGATTGCCCATCACGCAGGTAAAGGAACCCGGGAACGAGAAGCCCGCCGCCTGGGCGCGCCGCTCGAAGATGTCGTACTGGTACTGATAGCCGTTGTTCGTAATGTCTCCGTTGACCACCACGGAGTCAACGGCATCCCAGTTCTCGGCGATGTCTCCAAGGGCGTTCCCGAGGT
This sequence comes from Tractidigestivibacter montrealensis, assembly GCF_024741235.1. Classification (GTDB taxonomy): domain Bacteria; phylum Actinomycetota; class Coriobacteriia; order Coriobacteriales; family Atopobiaceae; genus Tractidigestivibacter; species Tractidigestivibacter montrealensis. Next base: position 63,973 of record NZ_JANSKA010000008.1, on the reverse strand, counting down.
TGTCATCGTAGTCTGGGGCGTCATCGTCCACGTGCGTGTCGCTTATGACCGCAAAAGACGAGACAAGCGAACCGTACGTTCCCTCGCTGGCGGGCACAGAGTCCGCGAGGGACTCCAACATGGGACCGGCCTCGGATGCAGAGGCAGGGTCCGCCGTGCCAACCGCCGCGATTGCCGCCGCCGAAGCGCAGGTGATGGCGCCGGCCCGGAAGAACTGCCTTCTCGTGAGACTCATGGTGACCCCTCCTCGTTCAGCTACCTTGAATTCCAAGGTATGACGCGGGGCTTAAACGCCGCTGAAGCAGGGGCGTTAAGGGACCCAAAGTGGTCCAAGCCACACGGGGGGAGCGCAAGGCTCGACGGGAACTTAATAAGAAGTTGGGGTTTTCTGAAAGCCGCGGGGAGGACGCATTGTCGCCGGAGGGCCGATACTGTTGAAACACTCACCAGAAATGGCCTTCCGGCGACAAATTGTCTCCGGAAGGCCTTCTGCGTTGCAAAACGCTCCAAATGGAGGCTATTGGCGACACGCGACACGCCACGCGCGTCGCCGGCGCCACTACAGGCGCTCGGCCATGTCGCGCACCAGGCGCTCCGTGCCCTCCCAGCCAATACAGGCGTCGGTGATGGACTGCCCGTACACGCCGCCGCCCACGGGCTGGTTGCCATCCACCAGGTAGGACTCCACCATGAAGCCGCGGAAGAGTCCCGCGATGCGCTCGGAACGCCGCACGGAGTCCAGCACCTCGTCCACGATGCGAGCCTGCTCAAGCGGACGCTTGCCGGAGTTGTCGTGGTTGCAGTCGATGACCACGGCCGGGAACTCGAACTTCTCGGGATCGTACCTGTCGGCCAGGCGCTCAAGGTACTCGTAGTGGTAGTTGGGATACGTTGCCCCGTCCGGCCCAACGTAGCCGCGAAGCACGGCGTGCGCCAGCGGGTTTCCGGTGGTCTCGACCTCCCAGTTGCGGAAGATGAAGGTCTGGGGCGCCTGCGCGGCGTAGATGGAGTTGAGAAGCACGGCCGTGGAGCCGCCCGTGGGGTTCTTCATGCCCACGGGCATGGGGACGCCGCTCGCCACCAGGCGGTGCTCCTGGTTCTCCACCGAGCGCGCGCCCACGGCCACATAGGAGAGAAGGTCGATGAGGTACTGGAAGTTGGCGGGGTAGAGCATCTCGTCCGCTGTGAACATGCCGGTCTCCTCCACCACGCGCAGGTGCATGCGGCGGATGGCCTTCACGCCCTCGAGGAGGTCTGCCGGCGCCTCGGGGTCGGGGTTGTGGAGAAGCCCCTTGTAGCCGGTGCCACGCGTGCGCGGCTTGTTGGTGTAGACGCGCGGCACCACGAGGAGCTTGTCCTTCACCTCGTCGGCAAGCTTGGCGAGGCGCGTCACGTAGTCGAGGACCGAGTCCTCGCGGTCGGCCGAGCAGGGCCCAATCACAAGCAGGCGGCGCGGGGACTCTCCGCGGATGATGGCCGCCACCTCAGCGTCAAAGGCGGGCTTTCTCGCCGCCATGTCCGCGGAGAGGGGCATCTCCTCGCGAATCTCCATGGGGATGGGCAGACGGCGCTTGAAGTTCATGGTCATGATAAGTGGTTCCTCTCGTCTAACTCGCAGGCGGCGCAACCGGCGAGAAATGCCACCGGGAAGGCCGCGATTTGTGCTCCCACAGTATGACGGGGGTTCCGCCCGGAATGCGGCGGCGGCGACCCACTCGTGCGCCTTCCGTAACATGCGCGAAAGCCTGCACGCAGGCGTCGCGGGAGGTGGGCATACTATGGCATGTGAGAACGCGCCGGCACGCGCTGTCGGCACCACACCAAACCAAGGAGGCACCATGCCCTGCACCACCATCCTGGTTGGCAAGAAGGCCAGCTACGACGGGTCGACCATCGTCGCCAGAAACGAGGACTCCGCCAACGGCGAGTTCAACCCCAAGCGTTTCTGCGTCGTAGACCCCGAGGGACGCACCAGCTACACCTCGAAGATCTCGCACCTCACGGTGCCCCTGCCGGCCGAGGACGGCGTGCGCTACACGGCCGTCCCCAACGCAGACCTCTCCCAGGGGCTCTGGGAGGAGGCGGGCTTCTCGGCACGTGGTGTTGCCATGAGTGCCACCGAGACCCTCACATCCAACGAGCGCGTCCTGGGCGCGGACCCCATGGTCGTCTACCAGCCCGCCAAAGGAACGCCCGGCAGCGACGACTTTGAGCCCGAGCAGCCCGGCGGCATTGGCGAGGAGGACATGGTCACGCTGGTGCTGCCCTACGCGCGCTCCGCTCGCGATGGCGTGCGCATCCTCGGCGAGCTCCTCGAGCGCTACGGCACCTACGAGATGAACGGCATTGCCTTCTCGGACGTCAACGAAATCTGGTGGCTGGAGACCGTGGGCGGCCATCACTGGATTGCCAAGCGCGTGCCAGACAACTGCTACGTCACGATGCCCAACCAGCTGGGGATTGACTCCTTTGATCTGGCAGACGCCCTGGGCGAGCAGATCGAGCACATGTGCTCACCCGACCTTGCCGAGTGGATGGCCGCCCACCACCTTGACCTCACGCTTCGCGCAGAGGGCGAGGACGACAAGGTCTTCAATCCGCGTGACGCCTTTGGCAGCCACTCCGACGAGGACCACCTCTACAACACGCCGCGCGCCTGGTCGATGCAGCGCTTCCTCAACCCGCATGCCCAGAGCTGGGATTCTCCTGAGGCGCCCATGGGCCCCGAGGCGAACGACCTCCCCTGGGCAAGCGTCCCCGAGCGTAAGGTGACCATCGAGGACGTGAAGTACGTCCTCTCGCTCCACTACCAGGGAACCGTCTATGACCCCTACGGCAAGTTTGGAACGGAGGCCACGCGCGGCCACTACCGTCCCATTGGCATCAACCGCAACAGCCAGCTCTCCGTGCTGCAGGCGCGCCCGTACGGCCCCGAGGCCACGCGCTGCGTGCAGTGGCTGGCCTTTGGCTCCAACCCGTTCAACGCGCTTCTGCCGTTCTATGCCAGCGTGAGCCAGACGCCCGCCTACCTCGAGCAGACCGACCCCAAGCGCGTCTCAACCGAGAGCTTCTACTGGGCAAACCGCCTCATCGCCGCCATGGCCGACGCCAACTACGCGGAGTGCGTGCCCGCTATCGAGGCCTACCAGCTTGACCTTGGCTCCGAGGGCCAGGGCGTGCTGGCGACAACGGATGCGCTCGTGGCCAAGCAGGGCCTTGGCGCCGAGGCGGCGCAAGACCTTCTCGAGGAGGCCAACCAGCACATGGCCGACTACGCGCGCGAGAAGACTGACGAGCTTCTCGCCAAGGTGCTCTACGAGCGCAGCATGCACATGGCAAACCACTTCGCGCGGTCGGACGCGTAGGAGCGGCGGGGCTCACGGACATAGGCGAACGGGCGGCGAGAAGGGTGGTCGAGACGGACATGGGCATCTTCAGGCACGGGGAGAGGTGCGCGGAGCGCGAGGCCGAGGAGGTCCTTGGCGGTGCCGGCTGGCGCGAGCTGCCCGTTCGCTGCGAGCGGGACGGACGAGAGGTGCGGGTGCGTCTCCTTGCTCCGGACGACCCCGGTCCCTTACCCGCAATCATGTGGGCTGGCGGTGATGACGTGGCAGTGAAGCTGCCGCTTGAGGAGCTTGCGACGCATGGGGTCGCAAGCTGCGTCATCGAGGACGCCGCCCCGGAGTCGGCCCAGGCGCTTGAGGAGCTCGAGGCCGCCTCCGACGCCGTGGGCCGCCTGGACCTGATAGACAACTGCCGCGTGTTTCTCGCCGGCGCCGAGCGCGGATGCGTTGCGGCGACGCTTGCGGCGACCCGGCATCCCCATGACGTGTCCGGGCTGGTGCTACTCTCGCCCGACTTCTCTGCTGGCAACGCAACGGGCAATGACCAGGATGCGGGCGGCATCTGGGGGGACATGCGCCGCTTCCACGGACCCGTGCTGGTGTGCCGCAGCGAGGGCGCAAGCCATCGCGCCTTTGACGACGCCCGGCGGGCCGCGGAGGAGTTTCCCCACGCGCGGCTGGTCACGCTTGGCGAGGGGCCTCGCGTGGTGGGCGAGGCAATGTGGCTCTCGCATGCCGTAGGCGAAGTGGTCCGCTTCATTCGCGAGACGTAGGCTCCGGAGCGTCGCCCCTCTCGGTACCCCTGCCCGACACGGTTCCCGGCCCGCCCGACACGGCTCCCGGCCTGCAACAATGCTAGAAAGCAGCCTAGCCGGGTCTTTTTTCTCGCCGTTATTGCACGATTTTCCTAGTCAGAGATGCATTTCCCCAGTTGGTAGGCTTCTTATCAAGAAATTTCGCGCAATAACAGGCAGCGAGAAGCAATGACATCGTGCAGCAATGACATCGAAAAGAAATGGCGCCGAGAAGCCCCGACACCCAAAACGAGACCAAAAGTGGAGGCGGGCGAGCGCTCTGTTGCCCGGCCAAGCTGACCGAGCGTTCTTTAGCGGTTGTTAAGAAACGACCGCGATGTTTTCGCAGGTCATGGGAGGAGTCGTTCTCAAATACCGATAGAAAATGGCGTAATGCTGCGGGCAGCAGGCGGCAGGCTGCTGCCGCCTCCAGGCGGGCGCCTGCCGACAGGCGCTACGCGAGCGGCTCGGGATCCGGAGAGTCGCGTCTCTTGGCAAAGCCCAGGCCCAGCAGCAGGCCAAACGCCGAAAACACAACGGGAACCTTGATCGCAGCGTACACGACCAGCGCAAACACAATTGCAGCCGAGTTCGAGGCCCTTGTCGCAATGACAGGCGCAACGAGCAGAAAGCCCAGCACGACCCAGCCCAGCGCGGCAAAGATTGCGCGCGGCAGATGTGGCATGCGCAGGTGTGCGAGAGACCCCGCCACAAGCGCAACCAGCGCTCCCACGGAAAATGCGGCAAGGCCGGACGAAATCGCGTACAGGTAGCTCAGCGGCAGGCTGGTGAGAATCGCAGTGATGTTCTTGTCAGGGTCGGTGTTGAACCAAACGAGAAACGCAACGCTCACGACGAGCGCGACGGCAAAGCAGATGACGGCGACGAGCACGGTCCTTCTCATGGCGACCTTCATTGCCCGGGACCTCCCTTACGTGTTGGTAGCAGGAGGTGGCATTGTAGTAGGAAGGCATGGAGGCCTCGCGAAGGGGCGGAACCGCAGCCAGCCGTGACAGTCGTAGCGCTGGCCACGCTGGGCAGCCCCACCGTCACGTCCCAGCCCAAGCGTCTAAGATGGTGGGGCACGATTTACCAACCCATTGGGAGGAAGCATGGCACAAACCAACGACGACCAGCTCAAGGCCAAGGTCGACGCGTATGTCGACGAGGTCTGGGAGGACGTTGTCGAAGACATCCGCACGCTTGTGAGAATCGAGTCGGTCGAGGACCTCTCGGCAGCCGAGCCGGGCAAGCCCTACGGCCCCAAGGCAAACGAGGCCCTGGTGGCGGCCGAGGGCATTGCCAGCCGCCTCGGCCTTGCCGTCACGGACCTCGACGGCTGCATTGGCTACGGCGAGGTCGCGGGCAGGGAGGGCGCGCCCTACGTGGCGACCATAGCCCACTCTGACATCGTCCCCGTGGGCCTTGGCTGGACCGTCCCCGCGCTCGACGTGACGCGCCGCGAGGGCTACCTTATGGGCCGCGGCGTGCTCGACGACAAGGGCCCCCTGGTCCTCTCGCTCTGGGCCGCGCACTTCTTTGCCCTTCAGGTGAAGGAGACCGGCAAGCCGCTCCCCTACGCCCTTCGCTGCATCATTGGCAACAACGAGGAGACCAACATGGCAGACGTCGAGCACTACCTCGGCTGCTGCCCCGAGCCCGCCTTCTGCTTCTCGCCCGATGCCGACTTCCCGCTCATCTGCGGCGAGAAGGGCCTCTTTGGCGGCAGCATCACCTCCGAGCCCATGATTGGCGGCGTCATCGAGGAGCTCGATGGCGGCACCGTCTCCAATGCGATTCCGGGCCAGGCCACGGCCCTTGTGCGCGTTGACGCCGAGGAGCTTCCCACAGCGGCGCACGTGGACGTCGAGCCTGCAGGCGTCGGGCTTGCGCGCGTGACGGCCCACGGCAAGGGCGGCCACGCCTCCATGCCCGCCGGCACCGTGAACGCCATCTGTGTGCTTGCCGACTACCTTCTCGCCAACGTTCCCGACCTCACGGACACCGAGAAGCGTTGGCTGCACATGGAGCACGAGGTCTGCCACGCCAGCGACGGCAAGCCGCTGGGCATCGCCGCCGCAGACGACAAGTTTGGCGCGCTCACCTGCATTGGCGGAACCGTGCGCACGAAGGGCGACCGCTTTGTCCAGACCATCGACGCCCGCTATCCCACCTCGACCTCGGGCAGCCGCATCACGGTGGAGCTCAGGCGCTTTGCCACGCGCTTCAACGCGAGCTTCGAGGAGGGCCGCGACGTGGAGCCCTTCTACATCGACCCCAGCTCGCCGGAGATCGCCACGCTGCTCGAGACCTACGCCGAGTACACCGGCCGCGAGGGCAAGGCGTTCACCATTGGCGGCGGCACCTACGCGCGCCACTTCCGCCGCGCCTGCGCCTTTGGCCCGCACGAGCCGTACGCGAAGGAGCCCTCGTGGGTGGGCATCGAGCATGGTCCCGACGAGGCGGTCTCGGAGGAGAGCCTGCGCCGTGCGCTCAAGATCTACATCGTGAGCATCGCGCGGCTCATGGAGCTGGAGCTCACCCAGCCCGAGGCATAGCCCGCACCCAGGCGAGACGGCAGGTCTCGCCTAGCGGTCGGCCGGAGCCACGCCGCCCGTGCGGTCCTTCTCGCCGCCAGTTGCCTGACCCTCGCGGTCGAGCGGCTGGCGGCGAATCTTTACGCTGAGGTAGGTGCAGGCACCGTAGAAGAGGGCGTCGGTGATGGAGCTGGACTGCACGCTTCCCATTTCGCCCGAGGTCACAATGCCCAGCACCAGCTGGACTGCCGCGTAGGCAAAAGAGATTGCCGAGACCCACAGGAAGGGCCGAATCTTCTCGGGCTGGTTGGCACCGCGCAGGCCAAGGAGGCCCACAAGAAGGTTGACCGTCGCAGACGACAGGCCCCAAGCGAGCACCCTCCCCGAGAGCTGCCCGGCAGTGTAGTGCGCCTTGGCAAGGTTGAGCTGCGCAGCGGGGTCCATCTTCGAGACGGCATACCACAGCACCAGAGCAATAACGGCGTTGAGCACCGCAGTCACGATCATGACCTGCGAGATGAGCCTCAGCGCTCGCTGGTGGCCGTCAAGCATGAAGGACTCGCCGCGCACGCCTTCGTCGTGCTCGCGCTGAACGCGGTCGGCAAGCGACGAGCACACCACCACGTACGTGATGGTGGTGGAGAGCACGACGGGGTTAAAGATGAGGATGGTGCCAGAGCCCCAGCTCCAGAGGATGGCAACGAGAAGCACCAGGCCAACCAGGTAGCAGAGGAAGCGGTAGGGTCCCACGCGCCCGGAGTCGCGCGAGGCGGCAAAGCCCAGCCATGCCGTGAGGCAGAGCAGCGCTCCTGCGGCAAGCGTCACCACGGAAAGGCCTATGGGAGACCAGCCGGAGAGCGTGATGCCGGCAATGGTGAGGCCGGAATCCGAGGCGTCTGCCTGGCCGGTCACGGCAGAAAGGAGCACCAGACCGCCGGCAAGCAGCACCACGGCGCCGAGAATGGCCATGACGACCGAGACGACGCCGAGCGTCACCTGCGCGGGGGTCTGCGGGACCGAGGCTACCTCGTCCCTCTCGCCAGCCGTGCTACGCAAGAGCCACGCCACCCAACCAGCCCCAGCGCGGGGTGGCAGAAACTCCAAACTGGCTGATCCAGGAGTCCAGGCTCTGCGTGGTGATCACGCCGCTCAGGCAGTGCCGGACGGTGTTGTTCCCCACGTAGATGCCAATGTGGCCATACAGGCGCGCAGCGGCGGAGTAGGGCTCGGTGGGGACGGCAATGATCATGCCCGGCTTGATGGATGACTTGTCCGAGCTCGAGCAGTACGACCAGTACATGTCGCAAGCGTTGCCGCCAAACGAGCCCACGCCCGCGTTGGCAAAGACGTTGGAAACCCACGCGGCGCAGTAGCCCGCGCCGGTAGAGCCGGTGCTGTACGTGGCGGAGATGACGGCAGCCTGGGAGCCTGATGCGCCGGAGACGATCGTAACCGGGCTGCTTGAGCTGCTTGAACTCCTGCTGGCGGCCATGCGGCGGGCCTCTTCCTGGGCGGCGAGAAGCTCGGCGTTGCGCTGGTCGATGAGGCTTTGGACGTTGGAGTTGAGCTGGTCGACAAGGGTCTGGGCCTCGTCCTGCTTGGCCTGGACGTCGGCGAGCTGGGACTCCTGCTCGCTCTTGAGCTGGCTGAGCTGGTCCTTCTGGGACGTGAGGTCGGCCTGCTTGGACTCAAGGACGGCCTTGTCGTCCTCGAGCTGCGCCTTCTGCGTCTCGAGGTCCGCCTTGAGGCTCTTGACCTCATCAATCATGGCATTGTCCTGCTCGGACACCTTGTCGAGGTAGTAGATGTTGGACGTGAGCTCCTCGAACGACGCCGAGGAGAGCAGCAGGTCGAGGGTGCTGGCGTTGCCGGACTTGAACGCAGAGGACATACGCTGGCCCAAGACTTCCTGCTTCTGCTCGATCTCCTGCTGCTTGGTGTCGATGTCCTTCTGCTTCTCCTCGATGTCTGCCTCTTTGGCGTCGATGTCCGCCTGGGTCTGGTCAATCTGCGCGGAGACGTCATCGATCTGGCCGACGGTATCCGAGAGCTGCGCGGAGAGATCCGATACCTCCTGGCTGATCTGGTCGAGCTGGGACTGCGCGGCATCGGCGTCTGACTGTGCGGCGTCAATGTCCGACTGAGAGGTGGCGAAGGCGACGACGGGGCTGGCGAATGCGAGCACGCCCGCGCCGATGAGCAGCCTGAAGGCATCCCTGCGCGTGACGGTACGCGCGGGAGCGAGTGCGTTGAACGCACGCCGGCTGCTGGTGCCGCTGGTCTGCATGGGGCCTCCTAGAGTACGGATGGGTTACGTTAAAGGTCACGCATGCCATTCTACCCGTTCACCGCATGACGGACGAAAAACACATGGGGAAGACCGCCAGCGGCCGGCGGCCGGGCGGCGGCGCCGTGACGATCAACGGCTCCCCTAGCGGTTCTCGATTCGCGCAACGTTGCTAATCACGATCGAGATGCTGCCGTCCTCCTGGTGCGAGAACTCGATGTAGCCCGGACGCTCGGCCAGCTCGGAGGGAAATGCGATCTCAACGCCCGTGTCGGTGCGAATACGATGCGTGCGGGTGAGTCGGTTGGCGGCACCGCGGCGCACCGGCACCTCCTCGGGCAGGTCGCGCTCGCGGGTGCGCTCCTCGAAGCGCTGCGCCATCTCGGGGTTGTCCTCAAAGACCTCGCGGCCCACATCTGCGGGCTGGATGGCCTCGTCGGTATCCGCGTGGCGGGCAAGCGCCGCCTTCGCGCGCGAAACCTCTACGGCCGGCGTGAGGCCATACTCCTCGGAGAGGTCCTCCACAATGCTCGTGACCTCGTCGATGACCTCGTGGCTCGACGCCTCCTGCGAGCACTGCAGGAAGAGCTCGGGGATGATCTGGCGCGACTCGCCGGCCACGCTACGCTCCTTGTCGTGGAAGTCGATGGCAAGGGTGTCAGCGTCAATGAGGACGTAGGTGTCGACCTTCTGCGTGGGGTTGGGAAGCGTGGCGTCCTGGCGGGCAATCTCGTTGCCGTTCTCGTCTACCTCGTGGATGAACGCCTGCTTTCTGGGGAGAAGCACCACGGCAAAGAGGCGCGTTCCCTCGGACTCGTAGGCATCCGAGACCTTGTCCTCATCAGTATTCTCTGAGGCGCGCATCTCTCCGGTGTCCGTGAAGTCCGCTACGAGGAGGTCGCACTGCTCGAGGTCCTCAGCGCGGCGCAGCTCCTCCCAGAACCACTGGGCTATCTGCACAGAGAAGTCCACGAACGGCACCTGGCCAGCAAGGTACTCTTTGAGGCCCGAGGCAAAGTTGCTCTCGGGAGCAAAGGTGCCGTGCTTGCTCTCTGCGCTCGAGCGGATGCGTCGCAGTCGACGCGTAACGTAGGAGCGGGTCTGACGGTTGTCGAGGTCGAGCTCGCGCTCGGAGAAGAACGTGCTGCCGCTCTCGAAGTCGAAGACGTGCAGTATGGCGTGACCGATCCTGAGCATGTGACCTCACATTCCTTGGGGCGCTGCGGCGCCCGCCCCGTGCGGGCCCGCCACGCGACCACCAAGGATACCGCAGGTGGGAAACAGGAGGCCCGCGGCCCAAGCGGAATGGTCAGAAGGTTCTCCGCGAACTTCTCGGTGTTTGGAATGCAGGGGAAACGACGAAAGAGCTGTCACGGATGTCTAGTGCTGCAGGCGGAAGTGCATCGAACCGCCCTTCGTTACACAAATTCGATCCTCGCTGCGCCGAAGTGCCCTCCGTTACACATGGTTTTTCGGTCCGACAAAGTAGCGAGGCCCATCTGTATACTATATGTGGTATTTGAATGCTCTTATTAATCAATATGTAGTAACTGATACTCGGGGTTATGCCAAAACTACGTGTAACGTAGGGCAGTTCGGCGCACAAGATCGGCAATTTGTGTAACGAAAGAGGTTTCGATGCAGGAATGGCCCAGCCGAGGCCTTAATGCATCGCATCAAGCAAAACGGGCATCGATCGAAGACACAAAAGGGCGGGCGCCCTTCCGGGCGCCCGCCCACCTACGTGATACTTTGGACTCTCCCCCTTAGGGAGGTCGCTTCCGCGCGGGAGGCGACAAAGGTGATAGGCACGTGCTATCAGTAATGGTTCGCTTTGTGCGAACCCGTTCTCCGTTCCTCTCGTGGTGTTAGGAACCTGTCTGGGGGTGTCGGTTCTTCACCGACCGGAGAAAAAGATGCGCCTGCCCTGTTTGTGATTCACGTCGCTGTCTAATCAGCGTATTCGCGGTGCCACCGTATCGACTTTGACGTTGCGAGGGATCTGCCACCGCCTCTGGGGTGAATTCATGCATCCAAAGGCAGGCGCCTGGTTGAACTCTCGTCACTGCCCATCGGAATGCACCTCCTACCTCGGTCGTCCTTGCTGGGCGACTCCCTTTAGTCACTGTCTTTATAGCCAATTCGAAAGGTGTTAAACCCCGGGAAGCGCATCCGTGCCGCAAGCGGTCACCTATTGTCCGCGACGGACGCAGCCGTGCAAAAGCATTCCAGAGATGGGATACTTAGCTGTTGGTGTAAGAGCAAGAAAGCCATCGCCATTAATCCCTGGTGCGGAAATTTGCGCTCGTGCGCCAAAACGACGCCGGAGCAGCCCCTCCATACGCAATCCCATCAGAAACTCCCCCTTCGTGTGCCAAAACGACGCCCGAAGGGGGAGTTTTAGCAACCAGCTGGAGCAGCACCGAGTGGCATACGACACCGCCGAATGGCCTACTGCGTCTGCGGCGCCTCCCCCGTCTCGAGGATGCGCTCGAGCGCGGCCTCGTCCAACACGGGCACGCCGAGGGACTGCGCCTTCGTCAGCTTGGAGCCAGCAGCGGCGCCTGCCACCACGAAGCTCGTGCGCTTCGAAACAGAGCCGGAGACCTTTGCACCCAGCGCCTCGAGCTGCGCGCCCGCCTCATCGCGCGTGAAGTGCTCAAGCGTACCCGTGAGGACAAAGGTGAGACCGGCAAGCGTCTGCGGGCGCTCCGGCTCCGCGACCTCCTCCTCAAGCACAACGCCCGCCTCGCGCAGCCGCTCCAGCACGCGGACATTCTCGGGCACCGAGAAGAACTCGCGCACCGATGCCGCAATCTTGGGACCAATGCCGTCAATCGTGGCGATGTCCTCCTCGCTTGCGGCCATGAGCGCCTGGAGCGAGCCAAAGCGACGCGCAAGCACCGTGGCCACGTTGGCGCCCACGTGCCGGATCCCCAGGCCAAAGAGGACGCGCGCAAGGCCGCGGCCGCGGGACTCCTCCACCTGCACCATGACCTTCTCGGCAATGGTTCGGCCAACGAGAATGTTCTCGCCCTCGGTGTGGTCCTTGGTGCTTGTCTCGTAGGCGCGGCCCGTGGGCGTGGCGGCAAGCGCATCAACGGTAAGCTTGTCGTAGTAGTCCGCGACGTCGGTCAAGGTGCCGTTCTCAACCAGGCGGCCCACCAGCTCGTCGCCCAGGCCGTCGATGTCCATGGCGTTGCGGCTTCCCCAGTGGATGAGACGCTCGACGGCCTGCGCCGGGCAGTCGATGGAGACGCAGCGGTAGGCAACCTCGCCCTCCTCGCGCACCACGGGGCTCCCGCAGCTGGGGCAGTGCGTGGGCATCTGGAACTCCTGCGAGCCTGCGGGGCGCAGCTCGAGCACGGGGCCCACGACCTCGGGAATCACGTCTCCGGCCTTGTGCACCACGATGGTGTCGCCCACGCGCACGTTCTTGCGGCGGATTTCGTCGATGTTGTGGAGCGTGGCGCGCGCGATGGTCGAGCCCGCAACGCTCACGGGGTCGAACTCTGCGACGGGGGTGAGCACGCCTGTGCGGCCCACCTGGATGCGGATGTCGCGAAGGACCGTGCGCTTCTCCTCAGGCGGGAACTTGAACGCGATGGACCAGCGCGGCGCGCGGGCGGTGAAGCCAAGCGCCGTCTGGCTGGCAAAGGAGTCGACCTTCACCACCACGCCGTCGATGTCGTAGTCAAGGTCCTCTCGGTGCGCGAGCGCGGTGGCGCAGAAGTCATGCACCTCGGCGGCGCAGGTGCAGCGACGGGCGTTGGGGTTCACGTGGAAGCCGCAGCTAGAGAGCCAGTGCAAGAACTCCCACTGGCTGGTCACCGAGAGCGGCGACTCGTCCGCCACGGCGTAGATGAAGGTCTCGAGGTCGCGGTGGGCCGTGATCTTGGGGTCCTTCTGGCGCAGGCTGCCGGCAGCAGCGTTTCTCGGGTTTGCAAAGGGCTCGCGGCCTGCAGCGTCCGCCGCCTCGTTCAGGCGGACGAACGAGTGCTTGGGCATGTAGACCTCGCCGCGCACCTCGATGGAGCGGCCAAGGCCGGCGTCGGCCACAAGCTTGAGGCCCTCGGGTGCCAGCGCGCGAGGCACGTCGTGGATCGTGAGCACGTTGGCCGTGACGTTCTCGCCCGTCGTACCGTCGCCGCGGGTGGCAGCGCGCACGAGCTGGGCATCCGTGTACGTGAGCGCCACGCCCAGGCCGTCGATCTTGAGCTCGCAGGTGTAGGCCACGGGGTTCTCCGGCGTTGAGCCTAGGGCTTCGTCGGTCCGGGCAAGCCACTCGTCCAGCTCGTCCAGGTTCATGGCGTCATCGATGGAGTACATGCGGCTAGCGTGGCGAACTGGCTCGAACTGCTCGGAGACATAGCCGCCCACGCGCTGGGTGTAGGAGTCCGGCGTGACCAGCTCGGGGTTGGCCTTCTCGAGGGCGAGAAGCTCCTGGAGGTAGCGGTCGAACTGGGCGTCCGTCATCTCGGGCGCGTCGAGCGCGTAGTAGGCGTAGGCCGCGTGGTTGAGGATACGGTTGAGCTCGGCCGCACGTGCGCGCGCAGTGCGAGCGGGGCTGGCTGGCTTCTCGACAGGCTCTTGAGCCGAGAAGGACGCCGCGTTCGCATCGCCAAAGAGCGAGCCCTGCATTCCGGCCGCGCCTGCGTTGTTCCTGTTGGTCTTCTCAGCCATGCTGTCCCCTCTCGTACCCGGCAATCACCAAGCAAGGGTAGCGCAAACAGCCAGCAGAATTGAGGCAGCGCCGAGAAGGGCACAGACGCATGCGGGGGCAGGGCGCGGGTGCCCTAAGCCTGCCGTGCGCTATGGATTCGCTGCACGCTACAGGTTCGTACCCGAACGTGTGACCCGCGCAGGACGCCACAGATTCGACACCCGAACGTGTGGCAAGCGGATACACATTCGATGCCCGAACGTGTATCAAGCTGGGCTCGCCACTCAATCGCACCCGAATGCGTGGCGAGCCCAGGAGAACTTGCGGCAAGTCCTAACGAGAAGATCGCTGCCCCTACGCGCGGGCGGCCTCCAGCGCGCGGCGGCCCAGCTCGATGCAGCCAAGGACGCCCTGGTCGCCCTTGCAGCCGGCCTCCACGATGTAGGAGTCGATGTCCGCCAGCTCGGGCGTCACGAGGTAGCCGTTCAGGTACTCGAGGACCTTCTTGCGCACCAGCGGGAAGAGCTGGGTCTGCTTCATCACGCCGCCGTCGAGCACAATGCGCTGCGGCGAGTAGCACAGCACATAGGTGGCAATTCCCTCGGCCAGGTAGGTGCTCTCGAGGTCCCATACCTCGGGGCGGTCTGCCAGCTCGAAGCCCTTCTTGCCCCAGCGATGCTCGATCGAGGGTCCGGCCGCCAGGCCCTCAAAGCAGCGGTCGTGGTACGGGCACACGCAGTTGCCCTCGTCACCCGGCTGGACCTCAAGCAGGATGTGGCCGGCCTCGGGGTGCAGCATGCCGTGCAGGAGCTGCCCGCTCACCATGACGCCCGCACCAATGCCCGTGCCAACCGTAAGGTAGACCACGGTGTCAAGCCCCTTGCACGAGCCGTACGTAACCTCGCCCAGGCAGGCGACGTTGACGTCGGTGTCGTAGCCAATGGGGATGTCAAGCGGCTTGAAGGCACTCAGGAAATCGAAGTGGCGCCACGCGGTCTTTGGCGTCTCGAGGATCTTGCCGTAGCTGGAGGACGACGGGTTCACACCGGTGGGGCCAAAGGCGCCAATGCCAAGCGCCTCGACGCTGTGCGAGTCAAACCACTCCACCATGCGATCGACACAGTCGTTTGGGCCTTGGGTTGGAATCTCCTCTCGCTCGAGGACCTCTCCCTGGGACGTCCCCACGGAAAGGACCATCTTGGTTCCGCCGGCCTCGAGCGCGCCAATCCTTGCCATGCCATCCCCCGTTCGTCCGACGGCAGGCGCATCCTGGGCGTCTGCCAAGCTAGACATATCTGCATTACAGAACAAGGGCCTCGCGGCACGACGCCGGCGAGACCCTTGAACGGCATGAACTTCCTGTCGAGAAACACCACGTGGATGGCGCTTGACGCTACGCCACTGTGGCCTCGTAGCCCGCGTCCTTGACAGCGGCGACAAGTGCCTCATCGGTGACCTCAGGCGCCGCCTCGACCACGGCGTTCTTGTCCGCAAGCGAGACCTTGGCCGAGCTCACGCCCGGAACGCCTTCGAGGGCCTTGGTCACGTGGGCAACGCAGTGGTCGCACATCATTCCCTCGACGTTGAGCTTCTTCTCCATGGCAGTACTCCTCTCGTTGGCGGCTGCCTCCGCGGCAGTCGCATTCTTGACCTCGGCCGCGGGTGCGACATCATGCTCCGCAACGGCCGGAATGACCTTGGTGTCAACAGGCGCAGCGTCCTTCTCGTCCGCCTGCCTGGGCTTCCAGGCAAAGAGCCTGAGCGCGTTGGAGACAACAAACACGGACGAGAAGCCCATTGCCGCCGCCCCTACCATGGGGTTGAGCGTCACGCCCAGGGGCGAGAGCACGCCCATGGCCACGGGGATGCAGATCGCGTTGTAGAACAGCGCCCAGAACAGGTTCTGCCGGATGTCACGCATGGTGGCGTGGCTCAGCTCGATGGCGGTGGCAACGTCTGCCGGGTCGGAGTGCATGAGCACCACGTCTGCCGAGCTAATGGCAACGTCGGTACCGGCGCCAATGGCAATGCCCACGTCGGCGCGGGCAAGTGCCGGGGCGTCGTTGATGCCGTCACCCACCATGGCCACCTTGTGGCCCTGGCCCTGGAGCTCGCGGACCTTCTGCTCCTTCTGGCTGGGAAGCACGCCGGCCACGACCTCGTCGACGCCCACCTGGCGCGCCACTGCCTTAGCGGTCTTTGCCTGGTCGCCCGTGAGCATGATGGTGCGCACGCCCATGCGGCGCAGACGTGCCACGGCCGAGGCCGAGGTCTCCTTCACCACGTCCGCCACGCCGAGAAGCCCCAGCGCACGGCCACCGAGCGCAAAGTAGAGCGGCGTCTTTGCCTGGGCCGCAAGCTCGTCCGCCTGCGGGGCGAGCGCCGAGACGTCCACGCCAGCGGACGCCATGAGGCGAGCATTGCCCGCGATGGCGGGAGCGCCGTCGACCTGGGCGCGCACGCCACCGCCGGCGACCTGCTCGAACCCTGCGGAGTCCACGTCCTTATCAGCGCCTGCATGTGTCTCGTCCACGTAGTCGCAGACGGCCTGCGCAAGCGGGTGCTCGCTCTTGCGCTCGAGCGCGGCGGCAACGCGCGCAAGCTCGACCTCGTCCACGCCGGCAGCCAGGCGCACGTCGGTCACGCGCGGCTTACCCTCGGTGATGGTGCCGGTCTTGTCGAGCACCACGGTGTCCAGGTCGCAGGCGCCCTCAAGGGCCTCGGCGCTCTTGATGAGGATGCCCACCTTGGCGCCGCGCTCCGTGCCTACCATGATTGCCGTAGGCGTGGCCAGGCCAAGCGCGCAGGGGCAGGAAATGACCAGCACCGAGACGGCATGGTTGAACGCCGTCGCAAAGTCACCGGGGGCAAAGACTGCAATCCAACCCAGGAAGGTGACGGCGGCAATCGCCATGACCACCGGGACAAAGACGCCGGCGATCTTGTCGGCCTGGCGCTCGATGGGCGCCTTGGAGCTTGTGGCCTCGTCCACGAGGCGGATGATGCTCGCAAGCGCCGTGTCGTCGCCAACAGCCGTGGCCTCCATGGCAAACCAGCCGCGCTGGCTCACGGTGGCACCGGTCACGCGGTCGCCCGCGCCCTTCTCGGCAGGAACCGGCTCTCCGGTGATGGCAGACTCGTCAATCGAGGCGGAGCCCTCGCGAATGATGCCGTCGACCGGTACGGACTCCCCGGCACGCACCACCACAATGTCTCCCACGCGCACCTCGTCGGTAGCCACCTCGACCTCCTGGCCGTTGCGGCGCACGCGTGCCGTCTTGGGCGCGAGGTCCATGAGTGCGCTGATGGCAGAGGTTGTCTTGCCCTTGGCACGGGCCTCGAAGTACTTGCCCAGCGTGATGAGCACAAGGATGGTGCCGGCCGAGTCAAAGTACAGCGAGTGCATCATGGCGTAGTGGGCGCCCTCGAGGTCCGCGGCACCAAGTGCCAGCGCCATCTGGTAGACCCCCACCAGGCTGTAGGCGTAGCTCGCCGCAGACCCAATGGCGATGAGCGAGTCCATGTTTGGCGAGAGGTGCGAGAGGGTCTTAAACCCCATGACAAAGTAGCTGCGGTTGACAAAGAGCACGCAGGTGGCGAGAAGGAGCTGCGTCATCGCGGAGGCCATCATGCCCTGCATGCCGGCAAGGCCGGGAACCTCCGGCCAGCCAAGCATGGGACCCATGGCCAGGTAGAAGAGGGGCACGCCAAAGACGATGGACCAGATGAGCTGCTTCTTCTTGGCCTCGATCGCCTTCTGAGCGCCCTCCCTGGGGTCGACGAACGAGCTGCGCGAGGCAGCGCCGCTTGCCTCCTGTCGAGGCGAGGCGCCGTAGCCTGCCTCCTCGATGGCGGCGACTACAGCCTGCGCCGTCTTGGGGTTGCCGTCGTAGTCGAGCTCCATCGAGTTCTTGAGCAGGTTGACGTTGGCCTCTGTCACCCCAGGCACGCCGGATGCGGCCTTGCCAACCCGTGCCGAGCAGGCCGCGCAGGTCATGCCCGTGATGTCGAACGTTTGCTTCATAGTGCTTGGTTCCCTTCGCTGTTGCGTCCCTGGGAGCAGGGAAATGCTGTCTGACCTCGCTTTACGCGAGACTCACATGAACTTCTTGAAGAGGCGCATGACCTCGTCCACGACCTCGGTGTCGCCCGCCTGGATGCGCTCAACCACGCAGGTCTCGAGATGGTCCTGCATGATCTCGCGGCTCACAGCCTTCACTGCGGACTCCACCGCCGCAAGCTGAGTCAGGACGTCTCCGCAGTAGCGGTCCTCCTCGACCATGGCCTTGACGCCGTTAAGCTGCCCGATTGCGCGGTTGATGCGGCAGGTGACATCGTGCCTGAGCTCCTCGGAGCGGGGCGTCTGCTTCATGTGGGCGCACGTCTCGGAATTTGTCCCAGCGCATGCGTGTTCGGTTGTCTCCATGCTGGCTCCCTTCCTAAGTGCATCGGGGGATCATATACTCCCCTGGGGCATCTTCTACCATGAGACAATATACCCCTTTGGGGTACCAGTCAAACGAGAAGATTACGTTTGCGACCGCTACACATTCGAGGGCGTTTGTGTAGCGCGCCCAGGTCGCTACACGTTCGGACGCCGATTGTGTGACAGTCCGCTACACATTTGGACGCCGATTGAGTATCGACCTGCGCGGGTCACATGTTCGGACCCGAATGTGTAGCGCACGTACCGCCGGCGTCCCCAACTCCCGCGCGGCCCAAACCGTCCTACTCCACCACGTCAGGCTCCACGGCGTTGGCCGGGTCTCCCTCGTCGTGCTCCGCAGGAACCGAGCCCGCGTCAGAGCCACCCTCCCCCGCTTGTGTCTTCGCGGCCTCCTCGAACGCCGCCTTCATGGTCTTGTTGCCTCGGGTGAGGCGCCTAATGGTGAGGTCTTCCGCCTTGTCGTTGGCAAGCCGGAGCTGGTTCTCGGACTTGGTGAGGCTCTCCTTCACCTTCTGGAGCGACGCAATGGAGCGATCAATCTGCTCGATTGCCTCCGAGAAGCGCTTGGAGGCCTGTTCGTAGTTGCGTCCAAACCCCTGCTTGAACTTCTCGAGCTTCTCCTCGAAGTTTGTCACGTCGAGGTTCTGCTGGCGCACCTCGGCAAGCTCGCGCCGAGCCGAGACCGCGTTCAGGCCGGCGTTTCTCAGCAGGCTGATGATTGGCAGGAAGAACTGCGGGCGCACCACGTACATCTTGGGGTAGCGATACGAGACGTCCACGATGCCCGCGTTGTAGAGCTCGCTCTCGGGCTCAAGCGTAGAGACGAGAACGGCGTACTCGCAGTGCTTGTTGCGACGGTCCCGGTCGAGCTTGGCAAAGTGGTCCTCGTTGCGCTTGCGGTTCACGGAGTTGTCGTCCTCGTTCTTCATGTCGAACATGATCGAGACGATCTCTGTGCCGGACTCGTCGCACTCCCTAAAGACGTAGTCCCCCTTGCTGCCGTCGACCACGTCGTTGTCCTTGTGGAACTCCGCACGCGGGAACGCCATCATGCGTACCTTGTTGAACTCGGACTCGCAGTGCTGCTCCAGGGTCTCGCCAATGAGCTTGACCGAGAGGCGCGAGCGCTGGTTCTTGATGCGCTCAATCTCGTCGTCCCGGTCGCGAATCTCTTGGTCCTTGTACTTCTCCTGCTCGACCAGGCGCTGGTTGAGAACGGCAATCTCCTGGTCCTTCTTGGCCGAAACCTCCTGCACCTGCGACTGCAGCTCGACCAGGCGACGGTCGCGCTCGGCGGTGGCGCGCGTCACGGCGAGCTCACGAGCGCCCTTGGCCTGCTCTTCCTGCGCGCGGAGCTGCTCGGTGAGGCGCGCGATGCTGGCATCCCTCTGGGCAAGCTGCTCCGCGGACTCCTGCTGTGCGGCCGCAAGCTTCTGCGCTGCCGCATCCTGCGCCCGCGCAAGGAGCTCCTGTGCGCTCTTCTCGGCAGTGGCCTGCTGCACCTTGGCCGCGGCCTGCGCCTGCTCAAGCTGCGAGGAGAGCTTGGCGACCTCCGCACGCAGCGCCTCCTGGGCCTTGGCGCGTGCCGCCTCCACGGCAGCCGCCTCGCGCTGCTCCATGAGGGCGCGCTGCTCGTCCAGCTGGCGCTTAAACTCGGCGTCGCGCACCTGCTGCAGAATCTGAGCGTAGCCCGCCTCGTCCACCTGGAAGACCTTCCCGCAGTTGGGGCACTTTATCTCGGCCATGGGACCTCCTTTGGCAATGTTCCTGCATAAAGGGTACACGGCCCGCGCGACACAAATAAGCGAGACAGAGAAGCATGGCGGGATTCGCGGCTTGTTACCGGCACGTTCTCCTTCGCTCCCGCCAACTGGTAAAGCTTGCTCGCGGGGCAACGGCCCGGCAACAACGAGCGGAAGGAGCTTAGTCCTTGTTGCGGGCCCGTGGCAAGCTGCTCTCGCCAACTGGCCAAATGTCCGCGCTGCTCAACGGGCCGGTAACAACGGGGGCAACTGGCCACCACTTATTACCGGCCCGTAGACTGGCGGGGAAGTTTCCGCAGGACTCGTGCATTTCTCCCTTCGGCCCGGTAAGAACACTTGCGACAGCAAACACTTGCGACAGCAGCCTCAAGGACTCCGCACGGCCGCACAACGTGAGACAGAAAAACGCGGCGGGAGCCCAGGGGCCCTCGCCGCGTGTGATGTGGCGGTGCTTGTGCAGATGCTGGCCTAGGCAGCCCAGCCCTCAGCCGAGAGCGTGGTTGCCTCGGCACCGGTCGAATAGCTCGCGCCGCTGCCGGTGGTGTAGGAGCCGGTGGAGTTCTGGCGCTGCTGCATGCGCTCCTCGATCCACTGCTCAAGCTCGTCCTGCGTGGTGCTGTTGCCGTTGCTGTTGTCGTTCAGGCCGGTGCCGTCGCCATTCAGGCCAATGCCGTTCCCGGTGGTGCTGTTAGAGGAGGAGTTCTCCTGCTCGGGCTGAGCCTGGAGAGCCTCGTCGGAGCCAAGCGTCACCGTGAGGTCCTTGGTATCGTTGCCACGCACGACGGTCACGGTGACGGTGTCGCCAATGTCATGCGAGCGCACCGCAAGGACCATGCCGTCGGCGGAAGTGATCGCCTCGCCGTCCATGGCAACGATGATGTCGCCCTTCTGGATGCCGGCCTGGTCGGCAGGGCCACCAGAGACGACCTCGGCAACGTAGGCGCCCTGGTTCACGGAGAGCCCGTTGGAGCGGGCGTTCTGGGCGTTCACAGTCTGCATCGAGAGGCCGATGTAGGCATGCGTGACCTCCTCGCCGCTAATGATCTTGTCGGCAATCTTGATGGCGTAGTTGCCGGGGATGGCAAAGCCGATGCCCGCGAAGGACTCAGTCGAGGACGAGTAGAGCGTGGAGATGCCCACGAGCTGACCCTCATCGTTCACGAGCGCACCGCCGGAGTTGCCGGGGTTGATAGCAGCGTCAACCTGGATGAGGTTGGTGTAGATGGTGTCGCCCGAGCTGGACTGCAGGAGCTCGTTGCGGTACAGCGCAGAGACGATGCCCTCGGAGACGGACTGGTCGAGGCCAAACGGGCTGCCAATGGTCATGACCCAGGAGCCAACGTTGAGCTGGGAGGAGTCGCCCACCTCGATGGGGGTCACGGAGTCACCGTTGAGGTCGGCCTTGATGACCGCGAGGTCGGAGGAGGAATCGGAGCCAACCACGCTGGCCTCGTAGCTCTTGCCGCTGATGGTCACGCTGACGGAGGTGGCACCGTCAATCACGTGGTAGTTCGTGAGGATGTCGCCGTCCGTGTCGAGAATGACGCCGGAGCCAAGACCCTCACCGCTGTCGGTAGTGACATTCACCGAGACCACGGAGGGCATGGCCTTTGCGGCTACGGCCTCGGCCGTCGACGCGTCGGTATCGCTCGACGTGATGTTGATGGTGCCGTTGCTCGAGCTGGAGCTACCCGAGGAGGAACTGGAGCCCGCAGTTGTGGAGGGCTTGCCGAAGAAGCCCGTGAGGCTCAGCACGAGCACCACGACGAGCGCTGCCACAACTCCAGAGATCGCACCTGCAGCGATGGGCTTGCTCACGCCGGCCTTCTTATCCTTGCCTGGCTTGTCTCCGCCATTGCCCACGCCGCCGTTGCCGCCCGCTGCGGGCTGGACTGGCTGAGGCTGCTGCGTCGTCTGCCCCGCCTGCGAGCCGCCCTGCTGGCCTGCGCCTACGTAGCCGGCGCTTGGCGAGTACGCCGCGCCCTTGCCGCCATAGTTTGCATAGTCATAGCTCTGCGTGGGCTGTGCCTGCGTGGGCTGTGCCTGCGTGGGCTCCGTGCCCTGGTTCTGCTGAGGGGCCGAGCCGGCGCCGTTCATACCCTCGCCAGGCTTGCCCGTGGAATAGTCTGCCATGGAAACGTCCCACCCTTCGTCTGTGGCGGCCCACCGGGGCCGTCCTGCTTACGACTGTGAATGTACCCCGTTACGCCAAGGGTGCCGCGTTTGGCGCTGTATCGCCACGCCTGCGCAACAAGTCTTTTGTGTTCCTGAAAACCCAGCGGAGCGAGACGTCCCTTCACTGCCCGTAACCTCCTGAGCCCGCGCTCGGCCCCCCGCTCCCTCTCCTTCTGCATTCTTTATCGGAATCTGAGAATCGCAATTCTCGCGACCTGCGGAAATGTCGAATCCGGTTCTCAAATACCACTAAAGAACGGCTGGAGGAGCGGCAGATACGGGCATGCAGCAGGCCTCGGAGCCCGTTGGCCCTCTCTGCAACTTGGGCTCGAGATGCCAGGGTCTCTCAGCAGATTTATTGCACGAAATTCACTGATGTGAGGACATCCAACTGGTAAAACGCCAGTATTGCAAGGAATATCGCGCAATAATTGAAACGAGGCGAGTAGAGCCAGACGAGCAGCCTTCCCGCAGCCGCCAGCGTGCAGCCGGCTGCAAACCAGCACCAAAAAGGGGCCGCCTCGCAGCAGCCCCCGGCAACTCAATCTATCCCCAAACGCCAAGCCTACACGCGGAAGAGGTACCCCACGCCGCGGATGGTAACGATGTGCGCCGCAACCTGTGGGCCAACCTTGGAGCGCACGCGACGAATGTGCACGTCGACGGTTCGCGTGCCGCCACAGTACTCGAAGCCCCACACGCGGTGCAGCAGCGTCTCGCGCGAGTACGCGCGCGAAGGGTGCGTGGCCAAAAACGACAGGAGCGAGTACTCCATGAGCGTGAGGTCAACGGGCTTCTCGTCAATGTAGACCTGATAGGTGGCAAGGTTGATGGTCATGTTGTCCACAGTCACGATGTCCGCGGGAGCACTCTCCTCGCCCGGCCACAGCAGAAGCGAGCAACGCACCTCAAGCTCGTCTACACCGGCCGTGGAGAGAATGAAGTCGTTCTTGCCCTGCGTGGGCATGCGCATGGTGGAGAGCTTGTCCGGATCCTGCACCAGCAGCATGGGGATAAAGCCGTTCTCGGCAACAAAGGAATCCACGGCGTTGAGGGTGTCCTGGGGCATACCGTCCGCATCGAGAATAACGAGGTCAAACTCGTGCCCAGAAGAAACTGCCTGCGAGAACGTCTCCTCGTTTGCAAGGGCAATTGAGACGTCTATGGCGTGGGAAAGCTCGCGCATGCGATCGTGCAGGCGCGTGGTACCAGATATGAGCAGGATGTTCTTGTGATGCACTCTAGCCCCCTGCCGGTTGGTCAAAGCTATTGCAACTTGTTCATAGTCCAGAAAACAGAGTAGCACAGCCGCACACGTGGCTAGCGAGCCTCAACAAAATCCAAACGAGACGCAGCTAGAAGGGGGCGCCGCACACGGCTGCAGCCGATGCGACGCCCCCAACTCACAAACTGTGCACATATCTTAGGGACAGTTTATGGCAAACATTGTCCCTAAAACACCAATATTAGCAGGCCACGACAGCCGCGGTGCGAGCCCTCCGCTACCCGATGGAACCCAGGAACTCGGCCGTACGCGCGTTCTCGGGATGGTCGAAGACCTTCTCGGGCACGCCCTGCTCGACCACCACGCCGTCCTCCATGAAGACCACGCGGTCGGCGACCTCGCGGGCAAAGTCCATCTCGTGCGTGACCACGATCATGGTCATGCCGGAGTTCTCGGCCAGGTCACGAATAACGTCGAGGACGCCGCGAACCAGCTCTGGGTCAAGGGCGCTCGTGGGCTCGTCGAAGAGCAGCACATTGGGGTGCATGGCCACGGCGCGCGCGATGGCCACGCGCTGCTGCTGGCCGCCGGAGAGCTGAGGCGGCTTGAAGTCAGCGCGGTCCGCCAGGCCAACGGCCGTGAGCTGCTTCATGGCCTCGGCCTCGGCGTCCTCCTTAGAGCGCTTGAGGACCTTGGTCTGGCCGATCATCACATTCTGCTTGGCGGTGAGGTGAGGGAAGAGGTTGAACGACTGGAACACCATGCCAACCTCGCGGCGCAGCTTGTTGACGTCGGTCTTGCTCTGCCCCGTGATCTCCTGGTCCTCGATCAGAATGTGACCGGCCGTAGGCGTCTCGAGCAGGTTGATGCAGCGCAGCATCGTCGACTTGCCCGAGCCGGACGGCCCCAGCACCACGACGACCTCGCCCGGCCACACGTCCAGGTTGACGTCGCGCAGGACCTTGGTGTCATCGAAGGACTTGTTGAGGTGCTCGATGCGCACAATGGGGTGCTCGCCCTCGGTGAAGTGGTGCTTGGTGAGGGTCTTGTCCGAGGCAAAGGCGAGGCTGGCCGCCTCCTCGGCAGAGAGGGCATCGGGGACGACGGGCACGTCCTCATGCGAATGACGGTGCTTACTCGCCATCTGCGACACCTCCAAGGTCGACGGTGGGATGCGAGACAAACGGCGCGGAGAGGGCCGCAAACACGTCGGCGGCAGGCTTGGCCGTCTCGGCGTGGGAGACCTCGGCAGAGGCGGCAAGCTCCTCCTCGGCCTTAGAAGCCTGCTGAGACGCGCCGGCCACGGCGCGACGCTTGGGCCTGGGGCCGCCGCCGCGCTCGGAGCGGGCGATGTTGTTCTCGATGATGCCAACAACCTTGATGAGCGGCAGCGTCACGATGAGGTAGTAGATGGCGGCAGCCATGTACGGGGTGATGTTGCCCGAGGTGGTGGTGAGGTTCTTCGAGAACATCATGAGCTCCATGACGCCCACCGAGGATAGCAGCGACGTGTCCTTGTAGGACGTAATGAAGTCACTGGTAACCGTGGGGATGACGCGGCGCACGGTCTGCGGCAGGATGATGGAGGTCATGGTCTGGAAGCCGTTCATGCCCAGGGATGCCGCGGCCTCGTACTGGCCCTGCGGGATGGACTGGATGCCCGCGCGGAAGATCTCGGCCAAGTACGCCGAGGAGTTCACGGCCATCACAATGACGCCCAAGACGTTGTTGTCGATGTTGATGCCAACCATGGGCAGGCCAAAGAACATGATGTAAATCTGCAGGAAGAGCGGCGTGCCGCGCAAAAGGTTGATGTAGCAGATGGCGATGGCGCGCAGCACCTTGTGACGGCTGGTCTTGAGCATGGCGAAGGCCAGGCCAAGCACGATGGCAAACGGGTAGCAGGCAAGCACGATGCCCAGGCAGACGAGCCAGCCGGGGAAGAGCGAGGCGAACGACGTCAGGAGCAGCTGGGGCTTAAAGAACATGCCGAGGAACGGGTTGGAGTTCCACGCCGCGACCCAGGGCTGTGCGTCGAGCCAGCTCACGGCTGCCTGGAGCGGCGTGTTGGCGATCACCGTGATGGCGGCGGAGTCGTCAAGCGCATGCGACTGGCCGTCCGCGGTGGTGTAGCTGCCCGAGACCACGTAGTCACCGCCGTCGGCGGGGAACTGCATGTTCGTAATCTCAAGGCGCACGAGCGAGCCCGCGGGAATGCCCTCCGAGAACTGCACGTCCACCGAGTTACCCGACGAGGTGGCGGTGCCGTCGATGCTCGTGCGATTGAGGCCGTCGAGCACGGTGATGCGGGTGCTCGCGTGGTCAAAGGTCGCACCTTCGGGGAGACTCAGCGTGATCGAGGAGACCTCCTCGTCGCCGCCGACCGTTCCTTCCCAGGTGAGACGCGTGTCCATGGCGCCAATGACTCCGGAGCCGCCGTCCTCGTTGGGGCGTGCCGTGGCCTTGTTGGTGGTCATGGCAAGCGCGCTCACGGGGAGAAGCGCCATGGTGGCGACAAGGACGAGCGCGGCCGAAAGCGCGAGGGCGAGCAAAGGCAGGCGCCGCGTGTGGTGGCTCTCCCCTCTCGTCATGGCGTTCTCATGCATGTGTGACAAGGTAATTGCTCCTGACTGGAAAGCGGGGCCGTGTGGCCCCGCCGTCGTTTCCGTGCCTGATGATGCCTGCTAGATGGTCGAGCCGAACCACTTGGTCTCGATGGAGTCCATCGTGCCGTCGCTCTTCATGTCCTCGAGCGCCTTGTTGACGGCCTTCGTGAGGTTGGGGTTGTCCTTAGAGATCGCGATGCCGTACTGCTCGCCCGTGGCGATCTCCTCGATGATGTCCAGGTCGGAGAAGGAGTTGGTGAGCATGTACTTGGCAACGGGGAGGTCGACGACCATGGCGTTGTAGAGGCCGGTCTGGACGCCGGTGAGGGCGGCCGTGACGTCGTCGACGGGCACGCACGTGGCGTTGGGGAGGTTCTCGGTGATCCAGTCGTTACCGGTGGTGCCTCCCTGGCAGACAACCTGCTTGGAGGCGTCGTTCAGGGTCGCCTCGGTCTCGGTGGAACCCTTCAGGGCAACGATAGCCTGGTTGGAGTCGAGGTAAGGCTCGGAGAAGTCGACGGACTCCTCGCGCTCGTCGGTAATCGTGATGGCAGCGATGGAGACGTCGGCCTTGCCGCCCTGCTTGATGAGGGGCACCAGGGTATCGAACTTCTGGTTAGGCAGGTACTCGCACTGGAGGCCCATCTTCTCTGCGACGGCGTTGATGACGTCGACGTCGAAGCCCTCGGGGTCGCCGGTCTGGTCATTCATGTACTCGAACGGTGCAAAGCCCAGCTCGGCAACGACGGTCAGGGTGCCGTCCTTCACGAGCGTGTAGGAGTCGTCGCTCGCGGACGAGTCCGTGTTCGTAGACGTGCTGGAGCTACTGGTGGAGCTGCCGCCGCAGCCAGCGAGCACCGCGCTGCCCGCAAGGGCACCTGCGGCGAGAATGAACTGACGCCTGCTCATGGAATTCTTCATGGTGTTCCCTTCTTCCTTTCCCCCGTCCGATGACGGGCAGTGCTTGTCCCCCATTGTTACCGCACAACGTTACAGGCGGTGGACTCGGAGCGTTACAGGTCTGAGCCAAACCACTTGGTCTTGAGGTCCTTCAGCGTGCCTTCCTCGTCGAGCTGGGCCAGCGCGTCGTTGATCGCGCTCGTGAGCGCGGGGTTGCCCTTGGAGACAACGATGCCGTACTGCTCGCCCGTGGGGATCTCGATGGAGACCTGGCAGTCGGTAAAGGAGTTGTTCACGAGGTACTGGACCACGGGGAGGTCGGCCACGGCCGCGTCGTAGAGGCCGGACTGGACGCCCGTGAGTGCCACAACCGGATCGTCGAGCGAGACTAGCGTGGCGTTGGGGAGGTTCTCCTCGACCCAGGACTCGCCGGTAGTGCCGGCCTGCACGGCCACCTTGACGTCCGTGGAGTTGAGGTCGTCCTGCGTGGTCTTGGTGGAGGTCTTTGCGGTCACGAGACCCTGGTTGGAGTCCAGGTAGGGGTCGGTGAAGTCGATCTCCTGCTTGCGCTCGTCGGTGATGGTGAAGTTGGAGACGCCCACGTCGGCCGTACCGCCCTGCTTGATGGTGGGGATGATGGTGTCAAACTTCACGGGCGAGAGGTACACGCTCGTAAGGCCGAGCTTCTCGCCAATGGCCTGCATGAGCTCGACTTCGAAGCCCGTGGGCTCGTTGGTCGAGGTGTCGGTGTAGTCAAGCGGCGGGTTGGCGAGGTCGGAGGCAATGGTGAGCTGTCCATCCTTCACCAGGGTGTAGGTGTCCTGCGAGGCTGAGGTTGTTGATGCGCTGGTAGAAGTGCCCGTTGAGGACGACGCGGAGCCACATCCGGCGAGTGCCGCCGTGCCCATGGCTGCCATTGCGCACGCGAGAAAGTCGCGGCGCGTGAGTGACGCGAGCTGCTTCATGAGATGCTCTTCTCTCTGACGTGAGGGGAACATTACGGCCTTGATACCACCCCTCCGTTGGTCAAGTAGTTTGGCTCAACGGCTCCGCGAACGGCGGCGCAGCGCGGTTTCTTAACAAGATTGACAAAGAGTGAGCTGCTATTTTTCGACAATTTATGCATTATTGTCTATGTTTATGCCAATTTATGGAATATTCTGACCAATATCTGTATGGGTCATTGAATTCCTATGCAACAAAGCGCATAAGTGGAGTCTCTGGGCAGGCGTGTGTGACAGCAGGAGCGACGAGGCTCCACTGAGCTCACGTAGTCGAGTTGGCAGACATTGACGATTGGGATACGGTTTTTCGAGATACCCACGAGTATCGAGTAGTTCGAGTATTGATAAACCGCAGGTCAGCGAATTGCTATATTTGCACGGTCACATAAGGGTTTCAACCAAAACTGCTGCCAACCGGAAGTACTGAGACGAGCCGAGACGCCGCACCCCTCTCACCCATCAACAACGCAGCTGGCGGCTACCGTCCTCCAGCTTGCGCCGCATGCCCGCAGAGTTTAGCTCTATTTCTTAAACGACTTCGACGTTTGCCCAGTTGCCGCGAAACCGTTCTAAGAAAGGGAGCTAATCTCCGAACGAAGGTGATTGGAGGACCCAAGAGCTGGCGCATCTCGCACCGCCAGCACTGTCGCTCTACCCACGCAACCCGCCCCATCCTCCGAATTTATTGCGCGTTATTTCTCGCCATTTCGATATAAGGCCAGTTGACTTGTGGGTTATGGAGAAATAACGCGCAATAATCAGCTTCGGGGAAATCGGTGGCGTAAGAAGAAGGCACCGGTCTGGCGATAGGGAGAGATGCTCTAGGGCGGAGAGTGGATGTCAACGGGACCTCCGATGACGCTATCAGGCCCTTCTTGTACGCACTAGCCGCGAGACCTTCGCTCGGGCGTGGCATGAGACAAAGGGACTGTCCCTTTGTCTCACGAGAAAGGCGCCCGCCG
The DNA here is from genome assembly GCF_024741235.1 of Tractidigestivibacter montrealensis. Lineage (GTDB taxonomy): Bacteria > Actinomycetota > Coriobacteriia > Coriobacteriales > Atopobiaceae > Tractidigestivibacter > Tractidigestivibacter montrealensis. The sequence continues at coordinate 35,266 of NZ_JANSKA010000008.1, read as the reverse complement.
GGTTTCCGGCGGGCGCCGCAATGCGCAATGCAGCTCTCGGCGAGAAGGCCGCGGCCTACACGCCGCCGTAGTAGTGGACGCGCTCCCAGTCGGTAACGGTAGTGCAGAACTCCTCCCACTCGCGGCGCTTGCTCTCCACGAGGTAGTTGAAGATGTGCTCGCCCAGCGTCTCGCGCATGAGCTCTGACTCCTCGAAGCGATCGACCGCCTCGCCCAGCGTGCGCGGCAGACGCTCGATACCCTCGGCAGCAAGCTCGCGCTCACTCTGCGAGAAGGTGTCAACCGTAGCCTCCTCGGGAAGCACAAGCTCGTCCTCGATGCCCTTGAGGCCCGCAGCCAGCGTGACGGCCAGCGCAAGGTACGGGTTGGCGGTGTTGTCGGCGCTGCGCAGCTCGACGCGCGTTGCCACATGCTTGCCGGGCTTGTGCGTAGGAACGCGCACCAGCGCGGAGCGGTTCTTGCGCCCCCACGTGGCGTAGTTGGGGACCTCGCCGGAGGTGATAAAGCGCTTGTACGAGTTCACCGTGGGGTTGGTGACCAGCGTGAACTCGGGCGCGTAGCGGAGAAGGCCCGCCACAAAGTGCTGCGCCAGCTCGGAGAGGTGCGCGGGGTGCTCGGTCTTGGGCGCCCAGAAGAGGTTCTCGCCGTCGTGGTCGAAGAGCGAGAGGTACAGGAACATGGCGGAGCCCGGCGCATCCGAGAGGGGCTTGGGCATAAACGACGCGAACAGCCCCTCGGCCGCCGCCTCCTGCTTGATGACCAGGCGAGAAGACATGATGTTGTCAGCGCAGCTCACAGCCTCGGTGAAGCGCAGCTCGATGACGTTCTGGGACGGACCGCCGCCATGGAAGGAGTACTGCACGGGGACGGACATCTTCTCGAGCGTAAGCGTGGTCTGGCGGCGCAGATCGTTTGCCACGTCGCTCGGCGTAAGGTCAAAGTAGCCGGCGGTGTCGAGAGGCACGGGATCCACGTCGTTGTCAAAGTAGAAGTACTCGATCTTGGGACCAACGTTGAAGACGTAGCCCTCGCGGTCCGCGCGCTCGAAGACGCGCTCGAGGCAGCCGCGCGGGTCGCCGGCAAACGGCTCGCGCGAAGGCGTGCAGATGTTGCAGAACACGCGCGCCACGCCGCTCTCGGTGGGGCGCCAAGGCAGAAGCTGGAACGTCTCGGCATCGGGGAAGGCGAGCATGTCCGATTCCTCGAGGCGAGCAAAGCCGTCAATCGACGAGCCGTCGAAGCCAATGCCCTCCTCAAACGCCTCCTCAAGCTCCTCCGGCGAGATCGCGAACGACTTCAGCGTGCCCAGCACGTCTGTGAACCACAGGCGCACAAATCGAATGTCACGCTCCTCAACGGTGCGTAGAACAAAATCAATGTCCTTCTCGGTGCTCATGGGTCTCCTCCCGACGGCACGGGCGCAGGTATTTCTCAATCACATCTACGTTCCCACAACCGTATTTCGTGCCTGTTTCCACCTTCCCATCGGAGGGAATTATGACGTGGGAGACACGTTGGGGCAACCGCCGCCACCTCTTTCTGGCGAACTATCCAGCGTTGGGGTGCGCCGGCTTGTCGAGCGCCTCGTTGGCACGGCGGAGCATGTCGTCGGCGGCGCGGCAATGCCCGCCGGTGTAGCGCGCCGTGCAGCCAGTGTCTCCACAGGTACTGCACTCGCTCGTCTCGCCACGGGCAATCGACCGAACGCACAGGGCCACCACCGCAGCCACCGCAAGGAGAATGACAACGTCAAGAGGATTCATGGCTACCTCCCTCATGCAAGCTTCAAGTTAACCTATGTCAACTATACCCTTTTGCGTCATACTATCTACAGGTGTGCGGAAGCGCACGAAAAAGCCCAAGAGAAGGGAAGCCCATGGCTGACGACCAGAACATGCACCTCGTGATCATTCGTCACGGCGAGTCCGAGTGGAACAAGCTCAACCTCTTTACCGGTTGGACCGATGTCGACCTCACCGACACCGGCCGCGCGGAGGCGGCTGCCGGTGGCAAGGCACTGAAGGAGCAGGGCTTCGACTTTGACGTCTGCTACACCTCGCTGCTCAAGCGCGCCATCCACACGCTGAACATCGTCCTTGACCAGATGGACCGCGCGTGGCTGCCCGTCCACAAGACCTGGCGTCTCAACGAGCGCCACTACGGCGCACTCCAGGGCCTCAACAAGGCCAAGGCCGCCGAGGAGCACGGCGAGGAGCAGGTCCTCATCTGGCGTCGTTCCTTCGACGTCCAGCCGCCCGCGCTCACGCCCGGCGACGAGCGTGACCCGCACGTCCAGGCGATGTTCCGCGACGTGCCGCAGGAGGACCTCCCCTACACCGAGTGCCTGAAGGACACCATCGCCCGCGCGTGGCCGTACTTCGAGCAGGAGATCAAGCCGCAGCTCGAGAGCGGCAAGCGCGTTCTTATCGCCGCCCACGGCAACTCGCTGCGCGCCCTCGTGATGCAGCTTGAGCACCTTACCCCCGAGGAGATCCTCAAGGTCAACATCCCCACGGGTGTTCCTTGTTCCTACACCTTTGACAAGGACTGGAACATCCTCGACAAGCACTACATTGGCGACCCCGCCACCATCGAGGCCAAGATCAACGCCGTTGCCAACCAGGGCAAGGCTAAGAAGTAGGCTGTCTGCCATTGCAGCCCAGTGTCCCCCGGCGGCTCTCGTCGCCGGGGGACTTTTATGTGCCGCGGAATTGCTTTACCGGGCAACGGGATTGTTTTACCGGGCAACGGGATTGCTTTACCGGGCAACGGGATTGCTTTACCGGGCAACTAAATCCCGCGGACGAGAAGGGCGACCGTACCTCACCATGCAGTAACGGGAACAAATTCGACATTTTCGCGCCTATGAACGCTGTTATCTATCGAGGCCGTGCCCCACAGTGCTCAGACAGTCGGAATCGCGAGAAGGTAGGGACCACGCAGGGTCCCAGTGAGACAAAGGGACTGTCCCTTTGTCTCATCGATACGCCGAAGGCCGGTTTCCGGAGAGAAGTTCCGCGCAGCGCACCTCTCGTAGGAAACCGGCCTCCGGCCTACACGTACCTGGTGACTAGCAAATCTTGTGAACCCACCCAAACTGGTCCTCGATCTCGCCGGACTGAATGCCGGTGAGCGTCTCGCGCAGCTTCTTCATGACGGGACCAACGTTCTCCATGCCGCTCTTGAAGACGTAGTGGACGTCGTCGTTGTCGACCTCGCCCACGGGCGAGATGACCGCGGCGGTGCCGCACATGCCGGCCTCGACGAACTCGTTGTCCAGAATCTCCTGGAACTTGACAGGGCGCTGCTCGACCTTCATGCCCAGCATCTTCTCGGCCACGTCAACCAGCGAGCGGCGCGTGACGGAAGGCAGGATGGAGTCGGTGAAGGACTGCGGCACAACGAGGGTGCCGTCCTCCTTAACAAAGAGGATGTTGGCGCCGCCGGACTCCTCAACGTAGGTGCGAGTCTTGGGGTCGAGGAACATGTTGTCCGCGTAGCCCTTGCTGTGCGCCTCGACGCTGGGATAGAGACTCATGGCATAGTTGAGGCCGGCCTTGATGTTGCCGGTGCCGTGGGGTGCCGCACGGTCGAACTTAGAGACCTGCAGCTTGACGGGCTTGACGCCGCCCTTGTAGTACGGGCCAACGGGCGTCACGAGGATGCGGAACTGGTACTCGTCGGCAGGCTTCACGCCAATGACGTCACCGGTCGCGAACATGAGCGGGCGGATGTATAGGGTGGCACCGGAGCCGAAGGGCGGGACGTAGGCGGCGTTCGCCTTGACGACCTCCTCGACGGCCTTCACGAAGCGATCCTTGGGGAACGGCGGCATGCAGATGCGCTTCGCGGAGTTGTACATGCGCTCGGCGTTCTGGTCCGGGCGGAAGCAGACGATGTCGCCATTCCTGGTAGTGTAGGCCTTGAGGCCCTCGAAGACCTCCTGGCAGTAGTGGAGAAGCCCTGCGCACTCGGAGAGCGTAACGGTGTGGTCGGGCGTGAGCGTGCCCTCGTCCCAGGCGCCGTCCTTGTAGTTCGAGACGTAGCTGTAGTCGGTATGCATGTAGGCAAAACCGAGGCTACCCCAGTCGATGTCCTTCTTCTCCATTGGTATTCCCCTCTCATCCGTATCGCGCGCAGGTGCGAGCGTGCGTTCAACCAGATTAGGACGCTGAAACCAGCTGGTCGCAATCATTGCGGAGCTTGTAACAAAGCCAACAGAGGACCAACACGGCGTGGAATGAGACAAAGGGACTGTCCCTTTGTCTCATTCCACGGTTTCGTAGGGCAGGCGGTCCACCAGGTAGCCACGCTTGGCAAGCGCCGCGCCAATCTCGTCCAGCGCCTCCTCGGAAGGGGCGCTCACATGGTGGAAGTGGTACCCGGAGGTCACGCGCGAGAGGGGCGTCGACCTGCTCGACGCAATGTCGGCCAGGTAGCGCGCCACGTCACGCCGGCTGGATACGTTGAGCGGCACGGAGATGACCCCGTACGTGCGGTGGTTCACCACCACGTCCTCCACGGTGCCACCCAGGTCAACGATGAGGTTGAGCTCGTCTTCTATCTGCTCCTCGGTGTGGTACACCTTGAAGATGCGCCGCGGCATGTTGTGCCGGCGCAGCACGTAGCCACGGTGCGTGGACTCAAGCTCGACGCCGCTGCGCCTGAGGAGCGCCACGTCCTGCACGATTACCTGCCGGCTCACGCCAAGCTCGCGCGCCAGCTGGCCACCAGAAATGGGCTCCCCGGCCTCGCCGAGGAGCGCCACGATCTTTGCCCTGCGATCTTCTCCGCTCATGCACCTCAGCCTAGCATGGATTCGAAGTCACGGTGAGGTGCTTGAGCGAGAGGTCGAGGATGGGCGCGGAGTGGGTAATCGCGCCGGAAGAGACGTAGTCCACGCCCAGGTCGGCGAGACGGGCGGCGCGCTTCATCGTGACGTTGCCCGAGACCTCCACCTCGGCCGCGCCGTCGATCACGCGGATGGCCTCGCGCATGGCATCCAGGTCCATGTTGTCGAGCATGATGATGTCGGCGCCGGCGTCCACCGCCTCGCGGACCTGGTCGATTGTCTCGACCTCAACCTCGATCTTGCGCACGAAAGGCGCGTAGGCACGCGCGGCGGCAACGGCCTTGGCAACGCCGCCGGCCGCGTCGATGTGGTTGTCCTTGAGCAGCACGCCGTCAGAGAGGTTGTAGCGGTGGTTGCCCGCGCCACCCACGCGGACGGCCTCCTTCTCGAAGACGCGCATGTTGGGGCAGGTCTTGCGCGTGTCCACCAGGCGCGTGCGCGTGCCGGCAAAGAGCGCGGACATGCGGCGCGCCGCCGTGGCAATGCCGCTCATGCGCTGCAGGTAGTTGAGCGCGACCCGCTCGCCCGAGAGAAGCGCCCGCACGTGGGCGCGCACGCAGCCAAGATCCTGGCCGGCGGTGACGTCGGCCCCCTCCTCGACCGAGAACTCGCAGGTGGCCGTGGGGTCAAGCAGCTCGAAGTTGCGTGCGAACACGTCCAGTCCGCAGATGACACCGTCCTCCTTGGCAATGAGGCGCACCTCGCCCGTGGCCTTCTCGCCAATCACCGACGCCGTGGTTACGTCCTCGCTGGTGATGTCTTCGCGCAGCGCCGAGAGAATCAGCGGCTCTGCCTGCAGCTTAAGTGTCACCGAGTTCATGCGGCATGCCTTTCTCGTACGATGTCGCGCGCGGCAAGCCGAGAGAAGACGAGGCTCTCGAGAAGCGAGTTGCTCGCCAGGCGGTTGGCGCCGTGCACGCCGTTGCAGCTTGTCTCGCCCGCCGCGTAGAGATGCGGCAGGGTGGTCTGGGAGTTTGCGCCCACGTGGATGCCACCCATGAGGTAGTGCTGCGCGGGCACCACGGGGATGGGCTCGCGGCGGATGTCGTAGCCCTCCTCCAGACAGCGCTGCCAGATGTGGGCAAAGTGCCCGCAGATGACGTCCTCGGGCACAAGCTCGAACGAGAGGCGCACGTAGTGCGAGCCCTCGCGCTCCATCTGGTCGTAGATGGCCTTCGAGACCACGTCGCGCGGCTGGAGCTCGTCGCAGAAGCGCTCGCCGGCGGCATTGAGCAGGATGGCGCCCTCGCCGCGGCAGCTCTCGGAGATCAGGAAGGCGCGCCCGGGCTTCTCGGTATAGAGCGACGTGGGGTGAATCTGCACGTAGTCCATGTGGTCGAGCGCCACGCCGTGCGCCGCGGCCACGCGGCAGCCGTCGCCCGTGAGGCACGGGAAGTTGGTCGAGCGCTCGTAGAGCCCACCGATGCCGCCCGTGGCGAGAATGACGTCGCGTGCGCGCAGCTCCAGGCGCCGGCCGCGCGCGTCGTGCGCCACGATGCCAACGCAGGAGCCACCCTCGACGAGAAGGTCGTCCATGCACACGTGCTCGTGGATCTCCACGTTGTCAAGACGGCGCACCTGCGCGAGCAGCTTGGTGGTGATCTCCTTGCCGGTGACGTCGGCGTGGTGGAGGATGCGCGGGCGCGAGTGGGCGCCCTCGCGGGTGTAGTCGAAGCCGCCCTCAGGCGTGCGGTCAAAGTCGACACCCAGGCGCACCAGGTCGCGGATCACGTCGCGGCTCGACCAAATCATGGTGTCCACGCTCTGCGCGCGGCACTCGCCGTGGCCGGCGCGCATGGTGTCGTCGAACCAAGAGTCGTAGTCGTCGGGGTCACGCATCACGCAGATGCCGCCCTGCGCGAGCATGGAGTCGCAGCTCTCCAGGTCCTCCTTGCAGATCATGGTCACGCGCAGGCCACGCGGCAGGTTGAGCGCCGAGTAGAGCCCGGCCACGCCGCAGCCCACGATCACGACGTCGCTCACGAGCGCCCGCGGCTGCGGGGCCACCGCCCCATCGGCCATCTGAGCAGGCCTTTCCACAACAGCCGTGCTTGCCATGCCACTCACCTCCCCGCCAGCTCAAGCATGCGCTCGAGCGGCTTGACTGCACGCTGCGGCTCTGCCGGCAGCGCAACCTCCCCCGCCATGTTCTCCAGACAGGAAAGCAGCTTCTCAGGGGTGACCATGGCCATGTTGGGGCACACGGGCGCGGGCTCGGGGAAGTAGATGCGCTTGCCTTGGCCCTCGCTGCGGCGCTCAATCTGGTCCGCGACGCCCACCACCGTGAGCACGATGAACTCGCGCTCCTCGCCCGTGGCAATGCGCTCGATGATCTGCTTGGTGGAGCCGATGAAGTCTGCCTCGTCGAGCACCTCGCGCGTGCACTCGGGGTGCGCCAGGATCAGTGCGTCCGGATGCGCCAGCTCCAGCGCCTCGACCTGCGCGAGGCCGATCTTGTTGTGCGTGGGGCAGTAGCCTCGGTTTAGAATCACGTGCTTCTCGGGGACCTGCTCGGCAACGTATCGACCAAGGTTCATGTCGGGAATGAAGAGGATGTTCTTCTCGGGCAGCTCGCGCACCACTTTTATGGCGTTCGAGGAGGTCACGCAGACATCCGCCCAGCGCTTGACCTCGGCCGTTGTGTTCACGTAGGCCACGACGGCAAGATCGGCGACCTCGGCGCGCACGCGGTCCACGTCCTCTTGACGCACCATGTGTGCCATGGGACAGTCCGCGGCGGTCTCCGGCATGAGGACGCGGCGCGCGGGGTTGAGGAGCTTCACGCTCTCGGCCATGAACGAGACACCGCACAGCACGATAATCGAGGCATCGAGGGTCTTTGCAAGACGAGCCAGGTAAAACGAGTCGCCCACGTAGTCAGCAAGACGCTGGGTCTCGGCCGGGACGTAGTAGTGTGCCAGAACCACGGCGCCCCTCTCGCGTTTGAGCCGCTCGACCTTCTCGGCAAGCGCTTCCCTGTGCCCAGTTTGGACTTCCTCCACGATGCTCCCCCCTTGGTTGGTGCGGCCACTGGGGCGACAGTATGACACTCTGTCTTGCCATCTGACAAGACAGTTCTTGAAAGCACATAACGGTAGGCACAGCCCCCAGGAAACGTCCTTGTCTCCTGGATGCCACGAAGGGCTCCTTTGTCCGCTTCTTCTACAAGAGCTCGGATACGGACACCGGCTTGATTCCGGAGAGAGGACTTCGCAGATACGGCTGCACGAGTGCACTAGTCGCCTGATTGGTACTCAGAAATCCATTGGCACTAGATACAACGACTACGGCATATGGGCGGTGCGTCGACCCACGCATAAAAATGCTCTATCGGACGGAGGTTCCGAAAGCTCTGCATAAAAACGCTCTATCGGACGGTGCCTCTTGAGAGATTACATCAGTAATGAAACTACTGTTACATAACTTTGTATATATTATGTGATTTATTCATCTTTGTGTAAGTATAATTCAACGATTGATGTCGAGGCTCTTAACAGACCATCCGATAGCTTATTTTTATGCGACGGATGAGAAAATCCCGTCCGATAGAGCGTTTTCATGCAGCCCGGGGGTCACAGAAAGACGCTTGTCCAAAAATAGGGAGGCACCGAAGCCAGCGTCTCCAACGGACTCTGTACGAGACGCGCCTTCCGTCGCCGGAAGGCGCGATTACGTACACACTTGTTGTGAAAACTTGCCTTTCGGCGCTCACGCCACCGAACACGCCGATGAGAGGCTCTCCTACGCGCCCTTGAGCACCACGGAGCGCACGACGCCGGCGGTGTTGTCGCACGCGTCAAGCAGGTTCTCCATCTGGTCGAAAAGACGCGTCCATGTGACGGTATAGCGGCCGTTGGGCTCCTCCAGGAAGAGGCGACGCAGCGCGTTCTGATAGACAAGGTCGCCCTCGTCCTCGATGTGGCCCACGGCGATGGCCTTCTCCATGACAAGCGTGTCCTTTTTGTAGTCGGGCAGATGATCGATCATCACATGGATGTCCTTGACGGCCGTCAGCGTGAGGTTGGCCATCTGCGGGCCCTCCTTGCGCATCTCGTTCACGTTGAAGAGGTCCAGCCCCGAGGCAATGGCGTTCATGTAGTCCACGATGTCGTCCATGGCAAGCGCGAGGTCGTTGATGTCCGAGCGCTCGATGGGAGTCACGAAGGACGAGCAGAGCTCCTCCATGATGTGCTTGACCTTCTCGTCGCACTTGTTCTCGTAGACCTTCATCTGCGGAATCTCGGACGTGGTCTCGGGAAAGTCCGTGATGACCTTCACGTACTCCACGGCCGCGTCCTCGATGCGCGCAGCAAAGTCCTTGAGCAGGGTATAGAAGATGTCCTCTTTCTTGGCACGGGGCATGGGTTCTCCTTAGAAAACGACGAGGAAAAGCTTGGTGAGCAGGTATCCAATGAGGCCGCAGCCGGGAAACGTGAAGACCCAAGCAAGGACCATTTCCTTGGCAACGCCCCAGTTGACGGAGCGAACGTTCTTTGCCGCGCCGGCGCCCATCATGGCGGCGGTCGACGTGTGGGTAGTCGAGACGGGAAGGCCCGTGAGCGTGGCTATGAGCAGCGACGCCGTGGCGCTCACCGAGGCGGCAAAGCCCTGGTACTGCTCGAGCGAGACCATCTCCATGCCCACCTTCTTGATGATGCGCTTGCCGCCGATGGCGGTGCCAATGGCCATGGCCGCGGCGCAGATGACCTCAATCCAAAGCGGGAACTGCGCGCCGTCGACGGACATGCCCTGCGAGAGAAGCACGGCCATCATGGCGGTGGACATAAACTTCTGGCCGTCCTGCGCGCCGTGCATAGTAGCCATGCCGGCGGCGCCCACGACCTGCCACTTCTTGAAGATACTATTCATTCGGCGTCGATCAGCCTGTCGGAAGATAATGGGGATGACCTTGGCGATTATCCAGCCAGCGCCATATCCCAGAACCGATGAGAGCACCAGGCCGTAGATGACCTTGATCCACTCGCCCATGTTCACGCCCTCGAGTCCGCCGTGCACGGCGAGCGCAGCTCCGGTGAGGCCGGCGATGAGGGCGTGGCTCTCGGAGGTGGGAATGCCAAAGACCCAGGCGATAGAAGCCCAGGTCACAATGCCTACGGTCGCCGCCGCCAGAGCGATAAGGGCGGCGTGCGTGTCTCCGCCAAAGTCGACCATGCCGCTCATGGTGTTGGCCACGGCCGTGGAGATGAGCGTCATGCCGATAAGACCCACAAAGTTGCAAATCACGCTCATGACGATGGCCTGGTTGACGCCAATGGCGCGCGTTCCCACGGGCTCTGCGATGGCGTTCGCGGCGTCCGTCGCGCCGTTTACGAAGATGGTCCCGATGACCAGGACCATGACCAAGGCGAGGAACGGATTGGTCTGGACGGCTGCGACAAACTGGGAGAAGCTGACCATGTAGGCGTTACCTTTCGATTGTTTGCGCAAGCATCATACCTGATGCAACCAAATATGGCGCTCTCGCTGGCAGGTTACACGTTACTGACATTCCGCTGCCAATTTCATGACGTAATGTCGCGACGTGGCGTCGCCGGTGCCTGCGGGCGCTTGAGCTGGCCTTTCTACTACACTGGTTGCGTTGATCCAGAGAAAAGAGGACGCATGGACGAGAAGACGCGCGAGTCTCAACAGCGCGGGCACGACGGGTCACGGAGCAACGCCGGCGCGCACGGCGACCATCGCACGCACGGCGCCCACCGCGCCCACGGCGGCAAGCCCGTCTCGGCGCAGGCGCACCGCGGCCCGGACCGCTCGGCCTTTCTCCCCGTCTCGCGCGAGGACATGGAGGCGCGCGGCTGGGACCAGTGCGACTTCGTCTTTGTGAGCGGCGACGCCTACGTTGACCACCCCTCGTTTGCCTGCGCCATCATCACGCGCGTGCTGGAGTCGCACGGCTACAAGGTGGGCGTCATCGCGCAGCCCGACTGGCGCGACCCCGCAAGCGTCACCGTCTTGGGCGAGCCGCGCCTGGCGTTTCTCGTGTGCAGCGGCAACATGGACTCGATGGTCAATCACTACACCGTGGCAAAGCACCGTCGCCCCAAGGACTTCTACTCCCCCGGCGGCAAGATGGGCCTGCGCCCCGACCACGCGGACGTGGTCTACGGCAACCTCATCCGCCGCACGTGCAAGCACGTGCCCATCGTGCTGGGCGGCATCGAGGCATCACTGCGCCGCCTTGCCCACTACGACTACTGGTCGGATTCGCTCAAGCGTTCGATACTTCTGGACTCCGGCGCCGACATCATCTCCTACGGCATGGGCGAGCGCTCCATCATCGAGATCGCCGACGCCCTCGACGGCGGCGTGGATGTCCACGACATCAGTTGGATTGCCGGCACGGTCTACCGTGCGAGAACCACCGAGCAGTGCGTTGACCCCGTGGTTCTCCCCACCTGGGAGGCAATGCGCGCCGACAAGACCGAGTACGCGCGCAGCTTTGGCATCCAGTGCAGAAACCTCAACCCGTACCTCTCGCACCCGCTAGTCGAGGAGTACGAGCACGGCGTCTACGTGATTCAGAACCCGCCTGCTAAGCCACTCACCACGCCGGAGCTGGACGAGGTCTACGAGCTGCCCTACGCCCGCGCCGCGCACCCCATGTACGACGCTGCAGGCGGCATCCCGGCCATCGCCGAGGTGAAGTTCTCTCTTGCCAGCAACCGCGGCTGCCTGGGCGAGTGCTCGTTCTGCGCGCTCAACTTCCACCAGGGGCGCATCATCCAGGCGAGAAGCGACGAGTCCCTGGTTGCCGAGGCCACGGCCATGACGCACGACCCCGACTTCAAGGGCTACATCAACGACGTTGGCGGCCCCACGGCAGACTTCATGCAGCCCACCTGCCCCAAGCAGGCAAAGGCCGGCGCCTGCGTGGACCGTCGCTGCCTTGCGCCCGAGCCCTGCCCCAACCTGCGCGTAACCCACGAGCGCTACGTAGGGCTGCTGCGCAAGCTCCGCGCGATTCCCGGCGTCAAGAAGGTCTTCATCCGCAGCGGCATCCGGTTTGACTACGCGCTATACGACAAGGACCACACCTTCATCCGTGAGCTGGCCGAGTACCACACCTCCGGCCAGCTGCGCCTGGCGCCCGAGCACGTGTGCGACGACGTGCTGCGCGTGATGGGCAAGCCCTCAAACGACGTCTACGAGCGCTTTGTCCACGAGTTCGAGAAGGCCTCGCGCGCGTGCGGCAAGGAGCAGTACGTGGTGCCCTACCTCATGAGCTCGCACCCGGGGTCCACGATGGAGGATGCCGTCAAGCTGGCCGAGTTCTGCCGCGACCTGGGCTACAACCCCGAGCAGGTGAGCGACTTCTACCCCACCCCGTCGACGGTGAGTACCTGCATCTACTACACCGGGCTTGACCCGCGCACCATGAAGCACGTCTACTGCCCCACAAACCCGCACGAGAAGGCCATGCAGCGCGCGCTCATCCAGTACCGAGACCCCAAGAACTACGACCTGGTGGTGGAGGCGCTGCATCGCGCGCACCGAGAGGACCTTATCGGCTACGGACCCAAGTGCCTGGTGAGGCCGGAGCGGCCGCGGGTGCGGGATTCGGGTCGCGGCGCGGGTCGCGGCGCGGGTCGCGGCGGGCGGCGTTCTCGCCGGGCGCGCTAGACGCCGGAGGGGCAATTTCCTCCGCTCGCCGCGCCGGACACCTCGCCCCACCGTGCTACCAGTCGAACCCGGGACCGTCGAGGATCCGCTCGAACGCGTGCTCGACGGTGTCGGTGCGGTACCGACCAAGCGGCAGCACCGAAGGCTGCGACGTCTCCATCGTGACGGGGCAGCCCGCCCATTCGAGCATCTCCACGTCATTCTCGGCATCGCCAAACGCCATGCAGTCCTCGGCCGCAATCCCCAGGCGCTTGGCCAGCGCAGACAGGGCAACGCCCTTATCGACGCCATTGGGCATGAGGTCGAGCCACTATAGGCCCGTGACCTTGACCGTGCACCGAGTGCCAAAGCGCTCGTGCCAGTGCTGCTCGCGCGGAACGCCGTCGGTGCAGTACGCCGAGACCTTCATGAACGGCTCCGGAATGCGCGTGACATCATCCAGCTCGGTCACGTTGTAGCCCGTCACGTTCACAAGGTGGTCCACCAGCTCGGGGGCGCCAGCGCGCACGTAGACCGTCCGCATCCCCGAGACCACCGGCTCGCAGCCGGGGTCAGCAAGCATGTCCTCGATGACCTCGCGCGCAAGACCGTCATCCATCGTGGCGCGGTAGACCAGCTCGTCGCCGAGAATGGCAAGCGATCCGTTCTCGCACACATACGGAATGCGGTCGGCCACGGGCGAGAAGAGCCGGCGCAGGTTGGTGTACTGCCTGCCCGAGGCGGGCACAAAGACGATGCCCGCGTCCACAATGCGCTCGACAAGCCCCAGCATCTGCGGCGAGAAGCGCGGCGCCCAGTTTACGAGCATGGTGCCGTCGATGTCGCTGGCAATGAGCTTGGGTGTGCGCATGGGTTCTCCTTGCAGACGGCGCCGGCCGGCGCTAGGGCGAGAAGTGCGCCCATACCCTACCACGCGCGAGGCCAATAGCGCGGGCGCATACCCCGCTCGTGAACCCTTGATGCGTCAACTTTGTGATGGCCCACTGCGACGACTGTCCCCATACCGCCGCGAGATACGCTGAAGAGGATTACTTGATACGTCAAGATACGGGGCTTCCCCTGTCTCAATGAGACAAAGGGACAGTCCCTTTGTCTCATCGGAGGTGACAACCATGGAGCAAGAGGGACGCTCCCTCGAGGACATGCACATGCTGCTCTACCGCGCCTACCACGCGCAGACAAACTACCTGCGGCCGCGCATGGCGCAGCTGGGCCTTGGCCCTGGCCAGCCCAAGCTCCTCGCCTACCTGGCCGTTCACGGCACAAGCACCCAGCACGAGATGGCCGCGTTCTTCGAGGTGGACGACGCCGCCATCTCGCGCATGCTCGACCTGCTCCGCCAGGCGGGCCTCGTCCGCACCACGCGCGGGCAGGACCGCCGCACCAAGACCGTGGAGCTCACAGCAACGGGCCACGGCGCGCTTGCTGCCTGGGACAGCGTCTGCGACAACGAGCAGGACGTCATGCTCGCCGGCCTCTCGGCCGAGGAGCGCGCCACGCTCGCCGCGCTGCTCGAGCGCGTGCACGAGAACCTCGCAACCGCCAGCGCCCCGGCGGCGCCAGCGGCCCCGGCACCAGCGCCGCATCCTGCAGCGCCCCACGACAACCCCCAGGGAGGCGCGCGATGAGTGATCTTACCCTCGTTTCCCGCTACCTCAAGCCCTACCGCAGGCAGTTCGTGCTCGCCGCGCTCTGCGCCTTCGCCGAGGCCACGCTCGAGCTCTGCATCCCCTTCGTGATGGCAAGCATCGTCGACGTGGGCGTGGCCACCGGCGACATGGGCCTTGTCCTGGCGCTCGGCGCGCGCATGGTTGCGCTGGCCGCCGTCGCCGGCGCGCTGGGGATGGGCTACGCGCGCTTCTCGGCCCAGGTCGCCATGGGCTTTGGCGCCGGCCTGCGCGAGGCCGAGTACGCCCACGTGCAGGACTTCGCCTTCTCCAACCTCGACGACTTTGACACGTCCTCCCTGGTCACGCGCATGACCACCGACGTCACCGTGATACAGAACGCCCTCGTGATGGGCTTTAGGCCCATGCTGAGAGGCCCGGTCATGCTCGTGTGCGGGCTCATCATCGCCTGCACCATGAGCGCCAAGCTGGCCGTGGTCTTCTTTGTGATCCTGCCCGCGCTGGCGTGCGCCCTAGCACTTATTGTGCATCACGTGGCGCCGCTCTTTGGGTCCATGCAGCACGCGATGGACCAGCTCAACGACGCACTGCAGGAGGACCTCGTGGCCATACGCGCCATCAAGGCTTATGTGCGCGAGGGCTACGTGGCCGAGCGCTTCGAGCAGGTCAACGCGCGCCTTGCCAACGCCGCCACGCGCACCTTCAGGACCGCCGTAATCAACACGCCCGTCTTCACGCTCTCGATGAACGTGGCAAGCGTGGCGCTTCTGTGGTTTGGCGGCCAGATGATCATGGCAGGCGAGATGGGCGTGGGCACGCTCACGGGATTCATGAGCTACGTGCTGCTCATCATGAACTCGCTGATGATGATCTCGAACGTCTTTCTCCTCCTGGCGCGCGCCGTCACGAGCATCCACCGCGTGAGCGAGGTGCTGCGCGAGAAGCCCGCCATAGAGAGCCCCGCGCATGGCATTGACCACGTAGACACAGGCGACGTAGCCTTCCGCGACGTGAGCTTCAAGTACTCGCCCACGGCCGAGAAGGACGTGCTCTCGCACGTGAGTCTGCACTTTGCCCCCGGCTCCACCGTGGGCGTGCTGGGTGCCACGGGCTCCGGCAAGACCTCGCTCGTGCAGCTCATGGCGCGCCTCTACGACGCAAGCTCTGGCACCGTGGAGGTAGGTGGCCACGACGTGCGCCAGTACGACCTTGCGGCGCTGCGTGATGGCGTGGGCATTGTGCTCCAGAAGAACGTCCTGTTCACGGGCACCGTCCGCGACAACCTGCGCTGGGGCAACGCCGCGGCGACGGACGAGGAGCTGCTCCGCGCCTGCCAGCTGGCCTGCGCGGACGAGTTCCTAGACCGCATTGGCGGGCTTGACGCAGACCTGGGCCACGGTGGCGGCAACGTCTCCGGCGGCCAGAAGCAGCGCCTCTGCATTGCCCGCACGCTGCTCAAGCACCCCCGCGTGCTGGTCTTCGACGACTCGACCTCGGCGTGCGACATGGCGACCGACGCCCGCATACGCGAGAACCTCGCCCAGCTCACGGACGTCACCAAGGTCGTGATTGCGCAGCGCGTGGCCTCCGTCATGGACGCCGACCAGATCGTGGTGCTCGAGGACGGGCGCGTGCACGCTACGGGAACGCACGAGGAGCTGCTGCAGACGGACGACATCTATCGCGAGCTCTACGAGTCGCAGGTGGGCGGCACCGCCGAGACGAGCGCCGTCGTCAGCGCCGCCGGCCCCGCCGCGCCCACCGGCCCCACCGCGCCCGCAAGCACGCCCGCAACCACCCGAAAGGAGGTCACCGATGCCCGGTAGAGGAGGCGCCCCCGCAGGTCCCAAGGACCTGCGCCACACGCTGAGAAGGTTTCTCTCATACCTAGGACACGCCCGCTGGCAGCTTTTGGCCGTGGCCGTGCTGGTCTGCGTGACAGGCGGGGCAAACCTCGCCGGAACGTACATGATCAAGCCCGTGGTCGACGCCGTGGGCGCTGGCGACTGGACGCGTTTCGTGCACCTTGTCGCGCTCACCGCCGCCATCTACGCGGCGGGCGTCGTCGCAAGCGTGGGTTACACCCAGACCATGGTCCGCGCAGCTCAGCGCGTGGTCTTCGACATTCGCCGCGACCTTCTCTGCCACATCGAGACGCTGCCGCTCTCGTGGTTCGACCGCACGCGCAACGGCGACGTGATGAGCTACTTCACCAACGACGTGGACACCATCTCCGAGGCGCTCAACAACGGCTTTGCCAACATGGTGCAGGCGGCCATCCAGACCGTGGGAACCATCGTTCTTCTGGTGGTTCTCGACTGGCGGCTCACGCTCATCACGCTGGCCTGCGACGCGATCATCGTGGCCTACGTGCGCTTCTCGGGTAGGCGCTCCAAGCGGCTCTTCTCGCAGCAGCAGCGCACCCTGGGCGCGCTTGACGGCTACGTGGAGGAGATGATCGCAGGTCAGAAAGTCGTGAAGGTCTTCAACCACGAGGGCGAGAACCTCGAGGGCTTCCGCGCGCTCAACGAGGACCTACAGGCAAGCGGCACCGGCGCCCAGGCCTACGCCTCGACGATGGTGCCGGCGACGGTGGCCATCTCGTACACCAACTACGCCGTGGTGGCCGTGGTGGGCGCGGCGCTTGCCATAGGCGGCCACATGGGCGTGGGCAGCCTGGCCAGCTACCTGGTGTTTGTTCGTCAAGCGGCCATGCCCATCAACCAGCTCACGCAGCTGGGCAACTTCATGCTCACGGCGCTTGCCGGTGCGGAGCGGGTCTTCTCGGTGATGGAGGAGCCTGCCGAGAAGGACGAGGGCACGGTCACGCTGGAGCGCGTAGGCGCGGAGGACGACGCAGCGGCAAGTGGCGACGCGGCGGCGAACGGCAACTCCCCCGCAACGGCGAGCGCCGCCGCTGGCTCCACCCGCCGCATGGCGACCGGCGCCGCGGGCTGGCAGTGGCGCCGCGAGGACGGCACCACGGTTCCTCTCGCCGGCGACGTGCGCTTTGAGGACGTCACCTTTGGCTACGACGAGGGCCAGACGGTGCTTGCGAACCTCTCGCTCTTTGCCAAGCCGGGGCAGAAGATTGCCTTTGTAGGCTCCACGGGCGCAGGCAAGACCACCATCACGAATCTCATCAATCGCTTCTACGACGTGCGCTCGGGCAAGATAATCTACGACGGCATCGACGTGCGCGACATCAAGAAGACGTCGCTTCGCTCGTCTCTGGGCATCGTGCTGCAAGACACGCACCTCTTCCGCGGAAGCATTGCCGACAACATCCGCTTTGGCAAGCTCGACGCAACCGACGAGGAGGTGCGCCATGCCGCGCACGTGGCCAACGCGGACTCGTTCATCTCGCGCCTGCCGCACGGCTACGATACGCTGGTCACGGCAGACGGCGCGAACCTCAGCCAGGGGCAGCGGCAGCTCATCGCCATTGCCCGCGCAGCCGTGAGCGACCCGCCGGTGCTCATCCTGGACGAGGCAACCTCGAGCGTGGACACGCGCACCGAGTCGCTTATCGCACGAGGAATGGACGCCCTCATGCGCGGACGCACGGTCTTCGTGATTGCGCACCGGCTCTCGACCGTGCGCAACGCCAACGCGATTATGGTGCTTGAGCACGGGCACATCGTGGAGCGTGGCACGCACGAGGAGCTGCTCGCGCAGCGCGGCGAGTACTGGCAGCTCTGGACCGGCACCCGCGAGCTGGAATGAGACAAAGGGAAACTCCCTTTGTCTCATTCCCTACTTGCCGGTACCGTGGAAGACAGCGCCAAATGTGCGCTTGAAGATGTTCCAGTCCAGCGTCGCGGATGCGTGGCGCACGTAGTAGAGCTCCAGCGCCTGGCGCCTGCCAGACGCGTAGTCGGCGTCGTTTCTCGCCTCGACCTGCCACCAGCCCGTGATGCCGGGCTTGCAGCTTAGGAACTCGCTGGCGCGGTCCCCGTAATGCGAGATCTCCTCGTCTACAATGGGGCGCGGCCCCACGATGGACATGTCACCCTTAAAAACGTTGATGAACTGCGGGAACTCATCAAGCGAGGTCTTGCGCAGGAAGCGGCCAATGCCGGTCACACGGGGGTCGTTGTCCAACTTGCGCTCGGTCTGCCACTCGCGCAGCTGCTCGGGCGTGAAGTACTTCTCGACGTCGTTAGCGTCCGCAACCATGGAGCGGAACTTGAGCAGCTTGAAGTGCTTGCCGCCAAGGCCCAGGCGCTCCTGCGAGTAGAACGGCGCGCCCTTGCTCTGCAGTGCGATTACGATGGCGAGAATGACGCCGGGGATGAACGCGACGACAATCACGAGAAGGCTCACGACAATGTCGATGAGGCGCTTAAGGAAGACCAGGTAGAACCTGCTGCCGCGGCCGGAATAGCTCACGGTTGGGAAGCCGCCAAAGAGGTCCAGGCAAGCGCCCTGGAGGCTCGGGTCCGGAAGGGCGAGAGCAACGTGGCAGTTGGACCCCATACGCTCCGCCGCATCCAGGAGGGCAGAGGTCTCCTGCTCTGGCGTGGTGGGGGCAAAGACAAAGACGTCGTCCACGCGGGTGTCGCCCAAGGCTTCTGGGAGGGCCTCGATTTCCGAGGTCACGTCCTTATCGGCAACGGTACCGGAAACGCGACCGTCGGCAAGCTCAAGCCAGCCGGCAATTGAGTACGTTGCGCCGGTGTCAAAGACGCGCTCGATGCGCTCGCGCTGGCCCTGCTCGACCACCATCACGATGGAGGCGCCAAGGCGCTCCCCCGCCAGCAGCGCTCGGGCGGCGGCCTTGGCGATGGCGCGCATGACTGACATGATGATCACGTTGACGATGACGAAGTAGAGAAGCATTAGGCGAGAGGGGCTCGGCTGCACGTGCAGCGCCACAACCAGCACCGCAATGCCTACGAGTAGCCAGACGTTGTAGCTGAGCACGACTCCAAACTCCTGGGAACCCGTGCGCTTCATGAAGCCGCGGTTGCGGTGCACGGCAAAGTTGAGGAAGGTGACTAGAAGCAGCAGGGTGAGGACGATGTAGTCACCCACGCGGGACTCGGCCCCACTGAGGCCAATCTGGCCAAAGCGCATGGTGAGGGAAATGTAGAGGGATGCCATCACACAGGCAACATCGAGTGCCCAGAGCAACAGGCGGCGGGCAAATCTGGGCAACTTCATGACAACACCCCTACACAAGCGCAAAGCATTAGATGGACTTTCATATATTACTTTCAAGATAGTATACGCAGACCAAAGGGAGGGCGTGTCGCTGGCGTAACAACGGTTTCGATGGGTAACGTCATTGAATTTTGATGGTAACACCGTCGAGAAGCCTTCAGCGGGCGGTTTCCCAAGACAGGCTTCCCGGTTGGCAGCAGTTTCCGTTCAATTCCTTATGTGACACAGCCACAGGAGCAATTCCCTGACCTGAGGTTCAACAAACATAGAACCATTTTGTACTTGGGGTACCCCCGAAAGACCGTAGCCCAGCCGCAAATAGCTGCCAGAGAGGGGCCAGAGCGCGCACAAGCTCGTCCCCATAGGGAGTCAACCCGGGTCGTTGCCGCCGCCTCACCACCCCCACCCCCGGAAAGCCCCTTGACGAAACGCGCCCTAACGATGCAATCTCTGGTCAGGAACCCAAATGCCATACCGGAGGGAACGGGGCGCCGTGCGTCCCACGCGCGCGCAACTCCGTCCCTCCGCCAGACACAGGGAGAGTGTCATGAGAAAGCACCTCGCAGCAGTTCTGCCCGTCATCATCACTGGCGCGCTCATCGCGGGCTGCGAAGGGGAAACCACCGCCACCTCCCCAACTTCCCAGCCAGAGCAGACGCAGTCCGAGGCCACCGCAACGCAGGATGCCCCGTCCACCGATACAACCTCGTCAACCGAGACGCCCGCCCAGCCCGCTCAGCCAGAAGAGTCGGCCGACCTCGCGTCTGTCCGAGAAGAGATCGCATCCGATGGCACCATGGGCGCCGTGTGGTACCTGGGCATGTACGACGGGGACATCACGTCCGGCGACTTCTCGTCGTGGCTCTCCACCCTCACCTACCAGGACGGAACTCCCCTGCTCACCAAGTACCCCTTCATGGCGGACGTCACGGCAAAGGCCGTCACCGAGGGAAGCGACATCTATTGCATCGTGCCGGCCCACGCCGGCGACTCGGTGAGCGTGTGCCAGTGGCTCTACTCCACGACTGACGATGGCCAGTGGTCCGAGAAGGCCAGCGACACCATCTACGCGTCCGATACCGGCGAGCCAGTGCTGATCCAGGCGAGCGCGGGCGAGTTCAACCCCAACTTTGCCGTTTCCCTCCACGGCACCGACGGAAGGTCCTTCGACAACCACGTGCTCGTGACAAGCGGCATGGATGGGAAGCTGGTCCTGCCCACTGACGAGCAGAGCGGCCAGGCGCTCCTGAGCGACTTCAGTCCGTACGCGTATTGATGGGGATAGAGCTGCGAGAGGCACTCCCCCGCAAAGCAAAGTCCGTTTTGCAGCAGGAGTATATTGCCGGTTGAGTCACCGCCCACCGCTATTCGAGCTTCGTCAGGCTGTCGGCGATTTCTCCCTCAAGCGCCTTCTGCTGGGAGGCAGTCAGGAGATGAGAAGTTCTCACCACGCACGTGCCCACGACATCATGGGAGCCCGAGGAGAGAATGGTGCCATCAAATACAGCCAGGTAATCATTGCGCTTGTTTGCATCGTCTACGTTCGCGTAGACCTCGACTGCTCCACCGCCGTCTGTACCAGCACCAACAATGCCGCTGTATCCGTCGGAGATATAAACCTTTGACTGATCCACCAAATCGGAAGCAAAGTAGACGCAAGCAGTGTAGCCGCCGGCCTTACCGAGGTTCCCGTTGGGATCATTGTCTTCTGTCACAGCCTCGACGCCCGTAATGTTCGAAAGCCCGCTGATGCGCTGGATTACGAACTGCTCGGTTGGGTTAGTGACCTGCTTCATCTGCGAGATGCTGTTCTGCAGATTAACCTTCGCAGTGTTGAGGGCGTCAAGCTGGGCGGAATACTCCCCCATGCTCCCCATTGCGGTAGCTTCGGCATTGATTGCGTCGGCATCCTCTGGCATTTCTGGGACAGATTGCTTGGCCCCCTGTGCTGCGCCAATGGCAACGCTTGCGGCTTCTATGGTTGATTGATCGAGAGGAGCATCCCCGGAGTTCATCAAATCTTGAAGATCAGAGATGGCCGAGTCAAGCTCATCGTTGCGCTCGTTGAGACCATCCGCCGCGCATGGGCAATGTGGATGTCGCCTAACCGGTCCTTGCGTTTTTCAGCGAGACGGTCGATTTGTCTCGCCCAATCTCCCAGGCGATGCGGCACAACCGTCGCCGTCAGAAGCAGAATCTCTAACTCGTTAATGGACAAGAGCGCCGCATTTTCTACATGACCAACGAATGGCCGGCGGCATGTGCCGCCGGCCACAATGACGCACCCGATGTCGCGCAGGGCCAAGAGACTTACCAACGCTAGGCGCAAGGGGTTCTTAGACATGCGCTCAAGAGCGACTTCTTCGATGGAGAGGACTGAACAGGCGTCACCTTCAAGGAGTTCAGAGGGAGCTCGACTCCAACGTCGAGTGATGTCGTGACGCGAAGCCAAAGAAGCCGCTCAGCTGGAGGATAAGGGCAGAGAACAGGAGGGGCCTGGGCCAAGACTACACGCTGGCAATCTAGATTCAGAAAACGTCTAGGGCCCATGGGGAAGACACTGAGTATATCTGCCTATACGACTCAGGCAACAGCCATCGTCATCAGACAAGCCCCAGAACAGCTAGAACGACCCCCAGCGCAAGAAGCCCGAACATTACCGCCGTTCCGGATACACCCCTCTTCAGGAGCTTATAACAACCCAGCGTAAGCAGTGCGGGGAGCAGGCACGGGCAAATCTGGTCAATGATGTCCTGAAGCACCACCTGCGCCCCGTTGATGTCAATCGTTGCTCCAAGGCTCAGCACCACCATCGAGGGAATCATTGCCCCAATGACAACAAGACCCATGATTCTCGCCGCTTCGGTCAGCCTGTCAAGGGTACCGTCAGCAGAGACGCGCTCGAGGAACTTGCCCCCGCCCGCATAGCCGATCTTGAATCCCCACCGCCTCACGACCTCGGAGGGAATAACGTTGAGAAGAGCATAAAAGATGGGGCCAAGGACGTTTCCCGCGACAGCCATAGGAGCACCAACGCCAGCGCCAATCACCCTGAACGTACCCCAGAAGAAGCTGTCGCCGATTCCGGCAAGCGGGCCCATAAGTGCAGCCTTCACCGAGGTTATCGAGGAGGAGTCGTACTCTCCCGGGTTGTTGGCGTTCTCCTCCTCCATCGCGCACGAGAGGCCAATGATGAACGGGCTCGTACTCGTTGCGCAATTGAAGAACTCAAGGTGCCTCTTGACAGCCTGGTTGAGACCTTCCTCGTCGTCCTTATACAGTTCGCGAAGCGCCGGTAGCATTGTGTAGCAATATCCCGTTGACATCTGCCGCTCGTAGTTGAAGCAGCTGAGCAGTTGGTAGTGCCTGTTAAAGACCCTGCGGAGGGTACCCTCGCTGAGCTTCTTCTCTTCCGCCATGGTTAGAGCTCCTCACTGTCATCGTCTACCCCACCGGAGACAACATTCATCCCGAGTGCGCTCTCGCTAGAGTTCCTGCCACTCAGCTTGTAGTAGATAAACGCAATAACAGCACCAAAGAACGCGGCACCGAGGGTGTCAACCTTCAGGAACGCAGCGAGCCCAAAGCCCAAGAAGAGGAACGCACCAAACTTCTTGTCCCAGGTAAGCTGGATGAGCATCGCGACACCAAGGGCGGGCAGGATGTTGCCGGACTGGGCAAGGCCGTTCTGAATCACGGCCGGAATCATGTCCACAAAGGACGTAATGAGCCCTGAACCCAGGACAAATCCCAGGAAGACAGGCACGAACTTGAAGAGGAAGTAGACAACTGCCCCACCCCAGTTGCAAAGTTCGATACCGCGGTAGTCCCCATTGGCAGCACACTTGTCCGCGCGATGAGCAAAGAACGTATTCACCACGGGCGCAGCAATATCACAAAGCTGGGCAACAACGGCAATCGGAATCGCAAGCGCGAGCGTCGTCTCGTAGGATGCCCCGGTGCTAATGGCAAGCGCTGTTGCCAAGGCCGAGCCCACGACGACGTTGGGTGGAGTTGTTGTCCCTATTCCATTCAGGCCCATCCACACGAGTTCGAGCTCGCCGCCAATTGCAAGCCCCATTCCCGGATTTCCCATCACCAGGCCAACCAGCGGGCCGATGATTATCGGTCGGTCAAGCATGTGCTGACCGCCGATGCGGGACTCCATGTAGACCGCCGCCGCAATTAATGCGACAAGAAGACCTTGAAGTACCTGGCTCATTGCTCCCCCACTCTCCTCAGCAGCAGTGCTCTCTCGCAATCATGAGTTTTTTCGAATTAACGCCGTTACTTCTCGAGGGCTTTCCCCATATCGGAGAGCGAGGCCTTCTCTAGGGCAGGGTTTGCCTGGCAGAAGACGTCTACCCCCTTCTGGGCGAGCCTCTTCGCTGCCTCGTACTCCTCTTTGCTTACGTAGACCCCTGGGATGACGAGCTTGTATGTCTCACCTTCTTTCTTGACGATTCCCGCAGTCCCAATGTCAAGGACCGTGAACTTGTGGCTTTCGTCCAGCAGCGAGTAAACACGCTCCGCATCCTCCACCGATGCGGTGATCAGCAGAATCCTCTTGCTATCATTGATTGGGTTGTTCAGCGCCTTCGCGGATGACTCAACGGACTTGATGAACAGCTTTACGCCGGCAGGCTTCGCCAGACGCATCGTCTCCTTCTTGAAGCTGTCTGTTGCCGCGCAATCATTTGCGACGAGAATGGTCTCTGGCGCCACGCTCGACGTCCACGCAACCGCAACCAGCCCATGAATCAACCGGTCGTCTGCTCTGGCCAATGCAATCATCTTGCTACCTCCAAACGATACGCTACGAACACCACCCGCCTAGTCGAGGTGCGCGAAGGCGATGCGGTTTGCGGGCTTGTCCCTCGTATTGATGCCTGCGGAAATGCAGTTACGGGCCGCAATAATGTAAAAAGGAAGAATCATTGCAATGGGACTCAGTTCCTCAGAGAAGTCTCCACCTAGGCAGAGCGACTTGTCCCCAAACTGGCCGAGATGCGACCCGGAAGTGATCACAAATACGTGCTCAGTAATCTGGTTCTTCTTGAACCAGTCGAGAAACACCGGGATACGCTTAAGGCATTCTCCAGAAGGTGCAACAAAGAAGACGAACGTGTCCTCATCCAGCGCGTAGTGCGGACCATGAATCATTTCCTCAAGCTCATAGCCGCGTACCGGCTTTCCAAAGGTCTCGGTGAGTTTTAACTCCGCCTCTTCAGCAGTGCACTCGTTTACGCCATACGAGCAGACATACGCTCTTCCGAGTGACTGGAGCTCATCGGCATGCATGGAGTACCAATCCTCAGCCTGCGCAATGAGCCCATCAAACTCCTCCGAAAACCGCCTTGCAGATTCGTGTCGTGAGAGGAATTCTTCCTGCGCCAGGATCCCTCGCGTGCGACCTAGGTCAAGCGCAATGAGGAAGCCCTCGAACAGCGTTGCGAGGTATCCACGAGTCTCGACGTGCACCACCTCATGGCCAGTGAAGAGGCGAATGGCATGGTCTGCCTCCTCCACCACGGGACTGTCCATGACATCGGTCAGCGCTATGGTAGACGCACCTGCCTCGCGCGCCCTGCGAAGCACATCAATCGTCGAGACGCTCGTACCAGACTGCGAGACGCCAACGTAGAGAATCTGGCTCGCCCGATAGCCGGAGCAGGCAACGTCAACCTTTGGGTCGGACCGGGTGGGATATGCGGCATATGATGCGATGTGAGAGAACCTACTAATCATCTTTGCGATGTAGAGGGAAGCATTATAGCTTGTGCCGGAACCCACGAAGTGAATCTCTTGGATGTCGTTGCTTTCTATCACGCTTCGGAATGGCGAGACAAATGCGTCCTCGTTCTCCAGGACATTTCGAAGGGCATTCCCTCCGTCATGGATATAGCCAATCATCGTAGGGTCTTCGAGTTCGGTGATCATCGTACCTCCAAGATTGTCTAGTCCGATGTATACTTATGTATATACATATAGTTCGCCTACTATGCAAGAACATTTTTGAAGCATTCCGCAAACGGCATAGCTGCGAGATGAAAGCAAAGAAATAAAGGTATATACATAGTCAACCGTGAAACGATTATGTTACGTGCTAATGTCATAGCGTCCAATGTGGCCTTGAACCGCGAGGGCAATGGAGGAGCAGTGTCAGCAAAGCCGAAGTATCAGCAGGTCGAGGAATACATCCGAGGTCTTATTTCCGCTGGCAGGATATCAGTTGGTGAAAAGATACCAACTGAACAGGAGCTATGCGATCAGTTTGGCTTTTCTCGTATGACCATAAATAAGTCGCTCAACAACCTCGCAAGCAGTGGCTATATTTCAAGAATTCCCGGGAAAGGGAGCTTCGTTACCGCACAGCACGTAAGGAAGAGTCTCCTTGCAGGAGACAGCTTCACCGAAGACATGCAACACATTGGGATGAAAGCGGGATCAAAACTCCTAAGTTACGAGGTTCTTCCTGCTTCCCAGTTCCCAGTTGCGTCCCAGAAGCTATGTTGCAATAGCGAAGAGCTCATTCACCACTTTTTGAGGTTGCGTACTGGCGACGGTAAGCCCATAGCCATAAGTGACACATACGTATCATCACAGATAATTCCAGCCATAAGTGTCGAAGCTCTCAATGAATCCTTTTATGCCTATGTGAGAACACTGGGCATTCACGTTGCCGGATGCGATATGGAGATAAGCGCAACACTTCCTACGGAGGAACAGCAACGGCTACTTGGCCTCGACGATGGGGCAATACTGCAAATGACGCATGTGACTTACGCAGAATACAAAGGAACAAAGGTCCCGTTTGAGTACATCACCACGTACTACAACGGAGACCTATATTCATACCGGTTCGAGATGTAGGGGTCAATAACAAGGCGTCGTTATTTCGGAATGTAGGCTGCCTCGAACAGTCTCGCCAAGCAGATTGGCCACAGGCCAATCCGGGCCTACAACGCTGACCAATCGAGACGGGCGTTGAGCAACGGCCTCCTCTCTCTAGGCTGAATAGCGTAAGCGGAAAAGGCCAAGTGCCATTCCATCAAATATTTAGCCAGAGAATCCGGAGCATCACACATACGACCCTCTGTCACATCAGCGAGAGAGCAACCGTCATGCTCAGAAGTGAAATAGGAATTGAGAGAACGTTTGCCAATGCTACGGATCCCTTGTCAAGACAATACTGTTCGGCAAACACGACGCTCATCGCTGCGACCGGTGATAAGCAGAGCACAATGAGCGTTTGCCTCTCAAAAAGTGATATCGGTATCAGAAATAGAATTCCAATCTCAATCGCAACTGCCGCAAGTCTAATGAGCAGAATTTTGATTGACGAAAAGACACAGCTAATTGAATTGTCTGCAGGTAGGACTATAGAGGTTCCAATGACTGCCATAGCGACTAACGGGTTTGCCGCGGCACACTTGTCAACGATAGGCATGATTTGATTTGGCATGGAGAGACCAACTATGCAAAAAATGAGCATTACAAGATATGTCATAACTGGAACTGACTTCACCAACGATTTGCATATCACCATAGGAGAAGTTGAAGATGAAGAATCAGTCTCTTTCGCAATGAACAACCCGTTAACCCCAAGGCACATGAGCGAGTTCCCTATATCAAAGACACTCGTAATAACCAGCGCCTCCGAACTAAACAAACCACTGACAAACGGAATTGCGAAGTTTCCGATATTGAAGCCAGATGTACCCGCCATTCTCTCTGCAACAACCTGAGAATGGGTATCCGAAAGCCTCGAAAGGACAAGCGGTATCAAGTTAAAACAAATTCCGAATAATATTAGATGAAAATAAGAAAGGTCTATTGTTTTCCCATTTAGATTTTCTACTATAGTTGCAGGCAAGGTGATGCCGACCATGATTCTAGACAAAACATGGTCGGCATCCTTCGGGAGATAGCCGCCCGCCTTCAACGCAAGCGTCAGTGCAATCAAGCATGTATAAGTAACCGCACTAACCCAAGGGCTAACCATCTCTCAGACCTATGCTCCTGTTTCATCAAGGTTTCTTTTTATCGATGCGTCCAAAAATGCCATTTCGTCCTCGGAGAGAGTAAGGGAGTATGCCCTGGCGTTTTCGCGAGCCTGGTTGACGTTCGTCGATCCAACAAGTGACGTCGTAACAAACTCCTTGTGAGCCACCCAAGAAAGTGCAACATGGGAGAGGGGGCATTCGTGTCTTTCGGCAATGATGTCCATATCTTGTAGCAGACGCTGAATCTCGGAGAACATCGGCTCTTTGAAGTACGGATAGAACGTATAGCGGATGTCCTTTTCGCTAAAGTGCGGGAGTTCCCTATAGGACCCGGACAATATGCCCGCGCCCATGGCACCGTATGCCATTGTCATGAGCCCGTGGGAGTGAGACCACACAAGAAGATCCTCTGCCGACCGATTGACCATAGAATATGGGAGCTGTATCGCATCTATCTCGGCAAACTCCATGCATTCTTCAAGCTGCCTGCGATCTACGTTGCTCACTCCGATGTGCTTAATTTTCCCCTGGGCCTTAATCTCGTTGAGCGCATCCATGGTTTCGGACACCGGGACCACCGGGTCGGGATAGTGCATGATATAGAGGTCGATATGATCAGTTTCAAGCCGATCGAGCGATTCATCAATCTCTTTCATGATGTCTTCGCGGCTGTTGTTAATGATTCTCTTCCCAGTCTCGGCATCGTTGTAGTTGCCAAACTTCGTTACTAGGAAAACCTTATCCCTGTACCCATCCCGTAATGCCTTGCCAACAATCGTCTCCGAAGCACCGTGAACGCCGTAAACCGGTGCAGTATCGACGACGTTGACTCCGTTATCGATGAGAACCCTCAGCGCGTTAATCGCATTGTCCTCCTCGACCTGACCGTACACGAGGCCATAGGCATTCTTTCCACCGAGGGACCATGTACCGGCGCCCAGAGCAGATAGAGTGGCCTGACACTTTTCGTTATCTGTATATAACATTACCCATCCCTAGTCGAGCTGCTGCTTATCCGCGAGAGTGTACTGATATCTTCCCGAGGACCCAATTAAATCCATGTAGTACTCGATATAAGCCTGCATATCCCTCTGGGCGCCGCTCATTAAATCCAACCAATCCGCCGAAGGGTTGCTTGCAAGCGCCCGTGCAACCGAGTCTCTACCAACTGCGAACACGTCGGTGCAGACGTTAATCTTGTTAATACCGCAATCGACGGCCTTTCGGATGTTTTCCTCTCCGGACCCCGAGCCACCGTGGAGGACGAGCGGCAACCGAAGCGCACTCTTCAGTTCCTTTAGTCGAGCGAAGTCGAGCTTTGGGACAAATCCGGCAGGATACTTGCCGTGAGCAGTTCCAATAGCGACCGCAAGGGCGTCAACCTCAGTCTCTTTTACAAACTGGACTGCCAAGTCCACATTGGTGAAGTAATCGGTTTTCTCCCCATCCCCGGCACTGGCCTGGCCGACATGGCCCAGTTCGCCTTCGCATGCGCACCCCTGGTTATGAGCCATTACAGAAATCTGCTTAGTAATAGCAAGATTTGCCTCGTAGGTGAGGGCAGAGCCATCAAACATGATGGAGGTAAAGCCCGCATTCAAGGCAGCGACAATGTCGTCATACTCTTTTCCGTGATCTAGGTTTAATGCAATGGGAACGGGAGCCGCGGAAGCAAGATTGACAATCATTGGAACCATGGCGGCTAAATCCGCATGAAGGTGGAACTGCCTGGGAGAAATGTTGATTATCACTGCAGATCTCTTCGAACTGGCTGCGGCCACAACAGCCTCAACGTTCTCCATGTTGCAACAGTTGCATGCCATTACCGCATAGTTCTTGCTGTCGGCATCCGCCAATATTCCCCTCATTGAAACAAGCACTTTGATACCCCCTAGACAATTCCAAGAAGAGCGAGGACGATGGCAAGCGCGAGCACTCCGACAAGGATGAGGTTTTGGTTGACTCGCTTCTGCATGAGGCGCAGGCAGCCATAGGTGAGGCCCAGGGGTACAAGGCCCTTGAAGACGGCATCAAGGTAGCTCTGCAAAGTAACAGGATCTGCGCCAACGATAGGAAACTCCACAATGGATGTGAACTTTACGTTAGCCGCTGTCATTCCGCCAATCATCATGAGACCAATAATGCTCGCGCACTTTGTGAAGACGTCAATGAGGCCGTCCTTACTAATCTCAGAAATAAAGCTCTCACCCATCGTGAAGCCTGCGAACGTAAGCTCGTAGCGGCAAATGATTGCAGGGATGTTGTAGATCAGCAGGAACAGAATCGGCCCGAGGATTGATCCGGAGGAAGCAAGGCTAATTCCCACGCCAGCGGCGATAACCCTGAGCACGCCCCAGAAGAATGAGTCTCCGATTCCCGATAGTGGCCCCATGAGGGCGGTCTTGATGGCCACGATCGACTGCGGGTCGAAGTCCGGATTCGTGCTGTTTTCCTTTTCCATTGATGCGACAAGGCCCATGCAGTAGGTTCCAATTGCCTGGGTGATGTTATAGAACATCGCATGGCGAATTAGGGCCTGTCGGTGTCCCTCGGGGTCGTCCTTGTAATAGCGATTGAGAGCTGGGAGCATTACCCAGATGAAGGCTGCGCCGTGCTGACGGACCTGGCCGCCCGAACGACCTGCAAAGATGGTAAACGAGCGCCAGAATATCTTGGTGAGCATCTTCTTGTCTTCTGGCGAGAGATCGCTCTTCTTGATGATGTCACTCATGATAGGAAGTCCTCCACTTCGTCACTCTCGGAAGATGCGGTCCCCTTGTTTTTCAAGGATTTCTTGAGATTCATTAAATCCATATCCCTAGACGCAACTGCCGCAACGATCACGATTCCGATTGCACACACGGCAATGAGCGGGAGCTGAAGGTAGATAACAAGGATGAAGCCAAGCAGAAAATAGGGTGCGAGCTCCTTGCTCCAGAGCATCTTCGCAAGAATAGCGAAGCCCACGGCGGGCATGAAGCCACCCGCTGCCTTGAAGCCCCGCATCACTACGTCGGGAATTCCCGATACAAGAGCCGAGACGGCTTCCTGACCGGCAAGCACACCGAAAAACATGATCAGAGCAAAGATTCCAAAGCGAAGTCCCCATGCTCCAAAATTGATTCTTGTAATCGCCTTTACGTCATCGCGCTCGGCAGCAGCGTCAATAAAGGGAACGAAAGCGTTAAACGCGACGTTGTTGATGGCCATTGAGACAAATCCCATCAGAACGCCAATTGGGACCGCAAGTGTCAAAGCAGCATCGGCATCGATTCCGCTCGAGAGTACAAACACAACCGCGAAAACCGTCGCTGAGGCGGGCTCGGCGGAGACCTGACCACCAATGTTTACTGCACCCATGAAAATAGCCTCAAGGGCGGCGCCAACCATGATGCCAGTCCGCATGTCACCCAAGAAAAGGCCAGCCACCATTCCGACTACAATCGGTCGTTCTATCATGCACTGGCCGAACATCCAGTTGCCGGCATAGCAAATGTAATACGCAAGTGCAGCCAAAAGTGCTGTGGTAACTGAGGATTCCATTTTCCCCTACTTTCCCGCGTCTTTAATTAGCTTTGCTACTGGAGTCTTCGGGTCAATCGGAACGACCTGCGCGTAGGTTGGAACTTCCGATGCTGCAAGTTCCTTTAGGTCGGCGAGTTCCTGGTCGTTTAGCGTAATGCATGCATTGAGCTGCGTCTTGTTGGGTGTGCTGTCAAACCTCCCAACGTTTGCGGCATTCACGGCTTCTACTCTGCCAGGACACTCCTTTACAATCTTCAGCGCATCATGAACGCAGTTCGTCAGGACGAACATCGGCACATCTTTTGCTCGCGGGTCGTTAAAGACCTTTACTGCGTCATCGACAGTCTTGACTAGCAGCTTAATCCCTGATGGCAGCGCCATCTGGAGAGTCATTCTTGTTACGTCGTCGGTCGCTGCATGATCGTTAGCTACGACAATGTGCCGAACGCCAAGTTCCTTTGACCATACGAGGGCGACTTGACCATGTATGAGCCTGTCGTCAACTCTAATCTGGGAAATCATGCCATTACCCCCTTAGAAAAAGTCGTCTTCTCTGCTGCTACTGCTGTCAAACGATGTCGGCATCTCGATCAGCTGCACCTTTGCCTGATCGACTATCTCGTTTAAGACTTCCTTTGTGAGCGGTCTATCCTCAAGGAAGACGGCAAGCGCGGTAATCAGGTTGGTTCCGGAGATGAGAAATATGTTTGGTCTGCTAGTGCGTAACGTCTGCATTACCTTCTGATTCACGCTGCCACCAACGATGTCAGTCAAGATGACTCCCTCGTCCTCCGGGCCCACAGACTCCAAAAACTCCGCGATGCTCTTCGTGTAATCCTCCCCTCCCTCCTCTGTATAGGCATTTATCGTGTCGATGCCGGCAGACGTTCCAGTAAGAATCTCAATGGAACTTCTAAAGCCATTAGCCAGGTATCCATGAGTGGCTATGAGCAGCTTCCGTGACATGCCTGTTCTCCTCAGTAATCAGATTTTCGAACCGCAATCGATATTGATTAAGTCGTAGAGGTAGTTGATTTCCTCGGCGGGCATTTTGACCCCATATGCTATGGAAATGTTCTTGAAGCTTGAGACGACCGCCTTCACAAAGTCAGGGTGATCACGCGCAAACACATCTGCGCCCCGATACTCGATGATGTCCTTTGTTACCAGGCGTTCCACAAGATATCCGACATGAATGTACATTCGCATTGTCATGCGATAGGAGAAGTGAGCTCCAATGTTCTCCTGGAGGCTGTCAACCGCAGCCGAGACGGCCTCCATTAGCGAATTCGGCTCGAGAATGGTCAGGTGCTTCATCAGGTTTTCGAGCGAGAAATTCTTAATCAGATTCTGCTTTAAGATTGCAACCTCTCCTGCAGTTAAATAGTTTCTCAAGTTAATACCTGCAGTACGAGCTGCATCTGCATCTACGATTTCCTCAAGCGAGACGAACTCAACTCCGCTGATGTTTGGATTGTTCACTCCAAAGGCGAACAGGATATCCTTTCCCTCGAGCTCCGGGATGACATCGCCGCAAGCAAGTGCCATGTAGTCGCACGGAATCAGGTCAACATCAATGCTTCTTGGAAGGCTCTTTGCGAATAGGTCGGCAAGCCTGGCAGCGGCTGGAATACCGTTCTCAGAGGTAAATACTATGCACGCACGGACGCTAGGACATTCTGATATTGAGTACTTTACTGCGTCCCTTGACTTCTCCGCCGTTTCCCTCAGCACATCTGCCATGGGCTGATTTGAAAGTATCTGCTCTCCAGCAGCCAATGCCATCGGCGTCGAAACGCCGTTTAGCACTCCGACGTTGACCTTGAGTGTTTCGCTGAGACATCTACCGATATCCTTCAGACTCCCCATGTCGACAAGGACGACAAGGTCTGACTTGCCTGGAAATCGAGACAAATGTTCTTTTAGCTTGTCTGCAACCTGGTTTGCCGATATATCAAGCGGCATGTCAATTGCATCAAATACATGACTCTTTAGAAGTGCGTTTGCGGAATCGGCAATACTACTGGCCGTTGAGTAACCATGCGCAGCAATTATCCCTCGGCACTTTGCAGACATCCTAAGCGAGCAAGCACGAAGAAATAGCGTCCCGATCATCAGACTGTTGGCATCTAGCTTAAGCCCGAGGTAATCATGAAGATCATTTGCGACGTGGCTCATCACTTGTGTCTCGTCAATCAAACGCTGTCCCACAATGAGGCGCGCATCCCTTAAGCTTCTGCCCATACGCCCTTGCCATTCGGATGCCGCCAATTGGTTAGACTTGAAAAAGAGCATGCTGTTGGAAAGATGGGCTCCAAAACTCACCGGAACATAGCATCCGAGACGTTCAAATGAACCGTTGATGACCTTTCCGGCAGCATCGCCAACTGAGCTTCCAGCCAAAAGGTGCTTTCTATTGCGCATCAAATATTCAAAGTAAGCGGAGAGATGGGCAAAGGTCTCTTGCGACAATGCAGAAGAGTCAGTCACTCCGTTGTTCTCAACATCATTCACGACGTTGGTCAGCAACGAGAATCCCTCGCTGCCCTTCGACACCAGGTCATACCTTGCAACGTCAACGAGCACAGGCTCCTCTGGCATATTCTCGTACGATGCTTTCCCATCGAATAAACCGGGGGCATGAATCGAGTAGATCTTCAGAGCCTGGCCGGACTCGCCTTTGTCAGCTAGGGCATTTGCACAGGCAATAGTGGCGTCAAGCTCAAGGCCCACCAGCCCATCCTCATATGTCTTAGACGCCAACTTGTGAAGAACAATGCTGCTGACAAGTACCCGTCTTCCAATTTTGTTGGACTCTTTATTGAATGCCTTAACCGCAAGTGCTTCGCGGTCTTCCAAGCTCCGATCCACAAAACTTGGCATGCACGCAATCATCGGAATTTGTTTTGCCCATGCATGTGACATAACCTCATCGGGAGTCGACGTACATTCGAAGAAAAGTCGAGAACGACTCTGAGGAACAGCCGACGGCTCCTTCTCATGGCCGTTACCAAAGTACGAGAGCAGCGTACTCCAAGTCGCTGAATCAATTGCCTGGCTATTGATTACCCAGAAGAGGGAGTGCGGATGCTTGGCCAGCATACCTTCGTCGCTGTCCTTCTTGCCAAACAAAGTTACGAGAAGCTGGGAAGGCTCTTCATATGATGCCGCATCAAGCGTAAAACCCGGCATCCCCCCTTCGATGATGCGCTCTGAGACGCACCACTTTTCAGTTGCTTTGCGAATGCCAGATCTTCCGCTGCCAACACTCCCAACGAGAAGAAGGGGCAGACCACGAGGCGGATAGCAAGCAGCAGCTTTTATCTGGGCAATTACATGCCTGAGGGTGGTGCGAGCTCCGATAACATCCTCAAAATCATATTTCATTCGAGAGTGGCTTGATATCCAATTGATGAGCTCCTGAACACTAAGAAAGTCATCGCTTTGAAACTCGACCTGATAGCGTTGCTCTAGCGCTTTCTTGGAGTAGAAAAGGGCGGGTCTTCCCGAGACCTTGACAAGCAGGCCATCCGCATGCAAGGCGTTTAAATACTGACTTGCTAGAGTTCGACTTACAAACAGTTCAGAGGCAACGCTAGACGCTTGAAACAGCGACTCATCAGAGATGACGGAGTCCCGGGTTCGGCGGTCAAGCAACTCATACACTTTGTTTTTACTGCTCTGCATGTGGCTCCTTTCTTGGTGCATACTCTGCATCGGCGATTCAGTTCAAGCCTGCTTCGATGAGATCCTTAGTCACTAATTCCCACACAGGGTGGCGTAAACGGTTATCTGACGAACAACCGCCAGTTCTGTTGAAGTCATATCGCGAGTTTGTTAACAGGAGAGAAGCTGACAAACAAATTAGGCCTAGGAAAGTTGAAGAACGTCATGGGCGATGGTATCAAACCATCAATCAACTAAGGTTCTCGCATACCTTAGGATTTCACCTCAAGGCACGCCACCTGGCGAGTAATACCTTTGCGTAGGACAATAATCGACATCGAGGAACGGGCGTCGCTGGTTCGAGGCTTTTCCGGACGGTTGCATGCCGAATGTTGGTGTCAGGCCACCCGGAGTGGCGAGGTGGAGGCACGCAACAGTTCCGACGCCGAGAAGAACCACAAGGATAAGCTACGGGACTATTAGTCTCTGGTTTGCTGGCTGAGGGTAGTACCGCTTTTCAGTGCGGGATAGCCTCGGCTCTGAGCACGCAAAAGTTTCGCGTTTAGGCATGCAGCCACACCGACCACCGTCGGCTACTGCCCCTCCGCGAGGACGGGACGCACGGCTTCCACGCCGCCGAGCCCGGCCTGCTCTGCGTCACCGACGTCACCGAGTTCCGGCTGGATGGCTTCAAGGCCTACCTCAGCGCGGCCGTCGACTGCTTCGACTGTATTCGCTAACGTAGGAGTCGACGGAACGCTCAGCAGGTTTTCGACACTTCG
>NZ_JANSKA010000007.1 GCF_024741235.1 Tractidigestivibacter montrealensis | reverse complement strand
CTCTCTGTTAGACCAGCATTGACGTAGCCGCTCCCTGCCGTTGCCAATAGTCCCAGAAGGGCTGGGGACGATCGATCATCTGGCGCCTCGTATGCTCGTAGAAGCCGCAGGCGCTCTGGCCGGAAAGCGTCTGAAGCCCGTCTGCGTCCGAGCGCCTTGCCTGCTCGAGCCAAAGGAACCAGGAGAGGTAGTGGTCCAGCCACTTGGTGGATACGCCGTGGAATGGGGCAAGGAAGATGCGCAGCCTCTGGTGCATCGCGTTGACCATGCCAAGCTCGCCGTCCTTCTGCAGGCGCGTGTCGGTGGCGGCATGCTCGGTGATGCCGAGGGCGGGAAGCACGCGCTTGTAGCCCTGATGGGCGTCGGTCGCCACCCAGGTGCCAGGACCGAGACCCTTGATGGCGTCTCTCAGGGCCTCATCCTTCGGCCTTCCCCTGTCGGCCACGCGGCAGAGCTCGTCTCCGGCATCATTGGCTCCGCAGATGACGCAGACCTTGAGGTTGGAGATGCCGCGCGCATGGACGGCGCCGCCGTGCTTGTGAGGCTTCCTCGGCATCTTGGCAGCACTCCTTGCCCTGTTTCCCGTGAGGGACTCGTCGAGGTAGGCGCCGTCTACCTGCCAGGAGACCGAAGGTCCGGTCCTGAAGGCGAGAAGCGAGCGCGCCATGACCTCGCAGAGTCTCATGCGCATGAACCAGGAGGTCCTGAGGCACACATGGCACGTCTTCGCGCACTGCCTCAGGCTTGAGCCCGAAAGCGTTGCTTCCACGAAGAGCGCCCAGGTCGTGGCATCGAGCTTCGAGGCGGCGAGCAGGCCCCTGCTCTTGGACGAGAACGTCCTCCCGCACCCCTTGCAGAGCCAGCGCTGGGAGCCGTCGGCATTGTGCCCTTTCCTGATGAAGGAGGAAGAGCCGCACCGGGGGCATGATCTGGGCGTCGCGCCATCTGCCTGCTTGCCAAGCTCGCGCGCGACCGCCGCCTTCGTGGCACAGATGAGCTCACGCTTCTCCCCGAGGGAGAGCCCCTCCATCTCATGGAGTATGATGTCCAGCATCCCGTCCCCGTCTCTTCGATGTTGATGTTTGGCGACATTCATCCTAGGGCGGGGACGGGACATTATTACGTCAACGCTGGTCTAACGGAGAGACAACTATATACATCACGTAAATAGCATAGATTTATTAACAAGCATGCACGTTGCTGTCGCAAATCTGACAGCAGAAGAGGTATCTGTCCGTTCGTTTGCGTTTCTGGTTGGGGGTCAACTATGAGACACAGGGGAAAAACACTACTACGAGCATTACTGGCCGTCTTTGCTGCGCTCATTGCGTTTGGCGTGACGCCGGCGCTTGCCGCCGAGCCGCCTGCCACCAGCAAGATCGTGACGAGCAACGACGACGGCACGTACACGCTGAGCCTCAGCGTGACGGGCAAGTCGCAGGCGTCGTCGTCTTCGAGCAAGGCCGACGTCATCGTGGTGCTCGACACGTCCGGGTCGATGAGCTATTCCGCTACGGGTGGCACCCGGCTCTCGGTGGCCAAGTCCGCGGTCAACTCGCTTGCCGAGGAGCTGCTCTCCAACAACACGACCGAGAACCCCGATGCCGTGCAGCTGTCACTCGTCACGTTCGCAAACTACGCAACCACGCGCGTCACCAACACGAGCAGCCTCTCGACCTTCCAGAACCAGGTGAACCGCCTCACCGCCACTGGTGGCACCAACTGGGAGGACGCGCTGGCGACCGCCAGCGCAATTCAGACGCGTGACGGCGCCGATGTCTACATCATCTTTGTTTCCGATGGCGACCCAACCTTCCGCAAAACGCGGGGAACGTATACTTGGGGGCAGGACCGGGATGAGTTTGAACGTCATTACTCGAATGGCCACACCTACTATGGCACCGGCAACTCCGACGCCTATGACCTTAACTACGACTACGCCAGGGACCAGGCCGTTGCCATAGCCGGTGAGGGCAAGTCGTTCTTTGCCATTGGCGCCTTTGGCACCGTTTCCAACATGCAGGACCTCGCTGCCGCTACTGGCCAGACGGGCAACTACTACAACGCTGCCGACAGCACCGCCCTTAATGCTGCCTTCGACAACATCATCAACACCATCACGAACAACCTCACGTACAGCAACGTCAAGGTGACCGACGGCATCACGGCGCTTACTGCCACTTCCCTGGAGGGGTCGGCTGACGCCTTTACGTACACCAAGACCAAGGACGGCGAGACGAGCGACTGGCTCGATGCTCCCGCGGCTACATATGACGAGACAAACAAGAACGTGACTTGGGACCTCTCCTCGCTTGGCTCGCTGGAGCATGGTGTCACGTATACCGTGAGCTTCAAGGTCTGGCCGAGCCAGGAAGCCATCACTGAGGTAGCCCGTCTGCAGAACGCAGGAACTACCACCGGCCTGCCCACAGACATTGTCTATGATTCGACCGCTGGTACTTATGGGATAAAGACCAACACTACGGCCAACGTGTCCTACAACCAGACGAGCACTACGACCACCAACGTGTTGCCAACTGATGCCGTGCCGCAGGCTGACGGTACCTGGACCTCGCCCTCCACCGGCCTTACCTATACCCAAGAGTCCTCGGGTCTGTATGTAGCGACTAAATCCGATACTGGCAGCGTGGCCCTTGCCGACCCCGACCCCATGACCGTGGACACTCCCACCATCACCGTTAGTAAGGAATGGGTCGACTCGCTTGACAACGCGGTCAATCGTCCTACCGGTGACGTCTCGCTCGGCGTGCTCCTTGACCGCAAACAGTTCACCACGGTGACGCTCAACTCCGACAATAACTACCGGGCCCAGGTACACGTGCCGTACGGCATCGAGGCCAACGGCGAGGTGCTTACTGCCGGTCGCGAGGTGACCTTCTCCGAGCCTACCATCGACTCCCGCTACGAGCTGAGCTACGAGTCCTTCACCCCCATGATGGTGGATGGCGTGCCCAACTACGCCGATGACGGGTCCACTACCATAACCGCTACCAACACCCTCAAGAGCCAGGTCGAGATTGCAAAGGTTGCCACGTCCGATGACGGCACGTACCCCACGGACGCCAGCTTCGACTTTGACGTCACCGTGACCACTCCGGATAGCTCGGGCGTCTCCTACGCAATCGGCGACACCAAGGGCACGCTTACAAGCGGTCAGGCCACGACCCTTTCCCTCACGGCAGGGCAGAGCATCCTCCTCGAGAACCTTCCCGTTGGCACTACGTATACGGTTGACGAGAAGACCTCGCCTGCTGGCTGGATCTTCTCGTCCGTGGCCACAGGCGGCGCTGGTACCACCTCTGGAGACACTGTCTCTGGCAGCGTGGACCAGGGCAACACCAAGTACTCCGTGACCTACACCAACAAGTTCACGCCGGTTGAGTCCAGCCCTACCGGTGATGGCGGCATCACCATCAACAAGACCCTCAACCCTACCGACCTGACGGCCGGGCAGTTCTCGTTCACGCTCACAGCGCTTGACGGCGCACCTGCGCCTGCTTCGACAGCGGCGACCAACGCGGCAGACGGCTCTGTGAGCTTTGGCAACATTACGTTTAGCGAGGTTGGCACCTACGAGTACACTCTGGCCGAGACCAACGCCGGCGCTGACGGCTACACCTACGACACCCACACCTACACACTGGTGGCAACGGTGACGGCCAACGCCGACACCAACGCCCTCGAGGTGGCGTGGTCCGTCAAGGACAGCACCAGCAAGGACATCACGTTCAACAACACCTACTCCGCCACGGGTACTGCGACCATCAGCGCAACCAAGACCCTCAGCGGGCGTGACATGAATGCCAACGAGTTCGCGTTCAACATCACGGACGCCAAGGGTGGCGTTGTTGCTACGGCACAAAATCCCGCTGCCAGCGACGGCCAGGCCGCAACGCTGGACTTTGGCACGCTGACCTACTCCATCGACCAAGTTAAGCAGGACGTTGCGAGCGGCGTGGCCCAGGTCGGCTCGGCTGCCAATAGCTACGTCTACCGCTACACGGTTTCCGAGAGCACCGCGGATCTGCCCACAAAGGTGACCGCCGTGCAGAGCACCTTCGAGGTCACCGTCGTGATTATCGATAACGGCAAGGGTACGCTCAGCACGCAGGTTGAGTATCCCGGCAACGCCACGGGGCTGTCGTTCCAGAACGTCTACGACGCAGATGACGCGCGTCTAGTGATCTCTGGCAGCAAGGTGCTCGACAACAACGGTTTCTCTGGTCCTGGAGACATCAAGGACAAGTTCACGTTCGAGCTCAAGGATGCCTCGGGCGACGTGATCGGCACCGCCCAGAACGACGCCAGCGGCTCCGTTACGTTCGACGCAATCACCTACACCGCGCCGGGCACCTACACCTACACCATCACCGAGTCCGGTACCGTTGCCGGTGTGACCAACGATGCAAGCACCAAGACGGTGACGGTCCAGGTGACGGATGACGGCCAGGGGCACCTCGTCGCCAAGAAGGTCGACTCCGAGGGCGCCGTAGTTCAGGGTCCGGACTTCACCTTCACTAACACCTACTCGGCTCAGCAGACCACGCTTACCGGCGATACCGCTCTGCGCGCTACCAAGGTGCTTGAGGGTCGCGGCCTCAAGGCTGGTGAGTTTACCTTCACGCTGACCGCTGAAGAGACCGACGCACCCATGCCTGAAGTCACAACGGTCACCAATGACGCCAACGGCAACGTGGTCTTTGGCGACATCACGTACACCGCCCCGGGCACGTATCGCTACTCCATCACTGAGGTCCAGGGCACCGAGGGCGGAGTTGCCTACGACACCGCCGCACGAGTGATCACAGTTGCGGTTACCGATAACGGTCAAGGCAAGCTTGAGGCCTCCGTTACGGGCAACAACCCCACGATCACCAATACCTACACGACCAACGAACCCACCGTTGACCTCACCGCGAGCAAGGTCCTCTCGGGCGCCACGCTCCAGGACGGTCAGTTCGAGTTCCAGGCCAATATTGACGGTATTCCGGTCGACAAGCACAACGATGCCAACGGCAACGTGAGCTTTGGCTCCGTCACTTACACCGTGGACGTCCTTGCCGGCGTTGACGCCGCCAGCGACGGCAGTCGCACCAAGACCTTCTCGTACACGGTCAAGGAGCTCGTGCCTTCTGATGCCGTGAACGGCGTGAAGGATGGTGTCACATACGATCAGAGCGAGTGGACCATCGTGGTGACCGTCAAGGACGACGGCCAGGGCAACCTGACTGCTACCAAGTCCGCCACCAAGACAAACAGTGATGGCACCACCGTTACCAAGGACGTGCCGGTCTTCAATAACACCTACACCGCCAAGCCCGTTATCCTCACCGGCGACACGGCGCTCACGGTGACCAAGCGCGTGACCGGATTCAACAGCTCCGAGGCGTACTCCTTCAACCTTGCGCTCGCCTCTGGCGATTCCGCTGGCGTCAGCTACGCGGACAGCGCGACCACGGCTACGACGTCTGCTTCTATCGCGGACGGTGCCACCCAGGCCGTCTCCTTTGGTGACGTGACCTTCTCCAAGGCCGGCACCTACACCTTCAACGTTACCGAGGCCCAAGGCTCAAAGGATGGCTGGACCTACGACAAGAGCACCCATGCCATCACGGTCAATGTGGTCGACAACGGCAAGGGCCAGCTGGTTGCCACCGTTGCGAGCAACAACCCCACGTTCGAGAACAGCTACGAGGCCGCCGAGTCCGATGGCGTCACGATCACGGCCACAAAGGTGCTCACCGGTTCCCCGCTCATGGCTGGCGAGTTCTCGTTCCAGCTGATCGATGCGGATGGCAAGGTGGTTCGCGAGACGACCAATGCCGCCGACGGCTCCATCACCTTCGACCCCATCACCTATACCAAGCCCGGCACCTACACCTACAACCTCAAGGAGGTCGCTGGAACCAACGCTGGCATGGCCTACGACTCCACCGTCCACACGGTTACCGTTGTGGCCACCGATGACGGCACGGGCCAGATTCACGCCTCTGTCACCAGCCTGGCGCCCACGTTCAACAACAGCTATAAGTCCGGTGTTGACGATCCGGTGATGCTTACCGCCGAGAAGGTCCTCGAGGGCCGCAGGCTCGAGGCAGGGCAGTTCTCGTTCCACCTCTTTGACGAGAACAACCAGCCCGTGGGCGAGCAGGTGACCAATGACGTCTCTGGCTCCATCCAGTTCCCTGCGCTGCGCTACTCGCAGGATGACTTCAACGGCATCGAGCCCGATGAGACGACGGGCGCTCGCACCAAGACCGTTACCTACACGGCGCGCGAGGTTGCGGGCAGCGCGGCTGGCTACACGTACTCCCAGAACGTCGCCACCTACACGCTTGAGCTTGTCGACTCCCATGACGGCAAGATCACGGCAACGCTGAAGGAGGCCGTGAACACCACGTTCACGAACAACTACGAGGCGCAGCCCGTGACGGCCAAGTCCTTCTCGGCAACCAAGGCCCTTGAGGGTCGTGGCCTGGCCGAGGGCGAGTTCGAGTTCCAGCTCACCGCCGCCGAGGGCACGCCCATGCCCCAGGCCACAACGGCAACCAATGCTGCCGATGGCACGGTGGCCTTCTCGCCCATCACGTACCACCTGGGCGATCTTGCTGGCGAGACCTCCAAGACCTTCACGTACACCATCTCCGAGGTCGCAAATGGCAAGGCGGGCGTCACCTACGACCAGACCAAGCACACCGCCTCTGTCACGGTGACCGACAACGGCGATGGCACGCTGAGCGTCTCCGATCCGGTCTACGACGACGGCTCGGCCACCGCGCCCACCTTTACCAACACCTACAAGGCCGCTGCGGTGACCACCGCGCTGCCCACCGTCACCAAGATCGTCTCGGGTGACAAGCCCGACGCGTACCCTACGTTCACCTTTGCGCTGGAGGCGCTGAACGGCTCGATCCTGCCCGATAGCGCCGGCGAGAACGGCGTGACCACGGGCATCATCAACGGCGATGGCGCGGTCTCGCTGGGTTCGGTCACCTTTGATCAGGCCGGCACGTACTCCTACAAGGCGTACGAGGTCGCAGGCAACGCCGAGGGCTGGACGTACGACAACACCGTCTACAACGTGACCTACACGGTGACCGATGACGGCGCTGGCGTCCTGGGGACAAGCACGTCCATCTCCACCTCCGACGGAACCGCTGCCGACGCAGTGACCTTCGAGAACGTCTACACCGCGCCCGCGCCGGAGCCCGAGCCTGAGCCCGAGCCTGCGAAGGATCCCGAGCCGGCAAAGGAGGAGCCCAAGAAGCCGGCCATCCCCAACACCGGTGACGCCACGCAGACCGCCCTGCCCGTTGGTCTTGCGGTTGCCGCAGCGGCAGTGCTCGCAGCTGCCGTAATGGTGAGGAGGAGGGGTCGCCGCAGCAAGTAGCGGTACTCCCGGCACGCAGTAGCACGGTGTCAAACGGCGCCCGCCCCTGACCCCCAGGGACGGGCGCCGCGCTGTGTGGCGCCAACTGTTCTTGAGACAAAGGGACAGTCCCTTTGTCTCATCTTCGCACGAGCGTTGCGACGCACTCTACGTGCTTGGTGTGCGGGAACATGTCCACCGGCTGCAAGCGCTCAAGACGGTAGCCGCCCTCGCGCAGCAGCTCGATGTCGCGCGCCTGCGTGAGCACGTTGCACGAGACGTACGACACGCGCTCGGGCCCAAGCGCGCACACCGCCGAGAGGAACTCGGGCGTCGAGCCAGCCCGCGGCGGATCCATGATCAGCGCGTCAAAGCGCTCGGCACGCCCGTTGCGCGCGGCGGCAACCAGGTACTCCGTGGCGTCCGCCCGCACAAAGCGGCAGCGCTTGTCCAGCCCGTTGGCAATGCCGTTGCGCCGCGCCGCTGCGACCGCGCCGCCAACCTGCTCCACGCCCACGACCTCCACGTCCGGGCACTCGTGCGCGGCGCAGATGCCAATGGTTCCCGTGCCGCAGTACGCGTCAAGCAGCC
This sequence comes from Tractidigestivibacter montrealensis, assembly GCF_024741235.1. Taxonomy (GTDB): domain Bacteria; phylum Actinomycetota; class Coriobacteriia; order Coriobacteriales; family Atopobiaceae; genus Tractidigestivibacter; species Tractidigestivibacter montrealensis. Next base: position 108,068 of record NZ_JANSKA010000007.1, on the reverse strand, counting down.
GCATTCCGGGCACAATGCCCGCCCCGGCAATGGCAAGCCGGTACAGCACCTCGGTCTGCGCTGGGTTTGTCTGGTAGAAGCTCGTGGGCCCAATCTCAAACGAGCAGCCCAGCAGCCGGTCGTGCATGACGCCTGGACCGTACAGCGTGATGCACTGCCGGCCGAGAATCGCGTTGGTCCGGCGTTCGTTGATGTTCTGGACAATGCTTGTGACCTGCGGTTTGTTGCGACGTATGTCGTTCACGAACTTCTCGGCGCGTGGAAGCCTTGGTCCATTGGTAACCACGGTGAGCAGGCACTCCTTGGTGGCGTAGCCCATGCGCACCACGGCATGGCGAAGCACGCCGCACCCGCGGTCCTCCTGGTAGGCTGGGATGCCGCAGCGCTCGGCAGCGCGCGCCACTGCGTTGAGCACGTCTCGTGCGCCGGGGGCCTCTACCAGGCACGACGAGCAGGGCACAATGCGATGCGACCCGGCGGCATAGAAACCGCAGCGCACGCGCCCGCGCGAGCCAGGCGCAAACGGCGTTGCGGCCTTGTGCCGGTAGCCGCGCGGCTCGTCCATGCCGCAGATCTTCTCGAGTGTGGCGTGGTCCCGGCGCACCGCCTGCCCCAAGACCTCCTCGACCAGCGCCTGCTTGCGCTCAAGCTGGATGGGGTAGGGCACCGCGAGCCACTCGCAGCCACCGCAGGACTTTGCGATGGGGCAGGTGTAGGTGCGATATCCCATGGGTCTCCAGTCAACGAGGGCGGTCTGCGCTATGCGTGACTCTCAGCATACACGCACCAAACGCGTTGGGTTCTCGCGCCTCGCCAACTACGTAATCCCAGCGCAGGGGCCAAAATTTCCTTGTATGTTTGCCGCGCCGGGCGTATAGTTCTTTCAGATTTAAACGCAGGTCAAAAATCTGCGTACAGGAAGGCGCATTAGCAAGGGAGCACGTAATGCAGTCAAAGATTGCTCACGCGGCAGAGCGCAAGGCGTTCAGCGTCGCGCTCGACCAGATCATCAAGGCAGCCTCTGGCGATGATCGCGAGAAGAACCTCGACAAGCTCATCAACATGGCCGGCAACCTGCTCAAGGACACCGCCCCCGGTGCCACGCGCGGCCTGAAGGCAGGCCTCTACCCGGGCTCCAAGTGGGAGCAGTTCCTCTGGAGCGTCATTGACGAGACCGACCCGCACGTGCTCAAGACCGTCGTGCTCAACGGCGGCTATGAGGCTGCCTTCCGCGGCCTGCGCAACACCACCGCCAATGCCGACAAGTATCAGTGCAACGTGCCCTGGATCATCATCTTTGACCCCACCAGCGCCTGCAACAAGCACTGCGTTGGCTGCTGGTCTGCTGACTACGAGAAGTGGCAGAACCTCACGTACGAGGAGTGCGACAAGATCATCACGCAGGGCTCCGAGCTTGGCTGCCACCTCTACATGCTGACCGGCGGCGAGCCCCTGGTGCGCAAGAAGGACGTCCTGCGCCTTGCCGAGGAGCACAACGACTGCCTCTTCAACATCTTCACCAACGCGTCCCTCATCGACCAGCCGTTCTGCGACGAGGTCAAGCGCCTGGGCAACATCGTGTTCTCCATCTCGCTCGAGGGCTACGAGAACACCAACGACGCCCGCCGTGGCGAGGGCTCCTATGACGAGGTAATGCGCGCCATGGACCTCCTCCACAAGAACGGCTTGCTCTTTGGTACCTCCACGGCCTACACCCGCGCCAACACCGAGACCGTCACGTCCGACGAGTACCTCGACCTCATCATCAGCAAGGGTGCCCGTTGGGCCTGGTACTTCCACTATATGCCCGTGGGCGAGGGCGCCAACGCCGACCTCATGCCCACCGTCGAGCAGCGTGAGTACATGCTGCACCGCATCCGCGAGGTGCGCGGCATCACCAGCGGCAAGCCCATCTTTGCGATGGACTTCCAGAACGACGGCGAGTATGTTGGCGGCTGCATCGCCGGCGGCCGCGTGTTCTGCCACATTAACGCCAAGGGCGACGTTGAGCCGTGCGTCTTCATCCACTACTCCAACGCCAACATCAAGGACCAGGACCTTCTCGACTGCCTGCGTCAGCCCGTCTTCCAGGCCTATCGCGAGAACTACCCCTGGAACGACAACATGCTGCGTCCTTGCCCCATGCTCGAGAACCCCGAGATGCTGCCCAAGATCGTGCACGCGGCAGACGCCAAGTCCACGGAGTACATCTCGCCGGAGGACGTCGACCACCTTTGCGCGCGCACCACGCCCTACGCCGAGAAGTGGGCGCCCGAGGCCGAGCGCCTGTGGCTTGAGGAGCACCCCACCGGCAAGAAGATCTACGCAGACAAGATGTCCAACGAGAAGATCTCCCTCAAGGCAAAGCTCATCGCCGAGGAGGACGCCAAGGCCGAGGAGGCCGTCAAGCAGGACTAGCTGCGGTTGGTTTGCTTCTCGCGCATTGTGATCGCTGGCCCCGGGCTTCGCGCCCGGGGCTCTTTTCTTGCGGCGGCGCGGCGGCGCGGGTCGATTGCGCCGTTATTTACGCCTGTTGCATCGCGTCTGCGGCGCATGCGCCCACGCTGCCCGATGCGTGAGAATCCGTCGCAGCTCGCGCGGGTAAGGTGAATCCAACGCGTGGCGGATGCCGCGCAATGACAAAGGCACGGTGGCTTCGCCGTTGCGCTTATCCTCGGCGATGCCGCCCTGGCATGCGGCTCGAGGAGGAACCATGGCTACAAAGGGCACTGAGAAGGTCAAGAACGTGGTCCTTGTGGGCCAAGGCGGCGTGGGCAAGACCATGCTGGCCGAGGCCATGCTGCACCTGACGGGCAAGACGACCCGTCTGGGCGGTCACGCCGGCACCAAGCCCACGCTTGATTACGACGCGGAGGAGGGCGAGCGCGGCTTCTCGATCTCCACCACCATTGCCCCCGTCGTCTGGGGAGATACCCGGATCAACGTGCTTGACGCGCCCTGCTACCCCGACTTTGTCGGTGACGCCTATGCGGCCATGAGTGCGTGCGAGACGGCGCTTTTTGTGGTTGATGCGGCGGGCGGCCTTGGCACCGTGACCACGCGCTTGTGGTATGCGGCCGAGAACCTCTCGCTTGCCCGCGCCATCTTCGTGAACCGCTGCGATAGGCCGGACGCGGACTACGACGTGACGCTTGAGGCGCTGCGCGAGCACTACGGCAACAACCTGGGCGCGGTCACCATTCCCATGGGCACCGGCGACGCGTTTGGCGGCGTCATCGACGTGGTCCACATGAAGGCACGCCACCTCGAGGGCGGCAAGCCTGTGGTGACTGACGTTCCGAACGAGTACAAGGACGCCGCCGACGAGGCTCGCGCCAGCCTCACCGAGCTTGTAGTCGAAGCTGACGATGAGCTCATGATGCGCTACCTCGAGGGTGGAGAGATCACGCAGGCCGAGCTCGAGGGACTTCTCGGCAAGGCCATGGCCGAGCGCGTGTTTGTCCCCGTCTTTGCTGGCTCCTGCGTGCGCGAGGAGGGCCTCTTCTCGCTTATGGACGCCATTGTTGGCTGGTTCCCCACGATGGCGGACTTTGGTCGCATCCCGCTGGTCAATGGCGAGCAGCTTGACATCTCACCGGACGACGACCGCCCCGTTGCCTTTGCCTTCAAGAGCCTCAACGACCCGCAGAACGGACGCCTCTCCTTCCTCAAGGTGCTGGCTGGCACCCTCACGCAGGGCATCGAGCTCACCAACGCGCGCACGCGCAAGACCGAGCGCCTGGGGCACCTCTATCTCATGTGCGGTCGTGAGACCGAAGAGGTTCCTTCTGCGGCGGCCGGCGACATCGTGGTGGTGCCTAAGCTCGAGGCCATGACAGGCGACACGCTTTCCGTCACCGGCAAGGTCGAGGCTGCGGCGTTCCGCTTCCCCAACTCTCTCTACCGTATCGCAATCGAGCCCGATAAGCGCGGCACCGAGGGCAAGCTGTACGCGTTTCTCGAGAAAGCAGCCGATGCCGACCCCACGCTCAAGGTTGAGCGCGACGAGGACACCGGTCAGACGGTTATCTCGGCCATTGGTGAGGCACAGGTGAGCGTGCTGCTTGATCGCCTCGAGGATCGCGCGGGCGTGACGGCACACACCGTGGCTCTGCGGATTCCGTATCGCGAGACCATTCGACGCGTGGCTTCTGCCCAGGGTCGTCACAAGAAGCAGACCGGCGGCGCTGGCCAGTACGGTGACTGCTGGCTGCGCATCGAGCCCAACCCCGGTAACGGCTACGAGTTTGTGGACGAGGTCGTGGGCGGGCACATTCCGCGCGGCTTTATCCCGGCCATCGACAAGGGCGTGCAGGAGACCATGCGCGAAGGCGTGCTGGCTGGATACCCCATGATCGACGTCAAGGTTGCCGTGTACGATGGCTCGTATCACCCCGTGGACTCCAACGAGATGGCGTTCAAGACGGCGGCACGTATTGGCTTCCAGAAGGCCGTTGCCCAGGCCGAGCCGGTGCTTCTCGAGCCTATGGCGCACCTGCGCATCACCGTGCCAGACAGCTACGCTGGCTCCGTGATGGGCGACGTTTCCGCCTCGCGCGGTCGCGTTGAGGGTATGTCCACTGGTACAGGCGTTGCCGCGGGCGAGACTACCATCGAGGCAACCATCCCGTATGCCGAGGTCACGGACTACGCCACGCGCCTGCGCTCGCTCTCGCGTGGTACGGGCGAGTTCGAGATGGAGCTCTCGGGTTACGAGCAGGTGCCGCATGACATCCAGGCAAAGCTTGCTGCCGAGTACGCCGAGAAGCGCGCCGCCGGGGAGAAGTAGTAGGCTCGTACGCTTACAATATTTGAACTCAGTGCCGGCCAGCAATTTGCTGGCCGGCTGTTTTGTGTGCATGCGAGGGTGTGTCACTCGTTAACGATAGACGCCGAAAGGTGGAATTCCTCCCGTGAGCTGGGCATGAAGCTCGGCGTTCTTTCGTTGCCACAACGGGTCATCCATGAATGAGGTATCTTCTCCGAGGAGCCTCCCGAGCTCTCGTCCAATCTTCTGGAATCTATGGACATCATAAATGTCTGCGCAAGTCACGTGCAGTACGGTCCAGTCATCCGGGCCTTCGTACGGCTTTGATGCGGGATCGTCCACTATTTCCAACGCGACCCTTGCTTCCGGCCAATAGAGCGCCATGGTAATTCCTCCTTACTCTTGGCTTTACGATGGTCCAAGCATAGGGGATGGCACTTGCATCTTACTGACTGTGCACATACCACTTTCTGACACATAGCTGTCACGCAGTAGCATCTACCTTGTATTTTCCAAAATATTGCTTAACGAGAGATGGGGATAAGAAAAATTACTTGATGTAATTAGTGATACATTCATCCCAAGGGAATGCCAAGGAACATCGCTAGGGGAGGGCAACATGGACACCAAGGCAATCTGTGTGGGGTCGAGTTCGGCGCTTCGCTTCTGGCGGTCAGCGCGTTCCGTGGGCGGTACCGTGCGCGAGGATGAAATCGCTTCGGCTTTTGGGTCGCGAGCTTTTGATATCACACGACAAGTCGCTCGCGCCCGCGACCTATGTCTGTGCGAGGAAAATCAGCCCCTAGATCTTGTATTTGGTGGTTCCTTTGGTCGATGCTTCGTTGCAAATGTAGACATTCATAAATGGCGAGCACCTCTTGGGTCCAAACAGCTCATTGAAGCGGGGGATGGCATCTATATATGCCGAGCCCCTGTGGTGATTGCTCAGCTCGGCCTTACCCTCGATACGGTATCTCTGGCGCAAGTTGCCTGTGAGCTTATGGGGACATACGGCTTGGTTCCGTGGACAGATGAGGGCGTTGTTTGGGATGTTGACCCACTTGTAAGCTACGCTGAGTGTCGAGAATACATATCGGCTGCCCGTGCGCTCCGAGTTCGCGGGGCAACGGGAGCAAGCGACGCACTGCAAATTGCTGTCCCCGATTCAAATTCTCCTCGCGAAACCGACATCGCAATCTACTTCCAGTTGGGAAGGCCAAGCGGCGGTGCGGGCCTTGGCGGATTTGAGATGAATCGGAAATTACTCGTGCCTCAGGAGTACTGGCCCCTCGCAGGCCAGCGTTCCATTAAGCCAGACTTCTGTTGGAAGAACGCTAGAGTCGCCTGCGAATATGACAGCGACGACAACCACCTCAATTCAAGCCAAAAGACGAAAGACGAGCGTCGTCGTGCGACTCTGGAAGCCATGGGTTATAAGGTAATGACTCTTACAAATGGCATTCTTAAGAACGGGGAAGCGCTCAATGCATTTACTGCTGAGCTCGAGCAACAACTTGGTATTCGTCGCAACCCCATGAACGCGAACATGCTCGCCCGGCGCCGAGATTTGTGCGAAAGGCTGTTCGGCACCACGATGTAAGCCTGGTCGTTGGCGGGCTAATGCTGGGGCCTTCCATACGTGCTGCGTGTGGTTCTTGCACAAAAACGCCCTATCGGACGGTCAAATCGATGCCGTTGCATAAAAAGCCTCTATCGGACGGCCGCCTTGGAGCCGAAACATCAAGCATCTAAATAAACATACATGGTTCTGGATATAATCGTCTAAAATTGCAAAATTTTGAAAATGTAGTTAATAGTTTGATTTCGAGCGAACGTTGCTGCCGTCCGATAGAGGCTTTTTATGCGGGGACAGCAAGAATTCCGTCCGATAGAGGCTTTTTATGTAACGGAGCCGAGTTCGATGCAAATCCCTCCCGCGCGTTGCGCGGGAGGGGGCGGGGCACCTGCGGTGCCCCGCCCTAGGACGCTTCGAGGATTCCTATCAGCGCTCGGTGGTCCGCTCCGCTGACAGCCACCGCTTCAAGGTTGCTCACCACAATGCCCGAGGACTTTGAATACACAAAGTGGTCGATCTCGATGAGCGAGGGAACTTTGCCGCTTGAGGGGTACGTCATGTGGAACCCCTGTCCGCTCTGTTCCCCGGCATCCACAAACGTATCACCAAGAAGCTCGCGGAAGCGCGCGTGATCCCACGTCGAGTTGAAGTCACCGCACAGCAGGTAGGCGTGGTTGTACCCAGAAAGCGACTGGATGACAGAAAGCCCCTGGCTCCACTCGTTCTGGGCGCCGCGCACGGGCGAGTTGGGGTGCACCGCCACGATGCGCACCGTTGTCTCACCCACCACAATATCGGCCGCTGGCATCGAGCTCGTGTTAATGGGGAGTAGGTTGGTGGACACATTCGACATGGGCGCCGCCGTCCAGATGCCGTTGCGCCCTCCGTTGTTGATTTCTGACGCCGCATCGGAAATCACGTGGTATGGCAGGACGGTATCGAGCCCCGCCGTGCTCAGCGCCTGCACCTCGGCATCCGTAAGCTCCTCCAGGCAGAGGACCTCCACGTTGTAGCTCTTGACCAGGGCGACGATTTCTGCCGCGGAGGCGTTTCCGTTGTACGTGTTGAGCGTCATGATGCGCGCGGCGTTATCGCTGGTAGAGGCCGACGCCTGCACACTCGTTATCGCTGAAGAGCTCACGCGCGACGTTGGGACAAAGTACCCGATGTGCCAGGCGGCAATGGTTGCGAGAGCCGCTGCGCTCACAACGAGCAAAACCCGGCGTCGCCACAGCGCAGCCAGAACCAGGCATGCGAGCACCGGCACAAAGAGAGCCGGAACAAATGAGACGAGCTCCGGCACCGCGCGACCATCGGAGTACGATGCCGGAAGGCACCTGATTGCCATTAACCCCAGGCACGCGAGCATCACCAGCCACAAGATAAAGCTCAGAAACCCGTGCCGGGCCCGTTTTGGGCGGCGCCTCGGCTTTTGAGCTCGCGCATCGGGCCTCCCGGTATACCCGGCATATCCGTTTTCGCTGGCTGTCGCATATCCGTGCTTTGCACTGGGAGAATCTCTCCGATACAGGCTGGGCTGCGTGCCATCCATGCGGGCCCCGGGAGCAGCAACAGGCATGACGCGGGTATGTCCCGCCTCTGCGCTGGTGCTTGCTTGGTCATACGATATGGGCCCAAGTCCGTCTTCGGCGTCTCCCATCTCCATTGCCCAGTCAACGTCGGGAATGGGATCAAGCGGATCCCGCGTGCTGTCGGTGTCTTCGGCCACGGCGCTCCCTTCGCTGGTCGGCCTTTGGGCCACACATCGTACCAGCCGCATATGGCACCCTCGCGAACGCATAAAGCCGATACGAACCATTGGGTTAAGACTCGTGCGTAACTCCGCGTCCAACGGGTATTTCTTATAGAATTAGAAAACAGCCGCGGCTGCCGCCACCCGGCCTGCAGCCGCACCCGCGTCGTCCAAGGAGGTTGCGCACTCGCGCATGGACATAGCCTTATCGATTCTCGTCACGTTTCTGCTTACCCTTGTGAACGGGTACTTCTCGATGTCGGAGATGGCACTTTCTACAGCGCGGAAAGTGCTGCTAGACCATGACGCCGAGGAGGGTGACGCCAGGGCGGCCACTGCGGCAGACATGATTGAGGACCCCACGCAGTTCCTCGCCGCCATCCAGGTTGCCATCACGCTTGTTGGGTTCTTCTCGTCTGCGTTTGCCGCAACCAGCCTCTCCGAACCGCTTGGCCTGTGGCTCTCTAGCTTTGGCATGGACGTCAGCATCGCAAACGGCCTGGCCACGGTACTCATCACCCTCATCGTGTCGTACTTCTCCATCGTGGTGGGCGAGCTCGTGCCCAAGCGCATCGCCATGGCCGACGCCGAGGGCGTCTCCAAGCGCGTCGCCGGCTTCCTGCGCGGGTTCTCGCATGCCGTCAAGCCGCTGATCTGGCTCACTTCCGCAAGCGCCAACGGCATCGCGCGTCTGCTGCACGTGAAGTCCACCGAGGATCGCCAGGAGGTCTCGGAGGACGAGATCAAGTACATGGTCACCGACTCCGACGAGCTCTCCGACGAGGAGAAGTCGATGATCCACGAGGTCATCGACCTGGGCGACACCATCGCCCGCGAGGTCATGGTGCCGCGTGTGGACATGTGCGCCATGCGCGAGGACGCCACGCTCAACGAGGTGCTCTCCGTCATGCGTCGCACCGGCTTCAGCCGCATCCCCATCTACCGCGGCAACGTCGACCGCATCGTGGGCATCGCCCACATCAAGGACCTCATCTCGCCCATCATCGATGACGGCCGCGGCACCGAGAAAATCTCGCGCCACATGCGCACGCCGGACTTCGTGCCCGATACCAAGGACATCATCCCGCTGCTCTCCGAGATGCAGTCGAGCCACGACCAGATGGTTATCGTGGTGGACGAGTACGGCGGCACGGCCGGCGTCATCACGATCGAGGACATCGTCGAGGAGATCGTGGGCGAGATTGAGGACGAGTTCGACCCCGACAACAAGTACCTCACCAAGCTCTCGGACCGCGAGTGGCTTGTCGACGGCCGCTTCTCGCTGGACGACGCCATCGACCTGGGCTGGCCCGTGGAGGACAACGAGGAGTACGAGACCATCGCCGGCTTCATCACCGACACGGCCGACAAGCTCCCGCACCCCGGTGACGTCATCACCAAGGACGGCTACACCTTCCGCGTGCAGTCCATGCGCGGCCGCCGCGTGGCCATGCTCCGCGTGACGGCGCCCGAGCCCACGGAAGAGGAGTCGCCCGCGCAAGACGAGCAGCCCGAGGCCCCCGAAGACAGCAAGGACAAGGCGCCCGAGAAGGACGAGGCCACCGCGCCTGCTTCAGAGCCCGCCGAGAAGCCCGCCCCTGCCGCGCAGCTCCAGTCCCGCGTCGCTAAATTGCGTGAAAAGTCGCAACATCAGGCCGACTCGGGCGAATCGCGCGGCGAAGAAGGGGAACAAGGCGCCTAAGGGCAGCGTTTGGCCGCGCTTTGGTTGGGCTCTACCCTGCGCGTTGCCGCCCGGCGCGCGCCGTCCGGCCATGCGCCGACGGCTCAGTCTGGGTTTTAACTACAATGGAGCCTAGACTAGACCGCCTGTCCGCACTCGCGGGCGCAAAAGAAGGGGAGCCGCACGATGGCCCAGCTCGTGGAAATCAAGAAGGTCACGGTAGGGCCGAGGGACCTCGACGCCCTTGTTGAGATGGCCCCCGATGCCCCGCTTATGACCAGCGAGGATATCGAGGCAACCGCGCGCGTCTTTCATCTCATGCCCGAAATTGCGGACCACGTGTGCATGGGTGACGCTGGTCGCCGCTTCCGCGACTCGATGGGTAACACCGAGCTCGCGCACCTTCTCGAGCACATGACGGTCGAGCTTCTCGCGCGAACCAACATTGCCGGCGACATCACCTGCGGCCGCACCTATCCCGTGCCCGGCAACGAGCGTGCCTTTGACGTGGTGTTCCCGTGCCCCGATGACGTCCTGGTGACCTCCGCGCTCTCGAGTGCCGTGTGGATCATGGAGTGGGCGTTTACCGGCGGTGGCGAGCCCGAGCCCGACGTCGACGCCATTGTCGATGGCATCGTCAACCTGGTACAGAGCGTCTCGGAGCCGGCCGATGGCGGAGACGAGGCTGCCGAGCAGGGCGCTGCCGAGGACGGCGCCCCGGACCAGCACCCCGTGCCGGATGAGGCCACGCTTGCCGAGGAACCCGTGTCCCCCGAGGAGCCCGCGCCCGCCGCAGCGCCCGAGGCCCCCGCAAGCCCCGAGTCCACGCTCGTCTCGCCCGCCCCGGTGCCCGCACCTGGCGCTCCCGCCCAGGACGAGGAGCTCGACGAGCCGGACGACATTGCTGCCGAGGCTCAGCCCGAGCCCGCGGCACCCGATGCCGACCTGCACGACCAGGGCGACTGGGACATGGACAACATGCCGCGCCCCCGTCCGGTGAGGTAGTACGCTCCAAAAGGTACTTCGCTCGCGCCACTCGCTGGCCGAACTTGTGGTTGGAAGCAAGAGGGTCGCATCTGCGTCCCAAAACGACAGGAGGATGTCATGAGCAAGACCGCTAGTTTCATCCTTGGCAGCATCTTTGGTGCTGCTGCAGGCGTCGTCGCCGGCATGATGCTGGCTCCTCGCCCCGGTGCGGAGAGCCGCGCTATGGCCGCCGACGCCATGAACGACGCGTGGGACTCTGCCGTTGACACCTACGAGCGCGGCGCGCGCAGCGTCTCGGACCGCCTGGGCGACGTCCGTCCTGGCGTCGACGCCAAGACCGACGAGCTCCGCGCCAAGGTCGACCTTGCTCGCGAGCGCATGGACCAGCTTCGCGACTCGCTCTCCGAGGCGGTCTCCAGCACGTCCGCGCAGGTCTCCGATGCCGTGAACACCGTGACCGACCGCGTCTCGAGCATGGCCGGCGATGCAGCCGCCGCCAACGAGTCCGCCGCGCAGTCCGTGCACGTCGAGGTTGTCGACAACGCCGAGAAGCCTGCAGAGTAGGCTGCTCATCTCGCTAGGCTCGCGAGAGCGGCGCATGAGTGCGTAACATGGCGGGGTGCCGGAGGGTGCCCCGCTACCTTGTTTGGTACCCGTGCTGCCGAGCGGCACAGTCACCGCGCGCCTTAGGCACACGGGCGGTAGGGGGAGAGATACCGTGACCAAGATCAGCGACATGCAGGGCAAGAAGGTCTTCATCACCAAGAAGGCCCGCGCCAAGAAGCCCAAGAAGGGCGAGAAGGCACCCGAGGGCGAGCAGAGCGGTGAGCGCCTCTCCAAGCTCGGTAAGATTCACATGGCCGTGTTCACGCCCAACGGCCGCTCTATGGTGGGCTACCTGGTGGCTCGTCCGGATGTGGCGGGCATGGTCAAGCGCGAAGACGTCTTTGTGGCGTATGACTCGCTGGCAGCCTGCGAGAAGGGCTTCCGCGTTGTGGACGAGGACAAGGCCTTCGACGACAAGGCGCGCGAGCGTCTGGGCGTGGACTGGGACGCCTGCATCATGTGGGCCGGCATGGACGCCCGCACCGAGTCTGGCCGCGAGCTGGGCTACGTGGGCGACGCGGAGTTCGATGACGCCACGGGCAAGGTGACAAAGTTCCTGGTGGGCGATGGCGGCATGGCCACGGCCCTGGTGGGTTCGGTGGAGATTCCGCCCAGCATGCTAGTGGGCTACTCCAAGGGTCGCATGATCGTGAAGGACGAGGCCTCCAAGCTGGAACTCAACGGCGGCCTTGCCGCCAAGGCGGGCGAGGCCACGGCAAAGGCAAAGATCCGCGGCGCAGAGTTTGGCGAGAAGGCCGGCAAGGCCACCAGCGAGGCTGTTGACAAGGGCTCGTTTGCGCTGGGTAAGGCGCTAGGCAAGGCCAAGCGCGCCATAGACGACGCCCGCACCGAGAACGAGGAGGAGCGTGCCCGCGAGGAGGCCGAGGAGCTGCGTGCCACTGCCGAGAAGAACCAGCTTCCCGCAACCGAGGCAGCTGACGTCCGCGTGTCCGAGCCCACGGCCACGCTGAAGGCCGGTGCCGAGGAGCGCGCGGCCACGTCGTCTGGACCCACGACTTACGCCGTCAAGAAGCCTGCGGCCGGCACTGCGTCAAAGCCCGCCGCCAAGAGCAAGCCCGCCGCAACTGCCACCAAGGCCAAGAAGTCCGCGGCTAACCGCAGTGCCGGTGACGAGGCGGCCCGCGCCCTTGGACGTGGCCTCAACAGCATGGGTAAGATGTTTGGCTCGTTTAAGGACGAGTTTGATAAGGCAAGCAAGTAGGCATTGGGTCAGCCTGTGGCGGCACTGCTCGCCCCGGGCGCCCATACGAAGGGAGAGGGGAGAGCACCATATGAGCGTAGAGGAATTCTTCGACCGCGTTATCTCGGTGAAGCTGCCGGAGGACTGCGAGTCTTTGGACATCATCGACCAGACGCTTCTTCCCGGTACGGTGAAGCGCATCAACCTTCGTACCAAGGAGGAGCTTTGGGAAGCCATCAAGAAGTTGCGCGTGCGTGGTGCCCCGGCCATTGGCGTGGCCGCGGCCGAGGGGCTGGCCATGCTCGCCAACAAAATCGACACTACCGACCAGCAGGAGTTCTACCGCCAGTTCAAAGAGATTGCGGACTACCTGGCAACCTCCCGTCCCACGGCAGTAAACCTCTTCTGGGCGCTCAACCGCATGGACGCGTTTTGCCACGCCCGCCTCGACCTGCCCGTGGACCAGCTCAAGCAGGAGCTTGTCGCCGAGTCGCGCCGCATCCGCGAGGAGGACGTGCAGATTAGCCGCAACATCGGCGCCATTGGCTTTAAGGTCATGCAGCAGGTGAGAAAGCCCGGCCAGCCCGTGGGCATTCTCACCCACTGCAACGCAGGCACGCTTGCTACCGCCAAGTACGGAACGGCTACGGCACCCATGTATACGGCGCTTGAGCAGGGCTGGGCCGGTACCGACATGCACGTCTACTGCGACGAGACCCGTCCGCTGCTGCAAGGCGCGCGGCTCACATCGTTCGAGCTCTACAACGCCGGCATCACCACGACGCTCCAGTGCGACAACATGGTTTCGATGCTTATGCAGCAGAGTCGCATCGACGTGGTCTTCGTTGGCTGCGATCGCGTGGCGGCCAACGGGGACGCGGCAAACAAGATCGGCACCTCGGGCGTGGCCATTCTCGCCAAGCACTACGGCGTTCCGTTCTACGTGTGTGCCCCCAGCTCGACCATCGACCACGACACCCCCACCGGCGCGCAGATTCCCATCGAGATGCGCGACCCCGACGAGGTAACCGAGATGTGGTACAAGGAGCGCATGGCACCCGAGGGCGTGGACGTCTTCAACCCCGCGTTCGACGTGACCGACCACAGCCTAATCACGGGCATCATCACCGAGAACGGCCTGCTCTCGGCTCCGTACAACCTGTAGGTGGCGTACCGGCGGCTCGTCGCCGGTAAGCTCGGAAGGATGCAATGCTCGCCAATTCGGCCCTCCGGCGACAATTCGTCGCCGGAGGGTTTTCTATGGCGAGAATCGTCGACAAAACTGCTCTTCCGGCGACCTTCCAAAAGGAGTGCCAGCGACGCCGCGGGCATAGCGTTTCTCATCTCAAAATGTCCATAAAAGTTGAGCGATTTGTCTCGCGAGAATTTCCGTTACTAACCATTTGGTTACCGATGGTCGAGAATAGGCTCGTAGAAGCTACCGTGGCCTTCGGCAACGGTTAAGCTGTTAAGCATCCGGCACATTGGGTGGGAAGGCCCAGTCGGAGGGGACAAGTCCATGGGAAAAGGGAGTGCGCTATGACTGCTCAGATTTCGCGTCGCGGTTTCTTGGGGATGGCTTCGAGCACAGCCGCCATCACCCTGTTGGGGCTCGCTGGCTGTGGTTCCAGCTCCTCAAGCTCGAGCTCCTCGAGCTCCGATTCCAGCTCCTCCAGCTCGGACGCCGGCAAGGCGCTGAAGATCGGCATCATTACCTCCTCGGGCATCGATGACGGCTCCTTCAACGAGAACTGCTACGACGGCATCCAGGAGTTCCTCAAGGACCACTCCGACTGCTCCGTGAACGACATCAAGGAGCCTGACTACAACAACCTCGTTCCCACCGTCCAGCAGGTCGTTGGCGACTACGACGCCCTCGTGCTCCCCGGCTACAACTTCGCTGCCGTGGGTGACGTCGCGTCTTCCAACCCCGATCACAAGTTCATCGTGGTCGACTCCACCATCACCGACGCCAACGGCAACCCGATGTCGCTCGACAATGTCTACACCATGACGTTCAAGGAGCAGGAGGGCGGCTTCTTCGCAGGTGTCGCCGCCGCCCTCTCCACCAAGACCAACAAGGTCGCCGTGGTCAACGGTATGGCGTTCCAGTCCAACGTCAACTACCAGTACGGCTTCATGTCCGGCGTGAACTACGCCAATGCGCACTACGGCACCTCCGCCGAGTGCGTCGAGCTTCCCTCCTACGCTGGCACGGACCTCTCCGGCAACAACGTGGGCGGCAACTACATCGGCGACTTCACCGACGAGGCGGGCGGCAAGGTCGTGGGCTCCGCCCTCATCGACCAGGGCTGCGACGTGATCTTCGTCGCCGCGGGCGCTGCGGGCAACGGCACCTTCACCGCCATCAAGGAGGCCGACGGCTCCGAACTCAAGGTCTACGCCATCGGCTGCGACGTTGACCAGTACGACGACGGTGCCAACGGTAGCAACAACATCATCCTCACCTCCACGCTCAAGGTGATGGACACCAACGTCGACAAGCAGCTCACCGCCATCTACGACGGCACCTTCAAGGGCCACGACGACCTCCTCGGCGCCGACACGGACTCCACCGGCTACGTCTCCGAGGCCGGCCGCCAGCAGCTCTCCGACGACGCCCTCTCTAAGCTCTCCGAGTGCTATGACGCCGTCAAGGCCGGTACCATCGTGCCCGCTGCGGCGACCAACGACTACAAGCCGGACGATTTCCCCGGCCTCAAGTAGGCGGCGCGTCGGGGCGCGCCTACCGCGTGCTTCATGGGGCCCGGCGCCGCAAGGCGCCGCGGCCCCTTTGGTTTCGGCGGGTGGAATCGTTTCCGCCTGGGCTGTACAGGGAGGCGGCACGGCCGCAAGGAAGGGTGTGTGACCATGGGTAAGGAGTCTATTTCCGCAAGCATCGCGCTCAACGAGGGAACCTCGATCGCCAAGGTTGTCCTTATGCCGGGCGACCCGCTTCGTGCAAAGCGCATTGCCGAGAAGTACCTCGAGAACCCGGTGTGCTTCAACAACGTGCGCAACATGCTCGGCTACACGGGCACCTACAACGGTCGCGAGGTCTCGGTTATGGGCCACGGCATGGGCATTCCGTCCATTGGCATCTACTCCACCGAGCTCTACGAGCAGTTTGACGTCGACGCAATCATTCGCATTGGTTCCACGGGATCTTTGCAGCCCAACGTCAAGCTCGGCGACGTGGTGGTGGCCATGGGCTCGTCCTCGAACTCCTCCTACGGCGACATCTACGGCCTGCCCGGCACCTTTGCGCCGGTTGCCAGCTACGAGCTGCTCAAGGCCTGCATGGACGCCGCCGAGAAGCTCGACGTGCACCCGCACGTGGGCCAGGTCTACTCGTCTGACCAGTTCTACTATCCCAAGGCAAACGCGGATCTGCCCCAGCGCCTCACGGACCTGGGAATGCTTGCAGTGGAGATGGAGTCCGCCGGCCTTTACTGGACGGCCCAGGGCTGCCACAAGAAGGCTCTTGCCATGTTTACGGTGTCCGACAGCCTCCTCACGCACGAGGCCATGACGGCGGAGGAGCGCCAGAACTCCTTCGACACCATGATGCGCCTTGGCCTGGAGACCGCCTGGACCGTCGCGGGCGAGTAGGTGCTGCTCGGCAAGCGCATCCCTGCGAGAGGCACGGGAGGAAGCAATGCAGGACGACTACATCATCGACATGCGTCACATCACGAAGCGCTTCCCGGGCATCGTGGCGAACGACGACGTCACGCTGCGTGTGAAGAAGGGCGAGGTATTTGCCCTTCTCGGCGAGAACGGTGCGGGCAAGTCCACGCTCATGAGCGTGCTCTTTGGTATGTACCAGCCCGATGCCGGGAAGATCTACCTGCGCGGCGAGGAGGTGAAGTTCGGCTCGTCAGACGACGCCGTGGCCGCGGGCATCGGCATGGTGCACCAGCACTTCAAGCTGGTCGACAACTTCACCGTTGCCGAGAACATTGTGATGGGCGTCGAGCCCAAGAAGCGCCTTGCCGGCTTCCTGCCCTGCGTTGACATCAAGGAGGCCAACAGGCGCGTCAAGGAGATATCCGAGCAGTACGGCCTTGCGGTGAACCCAACGGACATGGTTGGCGACCTGGCCGTCTCGCAGCGTCAGCGCGTCGAGATCCTCAAGATGCTCTACCGCAACGCAGAGATCTTGATCTTCGACGAGCCCACGGCCGTCCTCACGCCCAAGGAGATCGAATTCCTTCTCGACATCATTCGTGGCCTGCGTGACCAGGGCAAGACCATCATCCTCATCACCCACAAGATCGAGGAGATCAAGAAGGTCGCAGACCGCTGCGCCATTCTCTGCCGCGGCAAGCTCGTCGACGTCCTGGACGTTGCCAGCACGTCGGTGCAGCACATGGCAAACTTCATGGTTGGCCGCGAGGTCAAGCTCGAGACCACCAAGGGCGAGCCGCACTTTGGCAAGGAGGTCCTGAAGGTCGACCACCTCACGGTGAGGAACGCCGACAAGTTCGAGGTGGTGCAGGACGTCTCGCTGAGCATCCACGAGGGCGAGATCTTTGCCGTGGCAGGCGTTGCCGGTAATGGCCAGGGCGAGCTCGCCAACACCATCGCGGGCATGCAGGACGCCTACAAGGGCACAGTCACCCTGGATGGCAAGGACATAACCAGCGAGAGCGTGCGCAATCGCATTGAGGACGGCGTGGCCTACATCCCCGAGGACCGTCAGGGCATGGGCGTCTTCATGAACCTGCCGCTTGACGAGAACCTCGCACTGCGTCGCTACTACAAGGAACCCTTCTCCAAGGGCGGCGTGCTCGACCACGTAAAGATCCGCGAGTTTGCAGACGACCTCATCGAGCGCTATGACATCCGCTCGGGCCAGGGTGGCCGTACCATCACGCGCTCCATGAGCGGAGGCAACCAGCAGAAGGCCATTGTTGCCCGAGAGATCGAGCAGCATGCACGGCTCCTCATCTTTGTGCAGCCAACCCGCGGCATGGATATGGGCGCCATTGAGCACATCCACGAGCAGATTATTGCCGAGCGCGACCGCGGGGCCGCCGTGCTGCTCATCTCGCTCGAGCTCGACGAGGTCATGCAGCTGGCCGACACTATTGGCGTTATCTATAACGGCAAGCTTCTCAAGACAGCCCCGGCGAGCACCATGACCTCGCAGGAAGTGGGCAGGTACATGATGGGAGTGGCGGACAATGACTGACGCCGAGAAGAAAAAGGGAGGGACGGGCTGGTTCCAGCGGCTGCTGGACGGGCGCTGGTCGCACATCGCGGTCCCCGTCTTCTGCGTGCTGCTGTCGCTGCTCGTCTCGGGCGTTCTGCTCGTGATACTGGGCAAGGACCCATTTGTGGGCTTCTACAGCTTCCTGCAGGGCTCGGGCATTGCGCCCAAGGGTAGCTACGGCGGAGGTGCCGGCATCCAGTCGGACTTCTTTACCTTTCTGGGCTACCTTGCCCCCATGCTGCTCGCATCGCTGGGCTTTGTGGTGGGCTTCCGCGCAGGCCTCTTCAACATTGGCATCTCTGGCCAGATGGTGGCGTCTGCGTTCACGGCAACAGTGCTCGTGGGTTACAGCGACCTGCCTGCCGTACTCTCAAAGCCGCTGGTCATCATCATCGGCGCCGTGGTGGGCGCTCTTCTCGGTGCCTTTGTGGGCTTCCTCAAGTACCGCTTCAACGTGCACGAGGTCGTCTCCACGATCATGATTAACTACATCCTCAACTACATCGTGGGCTTCTTCATCAACATGTACTTCGTGAACGGCCTCACGCGCTCGTCGCTGCCCTGCTCGACCGATGCGGCGCTCATGATCTACAACGTCCAGATAGGTGGCATCAACTGCACCATTCCGCTGGGCATCTTCCTGGCGGTGGCGCTGGCGTTCTTCTTCGACTGGCTCTTCAAGCGCACCGTGGTGGGCTTTGAGCTCAAGGCCGTTGGCCAGAACCCCAAGGCGGCCAAGTATGCCGGCATCAATGTGGGCAAGCGGCTCATCCAGGCCATGGCGCTCTCGGGCGCGCTTGCGGGCCTTGCCGGCGTGGCGTACTACTGCGGCTACTACACGACGATCGTCCCCAAGACGCTTCCGCAGATGGGCTATGACTGCATTGCCGTCGCGCTTCTTGGCAACGGCAACCCCATCGGCAGCATCTTTGCCTCCATCCTGGTCTCCATCTTCCAGAACGGCAGCAACTTCATGAGCTCCACCCTGGGCGTCCAGAAGGAGATCGCGTCGCTCATCGTTGGCATCATGCTGCTCTTCTCCGCGTGTGGCGGGTACTTCAAGTACCTTGCCCACCGCAAGCTGCAGCGCGAGGAGGACGCTAAGCTCGAGGCCAGAGCCAAGACTGCGGCTGCGGCCAAAGCCACGACGGAAGAGGGGGAGAAGTAGCATGGATACCGTTTTCATCGATGGACTTGCCTTTGCGGCGCCCCTCTTCATCATGGCCATTGGCGGCATCTACTCCGAGAAGAGTGGCGTCACCAACCTCGCCGTCGAGGGCTTCCAGGGCTTTGGCGCCTTCATCGGCTCGCTTATTGCCGTCATCCTCATGCCGCAAATGGGCAGCGATAACCAGATGGTCATTGTCGTTGCCATGCTGGCGTCCATGATCGGCGGCGCTGTCTACTCGCTTCTGCATGCGTTTCTCTGTGTGAGGTTCCGCGCCAACCAGGTAATCAGCGGCGTGGTGGTGAACATCCTGGCAGCGGCACTCACCACGTTCTTCACGAGCGTTGCCAACCAGGTGCTCACCGGTGCCGCCTCGAACAAGTTCGTGCTGGGCGTCTCTGACCAGGTCACCGTGCCCGTGCTGAGCCAGATCCCCGTGCTGGGCTGGTTCTTCACCGACATGTACCCGTACGAGTGGTTCATTGCGATAGTTGCCGTTGCGGCCTGGTACCTCATGTACAAGACGAGCTTTGGCATGCGACTGCGCGCGTGCGGCGAGAACCCCCAGGCCGTCGATGCCACGGGCGGTGACGTGAACAAGACGCGCTTCATTGCCGTCGTGATTTCCGGCGCGCTCTGCGGCATTGGTGGCATCTGCTATGCGTACTCGATCTCGGCGAACTTCTCGCCCAGCATCTACATGGGCTTTGGCTACCTGGCCATCGCCGCAATGATTTTTGGCAACTGGAACATCCCCTCGACCGCGGTGGTGTGCCTCGTCTTTGGCCTGGCGCGCTCCGGCGGCTACCAGCTCTGCCTCTCCATGGGGCTCTCGAGCAACTACTCGGACCTCTTCCTTATGCTGCCGTACGTGCTCACGATGATCCTGCTGGTGTTCTTCTCTGGCAAGAACCACCCGCCCAAAGCGGCTGGCATGCCGTACGACGCGGGAGAGCGCTAGCCACGGCGCAATGTGTCCTGGCTGTGCCCCCGGCGTCTGCCGACGTCGGGGGCACAATCTGTGGGGCGGAAATGCTTTCTCCTTGTTGTCGCCAGATGGCCCCGTTTGTTGCAAATTGCGTCAAATTGGCCTCTCCGGCGACAATAAATCGCCGGAGAGGCCTCTACGTTGCATTTGCTGCCAAAAGGGTGCTTTCGGCGACTCGCTCGCAATGCGAGCGGCAAAGCTGCGTCAAAGGTTTGGCCCCTACAGCCCCATGGCCTGCAGCACAAACATGATGATCGTGAGCACGATAACCACCACAATGGTGAACCATGTGAGCGCCGTCCACACGCGACCGTTCGCATACTGCCCCATGACGCGCTTGTCGTTTGCGATAAGAACCATGCACACCATGAGCACCGGTAGCAACACACCGTTGATGACCTGCGCCAGCATCATGACGCCAAAGAGGTCCACGTTGGGGATAAGCACGATTCCCGCCGAGAGGATGGTGATGCCGGTGATGATGGCGCGGTACGCCGGTGCCTCGTTCCAGCTGCGGTCAACGCCGCGCTCCCAGCCAAAGGCCTCGCACACGGCGCTCGCCGTGATGCTGGGCAGCACGCACGCCGCCAGGAATGACGCGCCCGCAAGACCTGCCGCAAAGAGCGCCGAGGCGTACTGGCCCGCGAGTGGCACGAGCGCCTGCGCTGCGTCGGCTGCGCTGTTCACGGTGACGCCTGCGGGGTAGAGCACGGTACCGGTTGTGAGGACGATGAACCAGGTGGTGATCTCTGCCGCAATCACGCCAGAGACGTTGTCTGCGCGCTGGCCGGGGATGTCGGAGCCCTTGAGGTTCTTCTCGACCACGTTGGAGCTCACCATGAACAGCATGTACGGCGAGATGGTGGTACCAACGTTTGCCACCAACAGCGATACGTAGCCAGGGTCGCTCGAGAACTGCGGAATTACCGTGTCTTTGAGCGCCAGGCCCCAGTCGGGGTTGGAGATAAAGCCGCTCACGATGTAGGTGAGAAACACACAGGAGAGCGCCAGCAGGATCTTCTCGACGCGGTGATAAGAGCCGCTCTGCGTGAGAAGCCACGTGGCGATGCCCGCAATGGGTACGCTCACCTGCAGCGGAATGCCAAAGAGCTCCATGCTCGAGGCAATGCCGGCAAACTCGGAGAGCGTTACCGTGAAGTTTGAGATGATAAGCGCGAGCATGGCGATTGCCGAGACGCGCACGCCAAACTGCTCGCGGATGAGGGCCGCAAAGCCCTTGCCCGTGGCGCAGCCCATGCGCGCGGCGGTCTCCTGCGCCACAATGAGAAGGACGCACATGAGCGGCACGGTCCAGAGCATGCCGTAGCCGTACGTGGCACCGGTCGAGGAGTACGTCGCGATGCCGCCAGCGTCGTTGCCAGCCATGGCGGTGAGAAGACCCGGCCCCATGGCGGCGAGAATCGCAAGGCGTCCGGCCTTCTTGGTTGTCTTCTTGGTGTTGCTCTTTGCCTCTGCCATGGGCCTACCCCAGGACGATTCCGGTCGTGCCGGTCACGGCGATGGCGACTGCGAACACCACGGCGGCGACGATCATAGAGATGAGGGCGAGCGCAAAGCCCGAGGTCTCCTGGTTCCTCTCGTCACGCTTGCGAAGAATCACCAGGTAGATGGGCGTAAGGGCGAACGAGACCAGCACCGAGACGGCCGCGGCGGTAAATCCCAGGCGAAGCGCATGTGCCAGCGCGGCGTCGGAGGCGTCCGGCAGCGCAAGGCTCACAAATGCAAGCACCAGCAGCGTGCAGATGAAGGCAAAGACAAGGCCAGTCCCAATGCTGCGCAGCGTAAAGCCAAGCGTGGAGGGCGAGTCCTCGTCGTCCGGGTCGTTCTCCAGGAAGAAGTTGGTGACGTAGCTCACGGAGTCGTCGGCCACCACAAGGGCGAGCGGCATTGCCGCACAGGCGAGAAGCGCCGCCGTGAAGGTGCTGGTGTCGGTCTTGAACGCAAAGGAAATGATGGCCGTGGCAACGATCCAGAAGAAGAACCAGGCGTTTCGGCGCAGCAGCCACACCAGGTCGTGCGCGTGTTCGGTGCCGTCCGCGTCGGAGCTTGTGCCGCCGGCAATCTGCAGATCCTCGGCGTGCTCCTCCTCCAGGACGTCCAGGGCGTCGTCGACGGTGACAATGCCCAGTAGCTTGCCCTCGTCCGAGACAACGGGCATGGCAAGCAGGTTGTACTTGGCGATGTCCTGCGCCACGTCCTCCTGGTCGTCCTCGGGGCTGGCGGTCTTGAGCTCTGTGGTGGCAATGTCTTCGAGGCGGGTCTCGGGGTCTGCCACAATGAGGCGCCCGAGCGTGACCACGCCGGAGAGCTTCTCGTCCTCGTCGGTGAGATAGACGTAGCGCACGCTCTCGAAGTCCTCGTCCAGCCCACGCAGGCGCTCGACGGCGTCGGCAACGGTCTTGTCCTCGGGAAGCGAGACCACCTCGGAGGTCATGATGCGGCCGGCGGTGTCCTCACGGTAGCCCAAAAGCTGGCGAATGGCCTTCTGCTCGTTGACGCCCATGAGCTTGAGGAGCTTCTCGGCCTTGTCGTAATCGAGCTCGGAGACGAGCTCGGCAGCGTCGTCCGGGTCCATCTCGGAGAGGATTCGCGACGCGTCGGCCTCGTCCATGCTGCCCATGATCTGTGCGGCCATGGCATCGTCGTCCAGCTCGGCCATTGCGCCGGCGCGCTGCTCGTCATCGAGCTGGGCAAAGACCTGCCCGCGCAGGCGCGGGTCAAGGCGCTCGATGATGTCTGCGATGTCGGCGGGGTGCATGTCGTCGAGGGTCTTGTGCGAGACCGAGAGCTTGACGTCGGAGAGGTCGCGCTCGACGAGGTCCATGTAGCTCCACGCGATGATCTTCTCGGGAAGCTGCTTGCCAAACGTGTGCGCAATGCGCAGCGCCAGCCGCTCGATGCCGGGGGAAAGCGAGCGCAGGATGCCGCGGATGCCCACCTCGGCGCCAAGGAGGCGCAGCTGAGAGGAGTTGGTGTCCGAGAGCTTGAGGTCGTTCACGCGCACTACGCGCATGCCGCGGGTATCAACAATTTGCTTGTTGAGAATGTCTCGCGCGAGAAGGACCTCGTTGGGCTGCAGGTAGGAGAAGCGGATGTCGGTGGCGACGACCTTGAGGTGCACCTCGTGCTCGTCGTAGGTGTCGACGTACTTGCGCCAGCTGATCATGAACGGTGTGTGGCCGGGGCCCATGAACGCAAGGCTGGTGACGCGGGGAAAGACTTCGCCGGTGGCGATGCCCAGGTCAGAAACGGTGCCTATCTTCTCGCCGTTGAGGTCGAGAACCGGGTTTCCCAGGAGTTGGGAGAGGTAGATCATGCGTGCTCCTTCTCTGCCGGCGTGCACCCGGGTAAGGCTGCGCACACGGCATATGTGGTGGAACGGCACCCCATGCGGCGGGCTGCCAATAGCACGCCGGAGGGGTCATCGACTGTGAGGTCGGGGTTTCATGGAAGCCTTTCTCTTTGACCTTTGATGACCGCGCACGGCACGCTTGGCCATGCGCACAGGTCATTGTACACGAGGGCTCGCGACGAGGGGCTGTTGGCCCTATCGCGTTTGCGTAACGATTCTTTAATCTCCACGTTAGGGTGCGGAGGGCTGGCGCCGGGTTGGCTCCTGGGGTCGTTCGAGGATTCGACGCTTCGCCCCCGCGGCAGCAAAAAAGCCGGTGGGACGGCGTTACCCCACCGGCGCTGGACCTGCTATTGTCGCCGAGAAGAGACTCGGCCGAGAAAAGACTAGAACTTGACCTGTGGCGCCTGGCGAGCGGCCTCGGACTGAACCTCGAAGCCCTGGCGCTCCTTGAACTTGGAGCCGGCAACCACGTTGCCGGGGAAGGTCTCGATGGCGTTGTTGTACTCGAGCACGCAGTCGTTGAAGCTCATGCGCGCGTAGCTGATCTTGTTCTCGGTGTCCGAAAGTTCGGACTGCAGCTGCTGGAAGTTGGCGTTGGCCTTGAGCTCGGGGTATGCCTCGGAGACGGCGAAGAGCGACTTCAGCGTGTCAGAGAGCACGTTGGAGGCTGCCATCTTCTCCTCGGGCGTCTTCGCGGACATGACGGCCGCGCGAGCCTGCGTGACGGCCGAGAGCGTGCCGGATTCGTGCGCGGCATAGCCCTTGACGGTCTCAACCAGGTTGGGGATGAGGTCGTTCCTGCGCTGCAGCTGAGCGTCGATGGTCTGCCAGGCATTGTCGCAGCGGTTGTCCTTGCGGACGATGCCGTTGTAGATGCTCACAAACCAGACGGCGAGAACAACGACGATGGCGATGATGACGATGACAACGATCATAAGGGGCTCCCTTCAAGCGGGCGGGCCGTGGCGGACGTACCAGGGACGCGAGCGGCGTGCGGTGCTCCATGACGGGACGCATGAGGCGGAGGGGGAGGGATTCGAACCCTCGAGACGCAAGGCGCCCGGCGGTTTTCAAGACCGCTGCAATCAACCACTCTGCCACCCCTCCGTTGGGTGCGTGGATATATCCTAACGCATACGCTGGGAAAGTTGGGCCTGCGACTGAACAAGAGGGGCGAGAGATGAACCAAGACGAGCAGAGCAACAGCGCGGATGCCGCTGCGGAGGACCTTCGGTTCATGAGAATCGCTCTTGAGGAGGCCGCTGCCGCCGCAGACGAGGGCGAGGTGCCCATAGGCGCGGTGGTGGTGTGCGACGGGCAGGTTGTCTCCCGCGCGCACAACCGTCGCGAGGAGGACGCGGACCCTGCAGCGCATGCCGAGTTTCTCGCCATGGAGGCCGCCGCCCGGGCACTGGGCCGTTGGCGGCTCTCGGGGTGCACGGTCTATGTGACGCTTGAGCCGTGCCTCATGTGCGCGGGGCTCATGGTGAACGCTCGCGTGGACCGGTGCGTGTACGGTGCGCCCGACCCCAAGGGCGGCGCGCTGGGCACGCTCTTTGACGTGAGCCATGACCCACGGCTCAACCATGCGTTTGAGGTGACGTCGGGCGTGCTTGCGGACGAGGCCGCCGACCAGCTGCGCGCGTTCTTCCGCGCGCGCCGCAAGAGCAAGGGTTAGCGGCGGCGTGAAGGCCGCGGCGGGCCCTTGGTCCGCGCGACAGTGTAAGACGGTATAAGTTCGTGTAAAACGGTGCAAAACCACAGAGAGGAAAGCGAAGTGCCTCTCGCTCGCGGCACCCGCCTAGCCCGGCTGCCTAGCTCAGCCATCCAACGGCTGCATCGTGGACATCGCTAAAGGGGACCACATCTCCCCATTGCGTGTGCAGCGGAGATGTGCCTCCATACACAACTGCACGCGCTTTTGGCGAGAGGTCCAAGTCGTCTTGGCTGACTTTGTTGAGAATATCGAAGTACCGAGTATTGTACGTGGCGGACGACTTTATCTCTATGGCCTGGACCGGCTTTAGACCACGTCGAACTATGAGGTCGACTTCGTTCTTGTGCGTATCACGCCAGTACGACAGCTGTGGTCTCTGGCCTTGCTCGTAACCTGCCTTAAGCACCTCGGAGATGACATAAGTCTCAAATAGCGGGCCTCGAAACTCTCCCAGAGAAAGCTCGCTTGCGTCCCTGATGCCCATTAGACTTGCGGCAAGACCAGTGTCAACAAAGTAGAGCTTTGGCGACTTTACTAGGCTTTTCCCGCGATTGCTAAAGTAGGGCTCCAAAAGATAGATGATTCCGCTTGCCTCAAGAATCGACAGCCACTCCTTTGCGGTATTGAATGCTATCCCCGCTGAGGAAGCGAGATTCGAAATGTTGAGTTGCTGAGAGGTGCGTAGGGCGCAAAGCTGAAGAAATAGCTGGAAGTCGTGAAGTCTCCTTACCCCCAGTTCGTTGCGTACATCTCTTTCCAAATACGTTTGAATGTAGTTTGGGAAGTATCGGTTGGGCAGGATGGACGCATCATACATGCGCGGATATCCGCCCTGGAATAACCATTCTTCCAAACTACTCGGCTCTCGATGAGACCGGGATAGTTCGTTATACGAGAGCGGCAGAAGGGTGAGCAGTTCTACACGGCCTGCGAGTGACTGGCCTATGGCATCCATGAGTAGAAAGTTTTGCGATCCGGTAATTACGAAACGACCCGTTTCCCGACTGCTGTCCACAACTTGTTGGAGATATGAGAAAAGTTGCGGCGCTCGTTGAGCTTCATCGAAAATAACGTGAGAGCCGTGGACGTGCAAGAAAGTGTTGGGGTCATCCCGAAACGTTTGGAGCACGTCGGGATTTTCCAGACTTACATACTCATAGTCCGGGAATGTCTCGCGTGTCAGCGTCGTTTTTCCGCTTTGTCTGGGACCAGTTATAGATACGACGGGGTAGTCTTTGGCTGCTGCCAAAAGAGCGTCTCGGACGTTTCTGTGGATAAGCATCGACGCGTTTCCTTCCCATCGGGCTGCATGTACGTTATCGCTAACCGTGGCGAGCTCGAAGAATTGCGGCGAGACTGATAAGGCGAGAATTGCAGACCATTGGCACTAAAATTTAGTCTACTGATGAATTTTATCAGATTCTACTGATGAAATTTTGCAGCTTGTACTGATGAATCTTTTCAACTGCTACTGACGAATTCTCTCATACAGCCAATTTTCCCATATGCGGTTTAGCCCTCATCAAGCCATATAACAGCAGGTAAGAGCCCTACACCACCTGGAACACAAAGAAGTCCAGGTAGTGGGTCTCGGGGACGCCCCAAAGGATGGGGTGGTCCGGCGCCTGCTGGCGCTCCTCGATCTGGCGCAGCTGAACGTTTGCGTTGTGCGCAGCCTCGGCAATGGCGCGGGCGAGAAGGTCGCGCGTCATGAAATGGCTGCAGCTGCACGTTGCAAGGTAGCCGCCGCGCGGCAGAATCCGCATGGCCCACTCGTTGATCTCGCGATAGCCGCGGGCGGCGTGGTCGACGGTCCCGCGGCTCTTGGTGAATGCCGGCGGGTCCAGGACGATAAGGTCGAAGGGGCCGCCCTCCTCGCGCAGGCGCTTCTTGTCCGAGACAAGCTCCGGCAGATACTCCAGCACGTTTGCGCAGGTGAAATCCATCGTCGCCTCAAGGTTGTTGAGGCGCGCGTTCTCGCGCGCAAGGTCGATGGCCGTCTGGCTCACGTCGACCTCGCGCACAAACGCGGCGCCACCCGCCGCGGCGTTAAGGCCAAACGGACCCACGTGGCAGAAGCAGTCGAGCACGCGACGTCCGCGGGCCAGTTCGCGCACGGCACGACGGTTGTACTTCTGATCCAGGAAGAATCCGGTCTTCTGGCTGTTCTCAAGGTCAAGGTCGTAGGCAATGCCGTTCTCGTGCGCAATTACGCGCGCGCTATCCGGCGCGGGCCGGCCGTTCTCGGCCCACCAGCCCTTCTCCTGCGCAAGGCCCTCCTTGAGGCGAGAAGGCGCGTCGTTTCTCTCGTAGATGCCACGGATGTCCTGGCCGTCGGTGCGCAGAACATCAAGAAGCAGCGGGTAGAGCGTGGGGCGCAGCCGCTGCATGCCCACAGTGCCCACCTGCGAGACCAGCACATCCTCGTAGCGGTCGACCACAAGGCCCGGGAACCCGTCTGCCTCCGAGAAGAGCACGCGGCAGCAGTTGGTGTCCGGCTCGCAGCCGGGTAGCGCGCGCGAGCCCATGGCGGCCTTGCGATACCCCCACGCCCACTGAAGCTTGCGTGCCCAAAACGCCTCGTTGATGCGGTCGTTTGCGTTGCGACTCACCACACGCACACGAATCTTGCTCTGCTCGGAGAGAAGCCCCACGCCCTGCCAGGTGCCGTTCTCCTCAACCACATCCACCACGTCGCCGTTCTGAGCCATGCGCCCGTCCGCTGGTGCGGGCTCCATGCGACGGACCTCGCCCTCGAAGACCCAGGGATGCCCGCTGGCAAGCGCCCGGGCAGCCTTTCTCGTGACGATGACCTGCGGATATGGACGCTGTTGCTTCATTGCGATCCTTCTTGTGGGTGAGTCGTGGATTACTCGTTGGCGTGGCGGGACCGGACGGCGTCTCTCCGCGGCCCTAGAAGTGACGGCCGTACCGCCCGCCGCCAAAGCCGCGCCCACGGGCCTTGGAGCCCGAGAACATCGTGCGCGTTGGCTTGGTGGTCGAGCGTCCGGACTGCGGGATGATGCGCCCCTCATCGTAGGCAAAGCCAGGCAGGTCCCACACCGGCACGAGCTTCTTGGTGAAGTACTCGATCTCGCGAAGTGGGCTCACCTCGTCGGGTGCCATGAACGTGTAGGCGTGGCCCGTAGCGCCGGCGCGACCGGTGCGTCCAATGCGGTGCACGTAGTCCTCGGGGTCCATGGGTACGTCGAAGTTGACCACCGCGTCGATGCCCTCGACGTCGATGCCGCGGCTCATCACGTCCGTGGCGACAAGCACCTGGACCTTGCCCTCGCGGAACCGCTCGAGGGCCTTCTCGCGCGCCTTCTGCGGGCGGTCCGCATGCATCACGTCCACCTTGAGGCCTGCGCTCTTAAGGATCTTCGAGACATCATCCACGCGGTGCTTGGTGCGGCAGAAGACCAGCACGCGCTCCGGCTGCACGCCGGTGCCGCCGCCGGTCCTGATGAGCGCCTCAAGAAGCTGCGTCTTCTGGCCCTGCGTAACGGGGCAGAGATGCTCCTCTACGGTGTCGGCGGTCTGACCCACGCGCGCGATCTCCACGTAGGCGGGGTCCCTCAGCAGCGCGTCGATGGTGCTCTTGATGCTGGGTGGAATGGTTGCCGAGAAGAGCAGCGTCTGGTGCTTCTCGGGCAGGGCGTGCATGATGCGCCGGACGCTGGGCCAGAAGCCCATGTCGAGCATGCGGTCCGCCTCGTCAAGCACGAGCACCTGCACCTTTGAGAGGCTCACGTGGTTGTGCTCCATGAGGTCGAGCAGGCGCCCCGGCGTGGCAACCAGGAGGTCGCAGCCCTTCTCGAGCTGCGCGATTTGCTTGTCGAACTTGGCGCCGCCCATCACGATGACCGCGTGCTGCCCCGTCTTTTTGCACACCACGCTCACCACGTTGTCGATCTGTGCGGCAAGCTCGCGCGTAGGTGTTACCACCAGGGCGAGCGGTTCCTTGCTAGCGGTCTTCTGGCCCTGGATGAGCTGCAGCGCCGGCAGGGCGAAGGCAGCGGTCTTGCCGGTGCCCGTCTGCGCGGAGGCAACCACGTCGCGCCCCTCAAGGACAACGGGAATCGCCTGTGCCTGAACGGGAGTTGGTGTGTCAAAGCCAAGGGCATCCACCCCGGCAAGAATCTGCTCGTTTAGCCCGAGCTCGGCAAATGATGTATTCATGCTGCACAGTATGGGGCATGTACGTGCGCTTTTCCACCATCACGACAATATCGCCGCATGAAAACGGGGACAGCCCGCGCGCTCTCCTCTATACTGTGATGGCGTGCGTGCCAGTTGGGGTGCGCGTGGCGAGAAGGACCTTGTATGAGCTGGAACAGGGCAAACATGGCTCCACTCACGGCGCGAATGCGTCGAATGCGCTAGCTGCGTCGCGACTGTCGTCGTCGGCGCACGTCCGTCTTGCCCGTTTGCACCAGCCAAGGAGTCACGCATGCCCATCAACATCCCAGACGGCCTGCCCGCCAAGAAGATTCTGCACGAGGAGCGCATCTTCGCTCTCGAAGAAGAAGTCGCAGAGCGCCAGGAGATCCGCCCGCTGAGGGTGGCCATTCTCAACCTCATGCCCACCAAGATTGAGACCGAGACCCAGATTCTGCGCCTCATCTCAAAGTCGCCGCTGCAGGTGAGCTGCGACTTCATGCGCGTATCCACGCATGAGGCCACGCATGTCTCGCAGGATCACCTCGTGAAGTTCTACGACACGTTTGACTCGTTTGCCGACAAGAACTACGACGGCCTTATCATCACCGGCGCACCGGTGGAGCAGATGGACTTCGAGGACGTTGACTACTGGGACGAGCTCTGCGGGATCATCGACTGGTCGCAGGAGCACGTGCTCTCCACCATGTACCTGTGCTGGGGCGCCATGGCCGGCCTCTGGCACCTGTACCGCATCCCCAAGAAGCAGCTTGGATCCAAGCTCTTTGGCGTCTTCCCGCAGCGCCTGTGCGACGAGTACAACTTCCTCACCAACGGCTTCGACGAGGTGCACTACATGCCGCACTCGCGCCACGCCGCCATCGACACCAACGAGCTCGCCCGTCACCCCGAGCTGCACGTGCTCTCGGAGGGCTTCACCAGCGGTCCGGCCATCATTGCCACCGCAGATTTCCACGAGGTCTACGTGACGGGCCACTTCGAGTACGGCCGAGACACGCTCTCTGACGAGTTCTGGCGCGACTTCCACAAGGGGCTGCCCATCCGCCTGCCCGAGAACTACTTCCCGGACGACAACCCCGAGAGCCAGCCCATCTTCACGTGGCGTGCCCACGCGAACCTGCTCTACCGCAACTGGCTCAACTGGGTCTACCAGATGACCCCCTACGACCTGGACCTCATTCCCCAGACCATCCGTCAGCTCCATGCGGACGCTGATGGCATGGTCGACAAGTTCTGATGTCTGGGGAGGCCACGGGCGAGCAGGGCGCAGCCGCAGGCGGTTCCGTGCGGCTTACCGCGGAGCTTCTGGAGCAGCTGCTGGCATCGGCGACGCCCGAGCAGTACCTTGCGCGTGCAAGCTTGGAGGAGCGCTCGCTCGCGGAGTACGCGGAGTCCGTGCGAGAGGAGCATGGGCTCAAGAAGTCGCAGGTCATCCGTGCGTCTGGGCTCAATCCCACGTTCTGCTACCAGATCTTCGAGGGCACGCGACGCCCCGGCCGCGACAGCGCGATCATGCTGGCCTTTGGGCTTGGCTGCTCGCTCGTTGAGGCGCAGCGCCTGCTGCGGCTTGCCGGCGCCTCCGAGCTGTGGTCGCGCAACCGCCGCGACGCCATCATCATCTTCTGCCTCGAGCACGGCATGAACCGTGCGCAGACGGATGACGAGCTATGGGGCCTGGGCGAGAAGACCCTGCTCGACGGGGAGGCGTAGTGGACACGCCCGCAGACGTGCAGCTCATGGCTGCGCTCGAGAAGGACGAGGCCTATCGCGTGGTGCGCGTGCTTGCCTGCGGGGAGGCCGGCTCGACCGAGGTTGTGAGCAGGCCGGGCGCGGCGCACCTCGGCGAGGGGCCGCTGGTGCGCAAGCGCGTAAAGCGTGACGTTGCAAACGTCGAGGTCTTCTCGCGTCTCTCGTCTGTTGGAGGCGAGCACCTGCCGCGCGTGGTTGAGACCTATGACCTGCCGGACCAGGTGGTTATTGTCCGCGAGTACGTCTATGGGACGCCGCTTGCCTCGTGCGTGGCAGAGGCTGGCCGCATGGGCGAGATTGCGGCAGCGCATGTGGTCGCCGACGTGTGCGATGCGGTTGCCACCCTCCACGAGCAGGGCATTGTTCATCGTGACGTGTCGCCCAGGAACGTGATTCTCTCTCCGCGCGGCGCCGTCCTTATCGACCTTGGTATTGCGCGTGCATACGTCGAGGGCGCGCAACGCGACACCACCCGGCTTGGTACCTGGGGCTTCGCGTCTCCCGAGCAGTACGGCTTTGCCCAGACGGACGTTCGCTCTGACGTCTACTCCGTGGGCTGCCTTCTGGGCTACATGCTCACGGGCGTCACGCCAGATGCCGAGGGGTATGCGGAAATGCTTGCAGATTCGGCGGCCGTGCGCCCTGAACTGCGGCGCATTGTCGAGAAGGCCTGCAGTTTCGAGCCGAGCGAACGCTACCAGAGCGCGGGTGCGCTGCGCGATGCCGTGCTGCAGGCGGTGCCGGACGCGGCTGCTGCAAACGTCGACAAGGCTGCGGACGCAAAGACCGGCAAGCGCGAGAAGATTCCCCGTACGCTGGCAAGGCCCGGTCAACTGGTGGCGGCGTTTCCCGAGGCCAAGCCGTGGATACAGGTGCTTACCGTTGCCCTGGTGGTTCTCGGCGTTTTCGTAGGCATTCTCTTTGGCTCGGCTGCGGTCTATACCACCAACGCGATGGTTGGCGACCATCCGGTGGAATCGCTTCTGGTGGTTCTAGGCGCTAGCGTCTACCTTGTCCTTCTTCTGGTCGAGGAGATTCCGGCGGCAATGCTAGGAGCGGGTCCGTATGCCGCGATGAAGTACAGACAACGTTCTGCCCGGATGATTCTCCTGGCAAAGCGACTGCTCATGGCGCTGGGCGTGCTCTTTGTGTTTGTTGCTGCTCTCGCCACTTGCGTGGCGCTGACCCCCGGAGGCTAGGCGGGGTTTCTTGCCCGCGGTCGTCTCGTCTTTTAGCGGCAAGCTAATGAAAGCGACGCAGCGTTTTGCCACCATCCATTGCGGATGGAGGCGGACGTGGAAGATTCCTTGCATGAGCTAATGCGCGGTGCAGACCTTGATAAGGTGCTGTCACGTGCGCCCCTTGACGAGCGGGGCCTTGCCCCTTGGGCGTCGGAGCGTATGGCGGCGGAGGACATGCCGAGAAACGAAGCCATCCATCGCAGCCGACTCAACCAGACCTTTGCATATCAGATTCTTGCGGGAACCAGGCACGCCTCGCGCGACAAACTAATTCAGCTTGCGTTTGGGATGCGGCTGGATATCCCCGATACCTCTGAGCTGCTTGAACGCGGAGGCGTGTGCCGCTTGCGGCCGGATTGCCGCCGAGACCTCATTGTTGCGTATGCGCTTCATCACGGCATGGGCGTCGAGCAGTGTGACGACCTCCTCTGGGAGCACGGCGAGCGGACCATCATGCCCGGGAAGCCCCGTGGCGACCGCCATTCGCAAGACCGTCCGCAGTGATTTAGCTGGGAGCTAATGAAGGCTTTGCCAGTCAGCCATAGCATCGGTTCAGCGTTATTGAAGGTTGTCACTCGTGGGCAGGAGTAGCCATGGCAGAGGGAAAGAAGAAGGGCAAGGTCAAGGTCGTTCTGATGGTTGCGGTTGCGCTGGTAGCTTTTTCTACCGCTGGCTGCGGGGGCTCAAAGGGGTCTTCGACCAGTAGCTCGTCTGTATCTACCTCGCAGACGACGCAGGAGGAGACAGCGAATGCGGAGTCACAGACGTCTAGTACGGATGACTCGTCGACTACTGAGTCTCAGGCGACTACTTCCGAAGCGGCTCCAAAGGATGATGTGCCAGCGGAGTATGCGTCCGCTCTTGCGCAGGCAAACTCCTATGCCAACACCATGCACATGTCCAAGCAGGGGGTCTACGACCAGCTGACCTCCGAATACGGTGGCCAGTTCTCCGCTGAGGCTGCTCAGTACGCAATCGATAACGTGCAGACGGATTGGAACGCCAACGCGCTTGCCAAGGCGGAGAGCTATTCCGACAGCATGCACATGTCTAAGCAGGGAATTTTTGACCAGCTTANGATAACGTGCAGACGGATTGGAACGCCAACGCGCTTGCCAAGGCGGAGAGCTATTCCGACAGCATGCACATGTCTAAGCAGGGAATTTTTGACCAGCTTACCTCTGAGTATGGTGAGCAGTTCACTGCCGATGAGGCTCAGTACGCCGTCGACAACGTGCAGGCAGATTGGAATGCGAACGCCCTGGCAAAGGCAAAGTCCTACCAGGATGATATGCACATGTCACCAAGTGCGATCTACGACCAGCTGACCTCTGAGTATGGTGAGCAGTTCACTGCCGATGAGGCTCAGTACGCCGTCGACAATCTGTAACAAGCTACGATTGGAGTTCACATGAAGAAGATCAACAAGCCTCTGCTTATCGCCCTGATTATTGGAGCAGCGTATCTGGTGTATAGCCTGGTTTACTGGTCAGGGGCAAATGCTGGGTCGGGAACCTCGTCTGAACAGCTTGGAGCCGCAGTTGCAACAGCTATGGTCATGCCGCACCTGGTATTGGTTGCTCTTGCTGTGGTGTTCAATGCTCTCGCGACGTTTTTGAAGAAGTCGGCCTTTGCGCTTACGGCTGGCATTCTATATGCAGTGGCCATGGTGCTCTTCATCCCGTACTTCTTCTTCGTTATTGCCGAAATGATTCTGTGCTTTGTTGGCTACTCTCAGCTCAAGAAAGCGCAAGCATAGAGGAAGAGGACTATAGAAGCTCGATCGAAAACGGCGCCCAGAGCGAATCCGCTCTGGGCGCCGTTGCGTTTGCGGGTATGCGTCCGTACTACTCGTCCCACACGCGGAACTCAAAGTGGCCGTCCTCGTAGATACCATAGCTGTGAGTCCCGTCCTTGGGAATGCCAACCGAACCCGGGTTGAACACGGTAATCCCGGGGTGCGAGTCGCTCATCTGGTTAACCTTCTTATGCGTGTGCCCGTATACCAGCGCCGAGCCCTGTGGCAGCTCGGGCCACACGTCAACCGAGTTGTGAATCCCCGGTCCCCACACGTGGCCGTGCGTGAGGAAGATGGTCATTCCTGCTCCGCTGTTGGCCTCCGGATCAAGCAGGATGTTGTACTCCGCCATGCAGGGGAAGTCGAGCACCATCTGATCGACCTCGGCTTCGCAGTTGCCGCGCACGGCGATGACCTTCTCGGCAATGCCGTTGAGCATACCGATGACCTTCTTGGGCGCGTAGTCCTCGGGAAGGTCGTTTCTCGGTCCGTGGTAGAGCAAATCGCCGAGAAGAACCACGCGGTCGGGGTTCTCGGCGTCAATGGCGTCCATGAGTCGCGCGCACCAATCGGCTGCGCCGTGGATGTCGGATGCGATGAGGAGCTTCATGGGTACCTCCCGTGGTCGTGTCTCATCTCATTGTAGACGCGGCGCACAGGAGCGGCTGCCCCCTTGCCGCCGCCCCGTGAATTACGCACGGTCGCGATTAAGGTTTGTGTCGACCTGGGGTTTTGTCCGTCTCTGCCTCTGCCGTGCGTAGTTTCGTCTCGTGCTGGGCCGTTGGGGGGCCGCCGGCGGGCGCCCTCATCGTCACCGGGCGCTGCTGAGAAGGATTCCGACGTTTCGCGGTCTTCTCGGCCTGGTTTTTGTCCAATTCCTTCTCAACAGTACCGGCGCCAGTCCGGCGGATGGCGGCGTGGGCCAGCCGCTCCTTGGGAACCGGATCTACGGCACGGGAATCATTGCGTCAACGGTGAAAGTGCACTCACGTTGACCAAACGTAAGCGTTCCATCATGCCGCTCTACAATCTCGCGCATCGAGCGTGTCCCAAAGCCGTGGCGCTGAGTGTCCGCCTTGCTCGTCCGGGGCATTCCATCCGAGAGGCGTGCCTCTCCGGTGAAGTAGTTCTCTATGTGCACTACCGCCAGGCTGCCAACGCGCCTCACGGTTAGAGAGACGCTGCGCTGGCTGGGGTCGGGCAGCTCGCGTACGGCTTCGATGGCATTGTCCAGCGCGTTCCCAAAGAACGAATAGACCTCCGAAGGACTGAGCGCCACAAGCGCCCCTCCGTCAGCAATAACGCTGAGAGATATTCCCTCCCGCTCGCAGAGCAGGCTCTTCTCGGTGAGTATTGTATCCAGGGCCTCGTTGCCGGTCTTTGCCTGAGAGTCGTACACCGCAACCTCGCGCTCGACGCTTGCGAGGAACTCCGGATCGATGGTGCTCCCACCGCTGACAGCCTGGTGGATTTGGTGCCTTATGTCATGGCACTTCACGTTGATGGCGTCGATGTTTGCGCGAGATAGCTGGTACTGCCGCTCGCGCTCGGAGGCAATGCGCTGGCTCTGTGCCAGCTCAAGCTCAAGGCTGCGCCGGCTTAGGATCTCGAATTGAACGAACAGGACAAAGCAGCACACAACGCCATGCACGCCGCGTAGCGCGGCAAGCGCAAGAAACCCGGCGACGCCAACCAGGCTCTTGATAAGCACGTCAAACGAGATGACAACCAGAACCACCAGGATGAGAACGGCAAGCATCCCGTGATCCTCTACGTCACCTAGGCCTTCTCGTCGCGCAGGGCGAATAAACGCGAGGTAGGCAGCGGTATAGACAAGGGCCAGAGGAAAAAATGTCACGAAGACGGTAGCGGGTACGCTCTCCACATTCATGCCCGTCCTCATTGAGAAGCCCGCGCTGATGCCCATATAGTGCGAGAGGAGCAGCTTAAGAAACTCCCCTGTCCCGCTCGCAAGGTTTTGGATGGTGTAACCCGCTCCAGCGCAGAACAGCGCTTGCCACACGGAGGTCTCGTAGAGAGACATGGTAACGGGGACCAGGGCCACCAGAATGACCACAGAGCTCACGAGAGAATAGGCGCGGTTGTACCCATCGGGATCTGCCGAGTTCATGATGACAAAGTAAGCAAGAGGAGACACCACGAGCGTAACCGCGGCGACGATGCCAAAGACCACCGCTGCGCGAAGGGGGAACGGTTCCCTTCTCGGCCGTGCCGCAGCAAGCATGAGAACCGGCATAAGGGTCTCTGCAACCGGAACGAGTATGACACTCAGCGACGTTGCGATTGTTGCGAAATCCTGGGGAATCATGCGCTGCCTCCGCCTAGGTAGCGTGAGATTTCCTCCAGGCAGCGACGCTTATTGGCTCGGCTTATGTAGCACACGCTCCCGTCGGAGAGTGTGATGGCCGCATCCCTCACGCCGCGAACATGCGACATGTTGATGATGCAACCGGAGGAAATCCTGAGAAACGGGGTCCCTCCGAGCATCGCCTCGGTCTCTTTTAGGCTGCCCCTCGCCACGACTACGCTGCCATCCGAGAGCCCATAGTTGACATCGTGGCCATGCATCCAGACGCGTACCAGACTCGAGGCAGGAAAGATACGCAGCCCGTCTCGTGTCTGGATTGAGATCGAACGGCCCTCCTGCCTGCGCAGGACCTCCATCGCCCGGTCCATGCGCAAGGCGAAGCTCCCATACGTGAAGGGCTTCACGATAAAGTCCA
This sequence comes from Tractidigestivibacter montrealensis, assembly GCF_024741235.1. Taxonomy (GTDB): domain Bacteria; phylum Actinomycetota; class Coriobacteriia; order Coriobacteriales; family Atopobiaceae; genus Tractidigestivibacter; species Tractidigestivibacter montrealensis. Next base: position 71,315 of record NZ_JANSKA010000007.1, on the reverse strand, counting down.
GGGCATTTACCTCGTAGCCCTGCACGGCGTATTGTGCGAGGTTGGTGACAAAGATGATGGGCGTCGACCGGTCGAACTCCCGAATCTCGCGAGCGGCATCCATGCCATTCTCGATGCCCAGGTCAATGTCCATGAAGATGAGGTCGAAGGCGGGGCCATCGAGGTCGATAGTGTTTCTCATCCAGCCAACCTGGAACTGCTCCGAGTGCTCGGCGCCGTAGCGCGCGATGGCATCGCGTAACGCCATCGCGGCGCCCGGCTCGTCCTCGACGATGAGTATTCGATGCATGCGCCCCTCCCTATGGGCATATTACCGGTTGTCGCGCTGGCGCAATACCAAGCCCCCGCCACCGGTGCGGGTTCCCCGGTTTTGTCGTCTCGTGCACCAAACGTGACGCTTCTCGCGCGGTCGTGCAGATCGCAATACCCTGCGCTTGTCAGGTACCGCCCAAATGGGCGAGATGGGGAAGGGAAGGCACGATGCCACGTGCGAGAAAGGCGCAGATGACGCCTGCGGACAAGGGGTCCGCAAAGCTCAAGATGTCCAACACCAAGTTCAGGGTCCTGCTCATCATTCCGATGGTGATTGTGGCGCTTGTTGCCATTCTCGCCACCGTGGCAGGAAACCTGCTGGGCTCCACGCTCGACACCTATCTAGGCAGGGGCGAGACATACGTGGAGACTCCAAGTGATAAGACGTCCTGGGACTCCAGCTACTACGACGTGCAGGTCACGCAGGGGGAGGAGTAGCCATGCGAGAGACAACTATGACCAGGCGCCAGCTCTTTGGCACGGCTGGCTCTGTTGCCGCTGGGGCCGTGGCTGCAACTGCCCTGAGCGGCTGCTCCGGTACGGGAGTGGAAATGACGAGAACCACCCCGCAGATCCCCGACCCCGATCAGGCCAAGGAGGCTGCCTATAAGGTCGCGGCCCGGATCCAGGACGAGGGCACGGTGCTCCTCAAGAACTCCGGTGTGCTGCCGCTCGTCAAGGGTTCTGTGGTCATGCCGTTTGGCCGCGCATACCTCGACCCCATCTACGGGCAGCTCACCTCGGGCGGCTCGGCAAAGTGGTCGGTTGACCCGGTGACGCCCGAGCAGGGCCTTTCGGCCTTCTCGATCGACGGATCCGCCGTCGACGCCATGCGTACGGCAGGCGACCCCGAGGCTCTCGAGGAGGCGGAGGGCACCTCCGCCGCAGGCAAGGCCGGTTCCATGCTTGGCGGCGACTGCCGCATCTACGAGTACGACCCCTCCATCTACGACGGCATCGCCGAGAGCCCCGAGGCAACGGGCATCGTCTTTGTCACGCGCTCCGGACAGGAGGGGCAGGACCAGAAGATGGACGCCTACTCCGACGGCACGCCCCACTACCTTGCGCTCTCCAAGAGCGAGCGGGGTGCCATCACGGCGGCCAAGCGCATCTGCGGCGCAGTCGTGGTGGTGATCGTTGGCTCCGCCCCCATGGAGGTTGGCGACCTGACGTCCGGAAGCCTCGAGGTTGATGCAATAATCCACTACGGCCACCCCAGCGAGCGCGGCTTCTCGGAGCTCTCCGCGCTGCTCGACGGCGACGTCAACCCCAGCGGCCGCACCGTCGACACCTGGTCGCGCGACTTCACGGCGGACCCCTCCTACGTGAGCGTGGGGCTGCACACCTACGACAACCTCCCCATCACGTCCGGGAGTCTGACCGATGGCGGGGAATTTATGCGCACCTTCAACGAGTACCAGGAAGGCGTGTACATGGGGTACCGCTACTACGAGACGGCGGCGCTGGTCGACCCGTCCTTCTCGTACGACGACGCGGTGGTGTTCCCGTTTGGCTTTGGCCTCTCGTACACGAGCTTCACGCAGTCGCTCGACTCCGTCGTGGATGACGGGGTGGACGTGACTGCGCGTGTCACGGTGACGAACGCGGGCGACGTCAGCGGCAAGGACGTCGTCCAGCTCTACGCGGCCTCGCCCTACACCGAGATGGACCAGGCAGAGGGCATCGAGAAGCCCGCGTGCCAGCTGGTGGACTTCGCAAAGACCGATCTTCTCGCCCCCGGGCAGTCGCAGACCCTCGAGCTCTCCTTCGACCGCGAGGACATGGCCTCCTACTGCTACACGCGCGAGAACCCCAACGGGACCGTTGGCTGCTACGTGCTCGAGGCAGGGGACTACGAGGTGAGCCTCCGCGAGAACAGCCACGCGGTGATCGCCCGGGGGACCGTCACGCAGGACGAGACCCTCTGGTTTGACGGATCCGACGCCGAGCACACACGCCGCTCCGAGCGCGACGCGCAGTCCGCCCTGGACGACCAGGGCAACCCCGTGGAGGACGCCGGCCAGGCGTACGTCGCCGCGAGCAACCGCTTCCAGGCGAGCAGCGACTACATGCGCGCGCAGTCGCGCATCCTCTCGCGCGCTGACTGGGCGGGGACCAAGCCCGTCTACGAGGCCACCAAGTCAATCGACGACGAGTTCGCCGAGGGCCACGACCTCTTCGTGACGTTCGACCCCGCGACGGACGCACGCCTCGGCAACGTCGAGGGAAGCCTGGTCTACGCCGCGGACGAGCCCACGTCCGGCGCCAAGAACGGTCTCGTGGCCTCCGACCTGCGCGGCGCCGCGTACGACGATCCCAGGTGGGACGCGCTTCTCGACCAGATTGACTGGGTCGCAGACAAGTCTGGCATCGTGCGGAACTTCTCTGGTGACGCGTATGTGACCGCAGCCATCGACTCCATTGGTCTTCCGGCGACCATCGACATGGATGGCGCCAACGGCCTCAAGGTCCAGGGTTCCGACAACGGCTATGACATGACAAAGAGCTGCTCCTACGGGTACGAGCCCCTGGCTGCGGCTACGTGGAGCAAGGACCTTCTCTACCAGATGGGCGAGGCTATCGGCACCGAGGGTCTGGCGCACGGAATCTCGGGCTGGTACTCGCCTGGCCTCAACCTGCATCGCTCGTTCTTCTCTGGCCGCGTCTTTGAGTACTACTCGGAAGACCCCATGCTTACGGGCAAGCTGGCGGAGCGCGTGGTTTCCGGCGCGGGCGACCAGGGTATGTACTGCTACCTCAAGCACTTTGCGCTCAACGAGACCGACACTGGCCGCGCCCAGCTCATCTGCACGTGGGCTGACGAGCAGACCATGCGCGAACTGTACTTCAGGCCCTTCGAGATTGCGCTCAAGGAAGCCCGCAAGACCGTGCGCTACACGTCCGATGACTCCGGTGCCGTTGCCGAGAAGGTCATGCGTGCAGGGACGGCGGTCATGGCATCCCAGACCTGCGTTGGCACCATGATCGGCCACTGCAGCTACGCGCTGCTCCATGACATCCTGCGCGAGGAGTGGGGCTTTGAGGGCATGGTTATCTCGGACTACTGGGTCTGGAATGGCAACAACCATCGTGACCTGGCCATGCGCGCCGGCTGTGACACCTACCTGTGCATGAGCGTGCCCGCGATGTGGTCCATCTCGGATTACGACAGCCCCACCGCGCGTGCCTGCATGCGGAGGGCTATCCACAACCTGGCGTACACGGTGACGAACTCCTCCGCCATGCAGGGCATGGTGCCCGGTGCGGTGCAGAAGACGGCGGAGTCTCCGTGGTGGGGGATCATCCGCGGCGTAGATGTTGTTGCCGCGGCGCTGGTTGCCGGTGGCGTGGCGCTTATCGCGCGGCGCACCAAGGCCGAGCGCGAGCACCCCGAGCTCTACAGGCGCAGCAAGCGCAAGCAGGCAAAGCTCGACCGCAAACGTGCCGAGAAGGATGCGGGCGAGAAGGACTAGCTGCTCCTGCCGAAACAGATTTTTTCCTTGCGGCCGTGCGCCTTTGGGCGCGCGGCCGCTCTTCTCGCTGTGGTGCCGATGGCTCTTCTCGCGCCCTGTATCTGCCCCGAACTACGCACGGCTGCGGTTAAGGTTTGCGTTGGCCTGGGCTTTTGTATCTCTCGGCACCCACCGTGCGTAGTTTGGACACCTGTCGGGCCCTGGGGTCGCCCCGGGCAGTAGGCCCTTCCACCCCCTGCGCGCCCGGTGGCAGAGATCGACGGTTGGGCTATGGTTTTCCAGGGGTACCCCAAGTACAAAGCGGTTCGAGGGCTGATGAACCGCAGGTCAGCGAATTGCCCCTGCGCCGCGGCCACATAAGGATTCTCACCAAAACTGCTGCCAACCGGAAGTCCGCCCGCCGCCGGTGGGGAGGTGGACGGCTCTCACGTGCCGTTGAGAAGGATCCCGACGTTTCTCGCCCCTCTCGGCCTGGATTTTGTCCGATTCCTTCTCAGCAGCACTGGCGGGGGTGGCTGCCCGAGCGGTTGCGGGATGTCGCTCGGCCCCACGCCCACCCCTTGCGCCGCGCAACGTCAAAAAATCTCATGTATTGAGACTTAGATAATGTATAAAGTCAAACCACAGGGGGCATAAGACATAACGTACAAGAGCGAACAAAGCGCTGAGCACGGCAAATGCCGCGGCGGCGCAAAAGGAAAGGAACGCACACCATGGGCAAGATTCTCGGTATTGACCTTGGTACAACCAACTCTGCAATGGCAGTCCTCGAGGGCGGCGAGCCCACCATCATCGTGAACGCCGAGGGCGACCGCACCACTCCGTCCGTCGTTGGCTTCCGTGCCGACGGCGACCGTATCGTGGGCAAGGCCGCCAAGAACCAGGCAGTCACCAACCCCAAGAACACGGTCTTCTCGATCAAGCGTTTCATGGGTCGTCGCTACGACGAGGTTGGCTCCGAGCTCAAGACCGTCCCGTACACCGTCAAGAGCGGCACCGGCAACCGCGCCGTTGTCGAGATCGACGGCGAGGACTTCACGCCCGAGCAGATTAGCGCCATGATCCTTGGCAAGATGAAGGCCGACGCCGAGAAGTACCTCGGCGAGCCCGTCACCGAGGCTGTCATCACCGTCCCGGCGTACTTTAACGACGCCCAGCGTCAGGCCACCAAGGACGCTGGCAAGATCGCTGGTCTCGACGTCAAGCGTATCGTCAACGAGCCTACGGCCGCGGCCCTTGCCTACGGCCTGGACAAGAAGGGCGCCGAGCAGAAGGTCCTCGTCTTCGACCTGGGCGGCGGCACCTTCGACGTCTCTCTGCTCGACCTCGCGGACGGCGTGGTTGAGGTTCTCGCCACCAACGGCGATAACCACCTGGGCGGCGACGACTGGGACCAGCGCGTGATCGATTGGGCCGCTGACAAGTTCCAGCAGGAGAACGGAATCGACCTGCGTAAGGACCCCATGGCGCTCCAGCGCCTGAAGGAGGCCGCCGAGAACGCCAAGAAGGAGCTCTCCGCCGCGCAGCAGGCTGACATCAACCTGCCCTTCATCACCGCTGACGCAACCGGCCCCAAGCACCTCAACTACACGCTGACCCGCGCCGAGTTCGAGCGCATCACGCGTGACCTTCTCGACCGCTGCAAGGCCCCTGTGACCAAGGCGCTTCGCGACGCCAACATGCAGATCTCCGACGTTGACGAGGTCATCCTCGTGGGCGGCTCCAGCCGTATGCCCGCCGTGCAGGAGCTCGTCAAGCAGATGACCGGTAAGCAGCCTAACATGTCCGTGAACCCCGACGAGGTCGTTGCTGACGGCGCGGCCGTCCAGGGCGGCGTCCTTACCGGCGACGTCTCCGGCATCCTGCTTCTCGACGTCACGCCGCTGTCGCTCGGCGTCGAGACCATGGGCGGTGTCATGACCAAGATGATCGACCGCAACACCACGATCCCCACGAGCAAGACCGAGGTCTACTCTACGGCCGCCGACAACCAGACGTCCGTCGAGATCAACGTCCTGCAGGGCGAGCGCGAGATGGCCGCCGACAACAAGTCGCTCGGCAAGTTCACCCTCACCGGCATCCCCGCCGCGCCGCGTGGCGTGCCTCAGATTGAGGTCACCTTCGACATCGACGCCAACGGCATCGTGAAGGTCACCGCTAAGGACAAGGCCACCGGCAAGTCCCAGCAGATCACCATCTCCGGCTCCACCGCGCTCTCTGACGACGAGGTCGACCGCATGGTCAAGGACGCCGAGTCCCACGCCGAGGAGGACAAGAAGCACAAGGACGAGATCGAGGTCCGCAACCAGACCGACTCCCTCTGCTACTCCACCGAGCAGACCCTGAAGGACCTTGGTGACAAGGTGCCCGAGGACCAGCGCAAGAACGTCCAGGACGCCGTTGACGCTGCCAAGAAGGCACTCGAAGGCACGGATATCGACGCCATTAAGGCCGCTGGCGAGAAGCTCCAGGAGGCCAGCCACAAGCTGGCGGAGGTCGTGTACTCCAACACGCAGGAGCAGACGGCAGGCGGCAACGCGGGCGCGTCCAACGCTGGCTCCGGCTCTGCCGATGACGTGGTCGACGCCGACTACGAGGTCGTCGACGACGACAAGAAGAAGGACTAGCCCAGAGATTGGCGCCGCGGCCACGCTGCGGCGCCGCATCTCCAAGATAACCTGTCTAGGGGGCGGCCGAGAAGGCCGCTCCCTCTGGTACGCATGAGGAGGGTGACGTGAAAGTGCCAAACGAGGATGCAGACGAGAAGAAGCCTGGCACCGCGCAGTCGAGCGAGGCCGAGCCCTCGCCCGCAGGCGCTTCGGCAGCCACGGTGGGCGCGGCCACAGCCGCCGCCAGCTCTGCCCCCGGTGACATCGACCCGGACGATGACGCGGCAATGCGCGCCGCTGCCATGAAGGCTGCCGACGAGGTGCTTGAGCAGGAGGCCGTCGAGGACGCGAAGAAGTTTCGCTCCGAGCGCGATGAGCTGCAGAAGAAGCTTAGCGACATGACGGAGGACATCGAGAAGGCCAAGAAGGAGGCCGCCGAGTCCACCGATCGCCTGGTCCGTCTCCAGGCGGACTGGGACAACTACCGCCGTCGCACGGCCCAGGAGCGTCTGGACGAGCGCGAGCGCGCAGCCGAGAAGCTCGTGGTGAACCTGCTGCCCGTTATCGACGACATGGAGCGCGCGCTCGAGCACGCCTCTGGCGTTGAGAAGGACGCCACGTCCGAGCAGTTCAAGCAGTTCGTCGATGGCGTCTCGGCCGTCCACGACAAGATGGTGGGCGTGCTCTCCAAGGAGGGCGTCGAAGAGATCAACCCCGCCGGCGAGCCGTTCAACCCGCTTGAGCACCAGGCCGTTGGCCGCCGCGAGGACAAGGACGCCTACGACGAGACGGTCGACCAGGTCTACCAGAAGGGCTACCGCATGGGCAAGAAGGTCATCCGCACCGCTATGGTGACCGTGACCTACGGCGGACCCAAGCGTCCCGCGGACGCCGCGGCCGACAAGGACGCCAACGCTAAGGACAGCGGCGACAAGGGCCCTGGCTCGGGCAATGACGCCGCAAAGGAAAAGTAGTATAACGGCGCCCGGGCCGCTCGGTCCGGGCGCATTGATATGAGAGGGGGCTCGTGCGAAACCATGGCCAATGGTAAGAAAACGTACTACGACATCTTGGGCGTGAAGCGCGACGCCACCCAGGATGAGATCCGGAAGGCATTCCGCAAGCTTGCGGCCAAGTACCACCCCGATGCCGGTGGCGACGAGAAGAAGTTCAAGGAGATCTCCGAGGCCTATACCACGCTGTCGGACGAGAAGAAGCGCAAGGAGTACGACCAGCTGCTCATGTTTGGCGGCATTCCCGGCGCAGACTTCGGCGGCTCCGGTGGTCCCAGGCGCACGTACACCTACACCAACGTTGGTGGCAACGGCGACTGGTCCGACATCTTCAATGGCATGGGCGGCGACTTTGGTGGCTTTGACTTCTCGTCCATTTTTGGCGGCGCTGCTCGCCAGCAGGCCCAGCGGCCCGCCAAGGGCGGGGACCTCACCATGCGCATCGATGTCACCTTTGACGAGGCGCTCAACGGCGCAACACGCAAGGTGTCATACCGTGTACCGTCAACAGGCGAGGAGCAGACGCTTACCGTCAAGATCCCGGCTGGTGCCGTGGATGGCGGCAAGCTGCGCTACCGCGGTCGCGGCGAGTACGGCGCGAACGGCGGCCAGCGCGGCGACCTCGTGATCACCACGCACGTGGAGGAGCACCCGCTCTTCAAGCGCGACGGTGCCGACATCCGCATGGAGCTGCCGATAAGCATGTACGAGGCCGCGCTTGGCGCGACGGTCGACGTTCCTACGCCAAACGGTACCGAGGTTCGTCTCAAGGTGCCCGCCGGGACGCAGGACGGCAAGCGCTTCCGCTTCCGCGACCTGGGCGCGCCCAATGTCAAGCGCAAGGGCACGCGTGGCGCGCTCTACGTGACCATCCGCGTAAAGGTGCCTACGTCGCTTTCAAAGAAGGAGCGCGACAGTCTTGGCGCCCTGATGGATGCCGACAAGCGAGACTACAGGAAGGACGTCGAGCGCTATGGGTCGTAGCGATGGCGCATCCGAGGGTCGCGACGCGCGCGACAGGGACAAGCCCCTGTACATGATCAGCGTGGCCGCGGAGCTCACGGGCATGCATCCCCAGACCCTTCGCGTGTACGAGCAGAAGGGCCTGGTCACGCCCGGCCGCTCGCGCGGCAACACGCGCCTGTACTCGCAAGCCGACATCGACCGGCTCAACCTCATCTCCAAGCTCACTGACGAGGGAATCAACCTGGCCGGCGTGGTGCGCATCATGGACATGCGCGAGCGAGCCCGCGAGCGGGACGAGGAGATCGACCGCCTGCGCGCACGCGTGCGCGAGCTCGAGGACGAGGTCCACGAGTACCACATGCGCGAGAGGATCACGGCGCTTGCCCGCTACGACGGGCAAAGTCCCGAGCAGGTCATGCGAGGGCTTCTCGGTAACGGCAGCAACGACCCCGTCGAGTAGGCGGGGTCGTTTTTTGTGTGGGGGCGGCGGCGAGAAATGCGGCCTGCTGGGGCTAGAAGAACAGCGGGGCGCGGTCGCGGAGGAAGTCATCCAAGCTGCATGCTCCCGCGGAGCTTCCACCAACCACAATGCGTTTTGCTTCGGGATGCCGGGAGAGGAACTCCGCCATGCCGCTCCGTCGAGCTTCTCCGCCGCCTTTGACCTCGATAGCCGAGAGCGAACCGTTGCGGGAAGCAACGAAGTCGACTTCGCTTGTCCCCTCTCGCCACCAGAAGAGCTCGAAGCCCTCTTCGGGGGCCCTTGCGAGAAGGCGCGCACCAACGGCGGATTCAATGAGGTGGCCCCTGCGCGCCGGATCCGACTCGTACACTATGCGCCCGATGCCGCTCGTCGCGGTCATGAGAGACGTGTCAAACACCATGAGGCGCGGAGAGCTCTTGCGTCGGGTGACTGGCTTGGGGTCGTACTTAGGCAGCCCGCACAGCATGCCCGCTTTGTCGAGAAGGTCGAGGTAGTGTGCGAGCGTTGTGGTGTTCCCCGCGTCCTGGAGCTGTCCGAGCATCTTTGTGTACGAGAGCTCCTGTGCAGAGTAGGACGCCCCAAGCTTGAAGAGCGCTCTCATGAGGGCGGGCTTTCTTACCTGGTCGAGCGCCAGAACGTCTTGAGAGATGGTGGGCTCCACTATAGCGTCGCGCACATAGGCGCCCCAGCGCTTCTCGTCATTCGCGAAGCGTGCTGCACCAGGGTATCCTCCGAGGTAGAGGTAGTCGTCGAGGCTGTAGCCAAATGCTTGTGAGCACTCCTCGAGACTCCAGTGCGGCGAACGTATGAGCTCGAAGCGCCCCATGAGGGAGTCCTCCAACCCCTTGTGAAGAAGAAGGGCGGATGAACCGCTGAGAACAACGCGAACGGGTGTGTTTGTGCGTCGATCCGCGTCGTACAGAGATTTGACGACAGTTGGCCAGTGCGGAACCTTCTGCACCTCGTCGACGACAAATATGACAGGTTGCAAGCCGTTTCTTGTCATGTTGCGAGCCTGCTGCCATTCTGTCTGGAGCCACTCTGGGTTGGGGGTTATTGCGTCGTCGGCGCTGACGAACGAGCGCTCAAGGTTCACGGCTTCGAGGGCCTGGGCGAGCACGGTGCTTTTGCCGGTCTGACGCGGACCAACAACAACCTGGATGAGGGGGTTGTTGGCCTCCACCATGCGTGAGGCAATAGTTTTGACCTGGTGGCGTTGGAACACGGTGCATCCTGCGCTTTCTGTTAGAGTTTGTAGCTATTGAGTAATTATACTCAATATACTGAGTAAATTTACTCAATACGCCGAATGGGTGAGATGCTCGCCGGGCGCGGCTGCTCTCGCATAGTCCTTACAAACCCATTACCCCAACAGATATTGTGCTATGTGTCCAATGTGGATATTATTGTGATATCACATTGAGGCCAATCGGCCCGGCACGTATGATGGAGGCCGAAGCGGAAAGGGGCAGAGATGACGTCCGAGAAACTCATCAAGGCTAAGTCGGGTTGGGCAATGCTCGTTATCACCGTGCTTGTCTTTGCGGCAAGCTGCGCGGGCTTGGTGTGGTCCATCATGCTTCTCGCCACGGCGGATGACGCGGGGCTGCCGGAGCCGCCGTACGCCGGCCCCATGATGCTCGCCGGCTTCCTGCTGCTTGCGCTGGGCTTTGTCCTAAGCTCTGGGTTTATCGCCCTCCAGCCGGGCGAGGCGAAGGTCTGCCTTCTCTTTGGCAACTACATTGGCACCATCCGCGAGTCGGGCTTCTACTGGGCGAACCCTTTCTACAGCCGCAAGATGAGCGAGTCCGGCCCGAACGAGGAGGTCGCCGAGGAGGGCGGCAAGAAGGGTGGCCTCGCGGTCAAGGCGGCAACGGGCATCTCGACCAAGGTGTCGCTCCGCGCGCGCACGCACAACGGCGAGCGCATCAAGGTCAACGATAAGCAGGGCAACCCCATCGAGATTGCTACGGTTGTGGTGTGGCGCGTGTCCGACACCGCCAAGGCCCTCTTTGACGTGGACAACTATATCTCCTACGTCGCCATGCAGACCGAGACCGCGCTGCGCCACGTGGCAAGCATCTACGCCTATGACCACATGGAGGACGACGACGCGGCCAATACCAGCATCACGCTGCGCTCCAACATCGAGGAGGTCTCGAACAGCCTGAAGGAGGAGCTGGGCCTGCGCCTGGCGCCCGCGGGCGTGGAGGTCGACGACGCGCGCCTTACGCACCTTGCCTACGCGCCCGAGATTGCGCCCGCGATGCTTCGCCGCCAGCAGGCTGAGGCCATTATTGCCGCTCGTAAGAAAATTGTCGAGGGTGCCGTCTCGATGGTTGACATGGCGCTCTCCGAGCTCTCGGACGGCGGAATCGTCGACTTTGACGAGGACCGCAAAGCAACCATGGCGTCCAACCTCATGGTGGTTCTCTGCGGCGAGTCCGAGGCGCAGCCGGTGCTCAACACCGGGTCGCTGTACTAAGGCCCGCGGAGGCATCTGCGCATGACACGTCGCAAGCAATATCCCCTGCGCATCGACCCGGAGATCTGGGCCGCGGTCGAGCGCTGGGCCGAGGACGACATGCGCAGCGCCAACGCACAGGTGGAGTGGGTTTTGCGAGACGCGCTCCGGCGCGCCGGGAGGCTTCCGGACCGTGATGGCGCGGGCGAGCGTGGCGGCGCGGGCGACAAGAGCAACGACGGCGCGGGCGAGCGTGGCGGCGCGGGCGAGAGGGGCTAGTGCTTCTCGCCTGGGGCGTCTCCGAAACGGAGGCTGTGATGGCAGGAGAACGTCCGACCCCCAAGAGCGTGCTTGGCCTGGTTGGCAGCTATGCTCTGGCATTTGCGTTGCTTGTTCTGGGGTCTGTCGTGGGCGGGGCTGTTGCGATTTCCATTGCGGCGTTTGCCTACGGGGCTGTGACCTCGGGCGAGGGCGTGCAGGACATGGTGAATGTCCTTGCGCTCCAGGGCGGTCTGGGAATGCTTGGGCTTGCGGAGGGCGAATACTCTACTTCCGCGGCCTCCGCGATTTACACGATGGCGTTCTACCTGAGCTTCATTGGCATTTGGATCGTGTTTCTCATCTACCTGCGCGCAAGCAAGCGCGTAAGGCCCATCCTGGGTGCAGTCACGGAAACACTCCGGCGCGGCTTGGCCTGGGGCTGCTCCTGGGATTTGTGCTCAACGGCGCGTGCGTGCTGGTCGCGGTGCTTGAGGGCAGCTTTTCCCTCTCGCTTGTTGGCGTGAACGTGGCGGGCATCATCGCGGTCTTTCTCGCCGTCTTTGTGCAGTCCTCTGCCGAGGAGCTTGTCTGCCGGTGCTATCTCTACGAGCGAACGTTTCGCGTTACGGGAAGCCATGTGTTTGCGATTGCGCTGAGCACGGTGTTCTTCACGCTGCTGCATCTGGCAAACAGCGTGTTGACGGCGCTTGCCCTCGTTAACCTGGCGCTCTGCGGGGTCCTGTTTGGCCTGGCCGTGTGGAAGCTCGATAGCCCTTGGATGGCGTTTGGGCTGCACGCAAGTTGGAATTTCACACAGGCCGTACTGTTTGGGCTGCCCAATAGCGGCGGCACCACGCCGTTTGCGATCTTTGGCGTGACTCCGGGAACCACGCCCGTGGCGAGATTTGCATACGACCCCGGTTTTGGGATCGAGGGGTCGGCGATGGCGGCGGTCGTGCTGGTCGCTGGCTGCGCGCTGGTATGGTGGCTTGGCGAGCGTTGGGGCGCGAGGCCGACGGACCTCTGGGCCGACGCTGGCGCCGACGGTCCCGACGGTGCTGGCGGTCCCGACGGTGCTGGCGGTCCCGACGGCCTCGGCGTTCCAGCGGCAGCCCCCAATCCCTCTGCGCCAACCGCAGAGAATATCGCTATTTTTTAACTTTCGCTGCGGCGACCTGGGCAAACGCAATCGTCGTTTAAAAATAGCGATAAACTCCGCCGCATGTCCGCCGGGCGCCGCGCGTCTGGTGGCGGCGTATCCCCGCCGGGCGCTGCGTGCTCCGGCACGCCCCTCCACTCGACATCGACTCGACCCACGCTGCAAAAGTGAACACGAAAACGGTCGGGTTAAATCGTTATATGGAATAACGTTGTTGCGCATTTCCTCGGATTGATTTCGTGTTCACTTTTGAGGGTGCGAGGACGCGAGGACGCGGGGGGTGCGAGGACGCAGCAACGGGGCGATGCCCAGTACCCTAGCGGGCCTCGCGCTTGTCTCGCGCCGCGCTCGTCGCCTGAAAAGTGAACACGAAAACAATGACCGCTAAATGATTCCTGTGAAAATGAGGCCGCACGGCATCCGCGATTGATTTCGTGTTCGCTTTTGGTGGACGCTTTCGCGAGAGCCAAGGCCCCCGTGCGCTTCCGGGCCTCGCGACTGTCTCTCGCCGCGCTCGTCGCCTGAAAAGTGAACACGAAAACGGTTGGGCTAAAACGTTATATTGGATAACGTTGTTGCGCATTTCCTCGGATTGATTTCGTGTTCACTTTTGAGCTTTGGCCGCCGAGAGGGGCTGGCCGCCGAGAAGGGCTGGCCGCCGAGAGGGGCTGGCGGGTGTGGCTGCCGAGAGGGTAGAGCCGCAAGCAAGACCCCGGTTCTTCTCGGCAGCAAATCCTACGTGCCATCACATACGAAAATCTGCTACAAGAACACTTAGATTCTGTATATATCGCCTCTCAAGGGGGAATACTCATTCACGATAAACAGATTCCGCCGCCCCTCAGGCCGTGCGGACCATAGGGAGTGATGCATATGAGAATTGATAAGTGGGCAGTCACCGCCCAGGAGGCGCTGCAGTCTGCCGTCGGCATCGCGACGGATGCCGAGGCGGGCCAGGTGGAGCCAGTCCACCTGCTCAAGGCCCTTCTCAGCTCCGGTGAGCAGAACATCAAGGCAATCGTGGAGCGCGTGGGCGCGGACCCGGCCGCAATAGAGTCGCAGGTAGACCGCGCCATCGCCAACGCGCCCAAGGTCACGGGTGACAACTCGCAGATGGGCGCTGGCACCAACTTCGTGCGCGTGGCGGACGCCGCCGAGAAGCTCGCAACCAAGATGGGCGACTCCTACGTCACGAGCGAGCACCTGCTGTGCGCGCTCGCGGATGATCGCTCCGAGGCCGGCAGCATCCTCAAGTCCGCCGGCGTCACGGGCAAGCGCGTGCAGGAGGCCTACGAGGCCCTGCGCGGCGACGAGCGCGTGACCAGCCAGGACTCCAAGCCGGAGTTTGAGGCCCTCTCCAAGTACGGCCGCAACATCACGGACCTCGCCCGTCAGGGCAAGCTTGACCCGGTCATCGGCCGCGTTGAGGAGATTCGCCGCACCATCCAGGTGCTGAGCCGCCGCACCAAGAACAACCCCGTGCTTATCGGCGAGCCCGGCGTGGGCAAGACCGCCATCGTCGAGGGCCTGGCGGAGCGCATTGTCTCGGGCGACGTGCCCTCCACCATCCGCGACAAGGACGTCATCGAGCTTGACATGAGCGCCCTTGTAGCCGGCGCCAAGTACCGCGGCGAGTTCGAGGACCGCCTGAAGTCCGTGCTCAAGGAGGTCGAGAAGTCCGACGGGCGCATCATCCTGTTCATCGATGAGCTGCACACCATCGTGGGTGCCGGCGCAACCGAGGGCTCCATGGACGCAGGCAACATCCTGAAGCCTGCGCTTGCCCGCGGCGCGCTGCACGCCATTGGCGCCACGACGCTTGACGAGTACCGCAAGTACATCGAGAAGGACCAGGCTCTTGCGCGCAGGTTCCAGCCGGTCATGGTGTCGGAGCCCAGCGTCGAGGAGACCATCTCGATTCTCCGCGGCATCAAGGACAAGTACGAGCAGCACCACCGCGTGCGCATCACGGACGCCGCGCTCGTCTCGGCAGCAGATCTTTCCAACCGCTACATCTCTGACCGCTTCCTGCCCGACAAGGCCATCGACCTCGTGGACGAGGCGGCAAGCCGCCTGCGCATGGAGCTTGACTCCATGCCGGCAGACATCGATGCCGTCGACCGCCAGCTCACCCAGATGCAGATCGAGGAGCAGGCCCTCATGAAGGAGGAGGACGAGGCATCGCGCGAGCGGCTCAAGAAGCTGCGCGGCGAGATAGCCACCACCCGCGAGAAGCTCGACGGCATGAAGGCCAACTGGCAGAACGAGAAGCAGGCCATCGACCACGTCCAGGACCTCAAGTCCCAGATCGAGGACGCCAAGGGCGAGATGGAGCGTGCCACGCGTGACGGCGACCTTGCCAAGGCCTCCGAGCTGCGCTACTCGACCATCCCCTCGCTCCAGCGCGAGTATGACGCCGCGTCCGAGGCGCTCTCGCAGAAGCAGGAGTCCGGCGGCATCCTCAAGGAGGAGGTCACGTCCGAGGAGATCGCCGACGTGGTCTCCGAGTGGACGGGCGTGCCCGTGTCCAAGATGATGCAGGGCGAGATGGACAAGCTCAAGAACCTCGAGGCCGAGCTCCACAAGCGCGTCGTGGGGCAGGACGAGGCCGTCTCGGCCGTTGCCGCGGCCGTGCGCCGCAGCCGTGCGGGTCTCTCGGACCCCAACAGGCCCATCGGCAGCTTCTTCTTCCTGGGCCCCACGGGCGTGGGCAAGACCGAGCTGGCCAAGGCGTTGGCTGAGTGCCTCTTCGACGACGAGCGCGCGCTCGTGCGCATCGACATGTCCGAGTACATGGAGAAGTTCAGCGTCCAGCGCCTCATTGGCGCACCCCCGGGATACGTGGGCTACGACGAGGGTGGCCAGCTTACCGAGGCCGTGCGCAGGCATCCGTATAGCGTGATCCTGCTCGACGAGATGGAGAAGGCGCACCCCGACGTCTTCAACATCCTGCTGCAGGTGCTCGATGACGGGCGCCTCACCGACGGCCAGGGCCGCGTCGTGAGCTTCAAGAACACGATCATCATCATGACGTCCAACGTGGGCAGCCAGTTTATTGCCGGCACCAACGCGCAGAGCGATCCCGAGGAGGTGCAGCGCAAGGTCAACGACGCCCTGCGTCAGACCTTCAAGCCGGAGTTCCTCAACAGGATCGACGACGTGGTTGTCTTCCACCCGCTGGGCCTCTCCGATATCGAGAAGATCGTGGACATCCAGCTCAAGGACGTTCGTGCTCGCCTGGCGCGCGAGCGCATCACGCTCGAGCTTACGCCCGAGGCCAAGCAGTCGCTTGCTCATGACGGCCTTGACCCCGTCTACGGCGCGCGTCCGCTCAAGCGCCTGATCCAGCGCCAGGTTGTCGACAACGTCGCCAACCTCATCATCGACGGCAAGGTCGGCGAGGGCGATACCGTGAAGGTGGACGTTGGCGACGACGACAGGCTCTTCGCTGCCCGCGATGACGCGGCGAGCGAGGAGAGCCGCCGTCGCGCGGCCGAGGCGGTTGCCGCCGAAGCCAGCGCCGGTGCGGCCGAGCCCGCCACGGGCGACGAGCCCGTCGAGCCTGACTCCGTGGAGTAGGGCGAGAAGGACGCTGCCAAACGGCGGTGCAAGTCACGGCGTTAACGCGGCCCCGGAGCCAGCGCTCCGGGGCCGCTTTTTTGTGTGCGCGGCTGCCGGCTCCGCGAACGGCGTTTGCGCGGCGCGATTTTCCCTGTTGGGGCACAATGGAGAGCAGCTCAGCAGACACCGTTGGTCCGGGGAGGTTGCGACATGGATGATCCAGAGCTTGGGGGAGAAGCCACACGGGCAAAGCGCGACGACCCGGATGCCACGCGGCTTGCGGATCCCGACGCCACGGTGCTTACGGACCCTAACGCGACCCAGCTTGCCGCGCCGCCATCGCCCGAGGGTACTGGTGACACCGCGAGCGACGATATGCCCACCATCGTGGTGCCCCACGCCGTCTCGTCCGGCGAGGGTCCGGATGGCATCGACGCGATGGACGACCCCTACGCTCCCATCAATGACGCGGACTTCACGCGCGTGACCCCCTATGCGCCCATGGCCATCGACTCACCAGTAACGGCGAACGACAAGCACCGCAGCCGCGTGCACCCGCTCGCCGTGGTCCTCGTGGTTGTCGCGCTTCTCGCCGCAGCGGCCTTCGTGGTGAAGTACACCTACGTGAACGAGTACTGGGGCGGCAAGACCCTGCCCGACGTGGTGGGCAAGACCGAGACCGAAGCCCGCTCGACCCTCTCGCCGCTTGGCTTCACCGTCAACGTCAACGAGGTCCTCTCCGATGACAACGTGGGCAAGGTCATCTCGATGGATCCCGCGGCAGGCACGCGCACGGGCGACGACCTCTCGGTGACCATAACCGTGGGGGTTGCGCGCACGGTACCCTCGGTTGTGGGCATGAGCCAGGCGGACGCAAAGACGGCCCTGTACAACGTGGGTGCCGAGAACATCTCCATTGCATACCAGAACTCCAGCGAGGCGGAGGGCACAGTGCTCGCGGTGGATCCCGGCGAGGGTGAGGCGTTTGTCTCGTCAGACCAGATCACGCTCACGGTGGCGCAGCCCTTTAAGGTGCCAGACGTGGTTGGTCTCACGCTCTCTGATGCCGAGAAGGCCATCGAGGCGGCGGGTCTCGCTCACACCGTCTCGTACACGGACGAGAAGGGCGAGGAGAATGCCGTGGTCTCGACCTCGCCCGAGGCGGGCACCCAGGTCTCCGAGGGCTCCACGGTCACCCTGTACGTGCCGTCGCCCAAGCTGATGGACGCATACCACCTAGCCGAGTACTTTAACATCGATCCCGCAGACTTGGACGCGTACCTCACGAAGCAGGGCTATTCCGTCTCGTCCACGGGCGTGTTCCCCAGCGGCAATGCCTACGCGGTCTACTCCGACGGCACGGCGACCATCACCATCACGGACTACCCCGAGTCCGCAGATGCCCTTGGTGCCGGTACGGGTACCAGCTCGCTTACGGCCGGGAAGGCCGTGGGTGGGGTGCGGCTCCAGGCCTCTGCCTCGGCGGTCTCGTCGAGTGCGGCCATCAGCTCAAGCGGCATCTCGGCCGTGATGGACGCCTGCGGCCTGAGCAACCTGGTCTCCTCGTGCACCGCCGATACGGCGCAGACAACGCGCACCATCGACAAGACCGGACTCTCGTTCATCAGCGGCTACGGCCAGCAGGGCAACTACGTGTGGAGCATCCTCATTGGGAGCCTCAACGGGTCCTCGACGCACGTGGTCGTGACCATTGCATCCAAGAGCCACTATGACGGCATCGACCTGAGCGACTACGGAAACGACCTGGCGAGCTACATCGCCATTACTAACTACTACGGGAAGTGACGTGCATGGACGAGAGGAACGTCGCGCCCAAGGACGCGTGCGCGGACAAGAAGGCGACTCCGTCACTGGCGCCTGCGGCGAAGCCCGCGCCCGCAACAAAGCCATCTGCCGAGAAGATTGACCCCGTTGACCAACCCTTTATTCGCGCGGAGAACGAGGATGACGACGGCTACGACCCGTATTCGGACCGCCAGCCACACCCCGAGCCGCTCTTTGAGCGCGACCCGTGGGACTAGCGCGGCCATGTTGTGCGACGCCGGCACCGGCGCGGCCGGCGGCTACGCGCCGGTTAGCTCGTGGCGCCCCAGTTGACCTGCATGTACTGCCATACGAAGAACACGATCACGCACAGCACCACAATGACGGCGATAAGCGCGACCACCGAGCGGATGCGCATCTTGCGCTCGCGTGAGGCAAAGATGTCGCGACGGCCCTTGGGGATCTCGAGGTACTGGCCATAGTGGAGGTCACGGCGCAGCTGTGGCATCTCTGAGCGAGACTTGCGATAGGAGCGTCCGGAGAGCACCGTGCCCCTGTTGGCGTAGTCCGAGTCGTGCGTGAACCCCTCGAAGCCGTCGGCATTTGCCTGGTTGTCGAAGTCGCTGATAGGGGCAACGGTCTTGTGCGGCGTACGCGCGCGTGTGTAGCGCTGCGGCCTGGGTGTCGCCTCGCGCGGCTCGGGTGCGGGTGTCTCGTCAAAGCCGGCAGCGGGGGAATTCTTGCCAGAATAATCCGCCATGACTGTCTCGTCAGGCGATGGCACGCGCCGGCTCTGCGGATTGCCCTGTGCGGAGAAGTGCGACCCCTCGGGCGCCGCCTGCGGGCGGGGAGAAACGTTGCCTGGGTTGTCCAGGTCGTTGTAGTTGTTCATGTGTTCGTGCCTCCGATTGCGGTCTGCACGGCAATGCCAACATCATAGAGCACGCATGGTTCCCAAACCACCTGCAGCGTGTCCATTGTGTTGGTGACGTGCGTGGAAACAAAATCTAAGTCGTAGACACTGAGAAAATCTTTTCTCGTGCGTTTAATAAATCGGATGTCGGGAACATATACCAGCGAACACCAAGGGCGCCGCAAAGAGGCGTCCGCTCGTCTCAAGGAGTTGAGCATCATGGCAAGCATGATTCCGTATGACAGGTACGCAAGGGCCCTTTCCAGCTGGCCGTTCGGCGCGTTTGATGACTTCTTCGCTCCGCTGGCAACCACCGACGGTGACCTTGCCTTCAAGATGAACGTCGAGGACGCGGGTGATAGCTACGTGGTCACCGCCGAACTCCCGGGCGTCAAGAAGGACGAGGTCGACGTCGAGCTCAACGAGGGCAGGCTCTCCATCTCGGTGGACAAGAAGGAGTCTGACGAGGAGAAGGGCAAGAACTACCTCCACAAGGAGACTAGCGAGTGGAGCGCTACGCGTGGCGTCTTCCTGAAGGATGCCGCCACCACGGGCATCACGGGCAAGCTTGAGGGCGGCGTCCTTACCGTGAACGTCCCCAAGCAGTCCGAGAAGGCCAACGTCACCAAGGTCTTCATCGACTAGCTGTAACCAACAGTCGGGCCGGCACCCGTCCCTCGCCGAGGCCCCAAGCACGCGCCCCGGTTTAGGCCGGGGCGCTTTTTTCTGCCGCGGGGTCCTCTCGGCACCCGTGGCCCTGGGGCAACCGGTCAGATTGCGTCCGCGCGCAGCGCCTCCACGATGTTCAGCGCGTGGCTGCGGCGCAGCGCGTAGGCAACGGAGAGCCCCAGCACCGCTACCACGCCCGCAACTGCCCCGGCCACGTAGCCCCAGGGCAGCTCAAACGAGAGGTCCACGCTGGAACTCAGCGCAGTCCAGAAGAGCCAGACCACGCCCACCGAGAAGACCAGGCCAAACCCCAGCCCGCGCAGAGCGTAACTCGCGCATTCGGCAACCAGCATGCGGCGGAACCCCTTGGGCCCCAGCCCCACGCTCTGAAGCACGGCAAACTCGCGCGTGCGAAGGATGATGCTCGTGGAAAGCGTGTTGAACACGTTGGCCACGGCGATGAGCAGGCACACCACCGAGAAGATCATCACAAGGAGCTTGAAGAGGCCAACAACGGCGTCGGTCGACTCCCTCTCGGCCACGTTGTTGTTCACATATGCCGTGGCGCTGCCGCTTATCGTCGCGTTGGCGGCCTCCTCAAGGGCGTTGCCGGTGTCAAAGGGGTCGGCGCCCTCGTCAAGCGAGAAGGGCACCACGACGCTTGTCGCGGAGAAGAGATTGGGGTGCGCCTCGAGCGCCGAGCGCGGCATCACCATCGCGAGCATCGAGGAGGACGTAAGGCTCGTGTCGCCAAGCTGCTCTGGCAGCGAGTCAAGCGTGCCCACAAAGGTGATGCTGCCGGAGTCCACGACTGCATCCTCGATGCTGGTCCGGCTCTGCGTTCCGCCTGTTCCGTTGCCCGTGTTCTCCCATGTCTGGACCAGAGCGCCGCCGCCCGAGTCAAGGAGCAGGGTCGACTGCAGGTCGCGCAACTCGTAGACCGTGGCGCTGGTGGGCGAGCCGAACGGGGCCACCGTTCTCACGCTGCTCGATTCCATCCACGCCAGTACGTTGAGAGCGAGTGCCGGCATGCTCGTGCCGTCCGCTGCCGTGGTGCTTGCGCCGGCTTTCTTGCAGAGTGCGGTCCAGGTGTCATCATCCACAAACGAGACGAGCATGGGACCTGCGTACGAACCGTCTGCACCGGCGCTCTCGTTGTCGCCGTTGTAGTCTGCGAGATACGTGCGGCCTTCGGCCGAGATGCTGCCCGCGGGAAGGGTTGCCTCGAGGGCGCCGCTCACGATGGGCGCGCTGGACGTGAGGCCATCTACCTGGCCGGATATGCCCTGCACGTCTCGCACAAGGCCCAGGGTTGCCTTGGATACGGTGCCCTGGTCGGCCTCTTGGCTGTTGTAGACGGTAAGTGAGATGACGGAGCGGTTTGTGGCGCCAAGGTCGTTGCCAATGTCCATGGTCCGTCCCATGTAGAGTGAGATGGCGCCCGAGAGCACGATGAGCACCACCGAGAGCGCAAGCGACACCACGACGGTGCGGCCCCGCGAGCTGGAGCGCGAGAGATTCCTGCTCGCCAGGAGGCCGGGTAGTCCCGCGATGCGCTCAAGCAGCCGCTTTCTGGGCGCAATGCCGGTGGCCTGGGCTTTCTCGATTGCGCGTTCGGCGTGCTTGGAGAGCTTGACGTCTTGCTGCTGTCGGATGGCGTCGATGGCCGAGACCCTGCTCGCGCGCCACGCGGGTGCCCAGGCGCTGGCGAGAAGCACGAGGAAGGACGTCACCGCCATGCCCGCCACCACGGCGGGGCTTATCACCAGGGGTATCCCCTGCGCGGTCCCCGAGAGCGAGCTTCTCAGCAGTGCGTCAAACGCCCGCGCTGAGCTGCTGAGCATTGCTGCAACTCCGGCCAGTCCTGCCGCAAGCCCCACCGGTATGCCCACGAGGCCAATTGCCACGGCCTCCATGAGCACCGTTCTTCTCAGCTGGCGCTTTGACGCTCCCAGCGAGGAGAGCAGGCCAAACTGGCGCGTGCGCTCGGCAACCGAAATCGAGAAGGAGTTGCCGATCATTCCAATGGCGGCCACCACAATGACCCCGCCAACCACGGCGACCATCCCGCGCAGCGACACCATGGTGGTGCTCTCGTAGCTGGCCATGCCCTGGAACGCGAGCAGGCGCCCATGGAGGTAGTAGTCCTCCTCGCCAAAGATGGGTGCAGCCCAGCCCTTGATAGCGTCACGCGTGGAGAGGCCGTTCGTATCCGTCCACGCGCGCGTGTAGATGGGGGTCGAGACGTCGTTTGCCGAGATAATCGCGGTGGTGCCCGCCTCCTCGAAGGCGGTGAAGTCGTTTCTCTCAAAGTGCTGCGGCACGTAGAAGCCCACCACGGTGTAGCTTCGAGTGGCAGCGGGCGCGCTGAGCTGGCCGTTCTCGTCGAGCGCGGCTCCCAGGGGCAGTGTGATGGTGGACCCCAGATCGATGGGACCGTCGCTGGTGGCGCTTGCGCCCGAGCCGTCGTCCGTGAGTGTGACGCCAGAGAACGTGACGGGCAGCATGACCTCGCTTGCGGCCTCTGGCTCGCGGCCGGAGCGCACGGTGGGCATCACGGTGAGGCCGCGCGCTTGGCTCTCGCTGCCGCGGAGTACCCGTGGCGCGGTCTGGATGGCGAGCAGCGTGGTGCTCAGGTTGGCGTCGCTCGCGTACGAGGCAAAGCCTGCGACCTGGGAATCCATGGCGGCGGTCACGTTTGCGTCCGTCGTCAGCCGGCCAAGGGCCGAGTCTGCCTCGGCCGGCTGGAGATCGTCGTAGACCTGCCAGGACCCCTCGGTCTCTATGGTGCGGCCGAGAAGTGCCGCGGCAATGCTCGTGGCGGTGGCAACCACACCTGTGAGCAGGGCCGTCGAGAGGATCACGCCAACTACGGTGACCACGGTGCGCGTGCGGTTCTTGCGGAGCGACCGCAGGGTGTAGCTCGTGAAGACGCCCACGTGGCTCACCCCCTGCGCTCGTCGGAGACCACGCGCCCGTCCTCGATGGCGATCACGCGCGGTGCCATGAGGGCCACGTCCTCGTCGTGCGTGATCACTACGAGGGTCTGCCGCAGCTCGCGGTTGGACGAGCGCAGAAGCCGCATGATCTCGACCGAGTTCTTGGAGTCCAGGTTGCCGGTTGGCTCGTCCGCAAGCACAATTGCCGGCGAGTTCATGAGCGCCCGGCCAATGGCCACACGCTGCTGCTGGCCGCCCGAGAGCTGGTTGGGCAGATGGTGCTCAAAGCCCTTGAGGCCAAGGGACGAGACGAGTGCGTGCAGGCGCTGCTCGTTCACCTTGCGGCCGTCCATGCGCACCGGAAGCGTGATGTTCTCCTCAACATCCAGCACGGGGATGAGGTTGTAGAACTGGTACACCAGCCCCACCTCGCGGCGGCGAAAGACAGCGAGCTGCTCGTCCGTTCGCTTGTAGACGTCCTCGCCGTTCATGCGCACCGTGCCGGAGGTGGGCCGGTCCACGCCGCCCATGAGGTGCATGAGCGTGGACTTGCCCGAGCCGGACGAGCCCACGATGGCCACGAACTCGCCCGCCTCGATGGTCAGGCTCACGTCGTCGAGTGCCCGCACGGCGGCGGGCCCCGTCCCGTAGACCTTTGTGAGGTGCTCGATGCTCAAGATGTCCATGGCACTCCCCTCGATTGCCTGTGGTTGTGCCTCAATGGTGAGCCTGGGCCACCACGCGGCCGTGACGGGCGCGTGACTAAACCGTCACCTTGGGAAAGACCAGGTCAAAGCGGGCTCCGCCGGTGGGGCTTGCGTTGGATGCCGTGATCTGGGCGCCCTGGGCCACAAGCAGCGCGCGCGAGAGCGAGAGGCCAATGCCCACGCCGCTGGGGTTGCACGCGTCCTCGTCGCGGCGGGCGGGGTTGCTCGTGCCGTGGTAGAAGCGCTCGAAGACGTGGGGCAGGTCCTTCTCGGCAATGCCTGGTCCGGTGTCCTCCATGCGGATGCGGCAGGCAACGGCGTCCTCGTGGGCCGTGATGCTTACGGTGCCGCCGGCGGGCGTGTGCTCCACACAGTTCTTGAGCACGTTGGTCAGGGCCTCGCGGGTCCAGGCAGCGTCGCCCATGAAGGAGCAGTCCGGCTCCACTTTGGCCTGGAACGTCACGCCGGCAAGGTCTGCGGTCACGGCCAGCGGCTCTTGCGCAGCCTTGACCAGCGAAGATACGTCCACGCGGTGGCGCTCCAGCCGCACCACGCCGGCGTCAAGGCGCGCGAGCTTGAGCAGGGACGAGACGAGCCACTGCAGCTGCTCCAGCATTCGGCCGCAGTCGCGCATGCGCTGGGCATCCTCGGGCGTGGCCGCCGCCTTGCGCATGAGCTCCAGCTCGATGCCAAGCGACGTGAGCGGGGTACGCAGCTGGTGCGAGATGTTGGCCAGGGCGTCGGCAAGCGCGTGCTTCTCGGCCTCGAGCTCCTCGTTTGCCACCACGAGCCGCGTCACGGTCTTGTCGAGCTGACTGGCGAGAATGGCAAGCTCGCCCTCGCCCATGCCCTTGAAGCTCACGTCGCGCTCGCCAGAGAGCGCGCGGTCCAGGCGCTCTGAGAGCTGGGCGATGCGGCGGTAGCGCAGGGCGGTTGTAACCGCGAAGAGGACCAGCAGGGCGGCGCCGCACGCGAGGACCCACGACGCCGCGGCTGGGCCCGCTTGCAGCCAGGCGCCCGCACAGCAGGCTGCGGTCGCAGCTGCGCCAATGCCGAGAAGCGCGATGAACCGGGGGTCGCGGGGCATGGCGTTACTCCGCCGCGCGGTAGCCCATGCCGCGGACGGTGCGGATGAGCTGCGGATTTGCGGGGTCGTCCTCGATCTTGTCGCGCAGGCGCCGAATGTAGACCGAGAGGGTGTTCTCCTCCACGTAGGCGCCGGAGTCCTCCCAGAGCGCCTCGCGCATCATGTCGCGCGTCACGATGCCGCCCGCCTTGCTCGCAAAGAGCAGCAGCAGGCGGTACTCGACTGCCGAGAGGTCAAGCTCGCGTCCGTCTTTTGTCGCGCGGGCGCGGGCGGGGTCCACGGTGACGCTTCCCAGGTGCAGCAGGTGCTGCGTGGGCTGCGAGCGTCGCAGCACGGTGCGGATGCGTGCAAGCAGCTCGCGCGGGCGGAAGGGCTTGGCAATGTAGTCGTCGGCGCCCATCGAGAGGCCGGCGACGGTGTTGAACTCGTCGTCCGAGGCGGTGAGAAAGACCACGGGCAGGTGCGGGCGGGCCTCCTTGAGCGCGCCGCACACGGCAAAGCCGTTGCCCTGCTCCAGCGTGACGTCGAGAAGCACGAGGTCAAAGGGCTTTTCGACGCGCGTTCCCAGGGCGATGGCCCCGTTTTGGCTGGGGGTTGCCTCGACGTCGTAGCCCTCGGAGCGCAGAAGCTCCGTGAGCGTGCGGACTATGTCTGCGTTGTCCTCGACGAGCAGTATGCGCATGGCGCCTCCCCGGTCGTGCGGTGGTTGGTGGTGTCGCGGCGGTTGCGCGGTCGCGGCGGTCGCGCGGTGCGGCCCCGGCGGTCGCGACTCCTGCGCGGCACGTTACCACATCACACTTACCACACCGAGAGCGGCGCGTCCTGGGCAGAGACGCAGACGGTCAGGTGGCCGTCGGGCGTGCGCGCCTCCGTGAACGTTTCGTTGGTGGCCTCGGCGCCCACGGCGGCGGCCAGCGTGCGCACCGCAACACTGGGCCGGTTGTTCTCGTGCGAGAGGTGCATACCCACGATGACCTCGGTCTCGTTGGTCACAAGGTCCTGCAGCGCGTCGGCTGCCTGGGCGTTAGAGAGGTGCCCTTGGCGACCGTGGATGCGCTGCTTGAGGTAGCCGGGGTAGGGGCCCGTGGCAAGCATGCGCTCGTCGTGGTTGGACTCGAGCGCGAGCACGCGGCAGCCGGTGAGCGCTTGGCCTGCCTCGTCGGTAAGCACGCCCGTGTCGGTGCAGTAGCCCAGGGCGTCCGCAAGCTCGCCGTTCTCGTCCGTGGTCGCGAAGCGAAAGCCCACCGGGTCCGCCACGTCGTGGCTGGTGGGGAAGACGGTCACGTGCATGCCGCACAGCTCGAGCGCGTCCGTGTGATTGATGACCTCAAACGGGAGCTGCGAGAGGCGCTCGCGCGCGGAGATGGTACCGGCCGTCGCAAAGAGCGGGCCGTCAAAGTGGTTGGCAAAGACCGGCAGGCCAGAGACGTGGTCGGTGTGCTCGTGGGTGAGAAGGACCGCGCGGACGTCGTCCATGTTGACGCCCAGCTCGCTGGCGCGCGCCAGGAGCGTGCGGCGCGCGATGCCGTCGTCGATGAGCACGCTGCCCGCGGGGCCCTCGACCACGGCGGCGTTGCCCTTCGAGCCCGATGCCAGGACGTGCAGGTGAATCTGTGGGGTCATGCTACGGTTCCTCTCGGCGGTTGGACTTGCTCGCGCCGGCCGCCGTGGGGGCGGGGAGCGCATGGCGCAGCGGAAAGCGTAGCAGCAAGGCGCGACGGAAATGATGCGCGGGCGGCGCCCTTCACGCGGGCGCCAAACGCTGCCGGACCTACTCGCCGCCCTCGTCCAAAAGTGAACACGAATTCAATCCCGCGTGATGTCCCGTAGCAAAAGCCCTGTTGCCGAGAAGTCCCGAGGCGCCTCGATTGAAAACGTGTTCACTTTTTCGCGGCGGCAAGGAGGCTGGGGCTTGGGTAGGAGCCTGGACCTCGGGCCGGGACCGGGACTTGGGTCGGAGCCTGGACCTCGGGCCGGGACCTGGGCCGCCGCCCAGCTGGCGGTCTGGCTACCGGACACTCGTGCAAACGAGATGCAGCGACCTTCTCGCGCTCGCGCCCCTCTCCCTAAAGGCGCGTTATCGCCATCTTGCCGTTGTCAAACGTGATGTCGTAATCCTCAATAGTGACCTCGGGCGGCTCGAATCGTGCCAGCTCCTGACTCAGCTCCCTTCCGCGCCGCCCCGGGAGCAGCGACCAAATGAGCCGCTGGCGCTCCTCTGCAAGCTTCGGCCTTCTCAGCGCGCATCTGTGCTTCGAGTAGTCGTGCTGGCCAATGCGCTCGAGAAGCGACATCGCCTGCAACATCACCCGGTCGATGCCCCCGCGCTCGTAGAAGTCTTCCTTGGTGACGGGGAGAACCGAGAGGCCCTGCACCAGCAGGTCTCGGTCGCGGCGCTTGTCGGCAACGACAGCCTTGCGCATGTTGTCGGCTGCATTGCTGTCGAGAAACCCGGTCCCCGCCGTGCCAGGAGCGCCCTCTCCAAAGTGGGGCCCGCCATCATAGTTGAAACCAACGTGAGTGCCTCTCACGAGCGAGTCAGGAACGCGACTTCTCTTGTCCACAAGCGAGAGGAGTGGCCCGTGTGCAATATACCTGGGATTAAGCTGCAGTTCTCCCAGTTCGTATCCAAGCTCGTGCAGTGGCATACGCGCAAGCCCATTGAGAAGCGCTTCCTGCGGAGACCACGCCTCGTCCATGAGCCACTCTGCTACCCTGCGGCTCTGCTCAAGTCCCGCTAGGTCACGAGCCGCCGAGACATACGACCGAATCTTATCCGCTGTGGTTACTGGTTTGATGCCAAACATGGTGGTGCCGTCGCGCGGGTCGCGGGCGTCGCGCGAGAATCGCCCACAAAGCTCGAGTCCCACGAGAAGCTGCGCGGCTGGAGACATGATGGCTCCGAGCTCAATGAAGAGCAGCTCGGGGCAGGGGATTCGGACCGGGCCGCCAAGCTCGATGATGGGGTTTGCCGGCAGACCGCGCGCGTAAACAGTGTTTCTCGCCGATCGCGAGCGAATGCGCGCCCCTGGCCGCGGAACCATCACCTGCACGCGCCCGTGCACGTTGGAAAGGCTGGTACCCACGGATTCCAGGCACGCGTTAATCCGGCGCCGCGTCCAGTACCTGCGCGGAGCTACCACGGACGTTTCGAGGCCGTGCCGATCTGCGGTGAGCGAGCGTCCCGAGCTCCGCCAGATGCGAAGGATGTGCAGGGCCGTGAGCTTGTCGAACGTGATTCTCATCTTGGCCTCCCTCAACGACGGATTGCCGATGCTGCTTGGGCGCAGGCGCGTGCCGAGAGGTTACGCCATCTCCCGCCCCGGGCCCGCCTTCGAAAGTGAACACGATTCCAATTG
The DNA here is from genome assembly GCF_024741235.1 of Tractidigestivibacter montrealensis. Taxonomy (GTDB): domain Bacteria; phylum Actinomycetota; class Coriobacteriia; order Coriobacteriales; family Atopobiaceae; genus Tractidigestivibacter; species Tractidigestivibacter montrealensis. The sequence continues at coordinate 43,557 of NZ_JANSKA010000007.1, read as the reverse complement.
GCGGCTCCGAGCTTTCGTAAAAGCCCAGTTGGCCAGTGTGCGTACACTATGGCAATTGAAAACGTGCTCGCTTTTCTGGTGTCAGGTTGGTGCAAGCGACCTTGGGCCTGGCAGGCCAAAATTGACGGTTGGGATGAGAGAAAACGCTCTCGAGAAGGGCTCTAGGGCTTTCTCGTGCAAGAAGCTGGTCAGATTTCGGGTTCGCGCGGCCAGATTTTCTCGTCTGGGGGCTTCTCTGGGGCGGGAGAATGACGTCGCGAGATCGTGCGAGAAATTACATCGTTCCACCACAATGGCATGCCCGTCCGCAAACCCTTGCCGACGCTGCTCCATTGCCCTGCCGACCCGCTCCACCCGGTCAAAAGTGAACACGAATTCAATCCGGTCGAGACGAGACGGCCATAACCCCAGTTGGCGGTAAGTCCGTCGGAGTTGCGATTGAAAACGTGTTCACTTTCGAGGGGGCGCGGCCTGTGAGGCCCGGTGGCCGTTGGCGTTCGAGGCCGGCCGGGCGGCGAATCGTGTGGCTCTGCTTGCCCGGGGGGCTACGGAACGGTGCACGGGATTTCGAGCGCGGCTCGCAGCGGGGTAGAATCGTGCGCGTAACCGCGCGCCGCACGCCACGCCGCGCGCCGGCGCCGCACGCACCCGGGGGGAGGAAACCGCACATGCCAAGCGTTGCTCGCAGATACGGCTCGGGAGACGCCGCCGGCCCCTTCGAGCGCCCGTCCCGCAGCACCGACGACGCCCTGCGTGCCCCCGTGGTGCTCATGGTCTCCGGCGGCGCGGACTCCACGGCCCTCCTGGTGCTGGCGGCAACCTCCGCGCTCGACATCGAGGACGGCCGCGGCCGCGCCCACATCGCCCGCGAGCGCCTTCACGTGCTCCACGTAAACCATCGCCTGCGCGGCATCGACGCCGACGAGGACGAGGAGTTCGTCCGCGACCTTGCCGCCCGCTACGGCATCCCCTGCACCATCCGTCGCGTGGACGTGGCGGCGCTGGCCGCGGCCTCGCCTGACGGCAACGTGGAGAACGCCGGCCGAGAGGTGCGCTACAGCGAGGCCACCCGCCTGGCCAACGAGCTCTCGGCCCAGCTTGGCACGCCCCGCTCGGCCGCACGCATCCTCACGGCCCACACGGCCAACGACCGCGCCGAGACCTTTGTGATGAACGCCATCCGCGGCACCGGCGCATCGGGCCTCTCGTCCATCCCACGCCGCCGCAACCGCGTGGTCCGCCCGCTGCTCGACCGCACGCACGACGAGCTCTGCGAGTTCCTGCGCATGCGCGGTATCGTGTGGCGCGAGGACGACACAAACGCCGACACCCGCTACCTGCGCGCCTACGTGCGCCACGAGGTCATGCCGGTGCTCGAGCGGAGAAACCCCCGCGTAGTGGCGAGCCTTTCGACTACCTGCGACATCCTCTCGGACGAGGACGCCTACCTCACGGCCGTCGCCGCGCGCACCCTGCGCGACCTCACGCGACGCACCGGCGAAGGTGCCCTTGCCCTGGACGCCGCGCGCCTCTCGGCCTGCGAGGTCGCAATCGCCCGCCGCGTGGTCCGGGCGGCCATCCTCGAGGTCTGCCCGGATGCCCGTCTCGAGGCGCGCCACATCGCCCAGGTGCTCACGCTTGTCGCGGCGGGCGCGGGGTCTGCGTCCATCCCCATGGGGGCAGAGGCTCGCGTGGAGTACGGCCTGCTCTTCCTGCGCGCCCGCGCGCCAAAGGCCCACGACTTTGCCGGCTGGCTCGAGGTCCCCGGCGAGCTCCCGCTCGGCGATCCCCGCCCGGGACGCACCTCCGCGCACCTCTCGGCGCGCCTCCTTCCGGCGCCGGACGGCGCAGACATCCCGGCGCTTGCCCTCTCGCACGGCCGCGAGTGGGCCGGCACCTCGGTCCTTCTCGATGCCTCCGCCTGCGGGATCGACGCCAGTATGGGCGGCAGACTCTGGGTCGACTCCCCGCACCCGGGCGACGTCCTGTGCCCCTTGGGCATGCACGGCCAGTCAAAGAAAGTGTCGGACCTTCTCAACGAGGCCCGCATCCCGGCGGCCGAGCGCCCGCTGGTGCCCGTGGTGCGCACCTCGCCCACCGGCCCCGTGGTGTGGGTTGCAGGAATCAGGGCCGACGAGCGCGCTCGCTGCACGTCGCGCACCTCACACTTGCTAGAATTGAGTCTCCGAACAGCATAGACGGCGCGCATGCCGAGAAGTGCGGCGAGCGCCCGTCGGGAGTGGAGGATCGCAATGGCAGAGATGCATCCGGACGTGGAGAGCGTCGTCCTGAGCGAGGAGGACATCCACCGGATCGTGTCCCGCATGGGGCGCCAGATCTCCGAGGACTACGCCGACAAGAACCCGCTCATCGTGGCCGTCCTGCGTGGGGCCTTCGTCTTTACCGCGGACCTCATGCGCGCCATCACCGTGCCGTGCTCGGTGGACTTCATGGCCGTGAGCAGCTACGGCGACGGCGTAAAGAGCTCGGGCGTGGTGCGCATCGTGAAGGACCTCGACACCAAGGTCGAGGGGCGCCACATCATTGTGGCCGAGGACATTCTCGACTCTGGCCTCACCCTGTCCTACCTGGTAAAGCTCCTGCAGTCGAGAAAACCCGCGTCCATCGAAATCGCGGCCTTCTCAATCAAGGACATCCCCAACCACACGCCGGCCGTCACCCCGCGCTACGTGGGCGCGCACGTGCCCGACGCCTTTGTGGTGGGCTACGGCCTCGACTACGCCGAGCGCTACCGCAACCTGCCCTACGTGGGCATCCTCAAGCCTGAGGCCTACTCCTAGTAGCGCCCCGGCCTCGGAAAGCAATCGCAAGGAGACGTTTTCGTGTCAGACAACAACCCGCTCGACAAGCTCCCCACACCGGGAGGTGACAACCGCGGTCCGCAGAACCAGCGCAGCTTCCTGGTAACGCTGCTCATCATTGTGGCGATCGTGGCGTATTTGGCCTTCTCCACCGGCCAGAGCCCGCTTTCCTCCTCGGACACCGTGGACACGCTGGCAACCAACGAGTTCGTGACCGCGGTCAAGGATGACCGCGTGAGCTCGGTGACGTTCAAGACCTCGGACGGCAGCATCTCGGGTGACTACTGGACGAGCGAGGACGACTTGGGCGACAAGTCCAAGCTCCAGAAGTTCAAGAGCTACTACGTGGGAGCGGACTCGCTGGAAGAGCTCATGGCCAAGCACTCCGAGACGTCGTTCACCATCGACACCTCGGACGGCAGCGCCTGGGAGACCATCCTGCTCTCGGTTGTGCCCACGCTGCTTCTCGTGGGCGTCTTTGTGTACTACATGCGCCGCATGAGCGAGCAGAACGGCCGCACGATGGACTTCGCCAAGACCAAGGCGCAGACCACCGAGGAGGAGCGCCCCAAGGTCAAGTTCTCCGATGTGGCGGGCATCGACGAGGCGGTAGAGGAGCTCAAGGAGGTCCGCGACTTCCTGCGCGAGCCCGAGCGCTACCAGAAGATGGGCGCCAAGATCCCGCACGGCGTGCTTCTCGTGGGCCCTCCGGGCACGGGCAAGACGCTGCTTGCCAAGGCCGTGGCAGGCGAGGCGGGCGTGCCGTTCTTCTCGATATCCGGCTCTGACTTCGTGGAGATGTTCGTGGGCGTGGGCGCAAGCCGCGTGCGCGACCTCTTCAAGCAGGCCAAGGCAGCCGCGCCCTGCATCATCTTCATCGACGAGATCGACGCCGTGGGACGCCAGCGCGGAGCCGGCCTGGGCGGTGGCCACGACGAGCGCGAGCAGACCCTGAACCAGCTGCTGGTAGAGATGGACGGCTTCGAGGACAACTCGGCCGTCATCCTCATTGCCGCAACCAACCGCCCGGACATCCTCGACCCGGCGCTGCTGCGTCCCGGCCGCTTTGACCGCCGCGTGACCGTGGACCGCCCGGACGTCAAGGGGCGCGAGAAGATCCTGCGCGTTCACGCGCGCAACAAGCCCTTTGACAGCACGGTGGACTTTGCCGCAATCGCCAAGATCACGCCGGGCTTCACCGGCGCAGACCTCGCAAACCTCATGAACGAGTCCGCACTTCTCGCCGCGCGCAGGCACAAGGAGAAGATCGGCCAGGACGAGGTCGAGGAGGCCATGGAGCGCGTGATTGCCGGCCCCGAGCGCAAGAGCCGCGTGATCACCGAGAAGGAGCGCCGCGTCATAGCGTTCCACGAGAGCGGCCACGCGCTTGTCGGCCACGTGCTCGAGAACTCCGACCCGGTGCACAAGATCTCGATTGTGAGCCGTGGCCAGGCACTGGGCTACACCATGCAGATGCCCGAGGAGGACCACTTCCTCGAGACGCGCGACGGCATGCTCGACCAGATTGCCGTGCTGCTCGCCGGCCGCACGGCCGAGGAGCTCTTCTGCGACGATATCACCACCGGCGCGAGCAACGACCTCGAGCGCGCCACCAAGCTGGCCCGCGAGATGGTCACGCGCTACGGTATGAGCGAGGAACTGGGCACGCAGGTCTTTGGCGAGGCGCAGCACGAGGTCTTCCTTGGCCGCGACTACGCCCAGCACAACGACTACGCGGCCGAGACCGCAAAGCGCATCGACGACGAGGTCGAGCACATCATGCGCGAGGCCCACGCCCGCGCCCGCGAGGTCCTGGAGGCGCGTCGCGCCCAGATGGAGACCATGGCCGAGGTCCTGCTCCAGCGCGAGACCGTCGAGGGCGAGGCCGTGAACGCGCTGCTTGACGGCACGTGGGACGAGTACCTGGCAAAGCATCCCGAGAAGGCCGAGAAGCCCGCGGATGGTGCGGCCACCGAGTCCGACGCCCCCGCGCCCGACGCCCCCGAGCAAGACCCCACAGAGAGGAACACCAATGACGATTAACGAGAAGAACTACGCCTACGGGGCGTCCAAGTCGTCCATCCGCGAGATTGCCGCCTACGGCGCCGCGCGCAAGGCGCAGATTGGCGCTGAGAACGTCTTTGACTTCAGCCTGGGCAACCCGTCGATCCCCTCGCCGGACGCGGTCCGCGAGTCCATCGAGCGCTCGCTCCAGCTGCCGCCCACGCAGCTCCACAGCTACACCCCGGCCGCTGGCCTGACCTTTGTTCGCGAGAAGCTCGCCGCGTCGCTCTGCCGCCGCTATGGCGAGAACACCGCTGCCGCCGACGACCTCTACCTCACCTGCGGTGCGGCGGCGTCGCTCTCCATCAGCTTCCACGCGGTGGTCAACCCCGGCGACGAGGTCATCGTGATTGCCCCGTACTTCCCCGAGTACCGCGTGTGGATCGAGACCGCCGGCGCCACCTGCATCGAGGTCATGGCGGATTCGGAGACCTTCCAGATCGACACCGAAGCCGTGCGTGTCGCCGTCACGCCACGCACCAAGGCCGTGGTGATCAACTCGCCCAACAACCCCGTTGGCTCGGTCTACTCGGCGCAGAACCTCGCCGCGCTTGCGGACGTCCTGCACGAGCGCGAGGACGCCCTTGGCACGGCCATCTACCTCGTGGCCGACGAGCCCTACCGTGAGATTTCCTACGGCGTGGAGGTGCCCTGGGTCCCGGCAATCTACGACCGCACGCTGGTGTGCTACTCGTACTCCAAGAGCCTCTCGCTTCCCGGCGAGCGCATTGGCTGGGTGCTGGTGCCGCCCACCAACCCCGACCACGACCGCCTGGTCTACGCAATCGCCGGTGCCGGCCGCTCGCTGGGCTTTGTCTGCGCGCCCGCGCTCTTCCAGCGCGTGGTTGCGGACTGCTGCGACGTGCCGTCGGACGTCGAGGCCTACACGCGCAACCGCGAGGCGCTCACCCGTGGCCTCTCCGAGCTTGGCTACCACTACATCGAGCCGCAGGGTGCCTTCTACCTGTGGGTCAAGGCCCTGGAGCCCGACGCCAACGCCTTCTTCGAGCGCGCGAAGGCCCTCGAGCTGCTGCCCGTTCCGTCCGACAGCTTTGGCTGCACGGGCTGGGTGCGCATTGGCTACTGCGTGAGCTACGAGACCATCGTGAACTCGATGCCCGCGTGGAAGAAGCTGGCCGAGAGCTACAAGTAAACGCCGCGGCGGGCGCGCTCCCACGTTGGGTGTGCGCCCGCTCGGTCAAATCTGCCGGGAGGGGAAAGGCATGGCGTCTCGCACGTCTGGAAACACCTGCGGAGGCTGCATCTTCTTTGGGGAGCGCACGGGCATCGTGCGCACGCGCAACGTGTGCGAGCGCCCTGGCGAGAAGATGCGTGCGGTCGAGAAGGACAGCGCCGCTTGTGACGCCTACCAAGCCTCGCCCCGAACGTCGTTTGGCCTTGTCCGCCCGAACGCTGCCGCGCCGGCGCCGGCAACCGCGCAGGCCGCTGCCCCCGTGGCGCCCCGGCCCGTCTCCGGCAGGCAGATCCTCTGCGACACGCACTGTCACACGCTCTTCTCGCGCCACGCGTACTCGACGCTCGAGGAGGACGTGCGCGCCGCGGCCGCCCAGGGGATGGAGCTTCTCGGCGTCACGGACCATTACTCAAGGATGCTGTTTGCCCAGCAGACCGTTCAGGACTGGCAGTACTTTCTCAACCTGTGGGCGTGGCCGCGCAGGTGGCATGGGGTGCGCCTGCTTCGCGGATGCGAGGCGGACATCATCGACCTCGACGGCGACATCTTTGGGCATGACATCTTCTTCGAGAAGGGTATCAACGGCAGCGCGTACCGCCGTCCGCACAACCTCAAGAAGATGGCCTTTGAGCAGTGCGACTATGTGATTGCGAGCGTCCACAACAAGGACTTCACCGAGGGTGCCTCGCGCGAGCAGGTCACGCGCATGTACCTGCGCGTTCTTGAAGACCCCAAGGTGCTTATCCTGGGCCACATTGGCCGCACCGGCCTAGACTTTGATATAGACACGGTGCTTGGCGCCGTGAAGGAGCACAGCAAGCTCATCGAGGTCAACGAGTCGAGCCTTATTGCGCAGAAGCGCGCGGGCTCCTACAAGCGCTGCCGCCAGATTGTCGAGCGCTGCGCGGAGCTCGGCGTGAGCATCTCGTTTGGCTCGGATGCGCATGTCTCCTCGCTCGTTGGCCACCACGAGGCCGCAGACGCCCTGCTCGACGAGGTGCATTTCCCCCAGGAGCTCGTGGCCTGCCGCGACGCCGACACCTTCGCCGGCGTTGTCGAGTCCGTGATCGGCCCCATGGCAGAGTAGATAAGGCCTTCTCGACAGTGCATGCACTCTCTAAACGGGGTAGAGTTAGCCTAAACAGACTGAATGCCCCAATCGGCCGCGCGGCGCCTGCGTCCGGTGGCCATCGCAAGGAGAGACATGACACTCGACACGCTCGAGATTGGCAAGGACGCCATCGTCAGCTCGGTGGACTGCGAGGAAAAGTCCCTGCGCCAGCACATCTTTGATATGGGCCTCACGCCGGGTACCGAGGTCACCATGGTCAAGTACGCGCCCATGGGGGACCCGCTTGAGATTCGCCTGCGCGGCTACGAGCTCACCATTCGCGCGGCGGACGCAGCACAGATCTCGCTTGAGAACGTCCATGACGCGCACGAGAAGGTCCGCCTGCAGGTGGCCTCGGGCGTGACGAAGCACCCGGCCATTGGCGAGAGCAAGCTGCACCCCCGTGCGGCGGGTGGGGTGGTGCCAGCGGGCGAACCCCTCGCGTTTGCCCTCGCCGGCAACCAGAACTGCGGCAAGACCACCCTCTTCAACCAGCTCACGGGCTCAAACCAGCACGTGGGCAACTTCCCTGGCGTCACCGTGGATCGCAAGGACGGCCAGATGCGCAGCCATCCAGAGGCCACGGTCACAGACCTGCCGGGCATCTACTCGCTCTCGCCCTACACGGGCGAGGAGGTCGTGAGCCGCCAGTTCATCATCGACTCCAAGCCCGATGCGATCATCGACATTGTTGACGCTACCAACATCGAGCGCAACCTCTACCTCACCACGCAGCTCATGGAGCTGGACGTTCCCATGGTCATCGCACTCAACATGATGGACGAGGTCACTGAGAACGGCGGCTCCGTGGACGTGAACGCCCTGGAGTCCTTCCTGGGCGTGCCGGTGGTGCCCATCTCGGCCGCCAAGGACGAGGGCGTAGACGAGCTGGTGGAGCACGCCATCCACGTGGCCCGCTACCGCGAGCGCCCGGGGCGCATCGACTTCTGCCGGCCGGACGGCCCCGACGGCGGCGCCGTGCACCGCTGCATCCACGCCATTGGAGAGCTTGTCTCCGATCACGCCGAGCGCGCTGGCCTGCCCGACCGCTACGCCGCGACCAAGCTCATCGAGGGCGACGAGCTGGTGATCAAGGCGCTTGGCCTCGAGAAGAACGAGCTCGATGCCGTGGAGCACATCATCTCCCAGATGGAGGAGGAGTCCGGCTCCGACCGCCTTGCGGCTCTCGCCGACATGCGCTTCTCGTTCATCGAGGCCATCTGCGCCCGCTGCGTCAAGAAGCCGCAGGAGAGCCGCGAGCACGAGCGCTCTGCCCGCATCGACCGCGTGCTTACGGGGCGCTTCACGGCCATCCCGTGCTTCATTGGCATCATGATCGTGGTGTTCTGGCTTACGTTCGACCTCGTTGGCGGCAACCTTTCGGATCTTATGGCCACGGGGGTGAGTGCCGCCTCCGATGCCATCGACTCTGCGCTCACCGCCGCCGACGTGAACCCCGTGATTCACTCGCTGGTCATCGACGGCGTGATAACCGGCGTGGGGACGGTCATCTCCTTCTTGCCCATCATCGTGACGCTGTTCATCCTGCTGTCGATCCTCGAGGACTCCGGCTACATGGCCCGCGTTGCCTTTGTGATGGACAAGCTGCTGAGAAAGATCGGCCTTTCGGGCAGGAGCTTTGTCCCCATGCTTGTGGGCTTTGGCTGCTCGGTGCCTGCCATCATGGCCACGCGCACCCTGCCCTCCGAGCACGACCGCAAGATGACCATCATGCTCACGCCGTTCATGAGCTGCTCGGCCAAGCTGCCCGTCTACACGCTCTTGTGCGCTGCGTTATTCTCCAAGGGCGCACCGCTCGTGATGGTCTCGCTCTACGTGATTGGCATGGTCGTGGGCGTGCTGGTGGCGCTGGTCCTGAAGCATACGGCGTTCAAGGGCGAGCCAGTGCCGTTTGTGATGGAGCTCCCGAACTACCGCATGCCCAGTGCCGGCACCACGCTGCGTCTGGCTTGGGACAAGGCCAAGGACTTCCTTACCAGGGCGTTCACGATCATCTTTTTGGCAAGCGTGGCCATCTGGTTCCTACAGACCTTTGATGTGCGCCTCAACATGGTTGCCGACCAGTCGCAAAGCCTGCTGGCCATCATGGGATCGGCCATCTCGCCCATCTTCGCGCCGCTGGGGTTTGGCGACTGGCGCGCCTCCACGGCCCTGGTGACCGGGTTTGCCGCCAAGGAGTCCGTTGTGGCCACGCTCACCGTGCTTGTGGGCGATACGCCCGAGGCGCTGGCAACGCTCTTCACCCCGTTCACGGCCTTCGTGTTCCTGGTGTTCGTGCTGCTCTACACGCCGTGCGTGGCGGCTATCACCGCGGTGCGCAACGAGCTCAACGGCCGCTACGCGCTGTACGTGGTGCTGCTCCAGTGCGGCGTAGCGTGGGTGGTCGCGTTCATCGTGCACGCGATTGGGCTGCTGCTGGGTCTGGCGTAGGGGGCTGGGCCTGGCGCGACATCGCCAGATCCTGCCCTACAGCTCCAGCTCGAGCTCGATGGGGCAGTGGTCCGAGCCGTACACGTTGTCGAGGATGGCCGTGCCGGTCACCTTGGGCATAAGCTGCGGAGAAACCAGGAAGTAGTCGATGCGCCAGCCAATGCCCCGCTCGCGGGCGCGCATGCGATAGCTCCACCAGCTGTATGCGCCGGCGAGGTCGGGGTGGCGCTCGCGGAACGTGTCGACGAGCCCGCTCTCCAGTAGCTTGGTGAAGCTCTCGCGCTCGGCGTCCGAGAAGCCCGCGTTCTCGTGGTTGTCGTCCGGGCGGGCAAGGTCGATCTCCTCGTGCGCCACGTTAAAGTCGCCGCAGGTCACAACCGGCTTGTCGCGGGCAAGCTCGGCCAGGAAGTCGCGGTAGCGCGCGTCCCACTCCATGCGCTCGTCCAGGCGCGCAAGGCCGTTCTTGGAGTTGGGGGTGTACACGTCGACAAACCACAGATTGGGGAACTCGAGCGCGCACACGCGACCCTCGTCGTCCGCCACGGGCGAGCCGATCTTGCGCACCACCTGCAGCGGCTCCTCTCGCGTGAAGACGGCCGTTCCCGAGTAGCCCTTGCGCTCGGCGTAGCTCCAGTACTGGTGGTAGCCGGGGAGGTCAAGCTCGACCTGGCCTTCATGAAGCTTGGTCTCCTGGACGGCAAAGACGTCTGCACCAAGCGTGTCAAAGATCTGGGTGAAGCTGGGCTCCTTCTTGAGCACGGCGCGCAGGCCGTTGACGTTCCATGATACAAAGCGCAGGCTGCGAGTGGTGTCTGCCATGATGTGTCCTCTTTTTCAATGCGCGTGGCGCGTGACCGCGCGGGGCTGTCTGTTAGCGTAAATGCTTCTCAGAGCGTAGCACATATGGGCAGTGCGGCTGGTGCAGCGCAACGTGATACACTGCCTGATAAGTGCAAGGCAGGGAGGTGGCGCATGCCAAATATCGCAGCATTCACGCAGGCTGACACCTACATGGGTGGACCATTGAGAGATGCGGACGCAAGCGAGAACCTCCTCGACCAAGGAAAGAGTCTCTTCTCGGCTGCCTGTGCTCGTCTGGGACTGGATACCAGCGCTGCCAAAGCGGATGACGCCACTTGCAGTTCGGATGCGGAGCTGCTCGAGAAGGAGCTGCTCGCGCTCGTCGGCGCGGAGGACGCCTAGCGTCGATCCCGCCCTGCTACCCGCGGAGCCACTCCATCATGCGCGGGAAGTCCCTCTCGGCCTGCTCGTGTCCCATGGCGTAGGACTCCTCGAGCTTGGGCTTGTCGATGGTGGTGGAGCGCACGGGCATCACGTCCGGCCTGAAGACCCATGCACGCCCCTCGCGCTCGAGGCGCTCCAGGTGATCCATCGCGTCGTTGTATCGCTGCCAGCGCGTGGCAAGCGCAGCCTCAACGGCCTCGTTGCCGTGCGAGATTACGTGGTAGACCCTCAGTTCGCGGTTTGTGGGCGCCACCTTGCGGTAGCCTGCCGGCCGTGTGCACACCATGACCAGGCGCTCGAAGCCCGCGTCCTCTGCCATGTGCGTGGGGAGCCCCGCGCCCTCGCCCAGGCCGCCGTCGTACATCACGTGGCCGTCGACCTCGATGGGCTTCATGACGCCGGGGAGGGTCGAGCTGGCGCGCACGTGCTCCATCATGGGGATGGCCGCGCCCATGACAGACCTGTCCCAAACCACGGACTTGCCTGTGCCTGCCTCGAAGCTCTGGATGGCCAGTCGCGCGGGGTTGGCCGCAAAGGTCCCAAAGTCAAAGGGCATGTAGCCCTCGAGCGCCGCGCCCACGTAGTCATAGTCCGCGTTGAAGTAACCGTGCCCCATGAGCATCGAGCGCACGCCGCCCGCCTTGGGTCGCTGGTCGGCCAGGGCGATAAACGCGTCGCGCACACGTGCCTGATCGCGGCTCAGGTAGTCCACCGTGTGGCTGGCGCCCGCCGAGATCCCGCACACAAAATCAAAGTACACGCCATTCTCGAGCAGGACGTTGGCAAATCCCGCGGTGTAGCTGGCGCGGTAGCCGCCTCCCTCAAAACACAGCGCGCAATCAAAGACGTTGCTCTCAAGCTCCACCAGGGCCTCCCGTAAGACGTTTTATCGTCTGGATTATAGGGGAGGCCAAAGGCAGTCGGGCGAGAAGCCCGTAGTCACGGGCGAGAAGACCCTCGCCCAGGCCGGAAAGCACGGCCCCGCGCCCTACTCGCCAAACAGGAACTCGCGCCAGCGCGGCAGTTCGGCAATGCCCTGCTCGTGCCCAAGCAGGTAGGCGTGCTCAAGCTCCTTGACGTCGCGCGTGGTGCGCGAGACAGGCATCTCGCGCGGCCTCACCACCAGCGCGCGGCCGGACTTCTCCAGCTCCTCCAGGTGCGCAAGCTCCTCGTTGTAGCGCTCGGGCCGCGTGAGCATGGCGTTTCTCGCGTAGGGATGATTCTTCATCACGCGGATGATGCCGCGCCGCTTGACGGCCGAGAGCTCGCCCTTACGGTACCCCGCGGGGCGAGACGTGATGACAAAGAGCTTCTCGAAGCCATCGTCCTCGGCGATGTGGTTGGGAAGGCCGGCACCTGCGCCCAGCGACCCGTCGAGCATGACCTGGCCGTCTATCTCGATGGGCTTCATGATGCCCGGCATGGTGGAGCTTGCCCGCACGCACGCCATGAGGTCCTCGAGCGTATGCATGTGGTCGCGTCCCCACACAACGGTGCGCCCGGTGTCGCGCTGGAACGCCTGGATGCGCACGCGTGCCGGGTTGGCCTGGAAGGTCTCCCAGTCGAAGGGCATCGAGCCATCCTCGATGCATCTCAGGTAGTCGTAGTCGGCGTTGAAGAAGCCATGCTTGTGGAGGAACGACTTAACACCGCCCATCTGGGGGTTGGCCGCAAAGTCCACGAACGAGCGCTTGGTGCGCGCCATGTCGCGCGAGACGTAGTTGGTGGCGACGGTCGCACCTGCGGAGATGCCGCAGACGTAGTCAATGAAGATGCCCTGCTCGAGAAGGACGTTCACCAGGCCCGAGACGTAGCTTGCGCGCATGGCACCGCCCTCGATAACCAGGGCGACGTCGTGGACGTTGTTCTCGAGTGGCGCAAGCGGGGCAGCGGGCTCCGGCGTCGTCTCCTTTACCTCTACGGTGGCGCTCTCGGGCTGGGTGGCCTGGGGCTTCTCGGCCGCGCGCTCGGCAGTGTCATCCTTGCGTTGTGGCTGGTCGGTCATGGAAACCACTCCTCTCGGTGCTAGCATCGGAACTATTCTTCTACCCATTCGTCGAGGGGGTACGCATGGCTGGTGCGAGGGTGGTCTCGGACGCGTCAGAGGCGGCGCAGGAGCTTGCCGAGAGAATCGGACGTGCCAAGAGCGTCGTGTTCTTTGGCGGCGCGGGGGTCTCGACGGCTAGCGGCATCCCAGATTTCCGGAGCGAGGACGGCCTCTATCATCAGAAGTTCAAGTACCCGCCTGAGGAGATGCTGAGCCACGAGTTCTACCTCACCCACACCGAGGAGTTCTTCGACTTCTACCGCACGCGGATGATCGCCCTGGGGGCAAAGCCCAACCAGGCGCACTACAAGCTGGCCGAGCTGGAGCGCGAGGGCAAGCTCACCGCCGTGGTCACGCAGAACATCGACGGCCTGCACCAGGCGGCGGGCTCCAAGCGCGTCTACGAGCTGCACGGCTCGGTGCACCGCAACGTGTGCCAGCGCTGCGGGCACGTGTACTCGGCCGAGTGGATCATGGGCACCACAGGTGTGCCGCATTGCGAGGAGTGCGGCGGCCGCATCAAGCCGGACGTCGTTCTTTATGGAGAGTCCCTGGACGAGAAGACCCTCGTGGGCGCCGCCGAGGCAATCCAGTCCTGCGACATGCTCATCGTGGGCGGCACCTCGCTCGTGGTGTATCCCGCGGCAGGCCTCGTGCAGTACTTCCAGGGCGACGACCTCGTAATTGTGAACAAGCAGCCAACCCCGCAGGATGGCGCTGCTAGTCTGGTGTGCGCCTGCGACATTGCCAAGGCGTTCGACTTCTAGGGCGCCCGGTGCGCTCTGGTGCCAGTTGCGCTCCGTCACACGGCCGCGCTGCCGCTGGTGGGGTTATTTCCCTCTCGGCCCGGCCGTCCGCAAGGGGCCAAAGCCACACGCTACAATATCCTGAATGCGGGGCGGCGCGTGCCGCCCCCGTCGCGCTCTCGCGCGGCGCCGTCAACGGGAGGTCGATGCCTGTGCTCCGAGAGAACTACGCAACTTGGCTCGTCGGCTCGCACGAGCTCTCGCTCGCGCGCCCGCGCATCATGGGCATTCTCGACGTGACCCCAGAGGCCTTTCCGGACGGCAAGGGCGGCATCGACACCAGGGCAGCCGCCGAGCGCGGACTCGAGATGCTCGACGAGGGCGCAGACATCATCGATGTGGGCGCCGCGCCCGTTGCCCCTGGCCAGGAGCCGCTTGCCTCCAACGAGGAGGCCGAGCGCGTGGTGCCCGTGATTCGCGCGCTGGTCGCCGAGGGCGCGATTGTCTCGGTGAACACAAGCCATCCGGACGTTGCCAAGATGTGCGTGCGCCTTGGGGCCTCGATCGTGAATGACGCAACCGGCTTCACCAATCCGGACATGGTGCAGGTTGCCGCCGAGACCGACTGCGGCTGCGTGGTCATGCACTGGGAGCATGCGGGGCTTGGCTCGCATACGCCGCGCCGCGAGGTTCTTCTCGACGACTCGCGCCCCACGCGTTCGGCCGCGCCTCGCCCCATGACCTCGCAGCACCGCTTCACGCTGCCGGACGAGGCCCCCATCATGCGCCAGGTGATGGGCTTTCTCGGCGACCAGGCGCGCACCCTCATGCGCGCGGGCGTCACACACGACCGCATCTGCCTTGACCCGGGCGCGGGCTTTGACAAGTTTGCCGATGAGGACGTGGTGATCCAGCGTGCTACGCGCTCTATGGCATCGATGGGCTACCCGCTGCTTGCGGCCGTCTCGCGCAGGAGCTTCGTGGGCGCCATTGCCGGCGCCGCGCAGCCGGGCCAGATGGACCCCGCCACGTACGGCATCTGCATCTCCTCCATCCAGAACGGTGCGCGCATCCTACGCGTTCATGACGTTGCCGGCACGGCGCAGGCAGTGAACGCGTTCTGGGCCGTCTCGCACAAGGACTCCCGTCAGGGCTTTGTGGCGCTTGGGTCAAACGTGGGCGACCGTCTCGCCAACATCACCCGTGCAGTGCAGATGATCGACGACATCCCGCTTACCTGCGTGGTCTCGGTGAGCCATGCGTACGAGACGGAGCCTGCCTACGGCATAAAGACGCCGGTTGCGGACGCCGTGGCCGAGATTCGCACCGAGCTGCACCCCCTGGTGCTCATGGGACAGCTGCTTGCCGTGGAGGACGCCCTGGGCCGCGAGCGCAACCCGGAGGAGGCTGGCCACGGCCCGCGCACCATCGACTGTGACCTAGTGTGGGTCGAGGGCGAGACCCACGCGGGCAAGCGCCTCACGCTGCCGCACCCGGGCCTTGGCGAGCGCGACTTTGTGCTGGTGCCCATGGAGGACCTCATGCACGACCCCGTGCGCTTCCTGCGCCACTCCGGCGTCAATGTGGTTGATCCGGACGACCGCGTTGGCCACGTGATGGATGACCTTGGGGAGATCGTATGGGAGTAGCTGCCGAGCGGGCCATGGAGCGTGCGCGCGAGGGTGCGCCGCACGGCGAGCTCTTCTCGCATCGCGAGGAGGGGGAGCTTGAGCTTGCCTGCGTGCTGCGGCCTCAGGTGGGCATGGGGAGCCTCTCTGGCGTGCCCTACGTTGCGGCGCTTGGCGCCTGCGAGGGGCTTGAGCAGCTGGGCGTTGCCGGCGTGGGCGTTGGCTGGCCGGCGGACGTGGTGCGCGAGGACGGTGCGGGCCTGGTTGCGCGCGTGCGAACCAGCGCTGGGTACGCCGAGGGCATGTTCGTGGTGTGCTCGCTCTCGTTCGACGTCGTGGGCGGCGCGCACGCGGACTCGCTACCTGCAGACGAGCAGGTCGCAGTCGCCGTATGCGGTGCCATTCTCGCCCGCGTGGACGCGTGGTCGGGTGCCGTGGGTGCCGGCCGTGCCGTGGCGGGTCCGCTTGCGCCGGTCCTCTCGGACTACTTCGATCGTGTGGCGCTCATGGGCAAGCCCGTCGAGCTGGTGTATCCCAACGGTCGCGTGGCCATGCGGGGCACCCTTGCGGGCGTCGACGTGTGGGGGCGCGCCACGGTGAGAAACGAGCTTGGTGGCGAGGTCGAGGTCTCGCCCGAGCAGGCGTCCATCCGCGCGGTGAAGTAGGGGCGGGCCTCTCGCAGGCGCTAGGGCCCGCCTTGGCGTGGGCTTCTCGTTATCGCTGCCCCTGCTGGTGCAGCCAGATCTCGCGGATGCCTCGCAACGTGAGGTCGGGGTCCACGGCGGAGAAAAGATCCGTTGCTGCGCTCACGGTACGCGCGAGGCCACCGGTTCCCACCACGGGTGCGTTAGGTATGCCCAGCTCACGCTTGATGCGGGCGACAAGGCCCTCTGCCTGCGCTGCCGCGCCAATGACGATGCCGGACTGCACGGCGGTCTCGGTCGTCCCACCCAGCGCATGGGCCGGGGCTTGGATTGGCACGCTTGAGAGCTTCGCCGCGCGCGAGAAGAGCGCCGCCGCCGAGAGCATGAGGCCGGGGGAAATGGCGCCGCCGCGATAGGCGCCCGTGGCGTCAACGACGTCGATGTTGGTTGCCGTACCAAAGTCCACCACGATGACGGGCGCACCGTAGGTGAGGCGCGCGGCCACGGCGTTGGCGATGCGGTCGGCGCCCACCTGGGTGGGGTCGGGCATGTCGATGCGCATGCCGGAGTCCGTCTGCGGGGTCACGACCAGCGGCTCTGCGCCCGTGCGGTCGAGCAGGCACTTGTACCAGGCGCGCGTGAGCACGGGCACCACGCACGCGATGCCCGCGGCCGTGACGCGCGCCTGGTCAAGGCCGTCCTTGTTGAAGTAGCCGTGCAGGCGGGCGTCGATCATGTCGGAAGTGTCCGTGTGGCTCGTCGCCATGCGCCAGCCGTGGGCCACGTTGCCGTCCTCGTCAAAGAGGCCGAGCGTGGTCTGGGTGTTGCCAACGTCAATCGCGAGAAACATGGGCGTCCTTCCCTGGTGAGAGTGACTGGCGCGGCGGTGTGCACTTCTCGGCGTGCGATGCGCTTGCGCTCGAAAGCCATTAGAACACACGGAGCCCCGGTCTGCACGTCGAGCCTCAGTCTGCTTGCGGCCCGCACCGTCGGCTCCCGAAAAGCTATCCGGCTGGCCTCTCGATAACCCAAGCGGCAGCCCCCTTGAAAAGTGAACACGATTTCAATGGGTGACGGACGGCATTTGGGCAAATGCCGTCGCGACAGCAGTGTGAATTGAAATCGTGTTCACTTTTGGGGCAGCGATGGAGGGATGGGGTTTGATGGGCTGTGGGACTGGACGGTTGTCTCTCTCCGGGTACATCCACCGCGCCGCGCATCCTTCTATCTCGCGAAGAATATCGCCATTTCTTAAAACTAATGCCGGTGAACTGGGAAAACGTCAGCCCAAAATAAGAAATAGCGATAATGTTCGCGCTAGAGTGGCGCGAGGTGCAACGACGAGGGGCGAGAAGGACGAGAAGCCCGGTCCGTTGCTACTCCGTCCCCCTCCGTGTCCTATCGTGGCCAGCGATTCTCCACACACCATCGACACTCGATTTGCTATACTCCGAGAGCTTGACCGTCTTGGACGGAGCAATCCGCGCCAAGACATCACCACCCCTGTCCTGGTCGGAAACCAGGACCGACAAAAGGAGTCCTGCAATGAAGCAAGGAATTCATCCTAACTACGTGGAGTGCACCGTCCGCTGCACCTGCGGGAACACGTTCAAGACGCGTTCCACTAAGCCCGAGCTTGTCATCGACCTCTGCGACAAGTGCCACCCGTTCTACACCGGCCAGCAGAAGCTCGTCGACACCGGCGGCCGCGTCCAGCGCTTCGCCAACAAGTTCGGCGGCGCCGCGCAGGCCAGGCTCGATGCCGAGAAGGCCGCCAAGGCCGCCAAGGCCGCCAAGGCCGCGGAGCTCGAGGCTGCTCGCAAGGCCGCCAAGGAGGCCAAGGCTGCCGAGAAGGCCAAGCGTGCCGCTGAGTACGCCAAGAAGGCCGAGGCAGAGGCTGCCAAGGCTGCCGCGAAGGCCGCCGAGGCTCCCGCAGAGCCCGAGGCCGCTTCCGAGGCTCCCGCAGCCGAGTAGCACTCGCTTACAGAGCAGCACGAGAACGGGGAGGTCGACTTCGGTCGGCCTCCCCGTTGCGTTGCCGTTGCCAGTGCGGGCGCGCTACACGAGCTTGAGCCCGGAGCCGCCGTTTGCGCCGCTGCCAGTAGAGCTGTCCTTCTCGGCCGCGCTGGCCGCCTTGCGCGCCAGCTCCTCTCGGTGCTGCATGACCGCTGCCATTTCACCCAGTCGCTTCTTGGCCTCGGCCTCGGACTCCTGCACGTAGGTGCAGTTGCACTCGGACACCACGGCTTCGAGGGCCTTGGTGCGTCGGGCGGCGTCGAGAAGCTGGTCCATCTGGCCCGCCGCCTTCGCGCGCGCGATGAGCGCCTGCGCGTCGGTGGGGGAGAGCTGCAGCAGGTGCGGAAGCTCGGTCTCGTCGACCTTGATCTTCTTCTCGCTTGCATAGGCGTCGAGCGCCGCCTCGTGCTCGGCCTCCTTCACGGCCTCGCACTGGAGCATCGAATCCAGCTGGTCGGGTCGCATGCCCATCTGCGCGAGAACCGCCTCTACCGGCTGGCCGGTCGTGGCGATTTGCTGCGCAATGTCCTGGAACAGCGCATCTTTCACCTGCGACACCTGTGCGGCCGGCACCGACTGGCACAGGCGCTCGGCGAGCGCGTCGAGACACGCGTTGGCCTTCTGCTCCTCGGCGGAGTCCTCGCTCAGCGAGCTGAGATATGCGCGGGTCTGCTCGCGCAGGCGCTGCTCGTTCTCGATGCCGTCAAAGTGGCTTGCGACCCACGCCGGGTCTGCGAGGTCCTTCTCGGTGCCGCCCGCCTCGCGTACCAGCGTCTGGATAGCAAGCTCGACCTCCTCGTCTGTGGTGCGCACAACGTGCACCTCCACGTCTACCGGCCCGTACGAGGTAAGGGTGTAGAACGCCTTGTTCCCGATTACAAGCGGCTCGGGCTTCTGGATGGCCATGAATCCTCCTGACTGCGCGACTGGCTCATGCGCGCGGCTGACTTCTGGCCAGTATGCCCAACTTTCTAGCGTCTCTGCGCGAGAGCGGAGAGCGTCCTCCGGTACCAATTCCCCAGTTGGCACAATCGGCTCATTCGTCTCAGCTAAAGCTCACGTTTTAGCGGAGTACGACTGGGTATAATCGTATTACAAGGAAATACGATTGGAGGAGAACGAAAATGGCAATGGAGGCAACAACCATCCGTTTCGAGCCGGAGGAGAAGTCTTGGATTCAGGCATACGCCGACTTTGTTGGCAGGACGTTCTCCGATGTGGTGCGCGAGGCGGCGCTTGAGATGGTCGAGGACGCTGCTGACCGCCAGGCATACGAGGACGCTCTGGCCGCGGACGATGGCATGCGCTACTCGATGGATGAAGTCAAGCGCATGGCCATGGAAGCCGAATGAGCTACGAGGTCGAGTGGTCTCGCGCCGCGACAAAAGAGCTGCTTTCCATCGAGAAAAAACAACGGTTAATGATTCTCAAATGGGTCGATGACAATCTCACAAGTTGTGAGAATCCCAAAGCAATTCCTGGTTCCAAGGCGCTCAAGGGAACGAAGAATGGCTGGAGATACAGGGTTGGTAGCTACAGGATTCTTGCGACAATCAACGAAGGAAAGCTGCTTATTGAGGTTGTTCGGGTGGGACATAGGCAGGGTGTATACAAGAATCTGCCTAAGGAAATATGACAAGCCGGGGCCGCGTCTGGTTGAGTATGGCCTCCGGCTCGTTTGGGTAATAGCGTGCCAACCATTTACTAGGCACTAGGGCTTCTCGGTGGAAGGCCGATTGGTGCGAAGCTTGACTTTTGTAAGGGCGGAGCTGCTGGGTGAAACCGAGGCCTGCCGGATCGTGCTGCATCAAAGACTCCAGCCCCCAAATGAGGCAAAATGAGCACGCAAGGGATGCGCCCGCGGTACGGGCCCCTTGCGGAGAGGAACAAGGGGAACATGGCAGACACAACTACCACCATCCGCACGGACGTCGCAATCGTCGGTGCTGGTCCGGCCGGCATCTTCACTGCGCTGGGCCTTATCGGCAAGGGAGACACGCGCTCCATCACCATCGTCGAGAAGGGACTGCCTGTCGAGAAGCGCAGTTGCCCCAAGGCCAAGGTGGGCCACTGCATCCACTGCCAGCCGTGCCGCATCACCACGGGCTTCTCGGGCGCCGGCGCCTTCTCGGACGGCAAGCTCTCGCTCTCGCGCGAGGTGGGCGGCGACCTGCCCGAGCTCATCGGCCATCAGTTTGCGCAGGACACCATCGACCGCGTCGACCAGATGTATCTCGACTTTGGCGCCGACCCGCACGTCGAGGGCCTCGGCCACGCCGATGAGGTTGCGGAGATTCGCCGCCGCGCCATTAGCGCGGGCCTCAAGCTCGTGGACTGCCCCATCCGCCACCTTGGCACCGAGAAGGCCCAGGAGCTCTACGCGCGCATCGAGAAGCACTTGCTTGACGCCGGCGTGAACATCCTCTTCGAGACCGAGTGCGAGGAGGTCGTGATCGAGGATGGCGTGTGCAGCGGCCTCGTGGTGCGCAACCGTGACGGCGAGACGCGCGTCGTTGCCGGAGAGACGATCGTCGCCACGGGTCGTCGTGGTGCAAGCTGGTTCGACTCCATGTGCGAGGAGCACGGTATTGGACACGTGGCAGGCCCCGTTGACGTGGGCGTTCGCGTGGAGGTGCGCAACGAGGTCATGGAGCGCGTGAACGACGTGCTCTACGAGTCAAAGCTCATCGGTTATCCCAATCCGTATAAGAACAAGGTGCGCACCTTCTGCCAGAACCCCGGCGGCTTTGTGAGCCAGGAGAACTACGACGGTGGCCTGGCAGTGGTGAACGGCCACTCGTACAAGGACCGCAAGAGCCCCAACACCAACGTGGCGGTGCTCTGCACGCTTAACTTCAAGCACCCCTTCAACCAGCCCATTGCTTACGCGCAGCGCGTAAGCGAGCTCATCAACATGCTGGGCGCCGGCCACATCCTTGTGCAGCGCTTTGGTGACATTCTCGACGGCAAGCGCACTTGGCCCAAGGAGCTTGCGCAGTCCAACGTGGTGCCCACGCTCCCCGACGCTGAGGCCGGCGACA
This sequence comes from Tractidigestivibacter montrealensis, assembly GCF_024741235.1. GTDB lineage: Bacteria > Actinomycetota > Coriobacteriia > Coriobacteriales > Atopobiaceae > Tractidigestivibacter > Tractidigestivibacter montrealensis. The sequence continues at coordinate 22,547 of NZ_JANSKA010000007.1, read as the reverse complement.
TCACCGCCGCCATGCCCATGCGCCCCATGGTCGAGATCATCGAGTTCATCAAGGCCGTCGACCGCGTGGTTCCGGGCTTTGCCTCCTACGAGACGTTGCTCTACGCGCCCGAGGTCAAGTTCTACAGCAACCGCGTCCAGATGGACGAGAACTTCGATACCAACGTCCAGCACCTCCACTGCCTGGGCGACTCCTCCGGCTGGACCCGCGGCCTCATGATGGCCTCGGTGATGGGCCTGCTCATGGGCGAGAAGCTCGCCGACCGATGAGACAAAGGGACTGTCCCTTTGTCTCATTCGCCGCCACGTTGCTACCGTCTGCCGGCGGGCAGCGTGGCGGTGTTTTTCTCTGCCTTAACTGTATTAAACTAACTAGTACAGTTAGCACGGATAATCGCCGCTAGCAGCACGAGTGCCCGGCGGCAGGCCCGGCCGCTCACCCAAGGGATGGGAGGTGCCGTGATCCAGATAAGCTACCAAGACCCGCGTCCCATCTACGAGCAGGTGCGCGACGCCTACCGACAGCAGATCCTTGCGGGCGTGCTCGTCCCTGGAGAGCAGCTTCCCTCTGTGCGTGAGCTCTCGTCCCGCCTTGCCGTGAACCCCAACACCATCCAGCGCGCCTATCGCGAGCTTGAGCAGGAGGGCTGCATCTCCTCCGTGCGGGGCAAGGGGAGCTTTGTCGCAGACGTGTCGGGCGCCGCGGAGGCGCGCCGGCGCGAGCTTCTGGAGCAGTTTGACCAGCTTGTCCAAGAGCTCGAGTCCCTGGGCATGACGCCCGAGGAGCTTGGGCGAAGAGTTGGGGGAGGCGAGGGGTGATGGCATCGGCCATTGAGGTCAGAAACCTGCGGAAGGTCTTCGACGGCACGCCTGCACTCGACGGGGTGAGTCTCACCGTTCCCGCGGGCGCGGTCTTTGGGCTTGTGGGGCCAAACGGCTGTGGGAAGTCCACGCTCGTCTCTCACCTATGCGGCGTCATGCGTCCCACTTCCGGCGACGTCTTTGTCTTGGGCGAGAAGGTCTTCGAGAACCCCAGCGTCAAGGCACGTATCGCCTGCGTTCCCAGCGAGCCCTACTTCATTGGCTCCGAGAGCGCGGACGGCATGGCGGACTTCTACCGCGCGGTGTTTCCCGGCTTTGACCTCGCGCGCTACTTCGAACTGGAGAAGCACTTCGAGATCGACCACACAAAGCCGCTTCGCAAACTCAGCCGAGGCATGCGGGCACAGGCGGCCATCTGGCTAGCGCTCTCCATCCGCGCGGACGTCCTGCTGCTCGACGAGCCCATGGACGGCATCGATCCTCTCGCCAGAAGGCGCATGTGGCGCCTGGTGCTCGACGACGTTGCGGAACGCGGCCTCACGGTGCTCGTGACCAGCCACAACCTGCGCGAGCTCGAGGGCGTCTGCGACCATCTGGGCATCATGGACAAGGGCACCATGCGCGAGGAGGTCGACCTCTCCCAGCCCTCGGAGGGCGTCGCAAAGGTGCAGGTTGTCCTGCCCGAGGGCGCAGTCCTGCCCGCTGGCCTCAGCGTAATCCAACAATCCAACGAAGGTCGCGTACTCACGTTGCTTGTGCGCGGAAGCGCGGGCGAGGTGCGAGAGACGCTTGCCGCCCTGCACCCGTCCTACCTCGAGGTCCTGCCGCTCTCCTTGGAGGAGCGGTTCATCTGCGAGCTTGGAGGCGATGACGATGGCATCATGTGAGATGCAGGAGGGGCGCCGCGCTCCCTCGCCGGCGCTCGGGCTCTTTCTCGACACCTGCCAGCGGTGCCTGTACCTTGGGGTGGGCTACCTCATCGTCTGGCTGTTCTGGCTTGTTCCGTTGGCGCTGAGAATTGCCGGGCCAACACCGCCCGCAGATCCCGCGTATGAGCTTGCGCAGTCTGGCATGGCTGTCGTGGTGCTCTCGGCGGTCGTCTCGTTTGCGGCGGTTGGCTGCGTGTTCTCCTGGATGTACGACCGCAGGGCGGTGCAGCTCTACGGCATGATTCCGCTGCGGAGAAGGTCCATCTTCCTTGCGACCGTCCTTGCCGGCGTGATTCCGCTCCTTGTTGCCGTGGGCATCGCCGGCCTTGTCTTTGCCGCGGCGCTCGGCTTTGGACGGGACGCGGCAGCGATTCTTCCCTGGATGGCAGGACACGCCCTGGTCATCGTGACCTTTGGCGGCATCGATGCCCTGTGCGTGCAGCTTGCGGGCAGGCCGGTCTTTGCGCTGCTGTGCTACCTCCTCGTCAACTTCTACGCGTTTGCTGCGCGGCAGTTCGCGGAGGCCCTCTACAGTCTCGTTGCACCATCGGTGTCGTTGGCGTCCGTCGCAGAACTTTGGGCAAGCCCGCTCATACGCCTTGTGCAGCTCGTCTCCTCCTGGGCAACTGCCTTTCCCTTCCCCGTTTCCAATCTTGAAGCTGCCCTGACGCAAGCCCTTGTCATCTATGCAATCGTGGGCCTTGCTTGCGCGGTGCTGGCGATGCTGGCCTTCTCACGTCGCAACCTTGAGCGAGCGGGCGACGCATACGTGAGCGCCACCGTGCGAACCGTGGTGAACGCGCTGGTCAGCATACTCATTGGGCTTGCTGCCGCGGAGCTTGTGCTTTCGTGGTTGCTTTCGAACCGCTATGGCATCCCCGCACGGATGGCCGCGGTGCTCTATGGCGTCTCTCCCCAGCTGGCATGCGTCTTGCCCGTGGTCTTCTCGGCGCTGGCCTTTGCGATTCTCGAGGCCATCATGGGCCACGGCGTCAAAGCCCTGCGCAAACGCGTTCCGGCTCTCGCGGCAACAACAGGCGTCGCCCTTGTGGCGAGCATTGCCTGCGTGGGCTCTGCCGCAGATGCTGCAGCCTACGTGCCCAACCCCGTAGACGTCCAACGCGCAGCCGTCTCCTGCGTCTCCGTACCCTTCGAAGACGAGAAGGGCGTGGAGCGCGTGACCCAGCTGCACAGCACACTGATGGGCTCCCCCTGCTCCGGCGACGAGCCAGTGCCATCAAACATCTACTCAGAGATGATTTCGTACCAGATGAAGGACGGTACCAGTATTTCTCGCCAGTACGCCATTCCCCTCAACAGTGACGGCGAGCCAAGTGCTGGCAGTAAGGCTGCTCAGGCACTCATGGATTTCGCCCGCGACCCTGCAACCGAGGAGGCGCTCCGCTCCCAGGTTGACGCGGTCCTTCTCGACGCAGGCCTGTCGTCTGTGACGATTGCCTATGAGGAATACGCGCCAGATTCCCAGGAGGACGCTCCCTGGCGCAGCGAGGAGATCTTGCCTGCGGACTACGCTGCCCTCCGCAATGCGCTCAACCAGGACATTGACGAGCATGGTGCGGCGTGCGCGATGCTGTTGTATCAGCTGACGACCAGCTTGTATGACTCCGCTGGCACGTATCAGTATTCGACAACCACGAGCAACTCTTTGGGGGCAACGGTGGATACCCCGTACCTTGCGAGTGTGAGCCTCTCCTCAGCGACGCCCGACGAGGACTCCGTTGGCACGACCATCTACCTCAGCGAGGGCGCTACGCCTCATACCGTTGCCTGGCTGCGCTCCCGCTACGGCTACGAGTTCGTCGCGCGATGAGACAAAGGGACAGTCCCTTTGTCTCATGTGCGCCGCGCGTGTGGGGCGTGCCCGCCTGAATCGAAACACCCCTGCGGTGGTAGACTTTGCAATGCTGACTAATCATGCCGCGTCACCGTGCGCCCGCCGTGCGCCGCGGCCCACCTGCAAGGAGAACTGCCATGCGCGACAAGCTCGAGAAGATCATTGCCGCGTACGAGGAGCTGGAGCAGAAGATGGTCGACCCGGCCGTCGTCTCCGACCCCAAGGAGTACGCGCGCATCGCAAAGGAACACGCCGACCAGGCCGCCCTCGTGGCCAAGGCGCGCGAGTACCTCCAGGCCCTCGATGACATCGAGGCCGCAAAGGAGATGCTCCACGAGGCGTCTGACGCCGAGGAAAAGGAGATGCTCCAGGCGGACATCTCCGATAACGAGGCCAAGCTTCCCGCCCTTGAAGAAGACGTCAAGTACATGCTCATCCCCGGCGACCCCAACGACGAGAAGGACACCATCGTCGAGATTCGCGCGGGCGTGGGCGGCGACGAGGCGGCCATCTTTGCCGGTGACCTCTTTAGCATGTACCAGCGCTTTGCCCAGTCTCGTGGCTGGAAGACCGAGGTCCTCGACGCGAGCCCCGGCGAGGCGGGCGGCTTCAAGACCATCGAGTTCAAGGTCACGGGCGAGAAGGTCTACTCCGTCATGAAGTACGAGAGTGGCGTCCATCGCGTCCAGCGCGTGCCCAAGACCGAGAGCCAGGGCCGCATCCAGACCTCAACCGCCACCGTCGCGGTGCTGCCCGAGGCCGACGAGATCGACATCGAGATTAAGCCCGAGGACCTGCGCATCGATACGTACTGCTCGTCCGGCCCTGGCGGCCAGGGCGTCAACACGACCTACTCGGCCGTGCGCATCACGCACATCCCCACCAACACGGTGGTGCAGTCGCAGGAGCAGCGCTCCCAGATCCAGAACCGCGAGGTCTGCATGCAGATGCTGCGTGCCCGCCTCTACGAGGCCGAGCTCGAGAAGCAGCAGGCCGAGCAGGGCGCCGAGCGCCTCTCGCAGATTGGCCATGGCAACCGCTCCGAGAAGATCCGCACGTACAACCAGCCGCAGGACCGCGTCACGGACCACCGCATCGGCTTCAACTCCACGTACAACGGCGTGCTTCTCGGCGATCAGCTGGGCACTGTGATCGATGCCCTTGCCGCTGCCGACCGCGCCGAGAAGCTCGCGCAGGCGGTGTAAGGCAAGGAATGGCCAACGAGGCGTGGACCGTAAAGCGCATCCTCGAGTGGACGCGCGGGTACCTCGAGCGCAAGGGCGACGAGCATCCGCGGCTCTCTGCAGAGTGGCTGATAAGCGACGTCACCGGGCTCTCCCGCGTCCAGATTTACATGAACTTCGACAAGCCGCTCACGCCGTCCAAGCTTGATGCCATGCACGACGCCGTGGTGCGTCGTGGTCGCGGCGAGCCGCTGCAGTACGTGACCGGCGAGATGCCCTTCCGCCACATCGTGCTGCACTGCGAGCGCGGGGTGCTCATTCCGCGCCCCGAGACGGAGGTTCTGGTCGACGCAGCCCTTGAGGGCGTCGATGCGGCCACGCTTACCTTTCCTGCAATCCTGGGCGAAGTTCCCGAGCCCGCCCAGGACAAGGCAGCGGACGAGAATGCCGAGGGCGCCTCGCCTTTTGGCGACGTCTCTGCCGAGAAGGGCGAGGCTCTCGTCGAGGAGGGCGCCAAACCCGCCGCACCCGCCGAGCCCCCGGTGCTGGTGGAACCTGGCTGCCGCGTGCTGGAGATTGGCACCGGTACCGGCTGCATTGCGCTCTCTATTGCGAGCGAGCGCCCCGGCACCCGCGTGGTGGCCACGGATCTCTCGCCCCAGGCGGTGGCGCTCGCCACGCGCAATCGTGACGCGCTGGGGCTCGAGCACGCAGTCACCGTGGTGGAAGGTGACCTGGCCTCCGCCGTCGACCCGGAGCTCATGGGGACCTTCGCGGTGCTCGTCTCGAATCCGCCCTACATCCCCTCGGCCGTTGTGCCCACGCTCCCGCAGGAGGTCATTGGCTACGAGCCCGGCCTCGCGCTCGATGGGGGAGAGGACGGCCTGGACGTCTTCCGGCGCATCCTCGAGTTGGCGCCGCGCGCGTTGTTGCCGGGCGGCATGCTCTGCTGCGAGCTTTTCGAGGACAACGTGGGAACTGCCGCCGAGCTGGTGCGCGCCCAGAGCGGCTGGGCCAGTGCCGATGTGCGAGAGGACCTTACGCACCGTCCGCGCGTCCTTGTCGCCGTCCGCGAGGAGTAACGTGGCTGTCGGGCTGAAATCGGATATTTTAAGGTGCCCGGAAGCCAGAAAACGTCGACTTTTAGCCCGGTTGCTTCTTGCGGGTACTAGTAGTTTCAGTGGATGCGAGTAGCTTCTGATAGGTGCCGGCTCGGTGCTAGTGGGCCTCGTCAGGGGCTTCGGTCCAAATTGTCGTCAACAGGAGAAACCATGGGTCGCGTGATGCAGGTAAGCCAGGACAGTCCTACCCCAGAGGCGCTTGACGCCGCGACCAAGGTTCTCGAGGCGGGGGGAGTCATTGTGTCGCCCACCGATTCCGTCTATGGTCTCGTGTGTGCGGCGACGCCAAACAACCCAGCTCACCAGCGTATATTTGAGATCAAGAACCGTCCGGCAACCCAAACGCTCCCGTTGTTTGTGGCGGACCCCGAGGACCTTCCCCGCTATGCAGCGTCGGTCCCCGCCTGGACGCTCCCGCTGGTGAATACGTACTGGCCGGGCGCGCTCACCCTGGTGGTCACCGCAACAGGCGCCTTCCCGGCCGAGTACCTTGCCCCCACGGGCACCGTGGCGCTTCGCTGCCCCAGCTCGGCGCTTGTGCGCGAGCTGGCGCGTCGCGTGGGTCCTCTGGCCCAGACCAGCGCAAACACGCACGGCGAGCCCTCGGCCACCTCGGGCGCCTCGGTCGAGCCCCAGATAGTCGATGCCGTTGACCTTACGCTCGACGGAGGCCCTGCACCCTTGGCAATTGCCTCTACCATCGTTGACTGCACGGGTGCCGCGCCGCGCGTCCTGCGCGAGGGAGCCATTGCCGAGAAGGACATTCTTCGTGTAGCCGGGGCCTAGTTCCTCTCGATATCGGTCCGGAAGGTTGCCGTTCCGCACAGACGTGTTTCACGCGAGCGAAAGGTGACCGCGGGCCGTCCCATCGCGCGGTATCCTCATGACAAGGTACTGCATACTGGCACCTGCACAGGGGAGAGAGGAGCCCACATGCGCGTTGCCATTGCCTCGGACCACGCCGGATTCGACCAGAAGGGCCCCATCGTCAAGCACCTCCGCGAGGAGGGCTATGACGTCGTTGACCTTGGGCCAAGGTCGGGCGAGCGCTGCGACTACCCGGACTTTGGCGACAAGGTTGGCCGTTACGTGGCATCGGGCAAGGCGGACCGCGGCGTGGTCATTTGCGGTACCGGCCTCGGCATCTCGATGACCGCCGACAAGGTTCCCGGTGTCCGCGCGACTCCCGTCCAGACGGTCCAGTTTGCCCAGCTCGCACGCGAGCACAACAACGCCAACGTTATCGGGCTCTCCGGTCGCTTCGTTCCGCTCGACACCAACGAACAGATCGTCGACACCTTCCTCACCACCGAGTTCGCCGGTGGGCGCCACGCTGCCCGCGTCGAGAAGATTATGCGCGAGGACGACCCGTCGTTTGCGGGCGTTCCCGAGGAGTTTGGCCTATAAGCTCACGCATGTAGAAACCGTCAGTCACCCGTCACCGTAAGCCATCCGGTCCAAAAAGGAGAAAGCCATGTATCTCGAGCACCTAAGCGCCACTGACCCCGAGCTTGCGTCCGCCATTGGCGACGAGCTCACGCGAGAGCGCAACTCCATTGAGCTCATCGCATCCGAGAACTTCGTTTCACTCTCCGTGATGGAGGCCGTGGGGTCCCCGCTCACCAACAAGTACGCCGAGGGCCTTCCGGGACACCGCTACTACGGCGGCTGCTGGGCCGTCGACGAGGTCGAGAACCTCGCGCGTGACCGCGTGAAGAAGCTCTTTGGCGCTGCCTACGCCAACGTCCAGCCCCACTCTGGCGCCCAGGCCAACTACGCCGCAGAGGTCGTATTCGCCAAGCCTGGCGATACCATCATGGGCATGGCCCTCGACAACGGCGGCCACCTCACGCACGGTTCGCCCGCGAACTTCTCGGGCAAGCTCTACAACGTTGTCTCCTACGGCCTTGACCCCCAGACCGAGCGCATCGACTTCGATGACGTGGCGGCAAAGGCCGAGAAGTACCAGCCCAAGCTCATCATTGCTGGCGCCTCCGCCTACCCGCGCATTATCGACTTCGAGCGCTTCGCCCAAATTGCCCACGACAACGGCGCTGCCCTCATGGTGGACATGGCCCACATCGCCGGCCTTGTGGCAACCGGTCGTCACCCCTCGCCGGTGCCTTACGCTGACGTGGTGACCTCCACCACGCACAAGACCCTGCGCGGGCCCCGTGGCGGCATCATTCTCTGCAACGATCCGGCCATCTCCAAGAAGATTAACTCCTCGGTCTTCCCGGGCACGCAGGGCGGCCCGCTCGAGCACGTCATAGCTGGCAAGGCCGTGGCCTTTGGCGAGGCGCTGCGTCCCGAGTTTGCCACCTACACCGACGCAATTCTCGCCAACGCCAAGGCGCTCGGCCGTGGCATGGAGTCTCGCGGCCTGAGGCTCGTGACAGGTGGTACCGACAACCACCTGCTGCTCGTTGATCTTACGCCGGCCGGCGACGTTACCGGCCGCGACGCCGAGACCGCGCTCGACGCCGTGGGTATCACGGTCAACAAGAACACCATCCCTGGCGAGCAGCGCTCTCCTTTCGTCACGAGCGGCATCCGCGTTGGATCCGCGGCGGCCACCACGCGTGGCTTTGACGAGGCGGAGTGCGAGAGGATCGGCGAGCTCATCGGTGACGTCGTAACCAACCTTGGTGATGAGAACGTCCAAGAGCGCGTTGCTGGCGAGGTCAAGGAGCTCCTGCAGGCGCACCCCCTCTACCCGGAGCTCTAGCGAGGAATGAGACAAAGGGACAGTCCCTTTGTCTCATTCTCAGTCTCACCGCCAAGTGCTAAGGTCTTGCGGGGAAGTTCATGAGACAAAGGGACTGTCCCTTTGTCTCATTACGAGAAGGGACGCACATGGCAGATTACGACGAGAGCAGGCTCACGGTTGTCGACCACCCCCTCGTTCAGCACAAGCTGAGCATCCTGAGGGACAAGAGCACGGGCACCAAGCAGTTCCGCGAGCTTGTCACCGAGCTTGCCATCTTTGAGGGTTACGAGGCCATGCGCGACTTCCCGCTTGAGGACGTCGAGGTAGAGACCCCGCTCGAGAAGACCACCTGCAAGCGCATCTCTGGCAAGAAGGTCGCCATCATCCCAATCCTTCGCGCCGGCCTGGGCATGGTCGATGGCATCCTCACGCTTGTGCCCTCCGCGCGCGTGGGGCATGTGGGCATGTATCGTGATCCCGAGACCCACATCCCGCACCAGTACTACTGCAAGTTCCCGCCCGATGTCGAGAACCGCACATGCCTTGTGGTAGACCCCATGCTCGCCACTGGCGGCTCGCTTACCGCTGCCATCCAGTTCCTGCGCGAGGCGGGTGTGAAGGACATCCGCTGCCTCACCATCGTTTCTTGCCCCGAGGGCGTCAAGGCCGTTCTCGATTATGATCCCGAGGTTCGCCTCTTCACGTGCTCCGTCGACAGGTGTCTCAACGAGAACGCCTACATTCTGCCTGGCTTGGGCGATGCCGGCGACCGCATCTACGGCACCAAGTAGCATGACCCTTCTGGTTATCCTGGGCGTGGCAGTGGGACTTCTCGCTGCCACGCCCGTCCTTTTCGTGCTCCATCAGGCGGCAAGCACAAATAGACCCTCCATGGCGGCGGGGCTTGGCAGCATCTTGGCGTCATTCTTTGGGATTCAGCTTGTCATTCTTGCCGTTCACGTAGCAGACGCTACGGTCACCCTACCGTTTGGCGCTGCCGCTGCGATCTCTTTTCTGGTTGTTACGACCATCGCCGGACTGGTTGCGTGGCGACGGGCGCCCCGGGGGTAGGAGCCTTGCGTACGCCCTGGCGAGAAAAACGGGTGCGAATTGTGTTGTCGATGCGAATTTGATGATGCTGCAGCCAGGCTTAACAAGCCGTTGACTAAATGAGACAACTGACGTTTCCCCAGCTACATAAAGAAACTCTCGTTGTTTATTGAACCTTGTTCAAAAATATGCCTGAACTTGATTCCCGGGTACTCCCAAAGTGCTAATATCCCTCCATGCTTTTTGAACAACCGAATCATCGCCTTGCGAAGGAGCGCGCTCAAGAGCCACCAATGCGGGTCTCTGCTCATTGCCGTACACGGGAGATGCGAATGGCTTCCTGCATGGAGTGGGTAGAATAGGGTTCGTGCGCGCAGCCAGGGGCATCCCAGAAGGTTGTCACTCGGCTGTTCGGGGACGAAGTGTGGAAGGAAGGACGAATAGTGGACGCGCTTTCCAAGTTGCCCGATGCGATGGATGAGCTGCTTGACGGCTTCATGACCCACGCCATCGTCGGAGACACCACGGTTGGCCTCACCCAGTACATCTTCTGGATGTTCGTCGCCATTGCGCTGCTCTTCGTGGTGATGTTTGTCTTCAAGAAGAAGCAGGCGCAGAGCCTCGTGCCGCAGGGCTTCTTCGTGAACGGCATGGAATACCTCGTCGAGTTCACCCGCGATGACATGTGCAAGTCCATCCTGGGCGACACCTGGAAGAAGCACTTCCCCTTCATTGCCGCGCTGTTCTTCTTCATCCTCTTCAATAACATCGTGGGCATCATCCCCGGTTGTCACCCCGGCACCGGCACGATTGGCGTCACTGCTGCCCTTGCCCTCGTCTCGTTCGTCTACTTCATCGCCGTGGGCATCAAGCGCATGGGCGTCCTTGGATACCTCAAGAGCTTTGCCCCCAAGGGACTTCCCCTTCCCATGGCCATCATGGTCTGGGTCATCGAGCTCTTCTCGACGTTCCTTCGCCTCATCACCCTGGCCGTCCGACTCTTCTGCAACATGTTTGCCGGTCACGTGGTCATGGGTACCTTCGCCATCCTGGCATCGCTCTTCTTCGAGCCGCTGCTGCAGAGCTTCTCGGCGGCGGCGCTCGGCGGGGCGGCGGTCTCGGTCTTCTGGGTGCTCATCCTCATTGTCATCTATCTGGTCGAGATTCTGGTCGCTGTGATTCAGGCATACGTCTTCACGCTTCTCTCGGCCGTCTACATTCAGCTCGTCGAGGAAGACGAGTAGCCAACAGGGCAACAAGCGGAACACGACCGCTTCTGCATAGCACGACGTCAGAGTTCGCCTGGGTCCAGGCGAGTGACAAAGGAGGAATCGTGGGAGTCATTGGTTATGGTCTCGGTGTTATTGGCGCCGGCATCGGTATTGGCCTTGCTGCCTACGGCGCAACCACGTCGATGGCGCGTCAGCCTGAGGTCCAGGGTCGTCTGTTCACAGTCTTCATCCTGGGCTCCGCATTCGTCGAGGCACTGGCCCTCATCGGCTTCGTCGTGACGCTGATCGCCTAGCTGCATGGCACAACACGACGTACAAGCTGAGTTGGAGGGACGTATGAACAGGAACATGAAGGGGAGCGCGCGCATTGCGGCCGTTGCCGGTCTCATGCTTGGCACGGTCCTCTCGCTGCCCACCGTCGCCCTCGCCGAAAGCCCCAGCGGCCCCGACCTCCTTCTGCCAAAGCCCGCGGAGTTCATCCCCGCGCTCATTGCCTTCCTCATCATCTGGCTCATCATGGCCAAGCTTGCCTGGCCTTCGATTCTCGGGATGATGGAGAAGCGTCAGCAGAAGATCCAGGACGATCTCGACTCTGCCGAGAAGTCCAAGGCGAAGGCCGCGGCCGAGGCACAGAGCTACGAGGACAAGCTCGTCGACGCCAATCGCAAGGCGGAGGAGATAATCTCCGAGGCCAAGAAGGAAGCCGAGGAGGAGCGCTCACAGATTCTTGCCAAGGCGCAGCACGAGGCGTCCGACATCATTGCCAAGGCGCATGGTGCCGTGGACTCCGAGCGCCGCAAGGCCACGATTGAGCTCTCGAGCTCTGTCGTCGACCTTTCCGTCGAGATCGCGAGCAAGATCATTGGCAACGACCTTACCGAGGATCAGCAGCGCAGGCTTGCTGAGAAGTACCTCGCGGAAGTGAGTGCCCCCGATGAGCAGTAAGCGACCCGTCGAAGACAAGGCGGAGGCCTACACCAGGGCCCTGCTCGACGCAGCCCGACAGGAGGGCCGCGCGAACGCCGACCTGGTGCAGTGGCAGCATGCCAAGAAGTTCTCGCCCGAGGTGCTCGAGACCCTCTCGGCCATGCAGGCCGAGGATGACGCAAGCCTCATTGACCAGGTTGCCAAGAGGTATAAGGAGCTCCTGGATAGCGAGGACAAGACCGTGTCGGTCACCGTCACCACGGCCGTCCCCATGGGCGATCAGCTGCGTGACAAGGTCCGTGCACAGGCCGAGAAGCTGCTCAATGCGCCCGTCTATCTTGTCGAGCGCGTTGATCCCAGCATCCTGGGCGGCGTTCTTCTCGAGGCGCGCGGCAAGCGCATGGATGCCTCGGTGCGTGCCCAGCTCTCGCACATTAGGAAGACGCTCTCCTCAGCATTTATCGGAGGTGAAGAGCAGTGACAGAGAACGAGCAGGCTACCATCGACTCGTCGATTAGTTCCGAGCGCATTATGAGCACCCTGCGCGAGCAGCTTTCCGCCATCAACGCGACGGTTGACCGTCAGGAGGCATCTGTCGTCACGCAGGTTGGCGACGGCATCGCATACATTTCTGGCCTCAAGACCGCCATGGCTGGCGAGCTTCTGCAGTTCACGAGCTCTGTGACGGGCCGCAGCGTCTATGGCCTGGCGCAGAACCTCGAGGAGGACAGGGTTGGTGCCGTCCTCTTTGGCGACGTCGACTCCATCAAGGAGGGCGACGAGTGCCGTACGACCGGGCGCGTCATGGACATCCCCGTGGGACACGCCATGCTCGGTCGCGTGGTGAACCCGCTGGGTCAGCCCATCGACGGACTTGGCCCCATCGATTCCACGCACCGTCGTCCTATCGAGTTCAAGGCCCCCGGCATCATGGCACGACAGCCGGTCTGCGAGCCCGTGCTCACCGGACTTCTTGCCATCGATGCTATGGTGCCCATTGGCCGTGGCCAGCGTGAGCTCATCATTGGCGATCGTAAGACGGGCAAGACCGCCATTGCCATCGACACAATCGTGAACCAGCGCGATACGGACATGCTCTGTATCTACGTTGCCATTGGCCAGAAGGCCTCCACGGTTGCCACGATCAGGGAGTCCCTGGCAAAGCACGGTGTTCTCGGCAAGACGGTCATCGTGGCCGCCACCGCCGCAGACTCCGCGCCGCTTCAGTACATCGCCCCCATGGCCGGTGCGGCCATCGGCGAGTACTTCATGTACAACGATGCTAACGGAAACCCCGCAGACGCAACGCACCCCGGTGCGCACGTCCTCGTGGTCTACGATGACCTCTCCAAGCAGGCTGTGGCTTACCGTCAGATGTCGCTGACGCTGCACCGTCCGCCTGGACGTGAGGCTTACCCTGGCGACATCTTCTACCTGCACTCGCGTCTCCTCGAGCGCGCATGCAAGCTGTCCGACGAGAACGGCGGCGGCTCGCTTACGGCGCTTCCCATCATCGAGACGCAGGAGGGTGACGTCTCCGCCTACATCCCCACCAACGTGATTTCCATCACCGATGGTCAGATTTACCTGCAGACCAACCTGTTCTTCCAGGGCCAGCGCCCCGCTGTGGACGTGGGCATCTCGGTCTCCAGGGTTGGCGGCGATGCCCAGTACAAGGCCATGAAGCAGGTTGCTGGCACGCTGCGTCTCGACCTTGCCGCATACCGCGACAAGCAGGCCTTCGCGCAGTTTGGCTCCGACCTTGACGCCACTACGCAGTACCAGCTCAACCACGGTGCCCACATGATGGAGCTCCTCAAGCAGGGACGCTTTGCAGCCCTTGCCGCACCCGACGAGATCATCGCGGTCTTTGCCGGCAAGGAGGACTTCCTCGATGACATCGACCTCAACCACGTGAGCCTGTTCCGCGACGGGCTTGCCAAGTACATGGCCGACAAGCACCCCGCGCTGCGCGCCTCGCTCCTCAACGGCAAGATCACCGAGGACCAGGAGCGCCGCCTCAAGGAGCACATCACGCATTACAAGGCTCAGTTCATGCTCGAGCACCCCAACAAGGCCAAGGCACGCGACGTCGAGCACGCCGCCGAGAAGACCGAGAGCCCCGAGGTTGTTACGGTGCCCGGTCAGGACCAGGACGCGGAGAAGGGCCAGGAGTAGCGAGCGATGGCCAACCTTCGCGAAATACAGCGGCGCATGTCCTCCATCAAGAGCACCATGCAGATTACGCGCACCATGGAGATGATCTCCACGGCGCGCATCCGCTCGGCGCTCAAGAGGGCGGACGAGGCCACCCCGTACAAGGAGGCCATCACCAACATGCTCGCTAACGTTGCGAGCGCTGGCTTTGATGACTCCCAGCCCCTGCTCCGCGGCCGCTCATCCGAGAAGAACGTGCTGTTCATTCTCATCGCGTCCGACCGTGGGCTTGCTGGCGGCTTCAACCTGCTCCAGCAGCGCGCGGTCGAGCACGAGATGGCCGAGCTCAAGGCGAAGGGCGTCTCGTCTGAGATCATCACCTGCGGCAGGAAGCCTACGGAGTACTTCACCTTCCGTAAGGTGAAGCCAGTCATGTCCTTCGTGGGGATTTCTTCCGAGCCCAACCAGGACGAGGCAGATCGCATCGCCACGTACGTGATGGACGCCTACGCGTCCGGCCGCATCGATCGCGCCGTGCTGTGCTACTGGCACGCTAAGAACCGCGTCGACCAGACGCAGGTCACTGAGCAGCTCCTGCCCGTAACGCAGGAGAGGCTCATGATGCCCAACGCACCCCGCACCAAGGAGGCCCTCTCGGAGGTCGACCACAAGTTCTACTCCGACTACTCCTTTGAGCCCTCCGCACAAGAGGTCCTGGGGTACCTGATGCCCGCCTACATTAAGACAGTCATCTTCCACGCGCTTCTCGACTCGGCCGCAGCCGAGCACGCCGCCCGTCGTCGTGCGATGCAGTCGGCCACCGACAACGCGAAAGAGGTCCTGAGCTCGCTCGGCCGCACCTATAACCGCGAGCGCCAGGGCGCCATCACCACCGAGCTGACCGAGATCATTGGCGGTGCGGCTGCATTGGAGGACAGCTACTAATGGCAGAAACCACCGAAAAGGTGCGCACCCCCCTTGAGGAGGCCACCTACAACAAGCTCAACAAGAGCGTCGGCGAGGGACGCATCGTCCGTATCGTCGGACCTGTTGTCGACGTCAAGTTCGACGACAAGGTTCCCTCGATTTACACGGCACTTCTCGTTGACGATGACACGCCCATCGGACGCGTGAAGACGGTGCTCGAGGTCGAGTCCCAGCTGGCAAACGACGTCGTTCGCACCGTCGCCATGTCGTCGACCGACGGCCTGCAGCGCGGGCTTCGCGTCAAGGACACCGGGCACCCCATGATGATGCCCGTTGGTCCCTCGACCCTTGGGCGCGTCTGGAACGTAATGGGCGAGCCCGTCGACGGTAAGCCCATCCCCGACGACGTGCAGTATTATCCCATTCACCACCCCGCTCCCGCCTTCGACGAGCTCACCACGCAGACCGAGATCTTCGAGACCGGCATCAAGGCCATCGACCTTCTCGAGCCCTACGTCCGTGGCGGCAAGACCGGCCTGTTTGGCGGCGCAGGTGTTGGCAAGACGGTCCTCATCCAGGAGCTCATCAACAACCTTGCCCAGCAGCACGGCGGCACTTCCGTGTTCACTGGCGTTGGTGAGCGCACCCGTGAGGGCACCGACCTCTTCCTCGAGATGAGCGAGTCTGGCGTTATCAACAAGACCTGCCTGGTCTACGGTCAGATGAACGAGCCGCCTGGAGCGCGTATGCGCGTTGCCCTCGCCGGCCTCACCACCGCCGAGTACTTCCGCGACCAGGGCCAGGACGTCCTGCTCTTCATCGACAACATCTTCCGCTTCTCTCAGGCGGGCTCTGAGGTGTCGGCCCTTCTCGGCCGTATGCCGTCAGCCGTTGGCTACCAGCCCACGCTGGCAACCGAGATGGGCGAGCTGCAGGAGCGCATTACCTCCACCAAGGAGGGCTCCATTACCTCGGTCCAGGCCGTCTACGTCCCCGCAGACGACCTTACCGACCCTGCCCCTGCCACTACCTTTACGCACCTGGATGCAACCACGGTCCTCTCGCGTTCCATCACCGAGCTGGGCATTTACCCGGCCGTGGACCCGCTGGCAAGCTCGAGCTCCGCGCTCGACCCGTCCATCGTGGGTGAGGAGCACTATCGCGTGGCAATGAAGGTGCAGGAGATTCTGCAGGAGTACTCCGACCTTCAGGACATCATCGCCATCCTGGGTATGGACGAGCTCTCCGAGGAGCAGCAGCTCACGGTCTCTCGTGCTCGTAAGGTACAGCAGTTCCTCTCACAGAACTTCCACGTGGCGCAGAAGTTCACCGGCGTTCCTGGCGTCTACTGCACCGTCGAGGAGACCGTTCGCTCCTTTGCCCAGATCATCGACGGCAAGTGCGATGACATTCCCGAGCAGGCGTTCCGCTTTGCCGGCAACATCGACGACGTGCGTGCGCGCGCTAAGAAGATGCAGCAGGCTACGGCCGAGAAGTCAGAGGGCTAGGAAGACACATGGCCGAGCTCAATTGTCAGTTCGTCCGCCCAGACAGGCTGCTCTATGAGGGGCCTGTGGCGAGCCTGGTCCTTGTTGCCCACTCTGGCGAGCTGGGCGTGTGGCCTGGTCACGCGCCAGAGATCTGCTCGTTGGGCGACGGCGTGGTTCGCCTGCACCTCCGCGAGGAGGACGGCGGTGGCACAACCAAGGTCGTTATCTCGGGCGGCTATGCCCAGATCGACGAGAAGGGCGTCATCATCCTCGCCGACCACGCGCGTCTCACCGATGACATCGAGCCAGACGTTGTCCGTGAGACCCGCGACACCGCCCTCGATACGCTCAACGGTCTCGATGAGGCGGACGGGCGCCGCGCGTATTGGGAGAACAAGGTAAAGTGGTGTAATCTACTGCTCAAAGAAGCGGCGGAGCAGAAGCAGAACTAAATCCCAGGCGGCCCCGTGAAAGCGGGGTCGCTTGCTATATGCAGGAGGAATATGGACGTCATCAAGGTTGAGGGCGGTCACGCAATAACTGGTGAGGTCACGGTCGAGGGCGCAAAGAACTCGGCGCTCAAGCTCATGGCGGCAACCATCATGGCGCCGGGTGTCACCACGCTGAAGAACGTCCCCAACATCGCGGACGTCCACGTCATGGGCAAGGTGCTCAAGCGCCTGGGTGCAACCATTGACGTGCTCGACAAGCACACTCTGGTCATTGACACAACGAACGTCGATAAATGGGAGACGCCCTACGAGCTGGTTGCCCAGATGCGTGCGTCGACGGCGGTTCTCGGGCCGCTCATCTCCCGCTTTGGCAAGGCCGTCGTTGCCATGCCGGGCGGCTGCAACATCGGCGCGCGCAAGATCGACATGCACATCCTCGGCCTTGAGGAGCTTGGCGTCCAGTTTGACGTGAGGCATGGCAACATCCATGCAACCACGCCAAACGGTATCACGGGCAACACGGTCACGCTGGCATTCGCGAGCGTGGGTGCCACCGAGAACCTCATGATGGCCTCGGTCCACGCCAAGGGCACCACCATCATCGACAACGCCGCGCGTGAGCCAGAGATCGTCGATTTGGCCAACATGCTCAATGAGATGGGCGCTAATATCCGTGGCGCTGGCTCGCCCGTCATCGAGATTGAGGGCGTGGGGGAGCTCCACCCTGTCACGCACACCGTGGTGGGGGACCGCATCGAGGCGGGCACCTTCCTCGCTATTGGCGGTCTCTGCGGAGAGCCGGTTAGGGTAAACGGTTTTGACCCCGTCCACCTTGGCCTTGTGCTTAAGAAGTTCGAGAAGATGGGCATCACCGTTCAGCGCGGCGTGCGCGGCTGTACGGTCTGGCGCGAGGGCCCCATCCTTCCCACAGACATTCAGACGCTGCCCTTCCCGGGATTTCCCACCGACATGCAGGCGCAGACCATGTGCCTTCTTGCACTCGCCAAGGGCTCGTGCGTGATTACCGAGAATGTCTTCGAGAACCGATTCATGTTTGCGAGTGAGCTGCAGCGCATGGGCGCCGACATCACCATCGAGGGACACCACGCCATCGTGCATGGAGTTCCAGGCTTCTCGGGCACGCAGGTGAAGTCGCCCGATCTTCGCGGCGGTGCGGCCCTGGTCATGGCCGGCCTTGTGGCCGATGGCGTCACGACGGTCTCTGCCATCCATCACATCGAGCGTGGCTACGAGGGGTTTGTGAGCAAGCTTGTCTCGCTGGGTGCCAAGGCGGAGCGGGACACGGTTCCCGATGACGAGGATGCGATCAGGGACTAGGTCCCTGCTCGCGGAAAGAATGCGGAGCGGCTGATGAGCAAGCACATGAAGACCGAGGAGAACGGCTCCGGTGTCGATGCGCCTGACGAGTACAGCCGCGACAACGTCGAGCGCTACAGCAGCAAGCGCAAGAAGCACGCAACTCGCAGGAATGTGGTGCGAGGGATCGTTATTGCGCTAGTGGCGGTCCTTGTCGGCGGGGGAACGGCGTTCGCTCTGTGGATCAGCAACGTTCAAACGCGGATGAACAACAGCCAGGTCATTACCCCCGAGCTTCAGCAGAGCCTGGCGAGCTCGACCGAGGACGATACCCCTGCAACGCCAAATGACCCCTACTACGTGCTGCTCCTTGGAACTGACGGCCGGCCTGGCGAGACGGACTACCGTGCCGATACCATCATTCTTGCCCGCATCGACCCGCCCAACAAGCGCGTGACGCTCCTCTCGATTCCTCGTGACACCATGGTCGAGTGGAAGGGCACGACCATGAAGATCAACGGGGTCCACACCTACGATGGCGCAGCCGGCATGGTGCAGATTGTGAGCGAGAAGTGCGGAGTCCAGATCTCTCACTATGCCGAGATTGCGTTTGATGGGCTCTCGACCCTTACCGACGCCATGGGCGGCGTGACGGTTGACGTCGATCAGCACATTAAGGACACCGAGAACTTCGATGACGTCACCGAGCTCCAGCCCGGGGTCCAGACGCTCAACGGTGCGCAGGCGCTCTTCTACTGCAGGTGCCGCCACTTCCCTGATGGCGATTACACGCGCATGCGCCACCAGCGCACCTTCATCAAGGCCATGCTCAACCAGCTGCTGGCCACTGACGACCCAACCAAGATTGTGAACCTGGTCAACGCCACCGCAGACGTTATCAGCACCGACCTCTCGGTCACCGACATTGTGACGCTCGCCTCCGAGATGGTGGGCATGGATACCGAGAGCGATATCTACACGGCCTATGTGCCCTCCGAGCCCAAGGACGTTAATGGCGTCGCATATGTTGTGGCCGATTGGGATGCCCTCGACGAGATGATGAAGGTCATCGATGCGGGTGAGGATCCGTCGTCTTTTGACGTTGACCAGTACGGCTACAATGCGGATGACTCCTCTGCGGGCTCGGATGCCACGACGAGCGACTCCTCAACCACAACCGACACCACGGCGTCGTCGACGGTAGCAACGTCTCAGCAGTCTGCCGAATCTACGGTCTCCTCATCCACGTCGGCGCCAAAGAATTGATTACTTGGGGATAATGTCTCCAGGACACGCGCCGGGGGCGCGTACAGCAAGATGGGGGAGACTTCTCATGGCTCTAACGGGTGACGGAAATCACGATCACGCCCTTACAAGGGCGGGCGAGGACTACCTCGAATCGATATACAGGCTGTCCACAGAGTCTGGCGAGCCCGACGGGAGCGTTCGCTCCGTCGACGTTGCCGAGCAGCTTGACGTGTCCAAGGCAAGCGTGAACAAGGCGCTTTCGATGCTCAAGGAAGAGGGCATGGTCAACCAGAGCCGCTATGGCAGGGTGACGCTTACGCCAGAGGGCAAGGAGTACGCGGCCATCGTGTGGCGCGCTCACCGTGCCCTGCGCGCATTTCTCGAGACAGACCTTGGCGTCGAGGCAGAGCAGGCAGACGAGGAAGCCTGCCTCATGGAGCATGTTCTTTCTGCCGATACCATGTCGCGCCTCATTGACTATCTCGCTAGGCAGGGCGTGACCATCCCAGATTAGCCTCATGGCAATTTGGTGTGCGCCGTGTGATGGTGCCCTGGCTTGTCACCGTGCATCCGGCGGAGGGCCGCCGCTAAGAGAAGGTAAGGCTATCCGCGCGCACACGGGGGTATGGTGTACCTGGCGATTTATGCCCAAACTGCCCACTACCGAAGGGAACATACACACTATGAAGGCAATTATCCCGGCAGCAGGTCTTGGCACGC
This sequence comes from Tractidigestivibacter montrealensis, assembly GCF_024741235.1. GTDB lineage: Bacteria > Actinomycetota > Coriobacteriia > Coriobacteriales > Atopobiaceae > Tractidigestivibacter > Tractidigestivibacter montrealensis. The sequence goes on along the minus strand of NZ_JANSKA010000007.1, from coordinate 2,407 downwards.
GCTTTCTGCCCGCAACGAGGTGCATGCCCAAGGAGCTTCTGCCCGTGCTCGACAAGCCCATCCTCCAGTATGTTGTTGAGGAGGCGCTTGAGCCTGCAGGCGTCGATGGCGTCGTGATCGTAAACTCGCGCGAGAAGCCGCAGATCGAGCAGTACTTTTCTGTCGACGAGGAGTTTGAGTCCATGCTGCGCGAGCGGGGCAAGGGTGAGGCGGCAGATCTCGTGCACGAGGCCTCCACTCTGCCGGTCTCCTTTGTCTACCAGGACAATCCGCGCGGACTCGGCCATGCCGTCCACTGTGCTGCCGACAAGATCGACGGCGAGCCCTTCTTCGTGCTCCTCGGTGACTACTTTGTGCCGGATAAGCAGATGTGCGTGCGCATGGCCCAGGTTTCCCGCGAGCACAACGGCGCCTCGGTCATCGCTGTCGCACCAGTGCCGGCAGACCAGGTGAGCCGCTATGGCATCATTGCTGGCCAGTGCGTTGGCCACCTCGAGGGTGCACAGGCTGGCGAGGAGGACGAGGGCGCCGTCTGGAAGGTGACGGGACTCGTCGAGAAGCCCAAGCCCGAGGATGCCCCCTCGCACCTGTTCATCGTTGGCCGCTATCTCCTCTCGCCCCGCATCATGGAACTTCTTGCCACGCAGGCTCCGGGCGCAGGCAACGAGATTCAGCTGACGGACTCCATGCAGCGACTTCTCGCCGAGGAGGAGATGTACGCACTGGTGGTGGATCCCGCAGAGGGATGTGATACCGGTACTCCCGCTGCCTGGGCTGCAACAAATGCGCGCATGGCCATCAAGAATCCCCAGACCGCAGAGGCGTTCCGCGAAGCTCTTGGTGACGTAACTCTTGGATAGACGTCCAAACATAATTAGATTTGGTGCCGATGGTTGGCAAGCGCGCCTTGACGACGGGTTCGACGAGGCAGGCGTCAGGCGCGTTGCCGACGCGCTTGGCCTTCTCTGGACCGAGGCTCATCCCGGCGCCACGGTTCTCGTTGGATTCGATGCCCGCCACAACTCTGTTGAGTATGCTCGTGCGGCCGCCGGCGTGCTCGCGTCCTTTGGACTGCATGCAATTGTCTCCGACAGGCCGTGCCCCACGCCCTGTGTGTCTTGGTGCTGCTCGAAGAGGAACGACGCCATCGGCGTGGTCATGTTCACGGCAAGCGAGCGTTCTTGCGAGTACGGGGGCCTTATTGTGCGTGGCGCGGACGGCGGTCCCGTGTCGCGCGAGTTCCTTGATGCGGTCGAGCAGCACATCTCGTTGGAGCCGCCCGTCGATAGCGGAAGCTTTCAAACGGCGAACTTCATTGGGCCGTACCTCGATGATCTAATTACGCTGGTCGATGGCCCGTCCATTGCGGCGGCAGGTCTCAATGTTGTGGTCGACCCCATGTATGGTGCCGGCGCTAGCGTGCTTGCCTTTGCGCTCGAGCGTCTGGGCTGCAACGTGACGGAGATTCACGCCGACGCATGCGAGGACTTCTGCGGGCTCCATCCCGAGCCTTGCGACCCCTGGGCGGATGAGTGCGAGGAGACAGTCTCCTCAACAGGCGCAAACATAGGGTTTCTCCTCGATGGTGATGGGGACCGTGCGGGCGTGGTGGACGAGAACGGCAATATTCTGCTGCCGCATGAGCTGTCGCCCCTGGTTCTTGGCCATCTTATTGAGAACCGCGGCGAGTCCGGTCGCGTGGTTGTTACGCTTACGTGCTCGGCGCGCATCGCGCGCCAGGCAGAGCGACTGGGCTGCGGACTCACCTCAGTCCCCGTTGGCTTCTCTCGTATATATAGAGAAATGCGCGAGGGAGACGTGGTGCTGGGTGCCGAGGAATACGGTGGCCTTGCGTTTCCGTCCCACCTTTGTGAGAGAGATGGCCTGCTCGTGTGCTTGCTGGTGGTCGAGCTGGTGGCTAAGAGCGGCAGGAGTTTGCGTCAGCTGGTTAGTGACATGGGCGATAAGATCGGCCACATGCGCTACACGCGGCGAGACGTGCGCCTTGATCCGGCAGCCACGCAGGCCTTCCGCAATGTCCTGCCTGGACTGAACCCTGGGTCCGTGGCAGGACGTCGTCCCGTGGAGGTCAGCCATGCCGACGGCCTGCGCCTCCAGTTCGATGACGGGTCCTGGGTCCTTATGCGCCCGTCCAGGTCAGACCCGGTGGTGAGGGTATATTCCGAGGCGCCGACTGAGGGCGAGCGCGACCGCCTCCTGGATGCCTCCTGCGGCATGGTGCGCGCGGGCGCCTGAGCCCGGTTGTGTAGGAGGTGTGGAGACGCCCCTCGGCCCTTCCCACGGGCCCCGCAGGGGCGTATATTACTTCCTCGCGCGGCGCACCCCCCACAAGGACGGACGCCGCGGGGCACCCTGAGAACCGGATACCGTGTCCGAGAGATCGGAC
>NZ_JANSKA010000006.1 GCF_024741235.1 Tractidigestivibacter montrealensis | reverse complement strand
GAAGTGTGGGAAATCGACAGAGCGAACTGTCGACTTTTACTTGACTGAATGCACTGTAGAGGAACTCCACCTTGAGCGCCCCGAAGAACCCCTCGGCCCTGGCGTTGTCGCCGCACCGGCCGGGCCTGGACATCGAGCGGGTGACGCCGCGCCGCGAGCAGACCCCCTTCCAGCTCGCCGTCCGGTAGGGGCCGCCGCCGTCGGTGTGGACGACGGACGACGAGGGCCCCCAGTAGACCGGCAGGCCGTCGTAGCAGTCGATCACGGGACTCAGGTAGTACTTGCGGCCGGCCGCGGGTAGCTCGGAGATGTCGGTCACGGCGGGCTCGCCGGGACCGGCCGCGGAGAAGTCGTGGCCGGCGCCCGCTGTGTTTGATAGCCTAGTAGTTGCACGGAAAAGCAGATCGGCCTTTCACTTGTGAGCATGAAAAAGTTTCACAGATGAGCATAAAGAACATGCCCAGCCCCGCCCACGTTGCCATGCTGGAACCGCAGGGCCCAACCCACGGTTCGAGAGGCAGGAAGGAAGATGCTGGACATGTCCCAGGTAGAGAGGATACGCGACATGCTCGCGCACGGCCATACCCCCACGGAGGTGAAAACTGAGCTCGGGGTGTCGTACCCCACGATCAGGAAATATGCTGCGTAGGATGACTTCTCGCCGAAGAGGCCAGTGGCCCCTGCGGCCTCCAGCAGGCTCGATCCCTACAAGGAATACGTCGCCGGCATGCTCGAGGAGGACCGGCACTGCTATCACAAGCAGCGCCATACGGCCAAGAGGATCTTCGAGAGGCTGCGCGACGAGCATGGATACGACGGCAGCTACTCGACGGTGCAGCGCTATCTCCGGGAAGCGAGGTCGAAGGGCCCGAAGGAGCAGTCCATAAGGCTTGGCTGGGACCCGGGGACGATGCAGGTCGATTTCGGGCAGGCCGACTTCGACTACGCCTTCGGCGGCGGCAGGGTCCGCATGCACTACCTCCCCATGTCGTTCCCTTACTCGAACCACGAGGTCTGCGAGGTCTTCGGCGATGAGCGCGACGTATGCCTCTGCCAGGGGCTCAAGGACTGCTTCGAGCATATAGGCGGGGTGCCGCCGGTCATCGTGCTCGACAATGCCACCGAGGCGGGAAGGAGATGGCACGACATCGTCGTGGAGTCCGACCTCTTCCGCAGGCTGAGGCTGCACTACGGCTTCGAGGCCCGCTTCTGCAACCCCAACGCGGGCAGGGAGAAGGGCAGTGTCGAAGGGAAGGTCGGCTACACCAGGAGGCGCTTCTTCGTGCCTGTCCCCACGATAGGAGACCTCAGGGACTTCAACCATGCGCTGCAGGATGCGATCGACTCCCATTCGGAGGAGCAGGTCCACTACGAGAAGGGGCTCGCGTGGGCGGAGCTCTTCGAGGCCGACAGGAGTCACCTCCTGCCCCTTCCGGGCAAGCCCTTCGACGTGGTCAAGTGGGAGTCGGGCAAGACCGACGGCTATGGCCGCATCACGCTCGACGGCCGCCACCGCTACCTCGCATCCCCCGAGCTCGCCGACACCGCGCTCGTCGTGGGCGTCCGTGCCTTCGAGGTGGAGATCGACGCGCCTGACGGGACCCCGCTCAGGACCTACCCGAGGCGCACTGGCGTGGCATTCACCGCCGACGAGGACCCGCTGGCCCTGCTCGACCTGCTCTCGGTGAAGGTCCGCGCCTTCAGGCAGTCCAGCGCGTACCGGCTCTTCGACGACGCGGTGAGGGCGCACCTCGACAGCATGCAGGCAGACGAGCTGAGAGGGCAGGTCAGGGCCATTTCCAGGCTGGCGGCCGCATATGGCATGGAGATCGTGGCAGAAGCCCACTCCGAGGCGCTCTCCCGCACCGGCCGGATGAGCCCCGCAGACGTTGAGATGTGCTGCGCGCGCATCGCTGCCGGAAGCGACGGGCAGAGGCGCGCCGTGGAGCTTGGGACGAGGCTCTCCGACTACGATGCCCTGATGGAGAGGGGAGGTGGCAAGGATGCCTAGGCTTCCGCAGAAGGTCGAGGCCCGCTACGCCGAGATGAAGCGGGCGGAGCGCGAGGGGGGGCTCCGCCCTCCTCTCCAAGGCGACGATGCGCCATGTCGCCGAGAGCGCAACCGATGGCCAGTTCGCCTACGTGCAGGAAGTGCTCGGCAAGGAGTACGAGCTCAGGCATGCGTCGAGGATCGCCAGGCTCAGGCAGGCGGCTGGCTTCCCATGCCAGAAGGGGCTCGACGGCTTCGAATGGGAGGGGATCTCGTTCCCACATGGCTTCACGAGGGAGGACATGCTCTCGCTCTCCTTCATCGACCGCCACGAGGACCTCGTGCTCTATGGAGGGTCGGGCAACGGCAAGAGCCACACCGCGATAGCCTTGGGGATCCTGGCCTGCAGCCAGGGCAGGCGGGTCCTCTTCGCCTCGACGGCCTCGCTCGTGAACGACCTCAGGCGCGCCAACAGGGACGGCACGGTCCAGGAGATGCTCGGCAGGCTCGGCCGCTGCGACCTCATAATCCTGGACGAGTGGGGGTACCTGCCCACCGATCCGGACGGCGCGCGGCTGCTCTTCAGGGTGGTCTCGATGTGCTACGAGAGGATATCGCTCGTCCTCACCACCAACATCGAGTTCTCGAGGTGGGGGGAGATCTTCAACGACGACGACATGGCCAAGGCCATGATGGACCGCATAGTGCACCACGGCAGGCTAGTCACCTACAACCGGGAGAGCTACAGGGTCAAGCACGCGCTGATGCGCGAGGGGGACTAGGAAGAGGGGCTGGCTGGGCACGCGCTCTTTCGTGAAGAATTTTCATGATGACTCGTGAAACGGACTGATGCTTTTTTATGAAACGCACGGTTGACTAAACACATCGGGCTTGCCTGTCGAGAGCTCCACCCGGGCGGTCGACGTGGTGACCGGCTGGCCTGGCAGCTCCTCCGGCTGGGCGTCGGCCCACTGGCCCTCGCACCAGGAGTCCCGCCGGTCCCAGGTGCCGGCGCGGGCGACGAGCTCGCGGGAGAGGTCGTCGCTGTATATGTGCAGGTACCCGCCCTCGCGGCTCACTCGGCAGTCGCGCCGCTCGCACCACCACGGCACGCCGAACCTGCGGTCCTCGTAGCCGGCGAAGCCGTCAAAGGCTATCCTCCTGCGGGGGCAGAGCCAGAGCGCGACCTCCTCAGCCGCCACGAGCTCGCGGGCGGCGGCGCGGCAGGCAGCCTCGTGCTCCTCCGCCAGCACGCAGGCGACGGCGCGCCGCCACCTTCCGGCCTGCTCCGCGCACCACGGGGCCACGCCCTCGTTGAGTGCGGTGATGTCGGTGAAGTCCCTGCCCGAGAGGAAGTTGTCCCTCGCGAACCTGATCAGCCGCTCGACCTTGCCCTTGGCGAGGGGGGTGACGCGGCTTGCAGGGCCTGGTGCGGAAGCCGACGCACCCCATGAACTCTGCGCAGTCGCGCTGCCAGACGGACCTACCGTCGAGGTCGCGTCGCACGACGACGGACTTCATGTTGTCCGTGAGCACCTCGTCGGGAACCCCCATGGCCATGAAGGCGTGGACCATCCCTATGAGCAGGTTCTCCTGGCGCGCGCTGGGAAAGAACTCGACGTACGAGCTACCGCAGTGGTGTCAGACCATCGCGAAGCACGCGACCCCGCTCTCGGCGCCGGCCGGGCCAACGACCGTGACGAAGCCCCAGTCCATCTGGTACGCCTCGCCCGGCCCGGTCCTGAAGCGCCGCCCGCGGCTTCCCTGCGGTGCGACCGTCCTTCTCCTTGCGGGGACCAGGTCCATGTGGGCAGCGACGTAAGCCTTCACGCTCGTGAGACCGCCACGATATCCCTGGTCGACCAGCCTCTCGTAGATCACCTGCGAGTTGGTGACGCCCTTCGCGAGCAGGTCGTCCACAAGGCCGGTGTGCCCGTTGAGCACGGTGGTCTTGGCCTTCCGGCCGCCGTTGCCGTGCGGAAGCACCCTGAAGCCGTGGTTCTTGATGGTCCTGGCCCTCGACCTCGTCAGCCCGGTCCTGCGACAGAAGTCGGCCAGGTTGCACGCCTGCGGCTCGAAGCCTTCGCCCTCCTCGGCCGCCATCTCCTCCAGTGCCTTGTCTATAATCACCTGTAGGTCATCGCGTCTCTCGTTCACCTCGATAGTCTTCCTAACGCCGGCGCATTGGCAGTACCAGATTAGGTGGCGGTGACGGACGCGATGGCCATTTTTCGTTGGCCGGGATTGGTCAAGTTGTTGCGACTATTCGTGGCTAGAATCGCCCGGTGCTAACAGCCTTTGCCGTCACTCGCATCAAAACTCGCACCCGGGCAATTCGGGTATTGAAACGAGGCTAGACTTTTCGTACACTTTGTGATAGCTCATCTACCGTGTGTGGAAAGAGCCCTCTAGAAGCGTCCGGGTTCGGGCGCTTCCTGCTATATATGCTCTGAACGATCGTACTCGCGCCAGATCGATTTCAGCCCCCTGTCTTCGCCCACATAGAAGGCGGTAATGAGGAGAAAGTAGTCCTTACGCTCCTCCAGGACAATCAAATAGCTCTCGTCAGGATGGAACATCTTGTACCGCGTGCGGCCATTACGGGCGCGCATCTTCCACATTATGATCTTGCTGCATTCCGGATCAGTGCAAGCATCACAGAGCTCGTAGTTCTCAACGAAGGAACGCGGCCATTCTATCCGTGAGCAGCGCTCCAGATCCGGGCTACGCGATTTAGGGCCGTTACCAGCTCTATCATAGTCGCGGCAGGTGAGATGCCAATAACCCTCTTCGCGACCACCAAGTTTTGGGTTGTAACGGATTCGAACGGGCTTACCAAGGAAGAGCGGGGAGCTATCGAGCCAATCCCGTCGAAAGGTCTCATATAACCAGTTGCTGTATGCTTCCCAATGGCCGAAATTATCACAAGGCCGTGAATCTGGAATCCAGCAGTCGCTACCGTCCATTACCTGTTCCATTCCGGGTCCCAGATAAAGACGTTGAATTTTCGAGCGGAGGGGAGAGTGCTCCTCATAAGGTTGTATCCAGACCGGTTGACGATTCTGTTGACTATGGCAGTTTTTGCGGGGCTCTTGTACTGTGTTGGGTCTTGGTGATTGTGCCTGAAACCCATTGCACCGGTGAAGATATCGACGATCTGCATCAGCTGAACCTCTTCGGAACGAATGGGCTGGACTCGACGCACTATCTGGTGGTCAAAGTCATACGCGTTATTAGCACAAACGTCACACAGCTTTCGAGCATTTTCGCCGGAGTGGGTGTCCTTGATATCAATGTAAACGTAGTAATGAGAGGTGGGCCTAAAGATAACCTTGAGCATGTCGAAGTACATTTTGTAATACCACTCATCGTGCGTCTGATTGAAGTCCTCATGCCTGAGCTTGGACTTGTCCTTTACGATAAGCGTCCTGAAGCAAAGATCATCATCGTCGAAGAAATGATCGACGAGATCCAGATAGAGCTGAAGATTCCCTGGAGATGCCTTCGTCCATTTGACTTCGCTTTGCCCTTTGATGCCATGCCCTGCCTTGATAGCGCGAATTCTCGCATTGATAGCAGGAACCTTGGCCTTTGGGCACCAGACGGCACCCAAAGCCATTGAATGCGCCCCATCATGCTCAAGATGACATGTCTCGTCGCAATAAACGTTAAAATCGTTGCCATCATACTGGCTGAAGCGTGCCGCGCTATTGGTTATAAAGCCCGTATTCGACATAGCCTTCCTACTTCCTATACAACGCGTCGAGCGTCTGCCTGTCGCCGTCTTTCCACTCGATCCACCCGTTGTTCGAGCCGCCGAGCACGAAGTCGGCCGCACCGCTCGGGGTCGAGAACGGGACCGTCTTCATCAGCAGGCCACCACCGTCCAGCTGTCGCACCATGTCACCGGAGGCAAGCAACTCCTGCCGTAACCTCTCGTACCTATCAAGCTTCGGTCTCACCTTCAAATCGATGGGTGAGCCGTCCAGGACGTCGAACGTGTCGCCGGTGTACACGCCACGCGCGCAGACGCCGCGGCGCGAGGTGTAGAACAGCTTCACGTCGGCCAGGGCGTCGTCGCTGTCCTCGATCTGGTAGCCGAAGGTGCCCATTACGAAGGCGATCTCCTCATAGATTTGCTCCACGGTTGGCCTCTGGTACTGGTCGATGACGTAGCGCGGGTCCACCTTGTTCTCCACTGTGTAGCGCTTCGATGCGGTCGCCTGCTCGATGGCATACTTTTCAAGCGCACTCACGTTGTCGAGCGAGAAGGATTGGATGTCGTCGGAGAGGAAGAGTACTCCCTTGTTCCAGAAGTCCTTCTTGGCGTTGTGGTCGTCGAGTCGTGCGATGCCCTGCTGCGTCTGGCCCACATAGAGGCGCGAAATCGCACCGTCCTCGTCGTTGATCAGGTAGTAGATACCGCGCAGAGGGAGGTCGGCAATCTGCTTGGCGCGGGAGAGGAGCGGTCTGGGCACGAAGACGGTCGTCATGGTTGAGAACGTGCAGCGGCAGATGCGGACTCCGCTGGGCTCGCCGTCGATGAACTGCGTCGTCATAGTCTTCAGTCGTGCCATATTGCGCTCCTAGCGAATGTAGTCCAGCGGGCCGTTGTTGAGCTCTTTGCGCACGCTGCGCCACGTAGGCATGTACTCGTCCAGCACCGCCACGAACTTAGGGCCGTGGGACCTCTCTACAAAGTGCGCAAGTTCATGGAGGATGACGTAATCCAGGCAGGCCACTGGATGCTTGGCAAGCTGCACGTTCAGCCAGATGCGCCGGACTCCCGGGTTGCACGAACCCCAACGCGTCTTCATATATTTCGTCTTCCATTCCGCGCAGAAGAGCCCGGTACGCTCTTCCCAGACGGGGAGACGCCGCTCAGTCTCATTCTGTAGCTGCTTGCGATACCATTCGCGCATATGGGCCTCGCGTTGTTCGAAGCTGCTGCCAGCACGTACGGTAAGGATGGCGTCTTGCCCAGCGATATCCACGGAGTAGCCCCTGCCTTCGACAACGGTGAGGAAGCATTGCTTTCCCCAGACGTACATGGTCTCGCCTGTCACGCCTTCGCGTTGTGTCTGGCGCTTTTGGCTGGCGATATCCGTTTGCTGCTTGCGTATCCATGCAAGCTTCGAAGCGACGAAGCCATCAATCGCGGCATCGCTAACGGAATAAGGCGCAGAAAGAACCACTCGCCCGTCAGGCGGTTGCACGCGCAGATGCATGTTCTTGATGTCTTTGCGGGTGACCTCAACGGCGACATCTGAGACAACAAGCTGCATCAGTACTCTTCCTGTTCCGCTATGATGCTGAACACATGCTCGACATCCACCTCATTGTGCAGTATGCCGAAGAGAGCCCTCTTTACCCGTCTCTGCTTGATAGGGTCGTTCCGCCATCCATGCTGCAGACTGCCTCGAATCGCCTTGTCAAGCGCCAGGGCCTTCTGCTCGTCGCATCCCGTGTTGTCGTACAGCGCCCGAAGCGGTGCGCTCATGCGTATGCTCTCAGGATAGCTCTCGTCCTCCTCCGGATGGCTGACCTTCCTAGCTATGTCCTTGTATCGTTCCAGCAGCCTCTGGTAGTCCTCGACGCCGCGCCGTCGCTCGTCGGCAAGGTCCTGAAGCACCTTCGAGAGCTGCTCGTAGTACTTCGGGTTGATGAGCTGGCGCTCGACGATTTGCCGCCCTATGTTGCCCTCGATGGTCTCAGCTGCGGAGCTTTGCCCCTCGGGCGTGTCGTTGACGAGCCGGTCTCCCTGCTCGGTCACGAAGTCGAGCAGCGTGAGGTTGTCAAAGGATGTTAGCTCCTTCGAGTCTCCCGCGTCGATGTAGGTGTCGATGAGGTGGCGCATAGCCGGCGCATAGGCCTTGAGGTCAAGGGCGTCACCGCTAGCGATCAGGATGGTCTTCTTGAGGTTGTCGTAGCGCACGACGCGCTTTCGGTATGCCTCAAGCTCATCTTCGCTGTAGCCGAGCTCATCCGCGCATTCCGAGAAGTCGGAATAAGCGCGTACCAGCGCGCTCACCAGGCTGTAAAGCCTGCCGCGCAGCTGGGCGTACTCGTCCATCTTCTGGCCACCATAAGCGCCTTCGCCGCAGAAGTAGCGGGTGAACTCGATCTCGCCCTGCGGCATGGGCACGCGCTCGCAGAACGCATCGAGGGTGTCGAGCACGTCGATGAACCGTTGCTTTGACTTCTGGGCGAAGTCGTCCAGCACGCCCTCGACGTCCTCGTCGTCGTATCCCGCGAAGGCGTCGCCTGCATAGGTCTGCATCGCCTCTTTCAGTGGTGAGAACAGCTGCTTGTAATCGACGATGTAGCCGAAGTCCTTGCTTTCACCGTGGTTCACACCGTTCGCGTCTGTGCGGTCGTCGATGCGGTTGACCCGGCATACGGCTTGGAAGAGCCCATGATCCTGCATGGACTTGTCGATGTAGAGGTAGGTGCAGGGCGGCGCGTCGAACCCGGTCAGTAGCTTGTCCACCACGATGAGCAGCTTCATCTCGTCCGGACGGTTGACGAAAGCGTCCTTCACCTCGGCCTCGAAGTCCTCAACCGATTTGCCATCCAGCATCCGCATGTAAGTCTGATATTTGAAGAAGCTCTCGGTGTCCTCACCGTCGTCCACGTCCACGGAATCGGTGCGCAGATCCCCCTGATGCGGCTCGAACGAGGTGACGATGGCACATCTCTTGAAGCCGGCCTCTTGGAATATCTCGTAGTACTGGCAGGCCGAGTAGACGGAATCCGCAACAAGAAGCGCGTTACCGTCGCCCTCGGCGAGTCGCGGCTTCACCTCAAAGTCGAACATGATGTCGGCCGCGATTCTACGAAGCCGTGCCTTGGAACTGTACATCTTCTGCAAGGTCGCCCATCCTTGGGCAAGCCGCGCCTTCGCACGAGGGGTGAGCCCCTTTGTCTTGGCGTCGAAGTAGTGGTCAATCTTCTCCGGAGAGGTTATCTCTTGTGGAACATCACGGGGCATGTACTTCATGTCCAGAATCACGCCGTCCTCGACGGCCTGTTTGTGCTGGTATTTGTGGATGAAACTGCCGAAGGTCTTGATGCTGGAAGGCTTGTCCTTGGCGAGCAGGGGCGTTCCGGTAAAGCCCACGAACACGGCATCGGGCATGATGGCCTTCATGGCCTTGTTGAGCTTGCCCGACTGGGTGCGATGGCACTCGTCCACGAACACGAAGATGTTGCCCTTTGCCTCGAAGTCAGGAGGCAGGCTAGCCTTGACCTCTTCAATGTAATGGTCATAGCTCTTGTCGTAATCGTACTCACTGGTGTCGTGCGCAGACCTTCGCCCGAACTTGTGGACGAGCGAGCACAGAAGCGAGTTCTCGTAACCGTTGAGGCGTTGGATAAGGTCGGCGCAGCTCTTCGTACGCGTGATTGACTCGCCAGCGCTGCGGAAGTACCGTTCGATTTGCTCGTCCAGCTCTTCGCGGTCGGTAACAAGTAAAACGCGCGAGCCATCGATGTTCGAGAGGATCCATCGGGCAAGGTAGACCATGGTGAGCGTCTTGCCGCTGCCCTGGGTGTGCCAGATGATGCCACCTTCCCTGCGCAGCATTTGCGCTTCTGCGGCCTTGACTCCGAAGAACTGGTTGTAGCGGGGCACCATCTTTGTCCCGCCCTTGAACACAATGAAGTTGTGGAGCAGGTCGATGAAGCGGTCCTTCTGGAACATGCTGTAGATCTGCCGATCGAGCTTGCGGGGCCAGTCCTCGATGTGCTCGGCAATGCTGACCGACGTGGGATCAGTTGCGGTTGGATCGTTCTTCCACTCGTAATAGTGCTTCTGTGGGGTCCCGGTCGTGCCATGACGCAGGCCCTGTGTGTCGTTGCCAGCCATGCAGAACTGGATGGTCGCAAAGAAGCGCGGGATCCACTGCTTGCGCTGGTTGGTGAGGTTCTGCCGTATGCCCTCTTCGACGAAGTTGACGCTGCGCTTGAGCTCGATGACGGCCAAGGCGATGCCGTTCACGTAGACGACGAGGTCGAGCCGCTTCTTCGCGTTCTCGATGACGGTGACCTCCTCGGCGATGGAAAAGTCGTTATTCCGGGGGTTGTCCCAGTCGATGAGATAGACGGTGACGGGTGTTGTGCCAGGCTCCGGCTCGACGGGAACGCCATATTTCAGCATTTCGTAGATGCGCTCGTTGGCAGCGCTAATCTGGCCGGTCTGGAAGTCCCGCAGTTCCTTGGCGAACTTGTCGAGCGCTTTTGCCGCAAGATCGGTGCGTTGCGGGTTGGCTTTGCAGAGCCAGAGATACAGGTCGTCGATGCGCACGTCCTTGTTATCCAGCGATTTAAGGTTGCCGAGGTATTCGTAGCCCAACTCGTCGTGGAACAGGCGCAGCAGTCTATCTTGGGTCGCTATCTCCGGCTTCCCGATGGGGTCGTAGGCATCCCTGTCCCAGCCTGAATATACATCATCGTCCATAAGGATCACTCCTGAGCCAACCGGATGCGCCCAGTGAGCAGCTCGCGCATCATCCCTTGCTTGACCTGCTTGTATTTGTCGAGCTTGCGCTCGGTTTCTTGTATCTCGTTATCCAAATCGGCCAGAACTTGAGCTATTGCTCGCTGTTCTCCAATATCTTTTGGTATCGCCATTTGATAGGTTTTAATAGCCTCTTTGTCTCCGCGGGGCATTTTTGTGCCCGACGAGTTGTTGGTTACAAAGGCAAAGAAATCATCACGTGATAAAACAAGATAACAATAGTGAGAATCGTACAGGTTGGCATCTACGCTGCGCAAAACCAGAACGTCGTTTGAACAACCGCCACTCCGATCTGCAAACCATATCTTTTTGAGATACGGACGGATATTCGAAAAAAGGATGTCTCCTGGCAGGTATTCACGCACGTTTGCATAGGTCACATGCTTGTCAAAAGACACCACGCCGCCCTTGTCTTTGAGCATGTTTTCGGTTCCTACGTAGGTGGTCTCATCAATGTCGCTTACTGGGATTGTCTCGGTGCAGAGTTCTAACGCATCCTGCAGATTGACCTGATGCCACGGCCCATCAAACCCAGGCAGCCGTCTTGCTCCCGTCAGCAGCTCCTGCGCAAGCCCTTCGCGCAAATCGCGTTTCTTGGCGATGAGAATCTCCAGAGATTCGATGAGGCTGTCTATATCATCAAGGGTCTTTGCAATGGCTTCTTGCTCAGGGCGTGGTGGAATTGGTATTACTAAACTCAGCAAATCGTTGGAAGATATTGAAGTGACTTTTGTACCATGCGCAAATGGAATCATGGTTTCGTGAAAATGCCGACTATTAACGTAGTAACCAAGAAATCCAGATGCAAATAATCCAGGTTGTGGCCGTAAAACGATTGTGTGAAGACCGGCGACTGCCTTGCGCTCGCTAGCCCCAGCAATCTCGCAAGCTTTTCCAACTGAAAGATCTTCAGCGGTATCCGCAAATACAACGTCGCCGTCACATAGGTATTCGCCAGTCACGTCATCGTTATTAGTGATATAAGGGACGTCCGAGCTTGCCAAATCGAGCACGCACCCATACTTCACTAGCACGTCGCCATAATGCACATCTTTGCAAGCACCCTGCTCGTAGTTCAACTTGTCACGTGATAACGTGTTGCTTTTCTTCACTGAAAAGAGGTCAGCGATTCGCCTCGTATGCCATGGATTCTGTTCCCCTACCATGCGAACCCCATCTCAGCCAAATGGGCAAGAACCTTCGACTCAAGTGCAGATACCTGGTTTGTCAGCTCAGGAAGGGTAGTCTCGTATCGCTCCGTCAGCTCGTTAATGCGGCTCACGAAAGAGGACGTTAGTTTTTTGTAGCTGGCATCGATACCGCCATAGATCCCGAAGAACCATTTCCTGTCTATCAGTAGGTGCTGAATCTCCTCGTCTGTGAGCGCCGCGTACTTTGCCATGATTCGCTCGTCAAGTGCTTGCCTGAGCTGCTTGAGCTGGGCCTTGGCCTCACTCGCTTCGTCGAGCAGCCGCTTGACCTTGCGCAGTTCCTCATAGTCGTCGCGATAATCGTCTGAAGGACCGGCCTCGGCACGTGCGACTCTGACTGCTTCCGCGAGCGACGTCTTGGTGACATTGCCTTTATCATTGACGGCCACGGCACAAAGCGGGTGCTCATGGATGTATGCCGTATACGCAGGCTTCTTCCGACGCTCGGCCGCAAACCACTCTTGAAAAGCGACAAGCTCTCTAATAGAGGCGCTATCAGCATTACCCAGGATGTCGTCCAATCTGCTCGCGACATTGGTAGCGTTTACGGTATCGGTCTGGGCAAGGTCGTAAAGCTCCGAGTCCTCATCTGCTTCTTCGACCATAGCGTATACTTCAGCTTCGTCCTTCGCTTCTAAGGCTGCGCACAGCTCGCATGCCCTGCTCTCGTCGGGGAAGTATTCTTTCTCCACGAGAGTGGCGGGTAGGACCACGCCGTCGAACGATTTGATCTGCTCGGTCTCTACGGTGACTTTCTCTCCGTTCTTGGTCTTTGTCCGCGTCCTGTGCTCGATATCCAGCTCACGTGCGACGCCCCATCCGTCCCTGGCGATGAGCTGGACGTCGTCTGCCATCACATCATCCCAGTAGGCCATGATCGCCTGGTAGACATCGTACCTGTCCATGAGCTCGATGCCTGAGAACGCTTGCAGCAGGGCGCTAGAAAGCTCGTCGGAGATGTCAGCATCATGACTAGATGAAAGTCGAAGCAGATGTAGCCTTATTTCTGTCATCCAACTGTGGTACGCCTCGTCGATTCTGTCGCGGTAGGCCGCATAAGCCTCGTCCTGCTCCATGGCTTCGAGAAGCCGGCCATTGTCAACTCGCAGTTCAACATAGCCATCGCGCATGGGCTCAAACAGCTTGTCGCGAAGCCCCGGGAACGACTTCCAGTACCGTTCAAGCGAGTCAACGTCTCGCACGGGTATGCCACCGCGCAAATGGCCGTCAATGTCCTGGACGTCCTCGACGTTGGGGTTCTGCAGGTAGCGCGAGAGATTGAGGTTACAATCGTTCTTGTCAATGATCTCGCTGATGGGAACCTTGCGTGAATAGGTCGGGTCGTCCTCAAGCTCGTTCTCGTAGGTCTCGACGATGCGGAAGATGTCGCATTCACGAAGCCGGTTCTTATTGCCATCTTTGACGAAGTCCCTGCTTGCATCAATCATGAAGACGTGCTCGCGCGAGTCGGCGTGAGACTTGTCGATGACCACGATGCAAGCGGGAATACCCGTCCCATAGAACAGGTTTTGCGGAAGGCCGATTATCGCCTTGATCCATCGCTTCTCGCTGACTATGGTGCGGCGAATGGTGCCCTCGGCGTTACCACGAAAAAGTACACCATGAGGGAGGATAACGGCGGCTTTGCCCGTACCCTTGAGCGATGCCAGGATGTGCATGAGCCAGGCGTAGTCACCATTCTTCTCTGGTGGCTCATCACCATAGCCTTGAAACCTCTCCAGTCCTCGCTCCAGGCCGTTCTTCCAGTTCTTCATCGAGAACGGCGGATTTGCGACCACGTAGTCAAAGCGCTGGAGGGAGTTGTTCGTGCCAGTATCGAAGTTGTGCGGGTCCGCAAAGGTGTTGCCCGTGTAGATGTTGACGGTCGGCTTGCCATGCAGGACGGCGTTCATCTTTGCCAGTCCGGCCGTGGCGTTGTCCTTCTCCTGGCCATAGCCTGCCAACTCGAAAGGCGCCTCGGCAAGCACGCGTATGAGCAGAGAGCCAGAGCCGCATGCGGGGTCGTACACGGTTGCTTGAGGGTCGGTGCAGCTTCCGACTTCGACCACCTTTGCAAGAACTCGGGCCACCTCGGCCGGCGTATAGAACTGACCCTTGCTCTTCCCGCTCTCGGTAGCGAACTTTCGCATCAGGTATTCATAGGCGTCACCGATGAGGTCATCATCGTTGGCACCGTTTCGCGAGAAGTCCAGCTCCGGACGCTGGAAGATGCCGATGAGCTTGGTGAGGGTGTCCACCTTCTCCTTGCCACGCCCCAGCTTTGCGTCATCGTTGAAGTGAGCGTTTGTGATGACGCCTTGAAGACCGTTCGCCTCTGCCAGCTTGCCAATGATCTTGTCCATGCCCTCGCCGATGTTAGGCTTGTTCTTGAGGGCCACCATGTCGACGAAACTGCCGCCGTCGGGAACAACGATTTCCTCGTAGGGATTGCCGGTGGCCTTGTCCGAGACGTATTTCACGAACAAGAGCGTGAGGACATAGTCCTTGTACTGAGATGCATCCATGCTCCCACGAAGCTGGTCGCAACTATCCCACAGCGAGCTATACAGCTCGCTTTTCTTGACTGCCTTAGCCATGCCGCTCCTGACTCCTCTCGGTAAGGTCTCTAATGAGGCAGGAGCGCACGTAGGTCGACATGTTAAGCCCACGGATAGCCGCTACGTCGGCACACGCATCCTTGAGGTTCTTAGGTACACGTACCGTGATAGTCGTTTCGTCACCCTGAGAGAGATGCGTTTGCAGCTCCATCTCACCAGCGCCATTGTTGAGCAGCGTCACATAGTCCATGAGGCGATCTCCCAGAAAGATACGTAAGACAAATCTATAACATAATATCATGTTTTTTGTATTATCAGCTGCGCATACGCAGCTTGTAATCTGAAACATCACCAGAGCTGAGGATGTTAGTTTGGTTTCTCTGCCACCCGCCACCGGGGCCTACGGCACTGCCGCATGCTCGCGTCGTCGGGGTCATTCGCACCGGAGCCGCGTCCGCCGCGGTCGCAAGGCCGGGTCGTGCGTGCCGCGGGCCTACGCGCGCCCTCACGGCCATGCGCCCTCCGCTCCCGCGTCACCGGTGTTAGGTGTATCGGCTCGTCCTCATGCGGTAGTGCCGGAGCCCTCGGCCGGTGGCGGGTGGCAGAGACACTAGCTGTTGTGTGCCATGACGTTGTTTACACCGACGATACTAGACATCGGCGGGAGGCCCCCACGGGCGCGGAAGGGCAACACCGCACCCGACCACCGCTTGCCGCGCCGACGGAGCACGTAGCGCGCTCAGAGGCCCCAATGATGGCACCATCGTCCATCTCACCCGACAGCAAAGCGTCAACGCCCCTGCGATACCGCATCATCCCCAGCGGAGTCCCCGTACCACCGAGTCCGGCACTCCTCGCGAGTCACGAGCCCAGTAGCGACCTCAGCCATGTCCCGCTGCTTCTCGGAGGCCCTATCCTAGATGATGCTGTCGTCGAAAATCACAGAGACGTCGCCCTCGTCGGGCAGCTCCGCACCCATGAACCTGCCACACGAGAGCACCGCCCGCGAGACGTCCGCGAGCGCACCCCGGAGCGCGTTCTCGTTCTTGCGAATGTTCCTCATGAGGGCGCTGTTGTCGCTCGAGACCTCCGTCGCGGTCTTCACGTACCCCACGTTGTCCAGGTCGAAGTAGTTCACGCCCAGGCCGCAGAGGTCGCCCAGCACCTGCAGGGCCAGGCGGAACGCCTTGCCCTGCGCCTCGGTCCTCAGCGTCGGCGCGAACTCCTGGATCGTATCCTCGGTCGACATGACCTTCCTGAACACCGTGCAGTCGCCCTTGCCGAAGGGGATGGGCACCCTCTTGCCGTCGTTGGTCCTCTCCTGGTCGAACATCACGTCGGACAGAAAGACGCGCATCTTGCCCGCGTCAACCTCGTTGATGAGCGCGTCGTAGGCGAGGTCCACCGACTGCACCGCGTCCACGGCGTCCGCGAACACGCTCTGCCCGTAGGGCGAGAAGTCCACGCGCGTGTTGGGGACCGCCGGCCGCACGATGCCGAAGGTGGGCCCCGCGGAGCCCGTGGCCACGTCCCCCGCGACGCCCGGCACCGCCACCTCGCGCCCGTCCCGGTCGAAGCACGCCGTGCGGATCCTATAGGTCCCGTCGTCGCCCACGACGTGCATCTGCAGCTGGTCGAGAAGCGCGCCGCGCGAGAAGCACCTCGTGACGAACGCGCACTCCCTCACGCCCTCGGCGTCCCACGACAGCGGCACCACCATGCGCGCGTCGTAGTGCCTCACGCGCACCAGGCGCCGCCCCACGTCCATCCACACGGCAAAAGCCCCGGTCCCCAGCCCGAACGCCCTCACCACGGTCTCCTGGGCCCTTCCCCAGAAGTTCGTGGACGAGAAGAACGAGCCGAGCCAGTCGGTGCACTCCCAGCTCTCGCAGGCGACCACTGTCTTCTCGTCCAGGAGCAGGCTGCCCCACTCCCGGCACACCCTCAACGCCGGCATGATTGTGCGCCGATGCACCTGGTACACCCGGCCGAAACCGTCGGTGTCCCTGTAATCGTAGAACTCCCCAACGGCCCGCATCCAGCGGTCCCACTCCCTAACGTGGGGCTCCATGTCCTCCAGCGCCCTGGTCGAGTACCCCGCACCGTGCAGGTACGTTCTCACGCACTCCGGCACCCAGTACTCCTCGGCGCCCGACAGGTCCCTCTCCATCCCGCCTCCCGCTCTCTAGAGTTGGTCGAGAAGATCATCTATCCCGGTCACAGGTGTCTATATGTCGCTTGGAAAGAAGCGATGTCGAGAAGGACGTCCCGCTTGATGGGGCGGACTGACGTCCAATCGAAGCTAGTGTCTTCGAGGCGGTGCAAGCTACTCTGTAGCTGAGGCCACTGCTAGGGGTGGGTATGATGAAAAGGGGCGATAGCGACGGGCGGTATCCCAATGCCTGTTGGCTGCGTGACCGTTCTCGTTCTAGAGTTCAAGGAACCCGTAACGGCGGGACTGGCAGCCGACGGAAAAGAGGCAATGCTTGAAGAGGAATCTTACGCTTGCGGAGCAGCTGCTGTTCAGCACGGTCATGATACAAACCTCCAAGGGCTTGGGCACTGGCTTCTTCCTCGAGTACACCTTTGGTGAAATACACGTTCCGGTCTTCTGTACTAATAAGCACGTGCTTAACGACAACCCAGACGAGCTAGTGAGCTTTCGGGTCCACTTGGATGCAGACCGCATCGAAGAGATGCAAACGGTAACGATAGACCTCGAGGGTCATTGGCTGTTTCATCCGTCGGAAGATCTTGCAGTGTGTCTCGCAGGCCCCCTTATCCAAGGGATTGGCAAGAAGTTCGAGAAGGGCCTCTTCTACAGAACCATCGGGGAGGACACCATCGCCAAGGCCGATTATCTCGGGGAGCTAGACGCGCTCGAGGAGGTGACCATGGTCGGTTATCCTCTGGGACTCTCGGATGCGGTGCATGGCTTGCCGATATTCCGGAAGGGCTACACGGCCTCGCATCCAGCGCTTGACTTCAACGGGACCCGGAGGGGACTGATGGATATCGCGGGTCTGCCAGGTTCGTCCGGCTCTCCCGTTTTCATCTTCAACCAGAACTCATATGCGGACAGATACGGCAACATTAGGGTTGGAGAAGACCGTCTCAAGCTTATAGGAGTCCAGGTCGCAATCCCGATAATGAACGCTACGGGGACGATAGATGTTATGGAGACACCCACACAGCAGAAGTTTATCTCAAGGACAAATATTCCGACCGATCTTGCCTACTACATCAAGGCCGAGGAGCTTCTCTGGTTCAAGACCGTTATCGAGAAGGTCCTATAACGTGGGTCTGCGGTGCATTAGCTTGGGCGAGAAGTGTATTGCGAGCGAGGAGGGCCTCTCGTAGTCGATAGTCCAGTAGCATGTGAGAAGAGCCTTCCACTATCGAGAACCCCATCACGCCCCCTCAGCACGTCTTCCATCATGGCGTAGCGCACAGCATCGATCGAGTGGTCGTTTCCGTCCGGTATATCGTCCGCCCACGTGCCGTCGCGGTCGCGCTCGAACTCCTTCAGACGGAACTCCTCGTAGGCCAGCGGGCACCGTACCGGGTCGATCACGATCTCCCGCAGCCCGGCGAGCCACTCGTACGAGAGCCTCCTCATGTTGCTCTTTCTTGTCGGTCGCACCCGCAGTCCCAGCTCGCGCCGCCACACGGCATCGACTGCTTCCCGTCCGGCACGGATCGACGACTTTTTGATCGCACCAGCCAGTACCGTCCGGTGGCACAGATTCGAGCCATCTCTCGCGCTTATCGCATGGGGCAGACGAGGAAGGTCTTTGTCCACCGGCTGCTCTGCGCGGGCACCATCGACGAGCGGATTATGCGGATCCTGGCGAACAATCAGCGGATCTTCGACGCCTTCGCCGACAGGTCAGTTGCGACCGAGCAAGTCGACCAGGCCTTCAGCCGGGAGACTATGGACCAAATCGTGCGCGATGACCTCAGGAAGTACGCCGGCGCGCGGTAGGGGAGGGCTACTCGCATCGCAACCGGCCCAGTGCCTCTCGCCCACGTCAGCCCCCGCATAGAATGAAGCGGGAGAAGCATCCGCCCCGCCGCAACTCCGCGGCGCCTTAGAATGTGGGGGCGCGTGAAGTCAAGGAAGCGAGGCGCCGGAAGATGATCTATTACTTCTCCGCGACGGGAAACAGCAAGTACGTGGCCGAGAAGATCGCCGGGGCCTTGGGTGACGAGGCGCGGAGCATCCAGGGGTGTGACGGGCGCCTTTCTCGATCTGACGTTATCGGCTTTGTCACGCCGACCTACGTCTGGGGCCTTCCCGAGATAGTGAAGCGGTTCTTCTCGGCGCTTGTGGCGGAGCAGCCTGGGTACGCCTTCCTTGTCGCCACCTATGGCACCTCTCCCGGCTTCACGGGCGAGCAGGCGAGGAAGCTGCTGGGCGAACGGGACCTCTCCTTGGACGCGCTCTTCAGCGTGAGGATGCCGGACAACTGGACGCCCGCCTTCGACCTCTCAGACCCGGACAAGGTCGCCGAGACCAACCGCAAGGCAGACGAGGAGGTCTCCGAGGTCATCGGGCGGATCGAGCGGCGCGATCATGGCAACTTCATGAGGCGCGCCATGCCCTACTTCACGTCGCGAGTCTCCCTTCCCGAGTACGAGAAGATGCGCAAGACGTCCCACTTCACAGTGGACGACACCTGCATTGGCTGCGGGCTCTGCGCAAGGAAGTGCCCCGACAGGGCCATCGAGATGAGGGACGGGCGGCCCGTCTGGGTGAAGGAGCGCTGCATCATGTGCCTGGGCTGCCTGCACTGTTGCCCCAAGTTCGCCATCCAATACGACGACAGGACTCGCGAGCACGGCCAGTACCGGCACCCGGGAACGAGGGTGTGATTCGGGGCGCTTTGCCGCGCGGGGATGAGCTCAGGAAGTACGCCGGCGCGCGGTAGGGGGCTTGTCTCTTGTTCTGCACGCCCCCCGCTAGAATATGATGTACCAGCACTGCATTTAGTATCTGGGAGTCCCGTATTCCGGCAGCTGTAACTGCCGAGCTTTTAGCCGGACGCCCTAATACCGGTCGTATTCGTGCGAGGTGGCGTCATGACGCTCAAGAACAAGCTCGACACCTCCGACGAGGTAGAGCTCGCTCATGAGGAGGAGCGCATTTCGAAGCTGGCCGTTCTCGCCCTCTATCGCGACGGGACGCTGGACACACTTGTTCCGGGTACCTTCTCTTCGCTCAAGAGCATCCACGTGGCCTTTTGGTGATATCTACGACTTTGCGGGTAGGATTCGCACGGTGAACCTAGCGAAGGGCAACTTCCGATTTGCCTCCGCGCTCTATCTTGAGTCTGCTATCAGGTCAATCGAGGCTATGCCGCAAGGAAACTTTGACCAGATTGTCGAGAAGTACGTCGAGATGAACATTGCCCATCCCTTCCGCGAGGGCAACGGGCGCTCGGGGCGCATCTGGCTTGACCACATGTTCCGCTGCGAGCTTGGCCGCACGGTCGACTGGAGTCTCATTGGGCGCGAAGACTACCTGCTCGCAATGGAGCGCAGTCCCGAGCGCGACCTCGAGATTAAGGCGCTTCTCGGGCAGGCGCTCTCAGACGACCTGCACAGCGTCGCACTTCTCGCCCGCAGCGTCGACGCCTCGTACGCCTACGAGGGCTATGACGCCTACCGAGCCGAGGAACTGGGCTCCAGCGGCGCCTAGGGCGCCGTGCGGTGAGGTTGGGGTTCTCGTATCCCATTCATGCTTGTATTGTTGCAAATATCGCTACAATACAAGCATGAAGACTGTCGAAGCCATAAGAATTCTCAATGATATCTCCTTTTCTCAGAAGGGGTTATTCACTGCTGCTCAGGCAAAGGCAGTGGGCGTGGAGCGTTATACCGTATCGAGGCTCGAGAAACTTGGTAATGTCGAGAGGCTTGCCAAGGGTGTTTATCGAATGGGTGGTGCTCCAAGCCAGCGTGAGGAAGACGTATTTGCCGCATGGTTGTCGCTGGTACCTTCTAGGCAACCCGGTGCGCCTTTTTCTGACGCCGATCCGGTTGCGATGGGTGTAACTGCCGCTTGGCTATATCGCATTGGAGAGATTGGCCCCATGCCCTACGAGTTCTGCACAAGCGTCAGGCGACAGACCCAAAGACATGGCTTGATATTGAGGAAACGAGACCTAAGGCAAACAGACACCTCGCTGGTCGCTGGAATCCCCGCAACAACTCCAGCTCGAACGGTGATTGACTTGATTGACTACGGCGAGGACCTAAGCCTCGTGTCCAACGTACTTTGCGATGCACTTGAACTGGGGCTTATTTCAGACGAGAACCGCCTTAGGGAAGAGATTGACCGCAGGGGTATGAAGATGGGCATAGCAAAAGATCCCAGTCTGTACGAGATGATGAGGGGAGGCAGGAGAATATGAGCTACGCGAACGAGGGCCAGCTCGACAGAGCGTTGAAGAAAGCTCTAAGGGTTGCTTGCATCGACCCAGGAACGGGGTATCGACAAGCATTGCGCGATCGCTTTCTCTGCAGAGTCTTCAGCGACCCTGAATCGCGATTTGTTCTCAAGGGAGGCAGCGGCTTGCTTGCGCGCATTTCCGATGCTCGAGCGACGAGGGATATCGACTTTGCTACCTTGAAATGCGAGTCCCCTGAGTCAGCGGTTGCCGCTTTAAACTCGCTTGTGACTAAGGATATGGGTGATTTTCTCACCTTTGAGCTCACCAAGTGCGAGGAATGCCAAGATGAGAATGGATATTCTCGTCTGCTTAAGTTGCGTTATGCAACTTATTTGGGTCATGAGGAGAAAGACCCTATCCTTATCGACCTTGCGCTTGATTGCGGAACTACTCTGCCTCCAGAGCGCATTGAACCCGCAAGCAGGGTTTTCATAGAAGGTCTCGCGACCAGCGATTACCTCGTTTATCCGCTTCCCGACCAGCTGGCGGATAAATTGTGCGCCATCATGGAACTACAACCCGGTGGCTGGCAATCCTCTAGGATGAAGGACCTGGTTGACGTTGTTTTCTATGCAACGAATGAACCCTTTTTGTTGGGGCAACTCTCCTATTCAATTCAGTGCGAGTGCGCGAGACGCGGAATGGCCGTTCCAATAGAATTTGCTGCTCCGAAGGCATGGGAGTCGAGATTTTCCGTCTTTGCCAAGAACAGTGGTGTGGCCGTTGACTATGCCTCTTTTCCGGCGGCCTGTTGTCTTGCGTCGAAATTTTATAACCCCGCTCTTTTGGGCGAGAAGCAAGACGTCGAAGCAACCTGGAATCCCGAGAGGCTTTGCTGGGAAGCGGGTTCCGATACATAGTCCCCTGCTAAACGGAAGGGTTATCTGCGAAGCCTTGAGAATGAGTTCATTCTCGCCATCTGAATCTTTGAACGTGAATCACAGCGAGTGGAGCTACCTATCTTTCGGCTTAGTTACGGTGCCGCTATGCATCCATTCGAGTCCTTCTCACTCGTGGTTCCTCCTATAGAGATAATTCGGTGATTCGTGCGCAGACTTGGTTCGCGGAGAATAGCTCCTTCTCTTAAACGGGCCCTGCGTTTTCCCAGTTGGCGGGGAGCCGAGTTAAGAAAAGGAGCTAAACTCCGCGACGATGACGGTGCCAAGGGGCCGGCTTGGGCACCTGACGCCCTAATTAATGTCGCGTGGGCGAGAAATAATACAACCAGTTGGGTTCTTCGTCATCTAGCGGTGAGGAGGGCGCGGGGTATGGGCTGCTTGCTCGAGTGGTGTTGCAGAGACTGCGGTGCCGGTGAGAGCTTCCTTTGCGGTGGGGGCTTCTCGGACTTCAATCCACCTGACGTGGTGGAGCAGGTTAAGCGCGGTGACTTTGGGCAAGCGATGAAAGTCCTGCTTGGAAAGGGCATCCCCGATGGGTGGACGGTGCTGCGAGAGAATACTTACTACGAGTGCCCTTACTGCGGAGAGGTGATTTTGGGCACTTCACTGAAGGTTGACAATGGCGGCAATGGGTGGTTGGAATATCACGCCGTCCCTGAGGAGTGCCCATCGTGCGGAGAATCGTTGCGGGCCGGAGAGTGCATGCCTCCCATGAGCGAGGAGGAACTTTCGGCACGATGCGAAGGGTTTGCCTCCACCGGCTGTCCCAAGTGCGGTGGCAAGAACGTCTCTTGTATCACGGGTAGCTGGGATTGAGGAGGCGGTTGGCGTGGCGGAGGATGACGTGCGCGATGGCGAGACTTGGCACCAGTTTGGCTTCCCCGAGCCCGAGCGCGAGGAGTACCTGGCGTCGCAGGCTGAGAGACCCACGGAGGTTGGTCCGGCAGACAGGCGGATGCTGCTTGAGGGGTTCGACTTTCTCACGTTGGTCTCACACTCGTTTTTCCGTATTGGCGAGCGCCCGGTCGTCGTGATCTGGAAGCGGAACGGGGCCGTGGACGTGATTGTCCGAAGCGCCGATTGCACGGTTGACCAGCGCCGGACTCTTAAGGGCGCGGCTGCCGAGAAGCTCTTGTCTGCGGTTCTGGCAACCCATGCGGACACCTGGACGGAGCCGTTTGAGCCCAAGGATCCCGTGCTTGATGGCAATAGCTGGAGCATGACGGTCTATGCGGGAAGCAGGTACTTCGAGTGCTGTGGGAGCAACGCCGTGCCGCGCGAGGTGGTCGAGCTCCTGCGCGCTGTTGCGGATGCGGGGCTGCCGCTTGCGTGGGATGGGGAAGAGATCGCGTTTGCGTGCGCTAACGAGGAGGGTGACCACGAATGACGAGCGTAGGCGGCAATGCGGACAGGGGCATTGAGGTCGTTGCGTCGGACGTGCAGGCGGTTCGTGGGTCTGCTGCGTGGTGCGCCACCATGCAGGTCTGCTGGGACAACATGATGGAAACGCTCTGCGACGGCGGTCCGCTGAACCCGCTTGGAGGTACAAGCGAGCTGGTCAGGGCACTCAATGCCAGCAGGCTTGGGAGGGGTGCGCTGCCCAAAGATCACTTCTATGCGTATTCCGGACCAAAGAACAATCGGGCGAGAAGAGAGATAGAAACCGAGGTCAGGCGCCGCTTTGGCCAATCGAGCGAGGTTCTCGACCAGCTCGACTGGTCGGAGCCTTCTCCGGGCATGACCTCGCTCCTCTTCTATTGCATGCTGTACCGCAAGTTCTCGTTTCTTGTGCCGTTTGGAGTCTGCGAAGAGGAGTCTTGGGGAGACGGAGACACATGTGTCACCTTCTTTGAGGCGTACGACCCGGATCAACGCCTTAGCCGCAAGATGAGGCAGCAGGTGAAACCCCTTTACTACAAGGACAGGCAGCATCACGCGGTGAGTCTACAGACCAAGGAGGGTGACAGCGTCGTGCTTGTTCGTTCGCCGCAGGGAGGGTCCTTCTCGGAGATGTGGGCAAACACGCTTGAACAGGCAAAACGCGCCGGCAGCACCCAGACTCGTCCCCTCGATGACCATGATTCCTTCATGTGCCCCAATCTCTCTCTGAAGCTGTCGAAGGAGTTCCACGAGATAGAGGGGCTGGAGTTTCTCGATGCCAAGGGTCAGGAGTGCATCATTGACCGGGCACTCCAGACCATTGGGCTGAGCCTCGACAACGAGGGTGGCGAGGTCAAAAGCGAGGCTGCGATCTCCGTTTGCGACGGTGCCCTGCCGGACTTCTCGCACATCAGGACCTTTGACTACGATGGAAGGTTCGCGCTCTTTCTGGTTGCCGGGGAGGCACGTGCGGACTCTCGGCCCTACCTCGCGCTTCTTGTCGATGACATTCGGCTGTTCCAGCAGCGCTAGGAATTCCAGCGGGCTGCGAGTCCGCTGCGCCCCGCGTTGTGCCCCCATGTCCGGTGCCCCCGCGGAGAACAGCTCTCTTTCTTAAAAGGCAATCGCATTTGCCCAGTTGGACGAAACCGGGTTTAAGAAAGAGAGCTGTTCTCCGCGGGGGCATTTCGCGTGGGTCGATGGGATGCCGCAGTGGCAAAGTTTTTCTGTCCGGGAGGGTTGGCACACGTGTTTTTGGGAGCCCGTTTCGTTGATTTATAGCCAGTCGCGGCCGCCCCGTGCACAAAAATCGACATTGACGGCCCTTTTTTGGCGAATCGCCGAGTACGATGGCTCTAACTTTTTACGGAGCCGCAGGTAGGGAAATGGCATCTCTGGGGTGATACTAGGCGGAACCTCGAAATTGGGCCGTCAATGTCGATTTTTGTGCAATGCTCCTCGGGAGCGCGGGCATGCGAGCCTCTCTATGTTGCAGTTGCAACAGAACCCGTCGCGCGAAGGTCGCGCCCGCGCGCTACAATCCCCTCAAAGCAACAAGCGGATGGGATTCCGGCGGCCCTCGGCCGAGCATGTGGCACCCCCCATCGCCTTGGCAACGTCCCGGCAGCACGCCGGGCGTTGGCTGGGCGCATGGGCGCCCAGTTGGTCTCTTTGGACGAGAGGAACTGGAATGGGAACGCTGCTTGTAAAGAATGCCGACACCATTGTTACCTGCGACGATGCGGTCCGCGTGTTCACCCACGCGGACCTTCTCGCAACAGATGGCGTCATCACCTACGTGGGCCCCACCGGCGCGAACGTCGCTGCGGCGCCGTCCGTCGCCGACGAGGTCATCGACGCGCGCGGCAAGGTCGTCTACCCCGGCCTCGTGAACACGCACCACCACTTCTACCAGATCTTCACGCGCAACTACCCCGAGGTCCAGAACCTCGAGCTGTTCCCCTGGCTCACCACGCTCTACGAGTACTGGAAGAACATCGACCCCGAGGTCATGCGCTACGCCACCTACTCCGCCCTCGGCGAGCTGGTGAAGGGCGGCTGCACCACCTGCTTCGACCACCACTACGTGTTCCCCAACGGCGTGGACGGCCTCATGGAGGCGGAGTTCGACGCGGCCTCGCAGATCGGCGCGCGCATGATCGTCTCACGCGGGTCGATGTCGCTCAGCAAGAAGGACGGCGGCCTGCCACCCGACTCCGTGGTTCAGAGCGTGGACGCCATTCTCGCCGACTCCCAGCGCACGGTCGAGAAGTTCCACGATCCGGCGCCCTTCTCGATGCGACAGGTGGTGCTGGCGCCGTGCTCGCCGTTCTCCGTGACCAAGGACCTGCTGGTAGAGTCCGCCAAGTTGGGCCGCTCGCTGGGCGTGCGCCTGCACACCCACCTGTGCGAGACCCTGGACGAGGAGCGCTTCACCATCGAGGCAACGGGCATGCGCCCTCTGGCGTACATGGAGTCCGTCGGCTGGGTGGGCCCCGACGTGTGGTTTGCGCATGGCATCCACTTTAACGATGACGAGCTGCGCGTCCTTGCGCAGACGGGTACGGGCGTGGCGCACTGCCCCATATCAAATATGAAGCTGTCCTCGGGCGTTGCGCACGTGGGCGATATGCTCAGGCTGGGGATCCCCGTGGGGCTGGGGGTCGACGGCTCGGCAAGCAACGACGGCTCCAGCCTGCTGGAGGAGATGCGCGTGGGCTTCCTGCTCCACCGCCTCAACGAGAGTTACAACGCGCCCACCGGCTACGACATGCTCAAGATTGCCACGCGCGGGGGAGCGCGGGTGCTTGGCCGCCCGGAGATCGGGCAGCTGGCCAGCGGCAAGGCGGCGGACCTCTTCATGATCGACGCCAACCGGCTGGAGCTCACGGGTGCGATGAAGGACCCCAAGGCTGTGCTGGCCGTGGTGGGCTGGCGCGGGCCGGTGGACCGCACCGTTGTTGCCGGCAGGACCGTCATGCAGGGCGGACACCTTGTGGGCATCGACGAGGAGCGCGCGGCCGCCGAGGCAGACGCCTGCTGGCGTCGGTTTGTCGAGAAGAACGCGTAGGGTCCGGCCGCGTCCGGCGCCGCTAGAACGCCGAGAGGTAGATTGCGCGCGCGTCGTCCATGGTCAGCGGCCTAAGTTCGCCAAAGCGCTCGCCCTTGTTCTGGCGCAGGGTCTCCAGCCAGCCGTCGACCTCCTCCGGCGCAAGGCCAAGGTCGGCGAGCGTCCGCGGCATGCCCAGGCCAACGAAGAAACGCTGCAGCTCGTCGATGGCGTAGGTGATGGCGTCTTCGGTGGCCTCGTCCGTCTCGTCCACCGGCTCCACGTCAAAGACGCCCCGCGCAAATGCCAGGAAGCGCTCTGGG
Source organism: Tractidigestivibacter montrealensis (assembly GCF_024741235.1). Lineage (GTDB taxonomy): Bacteria > Actinomycetota > Coriobacteriia > Coriobacteriales > Atopobiaceae > Tractidigestivibacter > Tractidigestivibacter montrealensis. The sequence continues at coordinate 114,180 of NZ_JANSKA010000006.1, read as the reverse complement.
TTCGAGCGCCAGACGTAGCGCATCCAGGCGGGGAGAATAACGGCCAGGCCAGCGCCGTGCGTGACCTCGGGGCGGTGCGCAGAGATCTCGTGCTCCAGGCCGTGGCTCTCCCAGCCGCCGGCGCGCTTCTCCGGCGCGGATGCGCGGCCGCACCCGCAGAGGTCGTTGTGGGCAAGCGTGCCAGACCACATGATGGTGGCGCGGGCGTCGTAGTCGTCGGGCTTCTCAGCCACGGTGTTCGCCGCGTCGATCACCGCGCGAATGATGCCGCACGCGATGTTGTCCGTCACGGGGACGGGGCCGGCTGAGCTGAAGAAGCGCTCGCAGATGTGGCAGATGATGTCCACCGCGCCGGCTGCCGTCTGGTACTGCGGCAGCGTGAAGGTGACCTCGGGGTCGAGGATTGCCACGCGCGGACGGAAGACGTCGCCGTTGACGCCGCGCTTGAGGTTGAGCGCGTCGTTGCTGATGACGCAGGAGGCTGAGGCCTCGGAGCCCGCGGCGGGAATGGTGAGCACGCACGCAACGGGCAGGCACGCGCCGATGCTTGCCTTCTTCGAGAAGAAGTCCCAAACGTCGCCCTGGTGGGGCGTGCCAAACGCGATGGCCTTGGAGCAGTCGATCACCGAGCCGCCGCCAACGGCCAAGACGAGGTCGACCTTCTCGGCGCGCGCAAGCTCGATGCCCTTGCGCACCAGGCCAACCTCGGGGTTGGGGCGCACGCCGGGGAGCTCCACGTGGGCGACGCCGGCGGCCTCGAGCGAGGAGGTCACGCGGGCGAGAAGCCCTGTGCGTACCACGGAGCCGCCGCCGTACACCAGAAGGACGCGCTTGGCCCCAAGTGCGGCGACCTCCTCGCCAACCTTGTCGGCATAGCCGCGGCCAAACACAAAGCGTGTGGGGGACTGGAAAATGAAGTCGTTCATGATTCGCCTTCCGCTGGCGGGGTGCTGGCCCCGGGTGTTTTTTCGTTGAGCCCATTATGGACGAGTGACGGCGGTTACTTGGCGGGTTGCGGCTTTCTCTGCCATGGCGGCGAGGTGACGAGGTGCCTGACCGCGAGCGTGGGATGCACGAAGAGCATGCGCGGGCCTGCCCAGCGTATGACCACGCGGATGCGCTTGCGCTTCTCGACTACGTCTACCTGTTGCATCTGCGGTCCTTTCGCTGCGGCGTCGTGCGGAGCGTCCCGGCTCTCCTGGATAAGTTAAATACAGTTTACTTTAGACGATACAGCCACAATGGCCCTTGCACTTATCGATTTTGGTCGTAGAAACGGCAGCAGGGGCATGTTCGTCGCATAAAAGTGCCCTATCGGACGGGGAATCGAGAGTTTGTGCACAAAAGTGTTCTATCGGACGGTGCCTTTGACGCCGCGACATCAAAGCATTAACTACGATTGCATGAACATGCATATTTATTTTAAAACATACTAAAAGATGCAAGCGTAGTTGCTTACTTGATATTATCTCTGAGGCACCGCCGTCCGATAGCACCTTGTTATGCAGAGATGCCAAGATCTCCGTCCGATAGAGCGTTTTTGTGCGCTGGAGACGGAACATCTCGTCCACCTTGGTAATGGCAGACAGGGCTTGGTCGCTTCGTGCCCGCGCTTACCCTCTGCTTGCAGGGAAGAACGGGCATCGCTCGCCCAGGCACTGGGCGTTCTGCGGGTGGAACTCGCAGTGGATGTCGTCCTTTTCGAGGCGTATGCCAAAGCGCTCGCGGATGTAGTCGACGGCGGTTTCCAGCGAGATGTACGCATCGCGCTTGCAGCACCGCGGCCCGCCAATGCGCGAGAGCGCCTCGAGTGCGCGGGACGTGTAGGCCATGTGGCTGCCCCACGAGTCGTCGCTCGTGAGCGGGCCGGTCGTCTCCAGAATTGAGAGTGCAGCTCCCACAGATGCCGTGGCACCGCACACGCCCCAACGGCCGCACATGGCGCCGGGCATCTGCAGGCCGCGCGACATGAGCTCGTTGAGCGCCGCGGGAAGGTCAACGTTACCGCCGGCGTTGTGGTATGCGGTGAGCACGGCCGCGCCGTCAAGAACGTGGTGCTCGGGCCCATGCATGCGGACGAAGTCCCTGCACGCGACGTTGCGGAAGATCTCGTAGGGGCTGGTGCTCTTCTCGCCTAGGCAGGCGCCGACGATCATTTGTCCGCGTTCCTCAAGTGTGAGCTCGTCCATGTGCCTCCAAACGTAACGGTGACAAACGGCTTTATGGTACCCCCGTGGCAGCGGTGCGCACCACCTTGTGCGAGTGACGGTCCCTAGACACCCTCGCGCTCGCGTGCTATAGTCCAGCCCCATTTTCGTTCTGGCGAGAAGGACGGAGCCTCGACGTGGATAACCAGGAAACCAAGGGCCCTCAGGCTGCCGTGCGCCCTAACCCCGCGTGGCGGCGCCGCTACTACACCATCCTTGCGGGTCAGGCCGTCTCGCAGGTGGGGAGCTCAGCGGTACAGTTTGCGCTGGTCTGGTTCCTTGCGCAGGAAACGGCGTCGCCCGCCGCGATGGGACTTGCGGGCCTCGCGGCGTTCCTGCCCGGCGCGATTCTCTCGCCTGCGGCCGGCATCGCGGCAGACCGCCACAACCGAAAGCGCGTCTGCATTGCGGCGGACCTTGCCGCGGGCATCATGGCGACGGCGTTTGCGCTGGCAATGGGCTCGTGGGGCGTCTCGGTCGCCGCGGTGATCGCGCTTCTCGCCGCCCGTGCGGCAGCGACCTCGTTCCAGGCTCCCGCGATGCAGGCGATGGTACCGCAGATCGTGCCCCCCGAGTCCCTTGTTGAGGCCGGCGGCATGGCGCAGGCCATAAGCAGCGCCTCCTATATCCTTGGCCCCGTTGTTGGCGGCGCGCTCTTTGCGGCGTTCCCGCTGGCGCTCATCCTGGTGACGGACCTCGTTGGCGCGGTGGTCGCCGCCGTCACGCTGGGCATTGTTCCCGTGCCTGACCACCGTGCGGAGGGGGAGCGCCCCAAGCTCCACCCCGTCCGCGAGCTTCGCGATGGCCTCTCGGTCTTCTGGGAGGACCGCGTGCTCACGCAGGTCATAGTCTCCCTTCTCGTGTTCATGGTGTTCTTCATGCCGCTCTCGTCCTTCTATCCGCTCATGACCAGCGACTATTTTGGGCTTGGGGCCTTCGAGGGGAGCCTCGTTGAGATGAGCTGGGCGCTGGGGATGCTGGTGGCGGGCATTGCGGTTGCGAAGGCCAACCTCAAGAACGAAGTTCGCGCGTCCTTCTGGGCGACGGTGGCGCTGGGCGCGACCTGCCTTGCCTCGGGGCTGCTGCCCCGGAGCTTTGGCGGCTGGGTGGCGTTTGTTGTTCTCTGCGGCGCGATGGGGGCAACCGCGACCTGCTACGACGTGCCAATCGTGGCGTACATGCAGAAGAGCATCGCGCCCGAGAAGCTTGGCAGGGCCTTCTCGGCGTTCCAGATCGTCTCGATGATCTCGACGCCCATTGGCCTTGCCGTGGCTTCGCCCGTTGCGGAGGTCCTTGGCGTGAGCGCGTGGTTTGGCATCAGCGGCGTGGCGATTGTGCTGCTCGGCGCCGTGATGCTGGTGCTGGAGGGTCGGGCGCGGCGGTAGGGGAGACAAGCGCCCTGCTTGGCCCTACTCGCTCTGCGTGAACGCGGCCACGGCGTTTGCGGTGAGCTCCTGCTGCTCCTCGACGCTTATCGTGGCAACTCCGTCGCCGTCCTGCGCGCCGTAGTCGCCAAACTGCGCATGGTTGCCGCCCTCGATCACAAGCTCCGCGTAGTCGTCCGGCCGCAGGTCCGCGTGGGATTGCAGCTTGTCTGTCTCGCCGTCCTCAGAGCCGTAGACGCTCAGCATCCTAAAGCCCGACGCGCGCAGGCTCTTGGTGGGGTACGCGGCGAGAACCACCAGCCCGTCAAGCTCTCTGGTGTGGTCGGCGGCGTAGACGGCGGCCATCGCGCCACCAAGGGAGTGACCGCCCACGTACCAGTGGCTGTAGTGGTACTCGCCACTGCCAATGATGGAGTCCGCGGCGTTCAATGTCGAGAAACGCAAAGTTGAGCGGCATGCGCACGAGAAACACGTCCGTTCCCTTCTCGGCGATGCTTTCTAGCTGGGCTGCGTAGGCCTCGCACTGGACCTTGCCGCCGGGATAGAACACCAGCGCGTCCTCTGTGCCAGGCCCATCAAAGAGGTAACCGTTTGCGGTTGCTGTCACGCGGACGGAGTCGCTGCCTGCGAGCGCAGCCTCCGCACGCGCAGTCGCTCGAGAGTAGGTGCTTGCGTAGGCGAGAAAGGCGACCACTACGATCGCGAGCGCCGCGAGCAGTCCCAGCGCTACGCGACGGAGCCTGACGTGCGTCTTTGCCTTTGCGTGGTCCTCGTTTGGCATGGGTCTCCTCTGCTTGATTTGCTGCTCCCATGGTAACGGAGCACGCGCGCTGCGCCCCCTCGCGCGTGGAGCCGCCGTGGAATTGTGGGCTGCGGTATAGCGTTTGTCTCGTGCGGATAGAATGGCTCCGGTCACTTCGAGAAGGGAAATACATGGCGGAGCAGGAAGTCGGACCGATTGGCTCGTCGAGCAGCAAGGTCGCTAACTAGAAGATTCTGGCGCTGGTGCCCGAGGAGAGCGTGAAGCGGATTCCGTTCTTCGTGCGCAAGCACGCACTGAGCAAGACGTTCGAGAAGATCGAGCTTGAGCACCCGGACCTCTACGCCGTCGCGGCGCAGGAGGGCGAGCTGCCGGCTGACGCGCGCGAGCAGCTGAGCCAGATCGTGAACGGGATCTTCGAGCAGAAGCTGAAGAAGCACAACCTATAGGCGGCGTGCTGCGACGGCGGTGCCGCGCAAGCGGCCGCGCCACTACAGGTCGTCCACCAGGGCCGTTGACTTTGCGTACGCGGTCGAGCGCGCCTCGAAGAAGTCCGTCTTCACCATGTTGGCGTTGCTGTACTGCGAGACCCAGGCCATGTCTGCCGGTTCCTCGGCAAACTCCGGGTAGAGCTGCCCCATCCCCAGCGAGCTCCAGCGAAGGTTACCCAGGTAGTGGATGTAGTCGCTCACCTGCTGTCCCGTGAGGCCGGGAATCTCGTTGCCAATCACGTACTGGCCCCACGCGACCTCCTGGCGAACGCCCTCCTCGAGCATCTGCCGCAGGTCGTCGACCGCCTTGGACGAGAAGAGCTGCGGTTCCTCTCGCTGGAGCTCCAAGATCATGTTGCGGAACAGCCACAGGTGTGTGTTCTCGTCGCGGTTGATGTAGCGGATCTCCTGCGCGCTTCCGGGCATCTTGCCGTTGCGAGCTAGGTTGTAGAAGAACATGAACCCCGAGTAGAAGTACACACCCTCAAGGATGAAGTTCGCCATCATCACGCGCAGGAGGGTCGGCGCGTCCTGGCGCTCCTGGAACTCGTTGTAGAGGTTGCCGATGAACGTGTTTCTCGCCAGCAGGTGCTCGTCGGTCTTCCACTGGTAGAGGATGTCGTTGCGTTGCTCGGGACTGCAGATGGTGTCAAGCATGTACGAGTAGCTCTGCGAGTGCACGCACTCCTGGAAGGTCTGGATGTGCAGGCACAGGTTGACCTCGTTTGCCGTGATGAACTCGCCAATGCTGGGCAGGTTGGCCGTTTGCAGCGAGTCCAGGAAGACGAGAAACGAGAGGATCTTGTCATACGCGGTGCGCTCGGCGGGCAGGAGGTTGGGGTAGTCCTTCACGTCCTGCGAGAGGTTGATCTCTTCGGGGATCCAAAAGTTGTTCATGGCCTGGCGGTACCAGTCTGTGGTCCAGGCGTACTTCACGTTGTTGAAGTCGTTGAGGTTGGTGGTGTTGCCACCAATGAGGCGCCGTGCGCGCACGTCGGTGTCGCCGTTGGGGTTGAAGAGCGCCTTGGGCGAGAGGCGCGTGCCAAGTTCCTGCTGCATGGGCTTCCTTTCGTGTGTCTGTGGGCAGTGGGTTGCGGGCCGCTAGCTGGAGCAGCTCTCGCACTCCTCTACCTCGAGCGATTTGCTGCGCACGTAGTAGACGGTCTTGACGCCGTCGCGCCAGGCCTCGAGGTAGAGGTCGAGCACCTGCCGCATGGTGTACTCGTTGGTGATGTAGAGGTTCACGGACTGCGCCTGGTCGATGTGGCGCTGTCGCACACCCGCGGCGCGCATGCTCCACGTCTGATCGATCATGTGCGCCGGCTTGTAGTACCACCAGGTCTTGGGCGAGAGCTCGGGCGCCACGCGCGGCAGCATGGAGCCCTTCTTCTCCTCGAGGAAGAACTTGCGCATCACGGGGTCGAGCCCGGCCGTGGTGCCGGCAACGATTGAGGTCGAGCTGGTGGGGGCCACGGCGAGCAGGTACGCGTTGCGCATTCCGCAGGCGGCAACGCGCGCGGCGAGCTCGCGCCACGCTGGCGACGTGTAGCCGCGCTTCTCGAAGTATGCTCCTGTCTGCCAGTCCGAGCCATCGAACTTCTCGTACGCGCCGCGCTCCTCGGCCAGCTGGCAGGAAGCCTCGATGGCGTGGCAGTTGATGCGCTCGAAGACGTCATCGGCAAAGTGCAGGTGCTCCTCGCTCTCCCACATGATGCCGCGCTTGGCCAGCATGTGGTGGTAGCCCGAGACGCCCAGGCCAACCGAGCGGTAGCGCCTGTTGGTGACCTTGGCATAGGGGAGGGCGTAGAAGTTGAGGTCGATCACGTTGTCAAGGGCACGCACGACAGTCTGTACGGTGCGAGCAAGGCGGGCGTCGTCCTCGACGGGCAGGCGGCCCAGCGAGAGGCTTGCGAGGTTGCACACCACAAAGTCGCCGGGGCGTGTGGTGGTCACCACTACGGTGTCGCCGTCCTTGGTCACGACCTCCTGCGAGACGCTCTGGATCTCGCTCGTGTTCTGGGCAATCTCGGTGCAGAGGTTTGAGCAGTAGATCATCCCTGCGTGCGGGTTGGGGTTAGCGCGGTTCACGGTGTCGCGCATGAACGCGAACGGCGTGCCCGTCTCGACGGCGCTGCGCAGCACTAGGCGCACGACGTCCTTCACGGTGACGGTGCGCTTGGGGATGCGCGGGTCGGCAACGCACTCGAGGTAGCGACGCTCCCACTCCTCGCCAAAGTAGTCCTCCAGCGCGTAGCCCTTCACCGTGAGGATGTCGTGGGGGCACATGAGGTGCCAGGCCTGGTCGAGGTCCTGCTCGGCCATGCGCCAGAAGAGGTCTGGGTAGCAGACGGCCGGGAAGACGTCGTGCGCCTTCATGCGGTCATCGCCGTTGTTGGTGCGTAGCTGCAGGAACTCCGGCAGGTCGCGGTGCCAGGCGTCCAGGTAGACGGCCACGGCGCCTGCGCGCACGCCGAGCTGGTCCACGGCCACAGCGGTGTCGTTGATCACGCGGATCCAGCGCACCACGCCGCCCGCCGCACCCTCGAAGCCGCGGATGCTTCCTCCCTTGGCGCGGACTTTTCCGAGGTACATGCCCATACCGCCGCCAAACTTCGAGACCATGGCAAAGTTGTCCACGCTACGGTAGATGCCCTCGAGGCTGTCGGGGACGGTGTCGATGAAGCAGCTCGAGAGCTGGTGGTGCGGCTTGCGCGCGTTCGACATGGTGGGCGTGGCCATGGTGACCTCGAGCTGGCTGAGCATGTCGTAGAAGCGGTGTACCCACTCCATGCGTGCCTCCGGGCGTTCGCGCAGGGCGAGGTGCAGCGCGATGCCCATGAACATCTCCTGCGGGGACTCCAGGGGCACGTGGTCGTGGCTGCATATCACGTAGCGCTTGAGCAGCAGGTCAAGGCCGGGGTAGTCAAGCAGCTCGTCGCGCGTGCGGTCGAGCCAGGAGGCGGCCTGGCCAATCTCCTCGCGCGAGTAGTTCTCGAGGATGTAGCTGCCGTAGAGGCCCTGGTCGGTGAGGTAGCGGATTTTGTCGTAGAGGCTGGTCAGTCCGCGGGCCTGCTCCTCCTTGGCAAGGCGGCGCTGGGCGACAAAGGAGAGGAGCCGGCCGGCGATGAGGCCCCAGGCGGGAGCCTCTGGCGTCGTGAGCTCGACTGCGGCACGTACCAGCGCATTTTCTCGCTCATTGACGGACATCGAAGCCTTGGCGAAGCCCTGGAACTTGGCTGCGAGCGCAGAGAGGGGGTAGGTGGCGGGGTCGAAGTCGTGCGAGATCTTGGCGAGAACGGCATCCAAGTCGCGGGCGGCGCCGGATGCGCCGGCGGGCTGGCTGGCGCCGGTGCCTGCGGGCTCGGCGAGTGCCAGCGCGCAGATGGCGCGGCGGGTGCCGCGCAGCTCCGCGCGGCGATGGCGGTAGAGGATGTAGGCCTTCGCCGCATCGTAGTGACCGGTTTCCATGAGCGTGCGCTCTACCAGGTCCTGGATCTGCTCGACCTCCGTTGCGCCCGTTGCGACGAGGGCTTGCTCCACTCGTGAGAGGAGCGCCTCCAACGCGGACGCGTCGCTGGCAACGGGGTCTCCCGTCTCGGCGAGTGCTTTGCCGATGGCGCGGGCGATTTTCTGTCTGTCGTAGGCCTCTGTGCGGCCGTCTCGCTTGGTTACCTGCATGTGATCCCCGATCTGCGGCGTAGGAGCCGTGTGTGTGAGTTTGGCGACGGGTGGCGTGCTGGATGCGTGGTGTTCCCGCCTTGGAAGCGGTTAGCCGGCCTGTCCCGCCGTTGGGAACATATGCTATCAGATTAGTGACAATAAATGCCAGTGGTTGTGGTCGGGGTTTCTCACAGCACAAGATGCAGTAGTCAGTGGATGAACGAATAGGATTGGTAAACGTCAGTGCCCTTCCGCGTGTACAAAAATGCTCTATCGTACGGGATTCGGTAGTTTGCTGCACAAAAATGCTCTATCGTACGGTGCCTTCCAGCAACATATATCAATATAGAAACTATACTTGCATAAGCAGGAATATCTTGTAATAAATATACAAAATTATGTAAGGTTAGTTTCAAGTTTGATAATAACTACAAGACAGCGCTGTCCAATATAGCATTTTTATGCAGCGAGGTCGAAACTCCCGTCCGATAGGACCTTTTTATGCGTCAGCCCGGTATCCCGCTTCAACGTAGTCTTTGTGTTTCGCGGAAACCACGCGCCGGATCCCTATTTTCTGTATGCGAGCACTGCGGCGCGTACGCCAGCAGGAGCCAACTCTAGGAGATGCGCGATTCGGCCAGGATGGCTCTTTCACGAAAAACGGCGCCCAGAAACTAGCCTGGGCGCCGTGGCTTTGTGCGTGAGATTCCCTCGGTTAGGCGCGCGCGGCTGCGGCGAGCTGCGCGCCGACCTTCTCGTCATCGCCGGTCTCGAGGGCCGCCAGCGAGCGATAGAGCCAAGAGGTGTCCTCCGGCGAAAGGGTCTCGGCGTTTGCGCTGGCAGCAAAGCCAAACAGCGCGTCGAGAAGCTGCTTGCCGGTAGGGGAGAGGGCCGCGACGTCCGTTCCGACGTGGGCAGGCACCCCGCGGTGGCCGGAGACGTGCTCGACGAAGCCGCGCACCTGCGCGACGCGCTGCTCCAGGTTGGCCTCGGGCTCGGCCACGCTGGCGGCGCTGAGCGCGTCGAGAACCACCTGCGCGGGGGTTCCACAGGGGACAAAGCCAGGCGCGTCGTCCATGGCCGCGGTGATGGTTGCGCCTAGGGCAACGGTGGCCCCGGCAAGCTCGTTCTGGATCTCGTTCATGTGCTACTCCTTTGATCTTACGGTTCGATGTTTTATCTTGTGACGCGCGGAAAACCCGCGACGCCTATGCCTTGAAGTGGTCTCGCGCGAACCCCATGCGCTGGACCACCTCCATGGTGCCAACGTAAGAACCCTCGCGGTCGCGCACGGCCATGTAGCGCACCAGCACGGGCTCGCCCTCCTTCTCCATCCAGATGTCGACGGAGTCCTGCTCACCGCTCTTGAGCGTGGCGATCACATGGCGCACCATCTCCTGGATCTTGGGCGGGTGGCAGCTCCAGACCTCGCGGTCTAGCGCCGAAGACGGGCGCTTGAAGAGCTTCTTCTCGCCGTCGTCGTTCCAGTAGCGGTTGATATCGGTGTCGTCGACGAAGGTAATCTCCAGCGGGATGGTGTTGAGCATTGCGTCGAGCTGGGCGGGGGTCAGGCGGCCGGTGGGCAGCTGCACCGCGCCCGCGGCGTCAGCCTGGTTGTCCGTGCCCTTCTCGGCTGCCGTCGCGCGCTGATGGCAGTACTCCTCACCCGCGCCCCAGGTGCCGGCATCCTCAATGAGGCACAGGTCATAGCCCTTGAGGTCGGCGTACATCTGGAGCCACTCGTCGCCCGAGAAGCTCTGGGCGCACAGGGGCAGCAGGATGTTTGCCTCCTTGTAGACCATCTCGTCAGCGCGGGTGAGGACCTTCTCGGCGCGCTCGCGCCAGGCCGCGTCCTGCTCCTTGGCGCCAAAAAGCGCGTGCAGCTCGGCGCGAATCTCGTCGTCGACGCCCCACATGACGTCGGAGGGACCGGAGTAACCGTGGCGGACCTTGAGGACGGGGTAGAGGAGGTCGCCCTTCTTGGCGTAGTGGACGCCCAGTTGGGAGAGGGTGCGCAGCTCGTCCATGGCGTCGGGGGTGCCCAGCGCGGCGCGCGTGCGGGCGATCTGCTCGGAGATGGCCTGGCTCTCGAGGGAGAACACGTGCATGGGATGGCCGGGGAGGTTGGTGAGGAACCTCGTGTTGAGGTCCCCCGCGCCCTGCGTGAGCGAGCCCATCACCGCCTCCTCGGCATTGGCGATCTTCTCCTCGCGGGTGGCGCCGTGGAACAGCGCGGAGTGGACGTCGCAGAGGCGCTGGACGTCGTCGATCTTCGCGCCGCCCTCAATGAGGCCCTGCTCGGCGCGGGCAATCTCGCCGGCGTCCACGTCGCTGAAGTTCGCGACAAAGTCGGCGCGCACATCCTCGAGCGACTCGCCGGACGAGAGGCGCGCTATGTAGCTCTCGAGGAGCTTGGCGCGGCCGGCCTCGTCGAGGCCCTCGACCTTTGCGCCGAGAGGGACATCTACCTGCTGCTCTGCGCCGGTGTCGAGCCTGGGCGCGACTTCGGCGGCGGGCGAGCCTTCGCCGGCACCCTCGCTCCTGACCGTGAAGCCGGCTGCCTCAAACGCCTTCACGGCGTCGTCTAGAGCGATGCCCTTGATGGAGCACCCACGCGGGACGGTCATCATGCGGCCAACCGTGTTGAGCGCCGCGGGCGTGGCGATGTCCGTAAAGCCTAGGCTCACCATGACCTGGGTGAACTCGGGGAATTCCTGGGCGAGGTCGTGGACGCTCTTGTTGAGGTCAAGCATCTTGCTCATGGTTGCTCCTGGTCTCTTTGCCAGGCCGTCTGGCCTGGTGCGCCGAGCCGCGGGTGGTGGTGTTTTGCGGACTAGCGCCGTTTGTCGGGGCCAGCATATGAGAGTAAGGAGCAGCAAACTGTTGTGGTCACAACTTCTAAAATAATTACGCTGCATCGAAAGGCAGTTCGGCGCAACGGAGCGATTTTTTGTGTAACGAGAAGCGTTTCGATGCAGGACAGCTGCCCAAACGTTGCTGAGAGACCTAGCGGCGCGGCATGTCGCCGTGGTCGCCGGGATGGCGTCGGCCCTTTTCCCTGCCTGCCCAGCCGGCTGTATTTCGACCCTCTGCCTGAGAACGCTGCTGAGGGGCGGATTTTCCGCGGCGACGGCCCGCATTGGGCTTCTCGGGCGGGATGGCGCTCTCGACTGGCCGGCCCTTGCTGGCCGTACGTTTTGGTTGCGCCTTGCGCTGGTGCTGGGAGCGGCTCGCCACGATCTCCGCGGTGCGGGCCATGCGCTCCTCGCGGCGCTCGTCCACCAGCTTCTTGCGCTCCTTCTTGCCAGGCAGACGGTCAGCGGGCGTGCGATTGGGGTCAAGTACCAGCGGTTTCTCGCCCAAAGGGATGCCCTGCGCACGGGGGTACACGGGGATGTTCTTGCCCATGAGCTGCTCGATGTCGCGCAGGTCGAATTCTTCCTCGGGCGTGGCGAAGGTGAGCGCCCAGCCATATTCGCCCGCGCGTCCGGTGCGTCCAATGCGGTGGATGTAGTCCTCGGCGTCCGAGGGCACGTCGAGGTTGACCACATATGCCACGTTGGGGATGTCAATGCCGCGTGCCAGGACGTCGGTTGCCACCAGTACGCCCACCTCGCCGTCGGCAAAGCGCCTCAGCGCGCTGGCACGCTGGTTCTGGTTGCGGTTGCCGTGAATGGGGGCGCACTCGATGCCTGCCTTGCGCAGGTGCCGGCAGACGGCGTCGGCGCGGTGCTTGCCGCGCACAAAGACAATCACGCGCTCTGCGCCTTCGCGGTGCAAGATCTCGATGAGGGCGTCGTTTTTGGCCTCGTGCGAGATGGGCAGCACGTATTGGTCAATCGTCTCGGCGGCCGTTCCCTTGTGCGCTATTTCGATGCGCACGGGGTTGTTGACCAGCGACTTTGTGTTGTCCAGAACGTCATCGGAGAGCGTTGCCGAGAAAAGCAGGGTCTGGCGTGAGGCCGGCGTCTTGGTCACGATGCGGCGCATGTCGGGCAGGAAGCCCATGTCGAGCATGCGGTCGGCCTCGTCCAGAACGAGGGTCTCTACCTGCGAGAGGTTGCAGTCTCCCGAGTTGATGAGGTCGATAAGGCGTCCCGGCGTGGCAACCACCAGGTCGCATCCCTTGCGGAGCGCGGCGCGCTGCGGCTCGTAGGAGACGCCGCCCACGAGGACCGTGGCCGTGTGCCCTGTGCGGGCGCAGATGGCATTTGCGACCTCCTCGATCTGGGCGGCAAGCTCGCGCGTGGGCGTGACCACGAGCATGAGCGGCCCCTGCCCGTGGCGCGCGTGGCCCAGGCGGTCGAGTGCGGGAAGCAGGAAGGCAGCCGTCTTCCCGGTGCCCGTCTGCGCGGCGGCCATAACATCGGTACCTGCGAGAATGACGGGAATCGAGGCAGCCTGGACTGGCGTGGGCGCCTCATAGCCCATGTCGCTCACGGCGGCAAGGGCGCGATCGGAGAGGCCGAGGTCCTCGAAGCGGGTGGGGAGGTCCTTCTCGGCAGTGATAGTGGTTGATGCGGTGGTGCTGCGGCGCTTGGCCATGAAGTGGTGCTCCTAACAACGGGAAAACGTGCGAGGGACTAGCTTACGCGATTCCCCGCGTGCACATCGAGTCACCATCTTCTGGCGCAGTGTGTGGGACAAACGTACTGGTAGATGGCACGACAGTTCTGTTGTCGTGCCGTTGTTGTCCATGCAAGCTATGCTTTCTTGAGCGGAGTCTTCGCCCGGGTGATGCTGGGCCCAGGAGGGGAGGGGAACCGATGGAATTTGGCGAGAGGGTCAAGGCCGTGCGCACCGGCGCGGGCCTCACGCAGGAGCAGTTCGCGTCGCGCCTTGGGGTGACGCGGCAGGCGGTCTCCAATTGGGAGAACGGCCGCAACCTGCCAGACATCGAGGTGGTCATCGCCATGTCCCAGACGTTTGGCGTCTCCCTCGACGAGCTCATCCTGGGAGGAGAAGGCATGGCAGACAAGACAGACGAGAAGAACGACATGGCCGACAAGCTCATCCGCGATGGCAGTGAGGGCAGGTGGATGCGCATGAGCCTCGCGATGTCCCTTGTGGGGGCGATGCTCATTGTGGTCGCGGTGGTGCTGGCCGTGGTGGCCGAGAACTCAGTGAGCTACGTGGACGCGAGCGACATGCTGCTCGAGGACTTCTGGCTGGTGCCTGTGGGCTACGCGTGCGCGGCAGCCGGCATGCTCGTGCTGCTCGCGAACTTTGTCGCGCAGCTGCGGCGCCGGAAGCGTCTAACGGGCTCGTACAGGCCTATGGGGAAGTAGCTGCAGCAAAACGCCCGCCAGCGGATACGCTGACGGGCGTGTCTCTGCGCACAGAGACACTGGGCTTCTGTTGCGCGACTACCTCGATACGGCGTAGAAGGCAATCGACTCCTGATTCCAGCCGATAGCCCCAAGCTGGCAGTACTCATCCCAGCTCGTGGTGTAGAGGTGGGTGCCCTGGGTGAGCCACCGGTTGAAGAGCCGGTAGATGGGCACGCGCTGCTGGTCGTCGGAGTACGCCATGATGCCCTCGCCGCTCCAGCCGATGGAGCAGAGGTACTGGTACTCGTCGTAGGACTCGGTGAAGAGGTGCTCGCCGGACCACTGGTTGTACAGGCGGTACATGGTCACGGTCTGGGTCTGCTGGTTTCCAGAGTCGGGTGTCGTGGGCTGGCTGGGCTGGCTTGGGTTATCCGGCGTGGTCGGCTGGCTCGGCGATGAGAAATTGACGTCGTAGCTCAGCGTTACGGCAGAGCCTGACTTGGAGGTAATCCCGGATACATCCACGTGGTACGTGCCTTCGTAGGAGGAGCCAACGTTGCTGCTGCCGGGGTCGAAGATGATGGCGTTGGGAACGGCATACCAATTTGTGTCTACATTGAAGAAGCCGCCGGTTGGCGTCGAGCCGCTGCTGAAGTTCCACACAGTGCCGTCGCTCTCCCGGGTGACGGTCACCTTGACGGAGCTGGCGCTGGGCGTGCTGTATTCTGCGGGGTTGAGCGTGATTGACCATGGGGTGCCAGGTTCGAACGCGCTGCCGAGCATGTCACCGGAGGCTGGCCAGGCGATAAAGTCGTAGTCGTTTCTTGTTGTTGTGCTGGTGGTGCCGTAGGAGCTGTCGTAAAGCTCCTCGTTCCATGGGTTATCCATCACCCGCACTGCAGTGTACCAACAGTCCCACTCTCCAATGGGTACTCCGGCGGCCCCTATGCCCAACTGCTTGACTCCAGGATTGAGCAGCCAACGCCTGTGGCCGATCATTTTGCGGTTGCTGGAATCGGAATCATCCATAAAGCTACCAATAGCCTTGATGAGGAAGTTGTAATGCCCCCCATAGGACGGGGATTCTGACAGGCTGCTTGTCGAGACGGCGTACTTGCCGGCCTTAGCTTGGGCGTCGGTGATTTTATCGGGCGTGGATGGGAAGTGATCGAGTCCTTTGTTGAGCTTTGCCAGGATTAGCGCTCCCTGCGCGGCGTTGGCATTAAGCGTGGAGTCAAGCGTGATGGTGTCAAGTCCTGCCTGCTGGCGCATGAAGTTGATGTAGGCCTGTGAGTACGCGAGCGCATCATCGCTCAGGACGCCGGCGGTGTACGCGGTGTCGCTCGACGTGGTATCCGAAGGCGTCGAAAAGGCAACGTCGGAGTTAGGCTCCTCCGGCAGGCTCTGCCACAGTGCCGTGAGCTGCGCCAACGTAAGGCGCTTTCCCGAGATGCCGCTCTGTGTGGCCACAGATGGCGCGGTGGTACCCGTGGCAACGGTTGCCCCGCTCGAGGCAGGCGGGCTCACCGGGCTTCCGCTTGCCGTGTTGTCTGCGCGGGCTGCCACTGGCATTGCGGTAGCGGCGAGCAGGGCGAGAAGAACCGCCAGCACTCCTCGGCCAACATGCCTCAAGGCGTGAAGGCGCAGTTCCTCGTGTCCGTGGGTGGTAGATGACGTCCTCTTCATGGGTGACCTCAAGACCATGCGGGGGCTACATACAGACGCTCATACACCTTTAGGAGGACTTAGCATTGTAAATATTAGTAAGGAGTCTTGTTGTTAGCTTGAATGTAGCTTTCGCAAAATCGCGCTTGCGTAGCCCGGAGTCGAGGCGTGTCGGGGGCGAGAAGAACGGCCGGGTCGAAATAATTCGACCCGGCCGCTGTGGCCGTTCGTTTGTATATCGGCTGGGCAGCTAGCTGCGGTTGCGCTTACGTGAACTCATAACGACAAGCGCTGCTCCGCCGGCGACGAGCGCAACGAGCGCATAGACGGGCATGGTGGCGTCGGAGGTGTTGGGAACCTTCGCGGCAGGGGCATTGGGCGCGGGCTTGGGCGCTGCAGGAGGCTCGGACTTCTCGTCCGTGCCCTGCTCCGTGTTCTGGGAGCCTTCCTGCGTGACCTTGGACCACTTTGCAACCAGCGTGATGTCCTCGGTGACGGGCTTGGAGAAGTCGTACTTCTCTCCGTCGAGGAGCCAGCCGTCGAAGGCGTAGCCATCGCGGGTGGGGTCCTGTGGCGCGGTGGCCGTAGCGCCATCGTTGACGGTCTGGGCGGGCGTCGAGGTGTTGCCATCGGGATCCGAGAAGGTCACGGTGTGCGTGATCTGCTTCCACTGCGCGTACAGCGTGACCGTGGCGCCATTCTCGATGGTTAGGTTCTTGACCGTTGCGGCGTCTGCGTAGGCATTGCCCGTTCCGTCTGCCTTCGTGTTCCAGCCCGCGAAGGTGTAGCCCTTGCGAGAGAACGCGCATGCCGCAAGCGTTGCGTCAGCGTCGTAGACGGCGTCGAGGGAGGTCATGGTTCCCGTCGCGTCATCAGCGTTCTTGTCGAACGCGATGATGTACTTGATGGCCATGGGCTTCACAAGCTCGTAGCTGCGCGGAGCTGCGCTGGATACCACGATGGCTGTCTTGTCGTCCCCCGTGAGGGCGCTGGCGGTGAACACGTGGTGCTCGGAATCGATGGCATACCTGCCGGTGTTTGCACCCTTGGGCAGCAGGCTTGCGTCATCGACAAAGGCGGCGCCATTATCGAGCGAGTAGGTGTAGCCTCCAACGCTGTACGAATCGAGTGTCTGGTTGTACTGGTAGTACGCGGGAGCGCCCTCTACGTCCTTGCCGTCCTTCGTAAGCTTGAGCGAGTACTGAATCGTGTTGTTGTTCTTGTTCTCGCCAAAGTAGTCGGCGTTGATTGCCGCGACCTTGCCGTTGGACTTGTCTACCGTGGCATCGATGAACTGCTTGGTGGAGCCGTCCTTGTTAGTGAGGCAGTTGGTAAGTGTGTTGTTCGTAAAGCTGATGTCGTCTACACCGTCGAGGTGCACCACGCGGTGGTGGCCAATGCCGTTAAACGTGCTGTTGGTGACCGAAAGCTCTACGTGGGAATTCGGGTAGTACATCGGGTAGGTGTTGGAGTAGGTCCCCTTGATTGCGCCGTAGTTGTTGGGCGTAAACGTGCAGGAGTCGACGCTTGCCTTGGCCTGCCCGCTGAGCCAGAGCTCATAGTGCTGGCGCTTTGAAGCGAGGCTGTCGTCGTTCTCGTAGCTAGGATCCGCGATGCCAAAGGTGCAGTTCTTGAACGTTGCCGACTGGTAGCTGTCGAGGTGATTGCTGGCGCTTCCCACCATGTAGCCCTCGGTGAATGTGACGTTCGTGAAGGTCTGTGTGGCCGCGTTACTGCCAAGGTAGTAGAACTCCCAAGCCCCAGCAGCCTCATAAAGTTCTGGGCGCCTGTCGTTGAGGGTGAGGTCGCTCATAGAAAGTGGGACGCCATTCTCGCCATCGGCACGGCCGTTTGGCGTGGTATAAAGCACCACCTCATGGCTGCCGGTGAGGTTGACCTGCGCGTTGTTGGTGCCCTTGATGGTGACGCTGGTAACTCCCTCGGGCGCGAGCGTGTTGTACGCACCGCCATTGCCGCCATCGAACGCAGCCGTACCGCTTACGGTGTACGTGATATCGCCCTTGGTGCCATTGGCCTTGACGGCAGCGGCGGCATCGGTAAGCGAACTGTATGTTGCATCACTTCCGGTGACCTTTACCGTCCCTCCCTCTGCGAACGCGAGCGTGGGGAAGACAAACGCCGCTGCGCAGACAATTGAGACAATCGTTGCGAGCAGCCCGCGGGTCTCCTCATTACCTTGACTGAGCAGTCCATATGGGCCTCCTTTGTCTCAATGGCTGGCCATTGAGTCTGAAAGACACTTAAGAGAATTCTAAGCATTACGCAAGGTTGCTTCTAGGAAATTAGGTGCATGTGACAAGCGAGAGGTACGAGCGACTTGCTCGTCGTCCCACGGCGGCGCCTCGTGCGCTACTATGTTCTGCGGCCGCACGGGCGGCCCTCCAAGCAGTCCCAGGTAAAACCTGCTTGCTAATCCAAAACCGGGAGACAGCGCATGCTCAAGCGAACCCTTGAGGACTACAAGGTCCTCCTCAGAAACATCCCCAGTGGTACCGTTACGCTCTTTGTGGTGAGCGTCATCGTGATGAACCTCCTCGCGAACAAGGAGCTGGTGTCGCTCCCATGGCTGGCGCTCGATTGCGGCATCACCGTGAGCTGGGTGAGCTTCCTCTGCATGGACATGATCTGCAAGCGCTTTGGCGCCAACGCCTCCATCAAGGTGAGCGTTCTCGCCGAGGCCATCAACCTGGCCGTGTGCCTGCTCTTCTGGCTCATGAGCCTCACGCCCGGCATGTGGGGAGCCTACTACAGCACGGACAGCATCCAGGTGAATGACGCGCTCAACGCCACCTTTGGCGGCACCTGGTACGTGGTGTTTGGCTCGACCGTCTCCATGCTCTGCTCGTCTGTCGCGAACTCGCTGCTCAACGAGGGGATTGGCCGTAGGCTCAAGAAGAACACCTTTGGGACCTTTGCGCTGCGCTCCTACGTGAGCACGATGGTGGGCCAGTTTGTGGACAACTTTGTCTTTGCCACCATCGTGAGCCACACCTTCTTTGGCTGGACCTGGGCGCAGGTGGTCATGTGCTCGCTCACAGGCGCGCTCGTTGAGCTTGCATGCGAGGTGTTCCTCTCGCCGGTGGGCTTCCGCGTGGTTCGCAGCTGGGAGCGCGAGGGCGTGGGCGAGAACTACCTGCGCCTGCACGGCGTGGAGGCCACGAGATGAGACAAGGGGAAACTCCCTTTGTCTCATTGCCGCTTGACGCTGGGGGACGTTCGCTGAACGTGCTGGTCACAGGCACGTCGCGCGGCATCGGCCGGGTAACGGCGGAGCTCTTCCTTGCGCGCGGGCATCGCGTGTGGGGGCTCGACGTGCTTCCAGCTTCGATTGAGCATCCGCGTTACCAGCATTTTGTTGCCGACGTGCGGGGCCGAGAAGTGCTGCCGGCAGACCTTGCGCCGCAGGTCATCGTGAGCAACGCGGGCGTGCAGGACAGCGGCGCGGACATCGACGTCAACCTCAAGGGTGCCATTAACGTGTGCGAGCGCTACGCGTTTGCGCCGGGAGGCCGTACGCCAGCGCCGCAGGTCCGCGCTGTTGTGCTGCTGGGCTCATCGAGCGGCCACACCGGCGCGGAGTTCCCCGAGTACGCAGCGTCGAAGGGAGGGGTTCTCGCCTACGCAAAGAACCTCGCTCAGCGCCTGGCACCCCAGGCCACCTGCAACAGCGTGGATCCCGGCGGTGTCCTGACCGAGCTCAACCGCCCCGTAATGGACGACCCCGTGCTCTGGGATCGCATCATGTCCCTCACGCCGCTGCGTCGCTGGGCGACGCCGGAGGAGATTGCCGAGTGGATCTACTTCGTTGGGGTGACTAACCGCTTTATGACGGGGCAGAACCTCCTCATCGATGGTGGCGAGGCTGGAAGCTTCGATTTCGTGTGGCCCGAGGAGTAGAACGCCATGAGCGAGATACTCGAAGCCATAGCTCAGAGTGACGGAGACGTTCGCGGCCGCGAGTTTGTGGGGGAGGACCTCTCGGGAGAGGACCTTGGCCACGTGGAGTTTGAGGACTGCACTTTCCGCGGGTGCGTCCTGGCCTCCGCGCGGCTGGAGCGCCCAAGCTTCGAGCGCTGCGCGTTTGAGGGCTGCGACCTGGCAAACGTTGCGGGCAACACCGGCTTCTGGCGGGACTCGAGGGTCGAGGACTGCCGCCTTGTGGGCGCGGACCTCCACAAGTCCGTCTTGGTGCGCACACGCTTTACGGGCTGCAACCTCTCGTACGTTGGCCTTGCCGAGTCGAAGCTCGAGCGTGTCTCGTTCACGAACTGCGACCTGCGCGAGGCGTCTCTCTCGCAGCTTCGTCTGCGCAGCCGGCTGGTGCTCGAGGGCTGTGACCTCATGCGCGCGGAGCTCTTCCAGACGAGGCTCGCGGGCGTCGACCTCACGAGCTGCAACATCGCGGGCGTCCGCATGAGCGACACGTTTCGCGAGCTGCGCGATGCCACCGTGGGCATCGACCAGCTGCCAGACCTTGCGGGCTTGCTCGGCGTGAAGCTGCGATGAGACAAAGGGACTGTCCCTTTGTCTCATGCGGCGGCGCGGCGCTTCTCGCCGCCTGCGTATTTCCGCTTCACTTTCTTCTTCGCCAGGGCCATAACGTACGGGTGGGTTAAACGTATAACCTCATCGAAGGGACTCGTGGACCATGGACATCAAGGACGTAAAAAAGGTAACCATCGCAGGCTGCGGCACCGAGGGCAGCCAGATTTCCTCGATGGTGGCGTACAAGGGCTTCGAGACCACCGTGTGGCTGCGCAGCGAAGGTTCCATAGATCGCGCAAAGCCCCGGTTGGAGTCCGTACGCAAGCAGATTCTCGGTGAGCTTGACGCGTGGAAGGCCGATCGCGGCGAGTACTGCCGCGGCCTCTCGGACGAGAAGGACCTCACTGACGAACAGATTGACCAGCTCAGGGCCCAGGCCGAGGAGCGCCTCTCGCACATTTGCCTCACTACCAGCGCAGAGGAGGCCTTCTCGGACGCGGACGTCGTCATCGAGTGCATTAACGAGGACCCTGCCCAGAAGCGCGCGTTCTACGAGAAGATCTCGGGCATCATGCCCGAGAAGACGCTGCTCCTCACTGACTCGTCGACCTTCCTGCCAAGCACCTTTGCCGATGCGACCGGTCGCCCTGACCGCTACATGACGCTGCACTTTGCCAACCAGATTTGGCGCAACAACCTCACCGAGCTCATGCGCCACGACCGCACCAGCGACGAGTCCTTCGAACTTGCCGAGCAGTTCTCCCATGCCATTGGCATGGTCCCCCTCAAGCTCAACAAGGAGCAGCCCGGCTACATCCTCAACACGCTCCTCATTCCGTGGTTCAAGGCGGCGATGTGCCTTGTGGCGTCCGGTGTGACGGATCCTGCCACGGTTGACCTGTGCTGGGAGCTCGACACCGGCGCCCGTCCCGACCAGACCCCGTTCCGCAAGATTGACAAGGTCGGCCTGCCGCTGGCGCTCAAGATCATCTCCATGGAGCCTGGCGCGGATGACCCCTCCACCCCGGCAGGCATGATGGTTGCGCTGCTCAAGAGCTATGTGGATGCAGGCAAGACTGGCATTGCCGTGGACGAGGGCTTCTACAAGTATGACGAGAACGGAAACGTGATCAAGTAGGTTCCTGCTTGCGCGCAGATGGATGAGACAAAGGGACTGTCCCTTTGTCTCATCGCGTGCCCGTTGTCTGGACTTTGTTCGTTGGCGCCCCTGGCCGCGCGGTGCTCGCGTATCTTGGGATGGTATTCGAGATGCGCAAGGGAAGGGGCTGCCGGATGGAGTTCGAGAAGGAGCTTTCGGTGCAGGAGACCGGCATCGAGGGCCTCAAGGTTGTGGAGCTCTCCGTGCACGGGGACCCCCGCGGCTGGTTCAAGGAGAACTGGCAGAGGGCCAAGATGGTGGCGCTCGGCATCCCCGACCTCCGCGTGGTCCAGAACAACGTCTCCTTCAACGCGGAGCGCGGCGTCACCCGCGGCATCCACGCCGAGCCCTGGGACAAGTTCGTCTCCGTGGCCGCGGGCTCCGTCTTCGGCGCCTGGGTGGACCTGCGCGCCGGCAGCGGGACCTATGGGCGCGTCTTCACCGCGACCCTCGACCCCTCGAGGGCCATCTACGTGCCCCGCGGCGTGGGCAACTCCTTCCAGGCCCTCGAGGACGGCACCGCCTACACCTACCTGGTGGACGCCCACTGGTCCGCGGAGCTGAGGGGGACCTACACGTTCGTGAACCTCGCCGACCCCGCGCTCGGCATCGACTGGCCCATCCCGCTCTCCGAGGCCACGCTCTCGGAGGCTGACAAGGGGCACCCGATGCTCGCGGACGTCGTCCCCATGGCGCCGAGGAGGACCCTCGTCACCGGCTGCAAGGGCCAGCTGGGACGGGCCGTGCGGGCGCTCTCCGAGGAGCGCGGGGTCGCGGGCACCTTCGACTTCTGCGACATCGATACCTTCGACTTCTCCGACCCCTCCCAGTACTCCCGCTACGACTGGGACCTCTACGGCACCGTGGTCAACTGCGGCGCCTACACCGCGGTCGACGGGGCGGAGACCGCCGAGGGGCGCCTGGCCGCCTGGAGGGCCAACGCGACCGGGCCGGCCCTGCTCGCCCGGACCTGCGCCGAGCACGGCATCACGCTCGTCCACGTCTCCTCCGACTACGTCTTCGACGGCACCCGCGAGGTCCACGACGAGGCGGAGCCGCTCAGCCCGCTCAGCGTCTACGGCCAGTCCAAGGCCGCGGGCGACCTCGCCGTGGCGGGCTGCCCCAGGCACTACGTGCTGCGCTCCAGCTGGGTCATGGGCGACGGCCGCAACTTCGCGCGCACCATGGCCGCGCTCTCGGACCGCGTGGCGGACCCGGGCGACCCCCTGGGCCGCGTCGCCGTGGTGGACGACCAGCTGGGCCGCCCCACCTTCACGCGCGACATGGCCGCCGCGATCCTCCACCTGCTGGGATCCCGCGCCCCGTACGGCACCTACGACTGCACCGGCTCCGGGCGCGTCGCCAGCTGGGCGGAGGTCGCCCGCGAGGTCTTCGACCTCAGGAACGGCAACGGGGACGCCGTCGCGCCCGTCTCCACCGCGGAGTACTACGCCGGCGCCGAGGGGCCCGTCGCCCCGCGCCCCGCCCACTCGGCCCTCGACCTCTCGAGGCTGGAGGCCACGGGCTTCTCCATGCCCGACTGGGAGCAGGGCCTGGGGGAGTACGTGCGCGGTCTGGCGTAGGGTGGCGCGACACAGGGAAGACGACCAATAGGGAGGACTAGTACATGGCAGGGGACGCCTTCAAGCCCAGGAACATCATCGTCACCGGTGGCTGCGGGTTCATCGGCAGCAACTTCGTCCGCTGGGTGGCGGCCAACCACCCCGAGTGCCACGTGACGGTGCTCGACAAGCTCACCTACGCCGGCAACCCCGAGAACATCGCGGGGCTGCCCGCCTCGCAGGTCGAGCTCGTCGTGGGCGACGTGTGCGACGCCGGCCTGCTCGACCGCCTGGTCCCGGGCCACGACGCGATCGTGCACTACGCGGCGGAGTCGCACAACGACAACTCGATAGCGGACCCGGAGCCGTTCGTCCAGACCAACGTGGTGGGCACCTACCGGCTGCTCCAGGCGGCGAGGAAGTACGACGTGCGCTACCACCACGTCTCAACCGACGAGGTCTACGGCGACCTCGCGCTCGGCGAGCCGCGCCGCTTCGAGCCGGACGACCCCTACCGTCCGAGCTCGCCCTACTCGAGCACCAAGGCCTCCTCCGACCTGCTCGTGCGCGCCTGGCACCGCACCTACGGCGTGCGCGCCACGATCTCCAACTGCTCGAACAACTACGGGCCCTACCAGCACGTCGAGAAGTTCATCCCGCGCCAGGTCACGAACGTCCTCTGCGGCATCCGCCCCAAGCTCTACGGCACGGGCGAGAACGTGCGCGACTGGATCCACACCGAGGACCACTCCCGCGCGGTCTGGGACATCCTCACGAGGGGCCGCATCGGCGAGACCTACCTCATAGGCGCGAACGGTGAGCGCTCCAACATCGACGTCCTGCGCGAGATACTCCGCCAGATGGGCCGTCCCGAGGACGACTTCGACTGGGTGCGCGACCGCCCCGGTCACGACCGCCGCTACGCCATCGACCCCACCAAGCTCGAGCGCGAGCTCGGCTGGGAGCCCCTCCATACCGACTTCCGTGAGGGCCTCGCCCAGACCATCGAGTGGTACCGCGACCACGAGGGCTGGTGGCGCCCCGCCAAGGAGGCCACCGAGGCCAAGTACGCGGCGCAGGGGCGGTAGGCCAGCGCCGCACCGCCAGCTCGCCGTCCCGGACGGCGTCCCGGGGCGGCCCAATTAGCGTCGCGCCAAAGGGGTATGCTCTTCTTTGTCAGGCCGGCGGCGGGGGCTGCCGGGACGGCGCTCGATAGGGGAGTTGCGCATGGGTGGTTTCAAGCGCTTCTGCATGTTTGTCTTCTCGCTGTCTGGGCTTCTGTGCCTGGCGGCGTTTGTGCTCACGTGGCTGGGTCCTTGGACGGCCCAGGCCTCGGCGCTCTTCTCGCTACCTGAGTACTACACCGCGGTCGAGGTGCTGCTCCTCATCACGGTGGTGGGGCTGCTCATCCTGCTCTTTCGTTCGATCTTCTCGCGTCGCGTGCGCACCGTCGAAGTGACCACCGTCGACGGCGGCACCATCTCGGTCTCGCGCGACGCCATTGCGTCGCAGGCCAAGCATACGGTCGAGGCCGATGGCACCTGCTCGGCAGACCGCGTCTTTGTAAGCGCCAAGAAGCGCGGTCATGTGAGGGTGCACGTGCGCGTGCTGCCGCACGAGAGCGTGGACGTGGTGCAGAAGGGCACCGAGCTCCACGAGGAGCTGGTGAGGGGCCTTACGGCCGTGTGCGGCGATAAGCTCGAGGACGTGAGCCTGGAGTTTGTGGAGCCCAAGGAGCCCGCAGCCGCGCCGACGACGGGTGACGTGAGCGTGTCCGCCCCCGCGGGCTCACCCGCCTCGGCCGCGGCCTACTCGACGGATGACGATCAGCCAAATACCACCGTGCCCTCCTACGAGGAGGCCCTGGCGCCCGCGCCGCAGGAAGCGTCCTACGGTGCCATCACGGTTCCCATGGGCACGGGGCACGACGGGACGTCCTTCTCGGCCGAGAGCGATGAGGACCACGACAAGGGCGGGGAGGCCTAGCCATGAGCGACGATTTCAACAAGGCGCCACGGGCAAAGGTCGAGGCCGAGGAGCCGCAGCAGCACAAGGACGAGCAGCGCGAGGCCTCGAAGGTGCCTGGCGCGCAGCAGGACGCAGCATCTGCAGGCACGTCGCAGGAGGGTGCGGCCCAGGCCAGCGCCAAGAGCGACCAAAGCACCCAGAATGGGGTCAGCAGGGCCTCTGCCTGGGTGAGCAGGACCTTCCCCGGTCACGAGAACGCCTTCCTGGGTGGCGTCTGCGGGCTTGTGGTTGCTATCGTGATGGCGGCCATCGGCTTCTGGCGCACGCTGCTGCTGGTGCTTCTCGTGCTCATTGGCGTGGCCATTGGCCAGCAGGCAGATGGCGACCCCAAGATCCTGCGCGCGCTGGGCAAGATCTTCAGGGACCACGACACGCACTAGGCGCCGCAGTGCGGCATCGCCCTACATAGCAATCATCAGCCCACATCAAGAGGAGCGAGCATGGACACAGAGAACAGCACACGGGAGGCCGAGGCCCCGGCAGAGGCCGGCATCGTTGCCACTGCGGCATCCGCCGCCCAGCCCGAGCCCATCCAGGGTCAGGACATAGACATCGCAGACGATTCAGACTCCGAGGATTCCCTCACGTTCTCCAATGGCGTCATCGAGAAGATCGTCGCCATCGCGATGCGCGACGTGCCCGGCGTGGTGGGCATGAAGGGCAGCTGGCTCAACCGCGTGCAGGACGCGTTTGGCGCCTCCGACACCACCAAGGGCGTCTCGGTCGAGGTCACGCCCGAGAGCGCCGTCAAGGTGAACGTCTCGGTGCTCATCGAGTACGGCGCCTACGCGCCGCAGGTCTTCGAGGACGTCAAGAAGGCCATCGTGAAGCAGGTCACGGGCATGACGGGCCTGGAGGTCGCGGGTGTCAACCTGCGCATCGAGGACGTCCTCACGCCCGAGGAGTACAAGCGCAGCGTTGAGGCCGAGAAGGACGTCGAGGATCCCGCGGACGTCGCAGACGACAAGGCGCCGGTAGCCGCTGCCCGCGGCGGGAAGGCGTAGCGCATGGGAGTTCGCAACGCCTGCGCCGTTGGCCTGGGGCGGCTCACGTCATGGGGCCTGCGGCGCGTGCTCCATCGCAACGCCTCCCAGATGCCCGGCAGGGTTACCCTGGCACTTGACCCCAACGCCATAGCCCACCTGGCACCCAAGCTCTCCGAGGGCGCCATTGTGGTCTGCGGCACCAACGGCAAGACAACCACCAACAACGTGCTGGCCAATGCCATCGAGCGCTCTGGCCGCACGGTGCTGTGCAACCGTGCGGGCGCCAACATGGCTGCCGGCGTGGCTGCCGCGCTGCTGCCCGGCAGCGGTGCGGACTGGGCGGTCATGGAGGCCGACGAGCTCTCGACCGTCCACATCCTGCCGCAGCTGCAGCCCCGCTACCTCGTGCTTCTCAACCTTTTCCGCGACCAGCTCGATCGAGCTGGCGAGATTGACCACGTGCAGGACACCATCGTTGCCGCGCTTGCGGCCTCGCCTTCGACCACCCTCGTGGTGTGCGGGGATGACCCGCTTTCCGTGGGCGTGGCGCTCCGCGCGCAGAAGGCGGGCACCAAGGTCCTGGCCTTTGGCATTGGGGAGGACCTCCATCTTCCTCCCGACCGCGTGCCCGAGGCTCGCTTTTGCCAGGTGTGCGGAGCCGAGCTTGCCTACGACTACCGTGCCTACGCCCAGCTTGGCGCCTTCCGTTGCCCCAACGGCGACTTCGGGCGCCCCAAGCTCGACTTTGTTGCCACCGCCGTGCGCGTGGACGCCCACGGCGTGGCCTTTGATGTGGCCTTTCCCGAGGGAGGCACGGCGCACGTCTCGGCAGGCTTTGGCGGCGTGTACATGGTCTACAACCTGCTTGCCGCCGCCGCGGCGGCGCATCTCGCGGGCGTGGACGCAGCCTCGTTCCAGGCGGCGCTCGACGGCTACCACCCCGAGAACGGTCGTCTGCAGCACTTCACGGTGGGCGGCCGCGAAGTGGTGCTCAACCTGGCCAAGAACCCTACGGGCTTCAACCAGAACATCTCGCTGCTCCAGACGGACACCCGTCCCAAGGCCGTCTTCTTTGTGATCAACGACGACTTCAACGACGGCAAGGACATCTCCTGGATCTGGGACGTTGACTTCGAGCGGCTGCTCTCCGAGAAGGACCTTCTCGCCTTTGCCGGCGGCCACCGCGCAAACGACGTGCAGGTGCGCATGAAGTACGCGGGCATCAAGGCTCCGGTGGCTGCAACCGCGGGCGAGGTCCTGGGCCGCCTTGGCTCGGTGCCGCTGGACAGGCCCCTCTACGTGCTGTGCAACTACTCCGCGCTGTGGCCGGCCAAGGCCGAGCTCGAGGGGATGGGTGAGCGCCATGACTAGCCAAACCGCAGAGAGCCCCACCCCCACGGGCAACCGCACGCTGCGCATTGCCCACCTCTACCCGGAGCTTTTGAACCTCTACGGTGACTCGGGCAACATCCTGTGCCTGCGCCGCCGCATGGAGTGGCGCGGGATCACGCCGGACGTGATGGAGGTCCACGTCGACGACACGCCGTCCTTCTCAGGCGTGGACATTGCCTTCATTGGCGGCGGATCGGACCGCGAGCAGCGCATCGTGTGCGACAAGCTCCTGGCCGAGCAGGCAGAGATCAGGGCCTTCGTGGAGGACGGCGGCGTGCTTGCGGCCGTGTGCGGCGGCTACCAGCTTTTGGGCTCGAGCTACCTCATGGCGGACGAGAAGGTCGAGGGCCTCTCGCTGGTGGACCTCTACACCGACCACGGCGACCCGCGCCTCATTGGCAACATCGTGGTTGAGAGCTCCATCTCGCCGCAGCCCATCGTGGGCTACGAGAACCACGCCGGCCGCACGCACCTGGGCGAGGGCGTCACCCCGCTGGGGCGCGTGCTCTACGGCCACGGCAACGACGGCGTCACCGGCTACGAGGGCGTGCTCTACAAGAACGTGGTGGGCACCTACGTCCACGGGCCGCTTTTGCCCAAGAACCCCGGTGTCGCGGACTACCTCATTGCCCGCGCGATGGAGCGCAAGTACGGCACCGCAGAGCTTGAGCCGCTCGACGATACCGAGGAGCTTGCCGCCAACGAGGTCATGTACCATCGACTCATGGCGGGAGAGGTCCAGGAGAGCTAACGCGTCGCGGGCGGTCCACGTGACCCGCAGGCCGCCGCGCGACACAAGGGATGGAGGGCGCATGTCGAAGGTCATCGTCTTTGGGTCGCTCAACATGGACCTCTCGGTGAGCTGCCCTCGCGTCCCCGAGGCCGGCGAGACCATCATTGGCCAGGGCTTTCTCGCAAGTCCGGGCGGCAAGGGCGCCAACCAGGCCATGGCGTCGGCGCGCATGGGCGCCATCACGCACATGGTGGGTGCCGTGGGCAAGGACGTCTTTGGCACGCGCCTGGTGCAGTCGCTCGTGGAGGCGGACGTCCTCTGCGAGCGCGTGCGCGCCCTGAAGGACGTGCCCACCGGCACAGCCACCATCCTTCGCGCACAGGGCGACAACCGCATTGTGGTAGACCCGGGCGCCAACGCCACCACCCACGCCGACGTGGTCTGCTCCGTGATCGACGACATCGCGGAGCCGGGCGACATCTTCCTTACGCAGCTCGAGTGCGACATGGACGCCACCATGGACGCCATCGCCTATGCGCGCGAGTCCGGCCTCTACACCATCTTGAACGCTGCCCCGGCGGCACCGCTCTCATCGGACATCTACCAGTCGATCGACCTTCTCTGCGTCAACGAGACCGAGTGCCAGGCGCTCACGGACATCTCGCCCGAGACCGAGAAGGGCTGCATGCGCGCGCTCATGGCCTTCTCGGCACGCGGCGTGGCGACCACGGTCATCACGCTGGGGTCGCGCGGGTCGGTCGCGCTCATCGCCGACGACATGTACCGCGTGGAGCCCTACCAGGTGGATGCGGTGGATACCACGGCGGCGGGCGACACGTACCTTGGCGCCCTGGCGGCGCAGCTCTCCCATGGGCTCGACATCGTCGACGCCATGCGCTGGGCCTCGGCGGCAGGTGCGCTGGCCACCACCCGCGAGGGCGCCCAGCGCTCGATCCCCACCTTCGCTGAGGTCGAGAGTGAGACAAGGGGACAGTCCCCTTGTCTCATCGATGATGGTGAATGAGACAAAGGGACTGTCCCTTTGTCTCATTTGATGCGGTAGAGCTTGTAGCCATTCTCCTCGAGCGCCAACTCAAATCCGGGCGTGTCGTCGGTAATGTAGTTGATGCCGCGCCACTTGGTGGCGTCGTAGGTGTCCTTCACGAAGGTGTTGTTGCGCTCGTCGGTGCTCATGACCAGGACGTAGTGCGTTCCCACAGATTCCACTGCCTCTTGCACCTGCGGGTCGTTGGCAATGTTGTAGAGCCTCTGGCGGATCACGCGGCTCTGCCAGGTCTCGCTGCTCGAGCCATAGCCCGAGAAGTAGCGGTAGTAGCAGCGCAGCCCCGTGACGCCGTAGCCAAAGACGCTGCCGTCGAAGGGCTGGTTGATGACAAGCTCGTCGCCCACCAGGCGGTGGACGCTCTCCATGAAGTCCGCCTCCTGGTAGGTGAGCGGCGCATCATGGGAGTAGGCGCGGTAGGCGTAACTCGCGTAGGTGGCCCAGGGACTGCTCTTCTCGTAGCTAAAGCCGTCACGCGCCTGGCCGGGGTAGAAGAGCGCGAGCGGAATGTAGGCCGCCGCCACGACAATCGTCGCAACCGCAGGAAGCGCCTGCCAGCCGCGTGCCGGCGTCAGGCGCACGAGCCTGCACGCGCCCTCTGCCACGGCGTCCAGTCCGTAAGAGATGAGCGGCACCGAGAAGATCGTGGCCAAAGAGCCAATGCGGTAGGGGTCCGAGTACCAGTACCCAATGAGGACGGACCTAAAGGCGTCGTCCGTGGAGCAGCAGGCCACGTACATCATGTAGGCGGCAATGGCATAGGGCACCACGACCCAGCGCGTGTCTCGGCGAGAGACGAGAAGCACCCCGCCCATAAGCAAAAGCGCCGCGGGGAAGAGCTGTTCGGCGTCGGGCGCGGGCCACATGCCCCGCATGTAGCTCAGGTGCAAGACGTTGGTGAGGGCACCGTCACCCTCGGTGAAGGAGTCCCAGTGGTAGCTCACAAGGTCCGCGAAGGCGGGAATCTTGGTGGCGCCAACCCAGGCCACCATGCAGAAGACGGCAAAGGCCACGGCGAGCGCGCGCGGGCCAATGCACACGCGCGAGCCAAGACGTAGTCGCAGCGAGGAGCTGCCAAGGCGGGCCACGATCCACGGTGCCAGGAAGACTGCCATCGAGAAGACCACGTTGGGGTGGAGAAGCACCGCGCCGCATGTGGAGAGGAACCAGGCAACGAGGTGGTCCACCGTGGCCAGGCGGCTCTCGCCCTGGTCGAAGGCACGCATGAAGAGGGCGCAGAGGGCGGGCAGCATCGCGAAGGCGGCGATGTTGGGGTAGACCGGCCCCCAGTTGCAGATGCCCCACGGGAAGATGGTGAGCGTGAGCGACGCCACGGCGCCCAGCGCCACCACGCGCGTGCGCCCCGGAAAGACCGTCGAGAGCAGCAGCAGCATGGAGAGGGGATAGACCACGGCCATGAGCGCCAGGTTCACGGCGTTGATCGCACTGGTCACGCTCACGTTGGTGGCAAGCGCAACGGTCGCGCACAGGACGTGCCACCCGGAGGGGTAGTAGCCGGTGGGCTGTACGGCCACGAGCGCGTCGGACTCGGTGGAGTAGGAGCTGCCGTCTAGCGGCGACATCGAGAGCGAGTCCATCATCGCGCGGATGGAGTTGATGTGGTGCACCGAGTCGTAGTCCTGGTGGAAGGCGTTGGGGGAGGGGAGGATGCCCGCAAGAAAGACGTAGCCGGCAGCCACGCCGGCAACCAGGAAGACGGCCACCAGGGCCGGATGCACGGCGGGTGCCCCGTCAGGCGATGCGTGTACAAAGCGGTTGCGGAGAAGCGCCGCCGCCAGAAGCAGCGCGGAGGGAAGCCCCACCATCATGGCTGGCGTTGCGGGGACCTGAGCCAGGTAGAGCACCTGGCCCATGAGGCAGATGACGGCCATGCCAAGGGGGGCCGCCGCAAGCAGCGCAGTCATGCGGGGAAGCCCCAGGGTGCGCCCCAGGAGATATCCCGGCAGGCCCAGGAAGAGCAGTGCCACAAGGATCGTTGCGTAGAAGGAGAGCCACATTCCCGTACTGTCCGCTTCGCTCGAGGGTGGGCACGCGCAAGGGACGCGCGTGGTCAGCCCTCCCATCCTAGCCCATGAGGGTGCAGGAGAGGCGGGGATGCAGGAAGAACGCGATGATGCCGCTGGGGAGCCGGTCCGCTCTCATGATGGTTTTGCCGGTCCTGCTCCCCGCGACCCGTGGCGCTGAGGTATGGTCTCTAGAGCGTTGCCGGCGCGAGAAATACGGAGGTCATCGTGAGCAACACCAAGCATCCCCTGGTATCGGTGCTTGTCCCCATCTACAACGTGGAGCGCTACCTCGAGAGGTGCCTCTCGTCGCTGGCTGCCCAGACCTTCAACGACTTCGAGGTCATCTGCGTGAACGACGGCTCCACCGACGCCTCGCCCAACATCGTGCGCGGCTTTGCCGACAGGGACAAGCGCTTCGTCCTGGTGAACAAGGAGAACTCGGGCTACGGCGCGTCCATGAACGTGGGCCTCGACCGCGCCCGCGGCCGCTACGTGGCCATCCTCGAGTCAGACGACTTCTTCGATCCCCAGGCGCTCGAGCTTCTCGTCTATGCCGCCGAGGCCGCAAACGCCGAGGTCGCAAAGGGCAACTTCTGGCTGTACTGGTCTCAGCCAGCCGAGAAGCGCGTGCCCTTCTCGGTTGTCGACGGCCCCATGGTGGGCCGCACCTTCTGCCCGCGCGGGGACGCCGACATCGCGGTATTCTTCCGCAAGTCCTCCATCTGGTCCGCCATCTATCGACGCGACTTCCTGGAGAAGAACGGCATCCGCTTCCTGGAGACGCCGGGTGCCTCGTACCAGGACGTGGGCTTCAACTTCAAGGTATGGGCCGCGGCCAACCGCGCGACCTTCATCGCCGACTGCGTGCTGTGCTACCGCCAGGACAATGAGGCGTCGTCCGTCAAGTCGAGCTCCAAGGCGTACTGCGTGTGCGACGAGTACCAGGCCATGGCCGAGTACGTGAACGAGCACTTCTCGGGCTCCGACGCGGCGCGCCTCACGGGCATCCTCGAGCGCATGAAGCTCGACAGCTACCTCTGGAACTACGACCGCCTGGACCCCAGTCTGCGCCCCGCGTTTGTGGAGCGCATCTCGTACGAGCTGGCAGACGACGTGGCGATGGGCCGCGTGGACCGCAAGCTCTTCGAGCCCGGCGCCGCGGCGGACCTTGACGCGCTAGTCTCGGACCCCGCGCGCTTCGAGCGCTCGCGCAAGGCGTACCGCGCGCCGGGCGGCTCCGTGCTGCGCTACCTTGCGCTGGGCGGCGTCCCGCTGCTGAGAGACGCGCTTTCGTTCAAGGCTCGCAGCCAGTCCGTGCGTCGCACCAACCAGGAGGGGGCGGCGCTGTGAGCCGGCTCTCTGTGGTGGTGCCCGTCTACAACGTCGAGAAGTACCTGGATGCGAGCCTGGGGTCGCTCGAGGACCAGTCGCTCACGGACATCGACATCATCTGCGTGAACGACGGCTCCACCGACGGGTCGCGCGCGGTTCTCGCCCGCTGGGAGGAGCGAGACCCGCGCATACGGGTGGTCGACAAGCCCAACGGGGGGCTCTCCTCGGCGAGAAACGCCGGCATCGACGCGGCCACCACCGAGTACGTGTGCTTCCTCGACTCCGATGACCGCTTCCATCCCAACGCGTGCGCCGAGATGGTGCGCCTTTTGGACCAGACCGGCGCTGACGTGCTCACCTTTGGCGCCACGCTCTGTCCGCCGGACGCGCGCGCCCCTTGGATCGCCCGCGTGCTCTCGCCCCGCGACGCCGTCTTTGAGGGCTACAGCTCCCAGCTCATGTTCCGCGAGAACTCCCGGCCCTTTGCATGGCGCATGGCCGTGAGGAGGGAGTTTCTCGTCCAGGGCAACCTGCGCTTTGACGAGGGCGTTCGCTTTGGCGAGGACCAGATTTTTGCCTTTGCGGTGTACCCTCGCGCCTCGCGCGTGGCGCTCTCGGCCGAGAAGCTCTACGAGTACCGCGTGGTGCGCGAGGGCTCGCTCATGGCTGGCATGAACGCGGACGTGGAGGCCAAGCTGCTTGACCACGTTGCCATCATCGACCATATCCTGGCGGACTGGAAGCGCGGCGGCCTTTTGGGCATGGATGACGCGAACCTCGTGGAGTTCATCATGGAGTACGTGATGCGCGAGGGTATACGCCAGGAAAGCGGCTGCTACCAGCGGGTTGCCGCGGCCCTGCGCAAGGTGCTCCTCTCGCGATGGAGCGAGGAGTACCTGGCCTCGCTGGACGTGCTGCCGGCTACCAAAACCATGCTCCTCAAGGCGACGCTTGACCCCAAGGGGATGCCGCTTGCCGCGCGGCGCGTGCTCACGCTCTCGTACTACCTGGAGCATCATCTGCCGCAGCCCGGGCGCGCGTAGGCCACAGGCGCCGGCTGGGCCACAACGTGGCCACTAGCGTGGCCGCTACGCCAGGATCTTGGCCTCGAGCTGGGCCGGCGTGTCAACGATGGTGGTGGTGCCGTGCTCGACGAGCCACTCCCTGTCGCGGAAACCCCACGAGCAGGACAGGCACGGGCACCCGCAGTTTCTGGCCGTCTCGATGTCGACCTCGGAGTCGCCCACGTAGACCATGCCGTCTACGCTTCTCCCCAGGTCGCGCAGGATCACGTCGATCATGTCGCGGTTGGGCTTGCGCCTGATGCCCGCGCGCTCGCCCATCACGTAGTCGAACTTGCCGGGGTAGAAGTGGTCGATGATGCCCTGCACGGCAAAGTCGGCCTTGTTGGAGACCACGGCGCAGGCCACGCCTGCCGAGCGGAGGTCGTCGATGACCTCGGCCATGCCGGTGTAGGGGCGCGTGGTGTCGAGCTTGTGCTTGTCGTAGTAGGCCTTGAACTTGTCGAAGACCTTGTCGGTGAGGTCTTTGGGCGTGCCCTTGGGCACCGAGAGGTCGATGAGGCGACGGATGCCGTTGCCGGTGAAGAGGCGCACCTCGGCGAGGCTGCGCTCGGGCAGCCCGTATGTGACGAGCGAGTGGTTGACGGCGGTATAGAGGTCGTCAAGCGTGTTGAGCAGCGTGCCGTCAAGGTCGAAGACCGCGGTCTGGTAGGGCATCCCCATCACTCCCACTGCGTCCGTTGGCAGAACCGTTACCCGTAAGGCGGCGCGGCGCGGACGCGCTTGCGTAAGATGAACGTTGGCTAGCCAAACGAGCGTACACGCAAACCCGCGCGCCCGTCGCGCGCTGGCCGCAACGTCACGCAAACCCCAGCTGCGCGCTGTCGCGCAGCTCGAGCCAGGCATGGCGACAAGGAGTGATGGACGTGTCCGAGAAGCCCGCGCACGATGAGGGCCGCGATGCCCCAGATGATGCCGAGAAGACCGCGCCTCGTGCCGTGGCGCCGCTGCCCGTGTACCAGCGCACCCCTCAGCGCACCAGCTACGACTACGTTGACCGCTCGGCTGGCGCCGCGCACGCGCACAACGGCCTGCGCCTGGCACTCTCCGTGCTTGCCGGCATCGTGATTGCTCTGGGCTTTGCCTACGGCGCCTGGACAGTGCAGACGCCCGTTTGGGCTCACGGTGATTCCGGTGCCGAGGAGCCCCAGACCCAGCAGGCTACCGTGGACGATGACAAAGGTGCCGCGGCCCCCACGACCATTGACATCTGCATGGTGGGCGACGTCCTTCTCCACCCCTCGGTCTACTCCTCCGGTCGCACGGCGGACGGTTCCTATGACTTCTCGCACCTCTTTGCCAACGTGAGCAATGAGGTCGCTGCCTGTGACCTTGCCATTCTCGACCAGGAGACCATTCTGGGCGGCACGGAGATGGGGCTTTCGGGCTACCCTGCCTTCAACGGTCCCCAGGAGGTGGGCGACGCCGAGGCAAGTGCGGGCTTTGACGTGGTGCTGCGCGCCAGCAATCACACCATGGACCGCGGCTATGACGGCATCCACTCCGAGCTGGAGTTCTGGCGCACGGCCCATCCCGAGGTCGCGGTTGTTGGCTGCACGGACCCGCTAGCAGATGAGCCGGTGCCAAACGACAAGATCTTTGTGTACGAGAAGGACGGCTTCCGCGTGGCCGTGCTCAACTACACCTACGGCCTCAACGGGTATGCGGATCCCAAGGGCGCCGTGGCCCTGCTGGACGAGGACCGCGTGCGCGAGGACTGCAAGCGGGCACGCGAGGAGGCGGACATGGTGGTGGTGTGCCCGCACTGGGGGAGCGAGAACGTCACCGGACCAGATGGCGAACAGCAGCGTTGGGCGGACCTCTTCCTCGAGTGCGGCGTCGACGTGGTCCTGGGCAACCACCCGCGCGTGATGGGTCCTGTCGAGACCATGACCGGCGCAGACGGCCACACGATGGTCTGCTACTGGTCGGTGGGCAACTTCGTGAGCGGCATGGACGCCCCGCAGAACATGGTCGGCGGCATGGCGCGCGTGCGGCTCGAACGCGATGCCGAAGGGACGTGCCGTGTGGTCTCCTACGGCATGAAGCCCCTGGTCACCCACATTGACCCCGCAGACGAGACAACGTATTTTCTCGCGGACTACACCGATGAGCTTGCCGCAACGAGCAAGCTGCCCTCGGTGACACCCGCCTGGGCACAGGACCTCTGCGCGGACATTCTGGGTGGCGCTTACGATCGCGAGAAGAGCGAGCTTTTCGTCACGCTGTAGGCGTTCCGGCGATTGGTTTGGGGCTTCTCGTCCGATGCGGGCTTTCCGTTAAGGCACGGTTGCGGCCGTGCATGTTGGTGGGCGGTTGCCCTCATTTGGTTTACCATGGCCAATTGCGCGTGCCGCCGCGGTCTACGTCGGCGCGCCGTCATCTGTTGGTCCGCCCGCACGGCACGGGGCGGAAGAGGCGAGAGGAACCACATGTCCTATAGCATGCACACGCACACCTGCGGCGAGCTGCGCGAGTCGAACATCGGCGAGGAGGTCACGCTCACTGGTTGGGTGTGGCACCGCCGCGACCACGGTGGCCTGATTTTTGTTGACCTTCGCGATCGCGCTGGCGTGACCCAGCTCGAGTTTGACCCCGAGGTCTGCGACGAAGCCACCTTCCACGAGGCCGAGACCATCCGTTCCGAGTGGCCCATCATGGTGAGCGGCACCGTGCGCGAGCGCCCGGAGGGACAGAACAACGACAAGCTGGCCACGGGCGCCATTGAGGTCTACGTGACCAAGATCGTGGTGCTCAACAGGTCCAAGACGCCCCCGTTCCAGATCGAGGACCACGTCGACACCGCCGAGGACGTGCGCCTGCGCTACCGTTACCTCGACCTGCGCCGTCCCAAGATGATGTCCAACCTCAAGCTGCGCAGCGACTTCACCTTTGCCCTGCGCGAGGCATTCCACGGCTCCGACTTCATGGAGGTCGAGACCCCCTCGCTCTTCAAGTCCACGCCCGAGGGCGCCCGCGACTTCCTGGTTCCCAGCCGCATGCAGCCGGGCCACTTCTACGCGCTGCCGCAGTCCCCGCAGCTCCTGAAGGAGCTCCTCATGGTGGGCGGCGTCGAGCGCTATTACCAGGTGGCCAAGTGCTTCCGCGACGAGGACCTGCGCAAGGACCGCCAGCCCGAGTTCACCCAGGTGGATGTCGAGATGAGCTTCGTCACCCAGGACGACGTGATGGGCGCGCTCGAGCACGTGCTCGCCGAGGCCTTTGGCAAGATGGGCGTGAAGCTTGAGCTGCCGCTCCGTCGCATCCAGTACTGGGATGCCATGGACACCTACGGCACCGACAAGCCCGACACCCGCTACGGCATGGAGCTCCACGACGTGACGCCGATCTTCTCGGCATCAAAGTTCAAGCTCTTTGCTACCGCCGCAAACACCGAAGGGCGGTACGTCAAGGCCATCAACGCCAAGGGCGCCGGCAAGTGGCCCCGCGCGCGCATCGACCGCCTGGCTGACGTCGCCACCGAGTTTGGCGCCAAGGGCCTGGCGTACATTGCCTTCCGTGAGGACGGCTCGGTGACCAGCCCCATCGTCAAGTTCTTCTCGGATGAGGAGATGGCCGCGCTTCGTGCCGAGATGAACGTGGAGCCCGGCGACCTTGTGATGTTCGCCGTGGAGAGCCGCCTGCACGCTGACGAGATCCTGGGCGGCATGCGCAGCCACATGGCCAACGAGCTTGAGGTGCCGCGCGAGGGCCACGACTTCCTGTGGGTCGTGAACTTCCCCCTGTTCCACTGGGACGAGGACCGCAAGTGCCTGGACTCCGAGCACCAGCCCTTCACCCAGCCCAACGAGGACCAGATCGACCTTCTCGACACCGACCCTCTGGCCATGGGCTCGCACACCTACGACTTTGTCATGGACGGCTACGAGGCCGGCGGTGGCGGCATGCGTATCCACAACGCCAAGCTGCAGGAGAAGATCCTCGAGAAGCTGGGCTTCACGCCCGAGCGCGCCCAGGCGCAGTTTGGCTTCCTCATGAACGCCCTCGAGTTTGGCGCGCCTCCCATGGGCGGCTTTGCGCTGGGCTTGGACCGCGTGTGCATGCTGCTTGCGGGCGCGGACAACATCCGCGAGGTCATGGCGTTCCCCAAGACGGCGAGCGGCTCCGACCTCATGAGCGCAGCGCCGTCCGAGGTCACGGGCGCGCAGCTCAAGGAGGTCTCGCTGAGGCTCCTGTAGGGCTGGGGATTGTTGCGGCTGGCGTCCCGCAGCTGCGTGTGACGCCGCACACGCCCGCTTTCGACGGGAAACCCCGCCATGTCTGCCCCCTCGGTGTCGATTCGGCGCCGAGGGGTTCTTTTTTATACGTAGTACCTGCGAAAACATCCACTGCTGCACCAAGACGGCGGCAGGGGCATTCTCGTGCGAGAAGGTTGTCAGCCGAGGGTGGTGGTATATACCGAGGTCGGGAATCTTCTGTGGGGTTGATGCCGTGTTCCTCGTCTTGAATTGCCAGCAGTCGGCCGGAACGGGCGCGGATTACTGTTGGGTGCTCAATCGGAACGACTCGGAGGACCACTCATATCATCCCCTCTCGTTGAGGCGGGGATATGACGAGCCTTTGGCCCTTATCTTATCGAGGCGACAAGTTTGTTAAACGGCGGAGCGAGATCGCCCCACCGTTCAGGCGCGATGAGATGCCTTGGGCGAGGTTTGTCACCATCTGGCGGCGTCACAACCTCGCAAGGGCCGGGAATGTCGAGCGGGCGCTGCAAGCCTGTTCGATTGCCGCTTGGGCACCAATAGTCGCGAGGTGCTGCGCAAAACTGCCCTAACGCTGGGAAATTGGGACGCTCGTGCATAAAAACGCTCTATCGCGGGCGCTTCGAGGCACAAATATCAATGATGTAATTATAGTATCCAATATTACGAAACAATCGTATGGTTTATGCATAACTGTGCAATCAATGTTCAACATTTGATGCCAAGGCCT
This sequence comes from Tractidigestivibacter montrealensis, assembly GCF_024741235.1. Lineage (GTDB taxonomy): Bacteria > Actinomycetota > Coriobacteriia > Coriobacteriales > Atopobiaceae > Tractidigestivibacter > Tractidigestivibacter montrealensis. The sequence continues at coordinate 75,919 of NZ_JANSKA010000006.1, read as the reverse complement.
CGACAGTCCCCCGCGATAGGCCGGTTTTGTGCACGAGAACGGTAATTTCCCTTTGATAGAGCGTTTTTGTGCAGCGGGTGGAGGGGGACCCCACGCTGTAAAGCGCGCGTAGGCTGAGACTAGGGTTGCCCAGCCCCACCTTTCTCGTACTTAAAGCAGCTCCCGCCCCTCCGAACCCCATGAGGGGTCCTGCTGTAACAGCCAACTGCATCATTGCTAGATTCACGCTCTTCTCAACAGGATTTCCGCCACCTGTGCGAGCACAGTGGGCGTATAGCTCGCGTACTTTCAGCCCTTCTCGGTGTCGTCGACAACGGAGATGCCAAGGTGCCTACCCATTTCTGTCGGTAGCCTGTCCTCCGCAAGCAACCCGACATCTACCAGCAGTTTGTTTACGTTTCTTGCGCTTGTTGGAAGGGTTTCTGGCCAGGTTCTGGCTTTCTGAGCCGCTCGGATTGCCCTGGTGAGAGACACGGCCTTGCCCGTGGGTGTCCCCAGCAGAGCAGCCAGCTTACTCGGGGGGCCTTGTTCTTCTTGGCGCTGTTGAGAGGCTTAAGGAGGCTGTTCGGGACTTCACCGACATCTCTGAAATAGGATGTGATGCGGAGGGCTGCGTCAGGCATCGTTGCGTCCATTCTCGCTGGTATCGTACGCATGCGGCTGTGTTTGCGCTGGCCAACAGATGGGGTGCTTGAGATCATGAGCCAAGACGGATACCCCATCCAGCCAAAATGAGACAAGGAGACAGAGCCCCCTTGTCTCATCTCGCTGCTGGCTTGCACGATTACCAGCCCGTCTCTGCCTACCACTACAAGTCAAGATAGGTTAACTTATAATGCGAGAAACTCACTTAAAAAAACCTTGATACGGTGTTATGCTTGAAATTACCTAATGTGGTTTTGTGAACCTGTGCGGCCGTTCTTGCGGAAGAGGAAAGGAAGAGGAAACGATGTCGAGCCATGCAGTGACACTACATAAACGGAGGCCTGTGGCCATCGCGTTCATCGCCGCGCTTGTCCTTGGCCTCTTGGCAGTGCCGATGCCTGCCAGGGCAGAAACGAGCAATACCGGCTAAGGGACCAGCTGGACGATTCCCAAGTCTAAGGTTGCAACCTGGCTTGAGGAGGGAACGACCGCACAGGTCACGCTCCAGCTTCCAAGTGCCGAGGCCGTGCTCTCCTCCGATATCGTCTTTGTCGTGGACAACTCAAGCTGCAAGGACGATGCCATCAAGGACGCTACTGCGACGCTCGACCGGCTTGTTGCCGAGGCAGGTGGCGTCGACCAGGTGCGGGTAGGCGTTGTGTCATTCAAGGGCGACGGCCACGTGGAGAAGGAGCTCTCGACACTTACTGCCGGTAACGTCGACTCGTTCAAGAGCGCCATCACGGGTGGCTATACCGGTGACATGAAGTCCGGAACCAACATGCACGATGGGCTGCTCAAGGCCAAGGCCATGCTCGACGCCGACACCACCACGCCCGCGAACCGCAAGTACGTCATCATGGTCAGCGACGGCCTGACGCGCCTGTTCACCGGCGCAGACGGCAACGTGAAGGACATCTACTATCAGTACACCTATTCAGATCAGAGTTCCCAGCAGCCTGCGAGTGATTTCAATGCAAGGGATTTCGTCTACTTCGGCATGATCGACGAATGGCAGCAGGCACGCACGCCTGATTCTGCAACGTATGCCATGCCGTACGGCAACTGGAGCGACTACTACTCCCATCTGGTTGAGTGGGTAAAGACCGACGGCGACAAGTACGCGTTTGATTTCGCGACGTACGGCAACGACGCGACGTCCAAGGTGAAAGATACTAAGACGGGGACCATTACCGACCCGAACTTTGCTTACATCGAGCATGGAACCCAGGCAGATCACGCCATGGCACCCGACCGGGCGGTCTATGAGGCCTATAGCACCTGGCAGGCGCTGAAGGTCGAGGGCTACAACTGCTATGCGGTGCGCACCGGCAGTGATTCCGACTTCTCCGTCAAGTTCATGGATGCGCTGAACGGCGGCAGCGAGCTCGACTTCTCCCAAATCGCCGACAACATCCTGTACGCGTGCGGGACCGGCTCCACCATCACCGACGCCATGGGCAAGGGTGACACATATGACTTCGACTTCGTTCCGGGGTCGGCAGCGCTCAGCGTCGGTGACGAGCGGCTCGAGGCAACGGATGAGGGCGCAAACGCGTGGAGCTTCCACAGCAAGGGCGACACGAAGGCGCGCTTCACCTTGGTCTACGACCCGGACGCGGACGCCTATACGCTCACGGCACACGAGCCCATCTCGAACTTTGCTCCCGTGAAGCTGACCTACAACGTCACGCTTGCACAGGCCCCGACCGAGCCGGGCAGCCACGAGCTTGCGACCAACACCAAGGCGACGCTTTTCCCTGTTAACTCCAATGGCGTTGCGCTTACCCCAGAGGATTTCGACGTCCCGTCCCTGGCCTACGCTGTCGAGGAGCCCGAACCTCCTGCGCCGAATCCTGGCTCTGACGATGAGCCCAATCCCAAAACCAAGCCTGCTGTCAAGCGCCCGGCCACTCCCAGTGCCGAGAAAGTGCCTCAGACGGGTGATGCGATGTCGTCACTGGCCTTTGGTGCCGTAGCGCTTCTGGGCGTGGGCGCAGTTGCCATTGCTGTGGGAGTGAAGGTTTCAAAGAGGAGCTAACCTGCACAGTTACGAAGTGCGGACAGATTTTTCTCGACGAACCGTCGGTCGTGATGTAAAGCGGCCGGCGGTTCATTTTTCTCTTCGAGGGGTGAGGCTGACGCGCCATCCCAAGATGGCGGAACCGACCCCACAGATTCCAAATTGACGGTCGATGGCAGCTTTCCGAGGGCGTCCGAGTATCAAGCGGCTCATACCTTGATAAACCGCAGGTCGCGGATTTTCCAATTCAGAGATACCACATCAAGGATTCTTCCAGGCTGCCCCAACAGAGCTTCCGTGCGATGGTCTGGCAGGCCGACTGGTCGTTTTGCTGGTCAATCGTGTACGAGAGGCCCGACTCGTCCAGAGCGGGGACACCATGTGCCCTTGGCGGCGTGGAACATTACTGTGGGTATGCTACTTTCATATATTCGTGGTGCGCGGCGGGCATGTATCTGATAACCAGCATTTAACCGCGCTGACGAGACGCGGGGCGATGGGGTCATCGGCAGCTTCGAGGGCATGGGCGACACGCTGGCAACGTTTTCAGGCGCCCCGCTTCGGCGGGCTTCCAACGGCGTTTGGCTGCATCCGTCTCCTCGGCGGGAGGCGGATGCCCCTATGCCTCCCACTCAAACCGACGCATGTCCACCTTTCCGCTGGCGAGAAATCCAACGCCTTCTGCCTCGAGCATCCTTCGCTGCTCTTCAGGTCCACCAAAGGCAAACCCTGGGGCAAGGCTCCCGTCTGCAAAGACGACCCTATGGCAGGGCACCCCGCCAGACAGGCCCGGACTTGAGTGCATGGCAAATCCCACGTAGCGAGCCTTCCGCGGCTCGCCCATCATGCGGGCGACCTGCCCGTAGGTGGCAACCCTTCCGGGTGGAATCAGTCGTACGACACCGTAAGCACGCTGGAAGAACCCTTCGTTGTCCATGGGACCCCCTTCGTCTTGGAGTGGCTTCCTGCCTCATTCTTCGCGAAACCTCGTACCGCAAGAAATACGATATCGTCCTTCAGTAGCTTGGCCAATTGGCCTGGAGACGATGCGGCCGCCTAGATGTGAAGGAGAAACCCATGCTCATACCCACGCTCGGCGGAGACCAAGACAAGGGCATCGGCATGTGGACTGCTATTGCGGTTTTGGTGGCCGTAGCTATCCTCTCCATCGTGTCGCTCTTTGCCGACTCGTCAATCCTCGGCTACCTCTTCTAGAGTGCAGCTCCGACTGAGGCTTCGGCACCCTTTGCGGCCACCTGAATTCACGAATTGACGGTTGGTGGCAGTTTGTGGCAAATCCTTGATGTGAGTGCGCCGATGTCGCAAATCCCTGATCTGCGGTTTATCAGGACTGCAATCATCTGATACTCGGGCCGCCCCCGAAAAACTGCCACCAACCGTAAAAACTTGCCGCCCGGCGCCCCCGTGCCCGGCTGCCCATGTCTGACAGGGAGCCCCCGGCGGCACCCTGACGCCCCCCGGACGCCGTCGAATGGCACGCTTTTGCGGTTGGTGGCAGTTTTTGGCGGTACCCCCGAGTAGCAATCTCTTTGGGATTCGAGAAATCGCAGGTAGACGATTTGTGACTAGCTCGATTTCACATAAAGGATTTGTCGCAAACTGCCACCAACCGTCAATTTGCGTTGGGAGGCTCGCATCAAGAGCCCACCCTGCCTACTCAGGGCCCGCATGAGGCCAATCACCGCCGATGTGCCCCGCCCATGTGGAGATTTGTAACTTGTCAAATACCATTTCTGCGGCGGCCCAAATCGGGGTATACGCCGGTCAGTGTCGTAATTGGAACCCTCTCCGAAAGGAACAACATGGCTGAGAAGGACCTTCAACTCTACATCAAGAACGGTTGCCCCTACTGCCACAAGGTGCTTACCTTCATGGACGCCAACGGCATTGAGCTGCCGCTCCACAACATTGACGAGTCCGACGCGGACCGCGAGCGCCTGGTTGAGGTTGGCGGCAAGCGTCAGGTGCCGTGCCTCTTTATTGACGGCAAGGCCATGTACGAGTCGGATGACATCATCGCCTACCTGGGCAAGGAGTTCTCGGCGGCGGCAGCTGGCGAGAAGGACGACGCCCCCTCCGCGGGTGCCTCGTGCACCATTGGCGGTGGCTGCTCGTTCTAGCACCGCGGCGAACTTAGCTGTAGCGTTGTCGCCGGAGCACGGTTTTTGTTGCAGATTGCATCAAACGCGGCCTTCCGGCGACCGCATGCCATTAGGAATGAGACAAAGGGACTGTCCCTTTGTCTCATTCAACGGTGCCGTAGACGTTGCCCCAGCCGTGGGCGGTCACGATGCTGTTGAGCTGGTCGCACAGCCTCCCGCGCTTGTACTTGCCAGCGGGGAGGAGGTCGACGACCTCCATGAGGTCATCGCACAGGTCGTCGATCTCGGCGCGCGTGAGCACGTCGATCTTGGAGACCGCACCGGACATGTTGTGGTAGTAGAGCTCGTTCACCAGCTGCTGCAGCTCGCCGTACTCCGGTGCGCGCAGCCCCCCGTGCGTGACGCTACGGGCGGTGCGATGCTCGTGTGTGTCTGTGTTTCTCATCATGAAACCCATGGTACCAGCTGCATCACGCCTACAGGGCGTCGCGCTATACTTCTTTCTCGCCGCTGTGCGCCAACTGCCGCGCCTCGGCAGCCCGGGACGCGTTCCGGGCGCACCGCAACCGCATCCGTATCCGTCCATGCAGCCGTCACGAGGAGGGGCCCATGCCCACCGCATATGAGCTCATGTCAGATCAGGAACTCGAACAGGAGATTACGCGCCTCGAGGCCGAGGCCGAGCACCTTCGCTCGCTGGGCCTCAAGCTGGACATGGCGCGAGGCAAGCCCAGCCCCGAGCAGACCGCGCTCTCTCACCCCATGCTTGACGTTCTCAGCTCTTCCACCGAGATGGACGACCAGGGCGTGGCCGTTGACAACTACGGTGCCCCCGACGGCCTACCCTCCGCGCGCGCCCTCGCCGCGCAGATTCTGGGCGTCGACCCCAAGAACGTGATCGTGAACGGCTCTTCGAGCCTCAACCTCATGCACGACCTGGTCTGCAACGCCTACACCCACGGCATTGGCGGCAACAAGCCCTGGAGCCAGCAGGGCAAGGTCAAGTTCCTCTGCCCCGCCCCCGGCTACGATCGCCACTTCAAGGTCACGGCCCACTATGGCATTGAGAACATCCCCGTCCCCATGCTCGAGGATGGCCCCGACATGGCCGTGGTGAAGCGCCTGGTCGAGAATGACCCCGCGGTCAAGGGCATCTGGTGCGTCCCCAAGTACGCCAACCCCACGGGCGTCACGTACTCCGACGACGTGGTTCGCAAGTTTGCCGCGCTCACGCCCGCCGCGCCCGACTTCCGCATCTTCTGGGATAACGCCTACGTGGTCCACACCTTCGAGGGCGAGGGCGACCACCTGCTCAACATCTTCGATGCCCTGGCCGAGGCCGGCAAGTCCGACTTGGTCTACGAGTTTGGCTCCACGGCAAAGGTGACGTTCCCCAGCTCGGGCATTGCGTTTGTCACTGCCAGCTCCGCCGACATGGCCGAGATCCGCGCGGCCTTCTCGGTGATGCGCGTCTCGCCCGAGAAGGTCTCGCAACTCGCGCACGTGCGCTTCCTCAAGGACCTCGACGGCATCAAGGCCCACATGGAGAAGCACGCCCAGATCGTGCGCCCGCGCTTCGAGCTGGTGCAGGAGAAGCTCCACGCCGGCCTCGACGGTCTCGACTGTGCCACCTGGAGCAACCCCCACGGCGGCTACTTCGTCTCGTTCGACGGCCCCAAGGGCTCCGCGAAGGCCATCGTTGGCCTGGCAGCCGAGCTGGGCGTGAAGCTGACGCCTGCCGGCGCCACCTGGCCCTACGGCCGCGACCCGGAGGACACCAACATCCGCATCGCGCCCACGTACCCCTCGCTCGAGGACCTTGGCGCGGCGCTCGACGTCTTTGTGGTTGCCGTGAAGCTCGTCTCGGCGCGCCTTGCCAAGGCCGAGCGCGACGGCCAGCAGGGCTAGGGCGGCCAGCTCCTCTCGCCGCTGGCGGGCGAGAAGAGCGGACATATACAATGCTTGTATGGCAACGGCCTCCAGAATGTATTTTTCGTTCGGGAGGCCGATGCCTAGCATGGGACTAGCGCTTGGCCTGCGCCAACGGACTCGCAGAGTTCTGTAGAATCGGGAAGCGCGCACATCGCCCGCGAGGGCGGGCCGGATGTGGCATACATTAAAGGGTCACAAACGGTGGCGCCGCCAGTGGCGCCAGTGCACGTGACACGGCCCAATTCCTGGGCTGGCCAGACGCATATGGACACGGAGGGATCGTTCGGGCATGTCGAAGAAGCCAAGCAAAAAGGCGGCCAAGAAGGGCACCGCAACGGGTGCGTCCTCGGCAAGGGGCAAGGGCTCCGCGACCAAGAATGGCCAGTCTACACCTGCGAGCAGCCTCTCCACGCCCGCCAAGGTCGTCATCATCATCTTTGCCGTCCTCATGGTTGTCTCGCTCATGATGCCCACGCTCTCCACGGCCTTCTCTAACAACCAGCAGGCCGAGCAGCAAAGCTCCCAGGACTCGAGCGCTGACTCCAGCTCGGACAGCAGCTCGGACTCGTCGGACGAGAGCTCCGCGGACTCCAGCTCCGCTACCGGTGTGGCTGCTGTGGACGCCAAGTACCAGGACACCGTCGCGGAGCTTGAGTCCAAGCTCTCCTCTGACAACACCAACCTTGCGACCCTGCTCAACCTGGGCCGCAACTACATGCGCTGGGGCGCCTCGGTCATCTCGGTGTCCTCCTCGGACGACGACACCACCCACGGCAACGAGCTCCTCGAGAAGGCCATTGGCTACTACCAGCAGTACCTCGACCTCAAGGACTCCGACGCCGTTCGCGTGGACATCGCGCTCTGCAAGCTCTACGAGGGCAACACGAGCGAGGCGCAGTCCGACCTCGAGACGCTCACGCAGAACTCGCCCACCTATGCTCCCGCCTGGGCAAATCTGGGCATGGTCCAGGAGTACTCCGGCGACAAGGACGCCGCCAAGGCCTCCTACCAGTCCGCCATCGACAACGACCCCAACGACGAGTATGGCGCGAAGTCCTACGCCACCCAGCGCCTTGCCGCGCTCGAGTCCTCGTCGAGCGCCACGTCATCAACCTCGACCAACTCGAACAATAGCTCGTCCACCACGTCACCAACCTCGGGCGAGACCGGGGCGAAGGGTCTCACGGACACACTGAACAACCTCTCTGGTACCGGACTCTAAGGAAGAGGGACCTCCATGAGCATCAACATCTCAACCACACCCACCGAGGGAGGCTGCCGCGTGGCGGTCTCCGGCGAGGTCGACGTCTCCAACGCCTCTGCTCTGCGAGACGTCCTTGACGAGCAACTCTCCTCGGGCGAGGGTTCGCTTGCAATCGACCTGGCAGAGGTGCCCTACATTGACTCGACGGGCATAGGCGTCCTGGTTGGCGCGGCGCACCGAGCAAAGGAGACGGGCCGCACCCTCTCGGTGGAGCGCCCGCAGAGAAACGTGGCGCGCGTCCTCTCGCTGCTTGGCGTGGGCGCCGACCTCAACGTTACCGGGGCGCAGCAGTAGCGCTTCCAGAAAGCCCGCGCGCTGCGGGTACCTGTAGGAATTCGATCCACGCTGGAGGAAACCGACCGTGTTTGGCATTGGAGAGTCAGAGCTCGCTCTCATCCTGCTCTTCGCGTTCCTCATCTTTGGGCCTGACAAGCTCCCCGGGATGGGCCGCACCATTGGCCGCGCGCTGCGGCAGTTCAGAAACGCCCAGGAGGGCTTTACGCAGGTGGTTCAGACCGAGATCGTGGATCCCGCGACCGAGGCAATGAGCGATGCGCCCAAGAAGCCCAACCGCAAGCGCAGCGAGGAGGACGCAGACATTGAGGGCTCCGGTTCCCCCAAGTCCACGCCCAAGACCGAGACGTTCGCCGAGCGCAAGAAGCGCCTCGAGGCAGAGCGCGCCGCCGCCGAGAAGGCCAAGGCAGACGCCGCAGCCGCCGAGAAGGCATCTGAGGAGGACGCTTCGGGTGCCAACGCCGACAGCGACGCCGACGCTGCGCCCGCAGCCGAGGCACCCGCCGAGGCCAAGACGGCAAGCGCTCCCGCACCGGAGGCGTCAAAGCCTGCGGACGAGAAGCCCAAGCCCGCGACTGCCGCCGACCTCTACGCGATGAGCCCCAAGCGCCGTCGCGAGCAGGCCGCCGAGGCCGAGAAGGCCGACGCGTCCGCGCCCGAGACCGACGCACCCGCGGCCGACGCCGCCGACAGCGACGCCCCTGCGCCTAGCGACACCGTTACCGCTACAGACGGAGAGGAGGGCGGCGAGCAGCAGGCCTAGCGCCCCGCTCCCATACCACCATGCCTATCGGACCAGCACGCATGCCCATCATGGACCACCTCGGCGAGCTTCGTCGCAGGCTCACCATCATCGTGGTCTCGCTCCTCACGGTGGCGGTCATCGTCTACTTTGCCACCCCCACCCTCATCGACCTCATGATCGACCAGATCAAGGAGGCCATGCGCGGCGGCGACCTCTACGTCCTCACCGCGCTGGGCGGCTTCACCATCCGCTTCAAGGTCGCCATGTTCTTCTCGATGATCATCTGCACTCCCATCATCATCTGGGAGATCATGGCCTTCATTCTGCCGGCGCTCAAGCCCAAGGAGCGCAAGTGGGTCGTTCCCACGGTGGCGGCCCTTGTCGCCCTGTTCTTCATCGGCATGATCTTCTGCTACTACGTGATTCAGCCTGCAGCGTTTGGCTGGCTGCTCGACCAGTCCTTCGAGTTCGCGCAGAACATGGCCGACGCCGAGGACTACCTCAATATCTACATGCTGCTTGAGATTGGCTTTGGCATTGCCTTCGAGCTGCCGCTAGTGATTTTCTACCTCTCGATCCTGCACATCGTGCCGTACAAGACCTTCCGCTCGCAGTGGCGCTACATCTACGTTGGTCTCATGGTCCTTTCGGCCGTCGTCACGCCAGATGCCTCGCCCGTGACCATGCTCCTCATGTTTGCCGCGCTTATCGCCCTGTACGAGATCGCCCTGGCAATTGCCCGCTACGTCATCGTGGCGCGCGACGGCAAGCAGGCCCTCAAGTGGTCCCGCGAGGACTACGAGAACGCAGAGCTCGACAAGCTTTAAACTAGGGGGACTCTGCCGTCACGAAGCAAGCGAGGTAATGTTCTTTGATCCTTGTCGTCACCGAGAAGAACGATGCCGCCCAGCAGATCGCCAGGCTCCTCTCTGAGTCCGGCAAGCCCAAGGCGGACAAGGTCTACAACACGCCCATCTACCGCTTTAGGAAGGGCGGGGAGGACTGGGTGACCATAGGCCTGCGCGGCCACATCATGCAGCCGGACTTCCCTCCCAAGCTCAAGTTTGACCCGCAGGAGGGCTGGTACGGCCTCACCGCCGAGGGCGAGCACCTGCCGGCAGACGTGCCCGATGGCCTTGCTCGTCCGCCCTTTGCCACCAAGCGCAAGCCCTTCCTGGCCGACGGCGTGGACATCAAGGGTTGGAAGATTCCGAGCCTGCCGTATCTGGTGTGGGCGCCCATCGAGAAGCTCCCTGCCGAGAAGGAGATTATCCGCTCGCTCAAGAACCTCGCCAAGAAGGCAGACTCGGTCATCATTGGTACGGACTTCGACCGCGAGGGCGAGCTCATTGGCTCGGACGCACTCAAGCAGATTCTCTCGGTGGCGCCAGACGTGAAGGTTTCTCGTGCGCGCTACTCTGCCTTCACCAAGGCCGAGATAGACCACGCGTTCGACAACCTGGTGGCGCTTGACCAGGACCTTGCCGACGCGGGCGAGAGCCGCCAGCACATTGACCTCATCTGGGGTGCCGTGCTCACGCGTTACCTCACCTGCGTGCGCTTTGGCGGTCTGGGCAACACGCGCTCGGCCGGCCGTGTGCAGACGCCCACGCTTGCCCTTGTGGTTGAGCGCGAGCGCGAGCGTATGGCCTTTGTGCCCGAGGACTACTGGGTCCTCTCGGGCGAGGCCACGCACGCGGACTCCGACCCGTTCCGCATCACGCACGCAACCGCGCGCTTCACGGACCATGACGCAGCCGAGAAGGCCTATGGCCACGTCCGCGACGCGAAGACCGCCACGGTGCGCGCAGTCACGCGCAAGACGCGCCGCGTGAACCCGCCGGTGCCCTTCAACACCACGTCCATGCAGGCAGCCGCGGCGGCCGAGGGCATCTCGCCCGCGCGTGCCATGCGCCTGGCCGAGTCACTCTACATGGACGGCCTCATCTCGTATCCGCGCGTGGACAACACCGTCTACCCGTCGTCGCTCGACCTGCGCGAGTGCGTGCGCACGCTCTCCTCGGTCCCGCAGTTTGCGCCCACGTGCAAGGCGCTTCTCGGCCAGGGCACGCTCCATGCCACACGCGGCAAGCAGGAGACAACCGACCACCCGCCCATCTATCCCACCGGCGCCGTCAACCCGGACAACCTGCAGCCCGCGGAGTGGAAGCTCTACAACCTCATCGCGCGACGCTTCCTGGCTACGCTCATGGGGCCGGCAACGATTGCCGGGACCAAGGTCGAGCTGGACGTTGCCGGCGAGCCCTTCGTTGCCACGGGAAACGTCCTGTCCGTGCCGGGCTTTCGCGCCATCTACCCCTACGGGCTCAAGAAGGATGACCAGCTGCCCGAGCTAAACGAGGGTGATACCTGCGACGTCACCTCCATGTCGCTTGACGCCAAGCAGACGGAGCCTCCCGCGCGCTACAGCCAGGGCAAGCTCATCCAGGAGATGGAGAAGCGCGGGCTGGGCACCAAGTCCACGCGCGCCTCGATCATCCAGCGCCTTTACGACGTAAAGTACCTCAAGAACGATCCGGCCGAGCCCAGCAAGCTGGGCATGGCAATTATCGACGCGCTCACCAACTACGCGCCGCGCATCACCACGCCCGAGATGACCGCCGAGCTCGAGGGCGACATGACCAAGGTCGCCGAGGGTGCAGACACTCAGGCGCAGGTCGTCGACCACTCTCGTGCGCTTCTCGCCGGCATGATGGACGGGCTCATCGACCACAAGGACGACCTCTCCGAGGCCATCGCCGACGCCGTGACCGCCGATGCCAAGATTGGCGTGTGCCCCAAGTGTGGCCGCGACCTGGTGGTGAAGACGTCCGCCAAGACGCGCGGGAGCTTTGCGGGCTGCATGGGCTGGCCGGACTGCGACGTGACGTACCCGCTGCCCAAGGGGCGCATCGAGCCCATCGAGGGCGAGGCGGGCGTGTGCCCGGAGTGTGGCGCACCGCGCGTGAAGGTGCACCCGTTCCGCAACCGTCCGTACGAGACGTGCATCAACCCGGCGTGCCCCACCAACCGCGAGCCTGACATTGTGGTGGGGGAGTGCGCCGCCTGCAAGGCGGCCGGCCGTCACGGCGACCTGGTGGCGCACAAGTCCGAGAAGAGCGGGAAGCGCTTCATCCGCTGCACCAACTACGACGAATGCGGCACGAGCTACCCTCTGCCGCAGCGTGGCGAGCTGCACGCCACGGGCGAGACCTGCCCGGAGTGCGGCGCGCCAATCGTCGAGGTGGTGACACAGCGCGGGCCATGGCGCATCTGCGTGAACATGGACTGCCCGAGCAGGGAGAAGAAGGCCGCCGCCAGCACGCGCGGGGCGCGCGGGGCGCGTAAGGGCTCGGCGTCAGGGCGTGGCGGCTCAGCGGGGCGCAGCTCGTCTCGACGCAAGAAGGCGTAGCGGAGCGCCGGGTCGCTAACGGCCCTCGCCTCGTTGGCGCCGCAGCAAAGGTTTTGTACGCGCTGGCTGCCAAAATGCGCACTCCGGCGCCGGACGGCTGTCCTTCTCGCCGCGCGCCACAACGCTCGCCGACGCAAAGCAACCTTTCGCCGAAATATTACCTTTGTATTACGTCCCACGGAATAGTAGCGCTACGTGAACTTCTCCGGCGCATAGTCTCACACACGCCACGCAGAAGCGGGCGCTACGAAGAGGGAGACCAAGATGTTCCAGGCCAACACGCACGATCTCATCGAGATTGCCAGCATTATCTAGGCGCGGGTGGCCACATACGGCCGTCCGCACCTGCGGACGGCTGCGGACCTTTGGGCCCGGGGCTGTTGGGGAGAGACGGCGCCGGGCCCTCTTCGTATGCCGGCTGTCCTCCGCGGAAATCCGGACCGAGCGGAACATCGCAAGCGAGAGGAGCACGGCAGACTAACAAGCATGCAATGACGTTGTGAGAACGATTCCGCATCGTAGGGAGAGACGGGTTCGCCGCGTGAAGGCGAAAAGTTCTCGCCCACACCAGAACCCAGACCACAAGGAGAGAAGCAATGTCTTCGCAACCTACATCGCTAACCGCCCCGGCAGTAGCCGAGGCTCCCAAGAGAGACTCCGTCCTCGAGGTGATGGCCGCCTCCATGGGGGGGCACCGCAATCGAGTTCTACGATAACTACTGCTATTCGATTGCCGCCGCCAGCTACTTTGGCCTCGTCTTCTTCACCGACGTCGCAAAGCAGAACCCGTTCCTCGCGACGCTATTCTCGTTTGTCACCTTTGCCGTGTCGTTTCTTGCACGCCCGTTTGGGTCGCTACTCTTTGGGCACTTTGGCGACAAGCTCGGCCGCAAGAAGACGCTGGTAGTTGCACTCATGATGATGGGCATTTCCACCTTTGTGGTTGGCGTGCTACCCGGCTATGACGTCCTTGGGCCGATGGCCGTAGTGCTCCTGTGCGTCTGCCGTGCATGCCAGGGCCTGGGCCTTGCGGGCGAGTGGTCGGGCGCGGCGCTTGTCGCCACCGAGAACGCGCCGGCCAACAAGCGCGCGCTGTGGGGTTCCTTCCCCAACCTGGGCGCCCCTCTCGGCTTCTTCTTTGCCTACGGCGTTAACCTGCTGCTTGAGAGCAACTTCTCGCAGGACACCATGGTCGCCTGGGGTTGGCGCATCCCGTTCCTGCTCTCCGCGGTCCTCGTGGTTGTTGGTCTTGTCGTCCGTGAGCGCATGAGCGAGACCCCCGTCTTCCAGAAGGCTGTCAAGGAGGACCGCGTGGTGAAGAGCCCGCTTCACGAGCTCACCAAGTACTGGAAGCAGGTCGTTCTTGGCACCTGCGCCATGGGCATCACGTACACCCTGTTCTACCTGCTGGGCACCTGGTCCCTCTCCTACGGCGTAAAGACGCTCGGCTTTGCCCAGACCCAGTACCTGCAGCTCGAGCTTGCCGCCGTTCCGTTCTTTGCCGTGTTCATCGTTGTTGGCTGCGTCGAGGCCGACAAGGTTGGCCGCAGGCCCGTCCTTCTCGTCACCACGCTGCTCACCGTTGTGTTTAGCCTTCTTGCGCCGCAGCTGCTTGCGACGCAGAACGCCGCCAGCGTGTTTGCCTTCCTCGCCGTTGGCTTTTGCCTGATGGGCGGCCTGTTTGGGCCGTGCGGCGCTTACCTGCCTGAGCTTTTCCCTGCAAACGTGCGCTACTCTGGCTCCGGCCTGGCGTACAACCTCTCGTCGATCCTGGGCGGCGCGTTTGCGCCCACCATCGCCACGGCATTGGTGCTTGCGTTTGGCATCCAGGGCGTGGGTTGGTACCTCCTCGCGATGTCTGGGGTTGCGCTTGTCGCGCTGCTGCTCATCCAGGAGAGCAAGGACATGGAGTTCGATGCGTAGCTTCTGACGCACTCCTGTGATTGCGACGACCCGCCGTTGGGCAATTAGCCCAGTGGCGGGTCGTTATTTTGTGCCGAGAAACGCCAACGCCCCGCTGGCCGCGGCCCTTCTCGGCAATGGCGCTGCTCTCTCAAATAGCCTGAAAAAATTCGATCGTCCGGGGTCCCTAACCGATTGGAATATGTATCTCCGGGGGGGTCGCAGACTGCCTATAGTCCATGTCCATCTGCCGCGTTGAGTGCTGCCTGCAGCGCCACACGGTCCCGCTTCGTGAGCGTTCCCAGGGGAGTATCGCGAAGCACGTCGGCGTGTGAAACCTGGAAGAGCGGCACAACCTGGGCACGCGACGGGCGCAACAGGCCCTCGACCTGCCAGTCGGCGAGCTCGCAGTACAAGTAGTGCTCCTGAGGAACCGCGGTTGTGACCTTTGCAGCCACGACGGCAGAGACGCGCTCGTCGATAATGACGATTGGGCGCACCTTTCCTACGTCTGGATGGTCAGCGAAACGCACGTAAGCAAGCCAGATTTCCCAGGGGCGCGGATCTAGTCTGCTCGTCCTTATGGCACTATCCGACGAGCCTGTCATAGATGCCGTCCTCCTCATTGTCCATATCATCGGGTAGGACGCTGGAGCCGTAGGCCGGATCGGCCGGCAATACCGTGGAGGCCTTGTAGACGGGCCTGGGCTCGGGACGCATGTCGAAGGGGAGTCCACCCACCTCAATCGATTTAATCAGGAATGTATTAACGGCGTCCGAGAGGCTCATTCCCCAGCGGGCGTAGACCTCTGATGCCTCCGACTTGATCTGAGGCTCAACGTACGACTTAACTTCTGCCGTCCTTGAAGCCATGGAATCCTCCAATGCTGGACCTAGTTTAGGACTAGTTTATACCCTGTCGTGCGGACGTCTATATTAACCGCCTATGGCAATAGATGATGTTCAGGGGATATAGATGGAAGGCAGAGCTCTGCAGTCCTTCTCGGCAATGGCGCGGGCAAGATGAGCTGCCACCTTTCTCGGCAATGCCGCGTGATTTCGTCGATTAGGAAATTTCCGAACGTTTAAGGCGGTCTAACCGTTCGGAATGCGCGGCATGTCCGCCAATGCCGCGCAATCTCGCCATTTAAGGCGGTCTAACCGTTCGGAATGCGCGGCATCTGTGCGGAGAGCCACCGAGAGGCGTTTAGGTATCGTCATTCTCGCTGGAATATGCGTTGCCTCTCGCACATTCCCGTCCGAATGGGCTAGAAACACACACATTACAGACCTCCTACCTGCACTTTCGTAGCAATAGTTAAGAATAGTTGACTTTTCGGGCAATTTGCAGCAAGTTAGCTATATACTACTTGCGAGTTAGCTATGGACAACTCGCGCGGCCAGCCGGGAAGGTGATGCCCAACCGGGGCGGCTACGGCCAGCCGAGAAAGCCGTAGAGAGCTGAGAAGGGAGTCGCATGTCGACCATGGAGGCTGATGCCGTAATGACAGGCAGCAACCCCGCCAGTCGGGCGGGCGCGCGTGTGGAGGCAACGACCATCGGGAGGAGTGCCCAGCTTCCCCTGGCAATGGTGAGCGAGGGCGAGACGATCCGCGTCCTCAAGGTGCGCGGCACCGCCACGCTGCGCCAGCACCTCTCGGAGATGGGCTTTGTCGAGGGTGCCAAGGTCAAGGTCGTCTCGCGCGTGAACGGCGACGTGGTGGTAAGCGTCAAGGGCTCCACCTTTGGCATCGGCCGCGACATGGCCATGCGCATCGTCACGTACTAGCGCCACGCCGGCCCGCCGGCACCGCCGGCCAGCAATCGCAATCGTTTATCAATCGCCGCAGGCAGCGTGTAACTGCATGCGTGGCCCGTGGCATGAAGAAGGGGAGAGCATGGCAAGTCTTAAGGACGTGCGCGTGGGGGAGACCTGCACGGTCTCGAAGCTCAGCGGCACGGGCGCCATTAAGCGTCGAATCATGGACATGGGCATCACCAAGGGCACGCACGTATACGTGCGTAAAGTTGCACCCCTGGGCGACCCCATCGAGGTTACCGTGCGCGGCTACGAGCTGTCGCTGCGCAAGGACGAGGCCTCCAGCGTCGAGGTCACAGACGTGGAGAAGGCAGCTGCCCAGGGCGTCGCGTAGCCAAGTGGCGCTGGGAGTACCGGGGGGGCGTGGGCCCCATGTTTTGGCACATTAAGTTAACCAACTCTAACAATTAGTACTGCGCAGGTAACAGTTAGCCGAGAGAAACTCAGCCGTCGTAAGGCGGTCCGTACGCAACTCGCGCGCTACACAACAGGAAAGGCAAGGCATGGCAGAGAAGATCGACATAGCCCTGGCTGGCAACCCCAACTGCGGCAAGACCACGCTGTTCAACGAGCTCACCGGCTCAAATGGCTACGTGGGCAACTGGCCGGGCGTCACCGTGGAGAAGAAGGAGGCCGTCTGGAAGAAGGACACCAGCGTTCTCTTCACGGACCTTCCGGGCATCTACTCGCTCTCCCCCTACTCGCCGGAGGAGGTCGTCTCGCGTGACTTCATCATCTCCGGTCGCCCGAGCGCCATCATCGACCTCGTGGACGTCACCAACATCGAGCGCAACCTCTACCTCACCACGCAGATCCTCGAGACCGGCCGTCCCGTGGTCGTGGGTCTCAACATGTGCGACCTGCTCGAGCAGCGTGGCGAGAAGATCGACTCCAAGCGCCTCTCCAAGATGCTCGGCGTGCCCGTGGTTGAGGTCTCGGCGCTGCGCTCCAAGAACCTCGATGCGCTGGTGGGCACCGCCGTCGACACGGGCCGTGCCAACAAGGTGGCCCAGGGCGTGAAGTGCTTCTCGCCCGAGGTCGAGGACGCGCTCCAGACCATCGCCAACACCATTGCCGGCTCCTGCGCGCCCGACCTTCTCCGCTGGTACTCCATCAAGGTCTTCGAACGCGACTCAGCCGCCATCGAGTCCCTTGGGCTCTCCAAGCAGCAGCTTGCCAGCATGGAGAAGGTCATCGAGGCCATCGAGCAGGACCGCGACGACGACTCCGAGTCCATCATCACCTCCGAGCGCTACGAGTGGATCGCCACGGTCATGGACGCGTGCGTGGTCAAGGCGCCGGGCAAGCTCACCGTCTCCGAGAAGATCGACCGCGTGGTCACCAACCGCGTGCTTGGCCTGCCCATCTTCATTGCCATCATGATTGGCGTGTACTGGGTGGCCCTTGTCGCCGTTGGCACGCCTGCCACGGACTGGGTGAACGACAACCTCTTCTCCGATGGCTTCTTTGTGAGCGGCGGCGGCCAGGCGGCCTTCGACGAGGCTGACGAGGCCTGGCAGGACGCCCACTATACCGACCAGATCTCCGGCTACATCGCCGCGGCCGAGGAGGCCGGCGTTGACACCGACGGCGTGCAGGACGCCATCGACGCGGACCCGCAGACCGCAGGCAACGAGGCCACCATCACCGAGTTCGAGGAGGCCGCCGAGAAGGCCGGCGTCGTGGCCACGGACGTTCCCGTGACGGACGCCGACGGCAACTACCTCGACACCGAGGGCAACGTCATCACCACGCTCGACGCGGACGGCAACCCTGTGCTCGCCGAGGGCCAGGAGCTGGACGTCCTCCCCACGGTCACCGAGGCGGACTTTGCCACCGCTGTCGACACCCCCGAGCCCGACCAGCATGACTACGACGGCTTTGTGGACTCCATCCCCAACGCCGTGACCGGCTGGCTCACCGGCGCCGGGGCCTCCGACGTGGTGGTGTCGCTTGTGGTCGACGGCATCATCGGCGGCGTGGGCTCGGTTCTGGGCTTCATCCCGCAGATCTTCGTCCTCTTTGTCATGCTCTGCTTCCTTGAGGACTGCGGCTACATGAGCCGTGTGGCCTTTGTCATGGACCGCGTCTTCCGTCGCTTTGGCCTCTCCGGCAAGTCCTTCATCCCCATGATCGTGTCCTCAGGCTGTGGCGTCCCTGGCGTCCTTGCCACCAAGACCATCGAGAACGAGCAAGACCGCCGCATGACCGCCATGCTCACCACCATGATCCCCTGCTCCGCCAAGCTCCCCATCATCGCTCTGGTCATGGGCGTCCTTGCGGGGGGCTCCGACATGTGGTGGGTTGCCCCGATGTTCTACCTCATGGGCATCGTCGCCATCATCATCTCGGCCGTGATGCTCAAGAAGACCAAGCGCTTTGCCGGCGAGCCCACCCCCTTTGTGATGGAGCTGCCCGACTACCACATGCCCGCCATCAAGAGCTGGGCACTCCACGTGTGGGAGCGCGTCTCGGCCTACGTCAAGAAGGCGGGCACGATCATCTTTGCGGCCGCCGTGGGCATCTGGGCGCTTTCCAACTTTGGCCTGGCCGGCTGGGAGGGTGGCGACGGCTCCTTCGGCTTCCTGCAGGCCATGGACGGCGCGCCCGAGACCTACATGGACTACTCGATTCTCGCCGGTGTGGGCGGCACCCTGAGCTTCATCTTCGCTCCGCTTGGCTTTGGCAACTGGCAGGCCACCGCGTCCACCATCTCGGCCCTCATCGCCAAGGAGAACCTGGTCTCCACCTTTGGCGTCCTGTACGGGCTCGGTGACGCTACCGAGAACTCTGTCTCTATGTGGCAGGGCTTCGCCAACATGTTCACCATCGCCGGCACGCTCCACGTTGGTGCCATGTGCGCCTTTGTCGCCTTCAACATGCTCTGCGCGCCGTGCTTCGCCGCCATGGGCACCATCCGCCGCCAGATGGACGACCCCAAGTGGTTCTGGTTCGCCATTGGCTACGAGTGCGGCTTTGGCTGGGTCGTTGGCCTTCTCATCAACCAGCTCTACGAGCTCTTTGTCTTTGGGAATTTTGGGGTCTGGACCGTGGTCGCCTTCGCCCTGCTCGCCCTTATGCTGTTCCAGCTCTTCCGTCCCATGCCCAAGTGGGACGAGAAGGACGAGCGCATCCTCGACAACCTGGCCGAGGAGCCAGTCGCCTAGTCGCGAGGAACCACTCACGTAGGCGACGTTCCGGACGGCCCTTTCCCACCAAACCGTGGGGGAGGGTCGTCGTTCTGTTACCTCTACTCGGCCCCCGCAGCCTTACGAAGACGCTCCTGGCATGCGGGGCACACGCCGGTGAGGATGGTGCTGGTAGAGACGCTGGCGTAGCCGGTGGAGCGCTCAATCTGGCGGCAGAAGTCGTCCTGCTTGGGCATGGGGACGTCAATCACGGTGCCGCACTCCGAGCACACCAGGTGGGCGTGGTGGTCCATGCGGCGGTCAAAGCGCTCACCGCCGGGGGTCTTCACCGAAAGAATTTCTCCGGTGTCAGCGAGCAGGTGCAGGTTGCGATAGACGGTTCCACGACTGATGTGGTCGTCCTGCTCGCGGACACGAAGGTATATCTCGTCGGCGGTGGGGTGGTCGCACAGCTCCTGCACCGCCTCAAGCACCAGCTGCCGCTGGCGCGTGTTTCTTCTCTCCATGACTGCTCCTGCTCTCCGTGTATGACCTGGGCTTCTCGCCCAGCGCTCACTGCGTTACACGTTGATGATACCCAATCAATATTAGGACTATATCCCATTTAGTGCGACTACGCGAGAGCTGCGTGTCGTCGCGCCCGGAGCCCCTACCTTGCCCATCCCACTGGTCTTTAGCGGTTTTTCGAATCGAAGGCATGTTTCCGCAGGTCGCAAAAAACTCAATTCTCAAACACCAGGCCAGAACGGGGGCGATCTCTCAGCGCCGTGCCTTTTGCGAGGCTCGATTACGCACGCATCGAGCTTCATGGGGATTTCCCTGCCCAAAAATTGCGGCTGCCGGCCACTTTTTCGAGAATCGCCGAGTACGAAAACCCTAACTTTTTGCGGAGCCGCAGGTAGGGAAATGGTACCTACGGGGTGATACTAAGTGGAACCTCGGATTTGGGCCGGCAACCGCAAATTTTGGGTAGCGCCTTCCCGCATCCCCCCCCCCCAGCCCCAAGCCCCCACAATCCTCCCCATTCCCGTTGCTAGCGGTATCTAAGAATCGCGCGCCGCATTTCCCCAGTTGGCGGGAAACACGATTCCCAAATACCGATAAATAACGGGAGAGGAGTGGCAACTACCTCCCAAAAAGTCGAAATTCTCGCTTGCAATCCCAGATTCATTGTTGATAATAAGTCTCAGTACCAATAACGGTACAACACAACCAACAAGACAGAAAAGGAGCGTCACATGTCCCTCATCAACAAAGAGATCGGCGATTTTACCGTCCAGGCCTTCCAGAACGGCGAGTTCAAGACCGTTACCAAGGCAGACGTCCTGGGCAAGTGGGCCCTGTTCTTCTTCTATCCCGCCGACTTCACCTTTGTGTGCCCCACCGAGCTCGAGGAGCTGGCAGAGAACTATGACGCCTTCAAGGCCGAGGGTTGCGAGGTCTACTCCGTGTCTTGCGACACCCACTTTGTCCACAAGGCCTGGCATGACGAGTCGGAGCGCATCTCCAAGGTGACCTATCCCATGCTCGCGGACCCCGCCCACGTTCTGGCCGAGGACTTCGAGGTCCTGATCCCCGCCGACGGCCTTGCCGAGCGCGGCGCCTTCATCGTTGACCCCGACGGCAAGATCCAGGTCTACGAGGTCACCGCCGGCGGCATTGGCCGCAACGCCAAGGAGCTCCTGCGCCTGGTGCAGGCCGCGAAGTTTGTGCGCGAGCACGGCGACCAGGTGTGCCCCGCCAAGTGGCAGCCGGGTGCCGAGACCCTCAAGCCCTCGCTTGACCTCGTCGGCCAGCTTTAGGCACACCGCGCGAACAAAGCGCAACCGTAGATTCTGGAGCCCGCCGTACTGGCTCGGCGGGCTCCATCCATGATTCGCCGCGCGCGGCGGGGGAGGTTAGGCACATGAGCGAGAACAATAGCGACAACGTATACGACGCGGTGGTGATTGGCGGCGGCCCGGCCGGGCTCACGGCCGCGCTTTACCTGGCCCGCGCGCGCTACCGTGTGCTGGTGGTCGAGCGCGAGCACTTTGGTGGCCAGATCACCATCACCTCCGAGGTCGTGAACTACCCGGGCGTGCTCACCGCAAGCGGCGAGCAGCTCACGGATACCATGCGCCGTCAAGCGGAGGCCTTTGGCGCCGAGATGCTGCTGGCAAGCGTGGAGTCGCTCGACCTTGCGGCAGACGTCAAGGTGGTGCACACCTCGCGCGGTGACATCCGCTGCCTGGCGGTCCTTCTTGCCACAGGCGCCTCGCCGAGAAGCGCCGGCTTTGCGGGCGAGGAAGACTTCCGCGGCCACGGCGTGGCGTACTGCGCCACCTGCGACGGCGAGTTCTTCACCGGCCGCGAGGTCTTCGTGGTGGGCGGCGGCTTTGCTGCGGCGGAGGAGGCGGTGTTTCTCACTACGTACGCCTCGCACGTGACCATCCTGGTCTACACGGATGACTTCACCTGCGCAAAGGCCACGGCCGACGCGGCCTATGCCAACGAGAAGATCACCGTGCGGACAAACGCGCAGCTTCTTGCCGTGGAGGGCGACTCCGTGGTGCGGGGCGTCCGCTGGCTTGACCGCGCCACGGGCGAGGAGCACGAGTTCTCCTCGGCAGACGGCGGTCCGGTGGGCGTCTTTGTCTTTGTGGGCTACGCGCCGGCAACCTCGCTGGTGGCGGGCGTGGCCGAGCTTGATCCGCAGGGCTACGTGATCACGGACGATCGCCAGATGACGAGCGTCGACGGCCTCTTTGCCGCGGGCGACGTGTGCCAGAAGCGCCTGCGCCAGGTTGCCACCGCCGTGGGGGAGGGCGCGGCCACGGCAACCGAGATGGAGCGTTACCTCAAGGCTGCCCGCGAGCGCACTGGCATCGTGCCCAAGCAACCTGCCAGCAGGACGCGTGACGTGGCCGAGAGGCCCGCGTCTACGGCCGTCGCCGCACCCGCCTCGACGCCCGGCTCTCCCATCGACGACGCGATGGCGGCCCAGCTCCAGGCGGTCTTCTCCCGCATGCAGAACCCGCTGGTGCTGCGCCTGCACGTTGACGGCGGTGACGTCTCGGCCGAGCTGCGCTCCTACATGGACGCGCTGGCCGCGCAGACGGAGCTGCTGCGTGTGGAGGAGGCAGACGCCTCTGCCGATGACCCCGCCGAGCTGCCCTTTGTTGAGGTCGTGCGGGCCGATGGCACGCCTTCGGGCCTTGCCTTCCACGGCGTTCCCGGCGGCCACGAGTTCACGTCCTTTGTACTGGGGCTCTATAACGCCGCTGGTCCCGGCCAGCCCATCGCGGACGCCGACCGTCAGGGCATCGCAGACATTGCGCGCCCAGTGAGTCTGCGCGTGCTCGTGGGGCTCTCGTGCACCATGTGCCCGGACGTGGTGGTGGCGTGCCAGCGCATGGCGGCGGATAACCCGCTGGTCACGGCCAACGTCTACGACGTCAACCGCTTCCCGGCGCTGCGCGAGCGCTACGACGTGATGAGCGTGCCGTGCCTCGTGATTGATGACGGTACAGGCGAGCGCGTGAGCTTTGGCAAGAAGGGACTTTCCGAGATCCTCGCGCTCGTGGGGTAGCAAGCAGCGTGTGGTCTGCGAAGCAGCCGCTGACAACGGCAGGGATGCGGGGCTCTTATCGGCGCGGCTTTTTCCGCCGGAAGAGCCCTGCCTTGCTGTTCTGCCAAGGGTTTTTTCCACAATCTTCAGGTCATGCGGTCTGAAAATCACATAGTAATGTCCCAATAGCTCGAATGTCAAACTTCGAGCATGCCCCGCAGATAAACGCAGCTAAGACATCGAGGCAAAGGACTTCTCATGAGTGCAAAGGCTAATCATCAAGATTGGCGTCGGCCGCTGGAGGCGCTGGCGGTTGCCGTGCTTGCAGTGGCGCTGTCTCTCTCGTACCTGAGGATCGTGGCCAGGGCGGACGACGCCAGCGCGAGTGACACGGTCACGATTGACTACGACTCGAATACGGACATCCACTCTGTTACGGATTCCGACGGGACGAAGATCGTCCTGTACTGCATGAACAGCCAACTCCACTGGCCGCACTCCACGTCATCGACTCCGAATGTCCCAAACTACACGCTTGGCTAACTCACACCCGGCATGTTTCAGTCGCAGGAGAAGTACGAGGAGTGCATGGAGAAGCTTCTCGCCATCCTGTACGCGGGCTATCCCTACAATGGCCTGCACCTGTATGAGGTGACGGACCAGGGCAAGCAGATCACCGAGGCTGAGTTCAACCAGATGCTCGATGCGCCCGAGGTGCTTCGCCAGGACTTCCCCGACTCTCTGGGGGACACTACCTTCGCCTATGCCGACTACACCAGCGCTAACAAGGTGAACCTTGACAAGCTCAAGGCGTTTCTGACAAAGGTCTTTGCACTCTTCCCCAACGGCAAGAGCGCCTCTGGCCTTACCTACCAGGAGATTCTTGCCACCAACTTCTACAACGCAGCATTTGCCATGGTCTACGGTCCGCTGGAAGGCAGCTCTACGCCACTTGCCTACTGGAATTCTCAGTATGCTGACGACACTCTGGTGACGGAGTCGCAAGCTTACAATGCCACCCAAGCCGCTATCTGGGTTCTTCTCCAGGAGTACGGCGTGCCGAGCAACAACCTTACGCGTAAGGCTTCCTACGCCATCCACAACCCCCTCTCGCTCCGCCTGCTTGACGGAGCCAACGCCAACGAGGTGCTGCGCACCGAGCCGCAGGCGAGCGCCCTGGGCTTCTCGGGCGACACCAAGTTTGCCTATGATCCGGCAACCAAGACCTGGCGCACAGGCCTTCTCACCATCACCGAGGGCGAGAAGTACAACGGCCTCTACAAGCTCACGCTTCCCGAGGGCATGACCGCCGTCGACGAGGAAGGCAACGACATTTCTGGTACCACGATTCGTGCCGGCAGGGGCTTCTACCTGGTTTCCAGCACGAAGCCCACCCAGACGGCCACGGTTTCGGCCTCGTCGACCCTCACCTGGCTTAAGGAGACGCGCCAGTACTCTCCCGTTAACTCCACCGAGTTCCAGCACATGATTGGTGCCCTCATCTACACCAAGGACGTCTCGACCAGCGTTACGACCCAGCCTGCGACGGAGGGATCGCTCTCTGTGACCAAGAACGTTGAGGGCGAGGAGAACTCGACCACCGCCTTTAAGTTCACCGTCACCCTGAGTGACACCTCGATCAATGGCACGTACGGGGTTATGGACTTCACCAACGGCGTGGCGACGTTCGAGCTGCACAACGGCGAGGCCACTGTGGCGGAGCACCTTCCGGCAGGCGTCACCTACACGGTTGCCGAGGAGGCAAGCGACGCCTTTACAACAACGTGGGATGACCAGGCAGGCAGAATAGTTGCCGAGAAGACCGTGGCCGCGACCTGCACCAACACGCTTAAGCCAGAGTCGCCGGAGACGAAGGAACCCATTACGCCCAACACCACCGATGAAACAAACGAAGAGACAAAGCCCGCGCCCGACGTCCCCGACTCCAAGCCCGCGCCCGACGTCCCCGACTCCAAGCCCGCGCCCAAGCAGCCCGCGGCTGTGCCGGATACGAGCGACAGCACCAACTACGCTTCGATCGTTGGCTTTGCCGTTGCCGGCGTGGCTGTGCTCTCGATTGCCTTCATCTGGGGCTGCCGTTCTCGCAGACGCCACGGTGACCACCTGCGGTAACGATTAGGCTTATCGGCCGTGCGCTGTCGCACATAGCTTTGATGCCTCGAGGGCTCCGCTTTGGCGGGGCCCTCGTTTACGATGCCGCGAAAGATCGTTCTCGCGTGTCCAATTGGACCTGTGATCGTGTCGCGCGACCAGTTGAGCCTATGGACGCACAAAAATGCTCTAACGAACGGCAAATGCCGAGTGACTGCATAAAATGGCTCTTTCGGACGGCCCCTATCGACACCACAAATTGGCCAACGAATATTTAGTGCATAATATCAACGATTAACAGGATATAGATTCGTAATGTTGCATACTCATGCACTTAAGCGAACACGGTCTCCCTCAGGTACCGTTCGATAGGGCACTTTTGTGCAAGGTCGGCGAGAAATCCGTTCGATAGAGCGTTTTTATGCGGCAGAAGGTAAGTGACCAGGCGAGGAAGAATCAGGATGGCAGCTCAAACGGCTGTCGCGGCTCGCACCAAATGGCAGGGCGTTCCTCCGGACGCTTCCCTACGCGCTAGGCGCAACCATCGCGTTGAAACCGCTTGCTACCAGGTAGATTACCAGCAGCGCAATGGTGAGCCTAGTGTAGAACGCTCGGCGCAGCGAGACGTACGCCACCCACTCGCGCACCAGCGCGTTGAGCGAGAAGTACAGGCGTACGTGCGAGCCAACGCCATCTGCGGGAATGCCCAGCTTGCGGGTGATGAGCAGTGCCCGAAAGACGTGGTAGTTGTCGGTCACAACAAGGATGCGACCAGCGTTGTCTCCGTCCTTCTCGGCAAGCAGCCGAGCGCAATGCTTCAGGTTTTCCTGCGTGTTCGTGGACTTGTCCTCAACTAGAATCGCCTCTGCCGGTACGCCGAGCGATTCGGCGTACGCACGCATGGCGTAGGACTCCGGCTGTGCTTCGTCCGCACCTTGGCCACCGGACATAAGCAGCACGGAACCCGGATTCCTGCGCCACATCTCCATGCCGCGCTCAACGCGGTGGGCCAAAAGCGGGGTTACCGAGCCGTCTGGCATAAGCCCTGAGCCAAGCACAACAATCCGCTGGTAGCGTCGGTGTCGGTGGGGGATTTGCGCTACCAGGCCGCTCACGGTGTAGAGTGTGAACGCCACGCCGGCGATGCCTAGGAGTATCGCCGCAAAGCCAAAGACCAGGTCGAGCACGCGACCGAGCATGGGCACGCTGGTAAGGGCGCTGCGTACCTGCGGCCAGACGATTACGTAGGCAACCATGAGGACGCCTAGCCCAAGCGAGAGCATGTTACGCGGGTTTGCGCCCTCGCGTCGAACGAGCCGTATGCCCGAGGCAACGAGCGTCACCACCAGAGCAACGGGAAACGCAAGGAGTGCCACTGCCATGACTCCAATGACCACAAGGTTAACCTGCTCGGCAATGGGATGGCTCTCGAGTGAGAATGCCTGCAGGAGGATTACCTCGATGTCCATGACGGCCGTGCCCACGGCAACGAGGAACGAAAGCCCGTACCAAAGGCTGCGCTGCTCGTGCGTGTGGAGGTGCCAGAACCAGAGCTGCCCCACAGCGGCAAGACAGGAGGCGACAAGGGTAAAGGCTTCCACGGTGGCTCCTATCCCGCGAGGGAAATAACGTTTATTGCAGTCACCACGATACCCGTTGCAAGCAGCAATGCGTTTGTGAGGCGCGAGTTGGCGTAGCGGCCCATGACGCGCTTCGAGCCCGTGAGGCGGATTTGCGTGAAGATCGTGATTGGCAGCTGCAGCGAGAGCAGCGCTTGCGAGAGCACCAAGCCCTGGAAGGTGTTCTCCACCAGCAGGCACGCCAGCGTGGCAATGCCCATGCACAGCGCCACACCCACGGAGGAGTGGCGGTCATGGATGTCGTACTCCTCGCCAAACATGCCCGCGCTGATGGTGCCTGCCGCCATGCCTGCCGTCACGGAGGAAGAGAGGCCAGCCAGGAGCAGGGCTACGGCAAAGATGATCGTCGCAGCAGAGCCCAGGATAGGGGAGAGCGTCGCCGCCGCGGTCGCGAGGTCGTCCACAACCACGCCGCGCGTGAAGAACGTCGTGGCCGCAAGAATCACCATGGCGGAGTTTATCGCCCAGCCAACGCCCATCGAGAAGAGCGTGTCGAAGAGCTCGTAGCGCAGGCGCTCACGGATGACCTTCTCGCCCTGCTGCTCGTAGTGGACGCTCTGGATCACCTCGGAGTGCAGGAACAGGTTGTGCGGCATGACCACGGCACCTAGCACACTCATCACGATGGCTGCGGAGCCGGCGGGGAAGCTTGGACTGACCCACGAGACCGCTGCCTGCGGCCAGTCAACGTTCACCAGCGCAAGCTCGGCAAGGAAGGCCAGGCCAATGAGCGAGACAAACGCTATGATCCAGCGCTCGATTCGCCTGTACGAGTTGGTTGCCAACATGGCCACGGAGAAGGCGCCCACAATGACGCTGCCCACGCGGACAGGGAGTCCAAAGAGCATCTGGAGCGCGATGGCGCCGCCAAGGACCTCGGCCAGCGCGGTTGCAACGGTCGCGGCGTACGCGGTGGCGAGAATAGCGGTGCCCAGCCAGCGCGGGAAGTGCTTGCGTGTTGCCTCGGCCAGACATTCGCCCGTGGCAATACCCAGGTGGGCGGCGTTGTGCTGCAGCAGGATGAGCATCAGGGTCGAAAGCGTCACCACCCACAGCAGACCATAGCCAAACTGCGAGCCCGCCGCCATGTTCGAGGCCCAGTTGCCTGGGTCGATGAAGCCTACCGTTACTAGCAGGCCTGGGCCAATGTGCTTGAGAATCTCGAGGCCTCCGTGGCCGCCGGTCTTCTCAGCGCCAAATTGCCTGGTCATCTCCTCACGAATGTCCATAATTTCCTCCACGTGCGCCGAGATGCGTCGAAGTGCAAGATGCGATGTTCTTTATTAGTATCATGTATCATTATGCGCCCAAATGCGGCGAGGTAGTCAAGCACTGGGAGTTTTTTTGGGGGGCAGTTATTTCGGGCTGGGGGGATGCGGCGGCTCCGGATGCATCGAAATGCCCTTGGTTACAGGGATTTTGGGATTATTGCGCCAAAGTGGCCTTCGTTACACTGGCTTTTGGAGGGGACATAAGTAGTAGTTCCCATATATTGGCATGTGACTCTAAGTAACCACCACATATTGTATGTATTGGCAGCCTACTACTAGCAGGGTGCGCAAAACCACGTGTAACGAAGGCCAGTTCGGCGCAAAAAATCGAAAAATTGTGTAAGGAACGGGGTTTCGATGCACAAGACGGTCACGTGCAGGGGCCAAACAATGCCCTAACAACATCTGTCGGTGCGACTAACGGTTGCTTCCGCCCGCAATATCTCCGCCGGCTACCCTTGTTCTCGAACAACACGACCCAATTGCCCCCTCCTCGTGCGGGCCCAGCCAAGTGGCGTAGTCCCCGGCTGGGCCCGTTCCCCATTCTCGGTAATATTTGTGCCTGCTCCGTGGCTCAATCGCTTGGAAACGTGTGCTCTTTTCGCCAAGGGATTACCGTGCCCACTCGTGCTGCGTCCGTCAGGTAACATCGCTCGACGTGCGCCGCGCCAGCAAGCGCCGCCCAGGGGAGGGGAGCACCGCCATGACACTGCAGCAGCTTCGCTATGTGGTCGGGGTTGCCACGGCCGGATCGATTACCGCCGCGTCTCAGCGGCTTTTCATCGCCCAACCGTCGCTTTCCAAGGCCATCTCCGAGCTCGAATCCGAGATGGGCATCGCCATCTTCGAGCGCTCCAGCAAGGGCGTCGTGCCCACGGAGGACGGCACGCGGTTCCTCTCGTACGCGCGGCAGGTGGTCGAGCAAGCCGACCTCCTTGAGGCCCAGTACAAGCACGGTACGCCGCCGCGCCGCGTCTTTGGCGTCTCAAGCCAGCACTACGCCTTTGTGGTCAACGCCTTTGCCGAGCTGGTGCGCGAGCACGGCGAGAGCCGCTACGAGTTCAGCCTGCGCGAGGGAACCACCTTTGGCACCATCGAGGACGTGCGCCTGCAGCGCTCCGAGCTGGGAGTCCTCTACCGCAACGACTTCAACCGAGAGGTGCTCACCAGCGCCATTCGCGACGCAGAGCTGCGCTTCGAGCCGCTCTTCGAGGCCCGCGAGCACGTCTTTGTGAGCAGGACAAACCCACTGGCCTCGTGCGACTCCGTGACGCTTGAGGACCTTGCGCCGTACCCGCGCCTCTCCTACGACCAGGGCTCGCGCAACTCGTTCTACTTTGCCGAGGAGCCCCACATCACCGAGCAGGTGGACAAGGCCGTGGTGGTCACGGATCGCGCGACGCTGTTCAATCTGCTCATTGGGCTCGACGGCTACACAATCTCCTCCGGCATCCTGAGTGTGGACTTGAACGGCGAGAACATCGTGGCTGTTCCGCTCAAGGATGGGGGCACGATGGAGCTGGGCTACATCCACCAGCCGCGTCGTCCCCTCTCGCCCATGGCGGAGCGCTACCTCGAGCACCTGAGCACCTACGTTGCGAAGTACATAGCCTCTGGCTATGGCAAGCGATAGCGCATCGATAGTTCCTTTGGGTTCTCGCGTGGGGCACCATGGCTCTTGTCAACGACAAGAGAAAGGCAACCCCATGAGCATCGCATATGACAAGAAGACCCCGCACCGCTTTGACGTAGTTGGCAGCTTCCTGCGGCCCGCCCGCCTAAAGCAGGCGCGCATCGACTGGAAGGCCGGGCGCATCTCGGCCGAGGCGCTTGCCGCCGTCGAGGACGAGTGCATCCGCGACCTGGTGGCAAAGGAGAAGGCCGCTGGCCTGGGCGTGATCACCGACGGCGAGTTTCGCCGCGAGACCTGGCATCTCGACTTTATGTGGGCGTTCGACGGCGTAGCGCACAAGCCCACCGAGACCGGCCTGCCCTTCCACGACGAGGCCGCAAAGATCGACGACACCTACCTCACCGGCAAGATCGCCTACCGCGGTGGCCACCCGTTCATCGAGCACTTCCGCTTTGTCCAGGACCTCGAGGACGAGAAGTGCGTGGCCAAGCTCACCATCCCGGCACCGGCGCAGTTCTTCGAGCAGTTCGCGATGCCCTTCAACCTGAAGGCAACGCGCCGCTACTACAAGACTGACGAGGAGCTGGCGAACGACATCGTTGTCGCGTACCGTGCGTTCATCGCCGACGTCTACGCTGCGGGCTGCCGCAATCTGCAGTTTGACGACTGCTCTTGGGGCATGGTCGTGGACCCGCACGCCGAGCAGTTCTTTGGGGTTGACGCTGCCGGCCTGGAGCGCGTGAAGGAGGAACTGCTCAACGTCAACAACCGCGCGCTGGAGGGCCGCCCCGCCGACCTCACGGTGAACACGCATGTGTGCCGCGGCAACTTCCACTCCACGTGGGCCTGCGAGGGCGGCTACGACGACGTAGCGGACTTCCTTCTGGCGCGCGAGAATGTCGACGCCTTCTTCCTGGAGTTTGACGACGCGCGCTCGGGTGGCTTTGAGCCCCTGGCAAAGGTTCCGGCGGGCAAGAAGGTCGTGCTGGGTCTGGTGACCACCAAGTCTGCAGCGCTGGAGGATCCCGCGGCTGTGGTCGTGCGCATCCACGAGGCCGAGAAGTACGTGCCGCTTGAGAACCTGTGCCTCTCGCCACAGTGCGGGTTTGCGTCGTGCGAGATTGGCAACAAGCTTACCGAGGACGAGCAGTGGGCGAAGGTTCGCCTGGTGCGCGAGGTGGCCGAGCAGGTCTGGGGGTAGGGGAGCGCGCGGGCGCTTGGCGTTGACGGCGGGGGTAGGCGGCGTGGCCTTCGCAGAGAAAAAAAGTCGAGTATTTATCAAATTCCCGATCACAACAAGTTAACCATGTTGTACTCTTCTCTTAGAGTTAAGTAAGGCTAACACCTGCGACACCGACTGCAGCGCAGGAGCACGAGCCGTTGACTCCCGCCGTAGCGCCCGGACCCTCTCCCCGGACCATCGGCACAACAGGCGCCGCCGACGTTCCCCTTTCTTGCGTCGGCGGCGCGTTCTTCTCGGCACAGTGTTCTATTCACAACATTATTTTTCGCTGCATCCGCAATTCTGGTATGGGGGCGGGGCGCTGCGGGTATATACACGTAAGTAAGAGAAAGGTAACTTCTAC
Source organism: Tractidigestivibacter montrealensis (assembly GCF_024741235.1). Classification (GTDB taxonomy): domain Bacteria; phylum Actinomycetota; class Coriobacteriia; order Coriobacteriales; family Atopobiaceae; genus Tractidigestivibacter; species Tractidigestivibacter montrealensis. The sequence continues at coordinate 44,819 of NZ_JANSKA010000006.1, read as the reverse complement.
TTCGTACTTCACTAAGCAATACCTGCGGCAGTCAAACCGCCACAGGCAACCACACGAAAGGTGGCACAACATGAGCGCAATCGAGAAGGTCCACGCACGCGAGGTCCTGGACTCCCGCGGCAACCCCACGGTCGAGGCAGAGGTCACGCTCGCCGACGGCAGCTTTGGCAGGGCGATCGTCCCCTCTGGCGCCTCTACCGGCGAGTTTGAGGCCGTCGAGCTTCGTGACGGCGACGCCGCCCGCTACCAGGGCAAGGGCGTTGAGAAGGCCGTTGCCCACGTGAACAATGAGGCCCGCGAGGCCGTCCTCGGCCTCGACGCCCGCAACCAGCGCGGTGTTGACGCGGCCCTTATCGCCGCCGACGGCACCCCCAACAAGGGCAAGCTGGGCGCCAACGCAATCCTGGGCGTGAGCCTGGCAACCGCCCGCGCAGCCGCTGCCTCCGCGGGGCTCCCGCTTTACGCCTACCTGGGCGGCCCCAACGCGCACACGCTGCCCACGCCCATGATGAACATCCTGAACGGCGGCGTTCACGCCGATAACAACGTGGACTTCCAGGAGTTCATGATCATGCCCGTCGGCGCGCCCAACTTCCACACGGCGCTGCGCTGGTCGGCCGAGGTCTACCACACCCTGAAGGGCGTCCTCAAGGACGCGGGCCTCTCCACCGGCGTAGGCGACGAGGGCGGCTTTGCCCCCGACCTCAAGACCAACGCCGAGCCCTTCGAGTACCTCATGAAGGCCGTCGAGAAGGCCGGCTTCAAGCCGGGCGAGGACTTCGTCTTTGCCATGGACCCCGCCACGAGTGAGCTCTACGACGCCGCAACCGGCACCTACGTCCTCAAGGGCGAGGGCCGCACACTCACCAGCGCGCAGATGGTCGACTACTGGGACAAGCTTGTCTCGTCCTACCCCATCATCTCCATCGAGGACGGCCTGGCCGAGGAGGACTGGGACGGCTGGCGTCAGCTCACGGCGCGCCTTGGCTCGCGCGTGCAGCTGGTTGGCGACGACCTCTTTGTCACCAACACCGCCCGCCTGCGTCGCGGCATCGAGCTGGGCGCGGCAAACGCGCTGCTCGTGAAGGTCAACCAGATTGGCACCCTCACCGAGACCCTCGAGGCCATGCAGACCGCGCAGCGCGCCCGCTACGCCACGATCGTCTCGCACCGTTCGGGCGAGACCGAGGACACCACGATCGCCGACCTGGTTGTTGCCACCAATGCCGGCCAGATTAAGACTGGTGCGCCCGCCCGCTCTGACCGCGTGGCCAAGTACAACCAGCTGCTTCGCATCGAGGAGGAGCTGGGCGACGCCGCCGAGTACGCCGGCCGTTCCGCTTTCTACAACATCGCTCGATGAGACGAAGGGAGTTTCCCTTTGTCTCATCGGCGCGGGGAGGGTGGCCTCTCCGCGCCGATTATTCTAGTCCGTGATGTCGCTGTCGAGTGTGGCGCGCACGGTGTAGGCAGGGAAGGCCTCCTCGGCCTCGCGCACAATCTGGTGGTATTCGCCCTGACGGTCAGGCGCCTCAAACGCGATGATAACGTCGAATTCCAGCAGGTGGCGCGCCTCGTCCACGTGGAAGCCGTGGAACTGCAGCACGTGGTCGTGCGCCGCCACGATGCGGCGCACGCGCTCGCGCATGCTTGCAACGTCCTTGCTGGTGTTTCTCGAGTAGATTCCCACTGCCGCGATGATGACCTGGCCGTCCGTTCGCGCAAAGACGCGCTCGGCCACACGCCGCGAGAGTTCGTCAATCTCCTCTGCTGTGGTTATGTCGGGCGCCTCCACGTGGACTGAGCCAACCCTGCGCTCGGGCCCGTAGCTGCTCAGGAAGAGGTCGTAGACGCCCAGGACGCACTCATCCTCGGCCACGATGCTCTTGACCTTCTCGGCAAGCTCGGGGCTCACGCGCTCGCCCAGTATCTGGCTGAGCGTCTGCCAGAGCATCTCGAGGCCGGCCTTAACGATGAACGCCGAGATAACGGCACCCACCCAGGCCTCAAGCGAGATGCCCCACGCCAGGTAGACCACGGCGGCGCCCAGCGTTGACACCGAGAGCACGGCGTCCGAGAGCGCGTCCTGCCCCGAGGCTACCAGCGAGTCTGCGTTCACGCGCCTGCCAACAGACTGCACATGGCGGCCGAGAAGCACCTTGGCCACGACGCCGGCGGCAACAACCACCAGTGCGGCGGCGGAGTAGTCTGGCGCCTCGGGCGAGACGATCTTCTGCACGGATTCCACTGCCGAGGTGATGCCGGCGTAGAGCACGATGATCGAGATGACCATGGCCGTGAGGTACTCGATGCGCCCGTAGCCCATGGGGTGACGCTTGTCCGGCGCGCGCCCGGCGAGCTTGGTGCCCACGATCGTGATGACCGACGAAAGCGCGTCGGAGAGGTTGTTCACTGCGTCGAGGGTGATGGCGATGGAGTTGGAGACCACGCCCACCACGGCCTTGAATGCGGCGAGCAGCACGTTGGCCACGATGCCGAGGATGCTGGTGCGTACGATGGTCTTCTCGCGCTCGGTGGTGGGGATGGGTGCGGCCGCCTGGTTCTTCTCGGCGTCCCTGTCCTGCTTGTTGCTCACTGGTTGTCGCTTCCTTCTGTCTGTGCGCATGCGTTGCTGCCGGTCGGCTCGCCATTGCGCACGCTGACGAGCACCTTTGCGAGGAGCCGCTTGAGCTCTGCGGCCTCGTCTGCCGAGAGGTGCACGTGGCACGCCATGGCCACCGGCACGGATGCCGCGCGGTCGCGAAGGTCGCGGCCCTTGGGCGTGAGGCGCACCTCAAGCACGCGCGCGTCCGCCACGCTTCTCTCGCGCGTGATGTAGCCGCTCTTCTCGAGCTTCTTCAGGACCGGCGTAAGCGTGCCCGAGTCCAGGTAGAGCCGCTCTCCGAGGTGGCTCACGGTTGCCGCGCCCTCCTCCCAGAGGACCATCATGCAGAGGTACTGCGTGTAGGTGAGGCCGAGAGGTCCAAGGAGCGGCTGGTAGCTGCGGACGACCTCCTTGGAGCAGGCGTAGAGCGGAAAGCACAGCTGGTTGTCTAGGCGCAGGAGCTCGGCTGGGGAGGCCCCCTTCGTTGTGAAGGAGGCCTCCTGCGGTGACGCCTGCGACGATGCCGAGGCATCCACTAGAGTTGCGCCTCGATTGCGCGCTCGACCTCGTCCATGCTGGTGGTGGGCTCGAAGCGCGCCACAAGGTGGCCGTTGCGGTCGATGAGGAACTTGGTGAAGTTCCACATGATGTAGGCCTTCTCGCCGAACTTCTTGTTGTTGGCCTTGGCAAACTTGTCGAGCGCCGCCACCTTGAGGCCGCTGCCAAAGCCCTGGAAGGGGCGCTCGGTGGCAAGCGCGGCAAAGAGCGGGTCTGCGGTGTCGCCGTTCACGTCGAGCTTCTTGAAGCGCGGGAACTCGGTGTTGAACTTGAGCGAGCAGAACTGGTTGATCTGGTCGTCGGACTCGGGCGCCTGGCCGGCAAACTGGTTGCAGGGGAAGTCCAGGATCTCGAGGCCCTGGTCCTTGTGTGCGGCGTAGATGCGCTCGAGGTCCTCATACTGGGGCGTGAAGCCGCAGCCGGTGGCTGTGTTCACAACGAGCAGGACCTTGCCGGCGTAGGTGCTCAGAGGGACGGTGCTGCCGTCCTGTGCGGTGACAGAAAAGTCCAGGTAGTTGGTGGTGTTCTCGGATGCCATGATGGCTCCCTCCTCCGGGCGTTGCGGCCCGGTGTTGTTGGTAACGGCTTCAGTATGGCGCGAACTGGCGGGCTGGCGGCGCTAATCGATTGAGCACAACCAATTGCACACAATTGATTTGTGATGCTTCTTGCGATGGCAGAGGCGATGGGCCTAACCGTTCGGGATCCGCGGCATCTCTGACATGCCGCGCAATCTCGCCGTTTAGAGGCCTCTAACCGTTCGGAAAATTCCTAAATGGCGAAATCCTGCGGCAAGATGTTGCCGCCGAGAGGGACTGCCCGCCGAGAGGGACTGCCCGCCGAGAGGGACTGCCCGCCGAGAGGGGCGTCAGCCCGTTCGTTGTTACCGGCTCGACGCGAGCCGGCGGCGTCCGCCGAGTTGGCAGTCGAGAACCTCGACGCGCCGGTAACAAGCCCCCGGCGGCGCAGCTCCGTTGTTACCGGCTCGTCACAGGTTCGTCGCATCTGCCCAGTTGGCAGCCGAGATGCACGACGAGCCGGGAACAGCGGGATGCCCAGAAAACCAAAAAAAGAGGGGTCCCGGCATAGCCGAGACCCCATACCTCGCAGCAAGCAAGCCCGCGCTACGCCCTCGGGTCCGCCACCTGCACCAGCTCGGTGCCCTCGGTGTCGTAGTCGTCCATGGTAACGCTACGAATTGCGGGGTCCTCGTAGGTGTTGAAGTAGTACGTGCGCGTGGCCGCGGAGTAGCCGCCTGTGTACACGGTGCGCTCAAACTCGCCGTTGGTCATGCGGGCCGCGCCGTCGATCATGGCAACGCCCTCAAGCTCGTGGAACATGCGGCTCACGTTTGCCTTCTCGCCCGACTGCACCGGATAGTGCGAGTTGAGATACGCAACGCGCACAAAGCGCGAGGTAGAGTAGTAGTCACCGGGAATCCCGCGCATGCCTGCGCCGGAGCCATAGGGGAGAAGCTCGGCCTTGTCCCACACCACGTTCTGCGGCAGCTCGTTGGAGACGTTCATGTAGTTGCGCAGGTTCTCGCGGTGCCAGGCAAAGCCAGGCTGGTTGGCCAGGACGTCCACATCGTCGTGATAGACCTCCATGCCCTGGGCCGTCTGCTCGACCACAATGCTCCTCGTGGCGTCGCCAATGATCCAGTGCAGCAGCGACACGGGGTACTTATCGTTGATGGGCTTGCCAACAATTACCAGGTCATCAAGGGCGCGCTCGACCTCGTCGACAGTCGTGAAGTTGGCTACAACCCACAGTGGGAACTCGTAGGCGGCAACGTTGGTCTTGCCCTCAACCGGGGCGTCAGCGTACTGCGCATAGCCCGGGAAGTTGAGGCCGGCCACGCCCAGCCCAGAGGCGTTGGCGCAGTCAAAGTAGAGCGGCATTCCCTCCTCGACAACGCCCATGCCAATCACGGGCTCGCGCATGCCCGTAACGGCGCCAAACGGGGAGTTGGGCTTGAAGCCGCGCGGCGTCACCACGACGCGCTCGCCGTACCCGCAGCTCCAGTCGAGGTTTCGCGCGAGGTACATCTGACCCTTGTCGTCTGTGAACCTGATTGCCGTGCACATGACAATGCCTCCTGGTTCCTAGGAACGAGCCCGGCCTGCATGGACCAGCGCCGAGACCGCCCAAACGAGTGCCTGCTAGACCATGTCTACCCGCTCCCCACCAGTAATTCTCAGGTCAGCCGAGAAGAACTCGCGTAACGCACGAATGGTCCACGTGGTGTCGCGCGTGCCCGCCGTCTCGTAGCTGGAGTGCATTGCCAGCTGCGGCAGCCCAATGTCCACGGCGTGAACGCTCACTTGCGTGTTCGAGAGGTTGCCAAGCGTGGACCCACCGGCCATATCCGAGCGGTTGGCAAAGGTCTGGTGCGGCACGTCGGCCTTCTCGCACAGTGACACAAAGACGGCCCGGCTAAAGGCGTCGGTCGTGTACTTCTGGTTGGCGGCCTCCTTCACCACCGGCCCGCCGTTGAGGCGGCAGCGGTTCTTGGCATCGTAGAGCTCGGGGTGGTTGGGGTGCAATGCGTGGGCGTTGTCGCAGCTCACAAGGAAGGAGCGCGAGAGGGCGCGCAGGTAGTCCTCCTCGCCCATGCCCAGCGCCGCGTTGGCGCGCACCAGCGTGTCGTGGAGCAGCGTGGACATGGCCCCCTGCTTGGTGTTGGAGCCAACCTCCTCGTTGTCGAAGCACGCGAAGACGGTGACGCAGCGGCGGTTCTTCTCGGCGACAAATGCCTCCAGCGACGCGAAGGCGCACTGTAGGTCGTCGAGCTTGGGGGACGAGACAAACTCGTCTGCCATGCCCCAGACGCACGGGCGCTCGCGGCTCACGAGGAAGAGGTCGCGCGCCAGGACGTCCTCGGGCTTGGCACCCACGCCTTCGGCGACCATGCGGTCAAAGTCCTCTTTGCGCAGGCGGCCGGCCGAGAAGAGCGGGCAGAGGTCCACGGCACGGTTGAACTCTTTGCCCTTGTTCGCGGTGCGGTCCAGGTGGATGGCTACGCTGGGAATGAGCACCAGGTCGCGGTCGGGCGCAAAGAGGCGGCTCTCTATGCCTGTGGCCGTGCGCACCAGGACGCGACCGGCGAGCGACAGCGGCCGGTCGAGCCAGGTGTAGTCGATCATGCCACCGTAGCCCTCCACGTTAAGGCGCAGGTAGGTCTCGGGTCCGTCGAGTACAGGAACGGACTTCACCTTGTAGGTGGGGGAGTCCGCGTGAGCTGCCGTCATCTGGAAGTGGTAGGTGCTGGGGTCAAGGGCGTCCTCGCCCACGCGAAAGGCGATGACGCTAGAGCCGTTGCGAGTGGTGTAGTACGAGCCGCCGGGCACAACGTCCCAAGCGTCGCTCTCGGGCAGGTAGGTGAAGCCTGCCTGGTCAAGCCGAGCGCCAATGGTCGCCGCCGTGTGGAACATGCTGGGGCAGCGGTGAATAAAGTCGATAAGGCGCTCCGAGGTCTCAAGGTCCTCGACCGTGGCGCTCTCTGTGGTTGGATCCTTCTCGTCTGGCATACGCGTCCTCTCTGTTGGTTGCAGCCAGACGAGCGTAGCACGCAGGCGCGCGTGACGCCGGGGACGCGTTTTTCGCAGCGGTTGCGTACGAAGGCCCAGTTCCGGCGCCGTTTTCTCGCCGGAGGGCCCCTCTCGTACGGAATCCCGTCGGGAACCCCTGCTCCGGCGCCGTTTTTTCGCCGGAGGGCGAATCCTTAACAGGCGGGAACCAACGGACGAGAACCGCCTTGCATTCTCGGCGTCTCTCGTCTAGGCTGGCATCCGTTGCATCAAAGACGGGGTCGGCCTTTGGCAAGCCGCCCGAGAGACGGGAGAGGACCTTGCGCAAGTAGACGCTGCCCCATCGGGCGAGAAGTACGTGCCCACGTGCCGGCACGCTGCGCCGGTCCTGCGTCTGCGAGGTCTTCATGCAACTCAACCTTTCGAACATCCACTACAGCTATGCCGGGAGCTCGCGCGAAGTGCTTCACGGCGTTACCTTAAGCCTGCCCACTGGCTGGACCGGCGTGGTTGGCGACAACGGCTGCGGCAAGTCCACGCTTGCTCGTATCGCCACGGGTGCGTTGCAGCCTACGGCGGGTAGTGTTGGGCCTTCCGGCCTTGTCGCTGCTTACTGCGAGCAGGACAGCGCGCTTGCTCCTGCGAGGCTTCTCGACTTTGCTGCTGCGTGGGACCGTAATGCCGCGCGACTGCGCGATGCGCTGGGTATTGGCGACGACTGGGCATGGCGCTTTGACGAGCTCTCCTCGGGGCAGCAGAAGCGCCTTCAGGTGGCGGTGGCACTCTGGAGCCGCCCGGACGTCCTGGTGATGGATGAGCCAACGAATCACCTTGATGCGCGCACGCGTCAGGCGGTCCTGCTCGCACTGCGTTCCTTCTCTGGCGTAGGAATTCTCATCTCGCATGACCGAGACCTTCTCGACGCGCTGGTGGAGAGATGTGTCTCCTTTGAGGGTGGAGAGGTGGTCGTGCGGCCTGGCAATTACTCGCATACCTTTGAGCAGCGGCAGCGCGAGAGTGCGGCAGCCGCAGATGCTCAGGCGCGTGCGCGGCGAGAGGAGCGTCGTTTGATGGCCGAGCGCCAGCGACGAGTGGAGGCTGCCTCGCGTGCGGACGGCCTGCGGAGCAGGCGCGGCCTTGACCTTCACGACCATGACGCACGCGAGAAGATCGGGCGCGCGATCGTTTCGGGCAAGGACGGGCGCGCCACGCATCTTGCTACAACCCTTGATGCACGTATTAAGGGCGAGCGCGACCGTGTGCAGGCGTCATACGTCGAGCGGCGCTATGACGGCAACGTTCCCGCGTTTGGTGAGCGGTCGAGAAGGTCGGTCATTGCGCGGTTGCCGGAGGGGACGGTGCGGTATGGCGGGGTTCCAGATGCGCCGGGTGTTGCTGTGCCGGAGCTGTTCCTTGGTTCGGCGGACCATGTTGGCGTTGTTGGTCCCAATGGATCAGGTAAGTCGACGCTGGTCAGGGCACTTGTCGCAGCGGTTCCCAAGGATGTTCCCATGCTGTACGTGCCTCAGGAGATTGGTGTTGATGTGGCAAGACGTGCCCGCGCTCGGCTCAAGGACCTTGCCGCCGATGAGAAGGGGCAGGTACTCTCCGTTGTGGCGCAGCTCAATTCTCGGCCTGATGCGCTGCTTGAGGAGGGCGAGCTAAGCCCTGGTGAGTTGCGTAAACTCGTGCTGGCGGAGGCGGTTCTCACAAAGCCGCAGCTCTTGGTGATGGACGAGCCAACAAATCACCTCGACCTGCACTCGATTGAGGCGCTGGAGCGTCTTCTCTCTGAGTTCCCCGGCGCGGTGGTTCTGGTTTCGCACGACGCGCGGGTGGTGCGGTCGAGCTGCGGGAGAATCTGGGAGCTGCTGCCGGCGAGTGGTGACGACTTTGTCAGCGGTGCAGTTGTGGTGGAGCGTTGAGCGTGGGTTGGGGCGCCCTACATGGGGACGCTTGAGCATATTGCCAAGTTAAAGAAGCGGCCGCCCGACACGCGGAGTGCCGGGCGGCCTGCTTGCGCGGCTTTCTCGCGACTTACGCGATGAACTCGAGGAAGGCGTCTGCCTGGGCGGCAAGGGTGGCCTCGTCCTCGGGGGAGAGGGTCAGCGTGCCGGACATCCAGGACTCGCCGAAGAGGGCGATGCCGGTCTCCTTCTCGGTCATGACCTGCGCGCCCACAAAGGCGAGAAGCGCGTCGAGAGCGGCACGCATCTCGGCGGTGGCGGTGCGGCCGCCCGCGCCGGAGACGGTTGCGCGCATGCCGCCGGAGACGGCGGTGTCGCGACCCTTGCCGGGAAGCGGCCTGCTCAGCCAGTCGACCAGGTTCTTCACGTGGCCGGGGAACGAGGCGTTGTACTGCGGGCTTACGAACCACACGCCGTCAGCCTGACGAACGGCCTCACGTACGGCCGCGACCTCTGCGCGCTCGGGATCCTCGAGGTCCTGGTTCATGAGGGGCAGCGCCGAGTAGTCGAGTCTGCTCACGTTGGCGCGGCCCTCAAGCAGTGCCTCGATGCGCTGGGCCAGCTGCTCGTTGAAGCCGTTCTTGCGGAGGGTTCCCACTACGATAAGGACGTTCTTCTCTGCCATTGCTCTCTCCTGTTCGGTCGGGTGTATCGACTTGGTAGTAACTCTGTACTAGAATCAGTGTACCCAACATATGTGAGTTGATGAATAACGTTTTTTCTCAATACTTGGTATTAGTTGAGATACCATTCGCTACCAGCAGGAAGGGAAGGCATCGCATGCGAAGCACACCCAAGGACTTTGGCACCTGCCCGTTTGTGACCGCGCAGTGGCTGCTTCAGGGCAAGTGGTCGATCGTGATTCTCCACCACCTCAGCGAGGGCAAGCTGCGCTTTGGCGAACTTGAGCGCCGCATGCCCGAGCTCACGCACTCAACGCTCTCCTCGCAGCTCAAACGCCTGGAGACGGAGGGACTGGTGCGCCGCGAGGTCTTTCCGGAGGTGCCGCCGCGCGTGGAGTACTCGCTCACGCAGGTGGGGGAGGACTTCATTCCGGTGCTTACGAGCATTGAGACGTGGGGCGAGAGCTACATCGAGCACCTGCGTAAGGGTGATGTCGAGCTGCGATAGGCGGGCGCTGGTGGGCGTCGCGGGCGCGGGTGACGGCGCGTGGCGGCTGTGGCGGTCGATGCGGCGGTAGCCGAGGCGGCACTAGTCCTTGGCGCCGAGAAGCCCGCTCACCACGCTCACGATGAGCGCCACAAAGAGCGTGGCCCAGAATCCCGTGACCACCACGCCTACGCCAAATACGTTTGCGGCAAGGTTGGACGCCAGCGACACCATCAACGCGTCTATCACAAACGAGAAAAGCCCCAGCGTGAGGACTGTCACGGGAATCGAGAGGACCTGGATGATGGGCTTCACAATCGCGTTGATCACGCAGAGCATGAGCGCAAAGGCCAGGTACGCCGCCCACTGCGGCTGGCCGATCACGTGCGCCGAGGGGACAAGGGCAACCGCGACGAATGATGCAATGGCTGTCGCAAGTACGGAATATAGCGTTCTCATGGTTGCTCCTCGCGTTCCGGGGGCTGGTGTCAGTGGCTTCATGATACCCGAGCCCCCCGCGGAATTCGTTTACCAGGTAACGGAATCCCATTACCAGGTAAACGAATCCCACCGATACACATTCGGGGCACGAACGTGTATCGACCTGAGCGGGATACAGTTTCGGGTCCGAATGTGTATCGGTGCCCAGCGCAAGAATCCCACAGCACGCGCCGCGAGGGCCGCACGGGCCAGCGACCCTCGCTGCAACCGGAAGAACCGTGAACACACCGAGAAGTTCAATTTCTCGCAGCACGCCGTGATGCGCAGTGCTACTCTTTCCATAAATTGAACTTCTCGTTCTAGAAATTGAACTTTTGGGGTCCAAAGCATCGGCGGCCGAGAAGAGAAATTGAACTTCTCGCACCACGCCTAGCGGGCACTCGGAAGGGAGGGGTCGTGGAAGACCAGGCACACATGGACTTCTCGGCGCGTCTTGGCCAGGCCATGGACGAGCGCGGCCTGCGTCAGGCAGACCTCATTCGCATGGCTGCAGCCGATGGCGTCAAGCTGGGAAAGTCGCAGCTCAGCCAGTACCTAAGCGGCAAGACTGAGCCGAGAAAGGCAACGCTCGCCTTTCTCGCCACCACACTCGGCGTGAGCGCCGAGTGGCTCTCGGGCGAGACCGATAACGCCGCCGCGCCACCAGAAATGAGACAAAGGGACAGTCCCTTTGTCTCATCCACCCCCACCAAGAAGAAGGAATCCACCATGCCTCGTCGCCAGTTCAAGAAGTCATCCAAGCTCGATAACGTCCTCTACGACATCCGCGGGCCCGTGCTGGACGAGGCGTACCGCATGGAGGACCAGGGCATCCACGTGCTCAAGTTGAACATTGGCAACCCCGCGCCGTTTGGCTTCCGCACGCCGGACGAGGTCGTGAAGGACATGCAGGACCAGCTCACGGAGTGCGAGGGCTACTCCAACAGCCGCGGCCTCTTCTCCGCGCGCAAGGCCATCATGCAGTACGACCAGCTCAAGGGCATCCCCAACGTGGACGTGGAGGACATCTACACCGGCAACGGCGCCTCGGAGCTCATCCAGCTTGCAATGAACGCCTTCATGGACGAGGGCGACGAGATTCTCGTCCCCAGCCCGGACTACCCGCTGTGGACCGCGTGCGTCACGCTGGCCGGCGGCACCGCCGTGCACTACATCTGCGACGAGAAGGCCAACTGGTACCCTGACATCGACGACATCCGCAGCAAGGTCACGCCGCGCACCAAGGGCATCGTCGTGATCAACCCCAACAACCCCACGGGCGCCCTGTACCCGCGGGAGGTTCTGGAGCAGATCGTGGACGTGGCGCGCGAGAACCAGCTGGTCATCTTTGCGGACGAGATCTACGACCGCCTGGTGATGGACGGCAAGCAGCACGTCTCCATCGCGAGCCTTGCGCCGGACCTGTTCTGCATCACGTTCAACGGCCTCTCCAAGAGCCACATGGTGGCGGGCTACCGCATTGGCTGGATGAGCCTCTCGGGCAACAAGCGCATCGCAAAGGACCTCATCGACGGCATCAACATGCTGTCCAACATGCGCCTGTGCTCCAACGTGCCGGCGCAGTCCATCGTGCAGACGTGCCTGGGCGGCATCCAGCGCAGCCAGGGGCTTCTCGTTCCCGGCGGGCGCATCTACGAGCAGCGCGAGTACGTCTACGAGCGACTTTCCAACATGGACGGCGTCACGGTGACCAAGCCCGAGGCCGCGTTCTACATCTTCCCGAGGCTCGACCCGGACAAGTTCCACATCACCGACGACGACCAGTTTGCGCTCGATCTGCTCAAGGACGAGCACGTCCTGATTACCGCGGGCAAGGGCTTCAACTGGGAGAAGCCCGGCTACTTCCGTATTGTCTACCTGCCGCGTAAGCACACGCTGCACGAGGCGATGGACAAGCTCGAGGACTTCCTGAGCTACTACCAGCAGTAAGGGAGGTTACGCGAGTGATGCGCCCTCGGCGTCGCTTTCCGAGAAGGGCGTGGGCATATCGCGGAGACAGGTCAGTTATAGGCTAGAAGGCTTTCCTGCGTGCCTGCTTGAGCCAGTTCTTCTTGAACTTCCCCACGCTGCCGAAGAACTTGTTATACGTTTCGCCGTCTTCCTTGGTGGCGTATTTCAGTGCAGCGAGCTCAATCGTGCACAGGTAGTCGGCGGCCTGCTCCAGCCGGTATTCGGTCATGGTTGTCTTGGTGCGTCGTACGGCGTCCTTGAAGAGCTCGTCGCCGACGGCGCCGTAGAGGGCATGGCTCACGATTGGCTGACCGTCGTCGTAATAGACTTTCACGCCGTCAAACCCTTGGAAAGTGGTTCAGAGTGGAACGGGATATTCGGCAGGTCAGCGCGCGAAAGCGACTCCTCGTAGCGGCGAACTTTCTCGCGGATATCATTGGCTTGGTCGTGGAGTACGAGTGTCACGAGGTAGTAGCGGGAGACACCTGCCATGTCACCGCTTTCGTCAACGAATATGGAAAGCTCCCTGTCCAACCGCCGGCTCCCGTTGTAAAACCGTCTTTATAGACAAATAAAGCCGGGGGATAGGCCCCCGGCACTTGGAGGCAGCGGGAAACCCGCCACCGATATGTATCTTATACCACTGAATTCACGCAGTTAATACCCCCCGGATTGACTGCGTCCGCATCTCATCCCTTAACGGCGAAGTCCAATCGCTTCGAGATTCGCGATGAGGAGGTTGGGGTTCTCGCCCTGGGAGTTGGCCACCGACGTGAGGCTTACAAGCGCAAGGAATATCCAACGTCCCTCACGTCGCGCATAATGGTGCTAACTAACCAAGCGCGAGGGTGCGGCGTGGGGTGCGGAGCCGGCCGCGCATACGTGCGCGTGAACGCGCGGCGCCGGGCGGCGCAAGGACAAACGTGGGGAGGCCATGCTCGTGGGCGACTATGACTACCAGGAGACAATCGACAGGCTGCGCGCCTTTCGCGACCAGCGGGAGTGGCGCCAGTTCCACAACCCCAAGGACCTCGCCATCTCGATAAGCCTCGAGTCGGCGGAGCTGCTCGAGGCGTTCCAGTGGTCCGGGGCAGACACCTCGGCGGACGGGCACCTGGACAAGATTTCGGAGGAGCTGGCGGACGTCCTCATCTACTGCCTGTTCATGGCGGACTCCTGCGGGCTTGACCCGCTCCAGATTGTGAACGAGAAGATCGACGCCAACGCCAAGAAGTATCCCGTCGAGCTCAGCCGCGGCAACTCCAAGAAGTACACGGAGCTATGAGACAAAGGGACTGTCCCTTTGTCTCATTCCGCAAGGTAGGGGAGAGGTTCATGTCAGTTAGGCAGCCGGTTGTCATAGACGTGCCGTTCCGCGCGGACGACATCCAGATCGAGCAGTGCATCGACCAGGTGCAGTGCGAGGTGGACGGCAGCGAGCTTACGGCCGACGAGCGGCGGCTCCTCAAGACCTACCCTACTGTCTACATCATTCGCGGCAAGGAGCGCAAGCGCGCCCGTGGCGGCTACGAGTACGACGACTTCGTGGTCTACGTGGGCGAGACAAACTCCATCGTGCGGCGAACCAAGGAGCACTACACCGACGACGTCACGTATCGCTCGGAGCGGGGCAAGAAGGCGTGGCGGCGCCTCAACCAGCCTGGCAGCCACATACTGGTGATCGCCCAGAACCACTTCAACAAGTCGCTCACGCTCGACCTCGAGAACAACTTCCTGAGCTACCTTCTGGCTTCGGGCGCGAGCCATGTGACCCTGGTAAACGGCCGCGGCAACCCGCAGGAGGACTACTACACCAAGCCCGAGCTACCGATAATCACCTCGCAGGCGTGGCGCAAGCTCAACCGCTACGAGCCGGAGCTTTTTCCGGCCGAGTCCGTCATCCGGGACTCCGCCATCTTCAAGGCGTCGCCGTTTCGCGCGCTGGGAAAGGACCAGATTGCCGCGGAGGACGCGATTCTCGGCCGCCTGCGCGACCTCATGAACGGATGGGCTGCCGCGCCGCAGCCGCCAGATTCCAGCGCGCCCGTCGAGAACGGCGAGCTCATTGTTGTCGAAGGCATGGCAGGAACCGGCAAGACGGTCCTTCTCAGCCACCTGTTCTTGCGAATCATGAACGAGCTTGTGGTCCCGGTGGCCGGCGACGGCAGTGGCGGCAAGATCACCGAGCGTCCCGTGAACGCGTGCCTTCTGATAAACCATGAAGAGCAGCTCACCGTGTACAACGCCATTATGAAGCGCCTTGGCCTCCAGAACAAGGATGGCGTGGTGGTGGACAAGCCCACGCGGTTCATCAACAAGCACAGCGAGTCCGGGCACGGGAATGGCCTCGCGCGTCAGGACTACCCCTGCGACCCGGTCGACGTCGCCCTTGTCGACGAGGCGCACCTCCTGCTCACCCAGGGCAACCAGGGCTACTCCGGTAGCAGGAACATGCTCGTGGACATCATGCGTCGAGCTCGGGTGGTCATCGCGGTCTACGACCTGGGACAGGTGCTGAGAAAGTCGCAGGAACTTGACGCCTCGATGCGGGACGCGCTCTTTCCCGAGAAGCGCTTCTCAGATGGCAAGGTTCGCTGTGCGAGAAGGGCCGCCAACGTCGCGGGATTCCCCTTCCACGTGGAGAACCTGCTCCTTCGCCAGCAGTACCGGATTGATGCCTGCGACGAGGTCGTGCGGTGGATCGACGACTTTGCAAACGGTCGTGGCGTGGGGCCCATCCCGCAGGACCCGGCGCGAGAGGGGCACACACCCTACCAGATCAAGGTCTTTGACTCGCCGTACGACCTGAAGATGGCAATCGAGGAACGCGCTTTTGCCTTTGATGCCTCGTCGGGCGAGATTGTGGACGATACCTCGCACGGGCTCTCGCGCGTGCTGGCAACGTATGACTGGCCCTACTCCGGCCAGTCCAAGCCGGAGTCGGGCGTGTGGGAGGTCCGCATCTACCGCGAGCAGGGCGGCTGGGTCTCCTACGGTGCGAGTGGCGCGCGCGGCGGGCGCGGCTCGCGTCACGCGCAGGCAGCTGCCAGCATCGCGGAAGTGCCCCGCACGCAGTACTTCCACATGCCGTGGAACTATCAGACTTCTGCCACCGGGGACGAGGCAGCCCGGGAACACGACAAGGCATGGGCCGAGCAGCCCCACACGCTGGGGGAATGTGGCTCGATCTATACCATCCAGGGGTTCGACCTCAACTACGCGGGCGTGATCATTGGGCCCTCAGTCTGCTGGCGAGAAGGACGGCTGGCGTTCGACCCGTCAAAGAGCTGCAACTCGCAGGCGATCAACGGCAGCGAGGACCCGGAGGCGAACCTTCGGCACGAGCTCAACGTGCTGCTCAAGCGAGGTGTGCACGGGCTCTACTTGTTTGCGGTTGACGGTGCGCTCGAGCATCGCCTGCTGGAGATGCAGGAGGCCGGCGCGTCGGAATGAGACAAAGGGACAGTCCCTTTGTCTCATTGGTGGCTGCGGCAGCTACCTGTCCCAGCCGTCGTCCCAGCTGTCCCGTGGGGAGTCGTCCCAGTTCTCGTTGTTGGCATAGAGGTCGCCCTCGTTGCCGTGCCCCTGGGACGAGCCTCCCTTGGAGAACCCGCGTGTGAGAAGTGGGTTTGGCCTGGTGTCCACAAACTCGTCGGGGTCGTACGCGGCGCGCTTGCGGCGCTTCTTCCTGCCAAAGATGAGTCCCATGACGAGCCTCCCGTAACGAGCGAGACAAAGAGAGCGAGACAAAGGGACAGTCCCTTTGTCTCATTGCCTTGCTGAAAGAGTATCACGCGACAAGGGGAATTACCCTGCGCCCTGCTCGTCTACTGTGCGAGTTTGGCAAGCGTGTCGCCAGCAATACGATAGACCGTCCAGTCCTTCATGGGCTCGGCGCCAAGCGAGAGGTAAAAGTCGATGCTGGGCTTGTTCCAGTCGAGGCACCACCACTCGAGCCACATGCATCCGCGCTCGACTTCAATGCGCGCAAGCTGCCGCAGGAGGCCCTTGCCATAGCCGCGCCCACGATACTCCGGCGTAACGTAGAGGTCCTCCAGGTAGATGCCGGCGCGCCCGAGGAAGGTCGAGAAGTTGTGGAAGAAGAGCACAAAGCCCCGCCTCACTGCCGTTCTCGCACATAAAGAACGCCTCGGCCTTGCCCCTCTCGAAGACCCATGCGTGCAGGAGGTCCTCGGTGGCAATGACCTGGTCGAGCATCTTCTCGTAATCCGCTAGCTCTCGAATGAAGCGCAGGATAAGGGTACAGTCGTCCTCTTGAGCAAAGCGGTACGTGACTTCAGGCACGCGAGTGGCCTCCTGGGGTTTCAGCAGAGATGCTGTGCGCTCATGTTAGGCCTTTCGAAAGTACGCGTGGCATTCGCGCTTCCGCTCTTCGGGAAGTTACGTCCGGAATGGGACTTCTGTAGAACTCCGTTTTTACTCTTTGGGCTGAGACGGGGACGCGGGTGCGTTCTTAACAGCCCACGAAAAACGCCAACAGGGAAAACGCGACCCAACAATATCTGCGCGCTTACCAGAGGCTCCTAAACGTCCTTAGAGACGAGAAAATAACCTACATATGTCGACTTCTGCACGTAGTTTGGAAGAATCTCGTTGCGCGGAGGCGTTGGGCGGGCCCAATCTGGCTCCAGCCTACCCCACCGACGCCGAAATCGTGCGATGGCAACCTCCGCAAAGGCCGCGCAACTGTCACTCCTACGGGAAACACGCCCTAAAGCCGCGCGCTGCGTCGAGAGGGTACAGCTCCTGCATTTCGAGATACATCGCCTCGCCCACGAGCTCCAGGCCGTTCGACTCTGCCAACTCGCAGGCGCTGGTTGTTGGCGGGTTGCGCTTCCTGCCCAGGCGGGCGGCCCGGTCGTAGCAGACCGACCGGCGCTGCGGGGACTCGGGCGAGAAGTCCGCAACGTAGAGACGCCCCTAGTAGAGGAGGACGTCCGGCTCGCCGCCTGTCTCCTCGAGGAAGGCGAGCGCACTCAGCCGTGCGTCGTCAAGTTGGCGCGCGATATCTTCCCAGGTAACGCCGGGGTGTCTCTCGGGGTGACTTTTAAAGCGGGCCTTAAGGGCGTCTACGGGTCTCCTGTGTCGGGCTTGGTCAGGCGGAGCTGCGGCATCAGCCAAAGAGAGACCCATTGTGCCTCACGATGACGCGGCAGATCATGATGATGGCTGCGAACAACGCGATTACCAGGACAAGCGCGATGGCGTCCGCCGTGGGGCTCGGCAGCAAGAGCGAGAACCCTAAGAGGACCACGCACGCTCCGGTTGCGGCCAGCCAGTGCCCGCTTTCGCGAGCAAGCGCGGGGCGGCGATCGGCGGGGACGTTCACGTAGTGGTAGCTGTGCAGAAAGCACACGCTGCCGGTGCGCATCTGCCAGATTGCAAGCGCCAGGATAAGCCCGCCGACAAAAACGCAGACAACGCAGCCGAGAACCACGTTTCCGCCCATGCTAACCCCTGTCCGCCAGGATGCCGATAATACCCTGAAACGACGCAAGTATACCAAGGGGCGAGAAACGATGTGCCTATGGGCGCAGGAGATGCAGCGTTGCCCCTGCTCGTTGGCTGCGAAAAGTTCTTGAAGAGTTGCGTGGGGGTGCGACAGCAGCCCTTCTCGATGCTGACGCCTTGGACCGTGCACCCGCCTACTGGTTCGAGAACCGTGACCGGGTGGGGGCAGACAATGCAGCCCTCAGCATGAGGGCTGCATTGAGGTCCATGCTTTGCGCTGGCTAGTGGCAGCAGCCGCCGTTGCCGCAGCTACCCTCGTGGTCGTGCGCGTGGCAACTGGCGCTGGCGGTCTGCTGGAGAGATCCCGCTAGGAAGGCTTCTACCACGTCATCGGCCGGTCCCTGTGTTCCGCCGTACACGGTTACACCCGCCTGCTGCAGGGCCGCCAGCGCGCCGCCGCCGAGTCCGCCGCAGATGAGCACGTCAACAGCGTTTGCGGCGAGAAGCCCGGCGAGCGCCCCGTGGCTTACGCCGTTTGTCCCAACCACCTCGGACGAGACGACCTTTCCGCCTTCGACGTCGTACAGCTTGAAGCTCTCCGTCCGCCCGAAGTGCGGAAAGACATTGCCGTTCTCGTAGGTCACTGCGATTCTCATCATGCTCTCTTTCTCCTTGGACGGCCACAGTTTCCCGTGTGCGGCCGCAGGGGCAAACGTGACGCTTCCGCCCCCAATTGTGATGCCCTTCCCGTTTACCAGCGCGTCCGCAATGGCGTGCCGCGCCCGCGCGTACACTGCCGCCACCGTTGCCCTGGCCACGCCCATGCGTTCCGCCGTCTGCCGCTGGTCTAGGCCCTCAAAGTCGATGAGACGGATTGTCTCAAGCTCGTCGAGGGTGAGACGGACGTCCCTCTCGTCTGACGTGCCGACTCCGTTGGGGGAGAACGAGACGTACTCGGGTACTATCCCCACGTTGCGCGGTTTTTCTCGGCGTCCTGCCAAGTTCCAGCCCCTCCTTGGATTACGACCGTGCTGGTAAGCCCCTCAAACGATAGCATTTCTGTCATATGACAGAAATGAGAATTCGTTTCTGGTGCAATCCGCCACACATTCGGACGCGAAGCTGTATCCAGCGCAGGTCGCCACGCGTTTTGGCCACGAATGAGTAGCGGCCTTCTCGCCATGCCCCGGAACGGAATCCCACTACCGGGTAACGGAATCCCGTTGCCCGGTAAAAAAATCCCGCGGGGCGCTATACTAGGGCACGCAAAGGGGAGCTGGGATATCGGCCCGGCTGAGAGGCGGCACCAATGCCGCGACCCATAGAACCTGTCCGGGTAATGCCGGCGTAGGGACCAGAGCGCACAGTTCGGGCACCTACGGAAGACGTGGGTGCCTTTTTGGCACCCGGAAGGGAGGGTGCATGGACTGCTCCGTCGCGATACAGTTCCTGCCCATGGACGCCCAGACCGACGAGGAGGTCTGCCGCGTGGTTGACGCGGTGATCGCCTACATCGACTCGACGGGCGTCGACTACTTTGTTGGCCCGTTCGAGACCGCCATCGAGGCCGACTACGACACCTGCATGGAGATCGTCAAGAACTGCCAGCTCGTGGGTGCCAAGGCGGGCTGCAAGAAGATGGCCACCTACGTGAAGATCGACTACCGCCCCAACGGCGACGTGATGACCACCGAGCACAAGGTGGGCAAGTACCACCCCACCGACACCGAGTTTGCTCAGAAGGCCGAGGAGGTCGCGTAGCCGGTGTCATGCCAGCAAGACACGCCGAGAAACGCCGCCGCCCCGCGCGCCGGTGCGTCCCGTGCGCGCCGCGTGCTCACGCCGCTCCTCACGGTGGCGGGGCTTCTCGTGGTGTGGGAGCTCGTCGTTGACCTGGGAATCATTCCCAACTTCCTGCTCCCCACGCCCGTCCAGGTGGTGCAGGCCCTCGTGAGCGACTTCTCGCTCATTGTGAGCCATGCGGCAACCACGCTGGTCGAGACGGCCATCGGCCTTCTCATAGGAGTTGCCCTCGGCTTTGCCATCGCGGTGCTCATGGACCGCTTCGAGGGCTTCTACCTGGCCCTCCAGCCGCTCGTGACCATCTCGCAGACCATCCCCACCATCGCCATCGCGCCGCTTCTGGTGCTGTGGTTTGGCTACGGCCTAGCTCCCAAGGTGATCCTCATCGTGATCACCACGTTCTTCCCCATCACGGTCTCGCTGATCTCGGGCTTCCGCTCGGTTGACCCCGACGTCATCGACCTCATGCGCACCATGAACGCCTCGCGCTGGCAGATCTTTCGCTACGCCAAGCTGCCCGCCGCGGCCGACCAGTTCTTCAGCGGCCTGCGCATCAGCGCGACCTACGCCATCGTGGGCGCCGTGATCGCCGAGTGGCTCGGCGGCAACTCCGGCCTGGGCGTCTACATGACGCGCGTGCGCAAGTCCTTCTCGTACGACCGCATGTTCGCGGTCATCATTGTCATCTCTGCGCTGTCGCTTGGTCTCATGAAGCTCGTTGACCTGCTGCAGCGCGTCTGCATGCCCTGGAAGAGGGCAGAAGGGAACAAACGATAATGGCTTCCAACTCCGTGCTTTCCGGCGGCGTCTCTCGCCGCTCCTTCCTGCGTGGCTCCGTTGCGGCCTCCGCCGCCCTTGCGCTTGCCGGCTGCGGCCAGGCGTCCCAGTCCGGCTCGTCCGATGCCGCAGCGTCGAGCGACTCGTCCAGCGCGAGCAGCTCCAGCTCCAGCGACCTCGCGAAGATCTCCTTCGTGCTTGACTACACGCCCAACACCAACCACACGGGCATCTACGTGGCGCAGGCCAAGGGCTACTTTGCCGACGAGGGCCTGGACGTGGAGATTGTCCAGCCGCCCGAGGACGGCGCGGATGCCCTTATCGGCGCGGGCGGCGCCCAGATGGGCGTCTCGTACCAGGACGTTATGGCCAACAGCTTCTCGTCCGACCAGCCCATGCCCTACACGGCCGTTGCCGCCATCATCCAGCACAACACCTCCGGCATCATGAGCCGTGCGGCCGACGGCATCACGCGTCCCAAGCTCATGGAGGACCACACCTACGCCACGTGGGACCAGCCCGTCGAGCAGGCCACCATCAAGGACGTGGTCGAGGCCGACGGCGGCGACTACTCCAAGATCAGCCTGGTGCCCTACAACGTGGACGACGAGGTCTCGGGCCTCAAGGCCAACATGTTCGACACCGTGTGGGTCTACGAGGGCTGGGCGGTCCAGAACGCCAAGGTCCAGAACTACGACGTGAACTACTTCTCGTTCATCTCGATCGACGACGTCTTTGACTACTACACGCCGGTCATCGCCGCCAACGACGACTTTGCCAAGGAGAACCCCGACCAGGTCAAGTCCTTCCTGCGCGCCGTCAAGAAGGGCTACGAGTTCTGCGTCGAGAACCCCAGCGACGCCGCCGACATCCTCTGCGACGCCGTGCCCGAGCTTGACTCGGACCTCGTGCACGCAAGCCAGGACTACCTCAAGGACCAGTACATCGCCGACGCCTCGGCCTGGGGCGTCATCGACGGCAGCCGCTGGGCCAAGTTCTACCAGTGGCTGAACGACCAGGGCCTGGTCCAGAACCAGCTCGACGTGAACAAGGGCTACGACCTCTCGTACCTGGAGGCGTAGCGTTGGGCGCAGGCGTTATAGCTGCCGAGAGGGGCGCGGCCTCGGGCGCCGACGCCGGCGCCGGCGACGTGCCGGCGCTCGAGGCGCGCTCGCTCACGCTCTCGTGGGACGGGCAGACCACGGTCGTGGACCGAATCTCGCTCACCGTGGCCTCGGGCGAGGTCGTGTGCCTGGTGGGCCGTTCCGGCTGCGGCAAGACCACCATCCTGCACGCGCTCTCGGGCCTCACGCGGCCGCTCTCCGGCCAGGTGCTGCTCCACGGCGAGGACATTACCGGCACGCCTGGCCACGTGAGCTACATGCTGCAGAAGGACCTTCTGCTGCCCAGCCGACGCATCATCGACAACGTGTGCCTGCCCATGCTTCTGACGGGCGTACCGCGCGCCGAGGCGCGTGCCAAGGCCGAGCCGCTCTTCGAGCGCTTTGGCCTCGCGGGCACGGAGGAGAAGTGGCCGGCCGAGCTCTCGGGCGGCATGCGCCAGCGCGCGGCCTTCATGCGCACCTACCTCATGGGGGCAGACGTCACGCTGCTAGACGAACCTTTCTCTGCGCTTGACGCCATCACGCGCGTGGAGGTGCGGCGCTGGTTCTGTGATATGGCCCGCGAGCTAGGGCTCTCCGCCCTGGTGATTACGCACGACGTGGACGAGGCGGTCTCGATGGCGAGTCGCGTCTACGTGCTGGCAGGGCGTCCCTCCGAGGGCGAGCCAAGCCACGTTGCCGGAGAGGTGCGCGTGGACCACGACGCGGCGGGCGAGGGAGACTTTGCCCTCACGCCGGAGTTTCTCTCCGCAAAGCGAGAGGTGCTTGAGCTCCTGGGGTAGGGGAGCGCCAAGAGTAGCGAAGCGGCGCACGTGGCCTGGTGTGGTCGCGTGCGCCGCTTGTGCTTTTGTTGCCCGACGCGCAGTTGCGCGGCGGTCTGTGCGGGTACCCCTAGTTGCCGCTGGTGCCGCTCGTGGTGGTACCAGAGCCAGTGGAGCCGCTCGAGCTGCCCGTTCCCTTTGTGGCAGACGTGGAGCCGTTGCCCTTGGTGGAGTCGGTGCTGCTCGAAGAGTTGGACGAATCGCTGTTGCTCGAGGAGTTCGAGCCGCTGTTGGTGCTGGAGTTGGACCCCGTCGAGTTGGTCGTGGAGCTCGAGCCGGAGTTGTTGCTGGAGCTCGAGCCGTCCCCGGTGCTCGAGTTGCTGCTCGAGCTGTTGTTTCCGGAGTTAGAGGACGTGCCGGAGTTGCTCGTGGTCGAGTCTGTGGTGCTGCCCGTCGTGTCGGAGTTTGAGCTCGTGTCAGTGGTCTGGGCGGAGTCAGACTCGGCGGACTTCTCGGACTTGTCCGTCTCCTCGGGCTTCTCGGCCTCGGTCTGCTCCTTTGTGGTCTGTGCCTGCTCGGTGGCGGTTGTCTCCTGCGTGCGGCCGGGCGTGGTGCCAATGCCCTTGCCCTGAGTGAGCGCGTTGACGAGAAGCGCCGAGATGAGAACGGCCGCGATTCCTGCCACAACGGACACCACAACGAGGCGTCGCTTGGTGTCGCGGCGCTGGCTCTCGTGCACGGCGCGGCGCAGGCTGGCCGGAGCGATGCGCGTGCCAGAGGGCGCAAACTTGACCTCGGTGTCATCGGCCAAAGATGCCGTGGCTGGCCTGGTTTTGCCTGCCGCGAGGTTCTGGGTTGCTGTTGCGCCTGCCGGGGCCTCGGCGCCCGCGGGCTGGTCCGCGTCAACGGGGTGGGGCATGAGCGAGGTCTCGCCTGCGGCGGAGGCGGCAGGCTTCTCGGCCGTGGGCGCCTCGCCGGCATCCGTGCCCACGGCGCCCTTGATTGCCTCGGCGGACTTGGAGAAGAGGTTGTTGAGCACCGAGGACGCCACGGTTGCCGCGGCGGCGCCCACGATGGCTCCAATGAGCGAGCCGGCAACGCCTATCTGCGAAGAGAGCGAGAACGACACGCCTGCGGCAAGTGCGCTAGCGAGGATCTGCGCAAACGAGAGGTCGCCAAACACCCCTCCAGCACGCTCGTCCTTCTCGTCCTTCTTGTCCCGCTGGTCATCCGCACCATTGGCGTACATCTTGGATTCCTGCGCCAAGGCCCATCCCTCCTTCGGTCGCGTCTCCCGCGCGGCCCTACTGTTTTGGGATACCCGAGTATAGGCTGCGACCAACGCGTTGCGCCCATCCTCACGAATAAGAGACAAGCCTTCCCCTAACCCACAGGGCCGTGGCGCCGCCCGGACTGCCAACGTTTTGTAATGCCTGCAGGAATCGCGTTCTTGCAGCGCTTCTAGGGTGTGAAGGTTCTCACATCGGGTATGATTGTTGAAGTATCACATCGTTCATCTTCCAACAGATGGAGGTCACACCATGCTCGTCAATGCAACCGCAATGCTTCAGAGCGCCGAGAAGGGCCACTATGGTATTGGTGCCTTCAACACCAACAACCTCGAGTGGGCCTCTTCCATTCTGGATGCCGGCGAGGAGCTTCAGTCGCCGCTCATCATCCAGTGCACCAGCGGCGCCGCCAAGTGGCAGACTTCCTTCAAGCTTGTCGCCGACATGGTGAAGGACCTCGTCGAGGCCAAGAACATCACCGTGCCCGTTGCCCTTCACCTCGATCACGGTTCCTACGAGGCCGCCCTTGAGTGCATCGACGCCGGCTTCACCTCCGTCATGTACGACGGCTCGCACGAGAAGGACTTCGAGACCAACCTTGCCCACACCGCCGAGATCGTGAAGCTTGCCCACAACAAGGGCATCTCCGTCGAGGCTGAGGTCGGCGGCATTGGTGGCACCGAGGACGGCGTGACCGCCAAGGGCGAGCTTGCCGACCCCGAGCAGTGCAAGGCCATCGCCGACCTGGGCGTTGACTTCCTAGCCTGCGGCATTGGCAACATCCACGGCATCTATCCCGCCAACTGGGAGGGCCTGTCTTTCGACCGCCTGCAGGAGATCAAGGCCAAGACGGGCGACCTGCCGCTCGTCCTTCACGGCGGCACCGGCATCCCCGTTGACCAGGTGAAGAAGGCCATCTCGCTGGGCATCTCCAAGATCAACGTCAACACCGACCTCCAGCTTGTCTTTGCGGCCGCTACCCGCAAGTACATCGAGGAGGGCCTCGACAAGCAGGGCAAGGGCTACGATCCCCGCAAGCTCCTCAAGCCCGGTCGCGAGGCCATCAAGGCCCGCACCGAGGAGCTCATCAAGGAGTTTGGCTCCGACGGCAAGGGCTGGAACTAACGGTTCCGTGGGTTCCGCGCCGCGAGTTCTTCTCGCCGCATAGTGTTGCTGAGGCCCGCCCGGCGCGTCCGGACGGGCCTTTTGCGTGGTGGTGGGGGGTGCCGGGCGAGCCGAGCAAACCTGCGGCTTAATAGCAGTGCCCTCTGCGGCCGCAAGGCCACTACCTGCGGTTCTTCTCGGCAGCGACTCTTGCGGGGTGCTATTTACCCGCGGGTTTGGTTGGGAGCTTTGCCCGCGGGATCGACGGTGGGCATCGACGGTGGGCATCGACGGTGGGCATCGACGGTGGGCATCGACGCTGGGCATCGACGCTGGGCATCGACGTCGCAGGGACGCCGCGAGATTTCGCCGTTTAGGAAAATTCCGAACGTTTAGGGCGGCCTAACCGTTCGGAATGCGCGGCATCGCTGCCAATGCCGCGGGATTTCACCATTTAAGAGGGCTTAACCGTTCGGAAAATTCCTAACCGGCGAGAGGGCGCGGCATTGCCGAGAAGGCCGCCGCAGCATAGGCCGAGAAGGGCGCCAGACGCGCGCAGTGAGACAAAGGGAAACTCCCTTTGTCTCACTCGTCGCGGTTGAGGCGGGCGGCGTCCTCGTTCACGTCGGTGGGCTCGAGAAGATCCGCCAGGGTCTTGCTGTCAAGGTATGCCGAGGTCACGCGGCCAAGGTCGCGCCACACGCCCACGGTGGTGCAAGTGTCCATTTGCGAGCAGAACGTGTCGTTGGTGCACTGCAGGCAGGCCACGGGCGCAAGCGACCCCTCGGCCGCACGCAAGAGTTCGCCCAGTGTGTACTCCTCGGGCTTGCGCGTGAGGCGGTAGCCGCCGCCCTTCCCGCGCTGGCTCTCCACGTAGCCCGCCTTGTGCATAAGAGAGATGACCTGCTCAAGGTACTTGCGCGAGATGTTCTGCCGCTTCGAGACGTCGCCCAGGGACACCCACCCGTCGTGGGATGCGAGGTCGGCCATCGCGCGCAGGGCGTACATGCCCTTTGTCGAGAACATCCCGGCCATGGCTAGGCCCCCTTCTCGTCCTTGGCAGCGGTCGCGCCAGCTGCGCCGGCAGCGGCCGCGCCGTCACCCTCGCGCGCCTCGAGCATCTCCTTGAGGGTGCGCCACGCAAGCTCGGCGCACTTCACGCGCGCCGGCATGTGCGAGATGTCCTTGAGCATCTCGGCGTCCTCAAGCGGCTCGAGCTCGGCCTCGTCGGTGACCTCGCCGCGCACCATGCGCTCGAAGAGGTCGCACAGCTTGATGGCCTCCTCAGGGGTCCTGCCAACCATGAGGTCGCTCATGATGTCCGCGGACGCCTGACTAATGGCGCAGCCGTGCCCGGTGAACGCGGCCTCGTCGATGGTGCCGTCGTCCGCCAGGCGCACGGAGAACTTCAGCTCGTCGCCACAGGAGGGGTTCACGCCCTCGTGCGTGCAGGTGGGGTTTTCCATCTGGTACTTGTAGTCGGGATGGGCCACGTGGTCCATGAACTCGGCGTTGTAGAGGCTAGTCACGTCCATGGAAGACCTCCCAGACCTTCCCCAGGCCGTCGACAAGGGCGTCGACGTCGGACTTGTCGTTGTAGAAGGCGATGCTCGCGCGGCACGTTGCGCCGTTCTCCACGCCCAGGTAGGTGAGAAGCGGCTGCGCGCAGTGGTGGCCGGCGCGGATGCACACGTTGCTCATGTCGAGGATCGACGCCACGTCGTGCGGGTGGATGCCGCGCACGTTGAAGGCCACGGATCCCATGTGGCGCTCGCCCTCGGCGGGTCCAATCACGTCCACGTAGGGGAGGGCGCCCAGCGAATCCGTGAGGTAGCGGGCAAGCAGGCGCTCCCTGGCCTCAAGGGCGTCGAAGCCCTTCTCGCCAAGGTAGTCCAGGCAGGCGCCAAAGGCGTACGCACCGGCGGCGTCCTGCGTGCCGGCCTCGAACTTCTGCGGCACGGGCGCCCAGACGGCGTCGGTCTCGGTCACGGAGTCGATCATCTCGCCGCCGGTGAGGAAGGGCGGCATGGCGTCGAGCACCTCTGGCTTGCCCCACAGCACGCCAATGCCCATGGGGCCGCCCATCTTGTGCGCCGAGAAGGCGAGGAGGTCGCAGCCAAGCTCGCGCACGTCCACGCGCACGTGCGGCACGGACTGCGCGCCGTCGACCACCATATAGGCGCCCATCTCGTGCGCGCGCCTGGCGATCATGGTGATGTCGTTCTCAACGCCCAGGACGTTGGAGACCTGCGTCACCGAGACGATCTTGGCGCGTGGGCCAACCTTTGCGGCGACCTCCTCGGGCGTGATGCGGAAGTTCTCGTCCATGCGCAGGTAAACCAGGTTGGCGCCGGTCTCGCGGCAGATTTCTTGCCACGGGATGAGGTTGGAGTGGTGCTCCATGATGGAGATGACCACCTCGTCGCCGGGCTTGAGCACGGAGCGTCCCAGCGTGCGGGCCACGAGGTTCAGGGACTCGCTGGCGTTTCTCGTGAAGACCACCTGGTTGCCGCAGGGCTTGCCGGCCTCGTCCACGGCGCCCAGGAAGGCAGCGACCTTGTCGCGCGTCTGTGCGATGGCCTCGGTGGCCTCGACCGAGAGGCGATAGAGGCCACGCAGCGGGTTGGCGTTCATGGTCTCGTAGAAGCGGCGCTGCGCGTCGAGGACCGCGGCCGGGCGTTGGGCGGTGGCTGCGCTGTCGAGAAAGGCCAGGTTGGGGTTTCCTACAAGCAGTGGGAAGTCCGCCTTATAGGGGTTCTGCTCGATGGATGCGAGCTCGTCTTGTGTCAGCATGGGTGGCTTCACGCCTCCTCGCCCTCTGCGAGCTGCGCGCTCGCGTCGAAGTCGTGCGCTACCTGGGCGCCCAGCACGCGCTCGGCCTGACGCACGGCGACGTCGTGGGCGTGTGCCTCGGGCGCGTTGATGATGGCGTCCTCGAAGAGGGCGCGCACGAAGAGGGCCTCGGCGTCCTTGCGGGAGAGGCCGCGGTCGGCCAGGTAGTCCATCTGCTCGGGGCCAACGGTGCCGATGGTGGCGCCGTGGTTGCCCTGGACGTCGTCCTCGTCGCAGAGGATCACGGGTACGGTCTTGTTGACCACGTCGTCACCAAAGACCAGCACGTTCTCGGCCTCGTCGCCCTTGGAGCCGCGGGCTCCGTGGACAAGGTCGATGGTGGCGCGCAGGGCCTTCTCGGCGGCGTCGTCCAGGATGCCGTTCTCGCGCACGTGGGCGATGGTGTTCTTGCCGCGCTGGCGCACCACGTGGTTCACGTCCAGGCGATCCTTGCCGTCCGCGAAGTAGCGCAGCCCAATGTTGGCGCGGGCACGGTCGCCGGAGAGCGAGACCGCCGTGCCAAAGGCCACGGTGCCGCCGCCCAGCGCGTACTGGCGAACCTCAATGCGGGCGTCGTCGTCCGCGTCCACGCCCACGCTCTCGAGGTGCTGCTGAGAGGAACCAACGCCCACGACCTCGGTGATTGTGACATGTGCGCCCTCCTCGGCAACCACGCGCAGGAGCGAGGCCGAGGTGGTCGAGCCAGCGTTTCTGCCGCCCGCGGCAACCACGATGGAGACCGTGGCACCCGCGCGCACCATGACGCCGGTGTCTGCGACCTCGCCCTTGTCGGTGTCGACGGCCACCACGATGGGCTCCTCGCGCACGGTGTGCGCGGGGACCTCCACGTAGCGGGCGTCGGCGGCCTGCGAGGTCACCCAACTGGTGACCTTCTCGCCCATGCCGCACTCGATGTGCGAGAAGAGCTGGGGGAGCGCAAAGTACACATCGCCCTTGCGCGAGATTTTGGGCACCGTGAGCGTGATGTCATTGGCGCGCAGGCGGTTCCAGGTCTGCGCGGGGGGCTCGTTCACGCGGTCGAGCACGACGGTGGCGTTCTCGTCTGCCATTAGCCGATCGCCCCTTCCATCTCGAGCTTGATGAGGTTGTTCATCTCGACGGCGTACTCCATGGGGAGTTCCTTCGAGACCGGGTTGGCAAAGCCGTTCACCACGAGCGTGCGGGCTTCCTGCTCGGAGCAGCCGCGGCTCATGAGGTAGAGGATCGTGTCGTCCGAGATGCGCCCGATGGTTGCCTCGTGGCCAACCGATGCGGAGGGGTTGCGCACGTCCATCGCGGGGATGGTGTCGGAGCGGCTGATGTTGTCGAGCATGAGCGACTGGCAGCTCACGGTGCAGCGCGCGTTGTCCGCGTGGCGGCCCACGACGACCGAGCTCCTGAAGGTGTTGATGCCACCGTCCTTTGAGATGGACTTGGTGCTCACCGAGGCTGTGGTGTCGCGGCCGTTGAGGATGACTTTGCAGCCGGTGTCGAGGTCCTGCGTGGCGCCAGAGAAGGTGATGCCCGTGAACTCGCAGCTCGAGCGGTCGCCAGCGAGGATCGTGGTGGGGTAGAGGTAGGAGACGTGGCTGCCAAAGCTGCCCGAGACCCACTCCATCTTGGCGTCGGCGCCCACGGTCGCGTGCTTGGTGTTGAGGTTGTACATGTTCTTGGACCAGTTCTCGATCGTGGAGTAGCGCAGGCGTGCGCCGTCCTTCACGAAGAGCTCCACGGCGCCGGCGTGGAGGTTGGCCTCGTAGTACTTGGGTGCCGAGCAGCCCTCGATGAAGTGCAGGTTGGCGCCGGGCTCCACGATGATGAGCGTGTGCTCGAACTGACCTGCACCTTGGGCGTTGAGGCGGAAGTAGCTCTGCAGCGGGTAGTCGAGACTGACACCCGCGGGCACGTAGACAAAGGAGCCGCCCGACCACACGGCGTAGTGGAGCGCCGCAAACTTGTGGTCGGTCATGGGGATGAGGGTGCCGAAGTACTCGTGCACCACGGGCTCCCAGGTGGGGTCGTGGAGCGCATCCTCGATCGTGGTATAGACCACGCCCTGCTTGGCGACCTCCTCGCGCATGTTGTGGTAGACGATCTCGGAGTCGTACTGGGCGCCCACGCCGGCGAGGCTCTCGCGCTCCGCCTCGGGGATGCCCAGGCGCTCGAAGGTGTCCTTGATGTCTGCCGGCACGTCGTCCCAGCTCGAGGCCTGCTTGGTCTTGGGCGAGACGTACGTGGAGATGTGGTCGAGGTCAAGGCCTGCGATCGAGGGGCCCCAGTTGGTGGCCATGGGGCGGCGGTGGTACTCGTCGAGCGCCTTCAGGCGCAGGTCGAGCATCCACTGGGGCTCGTCCTTCTTGGCCGAGATTGCGCGCACGATGTCCGGCGTGAGGCCGTCGGCGTAGCGCTCGTATCCCTCCTCGGACTTGGTGAAGTCGTAGAGGGAGCGGTCGACGTCTGCGACCTGCGTCCTCTCCTTTGTCACCTTGCATCACCCTCGCCCGCGGCCTGGCTCCCGAAGCGCTCGAAGCCGTTCTTGTCGATGTCGTCGATGAGGCTTGCGGGGCCCTCGGCAACCAGGTGGCCCTTGACCATCACGTGCGTGCGGTCAACGGTGAGGCGCTCGAGGATGCGCGTGTTGTGCGTGATCATGATGAGGGCGCCGCCCACGGTCTCGCGGTAGCGCTGGATGCCGTGCGAGACGGTGGCCAGGGCGTCGACGTCGAGGCCGGAGTCCGTCTCGTCGAGAATTGCCAGCTTGGGCTGGAGAAGCAGCAGCTGGAGCATCTCGATCTTCTTCTTCTCGCCGCCCGAGAAGCCTACGTTGAGCTCGCGCATGAGGAAGCTCTGGTCGAGGTTGAGCTCGTCGGCGATGGCGCCCACGCGGCGACGGAACTCGCGCGCGGTGCACTTGAGCTCGGGGCGCATCTGCGAGATGGAGCGCAGGAAGCTGTAGAGGGGCACGCCGGGGACCTCGACGGGGGCCTGGTAGGACAGGAAGATTCCGGCGAGCGAACGCTTGTCGGGCGAGAGCTCGGTGATGTCCTGGCCGTCGAAGGTGATGGTGCCTGAGGTGACCTTGTAGGTGGGGTCGCCCATGATCACGTGGCCGAGCGTCGACTTGCCGGCGCCGTTGGGGCCCATGAGGACGTGGGTCTCGCCTGCGCCAACCTTGAGGTCGACGCCGTGGAGGATGGGCTTGTCCTCCGTGCCTGCGGAGATGCCGCTCACGTCGAGAAGCGTGTCTGCCATGCTGTTCTTCTCCTAGCTCGAATGCGCCTGCGGCTTGCTGGCTGCCGACGCAGGTTTCCTCTCCCCGCACGGGGTCGGCGAGCCGGCGCGCGTGCGTTCCTTCCTAGTCGCGTTTGGCGGTTGGGCACTCGTGGGGTGCCTGGGGCTGCCTGCGGGGGACAAATTGGTCTGCCCGCGAAGGTGCCTTGGGTTGCTCGCGAGAGTGCCTTGGGCCACCTGTGGAGGGTGCCCCACGCGACCTAACCCGAGGGTACCCCTTACGACCTAATTCATACTAGTTTGTAGGAAATAGATGGCAAGGGTGAGGGGCGGGTTTCTCGGTGGTTTCACAAATTCCTACGGCTAAGGGGGCATTTTGTTGGGGTCGGCGGCGCGGGCGCGCGACTGGCGGCGCTTCTCGGCGGCGTTGCCAGCCCTTTCTTCAATGCCGCGCCATCTCGCCGTTTAGGGATTTTCCGAACGGTTAGGCGCCCCTAACCGGCGAGGATGCGCGGTATTGCTGGGGTGCCGCGGATTCCGAACGGTTAAGCGCCTCTAAACGTTCGGATTTTCCCTAACCGGCGAAATGGCGCGGCATCTTGGCGACACTGTTGCCGCGGGCGCCGCGAGACGTGTGCCGAGAAGCGCCACACGCATTGCGCTAGGGTAGTCATCCGGGAGAGGCGAGCGACGCCGCACCGCTGCTGTCGCCCGACCATCAAATGCCACGAGGGGAGAGGTGCCACCATATGGGACGCAAGGCGACAAGCGACGTGGTCGAGAGGTTCGTTCGCTACTGCGAGGTTCCCTCGCAGTCGGACCCACGCACCGCGACCACGGTTCCCTCGACCCCCGCCCAGTTCGACATGGCGCGCGTCGTCGCGTCTGACCTGCGCGCCCTTGGTGCCCAAGACGTCAAACTCGACGAGCACGCCTACGTCACGGCCCACTGGCCGGCAAGTGCGGGCGCCGAGAAGAACCCCACGCTCGCGTTCTGCTGTCACCTCGACACCGCCTGGCAGACCTACGGCAGTTCCGTGCACCCGCAGGTCAAGCTCTACAAGGGTGGTCGCATGGTCCTCGGCCGCGGTCGCGACGGCGCCGAAGTCGCCCTCGATCCCGCTGCAAACTCGGAGCTCAAGGACCTCGTTGGCGAGAACCTCGTGACTACGGATGGCACATCGCTTCTCGGCGGAGACGACAAGGCCGCCATTGCTATGGTGGTCTCGCTACTCGCTCGTCTGCGCGAGGACCCCGAGCTCCCGCACCCCGCGCTCGCGCTGGCGTTTGTCCCGGACGAGGAGATCGGCCACGGCGCGGCGCTGCTCGACCTTGACGCGCTAGGTGCCGCCTACGGCTACACCATCGACGCTGGCTCCCTGGGCGAGTTCTGCTACGAGACGTTCAACGCTGCCGAGGCGACCATCCGCGCCAACGGGCGCTCGGTCCACACTGGCACCGCGAAGGACGTGATGGTCAACGCCTCCGAGGCGCTGTTCCGCGTGCACCAGCTCGTTCCGCCTCAGGACCGCCCGGAGTTCACGCAGGACCGCGAGGGCTTCTTCTACCTGGAGCGCATCGAAAGCGACTGCGAGGACGCCCGCGCGGACTACATCATCCGCGACCACGACCGCGCGCGCTTCGAGGCGAGAAAGGATCTGTTGCGCTCCGCTGTGGCCCAGGTGAACGCCGAGTACGCCCTGCGGCCCTCCACACGGGATGACCAGCCCGTCCTCTCCATCGACATTCATGACCAGTACCGCAACATGGCCGAGGTCATCACGCGCCCGGAGAACGCGCTCCTCATTGAGTCAGCGCGTCGGGCGTACGAGGCGTGCGGCGTCACCATGCGCACCGTCCCCATGCGCGGCGGCACCGACGGCGCGCAGCTCTCGTTTCGCGGCCTGCCATGCGCGAACCTCTCGGCCTGCTATCACAACGCGCACGGTGTGACCGAGTTTGTGCCGGTGCGCGAGCTCGAGACCATGGTCGACGTGCTTCAGGCACTCGTGGGCATCTACGCGGAGGGCTAATATCCCAAGGCTCGCCCTTGCTGGGCGGCTCGCATGAGCGTAACATCGTACTAACGTTGGCTAACCAAGGAGACATTCATGACTGGGATTGCAGGAGGGCTGCTCGCTAAGTAGCGACGCATCGTCCGCCCCATGATGGGGCAACGTCCCTCTCGCCGCCAAATCCTTGGAGATAACCATGCCTTCCTTCCTGAGCTCCTTGCGGCACCCCCTCTCTACGCCCACGCGCCGTCTCGTCCTTGCAAACTTCCTGCTCGTCGTGTGCTTCACCGCCACGTACTTCGTGGGCCTCATCGGCTGCGCCACCTACCAGCTCGGCGCCGGTGCCTTTGAGGTCTCTGCCCTCGTCGTGCTCGTCAACGTCACGCTCGTGGTGGGCGGTGCCCTCGCGGGCGTGGTCACCGACCGCATCGGTCCGCGCCGCACGCTCGTGGCCTCGCTCGCGGGCTTCGCGCTTATTGGCGTCTTTGCCCTGCTCATGCCGCTGAACTACCCCATGCTGGCCGTCGCCTCTGCGCTCGAGGGCCTCGCGGACGGCTTCTGCGGCACCACGGTGAGCGCCTACCCGCGCTTTCTTACCAACCGCCCGCGAGAGCTCAAACGCCTGAACAGCCTCTGCGGGACTTCCGTCTCGGTCGCCGTCATCGTGGGGCCGCTCGTCGGCGGGGCCGTCACGGCGCTCTCGACCAACCAGGTCTGCTTTGCCACGATTCCCGTGGCGTTGCTTCTCGCCGCAGTCCTGGTATGGGCGACGCCGGAGGCGCTGGATGCCATGGGCGAGCAGCACAGGGATAACCAGCAGGGCGAGAAGGCCGCCGCTAGCGGGGGCTTCTGGCACCAGCTTGCCGAGGGCTTTCGCGTGACCTTCTCGCACGGAACGCTGCGGACGCTCTTTCTCATCTACTTCCTGGGCTTCTTCGCCTATGGCGCCTTCGACTCGCTGGAGTCGCTCTTCTACCGCGACGTGCTGCGCGTTGGCGGCGACTGGATGGGCTGGCTCTCTGCCTGCGCCGGCGTTGGCGCCACGGCGGGTTCGCTCCTCGTGGTGCGGGTCCCGACGAAGCGCCTCACGCTTGGTACGCTCTCCGCGTTGCTCCTCGTGACCGGCCTGGGCTCGATGATCTACGTGGGCACGGCAAACGTCGGAGTTGCCATTTTGGGGCAGCTCGTGACCGGGCTGGGCTTTGGCGCCATGCGTCCCGTGAAGGACACCATCCTCCAGCGAAGCTGCGACATCTCCTACGTTGGCCGCGTGACCGCGGTCATGAACGCGGGCACCAACAGTGCGGGCACCCTGCCGCTGCTCGTGGCGCCGCTGGTGGCAAACGTGCTCGGCGTGCAAGGAACGCTCTTCGCGGCATCGGCGATAGTCGCTGCCCTAGCGCTGGCGTTTCTCCTGATTGCGCACAACGGCGAGAAAAACGCAGCGCGTGAAACCGTCGCAGGGAGCCTCTCCTCCAATGATTGCTAACACCATTAGCAAATGGAGGGAACGTGGAGGGTCCCACAATGTAGCTCATGGCATTAGCTACTAACGCCATGCTAGGTAGCATTCCAATTCGTTAACGGCATTAGACAAATTGACGAGAGGGGCTGCCTTGGCAAACGAGAGCGAGACGGACTGGGATGAGCTGGCCCAGCGGCTCATGACCTCGATACACGCCCTGCGAGCAGGTCACGGGACGCACTCCAAGGACATGGAGATGCGCGGCGAGATTAACGCCCTGCACGCGCTCCACCACCACCCGGAGGGCATGACTCCAACGGCCCTGGCGCGTGCGTGCCAGGTGTCGACGGCGCGCATCACAAAGACGCTCGACCAGCTCGAGGGCCGCGGGCTGGTGGAGCGCCGGGCGAGCGCACGTGACCGGCGTAGCGTGAACGTGATGCTCACCGAGAAGGGCACGACCGAGGTCTCCCGGCGCATCGAAGAGATTAACAGCTACGTTGGCGGCATCCTGAGCGAGCTGGGCGAGGATGACGCAAAGGAGCTCGTGCGCATCTCGGGGCGCCTTGCGCAGGTGGTCGCAGCCCGAGTCAAGGCGGCAGGGTGCTCGCGGGCCGGCTGTCCCTTGGAGGGAGATGGTGCAGATGAGGCTCGCTAGGCTTCTGCGCTCGCATGCTGGCGAAGTCGTTGCGGTGTTCGCGTTCCTTGTCGTCCAGGCAGTCTGCGAGCTTTCGCTGCCGCGTTACATGTCCGACATCGTGAACGTTGGCGTGGTCGGCGCCGAGACGGGCAACTCCGCCTACCTTGGTCACATGGCACTCGTGATGTTTGGCTTCTGCGCGGGTTCGCTCGTGGCGGCCGTGCTCACGGGCCTCATCGCGTCGCGGGTGGCCGCCGCGGTGGCGCGCGACCTTCGCCGCAAGGTGTTTGCAAAGGTGATGTCCTTCTCGCCCGCCGAGGTCAATCGTTTCTCGCAGTCGTCGCTCATCACGCGCTGCACCAACGACGTGCAGCAAATCCAGAACATGATCGTGATGATGCTGCGGATGGTCATGCTGGCCCCCGTCATGGGCGTGGTCGCCGTGGTGCAGGTCATGACCATGGGCGGCGGGCTCGCGTGGATCGTGGGCGCAGCGCTTCTCGCCGTGCTTGGCGTCATTGCGGTGCTCTTTGTGTTCACCATGCCGCGATTCAAGGCCATGCAGACACTCGTGGACCGCGTGAACCTCATAGCGCGCGAGATTCTCGACGGCATCATGACCATCCGCGCCTTTGGGCGACAGGACCACGAGCTGGCGCGCTTTGACGGGGCGTCAGGCGACCTGCGTGACGCGCAGCTCTTCGTGAACCGCGCCATGATGCTCATGATGCCACTCATGATGCTCGTGATGAACGTGACCACCGTTGCCATCGTGTGGTTTGGCGCGCATGAAGTGGCGGCCGGTGCCATGCAGGCGGGCGACATGATGGCCTTCATCAGCTACGCCATGATGATCGTGATGAGCTTCCTCATCGTCTCGATGGTGGCGGTCATCCTTCCGCGCGCCGAGGTCTCGATCGGTCGCATCCAGGAGGTTCTGGACGTCGAGCCGGCTGTCCGCGAGGCCGAGCACTCCACGACGCCTGCCGCCGACGCGCCTCGCGGCCGTCTCGTCTTTAACCACGTGAGCTTTCGCTATCCCGATGCCGAGCGCGACGTGGTGAGCGACGTGAGCTTCTCGACCGCCCCAGGCAAGATGACGGCGATCGTGGGATCTACCGGATCGGGCAAGTCCACGCTCGTGCAGCTGGCCCCGCGCCTCTATGACCCCACGGCCGGCACCATTACGCTCGACGGGGTGGACACGCGAAAGATGTCCCTCGCGGACCTGCGCTCGCGCGTGGGCTACGTACCGCAGCAGGGCTTCCTCTTCTCGGGCACCATTGCCTCGAACGTTGCCTTTGGCACAGATGACGCTGACGAGAA
Organism: Tractidigestivibacter montrealensis; assembly: GCF_024741235.1. GTDB lineage: Bacteria > Actinomycetota > Coriobacteriia > Coriobacteriales > Atopobiaceae > Tractidigestivibacter > Tractidigestivibacter montrealensis. The sequence continues at coordinate 8,759 of NZ_JANSKA010000006.1, read as the reverse complement.
GGACCTGCGCCACGCCATCGACGTGGCCCAGGCCACGGAGCTCGTGACCCAGAAGGAAGACGGCCTTGAGACTGCCATCGCCCAGGGCGGCACGAACGTCTCGGGCGGACAGCGCCAGCGCCTGGCAATAGCCCGCGCGCTTGCCACGCACCCCGAGGTTCTCGTGTTGGACGACTCCTTCTCGGCACTCGACTACGCCACCGACGCCCGTCTGCGCAAGGCGCTCGCCCGCGAGCAGTCCGATACCGCCGTGCTGGTGGTTGCCCAGCGCGTCGCGAGCGTGATGAACGCCGACCAGATCATCGTGCTCGATGACGGCCGCGTGGTTGGCCAGGGCACGCACGAGGAGCTCTTGCGCAGCTGCCCCGAATATCTGGAGATCGCGAAAAGCCAGCTTAGCGCCAAGGAGCTTGGCCTTGGAGAGGGGGAGTAGGAATGGCGGAGATAACGCAGCAGCCCCGAAGGGCACCGCGCCCGCACGGCCCCGGCAACCGCATGGCGCCGGGCGAGAAGGCCAAGGACTTCAAGGGCACCATTCGCAAGCTCCTGCAGTACATGGGGCCCTACCGCGTGGGGCTCGTGGCGGCGGTTATTCTCGCCATGGCATCGGTGGTCTTCTCGGTCGTGGGACCAAAGGTCCTGGGCAACGCCACCACCGAGGCCATCCGTGGTGCGCAGGCCCTTGCGGCGGGCACGGGTGGCATCGACTTTGGTCTCATTGGCAAGATTCTGGTGACGCTTCTTGTCATATACCTTGCCAGCGCGGCCGCCTCTGGCATCCAGAGCTGGATCATGACGGGCATCACGCAGAAGGTCGTGTACCGCATGCGTGGGGAGATTGCCGGCAAGATCTCTAAGGTGCCACTCTCGTACTTCGACGGCGGAGCTGTCTCGAAGGGCGACGTGCTCTCGCGCATGACCAATGACGTTGACACCCTGAGCCAGTCGCTCAACCAGGGGCTCATTCAGCTGGTCACATCGCTCACCCAGATTGTGGGCGTTGCGGTGATGATGGTCACGATCTCGGTCACGCTGGCGGGCGTCACCTTCATAACGCTGCCCGTCTCGGCCGTTATCCTTGGCGTGGTGATCCGCAAGTCGCAGAAGTACTTCAAGCTCCAGCAGGAGCAGCTTGGTGCGGTCAACGGTCGCGTCGAGGAAGACTTCTCGGGCCAGGTGGTGATCCAGGCGTTCAACTGCGGCGAGCGCGCCGTGGAGAACTTTGGCGAGGAGAATGACCGCCTCTTTGAGAGCGCCTGGAAGAGCCAGTTCCTCTCGGGACTCATGCAGCCGCTCATGGCCGTCGTGGGCAACCTGGGCTACGCGGGCGTTGTCGTTGTGGGCGCATGGCTTGCCGTTGAGGGAGCCATCCAGCCCGGCGACATCCAGGCGTTCACCCAGTACGTCAAGAACTTCACGCAGCCCATCACGCAGCTTGCCACGGTGTCAAACGTGCTGCAGCAGATGGCAGCCTGCGCCGAGCGCGTGTTCGAGTTCCTCGACGCGCCGGAGGAGGAAGAGACGGCCGCGCTTGACCCCGCCACGGGCGAGCCCGTCGAGGTCATCGGCAACGCTGCCGGCGCGGTGGACTTCGACCATGTCTCGTTTGGCTACCTGCTCGGGCAGCAGATCATCCACGACTTCTCGGCGGACGTGGAGCCTGGCCGCACGGTTGCCATCGTGGGGCCAACTGGCGCCGGCAAGACGACGCTCATGAAGCTGCTGCTGAGGTTCTACGACGTCAACGCGGGGGCGCTCTCTGTGGACGGGCACGACGTGCGCAACGTCTCGCGCGCCGACCTGCGACAGAACTTCTCGATGGTCCTGCAGGACGCATGGCTGTTCAAGGGGGCCATCCGTGAGAACATCCGCTTTGGGCGGCTTGACGCCACCGACGAGGAGGTGGAGGCCGCCGCGCGCTATGCGCACTGCGAGCACTTCATCAAGACGCTGCCGGGTGGGTACGACTTCGAGCTGGACGAGGGTGCCACCAACGTGAGCCAGGGCCAGCGCCAGCTGCTCACCATAGCCCGCGCGGTTCTTGCCGACAGGCCCATCCTCATCCTGGACGAGGCCACGTCGAACGTGGACACGCGTACCGAGTGGCGCATCCAGCGCGCGATGGACAAGCTCATGGCGGGTCGCACGAGCTTCGTGATTGCCCACCGGCTCTCGACCATCAAGAACGCCGACACCATCCTGGTGCTGCGCGACGGCGATGTGGTGGAGAAGGGCACGCACGAGGAGCTTCTCGCCGCGGGCGGCTTCTACGCGCAGCTGTACCAGTCGCAGTTCGAGGAGGTCGCGTAGGGGCACCCGAGCAGGTCAGTCGCATGGGCTGGCTAGTCGTCGAGCTCTTCCCGAACGAAAGCCCTGAATTCGGGAAGAGCGAAGCGCACCACTCCACGAGTGACCTGCTCAATGACTCCTTCCGCGAGCAGTCTGCTTCGGTACTTTGATGCGTAACGGCTTTCCACTCCCATGCGCTTTGCAATATCTGATATGCGACTCTCATTTTCGTCATCGAGCATTGCCTCAACGAATTGCAGGTCGATCTGGGAGAGCTCCCGGAACGTTGGCGCTAGGATATGCGTGCGAAAGTCATCCTGTGCATCTCGAATCCCGCGGTGTGCCTCCCTTGCAGATATGACGTCGTCTGGACTTGTTGCCTGCCAGCATCTGAACCCTACGAGCTGAAGCATATAGGGAAAGCCACCGATTGCACGGACGCACGCCTCGAGCGCGTCGTCCGTGACTTCTTTTCCGCCAATGGCGGCCGTCTCCCTGAAGGCCTCCCGCACGTCGGCGTCGGGAATAGTTCCCAGGGTATGCTGCTGTGCTCTTCTCAGGAAAGAAACGCTCTTATCGTTGAGAAGGGCACTGATGTTATGGGGAAGTCCTGCCATCACCAGCGCAACTCGGCGCTCCTCGCGCACGAAGAGCTGATAGATAGCGGCGAGCGTAATCATCTCGTCGAGCGTGGCAACAACTTCATCGACTGTGATCAGGAGACCGTATCCTGCGCCTTCAATCATGCTCACGAGCTTGCCCATGCGGGTACGCCAGTTCTCAGAAGGGGCAGGTGCGGCTTCCCGGCTAGCGCTCACGGGACCTACGCCAATACTCGTTAGACGAGGCGGTTTTGCCTTTCCCTTTTCTAGGATGTCTGCGCTGGCTAGAAGTGTCTGCTCGTATATGTCCTCGAGCATGCCGGGCATGGCAACGGCATGGACTGCGATCCACCCTTGGTCAGAGGCCTCTTTTCCAAGATACGTGAGAAGTGCGGTCTTTCCAGATCCACGCGGACCAACAAGAATGCTGGAGAGATTGGGATTGCCCTGGACAAAGGCATCAAACAATTCTCTTCTAATTGACTGACGCCCCGCCATCACCAAGGGGACACTGCCAAATTCGGGAGTGAAGGGGTTGATTGGTGACATCCCGCGCGCCTTTCGCCTTGTTCGCCTTTGTAGGCAAGGTGCATAGTCTGGCGAAAAACAAGGGGCGGGGAGAGGGACATGAATCCCTCTCCCCGCGGGAGGAAGGTGGGTCGTGTGAGACGCTGCCGTGGGCGCTCTGCGCTAGCGGCGGCGACGGCTGAGCGGGCGACGGTTGTGCTCGCCACCGTCGCCAATGATGACGATGAGGCTCAGCACGCACACGATGGCGATAAAGGCGATGTGCTCGAGGACGTTCATGGTGGCTCCTTCCGACGCGACTCTTGGTCGTTGCCTTTCGTTGACTCCATACTCCCGCGTGGCTGCGTGCGGTGCCATCGACCCGGCTTACGGCTGTCTTACGGTCTTGTAAGCCAGGTCTTCTCGGCATCTGCTCCCGCTCTGCCCACGCTCGCCCACGCCCCCGTGTTGCACCTTGGTAATGTGACGCCGCCGCATTCCGTCCCGTCCCGTAGAATGGACGTCGTGAAACTGCTCCAGACGGGAGGACCCATGGCACTCAGCAGGGAAGACGTAGCAGGCATTGCAGACTACGCGCGCATCGCCCTCACGGATGACGAGCTCGACGAGATGACCACCTACATGAACGAGGCGGTCGACCTTCTCGAGCCCATCCGCCAGTACGACCTCGACGGGGTCGACCCCACCTTCCACCCCATCGGCGACCTCTCCAACGTGATGGGCGAGGACATCATCGACGATTCTGTCCGCGCGCTGCCCATTGACGTGGCGCTCAAGAACGCGGGCTCTACGCGCGACCGCTACTTCCGCGTGCCCTCGATCCTGGGCACCGACGAAGACGAGGGAGGCATCGCCTAATGGCCAACATCGACCAGCTCTCCGCCGCGCGCATCGCTGCCGGCGTGGCCGCGGGGGAGTTCAGCGCAACCGAGGTGGCCAAGGCCTCCCTCGACGCCATCGAAGCACGTGACGAGAAGGTCCAGGCATTCCTGCAGGTCTCGTCTGACCTTGCCCTTGCCGCTGCCACCGAGACGGACCGCCGCCGCGCTGCGGGCGAGAAGCTCGGCCCCCTGGCAGGCGTGCCCGTAGCCTTCAAGGACAACATGCACCTGGTTGGCACGCGCACGACCTGCGCCTCAAAGATGCTCGAGAACTACGAGTCAACCTTCACCGCAACGTGCGTGCAGCGCATGCTCGACGCGGGCGCCACGCCCATGGGCAAGGCCAACATGGACGAGTTTGCGTTTGGCTCGTCCACCGAGTCCTCTGCCTTCCACCGCACGAACAACCCCTGGGACACCGAGCGCGTGCCCGGCGGCTCTTCGGGCGGCTCGGCTGCTGCCGTCGCCGCCGGCGAGGTCACCATCTCGCTGGGCTCCGACACGGGTGGCTCCATCCGCCAGCCCGCGAGCCTTTGCGGCGTGGTGGGCATGAAGCCCACGTATGGCGCCGTGAGCCGCTACGGCGTGGTTGCCTTTGGCTCCTCGCTCGACCAGGTTGGCCCCTTTGGCCGTAGCGTGGAGGACGTGGCGCTTGCCATGAACGCCCTCACCGCTGCCGGCCGCGATCCGTACGACTCAACGAGCCAGCCCTGCGCCGTCGACTTCCTCGAGCACCTGGAAGACCCCGTCGAGGGCATGCGCGTGGGCGTGGTGCCTGCGCTCATGGAGGCCGCCGGCCTCACGGCGGAGGTTCGCACGGCCGTGGAGGGTGCGGCGAAGGCCCTCGAGAACGCCGGCGCCGAGCTTGTCGAGGTCGACCTCCCCAACATCAAGTCCGCAATCGCCGCGTACTACGTGATCGCACCGTGCGAGGCCTTCTCCAACCTCGCTCGCTTTGACGGCGTGCGCTACGGCTACCAGGAGGAGGGCTGCCTCACGCTTGCCGAGCAAACGTCCAAGAGCCGCGCGCACGGCTTTGGCGAGGAGGCCAAGCGTCGCCAGATGCTGGGGGCCTACCTGCTCTCCAGCGGCGTCTACGACAAGTACTACTACCCGGCGCAGCAAGTGCGCACCCTCATCACCCGGGACTACAAGCGCGCATACGAGCAGTGCGACGTCATTCTCATGCCTGCCTCGCCGCGCACGGCGTTCAAGTTTGGCGAGATGAGCGACCCCACGCAGATGTACGCCTCGGACATGTTCACCATCTCGAACAACATCGCCGGCAACGGCGGCATCTCGGTGCCGCTGGGCCTGGGGGCAGAGTCCCACCTGCCCGTCTCGGTCCAGCTGCAGGGGCCGGCCTTCTCGGACCGCAGGCTCCTGCGCTTTGCCCGCGCCGTCGAGAAGTCCTTCTCGGCGCACGGTGCCGTTGCGCCCGAGTTTGCCGGGAAGGGGGGTGAGCTTTCGTGAAGAAGCTCGCCGAGGTCCTGAAGGACTGGGAGGCCGTCATTGGCCTTGAGGTCCACACCGAGCTCACCACGCTCGAGACCAAGATGTTCTGCAACTGCAAGAACACGCACGACGACCCGCCCAACACCAACGTCTGCCCCGTGTGTCTGGGCATGCCGGGCGCGCTGCCGGTGCCCAACCGCGCGGCCATCCAGTCCATCGTGATGGCGGGCCTGGCCACAAACTGCCAGATCATGCGCCACTCGATGTTCTACCGTAAGCACTACTTCTATCCCGACATGGCCAAGAACTTCCAGACCACGCAGGGGCCGGTGGCGTTCTGCATGCATGGGCACCTTGACCTGGAGGTTTCCGGCGAGGGCGCAGCCGAGCGTCCGGCCTGGGAAGACGTGGCGGGCGACGGTGAGACGCCCATCTCGCGCGAGAAGGACGGCTCATACGTGGCGCCCATCCGCATCCTGCGCATCCACATGGAGGAGGACGCCGCCAAGATGGTGCACGTGGGCGGCGAGGAGGGCCGCATCACCGCTGCCACCGAGAGCCTCATCGACTACAACCGCTGCGGTACGCCGCTGATTGAGCTGGTCACGGAGCCCGATTTGCGCACGCCCGAGGAGGCCCGCCTCTTCATGGAGAAGCTGCAGCAGACGTTCAAGACGCTCGGCATCTCCGACTGCTCGCTGGAGAACGGCTCCATGCGCTGCGACGGCAACATCAGCCTGCGTCGGCGCGGCGAGACGCGCCTGGGCACCAAGACCGAGATGAAGAACATCAACTCGTTCAAGAGCCTGCACGACGCGCTTGAGTACGAGATCTGCCGCCAGGCCGAGGTGCTCGAGGAGGGTGGCATCATCTACCAGGAGACGCGTCACTGGGAGCCCAGCCGTCGTCGCACCGTGGTGATGCGCGTGAAGGAGACGGCGGACGACTACCGCCTGTTCCCCGACCCGGACCTGGCCCCCTTCGACCTCACCGACGACTTCATCGAGGAGGCGCGCGAGAAGATCCCGGAGCTGCCGGACGCCAAGCGCGACCGCTATATGCGCGACTACGGCCTGAAGCGCGCCGACGCCGCCCAGCTTGCGGGCGACCCTGCGGTTGCGGCCTTCTTCGAGGGGGCACTCGACGGCGCGCCGTCAAAGACGGTTGCGACTATCGCCAACGTGATGGTGAACTTGGCGCCGAGCTTTGACGCGCTTACACCCGCGCAGGTGAGGGGCATCTCTGGGCTTCTCGCCGAGGACGCCATCACGTTTGCGCAGGCGCGTGAGGTACTCGAGGCCGTCAACGGCACCGACAAGGACCCGGAGCGCGTGGTGGACGAGCGCGGCATGCGCCAGGTGACGGACACGGCGGCGCTGGAGCCCATCGTGGACGAGGTTCTCGCACGCTGTACCAATCAGGTCCAGCAGTACCACGACGGCAACAAGAAGGTCGTGGGCTACCTGGTGGGGCAGTGCATGAAGGCGTCGAAGGGCTCGGGTAACCCCAAGCTCTTCAACAAGTTGCTCACGGCGCGACTCGAGGCGTAGGGCGACGACGGCACCCAGTGCTGTTGTGAATGCGTGGCCCCTCTGGCGTCGGCTTGGCGCCGGAGGGGTCGTTTTGGCAGCAGGTGCGTACGCAGTCGCCGCTGTGGCGCCGTTTTGGCGTCACAAGGCTCGTTCCCGCAACCGGTTGGGGCAAAAGCGCACACGAAAACGATACGGGCTTCTCGCCAGGCGCGTTTTCCCAGGAAGCTGGTAGTAACCGGTCGTTTTGGTGTGCGCTTTTGCTGGCTGGGGTTCCCGCAGCACCTCCGCACAAAGATGCCGCTCCGGCGCCAAATTCTCGCCGGAGCGGCACTTCTTGCAGAGAGGACCGTCGCCTTCTCGCGCGTGGACCTCGCGCTACTCCTCGCTCTGCGCCAGCGGAGAATCACCTTCGGCGCGCATGCGCTCGATTCTTCTCAGCAGGCTGTCCTTGTGCGGATAGGAGTGCGACTGGGCAATGTCGTTGCTCTCGTCCGGATAGAAGCGGAAGAAGTAGTTGCCCGAGAGGGTCTGGAAGATGCGGTACTTAGGTGCCGCCATCGGCTGCCAGTCAAGCGAGGTGGTGTCCTCGACCGCTGCGTCCTTCGCGGTCTTGCGAATGCGATTGATGCCGTCAAGGCAATCGTCCTTGGACGGGAAGACCATGGACGTGGCGACGATGTGGCCGTTGCTTGCACACAGGTTGAAGAGGTACTTTCCTTCGTTCTCGTTGAGTACGTACTGCCCCATACTAATCACCCCAAACGCTTGAAGCGGATACACCTTGGGCCCGTAAGCCGACGTTAGGGTATTGATTCCACTCTAACGGGGCAGTCAAGCGACCGAGATGGCGAGCGGTCGTTTTTGGGACGGAATCGGCAGGGGGTGTGTCACCACGGCCGGCGAGGGCCCCAGCACGTCGTTTCGTTTCCATCGGGTTTCGCATTGGCCGCCCGCTACGGCGCGAGACTTCCTCAGCTGTATAAATATCCCAGCTCAACACTAGGAATTAACCGAAGCCACGTCGTGGCCAAGTCCCCAAAGGGAGGCGCAGGAGTTGGAGAACCTCGCACATCCGAGCACGCTCGCTACCCGCGCCTGTTGCACTCTCGCTGGCTGTCGCCGTTAGACACTCCTTTTGCCCAGCCCGGCAATGAGGCTGGTGCTGCCTTTCATCCCAAATCACATCAAGTACGCGAGAGGGCCCCTGCCTCATTGGGACCTGGCCCTACTCGTCCATGTCTGTGCACGTAGCGTCGGGTGTGCCCTCCGGACAACCCGGATAGGAGAGGAACCATGTCTGCAGAGAACCACCAGTCCAACGAGAACCCCGCATCCCTCGGCGGCACGACGCCTTCGCGCTCCGCCACGCTGCACCTCTCGACCCGACTCATCCACGCCGGTACCACCACGGACCCAGCTGCATTCAGTCAAGTAAAAGTCGACAGTTCGCTCTGTCGATTTCCCACACTTCG
>NZ_JANSKA010000005.1 GCF_024741235.1 Tractidigestivibacter montrealensis | reverse complement strand
GTGTCGAAAACCTGCTGAGCGTTCCGTCGACTCCTACGTTAGCGAATACAGACATCGACAACTGCCCCGGTCGCCCCTCGCATGAGGGGCGTGGATTGAAACAGGGAGAGCGTGCCGATGGGCCTCGTGAGGCCGAGTCGCCCCTCGCATGAGGGGCGTGGATTGAAACCGATGAGAACGTTCGTAGACGCGCTCGTGGCGTTGTCGCCCCTCGCATGAGGGGCGTGGATTGAAACCATGAAGAGCGCAATGCAGACAATCGATTACCGGTCGCCCCTCGCATGAGGGGCGTGGATTGAAACACCGTCTCCGAGCAGGGTGCGATCGCCGACTGCAGTCGCCCCTCGCATGAGGGGCGTGGATTGAAACGCGGAGTCCAACAACTTCGCGCTCGCCGAGGACAAGTCGCCCCTCGCATGAGGGGCGTGGATTGAAACCAGCCGCAAATCATGGCTGTTTTCGCGCAAAGCGTGTCGCCCCTCGCATGAGGGGCGTGGATTGAAACATGGAGCACTTCGGGTTCATGCTCAAGGAGCTCTAGTCGCCCCTCGCATGAGGGGCGTGGATTGAAACTGGCTCGAGGACGAGGGGGACGGCTGGTCCCTGGTGTCGCCCCTCGCATGAGGGGCGTGGATTGAAACTGCTCAATCACGACTGGACGCGCGACCTTGGCAGGTCGCCCCTCGCATGAGGGGCGTGGATTGAAACTTGATAATCTGGTTAGCAATGGTCTCGGGAATCACGTCGCCCCTCGCATGAGGGGCGTGGATTGAAACTACGTCGGTCTTCACCGAATTGTCACGGGTCTGAAGTCGCCCCTCGCATGAGGGGCGTGGATTGAAACATCAAGAATGCTGAGTTGCACTTGGTACCTCTTGGTCGCCCCTCGCATGAGGGGCGTGGATTGAAACGACGTCGACACGACCCAGCTCGGCGGACGCTCGCGTCGCCCCTCGCATGAGGGGCGTGGATTGAAACCTCAGCGGGTCGGCTCGTCCTGCGGGCAGAGCAGGTCGCCCCTCGCATGAGGGGCGTGGATTGAAACCGCGAGGGCCTATCGCATTTGATAGATGGATTGATGTCGCCCCTCGCATGAGGGGCGTGGATTGAAACGGCATGGGAGGCACCGGCATGGGCATCTCTTACGGTCGCCCTTCGCATGAGGGGCGTGGATTGAAACCATGCCTACGTGCGCCTGCTGTGCCTGCTCCTCAAGTCGCCCCTCGCATGAGGGGCGTGGATTGAAACTTACCTGTTTTATGCCTGGGGCCTTCGCCGGGAAGGTCGCCCCTCGCATGAGGGGCGTGGATTGAAACCTCAACCTCATCGAGAACGAGGGTGTGTGGCAGGTCGCCCCTCGCATGAGGGGCGTGGATTGAAACTTGCCGCGCGTGACCTCGCCAGCCCTCAGCTCTGCGTCGCCCCTCGCATGAGGGGCGTGGATTGAAACAGGTTCGCCGCGCACCTCCGCGCCATCGGCCGAAGTCGCCCCTCGCATGAGGGGCGTGGATTGAAACGGGAGGATGGTCGCAGCTAACTTCGCCCGAGTCCCTTGTCGAACCCCGCAATCCGCTTGGCTCTCCTTCTTGAAATAACGTACATGAAAATAATCATGGACTACATTTTCCTGGGCAAACTTTGTTCAAAGGGCTGAAGCATCGTTTTCGTGTGCATTGTTCAGGGGAGGTACAGCTCAGTGGCTCTCACCAGAGAGGAAAGTAGCTGCTCTATTCGGATTGTCTGGACTAGGTTTTTCTTATTTTCTTTCTAGCTGCCCCGTTCGTCCTTCAGAGCACGATTGCAAGCATGATGCACAGCTGGGATATGGCGTTTACCGCCTGCTCCCGCCAGTTGGCCTTTGCGTCGCGGCCGTCCAAGTGACGGGCAAACCAGCCCATGAGAACCATCCCCGCCAGCCCCGCAATAAGAAACAGCAGCGAGGGCATGGCTGCCACATGGGCCAGGACTGCGACGGGAGACCACTTGGCGCGGTCGACCACAAGCGAGACGAGCGCCAGCGCAAAGCCCACGGGCATCAGGTAGCGCATCTGCCGGTTGAGGAAGCGCACGTCTCTTTTCGCTAGAGCAAGCACGAGCTTCCAGCACACCTTGAGCGTACCGGCAAGCACGACGAGCGCAATCCCCGCGCGGAACAGCGTGCTGTCAAAGCGCGTTGCCAGCACCCCCGCACCCAGGCAGAAGAACGCCACGGGCAGGCAGTCCATGAGCGCCATCGAGAGCGTGAAGCCCTCCGGGACAGAATCGCCCTGTCCGGCTCCGCGGGAGCTCATGCGACCAGCCACGTGTGCTCCTTCACGGAATAGAGCGGGACGAACGGGATCATGATCGGCGTCGTGGACTTGTACCTCTGGTATTCCGGGTCGTCCCCGTAGTTCTTGTCCTGCCGGATCTCAAGGCGCCGCGCTCCGCCGAGCATGACGTAAATGATGCCCAGGTAGCCGAGGAGGGCGCAGACCCACTGAACCGTGTTGGCATACACGGAGAGCCCGGAGACAAAGACGCCGGTCCAGAAGACCATTTCGCCAAAGTAGTTGGGGCAACGCACCAGGCGGAAGAGGCCGGTGTCAACAAAGCGCTTGGGGTTTGCCTTCTTCGCGCGGTTCTTCTGCAGGTCGGCCGTCGTCTCGAGCACGAGTCCCGCGGTCGAGATTACCAGGCCAACAATGGAGAGGACATCGGTACCGCGGGTACCCTCCAGGCGAAAGAGGACGGGCGAGGTCTGCAGCACGTAGAGCACTGAGGCAGAGACCCAGATGCCCACCTTGGCCACGGGGGAGACGCCCTCGTTGGACTTGACCTCGCCCTTCATGCGCCGGTTGTAGGCGGTCTTAACGTCGCGGTAGATAAGGTATCCGGCAAGCCGGCATCCGTAGACAACGAGCAGAACGCACTGGAGTGCGGTTCCCACGGTAAGGGAGCTCCCAAAGATCACCAGGAGACCAACGCCTATGAGGGCGATTGCGGCTCCATAGCCAATGGAGATGAACCACACGTACTTGCGGAAGCCGCAGGAGCTGGCGATAAGCGCTAGGGCGAGAAGGATGAGGAAGTTGTTCATGCTGGTACCTCGTGATTATTGACGGTGACGCTGGAAAGACGGGCAGGTGCCGCCTGAGCGAGAGACGCAAGTCTCGGCAGGCGAAGGAGCCTTCACCATTCTAGGGCCCTTGTCTTCTCGCCTTGCGGTATCTCATGCTACTCCGCTATTCCCTGATTGCCTTCTCTGGAGGTCACCATTGTTGAGCTGTCCGATTTGCTCGGTGGGTTTGACATCTGTTTGCTATTGTTCTTCCCCATACGTAACTACGTCACAATACTTGTTCTTTTGCGTGTTGCGTATTAGGGTGTTTAACAACTTGGCATAGAAGCTGAAAATGCTTTTTGGGGGACTACGGAAAGGATTCATAGATGAGAAAAAGGCTCTGCTACTTCTTGAGCGCCTTGCTTGTCTTCAGCACGTGCATGCCGGGAGGAACGGTCCGGACGCTGGCTGATGACGGAGGCACTTCATCCGCTGTGGTGGAGAGTTCTGACAATGACAATGACCAGGACAAGGCAGACAATTCCACCACGACAGGTGCCCAGGACTCCATTTCTTCACCCGACGCTTCCGCTTCTGACGGGGAAACACAGGGTAACGCTGCTGCTGCCAACACGATCGGTGCTGATGCGAGCGCTTCCCCAAGCCTTGCCCCCGCGTCTCTGGCTGCCGTCTACGTCGATGGCACGAATGGCAGCGATGACAACGATGGCTCTTCGTTTGACGGAAAAGCCTTGAAGACGCTCGCCAAGGCGCTTGAGGTTCAGGCGGCGAACAAGGCCATCAGCACCATCTACGTCAAGGGCAATCTTTCTCTTTCGAAAACCGTAAACATCCCCTCGGGCGTGACGCTCTCCATCGCAGCCGATGGGGCAACCATCAGCGGTAGCGGCAACAAGATCAACGGCATTGTCCTCCAGAGCGGCTCTACCCTCACCGGCGCGGGGACGCTTACGATGACGGGCTTCAAGACGGCGCTCACGTCCGAGAAGGGCTCCACCATCACCGACGGCACGTATGTGCTCAAGGACAACGCCGGGGCAAGCGGAACGCATGGGCTCTACCTTGCGGGGACCGTGAGGGGCACCAGCAGGGACAAGCTCACCATCACAGCGGACGACAAGAGCAACACCGACTTCTATGCCTCCGGGATCACGTTCGAGAACTGCACGGTCAACGTGACCTCGCAGGCGTGCACCTGGTTCGATGCCTCCGACCTCAACCTCAAGAACGCGTCGCTTACGGTGAAGGGCTTTGGCCAGACCTTCTATGTGAACAGACTGAACATGGATGGCTCGGACCTCACGATCAATCCGTCGTACTACGGCGGAACGGGCATGACCATCCAGGGCTCCTCGAACATCGTGAACTCCCACATCACGACGAACGCGGGGTCCACCGCAGGTATCTCGGTCGGCGCCAAGGATGGCACCGTTAACGTCACAAACTCGACGCTCGAATTCAACAACGGCGGCACCGGTGGCCTCAACGTCAACACGGGCACGGTCGTGCTCAGCAACTCCACCATCAAGGGCAATGGGGACAACGGCGGCGCCCTCTTCGGTGCGCAGGCAAACGGCTCCATCGTCTTCGGCGATAACTGCCTCGTCGAGACTCCCGCAAAGAGCAACGCCGACAACGGCGTCGGCCAGACGGGGAAGAACTTCGTCGTGACTGGCGGGTCCTATCTCGTGAAGTATGCGCCGGAGTACAACAGCAGCTATGGCAGCACCATCCCAACCAACGGCTCCGCGAACGGGGACGAGAAGCTCTCACTCTTCACGTTGGCGGACGACTCGATGCAGCAGCTCAACCCGGTCAACGAAAATGGTGCCACCTACGCTTACTCCGTCGCGAAGGCGTCGAGCGACGGCGAGAAGCACGTTTGGGTCCCTGCTGCCAAGGTGACGTTCAAGCTCAACGCCGACGACGCCGAGCAGAAAATTGACGCTTCCTTTGCGGATGGCTCCACCACTGGCCAGACGTCTCTCGCGATGCGAGGCTATGCCCTGAAGGACGCAAAGTCCGTGGCGGGCGGATCCGTCGCGCTTCCCACTGACCCGTTTGCGGCAGGCTACAAGTTCGTCGGTTGGTTCTACAAGGACGCCAATGGAGAAGAGCATCAGTTCTCCGATGCGGTGAAGATCTCCTCGGACGTGTCGGTCTACGCCAAGTGGGAGAGCGACTCCTCTACCTATGCAGTCAAGTATCACAACGGAGCTTCCCCTGACGTGACGTACCTCTCCACGTCGAACAATCCCACTCGTTCGATCAAGGTCCTTTCCGCAGACGCCGTCAAGAAGGCAAACTCCTCGTTTGCCATCTCGGGCAAGATCTTCAAGGGCTGGAACACCAAGGAGGACGGCACGGGCGATGAGGTGTCCACCGGCAGCTCCCTGACCGTCCCCACCGATACCGACGTCGTCGACCTCTACGCCGTCTGGGAAGACCAGACGGTCACCGTGAGGTTCTCCGCAAACGGCGGAACCTTCTCCAAGGACAGCGTGTTCAAGAAGAACCCCGACGTGTTCGACATCTCCACCGACAAGAATGGCGGGGAGGTCGCCACCGTCAAGAGCACGCCGAAGGTGTCTGATAAGGAGACCCTCGACAAACTCCTCAAGTCGCTGAGCGGCGGCAAGGTGTCAGCGTCCACTGACGGTATTGCCAGCAGCACCGACACCGATACAAACAAGGCCTACACGGGCATCGCGACCTACAAGTACCATTTGCTCGCCAACAAGAAGGTCACTCGTACCGTATTGTTTTGGACCGTGACAGATTACTACTACTGGTTTAGCGATCCCTCGGGCACCACTAACGCCACCTTCAAGGGCAGCGATGTCCTGACCCGGGACGTGACCTACTACCTCAAGTGGAACGACGACCCGTCGGTGGAGGCTGTCTCCGCGAATTTCTCGCTTCCCTCTGACATGTGGGGCGACTCCTCAAAGGACACCACCTCTATCAAGGAGGTCACGGCTGGCGACACGTTTAGCTTGACTGGAGCCATTGACGCCTCTGGCATTGTTGACCAGATGGATTCCCTCGAGAATGACATCGCGGGCCGCCTGACCGACCTCACACAGATTTCGCTCTCCGATACCGCGTCTTCCTTTACGGCAACCATTACGCTCCCCGATGGTGTTGTTGTCCCGGACAAGCCCAAAGTCTCGGTCAACGGCCTCGGCGACTGCTTTGAGGTGACGGAGACTTCCGTTAACGGTCAGGCAATCACCGTTACCTTTGGGCTTAAG
Organism: Tractidigestivibacter montrealensis; assembly: GCF_024741235.1. Lineage (GTDB taxonomy): Bacteria > Actinomycetota > Coriobacteriia > Coriobacteriales > Atopobiaceae > Tractidigestivibacter > Tractidigestivibacter montrealensis. The sequence continues at coordinate 278,311 of NZ_JANSKA010000005.1, read as the reverse complement.
GGCACCTACGAGAACTACAAGCAGCTCAAGGATGCTGTCGCTACTGTTGGCAACGGTGTCTCTGCCAGTGAGATGAAGAAGCCAATAGCCGTTACGGTCGACGGGCTCTCACTCGATGCTGACAAGGTCACCAACGGCGAGGAGATTACGGCGACGGGCTCTGTCTCGGGTTCATTCTTTTCCTACGCGAAGAATACGATTTCGGGTAAGGTCAAGAAGTACGACTATTCGTGGGATGGGGCTCAGATTCAGGCCGCCAAGGACCCCCGCGGTGAGGGAATCCAGCAGACAATCCTCGTTGTGAAGCCTATGGATCAGAAGCTTCCGGCAGACATTCTCGTTGGCAACGATACCGAACACGAGAGCACGTATCCCGTGTTGGCCGGCCAGACCATCGACTTTACGGGTACGATCGATGCCTCTGTCGTAAAAGGGCAGATGAAGGGAATCGAGACAGAGTTTTCCGACGCGAAGGACTACGAGGGCATCAAGCTCACCGATATGTCGTCCTCCTTCACGGCTACCTTCACCATTCCCGAGGGTTTGTCTCTTCCCGAGAACATCACCAAGGACTCCATCAAGCTCGAGGGCTTCTCTGATACCTTCCAGGTGTCTGACGTCTCCGTGAGCGGCAAGACCGTGACAATCACTATTAAGCTCAAGGACGGCATCAAGACGTATGCCGAGCTTCAGGAGGCTGTTGTTACAAACCTTGATGACACCATGAAGGTTACGCTTCCTGGTGTGAGGGTCGACGATGACTTCCCGGCGGGGAAGACCGCTACCGTCTCGGGCACCGTCGAGGGGAGCTTTATTGCTCATGCCACCAATTCTGCTACCGATACCACGAAGGTGTTCTCCTTCACGTGGGAGGGCGTGCAGACCGCAGGCGGCATGGATAACACTGCTAACTCCGTCGACGACGGAATCCGCTTTACCGTCGAGGGCGTCTCGCCAGTGGCTTCCAACCTTCCGGGTGACCTGCTGGTTGGTAGCAACACCACGCACGATGCGGTTCTCGAGAGCGCGCAGGGTTCTTCGTTTGATTTGACCGGCGCTGTTGATGTCTCCTCCATCAAAGAGCAAATGGAAAAGATCGAGGCTGCCTATCCAAACGCCGACCACGACGGCATCTCTCTCGGAAACCTGAACTTCTCGTTTGTCGCAACCTTCACAGTGCCCGACGGCATGACGCTTCCTACGGGCTTGGACAAAAGTTCCGTTAAGGTCGCTGACTTTGGTAAAGGCTTCAAGGTAAGCGATGTGAGTGCGAGCGGAAAGACCGTCTCTGTAAGGCTCTCCCTCAGCGACCCCAGCTCGATTAAGACCTATTCCGACCTTGAGAAGGTCGTGGATGGAGCAGGAGCCACTGATGGCTGGATGAGGCTCACCGTGCCTGGAATCATGATTGACAAGGACGCGACGGTTGGGAAAAACCTCACCGTCATCGGTACAGTCGATGGAGCCTTTAGCGCTACGGCAGACTCCGAGTCTGGATCCCACAAGGCCTTCTCGTTCACATGGAAGGGTACGCAGTGGGCTGATGGAAAGGACTCTGTGGCAACAGATGACGACACCATCCAGCTGACTATGAAGGTGGTAAAGGGGGAGGAGCCCAATCCCACCAACCCGGGGAAACCTGTCGAGCAGGCTGGCACCAGCAGCATGATCAAGCCCAAGACTCCTGCTTCGGTGCCCGACACCGGAGATAAGAGTCTCCCCGTTGGTTCAGTTGCAGTTACCGCGCTGTGTGGTGTGGCCGCTCTTGCCGTCGCTCGCCGCATGCGAAGGAGGAATAACTAGCGTATCGGTGCGGGAACCGTGACCCGGATTCTTTTCCAAGACGCACGCGGTTATTTGGTACAGTACGCGTACATGGAAATCCCGATGCAGACGCCGTGCCTGGCACTGCATCGGGTTTTTTTCTTAGATTAGATGTGTATTGCAGTTGCATACCGCTCACACGTTGTGCTGGCTCTCCTAGTACAGCACCTTGCGAATCATGGCGACAAGAGCCTTGCAGTCGCCCCGGCCAAGGACCAGGAGGGATATTAGTTGCTGGGTCACAAGCTCAGCGAGACCCTCCTTTGTCAAGCCGTCATCGAACGCATCCTCGCGCACTCCGTTGTCTGACTCAAGTGCGCTGAGCATGCTGCTCTCAAGCTGCCCAATGAAGGTTTGCATCATTTCTTTTCCCTCGAAGCGTTGGTCTCGCTCTTTGGTAAGGCCAAGCGCGTGGGCGGGGAGAAACCCTGGGTACCGGGCCATGCCCGCTTGTGCGCTTCGGAAGGCCCTCTCGACGTGTGAGGCAAAGTCCTTCTCGTCACAGTTATCCTTCCCGACATCAAAGCTGAGAATGTCCGACCAAACGTCTGCCGTGACAGCTAGAACCAGGGCTTCTTTTCCGGGGAAGTAGTTGTAAAGGGTTCCGGGAGCCACGCCGCAGGCTGAGGCGACGGAACGCACGCTGACACCCGAGAGCCCTCGCTCCCTAACGATTGTGCGGCATGTCTCCAAAATGGTCTCTCTCGACGTTGACCGGGGGTTCATTGCAGACTCCTACAGCACGTTGAGAAGTGAGAGACCCATCCAGATAATCCACATGTACATCACCGTCTTGGGGAGCATGAGTGCCCCAACTGCGGGCTTGTGCTTTGCGAGGAAGGTGACGGGAAGGTAGAACCCAAAACTGAGCGCGATGGCGACACACATGCGCCAGAGGCCGTACCCGCCGGCGTTACCCGAGATGGCGAATAGAGCAATTACAAGGATTCCGGTGATGGCAAAGGGGACGTTTCTGTAGAGGGACCAGCGCAGGTTCTCCTTGTTCGAGAACCAATCGTTCTGCGGGAAGAAGCAGATCACGATTCTTACGGCAGCGGTGAGAAAGATCAGCGCGGGAACGGCGGGGGAGACCTCGATTGTCGGGAATATCTGCCTCCAGATGAAGTAGAGCAGCACGTAGAACACCGTCATGGTCACCGAGGTTATTGCGGTGCCCATCCCCAGTTTGCGCTGCGTGTCATCCTGGACGCCAAAGAGGTGCATCTGGACTCTGGGAAGAAGGTGGAACGCGTCTCCGCCGCCAAGGCAGAGGGTGAGCGCTCCGTAGAGGAGGAAGACGGGCCGACCGTTGGCCTGAGTGAAGAAGATGATGGCTGCGACAAGGTCGTAGATGAGGTACGCGATGTCAAAGACGCTCTCGCCGATGCGCATGCCACGTGGCATAGTCTCTTGTTTTTCGATAGCCTTCGAGTTGCTCATTGCGGTCCCCTCCAACGATCGGCGGGCTTGCCCACCGGATGTATGACGTCAACATGAACATCGTTCATGTTGAGGAGAGGGGCCGAGACAGTCAAGTACGAGAGCAGAGACTGCATGCGTCCGTCACAGTTTGTTGCTACTTGAGCGCGGTGGTCCGCGAAAGCTCAACTTTGGTTGCCGCTGCGCCGAGTGCTGAGTCCAGCTCATGTTGGAAGGGGATGCGGTCGAGCGCCGTCTCTACCTCAAGCTGTAGTTGCCCGCCAGGCAAGCTCGCGTTGGAGCCCCTCACGCGCGTGAGGGGCATGGCGTCGACCGCCTCGATTGCCTGCTGTACGTCCTTCTCGGCGGCGGGGGAGAGCAGCAGCGTGACGCGCGAGGTCCACGGCTCCGACGCGGCCCAGAAGCCGTCGAGCGCCTGCGTCATGCCGGGTACGTTGTGGACGCGCAGGACGCGGGCGCCGCGTGCTGCTGCAGCGAGCGAGATGCCTATGGTCGCGTCGTCGCGCGCTGGGGCGCTTGCGACGCCGCTCACGGTACCCACGAAGCGCTTGCGCGACACCGCGCACATGAGGGGGTAGCCAAGGCTGGCAAGGTCTTTCGTGGCGCGGAGAATGACGATGCTGTCCTCGGGGCTCTTGCCAAAGCCCACGCCGGGATCAAGGCAGATGCGGGAGGCGCTGACGCCGCGCGCCTTGAGGTCGCGCGCGCGGTCGAGGAGATAGCCCTCGAGAAGTGACATCACGTGGCTGGAGTCGGGCAGCAGGGGTTTGTCGCCGCTGGCCTCCCACGCGCGGTTTCCGGCTGAGGCGCCGTTCATGAGTGCGGACAGGTCGTCCTTCTCGGCAGACGCCATGACCGCCGAGCTCTTGGTTGCCGTGCCGGATACGGGACCTGAGTGCATGACCACGCAGCCGCAGTCCGACGTTGCGGCTACCTTGACCATGCGCGGGTCAGAAAAGCCGGTGACGTCGTTGATGATTTGAGCGCCAAGGTCAATGCAGCGTTGCGCGACCTCCGGGTGACGCGTGTCTATCGAGACAAGCGTGCCCTCGCGCACGAGCCAGCGAACCACGGGTTCCAGGCGCTGGAACTCCTCGTCTGGTTGCACCGGCGTGAAGCCGGGGCGCGTGGACTCGCCACCCATGTCGATGAGGTCTGCGCCATCCGCCAGCATCTGGGACGCCGTTGCAATCGCCGCCTTCGGAGTGTTGTGCGTGCCGCCGTCGGAGAATGAGTCCGGGGTCACGTTGAGCACGCCCATCACGCGGGGGCGCGAGAGGTCAAGGGCGATGTTTGAGCAGTTCCAGGCAGGCGCAATAGGCATGGCAGTCTCCATGGGTACATGGCCGGACCGCCCCGAGCCTTGCTGTGCGGCGCGCTCGCGCCGGTCGGACGCGGTTGGCCCGGCGGGCTCCATGATACATGTCACGGCCGACGGCGGCCAGCGAGGGACGGGGGTCAGCGGCGGCCGACGGACGAAGTCCAGGCAAGGCCCGGGCGAGGAAAGAAAAAAGTTCAATTTGAGGGTTGCATCCCTCGGAGTGATTCGTATAATTACTTCTCGCGTTGAGAATTCCCCGGTGGCGCAGTGGTAGCGCAGCTGACTGTTAATCAGCGTGTCGCAGGTTCGAACCCTGCCCGGGGAGCCAGAGACTTCGCAGGCCAGATGGCAATCAGTCATCTGGCCTGTTTTTTTCGCGGGATTAATCTCCCCGGCAATGGAATCCAAGTCGCGCCCGGCCAGCGTCCTCTGCCGTTTGTGTGAGAGGGCAAGCCCTGTGCTAGCATCTTGTGGATATTCAACACAGGCGGGCGTCGCATGCCCGCATACTCCTTCGACAGGAGGAACCTTGGCATCAGACATTGAGCCCGCGGAGAAGGTCACGGCCCCGGCCGCACAGGAAGCATCGGCTCCCGCGCACACTACCTCGGCGCGTGACGCGTGGTACCCCGCCGGCAAGCGAGACGTCTTCATCCTCCGCGAGCTTGTCACGAAGGACTTCAAGCTCAAGTATCGCCGGAGCGTCCTGGGCGTCATCTGGAGCGTGCTCAACCCGCTCCTCATGATGCTTGTTATGTCGCTTGTCTTCTCGTTTTTCCTGCGCTACGACAACATCGAGCACTACCCGCTCTACCTCATTGTTGCCAATATTACCTGGCAGGTCTTTGCGGACTCGACCAACGCCGGAATGATGTCGATTATCGATGCGGCGCCCTTGCTCAAGAAGGTGCGGGTGAAGAAGGCTGTCTTTCCTGTCGAGAAGGTCCTGTTCTCTCTGGTGAACTTCCTCTTCTCGCTCATTGCCGTTGTTGTTGTGATGTTGTGGGAGGGCGTTGCCCCCACGCCGGTCATGCTGCTTGCACCCATCTGTATCGTGCTGCTCATGGTCTTTTGCGTGGGGCTTTCTCTGCTCCTCTCAGCGCTTGCCGTCTTCTTTCGCGACCTCATCCACCTTTGGAGCGTTCTCCTCATGGCTTGGATGTACGCAACGCCGCTCTTCTGGCCGGTCTCGATGATCGAACAGGTTCCCTATCACGCAGTTCGTGTCCTCATGTACGTGAATCCCATGTACAACTTTGTCACCTTTATGCGCGACACCGTCATCTACGCGACCATTCCGCCCGTTAAGGTGGTCGTGAGCTGCGTCGTGTGGGCTTTGGTTTCGCTTGTGCTGGGTTATTTTGTCTTTCGTACCCGGGAGCGTCGTTTCATTCTCTTCATCTAGCATTTTGGCCAGCGGTTGCCTCGCGCGACCGCGCACGGCCCAAACCGTAAGGTCAGGTGGCATACGTGCAGGACACGCTCAAACTGGACAACGGCGGCAGCGTCTTTCTCGGCCTCTCGTCAACATCCATTCGTGTTGGTGACAAGCTCAAGGTAACGCCTCACTTTAGAGGAGTCGCGAAAGAAGACTTCCTCTGCAACTACGTCTGGAACCTCGACGGCAGCTGGGAGAAGGGCGACTTCGACTCCACCATCGAGCGCGTGGGCCACACCGTCCCCGAGTACACGTGGGAGTTCGTCCCAGAGCGTCCCGGCCGCTACCGCATCGCCGTCGACATCGAGGACTCGCATGGGCGCTTCAAGGGCAACGTCGAGCGCTGGATCATCGTTGCGGGCAAGTATGGCTTCCTGCGCCCGCCCGTGCCGCCAGCGGACGCTCCCACGGCCGTTCTCGCCGATGACGTGTCGATGATCTTCAACATTGCCTCCGAGCAGTTCAACTCCCTGAAGGAGTACTTCATCGCTGCTGCAAAGCACGAGCTCACCTTCAAGGAGTTCCGCGCGCTCGACCACATCTCCTTCGAGGTCAAGCGCGGGGAGGCCTTTGGCCTTGTGGGCACCAACGGGTCCGGAAAATCGACCATGCTCAAGATCATCGCGGGCGTGCTCGAGCCCTCTGCGGGCAAGGTCAACGTCCACGGAACCATAGCGCCGCTCATCGAGCTCGGCGCGGGCTTTGACATGGAGCTCACGGCCAAGGAGAACATCTACCTCAACGGCGCGCTCCTGGGCTACCGCAAGGACTTCATCGACGAGCACTTCCAGGACATCGTCGACTTCGCCGAACTCGACGGCTTCATGGACATGCCCCTCAAGAACTACTCCTCGGGCATGGTTGCGCGCATCGCCTTCGCCATCGCCACGGTGACCGAGCCAGACATCCTCATCGTCGACGAGACGCTCTCCGTGGGCGACTTCCTCTTCCAGCAGAAGTGCGAGCGCCGCATCAAGGAGCTGGTCGAGTCAGACAACGTGACCGTCCTTCTCGTGAGTCACGACATCAGCCTTGTGGAACGCATCTGCGACCGCGTGTGCTGGATCGAGAAGGGCCACATGCGCATGATTGGCGAGACGGACGAGGTCTGCGAGGCCTACCGTTCCCTCGACCAAGATTGATGAGACAAAGGGACTGTCCCTTTGTCTCATCTGTGAATCGCGAGGCGGGCATCATAGTTGTCGCGCATGCCGGAAGTTCGTGGTAAAGTGTCCACGACCTTTAAGCGCGCACGAGATGCCCGCAAGGCCCAGGGGAGTTCGCACAGCCAACGCCTGCGACCAACCCAGACACATGGCCTTCCATCATGGGATGTCTCGTGCCGGCTTACGTCGGTTCGGACATCTTTTTTCTTGAAGGGAGTCCTATGGGAGAGCCAAGGCTCAAGGCCGTCATCATGGACGAGCAGGCCATGGAGCGCGCCATCACGCGCATCGCTCACGAGATTATCGAGCACAACGAGGGTTCGGAGAACATCCAGGTGATTGGCATCATTCGTCGCGGAGAGACCCTTGCCAACCGCCTTGCGACAGAGATCGAGAAGATCGAGGGCACGCGTCCCCCGGTGGGCTCGCTCGACATCAGCTTCTACCGCGACGACGTCATGCGCCACATCCAGCCGGTGGTCCACGGCACCAACATTCCCTTCGAGATTGACTCCAAGGACATCATCCTGGTCGACGACGTCCTCTACACCGGCCGCACCGTGCGCTCGGCGCTCGACGCCCTTATGGACTACGGCCGCCCCAAGTCGGTCCAGCTTGCCGTGATGGTCGATCGTGGCCACCGCGAGCTGCCCATTCGCGCTGACTACGTTGGAAAGAACGTCCCCTCCTCGCACGAGGAGGACGTGCGCGTGTGCGCGCGTCCGCTCGACGACCACGACGCCGTCGAGATCTGGGGCATCGAGGGAGGGGAGAGGTAATGCTCTCGGTCAAGAACCTCATTGACACCTACAGCCTCACGGCGGACGATATCACGCAGATCCTCGACACCGCCGCGTCGTTCGAGTCGGTGAACAACCGCGCCATCAAGAAGGTGCCGGCGCTGCGCGGCCGCACCATCGTGAACCTGTTCCTCGAGCCCTCTACGCGCACCAAGAGCTCCTTCGAGCTGGCCGAGAAGCGCCTCTCGGCAGACTCGCTCTCCATGGGTGGCAGCACCTCCTCGGTGGTCAAGGGCGAGAGCCTCGCCGACACCATCCAGACCATCTCTGCCATGAACGTCGACATGTTCGTGTGCCGCGCCAAGCTCGCGGGCACGCCGCAGCGCATTACCGAGAACACCGACGCCGTGGTCATTAACGCCGGCGATGGCAAGCACCAGCACCCCACGCAGGCAATGCTCGACCTTTACACTATCCGAAAGAACTTTGGCCACCTCGACGGCCTCAAGGTTGCCATCGTGGGCGACCTGGCGCACAGCCGCGTGTGCGGCTCGCTGGCTCCCGCGCTCAAGACCATGGGCGCCGAGGTCACGCTCGTTGGCCCTCCCACCTTCCAGGTGGACGACCCAGACTGGTTTGGCTGCCCGCAGACGGCGAGCCTCGACGACGTGATCGAGGACATGGACGTGGTCTACATGCTGCGCGTGCAGCTCGAGCGCATGGAGGGCGCGGCAATCCCGTCCCGCCGCGAGTACAACCGCCTCTATGGCCTTGACATGACGCGCGTTAACCGCATGAAGCCGGGCGCCATCATCTGCCACCCGGGCCCCATGAACCGCGGCATGGAGATTAACGCCGACGTAGCCGACTGCGCGCGCTCGCGCATCCTTAATCAGGTCAACGCGGGCGTACTAACGCGTATGGCCGAGATGTACCTGCTTCTGGGAGGAGAGAACAATGGCCTTTCTGCTTAGGGGTGCGCACGCGGTCGATCCGCAGGTCGACCTCGATAGCGTCTGCGACGTGCTCATCGACGACGGCAAGGTCGCTGCCGTGGGGGAGGGCCTCGAGCCTCCCGAGGGCTGCGAGGTCATCGACGCCCGCGGCAAGTACCTGGTGCCCGGCCTTGTAGATATGCACGTGCACTTCCGCGATCCCGGCTTCGAGTACAAGGAGACCATCGAGACCGGCGCCCGCGCGGCAACACACGGCGGATTCACCGACGTGGCGACCATGCCCAACACCGACCCGGTGACCGACACCGGCGCCGAGATCCGCTACCAGCTCGACCACGCCCGCCAGGCAGGCCTCTGCCACGTGCGTCCCATCGGAGCGCTTACGGCTGGCGAGAAGGGCGAGCAGCTCGCCGAGATCGGCGACATGGTCATGGAGGGCGCCTGCGCCTTCTCCGATGACGGCCACGGCGTGCAGAGCGCAGGCATGATGCGCACCTGCATGGAGTACGTCTCGCAGTTCGACCGCGTTGTCTCTGCCCACTGCGAGATTGAGACGCTCACCACGCACGGCGTGATCAACGAGGGCAAGGCCTCCACGCGCCTGGGCATGTTCGGCTGGCCCGCGCTTGGCGAGGAGCTCGAGATCTACCGCGACATCGAGCTGTGCCGCCTCACCGGCTGCCCGCTGCACATCGCGCACATCTCCACGGCAAAGGGCCTTGACCTCGTGCGCAAGGCAAAGGCAGAGGGCCTGCCCGTGACCTGTGAGGTCACGCCGCACCACCTGTTCCTGAACGAGGATGACATCACCCCTGCCTACGACACCAACCTCAAGATGAACCCGCCGCTGCGCACCCCCGAGGACATGGCGGCGCTCGACGAGGGCATTCTCGACGGATCCATCGACTGCGTGGTGACCGACCACGCGCCGCACGCGCCGCACGAGAAGGACTGCGAGTGGGAGATTGCCTTCTTTGGCACCGTTGGCCTCGAGACCTCGCTGCCGCTCATGCTCACCAAGCTCGTGAACACGGGTCGTATGAGCTGGAAGCGCCTCGTGGAGGTCATGGCCGTGAACCCCAGGCAGATCCTGCGCCTTGCCCCCGTGCGCATCGAGCGCGGCTCTGCGGCAGACCTCACGCTCATCGACCCCACGGCAGAGTTCGAGGTCACACCGGACTACCTGGTGGGCAAGTCCAAGAACTCCGCTTTCATGGGCTGGCACCTCACCGGCCAGGCGACCGACGTCTTTGTGGACGGCCGTCGCACGCTAGCCAACGGCGTGGTGGCCTAGGTGAAGGCGACAAGGGACAGCGCCCGCGCCCGTCTCTTCGACTTTGCCGTTGTCTCCAACGAGCAGGTCGCAGAGGGCGTGTGGTGCATGGTCTTTAAGAGCGAAGTGGTCGCCCTTCTCGCGCCGGGTGAGTTTGTCGAGATCTCGGTGCCGGGCGACCCCTCGCAGGTGCTGAGGGTGCCGCTCTCGTTCTCCCGCGCAGACTCTGCGGCGGGAACCGTTCGCATCGAGTACGCCGTTGTGGGCGACGGCACGCGCCGGCTCTCGCTCATGCAGCCGGGTGACACATCCACGCTGGTTGGCCCTTGCGGCCACGGCTGGAGGATTCCTGGCGGAGAGGGCCGCGCGCTTCTCGTTGCCGGCGGCATTGGGCTTCCGCCCGTGCTTGCCGCGGCAGAGATGCTGGCGGCTGCGGGGCGTACCTTCGACGCAGTGGTTGGCGCCCAACGCGGCTCCAAGCTGGTGGGCGTTGACGTGGACCTGCTCAAAAAGGCTGCCTCGGCAGACCCCGCGAGCCGCGTGGTTGTGTGTACCGACGACGGCAGCTTTGGGCGCGCGGGCTTCACCACCGACGCGATGGCAGAGCTTCTCGCCAAGCGCAACTATGACGCCGTGCTCACCTGCGGTCCCACCGTCATGATGGCGGGGGTGGCCCGTCTCGCCGAGGGCGCGGGCATTGCCTGCCAGACCTCCCTTGAGCGCATGATGGGCTGTGGCTTTGGCGCCTGCAGCTGCTGCAACGTGGCCATGCGCGACGGCACGAGCCGCTCATGCTGCATGGACGGGCCCGTCTTCGACGCCGGGGAGGTGGCGTGGTGAGCAACGTGAACATGGCCGTTAACCTGGGCGGCATTCGCATGAAGAACCCCGTGAACACCGCCTCGGGGACCTTTGGGCACGCATGGCAGTTCGAGGGTTTCTATGACGTTGCCCGCCTTGGTGCCGTTACCTGCAAGGGCGTGGCGGCCGAGCCCTGGCCGGGCAACCCTGCTCCTCGCGTGTGCGAGGTCTCCTCGGGGATACTCAACTCGGTGGGCCTCGAGAACCCTGGCGCCCGTGCCTTTGTCGAGCAGTACGGGGACTACCTGGGTGGGCTTGCGTCGCGTGGCTGCGCCGTGATCGTGCAGGCGGTGGGCCACTCTGTTGACGAGTGCCGCCGATCGGTCGAGCTTCTCGACGAGGTGGCACCGTGGGCGGCGGGCATCGAAGTCAACATCTCGTGCCCCAACCTCGCGCGCGGCGGCCGTCTGCTCGGCGGTACGCCCGAGGACGCTTCGGAAGTTGTCTCTGCCGTGCGACCTCTCACAAAGAAGTCGCTTCTCGTGAAGCTGGCTCCTGCCCGCGTGGGCGAGATTGCCCGCGCCTGCGAGGCTGCCGGTGCGGACGCGCTCTCGCTGGTCAACACTATGAACGCCATGTCCATTAACGTCCACACGCGCCGCTCGAGGCTCTCGAGGCCAACGGGCGGCCTCTCCGGCCCTGCCATCCACCCCATTGCCGTGCGCATGGTGTGGGAGGCTGCGCAGGCCGTGAGCATCCCCATCAACGGCATTGGCGGCGTGGCCTCGGGCGAGGACGCCGCGGAGATGATCCTTGCCGGCGCCACCAGCGTCTCTGTGGGCACCGCCAACCTCTACGACCCCGCCGCGGCTTCCCGCGTCCTCGACGAGCTCGAGGCCTGGGCTGCCGAGCAGGGCGTGAATGACATCAACGAGCTGATTGGAGCCTTCGAATGCTAAGCGAGAACGAGGCACGCGACGCCGTCATCGTCGCGCTGGACTGCGATCGCGACCGCGCCATAGAGCTTGCCGACACCCTCTCGGGTGTGGCCTCGTGGGTTAAGGTGGGCATGACGCTCTTCTTCCGCGAGGGTCCCTCCATTGTGCGCGCCATGCAGGACCGCGGGCTCTCGGTCTTTCTCGACCTCAAGGTCTTCGACATCCCGTTCCAGGTGAGGGGCGCGGTGGAGTCCGCGTCGCTCTCTGGCGCAGACATCCTCTCCATCCACGCGCTGGGCTCCTCTGCCATGGTCGCTGCCGCGCGTGAGGGCGCCGAGGCCGCCGCCAAGGAGCGCGGCGGCAAGCGTACGCAGCTTGTCTCGATTTCCGTCCTCACGAGCATGGACCAGTCCTCGCTCGAGGAGATTGGCATCGAGCGCCCGCTCAAGGAGGAGGTTGCACGCCTCGCGAGCTTGGCCGTGGGTGCCGGTTCGGACGGCATCGTGTGCTCGCCGCAGGAGGCGGCAGAGATGCGCGCGCTTCTCGGGCCAGAGGCCCTTATCGTGACCCCCGGCGTGCGCCCCGCCGGTGCCGCCGTGGGTGACCAGCGTCGCGTTGCAACGCCCGCAGCGGCCATCGCCGCCGGCGCCTCAAAGCTTGTGGTTGGACGCCCGATCACGCAGGCAGAAGACCCTGCTGCCGCCATGCGGGCCATCGTGGACGAGCTTTGCCACTAGGCTGCATTGCGGAAGGCTCGTGTCTTGGAGCCCGTGTGTTACCCAAGCCGCTCTTTGTGTCGCTCTGATTGTGTGTAGGCTGCATTCCTGCTGCTAGTAGTCACAAAGGGCTTGTAAACTGGTCGAGGAATTGGCAAACTAGCTAGTTGTGTCGCTGGGGCGGCCCGTAGGTTCCCTCCCAGCCCCTCACAACAGTTTGTCTCGATGTTTGGAGGAACAATGGCTCTACCCCAGCTTACCGATGAGCAGCGCAAGGAAGCCCTCGAGAAGGCCGCCCAGGCTCGCCATGAGCGCGCCGAGCTTCGCGAGAAGATCAAGAGCGGCAAGGTCACCCTCGAGGAGGTCCTTGACTCCGACGACCCCATTGCCAACCGCATGAAGGTCTCCGCGCTCATCGAGTCCCTCCCCGGCTATGGTAAGGCTAAGGCCGCCAAGATTATGGATGAGCTTGGCATTTCGGCTACCCGTCGCGTCAAGGGTCTTGGTGCCCGTCAGCGCGAGCAGCTCATCGAGGCGCTCTCCAAGTAGTGGAGCGCTCCGCTAGGCTCTTCGTTGTATCTGGGCCGTCAGGCGTGGGCAAGGGAACGCTGGTCGCGAAGGTTCGTGGCGATCGCCCCTCGCTTGGCCTGACGGTTTCCGCTACGACAAGGCCTCCCAGGCCCGGGGAGGCCGACGGCGTTTCCTATTACTTCATGGATGATGCCGAGTTCTCTCGCCGGGTGAGCCTGGGCGAGTTCCTTGAGTGGGCCAACGTGCACGGGCATCGCTACGGCACGCTTCTCTCGGAGGTGAGGAGGAACCTCTCCGAAGGGAGGTCGCTCATCCTGGAGATTGATGTCCAGGGGGGCCTCAACGTGCGCCGCATCCATCCGGATGCCGTGCTCGTCTTCATCGAGCCGCCCTCGATGGACGAGCTTGAGCACCGCCTTCGCGGCCGCGGGACCGAGGACGAGGCCTCTATAGAGTGCCGTCTCGAGAACGCACGGCGCGAGATGGAGATGGGCGAGTCCTACGACGTGAGGATCGTGAACGATGACCTCGAGCGCGCCGCACAAGAGCTGGAGCGCACCATCGACCTGTACGAGTCAAATGGAGGATCTACCAAAGATGTCAGTGATTAAGCCCGAGATCGACACCCTGCTCGAGAGGACCGAGCACAACCCGTTCCTGCTCTGCTCCGTTGCTTCCAAGCGCGCTTGCGACATCAACAACATGCTGCGTGGCCAGCACCTTCGCGTGACGGCCATCCAGGACTTCGACGACATCACAACCGTCGCGTCCGGCAAGGACTCGGTCTCCATCGCCATGGGCGAGATTGCCGACGGCACCCTTGGCTTTGTCCAGGATGACTTCGACGAGGCCATTCGCGGCGAGAACGCGGGCATTCAGTAGGCCATGACCGAGAGACTCTGCCTGGTCCACTACCACGAGATCGGTCTCAAGGGGAAGAACCGCTCAACCTTCGAGAACCAGCTCGTGACCAACCTGCATCGTGCGCTCAAGGCGTTTCCCATCGCCAACATCCAGCGCATCTCCGGCTACATCGTTGTCGAGTCCGAGGACCGCATGGCTACGCCGGAGATGGCGCACGCCATTTCCAAGGTGCCCGGTGTCGCGCGCGTCTCGCTTGCCTACAAGTGCGGGCTCGATGAGGGCGAGTACAACGCTGCCGCCGTCCGCGCACTTCGTGAGGCTGGGGACTTCTCCACCTTCAAGGTGCACGCGCGCCGCAGCTCCACCACGTACCCCGTGCATAGCATCGACATGAACCACATCGTGGGATCTGCGCTGTGCGAGGCATTCCCCGACAAGCTCGTGCAGATGCACGACCCCGACGTCACCGTGGTGGTGCACGTGGTGCAGGGCTCGACCTTTGTCTACGCCGCGTCCATGCCGGGTGTGGGCGGGCTGCCCGTGGGGACGGCCGGCAAGGTCGTGACGCTCCTCTCGAGCGGGTTCGACTCGCCGGTGGCCACGTGGATGGTGGGCCGTCGCGGCGCCACCTGCATCCCCGTGCACTTCTCGGGCAGGCCCATGACCTCGGACACCAGCGAGTACCTGTGCCGCGATATCGTTGATGCACTGGCGCCGTCTGGCGTGGTGGGCCGCATGTACGTGGTGCCCTTTGGCGAGTATCAGCGGCAGATTTCCCTGGTGGTGCCGCAGAGCCTGCGCATCATCATGTACCGACGCGTCATGTACCAGGTATCCGAGAGGATCGCGCAGCTCGAGGGCGCAAAGGCCATCGTGACCGGCGAGTCTTTGGGTCAGGTGGCATCGCAGACGCTCGACAACATTGCGGCGGTGAACCAGGCCGTCACCATTCCCGTGCTGCGGCCGCTCATTGGCTCTGACAAGCAGGAGATCATCCGTCGGGCACAGGAGCTTGGGACCTACGACATCTCGTCCCAGACGGCACCGGACTGCTGCACGCTGTTCATGCCGCGCCGCCCGGAGACGCACGCGCGCATGCGCGAGGTTCTCGACGCCTGGGAGCTCTTTGACCACGAGGCCATGGTGAACGCCCTGGTGGCTTCCGTCGAGTACGAGGACTTCCCGCAGTGCCCGAGCTACCATGCGCCCAAGGGGCCGCTGCGCGCGCACCACTCATCGCTTGCGCCGAGGGATGACGCGCCTGCCGAGTAACACCTCGCTTCTTTTCCGCATAAGGTGCCGCTCCGCCGCCCGTGTGGCGCCGGGGCGGCATTTTTGTACGTAACAGCTGCGGGATCGTGCCCTCCGGCGACAAAACGGCACCCTAATCCACTCCTCGTACATAATCCCGTCGGAACCCCTCTTGGGGCGTACGGCTCTCGCCCTAGCTCGCCCTTCTGCATCCTGTGCCACCTGAGGACACGCGTTGACACTCCGGAACGCCCCTTTGGCCGCGTCGAGAATTTCCGCCGCTCACACCTGCGAAAACGCTGCGAATGGCGTTGCGGGATAACAGGAAGAGGGCTTCCCCCAGATCTGTATTCCTGCGGTAACAACATAATCTGAAAGGTACGTGCCTGCAGGCTGTCGGCTCCGTGTCGGACTTTCTCAGATGTTTGAGAAGGCTCCATTCAACCGCCCTCATCATCGGAGTGGGGGTGGTTGGAATGGCGCAGGAATCGAGACCAGGCGGGAAGCACGGCGGTCGCGCGCATCGCAAGGCGCGAATTCTGGCGAGAAGAGCCGGGCTCGCTCCTGCCGTGAAGGCAGGCGTGGCGGGAATTGCCCTTGTTGCTGTTCTCGCGGTGATTGCAGGCGTTCAGATTGTCTGGGGTTCCCCGGGAAGCTCGTTTTCGATAGAGCGAGGCGAGAGTTCCGTGGCAGCCGGGACTGCCTCCGATGAATCCCCATCGCAGGACGGAGATGCCCCCTCTGCAGTCGACGCCGCAAGCGATGAACCGCCTACTATTGTGGTTCACGTTGACGGCATGGTGGCGGCGCCCGGCGTCTATCGGCTCCAGGGTACAGCGTTGCGCATCAATGATGCTGTGGGGGCGGCAGGTGGGCTCGTGGAGGGCGCGGACACTTCATGCCTCAACCTTGCCGAGCCAATCTCGGATGGCGAGAAGGTCCACGTGCCCGCTGTAGATGAGGCTGTCACTGCGGGAGAGGCTGTGCCCCCGGCGCCTGGGAAGGCTCCGGGTGGAGCATCCAGCGAGGTGGGAGACGTCGTAGTTAACATCAACACTGCCGCCGCTGCAGAGCTCACCACGCTTCCTGGCGTGGGGGAGGCAACCGCCGCAGAGATAATCCGAGACCGCGAGGCAAACGGCGCGTTTGCGAGTGTCGAGGACCTCATGCGCGTCTCGGGTATTGGCGAGAAGAAGTTCGCCAAGCTCAAGGACAAGATCCGTGTCTGAGGGAGGAGGGGGAGTGACTGCGATCGTTGCGGTGCCGTCGCGTGAGGCGGACGCCCGCATGCCCGTGCGACCTGCCATTCCCGTAACACTCTGGGGGCTTGTGGCGATCATCCTGGCGGAACGGGCGGTCCTGCATTTTGGGATGCCGCGATCGTTTGGCTCGATTGCGGTGGCAGTGGGAGTTGGGGTTGGTGCCTGCCTGCTTGCGGTCTTGGCCATGATGCGCAAGGCGATGGGTCGGGGCGTGGCCGATGTGCCCGCTGTGCTGCCATTCGTTCTTGCTTCGGTGCTCGTCGGCGCACTTCTAGGGTGGCTCGCGCTCGGGCGCGTGAACTCGGCCGCAGAGGCGCTTTCGACGACACCCGTCTCGGCGTGGGGCCTCGAGGTCGAGGGCGACATGGCCGAGGGTGGACGTGGCTGGTGGGGTCGCGCTCGCGTGCTCGACGAGAGTGGCGGCAAGGTGGGGGCGGTCTGGCTCAGTTCGCCGACCCGGCTCGAATGCGGCTCTATGGTCTCGTGCGTGGGTCGCTTCAAGCCAAACGGCGATGACGAGTGGGGCGTTTCATCGCGCATGCAGGGGCTTGCAGGCACGGTTTCGGTCGTGCATGTGACGGCTGTGCGGGAGGTGGGTGGGTCCCTCGGCGCCGTGCTGCGCATGAGACAGACGGTGCTCGCGTCCTTCTCGCCAGACGAGTCCGATGGGGCGGCGGTACTTGCCGGAAGCGTCTGCGGCGACCGCGCCCCCATACGCTCCCGTGGGCTGGATGACGCATTCGCGACCTGCGGTGTCTCCCACCTGGTAGCGGTGTCCGGAGGGCACCTGGCGATTCTTGCGGGAACCCTGGCGGCACTACTTGGTAAGACGAGGCTGGGGCCAGGCGTGCGAGGCTCCCTCGCCCTGGGTGTGATTGCGCTCTTCATCGTCTTCTGCGGGGCACCTGCGTCTGCCGTGCGCGCCGGCATCATGAGCTGCGTCTCGTTTGGAGGGTCCCTTGTGGGGAGAAGGTCCCATGCCCTCTCCTCCACATGCGCGGCCGCACTTGCCATGGCACTTCTCGACCCATACGTCTCGGGACAGCTGGGGTTTCTCCTCTCGGTTGCCTCCGTGGTGGGAATCTGCCTCTTTGGGAGCTACGTGAGTCATGAACTTGACGTACTCACGCGCATGCCAAGGCATCCCGGCAGGGGTCAGCCGGCGTTGGTCCACACCCTGGGGCGCCTGCGATCCAACATCTGCGACGCCCTAGGGGTATCCCTCGTCGCCCAGCTCTTCACGCTGCCGCTGACCTGCCCCGCATTTGGCGAGGTGTCACTCATCGCGCCGCTTGCGAATCTGGTGCTTGCGCCGCTCTTTGCATGCCTTGTCTCTCTGGGCTTGGCGGCAGCTGCGCTCACGCCCCTTTCGGCGTTGCAGTTCCCGGTTCTTGCCGCCGCAGAAGGAGTTTCCCAGGCGTTCTGTGTGGTGCTCTGCGCCCTGGCGAGGCTTCCGCTGGCTTGCTTGCCCATGGAGGCAAGCGCGGCCCCCATGCTCGCGATTCTCTGCGCCGCAAGCGCGGCGCTCTACGGGGTTTGGCCCACTCCTCGCAAGCGCATCCTTCTGCGTGGCGCTGCGGCTCTGGCGGGGGGATCCGTTGCCCTCCTGCTGGGCCTGTGCCTCTTGCAGCCCGCAAGAGTTTGCGTGCTGGACGTGGGGCAGGGTGACGCCATTCTCGTGGCCGATGGCAGCACAGCAGTGCTTGTGGACACGGGACCAGACGAGAAGGTATCGCAGGCGCTCGCGCGGCAGGGGATAATCCACCTGGATGCGATTGTCCTCACGCACCTCCATGACGACCACGTAGGAGGCGTGGACGACCTGGTGGGACGCGTGGGATGCAATCGCGTCCTTGTGGCTGGGGGAGTCACAGATCAGATTCCCGAAGACCTCTCGGCAAGCATCACGAAGCTCTCGGGGCACGCGGCAGAGGAGATCTCCTACGGGGACACCATTCGTGCCGGCTCGTTCTCACTGCGCGTTGTCTCGCCAACCGAGCCCGTCGATGGTAGCGAGAACGCGGACTCGCTGGAGCTTGCGCTTACCTACGAGCACAACGGCAACGGCCTATCTGCTCTTCTCACCGGAGACGCCGAGAGAGACGAGACGGGGGCTTGCCTTGCCAGAGGAGACGTGGGCGACATCGATTTTCTTAAGGTGGGCCATCACGGCTCCGAGCTTTCTCTCACGTCTGAAGAGGCGGCGGCTCTCGACCCAGAGGTCTCCGTTGCGAGTGCCGGTGAGGGTAACAAGTACGGTCACCCGCGCGAGGAGTGCGTGGATGCGCTAGAGGGTGCAGACTCGGTCTTTCTCTGTACCAAGGACGTGGGGACGGTAACGGTGAGGCCCGGTGCAAGGGGTCCGGTGGTCTCGTCGGAGCGCACGTCCGGCGGGAGTGCGGCGGCTCTGGTATCTGGCCTGTGAGGCGGTCCGGTTTGTGGCAAAGTAGGGAGGTCAACATGATGGAGGGAATGCATGGCAAAGACGGCAAAGCTGCTGCCGGCATATCTGGTGGTTGGAGCCGACGAGCTCAAGCGCAAGAGCGCGATCACGCGCCTCAAGGGCTACCTCGACGAGGGGCTGGCTGCCTTCAACCTGGACGAGATTGCGCCTACGGCAGACACGGACCCAACCAGCGTCATCTCGTCTCTCAACACGATGCCCGTGGGCAACTCTCCCCGAATTGTGATCATCGATCCCGCCGACAAGCTCCCCAAGCCTGTCTCAGAAGCCCTTGTCGCGTACCTGAAGGACCCCAACCCAGCCTGCACGCTGCTGCTCTCGGCAACCACGTTGGCAAAGTCAACGCGCCTCTACAAGGCGGTTGCGAAGGTTGGCCCCAAGGCAGTCATCGACTGCACGCCGGCAACGAGGAGGGACCTCCCCGGGTACGTTCAGAAGCTTGCTCGCTCTCATGGCCTTGCCATCGACCAGGATGCTGCCCGCGCGCTCGTGGATCGCGTGGGGGAGTCGACCACCATGCTCGACACGCAGCTCCGCACGCTCTCGGCGCTCAAGGGAGGGCAGGGCCAGGTGACCCTTGCGGACGTCGAGGCCAGCGTCGCTCGCGTGGCGGAGGTCAAGCCGTGGGAGTTTCTCGATCGCTTGAGCGAGAAGGACGTCCGACGCTCATTGGAGCTCTTTGCGCTACTCAGGGGTTCTTCGCAGGTGGGGCTCCTCACCCTGGTGACCATTCGTGTCCGTGAGCTCATCTGCGCCCGGGCTCTTGACACCCGTGGCGAGGGCGAAGGCGTCGCTCGTGCGCTTGGCAAGCAGGACTGGCAGGTGAGGAACTACGTGCGGTGGGCTCGTCGCTTTGCTCCAGGCGAGCTAGAGCGCGACCTTACTGCCTGCGCGTCTTGCGAGCGAGCACTCAAGGGGTCTGCAGACTCGGACTCCGCGTTCCTCTCACTCATCGCGACCATCTGCGGAGCATAGAGACACTCCGGGGTGGGGCCAGCCGAACGACCTGCTCTTCTCACAAGAAGAGAAAGAAAGAGCCCGGCTTTCGGCCGGGCTCCCAAAGTTCAGTTCATCTCAGAGAGAGGGAACTCTACTTCATGGAGTTGACGAGCTTCTGGACGCCGGACTTGCGGTCGGCGGCCTGGTTCTTGTGGATGATGCCCTTGGCAGCAGCCCTGTCGAGCTTCTTGCAGGCGGCGTTTGCGGCAGCCTGGGCGGCATCGATGTCGCCAGCCTCGACGGCGGCGTGAACCTTCTTGACGTAGGTCTTCAGCTCGGAGCGGACAGCCCTGTTACGCATACGGGCCTTCTCGGCGGTGATGATGCGCTTCTTCTGAGACTTGATGTTTGCCACGGTGCGGATCCTTTCAAAAATCTTGTTCCTAGAGGCCTCTTAAGAACTAGGTAGGTGGGAAGTGGGGGTTCCGCACCAGACACGGCGAGGTCAACTAGAGAAGTATAGCAGAGCAAACGCTCATGGAACCCTCTATTTGCCACGATGTGCTGGCTTCGAGTGTTCATCGAGTAATTTTCACAAGTTCTCGCGAGAAGAGCGCGAATCTACCTCAGGATGTTAGTCGTTAGGGACTAGTGGCGCCTATTTCTTAGCAGCAATGCAATTGCCATGACAGCAACAACAATGCATATAAGCACCGGTGCATATGTCACGAGATACGTGATGATAAGCCCAGGAAATCCAAGCCCGTATACCATGGCCACTCGCCTCGATTGCTCTTAGTAAAAATGCCCGGTGAACGAAGCGTAAAACTCACAGTAGAAATCTCCAACATAGGTTGAGATATCAGCTACGTCGCGCATTTCTGCGTGATAATAGATGGCATTCGTTCTTCCGCCATCAAGTATTGCCCGATTGTAGTTTGAGCTAATAATTCTGCCAGCCGAGATATAGATAGCAGTCCAGTTAAATGGTGATATCTTCCCTGCCGAAGTTACCCCATAATTTGCGGAAATGATAATGGTGTTCGGTAGACCTGCAATCATCAGGTTCTTTGAAGCGCTTACGGTACGCTGAGATCCAATGGCTCGAGATGCACCGGGAAATACCCGTTGTGCCTCATCTTCGAGGCCATAATATACAGGCTCACCTTGAAGTGCCGCTCGCCTGACGGCCCCTTCCCACCGACAACGAGCCTCCTCACTTCCTGGAATCAATAATGCATCCGAGGCGCCAGCCTCCTCTGCTCTTGCTACGTTGGGCGAAATTGTCGCCAGTGCAAATGCACTCGCTGCGATAGCGATCAGCTCTCTCCGCGATACATTTGTACTTTCGAAATCAAGCATAGGCCCATCCCTTCGTAGTAATCATTGCTGCTGTGCAACGCGTTGCGGCTACAAAGTAGCGAATTAGGTTGTGGCAAATCTGTCACAAGCGAAAGATGCTACATAGATTGGCTCGCAGACGGGGCGTTTGACTGGATGAGCGGTTAGGTCGCTACCACTAATACCACGCTTGCCTTCCAGCCGCCCTTCAAGTTGTAGCCGGAAGTGCAGCCCTCTCCCCAGGAGAAGGCGGAGACGCCCGCCCCAAGTCCCGCCGCGCTTTTCACATTCTTGATTTCGAGGACCTTGCCCGAAGGTAACTCGGATGTCTGCGCTTCAAATAAGGGACAAAAGCCCGCCTGAGCGACCTCAGAAGCTGCTGCGTCCGCGCGCATGCCAACCACATTTGGGAGGTCGCCATAGTCTGTGGAGATGGTTCCGGAGGGGGAATCTAGGTAGCCTTTATCCTCGAAGGAATGGGCTGGCAAAAGCAATAGTGCGATCAACGATAATGCCAAGCACGCAAGCGTTGCGAGGACAATCTTTCTTGTGGCGCATGCGTTCTTCCTGCTGTGCGAAATCGCTGCACTTGAGCAATCAGGGGCTAGTGTGTTGTTGGCAGTATTTGCCGCATCGGCATTCCGTGCGGCCGAGGCCGCCTCGGCCCTCGCCTGTGGAATACTCAAGAATTCTGATCGCGTGGAGACACCAAGTTTTTTGTATCCGCGCTGTCGGTAGGTGCCAACGGTCGAGGGGGTCACCCCCATGAGCTGCCCTGCCTCCTCAGCAGTCAGTCCTTGGGCAACGGTACGTAAAGCTTCTGCCTCACGCTCGGATAGACCTGCCTCAGACAATAGCCGCTCGAAATCAGGAGTGCACTTCTCACTTGCGTCCAAAGTTGCCCCCTCTCATACCGCGGGATTTAGCTTTCATGATACGCATCGACGCAGGCAAGACGCACGGCCCATGCGCTATGATGTCTCGCATGAAGACGACAGACACCTCACACATCCGCAACTTCTCGATCGTTGCGCACATCGACCACGGCAAGTCGACCATCTCGGACCGCATCCTGGAGCTAACGCACACGGTGGACGAGCGAGACATGGCCGACCAGCTCCTCGACACCATGGACATCGAGCGCGAGCGCGGAATCACCATCAAGTCGAACGCCGTGCGTGTGGTCTATGACGCCGACGATGGGGAGTCCTACCAGTTCAATCTCATTGACACCCCGGGCCACGTGGACTTCACCTACGAGGTCTCGCGCTCGCTCGCCGCCTGCGAGGGTGCGGTCCTCGTTGTGGACGCGACCCAGGGCGTGGAGGCTCAGACCGTCTCCAACGCCACACTGGCGATGAACGCCAACCTGGACATCGTCCCGGCGATCAACAAGATCGACCTTCCCTCGGCGCATCCCGAGGAGGTCAAGAAGGAGATCGAAGAGGACCTCGCCATCCCGGCCGATGACGCGGTGCTCGTCTCGGGCAAGACCGGCGAGGGCATCCACGACCTTCTCGAGGCCATCGTCTACCTTGTCTCGCCGCCCAAGGGAGACGCCAAGGCGCCACTCAAGGCGCTCATCCTGGACTCCTACTTCGACGAGTATCGCGGCGTGGTGGCCACCGTGCGCGTCTTCGACGGCTCCATCAAGAAGGGCGACCACCTTCGCATGATGGCGCTCGGCGACACCTTCCTCTGCGACGGCGTGGGCTGCAAGCGCCCGCTGGAGACCCCGCTTGACGAGCTTGGCGTTGGTGAGGTTGGCTACGTGGTCACGGGCCTCAAGGACCCGGCCCTCGTCAAGACCGGCGACACCATCACTTACGAGGAACGTCCCTGCGCAGAGGCCTGCCCCGGCTACCACGAGGCTAAGCCCATGGTCTTCACCGGGTTGTTCCCCATCGACAACAAGCAGTACGAGAACCTGCGTGACGCCCTCGAGAAGCTCAAGGTGAACGACCCGTCGCTCATCTGGACGCCCGAGACGAGCGTGGCTCTGGGCTTTGGCTTTCGCGTGGGCTTCCTCGGCCTTCTCCACATGGAGGTCGTGAAGGAGCGCCTCGAGCGCGAGTTTGGCCTCGACCTCATTGCCACCTCGCCCTCGGTTGACTACCACGTGTACAAGACCGACGGCGAGATGGTCGACATAACGAGCCCCCAGGACCTGCCTGACGTCACCCGCATCGACCACATCGAGGAGCCCTACCTCAAGGCCAAGGTCATCGTGCCGCCTGACTTCATGGGTGCCGTGATGCAGCTGGTGGTCGACCACCGCGGCGAGACCAGCGACATGGTCTTCCTCTCCGAGAAATCCGTCGAGATCCACTTTGACATTCCGCTGGCCGAGCTCATCCTGGACTTCTTCGACCAGCTCAAGAGCCGCACAAAGGGCTACGCCTCGCTTGACTACGAGATCGGCGACTATCGCACGAGCGACCTCGTGAAGCTGGACATCCTGCTGGCGGGTGAGGAGGTGGACGCGCTCTCGTTCATCGTTCCGCGCGACCGCGCCTACGACATGGCCCGAAGCCTCTGCGACAAGCTCAAGGAGATCATTCCGCGCCAGCAGTTCGAGGTTCCCATCCAGGGGGCAATTGGCAACAAGATCATCGCCCGCTCCACGGTGAAGGCCGTGCGCAAGGACGTTCTCGCCAAGTGCTACGGCGGCGACATCTCGCGCAAGCGCAAGCTTCTCGAGAAGCAGAAGGAGGGAAAGAAGCGCATGAAGTCCATCGGCTCCGTCGAGGTGCCGCAGGAGGCCTTCCTTGCCGTCCTCAAGGTGGACGACGAATGACGCCAGCCCAAGTTCTTGCTCAGTGGGGTCCAGCAGCGGGCTTGCTTGCTGCCCCAACGTCTCTGCCTGCACAAACAGATAGACTTAACCTCAAGTCGAGGTTTAATGTTGAGCGTTTTCTCATGGCTCCTATGGCGGGCGTCTCTGACGCCGCGTACCGTACCATGGCCCGTGCGGGCGGTGCGGCCCTTGCCTACACCGAGATGGTCTCCTGCGCCGGTCTTCACTACGGTGGCGAAAAGACCTGGGAGCTTGTCGATCCGGCAGAGACAGAGCCTGACATCGCCGTTCAGCTGTTTGGCTCCAAGCCCGAGCTCTTCCGTGAGGCGGCGGCCAGCGTGTTTGAGCGCCTGAGGGACCGTCTCGCCCTCATCGACATCAACATGGCGTGCCCCGTCCCCAAGGTGACCAAGAAGGGGGAGGGTTCTGCGCTGCTCGACAACCCCGAGCTTGCGGCATCGCTCGTGCGGGCGTGCATCGAGGGCTCTGGCGCCCAGGTGCCGGTGACGGTGAAGATCCGTCGCGGCAGGCGCATGGGCGAGGAGGTCGCGCCGGAGTTTGCCCGAGCCATGGAGGCTGCGGGCGCCTCTGCAATTGCCGTTCATGGGCGCTTTGCCAACCAGCTCTATCACGGCGAGGCGGACTGGGGGTGCGTGAGCCGCGTGGCCAAGGCGGTAAGCGTGCCGGTCATTGGGTCTGGCGACGTCTCGTCTGCCCAGGCGGCGGCTCGCATGCTTGCAGAGACAGGCGCCTCGGCCGTCATGATCGCCCGCGGGAGCTATGGGAACCCCTGGATCTTCCGGGATGCGGCCGCCCTGTGCTTGGGGGAGAAGCCCGAGCCGCATGATGCACATGAGAAGATTGCCGCATTCCGTTGCCACGTGAGGTTGCTCGCGGCAACGGGTGCCAACCTCAAGCGAGCCCGAAGCCTTGCGGGGTGGTACCTGCGCGGTATTCCGGAGGCCGCCCGTCTGCGTGGCATGGCTGTCACCTGCCTTTCCCTTGAGGATTACCTTGCCGTGGCCGATGAGGCAGAGCGGATGCTTGGCGATGCCGAGTAGCATCGCGATTGGGAGTGGACGCGCCTGGCGGGAGCGCCTGTCTTCCGCTGGAATCGATGCCCTGTACCTGCATGTTCCCTTCTGTGCCAGGAAGTGCGCGTACTGTGACTTTGCCTCCTGGGCCACCACTCGTGGGGACGTGCTGCCCAGACGCTATGCCGAGGCGCTGGAGAGGCAGGTGGAGCAGGTATCGCACCTTGGGCTTCTCGATGGATGCGAGACGGCATACGTTGGAGGTGGCACGCCTACGCTTCTGGGGGAGGCGCTGGGGGGCCTCGTTCGCTGCGTCATGGAGTGTGCGCCGGGGATTCGCGAGCTCACGTGCGAGGCAAATCCGGATTCGCTGTCTGACAACGTGCTGCGTGAAGTTGCCGCAGCTGGGTGCACGAGGCTTTCCATTGGCGTGCAAAGTTTGTGCGATTCCGAGCTTGGCGAGCTTGACAGGCTACATGATGCCGAGCGTGCACGGGAGCGGGTCGCTGCGGCAGTCGGGGGCGGCTTGGACGTCTCGTGCGACCTCATGTGCGCCATTCCTCTTCAGACGTCCGACTCGTGGCAGGCAACGCTCGAGGGTGTGGCCTCGCTCGGTGTGGGCCACGTGAGCGTCTATCCCCTCCAGATCGAGGACGGCACGGCGCTTGCGCAGAAAGTAGGCGACGAGCAACCCTCATGGAACTCTTCAGATACGCAAGCGGCGCGGATGGAGCAGGCTCAATCCGTACTTGAGGATTGTGGTTATCGCAGGTACGAGGTAGCGAGCTACGCTCGCTTGCCCGAGAAGGAATGCAGCCACAACAAGATGTACTGGACCGGACGGCCATACCTTGGGTTGGGAACAGGTGCCGCATCGATGCTTACCGCCGAGGGTTACAAGAGGCTTCTTGAGGCTTGCCCTCAGCTTGGACCTCTACCAGAGGGTATGACTCGCGCCCGTCTTAGGGTTGTTTCCGGCCGAGACCAGATTGCGGCGAATGGACGGCTCTCGTCCCTCACTTTCGAGGAGGAGTTCCTGACCGAGCGCCAGGCGGCCGCCGAGGATTTGATGTTGGGCGCGCGTCTTGCCTGCGGGCTTGACGCAGGCCTTGTCGCCTATACGCACGATCTTCTCGGCGAATCTGTCGATAAGACGCTCAACCGACTGGTGCGTGAGGGCTTCCTCAGCGATGCGCTTACTCCTACCCAGCGGGGATGGCTCCTTGGCAACGAGCTGTACGGAGAACTGTGGGACCTCGCTGGCGACACCGAGACGCTCACAAGGCGCAGCGCATAACCCTTGATTTGTTGCGGCGCGCGCGGCATGCTAGCTGCAGCTGCGCAGACATGCGCCTCAGCGGGAGACGGGTCAGGAAGGGGAGAACATGGCTGGTGAGCGCACCGATGTCATCTCGTGGGATGAGTTCTTTATGCGAATTGCCATTGCGGCAAGCCTGAGGAGCAAGGACCCCAACACGCAGGTGGGAGCCTGCATCGCCGACACCAACCACAGGATCCTTTCCGTGGGCTACAACGGCACGCCATCCGCCCTTGCCGACGCGGACTTCCCCTGGGGCACCTCGAACGACCCTCTCCACGACAAGCACAGCTACGTCATCCATGCCGAGGCCAACGCTATTCTCAACTACCGCGGCTCGCTCAAGGACATGGCTCATGCCACCGTCTACGTGACCCTCTTCCCGTGCCACGAGTGCGCGAAGACCCTTGTTCAGGTGGGCATCGGCGAGGTCGTCTACCTGGACGACAAGTACGAAGGCACCGAGGACAACCTCATCTCCAAGCACGTCCTCGACGAGTGTGGCGTGACGTACCGCCCCATCGGCATCGACCTCTCGGCCGCTTCGCGGAGGTAGATGAGACAAAGGGACTGTCCCTTTGTCTCACGTGGTAAATGCGTTGGGCTGGAAGGCACCAGGTATAGAATCAATGCCTTCCGGCTACAATCGTGCGAAGTCGGACCCATGGAGGGCCCGCCCCAAGCATCGGCAGGAGACTTCGCATGGCTTCGATGAACGACAAGGACTACTACGCCATTCTCGGCGTCGAAAAGGGCGCCTCCACTGAGGACATCCGCAAGGCCTTTCAGCAGAAGGCGCGCAAGCTTCACCCGGACGTCAACAAGGCGCCGGATGCGGAGGAGAAGTTCAAGGAGGTCTCTGAGGCCTACGCCGTTCTCTCTGATCCCGAGAAGCGCTCCCGCTACGACGCCATGCGCTCCGGTTCCCCGTTCGCCGGCGCTACGGGATCGGCTGGATCCCCGTATGCCGGCGGCTACGGCGGGGGAGACCCCTTTGGCTGGGGCTTCCCCTTTGGCTCCAACGGATATACGCGCCGCGCCTCGGCACGCGGTCGCTCGCGCTCGTACAACCCGCGCGTTGGCGCGGATGTTGTCTTTGACCTCACGCTCGACGCCGCAACGGCCGAGAATGGCGCCAAGCGCGGCGTTACCTACCAGCGCTATGCCGCGTGCGAGGTGTGCCACGGCAAGGGCTCCGTCCAGGCAGAGCACTCCGAGACCTGTCCGACCTGCCATGGGACGGGCCGCATCTCCGTTGACCTCTCCGGCATCTTTGGCTTTGGCGTCATGGACATGGAGTGCCCCGAGTGCGAGGGCACCGGACGCGTGGTCGTAGACCCCTGTGACGTCTGCGGTGGCTCGGGGCGCGTGCTCACGGCGAGCGAGGTCGTGGTCAACGTTCCCGCCGGTACCCACGACGGCGACCTCGTCCGCGTGAAGGGCATGGGCAACGCCGGAACCAACGGGTCGGCTGCCGGTGACTTTGTCTGCAGAATCGTGGTCCCCGAGGAGCGCCTCAACCCATATCAGGCTTCGGGCTTCAGGGTCCTTGGCTTTGACCTGCCGTTCCTCGTCTTTGGGGCGCTCTCTAACTCGCTCGCGGGGCTTCTCGTCTTCATCTTCGTTATTGCTGCGGTTGGCGTCGCGTTCATTGTGCGTGGCGGTGGGCTCAAGACCAACTCCCGCTGGTGGAGAGACGCCCTGGCCTCTCTGGGGAACGGCGCCGCAAACGGACTCCTTATCGCCCTGCTCATGGTCTCTATGTTCTCATGCACGGCTGCGGGTCCCGGAGTCCGGTACTACGGCTTCCTCTGGTAGCCCGCGCATTGCGCGGCGCCCGGTGCTTCTCGCGTTCGCCGGGCGTGCCTTTGGGTAGACAAGACCCTTGTACGCGTCGCTATGGCGGCGCCTTGTCTGCAGGTTGGCCCCGGGGGTCGGGGCGGTTTTGGGAGTTTGGTGAGAGTGGAATCGAAGAGGGACTACTACGAGGTCCTTGGCGTGCCTCGTGACGCGGACGCAAAGACGATCAAGCGGGCATTTCTCAAGAAGGCACGGGTGCTCCACCCCGACGTCTCAGACGACCCCAACGCCGAGGAGAAGTTCAAGGAGGTCAACCAGGCCTACTCGGTCCTCTCCGACGAGCGCAAGCGTGCGAACTATGACCGCTATGGCGACGAGAACGGCCCTGCCGGCTTTGGCTCTGACTACGTCGACATGTCCGACATCTTCAATGGCTCGGGCTTTGGCATCAACGACATCTTCGACTCGTTCTTTGGTGGCGGCGCAACTGGTGGCGCGGGTGCCCGTGGGGCACGCACGCGCGGTCGCGACATGGGCATTCGTCTCACGGTGACCCTCGCCGAGGCTGCCTCAGGCGTCACCAAGACACTCGCCTACGACCGCCTTGCCCCCTGCGACGACTGCGGTGGCACGGGCGTTGCCGAGGGCGGCCACGAGCGCACCTGCGATCGTTGCCACGGCACCGGCCGCGTCATCGAGGTCCAGCGCACCATCTTTGGCCAGATGCAAACCCAGACCACCTGTCCCGTGTGCCATGGTTCGGGCAAGGTCGTCGACAAGCCCTGCGAGACTTGCGGGGGCCAGGGTCGCACCCCCTCGCGCGAGACCGTCGAGGTCAAGGTGCCTGCGGGCGTCCACTCGGGTCAGACCATCCGCGTGGCCGGCAAGGGCGAGGCCGGCGTGCGTGGCGACGCATCCGGCGACCTTGTCGTGAGCATCGAGATCGCCCAGGACGAGCGCTTCGAGCGCCAGGGTGACGACCTCTACACCACCGTGCGCGTGGATGCGCTCCAGGCGATCCTGGGCACCACGGTGACGGTTGACGGCATCATGAAGGGAGAGCGCGTCAAGGTCGAGATTCCCGCTGGCTGCCAGTACGGCCAGCAGATCAAGGTCGAGCGCCGTGGCATGCCGCGGCAGGGCATGATCTCTCGCGGCAGTCTCATCGCCGTGGTGCAGGTTGTTGTTCCCACCGACCTTGACAAGCGCCAGCTGCTTGACATTGCTGGCATCGTCGCGGAGCGCACGCTTGGCGAGGAGGGCAATGACTCCGGCCGCGACGCGCGCGCCGAGGAGGAGGGTGACTCTCCCGCCAGGGACGAGGAGGCCGAGCACCTCGCCGGCGAGCGCTGGACCGCGCCCAAGAACCCGTTCAAGGACGCAAAGCGCAAGCCGCGCTCTCGCGGCAAGGGCGGTCGCAGGTGAGCCCCGGGTCCCCTAATTCCGTGCCACCGCGCGGACGTATTGGCGCTGGGAGTGGGCATAACAGCCACGCCGGCGTTCCATCCGTCGCCTATGTGAACCTTGGCTGCCGTGTTAACCGTGTCGAGACGGACCTCATCGCCGACGAGCTCACGCGCGCCGGCCTTGCGGTCTCGTCCGAGGAAGAGTCCCAGGCAGTGGTCATTAACACCTGCGCCGTGACGGCTGAGGCCGAGGCAAAGGCCAGGAAGGCCGTGCGCCATGCGGCGTCATTGCCCCAGGCCCCGCTCGTGGTGGCTACCGGTTGTGTAGCAAACCTCTTTGCCGACGAGCTCTCCGCCCTCGCGCCCAACGTGACGGTCGAGCGGGACAAGTCTCGCGTTCCTGCCGCTGTGCTTGAGGGCCTGGGGACCGGCGCGCTGGCCGTGGGGGATGACGGCGAGCTTCTCGGCGGCGCCCCAGCTTCGACGGCCTCAGCCCCCACGCCTACCGGCCGCACGCGCCCCGGCATCAAGATCCAGGACGGTTGCGACAACCGCTGCACCTACTGCATCGTGTGGAAGGCGAGAGGCGCTTCCCGCTCCGTTGACGCTGCCCGCGTGCGCGAGCTCGTGCTCCGCTCGCTCGAGCGCAATGCCAGCGAGGTCGTGCTCACGGGGATCAACCTGGGCGTCTATCGCTCCCAGCTGCCGGACGGCCGCAAGGTGGGGCTTCCCGGGCTTCTCGCCTGGCTCCTTAAGACAACGCCCGTAGGGCGCATCAGGCTCTCCTCCATCGAGCCGCCCGACGTCACGGACGAGCTCCTCTCGACTATGGCCGCCTCCAACGGGCGCATTGCGCCCTTCCTGCACATCTGCCTGCAGTCTGGCTGCGACGCAACGCTTAGGCGCATGGCGCGCGCCTACGACACGGCATTCTTCCGCGCCGCCGTCGGGCGCGCTCACGAGCTTCTGCCGCAGGCGTCCCTGGGGACGGACCTCATCGTGGGGTTCCCGGGCGAGACGGACGAGGAGTTCGAGCGGTCCCTCTCGTTCTGCCGCGAGATGGGCTTCTCGCGCATGCACGTCTTTAGGTACTCCCGGCGTCCGGGAACGCCGGCGGCAACCGCGGATGACCAGGTGGACCCTCATGTCATGGCCGAGAGAAGCGCCCGTGCCCGAGAGCTGGCCCGTGACCTGCGTGCACGCGAGGCGTCTCGCCTGGTTGGCATGGACGACCTCGTCTGCGTGCAGGCGCCCTTCCGCGGCGTCTCCGGAGGCCTCTTTGACGTCACACTGGATGCCGCGGCTCCCGTTGACGCTGTGATCCCGGTGCGCGTGACGGGCGTCTCCCCAGACGGAACCACGCTTCTTGGCCATGTGTGCCTGCATGGGGAGCACGCCCTGTGACGTGTTCTGCGCCATCCGTTTGGCTATGATTGGTTTCTGCGGCTGTGCGTCGCGCACCGCATCTAACTACCTGCACGTTCGTCTGCGACTAGCCCGGAGGAGCATGGAACCCACCCGCGTCCGCCTCACGATTCCCGACACCGTTGACCCTACGGCCCTCATGGGCCCGGCTGACACTCACCTTCGCCGCATCGAGGGAGCATTCGACGAGGCCATGGTCGTGGTGCGCGGCAACCAGGTCCTCATCGTTGGGCCGGCCGAGCAGGTCGAGCAGGTCACCTCGGTCTTCTCTCAGCTCATCAAGGTTGTCGAGGGGGGAGAGATTCCAACCTCCGACGAGGTCGACATCCTCTTGGGCCAGGTGACGCATGGGGTGCGCCATGACCGCGGGCATGCGGGCGACGTCATCCTCAGCCACCACGGGCGTCCCGTGCGACCAAAGACCGCAGGCCAGCGCCGCTACGTGGAGGCAATCCGCTCGAACTCCATAACCTTTGGCGTGGGACCGGCCGGGACGGGCAAGACGTATCTGGCCATGGCCATGGCAGTCGCGGCCCTCAAGCGCCACGAGGTGAGCCGCATCGTGCTCACGAGGCCGGTCGTCGAGGCGGGGGAGTCCCTGGGCTTTCTCCCCGG
Source organism: Tractidigestivibacter montrealensis (assembly GCF_024741235.1). GTDB lineage: Bacteria > Actinomycetota > Coriobacteriia > Coriobacteriales > Atopobiaceae > Tractidigestivibacter > Tractidigestivibacter montrealensis. The sequence continues at coordinate 246,651 of NZ_JANSKA010000005.1, read as the reverse complement.
CACGCTCGAGGAGAAGCTCGACCCCTACGTGAGACCGCTTTACGACGCACTTCTCGACATGGCAGACGCCGAGAAGGTCGCCACCTACATGGAGCAGGGCACCATCGAGATTGCGCCGCTTGCCTTCATGCGCGGGCGCACGTTCAGCGACGCCTTCGTGATTCTCGACGAGGCGCAGAACACCACGCCCCAGCAGATGAAGATGTTCCTTACCCGTATGGGCTTCTCGTCAAAGTTTGTGGTCACGGGTGATGCCTCCCAGCGCGACCTGGTGGGGCCAGGCGGCCTGGACCAGGCGCGCGAGGTGCTCGCGGGGATCGACGATATCGAGTTCGTGGACCTTGATCGCAACGACATCGTGAGAAACGCGCTGGTCGCGCGCATTGTTGACGCCTATGATCGTGCCACGGAAGAGTGTGGCGCGAAGGCGCCTGGGAAGGGGGCCGGCCATGGCAAACGAGTATGACATCACGGCTGAGGAGGGCATGGCCGCTCCCATCAGCGATGACGAGATTCGCGCCGACCTCGACCGCGTGCTTGCCGAGGAAGGTGTCTCCCGCGACTGCCTGCTCTCCATTTCCATCGTGGGAGACGAGCGCATCCGCGAGCTCAACGCCGAGTGGCGCGGGCGTGACGTGGCAACCGACGTCATCTCGCTCGAGTGCGAGCGTCCAGACGACCCGGACCTTGCCCCCGGCGAACCCTGCGAACTCGGCGACATTGTCCTCGCGCCGGACTACATCGCCCGCCAGGCAGCTCGCTTTGGGACTACGGCGGCAGACGAGTTCCGCCTGCTTCTCGTTCACGGGACCCTGCACCTCCTTGGCTACGACCACCTTGAGGACGACGAGGCCGAGGTCATGGAGGCACGCGAGGACGCCCTTCTCGCCCTGCTCCCGCATGATGGCGCAACGCGGCCCGTCACGCTCACCAGGCACCGCGAGGGGGTAGACGAGTGATTCCCGGGTCGAACAACGACCACCCGTCGTTTCGCAAGAGCTTCCTGTTTGCCATCCAGGGCTTTAGGACGGCGGTGCGCACCGAGCGAAACATCAAGGTGATGATCGGCGGTGGCGTTGCTGCCATCGTGGCTGGCTTTGTGGTGGGTCTTGACCCTCTGAGCTGGGCGATCGTGCTCGTGTGCTGTGGCGTGGTGATTTCGGCTGAGCTTCTCAACACCGCCGTCGAGACCGTGGTCGACCTCGTGTCGCCCGAGTTCCACCCGCTTGCTGGCCGGGCCAAGGACATCGCGGCGGCGGCCGTGTGGGTTCTCTCGGTGCTCGTGGCCGTGGTGGGCATCATCGTCTTTGCAAACGCAATCTTTTTCTAGCGAGACAAAGTAGCGAGACAAAGGGACAGTCCCTTTGTCTCATTGAGGAGTGGCACGTGGAAAGCAACAACGACAGCAGCACGCCCTTCAGGAGCGGCTTCGTGGCACTGGTCGGCAGGCCCAACGTTGGCAAGTCTACGCTGGTCAACGCGTGCATGGGGGAGAAGGTGGCCATCACGAGCCCCGTGGCGCAGACCACGCGCAAGCGCCTTCGCGCCGTGGTGAACACGCCCAACTCGCAGCTCGTTATCATCGACACGCCGGGCCTCCACAAGCCCAAGGACAGCCTCGGCAAGGAGCTCAACCAGGCTGCGCTGGCCGAGCTCGCCGATGCTGACGTGGTTGCCTTTCTCGTCGACGCGACCAAGCCCGTTGGCACGGGCGATGCCTGGGTGGCGCGCCACGTCGACGGCTCCGAGGCAGACTTCAAGCTCCTGGTGATCACCAAGGCGGACAAGGCGACGCCCGAGCAGGTCACCTCCCAGCTTGGCGCTGCGCGCGAGCTTGCCCATTTCGACGACGAGCTGGTCATCTCCGCGCGCGAGGGCTTCAACGTCGACGCATTCGTGAAGCTTGTCTCGGCTCACCTGCCCGAAGGCCCCAAGTGGTTCCCCGATGACATGGACACGGACGCCACACCCGAGGACCTTGTGGCGGAGTTCGTGCGCGAGAAGCTCTTCCTCAACCTTCGCCAGGAGGTGCCGCACTCGATTGGCGTCATCTGCGATGACATCGAGTACGCCAAGGACGGGCATGCCTCGGTTACGGCGACGGTGCTCGTCGAGCGCGAGGGACAGAAGGGCATCGTGGTTGGCAAGGGCGGCTCCATGATCAAGACGGTGGGCATAGAGGCGCGCCGCGACATCGAGCGCCTGCTTGGCTGCAAGGTCTACCTGGACCTCTCTGTACGCGTCCAGCCCCAGTGGCGCCGGGACGCCAACGAGATCCGCCGCCTTGGCTATAGCGCCGAGGACTAGGGGAGCAGGCACCCATGGCCGGCAGCCGCACACACCGCACGCGCGGCATTGTTCTCGACCACGTCAAGCTGGGCGAACAGGATCTCATCGTGACCCTGCTCACAGCCAGTGGCGCCCAGGCGCGGGCCGTCGCGAAGGGCGCCCGCAAGCCTGGGGGTCGTCTGGCGGCGCGTGTGGAGCTCTTTTCCGAGACGGACTTCCTTCTGGCCTCGGGCAGGAATCTCGATATCGTCTCCGAGGCCACCCTTGTCGACCCGCACGAGCGGCTGCGCGGGGACCTCGAGCGCGTGAGCGCCGCCTCGGCGTCCTGCGAGGTGGCACGTCTCACGTCTTTCGAGGATGCCGAGGATCCCTTTGTCTACCCGCTGCTGTCGCGTGCGCTCAAGGCCTTCGAGGAGTCTACCGACCAACCCCATCTCGACCTGGCGGTTGCCGCATACGTCTTCAAGGTGCTTGCACACGAGGGGTGGCGCCCGGAGCTTGACCACTGCATTGCCTGCGGGGACCCGTCACCGATGTGGTTCTCCTCGGCCGCCGGTGGCGCGCTCTGTGAGAGCTGCGCGCGTGAGGTCCCTGGCGCAGAGCCTGTTTCGCCGTCCCAGCTTGCCTGGGTGCGCGCGCTTATCGGGTCTACGTTCGACCAGCTCCTTGCCGCGGACGTCACCTCCGAGTTCGCGCTCTGGCTTGTGGGGTGCGCCCACGGGTGGGCGGCAACACATCTTGACGCGCGCCTGAGGGCGTTCGAGTTCATGCTCGCACTCTAAGTGTGGGGCTGACCTCTCATCTTAAAGCGAGTTAAGCAAAGCAAACAATACAATTGGTTTAGTTGCTGATTGTTTTCACCGGCGAAGGCGAGGGGCGGATTCGTGGGCAGACGAGTTGACGGTCGTAAACGACGTGGTGACCAGCAGCATCACCTCTGGAAGAAGATCGTTTCCGGCCTTCTCGTCCTGGGCGTTGCGCTTGTCGTCGCTGGCGTTGCGACGGGCATCATTGGCGGTGGCGGAGCTGATGTGGCTGCGCCTTCCACCACGTCTGCCACCCCGGCACCCGGGGAGCACGACGTCACGGACTCCGCCACTTTAGACACGAACAGCGCTGACCAAGACACCCAAGCAACCGAGCCAAGCGGGTCAAGCGGCTCATCGCAGGACGACGCCAACGCCAATGAAGGCTCGTCCTCTGGTGGCGACGATGGCGCAAGCTACGAGGATGGCGTAGTCCTTCTCCGCGTGGCAGAGGGGCAAAGCGCGGAGGACATCGACGCTGCGCTTGCACAGCTCGATTGCGTGAACACCAAGTCCGTGGATGACCAGGACCTCTCCAATGGCCTTGTGCGTGTGGCAACCTCCGAGGGCATCTCGGTCGAGGATGCGGTTTCGCAACTTGAGGGCGTCGGCTTGGACTCGCAGCCCAACTACGCCTACGCGTTGGCGGATGACGAGAAAGACGCGCTGAGCCTCGCTAAGCTCACGAACGATCCGTATTTGAGCGCCTCTGGCTCTGGTGCTGCCAACTACGAGGGGCTCAACGACACAGAGGTCACGGAAGCGTGGGACCTTGTGCAAACGGATAAGACCGTCTCCTTGGCTGTGTTGGACACGGGAATCCGGTCGTCTCATGAGGACCTCAAGGACAATGTCGTGGCCACCTATGATGCCACGGTGGCCAACTCGGCTAACGGACTCGATGGTGATGTTACCGACGCCACGGACGTCGAGGGGCATGGCACCCACGTGGCCGGCATCGTAGCCGCAGAGGCGAACAACGCGAAGGGCGTTGCCGGCACGTCCTACAACGCGGGCATTGTGGGCGTGAAGGTGTTCCCCACAAGTACGTTCACTACCCCCGCCGGCACCAAGAAGCTCGAGGGCAATTGCTACACCGATGACCTGGTGTGCGCGTACAATTACGTGATCCGGAACGCCTCGGCGTACAACATCCGTGTGGTCAACATGAGTGTTGGTGGGGCTCTTTCGAGCTTGGACGCGGCTCTCTCGGAGTCCATAGAGAAGGCCTATGAGCAGGGCATTGTTACCGTGTGCGCCGCAGGCAACCAGAACTCGGCGCTGGGGCTTACGGTTCCCTACCTGTCTGCCCCCGCAGACCTCTCCGCCCACCTCGTTGCCGTTATGAACGTGGCCTACACGAACTGTGCCTGGACCCTCTCGTCCTCCTCCAACTACAACACTACGTCCCAGGCGAGCAGCACCTCGAACAAGAACATCTGTGCCCCAGGCACATCCATCCTGAGCACGTTGAGGACGGGTGATAGCAGCTATGGCCAGCTGAGCGGCACATCGATGGCGTCTCCGTGGGTTGCCGGAGTGCTCGCCATGGAGTTTGCCGCCAACAGCAGCCTGAGTGCCGAGCAGGCCATTGACTACCTCTACGAGTCCGCAGAGGATTTGGGGACAGCGGGATGGGACAGGCAGACGGGGTATGGCCTGGTCAACGCCTACAAGGCTGTCTCGCTTGCGAAGGGCACCCAAGTCGTATCCCTTAAGGACATCTCCTTGGCGAGCGTAGCCACCATCCCGTCCCAGGTCTACACGGGCTCAGCCATTGCCACCGCCGTAACCGTCACGTTTGAGGGGTTCACGCTCACGGAAGGCACAGACTACACGGTGGCATACTCCAACAATGTGGATCCGGGTACCGCGACAGTCACGATTACCGGCATTGGAGGTTATACGGGCTCCACGTCGCTGACCTTCATGATAGTTGAGCCCCCCGTTGCCACCGTCCCCATGTACCGCCTCTACAACCGGTGGTCCGGCGAGCACCTCTTCACCACGGACTACTCCGAGTACTCCTACCTCGGCTCCATTGGCTGGTCGCAGGAGGGCGTCGCCTGGTACGCCCCGGCCTCGGGCGGCACCCCGGTGTGGCGCCTCTACAACCCCTACTCGGGCGACCACCTCTACACCGGCAGCGCCTCCGAGTACGCCTACCTGGGCTCGATCGGGTGGCGGCAGGAGGGCGAGTCCTTCCGCTCCGCGGACGCCTCCTCGGGCGGCGCGCCCATCTACCGCCTCTACAACCGCTGGCTCACGGCGGGCACCCACCTCTTCACCACGGACTACTCCGAGTACTCCTATCTGGGGCCCCTCGGATGGAGCCAGGAGGGCGAGGCCTTCTACGCGGCGAAGTAGGTGAAGGCGTGCTGTATGCGGCGATTGTGTGGGTACCGCCGCAGCTCCAAGGCGCGTGCTATCATACCAAGGTCATTACCCCGCACCTAGCGGCTCGCCAACTGCCTGGCGACCGTCCCGGTCCGGGGCGCATCCAAAGAACGAAAGGGGTTCCACATGGCAGTCACCAAGGAGCGCAAGGCCGAGCTCATTAAGCAGTATGGCAAGGACGAGAAGGACTCTGGCTCCGCAGCCGTCCAGGTTGCTCTGCTCACCGAGCGCATCAAGGGCCTCACCGAGCACATGAAGAGCCACAAGAAGGACTTCCACACCCGCCGCGGCCTGCTCATGCTCGTCGGTAAGCGTCGTCGCCTGCTCTCCTACATCAAGGCTCAGGACATCGAGGAGTATCGTTCCCTCATCAAGAGCCTCGGCATCCGCGACAACATCCAGTAAGTGTTTCAAGGGGGCGCCTGCGGGCGCCCCTTGCTTGTGCGCCCGAGAGAAGCGAGGGCGCGCCGCGGGCGTGCGATGCGTCGCACACGCTATTCTCGTCCCCGCGCGTGGTGCGGGGGCCCGCAAGACGGCCCGCCTGCAATGGGGCAGGCGGAGATAAGAGGAAACGTATGACAAAGGTTACATACGAGTTCGACCTCTACGGAAAGCACTACGCTCTCGAGGCGGGCGAGCTCGCAAAGCAGGCCACGGGCGCCTGCCTGGTGAAGTGCGGGGACTCTACCGTCCTCGTGACCGCCGTGGTTTCGAAGGAGCGCAAGGATTACGACTTCTTCCCCCTGACGGTCGACTTCATCGAGAAGATGTACGCCGTGGGCCGCATCCCCGGCGGATACCTCAAGCGTGAGGCCAGGCCCTCTGAGAAGGCCACCCTCACGGCCCGCATGATCGACCGCCCGCTGCGCCCGTCCTTCCCCGACGGCTTCCGCAACGAGGTGCAGGTCGTCGCCACTCCGCTCGTGGCAGACCAGATCCACTCCGTTGACACCATCTGCGTGATGGGTGCCTCTGCCGCCCTCACCGTCGGTGGCGTGCCCTTCGAGGGCCCGCTTGCCTGCGTGCGCATTGGCCGCAACCCCGAGACGGGCGAGTTCCTCGTGAACCCCACCTACGAGGAGCGCGACACCTCCGACCTCGACCTCGAGCTGGCTGGCTCGTCCACGTTCATCTCCATGCTCGAGGCTGGCGCCAAGGAGATCAGCGAGGAGGACATGCTGGCCGCCATGGCGTTTGGCCAGGAGGCCATTGCCGCCTTCTGCGAGGAGGAGAAGAAGTTCTTCGCCAAGTGGGAGGAGGCCAACGGCCCCATCGTCAAGAAGGAGTACGTCCTCGACGAGCCCACCCCCGAGGTTCACGACCGCATCTTCGCGCACTTTGACGAGATGAGCGCCGCCCTCAAGGACGCCGACAAGCTCTCCCGCATGGGCAAGGTCGAGGCCCTCAAGGAGTCCATCAAGGCCGAGTTCACCGAGGACGAGCAGGCTCAGTGGAGCCGCGCCATCGCCGTCGAGCTCAAGGGCCTCGAGAAGCACGCCATGCGCAAGATGGTCGTTGAGACCGGCGAGCGCGTCGACGGCCGTACCCCCACCGAGATTCGCCCGATCATGGTCAAGCCCGACTACCTGCCCCTGGTCCACGGCTCTGGCCTCTTCCAGCGTGGCCAGACCCAGGTGCTCTCCATCTGCACCCTGGGCATGCTCAACGAGTGGCAGCGCCTTGACACCATCGAGCCTGTCGACGGCAAGCGCTACATCCACCACTACAACTTCCCGCCCTACTGCACCGGTGAGACCGGTCGCATGGGCAGCCCCAAGCGCCGCGAGATTGGCCACGGTGCGCTGGCCGAGCGCGCGCTGCTTCCCGTGATTCCTTCTGAGGAGGAGTTCCCCTACGCCATCCGCGTGGTCTCCGAGGTCATGGAGTCCAACGGCTCCAGCTCGATGGCTTCCACCTGCGGTTCCACGCTGGCGCTCATGGATGCCGGCGTGCCCATCAAGCGCCCGGTCTCCGGCGTTGCCATGGGCCTCATCCAGGAGGAGGGCAAGACCGTCGTCCTCACCGACATCCAGGGTCTCGAGGACTTCCTCGGCGACATGGACTTCAAGGTGACGGGCACCACCAAGGGCATCACCGCCATGCAGATGGACAACAAGGCCACCGGCCTCACGCCCGAGATCCTGCGCAAGGCACTCATGCAGGCGCACGAGGGCCGCATGTTCATCCTGGACAAGATGCTCGAGCAGATCCCCGCACCTCGCGAGCACGCCAAGGACACCGCTCCCCAGATCATCAGCCTCCAGATCCCCACGGACAAGATCCGCGACGTCATCGGCTCCGGCGGCAAGGTCATCCGTGGCATCCAGGAGGACACTAGCGCCACCGTCGACATCCAGGAGGACGGTACCGTCTTCATCGCTGGCACCAACGGTGCGGGCGAGGCTGCTGCCGAGCGCATCAAGGCCATCGTCAAGGTCCCCGAGGTGGGGGAGGAGTACACCGGTCGCGTCGTGGGCATCCAGCCCTTCGGCGCCTTCGTCGAGCTGCTGCCCGGCAAAGACGGCCTGCTCCACATCTCCCGCGTTGCCAAGGGTCGCGTCGATAAGGTCGAGGACGTGCTCAACATTGGTGACGAGGTCCGCGTTAAGGTCCTCGAGGTCGATGAGAAGGGCAAGATTTCCCTCGACCGCCTCGACAAGCCCGAGGCTCCTGCCGGCTCCGGCCACAATGGCCACGACGAGGGCAACGGTCATGAGCGTTCCGAGCGCTCCGGCGAGCGTCGTCCCCGCGTTCGTCGTCATCCCGGCGACCGTGGCGAGGGTTCCTCTCGCACCAACAACGGCGGCGAGAATGGCGAGAAGCGCCAGCCGCGCCGTCACCACGAGGCTCAGTAGGATTACTTGCTACCAGCTTCTCATTGGCAGGGGGCGCCGTTCGTTATCGAGCGGCGCCCCTTTTCGGTGGACTTCTCGCTGAAATTACCCTGAGCGTGCTTTACCATCTTCCCTAGCTGTCTATGACTTGAGGGAGAGTGTTTTGATGAGCCCAAAGGTGAGAAGTGCATTCTTCTGCGGTGTCCTTGCTGCCGCGCTTGCGGCCGTGCCTCTGTCTGCCGTTGCGGAGGAGGTCAACGCCATGGGAGCGCAGCAGACTGAGGTCGTGGCTTCGGACACTTTCACTAGGGCTGGGGACGCTCCCCAGGCAGCGGTAGCCGAGAATGAGGCTCAGGCCGTCACGGAGAACGGTGACCACACGCAGGCCACGCAAGAGGTGGAACAAAGCGCCGCGCCCCAGGATCCAGCTGCCGACAAGGACGAGACGGCCCCTGTAGACACCGGCTCCACCTCTACAGAGAGCACCTCGGAAGCCAACTCCACCGAGGCAACCTCCGCAGAAACTGACGCGCCCGCCTCGACAGGCTCTGAGTCCAGTGCGGCGGAGCAAGCATCTGAGCCTGCCCCGACGCCCGTGGCACCTCAGCCCGAGGATTCTTCTACTACGGCTGCCGCCGCCACCTCTGGTGACACCGCTGCTGCAGCTCCTGCCTCTGACGATAGCGACTCCCTCCAGAACATCTACCGCCTCTACAACCCCTACTCGGGCGAGCACCTCTACACTGCGGACCTTGCCGAGGCCAAGGGCCTTGTAGGCTACGGCTGGGCCTGGGAGGGCGTGGGCTGGGTCTCCTCGACCTCCTCGGGCGATGCCGTCATCAGGCTCTATAACCCTTACAACGGCGAGCACCTCTATACTCTCTCAGAGTCCGAGGCGTCTTTTTTGGCCTCGATCGGCTGGAGGCGTGAGGGTAGGGCGTGGCTCTCGAGCGGCACGAGGGGTGTGCTGCGTGAGTTCAACCCGTATGAAACCGTCGGCACCCACAACTACACCCTGAGTACAGCCGAGGACGAGTGGCTGGGTGCTCTCGGCTGGAAGCGCGAGGGCGTCGCATGGTACTCGCTCGACCACGCATCGCTTCCTGTGGAGCCCTTCTGGGCCACGGGTCCTTCGGGACGCTGGTGGGTCCAGCGTGACGGATCATTTGCTTCCGGACGCGTCATCGAGCCCAACGAGGACGGCAATCCGGGTATTCGTGCGTATGCAACCTCCTCCAATGGCCATGTGGTGAGGGGCGCCGAAGTCGTTGATGGCCGTACCGTTGTTGCTAACGCCTCGACGGGTGAGCTCCCCGAGTCCACTGGTTGGTGGGAGAGTTCTGCTCCCACGGGTTCTGCTCACCGATACATGATAGAGATGGGCTCCGATGGCCTGCCCTACGCAAAGACAGGCAGGTTCGTTGACGGTGGCTCCGCCTATTACGGCGTTCCCGGCGCGGGCTACATTGCGGTTGGTCGCGCGCGCGTTGGCAACATCTTTGTGCTCACCGATGGCAACGGAAGGCTCAACGAGTCCACCGGGTTCATCTGGTTCCAGGCTGCCGACGACTCTTCCACCTGCCTCTACCGCATGGGTGCCTATGGCCCCAACGGCCTTGTCGGTGCGCGCGCCGATGGCTTCTTTGGCGAGGATGGCAATACGTTCTATGCCAATCCCTCCAGTGGGCGTCTCAACCGCAGCGGCGTCTTCTACGCCAATGGTGCATGGTGGCGCGCTGTTGACTGGGGTGGTTGCTTCTCGTGTGGAAGCTGGCAGGACATGGCAGCGAAGGCTCAGAACTACCGCAGCTCGACCAACTACCTCATCCTCGTTGATTGTTGGAGCAACAGGACGGCCGTTTATCAGTGGGACAACGGTTGGTATGCGGTGAAGGAATGGGCATGCACGACGGGTGCCAACAACTGCACCGTCAAGGGGGAGTTTGCCACCAACCTCAAGGGCTACTCCTTTGGTCGCGGCTTCACCTGCTACTACTTCACCCAGTTCTACGGTGACTACCTCTTCCACTCCGTGCTCTACTACCAGAACAGCAATCGCGTCATGGATGGCAGGCTTGGCATCAACGCGTCCCACGGCTGTGTGCGTCTTGCCATCGAGAACGCAAAGTGGATCTACGACACCATTCCGCGTGGGACCAAGGTTGTCACGTACTAGGTTATTGAGAGCGCTCTGTATCTAAGAAGCGGCCTCGTCTATACCGACGAGGCCGCTTTATTCAATCAACAAGTTTGTATTGCTTGAAGAACACAGCAGCTCAGAATTTTTTTCTATGCATTCGTGCCAAGTATGGCGCAGGGGGTGCCATTCTTCGTAGACTACGTGTGGATTGGTAAGTATTGACTGACTTCGGGAGGCTCCCGTGCCCCACGTATCCAGACGAACTTTTATTGGGATTGCCGGTTCTGTCCCGTTGCTTCTGCTTCCCCATGTTGCCCGTGCAGAGCAGTCTTCCTTGGCGTCATCTGGCGCCACCTCTGACTTGCAGTATCGCATGCAGAACGATTTTGCCGAGAGCTTCCGCTACACAGCGGGGGCACCAGGCGAGAGCGGGGGCGTATCCGGCCTTTCCGTTGCTTCGAGTGATGCGTGGACCAAGACCGATGGTGGGTATCTTTCAAGCGACGGGAGCATCATCAAGGGCGCCGTTGCCAAAGGCATCGATGTTTCTGAGCATCAAGGAGAGATTGACTGGGATTCCGTCAAGGAGGCGGGAATCGACTTTGCCATTCTCCGCTGCAGCTACGGCTGGCCGGATGACGTAACCTCGACGAAGCAGCATGACAAGAGGTTTGCGTTTAACGCCTCGGAGTGCGAGCGCGTGGGCATCCCGTATGGCATCTACCACTACTCCTACGCAGTCGATGCTTCCTCGGCGGCGCAGGAGGCACGTTATCTCCTTGCCTCGATGGGCGATGCCTCTCCATCGCTTCCTGTCTACTACGACCTTGAAGACGTTACGTTGCCGTATGGCGATGCCACGCTGCTTGGAGACATGGCTACGCGGTTCTGCGAAGCCGTTGAGGCCGCTGGGTACACCCCTGGGGTCTATGCGAACCTCAACTGGTGGAATAACTACCTCACGGATTCCCGCTTTGAGAATTGGTCGCGCTGGGTTGCCCAGTACAACTCCTCCTGCACCTATGCGGGCTCCTACGAGTACTGGCAATGCAGCTCGACGGGCCGCGTGAACGGCATCTCCGGCAACGTGGACATCGACTTCCGCATCGCTCTGGACTCCTACGTGTCCATGTATCGTCTCTACAACCCATACTCGGGCGAGCACCTCTACACCGAGAGCGCAAGTGAGCGAGACAACCTCGTGAGCCTGGGCTGGAACTACGAGGGGCTTGGCTGGAACGCCCCAACCTCGGGAAGCGAGGTCTATCGCCTCTACAATCCGTATTCGAGCGACCACCACTACACGATGAGCCGCGACGAGTACAATTCGCTCGTCTCGGTTGGGTGGGTGGGCGAGAACGTCTGCTGGCATTCTGCCCCCAAGAGTACGGGAGTTCCCATCTACCGGCAGTTCAACCCTTATGCCTGGATAGGCACGCACAACTACACAACCAGCACCGAGGAACGAGACCACCTCGTCTCACTTGGCTGGGTTGACGAAGGGGTCGCCTGGTACGGTGTGTAGGCCTAACGGATAACGTGACGTAGTTATTACTTGGCGAATTCTCAGGCGTGTATACTATTCCTTTAGTTGCAATTTGGGAGGACGTCATGACGCGTCACAATGCTTTCCAGAAGCTGCTACCCCTGGTGGCTGGACTTGTCGCTGCGGCTGTGCTGTCTTTTGGCGTTGCCCCTGCATTCGCACAGGGCAACGTTCAGGCTGTGGCAATGTACCGGCTCTATAACCCGTATACCGGTGAGCATCTGTATACCTCAAGCGCAAGCGAGCTTTCGAGCCTCGACCGCGCCGGGTGGAGATACGAGGGCATTGGCTGGTATGCTCCGCTTGAATCGAGCGCTCCGGTTTACCGGCTGTACAACCCCTACAGCGGAGACCACCACTACACAACGAGCCTGGACGAGTACAACTCGCTCGTCTCCCTTGGGTGGAGCGGTGAGGGCGTGGGCTGGTACTCCGATGACGCTCAAGGCGTTCCGCTCTACAGGCAGTTCAACCCCTATGAGAAAATTGGCACGCACAACTACACAACATCCAGTGCCGAGAATGACTACCTTGTGTCCCTGGGATGGCATGCGGAGGGCACCGCATGGTACGGCCTTGACCCTTCTTCTGTTGGTAGCGTTGTGAACGGCACCCCCTTCATGGGCACCAGCGAGCACTCGAGGGAGCAGGTCAAGGCAAACCTCACTGCCGCTCTCAAGGCGCGCGGGAGGGATTTTCCGTCCGACGTGTATGCGCAGTACGGCGCGAGCAACGTTGACGAGTTTGTCGACAGGCTTTTCGAAGCCGCCGAGGCCGAGGGCGTGCGGGCTGACGTCATCTACGCGCAATCCATGGTCGAGACGGGCTACCTTGGCTTTGGCGGCGCCGTCAAGCCTGAGTACTGCAACTTCAGCGGCCTTGGTGCCACTGACAGCGGCGGCGAACCCAACAGGTTCTCGAGCGTCTACGAGGGATTCTTAGCTCAAGCCCAGCACCTGCGCGCTTATGCTGGGTACGCACCACTCTCGTCGATCATCGTTGACCAGCGCTATGGCACCTGGCTCTTTGGACGTGCGACCACGGTGGAGGGACTCTCGGGCACGTGGGCCAGCGGAACTGGCTATGGCGCAAGCATTCTCGCCATTCTCTACGGCATCTAGATTTGGCTGGGTATTGATGCCCGGAATATTAAGGGAGTTTTTGTATCGTGCAACAAGAGAACCGCTCGTACTGGCTGCCTAATCGCGTAGCACTGGTGACTACGCTGGGGCTTGCTCTGCTTGGGACTCCTGCCATAGTTTTTGCTGCCGAGAATGGCGTCCCAGCCACCACCGACACTGCTTCAGTCCTGACGACCGTGCAGTCGCAGGACGCCAGGAGCACTGTTCAGCCCGACGAGTCCCAGGTCGCTGAAACGGGCACAGCAAACGGGGCCACCCCAAAGGCTGAGCCCCAAGCGCCAGCAAGCAGCAGCGCCGAGACATCTCCAACTGTTACCGGAACGACCGAGGAAAACACGGCAAACGCGGAGCAGCAGCCGACAGTCGAGATGCCCGCTTCTTCTCAGCAGCAGGAGGCTCAAGAGGAGAAGACTCCGGGGGCCGGTCAGACCCAGACGTCCGTCACGTCTTCCGATGCTGACGAGGCGTCATCCCATGCGGAGGAAACTACCGAGGCAAGCTCGTCGCCTCAGACGACAGCTGTCGCAGAGAGCGTTTCTGCTGCAGCTACGACTTCTTCAGTCACGACTGCAGAGGAGAGCATCTCTCAGCTTCCCATGTACCGCCTCTATAACAGGTACAACGGCGAGCACCTCTTTACTTCGTCCTCCTCTGAGGCGCAGAGCCTCATCTCTCTTGGGTGGACCGGCGAGTCCGTTGCCTGGTTTACTCCCAATTCCGGTAATGCCGTCTTCCGCCTCTACAACAGGTATTCGGGAGACCACCACTACACGACGAGCCGTGACGAGTACAACTCGCTTGTTTCCTTTGGCTGGAGTGGCGAAGGCGTTGGCTTTTACTCTGACTCCTCGCAGACAACCATGGTGTACCGTCTCTTCAACCCATATGTCACTGTGGCCACGCACCACTACACCACGGCTCAGAGCGAGTATGACTACCTTGGCTCCATTGGGTGGCGTAAGGAGGGTGCGGGCTGGTATGGTGCCGCTATGCCTGCTGATGGCTGGTACGTAACCTCCTCGGGAGACGAGCTTCTTGTGTCTGGTGGCGCGGTGAAGTCCGATGCCGTTGTTACAAACGAGAGCGGCCAGTCTCGCTACCTCACTCCTGTGGGATTTGTGGCCAAGGGCTCCACCTGGGTTTCTCCCTCAAGCGGATACACCTATGCCACCGCAAGTGACGGCACCATCACACAGACGATTGCCCCCAATGCCGGCGAGAGCTACTGCTGGCTCAAGAGCTCTCCCTACTGGTCCGGGGCTGGCGCAGTCAAGGAACTGCTCATGAACGTCCACTACTCCACTGGGCGTTTTGGCCAGTCAATCTCGAAGATCGTGATTCACCACAACGTTGGCAACCTTACGACAGAGACCATCTACAGCACCTGGCAGACGCGTGCCGCGTCAGCCCACTATCAGGTGGAGGCCAACGGCACGGTGGGACAGCTCGTCCTGGACTCCAACACGGCATGGCATGCGGGCAACTGGACCATCAACACCCAGTCCATAGGCATCGAGCACGCGGATTACAAAGACGGGAACGGCCAGTGGCGCATGACGGAAGCCACCATCAACTCGGGAGCTCGCCTGGTTGCGGCGCTCTGCCTTCAGTACAGTCTTGGCAGGCCGCAGTGGGGCGTCAATGTGGTGGGCCACAACGAGTGCGTTTCAACGGAGTGCCCAGCATCGCTTGCAGTTGGCGGTTCTCAGCACGACGAGTACATCACTAAGGCCCAGGAGTGGTACGACAAGCTCTCCAAAATCTAAGGGGAGTCAAAGACTCGAATCTCATCTTGCAGGAAAAATTGAGCGCCCAACGGAAAAACCGTTGGGCGCTCTCTCGTTTAGAAGCTCCAGTAGGTGTCGAGCGGCTCGTAGGAGCGGAGGAGGGGGCTGTAGTAGGGGTCGCCAAGTCCGTAGTAGTCAGACCAGCGCTCCCTCATGATGCCAACCTCATGGGCAAAGCGCTTGACTCTGTCTGTTGAGTAATCAGAGCCTCTTGAGACGGACTCAAAGTGCGTGAGCACAACCTGTGGAGTGTAGACAACGAGGAGCCCCTGCTCTCTTAGCTTGAGGCAAAAGTCGACGTCGTTGAAGGCAACGGCAAGATCCCTGTCGAAGCCGCCAACCTCTTGGAAGTTCTCTCTACTCACCATGAGACATGCGCCGGTCACCGCCGAGAGGTCTTGCTCATCCTCAATAAGGTTGCAGTACCCATGGTTGCTCTCCGGAAGATCGATGCCAAAGTGGTTGGCGCAGCTACCGCTCACAATGACGCCTGCGTGCTGGACGGTGTTGTCGGGATAGAGGAGAAGCGCACCAACGGCACCAACGTCCTTGCGCGACGCCAGTCCAACCATGCGCTCGAGCCAGTCCGGTGTCCTCAGCTCCATGTCGTTGTTCAGGAGCAACAGGTAGTCGCCACTGGATTCCTTGGCCCCAAAGTTAATGAGGCTCGAGTAGTTAAAGCCTCCCTTGCCTTCCCAGGTAACCACTCGTACGAGTCCCTTGTTCTCGCGCTGCACCTGCTGGTAGTACGAGAAGGTCTCCGTGCGCTCGCTGTTGTTCTCGATAACAAGAACCTCGTAGCTGTCATAGGTAGTCTTGCCAATGATGGAGTCTATGCAGCGCTGGAGAAGTTCTGCGTGGTCTCGAGAGGGGATGAGGATGGAGACACGCGGGTGCTCGACGGGCGGCCTGTTGAACACATGATACGAGAAGGGCCTCTCGCCCTCTGTGACCTCGGCGTCCACGCCAATGCGCTTGAAGTGCGCGCGCACGGCGTTCATGCCCGCCTCCTGCGCGTAGCCCTTAGAGCTCTCGCTGGTTGCCGTGGAGGTCTCCCACATGCGCCAGTGGTAGAGGACGCGCGGCACGTGGGTCACGCGACGGGCCTTCTCCACGGCCTGCAGCGTGAGGTGGTGGTCCTGCGCGCCCTCGAATGCGGGGTTGTCAAACTCTAGGCTCATGAGGAGGCTGCGGCGCACGGCAAGCATGTGGCAGATGTAGTTCTTGCAGGTAAGAAGGTCAATCTCAAGCTGCGGCTTGAGGAAGGGCTTGACATGCGTGCCACTGGGGTCGATCTTGTCCTCGTCGCAGTAGAGCACGTCCGTCTCTGGCTCCTTGTTCACGGCCTCGGTGTAGTGGAAGAAGAGGTCTGGCTCGATTGTGTCGTCATGGTCGACAAAGCCCACGAAGTCACCGGTTGCCTCACGGATTCCCGCCGCAGTGTTGAGCGTGATGCCCAGGTTCTTGTGGAGCGTGATGCTGCGGATCCTCTCGTCAGATGCAACGGCGGCAGCAACCTCTTCGGCAAGCTCCCCGTCCTCAGGGGAGGCGTTTACCAGGACAAGCTCCCAGTGCGCGTAGGACTGCGCCCTAAAGCTGGCCACAAGGTCCGTAAACTGCTGGTGGGTGGTGTGGAAGAGCGGTACAACAACGCTCCAGGTGACCTCGTTGTCAAAGCTAACCTCGCTCTGAAGCCTCAGTTCCCATGGCTGTGCCTGCTGCTTGTGGAACCACTCGTTGTAGTAGGGATCGCGATCGGCAGACCTCGTAAGGACCTCATTCTCGTAAATCAGGTGGTCGAGGTCGGGCTTTGGCAGCTCGAAGAAGGTGTGCTGGTGGGGGTCAGCTTTGTCCCAGGCGTCAAAGATTACGGTGCGCTCGTCTCTGGGCAGCCGGACCGAGAAGACTGTCTCGCGGAACTTGACTGTGCCTGAGAAACGGGCGTCGAACTTCTGGGAGCCCATGAAGATGGGCGCGGAGTCTATAGGCGCCAGCGCCTGGTCGCGCACGCGAAGTGCTACCTCGCCATCCTCACGCCATGGGACGCGGACTGCCACGCGCACGATGGCGGAGCCCCTGTCGGGAATGGCCTTCTTGATGAAGATGGTCGAGAAGAGGAACTGGCGGCCATTGTCGTAGTCGCGAATCCTGCTTGTGAGGTCCTTGTGGACGCGGTAGTTCATGCGGGACTGCAGCTTGGCGTCGCGAAGGCTCACAGTTGCCGCGCCAACCTCAAGCCATGCGCTGGCATCCTGGATGGCCCCGTCAGATGCATAGATGGTGTAGGAGATGTTGGAGGTGTTGGAGTGCGCGTCGATAAGAACGACTACGGCTTCGGTAGGCGTGTCACGGAAGACCTTGGCGGGCACATCCTCTCCGTTGTCGTCCTGGGCGCTAATATCGAGGAGCGCGTCTGGAGAGACGCCTTCGAGAGAAACGAGCTGGTAGATCTTCTCGGCATTCCTGCAGATGCCCATGGTAGTGATGTCCAAGTTGACCGCCTTGTGTTGTCCCTGTGGCTTTGTCCTGCGCATTCGCAGTGCCCAAGTATACGATTTGCTCGTTGGGGAGTGGTGTGGCAGGGGTCGAGGCCTGCAATTTACATGGCGAGGGGGAACGTCTAGGCTGGTACCTGGGCTGGGCCCTCTACAATTTTCGCATTGCGTCACACACATCCGATGGGAGAGACTTCACATGAAGGGCATCATCCTTGCCGGCGGTTCCGGCACGCGGCTCTACCCGCTCACCACGGTCACCAGCAAGCAGCTCCTTCCGGTCTACGACAAGCCCATGGTCTACTACCCGCTCTCCACGCTCATGCTGGCGGGCATCCGCGACATTCTCATCATCTCGACCCCGCGCGACCTGCCCAACTTCGAGCGACTCCTGGGCGATGGGTCAGACTTCGGCATCTCGCTCTCCTACGCTGAGCAGCCCGAGCCAAACGGCCTCGCACAGGCCTTCGTCATAGGCGCGCCCTTCATCGACGGCGGCCCGTGCGCGCTTGTGCTGGGCGACAACATCTTCTACGGCAACGGCCTCTCGCGCCACCTGCGCCGCGCCGCGGCAAACGCCGAGGCGGGCCGCGCGACGGTCTTTGGCTACCGCGTGGACGATCCCGAGCGCTTTGGCGTCGTCGAGTTCGACGAGAACTACAACGCGGTCTCCATCGAGGAGAAACCCGCGCACCCCAAGAGCAACTACGCCGTGACCGGCCTCTACTTCTATGACTCCCGCGTGACCGGACTCGCCGCCGCCGTGAGGCCCTCGGCCCGCGGCGAGTACGAGATCACCGACCTCAACCGCATGTACCTCGAGGACGGCTCGCTCGACGTGGTGACGCTCGGCCGCGGCTATGCGTGGCTGGACACGGGCACCATGGCATCGCTCTTCGAGGCATCGCAGTTCGTGCGCACGGTCGAGACGGCGCAGGACCTACCCGTCTCCGTGCCCGAGGAGATCGCCTACGACAACGGCTGGGTCTCCCGCGAGCGGCTCCTCGAGTGCGCCGAGCGCTACGGCAAGAGCGACTACGGCAAGCACCTGCGGATGGTTGCCGAGGGCGGCATAGTTCCCACGAGGCCCTACGATGACTAGTCAGGCTTCTCCGCGGCTCTCGGTGGTAATCCCCGCGCACAACGGAGAGCGCTACCTCGAGGAGTGCGCGGCCAGCGTGCTGGGGCAGGACTTCACAGATCTTGAACTCATCCTCGTGGATGACGCATCCTCCGACGCCACGCGAGACGTGATCGGACGCCTTGCGGCTGCCGACCCCCGCGTAAGGCCGGTCCTTCTCGACGAGAACCAGGGTACGTTAGGAGCCCGGCAGGCAGGTGTTGCCGCAAGCAGGGGAGCGTACGTGACGCTTGTCGACCAGGATGACGAGCTTGCCCCAGGGGCGCTTGCCAAGGTGATGGCGCATGCGGGTGAGGCTGACATCGTGCACTTTGGGGTGTGCGTGGAGCCTGAGGGCGAGGCTGCCCAGAGTGCTGCTGCCGGCATGGAGGGCTTTCTCACGCCTGTGGCCCGCCGCCTCGAGGGCAAAGAAATTCTCCGCGTGCAATTCTCCGAACAGGGAAACTTCGACTGGCACGTGCATCACAAGCTCTACGATGGCGACCTCGCCCGCCGTGCATGGGGGATGTCTGCCAAGACCCGCCTGCTCCTCTCGGATGACATCTACCTCTGTATGATTCTTGACTCGCTGGCGGGCTCCTACGTGGGCCTTGGCGATGCACCGTGGTACGTCTACCACCTGGGCAGGGGAGAGACGCTTGGCGCGCGAGAGACGCTCGACGCCCTGCGTAGGACCTCCGAGCGCGAGCTCAAGGGCTGGCACCTCATGCGCGACTTCGCGCGTGACCATGCCTCCGACCTGCCGCGCGACGACTGGTCGGAGCGCGTTGCCGACGCGCGCGATCGCATCTACGAGAACGTCTCGAACGAGATGATTGACGGGCTGCCTGCAGCCGAGCTTCCTCAGGCCGTCGACATGCTGCTCTCGCAGTGGCCGGCCGACGCGGTGGCGGGCGAGCTCTGGCGCTATGTGCGCGACCGCGCCTACGAGCGTTTTGACCGCCATGTCGAGCCCACGCGAGGCGACTCTCTCGACCAGGTGCTGACGCTCGCACGCCGCGCCGACGCCCTTGTCGCTCCCGGGGAGAGCTCCGAGCGCTACCGCCAGATGAAAGGCGTTGCCCAGACGCACCTTCGAGAGCTAGCCGAGCGCCATCCAGACCAGGCGGAATGGCTCGCTAACGCACCAGCTGGAAGTGGCAGCCCCTCTCGTGCCGGCGGCGCCTCCGGCATGCTGCGCAGGCTTCTCGGCAGACTCTCGCGATAGCACTTTCGAACGGCAGGAGCGGTGCCCCCACTTCTCCGCAATCATCGTGGAGCCTTACCACGTCTGCTACGTCTTGGCTACAATAGATTGGCTAGAGCACCAATGCGTTCGCCCAGCGGCCATTGGAACACGAACCGTAGCTGTTGCGGCTGGTGGCACACGGCCATCAGGACCGCTCACTAGATAACGGCGTATGCCGTACGTATTGACCACGAGGAAAGGATTCCCCCAGCAATGCCAAAGAAAGAAACCGCCCTCAAGATCATCCCGCTTGGTGGTCTTGACGGGATCGGCAAGAACATGACCGTGTTCGAGTACGGAAACGACATGGTCATGATCGATGCCGGCCTCATGTTCCCCGATGACGAGCAGCCTGGCATCGACCTCATCCTGCCCGACTACACCTATGTCCTGGAGAACGAGGACAAGCTGCGCGGCATTATCATCACCCACGGCCACGAGGACCACACGGGCGCCCTTCCGTACCTGC
Source organism: Tractidigestivibacter montrealensis (assembly GCF_024741235.1). Classification (GTDB taxonomy): domain Bacteria; phylum Actinomycetota; class Coriobacteriia; order Coriobacteriales; family Atopobiaceae; genus Tractidigestivibacter; species Tractidigestivibacter montrealensis. The sequence continues at coordinate 226,377 of NZ_JANSKA010000005.1, read as the reverse complement.
TGCAGGACCTCACGCACAAGGTGCCCATCTACTCCAGTAAGCTCACCCTTGGCATCATCGAGGGCAAGCTCGCCGAGCACAACATCAAGAGCCCCAAGTTTCGCGAGGTCCAGGACGGCTCGACCATAACCCTGGGTGCTTTCAACATCACGTTCTTTGCCATGACGCACTCCATTCCAGCTGCGTTTGGCGTCTTCATGAACACGCCTGCGGGCAACGTCATGCACACCGGCGACTTCAAGCTTGACCAGACCCCCATCGACGGCGTGCGTCCCAACTACGCTGCCATCAACCGCTTCGCTGCCGAGGGCGTCGACGTCCTGCTCTCCGACTCCACCAACGCCACGCGCCCTGGCTTCACGCCGTCCGAGGCGGCCGTTGGCCCTGCGCTGCGCCATATCATCAAGAACGCCCCAGGCCGCGTCTTTGTGGCCTCGTTCTCGAGCCACATCCACCGCCTGCAGCAGATCTGCGACGCCTCCGTGGCGGTTGGCCGCAAGGTTGTGGTGACGGGCCGCTCTATGGTCACCAACACCAAGGTGGCCCGGGAGCTTGGCTACCTGCGCATTTCCGACGAGAACATCATCGATGCATATGACCTCGAGAAGCTCCCGGACGAGCAGATCGTGGTCCTCTGCACGGGTAGCCAGGGCGAGCCCCTCTCGGCGCTTGCCCGCATGGCCAACGGCGAGCACAAGAGCCTCTCGATCCACGAGGGCGACACGGTCATCATCTCGGCCAACCCCATCCCGGGCAACGAAAAGAGCGTCCAGGGCATCATCAACTCGCTCTCAAAGCTGGGCTGCGACATCTACGACAAGAGCCAGGCCCTGGTTCACGTCTCTGGCCACGGCTCGCAGGAGGAGCTCAAGCTCATGCTCGCCATGGTCAAGCCGCGCAACTTCATGCCGGTCCACGGCGAGGCCCAGCACCTGCGCGCCCACGCCAAGCTCGCGCAGCAGGTTGGCATTCCCGAGAATAACATCTTCATCCTCGACAACGGTGATTCGCTCGAGGTTCGTCACGGCAAGGCCCGTCGCGGACCCTCGGTCGACTCCGGCGTGGTCTACGTTGACGGTCTGTCCATCACCGATGCCAACCCCGTGGTCCTGCGGGATCGCCAGCGTCTTGCGCAGGATGGCGTCATCACCTGCGTGGTTGCCATCCGCTCGAGGAACCACTCCGTCGACACCATCGACCTCTCTGGGCGAGGCGTCTCCTTCGCCACGGACGAGGTGCTCATGGACGATGCCCGAGCGCTCGTTCGCTCCCAGGTCGAGCGTCTCGAGAAGGGCAACGGTGCGAGCATTGACACCGTACGCAAGGGCGTGAGAAACTCGCTTTCCAACTTCCTCTGGAGCAAGACGCACACGCGACCGATGGTGATACCGGTCGTGATGGAGGTCTAGGCACATGCCCTCAAATCGCAGATCAAACGCAGCAGGCAAGGCAGCAAAGAAGGGGTCAAACTCGCGGGGTGCCGGCTCGCGCCAAGCGGCGCGTGGCCGGGGCTCGGCCGAGAAGGCCTCGCAGGGCCTCTCGTCAACGCAGAACGACATCTTCGGCGTGATTCTGGCAGTGGTGGCCGTCGCCATGTTCGTCTCGCTGGTTGCCCCATCCTCGGCTATCGTGACGAGTGCAGTTGGACACCTGCTCACGCAGGGCTTTGGCGCTGGCGCGATCCTCGTGCCCATAGCGCTCTTCATCTTTGCGTGCACATTCTTCATGGATGAGGACGGGCCAATCTCCGCGCATGTGGCGGGTGGCCTCGTGCTCATTGTGCTTGCCGTCCTCGCCCAGCTCTCGCTTAACCAGCCTGGCGTTGCCGAGAATCCCGCCGCTGCCCTTGCCGAGCCCGCGCTCGAGTCTGCCGGCGGATACGTGGGAGGGTTCGTTGCCTTCCTGCTCGTCCAGCTCGTGGGCGTGATTGTGGGCAACGTGGTCCTGGTGGGCGTCATCATTGCTGGTGCTGTGGTCTGCGGGTTCTCGATCTCCGGAGCTGTGTCAAAGATTCACCTGCGCGCGCAGGAGGCGTCCGAGAATCGCCGCATCGCTCGTGAAGAGCGCGCGGCCGAGCGTGACGCGGCTCGCGAGGCCGCCCTTCCCGTGGCGCAGGCTGCAGGCGCTGCCTCCGGCCGCACTCAGGGATCTCTCTTTGACGAGACCGGCGAGGGAGAGACATCGTTCATCGGCACGCGCAAGACGAGCGTCCTGCGACGCGGCCGTGCTAAGAAGGCGGATGCCGCTGTTGCCACCGCCGACGGGGGAGAGAAGGACGTCGGCGCCACAACGCTTCTCGATGCGGCGCCTACTACGCTGCTTGACAAGCCTGGGAAGGCGACAAAGACCTCCAAGGCACGGGCTTCTCGCAGCACCAAGGACAAGGAGGCAACTCCCGCGTTTCTCGCCGGCCACACCTCTGCAGTAAAGCCCGCACCTGCGCCCGCGCCGTCCAACAGCGAGGACGGTAAGGAGCTCCCACCCGCAGACATGCTCAAGGTGAATCCCAACTCCGGCGTGAGCGCCGAGTCGGACGAGGAGCTCTCCTCTGTTGCGGCTAAGCTCCAGGGCACGCTCGAGGAGTTTGGCCTCACTTCGCGCGTGGTCGGGTGGGTTGCCGGCCCCTCCGTCACCACTTTTAAGATCGAGATGGGCGAGGGCGAGCGCGTGAGCAAGATCACAAACCTCCAGGACGACATCGCGCTCTCGCTGGCCTCGCGCTCGGTGCGCATCTTTGCGCCCATTCCGGGCACCTCACTTGTGGGTATCGAGATTCCTAACAAGACAACGCAGCCTGTCTACCTGGGAGACGTCCTTCCCTACGTCAAGGGAGGTCCGCTCGAGGCGGCGTTTGGCCGCGATTCCGAGGGCAACCCCGTGGTGGTAGACATTGCCGGACTTCCGCACCTTCTGGTAGCGGGAACCACGGGCTCTGGTAAGTCTGTGCTGCTCAACAGTATTGTCATGACCATCCTCATGCGCTCCACGCCCGAGGAGGTCCGTCTCATCATGGTGGACCCCAAGCGCGTCGAGTTCACGTACTACGCCGGTTTGCCGCACCTCTACGTTCCCGTGGTGACCGAGCCCAACAAGGCTGCGAGCGCGCTGTCCTGGGGTGTCACCGAGATGGAGCGCCGTCTCAAGGTCTTCGAGCACTACAAAGTCCGCGACATCAAGTCCTACAACCGTGACGTCGATGGTGGCAAGTATGCCGTCATGGAGAACCCTCCCAAGCACATGCCGTACTTCGTCATTGTTATCGACGAGCTCTCTGACCTTATGATGGTCGCCGGCAAGGATGTCGAGGCCTCAATCGTGCGCATTGCCCAGCTGGGGCGCGCTGCTGGCATCCACCTCATCGTTGCCACGCAGCGCCCCTCGGCAGACGTTGTGACGGGCCTCATCAAGGCTAACATCGACAACCGCGTGGCACTCTCGGTCGATAACGGCATGAACTCTCGCATCATCCTCGACCAGACAGGCGCCGAGCGCCTTCTCGGCCATGGTGACATGCTCTACAAGCTCCGCGGCTCTCGTCCCAGGCGTGCCCAGGGTTGCTTTGTCTCGGAGGAGGAGGTCGAGCACGTGGTGGACTTCATCAAGGAGCACCACGACACCGACTATCACGACGACATCCTTACTGCCGTCTCGCCCGTCACCCCTGGTGGTCCGAGCGAGGCATCTGCTCCTGCTGATGACCCCCTTCTCTGGGAGGCAGCTGACATCGTTGTGAACTCTCAGCTGGGTTCTACCTCCAGCCTTCAGCGAGCCCTCTCGGTGGGGTACGCTAGGGCGGGAAGAATCATGGACATGCTCGAGAACAAGGGCGTCGTGGGGCCCGCCAACGGCTCGAAGCCGCGTGACGTCCTTCTCGACAAGGAGAGCCTCGAAGACCTCAAGGCCGCCGAGCAGGATTTTGAGGAGGTGTAGCCCGCCATGCCGTCGCGTCCGCGCTTCAGCGAGATGCTTCTCGACCGCCGTCGCCAGCTAGGCCTCACGGTGGGCCAGGCCTCGCAGGTCCTGAAGCTCAAGGAGCAGGTCCTCATTGCCTTTGAGGAGGGGGACTTCGATAACATCCCCCAGAGCGGCTACGCCCAGGGTATGCTTTCCTCATATGCGCGTTACCTGGGCCTCAATCCGCGCGAGATCGTGGACCTCTTCCAGGAGGAGCTCTACGAGCACGTGCACGGTACCTCCTCGCATGAGCTGCGCCGCCGCACGCGCGATACCCAGTCTGGCCGTGGCGTTCAGGGCTACGACGTCGTGAACGAGGCAGAGTCCCGCCCCAAGGCATACGTGCAGTACCGTGGGCTCCTTCCCACCTCCGGAGGACCTGCGGGTGACATGGGGGCTTTTGCCACCACCTCGGGTCCCAGGCCGCGCATCCCGTCCTCGGTTCCCCTTGCCGGGTCGAGCTACCCCACATCATCCCGGAGCCAGTCCCCCGCGTACTCGCATGCCGAGTATGTCTACGGAAGGCCGTACAACGCCACCTCGGAGCGCGACGAAGACCGCGAGCGCGAGAGGGACCGCTATGCCACACGGCAGCGTGGAAGATATGCGCAGCAGAGGCGTCGCGTTGACGACCCCGCAAACCGGCTCCTTCGCGAGGGGCAGAACGGCGTCGAGGAGCGACGCGAGACCGCCCGTGCCTATCGGCGTGACTCCTCTCGGGCCCAGCGTCTCTACGAGCGCGACAATGTGAGCACCAGGAGCGTCCGTGCCGGAGAGTATACCGATGACCTCCGCTACGACGATGGGGCCAGGCCCTATGACCGCGCGTCTACCATCTCGGGAAGGCGCTCGTCGAGAAACATCGCCAGCGTTGACAGGCCAAATGTGCGCCGCCGCTCTGAGGGGCAACGCGGCAGGATTCCCGGTAGTTCTCGCGGCCATGGTGGGCAGGACCGTCGCACCACGCTGCTCGTGATCTGCGCGCTTGCGCTGGCGCTCACGCTCATCCTGGTTTTCTCGATTCGCTCGTGCGTGAGCAGCAGGTCGACTACCTCACAGGAGTCGAAGACCACCGTGCCCGTAAGCACGACCTCCACGGACTCGTCCTCGAGCGACACGGGCTCGACCGATTCCTCGTCGACGCAGACAACAACGACTACCACGGATACCACTACGTCGACGGATGGCTCTTCTACCACCGACGCGTCTTCTTCCGACTCCTCGGCCTCCACCGAGACCGTGGTCACGGTTTCTGTTGCCAGTGGGGAGACCTCATGGCTCGAGATCACCAACGACGACACAAGCGAGGAGGCGAGTACGGTTACGGGGCCCTGGGAGCAGAGCTACACCGTGACCGACTCCATCACCATTCGCGCAGGCAATCCCGGCGTGGTCACCGTCACCGAGAACGGCACCCAGAAGAGCTTCGACTCTAGGGTCTCTGGCATCGGGTCCCTCACCATCCAGGGGACGCCAGCCACCACCGACGGAAGCTCGACGGATACCACGACGGGTACTACAACGGGGACCTCGAGCACCAGCACCACGGGCAGCTCGAGCACGTCTGGCTCGCAGACGTCGACTGGTAGCACCACGATGTCATCCACGTCGTCTGGTACTACCGGCACTACCAAGAGCAACTAGGTAAAGGGGCCTCGAACGGTCCCATGGTTGAGAAATGCCTTGGCGCGACCGGGAGGGACGCGCGGCGGGCAGGGGAGGATGACGCATGGCCAAGGATTCCAGCTTCGACGTGGTCTCTACCGTCGACATGCAGGAGGTCGACAACGCATACCAGCAGGCAACCCGAGAGATTGCCCAACGCTACGACCTCAAGGGCACCGGAGCGTCTCTTACCCTCGCCAAGGGCGAGGGTGTGTTCACGGTGGAGGCCCCGTCAGAGTTCGTCGCGGGTCAGGTTCGTGACATCCTCGGATCCAAGCTCGTTAAGCGCGGCGTTGACCTTACTGCCCTGCGCTGGGACAAGGTGCAGGCTGCCTCGGGCATGAGCGTGCGTCAGCAGGGGCACCTTGTCCAGGGCATCGACGCCGAGCTGGCCAAGAGGATTTCCAAGGATATCCGTGACTCTAAGCTCAAGGCAAAGGCTACCATCGAGGGCGACAAGCTTCGCGTAAGCTCTCCTTCCAAAGACGCGCTGCAGCAGGTCATCGCCCTGCTTCGCGGCAACGACTACGGCCAGCCCCTCCAGTACGTCAACTACCGATAAGGTCAACTTATGCCAAGCATTCTCTTCATCACCCGTGGGTGCGCCAAGAACGAGGTAGACACCGACCGCATGCGCGCCCTGCTCCTCGGCGCCGGCTACGACGAGACGGACGATCCCGATAAGGCCGACCTCGCGCTTATCAACACCTGCTCCTTTCTCGTCTCGGCCACGCAGGAGTCGCTCGATACCACCCTCGAGATTGCGCAGCAGGAGGAGGACGGGGGTCGCACCCTCCCCATCGTGATGTGCGGCTGCGTGCCGTCCCGCTACGGTGCCCCCCTTGCGGATGAGCTTCCGGAGGTTTCGGCCTTCGTGAACGCTGATGACGAGGATGGGATTGTTAGCGTTGTGGATGACGTGCTGGGCCTTGAGCGCGACGTTGCACCCGGCGTTCCCCAGGGCGTCCTGCGTACCGTGAACGGCGCGAGCGCGTATGTGAAGATCTCCGAGGGCTGCGACAGGTTCTGCGCGTTCTGCGCCATCCCGTACATTCGCGGGCGCTACCACTCCCGTGATGCCCGCGAGATCTGCGACGAGGTTCGCTCACTCATGGAGGGCGGCGTGCGCGAGGTCGTGCTCATTGGGCAAGACACCGGCATCTGGGGCTCAGACCTTGATGAGCCCCGGACCCTGGCTTCTCTCCTTCGCCAGGTCGCCGAGGTCGTGCATCCCTACGGTGGCTGGGTGCGCGTTCTCTACCTGCAGCCGGAGGGCATGACCGAGGAGCTCGTCTCCACAATTCGTGACGTCCCCGAGGTGCTGCCCTACATCGACATCCCCATCCAGCACTGCTCGGCTACCGTGCTCGAGCGCATGGGCCGCAAGGGGTCGGCAGAGGAGTTCTCCGCCCTCTTTGCGCACCTGCGCAAAGAGATTCCCGGCATGGTACTCCGCACGACGGCCATGGCTGGGTTCCCGGGCGAGACGGATGAGGAGGCGCAGGAGCTGCTTGACTTCCTTCAGGATGAGGAGTTCGACTACTGCTCCGTGTTTACCTACTCGCCCGAGGAGGGCACGCGTGGCGCTGCCATGCCCGACCAGGTGCCCGAAGAGGTCAAGCTCGAGCGTACGCAGCGCCTCATCGACCTTACGGAGCAGCTTGGCTTTGCGGCGGCCGAGAGGCACGTTGGCGAGCGCGTGCGCGTCATCATCGACGGCGTTGAGGAGGGCCCCGACGGCGCGGAGTTCATTGGCCACGCGTGGTTCCAGGCACCCGATTCCGATGGTGTTGTTCACATAGAGAGCGGGGATCTTGCCGTTGGTGACGTTGTGACCTGCAATCTTGTCGACTCCTTCACCTATGACCTCGTGGGCGAGCTTGTCGATGACGAGGAGGGCACCCGATGAGCCCAGCTGCGTCCAAGGGCGGTGGCGGCACGACGTCTTCCATTTGGACTCCTGCCAACGTTGTTACCTGCGTCCGCGTGGTGGCCGTGCCTCTGTGGCTCCTTGTTGCTGAGTTCTCTCCCGCGGCTGGCACGGGCTCTGCGTGGTCTCTCGGCGTTTTTCTCTTCTTTGTGGTGCTCTCTCTCACAGATAAGCTCGACGGTTATCTTGCGCGGAGCAGGAACGAGGTCACAACATTTGGTAAGTTCCTGGACCCCATCGCTGACAAGCTCGTTGTGGTGGTTGCCCTGTGCTTCCTCCTCGAGCGCGGTGAGGTATCCTCATGGGTGCTTCTCGTGATTGTCGCGCGCGAGTTCCTTGTGTCGGGCCTTCGCATGGTCGTGGCGTCGGCTGGCACTGTGATCGCGGCATCGCCTCTGGGCAAGGGTAAGACGGCTGTCACGATGGTTGCCATCTCAGCTTTGCTTCTGGCCATGGCGCTTCCCGCGGGCAGCGTCTCGGGCGGGTTCGAGCTCTTGGGACAGGTCCTCATGGTCGTTGCCGTGGTGCTCACGGCTTGGTCGGGCATCGATTACTTCGTGAAGTCATGGTCCTACATCGTTGGGAAGCGATAGGCTTGGTTCCTTCAATCATCTTTGATGGCGAGACGCTTGACCTCTGCGAGGCACTCGTTGCTGCGTGCAGGGCGTTGAGCGTGACGGTTGGTACTGCAGAGTCTTGCACGGGAGGCCTGGTGGCGTCGGCCGTCACGGCGATTCCGGGATCTTCTGAGGCCATACGTGGTGGCGTCGTGAGCTATGCCATTCCGGTCAAGCATGAGGTACTGGGCGTCTCGAACAGCATTCTCGACGCCCCGGGTGTGGGAGCGGTTTCGAGCGAGTGTGCCGCTGCCATGGCCAAGGGGGCTAGAAGGGTTCTGGGGTGCGATGTCGCCGTTTCGGTTACGGGAATTGCGGGTCCCGGTGGTGAAGAGCCAGGTAAGCCCGTGGGCACGGTATGGATGGGGCTTGCAACCCCGAACTCAACCAGCACTTTCCCCAACCTCTTCGAGGGAGATCGCTCCGAGGTGCGTGCTCGCGCCGTGAAGCGTGCCGTTGAACTTCTCGTGCATGGCGTCAGGGAGACAGCCGAGAAGAACTAAGTTTTTTCTCGTTCTCGCCACGGGTTTTTGTTGAGCGCGGCCTCGTTTGCGAGGCCGCGTTTGTGCAGGTGAGGAACTATGCGTGACAGAATCGTGACGGCGCTGTGCCAGCTGGATGCACGCCCGGCGTCAAATTGTTGCAAGGCCTCCCGTGTACGCTGTGCGCAGCGATGTTGACTACGAACGGGTGTTCGTATATCATCGACGGCAGCCAACAGATGAGGAGCAAGCATGGCCAAGAGCAAGGGAACGGTCAAAGAGGTCAACCACCCCGAGACAACTGAAGAGCGTGACAAGGCGCTCGAGGTCACCACCCAAGAGATAGAGAAGAAGTTTGGCAAGGGCGCCATCATGCGCTACGGCGATGACAGCGCCAGCTTGGAGGTCGAGGCTATCCCCACAGGCTCTCTGGCGCTCGATGCGGCCCTGGGAATCGGTGGCGTGCCTCGTGGGCGCATCGTTGAGATTTACGGCCCCGAATCATCGGGCAAGACCACGCTCTCGCTGGAGATTCTGGCAGAGGCTCAAGCCATGGGCGGGGTCGTTGCCTTTATCGATGCCGAGCACGCGCTCGATCCTGGCTATGCGGCCCGCATCGGCGTGGATATTGACGAGGTGCTCATCTCCCAGCCAGATACGGGCGAGCAAGCGCTTGAGATCTGCGACATGCTGGTGCGCTCTGGTGCCATCGACGTTGTGGTCATCGACTCCGTAGCGGCCCTTGTCCCGCGCGCTGAGATTGAGGGGGAGATTGGCGACACTACGGTAGGCCTCCAGGCGCGCCTTATGAGCCAGGCCCTTCGCAAGCTCGCTGGATCGCTCTCCAAGTCAAACACCACCTGCATCTTCATCAACCAGTTGCGCGAGAAGATCGGCGTCATGTTTGGTAACCCCGAGACCACGCCCGGTGGCCGCGCGCTCAAGTTCTTCTCGTCCGTGCGCATGGACATCAGGCGCGTGGACAGCATCAAGGTCAATGGCGAGGTCGTTGGCAACCGTGTGAGGGTCAAGGTCGTCAAGAACAAGGTAGCTCCGCCGTTCAAGTCTGCTGAGTTCGACATCATGTACGGCACGGGCATTTCCAAGGAGGGCTCGGTGCTCGACATGGCGGTCGAGTACCAGATTGTCGACAAGTCCGGATCCTGGTTCACATACGAGGGCGAGCGGCTTGGCCAGGGCCGTGAGGCGGCCAAGGCCTTCTTGGCTTCCAACCCAGATCTCATGGAGGAGATTGATCACAAGGTTCGCGTTGCTTGTGGCCTCGTGCTTGGCGACGAGCGCGTTGGCGAGCCTGTCGAGGGCGCAGACCCCAACGCCGAGGGCACTGAGAAGTGACGCGTGCCGTAAAGGGCGAGTGGCCCAAGACGGATCTTGACTGGGAGATTCGCCTGCCCCAACGCGCTTCTCGCGGGTTGGGGCAGGCGGCTCCTCGGGCCGAGGTCGTGATAAGGACACCCCAGCGTGGCGAGGAGCACATTCGTGTGCCACTTGCAGTTGCCCGCTCTCTTGACTCTAAGGCCAGGGGCAAGGAGCTTCTACCATCCTCACGGGCAGAGCTCATGTTTGCGATGGGGGAGGTCTCTCGCAAGTGCGCCATGGAGCGCGTCGCTGCGCTCATCGACCGCAGGGACTACTCCGAGGATGAGCTCGCTTCGCGACTCGCGAGGGATGGCTATGCATCCCAAACGGTCGAGAGCACGGTCCGGAGGTCGGTCGAGTGCGGGCTGGTCGATAACTCCCGCTTTGCGGATACCTTTATTCGCTCCAAGCTCTCGCAGGGATGGGGCAGGGTCCGTATCGAGCGCGAGCTCTCTCGCCGTGGCATCGAGGCGAGTGACGTTCCTGGCTGGCCGGAGCTCTATCTCTCGGAGGAGTCTGAGGAGGAGACTGCCTACGAGCTCGCTTCGCGTCGCCGTATCACGGGCAAGAACGATTACGAGAAGATAGTCCGCTTTCTTTCCTCAAGGGGTTACCCGTTGGGGCTTGCCACACGTACGGCTCGTCGCGTGCTCGATGAGTCCAAAGAGGAAGACGAATCCTAACGCGTGTCGCGTCCTTGAGGTGGGCTCGACCTTGTACGTATGGCCCTGGCGCCACCCTCTTACCACGCCCGTATATTCCGTGAAGCGTGGCTTGTTTGGGCGCAGACGGTACCCTAACAGTTTGACAGGTATCAAATGCGAACATATGATTGAAAGGCCTGAGAGCGTATCTTCCGCTGGTTTACCAGCTGTGCATTGTATTTGTTTCACCGCGTCAGCATCATGGAACGTCATGTTTTTGGCATCTGCGGCCGGATACCCCGATGGCGGGTTCCCTAGCGCTATGCGCTTGGGTCTCCTGAACAATCTCGTGAACTTGTCACCTGAGGAGCGGCCATGGAAATCATCATAGGAATCATCTGTCTAGCGGTGGGAGCTGGGTTGGCGTACTTCTTCCTTGCTGGGAAGAGCAACTCTAAGCTCAAGTCTGCCAACGAACAAATCGAAAGCGCGCGCGGCGAGGCGGAACGCATCACGTCTGAGGCGCGTCGCCAGGCTGACACGGCTAAGAAGGAGGCCGTGCTCGAGGCCAAGGAGGAGATTCTGCAGCTCAAGCAGAACTCCGAGGCCGAGGAGAAGAAGCGTAAGGGCGAGCTGCAGTCCATGGAGGGTCGCATCATGCAGCGCGAGGAGTCCCTCGACCGCCGCAATGATGCCCTTGACAAGCGTGAGCGTCAGCTCTCTGGCCTCCAGAGCCAGCTGGACCGCCGCAAGAACGACCTTGACGCCCTCGAAGGAAAGCAGACCACCGAGCTCGAGCGCATCGCAGGCCTCTCTAAGGACGAGGCGCATGATGAGCTCATCGCCCGTGTTCGCGCCGAGAGCGTACGCGACGAGGCCCAGATTCTGCGCGAGTCCGAGCAGAACGTGCGCGCAAAGGCGGATAAGACCGCCCGCGAGATCATCTCAACTGCTATTCAGCGCTGTGCCGCAGACCAGGCCGGCGAAATCACGGTTACCACCGTCCACATCCCGTCCGACGACCTCAAGGGCCGCATCATCGGTCGAGAAGGTAGGAACATCCGCACGTTCGAGCAGGTCTCCGGTGTCTCCCTCGTCATTGATGACACGCCCGAGACCGTTGTCCTCTCCAGCTTTGACCCCGTCCGTCGCGAGACTGCGCGTGTGGCGCTCGAGAACCTCATCGCTGACGGTCGCATTCACCCCGCCCGCATCGAGGAGCTCTACAAGAAGGCCGAGGACCTGGTCAACGGGCGCGTTCGCGAGGCCGGTGAGCAGGCGGCTTTCGACGCGGGCATTCATGATCTCCACCCAGAGATCGTTAAGACCCTCGGTGCCCTCAAGTACCGCACCTCCTTCGGCCAGAACGTCCTCTCTCACTCCATACAGGTTTCCGCGCTCTGCGGAATCATGGCCTCCGAGCTGGGCTTGGATCCTGCTCCCGCCAAGCGTGCCGGCCTTCTCCACGACATTGGCAAGGCTATCGACCACGAGGTCGAGGGCCCGCATGCCGTCATTGGCGCCGACCTCGCCCGTCGCTACGGCGAGCGCTCCGAGATCGTGCACGCCATCGAGGCACACCATGCCGACGTCGATCCGGACACTGTCCTCGACGTCCTCGTGCAGGCGGCCGATGCCATCTCTGCCGCCCGTCCTGGTGCCCGTCGTGAGTCTGCAGAGACCTACATCAAGCGCCTTGAGAAGCTCGAGGAGATCTCTAACGCCCATGAGGGAGTCGAGCGCACCTACGCCATGCAGGCTGGTCGCGAGCTCCATGTGATGGTCGAGCCCGAGAAGATCTCCGATGCGCAGGCTACCGTCCTCGCCCATGACATTGCCAAGCAGATCGAGGACGAGATGGAGTATCCCGGCCAGGTCCGCGTGGTGGTCATCCGCGAGTCTCGCGCGGTCGACGTCGCTAAGTAAGCGAGGGTCGTCACTGTGGCAGAGGAGCAGGCCCCCAGCGCGGCTGGTCTGGCTGATTTCGTTGCCCGCATGGGCGGGGAGCGTTCGCTTCGCGTGGAGGAGAACCTTGGCGAGGGCTATGTCCGCCTCCGCGTTGCGGAGGCGGAGCGTCGCCAAGCCAAGCACGACATTCGTTGTGTCGAGGATATGGTCATTGAGCTTCTCCGCAACTCCCGCGACGCTGGGGCAAAGCGCATTTACCTTGCCACCTCACGTGAGGGAGACCTGCGCACCACGACTATCCTGGACGATGGCTCCGGCGTACCCCAGGATATGCAGGAGCGCATCTTCGAGGCGCGCGTGACCTCCAAGCTCGAGAGCATCCACGTGGACAGGTGGGGCGTCCACGGGCGAGGCATGGCGCTCTACTCGGTGAGGGAGAACGCCGAGTCTGCGCGTGTGGCGTCCTCGGCCCCCGGGAAGGGCACCTCCATCACGGTTGTCACTAATGCAACCAAGCTCGCCGAGCGTACTGACCAGTCAACCTGGCCTTCGCTCGGCGAGGGTGAGGACGGCAAGCGCACCTGCGCCCGTGGCCCTCACAACATCGTTCGCACTTGCTGCGAGTTCGCCCTCGAGGAGTACGGGACCTGTGAGGTGTACGTGGGCTCGCCGGCAGAGATTGCGGCAACCGCCCGCGCTCGCATTACCCCTTCGGTGGATGGCTCTGACCTGCTTTTCATCGACGACCTATCTGCGCTTCCGGTTTTGGAGCGTCTTCGTGCTGCCGCAGACGCTAGGGAGCTTCTCTCGGTCTGCAAGGGGCTTGGTCTTGAGATGAGCGAGCGCACTGCTCATCGCGTGGTGTCGGGACAGATTCGACCCCTAAAGAGCGTCGCTTCCCGCATGCTCCGCAAAGCTGATGCCCCAACCGCTCCAAAGCCTGTCGACCTCTATCGGGATAGGCGGGGCCTCAAGCTTTCCAAGCCAGATGCCGAGGAGTTCTCACGGGTCCTTGCCAAGGACTTCTCGTTCATCGAGGACCGCTACTACGTGTCGCTTGTGCATGACCCCAAGGTGAGGGTCGGCAAGGGTCGCATCACCGTGACCTTTGACCTGGAGGATGCGGACTAGCCAGCTTTGTCATTTGCCACTGTACGAAACACTTCACGTTTGCATTAGCTAGCTGGGACATTACAATCGTTCATATATGCACTTCCACCAAGGACGACTAATCGCACCATACTGACAACCACTGCACCATTGGAGCATCAGCAGCATGGATTTTCTGAAGGTCTCGAGCAAGTCATCCCCGGCGTCCGTCGCCGGGGCCATAGCCGGCATGGTAAAGGACGGGGTTCCCGTCAACATGCAGTGCGTTGGAGCGGGTGCGGTCAACCAGGCCGTCAAGGCGCTTGCCATCGCGCGCGGCTTCCTCATTCCAACGGGAGTCGATATCTCCTGCGCCCCCACGTTCTCTGATATCGACATTGCGGGAGAAAAGCGCACGGCCATTCGCTTTGCCGTCTACGTCCATAGGCTCACTCCCCAGAGTACCTCGGCTGACGCTATGGACAACGGGAGCGTGGTCGCGTAAATGGCTTCCCCTGACACCCAGGCCCTTGTCGGCAAGACCTACCACATCAAGACCTTTGGCTGCCAGATGAACATGCATGACTCCGAGAGGGTCTCAGGCCTTCTCGACTCGTGCGGCTGCATCGAGGTTGCAAGCCCCGACGATGCCGATATCGTCGTCTACATGACCTGCTGCGTTCGCGAGAATGCTGACCAGCGCCTCTATGGCCAGGCATCTGCCATGGTCTCGGCTCCCACGCCACCCTCAGGGAGGCGCATCGTGGCCGTGGGCGGCTGCATTGCGCAGCGCGACGGCGAGCGCCTCCGCGCGCACATCCCCAACGTCGACGTGGTCTTTGGCACAAGCGCCCTGGCGAGCCTCCCGAGGCTCCTTTCCGAGGCATTTGGCGAGCAGCCAGGTGCCATAGAGGTGGACACGGAGGAGCCAGGCACAGGATTTTCGACCGACCTGCCCAGCCATCGTGCCGAGCGCTACCACGCGTGGGTGCCCATCATGAGCGGCTGCAACAACTTCTGTACCTACTGCATCGTTCCGTACGTCCGCGGGCGTGAGCGCAGCCGTACTATCGAGAGCGTAGTCGCCGAGTGCCGCCTGCTCGTTGCCGATGGCGTGCGCGAGATTTGCCTCCTTGGGCAGAACGTCAACTCCTACGGGAGGAACATCTACGGAGAGCCTCACTTTGCCGAGCTCCTGCGTGCGGTGGGTGAGACGGGCATCGAGCGCATCCGCTTCACCTCGAGTAACCCCAAGGATCTCTCCGACGAGACCATCGCCGCTATGGCTGAGGTCCCAGCCGTGATGCCTCATCTCCACCTGGCGGTGCAGTCGGGCTCCACGCGCGTGCTCAAGGCAATGAACCGCAGCTACACGAGGGACGAGTATCTGGCGCTTGTGGGGCGTCTCCGCGCCGCTATCCCCAACATCGCGCTCTCCACCGACATTATTGTCGGCTTCCCCGGCGAGACCGAAGAGGATTTCCAGGACACGCTCTCGCTTGTGCGCGAGGCAGGTTTCTCCTCCGCCTTCACGTTCATCTACTCCCCGCGGCCTGGTACCCCTGCCGCGAAGATGGTTGACAACACGCCCCATGACGTCATCCAGGATCGCTTTGACCGCCTTGCGGAGCAGGTCGCACAACAGGCCCACGACGCCAACCAGGAGGACCTGGGGCAGCTCGTTGGTGTCCTGGTCGAGGGGCCGTCTAAGCGAGACGATTCTGTCATGGTTGGCCACAGCGAGAAGAACCGCACTGTCCATTTCCCGCTCCCCGCGGGGATGAGCCCGCAGGATGCGGTGGGCAAGATTGCGCGCGTTCGCGTCAAGGAGGCACGTACCTGGTATCTTCGGGGGACTGTCGAGGGCGACCTCTCGTGAGCGAACCTGCTGCTTCCGGGCGCGTGATCTGCATCGTTGGCCCCACAGCCTCTGGCAAGAGCGCGCTTTCCGAGCTCGTTGCCGAGGGGCTCGGGTCTTCCGTTGTATCTGTTGACGCCATGCAGGTCTATCGTGGCATGGATGTGGGAACTGCAAAGACGCCTCCGGCCGAGAGGCATGTGCCCCTCCTCATGGTCGACGTGGCCAACGTTGACGAGGACTACTCGGTCCAGCGCTTCCAGAATGATGCCCGCTCTTGCGTGGACGAGCTTCTTCGGCGCGACCATATCCCAGTACTCTGCGGGGGCACGGGTCTCTACCTTGATGCGGTCATCGACGAGATGGACTTCCCGTCTGGCGAGATGGGCGATGACCGTCGCATGGCATACGAGCGCATTGCTGCCGAACAGGGCCCCGAGGTGCTCCATGACCTTCTCGCCAAGCGCGACCCACGGAGTGCTGCGCTCATACATCCCAACAACGTGCGGAGATGTGTTCGCGCTCTCGAGATGCTTGACGACGGAGTGAGTTATGCCCAGAACCATGAGGGGCTCAAGCGTCATGTTCCGCACTACGCTGCGCGCATCTGGGCCATCTCCATGCCCCGTGAGCTACTCTACGAGCGCATTGACTGGCGTGTCGACAGGATGTTCGAGGACGGTCTTGTGGAGGAGGTTCGCAGGCTGAGGGAGCGCGGCCTTGACCGTGCACACACTGCGGGACAGGCGATTGGCTATAAAGAGGTGCTTGCTGCCCTTGCGGGGGAGTGCACTCTGGACGAGGCAAGGGACGAAGTCAAGCGCCGAACGCGACACTATGCCAAGCGACAGCTCTCTTGGCTCAAGAGGGATGGGCGCGCCCGCTGGATTGACGTAGGTGACATGGGCACGGGCCAAGCCTGCGAGCTCATCATTAGCGATGCGCTTGAGCAGGCCGAGCCTTTCGGCATCATTCGTGAGGGGACAAGGTAGCCATGGCACGCTTTGAGCCCAAATCGACCGCCCCCGTGCGCGAGAGGGCAATTCTCGTTGGCGTTGACTTTGGTAAAAACGCTGAATGGACGCTTGACGAGTCAATGGGGGAGCTCGCCCGTCTTGCGGAGACGGACGGCGCCGATGTGGTGCTCACGCTTACGCAAAGGCTCGAAGCGCCGGTCCCCCGCACCTTCATTGGCATGGGCAAAGTCGAAGAGCTTGTCTCCTACGTGCACAACCTCGATGCTGACGTAGTGATATTTGATGACGAGCTCACGCCGTCTCAGCAGTCTAACCTCGAGAAGATTGTGGGGGAGCCGGTTAAGATCATCGACCGAACCGCGCTTATCCTCGACATATTTGGCGTGCACGCAACCACGCGAGAGGGGCGTCTCCAGGTTCAGCTTGCGCAGCTCCAGTACGTTTTGCCCAGATTGCGTGGCATGTGGAGCCACCTGGTGGGCGAGCAGACGCGCGGTGGCATTGGTTCGAGATTTGGCCAGGGCGAGAGCCAGCTCGAAGTAGACAGGCGCCTTGTGCGCAAGCGAATCTCGACACTCCGCGACGAGCTTGCTCGCCTCGAGACCAGACGGGAGGTGCAGTCCAAGGCCCGCTGGGACTCTGGCGTCTATCGAGTGGCGCTTGCCGGCTACACCAACGCGGGAAAGTCAACGCTCCTCAATGCCCTCACGGGGTCTGACGTGTACGTGCGCGACGAGCTATTTGCCACTCTCGATCCTACAACACGGTCTATCGAGCTCGAGGAGGGCCGTAAGGTCACCCTCACCGATACCGTTGGCTTCATTCAGAAGCTGCCTACCACATTGGTGGAGGCCTTTAAATCCACGCTGGCAGAGGTTAGGGCTGCTGATCTTGTCCTACTTGTGGCTGACGCGTCTGACCCCGGTGTAGAGCGGCAGATTCGTGCGGTTCTGACAGTTCTTGATGAGATAGGGGCTCTTCAGATTCCCTCGGTGCTCGTCCTCAATAAGTGCGACCTCATTTCTGCCGAGGAACTTTCGAATCTGCAGGCAAGGCATCCTGATGCCGAGATCATCTCCGCCCGTGAGGGCACTGGTCTCGCGGGGCTGCTCTATCGTGTGGCGCGGGAGGCCTCACGCGGTGATGCCACGGTCACCGTCTTGGTGCCGTTCTCCAAAGGCATTCTCATGAAGATGGTCCACGAGCGCTGTCAGGTTCTCCGTGAGGTCTATACAGAGCAGGGCCTGCTTGCCACCGTGAGTGCCTCCGAGAGAATGCGTTCGACTTTGGCCCCCTACGTGGTTCCAGATGACACGCTTGGTGAAGAGAGAGCTCCCCTCTGAGGACTACGCATATATCCCTACGCCACTCCAGTGAGCAGGAGCAGAATGGGCTGGTGCACCACATAAACAAAGAGCGCATGGCGACCAACAAAGTTTAGGGGTGCAAACTTGGTACGGATTGCCCAATTGGGATACCCGCGTTCCTTGAACCAAGCGCCCATTGAAGTTCCCACAAGGTACATGAGAACAAAGGGAACAAGGGGATAGTAGTCTCCAGAAGAGAATCCCGGTCCTGGAATTCCCAACCATGCAAGACCCGGAATTCTGTAGATGGCTTGGGGGAGAGCAACCGAGAAGGAACCAATCCCAATCGTACCTGAGGGTATCCCCAGCGCTAGCAGGAAACAGATGAGAAGAACGGTCGCCGCAATTGGTCCCTTGGGATGACACTTGGCCTTACCGAGGGCCCAGGCCACCAACGTGCATGCAGACATGCAGTAGATGATGCCAAACGATATCGGGGTATCGACTGCAGCAAGAACCGTGACGACATAGATGGCAAGGGCAACGGCAGCGTATGAGAGCCCTCGCTTGAGATTGTTTCTCGAGAGAGCGCACATGCATCCCGCTATGAACAGAAATGTCCACGAGATACTTGCTCTCCAGATATCTTGCAGGGGAGGGGCAAACCAGGGCAGGCTGACACCCGCAAGAAACCTCAGGTCATAGCAGAGATGAAAGAACACCATCGAGATGACGGAGAATCCCCTTACCGCGTCGAAGATGCCAATTCTGTTGTTATGAGCAACGTTGCTCTCTGCTGTGGCCGAGCCTTGGGTGCTGTTGGCGCAGGATTGATCCGTCATGGCTAGGAAAGGCTGCGGATGAGTGCGGTGACGCGGCCAAGAATGACTGGATTATCAGCGTAGATGGGACTCATGTGATCGTTCTCTGGCTGGAGACGAATGCGGTCTTTCTCGCGATAGAAGGTCTTGACCGTTGCGGAGTCATCAATGAGCGCAACGACGATTTCTCCGTCGTGAGCGTCATGCTGCTCTTTCACCACGATGTAGTCGCCATCGAATATCCCGGCGTTGATCATTGACTCGCCCCGAACACGAAGGATAAATGAACTGGAGTCACCCACGATGCTCGTGGGGAGGGTGAGTGTCTCCTCGACGTTCTGCTCGGCGAGAATGGGGACACCTGCAGCCACGCGGCCTACGAGGGGCAGGGTGATTGAGTTCTTGTCGACATCCTCCTGCACGGCGACAAGCTTCTCCTGGGCACTACCGTCCTCCGAAACCTGCTTGTCGGGGACCACTTCAATCGTGCGGGGCTTCTTGGGGTCTCTGCTGATGAGCCCCATCTCCTCAAGCACCTTTAGGTGCATGTGGACCGTCGAGGGCGAGGCAAGCCCCACTGCGGCACCTATCTCCCTTACCGAGGGAGGATAGCCGTGCTCATCAGTGTACGAGCAGATGAAGTCATAGATGGCCCTCTGGCGCTTGCTGAGCTTTCCCTTTGACATGGCGTCTCCTCTCGTTGGGTCAATAGTACCCTTGCCCTCGAAACTTTGCAAACAAATGTTCGAATGAGTCTTGACACGAACAAATGTACGTTGATACTAGAGTACAGATGTTCGGTCCCTCGCGCAAGACTCTAATTTCTGTCCCGTGCGGCAGCTATAACGGTTCCCGATAAGCACACAAGAGGGGAGCACACAATGACTTACGCTAATCGCATGTATGGCACCGAGGGTTCTTCGGCTCTCGTCCCTTCCTATTCTTCGCTCACGCTTCTTGAGGGAGGAGCGGAGAAGATGAATTCCAGGGTTGCTCGGCGAGGCCACGGAAAAGAGCAGCAGCCTCAGGTAACTTCTCGCTTGGACATCGTTACCGTGATAGTCTGCACGCTCCTAGTTGCCGCGGGGCTCTTTGGGGCACTCCTTGCGAGCAACGCATCCATTGAGGCTCGTGTGAACTCGGCCCTTTCTTCCCTTCCGGCTCAAGAGGTTGTGGTTGAGTCCGGCGATTCCGTCTGGGGGCTTGCCTCTCAGCATCAGGTGGATGGTTACAGTACGGCGGAGCTTGCGCAGTGGATAACCGCGAAGAACTCTCTTACCACATCCAACCTCCAGCCTGGGCAGATCCTTCTTGTCCCTGCGTCACGCTAGCAGGACAAGCCCCTTCGTCTTGCTTCGCGATGGCGGCATCAAGTGGCTCATATCATTGGCTCCATTTCCAGTTTGAATTTATAGGCGTCTTTGTGATGGTATTTTGGACGCTTTGTGTTAAGTTCCTAATGGAGTCCTTTAGGAGGTTTGATGCGCTGTCCAAAATGCGGGTGCGAGGAGTCCAAGGTTGTCGACTCCAGGCCATCGGAGAGCAACGACGCCATTCGCCGTCGACGTGAGTGCGTCAAATGCGGCTATCGGTTCACGACGTACGAGCGTCGCGAGGAGATGCCCCTCCTTGTGGTTAAGAAAGACGGTCGCAAAGAGACGTTTGATCGTCAGAAGCTCATGCGTGGACTGCTGGCGGCCACCGTTAAGCGTAGCGTGCCTGTCGAGGCACTTGACGGCCTCATCGATGACATAGAGTCAGAGCTGCGGGATGAAGGCATGAACGAGGTCTCTTCCCATGACCTTGGAAGCATGGTGCTCAAGCGGTTGGTTAACGTCGACAAGGTTGCCTACATACGCTTTGCCTCGGTTTATAGGGACTTCAAGGACGTTGATGAGTTCAGCGAGGAGCTGAGGAGTCTCAACAAATGATAGAAACCAAGCTCACACTTCCCATCAAGCGGCTTGACCCAACAGTTGAGCTCCCAACCTATGCGTATGAGGGTGATGCCGGTCTCGATTTGCGCTCCAACGAGGACGCTACGCTCGCACCTTTTGAGCGCAGGCTCGTTGGTACTGGTCTCGCCATTGCCATCCCCGAGGGATATGCGGGATTTGTTCAGCCCAGAAGCGGTCTTGCTCTGCGTGAGGGGCTGTCCATGGCTAATACGCCTGGTCTCATAGACGCTCATTATCGGGGCGAGCTCAAGGTTTGCGCTATCAATCTCGACCCATCCAGGAGCATTCACATCGAGCGTGGTGAGAGGATTGCGCAGCTCGTAATTAAACGAGTCCCTGTGGTCTCCCTTCAGGAGGTAGACGAGCTCGATGAGACCGATCGTGGTGCCGGCGGTTTTGGCTCAAGCGGAGTCTAGCTTCACCTCGCTATTTGCTTTGTTGCTGCTGCATGCATATTGCAGCTTGTGACATAGGCCTTGCTGTTCGGGAAGAAAGGATGGGCAAGTGGAGAAGTATTTCAAGATGGGGGAGAGAGGGTCATCCACGGGGCAGGAGCTTCGAGCTGGACTTACTACCTTCCTCGCCATGGCCTACATCATCGCCGTAAACCCCTCGCTGCTCGTTGCGGCTGGCGTTCCTATGAACGCTGCGGTCACCTCGACCTGCGTTGGCGCCGGCATTATGACCATCTTCATGGGCCTCTTTTCCAACAGGCCCCTTGCCTGCGCCTCTGGCATGGGCATCAATGCCGTGGTCGCGTTTACCCTTGCCGCACTTAATGGAGCGGACTGGCAAGTCTCCATGGCGGTCATCTTCGTTGAGGGCTGCGCGATTCTCATCCTGGTTCTCTGTGGCCTCCGCGAGGCAATCATGGATGCCATCCCCGTCTCGCTGCGTCACGCCATCTCCGTTGGCCTTGGCCTTTTCATTGCGATGATTGGCCTAGCTGACGGCGGCATCATTGTTGCCAACGAGTCCACCATGGTTTCGTTTGGTGACGTCACAAGCCCCACGTTTCTTGTTGGCCTTATCTCTATTGTCGCTACGGTCATTCTCTACTCGATGAATGTCAAGGGTTCCATACTCATTGGCATCGTCATTGCTGTTCTTTGCGGCATTCCCCTTGGCGTCACGCAGATGCCCTCGGGTGTTGTCTCTGCCCTTGACTTCTCGTCCTTTGGCGCTCCCTTCATGGCGGACTCCACGGGTACCGTAGCCGTTGTCAAGGTCCTCACCACGCCAATACTTCTTGTGTTTGCGTTCTCCCTCATGATGTCTGACTTCTTTGACACCATGGGTACTGCTATGGCCGTTGCAAAGCAGGGCGAGTTCCTGAATGAGGACGGAACTGTCGAGAACATCCGCGAGATCCTTATTGCAGACTCTGCGGCCGCTGCCGTTGGCGGCCTTGTGGGTGCCTCCTCCATTACGACCTTCGTAGAGTCTGCTTCTGGCGCTGCCGACGGTGGCCGCACGGGCCTTTCCTCTGTCTTCACCGGCATCCTCTTCATAATCGCGGCATTCTTCGCGCCAGTCATTTCGATCGTAAGCAGTGCCGCCACCTGTGGAGCCCTGGTCATAGTGGGATTCCTCATGATGACTGATGTGGTCGACATCGACTGGACTAACCTCCTGGAAGGCTTCCCTGCTTTCATGGTCATCGCGGGCATCCCCTTTACGTACTCGATTTCCAACGGCATTGGCATGGGCTTTATCGCCTACGTCATCGTTGCGCTGGTAACCGGTAACATTAAGAAGATTAAGCCTCTCATGTGGGTTGCTACCGCAGCCTTTGTCGTCTATTTCCTGCTTTCCTAGGCTTGTCGCCAAGGGCAGCACAGTGTATGGACGCTAGGCAATGAAACCTACTGGGGACCCGAAGGCATTTCTTCGGGTCCCCAATTCAAAGCCAGTCGTAAGTTCGCCAACAAGCCTTGAAGCGTCCGGCCGATTCTTCGCCAGACTATCGAGGTGTCAAGAGAAGGAGCGTGGTCTATCGCATGCAAAGACATGAACGAGAGATAATCGGCGTCGATGACAGGGTTTCTGTATCGCGCGCCATTCCGCTGGGCATCCAGCATATGATGAGCATGTTTGGCTCTACCGTCCTTGTTCCTGTCCTCACAGGCCTCGACCCAAACGTGGCCATCATGTGCTCGGGTATCGGAACTATTTGCTATCTCCTAGTCACAAGGAACAAGATTCCCAGCTACCTCGGTAGCTCGTTTGCCTTTATCAGCCCCATCGTGATTATCGGCGCCACACGTGGCCTCAATGCGGCACTTTCCGGTGTCGTTGTTGCTGGCCTCGTGTTCCTAGCCGTTGCGGGAATCATCAAGCTTGTGGGTACGGGATGGCTCGACCGGCTGTTGCCACCAGTCCTCGTTGCCTCTGTTATGGTCGTCATTGGCGTCGGCCTCTCTGCGACAGCTGCCAAGATGGCCTTCCAGACAACGGCCGCAGACGGGACAAGCGTGTTCTATGGGCTTGGTGCCGCCATTGCCGCAATCACCTTGTTCGCGGCAGTCATCTTCTCGAGCATGGGCGGCCTGATCGGTACCGTTCCTGTGCTTCTCGCAATCATTCTTGGCTACATTGTCTCTTTGGCCTGCGGGCTCGTCGACTTTCAGCCAGTTATTGACGCCGCCTGGATAGGGCTTCCCACGTTTCAGCATCCCGTGTGGGACTGGGGCGCCATCGCGCTCATTGGGCCTGTCGCGCTTGTCGTGGTGATTGAGCACATCGGTCACCTCCTGGCGGTTGGCGAGATTGTTGGCAAGGACTATCGCCCCATGCTTCCGCGCTCTCTTGCCGGCGACGGCATCTCGACGGTGATCTCGGGCTTCCTTGGAGGGCCTCCTACCACTACGTATGCCGAGAATATCGGCGTCATGAGCGTCACCCGTGTCTACTCTACGCAGGTCTTCTGGTACGCAGCGGGTTTCGCGCTGATTGTTGGTGGCTTCTGCCCCAAGCTTTCTGCGCTCATCCGCTCCATTCCGTCTCCTGTCATGGGCGGTGTGAGCCTCCTGCTTTTTGGTCTCATCGCTTCTAACGGCCTTAGGATGTTCGTTACCAACAAGGTTGACTTTGGCGTCAACCGCAACCTGATGATTGCCTCCGTGGTCATCATCCTGGGGGTTGGCATGGAGACATCCGGAATCTCGATTCCTATTGGGCAGTATGCACTGCCTGGTATGGCCACCTCAACGCTGGTGGGCATCATCATGAACCTCGTGCTGCCCATGCCACCTGAGGAGAAGGCCGCAGAACCAGAGTCAGCCCAGGGGAGTTCTACTGCTTCACAGGACTAGACACAATTTAGACTAGACACAATTAAATAGCGCATCGTGTCGCTTGAGCTGGCACGTATCCCCACGGACTCTGTGCGAGATTCCCGTGGGGATACGCATATGTAAGCGAGATAGTCGTATATGATATCCGTCAGGTTGGGTATAGCAGGGGAGAGCAAAGGACTACTGTTGGCCAGGGGAGTCTTATACGCTCCGCACGCCTTGCCGGATTGGATACACATGGAAAGCACTAACAAGCAGGTTAAAGACCTTATCATCGTTGGAGGCGGTCCCGCCGGACTTACGGCATCAATCTATGCCCAGCGGTCGCTCCTGGATGCGGTTACCCTAGAGCAGGAGGCCTTTGGCGGCCAGACCATCTTGACTAGCGAGATTGACAACTATCCGGGGCTCCCGCACACAGATGGCTATACGCTCTCGGAGGCCATGCGTTCCCAGGCAACGGACCTTGGGGCCGAGGTGCGCATGGAACAGGTCACAAGCATCGCGCACGATGACAAGAGCGGGCTATTCACGCTTGCCACACCAGATGGTGAGCTTCTCGCCAAGTCCGTCATTCTCGCTGGTGGAGCCACGCCACGTCGCGCTGGCTTTAAAGGTGAGGAAAAGTTCGCCTCTCATGGCGTATCGTACTGTGCTACTTGCGACGGCATGTTCTACCGGGGCAAGCGCGTCTACGTTGTGGGTGGCGGGAACTCCGCTGCCGAGGAGGCCCTGTTTCTCACACGCTTTGCAAACGAGGTTATTTTGATTGTTCGCAAGGATCACCTGCGTGCCCAGGCTGCCGTTGCTCGCGAACTTGAAGAGAATGAGAAGGTGACCGTAAGGTACCTTACGAGTATTGTGTCGTTGGAAGGCGGGGAGCTTCCCAGCACCATCACCTTCAGAAACAACGAGACAGGCGAAACAACGGTCGAGACCTATGACGAGGGGTCTTTTGGTGTGTTCGTGTTCGTGGGTCGTGTTCCCGCGAGCAAGCTTGTCGAAGGCCTTGCCGAGCTTGACCCTGCCGGCTACGTGAAGACAGACGGGCGAATGGCGACAAGGACTCAGGGGCTCTTTGCCGCAGGAGACGTTCGCAGGACTCCGCTGCGCCAGATTGTGACCGCCGCAGCTGATGGTGCTATTGCGGCAAACAGTGCGGCCGCGTACCTTGGCAGGCCTGTGGAGGGCTAATCACCGATGACCCTTTGGGTCTGAATGCTTGTCTGTGGCGCGTCCCACGTGGCATTGAAGCCGCTTGGGACGCGCCGCGCATGACATTGGACTCCCCTGCATCTAACCGCGATAATATATCTTATGTAAAGTAGCGAGAATACTCCGAATGTGCAACACTTACAGCTAATGTCCCCCACTTAGAAGGAGGCTGGAGCATGGTTGCAAAGCAGAGACGTTCAATAGTGCTTATGCTTGCAATTGGGTTTTGCTGCATCGCTGGCGCTATCATTGCTCTGCTCGCAGTCTCCAAGAGACCTTCTAACGCTTCGAACAATGCTCACCTAGACTATGTCACCGGAACCGTCGTCTCTGTAGAGCCTGCGGAACATGCTTTGTCTATCCATCCTGAAGCTATGGGTAGTGACGCGCCTTTCTCAGAGGATCCTATTCGCTTTGTTTTTCGGAACAACGATGAGCTCTACGACTCTGACCTTGGCCATAGGATAACCATAGGCTACTTCCACAACTCAGTTGGTGTAGAAGGTGCGCGAGATGGATACTGCTTCGAGGTTAAAGACTTGGACTCTCCATCTGCGCGCGACCCAATGCTCGCCAACGCGAGGGACCTGTCTTCGTCGGCCGTGTATTCCTGCGAAGGAACCATTGACTCGCTTGATGCCGAGGATGGCGTGGTAACGCTGCTAGTTGACTCTACTTCGTCCAACGCGCAAGATCTTGGGCTTGTGGCTGGCTCCATGTGCTCGTTTGACCTTTCGGCGTGGACCATGCGCGAATACCTCGCTGACTATAGCGTTGGCGACTCAATCGGCGTTTGGTTCTCGGAGCTCACTACAGATGACGGTACGTACAGGGCTTGGTGTGCCCAGCCCATATAGAGCTCTCCCCTCTCATAAAATAACGTCGAAATTGGTCAAATATCCCTTACCGTGTATTTGACGGCGTCCACTGCGTGTCGATGCTTGCGCGTGTCATCTGTTGAAGCTTGAGACTTGCGTCGCTCTCCGTATCGGTATCCATGATGACGAGCAGACTGTCCAACGCCATGATTCGCGTGCTTCCGGTGGGGACAATCTCTTGCCCGGCGCGTTCGACTGTCACCACGCGTACGTTGTCTGGCCAGGGAATGTCTTTGATGAGCATGTTCTCGATGCGTGCACCTGTGCCTACCGCGTAGGTATGCAGGATTTTCTCGCCAGCCTCGCCATTAACCATGGGGTCGTCGGGCGTCACTCCCAGAAGCTTGGCGAGCAGATGTTCGTAGAACGGGTCGACACGCAGGACGTTTGCCGTGACGTATGCAAGAATTGCGACTATGGAGACGGAGAGCAGCGAGTCAAGAGAGCCCGTAAGCTCAAAGACGAGCACCACGGCAGTCACAGGAGCCCTCACGACTCCAGAGAAGCAGCCTGCCACTCCCAGTGCCACAAAGTTCACGACATAGGCTTGAGGAAGCCCCAGGCCGTTGATGGCGATGACGCCAAAGAGGCCGCCGACGAGAGACCCCATGGCTACCAACGGAAAGAGCGTGCCCCCTGGTGCCCCAGATGCGAAGCAGATGGTCGTGAAGAGGTACTTGCCAAGGAGAAGCCCCATAATGGCCCACCAGGTGAGGCCACCTGTCTGCTGGATGGTCTCTACTATGGCATCGCCGCCACACATGAGCTGGGGAAACGTGAAAGCAACTAATCCGGCAAGAGCAAACGGGATAGCAAGGCGCGCATACGGTAGGTGACGCTGAATCTTGTCGTAGCAGCGCTGGGCAAAGAACATGCCGCTGTTGTGGAGGGCACCAAGGATGCCGCAGGCAATGCCAAGAACCACGACGAGCGCGTAGTCGACGTGAGGTAGGTCGGCCGCAAAGGAGAGGCTGAGAACCGGTCGCACTCCCAGCACCTGTGAGACGAGAAAATCCGAGACAACCGAGGCTGTCATGACCGAGACAATGAGCGCGGCGCCAAACTGCTTGTGAATCTCCTCGACTGCAAAGAGGACGCCCGTGAGCGGCGCATGGAACGCCGCGGACATGCCGGCGGCTGCCCCGCAGGTAACAAGCAGCCGCTCCTCTCCCCTCCCACGCTTGAGAGCTCGGGCGACCGCCTTGCCAGACATCCCTCCAAGCTGGACGGATGGTCCCTCTCGTCCAAGGGATAGGCCGGCAAAGGCGCATAGCGTACCCTCGGCGAACTTCGCCGCAATGACACGATGCCAGGGCATGTCAATGCGTCCAATTACCTCGGCATCTACTTGGGGGATGCCGCTCCCCTGCGTGTAGGGCTCCCACAGCAGAAGCTTCGAGACCACCAGGAGCAGTACGGCGAGAATGGCAAACCAAGCGGCGACGAGGATTGCGTGACCGGCGAAAGCGCCCGTAATGGCGCGCAGACCCTTCTCGGCAAGGGACAGGGCAAGGCGATAGAGTGTCACAACACCGCCGCCGAGAAGACCGGCAAGAGCACCCTCCCCTACCAGGTTGACCTGAAACCTCCGAGAGAGCCGACGCCCCACCGAGAGCTTGCGCACCGCGCGCTCAGTCATGCACAAACCACCACTCTCCATGCAATTATTCCAAAGTAAGCATCAATCAGCTTACTCCAATGCCCGAGATGCTTGTCGCCCGCACAGACAAAAACGCGCCCCTGCAAACGCAGGGGCGCGCAAATATGCCAATAACGTGCAGGTGGAACTAGTAGGAACCGCCACCATAGAAGCCGTAAATGGGACCAACTATCACGCCCGAGGACGGGTTGGCTGCGTGGACAATCTGGCCGTTGCCAAGATAGAGGCCCACATGGCTACCACCGTACTCAAAGACGAGGTCACCATAGGAGAGTTGGTCGATGCTGGTCTTCCAGCCGCCGCTTGCCTTGATGGAATTGATCATGGAATAGGTGGTGCGATCGCGTGCATAGCCATAGACATAGCAGACAAGACCGGAGCAGTCGAACGCGTTGGGGCCGGAGGCACCGTAGACATAGGGGTGGCCAACAAGTGCAAGTGCCGCAGACACGCCGCCACCAGAAGGCACGTTGGAGGTGTTGGAGGTACTGGAGCTACTGCTAGAGCTCGAGTGGCTGCTTGAGCTTGAGCTGGAGCTACTGGTGCTTGAGCTATTGCTTGTGCTGCTCGCGGTGTTGCTGGTAGTGGAGTTGTCCGCGGCCGCTGTCCCGGTTGTGCCACCACCGTTGGAGGCGATGGTCTCCTGCGTCTGGATGGCCTGGACAACGGTGGTAACCGAATTGGACTCCTGGGAATCTGCGGCTGCGGCTGCCTCTGCGGCAAGCTGTGCCTGGACCTCCTCGTTGAGGGAGTCATAGTAGGCCTGCGCCTCGGCTACCTGGTTCTGGTAGTCAGACGTCTGCGACTGGAGGCTGTCAACCTGAGCCTGTTGATCTGCCTGCTGCTGTTCGAGGTCGCTCTTCTGCTGCTCGAGCTGGTTGGAGAGCGACTGCACCTCAGAAATGGCAGCGGCATCGGCCTCGGAAACCTTGTCGAGATAGTAGATGTTGGACGAAAGCTCCTCGAAGGAGGCAGAAGAGAGGATGAGGTCGAGTGCGCTCGAGGAACCCGACTTGTACGAGCTCTTCATGCGGGTGCCCAGCTCCTGGCGCTTCTCGTCCAGCTGGGTCTGGGTGTCGGAGATCTGCTGCTCGGTGTCTGCGATGCTATAGGTGGTCTGCTCGAGCTCTGAGGTGGCAGAGGAAAGCTGGTCCTGCAGGGAGGAGAGCGTAGAGCCCAGCGAGTCAAGCTTTGCAGAGGCGGCAGAAAGATCATCCTCGGGGCTTGCCATGGCAACAGTAGGCGCAACGGTGAGCGCGCAGGGCGTGGCGAGGGCAAGAACCAATCCGGCAGTGATGATGCATCTTGCGTGGGTCATTGCGTAGTCCTTTCGACGCTTGATGAACATTCTACGCCAGGCGCCAGTAAAGGGCACGGCTTTCCATACGATAGGCAGAAGGCTCTAATGCAACTTGGCCGCCCCCATGGAGGAGGCGGCCAAGGATCTTGCCATTATGTGAGGCTATCCTACTTGACGGGAATGAGCGTGTAGACCTCGCGATCGGGGTATTCCTTGGCAATTACGTCGCGGGGATTCAAGAACGTGAGCTCGAGAATGAACGAGAAGCCCTCGATGCGAGCCCCAGACTGCTCGACAAGCTTTGCGGTCGCTGCCGCCGTACCGCCGGTCGCGACAAGATCGTCGACGATAAGGACCACGTCATCTGGGCTGAGGGCGTCCTTGTGAATCTGCAGCTCGTCGGTTCCGTACTCGAGCGAGTAGGACTGAGAGTAGACCTCGCGGGGAAGCTTTCCGGGCTTGCGCGCCGGGACAAAGCCCGCGCCAAGCTTGTAGGCAACGGGAGCGCCAACGAGGAAGCCGCGGGCCTCTGCCCCAACGACCTTGGTGATGCCTCGGCCGAGGAAGTGGTCGGCAATGTCATCAACGAGGTGCACGAGGCCATCGGGATCAGCAAACAGCGGCGTGATGTCCTTGAAGATGACCCCCTTCTCCGGATAGTCGGGGATGCTCACGATGCGGCTCTCGTAGTCGAAATCAGACACGTGCAGTCCTTTCCTCGTTATTGTTCTGGCTATGGCAGGGAGGGGCCCGTGGGCTAGCCCTCCATGTCCTTGAATGACTGATGAACAAGCCTGCGGATGAGCTCGGCGCGCACCACGTCCGTCAGTGCGAGCATGCGCGAGAAGGCCTGTTCAAAGCGCTCACGCGTCTCGTCTGTGACCTCGGCCTCCACGCCGCCGCCCTTCTTGGCGTAAACAACCAACGCCTGCTCGAACATGGCTGACTCGCGGTTAGCCGAGTTCACGTACTGGCGAAGGTTCTTGGGGCCAATCCCATAGTGCCGCAGCTCGTCGCAGGTACGGATGAGGCCGATGTCATGGCCGTCAACAAGGTCGCGGCCATGGGGGGATCGCTTGAGCGTGATGACGCCTGCCTCGGAAAGCTGTCGCACGAAACTCACGGAGACGCCAGCAACCTCTGGCATGCGATCAATGGGGTGGAACTTCTCGACAACCTCTTCGTCCACGGGGCCTACGAGTGAGGCCTCGACTGCAGATTCTGCGGCAGCTGCGGGCGGCTCCCCGGCGTCTTGGCGGTCAAGCTCGTCCTTGATGACAGAGAGTGGCAGGAACCTATTCTTCTGCAGGTAGAGGATGGTTTCCAGCCGCTTGATATCACGCTGCGAGTAGAGGCGGTATCCCCCGGGAGTGCGAGAGGGATTGAGAAGCCCCTCGTCCTCGAGGTAACGGACCTTCGATATGGTGAGGTCGGGGTAAAGGCCTTGAAGCCGTTTTACGACCTTGCCGATGGTGAGGTATCCGGCGTCAGGCATGGCCTAGCCCTCGGCGTCGATCCTGCGCGGACGTGCGTTGGTGTGGAACACCATGCGGAACGTGCCGATCTGGATGGTGGAGCCGTCCTTGAGGGATGCCTTGCTCACGATTGCGCCGTCGACCCAAGTGCCGTTGAGCGAGCCAAGGTCCTCGACCGTGGCCCTCCCCTGCGGGCAGGCGGAGAGGTCCATCTTCGCGTGGTGGCGAGAGACCGTCATGTCATTCAGGAAGACGCTGTTGCGCGGGTCGCGCCCAAGGGTGATGATGGGTGCGTCAAGCTCGAACGTCTCGCCAATCTGGGGACCCTTGACGATTGTCAGAGTAGGATGTGCTGGCTTCTCCTCGGCCATGAGGTCGGGGACGGTGGCGTCTGCAGAGGGCATACGGAAAATCTCCGTTGCCCCCATGTCGGTGGAGTGGTTGTTGGTGGGCTGCATCGAATCTCCCCTCGAGTAAACCTTACTCTCTCATGATACCGCTTACCTGCAGGCCACGCAGTCCATCTCGACAAGCGCACCAAGAGGAAGGACAGACACCGCAACCACCGAGCGCGAGGGCGCGGGCTGCGGAAAGCGCTGTGCAAAGACCTTGTCCATCGCCTCAAAATCCTCGATGCGGGACAGGTAGACGGTGGTCTGCGCAACATCCGAGAGCGAACAGCCCACCTCAGCGAGAATGGCCTCGATGATGTCGATAACGCGCGACGTCTGCGTTGCGACGGAGGCGCCTACGATGGTCTTGCCGTCTGGTCCCACGGGGAGCTGGCCCGATGTGTAGACAAACCTTCCAGCTGTCGTGCCCTGCGAGCAGGAGCCGTAGGCATCTGGCGCCTGGGCCGCGTTGATCGCGTACTTCATCTGACCTCCCTACCCTTCAAGGATTCCGCGTGCGCCGACAAAGTCATTCCCACGGCGCAGAAGCCCCCACGCGCGCAGGTCCTGCTCCGCTATCTCCACCACGTCTGTGGAGTCGAGCCTCTGCGCCCAGGGGAGTTGCGACCAGGTGCCCAAAACGGCGGTGCGGCCCACAGGCTCGACCCAGGTAAACGAGAGGAGGCTTCGCCACATCACGCGTGCGGCTGTCTTTGGGACAAGAAGCACGTAGGCGGGCACGCCCCCGGCAATGTCTACCGGCATGCCCACAAGGAGCGCGGGAATGTGGCCGTCAAGCGTCACGCTCTCGACGGCGCCTCGCGCGGGAAGCGCACGGGCCGCAGAAGGAAGGTAGTCTGCCAGGAGCTCGTTTGCCCGGGCGCCCATGATGAGCAGTGGCACGAGCATGCCGCTTGCCTCCTCGACAGAGGTTCCCTCGTAGGGCGCGTTTCCGTTGATGCTCACGTGCGAGAGGAACGTGAGCCAACCTGCCACCACAGACCCCCTGCGCGTGGGGTCGAGCAGCACGTGCTCATGCGTTCCCGTGCGTGCGAGAAACGCGACCGAGGTTATGGCTCCGTCACCCGTAAGCGCCGGCTCGAAGGCACACTGGCCAACGCGCAGCTTGCGCGCGCAGAACGCCGCCTCGCAAAGCTCCTGCGGGTGTGCACCGGAGACCAGCCGGTACGTTGCGCCGGTAAGATCTGAAACCACCGCCCCCTCAAGCGCAAGGTCTAGTGGCTGCTCGCGCGCATACGATGCAGGATAGGTAAGTCCGGTGTCCTCGGCGCGATCAAAGCTCACACCAAGGGCAAGGTGCTCCTCGTAAAGTTCTCCTCGCACCGTTCGGGATGCACGACCGCTTCCCTGCTCACGCTCGTCTGCCACAAGAGCCTCCTTCTGGTGCCACTCTGCGAGCACCGTTTGCATTGCCTACTATGCGGCATACCCATAGAGAGGCAGGGTGAACACGTTTACGCGAGGAATGTTGTCCAAGGTGAGGCGACCCGTGTAGTGGACGCTTCCCGCCGTCTTGCCCTCTTGCGTCCAGGTTGTTGACCCAACGAGCTGCCCGTCTTGAACCAAGAGATTGTGCTGGAGCATGGTCGTGCTAAAGGAGAGGCTCCCGCCCTGCGGCCACGTGATGGCGGTTTCGTCGTCTGCGGGTGTAACCTCGCAGGTCATGGCGAAGTTGTCGGCATAGGGCCTCACGCCCACAATCCACGAGCTCTTGGCCACAGGGGTCTGCTTGAAGTTGGCGTATGCCCAGTTGAGAAGCGACACTGTGTCGGTAAAGCGACCGGAGCTGGTCTGTGCGCCAAGAACGCAGGTGAAGAGCTCCACACCATTGCGCTGGCAGGCGCCAAGGAAGGCGGCACTGCCCGCAACGTAGCCGGTCTTGATGCCGCGAATCCCCTTGTAGGTCCCAAGGAGCTCGTCTGTCGAGTAGAACGTCTTCTGCGTTCCGTCCACGCTCACGGTTACCGAGCGCGTGTGCACGGTACCGGCGATGAACGGGTACTCAGAGAGGGCCACCCTGCCCATGAGGGCAAGGTCAGAGACGGTGGAGTAGTGCCCGTCCTCGTCCAGACCATGCGGGTTCATGAAGTGGGTGTTGGTCATGCCCAGCTCTTGGGCCTTCTCGTTCATGAGCTCGACAAAGGCTTCCTCCGAGCCGGCGACGTTAATTGCAATGTTCTCCGCTGCGTCGTTTGCCGAGTAGATGAGCATCACGCGGAGAAGCTCGCGCAGCGTTGGGATGTCACCCTCCACAAAGCCCGCGGTCTGGGAATCGGCGCCCAGGTCCGTTGCGTGAATCTGACAGGGAGTGTCAAGGTCAACACCCGAGTCGAGCGCCACCATGGCAGTCATGACCTTCGTGATGGACGCCATGGGCATCTGTGTGTCTGCGTTCTTCTCGTAGAGCACGTTGCCTGCCGAGTCCTCGACGATGGCGCACTGGGCCTCGCTCAGAACGGGGTCAGGAATGCTCACCTCATCGGCATATGCCACGTGAGGCAGCACGAGGAGCAGCGCAAAAACCAGAAGGACCATTGTAGTGGTCCAAGTTCGCTGGGGGGTCACCTACCCTTCTCCCCCTCCTGCCCGGCAAGCGCCTCGAGGCGAATCTGAATGCCCTCGCGAGTATAGATGACCGCAGTGGTTATCGAGCATATGAGGCCTGCGTAGACAAAGAAGATGCCGAGTGCGGAAGGCTGCGCGTTGAGGCCGGGGAGCCACGCAACGCCAAGCACGCCCAGGCCGGGGACTACGGGGACCCCCAAAAGAAGGTCGCAGAAGCCAAACATGAGAAGTGCCGTGGTGACCTTGCCTATGTAGACCACGTCAACGGGACGACGGCGGTACTTCTGCAGGACGAGGGCGCCAATTCCCAGGTAGCAATCTCGGCCTATGACGAGCACCGCGACCCACGCGGGCAGCTCGCCGGTAAGCACGATAGCCAAGACGCCGGTGAAGAGCAGCACGCGGTCCATGATTGGGTCCATGACCTTGCCCAGCCAGCTTACGGTTTGGGTTCGGCGGGCTACCTGCCCGTCCAGGAAGTCCGTCACGGCCGCGATTGCATAGAAGCAAAGAGCCAGCACGCGATTGTTTCCTTGAACAAAGAGCACAAGAAAGGCAATCGTGAGCGCAAGGCGGCATGCCGTGATGACGTTAGCAACGGTGAGAATCTTGAACGAGGGGTTTTCTGGCGTCCCTACCGGCGCGGTGGCGGTACCCGCCCGCTGGGCGGACTCGGCATCCGAGTCGGTCGCGCTCCTGATCTGGGAACCCAAGTTCTCGAGTGTTCTTGCCACAGTATTGCCCTTCTGGAGCTATCCAATCCGGCGACCCGCACGTGGGCGGGTGCCCCCGAAAACCTCATACTACCCCAAAAGCATGCGCACTCCGTCCTTTGGCCACCGACCCCAAAACCTGACCAGACCCAAAGGCCCATGCGCAGATGAGCCTGCCTAGAGGACGGTCCGCTCCAGAAGACGCACCAGAACGCGAATGCCCTGTGCGTACGTGCGGCGAGAGATGCGCTCGTTTACGCCATGGACGCCCGTTGCCTCCTCCTCTGGCGTAGGCCTAAAAGGAATGACGCGAAGAATAGAGTCGCAGACTGCCTCATAGCGAATGGCGTCGGTACCACCACAGACAAAGGATGGCACCACGTCGACGTCACGGTAGTAGTGCTCGAGCGCCTCCGACACCTCTGCATAGCCTGCGCCACTCGTTGAGTCCATCCTTCCTGCAGGCGTGTAGTGAACGGCCGTTGCGGTGACGCCAGTGCCATCCAGAGCGCCCTCGACCCAGGCAAGCACGTCGTCTGCCGTTGTTCCCGGCAGGAGGCGGAAGTTGATGGTCGCACTTGCGTCGCCCGGCATCACATTTGGCGCGGCAGACCCACCCTCGAGCATGTCGACGGCCATCGTGGTTACCACGAAGGGATAGAGGCCGCGCCTGGCGGCGGCAAGGGAGGCTATCTTCTCGGCGTTGGCGTCCACGTCCTGGACGAGCGTGCGAAGTTGCTCCTCTGTGATGTGCGGCGCAAGCGCGCGGAAAGTGTCGCGCACGATGGGAGTGAGCTCGGGCGCCGGTCGCGACTCCACGAGGTGCGAGATGGCCACGCTTAGGCGTTCAAGCGAGGTGCCTCCAAAGGGGTTGGAGGAGTGCCCGCCTTCTCCGTGAGCATCCAACCGCAGGTCAAGGTAGCCCTTCTGCGAGATGCACACATCAGTAAGCACGCGCTCGGGTGCACCCCACAGGGCGCCGGCAAACATGGTTGTCGTACCTTCGTCGAGCAGCCATTCGGCACGGACGCCGCGCGCCTCAAGGATGGCTGCAAGTTTGGTTGCGCCTGCGCTAGCGGTCTCCTCGTCGGCGCCAAAGGCGAGAATGACGGTGCGGCGCGGTCGGTTGCCACGGGCGAGGAGGTACTCGAGGGCCTCAAGCTCCCCCATGAGCATGTCCTTGATGTCGAGCGCTCCCCTACCCCAGACGAAGGTCTCGTCGAGCTCCCCGGCGAAGGCGTCGTGCAGCCAGTCATTCTCCGTGCCGGGGACTACGGGAACTACGTCCTGGTGGGCCAGGAGCAGCGCACAGGGAAGCGAGGGGTCTGTCCCCGGGCAGGTAATGAGAAGGTTCCTTCCCACCTCCTCGAAGGTGGACGCCGCCATGATGTGCGGAAACGAGGAGCGCACGAGCGCGTGCAGCCTCTCGAAGGGCGCGCCCTCGGTCTTCTCGCCATGGTCTATGGTCTTGCAGGAAATCGCGCGCGCAAGACGCTCGCAGGCACCGGTGTAGTCGAGGTCTGGGTAGTCTTCCTCGCTTGTGTAATGTGCATATACATTGATACCGCTCATGGTTTCCCTTCTACCGCCCACGGCTTGTCAAAGTTGTCTTTTCCATGGTAAACGGCGTAATTTGGGCTACTCACCGAGAAGGCGACGCTTTCACGTTCAAGAAACGATTATGCAGATAAACTCAGTCTATGGGCGCAGGAGACGCCCGGTCCCAAAAGAAGGAGTAGCCATGGCGGAAGACGAGGAGTCCTTCGAGGACGCCGAGCTCGACTTTGACGAGCTGGAGAGAGACGATGACTATGACTTTGGGGACCAAGGCGGCTGGGCCGACGACGACCCCGAGACCATAACACTCGAATACGATGACGGCACCTCAGAAAAGTGCGACGTACTGGGGATTTTCCCATATGATGGTAGGGAGTACATTGCACTCGCACCGGAGGACAACCAGGAGTCACTCTACCTATATGGGTACGTAGAGCATGATGACGGCACCAATGACATCGTGCCCATCGAGGACGACGCCGAGTTCGACGCCGTGGCCGCTGAGTACCAGTCACTTATGGAGTAGACGAAGGCAACTTTGCCTGTCAGTCGTTGCCCGGAAAGCAAGTGCCCCTCTCAGGTCCGTCTGAGAG
Source organism: Tractidigestivibacter montrealensis (assembly GCF_024741235.1). Taxonomy (GTDB): domain Bacteria; phylum Actinomycetota; class Coriobacteriia; order Coriobacteriales; family Atopobiaceae; genus Tractidigestivibacter; species Tractidigestivibacter montrealensis. The sequence goes on along the minus strand of NZ_JANSKA010000005.1, from coordinate 190,122 downwards.
GGGCACTTTATCACCTTCGAAACCCAAAGCCCTACTTTGAACGAATCACGCGAATGCGCCGGACGCCCCCGGCCTGGGCGAGGCGGTCGATGACGTCTGCCGGCACCTCGCCCGCAATGTCGATGAGCGTATAGGCCATCGAGCCACGGCTCTTGTTTGCCATGTTCTCGATGTTGATGCCATTGTCTGCCAAGTACTGCGAGAACTTGCCGATCATGCCCTGCACGTTCTGGTGGATGATTGCCAGACGCTCGCCGGAGGCAATGGGACCAAGGTCAACGGCGCCAAAGTTCACGGAGTGAGTAATGTTACCGTTCTCGATGAAGTCACGTAGCTCCTCAGCGGCCATGACGGCGCAGTTCTCCTCGGCCTCGGTGGTGGAGGCGCCCAGGTGCGGCAGGACGATTGCGTTCTTCATGTCAGCCGATACGGGGTTGGGGAAGTCAGTCACGTAGCGGGCGATGTGGCCCTCGGCAAGGGCGGCTGCCATGGCCCGCTCGTCCACGATGGTGTTGCGGGCAAAGTTGAGCACAACGGCACCGGGCTTCATCTGGGAGATGAGCTCCGCGTTCACCATGTTCTTGGTGGAGTCCATTGCGGGAACGTGGATGGTGATGTAGTCGCAATCGGCGACAAGGCGGGAGAGGTCATCAGCATGCTCGATGCGACGGTCGAGGTTCCACGCAGCAGAGACCGAGAGGTACGGGTCATAGCCCACGGCCTGCATGCCAAAGCGGGTGGCCGTGTTGGCCACGGCGGCACCAATGGCGCCGAGGCCAATGACGCCCAGGCGTTTGCCGGCAAGCTCGTGGCCGGCAAACTGCTTCTTTGCCTTCTCGGCATGCTTGGCGAGGTCGGGGTCGTCTGCGTTGGCGCGCACCCACTCTATGCCGCCCACGATGTCGCGGCTGGCAAGGAGCAGGCCCGCAAAGACGAGCTCCTTCACGGCGTTTGCGTTGGCGCCAGGCGTGTTGAAGACAACAATGCCCTCGTCAGCGCAGCGGTCGAGCGGAATGTTGTTCACGCCGGCACCGGCACGTGCGATGGCGAGAAGGCCCTTGGGGAACTGGGTCTCGTGGAGGCTCGCGCTCCTCACCATGATGGCGTCGGCGTCCTCGAGGGCGTCGGTGAGCTCGTAGTTGGCCCCAAGGCGGTCGGTGCCTGCCTTGGCGATGTTGTTCATGCAGTGAACCTTATACATGTGGATGGCTCCTTGAGTTTAGTTGAGAGTGGGAAAACGCTGCTAAGGAGGGGCTAGGCCTTCTTGTGTGAGCGCTCGAAGCCATCCATGAAGTTCACGAGCGCCTCGACGCCCGCCTTGGGCATGGCGTTATAGATGGAGGCACGCATGCCGCCAACGGTGCGGTGACCCTTGAGGTTCACCAGTCCGGCCTTTGCCGCCTCCGCGACAAACTCGGCGTCGAGGTCCTTGTCACCCGTGACAAAGGGGACGTTCATGAGCGAGCGGCTCTCCGGGTCAGTCACCGTGGGGTGGAAGAGCTCGGAGGCGTCGAGGTAGTCGTAGAGGAGATTGGCCTTCTCGGTGTTCTTCTCGTGCATTGCCGCGAGGCCACCGTTCTCGAGCAGCCACTGGAACACCAGGCCGCACATGTAGATGCCCCAGCAGTTGGGCGTGTTGTAGAGCGAGCCCTTGTCGGCCTGCGTCTTGAAGCGCAGCATCGTGGGAACGCCGGGGAGGTCATCGGGGATGAGGTCCTCGCGCACAATCACAATCTGCACACCAGCGGGGCCAACGTTCTTCTGGACACCCGCGTGGATGCACCCAAACTTGGTTACGTCAACAGGCTCGGAGAGGAACATCGAGCTCTGGTCGGCAACAAGCGTGTGGCCCTTCGTGTTGGGCAGGGTGTGGTATTGCGTGCCGTAGATGGTGTTGTTCTGGCAGATATAGAGGTAGTCGGTGTCCTCGCGGATGGGGAGGTCCGAGCAGTCGGGGATGTAGGTGAAGTTCTTGTCTGCCGAGCTTGCAACCACGTTGGGGTCGCCAAGGATTTGGGCCTCCTGGTATGCCTTCTTTGCCCAGTTGCCCGTGATCACGAAGTCTGCCTTGCGGTGCGGTGCCAGGTTAATGAAGGTGGTCGCAAAGAGCAGCGAATCACCACCCTGCAGGAAGAGGACCTTGTAGTTCTCAGGAATACCCATAAGGGTGCGGATGTCGGCCTCGGCCTTGTCGATGATGCCCTGGAAGACCTTGGACCTGTGGCTCATCTCCATGACGGACATGCCGGAACCCTGGTAGTCGAGGATCTCAGAGCCCGCGCGAGAGAGCACCTCCTCCGGAAGTACGGCGGGGCCGGCGGAGAAGTTGTACACGCGTGCCATGTAGATCACTCCAAATTCTGGTGCATCGTGGTTTCCCGGCTGCAGCCGCGCAGGCGCTCGACTCGTAGTCGGCTCGTGTTTCAACATGATAGCCGGCGAATGACGAGAGTTTTCATCCGTTACGCTTTGATAACCTAGGCGCCCGGTGGGAATTTGTGCGGGGGTGTTGCCTCGCGACCATCGAACGCTGCCCCTGCACCAGCTGCTAGACTTGGACCAACGGCTTCGAGCAAGGAGGCGTTCCATGGGACAGGCGGCAGGAAGCGGCGAGCCTGATGCTCGCCCGGGCGTAGACGTGGTCTTCTTTGACATCGACGATACCCTGTACAACCAGGCAAAGCCCTTTGCCTATGCGGTGAGGCGCGTCTGCGGTGACCTTCCCGGCGCAACTGACGCAGCCCTCTACGACGCGAGTCGCAGGCACAGCGGCCCCATCTTTGCTGCTTTCTCGGCGCGGCGCACCCCTAGTACAGAGGAGTACGCCCTGCGCATGCAACAGACGCTTGGCGACTTTGGCGTCTCGATCAACCACGAGACCGCTGTGGAGGCGCAGCGCGTCTATGCTGACGAGTCGGGCGTGGCCATGTCGCTCTCCCCTGCCATGGCATCCTGCCTGGATGCGTGCCGCTCGCGAGCCCGTCTGGGCGTGGGCGTGATCTCCAATGGCCGCAAGGAGCTCCAGGCTGAGAAGCTCGGCATTCTCGGCATAGCGCGGTGGGTCTCTCCCGGGGCCGTCTTTGTCTCACAGGCCGTGGGCCTGGCAAAGCCCGACCCGGCGCTCTTTGACTACGCATGCGACCACCTTGGCACAACGCCCGGTCGCTGCATCTATGTTGGTGATGCCTGGGACACGGACGTCGTGGGTGCATGTGCGGCGGGGATGCCGTGCGTATGGCTCAACCGTCGTGGGCGCATGCGGCCGCAGGACGCAAGGGGGGTCTCCCCAACTTGGGAGGTTGGGAGCGAGGAGGAGCTCCGTGCGCTAATCGGCAGCGAGTCCTTTTGGCGGTTCTCGCACACATAAGGCGCACTATGATGGGCACACGCTAAGAGAGAGGGCAGGATATGGATTCAAGGCTTGAACCACTGTTCACTCCGTGGAGCATCGGCGGCTGCGAGATCAAGAACCGCATCGTCATGACGTCCATGGGCGGTACCAACATCTTTGGGTGGATGGAGAGAAACCACTTCGACCGGGACGGTGCCCGCTTCCTCATGGAGCGCGCGCAGAACAACGTGGGGCTACTGCTTCCCGGCTGCCAGCCCGTCTACAACCCCATCGGCGGCCAGTGGCTAGATCAGAACCGCACCATGTACGAGGAGCTCAAGCCCTTCATGGAGGAGCTGCACGCCACGGGAGCCAAGATGTTCGTGCAGCTCACGGCTGGCTTTGGGCGAAGCTTCACGGTGTCTGACTCCATGGAGGAGCTCTACACCAACCCGTTGCTGCGCGCGCTGTCAAAGCCCTTCCTGGACCTGGACAAGATTTGCGCCACAGCGTCCCCCTCGCCCAACCGTTGGTCGGACAAGGTCCCCTCACGCGAGATGACCATCGGTGAGATCGACCGGATTGTGGAGGCGTTTGCCACCTGCGCAAAGATGCTGCGTGATGCCGGCGTTGACGGCGTGGAGGTGCACGCCGTCCACGAGGGCTACCTTCTCGACCAGTTCACCCTCCCCTATGTGAACCACCGCAACGACATCTACGGCGGCTCGCGCGAGAACCGCTACCGTTTCCCGGTGCGCATTGTCCACGCCATCCACGACGCAGCAGGCGAGGACTTCCCTGTGTCGCTTCGCTACTCGGTGGTAAGCCGCACCAAGGGCTTCCGCGAGGGGGCGCTCCCCGGCGAGGACTACGTCGAGGTGGGGCGCACCATGGAAGAGTCCGAGTGGGCCGCACGCTACCTCACCGACGAGGGCTACGCAATGCTCAACTGCGACAACGGCACCTACGACGCCTGGTACTGGGCTCACCCGCCTATCTACATGCCCGAGAACTGCAACCTTGCAGACGTCGAGCACATCAAGGGATACGTGGACGTGCCAGTTGTCTGTGCCGGCCGCATGGACCCCTATGTGGGCGCACAGGCCGTAGCCGAGGGCAAGCTTGACGCCGTGGGCTTTGCTCGCCAGTTCCTGGCCGACGGCGAGTGGGTCACCAAGCTTGTCGAGGGGCGCGAGAAGGACATTCGCCCCTGCATCTGCTGCCACAACGGCTGCTTCAACATGTGCCACTACAAGGGGCACGCAAACACGCAGACTCTCGAGGACTCGCTGCATCTCTCGCGTTGCGCGGTGAACCCCGAGACCATGCAGTACGAGAAGCACCACATCCGCGCCACCACCACGCCCCGGCGCGTCGCCGTGGTTGGTGGCGGCATTGGTGGCATGGAGACCGCGCGCGTGCTTGCGCTTCGCGGCCACTGGCCCGTCATCTACGAGCAGTCAGACCATCTGGGCGGCGTCTTCCGCGAGGCCGCATCCGCGAGCTTCAAGGGCAAGCTCCGCGACCTTCTCGCCTGGTATGAGCGGCAGATGAAGGAGCTTGGCGTCGAGATCCACTACAACCGCGAGGTCATCGACGTGCAGGAGCTTGACGAGGACTACGCGATCGTGGCAACCGGCGCAACGCCCAAGCGCCTGCCCGTCCAGGGCTTCGAGCGTGCGATGGATGCCTTGGACTACCTCGATGGGGCTAAGGTTGGCCAGCGCGTGGTGGTCATTGGCGGCGGCCTCACCGGCTGCGAGGTGGCGCTCGAGCTCTACCTCTCCGGTAAGGAGCCCGTCATCGTTGAGATGAAGGATGACCTGGTGGCGCAGGACGGCGTTTGCCTTGCCAACTCGAGCTACCTGCGTGAGTTCTTCGCCTGGAAGAAGGTTCCCGTCTACCTGGAGTCCACGGTGCGCGCCATTGGCGAGGACTGGGTGCAAATCTCGCACAAGGACGGCACGCTCGAGCGAATAGCGTGCGACTCGGTGGTAAGCGCTGTTGGCTACACGCCCGATCCCATTTCGCAGCCAGACGGCCGCCACGTGCAGCTTGTTGGCGACTGCGCCGGCGTAGGCAACCTGCGCTCGGTCATCTGGCGCGCCTACGAGGCCGCCTCGCGCGTCTAACTTGGGGGAATCACGAGAAGGAAGGGAGGCCAGCCCATGGAGCTGACCCAGGAGGAGCGTGACATCCTCGACGGCAAGCAAGGAGAGACGCTTGCCAAGGTGATGAGAACGCTCGTTGAGTACGGAGAGGCGTTTGGCGCTTCGCGCATGGTCAAGGTGACGGCGCCTGGTCACCTGGTGACCAGCTTTGGCATCTCGATCCTCGAGGCGAATTTCCGCCTCATGGACGAGCTCATCAAGGCGGGCCTTAAGACCAAGGAGCCCTTCACCGTTGACCCGCGCCCCATCGACAACGCAGACGTTCCCGCAAGCGTGGTCCAGAAGGTCGTGGGCGCGGTCACCTACAGCAAGCAGGACGCCTACGAGCGCCAGCTGCGTGCTGTTGGCCTCAAGGACGAGAGCGCCTTCACCTGCGCCTGCTACCTGCCTGAGGTTGGCAACGCCCCGAAGCGCGGCGACGTCCTGAGTTGGGCAGAGTCCTCTGCCGTGGTCTATGCCAACTCTGTCCTTGGCGCGCGCTGCAACCGGAACAGCGGGTTTATTGACCTCTTTGGGAACATTGTGGGCGAGGTCCCTGAGTTTGGCCTCCTCACCGACGAGGGGCGCAAGGCCACCTGGGTCGTTGACGTTGAGTGCACCGAGAAGCCCCAAGCGCAGGTGCTGGGCTCTGCCATTGGCATGAAGGTGATGGACGAGGTCCCCTACATCCGTGGCCTGAGCCAGTGGCTGGGCGGCACGCTTGACGATGCGGCGAAGGCCTACCTCAAGGACATGGGGGCGGCCTCAGCATCAAACGGTGCCGTAGGCCTCTACCACGTGGATGGCATCACGCCAGAGGCGGTCGACCTTGGCGAGTCCCTCATCGCGGAGGGCGCGAAGCACTATGTGATCGACGACGCGGAACTTGAGCGCGTGAAGGCAGGCTACCCCAACATCTGGAAGAAGCCCGACGCCCGCCCGCGTCTTGCGTTCATCGGCTGCCCGCACTGCTCGCTTGACCAGCTCAAAGACTGGGCTCACCGCATTCCGGAGGCCCTTGCCCGCGAGGGGCGCACACGTGTTGCGGTGCCCACGGTTGTCTCGAGCGCACCCGATGTCCTTACGGCCTTCGATGGGACGCCCGAGAAGCGAAAGCTCCTGGCAACGGGTGCCAAGCTCACCTACATCTGCCCACTCATGTACATGGACAACCCTGCCACGGACCTGCCGGTGGTGACGTGCTCCAACAAGCTGCGCACGTACACGAGCGCGCGCTACTTTGACGAGGACGACCTGCTTCGCATCATCGCGAGGGGAAGGATCGACTAATGGCTGAGAAGACCTTCAGGGGGCGCGTTGTTGTTGGCGGTGCCGTGAGCGCAAAGGCGCTGGTGAGCCATGGTGGGTTCAACACGCTGGCAAGCTACCAACAGCCGCTCATTCTAAAGAACGTGAAGGCGCCCTGTTCCGACCAGAATAACCCCGACCTCTACAAGAAGCCCCTCCAGGGGGCGGCCATCTGCCTGCCACAGACCATCGGCTCTACCACGGGCGGCATGGTCTTCATGTGCGCATGCGACATGGGTGCGGGTCCGGCCTGCATGCTCTTCTCGAAGCCCATCGACCCGCTTGCCGCAGCGGGCGCCATTCTCGCCAAGAACTGGACCGAGCACCCGTTTGTGGTTGTTGACCAGCTTGGCGACGAGTTTCTCGACTACGTGCATGACGGCATGGACGTGAGCGTGGCCGAGGACGGAACCGTTACCGTAACGGGATGACGATGGCTCCGACAGCGTGAGTGGCGAACACCGCAGCCTAGCTCTGGTTTCAATCACGGCTATCTACTACCGGTTAATCTCCTCGAGAAAGGCGTCGCCGTAGCGTTGGAGCTTGGCACGCCCCACGCCGGAGACCTCGAGCAGCTCCTCAACGTTTGCGGGACGGCGTCGCACCATGGCCCGCAGCGTTGCGTCCGAGAAGACCATGTAGGGCAAAACGTGGTACTCGTCTGCCAGCTGCTTGCGCAGCGCGCGAAGGCGCTGGAAGAGTCGCTCGTCCTCGTCGGTGACCTCGGTCTCGCTGGGTAGTTCGCGCGTGCGATAGCTCCCGCTGTATCCTGTGGCGCCAAAGGCCCTGCGCGGACGTGCGACCCGCAGATACTCCTCCGCGGAGCTGCCAAGGCACACGGAGCAGCCGTCGCATCCGGCAGAGCCATCGACTGCCCCAAGCGACGAAGCGTCCTGGCCAAAGTAGCGAAGCACCCGTGCTCGCAGGCATGATTCGCTCATCGCATAGTCAATCATTGCCGAGAGGAGTCGCTCCCTGTTACGCAGCAGTGTTTTTCTCTCCGTCTGCGGTGTCTCTGGCGGGAACTCGGTGTTGTCAATAAAGAAGTGGCACGTGCGTATGTCACCGCGGCTCCACAGGAGGTAGCACTCGGCAGGCTCGCCGTCGCGACCGGCGCGTCCCGCCTCCTGGTAGTATTCCTCAAGCGAGAGGGGCAGCCCGCAGTTCACGACAAAGCGCACGTCTGACTTGTCGATGCCCATGCCAAACGCGTTGGTGGCCACCATGACGCGAGCTTCGTCGCGCACAAAGGCTTCCTGCGAGGCGGCGCGCTCGTTGTTCTCCATGCCCGCATGGTAGCTCACCGCGGTAATTCCAGCGGCACGCAGGGCTTCTGCAAGCTCGTCCACCTTCTTGCGCGTGGTCGCATAGACAATGCCGGACCACGTGGGGTGTGCCGCAAGGTAGCCTAGAAGCCAGCGCGTGCGGTTCTTGGGCGTAAGCTCAAAGGACGAGAGGAGCAGGTTGGGCCGGTCGAAGCCATTTACCTGGATGGCGGGGTCGAGCAAGTCGAGCAGGCGCGAGACGTCCTGGCGCACCCGCGCCGTGGCAGTTGCCGTGAGCGCGCAGACAACGGGCCTCCGTGGGAGCTGGTTGACAAAGGCGGGAATGCCGCGATAGGCCGGGCGAAAGTCCTGTCCCCACTGGCTCACGCAGTGCGCCTCGTCAACGGCCACAAGCGGCATGCGCACCTGCTGGGCAAAGGAAATGAAGCGCTGGTCAGACAGACGTTCCGGCGCAACGTACATGATGTCATACCACCCGGCTATGGCGCGCGCCATCACAACCTCCTGCTGGCGTGGCGTGAGCGTGGAGTTGAGGTAGGAACCCCGGATGCCCGCTTCCTTGAGCGAGCGCACCTGGTCGCCCATGAGCGAGATGAGTGGCGACACCACAAGCGTAAGCCCGCCGAGAAGTACCGCCGGAATCTGGTAGCAGATGGACTTGCCGGCTCCCGTAGGCATGACGGCAAGCACGTCGCGACCAGAGAGAATCGACGAGATGACTTCCTCCTGGCCGGGTCGGAAGAAGTCATAGCCAAAATAGGTGCGCAGGGCTTCTCGGGCGCAAGCCTGTGGCTCTTCACGTCTGTTTGCGCCGTTCTCGCCCGCCACCATTAATCCTCCTGTATGTCCACTTAAAGACGATGCCGCTTACCGATTGTTTGGCACCGACCACAGGTACTACCATACAACCCATGGGAAGCAAGGAAGACACAGCAGCGGCAAAGTATCGACAGATGACGGAGGAGCCCGTACGGCCCCTCATCCTCACGCTTGCCGCCCCCTCAATTGTTTCTAACCTCGTTACCAGCATCTACAACCTGAGCGATACCTTCTTCGTGGGGTCGCTGGGAACCTCCGCCGAGGGCGCCATTGGCATATCGTTTGTGGTAATGACCGCCATCCAAGCCGTTGGCTTTGGCATGGGACAGGGCACGGGCAACGCAATCTCGCGCTACCTTGGCGCAAAGGAGCGCGATCGCGCCTGCATCATGGCAACCAACGGCCTAGCAACCACGCTTCTTCTCGGCACGCTCATCGCCATTGTTGGCAACATCTTCATCGAGCCCATCTGCCTGGTGGCGGGTTCGACCGAGACCATCCTCCCCTACGCCAAGACCTTCGTGGGCATCATTCTTCTGGGCGCACCCTTCATGTGCAGCTCGCTCATGCTCAATATGCAGTTGCGCTTCGAGGGAGAGGCGCTCCATTCCATGATTGCCATCATGACAGGCGCCCTTATCAACATTGGCCTTGAGCCGCTCCTCATCTATGGGGCTGGCCTGGGCATAGCGGGTAGCGCTATCTCTACGGTAATCTGCCAGTTCATCAGCTTTTGCATACTCGTCTGGCAGATTCAGTACGTGGGGATAACGCCCCTTTCACCCAAGTGGCTGAGAAGGCCCACCCGCGCGATGGTCACCAAGATTGTGAATGGCGGTCTTCCCTCCTTTGTGCGCCAGTGCATGCTCGGCGTGGCAACCACGCTCCTTAACGAGGCAGCCCGCCCCTTTGGCGACGCTGCGATCGCCGCACTCGCCGTGGTGCAGCGCATCACGAGCATTGGCAACTACGTGCAGATTGGCATTGGCCAGGGCTTCCAGCCGGTGGTTGGCTACAACTACGGGGCAAAGCTTTACAAGCGCATTAGGGCTGGCTACCGCTTTGCCGTGCGCACGGCGTTTGTTGCGGTGGCGCTGCTGGGCGTTGTGACCTTTGCCCTGGCTCCGCAGCTCGTGGGGCTCTTCTCGAATGACGCCGAGGTCGTGAGCATAGGCACGCTCGCCCTGCGCGTGGAGAGCTTCACACTTCCCCTCACGGGCACTGCGATGATCACCAACTTCCTGCTGCAGACCACCGGGCGCATGTGGCGTGCGACCATCCTGGGCGCTTGCCGGCTTGGCCTTGTGCTTGGTCCCGTGGTGCTTGTTCTTCCGCCCGTACTAGGGCTTCTTGGCGTCCAGCTGGCGCAGCCCGTGACCGACGTCATCACGTTTCTGGTGACGATTCCCATGGCGTGGTCGATTCTGCGCGAGCTTGCACAGGAGGAGCGAGAGGGGCGCTGACGCTCCACCGCCCAGAAATGAGACTATCATGAGCCGCTGTGGACAGTATCGCGCGCGGTGCGCATGACATATGGAGGCATCTGGCAATGGAAACCTTTGATGAGCTGTACTACACGAAGCCCTACCTGCGTGAGTTTGATGGCAAGGTCGTTTCGTGCGATGCAGCTGATGGCGGCTTTGCCATCGTTCTAGACCAGACTGCGTTCTACCCCACCGGTGGAGGCCAGCCGGGTGACCGCGGGACGCTGTGCGTTGGCGCGGGCGACGATAGCCTTGTGGCACACGTGCGCGAAGCGGTCCCGGGCAATGACGCGGGCGAAGTCATCCACCTGGCAGACGTCGCGCTTCCTGTTGGCGCCAACGTTCATGGCTCGCTAGACTGGACCTGGCGCCGCGACAACATGGAGGCACACACCGGCGAGCACATTGTCTCGGGCATCGTGCACGCGCTCTTTGGCTACAACAACGTGGGCTTTCACATGGGCGAGCGCTGCATCGAGGTCGACTTTGACGGCGTCCTGACGCCCGATGACGTGCTGGACGTCGAGCGTCGTGCCAACGCGGCCATCCGCGAGGACGTGTGCGTAGAAGCGCTTCTCCCCTCTCCCACCGAGCTTGCCGCAATGGACTATCGCAGCAAGAAGGACCACGACGGTCAGATCCGTGTAGTGAGAATCGATGGCGTGGACTCCTGTGCCTGCTGCGGTACGCACGTCTCGTCCACAGGCGAGGTGGGGCTCATCAAGATCCTGCGCATGACCACCAAGAAGAAGCGGACTCGTCTGGAGCTCCTCTGCGGCCGTCGAGCGCTTGTGGCATGCGAGGAGGCCATGGATGCCCTTCGCGAGACGAGCAACTTCCTCACGGTTGCAGACGAGGAGGTTCCCGAGGCCGTGCGACGCCTCTCTGGCGAGAAGGACGACCTCAAGCACCAGCTCAAGCAGGCTAGCCGCAAACAGATCGATCAGTATGTGGCTGGCCTAGTTCCCGATGGCACTCTGGCCATGTGCTGCCTTCCTGGTCTGGACGTTGAAGACCTCCGATACCTGTGCGAGCGCGTGCTCGAGGTCACGGGAGCCACGGTATGCGCGGCCCTCTCGCCTGTCGACGGCGACGCAACGCGTCTGGCATACGTCATTGCCTCTTCGGGAGAGGACCTCAGGCCTGCATGCAAGGAGCTCAACTCCAGGCTTGGAGGTCGGGGCGGCGGGAAGCCCCAGATGGTCCAGGGAAGCTGGGCGGCAGCAAGAGACGCCGCAGAGGCGGCCGTTCGAGAGGTGCTTGGATAGGCACGGCCGCCTGCCCTCGCGCTCGAGCTATAGCATCTCTAAGAACGCCCGTGATGCAACGCTCATCTCGTCCTTGCTGTGATGCACCAGGAACATGCTGCGCCAAGTGGGAGTCTCTAGATGCCGCACGTCCAACTGGCTGGTGCTTCCCTCAAGCGCAAGGCTTGGAATCAGCGAGATTCCCAAGCCCGCCCCTACCATTGCAAGGATGGCTGTGGTGTTTGAGGTAACGCAGCGTACGTTGGAGTGATGGAGTTCGCGCTGCAGCAGCGGAGCCGTCTCCGTGTCTGCTACAAACAGCTCGTCTATCAGGGAGTCTATGGATACGGACCCAGGGGTTGAGAAGTGCCCTGGCGGAGCCACAACCTGTTCACCCTGATTCCAGGATGGGCGCTCACGAACTCTCCCAGAGGCTTCGCAAGCCGCAGGGCCACGATGCTCGACGGAGCGGCAATGGTAATGGAGCCTGCATCCAGGCCATGTTCACGAAGCGCAAGAGTGTAAGTGGAACTGCCCCTTGGAAACCCGTGCGGTCAAGAAATTGTAAGGCGGCTACCCGAGAAGAACGCGACCCAGCTCATCGACAGTGTCTACCACCGCTGTAGCACCAGCACTGAGAAGCTCTTCTCGAGATCCGTATCCATAGGTGACGCCCACGAATCCCACCGAGGCAGCCTGTGCGCCCCGCGCGTCCTGGGCACGGTCTCCCACCATGGTGACCATGTCCTTCTCGTCATGAATGCCAAGCCGCCTGAGCGCCTCGTTGATGACGTCTGCCTTCGCCGTGCGCCTCTCGTCCAGCGTTGCCCCTACCACCTGGTCAAAGAGACCCGTCATCCCAAAGTGGTCGAGGATCTTGAGGACGAAAGGCTCGGGCTTGGACGAAGCCACGCAAGTGGTGATGCCTGTTGCCCTTAGCGTGCCGAGAAGCTCAACAATGCCCTGGTAGGGGTGGTTCTCAAAAAGCCCAACGGTTGTGTAGCGCTCACGATAGAGCTCGAGCGCCCGCAAGGCCTCGTCGTGCGACATTCCAGAGAAGTCCATGAACTCCTGGACAAGCGGCGGACCGATGAATACCGTGAGGGCAGAAGGGTCCGGCACCTCTCGTCCCATCTTCTCGAGGGCGTACTGGACGGACCTTACGATTCCCTCCCCGGATGCGGTAAGCGTTCCGTCGAGGTCAAAGAGCACCGCCTTGGGCATATTCACTCCTCTGCCTGCCAGTCGTACCAAGAAGCCATATAACGCCGCTCACTAGAGTTTAGCTCCTGTTCTTAAACGGCTCCTACATTTGCCCAGGTCGCTGGAAACCATTTTACGAAATGGAGCAGCACTCCGCAGCGAAAAGCTTCGCAGCGAGGACCTCTGTGCGGCGAGGAGGGCAAAAGCGACCCCGGGCCAGAATCCGGGGCCGCTCGCCTATACAGCCTGGATTTCCTTCACCATCACGTCCCGACCGGTCACGAGGTAGGTGTTGTGACCTCCGCAGACGGGACAGGCCTTTCCGTACTCGGTGGTGCGGTAGGTCTTCTTGCAGTCGCGGCAGTACGAGATGCCCGCAACGATGATCATGTTGAGCTCGCACTCCTGCATGTGCTCGGTGCGGAGCTTTGCCCACTCGAAGCAGTCGCGGAAGTAGCTGGGCACGATGGTGCTAACCTCGCCCACCTCAAGGTCAACGCGCACCACCTTGCTCACGCCGTTCTTGCAAGCGGCCTCCTCGACCATGTCAATCACGCGCACGACGATGCCCAGCTCGTGCATTTACGCGTTCTCCTCACGAGACTCGTCGCTTGAGTTGCCCGTGTAGGGGTGCGTGCGGTTGAACTCTTTGTGCGTGCGGTTGTACTCGCGGCGCTTCTCGCGCATGATCTTGGCCTCCTCCGAGCCGGAGTTTGCCACGATCTTCACGGCGCGCTTGATTGCGTAGCTCGCAAGGCCTGCCACCTTGTCCTCGGCCACGCGCATGTCGGTCATCTCGGGGTGATCGCGGTAGAGGTGGATGGCGTCGAACTTGCAGCGGGTGGTGCAGATGCCGCAGCCAATGCACTTGTTGGGGTCAACAACAGACGCGCCGCAGCTCAGGCAGCGCTTGGTCTCGATGGCCACCTGCTCGGCCGTGAGCGTGCGGTGCGTGTCGCGGAAGCGGTCGGCACCCTCGGGGTCCATGCCCTCCTCCTGGCGGCCCGCATTGTCGTACGAGTCGATAAGAAGGTCGTCCTTGTCGAACTCGAGGTAGTTGTGGCGGTCGCGGCCGATGGTCATGCTCGCACCCTCCTGCACGCGGCGGTGCAGCGACTCGGCGGCATAGTGGCCGGCGGCAATGGCGTCAATCACGAACTTGGGACCAGTGAGGACGTCACCGCCCACAAAGATGTCCTTGTCTGCCGTCTGGAACGTGAGGGCGTCTGCCTGCGGGTAGTTGCCGTGGTGGAAGGTGACCGAACGGCCGTCGAGAAGGCCGCCCCACTCGATGGCCTGGCCAATGGCAAAGACCACCTGGTTGCAGGGCACGGTGATAGTCTCATCCTCGTTGTAGAGCGGCGAGAAGCGCTTGGTCTTGGGGTCGATGACCTGCGTGCAGCGCTTGAAGACGACGCCCTTCACATGACCGGACTCGTTGACGAGCACTTCCTTGGGGCCCCATCCGTTCTGAACGGTGACACCATCCTCGAGCGTCTCGGCAATCTCTGCGTTGGTGGCGGGCATTTCGTCGCGCTGCTCAAGCGAGACCATCGTAACGGCATCGGCTCCGCGGCGCTTGGCATTGCGCGCACAGTCGACGGCCACGTTGCCGCCACCAACCACCACGACGTCACCAGACATGGCAGGGTTACCCTTGGCCATGGAGTCCTCGAGGTAGTGCACGGCAACGTCGGTGCCCTCGGCGGTGTCGCCGGGGACGCCGGGACGCCTACCACCCTGGCAGCCCACGGCCACGAAGAACGCCTGGAAGCCCTGCTCGCGCAGCTGATCAAGCGTCACGTCGCGGCCAACCTCAACGCCACAGCGAATCTCGACGCCCAGGCTCTTGATAATCTCGACCTCGGCGAGAAGCACGTCCTTCTCGAGCTTGTAGGACGGGATGCCGTACATCATCATGCCGCCGGGCTGCTCGTGCTTCTCGAACACGACGGGCGAGTAGCCGAGAAGGGCCAAATAGTACGCGCAGGAGAGACCGGCGGGACCGGCGCCGATGATCGCGATCTTCTGGTCGAAGTGGTCGTGGACAGAAGGCACCGCGCGGTTGGGAACAGCGTGCTGGGCCTGCGCAAGGTCGTAGTCGGCGACGAACTTCTTTACCGCGTCGATGGAGACGGGCTGGTCAATGGTGCCGCGCGTGCACGCGTCCTCGCAGCGCTTGTTGCAGATGCGGCCGCACACGGCGGGGAACGGGTTCATGGTACGGATGAGCTCGACGGCCTCCTGATACTTGCCCTCCTTGGCCTTCTGGAGGTAGGCCTGCACGGGTACGTGCGCCGGGCAGGCGGCCTTGCAGGGGGCAGAGCCCGTGGGCCAGGTGTTGTGCATGCGGGCAGTGTCGCGGTAGTTCTCGTCCCAGGCGTACTTGCCCCAGTGGATTGCGTCGGGGAGGATGGCGCGCGGGTACTTGGGCTGCTCGCCGTTGGCACGGCAAAGCTTCTGGCCCAGCTTCACGGCGCCGGCCGGGCAGGACTCAACGCAGAGGCCGCAGGCCACGCAGTTCTCCGGCGTGACCTTGGCCGTATACGAGGAGCGTGAGAGGTTGGGCGTGTTGAAGAGCATGCTCGTGCGCAGGGCGTTGCAGATCTTCACGTCGCAGTTGCAGATGTCGAAGATCTTGTTCTCGCCGTCGATGTTGGTGATCTGGTGGACAAAGCCGTTGTCCTCGGCGCGCTTGAGGATCTCGAGCGCCTCCTCGGTGGTGATGTAGTGCGCGCGGCCCGTCTCGACGGTGTAGTCAGCCATGTCTCCAACCTGGATGCACCAGTCGTCAGGGTCGTCGGCGCAGCCCTCCCCAAGCGTCGTGCGAGAGTAGCGGCAAGAGCAGATGCCTGCCGAGATGTGTCCTTCGTACTTCTTGAGCCAGTAGGAGATGCGCTCGAGCTTGATGGCCTCGTTCTGGAAGTTGACGGCCTCCTCGACGGGAATCACGTGCATGCCGACGCCGTCGCCTCCTGGCGGGACCATCTGGGTGATGCCCGCCAGTGGAATGAAGGTCATACGCTCGAAGAAGTTGGCGACCGGGGGATTCTTGTCGATGCGATCCTTGCTCGAGTTGAAGAGCTCGGCAGAGCCAGGGACAAAGAAGGGCAGGCGCCAGCGCTTGGTACGCGGCGCATCCGCGATGGGGCCGTCGTCGTTGTAGTGGTCGCCGTAGTCGTACTCGAGGATGCCGATGACGCTCATCTGGTCGAGAAGCTCCTGCAGGTGGGCGGGCTCGATCTCGGGTGCCAGGGCCATCATCTGATCAAAGTCGTAGAACTGGCGGAGCTTCATGCGGTTGCCAAGGTCGACCATCTCGTCGGTGAGGACCTCCTTGAGGCCCCAGTACTCGGGGTCGTCGGTCTTAACGCCGCCGATCTTGTGCTTCACGACGTCGGTGATCTTGCGGCCGAGCTTTGCCACGGCGGCATTGCGCTGGGCCTCGTTCTGATAGATGGAGCGGGGCTGTTCAAACTGTTCCGGCATCTCTTACGCCCTCCAGAGGTCGATTTCGCGGCGAACCCAATCGGCGAGCTGGTCCATGCCCTCGCCCGTCTTGGCAGATATCTTGATGAGCTGGCAGTTGGGATTGCGCTGGCGCAGGTAGGTCTCGAAGGTATCGAGGTCAAAGTCAAAGTACGGCAGCACGTCAATCTTGTTGAGAAGCACGACGTCGGCCTTCTCGAACATGAGCGGGTACTTGAGGGGCTTGTCGTCGCCCTCTGGGACGGAGAGGATCACGGCGTTCCTGGAAGCGCCGGTATCGAACTCGGCAGGGCACACGAGGTTGCCAACGTTCTCAAGGAAGACCAGGTCGAGCCCCGTGGCATCAAGGGAGTCGATGCCCGTGCGCGTCATGCCGGCATCAAGGTGGCACATGCCGCCCGTATGGAGCTGGATGGCGCGGGCACCCGTCTGCGTGATGATGTGGTCGGTGTCCACGGCGCCGTCGATGTCCGCTTCCATCACGCCGATGCGATACGTGTCCTTGAGCAAATTGATAAGGCGCGTGAGCGTGGTTGTCTTGCCCGCTCCCGGGGAGCTCATGACGTTGAGGAGGAACTGCCCGCGTGACCTAAGATCTTCTCGCACGCGGTCTGCCTCGGCGTCATTGTCGGCAAACACGCTCTCTTTGAGCTCGATTACCTTGACTTCCTCCATGCGCTTCCTCTCCTGTGCGCTTACGGCACGAAAAACAGGCGCCCCTCACGCCCCCTTGCCATGAGAAACGCGACACGCCCAAATGGACGCGTCTGTGCCATACCGTGCCGTCTCAATCACATCTGAACATATCCTAACAGGTGTGTACGGTTAGACGCACACCAATAGGAAAGGTTTCGCTTGTGCGGCTAGGCCACCGACCCGGCACGATGCAGGACAGAGGCGTCATAAGATTGGTGCGCCTCAACGGGTAACGCGAGAAAGGCATTGAAGATGAGAACGAAACCCCAGGACCACACGGCCCTTGAACTTGCGATGTTCGATTACGACAAGGGAGACCCCAAGCGCATCCAGCACTTTGTGAAGGTGCGCGCCCTTGCCCGCACCATTGGCATGGCAGAGGGGCTTGACGAGGAGACCTTGCATACGCTCGAGGCGGCGGCAATTGTCCACGACAGCGGCATCCATGAGTCCGAGCGTATCTACCACGACACCTCAGGCAAGCACCAGGAGGAGCTTGGCCCCGGCGTTGCGCGCCCGCTGCTTGAAGCCACCGGCTACGAGCCAGCAGAGGTTGACCGCGTGTGCTGGCTCATAGCACACCATCACAGCTACGCGGACATCCACGACATGGACCTTCAGGTTCTGGTCGAGGCAGACTTCCTGGTGAACATCTACGAGGACGCCATGGAGAGGCCCGGGGCGAGGCGACGTATGGCGGAGTCTGCGGCGGCCAAGATCTTCAAGACCAAGACGGGCCTCGCTTTGCTCCGGGACCAGTTCCTTTCATAGCACCACGAGCGAACAGGTTAGGCTACCGAGAAGCTCCAGATGGCACGCGCCTGCTCGCAGATAATTGAGAGGTCCCAGTGCCAGAGACTGCGGGCACGGCTGTTTGAGTCGTGCACGAGGGCCTTGCCCTTGTCGTCGAGGCCCGCGATGGCTATGTAGTGCCCAACCTTGGTGAAGATGCCGGGTGCCATATTGCAGATGATGGGATGGCCGGCTTCGAGCTCTGCCGCGAGCGCCTCGGGGGTGTTGGCGACTGACGTGCTAGCGAGCCCGAGCTTCTCGGCGCCCTCAGACATGAGAAGCCACGAAGAGCCGTCGCCATCCGTCGAGTAGCCGTTCTCGGTAGCAAAGTCGGCCATCTCGGTGGGGCCGTAGGTCGTGTTGCCGGTGAGGTCGATGTAGACCATCGAGAGCGACGTGGGGCCGCAACCCTGCTTCTCCAGGGTCCCATTGCTGTACGGGTAGTCCTTGTACTGCGGATCAATCTGGTAGAGGTAGGGCATGGAGCCCTGGTGCCACTCGTCTTTGGGTGTGGACTGTGGCGCCTGCGTGACCGGCACGACCTCCTCGTCATAGGCAACGGCGCGCTGCGTACCGGTAGTGTCGATTGCGGTCGCCCAGGTTTCTCCGGGTTGCTCGGCCTCTGGCAAGACGAGGGCGACCACCGCAGCAATCACTGCTGCGGTGGCAACCCCCAGGGCGGCGGCGAGAAGGACGTCTCGCCGCGGAAGGCGTCTGATGCGGCGACGGAAGCGCAGAGCGGCGTGGCGGAGCGATCTTCTCGCGTGCCTTGGACGATATGAGTCATCCTCCTGCTGCATAGTGGCTAGAACCCCTCTGCAGCACGGGTCTTGCGAAAGATGATGCGCTTGAGGGCGTCTTGGTTCTCGCGGCGTTCCTCGTCTGTCTCGAGCGAGAGCCCGTACTCGACGGGTGTGGGCTTACCCTTCTCGTCCACGCAGACCTCGGTGAGGTAGGCAACGTTGATGAGACGGCGCTCCCCGGTATGGACGTCCTCGGCGTACGAATCCACGCGTACCTCCATTGAGGTGCGGCCAACGTAGGTCACCGCTGCGACAATGACCACCACGTCGTTGAGGAAGGCCGGATGCTTGAAGGTGAGCTGGTCGACGCAGGCGGTAGTGACGTCCCCGCCGCAGTGGCGGCGTGCCGCGATGCCGGCGGTCTCGTCAATCCACTCCATGAGACGGCCACCAAAGAGCCGGTTGACGCCGTTGATGTCCTCGTAGCGTACGGACTTGATCGACTCGGTGAGCGAGTCGGATACGCTCTTCTTTCCCTTGGAATAGGTCCTCTCAGCCATGCGTCCCCCTAGCTGCGAGCGGGTTCGGTGCCGAGTGCGGCGAGGACTTGATTGGTGGTGGCAACCTTCGTGCCAAAGCAGCGCTGCATGTGCTCGAGCGCGCCCTCTTGGGTGCCCACGAGGAAGGTGCGCGTGGCGTCTGACACCACAACGGAGTCGTAGCCCAGGTTCCAGGCGTCGGCGAGGGTATGCAGGACGCAGATGTTGGTGTCCTCCCCCACTGCGATGACAGTCCTGACGCCAAGCTCGCGCAGGGTGAGGTCGAGATCCGTCTGGAAGAAGCCCGAGTAGCGCCTCTTGGGAATCACGAAGTCACGCGGGCCGCTGCCTGCTTCGAGTGCGGGGTGCGGGTGAGCCTTGCCCTTGACGCCGTGCTCGCCCCAGAGCGCAAGCTCCCGGTCCACGTCGGGGATGTGCTGGTCGCAGAGGAAGAGCACGGGGAGGCCGGCACTTCTCGCCGCACGTGTGACCTGCACGGCCTTGGCGACGAGTGCCTCTTCTTGGGGATCTGGGTTGTAAAGCGAGTCAGATGCGTCTGTCACGAGAATGTCAATGACAAGCAGAGCAGTCGAGGCTGCGTTGATGTTCATGATGTCCTCCGGTTTCCGTTGGGGTACGTGCTCATGGTACCCTTTGGGACCGGGAGTTTGCCGTCCCACGCGGGACGGGCACCTTTTGCATGCAGGGAGGGACGAGGTCAATGAGCAATGCACCGCAGGTAGTGGACTCGACCGAGGAGAAGCGACGCGCGTACGTGAAGGAGCGCTTCCCCTGCATTGCCGGCTGCGACCAGTGCGGGTTCTGCGCCGCCTACCACGGCCTCGATCCCGAGACGGCCTACGCCGACTATATTGCAGGCAAGGCAGAGTTCCTGGAGGTCTCGCTGCGCTACCGAAGGTAGATAGGAGCGTGAGCCGCCCCTTGGGGGGTGTTTTCCTCCTGGTCCCTATGCGTCCTTTGTTGCCACTATGTCTATTCCGGTTCCAGCGACATCGGCGAGAATGACGTCGCCAATGTGAACCGGTGCGGTTGCCGTAACGTCCGTGAGGGCTCGCACAACGTCGAAGACGCGGCCCTTGGGGACGTCACCCGCCGTCTTGACCGAGACCATCTTCTCCGTCGCTGAGCCCACAACCGGAACCGTGGTGGTCACCACGCGAACGGGGTGCGTGACCTCGTCACGGGCGTACTTGTCACCACGCATGCAGGAGTTGCCTGTGACGCTGGTGATAGTGCCATCATCCGCCAGGGTGACGGCCACGGTGCAGCCTCGAGGGCAGCGGATGCAAGTAAGCGTTCTAGTCTCCATTGCTATGCCTCCTCGAGCGTCACAACGATCTTCTCAAGGCCTGGCCTGGCGAGAAGGTCCTCTCGCTTGAGCGTGACGTCTTCCATCTCGCCGGGCACGAGGATGGGTCGCCGCTTGGAAATGACCCGCTCGTCACCCAGGTACACGCAGATGCGCCTGTCCTCGAAGACACCTCCGACACGGAATCGAATGGTGAGCTTCTCCAGCATGCGCTCGGGGTCGATGGACTGCGGCACCGTGTAGCGGACGCCACCCTCAGCCACAACGGGAATGCCAGGCTCCTCGTCGTGCGCCTGGTGCTGTGCGCAGGCGTCCGCCCACGCACCCGCCGCGGCGCCGGCTGCCGTTGCCTCCTGCGAAACGTAGTCGACAAGGTCGTGCACGTGCAGGACGTTACCGCAGGCAAAGATGCCGGGCACGCTGGTCTCAAGGCTCTCGTTTACCACCGGGCCGCGCGTCACGCGTGAAAGCGCGACGCCTGCCGCGCGCGAGAGCTCGTTCTCGGGCAGGAGCCCCACCGAGAGGAGCAACGTGTCGCAGGGATAGCGATTCTCGGTGCCGGAGATGGGCCGACCCTTCTCGTCCACCTGGGCAATCCATACGGCCTCGACCCGGCGCTTGCCCTCGACACGCGTGACGGTATGCGAGAGGAGTAGCGGGATGCCAAAGTCATCCAGGCACTGGACGATGTTTCGCTTGAGGCCGCCCGAGTAGGGCATGAGCTCTGCCACGCAGGCAACGTGGGCCCCCTCGAGCGTCATGCGGCGTGCCATGATGAGGCCAATGTCGCCGGAGCCAAGGATAACGACCTCGCGGCCGGGCATGAGGCCCTCGATGTTCACCAGCCGCTGGGCCGTACCTGCGGTGTAGACCCCCGCCGGCCTGAAGCCGGGGATGTTGAGCGCTCCTCGCGGCCGCTCGCGGCAGCCCATCGCAAGGACGACGGCACCTGCGGTAATACGCTGCATGCCGCACGCTTCGCTCACGCAGGTGACCACGCGGTCAGGCGAGACGTCCAGCACCATGGTATCGAGAAGGAACTCCACGCCCGCGTCACGTGCGAGCATCTCAAAGCGATCGGCGTACTCGGGGCCGGTGAGCTCCTCGTTGAAGGTGATGAGGCCAAACCCATTGTGTATGCACTGGTTGAGAATGCCGCCGAGCTTCTGGTCGCGCTCGATTACCAGAACGGAGCGCTTGCCCTCACCACGTGCAGAAGTTGCCGCGGCAAGCCCAGCGGGACCACCGCCAATGACAATGACGTCGTAGTCGCTCATGCGCGGTCCTCCCTTGCGATGGAGTCCTTCACATGACCCTCGATGAACTCGGACCCAGGATCTGCCTTGGTGACGTTCTCCATGGTCACGTCGGGGAGCTCTCGAGAGAGGATTTCCATGATCTTGGGTGTGCAGAAGCCGGCCTGGCAGCGGCCCATGCAGGCCCCCGTGCGCCGCTTGACGCCGTCGAGCGAGCGAGCTCCCACGGGACGATGGATGGCGTCGACGATCTGCGCCTCGGTCACATGGCAGCACCGGCAAATGACTCTGCCGTAGAGGGGGTTCTTCTCGCAGAGACTTCCCCACTCCTCGAAGGAAAGGTCGTTCATGTTGGGGATGCCGTGTCGCGTGTCCACAAATTCGTCAGCGGGCTTCCTCTCTAGCCCAAGCATGTTTGTCACGATGCCAGCGACCATGCGTCCGATGGCAGGGGATGCCGTGAGGCCCGGCGACTCGATGGCGGAGCAGTCCACAAAGCCAGGCGCCGAAGGGTTTTCGCCAATGAGAAACTCGTGCTCGGCACGGTGCGCGCGCAGACCGGAGAAAGACGTGATGACCTCGCGGAGGGGGACGTCGGCCACGGTGATGCCGCACTTCTCGGCCACCTCGGCAAGGCCGGCCGCCGTGGTGTCGGTGCCCTCCTTGTCCTGGATGTCTTCGGCTGTGGGGCCAACAATGAGATTGCCGTGGATGGTGGGCGAGACGAGCACGCCCTTGCCCATCTTGGAGGGAAGCGCAAAGACCACGTGGTGCACGTGGTTGCCTGCAGTGGTGTCAAGAAGCATGTACTGTCCGCGGCGCGGGATAATCTCCAGCTTGTCCTCGCAGACCATGTTGTGAATCTGGTCCGCGTAGACGCCTGCAGCATTCACCACGCAGCAAGAAAGGATGCGGCCGCATGGGGTCTCAAGGGCAAAGCCGCCCTCCGGCCTGCGCTCGATGGCCGTAACCGGGGCATCAAAGATGAACTCGACTCCGTTGGCTGCGGCATTCTCGGCAAGGGCAACGTTCAGCCCAAAGGGATCAACGATGCCGGCCGTTGGCGCCCAGAGCGCGCCGACGGCATTCGGCGAAATGTTGGGCTCCATGGAACGAAGCGTGTCTCGGTCAACAATCTGGAGGTCGGGCACACCATTGGCCACACCTCGCGCGAAGAGCTCGCGGAGCCCTCCCATGTCGCGCTCGCTTGTGCACACGACGAGGGAGCCAATGTTCTTGACTGTGAACTGCAGCTTCTTTGCCAGCTCGTACATGAGGGAGTTGCCCTCGACATTGAGTCGAGCCATGAGCGAGCCGGGCATGGCGTCGTAACCGGCGTGCACGATGGCCGAGTTGGCCTTGGACGTGCCACAGCAGACGTCATCCTCGCTCTCGACCACGCAGACGCTCGCCGTGGTCTTCGCAAGCTCTCGTGCCGTGGCGCAGCCGGAGACACCGGCCCCAATGACCACGACGTCGTAGCGGCGTTCCCTCTTCTGCATCGACCCCTCCTCGTTTCCGATGGGTGGACGTGGCGAGGCCAACCCGAGACCTTCGCCGGGGCCGATTATCCACCCCGGCGGGCGAAGCACGTGTGCGTGGTGGACGGACGGTAGCACGGTCCCGTAGAACGGCATCGAACGACCGCAAACGGTGATATTCGTTGACGCAGCTGCAAGCCTTGTCAAAGCCCGCCTGTTGATGGCGACCGAAGGCGCGCCTTGGACGCAATCACGTCTAAAAGCCGCGTTCTTCCCGCGCTACCGTGTCCCCTCGAACTGGCTCTCGTAAAGGCTCGCGTAGAAACCGCCCTGACGCAGCAGCTCGTCGTGCGTGCCACGCTCGATGATGTGACCGTCCTTCATCACGAGGATGCAGTCCGCGTCTCGCACGGTGGAGAGGCGGTGTGCCACCACCAGGGAGGTGCGGCCCTCCATCATTCGATCGAAGGCATCCTGCACCTGCAGCTCGGTGCGCGTGTCGATGGAGCTCGTTGCCTCGTCGAGAAGAAGGATCGCGGGGTCTGCAAGCATCACGCGCGCAATGCAGAGGAGCTGCCGCTGGCCTTGTGAGAGGGACCCGCCGTCCTCGCCCAAGAGCGTGTCGTAGCCCTGTGGCAGCTGCTCGATGAACTTGTGGGCGTGCGCCTGCCAGGCGGCCTCCACCACGTCGTCCATCGTTGCCCCCGCCGTCCCGTAGGCGATGTTCTCGCGAACCGTGCCCCTGAAGAGCCAGGTGTCTTGAAGGACCATGCCAAAGAGGGAGCGAAGGTCCTCTCGACGCATGTTGCTGGTGTCGTGGCCATCCACCAGGATCTGCCCCGAGTCCACGTCATAGAAGCGCAGTAGCAGGTTGATGAGGGTCGTCTTACCGCAACCCGTTGGGCCAACCAAGGCGATTGTCTGCCCGGGGTCTGCTACAAACGAGATGTCCTGAAGCAGCGGATGGTCAGGCACGTACGAGAAGTCAACGTGGGAGAACTCCAACGAGCCTGCGGGCTTCTCGTCCACCTCGGGCTCAGCGGGGTCCGGACTCTGGGCAGGTACGTCGATGAGCGTGAAGAGGCGACGCGCCGAGGCGTAGGCGGTCTGGATTTGCGTGACCACATTTGAAATCTCGTTGAAGGGCTTCATGTACTGGTTTGCATACGAGAGGAACGTCTGTACCTGGCCAACGGTAAGGACGCTCGGCCATCCGGAGATGACGCAGATGCAGCCCACCACGGCAACGACGGCATAAGTGATGTTGTTCACCAGGCGCGTCGCGGGGTTGGAGAGGGAGCTGGTGAACTGGGCGTGCTCCCCCACCCCAAGCAGGTGCTGGTTAATCTCGTCGAATCCGGCCTGGGCGCGGTCTCCGTACGCGAAGGCACAGACAAGCTTCTGGCTTCCCACCATCTCCTCGACATAGCCGCCAAGCGAGCCCTGGAGGGCCTGCTGCTCCTTGAAGCTCTTGGCCGAATAGCGCGCGATGAGCCAGGCAGCGAGCATGGACACGGGTGTCACGATGACCACCACGAGGCCCACGGGAACCGAGATGGAGAACATAAAGACGAGCGTGCCCACGATGGTCACCACGCCGGTGAAGAGCTGCGTGAGACCCTGGAGCAGACCATCGCCAACCTGGTCGGCGTCGTTTACCACGCGGGAGAGCAGGTCTCCATGCGAGTGGGCGTCAACAAACGAAAGGGGCAGGTCGCGAAAGCGCGAGAAGGCGTCAATCCTCAGGTCGCGGACCGTTTCGTACGTGAGCCTGTTTGTGCAGTAGCCAGAGAGCCACTGCGTCACGGCCGCGCCAACAACAACGAGCGCGAGCTCCTGCAGCAGGGCCACAAGCGTTGCAAAGTCAACGTCTCCAGCCGAGACCATGCAGTCGATTGCGCGGCCAATGACGATAGGCACATAGAGCTGGAGCACCACCGAGACGGCGGACGCCACAAAGGAGGCAATCAGCGACACCCGGTGCGGCCGGGTGTAGGCCAGCAGTCGCCTCGTTACCTCGGCCGTGGCGAGGCCCGTCTCGTCAAGCCTACCCTGGGGGTTGTCGTTGTTGTTGCCAATGTCCCCCTTGACGTTGGCCATGATGGTTCCGGCGCTTGCTCCGGCGGCATACGGGTTTGCCATTACGCACCCACCTCCTCAGGGCGGAGCTGCGAGAGGCAGATCTCGCGGTAGATGGGACAGCTCCTCATGAGCTCGGTGTGAGACCCCAGCCCGGCCATGCGCCCGTGGTCGAGCACCAGGATCTGGTCGCAGGACATGACTGCCGAGACGCGCTGCGAGACGATCACGCAGGTAAGCTCCGAGCGGAGGCGCCGGAGCGACTGTCGCAGGCTTGCATCGGTGCGGAAGTCAAGCGCCGAGGCGGAGTCGTCGAGCACCACGATGCGCGGGTGCCCCACGAGGGCACGCGCAATGGTGAGCCGCTGGCGCTGGCCTCCCGAGAAGTTCTTGCCGCCTGCCTCGACTACGGCATCCAGGCCCTGATCCTTGCCCCTCACGAAGTCCGCGGCCTGCGCAAGCTCGAGCGCACGCCAGAGCTCCTCGTCCGTTGCGTTGGAATCGCGCCAGCAAAGGTTCGAGCGGATGGTGCCCGAGACAAGCGATGCCTGCTGGGGTACTGTCGAGACAAGCTCCCGCAGCTGGGAGAAGGGATACTCTCGCACGTCGTGTCCAAAGACGCGGACCTCGCCAGCCGTGGCGTCATAGAGCCTTGGGATGAGGTTCACGAGCGACGACTTGCCCGAGCCCGTGCCGCCAATGATGCCAAGGGATCCGCCAGCACCCAAGCGCAGCGTCACGTTATCGACCGCAGGCCGGGGCGCGCCGTCGTAGGTGAAGCATACGTAGTCGAGCGCGAGGGCCACGCCAGAGGTGAGGGTGCCTGGGGCAAGCTCCACCTGCGTGGTGCCCTCGTCAGAAATCTGGGGCTCGCAGTCGAGCACCTCCATGATGCGCTTGGCCGAGGCGGCGCCGCGGTTGATGGTGATAACCAAGTTGGCCACGTAGACGATGGACACAAGCATCTGCGTCATGTAGTTCACGAAGGCAATGACCTCGCCCTGTGTGAGGTTGCCCGCGTCAATACGTGTGCCGCCCATCCAGAGGATGGCAACGATGCCCAGGTCCATCACTAGCAGCGTAGCAGGGTTGAGAAGCGAGGAGAGCTTGCCGATGGTCACGGCCGTCTGCGTCTGGTCGTCAGCCGCCTTGTGGAAACGCTCGTCTTCGCGTCCCTCCTGCCTGAACGCCCTCACCACGCGGACGCCCGAGAGGTTCTCGCGCGTGACAAGGCTCACCTCGTCGAGGCGCGACTGGAGCTCGCCAAAGAGCGGTACCGACTTTGACATCACGAGCCAAAAGACAACCGCGATGGCAGGCGTGCATACGAGAAAGACAAGCCCAAGCTGGGCATCGATGAGCATGGCGCAGACCATGGAGCCAATTGCCAGGATGGGCCAGCGGATGATCTGCCTGATGCCAAGGGCCACCGTGACCTGTACCTGGTTGACGTCGTTCGTGATGCGAGTGACCAGAGAGGGCGTACCTATACGGTCGAGGTCTGCCGGGGCGAGTTGGTTCACCTTGGCGTACAGGTCGTGGCGAATGTCCGTGCCCGAGCCCTGCGAGACAACGGCCGCCATTTTCTGACACACGAGCGTGAAGCAGAACCCTACCACCGCAAGGACGATAAGTACCACACACATGCGAACCACGTAGCCCTGGTCACGGCTGGTGACGCCCACGTCAATCATACTGGCTACGATGACCGGAGTAATGAGATCAAAGATGACCTCCACGGCCTTGCAGAGCGTGCCAAACACAATCTTTCCCTGGTACTTGGGAAAGACGAACCTCCGTAGAATCTCGCCCAATAGAGTCCCTCCCCCAGACTGTCAGTCTATCCATGATAGGGCTGCCCAGTTGCGGTGCGCATACGGCTTTTATCACGCAACCATTCGTATTGTGTATGGCGCCTCGAGGTCCTACTCGATGCCCAGCTTGTCCGAGAGTTCAAGCCACTCGTCCTCGAGCGCCTCGCACGCAGCCACGGCGTCATCGACCGCTTTCTGGGCGGCAACGAGCTTCTCGTAGTCCGTAGGATCGACCTCTGCAAGCGCCGCCCGCAGCCGGTCCGGCTCCCCCTCGGTCTTTTCCAGCTTGCGCGTAACGGCATCGAACCGCTTCTTGAGTTCACGTCGTTCCTGGTTGGTGAGTTCGCCTCCTTGCCCCCCGGAGGGCACCTGGTCTTCCTGCGCGGAGTGCGCTTCGCGAAACTCCGCTCCGGAAGACGAGGCGCCCTTGGCGTCTAGAAGGTCGAGGAACTCGTCCACGCCTCCAGGGCAGTGGCGCACGTGACCGTCGAGAAGCGCGTATTGGTCGTCGGTCACGCGCTCCATGAGAAAGCGGTCGTGCGAGACCATGAGGAGCGTGCCGGGCCAGGTGTCGAGGAGGTCCTCGAGCACGGCGAGCATATCGGTATCAAGGTCGTTGCCGGGCTCGTCGAGCACCAGTACGTTGGGCTCGTCGAGAAGAACCGTGAGCAGCGCGAGGCGCCTGCGCTGTCCGCCAGAGAGGTCATGCACAAAGTTAGTGAGCTCGGAGCGCTCGAAGCCAAGTCGCTCGAGGAGCTGCGTGGGGCTCTGGGGCTTACCGTCCACATAGTAGGTGCTCTTGTAGCGCGAGAGCACCTCGAGCACGCGCCAGTTCTCCTTCTTAGAAAGGGTGTCCAGGTGCTGCGACATCCAGCCAAAGCGAACAGACTTGCCAATGCGAACGGTTCCGGAAGTTGGCTGCAATTTGCCTGTCATGACCTTGAGCAGCGTCGACTTGCCCGCACCGTTGGCGCCAAGGATGCCGTAGCGGTCGCCGGGTCCAATGGTCCAGGTGATGTCATCGAGCACGCGCGAGCCATCAGGATAAGCAAACGAGACATCCTTCATCTCAATGACCTGCTTGCCCAGCCTGCTCACGGCAAGGCGCTTGAGCTCGATGGGGTTTCTCAGCGGCGGATCGTCGGCGAGAAGGGCTCGCGCCGCCTCGACGCGAAAGCGCGGCTTGCTGGAGCGAGCCTTGGCTCCGTGTGCCAGCCAGTTGAGCTCCTTGCGAAGCGTGTTCTGACGGCGCTCCTCGCTGGCCGCGGCCATGCGGTCGCGTTCGACGCGCTGCTGGATATAGGCCGAGTAGCCACCGTCGAAGGGCTCAATCTCTCGGTCGTGGACCTCCCACATGTGCTCGCAGACCTCGTCCAAAAACCAGCGGTCGTGCGTCACAACGAGAAGCGCTCCCGTGCCTTCCGGCCAGCGGGTCTTGAGGTGGTCGGCAAGCCAGCGGATGGCATGCATGTCCAGGTGGTTGGTTGGCTCGTCCATGAGGATAACGTCCCAGGTGCCCACAAGGAGCCGCGCCAGGTCGCAGCGGCGCCGCTGGCCACCGGAAAGCGTGCCCACGGTGGCATCCCAGTCCACGTCGCCCAAGAGCACTGAGATGATCTGCCGCACGCGAGGGTCAGAGGCCCACATGTAGTCGGGAACATCTCCCACAACGGCACGGGCCACGGTCCAGTCATCGTGGAGCTCGTCGTCCTGGCCCAAGAACCCCACATGGATACCGTTTCTCCAGGTGACGTTTCCTGCATCGGGCTCCAGGCGATGCGCGATGAGCTCAAGCAGCGTCGACTTGCCGTCACCGTTCCTGCCCACCACGCCAATGCGCTCGCCCTCGTTGATGCCTATGGTCTGGTCGGCAAGCACGGGCTTGCCTGGCCACTCGTGTGAGAGGTGCTCGCACCCTATGAGAATCCCCATTAGTCCTTCCCATCTCCCCGGGCAAGTCCCCGAAGGAGCGAAATCTCCTGTGCATATCCCTCGAGCTCGTTGGGAGTCTCGAGAATCATGGGCAGCCCACACAAACGCGGGTTAGTGACAACGGCCTCGAAGGTGGCAAGCCCCAGGGTACCCCGGCCGATCTTCTCGTGCCGGTCCTTGTGGGAGCCAAGCGGATTCTTTGAGTCGTTCACGTGCAGCGCCTTCAGGCGGTCCAGACCAATCACGCGGTCGAAATCGTCGAGCACGCCGTCGAGGTCGTCCACGATGTCGTAGCCCGCGTCGGCCACATGGCAGGTGTCGAGGCACACGCCGAGAAGGTCGCCCTCGCGGGCCCCCTCGATGATGCGGGCCAGCTCCTCGAAGCGCGAGCCGACCTCAGTCCCCTTTCCCGCCATGGTCTCCAGGAGGACGGTTGTCTTCTGGCCTCGAACCAGCACTTGGTCAAGACCCTCGCAGATAAGGCGGATGCCCTCGTCCACCCCCTGGCCAACGTGGCTTCCCGGGTGGAAGTTGTAGTAGTTGCCCGGAAGCATCTCCATGAGCCCAAGGTCGCCTGCCATTGCCTCGCGCGCAAACTCCACCGTCTGGGGCTTGGCGGAGCAGAGGTTCATGGTGTACGGCGCGTGCGCGACAAGGCGCCCAAAGCCGTTTTCCGCAAGGATGGCGAGAAGCCCTGCCACATCGTCAGGGTCGGGGGTCTTTGCACGGCCGCCACGCGGATTTCTAGTAAAGAAGGCGAAGGTGTTTGCCCCAATGCCAAGGGCGGTCCTGCCCATCTGGGCGAACCCGCCTGCAACCGAGAGGTGGCAGCCGATGGTTATCTCGCCGTGGCACGCCTCGCTCATGCGCCCTCCCCCGACACGGCCGCGACAACGCGGTCGCAGATGGCTGAGGCGACCTGGTCGAGCGGGAGCGTGTCGAGCTGCTCCGTGCGGTCTGGCCAAACAAGGGCAATGCGGCTTGTGTCGGCGCCAAACGTGGAGTCCGCACGCGACACGTCGTTTGCCACTATGAGGTCGCAGCCCTTGCGCTCGAGCTTCGCGCGCGCGTTCTTGAGGAGGTCGTTTGTCTCTGCGGCAAAGCCAACTACGACGCGGTCGCCCTTTGCGTGCGAGAGTTCGGCCAGAATATCTGCGGTCTTGACGAGTCGGAGCGTGGAGAGGTCGTCCGTGCCCTTCTTGAGCTTGTGGTCCGCGGGAGCGGCAGGCGTGTAGTCCGCTACAGCTGCGGCGCAGATGGCGGCATCGGCGTTTGTGAAGGCAGCAACCGTGGCATCGCGCATCTGCGAGGCCGAGACAACCGGCACCACGCAGACCCCCCGCGGCGCCGCGAGAGAAACCGGCCCAGATACCAGCGTCACGGTGGCTCCTCGGCGCGAGGCCTCGCGGGCGATGGCATAGCCCATCTTGCCCGTGGAGGCGTTGGCGATGTAGCGCACGGGATCGATGGCCTCGTGCGTGGGGCCTGCCGTGATCACGAGCATCATACCGGCCATGTCCTGCTTAGCTGGGGCAAGCAGGTCGAGTGCGGCGCCAACAATGTCCGAGACTTCGGCAAGTTTGCCCTCGCCCACGTCGCCGCAGGCGAGAAGGCCCGTCTGTGGCATCACAAAGCGGATGCCGCGCGAGCGAAGCGTTGCAACGTTTGCCTGCGTGGCTGGGTTTCTCCACATGTGGACGTTCATGGCAGCCGCCACAAGCACCGGGCAGTGGGCGGCAAGCAGCGTGGTGGAGAGGCAATCGTCAGCAATCCCCATGGCCATCTTAGCCAAGACGTTTCCGGTTGCGGGAACAACCAGAACAAGGTCAGCCCAGTCGGCCAGGAAGATGTGCGGAATGGGAGAGTCCGGGTAGGCATAGAGGTCGTCCGCCACGGGATGACCGGAGAGCGCCTCGAACGTGGGGGTGCCCACAAAGCGCTCCGCATCTGCCGTCATAGTCACGCGAACGTCGCAGCCCGCGTGCTGCAGACCGCGCATAACCTCTACGGCCTTGTAGACTGCAATACCTCCCGTGACTGCGAGGACGACGCGAGGCGCCGCCGGCTCTGTATCCCTGTGCGTGCTCTCGCTCACTTGCCCTCCCCCTCGAGGTAGGGATCGTCCACGATGAGGATGCGGTGGCAATAGGGGCACTCGGCAACGTCGTCACCGTGCGTGAGGTCGTGGAACGAGGCGGGTTGGAGCTTCACGCGGCACACCGAGGGGACGTTGCCCACGAGCTTCTCGACGGCAAGCCCCTTGAAGCGCTTGCGGGCGGCCTCGTAGTCGCTTAGGTGCTTGGGAGAGATCTGCGAGATCACGCTCTTGCGCTCCTCGTCGAGCTGGACGATCTTGCCTCTTATCTGGGCGCTGTCCGTCTCAAAGGACTTCTTCTGGGCGGCCTCCTCCTCGTCGAGGCGCTTAAGCGTGAGCTTAGCGTTGCTCTCAGCGCGCCTGACCTTTTCGAGGTCATCGTCGAGCTGCGCGCGGGTGTGCTCGAGCTTCTCGACCTTCTTGGCAAGCCCGGTGAGGTGCGCCTCGTAGTCTTGGATCTGACGGTAGCCGTGGCTTCCCGAGGCCACCTCTGCCTTGACCTCCTCGGTGCGCGCACGGTAGTGCTCGAGGTCCTCCTGGTTCTCGCTGGCAAAGGTTTCCAGGTCCTTGCGCTGGGCAAAGATCTTAGTCTGCTCGCTCTGCACCTTTCGACGCGCGCGGGCGATTGCCTGCATCTTCTTCTGCTGGGGCATGGCGGCAAGCGTGGACGCCATGCGGAGCATGTCGAGGTCGATCTCTTGGAGCCTGAGGAGCGCCTGTGCTTCTGTCATAAGGCCCTCACCTTCCTTGGTGGGTGTACGTTCTACTGATGACGTGCCTTTGTCCGTTTGACGAGCGAGACGAGCTCCAAAGCAAAGGCCTCGAGGTCCTCCTCGGCTACACGCTCGTCAAAGGAGATGCGAAGAGAGCCAAGAGCCTGGTCACGGCCTATGCCCATGGCTGTGAGCACATGGCTCGCATCAAGCGAGCCCGAGGAGCATGCGGACCCAGCCGAGACCTCGAAACCGCGCTCGTCAAGCCCAAGCACAAGGGATTGAGAGTCGAGTCCTGGTGCCATGACGCTCACCATGCCGGGTAGACGCTCCGCGCCGACCGTAGTCGTGGTCGTGGGAACTATGCCGGTGCCTTCGGCACATATGCGCTGGTAGAGCCTCTCGGCGCGGCCGGACACCTGCGGGCGAGCGGTTGCGATGGAGCCGCAGCAGGCACGTGCGACCGCCGCAAAGGCAAGCGCGCCGCGCACATCCTGCGTTCCTGCACGCCTGCCGGACTCCTGGCCGCCGCCAAAGGACTGCGGGGCGAGAGGGACTCGTCCGCGAACGAGAAGCGCGCCCACGCCCACGGGGCCACCGAGCTTGTGGGCTGCAAGGCTCACGGCATCTGCCTGCGAAATGTCGAGGGGAATGCGGCCAAACGCCTGCACTGCATCGGTATGGAAGAGCGCTCCGGCAGCATGGGCCGCTTCGGCAAGCTCTGACACGGGCTGGACCACGCCCGTCTCGTTGTTGGCGCTCATGACTGAGACAAGCGCGCAGTCGGGACCAAGCGCGTCCTCCAGCGTAGCGCGGGAAACCACGCCATCCCGACCCGGCTTCACGAGCGTCACCTCGAAGCCACGGTCACGGAGTACCCCTGTAACGTCCAGCTCAGAGTCGTGCTCGATGGCGGAGAGAATCACACGCGTGCGCTTTCTGTCACGCTGATGAGCACCTCTTGAGAGGCCGAGAAGCGCCAGGTTGTTGGACTCGGTGCCGCCTGACGTGAAGACCACGTCCGATGGCCTGAAGCCTCCGCCCGCGCAACGGGCGATGTCACGACGCGCCTCGTCAAGCGCACGCGCCGCCTCGCGCCCTAGCGAATGCAGCGAGTTGGGGTTGGCTCCAGCTATGGGCGAATCCTCATAGGCACGCTCGGCGGCAAACGACTCCTCGCGCGCTGGGGCGCTTGCGGCATAGTCAAGGTATACGGTTGTCCGGGCGGTCACGCTACTCACGCTCTCCTCGTAAGGCCGGCCTCGCCAGCCTCGGTAATCTTGCGGACGGCGTCGGCACGGTCGGCCTTGCCAAAGACGGCGCTGCCGGCAACGAGCAGGCGGGCACCAGCAGCGCAGACGTCAGCGGCGTTCGCGGGGGAGATGCCGCCGTCGACCTCGATGATGGGGCTCACGTGACGATCATCGCACAGAGCCTTGACCTGGCGAATCTTGCGAATCGATCCGGGAATGAACTTCTGACCGCCAAAGCCGGGGTTCACGGTCATCACGAGTACCAGGTCAACATCCTCGATGATGGCATCGAGGGCACAAACCGGCGTTCCGGGGTTGATGGCGATGCCAGCCTTGGCGCCCTTCTCGCGAATCAAGTTGGCAAGACGATTGGCGTGTGCCGTGGCCTCGTAGTGGAAGGTCACGATGTCTGCCCCGGCAGCAAGGTACTCGGGAACCATCTGGTCGGGGTTCGAGATCATAAGGTGGGCGTCGACTGGCGTCTTGGTTGCAGCCTTCACAGCCGCAAGCACTCCGGGGCCAAAGGTCAGGTTTGGCACAAAGTGACCGTCCATCGCATCGAAGTGCACGTAGCCTGCGCCCTCGATGGTGGCGAGCTCATCAGCAAGGTGACCAAGGTCAGCCGAAAGAATGGAGGGTGCTACCTGCACGTTATTCTCTAGCATTGCTTCTCCTTTGATGCTATTTCACGCTCTTCCATACCATAGAACTCCGTGCGTGGCGCACGGGTAAGAAGTCCTTCCATCGCATCCCCTATGGGCCTGCCCTCAAAGAGCACGGCGTGCACGCCGGCCGTGATGGGCACCTCGATGCCGCGCTCCTGGGCAAGCTCGAGGACCGATGCAGATGCGGGAACACCCTCGACCACCATGTGCGTGCGGGCCTGATAGGACTCAAGTGTCTCCCCCGCCACAAGGGCGCGGCCAAAGCTCCTGTTGCGCGAGTGCTCGGAGGTGCATGTGACGACGAGGTCGCCCATGCCGGCAAGGCCCATGCACGTCATGGGATCGCCGCCCAGAGCGGCCACGACACGCCCGATCTCTGCGATACCGCGGGTCATGAGGACGGCAAGCGTGTTGTCCCCCATGCCCATACCGCTTGCGATGCCGCACGCGATGGCAATCACGTTCTTCACGGCACCGCAGCACTCGACGCCACGGACATCGTCGCTCACGTAGGCCCTAAAGGTGGGGCCGGCGAGAATGCCCTGGAAGAAGGCAGCAGTCTCGGCATTCTCCGAGGCCACGACCGCCGCCGAGACCATGCCCCGGCAGATCTCCTCGGCGTGGTTTGGTCCCGAGAGCGCGGCAACGCGGGTGGGATTGCCAAGCTCCTGCGCTGCCACTTCGTGCATGAGGAGGTGGCTGCCCCGCTCCATGCCCTTGGAGAGCACGAGCACACGCGCGTCCTCGGCGAGGTGTGGCGCAAGGCTGCGGCAGGTCTCGCGCAGGTAGGCAGATGGCGTGGCAAGGATAGCGGCATCCGCGTCGCATACTGCCAGAGAAAGGTCGCTCGTGGCACTCACGTTGGCCGCCAGCGTGTAGTCCGGGAGGTGGTTGGGGTTCCTGTGGTCGCGGTTCAGGGCAGCCACGGCCTCAGGGGTACGCGCCCACAGCACGACCTCGTTAACGGCAGGCGCAACGAGGCCCGTCATCGCCGTGCCCCAGGAGCCTGCGCCTATGACGGCAACGCGGCTCACTTTGACGTTCCCTCCTCGTGGTGGAACGAGAAGCGCTTCTCCTCGTGGTGCGCGAGCTTTCGGATGTTCTCGCGGTGCGCCCACACGACGCAGGCGGCTACGATGACCATGGGCAGCACAGCAACCGGGCTGTACCCCAGGACGGCCGTCCAGATGGGAAGCGAGACTGCCGCACACGAGCTGCCCAGCGAGACAAAGCGCGTGGGAAGGGCAAGGACAAGGAAGACCGCGAGAAGCCCAAAGGCGATGCGCGGGTCAAGACCCAGTGCCGCACCAAAGCCAACCGAGATGCCCTTGCCGCCATGAAACCCAAGGTAGGGCGAGAAGACGTGACCAAGCACGCATGCCGCGTAGACGCAGGTGAGGGCCCAGTCAAATGGCTGCCCGGGAGCGAATGCCTTCGCCTCGGCAAAAAAGCTGGAGAACGCCCATGTGGCAAGGCCCGTGCAGAGCCAGCCCTTGCCGGCGTCAAGCAGCAGGGTGAGACCTGCCGCCCAAGCGCCCACAGAGCGACCCACGTTAGTGGCGCCAATGTTACCCGACCCCGTATGCCGCACATCGACGCCTCGGGAGCGCGCGATGAGCATGCCAAACGGGATGCCGCAGACAAAGTAGGCAATGGCGCATGCGATTAGCGTAGGAATTACGAGTCTCACTTGTCCCCCTCGGACTTCTTGCGGAAGCGCAGACGTATGGGCGTGCCCACGAGATCGAACCTCTCACGAAGGCGATTCTCGACAAAGCGCTTGTAGTTGTCGTCTACAAGGTCTGGCGCGTTGCACCACACGGTGATGACCGGAGGCTTGGAACCAGTCTGGGTGGCGTACTGCATCTTGAGGCGACGGCCCTTGTCAGAGACGGTGTGGCCCCCCTGGCGAATCTCCTCGAGGAGGTTGTTGAGCTCCGAGGTCCTCAGGTGGGCCGCGCGTGCCTGGGCGGCAGAGACCGCAAACTGTAGGACCTTGTCGGTGGCGCGGCCCGTGAGGGCGGAGATGTTCACGTAGGGCACCCACGACGCAAACTGCATGCGCTTGTCGATGGAGGCGACCACACGGTCGCGCTGGGCCTCGGTCTCGATGAGGTCCCACTTGTTGAGGCAGAGCACCAGGGCGCAGCCGCGGTCGATGGCCATGTTGGCCACCTTCTGGTCCTGCTCGGTGACGCCGTCGGTCGCGTCCACCACCAAGAGGCACACGTCGGCGCGCTCCATGGCCATGAGGCCGCGCACCATGCTGTAGTACTCGACGTCCTCGTGTACCAGGTTCTTCTTGCGCATGCCGGCCGTGTCCACCAGTCGAATCCGCTGGCCCTGCCACTCGATCATGGTGTCGATGGCGTCACGGGTGGTTCCTGCAACATCGGAGACGATGGAGCGCTTCTTTCCGGCAAGGCGGTTGGCAAGAGAGGACTTGCCAACGTTTGGCCGGCCCACGATGGCAAGCGAGAGCACGTCCTCGTCATCCTCAAGCTCGTCCTCTGAGGGGAGGACTGCCACGACCTCGTCGAGAAGGTCACCCGTGCCATAGCCGTGCGTGGCAGAGAGCGGCATGGGCTCGCCCACGCCAAGTGAGTAGAAGTCCCAGAGGTTGTCATTCTCGGTGGCGGGGTTGTCCTTCTTGTTGACGACGAGGAACACGGGCTTGTCCTGCTTGCGCAGGATCTTCGCCACTTCCTCGTCCTCGTCGGTGATGCCGGTTGAGCCGTCCACCACAAAGATGATGGCATCCGCCTCTTCCGCTGCCATAACGGCCTGCTCGCGGATTCGCGGCGCAAAGGTGTCCTTCGACTTGACGGACTCGATGCCACCGGTGTCGATAATCACAAAGTCGCGGCCGTTCCAGTCTGCCTTGTGGTAGGAACGGTCGCGCGTGACGCCACGGCTCTCGTGCACGATGGCGTCACGACTCTGAACAATGCGGTTTACAAGGGTGGACTTGCCGACGTTGGGTCGACCGACCACGGCGACGACAGGCAATGACATGAGGTACTCACTTTCTCTTAGCGTATTTAGCACACTCGAGCATATCACGACCTCGTGAGCGCCTTGCAGCCGGTGAGCCTCACCCCAAACTCTGCGTTACTGCAGAGAGGATGCTCGTGGGGTCTCCATGTGCAATGATCGCCTTGCCGCCACGGCGCTCGATTTCCCTGATGACGTGGCCCTGCGTGTCGCCATCGAGAGTCACGTGATCAAAGTTGAACATGACTTCGGGAAGCACGACCACGTGGTTCTCAAGGTCCTCTGGCAGCTGCGCGAGAAGGTCCTGAGAGACGATGAGGCCCGTGACGTTGACATCTCCACCAAAGTAGTCGTTATGAATGGGATACGTCCGCACGCACCCAGAGGGAGACCAAAGCTCGCAGAAGAACGAGATTGCTGCCTGCGGCGCCTCTCCGCAGACGATAAAGGCCGAGGTTTCACGGCGAGAGAGCTCCGCTTCGCTCGCAGCAAGCTCGGCGGCGTGGTCGCGTGCGAACACCGCCGAGTCGTCGAGGAAGCTCCGCAGCATGCCAATGCCATCGTAGTACTGCGGATATCCGTCGTAAGCCTCCGCTGGCGGCACCTTCACGCCGGCGGCAACGTAAAACTCGTCGGAAAGCTGAAAGCGCGTGGTCCCTAGCTCGTGCCTGGCACGCTTCTGGTAGGGCTCCATGAGCTCGACCACGGCCTTGGCGGATGCCGGGTCATCCGAGAAGGACTTCGAGAACCGACGCGAGAAGCGCGTGTAGCCAAGCGGCACAACCGCAAGCGAGGTGATGCTGGGGCGCTCCTCGATCCAGTCGAGCGTGCGGGCGAGCTCCTCCCCGTCGTTCACGCCAGGGCAGAGCACGATCTGGGCATGCACCTCGATGCCGGCCTCGAGCAGGCGCTCCAGGACGTCGATGCCGCGCTGCGCGTGCGGGCCAATGAGCGTGCGCCTGACCTCGGGCGATATGGCATGGATCGAGACGTTCATGGGCTCGAGCCGACACGTGATGATGCGCTCGACGTCTTCGTCGGTCACATTGGTAAGGGTGACGAAGTTCCCCTGGAGAAATGACAGGCGATAGTCGTCATCACGCAGCGAGAGGGACGGCCTTGCGTCCTCCGGGAGCATGCTCATGAAGCAGAACTGGCAGGCGTTCACGCAGGTACGAATGCCGTCGAAGAGGACATCGGTGAAGTCGATGCCCCAGTCCTCGCCGGGCTCGCGCCAAAGCTCGCAGCCATAGGTTCCACCGTCCCTGGGATCGAAGACCTCAAGCTCGCACGAGGCGCCATCGGCCTCCCAGCGCCAATCGATGAGGTCGCGCAGCTTGTGACCGTTCACGCTCTCTATGCGCATGCCGGGCTCAATGCCAGCCTCCCAGGCGGGGCTCTCCTCCTCTACCGACTGCACCCAGGCGCCAAGGGAGCGTTCGCGCGTGGATGCGTAGTCTGCCCTGTCTCGTGACACCCCTACTCCCCCATCATCGACTTAATTGCGGCCACAACGGCGCGGATCTGCGAGGCAGGGGTCGAGGCGCCAGCCGTGACGCCCACCAGGCCCGCCCCTGCAAACCAGGAAGAGTCAAGCTCATCGGCACCCTCGATATGATGCGTGCGGGGGCAGGCAGCGGCGGCAATCTCGGCCAGGCGCGTAGTGTTGGCAGAGTTTCGGCCGCCGATGACCACCATTACGTCCGCGCGGGCCGCAAGCTCGGCGCAGGCGCCCTGATGTCCCGAGGTTGCCTCGCAGATGGTGTTGACTACGCGAAGCTCCTCTGTGCGCGAGAGCAGTGCCGAGACAACCTCGGCTAAGCGTGCCGCAGACTGCGTGGTCTGCACCACAACGCCGGTCTTGCGCGCATGCGGGAGTGCAAGCGCCTCCTCGGCCGTTCCCACAACTACGGCCCCCGGCGCATGGGCAAGGGTGGCCGTGACCTCGGGATGTCCCGCTTCGCCCACGATGACCACGCGATAGCCCTCCGCAGAGAGCTGCTCGGCTGCACGGTGCACCTTCTTAACAAAGGGACAGGTTGCATCGACCACAGAAGAGCAGAGTTCCCGTGCCTCGGCCTCCTCGGCAGGAGTCACCCCGTGCGTGCGGAGGACAAGCGTGCAGCCTGCAGCGTCGCGCGGATCCTCGACAACGGCGGCACCACGCTCGGCCAAGCTTGCGACAACCCGCGGATTATGGATGAGCGGCCCCAGCGTGCGGACGCGAGACGCCCCGTCCTTAAGGGCGTCCTCGGTCATCTCGAGCGCGCGCTCGACGCCATAGCAGGCTCCGGCCTCGCGGGCAACCTCAACCGTTGCCATGGCTA
Organism: Tractidigestivibacter montrealensis; assembly: GCF_024741235.1. Classification (GTDB taxonomy): domain Bacteria; phylum Actinomycetota; class Coriobacteriia; order Coriobacteriales; family Atopobiaceae; genus Tractidigestivibacter; species Tractidigestivibacter montrealensis. Next base: position 151,096 of record NZ_JANSKA010000005.1, on the reverse strand, counting down.
CATCCTTCCCGGGTGCTCTTCGCGAAGCTCGTCTCGGAGGGCGTACACGGCATCCATGCCGGCCTTCGACATGGCGGCGAGTTGAGCCTTCCTGCCCTTAGCGTCCAGGGAGTCCCAGGTTATGGGGTCTCCCGCCTTGAGCCACACACGAGCGAAGCGGTGCAGGTGACTGCCACGCTTCGTGATGTCGCGCGCGCCCACGATGGCCACCGGCTGGACCGGAGCGTGGCCAAGCTGCGCCATGAGCGAGTAGCCCTCGTGGATGGTCACGGGCTCGTCGTCGCTCTTGATGCGGGTGCCCTCGGGGAAGATGAGGACGCACTCGCCACGGTCAAGCGCTGCCTTCGCGCGACGGACGGACTTCATGTCTGCGGTGCCGCGCTGTACCGGAATGGCGCCCACGCGGGTGAAGAACCATGTGACCACGGGCGACTTGTCGAACTCGCTCTTGTAGATGGTGCGCACGCGTATGCCATGCAGCCAGAGCTGGACGATGATGATCACGGGGTCGAGCATAGAGCCGTGGTTCATGACAATGACGCGCGGGGTCTTGTCGTCGACGAGCTTCTCCTTGTCCTCAACGCTCCAGCGCCAACGGAACTGCGTCCATGCCATGCACGCGTAGACGGCGATGCCGAGAAACACACGCGCCGGCAGCGGGAAGTTGCGCATACCCGTGTCGAAGTAGTCGTCAAAGCTGTTGCCGTGGAAGGCGCGCAGGCGCTTCTCGGGCGCCTTCTTCTGGGCGCTCACGAACGGTCTCCCAAGAGCGCTGCCTGGAGCCTGGGGTCAAGCGCGCAGATTGCGGCCACGACTTCGTCGACGCTCATCGAGGACGAGTCGATGTGGTGCGCGTCCGGCGCAGGCTTGAGGGGTGCGGTCTTTCTCGTCGAGTCTAGCTGGTCACGGCGGTTGAGGTCAGCGAGGATGCGCTCGACCTCGGCGGGGTCGGCCGTTGCGCTGGCGTCCTTGGCGGCGTCTCCGCCCTCCCGCTGCACGGCGCGGCGCAGGGCTCGCGCAGAGGGGTCTGCCGTGAGGAAGACCTTCACGTCTGCCTTGGGGAAGACCACGGTGCCAATGTCTCTGCCCTCGGCAACCACATCGCCCGTCTCGCCGTAGGCACGCTGAAGCTCAACCATGGCGGTGCGCACCTCGGGGATGGCAGAGACTGCGGAGACGTTGCGGTCAACCTCTGGCGTGCGAATCTCGGAGGTGACGTCACGACCGTTGGCGGTGACGGTCTGGCCGGCAGGCGAGGTGCCAAAGGTGATGGTGATCGTGCGGGCAACCTGCGTCACGGTCGCCGCGTCTGCAGGATCGATGCCCTGGCGCAGGCACTCGGCGGTGACGGAGCGATACATGGCGCCCGTGTCGAGGTAGGTGAGGTGGCACCTCTCGGCAATTGCATGGGCAACGGTAGACTTACCGGACCCTGCGGGCCCGTCGATGGCGACGATCATGCGTCCTTCCTTTCTGCGACGCCCCAGATGTCCCTGAGGTCGTATGGGTTTGGCTTGGTCGAGCGCTCTATGACCTCATCGGGGGTGAGGTTGAACCCGCCAAGGTAGAAGCTCTTCCCGTTACAGGTGTAGTACGCCGAGCACACGTTTGCCAGATGCACATTCCAGAAGCGGTCATACGGTACATCGTACATGGCGGCGATGAGAATGCGAGAGAAGCCCCCGTGGGTGACAAGGGCGGTTCTGCCGGCAAGCGGCCTCAGCTCGTCCATAAGATGATTGGCGCGGGCGGTCGCGTGCTCGAAGGACTCCGCACCGGGCGCAGGAAGCGAGTGCCCGTGCTCGTCAAGCGGCCAGGGGAACTGAGTGGGGCCAGAATTGCTCGCCTCGAAGCGCGTGCCCTCCAGCTCGCCAAAGTCAAGCTCAACAAGGTCATCGTCAACGCGAACGGGAATGCCCAGGCGCTCCCCTGCCTCCTCGGCAAGGTTGCGACAGCGCGACAGGGGCGAGCACCAAATGCGCTCGGGGGCAAAAGCCACGAGGGCGTCCGCCCCACGCTCGCGCTGCCTCTCGCCACGCGGGGTGAGAGGGACGTCTCTCCTTCCCGAGAAGAAGTGCTCGGTGTTCGCGGGCGTCTCCGGATGCCTCATGACAAGGATCCGCTGCCTCATGCCAAAGTCCACGCTAGTCGTCCTCCCCCTGGTCGCCGGCATGCCCGGCACAAATCTTCTCGATGGCCGCAACCTCCTGGGGTGTGAGCTCGCGCCACGAACCCTCGTCAACTCCCGTGAGCGAAAGCGGCCCAAACGCATCGCGATGGAGGCGCAAGACCTTGTGCCCCACCGCCTGCATCATCTTCTTGACCTGGTGCTTCCTGCCCTCGTGGATGGTAAGGCCCACAACCGCGTTGGGCTCTCCCCCACCCGTGCGTCCGGCTCCGTGCGGGGCAACAACCGAGTAGAGGGGGTCGTCCTTCGCAAGGAGCGTTGCCCCGGCAGGAGACGCCGGGCCGTCCTCGAGCATAACGCCGCGCCTCAGGCGCTCAAGGTCATGTGCCGAGGGGGTGCCCGAGACCAGAGCCACGTAGTGCTTCTCGACATGGCGCGAGGGATGGAGCAGCTCCTGCCCCACGTTCCCGTTGGTGGTGAAGAGGAGAAGGCCGGTGGTGTCCATATCGAGGCGACCCACCGGGAAGAGGCCGGGGAAGCGGTCGGTGGGAACAAGCTCTGCCACGGTGTGCCTGCCCTGGGGGTCGCTCATCGTGGTGACATAGCCAGCTGGCTTGTAGAGCATGAGGTAGCAGGGCCGCTCGAGGATGTGGCACTCGATGCCGTCCACGCTCACCACGTCACTAGCGGGATCGACCTTGCTGCCAAGCTCGGTCACGACCTCGCCGTTCACGCGCACGCGACCAGCAGTCATGAGGCGCTCGGCGCCGCGCCTGCTTGCAACGCCAGCGCGGGCGAGAAATCGTTGGAGGCGCATGGGATAGAGCCCGTCCTCGCGTACGGGGTCACTCATCGTCCGTATCACCACCCGCCGAGTCGGAGGGAGTCGCTGCCTCGGCGAGGGCTTCTCCATCCTCGTCATCGTCACCATCGCCCAGCAGGTCGCGCTCGTCGTCGATGTCGTCCGAGGCCTCCTCGAGCGTCGACTGAAGCGAGCGGCCAGAGAGGCGCTCGCGAATGAACTGCTTGGACTGCTCGTCGGGTGCGAAGTCCTCGAGCGGGGGCAGGTCGCGGATGCTCCTCAGGCCAAAGCGCTCGAGAAAGGCACGCGTGGTTCCAAAGAGCACAGCCTGCCCGTGCTCGGCGTCATGTCCCACCTCACGCACCAGGCCCTTCTCGCGCAGGGAGGCAATGACGCCGTCCGAGTTCACGCCACGGATGGCGCGCACACCCTCGCGCGAGACCGGCTGGTGGTACGCAATGACGGCAAGCGTCTCCAGCGCCGCCTGCGAGAGGCGCCGCTGATCCCACGAGAGCACGTAGTCGGCGACCTGGTCGTGGAAGGCAGGGTGCGTGAAGAGCCTCCAGCCACCTGCGACCTCGCGGAGCTGGAAGCCACGGTTTGCGTCGGCGTACTCGGCCGAGAGTTCCGCAAGCGCCGAGGCAACGTCACCCGGCGCGGCGCCCGTGGCCTTTGCCAGGTCTGTTGCCGAGACGGAGTCATCGGACACGAGGAGCAGGGCCTCCAGGAGCCCCTTGAGCGAGCCGTCATCAAGCCTCTCGAGACCTGCCATCACGCGTCCTCCCCCGTTTTGTCTTCCTGTTCGCCCTCATCGGTGCCCACGATGTCGCCAAAGCCAAGTTGTTCCAGGTCCTGCTCGTCAACGCCCTGCTCGTCAAGCTCGCAGAGGACCGACTCATCCATCTCGTACGGCGTTGCCCCCTCCACGTGGTCAAGCTCGATCTCGCCAAAGTTCCTCTCCTGGTGCATACGCAGCTTGTCCCTATGGTAGAGGTCAAGTACGGCGAGGAAGTTTGCCACAACGACCTCGGGCTCGCTCGAGCCGTCGAGAAGCTCAGAGAACGTGAGGTGCCCACGCGAACGCGCCAGACGGTCGACGGATGCAACCGTAAGCGCGATGGGCAGGCGCTTGGGCGCGATGTGCTCCGACTCGAGCAGGAACGTCTCGCGGTGCGCGTCGATGTCGGCGCAGATGACGGCAAGGCTCCGAAGCGTGATGCCCTCGAGGTAGTCGGGCATGAGGCCCAGAAACTCCGGGTCCGGTCCCACAGTGCGCGGCACCATGCGGGACTCCGCCTCCATGCGGCTGCCAAGCGCGGAACCGGCGTTTCTGAACTGCTTGTACGTAATGAGGCGAGCAATAAGAACCTCACGCGCCTCGTCAGGCGAGAGGCCAGCGAGGTCGTCCTCCTCGTCTAGCTCGTCCTGTGCGTCATGAGGGGAGCGCGTGACGCCACCCTCGGGGACAAGCGCGGCTGCCTTCATGTCCAGAAGCGTCGAGGCAACGAGCACAAAGTCGCTAGCCACGTCCAGGTCGAGGTCTCTCATGCGCTCGACCTCGGCCAGGTACTGGTCCGCGACCTCTGCCACCGAGATGGAGCCAATGGCAACCTTTTGCCTGCTCACAAGCTGTAGCAGGAGGTCGAAGGGACCCGTGTACGCATCTGTCTTAACGCGCCATGACATATGCCGCTATGCCCCCATGAGAAGGTCGAAGAGCGAGCCCGCCGTGGAGTCGAGGATCCACCCCAGAGGGTCCACGCCAAGGGCATACGGAATGAGGTAGAGCGCCACGATGAGGATGGGCATGGCGTACTGCTGCACCTGGTAGTAGGCACGGCGAGACCGCTCGCTCCTAAAGAGGGGCGAGATTACCTTGGAGCCATCAAGCGGGGGCAGCGGGATGAGGTTGAAGCACATGAGCATGAGGTTCACGTACACGTAGGTGGAGAGAATCGTGAGGACCCAATACGCCACGTTGTACCAGGGGTCGACCGCTAGGGCACCAGAGGTGAGCCCCGAGTTGAAGCCCCAGTACGCAAGCCGCCACACGGCGGCGCCCGCAAGCGCCTGGAGGAAGTTGCAGACAGGCCCCGCAAGCGCAACCAGAGCCTCGTCGCGGTTTCTTGTCTTGGGATCGAAGTTCATGGGGTTGTAGGGCACGGGCTTTGCGTACGCAAAGATGGGCCCACCAAATGCCCCCATGATAAGCGGCAGGATGATGGAGCCAAAGGGATCGATGTGCGCGGCGGGGTTAAGCGTGAGGCGCCCGGCACGCTTGGCGGTGGGATCGCCCAGCCTGCTGGCCATCCAGCCGTGGGCCACCTCGTGCGGAATGGCGGAGAGCATGACAAGCCCAACCGAGATGAGGATCGTGATGATACGCGAGGTCGAGAACACGTCACGCCCCTTTCTGGCCTAGATCCGGTAGGCAGCTCTTGTGAGCAGCCAGTCTATGACAAAGAGCGCAGTGGCGACAAGTGCGAAGTCTCCCCTAAAGGCGCCGCCCATGGGCGTGCGGAAGACAAGAATCCCCTGAAGGGCCGGTGGTATCGCACCAGTCGCAAGACCGTTCACGCCGAGAAGCGCCGTGTGAAGCGGGCCCACGTCAAGCGAGTCGACAAGCACAAGTACGCAGAGCGCCACGGCAAGCACACGGGCGACAAGCGCAACGGCATTGAGGACGGCACGCACCCCCGTGCGCGAGATGCTATGCATCCTTCTCGCCCGCCTCCATGGCCTCGGAGAGCTCGAGCCATTCCTGCTCGAGAGCGGGAATCTTCTTGGAGAGGGCGTTGTACTCGCTCATGCAGGCGTTGAAGCGCTCGGTGTCGTTGTAGAGGTCCTCGTCTGCCATGAGGGTCACGAGCTCGTTGTAGCGGTCGTGTGCTGGGCCCAGCGCAGACTCCACCTCCTGCAAGCGCTTCTTGGTCTTGCGCAGTGCCTTGCTTCTGCGGTTGCGCTCCTCGGCCTCGGCACGACGCTGCTCCTTGGTCTTGACGTTGCGGCCAGTCGCCGCCTGCTCGGGTGCCGCATGCGCAATGGGAGCCGCCTTTTGTTGCGCGGGCTGAGTTGCAGGCGTAGCGTCCGCCGCCGCAGCCGCCTCGAGCTCTGCGCGCTTGAACTGGTAGTACTCGTAGTCACCGTCGTAGAGCGTGACCTTGTGGTCGCGGACGTCGACCACCTTGTTAGCAACGGCACGAACCAGGTGCTCGTCGTGGCTGATGAGCACAATCGTTCCCGGGAAGTGAACGAGGGCGTGCTCAAGCACGTCGACGGAGTCGATGTCCAGGTGGTTGGTGGGCTCGTCCAGGCAGAGCAGGGGGTCGGGCGCCACGAGCATCTTTGCAAGGGCGAGACGTGCCTTCTCGCCACCAGAGAGCACCGAGACGCGCTTGTCCACGTCGTCGCCGTGGAAGAGGAAGGCACCCAGGAGCCGGCGCTCCTCGGAGGTGGTCCAGCCTGGGGCCACGGCGTCCATCTCCTGGAGCACGGTGTTTGCGGGGTCAAGCTGCTCGAGCTGGTGCTGCGCGTAGTAGGCACAGGTCACGTTCTGGCCAAGCTCGACCGAGCCGGCATCTGGCGTGAGGCGCCCGTTGATGAGCTTCATGAGCGTCGACTTGCCGGCGCCGTTGGGGCCAACGAGGGCCACATGGTCGCCGCGATAGAGCGTGAGGTCGACGTGGTCGTATACGTGGTTCTCACCAAAGGACTTTGCAGCGTCCTCCACCTTTACCACGGTGTCGCCAGTGCGAGGCGGATCGGGAAACGAGAAGTGCACCTTCTTGGAGCCCTCGGGGAGAATGACCAGCTCGCTCTTGATCTGCTCGATGCGGCGCATGCGCTCCTGCGCCTGCGCGGCCTTCGTTGGCTTGTAGCGGAACTTGTCGACAAAGACCTGCATGTGGGCGATCTCTCGCTCCTGGGCGGCACGCTTGGCGCGCATCTGCTCGAGGTTGTCCTCGCGCTGACGCAGGTAGTCTGAGTAGTTGCCCGTGTAGGTGGTGAGGCGGCGGTTCTCGACGGCCGCCACGTGGGAGACGCAGGCGTCCATGAACGAGCGGTCGTGACTCACGAGAAGCACGGCACCATCGTAGGCGGCAAGGAAGTGCTCGAGCCACTGGACACTCTCGAGGTCGAGGTGGTTGGTGGGCTCGTCGAGAAGGAGCAGGTCGGGATGGCGGAGAAGCAGCTTCGAGAGCGCGATGCGCATCTGCCAGCCACCGGAAAAATCAACCGCGGGCTTGTCGAAGTCCTCGATAGGAAAGCCAAGGCCACCCAGGATCTGGCGCGCACGGGCGTCGAGCTCGTAGCCGCCCAGGCGCTCGAAGCGGTCCTGCGCGTGTCCGTAATCCTCGAGCAGACGGTCAAGCTCTGGACCGGGCTTGGTGGTCGAGATCTTCGCCTCGAGCTCGGCAACGCGGCGCTCCCAGCCCTTGACCTCGTGCGCGGAGTCGACGACCTCCTGAAGGGCGGTCTTCTCGCCATCGATCTTGGTCTCCTGCTCGAGGTAGCCGACGGTGGTCTCCTTGGCAAAGGAGACGGTTCCCTCGTCGGGCGCCTCCTGCCCCATGATGATCTTCAGGAGCGTTGTCTTGCCGGCCCCGTTGGGGCCGACGAGCGCCCAGCGCTCACCGGCGTTGAGCTGCAGCGTGGCCTGCGTGTAGAGGACCCTTCCGCCAAACGACTTGGTAATCTTGTCTGCGAGTGCTATCACGTGAACCCCTCGGGATGCCAAATTTGCCAAGGGGTGAGTATACGGTACGCTCGTGCAGAAGAGGTGTGCCTGCGGGATTCGTTTGCCGGGCAACGGAATCCCACTACCTGGTAATGGAATCCCATTACCAGGTAGATCAATTCCGCACTAGTCGTCTACCGTGATGTGTATGGAGAAGCCCGCAATCTCGTCCTTGAAGTAGATGAGGTGCGTGGAGCCGTCGGGGAACTTGGCGCGGGATTCCTCGTTGAACTCGAAGCCGCGGTCCTCGAACCACTTCTGCGCGGCGTCGATGTCATCAACGTGGAAGCCGATGTGGCCCTTCTCGCCGCGACCGGCACCCTTCATGATCTCGATGTAGGTGTCAACAAAGTAGGAAGGCGCAAGCTCCGTGGTGCCAAGGCCCAGAAGGGTCGCAAGCTGCCTGGTGATCTTCTCGGCGTTCTCTGGCGTGCCGCCGTTGATGCCCACGTGCGCAAGCCGCAGGCCAAGCGCCTTCTTGGGGTCTTCCTCAGTCTTCATAGAACAGCCCTCCCTTTGCGTGTGAGTAATGCCGCATACCGCTTCTTGCTGAGCGCCATGTGCCTCAAGTATATTGGACATTATAGGCGTCACGCGAACAGGGACATGCTGCAGCACATCAACACCTAGCAGAGGAAAATAGGCGGAAATAAAAACGGCACCCAACAGGATGCCGTCGCTCAGATTCTATGGTGGGCGATGCTGGATTCGAACCAGCGACCCCATCCGTGTGAAGGATGTGCTCTACCCCTGAGCCAATCGCCCGTGCGGTTTGTTATATTACCAAAACAATCCGGTTTGGCAACCGAGAATTCCTACCTTCCCGTAATTGCCGCTCGAAGCATCAGGACGTAGGCGTCAGCACCCTCGGGGCGAAGGTGGGTGCCGTCATCCCAGAAGTACTCGTCGTGCCCGGCACTCGTCTCGTACCAGTCGATGACCTCGCAGTTGTCGTACTCGGCTGCCACCTGCTTGAACAGGGAGTTGTTGATGTCCTGGAGGGCAAGCGGCACTCGTGCCGTCACAAGGTAGACGCGCTTGCCAGGGTCGACAGCCTCGATGAGGGCCCTGACCTGGTCCTCGGTGGCCACGCCGTTGTCGCCCAATGACCACACCACAACATCGCCATCATGCCCTGCAGCCACGTCCTGGGCATAGACGTCCGGACCGTCGTAGATCTGCCGCCCAACCACGGCGTCGATATAGCCGTTGGGGAAAATCGTGTTGAACTGGTTGACCGCACCGGCCGGCACGGAATCGCCAACGAGAATGACCTTGGCGTCCGTTGCGCCGGTCTCGGCGTCAACGTCGTAGCTCACGTTGTTGATGGATGAGAAGGCGCCGTCAAAGGCGGTCCCGGCAAAATATGTCCCAGAGTCATCGTAGCTCTCGAGGCTCTTGGCCTGCGACGTGAGTGCGGACTCCTGGCCGACAGCCACTGCCTGTGGGGTGTTTGCCGTTTCGGCATTGAGCGGTACAAACATGAGCACGATGACCGCCACAACGCCAACCCCCTCCATCACAAGCCGAGGGAGCGGCTGCGCGAGAAGCCCAGGGGTAAGCCTCGAGTGAGAGACGCCACGCTGGGAGCGTGCGTCGCGGGGGCCAACAAACGTGGGAATGGGCGAGAGCGGGCGTGCGGGCGCCTTCTCGAGGAACTGATAGGAGAGCTCAGAGAGCACGCCTATGAGGGCAAACTCAAGAACCCATCCCCACCAGGGCAGAGGCGTGGTGTCGCTTGCAGGGTTCAGGATGATGAACAGCGGGTAGTGCCAAAGGTAAAGCGCGTAGCCGCGCTTGCCCGCCTCGGCCAAGAGGGGTACGCCAAGGACGCGTCCCACAATTGTGTGGTTAGGTCGCGAGACGCACCCCACAAGAAGCGCCGCGAGAATGGCCGCAATAAGGATCCCGCCCCGATACACAAAGTGGCTGTACCCGTTGAAGACGAACATCATGACTACGATCACAAGCAGAGAGACAAACGCAATGAGGTCGTAGGTTACAGCGGAAACGCCGCGCTCGCGCAGGGCGGGTACAAGACGCTCAAGACGAAGGCCCCTTCCGCCCGTAGCTATTGCGAGCAGCGCACCCGCTAGAAGCTCGGCCGCACGGGTGTCTGGCCCGTAGTAGATGCGCGCGGTATCCGCCGTGGGGTCAAAGCGCAGCCACATGGCAATCGAGGAGGCAAGAATCAAGATGCAAACGGCAATGCATGCGTTGCGGCGGCTAGGCAAAACGCGCGAGAACAGCAGCACGACAAGCGGCCACACGATGTAAAACTGCATCACGACGCCGAGGTACCAGAAGTGCGTCAGTGGGGATGGCGCACCCGCCGCAGCAAAGTACGAAACATTGCGCACGATGTAGAAGATGTTCTCGAAGAAGAGAAGGGCCGGCAAGGCATCGGCCTGGATCTTGGGAAGAAGGTAGGGCGCTCGGATTGCAGAGAGGATCACGGTCACGCCGACTACGGCAAGCATCGTGGGCCACAGCCGCACCGCGCGCTTGACGATGAGCCTTCCGTACTCGATGGAGCCCGAACGAGCGATTTCGCGCTGCACGGAGAGCGTGAAGAGGTAGCCCGTGATCACAAAGAAGACCGTGACGCCAAAGAAGCCACCCGGAATCCAAGTGGGATTTGCGTGATAGAGCACGATGCCAAGAATGGCAATCACACGCAAGCCATCAAGGCCGGCAACGCGCCGTGAGGCAGCTTGAGGCGCAGTTGGACGCGAGTCCCTAACGGTTGCAGGGTCAATCGACCTGCTGCGCCTGCCTGTAGCCACTCTCTCCACGCCTGCCTACTCCCACACGTGTGCCGCCATTAAGGAAAAACCAATGGCAACATTCTATGGCAAAGCGCGATATTGACTTGGGCACTTTTAAGGTGGAGCGCCTCATGCCAACGGTACCTCAGCGCACGCTCTGGAGTGCGCTAGACAGTCTCGACGCTCTTCTTCACAGCGGCCGTAGCAACGGTGACCAAAAGCGCCAGGACAAACGCAACGGCACCAACCACGACGGGAGCCACCTGACCGTTGCCAAGCGCAATGTCGCCTGCGCAGAGAGCACCGGTGGCAACCGTGGCTCCGGTAGAGGGCCCCATGAGCTTTGGCGCGTTGGATGGCACGTTGGCAACCCTTGCACCTCTCGCGCCTGCGAGGAGTGCAACCACGGAGGCAGCAACTACAAAGAGGTCGGTGATGTCAATGCCGAGAACCGCTAGCACTATTCCCGCGGCCACGCAGGCGCACCCCGCGATGAGAGCAACAATGCCAGATACCTTGAGCCTCTTTGCTTCCGGAGACATGGGCAACCCCTAATCGACGATGCTGGCCGCGCTAAGGCGTGGCAACCAAACAGGCAATGTATACCCAATACGTTACCAAGGGTTTCTCGCAACATGGTCCCACCATAGAGAAACGCTCCCCCGCCCAATGAGCGAAGGAGCGCGCATGCCATGGTGGGCCCAGTAGGATTCGAACCTACAACCCAGGGATTATGAGTCCCCTGCGCTAACCGTTGCGCCATGAGCCCCTATGAAAAAGGGCGACGGCAAATGCCGCCGCCCTGAATATATGGTGGAGAATAGGGGGTTCGAACCCCTGACCTCGTGACTGCCAGTCACGCGCTCTCCCAACTGAGCTAATTCCCCGTGGGTTGGTGCGGGAATTACTATACCAGACGAGAATTCTTGGTCAACAACTTTTTTTAAAAAGTTGGGACTGATGCTTGTCCGAGCCGACGGAGAAAAAGCTCGACCCCATGCAGGGTAGTTTCCGCGTGGCTGGCGCCCGTCTCTGAAGGGTTCCCCGTCCCTCTCGCAGACAATAGCTCTATTTCTTAATTGCTAGCCGCATTTCAGCAGGCATCTAATACCGGTAATAAGAAAAGGAGCCAAACTCCGCAGACCCTTTTCAGCTGCTAGGATGGGGCAAAAGGCAACGGAAAGGAGAACCATGAGCGCGGAACGCACGGAGTCACGCTACGTGACAGTCGAGCCGGATGTCCAAATCCACTTCTGGGATGCAGGCGAGAAGGACGCACCTGCCCTCATCTTCATCCCTGGCCTCACCTTCTCGGGCAAGGTCTTCAAGCACCAGCTGGAGCACTTCTCCAAGAGCCACCGCGTTATTCTCGTCGACCCCCGCGGCCAGGGACTCTCGACTAAGTGCCCGTTTGGTAATGATTACCAGACCCACGGTCGTGACCTCATTCGCCTGGTGGAGCACGAGGGCATCGAGAAGCCAACGCTCGTAGGCTGGAGCTGCGGAAACCTAGAGGCGTGGAGCTACCTTGAGCAGGCGGGGGTCGAGTCCGTCTCCGGTTGCGTGACGGTTGACATGTCCCCGCTGCCTCACAACGAGGACCCCACGGCCTGGACGGAGGGAACGCCGGCCGAGCTTTCGGAGATCATGACGCGCACGCTGAACCATCCGGAGACCGCAGCGGGCTTCTGGGACAGCTACCTGCGCGAGGTCATGTGGCAGGGGCCGCTCGCGGACGAGCAGTACGAGTGGTTCATCGATATGTCCAACCAGACGCCCTTCTGGGTCACTCACGAGCTCTTTGGCGACGCGATTCTCTCCGACTACCGAGCCATTGCGCAAGAGGCGTCCGAGAAGATCCCCACGCTCATGTTCATTGCCGAGCACTGGGCAGACGTCGCGGAGCCGTACTGGCACAGCCTCTGCCCCCAAACCCCCACGTATGTGATGGGCGGCCACCTGATGGCTATCCAGTATCCAGACCGCTTCAACCAGCGGCTGGAAACCTTCCTCACAACCGGAAGGTAACGGCCAAGGCCTCGCGGGGATTCCCGCGAGGCCTTTTTCGGTACCAACAACCCCCACGGAGGACCTCTCTCCCGGAGGTCTCACGCGCCCCTCTACCAAAGGCGCCACGGAGGTCCCCGCTCTCGCGGAATATAGCTCCTATTCTTAAACTCACCTCGCGTTTCCGCAGGTCGCGGTTTTCGGTTCTAAGGAAAGGAGCTAAACTCCGCGGCTGGCAGCCATGCCAGTCGGTGGCATTACCCGCATCTTCTCGTTATTGCACGAGATTTCTCGTCAATAGAGCGTTTCCCCAGTTGGGAAGCATAACATCAAGAAATTACGTGCAATAATCCAAACACAAGCCGCATTTGCGCAGGTCACAGGTATTGAAATAAGAAGAGAGACTCCGAGAAGCACCGACGCAGGGGCGTCATAGCGCGTCGAGCCTCCCGATGCCTACCAGCTCACAAGGTCGTCCGTGATGTCCAAGACGGTCTCTGCACCACACATTTCCATGGTGTCCGAAAGCTCGCCCTGCAGCTGGGCGAGAAGGTTCATCACGCCCTGCTCTCCCCCACCGTACATCGCAACCACGAACGGCCGGCACATGAGAACCGCGCTCGCGCCAAGCGCAAGGGCCCGGAAGACGTCGACGCCGCTCCTGATGCCGCCGTCAACCAGTACGACAAGGTCGTCTCCCACGGCGCGGGCAATCTCGGGGAGCACCGTCGCCGTAGCCTCCACGCCGTCCTGCACGCGCCCCCCGTGGTTGGAGACCACAATGCCGTCGGCGCCGGCCTTAACGGCCTTCTCGGCACCTCGCTCGGTCATGATCCCCTTGAGGACAAAAGGCGTGTTTGCCGCATGGCATGCCTTGGCGATCTCGCGCAGCTGCGAGACGTCCTTGGCACCAGCGGGCGGCTGCTGTCCCTTGAGGAAGGGAAGCCCCGCGCCATCGATATCCATGGCCACGGCAACGGGATGTGCCGCCAGGGCGATTCTCAGCTTGCCTCGCACCACGTCCTTGGACCAAGGCTTTATGGTGCAGATGCCACAGCCATCCAAGCCCGAAATGGCGCGACAGGCCCCCTCGTGGAGCGAGGCGGCGAGGCCGTCGCCCGTCCACCCCAGCGACCCTGCCCCTGCAGCTGCACGGAGCATCACGTCGTTGTAGGTCTCCATGTCGTACTTGGGGCCGTAGTGGCGGTTCACGTCACCCAGCGGGCCAACCATCACGGGCAACGAGAGCTTGCGCCCAAAGAGTGTCACGGAAGTGTCCGGGACATACGGCTCGTGGATGGTGTCCATGTGAAGCATCACAGACTGCCAGGCCTCGTAGTTGCGGATAGCCACCATCCCTGTGCCCTTTGCGCCCGGACCAGGGATGCAGTTGCGGCAGGCCCTCCCGTCACAAACGGGACACGCCTTGCAGTTGCCCATCTGTCCTCGAGCGGCCTCTGCCAGCTCCGCGTAGCTCATGCTTCCCAATGAATTCCTCCTATAGAGAGAGGGCCGCGGAAGTCCCGCGGCCCACGTGGATGAGACAAAGGGACTGTCCCTTTGTCTCATTACGCACGGTCGGAGATGACACGAGCCGAGAGGAGCGAAGCCACCTCGTCGATGGCAACCTCGGTGCGCTCGCCGGTCGCACGGACCTTGAGTTCCACGTTGCCGTTCTTGATGGCCTTCTTGCCGCACACCACCTGGTACGGGAAGCCCATGAGGTCCGCGTCGGCAAACTTGACGCCCGGGCGCTCCTTGCGATCGTCCACGATAACCTCGACGCCTGCCGCGAGAAGCTCCTCGGCCACACGCGTGGCAACGGGCCACACCACGTCATCGTTCACGTCGAGAGGAACGACCTCGACCTCGTAGGGTGCTACCGCCACGGGGAACGAGATGCCGTGCTCGTCGTGGTGCTGCTCGACCACGGCGGCAAGCATGCGAGAGACGCCTATGCCGTAGCAGCCCATCTGGAAGGGCTTCTCGATGCCGTCGGGATCTGCGAAGGTTGCGCCCATGGTCTCGGAGTACTTGGTTCCCAGCTGGAAGACCTGGCCAACCTCGATGCCACGGGCAGCCTTGAGTGGCGCGCCGCACTTGGGGCAGCGGTCGCCAGCCTTCGCGGTGATGACATCCACCCAACGGCCAATCGTGAAGTCGCGGCCTTGCTTCGCGTGGACATAGTGGTAGCCCGCATCGTTTGCGCCGATGGTCCACCAGGAGGAGTTACGCAGCGATTCGTCGGCGCAGGAGCCCACGCCCTCGGGGAGATCGATGGGTCCGATGAAGCCCTTGACGAGACCGTACTGCGCAAGCTCCTCGTCGCTCATCATGTGGTAGGCGCCAAAGGCGTGCTCGGCCTTCACATCGTTCATCTCGTGGTCACCGGGGACAAAGCACACCCAGGGCTTGCCGTCGCCGTCGACAAGCGCCAGCGCCTTCCTCGTTGCGGCCTCAGGCACCTTGAGGAAGGCCGCGAGGTCGGCGATAGTCCCGCAACCAGGTGTCTCGAGCTTCTGGAGGTCTCCCTCCTCGCCCTCGACGAGGTTGATGGGGGCCGTAGCGGCCTCGGTATCTGCCGCAAAGCCACAGCCGTCACAGTAGACAATCTCGGCCTCGCCGGCGTCCGCCAGTGCCATGAACTCGACGGAGGTGTCGCCACCAATCTGGCCGGAGTCCGCAACCACGGGAAGCGCACGCAGGCCCACGCGCTCGCAGATGCGCGCGTAGGCGCCCTTCTCGTCGTTATAGGACTTCTGCATGCCCTCGACGTCAGCGTCGAAGGAGTAGCCGTCCTTCATGATGAACTCGCGGCCGCGCATGAGGCCAAAGCGGGGGCGCAGCTCGTCGCGGAACTTGTCCTGGATCTGATAAAGCGTCACAGGGAGCTGCTTGTAGGAGCGAAGCTCGTTGCGGACGAGGTCGGTGAAGGACTCCTCGTGCGTGGGGCCAAGGGCAAACTCGCGCTCGTGGCGGTCCTTGAGGCGCATGAGCTCCGGGCCGTAGGCGCACCAGCGGCCGGACTGGCGCCAGAGCTCGCCGTCGGTGAGGATGGGGACGAGCATCTCCTGCGCGCCAATGCCCTCCATCTCGTCGCGAATGACAGCCTCGATCTTCATGAGCGAGCGCCACGCAAGCGGCAGGTAGCTGTAGAGACCAGAGGCGGACTTGCGGATCATACCCGCACGGAGCAAAAGCCTATGGCTTGCAAGCTCCGCCTCAGCGGGATCCTCCTTGAGCGTAGGCGCATAGAGCCCGGTCATCCTTGCATACGTTCTCACGGTGAAAGTCCTCTCCCCCGGCAAACTGGCCGGGCGTCATGCGCCGAAACCGACGCTAAGCAATTCTAGGGCCGATTAGGCACCAAGGGCGCCTGGGAAGCGCCGCTCGATCTCGGCCATGAGTTCGTCCACGATCTTGTCAGCAGGAACCTTGCGCAGGGGCTTGCCACCCTCGAAGAGCATGGCCTGCCCGTGACCGCATGCCACGCCAAGGTCTGCGTCGGAGGCCTCGCCGGGCCCGTTCACCACGCACCCCATGACAGCAACGGTGATGGGCGCCTTTACGGCAGAGAGGCGCTTGCCCACCTCCTCGGCAATGGGAATCATGTCAACCTGGCAACGGCCGCAGGTGGGGCAGCTAACGAGCTCGGGCGAGCGGCGGCGCATGCCAAGCGCCGAGAGGAGCTCCCAGGCAACCGCAACCTCCTCGACGGGGTCTGCGGTTAGCGAGAGGCGCATGGTATCGCCAATGCCCTCCTCGAGGAGAATTCCCACGCCCGCGGCGTTTTTGACCGTCCCCTGTCGAAGCGTTCCCGCCTCGGTGACGCCCACATGAAGCGGGACCTCGGGCAGAGCCTTCGAGAGCGCGCGGTAGGTCGCAAGTGTGGTGGGCACGCTGTGCGCCTTGGCCGAGAGCACCACGTCGAGAAAGCCGCGGTCACGGAAGTGCTCGACGAAGCCCTCGGCGGAGGCCACGAGCTTCTCCGGAAGCGTGAGGTCCTGCCTGGCGGCGACCTTCTCGTCAAGCGAACCAGCATTGACGCCAATGCGAATGGGAATCCCCGCCTCGCCGCAGGCATCTATCACAGCGTCCACGCAATCCCAGGAGCCGATGTTGCCCGGGTTCACGCGCAGGGCTGCCGCACCGCGGGCGGCGGCACTCAGGGCAAGGCGGTAGTCGAAGTGGATGTCCGCAATCACAGGCAGCGGCGACTCCGCGCAGATGCGCTCGAAGCCATCGAGCGACTCCGCGCTGGGAACTGCCACGCGGATGATCTCGCATCCAGCGTCTGCAAGGCGTCTGATCTGCGCAAGGGTGGCCGCAGCGTCTGCCGTCTTGGTGGTGCACATCGACTGCACCGAGACGGGCGCGCCTCCGCCCACGGCGACGTTGCCAACCATGACGCGCCTCGTAAGGTCTCGGGGAAATATCTGAGTGCTGGTATCCATGTCATCCGCCAATCACAAAGGTGACGATGTCGTTTCTCATGGCCACGACAAAGACGAAGAGGAAAAAGGCGAGCCCCACGTAGCTCACGATGGTCTGCGCCCGCGCGGAGACCTGGCGCCTGGAAATGGCCTGGATTATCTCGATGAGGATCTTGCCGCCGTCCAGTGGGGGTATGGGGAGCAGGTTCATGAAGCCGAGGGACATCGAGATGGCACCAATAAAGAACGCAAGCGTGGGAACGCCGGCAGAGGCCGCCTCGGAGGCCATGACCGAGATGCCCACAACGGAGCTGGACTGGTCGAGGACCTCCATGGTGTGCGAGGGAACGATAAGCTTCACGGCATACTCCGCCACCAGCCCACCGTAGGCCACCGAGCCGCGAAGCGCCTGGCCAAGCGAGGGGTAGTACGTGTAGGCCTGGTTGGTGATGCCCAGATACTCGGCTGTCTGGCCGTCCACCAGGTCAACGGTCGTCTCGTGCGCAGAGCCGTCGCGCTCGTAGTCAAGGGTGAAGTCGGTACCGGACTCGAGATACGGCTTGATGGCGGCAACGAGGTCATCGTAGGTGGAGACGGACTCACCATCCACCGCCGTTACGCGGTCGCCCGCCTCGAGGCCGGCCGCTTCGGCGAAGGAGCCCGAAGTGACGCTGCCAATGACGGGCTCATCCGAGACTACCTGCACGCCCATGACCATGAATGAGGCCGTGACAACGACAAGCGCCACAAGCAGGTTGACCGCGGGACCAGCGAGGAGCATCGCGCACCGGCGCCAGAAGCCGCATCCAAGGTAGGTGCGTCCGCGCTCGTGCGCGAGAAACTCGACTGCGCTCATGCCGGGGTCGCGAGGCTCTCCGTAGTCGGTAGTGCCTGCCTGGCTAAAGTCGTGGCCGCGGTCATACTCGGTGCGGAGGCTGCCGTCGCGCCTGAGCGTCTCGAAGCTAGCAGGCCAGTCTGACTGCCCCTTGTGCTCGCCAAGAGCCGGGTCGTAGTAGGGCCTTACGGCAGCCCAATCGGTGAGCGTCGCGAGAAGCCCATAGGCCCTGTCAACGTCGCAGCCCAGCTGAGACGCAAGGTCGCTCACGGCAATCCTGCCGGCACGCTGCACGGCCATCAGAGCGGCACCGAGCAGCTCGTCAGTGGAGTTCTCCATGCCGCAAATACGCGTATAGCCGCCAAGCAGGATTGGGGTAACGCCGATCTCGGTTCCGTGGTCCTTGCTCTTGTGCGAGAGCTTGAGACGGCAGGGCATGCCAAGGAAGAACTCGGTCACGCGTACGCCGCACGCCCGGGCAGCAAGGTAGTGGCCACCCTCGTGTACAAAGACGAGAAGGGAGAGGACGACCACGCCCCAAAAGATCGAAGAAACGACCCCCATCATGCGCGGACTTCCCTGATGAAGGAGCGCGCGAGCTGGCGCGACCTGGCATCTACCTCGGCCAACTGCGCCAAGTTGTCGACAGGCACGGCCTTCGTAGCATTCATGACAGAAGATATGGCGCGCTCGATGTCCAGGAAGCCGCACTCACCTGCACGGAACGCCGCGTTGGCAACCTCGTTGGCGGCGTTTGCGGCACACGGCATGGTTCCAGCAATACGGCCGGCCTCCTTGATGAGTGCGAGGCACCCAAAGGTTTTCTCGTCTGCCTCGCCAAAGGTAACGGGAGCCTCGTGGCACCAGTCCACGGGAACCGTTGGGGCAGACCAGCGCTCGGGATAGCTGAGCGCGTATTGGATGGGGATGCGCATGTCAGAAGGTCCAAGTTGGGCCTTAACCGAGCCGTCCGCAAACTCGACCATCGAATGGATGCGGCTTTGGCGTTGCACGAGCACATGAATGTTGTCAATGTCAACGTCAAAGAGGTGGTGGGCCTCGATGACCTCAAGCCCCTTATTGGTAAGCGTCGCGCAGTCAATGGTGATCTTGGGGCCCATGGTCCAGGTTGGATGCGCAAGCGCGTCTCCTGGAGTCATGCGAGAGAGCTGGCCTCTGGTCATGCCGTAGAAGGGACCGCCCGAGCAGGTAAGCCAGATGCGATTGAGGTCCTGGTCCCTCTCGCCAACAAGGCACTGGTAGATGGCACTGTGCTCAGAGTCAACGGGAATGAGCCTCCCGGGCTTGGCAAGCGGCATGAGAAGGTCGCCGGCCACAACAATCGACTCTTTGTTTGCGTAGGCAAGAATCTTGTCGGCCTTGAGTGCTGCATAGCCTGCAGCCATGCCGGCCTCGCCCACTACGGCGTTTACCACGCAGTCAACGTCGGGAAGCTCCGCAAGCGCCATGACGGCATCGGCGCCAAAGCCAATCTCGCACCCGGACGGGACACCCTCAAGGGCAACGTCATCCTTATGGGAGACATCGGCAACGGCAAGGTGGGTTGCGCCAAACTCTCGCGCGGCCTCAACAAGGCGTTCACAGGACGAGTTCACAGAAAGAGCAACCACCTTTAAGCGATCGGCATGCTGACGACATACGTCGAGCGTCTGCATCCCGATGGAGCCAGAGCACCCCAATACCGCAACGCGAAGAACATGCGGCCGCGGGGAGCGCGCTCCAGGGCGCTCAAACAAACTCATAGAATTCCCCCAAAGAAAAGTACGAAATATGCAGCCATGCTGCCAAAGAGCATGGAGTCTGACCTGTCGAGAAGGCCACCGTGGCCGGGCATGAGGTTGCCCGAGTCCTTGACGCCCACGCCTCGCTTGAGGCGCGACTCGAAGAGGTCGCCGACGACGCCCGCGATGCCCACAAGAAGCCCACCCAAGATGGCAAGCGGCATCTCCAGACCGGCTACGCCAATGGCAGCCATGGCAGCCCAGATGACCACAGAGGCGACGATGCCCCCGTAGAAGCCCTCCCAGCTCTTGTGCGGCGAGATGCGCGGTGCCAGCTTGTGGACGCCGAACTTGGAGCCTATGGCATACGCCATGGCATCGTTGGCCCAGATGGAGAGCATGACGCCAAACGTGAGCGTTGCCCCCGTGAAGCCCTTGTCGATGATGCGGACAAGGACAAGGCTCGAGAAGGTGAGCGAGGTGTAGAGCGGTCCAAAGACCGTAATTGCCACATCCCCCACATTGGCACGCGGCGTGAAGACGTACCAGGCCGCGCATGCCGCAAGGAGCAGGAAGAGGATGATGACAAGGCCCCTCAAGCCATACCCGTAGGCGGCGAGGGGAAACAGCACCGCAGCAGCAAGGCCCACGCCCTCGTTGGGCATGCGACCGCCCATGCGCGCGATGCGGAAGAACTCCGAGCAGCAGAGCCACCCCATGGCGCTGATCATGAGCGTCGTGGCAAAAGGACCAAGGTAAAGGCATACGAGAACCACGATGGCATAGATGGCGCCCGAGGTTGTGCGCGTGAGAAGGCGCTCCGTCCACCCACGCGCGCGCTGCCCGGCAAGGGCGCCAGCGGTACGCTGTGCCTCCTTGGCGTTGCGCCTGTTCTCGAGCTTGTCAATGTGGCGGTCGATGCCTACGCTCTCGCGCTCGTCCCGCTTTCCCTCCGGGCCCTTATCGCTCAACGCTCGGTGACACCCCCAAACCGACGGTGACGGCCCTGAAACGCCTTGACTGCACGCAGGAAGTCCCAGCGCGAGAAGTCTGGCCACAGGGTGGGGGTCACGTAGAACTCGGTGTAGGCGAGCTGCCAGAGCAGGTAGTTGGAGAGGCGCATCTCGCCGGACGTGCGGATGAGAAGCTCGGGATCAGGAAGCCCAGCGGTGTAAAGCCGAGAGGAGATGGCGTTCTCGTCTACGTCTTCCGGCCGCAGGGTGCCTGCCGCGACCTCGTCCGCAAGTTCGCGGGCAGCGCGGGAAATCTCTGCCCTAGAGCCATAGTTAACAGCAAGAGCAAAGGTCATGCCCGTGTGGTCTGCCGTCTGGGCAAGCCCCTCGCGAAAGACATCGGCAGTCTGCTTGGGAAGGGCGTCGATGTCACCAAAGAAGCGAAGGCGCACGTTCTCCTGGTGGAAGAGCGGAAGCTCGTGAAGGAGGGTTGTCGCGAAGAGGTGCATGAGGAGGTCGACTTCATGCTGTGGCCTCTTCCAGTTCTCGGTAGAGAACGCATATACCGAGAGCACGTCGAGACCAAGCCTCACGCTCGTGGTGACGGCATCGCGCAGCGAGTCGACGCCAGCCACGTGTCCCTCGGAGCGGTCGAGACCACGGGCCTGCGCCCAGCGTCCGTTGCCATCCATGATGATGGAAACGTGGCGGGGGATGCGACTCATGTCAACATCTGCAAGGCATATGTCCTCGGGGGGATTGGCGTAGTACTCCCCAAGCTTCTTCTCGTCTATCTGCACCTAGATCTCCATGACCTCTGCGGTCTTCTCCTTGAGCATGGCGTCGACACGCTTGACGTAATCGTCGGTGAGCTTCTGGACGGCCTTCTTCTCGCGGGAAACCTCGTCCTCCGAGAGCTCCTCGTCGCGGTCGAGCTTATTGTTGGTGTCGCGACGGACGTTGCGGATGGAAACGCGGGCCTCCTCGGCGATGTCCTTGCACTCGCGGGCGAGCTCGCGGCGACGCTCCTCGGTGGGCTTGGGGAACGGCAGTCGGATGCTCACACCGTCGTTGGAGGGCGTGATGCCGAGGTCAGACGCCTCGATGGCCTTCTCGATGCTCCTGAGCGCGGTCTTGTCCCACGGCTCGATGACCATCATCGAGGCCTCGGGAACCTTCACGCCGGCAAGCTGCGTGATGGGCGTTGGCTGACCATAGTAGTCGACCTTAATGGGGTCGAGGATGTGGGGGTTCGCACGACCGGTGCGAACGCGGGAGAAGTTCGCCTGGAGAGCCTCCAGGCACTTATCCATGTGCTTCTTTGCCTTGTCAGTGTACTGGCTCATGCTTGCTCCTCCTCGATGACGGTGGTTCCAACGTTCTCGCCAGCAAGCGCGCTCATGAAGACGCCGTCCTGGCCCATGTCAAAGACCATGATGGGCATCTTGTTGTCATGGCAGAGCGCCGTAGCAGTGGCGTCCATGACCTTGAGGTCGCGGGCGAGGACCTCCTTGTACGTGATGGTGTCGAACTTGGTAGCCTCGGGATGGGTGACGGGATCCGCGTCGTAAATGCCGTCGACCTTGGTTGCCTTCATGAGGACCTCGGCGCCAATCTCGCAGGCACGCAGCGCCGCGGCGGTGTCAGTGGTGAAGTACGGGTTGCCCGTGCCTGCGGCAAAGATGACGATGCGACCCTTCTCGAGGTGCCTGATGGCGCGACGACGGATGTAGGTCTCGCACACCTGGTGCATCTCGATAGCGCTCATGACACGGCAGTCCATGCCGTTGCGCTCGAAGCAGTCCTGCAGCGAGAGGGCATTGATGACCGTTGCGAGCATACCCATGTTGTCGCCTTGGGCGCGGTCCATGCCGGCAGCAGCACCCTGAATGCCGCGGAAGATGTTGCCACCACCAACCACAACGGCTACCTGGACGCCGTCCTCCCAGACGGGCTTGATCTCCTCGGCAAGTCTCTGCGGCACCTTGGGGTCAATGCCAAAGGCCTGGTCGCCCATGAGGGCCTCGCCGGAAAGCTTAAGAAGAACGCGCTGGTACTTGTAGGTCGACAAGCCATCCTCCATTCGTCGGGACGTCGCGGCCGCCATATGTCACAGCCGTAACCCCACCGATTCTATCAGAGCACCGTGGTAGTGCCGCTGCGTCCTCGGCGAGTGTAGGGTCTCTGCATACGGAGGACACGACAAGGGCCAAGACCTGTCCCCAAGACAAGAAGAAGCCCCGGCGGGCAACCTGCCAGCCGGGGCAAAAATGATGACTTCTTATGAGGCCGCGAGGGTTACTCGCCGAAGTTGAAGCGCACGAAGGTGACAACCTTGATGTCGTCGCCAAGGGACTTCGAGACCTTCTTGGCAAGGGAGGAGATGGTCTCGTTGGAGTCCTTCACGAAGACCTGCTCGGTGAGGACGTTCTCCTTGTAGAACTTCTCGAGCTTGCCGAGGGCGATCTTCTCCTGGATGGCCTCGGGCTTGCCGGACTCGGCGGCCTGCGCCTTGTAGATGCCCATCTCGTGATCGATGACGTCCTGCGGGACATCCTCGCGCACGGCGGAGACGGGGTTGCTGGCAACGACCTGCATGGCAACGTCGTGTGCGAAGGTCTTGAACTCGTCGGCCGCTGCGGTCTCGGGCTTGGAGAAGGAGAAGCTCACCATGTCGGCGTGCTTGCCGTCGTGGTGAATGTAGCAGCCGATGGCGCCGTTGTCGGCAGTGAGGCGTGCGAAGCGGTTGATCTTCATGTTCTCGCCGATGACGTGGATCATCTCGGTGAGCTCGGACTCAACGGTGCCCTCCCCCATGGCGCAAGCCTTGAGGGCGTCGACATCGGCGGGGTCGTTCTTGGCAACGACCTCGGCCACAGCGTGCGCAAAGTCCTTGAACTTGCCGTTGGTGCCTACGAAGTCGGTCTCGCAGGTGAGCTCGACCATGGCGGCAACCTTGGCGTCATCGGAAACGTAGACGGCGATGGTGCCCTCGTTGGTCTCGCGGCCAGCGCGCTTGACTGCCTTGGCGAGGCCCATCTTGCGGAGGACGTCGACGGCCTTGTCAAGGTCGCCATCGGCCTCGACGAGGGCCTTCTTGCACTCCATCATGGGGGAGTCGGTCATCTCGCGGAGCTGCTTGACAAGAGCGGCGGTAATCTGTGCCATGTGAACCTCCTAATGGGGTTGGTTGGTGTGAGCGAAGACGGGGCTACTCTGCCGCGGGAGCCTCGGCGGCAGGAGCGGCAGCCTCCTCGGTTGCGACGGGGGCGGAAGCCTCGCCGGTCTGCATCTCCTCGGCGGTCACCTGGGTCTCGCCGGTGCCAGCGAGGACGGCGTCGGCAGCAAGCTCGCACATGAGCGAGACTGAGCGGATGGCGTCATCGTTGGCAGGCACGCCGTAGTCGATGACATCGGGGTCGGAGTTGGTGTCGAGCAGGCCAACGACGGGGATGTGCAGGCGGTTGGCCTCGCGGACGGCAATCTCCTCGCGCTTGGTGTCGACGACGAAGATAGCCTGCGGAAGAGCGGTCATGTCGCGGACGCCGCCGAGGTTCTTCTGGAGCTTGTCAAGCTCCTTGGTGAGCAGGGCCTGCTCCTTCTTGGGCAGCGCGTTCATGCGACCGTCCTCGACCATGGCCTCAAGCTCCTCCATGCGGGCGATGCGGGAGCGCATGGTCACGAAGTTGGTGAGCATGCCACCGAGCCAGCGCTGGTTGATGTAGGGCATGTTGGCGCGCTCTGCCTGAGTCTGGATTGGCTCCTGGGCCTGCTTCTTGGTGCCAACGAAGAGGACCTTGCCGCCCTTGGCAGCGGTCTCACGCAGGAACGTATAGGCCTTGTCGGCGTCAATGAGGGTCTGCTTGAGGTCGAGGATGTAGATGCCGTTGCGCTCGCCAAAGATGTAGGGCTTCATCTTGGGGTTCCAGCGGCGGGTCTGGTGACCGTAGTGGCAGCCTGCGTCGAGAAGGGTCTGAATAGTAACCTTAGCAGCCATGTTTGACCTCCATTGGTTGGTCCTCCGCACGATGTCATCCCCAAAGCACCACCCCTGGCCTGGCTTAGAGCCTGGGGCACCACGGTCTTCGAGTCGTCGCGCGTGTGTGATGTTGCCGCCTGGTAGCGACATGCTGGGCATCTGCACAGCGATTGAAGAGTATAGCAGGTAAAAGACGAAGCGGGCAAGCAGCACGTAAGACCTGCTCGTGTTCACCGTTTCACCTTGATTTCCCAGACTCTACTCAGTGTGCCCTGGGGTGCGCTTGGCGCGCCGCGTCCTTGAGCCTCTCGACCGAGAGGTGCGTGTAGACCTGGGTGGTAGAGAGGCTCTCGTGGCCAAGAAGCTCCTGAACGCTCCGGAGGTCAGCGCCGCCAGAGACGAGCTCGGTGGCATAGGTGTGCCGCATGGCGTGGGGCGTGAGCGTGGGATCGAGCCGTGCGAGGCATACATGGTTCTCGAAGACGGTGCGGAGGGCGTCGGCGCTCATCCGCCTGCCACGCGTGGAGAGGAAGAGCGCACCATCAGGCCCCTCTGCCTTCTCGCCCTTGGCGGCAGACGCCAGCCAGGGACGCGCCTCGTCGAGGTAGCGGCTCACCCAGTCGAGCGCCACCTCGTAGAGGGGAACGATCCGCTCCTTCGAGCCCTTGCCAAAGAGCGTGACCTGGCTCCTGCCAAAGTCCACCGAGCCCACGTCGAGACGCGACACCTCGGAGATGCGAGCGCCGGAAGCATAGAGCAGCTCCAAGAACGCGCGGTCCCTTATGCCCGTGGCCTCATCCGTATCGCACGTGGCAAGGAGCCTCTGCACGTCCTCGTCGGACATGGTCTTGGGCAGTCGGCGAGCTCCCTTGGGCGTAGCGAGCGCGGCAGCGGGGTCCACAGAGCAGATTCCCTCCCGGAGCATCCACCCGTAGAAGTCGCGGACCGCAGAAAGCCGCCTGTCAACGGTACGAACCGTGTAACCCGCACGGTTGAGGTCGGCGAGAAACCCGCGCAGGTCGCGGTGGGTGGCCGACAGAGGGTCCACATGAGAGCGCTCTGCCCACGAGGCAAAGGACGCCAGATCTGCCCGATATGCCTTCACGGTGTTCTCAGAGAGACCACGAACCTGCCCAAGGTACGCGAGAAACGCCTGACGCTCCCGTGGCAGTACGCTTGACCCAAGGGGCGCAGGCTCTGCTCGGAGCTCTGCGGAATGCGCGCTGTCTGGCCTAGAGCTCATGAGACGGATTCCTGCCCAATCCCGGCAAAGAGGTCTTGCCTTGCCCGCACAAACGCTGCCATGTCGTTTCTGGCGCGCTCCGCCATGCGACGGCGGCGATCGTCCTTCCGCCTGGGCGCATCCTCCAGTGGTGGGACCAGCCCAAAGTTCACGTGCATGGGTTGATATCCCACCGTAGCCGGATTTGTGGCATAGGCGACAAGCGACCCCAAGGCACCAGTATGCGGCAGCACCGGGTATGTCAGTCCGGAGGTCTCCGCGTATGTGTTAAGCGCGGCGAGAAGGCCAGATGCAATTGCCTCGACGTAGCCCTCGGTCCCCGTTATCTGCCCCGCAAGACGCGTGTGCGTGCCGGGGATGGCAAAGGTTGCGTCGAGGGCGTGAGGCGAGTCCACGAACGAGTTGCGGTGCATGACGCCGTACCGGAGAAACTCCGCCTGAGCCAGCCCCGGAATCATCCTGAAGACGCGCCGCTGCTCTGGCCAGGTGAGGTTGGTCTGGAAGCCCACGAGGTTGTAGGCGGTGCGCTGGGCATTCTCTGCCCGAAGC
This sequence comes from Tractidigestivibacter montrealensis, assembly GCF_024741235.1. Taxonomy (GTDB): domain Bacteria; phylum Actinomycetota; class Coriobacteriia; order Coriobacteriales; family Atopobiaceae; genus Tractidigestivibacter; species Tractidigestivibacter montrealensis. Next base: position 124,919 of record NZ_JANSKA010000005.1, on the reverse strand, counting down.
TGCACCGCGGCCCATGGGCGATGCCCCGTCCTTGGGTCGGTGAGGCCAACGGGCTTGAGTGCGCCAAAGCGGATGGAATCATGCCCCGTGCGGGCAACCTCCTCTATTGGCTGACACGCGCAGAAGAGGTCCTTCTGCTCGAAGTCCCGCGCGATGACGCGCTCGGCGGAAAGCAGTGCATCCACGAAAGCGTCGTACTCGTCTCGCTCCAAAGGGCAGTTGAGGTAGTCACCAGCGCCGCCCCCCTCGTAGCGGGACTGCGAGAACGCAATGGAGCGGTCTATGCTCTCGGCCGAGACTATGGGGGCGGCAGCATCGAAGAAAGACATCGACCCCTCCCCCACGGCCTCCGAAATCGCCTTGAAGAGCGCATCCGAGCAGAGCGGGCCGGCGGCGATGACCGAAGGCCCCTCAGGAATCCGAGTGACCTCCTCTCTCACGACCTCGATGAGCGGATGGGACACGACAGCATTGGTCACGGCGTCTGAGAACTTCTCGCGATCAACCGCCAGGGCACCCCCTGCGGGCACGGAGCATTCCTGCGCGATGGGCAGCAGGCGGCATCCCATGGCGTCAAGCTCCCACTTGAGAACCCCTGCCGCAGTTTCAGGCTTGGTTGACTTCAGGGAATTTGAGCACACGAGCTCCGCGAAGCGGTCGGTGTGGTGCGCGGGAGACATGTGAACGGGGCGCTGCTCATGAAGCCGGACCCTCACGCCCCTGTCGGCAAGCTGGAGCGCGCACTCGCTTCCTGCAAGACCCGCCCCCACAACGTCAACTGTCTGCTGCATGCTCCTCCTTCTCTCCGGCCGGTGACGCCTTCGCCCCAGCCAGACCATTGTGCGACAAATAGAACGCGCTCGTGGGCGCATATCGACCGTCCGGAAGTTTGGTCACCACTCCGGCCGCCTCGTAGTCTGAAAGTGCGCTCAGGACGGTGATGATGTTCTCGCCCAAGCGAGCCGCAAGGTCATCTGCCCTTGAGGGCGATGCGACAAGGGCCGAGAGCACCCGACCAAGGTCCTCTCGCCGTCCCGGGGAATCGGAAAAGCGCAGGCGGCCATAGTCCAGGGAAATTGCCGCCTCAAGCGATGCCTCGTCACAGATGACCCGTGCCCCCTCGGAAATGAGCCAGTTGGTTCCCGCCGAAAGTGGCGAGAAGATCGACCCAGGGATGCCATAGACCTTTCGCCCAAGCTCCACCGCAACGTCCGCGGTGCTCATGGTACCCGAACGCATGCCCGCCTCCGTGACGAAAAGACAGGTAGATAGGGCGGCAATGATGGCATTCCTCTTGGGAAATGCATAGCGTCTAGGCAGCGACCCCCATCTTTCCAGCGATATGACGGCACCACCCGTCGCCACCGCACCGGCGTAGACGTCTGCCGAGCTTGCCGGATAGACCATGTCGGCACCACATCCGGAGACGACAACCGTCTTGCCCCCTGCCTCGAGAGCGGCACGTCCCGCAGCGCAATCGCACCCCATTGCTCCGCCAGAAACAACCACGATACCGCTCTCGGCGGCAACCCTCCCTGCCATCTCCGCTACGGCGATTCCGTAGGGAGTCGCCCTCCTCGCGCCAATGACCGAAAGGCAGGGCCCTTGAAGGACATTGGGGTCTCCCCTTCCGTAGAGCAACTCCGGCACAGGCTCAAGGTCCTGCAAGGCTTGGGGGAAGCCCTCGTCATCAGGCCGTAGCTCCCAACGCTTGCACTCACACGTGGCATCAAAGCTCATAGCTGCCTCCTCGACCGGTACTGAAGGGCCTCTCCCACGTCATCGCGCGAGACCAGCTCGTGGCCACCCACGTCGGCTATGGTCCGCGCCACGCGACCCACGCGCGCTATGGCGCGTCCTCCAAGGGCAAGCCTCTCCGCCGAGTCCTCGAAGAACGCGCGCGCACTTGGCTCGAATCCCAGTCGCGCGACGCCACGGGCCCCGTTGCCAATTCGCGCTTCGTCGCGAGCCTCGCGCCAGGCAGAGAACTCCCGTGCGGCCATGACTTGGTCGAGCATCTCGGCAGAGCCCGCTCCCTCCGAGCCTCGGATCACATCGGTCGAGGCCGGCCGGTGGACGTCGACGACCACATCGATGCGGTCCATGAGTGGTCCGCCAATGCGCCCCTGGTAGGCGGCCACGCGGGCAGGCGCGCATGTGCATTCGTGGGCGTCATCGCCAAGGTGCCCGCAGGGACAGGGGTTTGCCGCTGCCACAAGCTGGAAGTCACAGGGAAAGACGTACACACCGTCAACCCGCACGATCCTGACCTCGTGGTCCTCGAGCGGCTGACGAAGCGACTGCAGCGCGTTTGTCGCGAACTCCGGCAGCTCGTCTAGGAAGAGCACGCCGCCATGCGCGAGCGAGACCTCGCCGGGCATGACGGGCCTACCTCCCCCAACAAGGCCGCCAACAGAGATCGAATGGTGGGGCGCCCTGAAGGGGCGCTCGCCTCGCTCGAGGGGATCTATGGGCTGGCCGGCAACCGAATGGATGAGCATCGCCTCGGACTTCTCCGCATCCGCAAGAGGTGGAAGGATGGTGGGCATCCTGCGTGCAAGCATGGTCTTACCGGAGCCCGGCGGCCCCACCATGAGCATGCCGTGGCGTCCTGCCGCAGCGATGACCATGGCACGCTTGGGAATGTCTTGATCCACAACGTCAGAGAAGTCAAGGCAGCAGGTTCCTTCACCCACGTCAGAGCTGTCACAACACTGTCCCATTCCCAGCAGCGGCAAGTCTCCCACCCCGGACTTCAGACGCGAGATGCCCGAAATGCCATACGCGCCAGTAGAGAGCGCAAGCGGCAGCCTCGTCTGGTCGGAGCAGACAAGCGAGAGCCCCTCCCGCTCGGCGAGAGCCGCATAGGCAACGGCTCCTCGCGGCGGGCACACGCTCCCATCAAGGGCAAGCTCACCGACAAAGAGCAGCTTGGAAAGGCTCTCATGTGGAATCTGGCCCGTGGCGGCAAGCACGGCCACGGCAATTGGGAGGTCGAAGGCGGTGCCCGTCTTTCGAATCTCCGCAGGAGCAAGGTTCACCGTCACGTGAAGCCTGGGAATCTTATAGCCGCACGCCTTCATGGCGCAGCGCACCCTCGATCGCGCCTCGAGGACAGAGGTGTCAGGCATGCCCACAATGGAGAGCCCCGGGATTCCCCCAGAGACGCTCACCTCGACCGTCACGGGCACCGCTTCCACTCCCCTGAGCGTTGCCGTTGGGATGCGCACATCCGGGCTGCCCATCAGTCATCCCAGCTATAGGCGCAGACAAGGTGGCGGAGCTTTGCGTGGCCATAGCCCACCACGTTGATAGCGACCACGTCAAAGCGGACCGAATCGACATTGGTGTGCTCAACAAGGTAGAGAAGGCCAAGCAGACGATACCGCTCCTGTTTCTTGGGATCGACGGCAATCTCTGGCATGTAGTCCGCCTCGTCACCCAGGGCAAGCCTCGTCTTTACCTCAACGAGGACAACACTGTGGCGCATCTCCTCGTCGGGCTCGTCCTCGCTGGCAACGATATCAACCTCGCCCGCCCGGCATCTCCAGTTCATGTCGAGGATGCGATAGCCATTCTCTGCAAGGTAGTTGGCCGCAAGACGCTCGCCCTCGGCGCCAAGCTCCTTTGTGGTGTACTCGTCAAGAGGTTTGCGATCCGCGTCAGGGTCATCGGGACCGTAACCCAACCCCTCGTCCTCGTCGTAGTCTATGCAACGGGTCTCCCCAGGAACGCCAAACCCCATGCCATACCCGTCGAACTCATGGCCAAGGCGTCCGAAGCAGAACTCGCTGTGAGAGCGTCCGCCACCACCAGCCCAGTCGGAACCGCCACGCGCTCCAAACGTCGTCTCACTCATCGCACTCTCCCCTCTCGTAACCAAACGGGAGAGCGATGATGTCACCAGGGGCTTGCACACCACTGACATTACGCGAGCACTTGGCAGGCAGACAGCCGACAGCTCAAAAGAGCCTTGCCAGGAATGTAGAGCTCAGGGTCATCGACAAGCCAACGCAGCCAGAGGCTTTCAAAACAAAACTGCGCGTTGAGAAATTCTTGCCACCCAAAATGAGCGACGCCTGTCGAGAAGACCTAAAAGAGCGGAGGGGTCTCGAGGAAGTTTCCGCAGAAGGACACGCGGTGTATGGGTGAGAGGCCATGCTCTCGTATGGCAGCGATGTGCTCCGGAGAGCCGTAGCCCTTGCATTCCGCAAGGTGATACTCTGGGTACTCCTCAGCCAGTGAGACCATGAGCGCGTCCCTTGTCACCTTGGCGACGATAGAGGCAGCGGCGATGCACGAGACGCGCGCGTCGCCCTTGACGAGCGTGACCTCCTTTGGGCTCACGTGCACTGGATTACCGTCGATGAGAACGGCATCCGCATCAACGCCAGCATCATCGATGGCGCGCTTCATTGCCATGCGAAGGGCCACGCCCATTCCCACGGCATCTATTGAAGCAGGCTCCACGTGCGCAATGCCCACCGCAAGGGCAACGTCTGCGATACGAGCAGCAAGGACCTCGCGCTGTGCGGGCGTAAGTTGCTTTGAGTCGTTGATGCCCCAGACAATCGGCTCATCTGGAAGCGCCATCGCCGCCACGGTGAGCGGGCCGGCAAGTGCGCCACGACCCACCTCGTCAACGCCAAGCACAAGGCCGGGGCCGCCAAGCTCCCGGGCCTTGGCATACATGGCCAGCACGCGGTCGCGCTCCCCCCGCTCACGCGCCAGGCGCCTTTGGGCGACCTCTCGCGCGTGTTGCACCTGCTTGCGGGGGTCGTCAGCGTAGCGCTTCTCAAGGCGGGCAAACTCGTCCTCGTTAGCACAGGCAAAGAGTGCCGCGACTTCGTGGGCTGTTGCCGAAGACCGCGCCAATGGATTCCCCCCAAACCGACGTCCGACCAAAGGGCAAGCGGACGCGTCGTAGCTACATAATGAAGAGGGGCCACCCAAGCGGGCAGCCCCTCCAGACCAAACAATAAGATGCTCTAGCGCTTCTCGGGAATGCGAGCGGCCTTGCCCACGCGATCGCGGAGGTAGTAGAGCTTCGCGCGACGGACGTCACCGTGACGGACAACCTCGAGCTTGGCAATCTTGGGGCTGTGCAGGGGGAAGGTGCGCTCCACGCCAACACCAAAGCTAATCTTGCGGACGGTGAAGGTCTCGCGGGAGCCCGCACCGCTCATGCGAATAACGTCGCCCTGGAAGACCTGCTCACGAGTGCGGTCGCCCTCGATGATGCGATAGTGGACCTTGACGTTGTCGCCAACCAGGACCGTGGGGATGTCCTCACGAATCTGCTGACGCTCGATGGCGCGAATGTAATCCATGCTTTTCCTCATCTCTAGACTAGAGGTGCCGACGCGTATGCGAACGACACATAGGCTTACACACAAGCGAGAATTATAGAGCACCGCGGGCGACCGGACAAGAACTACATAACTTGATGGGTGTCCGGCCTCTGCGCCATGGGATAGGACCCCTTAGATGCAGAGTCCCGCGACCACGCCAGCCGTCGCATTTGCCTGGCCCACCGAGGACGGGAAGCCCGTCTCGCTCGCTCGGAAGAAGTACGAGCTGGAGCTGGTATCAGCATAGTTCAACGGGTACGCGGAACGATACCACCACGGACGAGAGGAGCCGCGGTACGTGAGCGCAAGTGCGCCCGACTGCCCACCGGACTCCTCCGTCACGCCAGCTGCCGAAAAGTACGGGTACTGCGCCCCCTCGGCGTTGAGCACAGTGTCCAGGCCAGCGGTGTAGGAAATCTCAGTAGCAAACTCATCCTCAAACCACGTGATGTTGCCGCAGACCTCGACTGCCGAGAAGGCCCACAGCCCATCGGCCGTCTGGGTGACCGACGCGAGATCCGAGGTAACCCCCACGTTGTTGGAGGCCTTGGAAACGCTCACGATATGGGAGGCAAGGTCATCCGGGAGGAGCGCCATGCCGTCACCTGCAAGCCACGCCCTGAGCGAGGAGGACTCCCATCCGCCCTGGCTGGTGTTAGAGGTTTCCATGGGCTGCTCGGATAGCATGGACACCATGAGCGTCATGCCCGCAACGCCAGAGCCATCGGCGCGCTGGTCATGCCTAAACCCCACAATGCGCGCATACGCCAAGGTGTTGTCATCGAGAACCACCTCGCGCGTCTCGTTGACGGGCGCACCTGCGGCATCTGCCAGTTTGTATTCTTGCGCAATCGCCAGGCCATCGTCGTCCGTCGCAGCAGCGGCGATCTTTGTGGAAATCTGGGAGAGCTCGTCCCAGCTGTAGTCCGTAAAGTCCTTTGGCTCAAGCGTCTGCACAGTCTCAGCACCTTGTCCCTCGGTCTCTTGGCCAGCCTGCTGGGCAGGCACGCCCGCAAGCCCGGGAGCCACGCTCTCCACCAACGGACGCAGCCGGCCCGTCACGGCAAGCGCGAGCACGCCCATCGCAAGCACAACGAAGACGCAGGCAACGATAAGCAACCCTCGTCCCGTGCCCATGTTGTCTCTTCGAATGTGCTTCGGAGCCATGTGCCCTCCCCGGTTGCGCTGCAAGTCATCTAGAGCCTACCAGAGATGCATGCGCATGACATGCCGCCGTCACCTGCCGTGCGTCATGACGCCCTTCCACGAGCGCGGAACGGTGAGGTCCTCAAAGACCCTCACGGCATAGCGGTCCGTCATGCCCGAGACGTAGTCCGCAACCTGCACGTCCGGATGGTCCGAGTCGTGCTTGAGGTACTCCTCGGGCACCTCGTCCATGTGACTTACAAGATGGTCAAAGAGAAGCTCAATCATGCGCGTTGCCTTGGGTTCCTCTTCCTTGGCGTCACCCTTGGTGTAGAGCGACTCGAAGAGGAACGAGCGGAGCTCCATCATCGCGCGCCAGACGTCTTCGGACATGCGAATGTCGCCAGCCGCTGCGCTTCCCGCACAGATATCACGGACCATGACGTCAATGCGCTCGGAGGAGCTGCCCCCGAGAAGCTCGCGAGGACGCTGCGGAAGGTCGCCCTCGGTGAGAAGTCCCGCACGCTCGGCGTCGTCGATGTCGTGGCACACGTAGGCAATGCGGTCCGCACAGGCAACAACCCTGCCCTCGAGCGTCTGCGCGCGCTGCGAGCCGGTGTGGCAGAGGATGCCGTCGCGTACCTCCCAGGTGAGGTTGAGACCACGCCCGTCCTTCTCCAGGCACTCGACCAGCCTCACGCTCTGCCTGTTGTGCCGGAAGATGTAGCGGCCCTCCTGGGAGTCTGGATCGATGCCGCGGTATCGTGCCATGGCACGCGAGAGGGCGCGCTCCCCGCAGTGTCCAAAGGGCGTATGACCAAGGTCGTGCCCCAGAGCGATGGCCTCGGTGAGATCCTCGTTGAGCCCAAGCGCACGAGAAATACTCCGGGCAATCTGCGCCACCTCAAGCGTGTGCGTAAGCCGCGTGCGGTAGTGGTCGCCCTCTGGGGCGAGGAAGACCTGCGTCTTGTTGGCCAGGCGCCTGAAGCTCTTGCAGTGGAGGATGCGGTCGCGGTCACGCTGGTAGCAAGGTCTGAGAAAGTCCTCCTCCTCGGGCACGTCCCTGCCCCTTGACTGCGAGCTCTTGGCTGCCTGAGCAGAGAGGAGATCCTCCTCGCGAGCAATCTGATCCTCCCTGTCGTGAACCCTCATGAGCGCCTCCAACATGCCGGATGCCCAAATAAAGAACAGGGGGAGAGGCACCAGGCCCCTCCCCCTTGCGTGCTAGACGTGCATCAACGCCAAGCCACTAGGCGACCTTGGCAGGACCGCCGTTGGAGTTGATCTTGGCCTGCGCGGCCGCGAGGCGAGCGATGGGCACGCGGTACGGCGAGCAGGACACGTAGTCAAGGCCGAGGTCATAGTAGACCTGAATGGACTCGGGGTCGCCACCGGTCTCGCCGCAGACGCCGCAGACGATGTCCGGGTTGGCCTTGTGGCCGCCCTCGACGCCCATCTGGACGAGCTTGGCGACGCCAGGGTCGACGGTCGCGAAGGGGTTCCGCTTGACGATCTTCTTCTCGAGGTAGAGCGGCATGAACGCGGACTCGACGTCGTCACGGGAGAACCCGAGGCAGGTCTGGGTGAGGTCGTTGGTGCCGAAGGAGAAGAAGTCGGCATGCTTGCCGATCTCGTCGGCGGTGATGGCAGCGCGGGGAAGCTCGATCATGGTGCCGATGGGGATCTCGAGCTTGACGCCCGTCTCCTCCTCGACCTCCTTAAGGGTCTTCTCGACGCCGGCGCGAACGAGCTCAATCTCGGACTCGAAGGCAACGAGCGGAATCATGATTTCCGGCTTGGGGTCGAAGCCCTCCTTCTTGAGCTCGGCAGCGGCGCCCGCGATGGCGCGGACCTGCATGACGTTGAGCTCGGGGTAAACGATGCCCAGACGGCAACCACGAAGGCCGAGCATGGGGTTGGCCTCCTGGAAGGAGTCGAGCTTGGCGAGCAGGGCGCGCTTCTCGGTGCAGTCCTTGCCGGCGCACTCCTCCTTGGTGATCTCGACCTCAAGGTCGCGCGGGTTGTCGAGGAACTCGTGCAGAGGGGGATCGAGCAGGCGCACGATGACGGTCTTGCCGTCCATGGCCTTGAACATGCCAAGGAAGTCACCCTTCTGGGCCTCGCCCAACTTCTTGAGGGACTCCTGCTTGACGTCGTCGGACTCGGCGAGGATGAAGTTCTGGATGAGCTGCTTGCGCTCGCCAAGGAACATGTGCTCGGTGCGGTCCAGGCCGATGCCCTCGGCGCCGTTGTCAGCGGAGAGCTGCGCGTCGGCGGGGTTGTCGGCGTTGGCGCGGACGCCAATCACGCGGCCACGGGCGGGATCCTTGCGGACCTCGTCTGCCCAGTCGAGGATGGTCTCGAGGTCGCCGCCGAGCTGCGGACGAACCAGGGGCACCTCGCCCAGTATGACGTCACCCGTGGTGCCGTCGATGGAGATGATGTCGCCCTCGTGGAGCACGACGTCGGTGCCAGCAACCTTGCACTCCTTGTTAGGAGCGTCGATGTGGAGCGCCTCGACGCCGCAGACGCAGGGGGCGCCCATGCCACGGGCGATGACGGCCGCGTGGGACGTCTTGCCGCCGTGAGAGGTGAGGATGCCCTCGGCCGCGACCATGCCCTTGAGGTCGTCGGGCGTGGTCTCCCAGCGCACGAGGATGGAAGGCTTGCCGGCCTCCTTGAAGGCCTCTGCGTCAGCGGACGAGAAGACCACGGCGCCGGTGGCAGCACCGGGGGAGGCGTTCAGGCCCTTGGCGAGGACCTCGTACTTGGCCTTGGGGTCAAACTGCGGGTGCAGGAGCTGGTCGAGCTGCTCGGGGGCAACGCGCATGACTGCGGTCTCCCTGGAGATGCGACCTTCCTCGTACATCTGGATGGCAACCTTGAGAGCGGAGAGTGCGGTGCGCTTGCCCACGCGGGTCTGCAGCATCCAGAGCTTGCCCTCCTGGATGGTGAACTCGAGGTCCATCATGTCGGCGTAGTGGTCCTCGAGGATCTCGAAGACGTGGTAGAGCTCCTTGCCAGCCTCCTCGAGACCGGGGGTCTTGGGCAGGTCGGAGATGGGCTCGGTGTTGCGGATGCCGGCCACGACGTCCTCGCCCTGGGCGTTGACCAGGAAGTCGCCGTAGCGCTCGTTGGTGCCGTCGGCGGGGTTGCGCGTGAACGCGACGCCGGTGGCCGAGGTGTCGCCCATGTTGCCGAAGACCATGCACTGGACGTTGACGGCAGTGCCCAGGTCATCGGGGATCTTGTTCTGCTTGCGGTACAGGATGGCGCGCGGGGTGTTCCAGGATCCGAAGACCGCCTGCTCGGCAAGGCGCAGCTGGAGGTACGGGTCGTGCGGGAACACGGGCTTGCCGTCCACAACGACCTCGGGGTACTTCTCGGGGTCGACGTTGTCGGAGAAGATCTGCTTGAAGGTGGCGACGAGGTCCTTGAGGTCGTCAGCGTTGAGCTCGGTGTCGAGCTTCACGCCACGCTCAGCCTTCTTGGCGTTGATGGCATCCTCGAAGAGCTGGCCATCGACGCCCATGACGACGTCCGAGAACATCTGGACGAAGCGGCGGTAGGAGTCATAGCCAAAGCGGGGGTTGCCGGTCTTCTTGATGAGGCCCTGGACGGAGTCGTCGTTGAGGCCGAGGTTCAGGACGGTGTCCATCATGCCGGGCATGGAGAAGGGGGCGCCGGAGCGGACGGAGACGAGCAGCGGGTCGTCCTTGTCGCCGAGCTTCTTGCCCATGCGCTTCTCGAGGTCCTTGCGGTAGACGTCGATCTCGTCGAGGACGCCGTCGGGCCAAACGTTACCAGCGGACGAGTAAGCGACGCAGGTCTGGCAGGTGATGGAGAATCCCGGAGGAACGGGAAGGCCGATGTTGGCCATCTCCGCCAGGTTGGCGCCCTTGCCGCCGGTGATCCACTTCGCCTCGTCGACGGTAGCGCCGGCAACTTCGGTCACGTTGTTGCCGTTCTCGTCCTTTCCGAAGCGGTACACGTGCTTCTCAGACATTTCACTCCCCTGTTCGAACAACCTGACACGCCTTGCGGCGCGCACTCACATCGCGGCGCCAGGTTCAGGGCACCGCAACGCCCAATTCTAGACAGACCCATTTTTGTGAGATGCCAAAATCAAGCGGTAACCGGTAGACGGAAAAATACGCCGGCGAACGTAACAAAAATGGGGCCAGACGTGAGTCTGGCCCCCTGAACGGACAAGAGATTTGTACCTATGAGCTAGTCATTCGAAGCCGGGCGCTCAGAGAAGGTGGCGCCAATGGCGTGACTCGGCTCCTCACCGGTAAGCGTGGAGATTACCGTAACTGCAGGCCCGAGCAAGTCGATGGAAGGAATGCCCCTCCTGTCGAGCTCACGGCGAATCTCGCGGCGGAGCTGCCCGTTAGCAAACGTGTGGAAGACGGCGCTCGGCCTCTCTGGGTCGAAGTTCTTGTCGAAGTAGTCTCGGACCTGCTCGACGCTCTCGACACCAGACACGCGGATAATCTCGACGGAGCCATCGCCAAACTGAGCAGCGGCAGCCTCAACAACAGCCTTTGCGGTTTCGCCGCGCGCGTCAGAGAGCACGTAGATGGCAGGGACAACGTGGCTAAAGACATCGTCGTCCAGATCAAGTTTTCTCATAGTCGATCCTCCCAAGTGACCCAATCGTGCGGGGACGTTGCAGCAAGTGTAACCGCTCTTACCCTACTTTCGCTTCGAAAGTGCGCCAATATCGGCGACGTCACCAAAGACGCCAGCGAAACGGTTGAGGAGACGGAGCCTGTTGTCCCTCACTGCCGGATCGGGGTCCATGACAAGGACGTCGGTGAAGAAGCGGTCGATGGGGCCGCGAAGGCCAGCCAAGGCCGCGCAGGCGGCGTCAAAGTCACCAGAGGCCAGGGCAGACGAGACGGCGTTCTCGCCCTCCTCGCAGGCGGCGAGAAGAGCCTTCTCCGCATCCCCAAGGACGCTCGCGTCGACGTTGGTGCCGAGAGACGCGTTGGCAAGGTGGGCGGCGCGGGCATAGGCCGTGGCGAGGTCCTCGAAGAGCTCCGGGCTCTCGGAGCGTGCGCGGTCGAGTGCGGCGGCGCGGCGAACGAACTCCTCCGGGTCGATGACGCCAACGGCACCCACGGCCTCGATGGCGTCGGGCGCGATGCCCTCGTCCTTGGCGATTGCCGCAAGACGGCCCTGGAAGAAGGAGGCCACGGAGGAGGCGACCACCTGGGAGTCGAACTCGATACCCTGCTCGGCGTAGGACGCGAGCGCCAGCTCGATGAGCGGACGCAGGTGGACAGCGGGAAGCGTGCGCAGCATGGCGATCACGCCAATTGCCGCGCGGCGAACGGCGAAGGGGTCGGAGGAGCCAGTGGGCGGCTCGTCGATGGCGAAGATGCCGCACACGGTGTCGAGCTTGTCCGCAATGGCAACACACTTGCCCACGAGGCCAGACGGGAGCTCGTCTCCAGCAAAGCGAGGACGGTAGTGCTCACGGATGGCGTCACAGACCTCCTGGGGCTCGCCCGCTGCTTTGGCATAGTACCCGCCCATGACGCCCTGCTGGTTGGTGAACTCGACCACAGCCTGGCTCACGAGGTCGGCCTTGGCAAGGTGTGCCGCACGCTTGGCAAGCCCGCAGGTGCGCTCGTCGGCGCCCGATGCCTTTGCCACGGTCTCGGCGAGAGCCTCCATGCGCGTGACCTTCTGACGAACTGTGCCGAGCTTCTCCTGGAAGACAACGGTGCCCAGGCGCTCGACGAACTCGTCCATGGGAACCTTCAGGTCCTCCTCGTAGAAGAACTTGGCGTCGTCGAGACGGGCGCGCACGACGCGCTCGTTGCCGTCGACCACGGTTGCGGAGACCTTGGGGTCTGCGTTGGAGACCACGACGAACTCGCGCGTGAGGTTGCCGTCGGCGTCGTAGACGGGGAAATAGCGCTGGTTGGAGAGCATGGACTCGCAGATGATCTCGTGCGGGACCTTGAGGAACTCCTCGTCGAAGGTGCCAACTAGGACCGTTGGCCACTCGCAGAGGTTCACGACCTCGTCAAGCGTGCGCTTGGGAGTGTCCACGCGGCAGCCGGGGCGCTCGGCCTCGACCCGGTGGATGCCATCGAGAATGGCAGCGCGGCGCTCGTCCTCGAGCAGCACGCCATTCTCGCGCAGCACGTCGGCATAGGCGGCGGGGCTCTTCACCGCGTGGTCACCGGCGCCAAGGACGCGGTGCCCGCGCGTGGTGGCGGCACTCGTGACGTCGGCGTAGCTCACGGGCACAACGGTTGACCCGAGAAGCGCGCAGATCCAGCGGATGGGGCGCACGAAGGTCTGGTGTTCGGAGCCCCAGCGCTGGCTCCTGTAGTTGGGCCACTCGATGGAGCCGATGACCTGCTCGGAGAGGGCGGAGAGGATGGGCGTGGCGGGACGCGCGTCGACGTGCTTCTCGGCAAAGACGTACTCGCGGCCATCGGAGTCCACGCGTCGCGCCAGCTGCGTGGCATCGACGCCAAACTTGCGAGCAAAGCCCTGGGCCGCCTTGGTGGGGGCACCGTTTGGGTCGAAGGCGATGTTGGCCGCGGGCCCGCGCTTTACCTCGTTGAGCTCCTCGGTGGCAAGGGCAACGTCGTGAACGTAGGCAACGAGCCTTCTCGGCGTCTGGTGGGTCTCCACCTTGCCGTGCGCGAGGCCGGCCTCGTCCAGCCCCTTGCGCACAAGCTCGCCAAGCTGCACCACAGCGTGGTTAAGCGGGGCGGACGGCATCTCCTCGCAGCCAATCTCGAGCAGGAAGTCCTTGGTCTCGGCCATCTAGGCCACCTCCCCCTTCACGGATGCGTCATCCTTCTTACCAGCCACCTCGGCGAGGTAGGCCTCGCAGCAGTCCTTGGCTACGGTACGGACGCGCAGAATGTAGTTTGCACGCTCCGTTGCGGAGATGGCACCGCGGGAGTCGAGCAGGTTGAACGCGTGGCTGCACTTCATTACGCAGTCATAGGCGGGAAGCGGCAGGTGGGCGTCAAGGCAGGAGTGGCACTCCGCCTCGTACTCGTCGAACTTCTCGCGCATGAGATCAACGTTGGCAACCTCGAAGTTGTATGCAGAGAACTCGCGCTCGTTCTCGAGGAAGACGTCGCCATAGGTCATGGGCGTGCCGTCAGGCAGGTAGCTCCATACGATGTCGTAGACCGAGTTCACGCCCTGGGCGTACATGGCGATGCGCTCGAGACCATAGGTGATCTCGACGGGAACCGGGTCGACCTCGATGCCACCAACCTGCTGGAAGTAGGTGAACTGCGTGACCTCCATGCCGTCCATCCACACCTCCCAGCCAAGGCCCCAGGCGCCCAGCGTGGGGCTCTCCCAGTCGTCCTCGACAAAGCGGACGTCGTGCTCGGCGGGGTCGAGGCCGATGGCGGCGAGGGAGCCAAGGTAGAGGTCCTGTGAGTCCACGGGAGAGGGCTTGAGGAGCACCTGGAACTGGTAGTAGTGCTGAAGGCGGTTGGGGTTCTCGCCATAGCGGCCGTCTGCCGGGCGACGGCATGGCTGCGGATAGCAGGTGCGCCAGGCGGCGGGGCCAAGCGAGCGCAGGAGGGTAGCCGTGTGGAACGTGCCCGCGCCCACCTCTGAGTCGTACGGCTGCATCACGGTGCAGCCCTTGTCGGCCCAATAGTGCTCAAGGGCAAGAATCATGTCTTGGAACGTAAGCGGGCTTTCGCTCATATCCGTCCTTCCTCCGGGAGGAGACGCCGACGCGGCCGCTAGAGGGCCTTGACGTCGGGAATCGGCCAATAGATGCAGAGAATCTTCGACGTCACCGAGCTCACCCTCACGGGCCCAAAGTAGCGCGAGTCGAGAGAGTTGGTGCGGTTGTCGCCCATAACCCAGATGTAGCCGTCCGGGATGGTATATGGATAGCTAATGCCTGCCGAGCCAGCCTGGTCCGAAAGCGAGTAGCTGGGCTTGCCAAGGGTGTAGGAGGACTCGTCGAGCTGGACCCCATCCACGTAGACGTTGCCGTCACGCAGGTCGACAGTCTGGCCGGCAACGGCTATCACACGCTTCACAAGCGTGGTTCCGGGCTCGCGCGGGCTCTCGAAGGTCACGACATCGCCAGCTTTGGGGGACTCCCAGTTGAGCGTGACCTTCTCGCCAAGGAGCAGATCACCCTCCTGGATGGTCTCGAGCATGGATCCCGACGGGACTTCGTAGACCCCCACCACAAAGGTACGCAGCAGCAGTGCCACGCCAAGCGCAACGAGGATGGTCACGACGACGTCGAGAAAGCCGCCCCTCTTCTCCTTTGCCTTGCCCTTGGACACGCTATTCCCCTTCTGCTGCAGGGCCTTCGTTGTCGGGCCCTTGCTGATCATTGCCCTCACACATCGCCTGGCGCGCGAGCTCCCACTCTTCCTCAGAGAGTCCGGCGCCGTCAAGCAAGTCTGGGCGCCAGCGGGCAGTGCGCTCGATGGCGCTCATCCTGCGCCAGGCGTTCACCTTGCCGTGGTCGCCGGAGAGAAGGACATCTGGCACGCGCTGCCCATCATAGTCCGCCGGGCGCGTGTACTGAGCGTACTCGAGCAGGCCATCCGAGAATGACTCGTCACGAGCGCTCATCTCGTCCCCAAGAGCACCAGGCAACAGGCGCACCACCGCGTCGATGACAACAAGCGCGGGAAGCTCCCCGCCCGTGAGGACGTAGTCTCCCAACGACAGGACGTCGTCAGCGAGGCTGTAGGCGCGCTCATCCATACCCTCGTAGCGACCGCAGACGAAGAGCAGGCGCTCCTCGTGGGAGAGCCGCTCTGCCACGCCCTCGTCAAAGCGGCGTCCGCAGGGCGAGAAGAACACCACGTGCGGGGCGCACTCGGCGCGCGACGAGATGTCGCGGACCGCCTCGAAGATGGGCGCAGGCTTCATGAGCATGCCCTGGCCGCCACCAAAAGGAGCGTCATCAACCGTCCGATGCCGATCGTGCGTCCAGTCGCGCAAATCGTACGCAGAAAAGGAGAAGATTCCCTTGGCCTGCGCACGGCCCATGATCGAGGCATCCAAGTAGGGCGAGAAGACGCCCGGGAAAACTGAGAGCGTCTCGATGATCACAGGTCGTCACCGCCATCGACAAGGCCAGAGGGCACGCGGACCCGAATGACGCCGGTATCCGGAACCTCCAGCACGACGTCATCGACAACTGGGACAAGAACCTCGCCAAACGGGCCCTCGACGACCCAGACATCATTGGCGGGCCCCACCATGACTTCCTCGATGGTCCCGAGAAAGCCAAGGCTCTCATCGGCAACCTCGCGGCCAAAGAGCGCCTCAGCGTCGTGGAGCGCGACGTCATCCGGCAGGTCCTGCTCGCGAGCAAGCAGATAGCGACCACGAAGGCCGTCTGCGGCGTCGATGCCCGTCACGCCAGAGAGCGAGACGAGCTGGCTGTGTGCCCCCTCCGATACGTGCGTCACCACGTGTGACCTTGGACCCTTGAGACGAGGGGGCACCACGAAGACCTCGAGGCCCTCGCGAACAAGAGGGGGAAGGCCGTGAACGGCAACCGTCACGACCTCCCCCGTTCTTCCGTGCGACTTCTCGACACGGGCTATGACTCTGTAGCGATCACGCAAGGTAGCCTAGCCTACGACCTCGACCTCGACAGAGGCCCCCACGCGCTGCCCAAGGGCGCGCGCGAGGGTACGGATGGCCTTGATCGTGCGGCCCTTGCGGCCAATCACGCGACCAGCGTCCTCCTCGGCACACGTAACCTCGATGAGGGAGCCCTCGTCGCTGTCAGTGACGTCAAGCGAGACGGCACCCTCGTCGTCAACGAGACCACAGACGATGTACTCGACAAGGTCCGCGACCTTGTCGGAGGGCATCTCCTGCTCCTCGTCAACCTCGTCGTTGATGGTGTCTTCCATGGAGGCGCCCCTACTCGGCAGCAGCCTCAGCAGCCTCCTCGGCCGCCTTGGCAGCCTTGCCAGCAGCCTTCTTGGAGATCTTGGCCTTCTTCTCGACGACGGGCTGACCGTTGCGGACAACGTCGATGAGGTGAGAGACGGAGTTGGTGGGCTGGGCACCCTTGGAAATCCAGGCGTCAACCTTCTCGAGGTCGATCTCGATGGTCTTGGGGTTGGTCAGGGGGTTGTAGCGGCCAACCTGCTCGATGTAACGGCCATCGCGAGGCATGCGGCTGTCGGCGACGACGATGCGATAGTACGGACGCTTCTTGGCACCGTGACGGGCCAGACGAATCTTAACTGCCAATGAAAACTCCTCCATACGAGCGGTGCCCTGGTGTAGTGTCATGGCTGCACCGCATAGCCACATAGCAACTAGACATTCTACGCCCACCCAGCAGGTGCGCAAGTTGCAGATTTTGTGAACCATATGACTGCGGGGTGCATCGTCCCTGCGTTTAAGTGGGATTTAAGTCTCACAACGTACGATTATCCTGACAAGACACAAATTAAGGAGGACCCCCATGAACGTACTCGTTGTCGAAGACGAGCGAAACCTCGCCGATGCCATCGTTCGCATTCTATCTGACGCGGGATACAACGCCGAGGCCGTCTACGACGGCACGTCTGGTCTCACGAGCGCGAAGAGCGGTCTCTATGACGCAATCGTCCTCGACGTAATGCTTCCGGGCATGAACGGCTACGACGTGGTCCACGAGCTGCGCCGCGCCAGCATATCGACACCCGTGCTCATGCTCACGGCTCTCAACTCCACCGAGGACAAGGTCGAGGGCCTTGACTCCGGAGCCGACGACTACATGACCAAGCCCTTCGAGGCCCAGGAGCTTCTCGCACGCCTGCGCGCCATCACGCGCCGCAAGGGCGAGGTCATGATCGACGAGATCAAGTTCGCCGACCTCACGCTCGACCTTACCACCCACGACCTCTCGTGCGGCGAGAAGAAGATCCACCTCTCCGGCAAGGAGTTCGAGCTCATGCGCATGCTCATGAGCGCATCCTCGCGCGTAATCTCCAAGCAGGACCTCCTCACGAGGGTCTGGGGCGCAGACGCCGAGGCCTCCGAGAACTCCGTCGAGGCCTACATTTCGTTCCTGCGCAAGAAGCTTGCCCACGTGGGGTCCAAAGTTCAGATCACCACGCTCAGGATGCTTGGTTACAGGCTGGAGCTCTTCGAGGACTAGCAGGAGGCCGTCGGACCTTTTAGGAGGTGCCCCGGATGCTGCAGAAGCTTCGCAGGGAATTCGTCGTCATAACTATGGCCCTTGTGGGACTGGTTCTTGTTGTTGCCCTTGGATCTGCCCTGGTGAGCAGCTACATGAACCAGTCCAGCATGGTTTATTCGGCACTGACCCATGGGCTCAGGGAAGACATCGACTTCACGCCGCGCTTTGGCGACCAAGGAGACGGTGACGAGCCCCATGGCCCCAACTGGCTCACGCTCTCCGCTGACGTCTCGACCGACGGCACCATCATCGCAAAGAGCTCCTACTACATAGACCCCGGCGTTCTTACCCAAGTGATTGCCGAGGTCCTTGCCTCGAGCGAAGATTCCGGACACAACGCGAACCTGCACCTCTCGTGGATGCGTTCGCAAAACGAGACTGGCTGGCGCGTCTCGATCGTCGATACGCAATCCGTTGACGCCGCCCTCGCTCGTCAGACCGCAACCGACGTTGTGATTGTCCTTGTCGCCATGGCGGTGCTCTTTGTGATTGTCTGGATTCTCTCGGCATGGATCATGAAGCCGATCCAGAAGTCGTGGGACTCTCAGCGACGCTTTGTGTCTGACGCCTCGCACGAGCTCAAGACGCCGCTAGCGGTGATCTTGGCCAACACGCAGATCCTGCTCGACGACCCGCAGATGCCCGCGGAGACACGCACGTGGGTCGAGAACACCAACGACGAGGCGAGCCACATGAAGGCGCTCGTTGAGGACTTGCTCACGCTTGCCCACACGGACGAGGCGCAGGCGGACGGTGCCAAGCACGTTCTCGCCCTCGAGGACTTTGACCTCTCGGAGGTGGTCGACGAGTGCGCCATCGAGTTTGATGGCGTAGCCTACGAGCGCGGATGCTCAATCGAGAGCGACATAGAGCCCAACATCCACATCCAGGCAGATCGCACGCAGATTGCACGGGCCGTGCGGACGCTCGTCGACAACGCAACCAAATACGCGACGAAGGGAACGGCCGTAAGCGTTCGCCTCAAGAAGGCCGACAAGCGTGTGGTGCTCACCGTGAACAACGCAAGCGCCCCCATGGACCCCGACGACCTCGAGCACATCTTCGATCGCTTCTACCGCTCCGACAAGGCGCGCAGCCGCGAGGAGACCGGTGGCTTTGGCCTTGGGCTTGCCATTTGCAAGGGCATCGTCGACGCCCACGGCGGCTCCATCACCGCAACGAGCACCGCCGAGGAGGGCACCACCTTCACCATCACCCTATAATCGGGACATGGCAGAGAGAGCACAAGACATCCTCGAATGGAACGGGCCGGCCATTGGCCTTCTCGACCTCGACGCGTTCTTCGCGTCAGTCGAGCAGCTCGACCATCCCGAATGGCGGGGGCTCCCCGTGATTGTAGGCGGCTCTGCCGACCATCGTGGCGTTGTCTCGACGGCATCATACGAGGCAAGGCGCTACGGCGTCCACTCCGCCATGCCGTCTGCGCAGGCCAGGAGACTCTGTCCCAACGCCATATGGACGCAGGGTAACTTCACCCGCTATCGCGAGGTAAGCGCTGCCGTCATGGACATCCTCACTTCCGAGACACCGCTCGTAGAGCAGGTCTCCATCGACGAGGCGTTCTTCGACGTGACCCCGGGGCGTTTCTCGCGCGAGAACCCCATAGAGATTTGCCGACGCGTACAGACTCGCGTTGCCAGACTTGGGGTGAGCTGCTCGATTGGCCTTGGCGTGAATAAGACCGTCGCCAAGATAGCCTCCGAGAGGGATAAGCCACGCGGGCTCACGATTGTCTTCCCCGGCACCGAGGGCACATTCCTGGCTCCCCTACCCACCGGAGCCATGAGCGGCGTGGGCCCTGCCACTGAGCGGCGCCTTGCCACCATGGGAATTCACACGCTTGGAGACCTGGCACGCGCGGACGCCAAAGAGCTGCGCGCGACATTTGGCGTGACGGGTCCACGGTTGGTAGAGCGCGCGGCAGGCCTCGAGAGGAGCCGCGTGGCGGAGCGTGCCATGCCCGAGGAGGTCAAGTCCGTCTCGAACGAGCGGACCTTCGACCATGACCTTACGACCAGCGACGAGGTGCGCGCGGCCGTGCTCCACATCGCTGCGATGACGGGGAGGAGGCTGCGCCGCAAGGAGCTTGCTGGCAGCACCGTCACCCTCAAGCTTCGCTATGCAGACCTCCATGTGAGAACGGCCCAGAGGCAGCTTGCCTCGCCAACAAACGACGAGCATGTATTTGGGCCTGTTGCCGTTGACCTCCTTGGTGGGCTCTGGCGCGAGGGAACGCCGGTGCGCCTTGTGGGCGTGGGGATTTCGGACTTCTCGGACGGCCAAGGCCAGCAGATGGGCCTCTTTGAGGAGACAGCCGAATCCGCCGGCGCCCATCGCGACCAGGCAGCCCTCTCGAAGCTCACCGACGCCCTACGCGACCGCTTTGGCGACGACGCGGTGAGCTACGGGAGAGACCTTCGCTTCCGCGACCACACCACGGGCACCGCCCCCATGGGCAAGAACGACGGATGAGACAAAGGGATGAGACAAAGGGACTGTCCCTTTGTCTCATCCACACGCTAGCGGTCTTCGCGGAAGTAGGGCAAGCCGAGACTCTCCGGAGGTTGGTTCTCTCGTTTGTTGCGCACGCTCGTGATGACGAGCACCACAATGGTGACAACGTAGGGAAGCATCTTGTAGAGCTCTTTGACGGCGAGGTCTGTGCCTGTTGGTATGAAGAGGTACAGGATGTAGAGGCCACCAAAGAGAATCGACGCAAGGATGCTCACGTTGGGCCGCCAGATTGTGAAGATGACCAGCGCAATGGCGAGCCAGCCGCGGTCGCCAAAGGCATCGTTCGACCAGACACCATTGGCGTAGTCCATCACGTAGTAGAGGCCACCAAGCCCAGCGATCATGCACCCAAGACAGGTGGCAACGTACTTGTAGCGCGTGATGTCGATGCCTGCCGCGTCTGCCGTAGCGGGATCTTCGCCCACGGCCCGCAATTGCAAGCCAATGCGGGTCTTTGTGAGCACGTGAGAAGAGACGAGCGCAATCACGATGGCAGCGTAAGCAAGGAAGCCAAACGAGAGGAACATCTGCCCAAACACGCCCAAGGAATCCGCAAGGGGAAGCGTGGTCCTAAACAGGCCTGATGTGGTCGAGAGAGAGATGGAGGGAACGTCCGCGCCCGCAAGCTTGATGAGGGAGCCACCAAAGAAGTTACCAAACCCCACGCCAAAGGTGGTCATGGCAAGACCGGTGACGTTTTGGTTGGCACGCAGCGTGACAGTGAGGAAGCAGTACAGAAGCCCCATCAAAAGCGAGCCCACCAAGCAGCAGATCAGGGGTATGAGGATGCCCAGAGCTGCATTCATCTGTGATGGGTCCTCAAAGCTGTGCTCATAGAGGAACGAGCCTATGACGCCGCAGATGCCACCAACGTACATGACACCAGGGATGCCGAGGTTGAGGTTGCCGGACTTCTCGGTGATGATCTCGCCCGTGCTGCCAAAGAGAAGGGGAATGCTTTGGGCAATGGCACGGGGGATGAACGAGACAAGATCAAACATCTGCCTTCTCGACCTCCTCTGACTTCTTGGTGAAGTAGACCCTGTAGGTGATGAAGAACTCGCTGCCAATGATGAAGAACAGGATGATGCCGGTAAGGATGTCGGCGAAGCTCTGGTTAAGAGCATAGATGGTCGAAATCTCGCTGGCGCCCCGCTCCATGAAGACCAGGAGGAACGAGCTGGCGATCATCGAAAAGGGGTTGAACTTGGCGAGCCACGCAACCATGACGCCCGTGAAGCCACGGCTGTTCGCGATGGTGGTAGTGAGAGTGTGGTCAGTTCCTCCCACCAAAAGAAGGCCGGCAAACCCGCAGATGGCGCCCGAGAGGAGCATCGTGCGAATGATGACCTTGGGGACGTTGATGCCAACGTAGCGCGCGGTGTTAGTGGACTCTCCAACCACAGAGATCTCGTAGCCGTGCTTAGTGTATTTGATATAGATGTACATCAGCACGGTGATGATAGCCACCAAGATGATATTGAGCAGGTACTTGTAGTCACCGATCTGCGGGAGCCAGCCTGCTTCGGTTGACTGGTTGATGATGCCGATCTTGCCCGAGCCCTTGGGTACCTCCCACACAATGATGAAGTAGGCAACGATCTGCGTGGCCACGTAGTTCATCATAAGCGTGAACAGCGTCTCGTTTGTGTTCCATCTGGCCTTGAAGAGCGCGGGGATAAGACCCCACACCGCACCGGCGACAATTGAGGAAACGATCATGCACAGGATGAGAAGCCCATTGGGAATCTTGTCGCCAAGAAGGATCATGCAGGCGGCCGTTGCAAGGGCGCCCATGAGGACCTGCCCCTCCCCGCCCAGGTTCCAGAACTTCATCTTGAAGGCAGGTGCGAGGGCAAGCGAGACGCACAGCAGGATGGCAATCTCCTGCAGCAGAATCCAAATCTTTCGCGCGGAGCCAAAGGCACCGCTAAAGAACGTCACGTAGACGTCGATTGGGTTGAGTCCCGTGAGAATCGTTGTGATGACGCCGCAGATGACAAGTGCGAGGACGACCGAAAGCCCCCTGATGGCCATCGATTGCAAGAGTGGCATCTCTTTTCGCTTCGCGATGTGTATCATGCCGCCTCACCTCCCTCAAGCCTCGTCATCATGAGACCAACCTCGTTCTTTGTGGTGGAGCGCGCGTCCACAATGCCGCTCACTTTGCCGCTGCACAGAACCAGAATCTTGTCGCACAGCTCGAGCAAGACGTCGAGGTCCTCGCCCACGTACACCACGGCCACGCCAGACTGTTTCTGCTTGTTGATGAGGTCGTAGATGAGGTAGGAGGAATTCACGTCGAGGCCGCGTACGGCATAGGCGCAGAGAAGGACGCTTGGGGAGGAGGAAATTTCGCGCCCAACCAGGACCTTCTGGACATTTCCCCCCGAAAGGCGCCGTACAGGGGTGTCGACGCCCGGAGTGTCGATCTCAAGCTCGTCGACTACCTTCTCGGCAAGCTCTCGTGGGGCCTTCCTGTCGGCAAAGATGGACTTCCCATCGCGAAAGGAGCGGAGCAGCATGTTGTCGGTGAGGCTCATGCTGCCAACGAGTCCCATGCCCAAGCGGTCCTCTGGGACAAACGAGAGCGCCACCCCCATGGAGGAAATCTGGTATGGGTCCTTACCCGCAAGCTTCCGGACCTCACCGTTGTCGACAACGTACTGGATGCTTCCGGACTCGATGCTCTGCAGGCCAGCAATGGCCTCGAGCAGCTCTTTCTGCCCGCTGTTCGAGACGCCCGCGATGCCCAGGACCTCCCCGCCAAAGGCCGAGAAGGACACGTCGTCGAGCTTGAGGATTCCCTCGTCGTCCCTTACGGAGAGGCCCTTTACGCGGATGCGCTCGGCTGGGTCCACTGGCATGGGGCGTTCGATGTTGAGCGTCACCTGGTGGCCGACCATCATGTTGGTCATCTGCTGCGTGGTGGATTTTGCGGTGACCATCTCGCCCACGTTCTCTCCCTTGCGAAGCACCACCACGCGGTCGCTTATCTCCTCAACCTCATGGAGCTTGTGGGTGATGATGACGATGGCCTTGCCTGCGTTGCGCATGTTTCGGAGAACGGCAAAGAGCTTCTCGGTCTCCTGCGGGGTGAGCACCGCCGTGGGCTCGTCCAGGATGAGGATGCCCGCGCCCCGGTAGATGAGCTTGACAATCTCGACCGTCTGCTTTTGGGAGACGCTCATCTCGTAGACCTTCTGGTTGGGATTGACGTCGAAGCCGTAGGTCTTACAGATGTCATTGATCCTCTCGGTCGCCGCCTTGAGGTCGAACCCACCGCTCTCATCGAGCCCCAAGACGATGTTCTCCGTGGCCGAGAACACGTTCACGAGCCTGAAGTGCTGGTGGACCATACCAATGCCATGCTCAAAGGCGTCCTTGGGCGAGGCAATGGTAACTGGCTTGCCCTGAATCTCGATGCTGCCTGCATCGGGAAAGTAGATGCCAGAGAGCATGTTCATGAGCGTGGTCTTGCCACTGCCATTTTCGCCGAGAAGAGCCAAGATTTGGCCGCCATATATGTCAAGGTCAACATCGTTGTTGGCCTTGACCTGGCCAAACGACTTGCTGATATGCCTCATCCGCACGACTGGTTGCATTTCTGCCACGAGACTTCCCATCACTCGAAGGAATTGCCTGACTAATGAAAGACGGCCTCCGCACTACCGGAGGCCGTCCACTCATGGCCGCGCCAGCTTAGAAGGCGGTGTCAAGAAGCTCGATGCCGTCAATCTGCACGTCGAAGTACGGCGCCGAGCGGTACTCGGACTCGTGGAAGTAGCCGTCCGAGACGACCTCGGTGTCGGGCGTGTAATTGGGATCGGTGTCGACGTCTGCCTTGTAGGAGTCGAGCTTCGCGCCCTTGACCGTGAAGGTGGAGGTGTCAAAGACGTGGAGGCTGCCATCCTCGAGCTTGCCCTTGACCTCGTCGAGCTTGGCCTGTGTGCCATCGGCGGCAACGGAGGTGTTCAGGTCAGTGAGTTCGACGGAGCCCGTGGACAGGGTTCCCGTCCAATCTGTTTCGATGGTAGAGCCGTCCATCACGGCCTGGATTGCGTACTTGTAGTACGGGACCCAGTTGATGCGAGACGAGATAATGTAGGTGTTGGGGCAGGCATCCTGCGTGCTGCCGTTGTAGGAGACGTCGGGAACGCCGGCGTTCTCGCAGGCGGTGGGGGCGCCCATGGAGTCTGCATGCTGGGAGATGAGGACGCAGCCGTCATTGATGAGCTTGGTCGCGCCCTCCTTCTCGGCGGTCTCGTCATACCAGGAGCCCGTGAAGGTGACTTCCATGGTGACCGACGGGCAGACGGACTTGGCGCCAAGGTAGAACGAGGTGTAGCCGGAGATGACCTCTGCGTATGTGTAGGCGCCCACGTAGCCCATCTTTGCCTGGTCGGAGGTGATCTTTCCGGAGTCGATCATCTCGTTGAGCTTCATGCCGGCGGCAACGCCCGCAAGATAGCGGCCCTCGTAGATGGATGCAAAGGCGTTGTGATAGTTGTCAAGGCCCTCGGTGTGCGCCTTGGTACCGGTGGAGTGGCAGAACTGGATGTCAGGGAACTCCTTGGCAGCCTGGATCATGTAGTCCTCATGGCCAAAGGAGTCGGCGAAGATGATGTTGCAGCCGGCATCGGCAAGCTCGGCGGCAGCGTTGTAGCACTCCTGGCCCTCGGGGACGTTGGTCTTCAGCATGTACGTGTCCTCGCTGATGCCTAGCTCCTGGCACGCCTCCTTGGCGGCGTTGATGAAGTTGAGGTCATACGTGGAGTTCTCGTCGTGCAGCGTGATGAAGCCCGGCTTGATGGCTGCAGCGCTCGAGGAGCTGTCGCTCGCGCTGGCGTTGGAGCTGGTGGCGCTGCCGCCGCTGGCACAACCGGCAAGGAGAAGAGCTACGGCGCTGCCACCTCCCAGCTTGACAAATTGACGGCGGCTGAAGGTTTGCTCGTTAAAGCTCTTCATGGTACCCATCCCTTCGCATTAGAACCGTGCTCCGTGCCGGACACCTGTGGCGCGGTAATGTGAATACCGTGCCTGCGGTTTCTCGGAAAATAGCACAGACGTTCAAACGAGCTGGGATGACAAGCGCAGCGAACACACAGCAGACTCAAGCGTTAACGCCTATGAAATGATGCCATCGAGGTCCTTGCAAGGAAGCCGGGCACCCGTGTTTTCGCAACAAGGGCACCCAGCCTTACCCAACATAGCTACTCGTTGGTATCCACGCTGGCATCCAGGTCATCAAGACCCATGTCGACCTCGGGCGCATCGCCCCAGAGCTTCTCAAGACGGTAGAAGTCGCGGGTCTCGGGCTTGAAGACGTGAACCACGACGCTGCCAAAATCGATGAGCACCCAGTTCCTGCCCTCGCGTCCCTCCGTCGAGATGGCAGTGACACCGCAGTTGGTGCGGACTTTCTCGCGGACTTCGTCGACGATGGCATCGGTCTGCGGGTTGCTGGTTGCCGAGCAGATCACAAAGTAGTCGCAGACATCCGTCTTGGCAGTGAGGTCGAGGACAACGATGTCCTGGGCCTTCTTGGAGTCTGCCGCCATGCTTGCAACTCGTGCGATGTCATAAGGTGTGATTGCCATGTTCTCCCCTATCGGGCCCCAGCGCCCTCGCGCGCCGCGGCCAGTCTGTTGTACGTATCGATGGTACCCGGCCAGAGGTACCTTGAGCCTTTGAGCACGTAGATAATGCCACCGACAAAAGATTCCCAGAAGAGGTCGGCAAGCGTGGTGCTCCCCACGAGCGCGCGGGAGGCCTCGATGCCAGGCGTCTTGGGACGGAGCGGCTCGATGCCGTCTGCAACAAAGAGCACCATGTCAAGCGGGCTCATCTGGGGAGCAGCCGTGGTGTGGACCTTAACGGCGTTCCACACCTCTGGTGGGACCTCAGGGTAGCTATTTGGCAGGTCGCGAGCGGCCACGATGCCATGGAGCAGCGGAGCAACCAGCTCGAGGTCAACGCCCATGTCAATCCCAAGCTCGCGTGCGCGCGAAACGATCTTCTCGCCAGAGAGAGCCTTCTCCCAGTCGTGAAGGATGCCTGCCAGACGCGCCTTGTAGGGGTCCACCCCATAGAGGAGGGCAAGTCCTTCGGCACAGGAGGCAACAGAGAGCGAGTGTGCAAGGCGGTGCTGCTTGTGAGCCAGCTGAACCTTGAGGTCTCGCTCCAGGCGCGCGATGAGTTCACGCTGCTCGACGCTGTAGTCCGGCTCTGCGTGGCCAATGACGTCCTTGTAGCCCGTCACGCGACCACCTCGGAGGTGTGCCCGTAGCGGTTGGTCGACATGCCATAGAGGCCGTGCTTGTGGAGGTAGCCCGTAACCGGGTCCGGCGTGAGGTAGCGCAGGCTCTGACCCGCCTTGACCCGTTCCCTCAGATGGCTTGACGAGATGGCAAGCGCCGGAACAGAAAGGTATGTGACGTCGAAGGCAAGACCAGATGCGTCTATGGCGTCCCATGCGCGATCGAGGTCATAGCCCGGCCGCGTCGCCGCAACGAGGTGAGCAAGGCGGGCGATATCTGCAGCGTCTCGCCACTTGACAATCTCGGTGATGGCGTCTGCCCCGGTGATGAAGTAGAACTCGACGTTCTCGGGATAGAGCGAGCGAAGAAGCCGCAGCGTGTCTGCTGTATAGGTAACGCCCTCCCTGTCCACCTCGAAGCGAGAGGCAACAAAGTGCGGGTTGTCCGCCGTTGCGAGGAGTGTCATGGCATAGCGGTCCTCGCCGGAGCTCACATTGCGGTCCTGCTTGAAGGCGGGACGTCCGGCGGGCATAAAGACCACGAGGTCGAGGCCGAGGTCATCGAAGGCCTGCTCGGCGGCGACAAGGTGCCCGTTGTGGATAGGGTCAAAGGTGCCGCCCATGATGCCCAGCCTGTAGGTCCGGCTGTCATCGGTGCCAAGCACCGGCAGGTCGCGCTCCCTGAGCGCAGCAGCATCAACGCTCATCGCACCTGACCATCCCCGCGCACAACGTACTTGGTGGTAGTGAGGGCAGAGGCGCCCATGGGTCCGCGGGCATGCAGCTTCTGCGTGGAGATGCCAATCTCGCCGCCAAGCCCAAAGACGCCGCCGTCAGTGAAGCGCGTCGACGAGTTGGCGTAGACCACGGCCGCATCCACCCCGGCGAGAAATGCCTCGCACGCCTCGTAGGAGTCGCTCACGATGGCCTCGGAGTGGCCAGTGCCATAGCGGTTGATGTGCTCGATGGCCTGGGCGACATCCTCAACGCACTTCACGCTCATCTTGAGGTCCAAATACTCCCTGCCCCAGTCATCCTGGGTCGCAACTCCCATGGGAACCTGGGTCTCTGCAGCGACCCTGCGTGCAAGCTCGTCTCCCACCAGTTCAACGCCGTGTGCGTGGAGGGCGCAGAGCACGGGCGGCAGGAGCTTCTCGGCAGCACATGCGTCAACGAGGAGCGACTCCGCAGCGTTGCAGACGCCGGGCCTCGAGCACTTGGCGTTGACCACAATGTTCACGGCCTTCTCAGCGTTAGCATTGCGATGCAGGTAGATGTGGCAGTTACCAGTGCCGGTCTCAATGACGGGGACCGTCGCGTTCTCCACGCAGTAGCGGATGAGCGAGGCGCCGCCACGCGGGATGAGGACGTCCACAAGCCCCGTGGCGTGCACGAGCTCGGAGGTCTGTGTGTGCTCGGCGTCGTCGTCAACGTACTGCACGGCGTCTGCGGGAAGGCCCGCCTCGACAAGAGCATCCCTGCAACAGGCTGCAAGCGCCATGCAGGACTCACGGGCAGCGGAGCCGCCCTTGAGGACGCAGGCGTTTCCAGAGCGCACGCAGAGGGCAAACGCATCGGCCGTTA
Source organism: Tractidigestivibacter montrealensis (assembly GCF_024741235.1). Lineage (GTDB taxonomy): Bacteria > Actinomycetota > Coriobacteriia > Coriobacteriales > Atopobiaceae > Tractidigestivibacter > Tractidigestivibacter montrealensis. Next base: position 96,859 of record NZ_JANSKA010000005.1, on the reverse strand, counting down.
CGTTGGGGCGGGCCTCGTAGATGATCGCGACAACGCCCATGGGCACCGATACTCGTTCAACGCGAACGCCGGAGTCAAGGGTGCGACCCCAGCTCACGCGGCCGAGAGGATCATCCTGACGAGATATCTCCTCAAGCGAGGACGCAATGCCGTCCAGCCGCTTGGCGTCCAGCATGAGCCTGTCGAGAAGGGGGCCCGGCATGCCGGCCCTGCGAGAGCGCTCCATGTCGTGCCCGTTGGAAGCCACGATGGCGTCCGTCCGCTCTCGGATGAGCCTTGCGGCGGCAGCAATGGCAGCAGACCTACTGGCAGCGGCAGCCTGCCCCAGGGCATGCGAGGCCGTTCTTGCGAGTCCCGCCTTTGTACGAGCCTCAGACATGTGGTGCTCCCTTCGAAGTCCAGTCAAGTACGCCTATCCTAGCAGCACACGGTTTGTTTGTGGCAACCCGTAACCAGCTAGAAGACCAGGAGCTCGTCGCGATGGATTGCGGGCTGGGCCGCGTCCTCGCCCAGGAAGCGAGAGATCACGTCAAGCTTGAGTCCGCGCACGCGTGACATGTCCTCGGAGGAGTAGCGCACCGCTCCCCTGCCCAGCAGCGTGCCGGCAAGGTCGCGGACGTCCACCACGTCTCCGGCGGCGTAGGTTCCACGAGTCTCCACCACGCCAACGGGAAGAACCGAGGCGCCGCGCTCGGTAACGGCACGCGCGGCACCGTCATCTACAACGAGCGTGCCGCGAACGACCTCGGCAAGGCCAATCCAGAGCTTGCGTCCCAGCTCGTGCGGGGTCCCCTTGGCGCTGGCCTCGAAGCGCGTGCCAACGCCCACGCCATGGGCGGCGTCAACGAGAGCGCGCTCGCGCCTGCCTCGGCAGATGACTGTGGGGATGCCGGCAGCGAGCATAGCGCGGGCTGCGCGCACCTTCGATGCCATGCCGCCCGTGCCGTAGCTGGTCCCCGCACCCCCCGCCATGGAGGAGACACGGCCGTCCACCTCGCTCACGCGCTCAATGAGCTTGGCGGTGGGGTCGGTCTGGGGGTTGGCCGTGAAGAGGCCGTCAACGTCAGAGAGGATCACGTACAGGTCTGCCGAGACGAGCCCGGCCACAATGGCGCCAAGCATGTCGTTGTCTCCAAAGGCGAACTCGGCCACGGAGACGGTGTCGTTCTCGTTGACAACAGGCATGGCACCGAGCTCGATGAGACGCATCAGGGTGTTGCGCGCGTTGAGGTACGCCTCGCGATCCACAACGTCGCGGCGCGTGAGCAGGACCTGCCCGCAGGGGATGCCGCGCTCGGCAAGGACGTCTGCGTACGCCTCGGTAAGCTTAGCCTGACCCGCGGCCGCACAGGCCTGGAGCGTCATGATGTCAGAGGGACGCCCGGAAAGCCCCAGCTCGTCTCGACCGGCCGCGGCGGCACCCGAGGAGACGAGAACCACGTGGGTACCCTCGTGAGCGAGCTCGACCACCTGGTCGCAGAGCGTGCGGATGAAGGCGCGATCGAGCGCGCCGCGCTCGTCCACAAGGGTGGACGATCCCACCTTGGCAACAACGAGCGAGGGGATGTTGGCCATTACTCCTCGCCCCCGTCGTCGTGAACGTCCGGCTCGTCCTCGGCAAGCTCGGCGTAGTCATCCTCGGCAGGCTCGCCCTCGTAGGTGAAGGCAAGCTCGAGGATGCGCACCTCGTCTCCGGGGACGCAGCCAGCCTTCTCCAGGCGGTCGTCCAGGCCCGCGCGGTCAAAGCGGTGCTGCAGGTACGCCACCGCCTCGTCGTTGTCCCAATCGGTCTGGATGACCATGCGCTCGATTGCCGCGCCGGTCACGCGCCACACGTGCGCACCCTCGCGCTTGATCGACATCGTGCGGTCACGCTGTTGGCGGCGGCGCTCCCACCGTGCGGACGCCTCGTCCGCCTCGCCCGTAGGCGCGGGCGCCTCGGCACGGAGCTTGGCAACGGAATCTGCCGTGTCGCTTACCAGGACGTCAATGCCCTCGCCCGTAACGGCAGAGATGGCGTGGAACGTGTGCCCGTCTGCCTCTGCGGCCTCGCGGAGGGCCTTGACGGCATCCTCGGTACCAGGCATGTCGCACTTGTTGGCAACCACGATCTGCGGGCGGTTGGCCAGCTCGGAGGCATAGGCGGCAAGCTCCGCGTTGATGGTACGGTAGTCCTCTACGGCATCGCGGCCCTCGAACCCACCCGTGACGTCAACCACGTGCAGGATAAGAGCCGTACGCTCTATGTGGCGCAGGAACTCGTGCCCCAGCCCCTTGCCCTCCGAGGCACCCTCAATGAGACCGGGGACGTCGGCGCAGACAAAGGAGCGGCCGTCACGCGCTCGGGCCACGCCCAAGTTGGGGACGAGCGTGGTGAAGGGGTACTCGGCGATCTTTGGGCGCGCAGCCGAGATGTGCGCGATGATGGAGCTCTTCCCCACCGACGGCATACCCACAAGCGCGGCGTCAGCCATGAGCTTCATCTCGAGCTCGATCCAGTGCTCCTGGGCCGGTTCGCCCTTCTCAGCAAACGCAGGAGCACGGCGCACTGAGGTCACGAAGTGCGTGTTGCCAAGGCCGCCCATGCCGCCGGGGGCCACCACGACGCGCTCGCCGGGGCGGGTGAGGTCAGCAATCTGATAGACGGGCTTCTGCGTTGCCGGATCAAGCTCGCGCACGACGGTTCCCAGCGGAACGCGAAGGACGAGGTCTGCACCGTCCTTGCCATGCATGCGCTTACCCTGGCCATGCGTGCCACGCTCGGCCTTGAAGTGATGCTTGTAGCGATAGTCGATGAGTGACGAGAGCTGCGGATCTGCCTCGACGATCACGTCGCCGCCATGGCCACCGTCGCCGCCGTCCGGGCCTCCCTTGGGGACGTACGCCTCGCGACGGAAGGACATGCATCCCGCGCCGCCGTCGCCGCCCTTGACATTGATGTGAGACAAGTCTGTGAATGTGACCATGGTTTCCTCCTCGGTTGCCCCTGATGGTACGGCAACTCACAGGGGACGTGCGCATGGCGCGATATGAAACGAGCCCCGCCGAAGCAGGGCCCAACAAAATACGTATGACGCGCGCCGCTACTCCGTGACGACGTTAACGACGTGCTTCGTGCCCTTCTTGAACTGCACGACGCCGTCGGCGAGTGCAAACAGGGTGTCGTCCTTGCCACGGCCAACGTTATCGCCGGGGGTGATGTGGGTGCCGCGCTGACGAACGATGATCTGGCCGGTCTTGATTGCCTGACCGCCGTAAATCTTCACGCCAAGACGCTGGGCGTGGGAATCGCGGCCGTTGCGAGACGAGCCGAGGCCTTTCTTGTGTGCCATAGTGCTACCTGCCTATCTGAAGTGGACGGAGTGGGTGAGGCTACGCGGTGGGGAGCTCGGAAATCCTCAGCTTGGTGAGGTTCTGACGATGACCCTTGGTGCGGTGGTAGCGCTTACGCTTCTTGAACTTGAAGACAAGAACCTTCTCGCCCTTGTGCTGGTCGACGACCTCGGCGGTGACTTTCTTGTCCTCGAGGGCGGCAGGGTCAACGATAGTCTTCTCGCCGTCGTTCAGGAGGAGAACGTCGAGCTGGACCGAATCGCCAGGCTGCGCGTCGAGCTTCTCGACGTCGAGGACGTCGCCCTTGGCAACCTTATACTGCTTGCCACCAGTTGCTACGATTGCGTACATGTGTGTAACCCTTCATTGCTGGCGTGAGTGCAACAGTAAGTTATCTTACTAGCCGCGCGGAAAACCGTCAACGAAAAATCGCCTTGACCTGCGGTGCCGCAAGGGAAACTGAATCGGGTGGCCGAGGCCTGACGCTTTTCCGCACAACCTTGATAAGTCTAGCCTGCTAGGAGCCCAAGGAAAGACCCACTACAATGGCTCCACAAGACTCCCATCTTCATCCTCGTGCCACTGAGCGACCCTGCACACGGAAAGCGCCGGCATGTCAAGCCCCGCCTCCCGAGCGGCGGCACCAATCAGAATAGCCGGCCTGAGCGAACCCGCCTCGGTGGAACGGCAGTCGAGAAGAAAGCCGTTGCCACTGGGGCGCACCTCGCACGAGACGAGCGTGCGCCCAAGGTCAACGTGCTTTTCCTTCTCGCCGCGCAAATATGTGAGGTTTCCCTTTGCGCGTGCGGCTTCTACGCCCCGGGCAAGCGCCTCTACGCTGGTCTCGTCGATCACGTTCACGCTCCATGTGGAGCGCGTGAGCCATGCCTCAAGGGCAGGCAGGCCATAGGGAACATAGGCCGCCGCCGTTGGTGCCAAGAGCGTGGGGCTCGACGCGACAAGACGTTCGAGTGCCACCTTGGGGTCCACCTCCTCGGTCAGGAAGAGGTCGAAGTATTCCCCCATCGACGCCGCCCCCACGGGAAGAGCCTGCGAGAACTGCAGGCGCATGCGACGCGCGAAGCCGTTGCCAACCGCAAAGGGAAGCTGCGAGCGACGCACGCTTCGGTTGATGGTGTTAATGACCTCGAGGTGCCCCAGATGCGCGAGCCGGCCGTCCTTGCGGTAGCGCACGCGCAGCCGGTACTGGTTGAGCTTGCTGTTGGTGATTGCGACGGTGTTGATCATGCGCGCTCGCCCCAAACCACGTTGGCCACACCAAGCGTGGGGCAAACATTGCAGCCCACGCAGGAGTCGCGCGTGCAATCCGGTGTGGTGACGCCCTGGGCTGCACGTCGCCACTCGCGCTGAAGGAAGCCCTTAGAGACGCCGGGCGAAGTGTGGTCCCACGGGAGCCTCGCGTCAAGCGGGAAGCCCTCAGACGCAATGGAAGGAAGGTCGTAGCCAAGCTCATGCGCGGCGGCATCCCAGGCGTCATAGTCGAACTCGCTCGTCCACGCGTCAAAGCGACACCCACGGCGCCATGCGGCAAGCACCAGGTCAAAGCCAGCACGCCCCATCTTGGAGAGCGCCCCCTCCACAAGCGAGGTCCTGGGGTCGTGATAGGAGATCTTCACGTCGCGGTCGGTGTTGGCGCCAAGGAGCAGCCTGGCACGGCGCTCGACCTCTCCCACCTCGAGCTGTCCCGCCCACTGAAACGGCGTGTACGCCTTGGGAACAAAGACGGCAACGGAGGCCGAGACCTGGACCTTGCTCTTCTTGCCACGCCCCACGACCTCGCGGCCTATCTCGAGAACGCGGTGAGTTGCAGCGGGTATCGCCAGGATGTCATCGTCCGTCTCGGTGGGAAGCCCCATCATGAAGTAGAGCTTGACGCGACGCCAACCGTGCTCGAAGGCGTTTCTCGCAGCGCGCTCGAGGTCTTCCTCGGTCACGTTCTTGTTGATGACGTCGCGCAGGCGCTGGGTGCCTGCCTCGGGCGCAAAGGTGAGGCCGCCGCGCTTGGAGCCAGAGGCGGCGTTCGCCATGTCAACGCCAAACGAGTCGAGACGCTGAGAGGGAATGGAGACGCGGATGCCACGGCCTGAGAGACGCGCATCGAGCTCGTTCAACATGGGTGCGCACTGAGAGTGGTCTGTGGTCGAGAGTGACGTGAGGGAGAGCTCGTCGTAGCCCGTCTCGGCAAGGCCGCGCTCGCTCGCCTCAACAACCTGGTCCATGGGACGCTCTCGCACGGGACGGTAGGTCATGCCCGCCTGGCAGAAGCGGCACCCGCGTGCGCAGCCGCGCAGGACCTCGATGGCAAGGCGGTCCTGGACAATCCCCATGTATGGCACGATGTGCTCCGCACACGCAGGCGTGGACGCAAAGTCCGCGACGCAGCGCTTGAGCACGACCTCTGGTGCGCCGGTACCAGGCTTGGGCACGGCATAGCCCCAGCGCGTAGACGTGTTGTCCACAACCACGTCGTAGAGCGAGGGAACGTAGACTCCCTGAATGCGCGAAAGCGCGATGAGGACGTCTGCGCGCGATGCCCCTGCCGCCCGGACGTCACGCACGCAGGCGGCCATCTCAACGATGGCGTCCTCGCCGTCTCCAAGGAGAATTGCGTCGAACATTGGGGCAAGCGGCTCCGCGTTCCACACGGAAGGGCCACCAGCGATGACGATGGCATCGTCATCGGAGCGCTCCGCCGCGCGAACGGGGATTCCGGCAAGGTCGAGGGTCTCGACGATGTTAGTAGCAACGAGCTCGTGGGCAAGCGTGAAGCCCACCAGGTCAAAGGAGGCCAGGGGGGCCGCAGACTCGAGAGCAAGAAGCGGCACGTGCCGCTCGCGCATGAGGTCCGCCATGTCATGCCAAGGCAGGTAGCAGCGCTCGCAGGAGATGCCGTCAGCGGCGTTGAGAGCATCGTAGAGAATCGAGATGCCCAGGTTTGGCTGGCCGACCTCATAGGCGTCGGGATAGACGAGACACGCATGGAAGGGTCCGGGTTGCTCCTCAACGGCGCCCCACTCGTGATCGAGGTAGCGCGAGGGCTTCTCGACAAGCGGCAACAGGGGCTCGATGAGCCGGAAGAGGTCCTCTCGGGCTAGGCGCACGGCTACTCACCCCTGCCCACGGAGCCGTCGGGGCAGAGCACCACGTACGATGGAGCGGATGCGCGTCCAGTACGGGAATGTCTGCCGTCCCGCTGCTTGGAAGCGTGCTCACCGGACTTCCCGGGAAGCTCGAGGTGGCGTGACGGCGCCTGACGGGAGATCTCCTCGCCGTGCGGTCGCAGCGAGCCATCCTCGAAGTCGAAGCGAACCTGCAGCGCTCGTGCCGTGGCCACGGTGCCGGCATAGCCCATGGCGCCCTTGAAAGCCCAGCCGAGGCCGGGAACGGCGCGGGAGACGGCGCGGGCCAGCGCGCGGTAGCCAAAGCCGGCGCCGACCACACCCGCGAGCTCCAGCGCACGCGAGGGGTCGAGACCACGCCCATAGGCAACCGCGATGTCGAGGGCAAGCTTTGCCTGGTTGGCAGTCATGACCGCCATGTCGGAGCCAGGGATGAGGGTCACTGCACCCACGGCGGCATTCTCCATGGCGCAGCGCCTCACCAGCGAGTCGACCTCCGCGGGACGGCAGAAGGGGAAGTTTGCCGCAAGCGCCAGGCCCTTGTCGGTGGCCCCCACGAGCCAGGTACCAAGGCGGGGGACGAGCGCGAGGGCATCCGCGCACGCGAGGACCTCCAGGAACGGCAGGGACTCCTCGGGAAGGTCGACGTCGGGAACCTCGACCGCAGACTCGGCCACAAGCGCCACGGGCACGGCGCGCCGGGCGGCATCGCGGGCAAGCGCGGCCTCCGAGGCAGCCTGGTCTCCGCAAACGATCACCAAGGCATCGGGGGCAACGCCATCGGACGCGGGGGCGTCGACGGGACGAACGTCCACGAGGCCTGTCGCCTCGCGCGCGACAAGAGCCTCCTTGATGGCAAGCACAAGCCCCCGGGGCGCGCCCGAGGAGATGCGCACCCAGACGCGCACGGCCTCAGAGCCACCCTCACGAGCGTCTCTACCTGCGCCGGCGACCTCGAGAATCTTTCCCCATGAAATCTTGCGCGCCATAATCCTCCTTACGATCGGCCGCCGCTACGCGGACTTCTGCCGGTGCCTCCACACAGACTGTACCATCCCAACGGCCATGAGCTGCGCGATCATGGAGGTTGCGCCATAGCTGATGAACGGGAGCGGGATGCCCGTGATAGGCATGATGCCCATGCACATGCCCACTTCCTCGAGCACCTGGAACGTCCACATGGCGGCGCAGCCCACGCACACGAGCTTTCCGAACATAGACTCGCAGCGCATGCCCAATAGTATTGTCGAGAGAATCATCCACGCGAAGAGTCCGAGCAGCACCAAACCACCCACAAAGCCAAACTCCTCGGCGAGAAGGGCAAAGACGAAGTCGGTCTGGGCCTCGGGAAGAAAGCCGTTGCCGGCCTGCGTAGCGCTGCCGATGCCCTTGCCGAGAAGCCCCCCAGACCCTACGGCGATCTTTGCCTGCTGCAGGTTGTAGCCGTTGTTGGTTGGGTCAACCGAGGGATCGACAAACACGATGAGACGGTTGAGCTGGTAGGTCTTCAGAATATGCGGGAAGCCGTCGAGCATGGACGTCACGATGATGGCGGCAGCGCCAACAACGATGAGCGCAATGGTCACGAGCACCCAGCTGCGCTTGGCACCCGAGCAAATGATGATCGTTGCGCCAAACACCAGAAGCACCAGGCCGGTGCCCAGGTCTGGCTGGAGAAGAATCAGGCCAAAGGGCACCAGGAGGATCGCACAGAGGCGTACGTAGTCGCGAAGCGACTCGATCTTTCCGTTGTATTGGGCGCCAAGTGCCGCCATGAGGTAGATCACCACAAGCTTGGCAATCTCAGATGGCTGGAACGTGATGCCAACGCCAGGCACCTTGACCCAGCCCGTGATGCCCTTCGCCGAGTAGCCAAGGCCGGGGATCTTGGGCGCGATCATGAGGATGCACGCAACAATGAGGAGCGCACGCGTCATGCCCTGGAGGTTACGGTAGTCGTAGCGCCAGACGAGAACGGCGCCCACCAGGCCCATGGCAATTCCCACGAGATGCCTGGGGAAGTTTGCCTCGGCAATCGTGAGCGATGCGGACCAGACGACGACAACGCCGTAGACCACGAGAAGAAGCGCGGGGATGAGCTGCGAGAGATAGAGCCCGCCCAGGGTCTTCCCAAGCCTGCCGGAGCCCGTGGACGCCCTTCTCGAGGACCCCCGATTGAGGTGGTTGCTCGCAGAGTTGAGAAGGCCTTGTCTTCTTGCCATGTTTGCCATGAGTCCGCCCCTCCTACCGGTCGACGTTGGTCGTGTCGTAGGAGACGTCATCAGGCTGCCCATAGATGGCACCGATGATGTCACGGACCACGTACATGGCCGACGAGGCACCCGAGAGGACGCGGTCCATGTTTGCGCCAACCGCGTACTTGGGGTTCTCGGCGGGCACGAAGGCCATGAACCAGCCTACGGGCTCGCCCACGGAGGTCTGCTCTGCCGTGCCGGTCTTGCCACGGACGGCAACGTCGAGGTTGGTCCAGTGGGCCGTCTGGGTGGGGGACTCCTGGTAGACCACGCCGGAGAGGCCCTCGTCGACGATGTCGAGGTTTGCCGAGTCCTCGTCGGTGTTGATGATGACCTCCGGGTTGTAATCGATGACGGTACCCGAGCCCGTGGCGCTCTTCACGCTCTTCAGAACGTGCGGCTTGTAGATGGGCCCCCTGTTGGCGATGCCCGCATAGGCATCGACCATCTGCATGCACGTAACGAGAAGGTCGCCCTGGCCAATGGCAAGGTTGCAGTTGTCGCCGCCCTGCCATGTGCGCTGCTGTTCCGTGGCGCTCGACCAGTAGTTCCACTTCCACTCGGCATCGGGCACGCGGCCCTCCGCCTCGCTGGGGAGGTCTATGCCCGTGAGTGAGCCAAGGCCGAACTTCTTGAAGGTGTCCTGCATGCCCTCTGGGTTGTCCTTATCGTAGAAAAAGCCCTTGCCAATCTCGTAGAAGACGACGTCGCAGGAGTAGGTGATGCCTGTGACGAGGTTCACCTCACCGTGGCCAGAGGTCCACCAGCACTTCATGCCGTAATCCTTGCCAAAGCCGGTCCACCAGCCGGTGCAGTACCACGAGGAGCTGGCGGTGGCGATGCCGTAGCTCAGTGCGGCGAGGGTGGTGAGCGACTTGATGATCGAGCCAGAGGGATACTGGCCGGAGATGGCGCGGTTCATGAGCGGGAAGTGCGCGTCCTCGGACTGCAGCGCCTCCCAGTCGCTGGTCGAGATGCCGCCCACGAAGATGCTTGGGCTGTAGGTGGGATAGCTTGCCATGGCAATGACCTCGCCGTTTGTGCAGTCAATGGCGATGGCGCAGGCACCCGTGGCAGAGTAGCCTGCCTTCTGCTGGTACTCGGCAACCTTGACGATGGACTCCTCTGCCGCCTTCTGGACGTCCATGTCAAGCGTGAGCACCACGTCGGAGCCACTCCGTGGCTCGACGTACGTGGAGTAATCAAGCACGTTGCCGTCAGCGTCAACGTAGACGGTCTGCTCGCCGGCAACACCCTGTAACACGCTCTCGTACTGGAGCTCAACACCCGACTGCCCCACGGTGTCGCCAGAGCTGTAGTGCACGGCGCCCTCGTCGGAGGAGTCTGTGGCGTTGAGCTGGTCCGAGGTCACGGTGCCGGTGTATCCCACCACGTGCGCGGCAAGAGAGCCATAGGGATAGGACCGCTGGGTCCTCTCTGCCACCGAGACGCCCGAGAAGACGGTGGGGTGCTCCCCCAGGAACGCCACGACGCGACGCGACACGTCTACTGCCACGGAGCGCATGCTCTGGGCACCTGCCGAGGAGTCCTCTACCTTGCGCTTGACAGCAAGGGCAGGCATGCCAATGAGATTGCCTATGAGTGTAAGCTCGATGTCGTCATTGGCAACGTCCGCCTCGGCAAGAACCGTGAGACTCGAGCGGTTGGTGACGATCTCCTTGCCGTTGCGGTCCAGGATGCGCCCGCGCGGAGCCGGAACCGAGACGGTCCGCGTGCGGTTTGACTCGGCCTGCTGGGCGTACTCGTCAGAAGACAGCAGCTGCATTGACCAGAGCTTGCCCAGGAGGACGGCAAAGATTCCGCCAGTAACGGCGGCCTGCCCCACAAGACGCCCCTGCGTGGTTGTCTCTGCCGACGTGTCGGACCCGCCCGAGGCCTTGGGACCGTTGCCCCCAATGTCAAACTTGAAATTGGTCTCGGAACGTCCAAAGACAAGGAACACGGCGATAAGTGCCGCCGCCACCGCAACGCAGACGATGATGATAATAACCGTGAAGCTCATGATGCGACCCTAGAGGCCCCTGGTGCTGAGGTGCGAACCGCCGCGGCGCCGGCCACCCATCGAGAGGTTGGGCCCGCCACCCGTGGAACGCGAGTAGATCCAGGCAAAGGGCAGGAAGGCGATGATGGTGAGAAACGCCGTGGGAAGCGTGCGCAGGATAATCACATCGAGGAACGACGAGGATTGCCCCACCATGAGCATGGCAAGGTGGTAGACGAGAGACACCACGAGCGTGGCGATGGAGAACTCGGCGACGCTCGCGCCAAACTCTCCTGCCATGCGGTTTCTCCCCTCCTGGCCCATCACGTAGGCCGCGGCAGCGCAAAGTCCCGCCATGAGCCCAACTGGCCCGGTGGTCGAGAGGTCAAAGAACAGCCCTGCGAAGAAGCCCGCAAGGACGCCCTTCCTCCCGCCCACGTTAAAGGCAACGCAGACAGTGAAGATGAGGGCAAAGTTGGCGCGCCCGTTGCCGAGCCCGATGTTGGGTGCAAGCGCAAGCTGCAACACGGCGCACGCAATGGCGAGGACGAGCGTGCCCCGCCGGTCCCTGTTCTTGTCGGCCACCTGCATGGCGAGCCCTCCCCTCCCTAGTTTCTCATAGACGTGGTCGACGTTGAAGTCGACGACGTGGTTGACGTGCCCGTGGTGGAATTGCTATTGGCGCTGCCAGAGCCGGTGGCAGTGGAGTCCGTGCTGGAGTCGGTGTCCGTGGAGTCGGTCGTGCTCGCAGAGGTCTCCTGAGCGTCAGCTGCGGCCACGTCCTCCGAGGTCGCGACCTGCGAATCCGTGAGCGAGGTTATGACGAGGGCCTCCTCGGCATTCTCGGTATGGGCGTACGGCTCGACCACGATCGTGTAGTACATGGAGCCGGGGTTCTTCTCGACGCTTGTGACCTTGCCCAGCGGAAGACCCTTGGGGAAGACGCCGCCCAATCCGCTCGTGACAACGATGTCTCCCACCTCGACCGTCTGATCGGTGCGAATCATGTCAAGGCTCACTTCACCTGCGGCAGAGCCGTTGAGCATGCCTTGCGCCCGACTCGACTGGACCATGGCAGAGATGCTCGAGGACTCGTCGTCCACGAGCAGGACCGTAGAGGAGGTGGCGCCGCACTCGACAATCTGGCCAATGACGCCGGAGGACGAGGTCACCGGCATGCCCACGGATAGGCCCGAGCTGGTGCCCTTGTCGATGGTAACGGTAGATGACCACGAGTCACTAGAGCCGGAAATGATGTGGGCAGCAGTCGACTGCAGATTGTAGGTACTCTGAAGATCGAGAAGCCCCTGCAGACGAGTAGCCGTCTGCTCTGCCTCCTCAAGCTCAGCATTCCTGCTGCGCAGCTGGTCGTTCTCTTCCTGGAGCTCCGAAAGCGTGGCCTGGTCCGCCGTAAGGTTGGAGAAGATGTTTCCCAGCCCCTGGAAGGGCATGGAGATGACAGACCCCACAAGCCGTACCGGCGTGGTAATGGTCTGGAAGCCACCGCGAACGGCAGCGAGCGGGCCATCATCCCCCGTGCGCACGCCCACGGTGAAGAGCACTACAGAGACGATGAGGCACACGACGAGCTCGCGCCCGCCCGTGCCCTGGTTGTTGTTTCCCAGCCCCGCCGATGGGGCTCGGTTTCCTCCGAGCGGCACCCTTACTGGCCCGTACTCTGGACAAAGCCGCCGGAGAGCGCATTGGCCTCGAGAACCTTGGCGCAACCGGTGACGACGTTTTCGAGGGCAGTGGGGCTCACGTTGACGGGCACGCCAGTCTCCTCGCGAAGGCGCTGGTCAAGACCGCGGAGAAGGCCGCCGCCACCCGTGAGCAGGATGCCGTAGAACATGAGGTCTGAGGCAAGGTCGGGCGGTGTCACGTCGAGAGCGTCCTTGACGGCCTTCGTGACCTCGTCGAGCGGGCGATCCAGGGCACGACGAATCTCCTCGCTCTCGATGCGGACCGTCTTGGGCAAGCCGCTCATGACGTCTCGGCCGTTGACCTCGACGTCTAGCTCCTCTGCAAGGGGTGCCGCCGAACCTACCTTGATCTTGATGTCCTCGGCCGTTCGCTCGCCAATGGATAGGTTGTAGGCATCGCGGACGTGCTCGAGAATGGTCTGGTCAAACTCGTCGCCCGCGGTGCGGATTGACTGGGAGACAACGATGCCACCCATGGAGATGACGGCCACCTCCGTGGTGCCACCGCCAATGTCAACGACCATCGAGCCCGTTGGGTCCTCAATGGGAAGGTCGGCGCCAATGGCGGCTGCCATGGGCTCCTCGATGAGGTAGGCCTGGCGTGCACCGGCCTGAATGGTTGCCTCGAAGACGGCGCGCTTCTCGACGGACGTGACGCCCGAGGGAACGCAGACGACAACGCGGGGTCGTGGCGACCAGGGATAGCGCCGCTCGCGAGCCTTCTCTATGAAGTACCTGAGCATGACCTCAGTAACGTCGAAGTCTGCGATGACGCCGTCCTTGAGGGGGCGCTCTGCGATGATGGAGCCAGGCGTGCGGCCAATCATGCGCTTGGCGTCTGCGCCAACGGCAAGGACGCGGCTCTCGCTCTTGTCGATGGCGACGACCGAGGGCTCGTTAATGACGATGCCCTGGCCCCTTACGGCCACGAGCGTGTTGGCGGTACCCAGGTCGATAGCAAGGTCGCCGCCATATTCGCCGAACAGTGAGTCGAAGATCGACATAGCTTCCTTATCCCGTCTGCGCACCGTACGGTGCGCACGTTACGTGCCGCGAGGGGCCCTAGCCCTGCGACGCGGTTCCCGTAGTGGTCGTGGTGGTCCCGGTCGAAGACGTGGTGCCTGCCGTAGTGGAAGTAGTAGCGGCAGAGGTAGAGGCGGCATCGCTCGTGACGTTTGTCACCTTCCAGGAGATGCCGTCACGCACCAGGGAGATGGTATAGGCCTGGGTGTCCCCCGTGGGAAGTGCCGCGGTGACCGTAGCGGTAGACTCGGTGGTGCTCCTGTCGACCTCGGTTGACTTGATGGTCGCGCCCGTGGGCACCGTGGACTCGATGGTCGCAGCGTCAGAGGCGGGCACAGAGGCGGCAATGAAGCTACCCAGGTCCTCACCGGAGGTCTTTGCGTCAAAGAGCTGCTCGATCACTGCCTCCTGCGTGGGCCAGCCATAGCCGCGGTAGTAGGCATATCCAGCGGCGCCAAGAGCCACCACGAGGATGACGAGAATGGCGATGAAGACCTTGAGGCCGCGGTGGTTGTGCTTGCGGCGAATCTTGCGCTCCTTCTTGTCCTGCTCGACAAGGTCCTCCTCAGAGACCGAGAAGAAGCCGGTGTCGTCGGCGGAAGGCATGAGCTCGCCAGAGGCACCCGTGGGATCGAGCGGGTCGTATCCCCCACCGTAGCCCGCGGCGGCGAGAAGGGCGTCGGTGTCTGAGGGACGCTTCTTGCCGGCAATGGCAGCCATGGCCTTGCGCGCGGCATCGTAGGAGGCCTGCGCCTCTGGCGAGAGCACAAGCGTGCCGTCTGCCGTGGCGTGGTCGAAGGCGTCGACCGCCTCGGACATGCGGTTGGCGGCAACGTAGGCAAGGCCAAGGTCGCAATAGACCTGGTTCTGGCTCTGAAGGGGCGCCGAGAAGTCGAGAGCCGTGCGGTATGCCTCGACGGCATCGACGGGACGGCCGAGCTGCATGAAGCAACCGCCGAGGTCGCACAGGGCAGAGGACGGGTTGGGATTGGACTCGTCGATGGCCGCGTTCCTGTAGGCGATACCAGCGTTGCGGGGGTCCCCCAGGCGCTCGTAGGCAGTGCCCAGGGCCATGTGGGCCTTGTACGGGGTGGCATAGGAGGTGTCGCTCAGCGCCTGCGTGAGTGCCGTAACGGCCTCGGAGGGATGCCCGGCGGCAAGAAGCGCGCGACCACGGTTGCATGAGAGCGGTCCAACCTTGCCGTACGTGGTGTCCCGCAGCGCGCTCTCGTATGCAGCGGCAGCGGCCTCGTACTGTCCAAGCTTCATGTAGCAGTTACCAACGAGGTGGTCGACAGGGCCAGAGACCTCGCCCGCGCTCTTGGCCTGGGAGAGCCTGTCGACTGCCGTGAGCCAGTCGCCCTGCTGATAGGCGGCCTTGCCCGCCTCGTATGCCTGTTGATTCACGTGAGACCCCCTCGCTTCGACATCGGCGAAACGCTACGCACGGTGTTCGATCGTAATCGAGTTGATGACGTCGCCCTTGCGCAGGGCGGCAATGGTGTCGAGACCCTCGATGGTTTGCCCGAACACGGTGTAACCCTTGTCCAGGAAGTGCTGCGGGCCAAGGCAGAAGTAGAACTGGGAGCCAGCGGAGTTGGGGTCAGACGCACGGGCCATGGCAAGCGCGCCGTCCTCGTGGCTGTTGTGGGGGTTGGTGGTGTACTCCTCATGGATGCAGTACCCCGGACCTCCGGTTCCGTTGCCCGAGGGGTCACCGCCCTGGATGACAAAACCGGGCTCGTAGCGGTGGAAGGTGAGACCGTCGTAGAAGCCCTTCTCTGCAAGCTCGCAGAAGTTGGCCACGTGAATGGGGGCGCCCTCGCCGTCGAGGCGCACCACTATGGTGCCCTTGCTGGTGTCAAAGACCGCGACCTCGTCGCCCTTCACCTTATATGCCGGCGTGTAGAGCGGCTTAGAACCAAAGAGACCCATGTCCCCTCCAAAGAGTCAAGCTCACTACGTCGCGTAGACGTCGAGAGAATAGTGGCAATCTTCCATCCCTACGATAGTACCAGCAAGCAACGGCCTGCACGCAATCGCCAGACGCCACAGATCGCCGCTGCCTACTGCTCCGCAGGCTTCCACGCGTCGTAATTCTCGTCAAAGAGCGTCTTGTAGCTGTCCTTGCCGGAGGAGTAGCCGATCTTCTCGAGCGGTGCCAAGATCTTCTTCTCCGTAGTCATAGTGACCGAAAGCTTCCAAGCCTCGCAGATGGCATCAGAGCGGTTGCGCAGCCAATTTCCCAACGTTGTCATGTTGGAGATGTCATCAGCGTAGGTGCCATCGGAGTCATCGAGCGAGGCAATGTCATCGATGAGGTTCGAGAGCTCGATGGCGGTCTGGTCGGCGGTGGCCTTCCCGGACTCGCGATCAGACTTGCTACCGCTCACCCCCGTGGACGTAAGGTCAGCCACGCTCTGATCAAGCTGGTCCGCATAGGTGCCGAGCTTGTCGTAGTCGTCGCTTATGGACTGGTAGACAGACTTTGTGCCGGTGTCAGAGCCGGAGTCCGAGCTAGAGTCCGAGCTGTCGCTCGACGAGTCGGACGACGTGGCAGTGGAGCCGTCCTGGCCGCTGAGGGCAGAGATGTAGCCAGGATAGCCTGCCATCGACGTGTCGGCATCCGTCTGTGCGTGCGTGATGTAGAGATTGGGGTCCCACGGATGCGTGATCCAGAGGGCCATGCCTCCTGCCAGCGCCAGCGCAGCCCCTGCGGCAACCATGAGCACCCGCGTGCGGGGCATACGGTCATGGCGCACCGTAGCAGACTCCGGGCCGGGCTCGGAGGGAATGGCACTCTCGATACGCGGCATGGCGCGCGTGGCGTCCGCGCCGCCCTCGTCCACGTCTTCCCCATCGGCAGCAACCGGCCCCTCGATGGTAGGTATGCCCAGGTCGCGCACGGCCTGCCCGCTCTTGGAGCGAGCCGGTGCGCCAACGGGGGCGCCGCACTTGGGGCAGGAGTGCGCGTCGGGCGGAACCAAGGCCCCGCACGTGGGACACCATGCGACCTTGGTCACGGGGATCCTCTGCGTAAGACCAAGGTCATAGTGGCAAGACGGGCACACGACGGCACCCGTAGGCACCTCCGCACCGCAGTTTGGACACCTCATGCAAATCCCTCCCGTCTGTCTCTTACCCAGCGAAGCGAATCCAGCCGCACATTCTCGCCGTTCCGCCCGCCGCGCACAATACCATCAAGCAAGCTCTCACAAGGCCTATGAAATCTCGTCCAGAACGTAAGGCAGTATGCCGCCCTTCGCGAGGAAACGTCCCTCCATGGGTGTGTCGACGCGCACGACACAGTCAAAGGTGACCGCCGTCCCATCAGGCCGCGTGGCCTTGACCTCGACCTCGCGCGGGCTGGGAAGCCCCTCTGCCAGGCTCACCGGAGCAATATCGAAGGTCTCCTCGCCCGTAAGGCCCAGCGTGGCGGCGTTCTGGCCCTCCTTGAACTGCAGCGGGAGCACCCCCATCTGCACCAGGTTGGAGCGGTGGATGCGCTCGAAGCTCTCTGCGATGACGGCACGAACCCCAAGGAGCAGCGGGCCCTTGCCCGCCCAGTCGCGGCTCGAGCCAGAGCCGTAGAGCTTGCCCGCAACCACCACCAGGGGCACGTCATGCTTGGCATAGTCAACGGAGGCATCGTAGATGCTCTTGACCTCGCCGTCGACAAAGTCTCGGGTCCAACCTCCCACGCGGCCATCTGCCAGCGCATTCTTTAGCTTGACGTTGGCAAAGGTACCGCGTGCCATGACCTCGTGGTTGCCCCTGCGGCTGCCGTAGGTGTTGAAGTCCTGCTGAGCCACGCCGTGCTCGGTGAGGTAGCGCGCCGCCGGCGAGTCTGGGGCAATGGCGCCTGCGGGCGAGATGTGGTCCGTGGTCACAAAGTCGCCGAGGAGTGCCAGGGCACGAGCGCCTGAAACCTCGACGGTCTCTCGCTGTCGCGCGATGTCGAAGTAAGGCGCGCGACGAACGTAGGTGGACGACTCGTCCCATGGAAAGGTCGAGGAGGACGAGGACTCGATGGCCTGCCAGGACGCTGAACCCTCCTTGAGCGACCCCTGAGCGTCGGCGAAGAGCGACGGCGTGAGGACGTGCGAGAGGACCTCGGCAACCTCGGCGTCGGAGGGCACCAGGTCTGTGAGCATCACGGGCTCGCCGTTGGCACCCGTGCCCACGGGCTCCGTGGCAAGGTCGACGTCCATTGTGCCCACGAGCGAGTAGGCAACCACGTAGGCGGGCTGGCAGAGGTAATTCTGGCTCACGTAGGGCGAGATGCGGCCCTCGAAGTTGCGGTTGCCTGAGAGGACACTCGTGAGCTCCATCTTGTCTGCGCGCTCACGGAGCGCCGGGTGGATGTCGCCGGAGTTGCCAATGCAGCTCATGCAGCCAAAGCCGCAGGTAAAGAAGCCGAGCTTGGCAAGGGGTGTTGTGAGGCCTGCGCGCTCGAGCAGCAGCTGCGTGGCGTGACTGCCAGGGGCGAGGATCTTCTTCACCCAGGGCTTGGGCGCAAGGCCGCGCTCGACGGCGCGCTTGGCAAGAAGGCCGGCGGCAACCATCATGGCCGGGTCGGTCGCGGTGGTGCAGCTGGTGATGGCGGCAATGGCAAGTGCGCCGTGATGCAGGTCGTAGGTATTATCGCCGCACGTGACCGAGAAAGCCTGGGAGAGGTCCCCATGGCCGTTCTTCTCGGCACTCCGCTCGAAGCGCTCCCGCAGGCCAGCAATGGTCACGCGGTCGTGCGGGCGCGAGGGGCCGGCAAGGCTCGGCTCGACGGTGGAAAGGTCGAGCGTGACGGTACGGGCGTAGATGCGGCCAGACGTTGCGCCAAAGGTGCCCTGACGCTCTAGGTATGCCTGGGCAAACGCCACGTCATCGGCGTTGCGACCGGTGAGCCTGAGGTAGTCCAGGGTCTTCTCGTCCACCGGGAAGAGCGTGGTGGTGGCGCCATACTCCGGGGTCATGTTGGCGACGCAGGAACGCTGCGTGGCGCTAAGCGTTTCCACGCCCTCACCCGTCACCTCGACGAGGCAACCAACGACGCCGGCGGCGCGCATGAGCTGCGCCACCGTGAGTGCCAGGTCCATGCCAGAGACGCCGTCACGAAGGGCGCCGGTGAGCCTGAGCTCCACCGCAGGCGGAACAAGCATCGAGATGGGCTGGCCAAGCGCCGCAGCCTCGGCCTCGATGCCGCCTACGCCCCAGCCCATGACGCCCACCCCGTTTGCCGTGGTGGTGTGGGAGTCGGTGCCCACGAGCGTGTCGAAGCAGGCAACGGGCTCGTCAAGCTTCGAGAGCGCATCGGTGGTCACCACGCGGCAGAAGCGCTCGATGTTGAGCTGGTGGCAGATGCCGCCTCCGGGCGGAACGATTTGAACGTTTTCGAAGGACTCGCTCGCCCACTTGAGGAAGGCAAAGCGCTCGTGGTTGCGCTTGGCCTCAAGCTCCTGGTTCTTCTCGCATGCATCCTTCTCGCCTGCGACGTCTGCGATGACCGAGTGGTCAACAACGAGCGTGCAGGGGATGTGCGGGTTCACGCGAGCGGGGTCCCCGCCGCGAGCCACCATGGCGTCGCGCATAGAGGCAAAGTCGACAAAGACGGGCACGCCGGTGAAGTCCTGGAAAAGGACGCGCGCGGGCATGAACTCGATCTCGGTGCCCTGCTTGCCTGCAAGGCCGGCTTCGACCACGGCTTGGGCCTGACGCGCGGCGACATCGTCCGTTGCAGAACGGCGTACGACGTTTTCGAGAAGCTCTACCAGAGCACGGGGCAGGCGACTTGCGCCGGGGATGCCGGAGACGTCAAAGACAAGTGCGTCTCTTCCACCCGCAGAGATACGGACGGGATGGCGAGCAGCGAGGACGGCGTCCCTAAACTCCCTGGTGCTTGGCGTTCCTTCTGTGAGCGACATGGGTCTCCTCCAGTCTGTCCGCAAGGCGGGCAATGCCCCCACCAGAATTGGCAAGGGCTATCGAGCGGTTGAAGAGCGTATCGAACAGGACGCACGAGAGCGCGCCCGTGACGATGACCAAGACACACATACTAAGCGTGAGGGGAGCCACCATGAAGAAGGCGCCAAAGACCGTACACCCGACGGCAACAATCGCCGCAACCGTTATGAGAAGAGCGGTGCGAAGCGGGGTCAGGGGCTGAGAGATGCGCCAGATAAGACGGATGCCCACGATTGCAACGAGCAGCATGCAGACGGTCGAGGTCTCGGCAAAGTCCATGGGCATGATGCGCTCGGCGGCAAGCGCCACCACAAGCGCCACCGTGATGCCAGCCGACGCGGGGAGCGAACGCGCCAGCACATGTCCAAGGAAGCCGCCGCTCACGCGGTCGTGGTTTGGCTCCAGCGCAAGGACAAACGACGGGATGCCAATGATGGCAGACGAGATGAGCGACATCTGTATGGGGATGAAGGGGTATGGCGGAAAGAAGATGCAGACGAGGGCGAGCAGCGCCGTATAGACGGTTTTCACGAGGAAGAGCGAGGCGGAGCGCTGGAGGTTGTTGATCGAGCGGCGCCCCTCGGCCACGACCTCCGGCATGTGTGAGAAGTCGTTGTCCGCAAGGACGATCTCCGAGACGTTGCGCGCCGCGGCAGAGCCAGACGCAACCGAGATAGAGCAGTCCGCCTCGCGCAGCGCGAGCACGTCATTCACGCCGTCGCCCGTCATGGCAACCACATGGCCGTCCGCGCGGAGGGCCCGCACGAGCGCGCGCTTCTGTTCGGGCGTCACCCGGCCAAAGACGTGGTAGCGGCGAGCAGCGGCAGCGAGGTCCGCCTCGGTCTTGAGCGTCGTTGCGTCAACGGCCTGCTCCGCATGGGGAACGCCCGCCCTTGCCGCGATGGCTGAGACGGTCGCCGGATCGTCACCAGAGATGACGCGCAGGTCGACGCCCTGCTCGATGAAGTAGCGTATGGTCTGTGGGGCCGTGGCGCGAAGCTCGTCCTGAATGCCAACCACGCCGAGAAGCGCGGCCTCGCCAAGGGGTGCACCCTCGCCGTCGAAGCCCGCGACCTCGCAGACGACAAGAACGCGCTCGCAGGGGTCGAAGCCGGCTGCAAGGTCCGCCGCCTGGGCCACGCCCTTCTCGTCCAGCACAAAGCGAGCGGCACCCAGGACAATGGCTTGGCCTCCCGCCGTCACGCAGCCAGAGCACTTGCGCCGGGAGTTGAAGGGAACCACGCGCAGCGGCGCCCCTCCCCTCTCGACGCCCGCCTTGTGAGCGTGGGCGAGAAGTGCCTGGGCAGTGTCGTTGGCGTCCCCCTCGGACGCGCGGACGACCTCTGCCAGGGCCCGGTCGACCTCGCCCACCGTATGGCCGGAAGCCGGTTTGACGTGCGAGACCTCCATGCGACCCGTGGTGATGGTGCCCGTCTTGTCTAGGCACAGCGTGTCCACGCGCGCAAGCGTCTCCACGCAGTAGGTCTGCTGCACGAGGACCTTGCGCGAGGCCAGGCGCGTAGTGGCAATGGCAAGGATGCTCGATGTGAGAAGCACCAGGCCCTGCGGAATCATGCCCACCACGGCGGCAACAGCCGAGAGGATGGCGTCGTCGAGCGTGGCGCCGTCCATGAAGAGCGTGCGCAGGAAGAGGCCAATACCAAGCGGGAAGAGCGCATAGGTGCCCAGCCGAATGATTGCCCTCAGCGAGTCGAGAATCTGGGAGCGCACGGGCTTCACGTACTTGGCCTCGGCGTTGATGCGCGCGGCATAGCCATCCTGCCCCACCTTGGTCACGCGGGCGAGAAGGTCACCAGAGTCAATGAAGCTGCCGCTTAGAAGCGTGTCGCCGGGTCCCTTTGGAACGGGGCGGCTCTCGCCCGTGAGGAGGGACTCGTCCATGTGGACCTGACCCCTGAGCACCACGGAGTCTGCGGGGACCTGCTCGCCATGCGCCAGGAGAATGCAGTCGTCGAGCACCAGCTCCGAGGGAAGCAGCTCCACCATCTGGCCGTAGCGCATCACGCGGACGCGCTTCTCGGTTAGGATCGAGAGCCTGTCGACCATGCGCTTGGCACGGATCTCCTGGAAGACGCCGATGACCAGGTTGCAGATCACCACGCCCATGAAGAGCAGGTTTCGCCACTGGCCCGTGATAGCCACGAGAACCGCCATGCCAACGTTGACGCCGTTGAAGAGGGTAAACGTGTGCTCGGCCAGAATCCGGCGCACGGATTTTGTTTTGACGTCGGTGTTGGCGTTGGTCTTCCCGGCGGCGACGCGCTCCTCGACCTCGGCGGAAGAGAGACCCTCGACGTTTGTCTTGGGCTTGTCCCCGGTGGCAGGTGTGGTGTTACGCGTCATGGTCTCCCCTCGCTTAGGCTGCCGCAGGGCAGCGGGTGCCGAATGTCCATTGTATGCGAGCGGCCCAAACGGGCGCGGATCGACTTGGGTGTTGTGGGCGAGTCGTGACGATGTCAATCCGCGGTGACGGTAGCCAAGTTGGGACGTTTGCCTATAATCAAAGGCCGTTGGCCCCGTAGCTCAGTGGATTAGAGCGTTCGCCTCCGGAGCGAAAGGTCGTGGGTTCGAACCCCACCGGGGTCACCAGGTGCATACGCAGCCCAGGGCGCTTTTCGTCCTGGGCTTTCTTTTTGCCTGAGGGGCCGAGCAATAGTTCGCCTTTGTTAACGCCGCAGGCACAAGCCCTGCAAAGGGACTCCTCCGTGGTAGCATTCCAATCCCTATGCGACAAGACGGCCGCTGCCCACACGCGGCCTCGGAAAGGCATGCCACCATGATTGCAGTAGTTAAAGAGACGGCCACCCAAGACCAGCTTGACCACTTCGTCAAGTGGATCGAAGGACGCGGCTTCAAGACCAACGTGTCCCAGGGCGACAACGAAACCATCGTCGGCATCATTGGCGACACCACCCAGATTGACCCCTTCCTCCTCGAGTCGATGGACATCATCGAACGCGTCCAGCGCGTCTCGGAGCCCTTCAAGAAGGCCAACCGCAAGTTCCACCCCGAGGATACGGTGGTTGACTGCGGCCACGGCGTGAAGATCGGCGGCGGCAACTTCCAGGTCATCGCCGGCCCCTGCTCCGTGGAAGGCAAGAACCTCTTCGAAATAGCGCGTGCCGTCAAGGCCTCCGGGGCAACCATGCTCCGCGGCGGCGCCTACAAGCCCCGTACCAGCCCGTACTCCTATCAGGGCATGGGCGAGAGGGGCCTCGACCTTCTCGCCGAGGCGTCCGCCGAGCTTGACATGCCCATCGTGACCGAGGTCATGGACCCGCGCGACGTCCAGCTCTTCCTCGACAAGGGCATCGACGTCATGCAGATTGGCGCCCGCAACGCCCAGAACTTCCCCCTGCTCCGCGAGGTGGGCAAGACCCAGGTGCCAGTGCTTCTCAAGCGCGGCCTCTCCGAGACCATCGACGAGCTCCTCATGGGCGCCGAGTACATCATGAGCGAGGGCAACCCCAACGTAATCCTGTGCGAGCGCGGCATCCGCACGTTCGAGACGCGCACGAGAAACACCTTTGACGTGAACGCAATCCCCGTCCTGCACCACCTCTCCCACCTGCCGGTTGTTGGCGACCCCAGCCACGCCACGGGCTACACCCGCTACGTGCGGTCGGCGGCATACGCCGCAACGGCCGCGGGCGCAGACGGCCTTGAGATCGAGGTCCACGACAACCCCAGCGAGGCCTGGTCCGACGGAGCCCAGGCGCTCACCCCGGCCCAGTTCGACGACGCCATGCGCCGCATCCGCCTCATCCGCGAGGCTGTGAACGCACCCGTCGAGGAGGCAAAGTGATGGCCGAGAATAACCAGCGCTCCGGTTCCTCCACCTTTGTCCCCGACCGCGTGGGCGTCGTTGGCCTGGGCCTCATGGGCGGCTCGTTTGCCAAGGCCCTCGCGGCAGCGGGGCGCGAGGTGTACGGCTGGAACCGCACGCATTCCGTCACCGAGATGGCAGAGATTGAGACCATCGCCGGCGAGCTCACCGACGAGACGATTCCCACCTGCGAGCTCATCATCCTTGCGGGCTACCCTCAGGTGAGCATCGACTGGCTGGGCGAGATGGCACACCTTATCTCTCCGGGTGCCATCGTCATCGACACCGTAGGCGTCAAGCGCATCATCTGCGAGCGCTGCGGCAAGATATCCGAGGGACAGCCCTGGACCTTCGTTGGCTGCCACCCCATGGCGGGTACCCAGTACTCCGGTTTCGCGCACGCCCGCGCGAACATGTTCCACAACGCGCCCATGGTCGTGGTGCCCCCTCAGATGGACGACTTCGAGCGCGTGGCAATCCTGGAGCGCCTGAAGCACCTGCTCGAACCCTGCGGCTTTGGCTCGTTCACGCTCTCCACGGCCGAGAACCATGACCGCATGATTGCCTACACCTCGCAGCTCGCGCACGTGGTTTCCAATGCCTACGTCAAGAGCCCCACGGCACAGGAGCATAAGGGCTTCTCGGCCGGCTCGTACAAGGACCTCACGCGTGTGGCGCGCCTCAACGCCCCCATGTGGACCGAACTCTTCCTTGACAACGCCGACAACCTCTCGCGCGAGGTAGGTACCATCATCGAGAATCTCCAGGCTTACAAGGACGCCATCGACGCCCGCGATGCCGAGAAACTCCAGACGCTACTCGCGGAGGGCGACCGCCTCAAGAGGGAGGCCGAGGCCCGATGAGTGAGACCCACGTCATTCCCGTACACACGCCCTCCCGCTCGTACGAGGTCCACGTTGGCCGCGGACTTCTCGGTTCAGCGGGCTCTCTTGTCGCAAAGGCATGCCCCAAGGTCACGCATGTTGCCCTCGTCTCGGACTCAAACGTGGCGCCGCTCTACGCGAAGCCAGTCGAGGAGTCACTTGGGGCAGCGGGCATTGCGGTCTCGGCCATCGCCTTCCCCGCGGGCGAGGAGCACAAGCGCCTCTCGACTTTGGGAGACATCCTCGAGCGCATGGCGCAGGCGGGCCTCACGCGCTCAGATGCCGTCGTTGCCGTGGGCGGAGGCGTCACGGGTGACATGGCCGGCCTTGCCGCAGCCCTGTACCAGCGTGGCATTCAGGTAGTCCAGGTTCCCACGTCGCTCCTCGCGATGGTCGACTCGTCCGTGGGCGGCAAGACTGCCGTGGACCTGGAGGCCGGCAAGAACCTTGCCGGCGCCTTCCTGCAGCCATTGCTTGTCGTTGCCGACATCGACTGCCTGGCCACCGTCTCGCACGAGTTGCTGCGCGACTCGTGCGGCGAGATGATCAAGCACGGCGTGCTTGCAGATGAGAAGCTCTTCGACATGCTGCGCAAGGACCCCGTGTGCGCGCCCGGCTTTGACCCCGACAAGCTCGTGGGCATCGTTGCAAGAAACGTCGAGATCAAGCGCGACGTGGTCGACGCAGACGAGCAGGAACACGAAAGGCGCCAGACGCTTAACCTGGGGCACACCATCGGCCACGCCATCGAGGCGGCAAGCGACTTCAGGCTGGGGCACGGGAGCTGCGTCGCGGCAGGCCTCTGCTGCGTTGCACGCGCCTCAGCACGCCTTGGCTGGTGCGCGCAGGACGTCGCAGACCGCATCGTTTCCTGCGTCGAAGCCTACGGCCTTCCCACCAACACGAACATCGACCATGACACGCTTCTCGAGTACGCGTCGCGCGACAAGAAGCGCCGCGCAGATTTCGTGACCCTCGTGGTGCCCACGCGCATCGGCGCAGTCGAGCTCCGCAGGGTCTCGCTCGAGGAGCTCCGCCACGTGATCGACCTCGGCTGCGGGGAGTAGCGCATGGACGTGACCATCCACCCGGCACCGCTCCTTGGCACCATACCCGTTATCGCCTCGAAGTCCATGGCGCACAGGCTGCTCATCATGGCGGCGCTCTGCCCTGGGACCACGGACATAAACTGCAACGCGACGTCCAGGGACATCGATGCCACCGTTAGCTGCCTGGAGGCGCTCGGCGCGCGCATCGCACGCACGCGCCTTGGCTTTAGGGTGAATCCGCTTCCCGGCACAAGCGCCACGGACAACATCCGTCAGGCCACGCCGGGGGCACGCCTTGACTGCGGCGAGTCTGGCTCGACACTCCGCTTTATGCTGCCAATCGTTGCCGCGCTTGGCCGCGGGGGCAGCCTCGATGGTCACGGCCGCCTAGCGGAGAGGCCGCTCTCGCCCCTCTATGAGGAGCTCGTCTGCCATGGCGTCACGCTCTCCACGCGCGGAAGGCTTCCCCTCGAGGTCTCGGGCACGCTCCTGTCGGGCCGCTTCTCAATCCCCGGAAACGTCTCGTCCCAGTTCGTGAGCGGACTCCTCATGGCGGCGCCGCTCCTCTCGGCACCCTGCGAGATCGTGGTCACGGAGCCCGTGGAGTCGCGCTCCTACATCCGCCTCACCATTCGAGCGCTTGCCGAGTTTGGCGTCGACGTGGGCGTCACGCACGAGACCGTGGACGGTGACCGCGCAACTGTCCTCTCGGTCTCGCCTGCCCGCGGCGCCGCCTCGCCGGGCACCGTAACGGTCGAGGGCGACTGGTCGAACGCCGCCTTCTGGCTTGCGGCAGGTGCCGTTGCCGGGGGCGTCTCGGTGAGCGGGCTTGACCTTGCGAGCGCCCAGGGCGACCGTGCGATCATGGCCTGCGCCGCCGCGTTTGGCGCCCGCGTTGGTCGCTCCGGCAACGTTGCCTCCACTGCCCCCGACGCGCTGCGCGGCCGCACCATCGACGTGCGAGACACGCCGGACCTCGTGCCACCGCTTGCCGCCATCGCCGCAAACGCCATGGGCACCACGGTCATCGCCAACGCCGGTCGCCTTCGTCTCAAGGAGTCAGACCGTCTGAAGACCGTGCGAGAGGCCCTCTCGGCCATGGGTGCCAGTGTCGACGAGGAGCCAGACGCCCTTGTCATCCACGGCACAGGACCACTTTCCGGAGGCGTTGTTGATACGGCGAACGACCATCGCATCGCCATGATGGCCGCCATTGCCGGCGCCAACGCAACAGGTCCCACAACCATCCGCGGCGCCGAGTGCGTCGCCAAGTCGTACCCACGCTTCTTCGAGGACTTCCGAGCCCTCGGAGGCATTGCAGAGAAAGGCTAGAGATGCCCTCGAGCTTTGGCCAGACGCTTCGCGTCACCGTGTTTGGACAGTCACACTCCCCCGCCATTGGCTGCGTAGTCGAGGGCCTGCCCTCGGGCATCGTTGTTGACCAGGATGCCCTTGCCACGTTCATGGCCCGCCGGGCCCCCGGCCAGGGGAGCTGGACCACGCCCCGCCGCGAGGAGGACCGCCCCCGCATCGTGAGCGGCCTGAACGTCCATGGCGCTACCTGCGGAGCACCCCTCGCCGCCGTGATCGAGAACACCAACACGCGCTCGGGCGACTATGCCAACCTCCTCAAGGTGCCGCGTCCCGGCCACGCAGACCTCACCGCATGGGTGAAGTGGCACGGCAACCAGGACGTCCCGGGCGGCGGGCACTTCTCTGGCCGTCTCACCGCGCCCCTGTGCGTGGCGGGTGGAATCGCCCTTCAGGTGCTTGCGGCACGCGGAGTACGCATTGGCGCCCACCTGCTCTCCGTTGCCAACGTCCAGGACGAGCGCTTCGATGCCCTCGACAACTCCCCCGCAGCCCAGGCGCACCTGGCCGAGCAGCTCGACACGCTCTCGGCTGGCCCGCGCTACCCCACAATCGACGCGGATGCCGGCACGCGCATGCTCGCCGCCATCGACGAAGCCCGCCGCAGCCTTGACTCCGTTGGCGGCGTCATCGAGTGCGTTGCCTGCGGCATGCCTGCCGGAGCAGGCTCGCCCATGTTCGACGGCATCGAGAACATGCTTGCCCGGGCCGCGTTTGGCATCCCCGCCGTCAAGGGCATCGAGTTCGGACGCGGCTTTGAGGTGGCCCGCCTCCATGGCAGCGAGAACAACGACCCCTACGAGATGCGCGACGGCGTCCCCACGCCCAAGACCAACAATGCAGGCGGCATCCTTGGCGGCATCACCACCGGTGCGCCCGTGCTCTTTAGAATCGCCATGAAGCCAACCTCGTCCATCGCGCGCGAGCAGGATTCCGTCGACCTCGAGAGCGGCACCAACGCCAAGCTCAGCGTGCACGGTCGCCACGACCCGTGCGTGGCCACGCGTGCCGTGCCCGTTGCCGAGGCCGTCTGCGCCCTCGTGCTTCTCGACGCCCTGCTCAGCTATCCAGCCGAGTAGCCGCCGAACCCATTGCCCTACCACATCGAACCGGAGATACGCACCATGGAAGACCTCTCGGACATCCGTCATGAGATCGATGACATAGACAATGCCATCCTCGACCTGTTCCAGAAACGCATGGACTGCGCGGAGCGCGTGGCCGCCTACAAGCGCACCAACAACCTCCCCGTCCTCGACCGCTCGCGCGAGCGCGCACATATGGCGGCGCTCGCGGACAAGGCTCCCGAGGACCTGAGAACCTACACCGAGGTCCTGTTCCAGCTCCTCATGGAGGCCTCGCGAGCCCGCCAGGGCAAGCGCCTGGCGGCGGAGCATGCTCCCAAGGCGCTTGCAGCCATCGACCAGGCATGCGAGACGACCGCAGACCTCTTCCCCCGCGAGGCCTACGTCGCCTGCCAGGGCGTAGAGGGCGCATACTCCCAGTTTGCGGCCGACCGCATCTTCAAGCACCCGCTCATCTCGTACTTCGAGTCCTTCGAGGGGGTGTTCCGCGCCGTCGAGACGGACTTCTCGCGCTACGGCGTCCTGCCCATCGAGAACTCCACGGCTGGCTCGGTGAACAAGGTCTACGACCTCATGATGCAGCACGACTTCCACATCGTGCGCACCACGCGCGTGAAGATTGACCACAACCTCCTTGCCAAGCCCGGCACCACGGTCGAGCAGATCCACGACGTCTACAGCCACGAGCAGGCAATTAACCAGTGTGCCGGGTTCATAGAGCGCATGGGGCTCACGCCCCACGTGGTCGAGAACACGGCCATGGCGGCCAAGAGCGTGGCCGACAGCGACCGCACGGACGTGGCGGCCCTCTCGAGCCGCGCATGCGCCCAGCTCTACGGCCTTGACGTGCTCATGCGCGATGTCCAGGACCGAGACGACAACTACACGCGCTTTGCCTGCATCTCCAAGCAACTCGAGATCTACCCCGGCGCCGACCGCACCTCGCTCATGATCGTGGTGAACCACCGGCCCGGCACGCTCTTCAAGGCGCTCGCGAAGTTCTATGCGCTCGACATCAACATCATCAAGCTCGAGAGCCGCCCCATCCCCGGTCGCGACTTCGAGTTCATGTTCTACTTCGACGTGGAGTGCCCCGTCACGGCGCCAGAGTTCCGCACCCTCATGGCAACCATCGGCGACGCCTGCGAGGAGTGCCGCTACCTTGGCAGCTACTCGGAGGTACTCTAGATGGTCAGCACGCCTGCACAGCAGCCACAGACCGCAACGGCACCCTTTGGCCTTCTCGGCAGAAAGCTCGGCCACAGCTGGTCTCCACGCATCCACACCACCCTGGGGAGCGTCCCCTACGAGCTCTTCGAGCACGAGCCCGAGGAAGTTGAGCCGTTCATCCGCGAGGGTGCCTGGCGCGGCATCAACGTGACCATTCCCTACAAGCGAGACGCCGCTCGCCTTGCTGACGAGCGCTCCCCTCGCGTTGAGCGCCTGGGCGCCGCCAACACCCTCGTGCGCCGCCCGGACGGCACGATCTTTGCCGAGAACACCGACGTCCTGGGCTTCTCGCTCATGCTCCAGCGCTTCTGCGAGCGCAGGCTAAAGACGACCGAGCAGGCGCTTCTCGCAGGCAAGCCCGCCCTCGTGCTGGGAAGCGGCGGCGCCAGCGCGGCCGTCCAGGCTGCCCTCGAGGACGCGGGGGCGCGAGTCTCCGTCATCTCGCGATCGGGAGAGGACACGTACCAGACGCTGGTGGAGCGCCACGCGGATGCGGTTCTCGTGGTCAATGCGACACCCGTGGGGATGTATCCAAACTGCCCCGCGACGCCTGTGCCCGAGAAGGACCTCGCTCAGCTCAAGAACCTCGCCGGCGTGCTCGACGTGATCTACAACCCAACGCGCACGGGCATCGTGCTTGCGGCGGAGCGCCTGGGCATTCCCGCCGAGACGGGCCTATCCATGCTGGTCGCGCAGGCGCTGCGATCCAGCGAGCTCTTCCAAGGCCGCGAGCTGGACGTCTCCCTCGTGGATCAGATCGAGGCCCAGATTCTCTCCGAGACGGGCAACGTCATCCTCATAGGCATGCCGGGCTGCGGAAAGACCACCACCGGCAAGCGACTGGCACGCATGCTCGGCAGGCCCTTCGTCGACATCGATGACGCCATCGAGGCAAGCACGGGCGAGAGCGCCGCGCACATCATAAACACCAAGGGCGAGCAGGAGTTCAGGCGTGTCGAGTCCAAGGTCACGGGCGAGTACGGCGCGCGTTCGGGGCTTGTAGTGGCTTGTGGTGGCGGCGTGGTCACCGTGCCAGCCAACTACGACCTCCTCCACCAAAACGGCACCATCGTCTTCATCGACCGACCCATCGCAGAGCTCGAGACCATAGGGAGGCCCGTCTCTGCCGCCAAGGGCGTGGAGACGCTCGCACGGGAACGCATGGATGCCTATCGCGGCTGGTCAGACGTCACGATTGCCTCGATGGGGTCTCCTGCCGGAAACGCCCGCGCGATAAGGGACCAGCTTGGCCTCTAGAGCAACTCGCAACGTCAGCCGAAAATGGGCAACGTCTACGGAGTCATGACCAACCAAACACCGTGACGTGCCTGCGATAGCCCTATACTCTGCTCAACACATTTAAACAAGTGGGGCAGCGATGGAAGACCTTGGGGAGAAGGCCTTTTTGAGCAGTGCGCCGCAGGAAGAAAGGGTTTGGCGCAAATGGCAAAGACGGATGTCGCCGAGCAGGTCCTCGACGCCCTTGGTGGCAAGGACAACGTAAAGGCGAACGACATCTGCATGACGAGGCTCAGGATTCTCACCGAGGAACCAGACCTTATCGACCTCAACAGGCTCCGCTCCATCAAGGGCGTCCTTGGCACCGTGCGTCGCGGCTCAAACGGTGTCGAGATCGTCTTTGGCCCTGGCTCCATCAACGAGGTCAGCAATGACATCGTGCGGCTTACCGGCATCGAGCCCAGCTACTCCGCCTTCCGTGGCTCCTCCTCTGCCCCAGAGGACTCCATCAGCGTGCAGATCAACGGTCACGCGCCCATCCCCAAGGCGGTGCGCGCGGCTGTTGCCGCAAAGAAAACGCTGGCCTCAGCACACGTCGATACCCCCGCAAACGACGATGACGACGCGGATGACATGGAGGAGCTGGCCTCGCTCCTCGAGGCAACGGATGCCGGCAGCACCTACCGCCTCCTAGTGGTAAACGGTCCCAACATCAACATGCTCGGCGTGCGCGAGCCCAAGATCTACGGCCGCAAGACCTATGCCGACCTCGTGCGCCTTTGCCGTACGGCCGCCCGTGAAGCGGGCTTTGCGGAGTGCCGCTGCTTCCAGTCCAACCACGAGGGGGACCTCGTCGACGTGATCCAGGCCGCCTACGGCGAGTTCGACGGCATTGTCATCAACCCCGCCGCCTACACGCACACCTCGGTGGCGCTGCTCGACGCGCTCAAGTCCGTAGCGCTCCCCACGATAGAGGTCCACATCTCGAAGGTTGACGAGCGCGAGGACTTCCGGCAGGTCTCCTACGTGCGTGCGGCGTGCTTCGAGACCATCGTGGGCATGGGACTCGACGGGTACCGCAAGGCAATCAAGGACATGGCCGCCTGCCTCCACGAGCACAAGGGTGCCGAGAAGGCCTAGCAAAAAGCGTCAGCATACGGCGCTTATCGCACCATAGGGTTGCAGCACCATGCGCCGGACTCGCTCACGAGCCAGTCAACGGGCACGTCATGCTCGTCTCTTGGCAGCGGGTTTCCCGATAGCTGCCGCGAGCGCACCAGCGCGACCTTCTCGCCAGGGTAGAAGGCAAGGAACCTGTCGTAGTAGCCGCCACCGTAGCCAATGCGGTAGCCGTCGGCATCAAACACAAGGCCAGGCACAATGCACAGCGAGCCCACCATCTGCGGCGGTGTGAGGGGACGTCCACAATCTGGGGAAGGCTCCATGAGCCCACGAAGGCCGGGCTCGAGGTCATCCTCCGAGGAAATCACATAGAAGTCGAGCGAATGGGAGCGGCGACAGCGCGGGACCGCAACCTGCTTGCCGGCAGACCAGGCGGCCTGCATGAGGGCGTGCGTATCCACCTCGCTGCCAAACGAGACATAGGTGAGGACGAGACGGGCTTCTCGCCACGTGGGAAGCTCCTCGAGCCGTTGGAGTATGCGTGCGTCTGTTGTTGCGCGCAGCGCAGAGGAGATTTTCGTGCGAATGCGCACGTACTCTGCGCGGAGGGCGGTCTTGCCAGCATCTGATCCTTGGGAACTCGCCACCGCGTCCTCCTTCTCCGTCATAGTCCACTTTACCCCATAATCGTAAGCGGCCAGGCAACGTTACCCATCTTGCAACCCTGTGGCAAGGCATGGGTCCCAAATACCGGTCTTGCAAACCCAAGGCGGACAGCAAGGTCTGGTTGCCGTAAGATGGATGTTTGTGAGCCCACGTGCCGCCCTGCGGCACTTCCACGCAAAGAACCAGGAGACACCATGCCCAACGAGGGAAGCTACGAAGCCGCGCTCAAGCGCAGCGACCAGATTCAGGCCGACCTGCCCCAGCACCCCGAGAACTACACCATGCTCACGGGTGACAGGCCCACGGGCCGCCTGCACCTGGGCCACTACTTTGGTACCATCAAGGAACGCGTGCGTCTCCAGGACCTAGGCGTCAACACCAACATCATCATTGCTGACTACCAGGTGATCACAGACCGCGACACCACCGAGCACATCCGCGACAACGTGTACAACATGGTCATCGACTACCTTGCCTGTGGCATTGACCCCGAGAAGACCATGATCTTCACCCACTCCGCCGTCCCTGAGGAAAACCAGCTCATGCTGCCGTTCCTCTCACTGGTGACCGAGGCTGAGATGGAGCGCAACCCCACTGTGAAGGCAGAGCAGGCGGCCTCCGGCCACGCGCTCACGGGGCTGCTTCTCACCTATCCCGTGCACCAGGCGTGCGACATCCTCTTCTGCAAGGGCAACATCGTGCCCGTGGGACGTGACCAGCTCCCTCACATCGAGATCACCTCGAAGATCGCCCGCCGCTTCAACGAGCGCTACGGCAAGGTCTTTCCCGAGGTCGCAGGGCTTCTCACCTCGACGCCGCTCCTGCCTGGCCTTGACGGCCGCAAGATGAGCAAGTCCTACGGCAACGCCATCTCGCTCTCGATGACCGCCGAGGAAACCGCCAAGCTCATCAAGAAGTCGAAGACCGACTCCGAGCGCAACATCACGTTTGACCCCGAGGGACGCCCCGGCGTCTCGGCGCTGCTCACCACGGCCGGCATCTGCAGCGGCCGCGACCCCAAGGAGATCGCAGACGAGATTGGCATGGGCGGCGCGGGCCAGCTCAAGCGCTACACCACCGAGGTCGTGAACGAGTACTTTGCCCCCATCCGCGAGCGCCGCGAGAAGCTCGCCGGCAACCTCGACTACGTGAAGGACGTCCTCCACGACGGCAACCGTCGCGCGAACGAGATCGCCCACCAGACCCTGAACGAGGTTCGCGAGGCCATGGGCATGGTGTACTAGAATCCAGCACAAAGAATTCTGGCAAGGCAAGCTACCTCGGAGTTCGCTCCGGGGTAGCTTTCATATGCGCAAGCACATAGGCAGGTGCGCACACGTAGAGACGGCCACGCTCGTCCGCAAGGTTGCAGAAGCGCTTTGGCCGCTCGTTCATGCCCACGAATCGGTAGCGCTTGCCACGAACGAGCAGCTCGGTTCCAACGAGGGGTTCCATCTGCGAGCGAGGAACCTCCGACACCTTGCGGACAAGCTCGCGGCGCGTGGCGCGAACGTCGGTGCCATACGCCGCATTGACCCTGGCAGCAACCTCGCGGAAACGCCTCCCATGGTCAAAGCAGCCAGGAAGCGTGTGGATGAGCTCGTGGAAGAGGACGTCACGCACCTGAGCGTCAGTCTTGCACGCATCGACGGAGCATGAAATCTGGAAGAGCGGCTTGCGACCGCCACGCAGCTTCTTGCAGCTGCCAATGCGCGAGTGGTTGTGCGTGAGCCTCACCGAGGGCAGGTACTCGCGCGGAGAGATTCCAATGCGCCGCAGGCAGAGGTCACAATCCGCGAGCAGGGCATCAAGCCTCTCCTGCGTCTCCATGTCCTCCACTAGTCTTCCTCCCATGAGACAAAGAGACAAAGGGACAGTCCCTTTGTCTCACTTGCAAACGGCTTGCAAAAATGGCCGTTGGCACGTTAGTTCACCCAAGACATGAATGAGACAAAGGGACTGTCCCTTTGTCTCATTCAGCCCCCGCCCAACAGCTGCGTCCGCCTACTTGAGCGTCGCGTACATCACGGCCTTTATCGTGTGCATGCGGTTCTCGGCCTCGTCGAAGACACGGGAACGCGGCCCCTCGAAGACCTCGTTGGTAACCTCCATCTCGGCGAGTCCGAACTTCTCGTAGATGTCCTCGCCAATGGTGGTGTGGCGGTCGTGGAAGCTGGGGAGGCAGTGCATGAAGATGGCGTCGGGGGCGGCCTTGGCCATCACGTCACCAGTGACCTGGTAGGGCTTCAGGAGCTTGATGCGCTCTGCCCAGAGGCTGTCGGGCTCGCCCATCGAGACCCAGATGTCCGTGTAGATGACGGAGGCGTTGCGCGCGCCCTCGTCCACGTCCTCGGTGAGTGTGATCGTGGAGCCGTTCTCGGCGGCAATGGCGCGACACTGCTCGACAAGCTCGGGCGCGGGCATCTGCTTCTCAGGCCCGCACGCGCAGAAGTCAATGCCAAGCTTGGCGCACACCACCATGAGGGAGTTGCCCACGTTGTTGCCCGCATCGCCCATGAAGGTAAGCTTGCGGCCGGAGAGGTCGTTGCCAAACTCCTCGCGCATGGTGAGGACGTCGGCGAGCATCTGCGTGGGGTGGAACTCGGTGGTAAGGCCGTTCCACACGGGGACACCAGCATAGTCGGCCAGCGTCTGGACGATGGACTGCGCGTAGCCGCGGTACTCGATGCCGTCGAACATGCGGCCAAGCACGCGCGCGGTGTCCTCGATGGACTCCTTCTTGCCCATCTGGCTCGAGCCAGGGTCGAGATAGGTCACGTTCATGCCCAGATCGTGGCCAGCGACCTCGAAGCTGCAGCGCGTGCGCGTGGAGGTCTTCTCGAAGAGCAGGACGATGTTCTTGCCCTCGAGGTAGCGGTGCGGCTCGTGCACGCGCTTCTTTGCCTTGAGGTCGGCAGAGAGGTCGAGGAGGTAGCGAATCTCCTCGGGCGTGAAGTCGAGCAGCTTGAGGAAGTTGCGTCCAGAGAGGTTGACGGCCATGGATGGTCCTTTCTTCCCGTACGCGGGATGAGGGTGTGGTGCCCGCTGCGCAAGGCAGCAAGTCAAAGTCTAAACCCTCGTCGGCACGAGAAGCCCACCGCCCACCTACTTCACGGCATCCCTCCAGAACGCCATGCTCATGCAGTGCGGGCCGCCCCGTCCGCGCGAGAGCTCGGCCGAGGGAATCTCCAGAAGGTTCACGCCCGCGCGGTAGAGGATGTCGTTGGTTACGGCGTTTCGCTGGTAGACCATCACGGTGCCAGGACGCACGGCCAGGGTGTTGGAGCCGTCGTTCCACTGCTCGCGCGCCGCAGCGATTGGGTCGTCTCCCCCGCACTTGATAAGCCGCACGGCAGGGAGCCCAAGCGCGCTGGCAAGCACCTGGTCGAGCGTACCCTCCATCTGCGAGATGCGCGTCTCGCCCTGATGAGCGCCACGCGTGATGGAAAAGACCTTGAGCGTGCCGAGAATACCTGGGTGAACCGTGAAGGTATCGACATCCACCTGCGTAAACACGGTGTCGAGGTGCATGAATGAGCGCTTGTGCGGAATCGAGAAGGCATACACCGCGCGCACCGGGGACTGCTCGCTCCAGAGCAGGTGCTTGGCAAGCCGGTCTATTGCCGCCGGCTGCGTGCGCTCGGAGATGCCCACGCCAATCACGCTGGCGCTCAGCACCAGGATGTCGCCGCCCTCGATGTGGTAGGGGCTCGCGGGGTCGTACCAGATGGGCACGTGCACGTACTCCGGGTGGTAGGCGAAGAGGTAGCGGCCAAAGAGCGACTCACGACGCCTCGTCGCCGAACGCATGTGGTTGAGGCTCACACCAGAACCAATGACCGAGAAGGTGTCGCGCGTAAAGTAGACGTTGGGAATGGGATCCACCAGGATGGGGTTCTCGTCTCCACCGCCTGCCTCCATCACGTCGGCAAGCGAGGCATCCTTAACCGAGGCAAGGTCCACCTCGTCTGCGCGCACGCCGGTGATGGCCTTCTCGACAAGCTCGCGGGGGTCGTCTATGGCCTCCAAACGCTGGCGCACGGCCTCGCGCACACCAGGCCCGTCAATGCCGCACTCGGCCACGTAGTCGCGGATGAACGCCTCGCGCGCCGTGGGGTTTGCAGCCAGCGCCTCTGCCACGAGCTGATCGAGGTAGAGCACCTCGACGCCCTCATCGCGAAGCATCTGGGCAAAGCGGTCGTGCTCTGCCTGGGCTGTCTCCAGAAACGGGATGTCATCAAAGAGGAGGCGACCGATGTTGTCGGGCGAGAGGTTGAGAAGCTCGTCACCCGGCCTGTGGAGCATGACCTTGCGAAGCTCGCCAATCTCAGAGCAAATGTTGAGACCCGTTGTCATCGCATCCTCCGTAATGCTTTCGTAAGCATCTCCCTACCTCCTAAACGATACCCCATGAGAGCCCGCTAAGTCATTTTGACCCCTGCTAGAATCAGGACCAGAACAATCAATCCATTCGCGCGGAAACGTGCGCGGGGAGGAATGATCATGTCGGAGCAGCAGATGACACCTTCGAAGAGTGCGGAATCCCTAAAGGAAAAGACGCGCGGCAACGCCCTCGAGAAGGCAGCCGAGGAGTTTGCCGACGACGCAACCGAGAAGGACGAGACGGGCGGCCGCCGCAAGCGCGACTTCTCCTACACCCAGAACCGCGAGCTCAGCTGGCTGCGCTTTGACAGCCGCGTGCTCGACGAGGCATTCGACGAGACCGTCCCCCTCTTCGAGCGGCTCAAGTTCTGCGCCATCTTTGGCTCCAACCTCGACGAGTGGTTCATGATCCGCATTGGCGGCCTGTCCGACCTCGCCTCCCTCAAGAACCAGCCGCGTGACAACAAGTCAAACAGGACGCCCGCCGAGCAGCTCGACGACATCTTTGCCGCGCTGCCCGCAGACGTGGCGCGCCATCAGGAGGCGCTTGCGCTGGTCGAGGGCGAGCTTGCCTCCCACGGACTTGCCCGCGTGACTCCCGATGCGTACACGCCGGAGGACCGCACCGCCCTCTCCAAGTACTTCGACGCCCGTCTCGCACCCATCATCTCCCCCATGGTGGTCGACCCGCGCCACCCCTTCCCCAACCTGAGGAACGGCCGTCTCTTTGTGGCCTGCACGCTCAACGGCCCGGACG
Organism: Tractidigestivibacter montrealensis; assembly: GCF_024741235.1. Classification (GTDB taxonomy): domain Bacteria; phylum Actinomycetota; class Coriobacteriia; order Coriobacteriales; family Atopobiaceae; genus Tractidigestivibacter; species Tractidigestivibacter montrealensis. The sequence goes on along the minus strand of NZ_JANSKA010000005.1, from coordinate 59,812 downwards.
AGACAGGCGTCCTAGGCATCATCGAGGTGCCTGCCTCCGAGTCTCGCGTGGTCGCCCTGCCCTCAGGCGCCAGGACCTTCCGCTACACCCTCATCGAGGACGTCATGCGCACCTTCCTCGACCGCAGCTTTGGCGAGTACATCCCCAAGAAGTCCGCAGTGCTGCGCGTCACGCGCAACGCAGACATCGACCCCGATGGCGAGGGCGTCGAGGAGGAGGAAGACTACCGCCAGCACATGAAGAAGATCCTCAAGCTGCGCCAGCGGCTGCAGCCGGTGCGGCTCGAGGTCTCCGGCGAGCTTGGCCGCAAGTGGGAGGCGCTTGTCGCACAGGAGCTTGGCCTTGAGGAGCGTCGCGTCTTCCACGTGAGCATGCCGCTCGACTTGGGCTACGTCTATGGCCTCGAGGCAAAGATCCCCGACTGGGCCCACGCCGAGGTTGTCTTCCCGCCCTTCGAGCCCCAGCCCTCGCCCATGGTCAACGCCAAGCTCCCCATGCGCGGCCAGGTGGAGGACCACGACGTCCTTCTCACCTACCCGTACGAGAGCATGTCTCCGCTGCTTCGCCTTGTCCGCGAGGCCTCCTCGGACGACCAGTGCATCTCTATCAAGATCACGCTCTACCGCGTGGCCAAGAGCAGCCACCTCTGCGAGAGCCTCATAGCCGCCGCCGAGGCAGGCAAGGACGTCACCGTACTCATGGAGCTGCGTGCCCGCTTTGACGAGGAGAACAACATCGCCTGGGCAGAGCGCCTGGAGGACGCCGGCTGCACCGTAATCTACGGCTCCGAGGGCTTCAAGTGCCACTCGAAGATCTGCCAGATTACCTACCATGACAACGCCGGCATCAGCCGCATCACCTGCCTGGGAACGGGCAACTTCAACGAGAAGACCGCCAAGCTCTACTCGGACTTCATGCTCATGACGGCCAACCCCACCATTGGCACGGACGGCAACACGTTCTTCCGCAACCTCTCGCTGGGAAATCTCCGCGGCTCCTACCAGCTGCTGGGCGTGGCGCCGGCAAGCCTCAAGCCGCTCGTGATGCGCGGCCTCGACCGCGAGATCGAGCGCGCCCGAGCCAACCAGCCCGCGCAGGTCTTCCTCAAGATGAACTCCCTCACCGACCGCGACGTGATCGACAAGATCGCCGAGGCCTGCGAGGCTGGCGTGCGCGTGCTCATGATCGTGCGCGGCATCTGCTGCATCCGCGCCAACGTCCCCGGCAAGACCGACGGCCTTGTTGTGCGGCAGATCGTGGGACGCTTTCTCGAGCACGCCCGCGTCTACGCCTTTGGTGCCGAGTCCGACACGATCTACCTCTCCAGCGCCGACATGATGACGAGAAACACCGAGCGACGCGTGGAGATCGCCTACCCGGTGCTCGACCCCAGCTGCCGCGCTCTAGTCACGACCTTCGTGAACCTCCAGCTTGCCGACAACGTAAAGGCGCGCCGGCTCACGGCCAAGGGGACCTGGGAGAAGGTCCCTCGCGAGAAGGACGAACCGCCCATCAACAGCCAGGAGGTCCTGCTCGCGCTTGCCCGCGTGCGGGCTCACACCAAGCGTTCCGAGGCCATCGCCCTCACGCCCTTCTCGCGCATCGAGAAGATTCCGCACGGGCTTGCGCAGGCGCTCTCGTCGCTGCCCGCAACGGGCGGATATGACCACCCGCACGCTGCCGAGAAGCTCGTTGCCTCAATCGACCCCACGTCCGATGCAACAGTGCGCATCACCGAGCGCGAGGAGCGTCGCGAGGAGGAAGAGAAGCGCGAGGAGCTGCACGCCGCGCAGGTTGCCGAGCGCGTGCTCACCGCTGCCGAAGACGCAGAGGTTGAAGAGGAGGTCCACGCGGGCGAGGAGCCAGTGGCGGCCGATGCTGCCAAGCCGCAGGAGGCTGCGGAGCCGGCGCTCGTAGCCAAGGCGGAGAACAAGCCATCACCAGAGCCCGCTCCGGCGCCCACGCCCGCCGCAACGTCCCCAGCACCCGCGAAAAGGAAGCGCAGCCGCATTGCCACAGCTTTCTCACTCATTGGTCGCGGATTTGGCGTACTCTTTGGCGGACCGATGGACGAGGACTAACGCAAGGACGAGCGCATGACAACAAAGAGGCTAAAGATCGAGCGTATGGGCTACGGCCCAGAGGCGATTGCGCACGATGCCGATGGCAAGACCGTGTTCGTTACGGGTGGCGTGCCCGGCGATACCGTGGAGGCCGAGACGGACGCCGAGGAGGCGCGCTTCTCTCGTGCGCATGTGACCACGGTGCTCGAGGACTCGCCTGACCGCGTGACACCGCCCTGCCCCTTTGTGGACGTCTGTGGCGGTTGTCCCTGGGCGCATCTGTCCTACGAGGCCCAGCTTGCCGCCAAGCGCTCCGGCGTTGTCGACGCGCTCACGCGCCTGGGGGGCTTCTCGGCAGAGGACGCCGAGGCCCTCGTAGCGCCCATCGTGGCCCCCGGCGAGCCCTGGGGCTACCGCAACAAGGTCGAGCTTGCCGTGGGAACCCAGCGCGGGCGCACCATGGTGGGCATGCATGCGGCAGGCTCTTCTGACGTGGTGAAGGTTCCCTCCTGCCCGCTTCTGGACTCCAAGTTCAAGGGCGTCGTGAAGGCCGTGCAGGGGGCCATGAACTTCCTTGCCGGCTCTCGCGACCTAGGCCTCGAGCGCGTGGGCATTCGCGCTTCTCGGCGCACAAAGGAGCTTGAGGTGGCCCTTTGGGGCACGCCGGGCCCCTTCCCGCGCCCGCAGGTGGCCAAGGTGCTTGGCGACGCCACCAAGGTGACTTCCGTGGTCCGCGTCATGCAGAAGGGGCCGGCAAAGGCACGACGCATAGCCGGCGTCGAGCGTCTCTCGGGCAAGGGTTCCTGGGGCGAGCTTGTGGGGAGCGAGTCCATGCGCGTCTCGGCGCCCTCGTTCTTCCAGGTGAACACCAGGGGCGCTGACAAGCTCGTCTCTCTGGTGATGGAGGGGCTCTCCCCTGTCGAGGACGAGGAGGCCATGGACCTCTACTGCGGGGCAGGCACCTTCACGCTGCCGCTTGCACGCAAGTCTGGCTTTGTCTCGGCAGTCGAGTCCTACGGTCCGGCCGTGCGAGACCTCCGTCACAACCTTGACGCGGCAAACCTCACCAACGTCGACCCCATTGGCGGAGACGCGGGCATCGAGTTTCCAGACGTCGATGCGGACGTCATCGTGGTCGACCCGCCACGCGCGGGCCTTGCTGCCGACGTGGTGGCGCAGCTCTCCGACCAGCCGGCGCGCGCAATTGCGTACGTCTCCTGCGACCCCGCGACACTTGCCCGCGACCTCGCGCGCTTCCGCGACGAGGGCGTGTTCGAGCCCGTGAGCGTGACGCCCGTGGACCTCTTCCCGCAGACCTTCCACGTGGAGAACGTGACCATCCTGCACAGGCAATGAGACAAGGGGACAGTCCCTTTGTCTCATTGCAAAAGCACGCAGGTCGCGCAATAGGACCTAGGCAGGAGGATCTAGCTTGGAGATTCGCTCGTATCGCTCGCTTCCACAGGAGGCGGTTCTCGTCCGCACGAAGGTCTTCGTGGAAGAGCAGGGATTCCAGAACGAGTTTGACGCTATCGACGACTCGGCGCTGCACCTTGTTGCCTTCGAGGACGGTGCGCCGATAGGGACCTGCCGCCTGTTCTTCTCGGATAAGCGTAGGTGCCTTGTGCTTGGGAGGCTTGCGGTGCTCAAGGCCGGCAGAGGCAAGGGCACTGGTCGGGCTCTCGTACGCGCATGCGAGAGGTGCGCTGCAGAAGACGGCAAGCACCGCATCGAGCTGTTGGCGCAGGCGAGGGTTCAGGACTTCTACGAGAAGCTCGGCTTTCGCGCGCTCGACGAGAGATGCGATGATGAGGGCTGTCCCCACGTCTGGATGAGAAAAGACCTCTAAGTGAGGGCGCTGCCGCTTGCTGAAGTGGGCCTTGGGGCGAGTTATTGACGCCCGAAGGCCCACTTTGTGCGAGATTACGTCAGCAACGTGCCCTCCGGCGCCAAATCCCCCTCCACAGCTAGGAATAAACCGCAGTTCAACGGCCCAATTCTGTGGCTCGCAGCTCTTTTTAGACCGCAGGCAGAATAACGTTGCGCACCGCTTCGGAAACGTGTAAAAAGATTAGGACCTTGGGTAAGGGGCCCAGGGACGAGAAGTTCAAGTGAGAGGAACGCAACATGAAGGCTTCTGTCAACGAGGATTGCATCGGCTGCGGTCTTTGCGAGGGCACCTGCCCCGACGTCTTTAGCATCGGTGACGACGGCGTCGCGCACGCCATCGAGGGCGACGTGCCCGAGGATGCCGAGGACAGCGCCCAGGAGGCGGCTGACAACTGCCCCGTCTCCGCCATCACCGTCGAGTAGCCCACACGGCTCATACGGCTCTGGCACAGGCGAGGGGGCCGCATATGCGGCCCCCTCGCTTTGTCTTTGCTCGACCAAGACCACGGGCTACCGCAGAACGGCTATGCTACCAACGAACACACCCCAGCGATTGGAAGCGCATGTACCTGGCATCTCAATCTCCCAGACGGCGTCAGCTCCTCGAGGCGGCGGGCTTCTCGCTCACCATCGTGCCTGCAGACATAGACGAGACACGCCAAGAGGGCGAGACGCCCACGCACCTGGTGGAGCGGCTTGCCCGTCAGAAGGCCGAGGCAACGCGCGGCTCGCTGGCAGGAAGGGCAACTGAGGATGTGCTTCTCGCCGCCGACACCATTGTCTGGACCGAGGACGGCGACGTTCTAGGCAAGCCCACAGACGAGAAGGCCGCCCGCGCTATGCTGCTAGAGCTCTCAGGCCGCGCGCATCACGTATCCACGGGGGTCTGCCTCATGCACCTTGACCCCACGGCACAGGCTCTTGCGACCCGCTCCTTTGTCGAGACCACGCGCGTCTCGTTCTTTGACCTCACAGACGAGGAGATTCGTGCCTACGTTGCCTCCGGCGAGCCCATGGACAAGGCAGGCGCCTATGGCATCCAGGGGCGCGGTAGGCTGCTTGTGAGCGGCATCGAAGGCGACTGGGCAAACGTCGTGGGTCTGCCGGTGGCCCGCGTGGTGAGAGAACTTGAGGCGCTTTTCGGCAGACAGGACCTCGTTGCCCACTGCCTGGGTGCGCAGGGCTAGCTGACGAGAGGAACAACCATGGCAAGCATCGAGAGCATCACCCAGATTCCCGGGATCTTTGCCGCGCATACGACCAACGCCGAGGCCGGCACGGGCTGCACGGTCATCGTGTGCCCCAAGGGCGCCACGGGTGGCGTCGACGTTCGCGGTGGTGCCCCAGCAACGCGTGAGACGGACCTTCTCCGCCCTGAGGAGACCGTCCAGACCCTCAATGCCGTGGTTCTCTCGGGCGGGTCCGCATACGGCCTTGCAGCGTCCTGTGGCGTCGCAGAAGAGCTCGAGCGCAACGGCATTGGGCTGGACGTGGGAGTTGGCGTGGTGCCCATTGTCTCAGGCGCGTGCGTGTTCGACTTGACGTGTGGAGACCCGCACGTGCGACCCACGGCAGAGGACGGGGCCCATGCCACGCGCTTAGCGCTTGCAGGAAACGGAGAGCCGCTTGCTCGCGGTAACGTGGGCGCAGGGACGGGTTGCACTGTAGGCAAGGTTGGAGGTCCCGCGCGCGCCATGAAGAGCGGCCTTGGCGAGGACGTGGAAAGCGCCGGCGCGTTGGTCTGCGGCGCCGTGGCCGCCGTGAACGCCTGCGGAGACGTGGTCGACTCCGCAACCGGCGCGGCAATTGCAGGTCTTCGTACCAAAGACGGCGAGGCCCTTGCAAGCACGGAGGGCGAGGTTCTCTCCCTGGCAGCCCAGATGCCGCTTGAGCGTCGCACCAACACGACCATCTCGTGCGTGGTCACAAACGCCCGTCTCACCAAGCCGCAGGCCACGAAGGTGGCCCAGATGGCGGCGGACGCCTACGCCCACGCCATCAGGCCCACGCACACCACCAACGACGGCGACACCATCTTTGTGATGGCCACGGGCGAGGTCGAGGCGCAGGTGGACGTTGTGGGAGTTCTCGCCACCCGCGCTCTCGAGCGGGCGATTGCGGATGGGGCGAGAAGCGCCACCGCAGCGTACGGCCTTCCTGCTGCTCGAGACCTGGCGTAACTCCTGCGGCGACTGGCAAGCGCCGGGCAAGGCCCCCTCAACGTGTGGAGTTACCAGAAGAGGGGCAGCGCCTTGTCCCGAGCATGCCAGGACCGCCACCGTGAGCATCCTGTCCGTTCCCTGCCATCGGGGCGATGCACCAAAGCTCGAGGAATAGCTTGCAGAGATTCTGCCAGCAACGAAGGTCTAGAGCAAAGAGCGGGGCTGCCCAACTGGACAGCCCCGCTCACCATTATTGTCCTCTGCGCTATTCCTCTGCGCTATTCCTCGTGGGGAATGCCGGGAATCGGTGCCCACTTGACGCCCGGAAGCGTCCTGGTCATGCCCTCGACCTCTTTCTGGGTGCCTTCGGGGTCTTCGACCCACTTGCGGTAGAACTCAAACTGACACTTTGGCTCGCCGAAGCGCTCTTCGCCCGAATTGATTGTGCCCGTATAGCCGCGGTGCAAGAGCTTGTAGAGATGGTTCTGGGACTGCCAGTTGGCACGGGCATCGCGAATGGCAGACACCGAGAGCTGCGCATACTGGTAACTGTAGTCCTCTGCGCCAGTCATGCCGAGGATATTTCCGTCAAATCCGCAGATCGAGCTGTGACCGAAGTAGGAATAGACCCCATCGAAGCCCGATGCATTGGCAACCGCCGCATAGACATTGTTGCACCATGCCATGACGGAAACGACGTTGACCTCTTCCTGATTCGCCGGATACATGTAGCCCTGGCAGCGAATGACGAGCTCGGCCCCGCGCATCGCGCAGTCGCGCCAAATCTCGGGATAGTTGCCGTCATCGCAGATGATGAGGGAAATCTTGAGGCCCTTGGGGCCCTCGCTCACATAGGTCGAATCTCCCGGATACCAGCCCTCGATTGGCGTCCAGGGAATCATCTTGCGGTACTTCTGGACAATCTCTCCCTTGTCGTTGACCAGAATCAGGGTGTTGTAGGGAACTTTCTTCGGATGCTCTTCGTGGCGCTCTCCTGTCAGGGAGAAGACACCCCAGACATGGTTCTCGATGCAAGCCTTCTTGAAGATTGCGACCTCAGGACCATCAACTGTAGTCGCATTCGCCATCATCTCGTCAAAATCGTACATGATGCCATGTGTCGAGTACTCAGGAAAGACCACGAGGTCGAGTCCGGGAAGTCCGGTCTTGAGCCCCTTGATATAGGAAGCGATGTGCTCGCAGTTCTCGAGGATGCCTGCCTGGTCGTGAAGACGCGGCATCTTCCAGTTCACAACCGCAACGCCTACACAGTCCGCGCTTGAAGAGATGTCACCGTGGTTCATTGCATGCCCCTTTCACATCAGCTTCCAGCTCTTCCCTCAACTGGCTGTGCCCCATTTTCGGAAGGTACAGTTATGGACAGGAGACACGGTCGTTGAGTCATGGTTGCGTCTTCTCTTCTGGCAGGTTACAGGAGGCATTGCGACGCGGCAGCGCTGAATCTGCCCATTGCGGACTAGCTGCCCGGCTCTTTTGAAGTTCGGCGGCCAATTGTCATCTATATGCGATGGCCAGAAAACAGGAGCCACCAGCCTGCGCTCTGGTCCACAGCCTCAGTGCCGACCCGTATAGTCACCCAAAAGCCGTCAAGGTAAGCACGGCCTAAGGCGAGGCCTCAGAGCCCATAGTCAGGTCGTTCTCGCCCCTCGCAGAGAAGAGCTCCATTTCTTAAAAGCAATCCGCATTTGCCCTGTTGGCGTGCAGTCGTATTAAGAAATGGAGCTGGTCTCCGAAAAGGAAGGACCCCGAGCCAAGACCCGAAGCCAGACACGCCAAGGGGAGACGCATGCACCGACGACCGGCTTGCTTGGCGAGTTTTCGCGAAGCGCAACTCGCGGAGCAAGCCGGTCGCCGGTGCTTCAGGTACGTCTCCCCTTGCGCGTCCCTAGTTGAATTTCACGTGCTTCTGCGCCACGCGATAGCCCCAGAGCGTGATGTCCTTGCCCACAAGGCCCGGCAGGTTGGTCGCGATTCCCACAACACCATGGCGTGCGCGGCGGTACATCTTGGGGTCATAGGCTTTGAGGTCACTCCAGAGCTTCTGCAGCTGCTCCTCGGCATCAGGCCTGTCGGACTTCTTCGAGAAGACCGAGCAGATGGCCATGATGATCGTGAAGTAGCTCATCATGTACTCGCGGAGCTTGCGCGGCTGCACGTCGTCGTAGAGGTGATAGGCCTCCCACATCACGCGGGCAACGCGCCAGTAGTGGTCAACGCGGCTCGTGAGCACGGCGTCGTTCACGGACTGGTCCTCGCGCCCAATGAAGTAGCGATAGAGGTCCACGTCCAGGTAGTAGAGGTTATGGCACTTGGGGAACGGCACGTAGGCGTAGATGTTGTCCACATAGAACGTGTGAGCCGGCATCTGGAGGTTGGCCGCGCGCAGCGTCTTGGTGCGGTACGTGAGCGCATGCATGAGCAGGTACTGCGTCTTCTTGAAGTGACCAATGTCGCTCCAGGTAAAGACGCGGCCCACCGGCAGCACGTGACGGTAGTCGACCACGTTCTGGGTGCCGTCCTCGACGTGCTCGTACACGTAATTGGTGATCACAAGCTCGACGCTGTCGCCAAGCTCGACAAAGCGGCGGAGCGTGGTGAGAAAGCGCTGGAGAGCCTCCGCGTCAAACCAGTCGTCCGAGTCGATGTTCTTGAAGTATGCGCCCTGGGCAGCACCCACAGCCGCCATCACGGCCTTACCGTGGCCACCATTCTCCTGATGGACCGCACGGATGATGTTGGGATAGCGCTCGGCCCACTCGTCGGCCTTCTCGGGCGTGTCATCCTTGGTAGAGCCGTCATCCACAATCACGATCTCGACGTCCTCGGCGTAGCCGGATCCCTCGAGGATGGAAGTGATGCACTTGTCCATGTAGGCCGCCGCGTTGTAGCACGGGATGCCAAAGGTGATGGTCTTCTCCATGTGTTTCTGCCGTTCTGGGTCGTCGATACGTTACTGGCATGCGGACGAGAGAGGAGCGCTCCCCGCGCGGTAATAATGAGGGCGGGGAACCTCGTTCTCCCCGCCCCAGCGTACTAGTTGTGTGCCTGGATAAGCTCGTCAGAGAGGTTGAGCGCCGAGGCAACCACGCCGTCCATGTCGTAGTAGCGGTACTCGGCAAGGCGTCCCACGCAGTGGAAGTTGAGAATGCCGGCAACGCGCTCGCGATAACGACGGTAAAGCTTGAGGTTCTCGTCCTCCAGGATGGCGTAGTACGGCGTCTGCCCGCTCTCGGGCACATACGCCTTTGAGTACTCACGCATGATGGTGGTGCGGCCGGGAGCCACCTGACCGGTCATGTTCTTGAACTCCGTAATACGCGTGAAGTCCTCGGACGTGGTGTAGTTGACGGTACCCACGGGCTGGAACTGGTCCACGGGCAGAGTCTCAAACTGCATGTCCAGCGTTCGGTACGGAAGCGCGCCCAAATCAAGCCCAAAGAGCTCGTCGAGAGGACCGGAGTAGACGATCTCTCCACCATAGGGGCGCCCGCACACGAGCACGTTTGAGGTGCCAACCTTGAGGATGTCGCGAACGTCGACACCAAGGAAGACGGAGACGAGGTCGTGGTTGAGCATGTTCTCGAAGAGCTTGGTGTAGCCCTCGGCAGGCATGCCCTGATACTTGGCCGTGGGGAAGTAACGGTCATCGTCACCCACAAAGACGGGAACACGGCCGGTGATGGAGGGATCGATCTGGTCGGGCGTCTTGCCCCACTGCTTCATGGTGTAGTGGAGGAAGACATTCTCGTAGACGTAGTCGGCAACCTCGGAGAGCTCGGGGTCGTTCTTCTCGCGCAGCTCCATGATGGGAACCTTCTTGTTCTCGCCAAAGGTCGCCACGAGCTTCTGGTAGAGCGCCTCTCCCCTCTCGTCACCAAAGGCAAGCTTGAGCGAGGTGTGGTTGAAGGGAACCGGCATGAGCGTACCGTGGATGTTGGCGAGGACCTTGTGCTGGTAGCCCGTCCACTCCGTGAAGCGCGAGAGGTACTGGTTCACGCGGCCATTCATGGTGTGGTAGATGTGCGGACCGTACTTGTGCACAAGAATGCCCGCATCATCCACGTAGTCGTAGGCATTGCCGCCAATGTGGTCGCGTCGCTCGATGACGGCGACCTTCATGCCGCACGCCTCGGCAAGGCGACGGGCGCAGACCGCACCCGCGTAGCCCGCGCCCACGATGATGGCGTCATATACATCTGGGTTGAAGCCAGCTGGCAGTCCGTTTGCGATTCCCATGAAAGTCCTTCCCAAGCGCCCCGTGGGGCCCCGAAACCTCAAACCGCGAAGCGCGGCCAAAAATAATCGAAAGTGTGCGCGGGGCGCAACGCATCTCGATCTGGCTGTTGATTCTAACACTCGCTCCTATAATGGATAGTGACCCTTGCGACCGACGGGGCACGGTCTCACAATCTACAGGCCAATGCCCGCGAACGGCTCGTGCAGGGGGCGTAAGCGGCACACCACAAGACAAGAGGGAGCAGCATCGATGAGTGAGTTTCTTGACCGCATGAAGACCGCCGCCAAGGCAGACAGGAAGAAGATTGTCCTTCCCGAGGGCGAAGATCCGCGCACCATTGCGGCCGCGCGCCAGATTGTGGACGAGGGCATCGCGGACCTTGTCATCCTTAGCGACCCCGCCAAGATTGACGTCCCCGGCGTCACCGTGATCGACCCGCGCACTTCCGAGAAGCACGACGAGTACGCTGCCGCCTTCGCTGAGCTGCGCAAGAAGAAGGGCGTCACGCTGCCCGAGGCCATGGAGCAGATGAACGACGCCACCTACTTTGGCACCATGATGGTCAAGATGGGCGACGCCGACGGCCTGGTCTCCGGTGCATGCCACTCCACCGCCAACACGCTGCGTCCCGCCCTCCAGATCCTGAAGACCGCCCCCGGCACCAAGCTTGTCTCGGCGTTCTTCATCATGTGCACCGACAAGGCCGAGTTTGGCGAGAACGGCACCCTGCTCTTCGCTGACTGTGGCTTGAACATCAACCCCACGGCCGACGAGCTCTCCGAGATTGCCATCGCCTCCGCGGGCTCCTGGAAGAAGTACATGAGCTCCGAGCCCAAGGTTGCCATGCTCTCCTTCTCCACCATGGGCTCCGCCAAGGGCGACGTGCCCACCAAGGTCCAAGAGGCAACCGCGCTGGCTCACGAGAAGGCGCCCGAGCTTGCCGTCGACGGCGACCTGCAGCTTGATGCCGCCCTGGTCCCGAGCGTAGCCGAGCTCAAGGCACCCGGCTCCACCGTTGCCGGTCACGCAAACGTACTCGTGTTCCCCGACCTCGAGGCCGGAAACATTGGCTACAAGCTGGTCCAGCGCTTCGCCGGTGCCGAGGCTTACGGCCCTGTTCTCCAGGGTATCGCGAAGCCCGTCAACGACCTGTCCCGCGGCTGCTCCGCCGAGGACATCGTCGGTGTCGTGGCCATCACCGCCGTTCAGGCACAGATGGCCGAGTAGGGCTGCTCGACCCTCTCAGCATGTACGCGCTCAAGCGCACGCGCCCTCCGGAAAGCACGATGGCTCCGGAGGGCGCGCTATTGAGCAAGCGCTGTCAGAAAGCGGCCTTGGGGCGACATGGGCAGCATGTCGCCGCCAGGCCGCACGCAGCGAGAATCTCTACTTCCCCAGCGGGTGCGGGCCGGCAGCGCGCACCTCGGGGGTCATCGACTGCAGGCGCTTCTCGGCGTTCTCGACGAACATCTGTGCGAGCTTCTCGGCCGTGGCGTCGTAGGCGTCCTTGTCTGCCCAGGTGCTGCGCGGGTTAAGCAGCTCGTCGGGCACGCCGGAGCAGCTCGTGGGCACGTCGAGGTTGAAGCGCTCGTCGTGCACGAACTCGGAGTCGTCGATGATGCCGGACTGCGCGGCCTCGACCATCTTGCGCGTGTACTTGAGCTTGATGCGGCTGCCGGTGCCGTAGGAGCCGCCGGACCAGCCGGTGTTGATGAGGTAGACACGCGTGCCGTTGTGCTCGATCTTCTCGCCGAGCATCTTTGCGTAGACCATGGGGTCAAGCGGCATGAACGGCTCGCCAAAGAGCGAGGAGAACGTGGGCGTGGGCTCCTTGATGCCGCGCTCGGTGCCGGCAACCTTGGAGGTGAAGCCGGTCATGAAGTGGTACATGGCGGCATTCTCGTCCAGCTTTGAGATGGGGGGAAGCACGCCAAAGGCGTCCGCGGTGAGGAAGATCACCACGTCGGGCGTACGCTTTGCGCGGCCCTTGACCACGGCGTTGTCGATGAACTCAACAGGGTAGGCAACGCGGCCGTTCTCGGTGAGCGAGTCGTCGTCGTAGTCTGCCACGCGGCTGTTGGGGTCGAGCACAACGTTCTCGCAAAGCGAGCCAAAGCGAATGGCGTGCCAGATCTGGGGCTCGGTCTCCTCGGAGATGCGGATGGTCTTGGCGTAGCAGCCGCCCTCGATGTTGAAGACAGAGTCCTTTGCCCAGCCGTGCTCGTCGTCGCCAATGAGCAGACGTCCCTCGGCGGCAGAAAGCGTGGTCTTGCCGGTGCCCGAGAGGCCAAAGAAGACCGTGGTGCCGTGCGACTGCGGGTTCATGTTGCAGGAGCAGTGCATGGTGAGCACGTTCTCCTCAACGGGGAGCAGGTAGTTCATGACCGAGAAGATGGACTTCTTGATCTCGCCGGAGTACTGCGTGCCGGCGATGAGAACAACACGCTCCTTGAAGTTGATGATGACCGCGGCCTCGGAATGGGTGTGGTGCACCGCCGGGTCGAGCTTGAGGCCCGGGCACGCCATGACCACGAAGTCCGCGCGGCCGTAGTTGGCAAGCTCCTCCTCGGTGGGGCGCACGAGCATCTGGTGCGCAAAGAGCGCCTGGCTGGCAAGCTCGGTCAGGACCAGGATCTTGCGAGAGTAGCGCCTGTCGGCACCCGCGATGCCGTGGACCATGAAGATGCGACGCTCGGAGAGGTACGAGATGACCTCATCGTGAACGAGCTGGTAGTCCTCCTCGGAGAAGGGCACGTTCACGTTGCCCCAGGCAATCTTGTCATGGACGTCGGGGGTGTCCACGATGAAGCGGTCCTTTGGCGAGCGGCCCGTGTACTTGCCCGTGGTGACCGCAAGTGCGCCCGTGCTGGTGAGAATGCCCTCCCCGCGCGAGACGGCCTTCTCGATCAGCCGAGCGGGCGACGGGTCTATTGCCGTCCTGTCATCGGTGTGGTGAATACCATACTGCTCAAGTTCCTCAACTACCATGCAGACCTCCTAGGTGCAGCTTACGTGCGCCGAACAAAGACAAGCATGCGAGCGATGGCGCGAAGCGGATGCGCTCACCGTGGGATTGACAGACGCCCAGAAAGCAAATCCGGGTGCCGCGCCCCGACGATTGATTCTACCCGTACCTTTGGTGGAGCGACTATTTGTTAACAATCGCGGCACCTTGACCAATCTTTGATGAACTTCCGCCCCTTCAGGCCGGATATGTCGAAATGATCCCGTCAGGAGGTGGACGCTGTCCGATTTTGGGAATAGACAAAGCGGGCACCAAAGGTGCTCATGCCAGGCACCCGCCTGGGTCGCATGCGACGTTTGGGGGAAGAGATGCCGACCATCACCACAATACGCAAAGGCGCGCTCGAGGCGTCGATAGACTCACAGGGCGCCCAGCTCATGAGCCTCAAGCTCGATGGCAACGAGTACCTCTGGCAGGGCGACGAACGCTTCTGGCCGAGAAGGGCTCCCATCCTCTTCCCCATCGTGGGTTGCCTGCGCAACAACTTCGCCAAGAGCGCTGCCGGTGAGGTTCACCTTGGCCGCCACGGCCTGGCAAGGAACTACGATCACCGAATCGTCGAGAAGACCGAAAACTCCGTGACCTTCGAACTTGAGAGCACGCCAGAGACCCTGCACGCCTACCCTTATGCCTTCCGTCTCAACATGACCTACGCGGTCGACGGCGAGCGCATGCTTCAGCGCTTCACCGTCACCAACACCGGCGACGAGATCATGCCCTTCACGCTTGGTGGCCACCCCGCGTTCAACGTTCCCGCACCAGACACTGACGGCGAGTCCTTCGGCGACTACGAACTGCGCTTCACGCGCCCCTGGACGGCCGTCTCCCCCAGCATCGACACAAACGGCCTCTGCGACTTTGACCAGACCAACACGCTCCTCGAGGATGCGGACGCACTGCCCCTCTCGCACGAGCTCTTCGACAAGTACCTCACGCTCACGTTCCAGGACGTTCCCGGGCGCACCGTCACGCTCTTGGGCACCAAGAGCGGCCACGGCGTAGAACTTGACTTCGACGACTTCCCCTACCTTGGCGTGTGGTCGGCGCCCGACGCGCCCTTTGTTGCCATCGAGCCCTGGCGCGGCATTGCCACCTGTCATGACGAGTCGGACATCTTCGAGGAGAAGCGTGGCATGGAGTCGCTCGACCTGGGCGAGAAGGTATCCTACGAGTTCTCGGTGTCCCCGTTCTAAAAGCGCGCCGTTCTGAGCGCAACCGTCCCCCGCACCCCAAGAAGGCCGCCCCGGAAGCGAGTCCGGGGCGGCCTTCTCGTTGATCGACTGCTTTGAACAGCGCTACTTGGAGAGCAGCTCCTCGACGTCGAGGGCAATCATGTACTCCTCGTTGGTGGGGACGACGAGCACCTTCACCTTGGAGTCCGGCGTGGAGATGACACGCGGGTCGTCGGAGCGGACCTCGTTTGCCTTCTCGTCGATCTTGACGCCCAGCCACTCGAGCTCCTTTGCCACGCCCAGGCGCATCTCGGCGGAGTTCTCGCCAATGCCCGCGGAGAAGGCCATGGTGTCAAAGCCGTGCATGGACTGCGCCATCTCGGCGATGAGCTGGGAGGTGCGGTAGTAGAACATGTCAAGCGCCATCTGGCAGTTCTTGTCGCCCTTCTCGGCACCCGCCTCGATATCGCGGGAGTCAGAGGAGACGCCGGAGAGCGCGAGCAGACCGGACTGCTTGTTCATCATGGTGTCGACCTCGTCAATGGTGTAGCCGCCCTCGCGCACCAGGTAGCAGACGGTGGCTGGGTCGATGGTGCCGCAGCGAGTGCCCATGATGAGACCGTCGAGCGGCGTGAGGCCCATGGTGGTGTCCATGTCGTGACCGTCCTGGATTGCGGCAAGCGAGGCACCAGAGCCAAGATGGCAGGAGACCAGCTTGTGCACGTCACCGTTGAGGAACTGGTTGGTGGTGCGCCAGATGTAGCGGTGAGAGGTGCCGTGAGCACCGTACTTGCGGATGTGCAGCTTGTCCACGACGTCACGCGGCAGGGCGTAGCGCCAGGCCTTCTCGGGGATGTTGTAGTGGAACGAGGTGTCGGCCACGATCACGTTGCCGATGGAGGGGAACATGTCGCGGCAGATCTCGATAACGTCAGCCTCGGCGTAGTTGTGCAGCGGCGCGAGCGGCGCGACCTCGCGGACCCAACCCAGGGTCTCGTCGGTGACGACCTTCGACTCGGGGAAGTACCAGCCACCCTGAACGACGCGGTGACCAATGCCCTCAATCTTGGCGGTATCGAAGCCGCCCTCGTCGAGGATCTGGAAGACGTACTTCACAGCCGTCTTGTGGTCGGGCAGGGCCACCTCGAGCTTCTGCTTCTCGCCGCCACGCTCCTCGTGGCCAACGAATGAGCCGTCGATGCCGATGCGCTCGCAGTTGCCCTTGGCGTAGACCTCGCGGGTCTTGGTGTCGAGCAACTGGTACTTAAGAGACGAGCTGCCGGCGTTGATGACAAGAACGTTCATGAATCTCCTCTCGAAGGGTGCGATGCCCCAAATGCACACGCAACAAGGGCCATGATAGCGCCGCGCGGGCCCGTTGCCACCCAGATGGCCGCGAACCCGCGCGGAAGGCGCAGAAAACCCTGTGAGGCTAGGAGTCCCTGCCCGAGAAGAGCGTCTTCTCGACAAGGTCGCAGGCAATCTCGATGCAGCGCGGGCAGGGGGTGAGAACCACGCCCGTCTCGCGGCCCTTGAGGTCATGGCACGCCGTGGCGCCGGCCTCGCTCGCAAACTGGGACACCATCTGGCGGGAGAGCGCGTAGGTGGAACCCTTGCTCGTGGGGTGCGCAAGGTCGCCCGTGCTGTTGACAAGTCCTGCCAGCATGCAGGCGCCCGAAAGTGCCCCGCAGGTGCCCTCCATGCCGCCCATGCCAAGGCCCAGGCCCTCGCACGCTTTGAAGAGCGTCACCTCGTCCACATCCACAAGGTCCCCGTACGTGCAGGCCACGGCCTGGGCGCAGTTGTAGCCCCGTGCATGGCGCTCGGCTGCGGATTGGCTTCTGGACTCCACGCTACTTCCCCTCGCCGGCGTTGGGATCGAGCTTGCGGCCACCAAGCACGTGGACGTGCAGGTGGTGCACGGACTGGCCGCCGTCGTCACCGGTATTGGTGATGCAACGGAATCCAGTCTTGTCGATGCCCGTCTGCTCGGTGACCACCTTCACGGCGTGCGCAATGGCAGCAAGTGTCTCGGCGGGAACGTTGTCGGTGATGTTCTCATAGTGCTTCTTGGGGACAACGAGCACGTGGGTGGGCGTCAGCGGGTTGATATCCGGGAAGGCGACCACGAGGTCATCCTCATACAGAAAGTTGGTAGGAATCTCTCCGTTGGCAATCTTGCAGAAGAGGCAGTCTGACATTTCTTACTCCCTTTCTTGTCTCATGTGTGCGGGATTTTCTTGCCGGGCAACGGAATCCCACTTCCGGGCAACGGAATCCCACTAGGGGCGAGTTGTCCCGCCCCCTCACCTTGAGTCTACTCGTCAAGGTAGGCCGTGGAGGGCGCAGCCGTGGTATCGGTGACGGGCGCATCCTCGTCGGTTGCGTCGAGAAGCACGCGGACCTTCTGCTCCGCGTTGGCAAGGCGCTCGCGCAGGCTCTTCAGGAGCTCCACGCCCCTGGTGTAGCGCTCGAGCGACTCCTCAAGCTCGAGGTCTCCGGCCTCAAGCGAGCGTACGATCTGCTCGAGCTCGACGGAAGCCTCCTTGAAGCTGAGGTCCTCGACCTTCCTCGTGTCCTTGGTGGCGTCTTCTGCCATCTTTGTCTCCCTTCCTCGCGAGCAAGCCGCGTGTTTGTACTGCAGTTGGTATCAAGGCACCCTATGAGGCTGCCTTGCCCGTGCTGGTGACCGTTGCCCCAAGTTCTCCTTCGTCGAGAAGGACTGAGATGCTGTCGCCCACCTCTACCTGGGACGCGTTTGAAAGTATGTGTCCCTCGGCGTCGCGTGCCAGGGCGTATCCGCGGCCCAGCACCTTGAGTGGCGAGAGCGCGTCGAGCGAGGCAGCGTAGCGTGCCACAGAGGTCTGGTACGGGCGTAGGAGCCCCCTTCCCGCAACCGAGAGCCTCTGAGCGTCTCCGTCAACGCGCTCTCGCGACCGTGCGAGCGACTTGGGAATTGCCCCGTGGAGACGCTCCTCCGTAAGGTCGAGCGTGCGGGCGCGGTCCTCCAGCGTTGCCATGGGGTCCGTGAGGCAGCGACGGGACGCCAGCGAGTCCACAAAGACCGTGAGCCGAGAAAGGCGCGCCTCCATCGAGCGCACGGCCCTCTCGCCAAGCGCGTCAACCTCCCGGGCATCCGCCTGCAGCGTGGCGGCCATGGCATTGCCCAGGCGAACGCCTCGCTGGTTGATGAGGGTCTCGATCTCATTCATGGCGGGGGCAACGGACTCCGCCGCAGCCGTGGGCGTCGAGCAGCGCCTGTCCGATACCATGTCGCAGATGGAGGTATCCGGCTCGTGGCCAATGCCCGTGATCACGGGCGCGGGACAGGCGGCAACGGCGCGTGCAAGCTCCTCGTCGTTGAAGCACATGAGGTCCTCGAAGGACCCGCCGCCGCGCACCAGCAGGATTGCGTCCGGTTGCGAGGCCGCGGCAACCCCCAGCGCGCGAATGATGGTTGCCGGGGCATGCTTGCCCTGCACGGCGCAGCCAACAGCGTCTATCTGCACGAGCGGGTTCCTTCTCCGCAGCGTGCGTTTGACGTCCTCGATCACACTGCCAGAAAGCGAGGTGACCACGCAGACGCGCGTGCAGAATGCGGGGATGCGCCTCTTGCGCGCAGGGTCCATGAGGCCCTCGCGCTCGAGCTTGCGCGCAAGCTCGGCAACCTGCTGGCGGAGAAGCCCCTCCCCCGCCACCGTGATGTGCTTGGCGACAAACGAGAGCTTGCCCGTGTTCTGGTAGACGTCGAAGGCGCCTGTCATCTGGATCTGGAGGCCGTCACGCAACTGCGTGCCAGAGGTCTCGACAAAGTCACGGTAGACACCGCGCCAGGCTATGGTCGACATAGCCGCCGTGGCATCCTTGACCTCGAAGTAGCAGTGCCCGGAGCGGGCGTTAGGCCCACGGAAACCGCTCACCTCGCCCATGACCAAGAGGGCGGGAATCTGCGCCACCTGCCCCTTGGCCACCTGCACCGCCTCGGTCACCGAGAGCGGCTCCTCCTTGGTGCCGGCCATGGGCTAGTCCCTCCTGTCCGTGCGGCCCATGAGGTAGAGCAGCTGCACCACCGAGACAAGAGCCGCAGCGACGTAGGTGAGCGCAGCCGCCGTGAGCACTTCCTTGGCTCCCTGACGGTCTATGCCCTGGCCATGCGTCTCGAGGAACTGGACTGCGCGCCTGGAGGCGTTGATCTCTACGGGAAGCGTGACCAGCTGGAAGATTACGGAGAAGGCAAAGAGCGCAATGGCAATGCGAACGAGGCCCACGGCGTTCATGAAGACGCCAGCGAGAAAGACGAGCATCCACACGTTTTGCGAGAAGTTGACCACCGGCACAAGGGCCGTGCGCACTCGCATGGGGGCGTAGTCCTTGGCGTGCTGCACCGCGTGACCCGCCTCGTGGCAGGCAACGGCGACGGAGGCAACAGAGCCCCCACGCATGTTTTCCTCGGAGAGGTGCAGGTTGTTGTCGCGCGGGTCGTAGTAGTCCGTGAGGTGACCGGGAACCGATGTGATGCCCACGCTTGAGGCGCCGCCCTCATTGAGCATCTGGCGCGCGACGTCCGCACCGGTGCCGTCAAACGATGCGTCGACCTTGGACCAGCGCTCGTACTTGCGCCTGATATAGGACTGGGTGATAAGTCCCAGGAAGAGGGAAAGGATCACGATGCCGTAGTAGGCAAAGTCAATCCCGTATCCATACGTGTAATAGCCCATGTGAGAAGCTCCAATCGTTGGGGGCCGTGGGGCATATGTACCCAAGGCCGTCCGGCACCAACGATGATACAGAAGCCCCCGCGACACAAATAGCACGGCCGCGAGAAGGGTGTGGCGTCAGGGGCCCCTCGTCGCTTTAGATAATCTCTATCCGACCGTCGCGCACCGTAAGTCCAACGGAACCCTCGAGGAGGCTCTCAAGCTGCTTGCCAGCAAGCTCGTGGCGCCAACCGGTCGCAAGGCGCGACTTCGAGCGGTCCTGGGCGAACTCGACCAGGTCGTCCCTGGTGGCTATGAGCTGCGTGGCAATGCCGGACTTCTCGGACACGATTCTCACCAGCGCAACCATGAGGTCCACCACGCTCTCTACCTCGGCGGAGGGATGAGCGTGGCGCTCCTGCTGCGGGCAGGCGGAGCCGGGGACCTCCTCCCCTGCGCGGACGGCGTCGAGAAGGTCGTGCACGTCCCTCTCGCTAAGCTGGTCGGTACCGCGGATCTTGCGCAGGCGGTCGCGGTTGCGCGGCGCCCGCTTGCAGACCTCGACCACCACCTCGTCCGAGAGGACCCACTTGCGGGGCACGTCGTGACTCGCCGCCGTCTGCTCGCGCCATGCGCAGACCTCGCGCGCAATGGCGAGCTGCCGGCGCGTGAGGGAGCTCGAGCGCTTGAGCCTGAGGTAGGCCTCGCGAGGGTCCCTGTGCATGTGGGATGGGTCGGTCGCCTCGGCCATCTCGGGCTGGACCCAGGCAAGGCGGTCCCTCTCGACGAGCTGCTCCACCATGCGGTCATAGATTCCGGGAAGATAGCGTACGTCATCCTCGGCATAGGTCAGCTGCTCTGGGTCGAGCGGGCGGCGCGACCAATCCGTGAGGGATTCTGCCTTGGGTAGCCTCACGCCTGCGTAGGCCTCAACCAGCGAAGCGTAGCTCACCTGCTGGCGCATGCCCAGAAACGCGGCAGCGACCTGCGTGTCGAAAACCGAAGCGCAGGTCACGCCCATGCCGTCGAGAATGACCTCAAGGTCCTGTCCGCAGGCGTGGAAGACCTTAGTGACCCGCTCGTCAGCGAAGATGCGTGCCAGGGGCGAGAGGTCCTCGATCAGTATGGGGTCGATGGCACCGATCTCTTTGGGAGTACCAACCTGCACGAGGCAGAGCTTGGGATAGTACGTCCTCTCGCGGAGGAACTCCGTGTCCACGGCAATGACGGGTTCGTTGCCAATTCGCTCGCAGAAGGCACTCAGTTCATCGCTTGTGGATATATACACTCGACTCTCCCAGCTCAAAGGTGTTACCCAAAGGTTCCGGCATTGGGCTACCATGTGTATGTGGCCCGGCGGGGGCCGGCGCCCGAAACATGATACATGCTATCCCTTGTTGGGGGACCGGGGAGGACTATCGTGCGCAGCGTCATCATCCACAACCCCATGTCAGGTTTTGGCTCGGATGCCATATTCGAGTTCGAGCGTGCCCTCGTCCACGCTGGCGACGAGTGCACGTTCCGCGCGCTCGCGCCGGACTTCGTTGCCGAGGATGCTGTGGCAGACGCCGAAGACTTTGATGTCTGCGTGCTCTCCGGTGGCGATGGCTCCGTGACGGGGCTGCTCTACGCACTGCGCAACCGCAACGTGCCCGTCTGCGTGTTTCCCTCGGGCACGGCGAACCTGCTCTTCGCAAACATTGGCAACGCACCCGAGCCTGCGGCCCTTGCCCGCGCATGCCGCGTGGGACACACCGCCTCCCTCGACCTCGGAGAGATCTCCTGGGAAGACGAGCAGGGCGCCCGGCACGTGAAGGGCTTTGGGCTTATGTCCGGCACGGGCTTTGACGCCCAGCTCATGGAGGCAGCACTCCCCAAGAAGGCCGCCATGGGACAGGCGGCGTACTTCGCGGCGGCGTTTGCCAACCCTCGTCCCACGGTCGAGGAGTTCACCATCATCGTGGACGGCCAGGAGTACCACCGCCGCGGCATCTCCTGCATGGTTGCAGACAACGCAATGATCCAGGGTGACATTCAGATTGTGCCCGACTGCCGTATGGACGACGGGCTTCTCGACGTCATCGTCATAGAGACGCAGGACGCTGCCCAGGTGCTGCGCCCCCTCTTCTTTGGCATTGTCGACAAGACGGGCAAGTCAATCGGGCGTCCGCGTCTCGAGGCGTTCCGTGGCCGCCAGATCACGGTGCGCACCGAGGAGCCCGTGCCGCTTGAGGTCGATGGCGACGTGGTGAGCTCGGGAGTCACCGAGTACCATGCCAAGGTGCTGCCCGGCGCATGCAGCATTGTGGTCGACAGTATGAGCTCGTACCAGCTAAGCTCAGACGCTCCCGCCCGCTTTGCGGACGCGGACGAGATCGCATTTCCCAAGGAGTAGCGGGGCGCCACAAGGGCGCCCGCCGTCTTTGCCGAGGCTATTCGGAGAGTTTCAGGCAGTAGTTCTCGCCCGTAAGCGCCACCTTGGCGCCCGCCGAGGCATCGGGGCTCTGGGGATGAGCAAGCACGTACTTGCTACAGCCAAAGAGGAGTCCCACGTCACCGCACGTAACCGAGAGCTCGGGCTTCTCAGTGTTGACGCATCGCGGCAGGATCACTGCAATCTTGTAGCCTGCCCCCGCGATGTCAATGGGCGCGTAATGCAGTGTAGTGGCATAAATCTCGACCATCGTCCGCGCGGGCACGCGAAACGCGACCACGTTCGAGGTGTCATAGACACCGTCGCGGATGTCCCACTGGAGGCCAAAGAGCATGACGCAGTCGGTGGAGACGGGCATGTTGAACTCGCTTGTGCGATGGTACTCAAGGGAGTTGAGATAGGTGTTGCGACCAGCGACAGCACCCACCTGCACCTCAAGGCCGCCCACCAGGGTGCGGGCAAGCTCCCCCACACCCGGAGCCTGGTGAATAGCCTCGATCTCGGGCGTGTAGGTAAGCCCCTCGGGCATCTCGACGTTCTTCTCGACAGCTTCTACCAGGGAGTTGACAATGTCCTCTGGGATGTCGTCCCACACCGCACCATACTCGCGAAACTTGGGGTCCCTGCATGAGAGAATCTCCATGCTCTCCTCCATACATACCAGCCGACGTGACCATGCCACATCCTAGGTCTGGCACGATGGGATACGGCCAAGAGTCCGGTGTGTGGTGCCGGATGGCGGAAGGACGGCCTAGGCCTCGTCATCTGCGGGAAAGCGGACGCCCGCCTGCGCGCGCACCTTGTCCATCACCTCAAGCGAGGCCAGCGTGACGTCTGCCCACATGCCCGCGTGCTCGATCGCCACGGCATCGCCGTTGACCGCCTCGCAGAAATCGGCCAGCTCGCAGACCATGTCGTTCTCGGGATTCTCGACCGCAACCGTGCGCTCGTTGCCACCCACGGTCCCCCAGGTCATGCCGCGGTCCACGTGCTCGACCACACGGAAGTCATGCGGCTTGGTGATGTCCTGGTAGATGAGGGTTGCCTTCTCGCCTTCCAGCTGGCAGGGCGCAAGGTCATCCGAGACTTTGCCAAACGAGAGCGTCACGGCCTTGTCTCCATATCCAAGGAGAATGGCACCGGCAAGGTCAACCGTCCGGTACGGCGAACCCGCAGGCTCCCCGGGTACCTGCGTAGTGACCAGCGAGGCGCTCACGGTGGAGGGACGCTCGAAGAGCGCCATGGCGGGCTCGACGCAGTAGATACCAATGTCCATCAGGCTACCCCCGGCAAGGCGCGGGTCAAACACGTTGAGGCGCTCCCCCGCCCTCAGGCGCGATATGCGCGACGTGACCTTCGCAAAGCCCATCTGGGCGAGACGGACCTCGCCAAGCTGCGGCAGCGTCTCCACGACAGCGCGAAATCCCGGAGTGTGAATCGAACGCATGGCCTCCATGGCGACAACGCCCTGCTCGGCAGCGGCATCGAACACGCGCTTGGCCTCGCGGGCGTTGGAGGCGAAGGCCTTCTCGACAAGCACGTGCTTTCCGGCGTGCACGCACGCGAGCGCCTGCGAGGCATGTACGGCATTGGGAGAGCTGATGTAGACGGCATCGACCTCGGGGCTGGAGCACAGATCGTCGAGGGAGTCAAAGGCGAGCGTGCCTCCGTGCTCGCTCGAAAAGGCACGGGCGCGGCCGAGGTCCCTCGAGTAGGCGCCCGCGTAGGTGGCTCCCTCATATCCTGCGAGCGCATCGAGGAAGCGCCGGGCTATCCCGCTCGTTCCTATGGTTGCGATGCGAACCTTGTGCCCCTGGGTCATGGTATGCCTCCTTCACCTGCCATTGCTCGCCGCGGTCGCCCCGTCAGATTCAGCGCGACACGCATCATTCTAGAGCAGAGACGCGGGCTTTGTACGAGGGGCTAGGCACGGTTGGCGTCTCCGGTTGGGGTTGCGGCCAATGAGCACCCCGCGCCAATACACGAGCGAACCGACCGTATGACTGCCTGCGAGAGCTCGTCCTCGCTCATGACGCGCTCGCCAAAGAGCCAGCTTGCCAGAAGTGACACAATGCCTCCCGCGGCAAAGTCGACAGCGCATGATACCCCGGAGGAGAGCGATGCCGAGAGTTGCGAGGACACGGCGGACAGGCTGCCCAGGTGCCCCGAGAGATCTTGTCTGAGACGCTCGGAGAGAAGCGTGCGCGCAGGCGTGCGGGCGAGCGCGCCAAACGCAGAGGCTCCGTCGGCAGAAAGCGCCTTGAGCTGTGAGAGGACCTTCGAGAGGCCGGGGGGCGTGCTCACGTCACCAGCCTCGACAATGCCGGATACCTCGCTCACCGCGTCGTTCTCGATCTCCTGCAGAACGGCACGCACGCTTGGGTAATGGGCGTAGAACGTCTTCTTGTTGATGAGGGCGCGCTCGGCGACGTCCTTTGCGGTGATGTCCTGCGTGGGCTTCTCGGAGAGCAGCGAGACCACGGCCGCGCGAATGGCAGCCTGCGAGCGCTTGACGCGAAGGTCGATGTGCCCCGTGGACTGAACGCCCATTTCAGTCACCCCCTCGAGAACGACGTGACGCGTCACGTGCATTACTGATAACTCTGATAGTATACTTATTTCTAATTTTGGAAATAAGTCGATTCTCCGGATTAGGAAGACAACCGTGAATTCTACCCCAGAAGAGATTCGCCGTCGTTACGAGGAGCTTGCAGCTCCCACGCTTGCCGCACCACGCATGGCACTCATGGCCGGCTACGTGCAGCATGGCCAGACAACCACGCTCGAGCACGTTGCCGCCGTGGCCTACCTCAGCCTGGCGCTGGTGAGGACGCTTGGCATCCGGTGCGACGAGCGCGCGTTGGTACGCGGGGCGCTTCTTCATGACTACTACCTCTACGACTGGCATGACCACAACGCCGCCCCAGACGCCTGGCATGGCTTCACCCACCCCCGCCATGCGCTGAGAAACGCCGAGGCAGACTTTCCCGACCTTACCCCGCTCGAGCGAGACATCATCGCCCACCACATGTTCCCGCTCGTGCCCTCTCCCCCACGTCACGTGGAAGCCCTTGTGGTCTCGCTTGTCGACAAGGCCTGCTCGACTGTCGAGGTCTTCGCGCGACGCCCCTGGGCTACCACATCTGAGGGAGGCACCGCATGCTAGAGCGCATTGTGGCGGTAATTGCCGCGCTCTCCACCATGAACGCGCCAGACCTCACGCCATGGGGCATCTCGATTCTCATGCTCTCGATGACAACGATATCCGTGGGAGGGTGGGTCTGGGAGACCGTGTACTGCTCGATTGTGGAGAGGCGCCCCGTGCGGCGCGGCTTTCTCTTTGGACCCGCATGCCCCATCTACGGCACCGGGGCAGTTGCCGTCTACGTGCTTCTCGGGCACTTGGAGAGCCCGCTTGCCGTGTTTGCGGCGGGCTCCGTCCTTGCAACAGCCATTGAGTACGCCACCGGGCGCGCGCTTGAGAAGCGCTTTGGGAGACGCTGGTGGGACTACACGGGCTGGCCGCTCAACTACCGTGGGCTTGTCTGCCCCATAGCATCGGCGGTCTTCGGGGTCTTCTCGGTACTGGTGGTCTTTGCCATCGAGCCACAGCTCATTGCCTTCTTCTCCTCATGGGGAGAGGCGGCGTGCGAGGCGGCCGCCACCGCGTGCGCGCTGACCTTTGCCGCAGACACGGCGCTTTCCGTTGTGGCGCAAGACAAGGGTGCCGGCAGGTGGAGAATCACGCTGCGTCGCTAGCCCGGAATGCTGTAAGGTGAGGAGGTTTACCTACCTTACCGGAGGCAGCATGTACTCATTTGACAGCAGGGTACGCTACAGCGAGTGCGACGAGAACGGCGTTCTCGCCCTTGTCCCCATGATGAACTACCTGCAGGACTGCTCCACCTTTCAGTGCGAGGAGGTGGGCAGGGGGCTCAAGCAGCTCCGCGATGACCACCTTGGCTGGTTTGTGACCTCCTGGCTCATCCAAATCGACTCGCTCCCCAAGTTCTGCGACACCATCACGACAAGCACCTGGTGCTACGCCATGAAGCGCCTCCAGGCGGAGCGCTGCTTCGAGATTCGCGGGGCAGACGGCGCCACGCACGTGCGCGCGGATTCCCAGTGGTACATGTACGACTTCTCGCAGGAGCGAGTCATCAGCATCCCGCAGAGCGAATCGGTCTTCCTGCAGGGAGACGAGCGTCCGGCGGACCTGCCGCAGATCTCGCGCCACCTAAAGCCCCAGGGAGAGGGCACGCCAACCTCCCCCATCGTGATAACCGAGCAGCACCTGGACACCAACCGTCACGTGAACAATGCGGAGTACGTGCGCTTTGCCCTTCTCGCCGCCGGTGAGCTGGGCCAAGCCATCGACCTTGCGCGCCTTGAGGTGCAGTACCGCACCATGGCGCTTCTCGGCGACACCCTGAGCCCCGTGGTCTATGGTGGCGGCAACGACATCACCGTGAGCATCAACGGCGAGGATGGCCAGGCCCGTGCCATCGTGAGGATGGAGGGCCGCGCATGACGGGAGAGAGCGAGGTTACGCTTCCCACGGTGCACGTGGCGGCTGCGATCATCCAGTGTGACGGGCTCATCCTGGCGGCGCGGCGGGCGCACGGCATGGACGGCTGGGAGTTTCCCGGCGGCAAGGTTGAGGCAGGCGAGACGAGCGAGGAGGCGTGCCGCCGCGAGGTCATGGAGGAGCTTGGCTGCAAGCTCCAGGTGATGTGGCTTCTCGACACGCTGACCTATGACTACCCCGAGTTCCACCTGGTCATGGACTGCTTTGTGTGCACGCTGGCGCCACAGGCAGAGCCCGCCGCAAAGCCCGGAGAGCACAAGGAGCTGCGGTGGCTTGGGCGCGAGGGGCTACTCGACGTGGACTGGCTTCCGGCAGACAACGGACTCATCCAGACGCTAGGGACTGCCTGGGACCAGATAATAGAGTCGGAGCCCCTGTAGAGAAGACGAGTCCACGCGCCGCCCCATACGGGAGGGAGACCCATGAGCAAGGCAGACAACATCTTTGTCGACATGTGCACCGACATCCTCGAGCACGGCACTACCACCGAGGGCCAGAAGGTTCGCCCCCACTGGGAGGATGGCACGCCGGCCTACACCATCAAGCGCTTTGGCGTGTGCAACCGCTATGACCTCCGCGAGGAGTTCCCGGCCATAACGCTTCGCCGCACTGCCCTCAAGAGCTGCATGGACGAGGTCCTCTGGATTTATCAGCGCAAGTCGAACAACGTCCACGACCTCCACAGCCACATCTGGGACGAGTGGGCAGACGAGACTGGCTCCATTGGCAAGGCGTATGGCTACCAGGTGGGCAAGGTCTCGCACTACGCCGACGGCGACTACGACCAGATGGACCGCGTCCTCAAGGACCTGCGCGAGAACCCCTACTCCCGCCGCATCATGACCAACCTCTACACCTTCTCGGACCTCTCCGAGATGCACCTGTATCCCTGCGCCTACAACGCCATCTACAACGTGACACAGGAGCCTGGCGAGAGTCGACCCACGCTCAACATGCTCCTCGTCCAGCGCAGCCAAGACGTACTTGCGGCAAACAACTGGAACGTGTGCCAGTACGCCATCCTTCTCATGATGGTGGCGCAGGTCTCGAACATGAATGCGGGCGAGCTTGTGCACATGATCGCCGACGCCCACATCTACGACCGCCACGTGCCCATTATCCGCGAGCTGATCTCTCGCCCGCGCCACGCGGCGCCCAAGGTAAGCCTCAACCCCGAGGTCACAGACTTCTACCAGTTCACGACCGATGACCTCATCGTCGAAGACTACGAGTGTGGTCCGCAGGTCAAGAACATCCCCATCGCCATCTAGCCCCTGCCCCCCTCTAACCGCTCGCTACCCCACCCTCCTCGTTCTTTATCGGTTTTTGAGAATCGGACTTCTCGCCAACTGGGCAAATGCAGGGGCCTTTTCTCAAATACCGATAAAGAACGGGGGATGGGATATTGGAGGTCTAAATGAACGCGATAGTCGCCGTGTGCCGTGACTGGGGCATTGGCTACCAGGGTGCGCTTCTCGTCCACAGCAAGGTCGACATGCACCGCTTTGTTGAGCTGACCATGGGCGGCACCGTCGTTATGGGGAGAAAGACCCTCGAGAGCTTCCCTGGCGGCCCCCTCAAGGGACGCCGCAACGTCGTGATTTCGCATGACCCCTCGGCGCTGCCAGAGGGGGTCGTGGGCGCAGCCTCCCCCGCCGCGGCAGTTGAGGCGGTTGCGGCAGACGACCCCAACAGGGTGTGGCTCATTGGTGGTGAGTCTGTCTACAGGGCGCTTCTCGGTCAGTGCACGCGCGCCTATGTGACCAAGTTCGATGTCGAGAAGCCTGCCGACGCCTTCTTTCCCAACCTGGACGACGACCCCGCTTGGACCGTCGAGCACGAGGAGGACGCCGGCGTTACCACAAAGGGTACGCACTTCTCGTTTGTCACGTATACGAGGGCATGAGACAAAGGGACTGTCCCTTTGTCTCATTGAGCGACGGCCTCCTCTGCGGTGCGGATGTCGGTTCCGCCGTAGAGCGCCGCATAGAACTCGTCCGGGAGCGGAGTGTCAATTGTCCAGGCGCCACCATCGCCCTTGGTGAGCGTCAGCGTGGCATCCGTCGTGGCGCACGTGGCATCATCGCCATCAAGGCGCTGGTAGAGGAAGTCGAAGAGTTTGTCGACGAGTGCGGCGCGCCCGCCGGAGTCAAGCGTGGACTGCATCTCGTCCGTGAGCATCCAGGCCTCGAAGTCCGACGCGGCGTTGTTGATGGCGTCCGAGAGCGTTGCGTTGGTGATGCTCACGGTAGCCGTGGCTGTCTTGCCATCGTCGGCCACGCTCACGTCTCCCACCTGGTACGAGAAGTGCGTTAGCAGGTGCTGGTGGTACTCCCCCGACTCAACCCCAAACTCGTTTAGTTTGGCGATGGTCGCGTCGTCACCAAATAGAGGATCGGGCACGCCATCGTCCTTGGACTTCTCATCGTCCTTCTTGTCGCCATCGTCCTTGGGGTGCACGAGGGCGTCATAGCCGTCCATGAACTGCGTCACGGTCTCCGTGACCTTCTCGGTGTCGCTCTTGCAGGCAGAAAGCGAGAAGGCAACGACCACGGCAAGGACAAGGACACCCAGGCACGAGAGCGCCTGCGCACGCTGATGGCGACGACGAGACGAGAAACGCATGGATAACTCCTTGCGATGCACGAGCGGGATCTTCCTGAAAGTAACCAAACAAGCTTAGACGAAACGGCTGCCCCCTGCACAGAAAGAGGCACCCGGCTTGCACCGGGTGCCTCGATCGAACGGAATGGCGAGAAGGTCGAACGGCCTACTCGTAGTCGCTGGCCATGTCGATCCAGCCTTTGAGGAACTCTTCGTTGCCCTTGCGGCCGCGGGAGAGCTCTGCGGCGGCAACGACGGGCAGCCAGTACATGATCTTCTGCTTGGGGACATCGGCAGACTTGGAGTAGACGTCAAGGTACTTGTCGGCAGCCTCGGGGAACTCAAGCTTTAGCAGCATGTAGGTCATGGCCGCATCCGCCTCGGGCAGGCCCACCGTCACGTGGGTCCAGTCGCAGACGAAGGGCTCGCCCTCCCCGACCACGATGTTCGTGGGGTTGAAGTCGCCGTGGCAGATCGCCGTACCGCGCTTCATGCGGTCCGCACGCATCTGAAGGTCATAGCGGGCGGAGGGGTCCATCCCCTTGACGCGAGAGATCATGCGGACGAGCTTGTCGCCCTGCGCTGTGAGAGCCTTGGGCGCGGGAGTGTTCTGAACCTTGATCTGCAGGTCCACGAAGAACTTGAGGAGCTCGTCGAACTTGGGCGTGCCCTTGGCCTTGTCCATCATCTCGTGGAGGGTCCTGCCAGGGACGTACTTCATCGAAAGCGCCCAGGAACCGTCCTCGACCTGCGAGACCTCGAGCACCTTGGGGGTGTTGAGCCCCTCGGCCTGCTCCATGCGGGCAAGGTTGAGAGCCTCGCGGAACACGTCGACGGCGGGCTTCGTGGGGACGAAGACCTTCACCGTGCGGTCTCCGTCGTGATAGACGACCTTGTTGTGCCTGCGGACAATCTCGACCTTATCATCGGAAAGCTTCATGCTTCCTCCTAACAAGCGTGGCCTCTAGACGTTACTCTTCTGCAGACTCCGCCTGACTGGCGTGGTCGGTCTTCTCGATCTCGCGGATCTCCAGGCCCTCGTCCTCGTAGGACGTGGCAGGGCGGCCGTAGTAGGCGTCCAGGTACAGGCTCCTAATCTCGGCCACGAGCGGGTAACGGGGGTTGGCACCGGTGCACTGGTCGTTGAAGGCGTTGAGGCTCATCTCATCCAGGGTGTCAAGGAAGTACTTCTCGTCCACGCCGTACTCGGCGATGGTCTTCTTGACGCCGATATAGTCCTTGAGCTTCTCGATGCCGTCCATGAAGCGCTCGAACACCACGTCATCGGAGTCGGCTGCGGTGCCAAAGCCGCAGAAGCGGCCCATCTCGGCGTAGCGAGCCTTGGCGTGGGGATACTCGTACTGGGAGAACGTGCCCATACGGGTCGGGCGCTCGGCAGCGTTGTAGCGCGCCACGCGGGTGAGGATGACGGCGTTGGCCCAGCCGTGCGGGATGTGGTGGTAGGCACCCAGCTTGTGGGCCATGGAGTGGTTGAGGCCGAGGAAGGCGTTGGCGAACGCCATGCCTGCAAGGCAGGAGGCATTGGCCATGTGGTCGCGGGCCTCGACGTTCGTGGGCTCGGTGTAGGCCGTGGGCAACCAGTCAAAGACGAGCTTGGCAGCCTTGAGGGCGATGGCGTCCGTGTAGTCGGAAGCCATGATCGAGACGTAGGCCTCCATGGCGTGGGTGAGAACATCGATGCCGGAGGCGGAGGTGAGACCCTTGGGCTGCGTCATCATGTTGTCGGTGTCCACGATGGACATGGTGGGCATGAGCTCGTAGTCTGTGATGGGCCACTTAATGCCGGTGTTCGCGTCTGTGATGATGGCGAACGGGGTGACCTCGGAGCCGGTGCCCGAGGACGTGGGGATGGCGACGAACTTGGCCTTCTGGCCCATGGGCTTGAAGCGATAGACACGCTTGCGAATGTCCATGAAGTCGACGGCCATGTCGTCGAACTTCTCCTCCGGGTGCTCGTACATGGTCCACATGATCTTGCCTGCGTCCATTGCGGAGCCGCCGCCGATGGCAATGATCACATCGGGGTTGAAGGCGCGGAGAAGCTCCTCGCCCTTCTCGGCATCCTGGAGCTTGGGATCAGGCGAGATGGACCAGAAGCTGGAGTGGCTGATGCCCATCTCGTCCAGCGGCCCCTCGATCTTCTTGGTGAAGCCGGAGGTGTAGAGGAAGGAGTCCGTGACGATGAAGGCGCGCTTGCAGCCGTAGACCTCCTTGAGCTCGCGGAGGGCGACGGGCATGCAGCCCTTCTTGAAGTAAACCTTCTCGGGAGTCCTGAACCAAAGCATGTTCTCGCGCCTCTCTGCGACCGACTTGATGTTGAGCAGCTGGTGGATGTCGAGGTTGCCGGAGAAGGAGTTGCCACCCCAGGAGCCGCAGCCGAGCGTGAGCGACGGAGCAAGCTCAAAGTTGTAGATGTCGCCGATGCCGCCGAGGGAGGCCGGGGTGTTGATCAGGATGCGGCAGGTCTTCATGGCCTCGGAGTGCTTGTCGACCTTCTCGGTCTCACGAGTGTCGATGAAGAGCGAAGAGGTGTGGCCGTAGCCGCCGTCAGCAATGAGACGGGACGCCTTGGCGAGAGCATCGTCGAAGTCCGTGGCTCGGTACATGCCGAGGATGGTGGTCAGCTTCTCGTGCGCCCAGGGGTTGGAGGGCTCGACGGACTCGGTCTCGCCAATGAGAATCTTGGTCCAGGCGGGAACCTCGATGCCTGCCGCCTCCGCGATCTTGGTGGCGGGCTGGCCGACCATCTTGGCGTTGACGCCACCGTTCACGATGACGGTGTTACCGACCTTTTCGGCCTCCTCGTCGTTGAGGAAGTAGGCGCCGCGCTTCTGGAACTCGGCCTTGACAGCGTCATACACGCCGTCGAGGACGATCACGTTCTGCTCGGTAGCACAGATCATGCCGTTGTCGAAGGTCTTGGAGTGCATGATGGAGTTGACGGCCTCGATAACGTTGGCGGTGTCATCGATGATGGCGGGGTTGTTGCCGGGGCCAACGCCAAGGGCAGGCGTGCCAGAGCTGTACGCGGCATTGACCATGCCGGGGCCACCCGTTGCGAGGATGATGTCGGCCTCCTGCATGAGGGTGTTGGTGAGCTCGATGGAGGGCGTGTCGATCCAGTCGATGATGCCCTTGGGGCAGCCCGCGGCCTCGGCGGCGTCGCGAACGACGCGTGCGGCCTCCGCGGTGCACTTCTTGGCGCGCGGGTGCGGGGAGATGATGATGGCATTCCTCGTCTTGAGGCAGATGAGCGTCTTGAAGATGGCCGTCGACGTGGGGTTGGTAGTGGGGATGACGGCAGCCACAACGCCGAGGGGCTCGGCGATCTTCTTCATGCCAAAGGCACGGTCGTCCTCGATGACGCCGCAGGTCTTGGTGTCCTTGTACTTGTTATAGACGAACTCGGCGGCGTAGTGGTTCTTGACGACCTTGTCCTCCATCACGCCGTAGCCGGTCTCCTCATAGGCCATCTGGGCGAGAGGAATGCGGGCCTTGTTCGCGGCAATGGCAGCGGCATAGAAGATCTTGTCCACCTGCTCCTGCGTGAACTTCGCGAACTCCGCTTGGGCTTCGCGCATCGTCTTCAGATGCGCCTCCAGCGTCTCCACGCTATCGATGACCGAAGCATTCTGTGCCATGTTACCTCCATATCCCCGGTCGGCAGACCCTATGGCCAGCCGAACTTAACAGCAGACCGTACAAGAAAGCGAGGTAGTGCCGGTGAAGCGCGGTGTCCTCTGGGCATGGCTGCCCGCATGGGCTGCCGAAGACGCCAGAAAACATCCCTGGTACCATTCGACGGCATAATCATACCGCTTACGGTCGATTGTGCATATAGAAGAACGCATCGTTTATCGGCATGTTTCTAAACGTGTGTTTGGAGTACGGGAAATCCGGCGCTGAAGCTGAGAAAAATTGCCTTTCGGCGAGAAATTGGCGCCGGAGCAGCGATTTCGTGCGGGGTTGCTTCCAAAACGCCCCTTCGGGCGCCAAATTCTCGCCGAGCATAGCATTCCTGCAGCTAGAAGCGCTTACGACAGGCGCTCGCGAAGCCGCTGCTCCAGCCGGGCCACTTGCGTCATGGGATCATCTGGGGTGCAGGTGATGCGGCGCCACGAATCCTCTCCCACCAGCCGCACGTCGACAAGAGGCCCAAAGCCGTTCTCGAGCGTGCGAGAAGCAATCTCATACGAGGGATCCGAGCGCAGTCCAGGATACGCGACGCTCTCCACGCGCGGATGGCACACGAGGTAGCTTGCCACCACCTGCGCTGCATCAGACGACGAACGCCACGCGCGGGCACGTTGCTCAAGCAATGCCATCTCCTCGTCCCCGGCCTCGCGCCCAGCCGAGAGCAGCCACCGTGCCACATCCGCAACGCTCTGCTCGCCTCGCGCGACCCAAACGAGCGTCTTGCCCGCTGCCGCCGCAGGCGCAAAGGCGACGTCTGCCCCAAGCCGCACGGCAGCGCAGGCCGTGCCAACAACCGAGAGGTCGCAAACGGCAGCCGCACCCTGCTCGTGGGCAGCTGCGACAAGTTCACGCACGTCGGTGCAGGCTATGGGCTTGCCAGCTAACGGCTCGATGGGAGCCAAGAAGCCCTGGGCCAGGGCGCCTTCCAGCTCTTCCTTGGACACAACCCGCAGCACGCTGCCTCGCTTGGCCATAACTACTCCCAACAAGAAAGCGGCGGGACAGCCAGCCGAGGCCGCCTCGCCGCACACATGAGACAAAGGGACTGTCCCTTTGTCTCATCGACGCTCGCGAATCTCCTTGATGACGTCGGCGATGAACTCGTCGAGGTCGCGCTGGACAGTCTCGTTGGAACGGTCGCGCACGGAGATGTTGCCGGCCTCGGCCTCCTTCTCGCCGAGGATCAGCATGTACGGCACGCGGTCGATGGAGCGGGCCTCACGGATCTTGTAGCCGATCTTCTCGTCACGCTCGTCGACCTTCACGCGCACGCCTGCGTCGCGCAGCTTCTGCGCGACCTCCACGGCGTAGTCGCGGGTCTTCTCGGAGACGGGGAGCACCTTGACCTGGCAGGGCGAGAGCCACGTGGGGAACTTGCCCGCGTACTGCTCGATGAGCATGCCGATGAAGCGCTCGAACGAGCCAAAGCCCGCGCGGTGAATCATGATGGGCTGCTTCTTGGAGCCGTCCTTGTCGGTGTACTCGAGCTGGAAGTTGTGCGGGAGCTGGAAGTCTAGCTGGATGGTGCCGCACTGCCACTCGCGGCCCAGGCAGTCCTGCAGGTGGAAGTCAATCTTGGGGCCGTAGAAGGCGCCGTCACCAGGGTTGAGCTTGTAGTCGACGTGCATGGCGTCGAGAGCGTCCTTCAGGCCCTGCTCGGCGCGCTCCCAGTCCTCGTCGGAGCCCATGGAGTTCTCGGGGCGCGTGGAGAGCTCGACGCGATACGGGAAGCCAAACTGCGCGTAGTAGGCGGTGATGAGGTGCGCGACATCCGTGACCTGCTCAGTGATCTGGTCCGGGCGGATGAAGAGGTGCGCGTCGTCCTGCTGGAACTCGCGGACGCGGAAGAGGCCGTGAAGGGCACCCTTGAGCTCGTGGCGGTGGTCGATGCCGGCCTCGGCAAGCTTAAGGGGCAGGTCGCGGTAGCTGCGCGGCTTGCTCTTGTAGATGAGGCAAGCGCCCGGGCAGTTCATGGGCTTGATCGCGTAGTCCTCATCGTCGATCTTGGTGGTGTACATGTTCTCTTTGTAGTGGTCCCAGTGGCCAGAGGTCTCCCACAGGCTGCGGGAAAGGATGATTGGCGTCTGGACCTGGTCATAGCCATACTTGTCCTGCATCTCCTGCCAGTACTGCATGAGGGAGTTGCGGATGCGCATGCCGTTGGGCAGCCAGAACGGGAAGCCGGGGCCGGCCTCGTTCATCATGAAGATCTCCATCTCCTGGCCGATCTTCCTGTGGTCGCGCTTCTCCGCCTCCTCGCGCATGTGCTCCCACTGGGCAAGCTCGTCCTTGCTGCGGAAGGCGACGCCATTGATGCGGGTGAGCATCTTGTTGTCCTTGTCGCCCTTCCAGTACGCGCCAGAGACACCGGTGAGCTTGAAGGCCTTGAGCGCCTTGGTGTAGAGGATGTGGGGGCCAACGCACATGTCGACGTACTCGCCCTGCTTGTAGAAGGTGATGCGGGCGTCCTCGGGGAGGTCGCCGATGTGCTCTACCTTGTACTTCTCGCCACGCTCCTGCATGTGGGCGATGGCCTCGGCGCGGGGCAGCTCGTAGGTCTCGAACTTGAGGTTCTCCTTGCAGATCTTGGCCATCTCGGCCTCGATCTTGGGGAAGTCCTCCTCTGAGATCTTGGTGCCCTCGGGCAGGTCGATGTCGTAGTAGAAGCCGTTCTCGGTTGCGGGGCCAAAGGCGAAGTCTGCCTTAGGGTACAGGCGCTTGATGGCTTGAGCCATGATGTGCGCCGCGGAGTGGCGCACGACGTGCAGCTCCTGGTCCTCGGGGCACTCGTCCACGTGACCGTCGTTGTAGAGAACCTTCATGTGAAACCTCTTCCTTGGGGTAGCCCCCCAGACTCTGACTGCAAGGTGACGTTGCGGGCCAAACCCGGCACCGCGACGCATAACGGCGACTGTCACATGGCACGAGGCCAGGTGAGGGACAGCCGCCTAGATAGTCACCGTAGTCGTTGCGCGCGTGGCGAGAAATGCGTGGATGCAACCAGCATCCGTGGCCTGACGGAACATGTGCACGTCGCTCGTGTGGCGCATACCCTAATGACTCCCCCGCGCATTCAGTGGCACTTCTGCGGGCGCACGCGACGCCGCCGCTCAAGTGCGAACAGAGTCACCTACGCTGCCTGCGGTTACGCAGACAGTTGACACTTTACACCAGAGAGGCATTGCCACAGGGAAGAAATACCACATGCACAAAGGAAGGTGTGGGAGCAAGTCTGTGTGCGCGGCGCCCGCCCCCACAAAATCGGAAGACGGGCGCCACGGCGCAATCAACGCCAATATGCAGCACAAAAGCTAGACGCGACCCGCTTCCCCAAGGGTGGTACGGTCGTACCAGCCGGCAAAGACGTAGGGGAAGAACTCGACTGCATCGACGTCTGCCAGCTTCTTCTCGCCAAGAACCGTCAGGTCAAGCTCGGAGTAAGCGCAGCCAAGCACAGAGAGCACGGGAAGCTCTCCCCATGGGTCATCGGGGCTCGACTCCATCTTGATGCTGGTAACGTAGCCGGGCTCCCACGTGTGATAGTCATACTGAACGAGCGCTGCGTTGATGGCGCCGCTGGTCAGTTGCGCTCCGCCCTGCGGGAGCGCCGGACGGTCGAAGTGGTAGTAGAACCCACAACCCTTCGTGGTCTTTCCGGCTGCTGGGGACTGGAAGATTAGGTGGCAGAGGGGGCTGTTGTACTCGCCAAGGTCTGCCTCCACGTGTACCAGCCGGTGACCGCGGCGTGCAAGGTCAACGCAGAGCGCCGAGCCTTCCTTGCGAATCGAGAACTGGGCGCCAAGCTTCTTGGGCATGGACCCGTTGTCACGCCCAAGCTGCGTTGCCATCTCGGCGCCGTTGCCGCCCAGGAGCAGCGACATCGTGTACTGTCCAAGCTGGTCGCCAAGGTAGCAGTACACGCCGAGAATTGCCTCGTAGTAGTCATCGGTAAACGACGGCCGCAGGATGTGATTCACGGAGAGCGTCACCACGGGCATCGAGAAGGGCTTGAGCGGTGCAGGCAGGATGCGCTCGATGGCAGAAGGGTCGGTGGTGTAGGCGAGATACAAGCCACGCTGGTCAGACATCACGGACGGTGCGCCAAACTTTTGGAGGTCTGCGGAGTCCATGCAAAAGCTCGAGCGAGCGGCGCGCGCCGAGAAGAGCCCGCGGGCAGCCTCGTAACCACCACGTGTAGCAGGTGCGATGTTCCCGTCGCGCACAGCGGAGCCAACAAGGCAAACACCGACGCCGCGCTTACGCAGACCCTCGGCAAGCTCCTTTGCAGGCTGGTTCCCCAGCGAAAGCACCACAAGGTCCGCCTCGACCTTGGAGCGCCCTCCATCGGCAACGCTCTCGACAGCAATGCCATCGGACCCAACCTCAACGAGCTTCTCGCCTAGCTTGAGCTCGACCTGCTGTGCGCGCAGGCGTCCCATCAGGTCAACGAGGTTGGTCTGGTTTGTACCCGGAGCCGGCGTGGCAACCATATCGACGACCGCAACGGAAGCCGCGCCCTTATCGGCGATGTACTCGGCAGTCTCAAGGCCCGTCATGCCAGCGCCCACAACCACTACGCGCTTGTCCTCATAGCTCTCGCGGGACAGGGCCTCGGGCACGCAGATCACGTTCTTGCCACCAATTCCTGGAATCGACCCGGGAACGATAGGATCTCCACCAGTAGCGCAGATAACGGCGTCGGGCTCAAGCGCCATCACCGTCTCCACCGTGGCCTCCACGCCAAGGCGCACGTCCACGCCCAGCTTGGGAAGCATTGTCTCGTAGTACTGCGGGACAAAGTCCATCTTCTCCTTGCGTGGCGGGCGCTCGGCGAGAAGAACCTGGCCGCCAAGGCGATCGCCCTTTTCAAGCAGCGTCACCTTGCAGCCGCGTCGCGCCGCGGTCTCCGCCGCCTGGCAGCCACCGGGGCCGCCACCAACCACAACAACGTGATGATGGTCAACGTCGATTGGCAGCTCACCATAGCGCAGCTCATGCGCACACTCCGGATTGACGGCGCACTCAAGGGGCATGCATTTCTCGGCGTTCTGCTCCAGGGACTCGAAGCAGCGCAGACAACTGATGCACTTGCGAAGTTCGGAAACTCTACCCTGCTGAACCTTATTGCCCCACTCGGGATCGGCGAGCCACGCGCGGCCAAGACCGGCGAAGTCGATAGTTCCTTCCTCGAGGAACGCCTCGGGAACGTCGGGGCCACGATATGCGGAGACCGCAATCACGGGAACGCTGACGTGCTCTTTCACCGCTCGGATGATGTCATGGCGCCATCCCTCGGGATAACTTACTGGCTCCACGCACGTAATGCCGGTCTCGTAGAGGCCAACGGACACGTCTATGAAGTCGACGCCTGCCTTTTCGAACGCCATGCAGATCTTGACGCCGTCTGCAGTGTGGATGTAGTCCTCGGTAACTCCGGTCTTGTCGAGGAATTCCTCGACGGAGACGCGGCAGCCAAGCGCAAAGCCTGCGAAACAGCGCTCGCGAATGCCTGCGATGATCTCGGTGACGATGCGCAGGCGGTTCTCAAAGCTGCCACCATACTGGTCTGTTCGCTTGTTGGTGTAGGGAGAGAGGAACTGCTGCAGCAGGTAGCCATGCGCGCAGTGCAGCTCGACACCATCGAAGCCCGCGCGCTCGGCACGAGCTGCGCCTTCGATAAACTCCTGGACTATATGCTGGACCTCTTCCGTAGAGAGCGCGCGGGTCTCCGCCTGCGTCTTCTTGCAAGGAATCGCAGACGCCGAGACAACCGGCTTTCCGCCGAGAAGGACATTGGGTGTCTCCCTGCCTGGGTGATGCAGCTGCAGGAATGTCTTGGAACCATGGCGGTGAATTGCCTCAGCAAGACGCGCGAGTTGCGGAACATTGCGGTCGCGTGTGACGGAAATCTGGCGCAGCTCACCGACGCCCGTCTCGTCGTCAATCCGGCAGATCTCCGGTATCACTAGGCCGGCACCACCTGCGGCGCGCAGCTCGTAATAACGAATCATCTCTTCAGTGGGTGTCCCGTCAAGATTAGCAAGCCCTACCCCCATGGGCTCCATGACCAGGCGGTTCCTGAGCTCGACCGATCCAATACGGCCTGGTTCGAAAAGCTTGTCGTACATGCCCCTCTCCCTTCGCTGCCGCGCCGGCTTGCGTCGGCGCACATTACGGCTCTAGGCACAGAGTAGAGGGATTGGGCATGGGCAATTACGTATATTCGGGGAGGGAGCTGCTTAGCTTCGCGAGGCAGCATTATGGCGGGTCAGCCGTACAGAGCCAATGCGGGCACGGCGGTCCTCTCCCCTACCGCACGTCGTCGAAGGTTTTGAGGAACAGCTGGTAATCGACCTTGTTCTGGTCTGCATAGGCCTGCGCAAACTCGCAGAGCGCGTTGTCGATGCCCGCGCCCTTCCCCAGGTAGCCGGCAATGGCGTGGCGGTCACCCGTGCGGGCGTGCGCATGCGCCAGGGTCCAGGCGCACAGCGAACCAAAGCGTGAGAGCTCGTAGGCATCCACGCGCTCCAGGTCGACCGACCCCTTGGAATCCCTCAGCCGGCGCACGCAGTAGTCACGCATGACGCCCTTCTCGTCTGGCGAGCGAGCCCAGCCGAGAAGAACGTCGCCGGCCGTCTGCATAGCCCGCTGTCCCTCCACGACCCTCCTGCCATGGTCGAGAAACTCGCTTTGGCCCGCGTATGGCTCGAGAACTGAGGAGGTTGCTTCCTTGAGCTGGAGCACCAGGGAGTCGTTGGGGGCAGCCCCCTCGAGCACGATGATCCACACACGCATGCCAACGCTGCCCACGCCCACGGCCTTGCGCGCCATGTCCTGCGGGGTGTACTGGTCGATGAGCGACCGGCTCTCACGCGGAAGGGTGAGGCGGTATCTCGCGAGATAGGCGCCAAGCACCTTGACGATTGTCTCCTGTGAGATGACATAGCTCGCAAGGTCGCGTAGGAGAATCAGGAGCGGCGGGTCGCTCACCACGCGCAGCTCGCCGTCGACGGTCTCGGTGAACTTTTCGACGGCGCGGCTGTTTGTCTTCTTGATGGCCTTCCCGGCGGTTGCCGCAAGGGCGCTCTTCTCGGCATTGTTGAGGTAGTCGGCATGCTCTTGCAAGAGCTCCTCGACGTCGAGGTGGGCATACCACACGTCTAGGTTGCCCATCTTGGAGAAGCGCGACATTGCCTGGTGGTAGCCCCGAACCGTCGAGCGAAGCGCCACGAGGCGGTCTGCCTCCGAGAGGCCAAGGTGGCGCCCGCAGATCTCGACGCTGGTCACCAGGCGCTTGAGATCCCACTCCCAGGGCGCGGGCAGGGTCTCGCCGAAGTCGTTGATGTCAAAGACCAGGCGGCGCTCGGCCGAGCCAAAGATGCCAAAGTTGGCGAGGTGCGCGTCTCCGCAGGCTTGCACCCTGATGCCCATCGTTGGGGTACGAGCGAGGTCATCGGCTATGATGACCGCCGCGGTAGAACGAGAAGGGCGACTCAGCCATGCGCTGGTGGCGTATGGGAAGCAGGCTCTGCACGCGGTCCTTCTCCTGCGCGCGGAGAAGCTCCATGGCGTGCTGACGGTTCTGCTCGATCGTCCAAGCGGCGTGGCTGCTGCGAGGGACCCGCTTCCTGAGGGATTTGCCGTACGCCCGTGACTCCTCGCGCGTGACGCGCTCCTTTGGCTTGAGCTGCTCTTCGAGAAGCTCGCGCAGTCGACCATGACCGATACCGCTTGCGCTGGGAAGAGAGGGCAGGCGCGAGAGCACTGCCCCCTGGGCGGATGCGGGAAGCGACTTCATTCGCGAATAAACCACAGCTTGCAGGCCCTGTTTTGGTACCTGCGTCTGGAACTTCTCCTCCGGGGCTTCCCCTTCGCTCTGTGCCATGCGGTCCTCCTACTACGGTGCCGCAGCAAGTATAGGCCGGAGGACCGCACGGCTAGGCTCCATGCACTAGACCTCGCGAGGCAACAGAAGCGTAAAGGCGCAGGACACGAGCATACAGACCCCCGCGAGAACAAAGGCGACGCCAAGGTTGCCACCTGCGGCAGGAATCAGCACGTAGCTTGGAAGAATTACGGCGCCGAGAAGCTCCACCGTTGCCACGAGCCCGCCCGCGGTACCCGCAAGCTTGGGCCCAACGTCAGGAAGCTTGATGGGCACGGCCATGAGCAGGGGCATATTACCGCCTACGAAGAACCCCGCAAGAAAGAGCGCTGCCATGAGCAGGAACCCCTCCGGTGCCATCCAGCCAAAGCCCACTAGCGCAAACGCGCAGGTATCGAGCACAACAAACGTGTTCTTGGACCCCAGCTTCTTGGCACTCATCGGAACGAGGATGCAGCTCACAAGGCTGCCGATTGTGTAAGCGCTGGCATAGTAACCCGCAGCGACGGAATCGATGCCGCGTGACTGCAGAATCGTAGGCACAAACGAGCTCATAACAACGTTGGCGCCCATAACGCAGAAGAGAGCGAGACCCACAAGCCAGACGCGATCGTTGGAGACCACGCGTTTTAGCAGCTTACCAAGGCCGGACTGGACGGCCGCAGGAGCAGCCTCGACGCTCCTGTCCGGTGTCTCGGGATTACGGTACAGTGCAAACCAAGCGATCGTCGAGACAACAAACAGCGCGAGCGAAAGAAAAAAGGCAGCACGGCGATTTGGGAAGTAGGCGGTCGTCGCAAGTGCTACGGTCATGGCAACCGTGGAGAAGGCAAACGCCACGCCAAGCTTTTCGGA
This sequence comes from Tractidigestivibacter montrealensis, assembly GCF_024741235.1. GTDB lineage: Bacteria > Actinomycetota > Coriobacteriia > Coriobacteriales > Atopobiaceae > Tractidigestivibacter > Tractidigestivibacter montrealensis. Next base: position 18,462 of record NZ_JANSKA010000005.1, on the reverse strand, counting down.
GAGCTGCTCGGGCGAATACCAGGAGCCAAGGAGCTTTGCCCCACAGGAGTTGAGAAACGATGCGGCAAGCCCAGTGAGCGCAAAGCCAACCAAAAGCACACCGTAGGAGCTGCCCATCACGTTAAGCACGGCGCCAATCGTCGAGGCCACAAAGGCGATGCCCACGACCAGGCGCGGATTGTGCTTATCAACCAAAACTCCAGCGACCAGGGAGAGGAGGATTGCCGGAATCATGGGCGCCGTGAAGAGCGATGAGAACTGACTTGCCGAGATCGAGAGTTCTTTAATCAGACTCGTAGCAAGAGGAGAGAGCTGGTACTGAGCGTAGTTTGGCGCGAGGTAGCCAATGCAGATTGCCGCAAGCGCCATGCTTGCGTAGCGCTTCCTACGTGAGTCTTCCATAGGTGCCCCTCCCAAAAGGAATGGGGCGAGCAGAGCAAAGTCTGTCCCGCCCCAAAATGGCAAATCACCAATTGAGTTGAACGTGCACTACTTGTTTGCCTTGTACGGATCTCTTCAGGAGCGAGTCCGACCGCCTACTTCACCATGCGCCCGTGCCCGAGCGTGGGGATGGTCGAAACGTCGATGTCCTCGTTGCGCGGGAGGTCCTTGTTATAGGGATAACGGGCGACCTTGACGCGCACCTTCATCTGTTGGGTGCCGGGAGTGCCCCACAAGACCGTGAGCTCACGGCCCTCCTGGATGTAGGCAGGGTCAATGAAGCCGAGCGAAATCATCGTGTCGTAATTGAATGAGCGCATGCGGCCGGAGGACATACCAATTTGCTCGTCATCCTCGTTCAACACCTTGTCCGCACGATATTCGATGCAGTTGTTTGCGAAGTCGCCCACCCAATCGAAGTCGCTGAGAATCGAGATGTCATCGACGTTGTTGCCGGGCTTCATCATTGCGGCAAAGACCTTCCCAAGATCTTCGGGGTCCCACTCAAGCGTGCAGACGTTGCGCGACTGGTTTGCGGCAATCTTCTCGAGCGCCTCGCGACCCATGAAGTCATGGTTGAACTTGACGAGGAAGCCAAGGCCCGTTTCGTAGGGGTTCACGAAGCGACCCTCGAGGTCATCGCCCACCGAACCGTGGAGTACGCGGTTGATGTTGAGAGAGGCTGCCGCAGGATGGGCGAGACACCAGTCCCGAAGACCCTCCCCACTCTCGAACCAGGGCAGCGGGTAATGCAGGTTAATGTTGGGGAAACCCGCCTCGGTGTGGTTAAAGAGGTTGTAGGTATGCGCCCCCTCCTGGACCGCGCCGAACTTCTGTCCACTCTCCCAAATCTTGCTGTAAATCTTGGCGTAATCGGCAATGGGACCGTGGACCTCATAGGCAAGGTTTCCAGTCATACCAAGGCGGATAACCTGAACTGGCGTGCCCTCGACGTCCTGGATTCGGTGCTTGGCAAACTTGATGTCGTGCAGATCTGCCTGGAACGCCTCCTCAAGAATCTCGAGGGACTTCTCACCCTGCACCTGGATGAAGAACTCAGTACCGGACATGTCCTCGCCGTGGACGTCCATGCCAGACGTCTCACAAAGGTACTGGATGGGCGGGTTCAGCCAGTAGGTGCGGTAGCGATCCTCGGCGATGCGGATCACGACGCCATCGGTGAGAATCTGGCCCTTCTCGTTGCAGATGACGGCATGGCGAAGACCTGTGTACTTGAGCTTGGTAAAATCATTCACGCAGATGGACTGGAGGAACTTGCAGGCATCCGGGCCGACGATGTCATAGACCGGGCTCGTCTTCATGAGCGTGGTGCATATCATTGCTGAGGTACGGTACGCCCTCGATTCGACTGCCGGTCCCTGGTACTCATAGGCTTCCAAGACACCGGGTGCCAACTGGAGGAGCAGGGTTGCATTTGACTCTGCCGTGCATATTTCCTGCTGTGCCATGACATTCTCCCCTCGTTCTGCTCTCGCAGATCTGGTTGCGTTGACTGTAGTCTGCCGCCGAGAAGAGCATGCCGATACGTAAAACAAGACTCCTGTTTGGGTCCATTTTGGGCAGAATTTCCAACCGTCAGCGGTACGGAACGGACCAGTTCCCAGGGGAGGAACGCCCTGTGCCAGCTGGCCTGTATAATCTGAATGACATCCGGCATGCGGGATCGGACCGGGGAGTATGGGGAAGCCTATGAAGACAAGCGTTGCAGTTCTCGCCGAGAAGCTTGGAGACAACAACGTTGCGTGGCGTTCGTCGGCTGGACACGCCCTTACGCTGACCAGCGTGAGAGCCTGGAGCGCAGCCCTCGCGGAGCCGCGCGACAACGTACTGTGGGTTTGCGACTCTAAGAATGCTGAGCAACTCGCGCGGGCCGGCGCATCCGTGGCAGTCGCATGCGGCGAGGACGAGAACGCTGACACCTTGGCTGATCGACTCTTTGCGAAATCGGGAGAAACCGCCGAGATTCTTGTCGCACACACCAAGAGCGCAAACGAGCTTGCCAACAGACTAATGGATGTTAAGGAAGCCCTGGACTCATGGGACGCAGACCTCACCAAGGCAATCATTGCGCGCAAATCTCTTCAGGAGATTCTGGAGGTTAGCGTCGAGCAGCTGGCAAACCCCGTCGCAGTCTTTGACGAGACAAGCGGCCTGATGTCATATGCTGGCGAAATCACAGGTGACTATCAGGACACCATTTGGGAAGACGTACTCGACAAGGGTCGCGCTCCGGTAGGCTATTACACCGTCGACGAGCGCACGCAGATCTCCGCTTCCATTACTGACCCAGTAGAGCCGACCATCATCCGTCCGAAGCGCTCGCCACTTCACGAGAACCTCTCGCTGAACATCTATGAGGATGGCCAAGTATTGGGAACGCTTGCACAGGTGGACTTGTTGGCACCCTTTGACGGTGCACAGATTTCGCTTGCCATGCACGTACGCGACCGACTAGCGGAGATGTTCAGGACAACCATCGCTGGACAGCATCACCGCTCTCCTATCGGGCACACATTACGGTTGCTCATCAATGGAGACGATGTCGAAGAGCGCATCGTGCGCTACCAACTCGAGCGCAAAGGTTGGCATATAAGTGACAGCTACTGCCTTGCCGTCATGCCCCTGTCCGACTATAGTGACTCACCCCATAGCGATCCCTATCGCGCCGAAGCAATGCTTGCGTATCCCGGCTCAATTGTCATCGTCCAGGATCGCTATCTCGTCATTCTCATGCATCTTGACCAGAGCCAGCCTACGGCTTCGCGCGAGGGATTCATCGAGACCCTCCGTCACCGCGACAACCAAGACATTCCCTGCGGAGTGAGTGATGAGTTCGAGTTCCTCCATGCACGTTCCGCATGGAGACAGGCACGTATAGCCGTACGCGAAGGAAACGGCAATGGCAGAAAAGGTGTTTCAACGTATGATGACGTCTTCTTCTCCGACTTCCTGCACCAGATGGAACAGACGACGCCACTCGACGTGCCCCTGCATCCGATGGCACTCCGCATCGCGCAAAGCGAGCGCGGAGACGAGACTCTCAGCTGCCTTTTCGCTTATGTGATGAATGGTCGCAACATCTCGCGCGCCGCCCGAGCCCTTTACATGCACAGGAACACGCTTGAGTATCGAATGACTAGCATTCAACAGCATTGGAACCTCGATATGAACTCTATGGAAGAAGACGAGCTGCTACGATTTGCGCTCTCGTGCCGTCTTCTCATGCAGCAAAGCCTGGAAAGGTAGTCTAGCTACGCATCCGCAAGATTAGCTTCCCATGGGGACTTCTAATTGTTCATTTCCGTTCGCAAGTATCTTAGGACTAGGAAAGAACCTCTGTACCCTTGGTTGGGGTGCTTGCTACGAAGATGCGCCTTCCGGCGAGAGATTGACGCCCGAGCAGGGGTTTCAGACGGGATTCCGTACGAGATGGGCCTTCGAGCGCCGTATTGACGCCCGAACAGGGGTTTCGTTCCCACCTGCCGCGAAAAGGCGCCCCCCGGGCGCCAGCGGCAACAAAAAGGACCCCACCGAGGCGGGGCCCTTCTCAATGCAATGTCATTCTCGCCTACTGGATGCGCGTACGGCAGTACGGACACACCTTCCAGTCGGCGTTGAGCGGGCGGTGGCACGTGGGGCAGACGTTCCTCACCTGCGTGTTGCAGATGGGGCACACCACAAAGTCGCGGTCGATGGGAGCACCGCACTTGGGGCAGATGCCGTAGTGCGAAAGCTGGTGCTCACGAAGAGCAATGTCAAGGTCCTGCTCCTCACGGTCGATGAGGTAGGAGCTGGGACGCAGGATGACATAGGCGAGAAGCCCCACGATGGGAATGACCGAGATGATCGCCCACATCCACCAAGGCTCCGCGCCACGACGCTGGGCGTCGCGAATGACGTAGACGATGGAGAGGACGTAGAGCATGACAACGCACACAACCAAGAGGTAGAGAACCATCCTTACCTCAGGCGTGAGAATTTGGTCGATAAGGTCTTGCATTCCCTGGACTCCTCTTGTTGGCACATGTGTACGCGGCGTCTGACTATCAAACCGTCAGTAACGCGCTACCGAGAAACGCGATTGACGATTGTATCAGATGTGGCCGAGAATGCCTGCAACCTCGGCAGTAAGCGCCAGAGAGTCACACGCAACGTACCATTCTCCACACAATGCGGACGTAGCCTCAACAGCACACCCATATGTTGCCGCAGCATGGCGCAAGCATCTACCTGATGATGTCGCCGTTCTCGTCATACTTGTAGAAGCCCTCGCCGGCTGCCATACCAAGCTTGCCTTCATCGATGTACTTCTGCAGCACGGCCTTCATGCCCTTGAAGTTGTAGGGCAGCATCATCTTCCTGAGAAGGGGCGTCGCGATGCCGGGCACCTTCTGGTACTGGTCGACGATGTTCATGGCCGTGGTGAGACCAACAGTGTCGAACACCTGGAACGGGCCCTTGGGCGCGCCCGTGCCCGATGTCCATGCCTTGTCGATGCTCTCGGGATCTGAGATGCCATTGGCGAGAAGGTCAAGACCAGAGAGCATCCAGGGCACAAGCTGGGAGTTGAGAAGGTATCCCGCCTTCTCCTTCTTCACCGGCAGCGGCTGCATGTGGATGCCACGGGCAAATTCGAGCACCGCCTGGAACGAGGCATCGCTCGTCTCGCTCTGCACCATGACCTCAGTCACGTTGTGCTTCCAGATGGAATTGGCGAAGTGAAGCGCCAGGTAGCGGTCGGGACGGCCGGTGTCCTTGGTGAACTGCGAAGGCAGAAGCGACGAGGAGTTGGTGACGATGATGGTCTTCTCGGGCATGAGTGGCGCGACCTTCTTGAAGAAGTCCGCCTTCTGGTCTGCCACCTCGGCCATCGACTCGATCACGAGATCGGCATCTGCAACGGCCTTGGCGAGGTCGAGCTCGAGCTTCATGTCGTCGTGCGCCTTGCGTGCGCGGGCAACGCACTCGTCAGCGTCGAACGTGTCGAAATCGGCCAGGCCGGCGCACCAGGCTGGGTCATTTGCGCTCTCGGCGCCCTTCATGCCCTCGATGGCCTCGAGGTACTGCTGCTCGAACTTGTCGAGCTTAGGCTGGCAACGGCCGATGGAACCCTCGGAACGCAACCAGATGGTGACGTCATAGCCCCAGTAGGCCGTCTGCAGCGCGATCTGCGAGCCTAGCACGCCGCCGCCGGCAACCACAATCTTCTTGAATGCCATGGCATGTCCTCTCATCGATGTCGAACGATGTCAAACCGCGATTCTAACGTAGTTGGCACGTCAGACTGTCGGCGCACTCCGCAGGTGCGCTGGTACGAGAGGTAGGCGGGGCTAGCACACGGTGTTGCCGCGGTTTTGGACTCCCGGGCGGAAGATTCCCGTCACCTCGCCAGCCGTGGTGATGGATCCGCAGGCGACAAACGACTCGTTGCCAAGGGCGGCAACCGCCTCCGCAACCGAGACAAAGGTTCCAGCAGGCGCGTTGCCGGCAGCCTCGAACAGCCCGGTAAGCTCCTCGGCCGAAAGGGCGCGTGGCGAAGAGGTCTGAGTGCAATAGACGCACGGAAACTCCGGTGCCAACAGCCGCACGATGCCCTCGACGTCCTTGTCGGCGAGAACCGCGCAGAGAAGCGCTGGCCGCTCCCCCACGTTTGGCGCAACTGCACGAACGGCAGTGAGGAAGGTATCCACGCTCTGTGGGTTGTGGCAGGCGTCCACAAGGGCTACGGGCTCGGCGCGAACCACGTCAAAGCGGCCCGGAGTGGGGCAGGTGACCACGGACCCAAAGAGCCTCTCAGCATCAAGCGGGCGACCAAGGTAGTCCTCGGCAAGCTGCACGGCGCAGGCGATGTTCGCCGCCTGGTAGACGGGCTTGAGAGCGCTCACCTCCGCATACGAGGCGCGCGTTGTGCGCACATCGAGCACAAGCGAGCCTCCAATGCGGTTTGGCCTCTCGACCACGCGATATGTGGCATGCGGGAGGTCTGTGTGCTTGCGGGGCAGACCGGTATGCATCTCCCCCGCCGCATCGGCAAGGACTTCCGGCCGCAGGAGCGTGGGCACCACGCCCTCGCGGGCACACTGCTCGAGAAACACGTCTTCCATGGTGTCCGGCGTAGCGGTGCCCACGCCCAGGACGCAGCTGCGGCCGCGCTTGATGATGGCGGCCTTCTCGCCAGCAATCTTCTCCAGCGTGTCGCCGAGGATGCGCATGTGATCGAGGCCGATGCCCGTAATGGCAACGCTCCTGATGGACTTCACGGCAGACGTGGCGTCCCAGCGCCCGCCCATGCCGCACTCAAGCACGGCTACGTCCACACCTGCCTCGGCAAAGACCACGCACGCCGCGACGGTGAGCAGGTCGAACTCCGTAATGTCGTAGGGCCTCTCGCCTGCCGAGGTGCGCTTAGCATTCACGCGCCTGCCTGCCTCCCGTGCCGCCACAATGCCGCGCGCAAAGGCGTCCTCTGAGACGGGCGAGCCGCCAACCTCCATGCGCTCGGTGTAGCTCACGAGCTCTGGCGAGGTATAGAGCGCCGTGCGCAGACCCTCGCCTCGAAGAATTGCCGCAGTAAAGCGTGCGGTCGACGTCTTGCCGTTGGTCCCGGCTATCTGCACACTCTGGAAGGCAAGGTCAGGGTTGTCAAGCTCTGCGAGCATGTCCTCCACGCTCTCGAGCATGGGGCAGATGCCAAAGCGCAGCGCGGAGTGAAGCATCCCCAGCGCCTCGTCGTAGGTTGTGTGGGGAATGTCGAACGGAAGCTGGTACATGCTCTTTATCGCCCTTTCAGCGTGGCTGGCACGCGCGGTATATCAACAATGCCACCCTAGCTTAGCCATTCACGCTCATATCGGCCACGAAGTCTCTCCGGTACGCAAGCCAGTATCCGCCGCCAATGATGACGGCCCCTCCCACCAGATTGCCAAGCGTCACCCAGAGGAGGTTGGAGCATGCGCCCGCTAGCGAGACTGCTGCAGCTTCTCCACCCTGTCCGAGCGCTTGGACGAGAAGTCCGTACGGGAGGAAGAACATGTTGGCAACGCAGTGCTCGTATCCGGAAGCCACAAAACCCATGACCGGCATCACACAGGCGAGGAACTTATCAGCAACCGAATGGCCAGCGAAGGACATCCAGACAGCCAAACACACCAAGACGTTGCACATGATGCCCCGGCAGAAGGCCGCCATGGGCGAGAGGGACGCCTTTGAAGCCGCAACGCCTGCCGCGGCAACGCCGACTGCCCCACCGTTGAGGCCGGCGAAGTTGGCGCCCGCGAGGATGAGGACGAGCAGCAATGAGCCCACGAAGTTGCCCGCATAGACCGTAAGCCAGGAACCCACAAGCCTCCCCGCTCCGTACCTGCCGGAAAGGCAGCCTATGGCCATAAGGTTGTTTCCGGTGAAGAGCTCGGCGCCGGCAACGACCACGAGGAAGAGCCCAACCGAGAAGACAAGGCCGCTCAGGATCTGCGAGGAAGCAAACCCCAGGCTGGAGTCGGACTTCACCACCAGCATGAGTGCCGCACCCATGGCGATGAAGAGGCCTGCCATCATGGCAAGAAGAAACGACCGTCCTCGGGGCATAGATGCCTTCCCCACCCCAACGTCCACCGCCTTGTGAAGCGTCTGCGCAGGCGAGAGGCAATCCTGCCCCTTCCCCGCCGGAGAGCCGGCGCTCTTATCCTCAACCATTGCGCACAACCTCCCAGGGACCCGAGCACGCCGGGCCCAACGCAATAAAGCCATTGATTGTAGGAATGCCGAGAGAAGCCTCTTGTCTAGAGGCCCAGCAGCCTCAAAGCCTCGGAGCGCGTCTTGATGTCGCTCTTAAGGCAACCACGCACGGCCGACGTCACGGTCTTGGCCCCAGGAGTGCGAATCCCGCGGATGGTCATGCAGGTGTGCTCTGCCTCAACCACAACAAGCACCCCAAGCGGATTGAGCTCGCGCACCATGGCGTCGGCAATCTGGCTGGTAAGCCGCTCCTGAAGCTGGAGGCGATGGGCGTAGCCCGTGACGCACCGGGCAATCTTGGAGAGTCCCGTGATACGACCGTCGCGAGGGATGTAGCACACGCTCGCCTTGCCCATGAAGGGAAGGATATGGTGTTCGCACATGCTGGCAAAGGGGATGTCGCGCACGACGACCATCTCCTCGTTGCCCGGCTCGTGGAACTGCTTGCGAAGGTAGTGGCCAGGGTCTTCCTGCATACCACTAAAAATCTCCTCATAGGCCCGTGCGACGCGATCGGGCGTTCCCACAAGGCCCGGCCTGTCGGGGTCTTCGCCCATCGCTATGAGGAGCTCCCTCACGGCAGCTTCCACACGCGGCTTGTCAAGCTTGCCATAGGTAAGCTCTGAGGTCCTGCCGGGACCCTCCGTTCGATCGGAGAGGTCGAAGCCCTCGACGTCGCGTTCGTCCATCCTTAGCCCACCATCCTCTGAGCCGCCTCGATAACGTGCTTGGCCAGCACCGCCGTGGTGACAGAGCCAACGCCGCCCGGAACGGGGGTGATGGCGCGCACCACGGGCTCGACGGCGTCGTAGTCCACGTCTCCCACAAGCTTGCCGGCCTTCTCGTCCCAGTTGATGCCAACGTCGACCACGACCTCCTGGGGAGCGGCGCACGCTGCCCCCACCGTTCCGATGTGGCCTGCTGCGGCAACAACCACGTCCGCATCCTTGCACGCAGCCACAAGGTCGCGCGTATGCGTGTGGCACATGGTCACGGTGGCGTTTCTCGCCTGCAGCATCATAGAGACGGGCTTGCCGATGACAAGAGAGCGGCCCACCACAGTGACCTTGGCTCCGTCGAGGGGAACCTTGTAGTAGTCGAGAAGCTCGAGCACTGCCTCGGCGGTGCAGGGCGGAAAACCAAGCGGCCTGTTGGCAAAGACTCCGTAGAGTGAGCCCGTCGTGATGCAATCCACGTCCTTTGCGGGGTCGAGTGCGGCACAGGCAGCGGCCTCGTCAAGCGTCTTGGGAAGCGGGCGAAACATGAGGCAGCCGTGAATTGACGAGTCCTCGTTGACCTCGTTGATCACGTGCATGAGCTGCTCCTGGGAGCACTCCGCAGGCAGCACGAACTTGCGCAGTCCAAGGCCAACCTTATCCGCGCGCTTTGTGGCGCCACGCTCGTAGGAGAGGTCGTCCTCGCGCTCCCCCACGCGCACGATGGCGAGCGTGGGACGTACGCCCTGTGCAACCAGGGCCTCGACCTGGGGCACGAGCCTCTCTGTAAGCGCCTTTGCGACCGGCGCGCCCTTCATCACTTGCTCGGCCAACGGATTCCCCTCTCTACGCGCAGGTAGGCATTGTCGGCCTTCCTGCATCCCTCGTCGAGCATCTCCTGCGTGCGGGACAGGAGTTCCTCAGTATATTCACGGTCCTTCATCGACTTGGCGTTGATGAAGATGTTGAGGCTCACCGCCCTGAGTGCCGCCGAGAGGATGGTTGCCCCGGCTCCCGCGTCGCTGATTGCAATCTTGGTGCCAATCTGGCTCACCTCGTCCACGAGGTCGATGGCCTCGCAGATCTTCTCCATGATCTTGAACGGAGGCTTGCAAGCGGTACGTAAGGCAGCCTCCATGACCTCCGCCTTGTGGGCACGCTCCTCCTCGGTCTCCTTGGGGAGCCCGTATGCTTTGGAGAGTGGCTCGAACGCTTTGGCGTCCTCGTCGGCGAGCGCGAGAAGTTCCGCACGAACGGTCTCGAAGCGAGGAATGAGCTCCTCAATACGCCCCTGGACATCGGCGTACTTCTTCTTGCCAAGCGTAAGGCTCGCGACCATCTGGCCAAGCGAGGCGCCCACCGTCGCTACCACGGCAGAAGCCCCACCACCGCCAGGAACAGGCGCCTTAGACGAGAGCACGTCCGAAAACGCATCAAGCCGCATCTCAGCGACAGTATCCATGAGCCCTCCCTCAAGAAGGAAAAGTCCGAACAATGTAATTTTGAAGCTCGCCCTTGCGACTCCTCAAGGCGCCCCCCGAGAAGCTCGACGTGCCGCAAAGGGAAAACGTCATCGGGCTGTGCCCGACGCGCTCCTCGAGGCTCCCGCACTTCTCTAAGCGAGACTTTCTGAGCGCAAAGCGCGAAGCAGTCTCGCGTGAGAAGCGCAGGAGCCCCCGATGCCGCCTAGAACAGCCCGACGATCTTGCCCTCGGGCGTCACGTCGATCTTCTCGGCGGCCGGCACCTTGGGGAGTCCGGGCATCGTCATGATGTCGCCCGTGAGCGCCACGATGAAGCCTGCACCGGCGGAGACCTTCACGTTGCGCACCGTGATGCGGAAGCCCTCGGGTGCGCCGAGCTTGTGCTGGTCGTCGGTGAAGGAGTACTGAGTCTTTGCCATGCAGATGGGGAGGTTACCGTAGCCGAGGTCCTCGAGCTGCTTGAGCTGTTTGGACGCGGATGGCGTGAAGTCGACGCCGTCGGCGTGGTAGATCTTGGTCGCGATGGCGTTAATCTTGTCGGCGATGGAGCCCTCGAGCTCGTAGGTGTAGTGCATCTCGCTCGGCTGCTCGCAGAGGCGCACGACCTCCTCGGCCAAGGCCTTGCCGCCCTTGGAGCCCTTCGCCCACACCTCGGAGAGCACGACGTTCACGCCGAGCTCCTTGCACTTGTCCTCGACGAACTTGAGCTCGGCCTCGGTGTCCGTGGGGAAGGCGTTGATCGCCACGACGACGGGCAGGCCCCAGACGTTCTTGATGTTGGAGACGTGGCGGAGCAGGTTGGGGATGCCCTTCTCAAGGGCGTCGAGGTTCTCGTTGGTGAGCTCCGCCTTGGGCACGCCGCCGTTGTACTTGAGGGCGCGAACCGTGGCGACAAGGACGACCGCGGACGGCTGGACACCGAGGGCGCGGCACTTGATGTCAACGAACTTCTCGGCGCCGAGGTCGGCACCAAAGCCCGCCTCGGTGACGGTGTACTCGGTCTGTCGAAGTCCGGTGAGCGTTGCCTGCACGGAGTTGCAGCCGTGCGCGATGTTGGCGAACGGGCCTCCGTGGACGATGGCGGGATTACCCTCGAGGGTCTGGACCAGGTTGGGCTTGATGGCATCCTTGAGCAGCGCCGTCATGGCACCCTCGGCGTGGATGTCGGCAACTGTCACGGGCTTGCGATCGTAGGTGTAGGCGATGACCATGCGAGACAGGCGCGCCTTGAGGTCCATGAGGTCGGTGGCCAGGCAGAAGCAGGCCATGACCTCGGAGGCCACTGTGATGTCGAATCCGTCCTGGCGCGGCATGCCGTCGGCAACACCGCCCAGACCGTCGACGACGTTCCTAAGCTGGCGATCATTCATGTCGACGACACGCTTCCACACGATGCGGCGCGGGTCGATGCCAAGGGCGTTGCCCTGCTTGATGTGGTTGTCGAGCATGGCTGCGCAAAGGTTGTTGGCAGCACCGATGGCGTGGAAGTCGCCGGTGAAGTGAAGGTTGATGTCCTCCATGGGGATGACCTGGGCCATGCCGCCGCCTGCGGCACCACCCTTGACGCCAAACACGGGGCCCAGGGAGGGCTCTCGCAGGCAGAGCGTGGTGGGTTTGCCAATGGCCCAGAGGGAGTCCGCGAGGCCGACGGACGTGGTGGTCTTGCCCTCGCCGGCGGGAGTGGGGTTGATGGCGGTCACGAGGATGAGCTTGCCCTTGGCGGGCTTGTCCTTGAGGGCGTTGATGTCGATCTTCGCCTTGTCGTAGCCGTAGGGAATCAGTTGATCCTCGGTGAGCCCGATCTTCTTGGCGACCTCGGCGATGGGGAGCGAGTGCTCCTCTGCTTCCTGCGCGATCTCGATGTCCGACTTAGCCATTGCTGTAAACCCCTTTCGTTTATTTCCTGCCAACGAGTACCGGAGAGCGCGAGGGGAGTTGTCCTCCGATGCCTAGTTTGAAGCATCCCGGTCGAGCGTATTAATGCATTTCACCGACGTGGTGATATGGTTTTGGCATATTCGCCCGACGCGTTTGCCCGACCCTCCTTGCACTCTCATCCTAGTCACCGGCTAAATGTTGAACATACCGAATCATTGGTACTCCGCCGTTCGCCGCGCCCCAGGTTTCCCCTACATTTTATAAAGGGGCAATCGGACGCCATATGGCAGATGCGACTAAAGCTGGCGTGGAGATTTGAAAAGTTTGCCCAAGTTGGCGGGCAGGGATGCGAATCAGCGGACTCATGGTGACAAGAACAAAGGGGCGTGGCGGAGAGAACCCCCGCCACGCCCTGCGAGATTCTTTGTGCTGTCCTACTTAGCCGACGGCCCGGGGATGCACCCCTCGACCGTGTAGCTGAAGGGCTTGAGCTGCGCGTTGAGCAGCGCGCCGCCGTTGACGTCGATGGTGGCGCCGTCCATGAAGTCGCTCATCGGCGTGCAGAGCGCATAGCACACGAGGGCGACCTCGTCCGGGTTGAATGCGACGGGAACCTGCACGGCCTGCTGGCGCTCCTTCTTGAACGCCGCGTACTCCTCGCCGTACTTCGCGCCGTTCGCGCGTCCCTCGAAGAGGGCGCCGTGGGACACCATGCCGCCAGGGGCGACGCAGTTGACGTGGATGCCGTACTGCTTGAGCTCGGCAGCTGCACCCGTGGTAAGGGCGACGATGCCCGCCTTGGCGGCCTGGTAGTAGGTGTTCATGCCGGCACCGCGCAGGCCCTCTCCGCTGTGCGCCGCGCTGGAGACAAAGACGATGCGGCCGGGCTTCTTGTTGGCGACCATCCAGCGCGCCGCGGCCTGGCCCATGAAGTAGGTGCCCTTGAGGTCGATGTCCAGGACGCGGTCGTAGATCGCCTCGTCGACGTCGAGGTAGGCGCACTTGCCCCACACGCCGCCAGCCGTCACGAGGATGTCGATGGAGCCGTAGGTGGCAACCGCGTAGTCGACCGCGGCATAGCAGTCCGCGACCTTCGCGACGTCGGTCTGGCAGAAGGAGACCTCGTAGCCGAGCGCCTTGAAGTCATCGACCGCCTTCTGTCCGCGCTGCTCGTTGCGCGAGGCTATGACGACCTTCGCACCTGCCTCCGCGAGACGGTTGACGACGTTGTAGCCAAGGCCAGTGGCGCCGCCCGTCACGATGGCCACCTTGTCAGCGAGGCCCTTGACGAAGACCTCCTCGAGCGGCTTGCACTGGCCAAGCGTAAGCTTCCCGAAGTCATCCGGGTTGGGCATCTGACGAACCTGATCCTGATCTGCCATCTCTACCTCCAAGTTTGCTGCCTACACCTCACCTGGGTGCCGCCAAGGGCCTCGCGCGGCCGTCGGCGGCACTGCTTTGCATGCAATCTATGTCGGATTGGGACGAGAAATCAGTACCGAAACTTCGGTAATGAACCGCTCGCCGCGCAGCCCCTGCGTCACGCGCAGGCGCGAATGGCCTCCGCGAGCGCCTGCATGGTGAGAAAAACGGCTTCCGGGTCCGGATGCGAGCGGGCGGCCTGCTCCTCGCCAAGCGTCTCGGGCTTGAAGGGCCTCTCCCCCGCAGGAATCCCGCTGCCTGCCTTCCCTGGCACGCGCAGCGGCGTTGCGACCTCCACCTGCACACAGGGGATGCCGCACTCGCGAGCAATGGTTGAGCTCACGGTATTGGGGTTTCTCGCCGCAAGGGCACCGTCGACAACGATGGGCTTGTGATGGCGCTCGACCAGCGGCTCGAGGCGCGCCCGCAGGATACGCTCGGCGATGGCCCCAACCTCGGGTCGCGACGCGACCGTGGTGCCGTCCGCCGTGCCCAAGGCGACGATTGAGGGCGATGCGGACACCATGCCATGCAGGTCCAGACAGAAGCGAACCCCCGCTTTGAGAACATGCGCAACGAGGGCCTGCTTGTACGCCGAGCCCTCGATGGGATCCCAGTTCGGGTCACACCCGTCGAAGCGGCTCGCAACTATCGCGTGGCAGCCGGTCCAGAGCGCGAGCACAAGGGCCATCGCCCCCGCGTAGTCGTCTGAGGGCTTCACTCGACCCTCGCGCTCGTGCGTCACGGCATGCGGAGCAGAGACAACAACAGGCAGGTCGCCAGCGACGATCTCGAAGGCCGGGGCATCGGGCAGCCCTCGGTAGGAGTTGCACGAGAAGCGCGTGGACTCGATGTGCTCGAGCTCGGCGACGATTGGGCTTTCCGGCTGTGGACCGCTCAAACCACCCATGCGCGCCTCCCATGCGCCGCTGGCTTTCGTGTTCGGAATAGCCTACTACGAGGCTGGCCCGGCACGCCGGCGACCTTGCCGCAAACGGACGCTACGCGTCGAGGTCGAGAAGAACCTTGATGTTCTTGTAGGACTTGACCGCCGCATGCTCCATCGCCGTGGGGAACTCGTCGAGCGGGAACTTGGCGGTGACGATGTCCTTGATGGGCGTGCGCATTGGCAATGTCCGAACCAGTCGGCCAGGGCACTACTCATCTGTTGCATGTGCTAGTGAACGTCCGTGTCGACCATGTCCTTGAACTTCTCGAACTCTGCCTCGTCCATGTGGTAGCCGTGCTCGGGCTTGGGGTATGCGCCCGTCTTGACGTCCTGGACGAACTTCCCGTAGGCACCAACGCAGATCTCGGGGAGGTTGGCGTACTGAACCGCATGGACGGTAGCGGCAGGGACGATGCCCAGGAGGTCCCATACGACCATCTCGGAGCCGTCACAGGGCGAGCCGGCGGCGATACCGACCACGGGGATCTCGAGCTTCTCGGAGATGAGCTGCGCAACCTCCTCGGGAACAAGCTCTATAGTCATGCCCTTCATGCCGCACTCCTGGTACTCGTATGCGGCACGGTAGATCTTGTAGGCGGCCTCGGCGGTCTTGCCAACGCGCTTCTAGCCACCGATGTTGGTAGTCTGCCAGCCAGAGAGCGCACCCACGTGACCAAAGACGGGCACCTGGTTGTCGGAGAGGAATAGCAGCTTGTCGTTGCTGATACCCATGATGAGGACGGAGTCCGCCTGGTCTGCCATGAGCTTGGTAGTGGTCTCGAGGGCTGTCTTGTTGTCGCTCACCGTAAAGGCCTCGCACACCACGTTGAGGTGGGCGTTGGGGCACATCTTGCGCACCTGGCGCAGGTGGCTCTGAAGGTTGGCCGAGCGGTCGATTGCGTTCTCGCCGGGAGCGACAAAGCGAATCATGTCGGCACCGCCAGCGTCAGCCCATGCGGAGAAGAGAGAATCGAGGTTACCGGGCCCGAGCATGACGATCTTCTCGCCCTTCTTCTTCATCTGCTGCAGGTGCCAGCTTGTCTTGCGACCCTTGTGCATGAGACTGGTCTCGACCTTGGTGCCGTTCTCTTCTGTAGCCATGACAAACTTCCTTTCTCCTGTAGAGCCTGCCTGCCAGCCGGCTCGCACGCGTTCGAGCCGGGTAGATCCATGTCAAGAAGACCACGCGGCTGCTTACGCCTTCTGCTTGTCCGCCGTTTTGCGAGAAGCCATGAGCTTTGTTGCCGCCAGCGGGATGATGCCAAACACCACGAAGCCATAGACGAGCGAGAGCACGACCTGCGGGATGGAGATGGGAAGGCCCCATGCCGTGCACACCGTGAGGAAGCACGCGGTGTAGTTGTTGCAGAACCAACCCCAGCGGTGCGTGACCATGCCAAAGATGAATAGGATGAGAATCACTGCAGCCACCGGGAGTACCCAGCTGCCCACCTCCGACGAGTGCGTGAGCAGGTACCCAAGGCCAATCCCAAAGGCGCCTCCCGTCCATGCGCGCACAATCTCGCCAATCTCGACCTTCATGTGGCCGAGGCCCGCCCAAAGGCACATGCCAAGCCACACAATCCAGATGGCGCAGCCCATGACGGTTGCGAGCACGGTCACGGCGATAACCATCACAAGCGCGATAATCTCCATGACGACGCCCTGCTTGACGGGCATAGGCGCGGGCGCCGTCTCGCTTTTTTCAGGCTTGGTGCTTGTCGCTGCTGCCCTCTCTTCGTCCATCGGGACCCCTCCTCCTGTAGCCGTTGCGCTCCCTTGGCAGCGCGAACGATAAGGGAAGGCTATGGGAGGTCCGAATACCCAAGGTCTGCCATGAAATGTGCACTTTTACCCCGTGTCTCCGCTTGGTTGCGAGGTTCAACCGCTTGCCATCGGGCGACGTCGGTAAGCGGTTACCGCCTTGCAACGCCCCCAACCCCTCCTTGACACACAAAAATGCCCGTCCGACAACGAGGGCGGGCTTTGCCGAACTCTCTGTTGGAAGGAAGCGCAGGCAGCTACTTGCCCGCCTTGCGCAGCTCCTCTCGGGCACGGGCGGTGAGCTCGGCCTCATTTGTCACCCCGAGCTTGGCATGCATGTGGCTCACGTGCTTGTAGACTGTCTCACGGCTAATGCCCAGCTCCTCTGCCACGGCCTTGGGGGTCTTTCCCTCCATGATGAGCGCAAGTATCTGGTTCTCTCTATCGGAAAGAGGCCAGTCCAGCGAATCGAGCATGGTGGCATAGCCATGCCAGACGGGAGGCTCGAGGAAGAAGTTGACGTAGGCGTTTCCAAGGTGCATTGCCACAAGCTGCAACATCGTGAGCTCATCGCGAGAGAAGTCGGCGTTTCTCGTTCGGTCAAGGCAGAAGACAACGCGAACCCTGCCGTGATCGTCAAAGAAGCCGAATCCTGTGCTGTATCGGATCCCCGCGGTCGCACGCACTCGCGGTAGAAGCGCGACCGATGGTCGATCTTGGTAAGGTCCTCCGAGCGGATGGGGTTCGTGGGTACCCAGCCCAAACGCTGCTTTTCTCTGAACGTACGCGCCATTTCCTCGGCAAACCTGCGGGCACGCTCCTGCACGCTGTATTCGCTTCCCTCTTCGCCGCACCCCGAATCGAGGGAGATTTCGCGGTACGCGCGTATAATCTGCCGGTCGACACCTATCGAGTAGGTGTCGTACACCTCCCCGTCCTCGTCGAGGAAGTACACGATTCCCTGGTCAAAGCCGACGAGCTTGGGCAGAAGACGAAGCGCCTCTCGGCAAAACGCCAGGGGCTCATGCACCGTACAGACCTGAAGCAGGTATTCATTGAGCTTTGACCACTGTGTTGCCGTAGGCATAAGGTGCACCCCCATCAACGCGTTTCTAGCCGCGATCCCTGTCAAAGCCTCTATGCTTTAGCGGTATGTGTGAAAAACGTTATGAGACGGCCTGCGCAAACATCATTCCCGATTAACAGAAACCGCTAAAGAACGGAGGGCGGAGGACTCTCGTCTCTGTCACCACTACGTCGGCCGGAAGGTCGTGCGCGTCAATGACGCCGAGGTCAGAGAGACTTTCCACCATCTGCCCCTCACGACACAGGCCAACGGACTTACCCGAGAAGCCCGAGAGGAACGTGTCATAGAAGCCGCCACCATACCCCAGCCGATACCCCAGCGAGTCGAACGCGAGACCGGGGACTATCGCGAGCGGAGCAAGGCCACTCTCCGGATTCACCTGCTCGAAGGTCTCTGGATTAGGCTCGAGAACCCCGAATGAGCTCTTTGCCAGGTCGTCGTACGACATCACCCGATACCAGACCATGTCACGCGTTCCGGGAAGGCAGTACGGAATGGCCACTCGCTTGCCGGTGGACCAGGCAGCCTCGATGAGCCCGTGAGTGTCAACCTCGGAGCCAAAGGAGAGGTACGCGAGGACGAGGTCGGCCTTCTCCCACTCCGGAAGCACCTCGAGTCGCCGGGCAATAAGGCGGTCCACCCGCGCGCGCTCCTCAGCCCCCATCTCTTTGCGAATCACCCGGTACTTCGTGCGCAGGGCACGCTTCTTCTCGTCAGACATGGTCTCCGTCAACTCCCCAACCTCCTGCATTCCTCGTCCACGCGTTCCGGGTCACGCGGATAGAGCCTCTCGAGCGCTGGACGGATGCGGCGCGCAATGAGGTCTGCCCGGTCACGCGACACCAGCCCCTCCCTCACCGTACGCCCCTCTTGGGCAGCGCCCGCGAGCTGGCTGGCATCCACGTAAGGCAGGCTGCATTCAGTCAAGTAAAAGTCGACAGTTCGCTCTGTCGATTTCCCACACTTC
>NZ_JANSKA010000004.1 GCF_024741235.1 Tractidigestivibacter montrealensis | reverse complement strand
CGAAGTGTCGAAAACCTGCTGAGCGTTCCGTCGACTCCTACGTTAGCGAATACAGGCAGGCGCGACTCGGCCATCTCCACATGCAGGAAGCAGAGCAGGTCGAGATAGTCGCGGCCGGTAGTAGGGAGGTCCTCCTCCGCTATGCCAAGGCCGTCCGGAGAGACGAGAAACTCGCGCGTCCTACCAGAGAGCGGGAGGCAGGCGTGCGGGCAAAGCAGGTAGAGCCCGGCAGCCGCCCCCTCGACCCCAAGTCCTGGAATGCCGTCGACTGCGCGCTGCAGCGCGTCTATGAACGGGCGCCGGTACGCATTGGGCATCCCCTCGAAAGCCCGCATGTCCGATGCCGTCTGCACCTTTTGCGCAAGATCACGCAGGAGGCTGGAAGCATCCGGGGAATTCGTTGTGGCATCAAGCACGCGACGAGCTTCACCGGCCGAGAGAAGCCCATCTTTGCGAGAGATGCCCACGCGCATGAGGCAAAGCGCGTCCTCTGCCCTTATAACCTCAGCGTCAAACGCGGCCCGGTCATCCCGTTGGGCAGTGAGGCTGCAGAGCAGCGTGATGGGGTCCCCCACCAGCATCGCGGCAGGGTCAGCCCCGCCCTCAAGAGATGCGGCTGCAATCAACGCGTATACGTCCTCCCACTGCTCCTCGAGAGTCAAACTTCCCCCCAGCCGATACAGGATCGAACACATCAACGGTCACCATAGCGCAAGAAAAAAGCTCCCCAGATACCAAACATCTGGTATCCGGGAAGCGACAGAGCGAGGCAGCACATGCCCCTAGTCGTACCTCTCGTCAATCACGCGCTTCGTCTTCTTCTCACTGCGCGGCAGGACGCCCAGCTCGACGATCTTGACCATGGGCGTGAAGCCTATGCGGTTTCTCACCTCGTGCGCGACCTCCTCGGAGAGGTCCGCCCAGTCCTGCGTGCCGTCCGTCTCCACGTAGATGCGCATGGTGTCGCATCCCTCGAGGTGCGAGAGACGAATCTGGTACTCGCTCGAGAGCTGCGGGTACAGCGCCAGCACCTCCTCGATTTGCCTGGGAAAGACGTTGACGCCATGGGTCTTGAACATGTCGTCGGACCGGCCCTGGATGGTGTCAATCCGCGGGTACCTCGAGCCACAGGGACACTCGCCCGGGATGATGCGCGTGAGGTCGTGTGTGCGGAAGCGAATGAGGGGCGCCCCCTCCTTGACGAGCGTGGTGAGGCAGATCTCGCCCCACTCGCCATCGGGCACGGGCGCGCCGGTAGCAGGATTGACAATCTCCACGTAGACGTAGTCGTCCCAGATGTGCATCCCACAGTTGTGCTTGCAGCTAATGCCAATGCCGGGGCCATAGACCTCAGTGAGACCGTAGATG
Source organism: Tractidigestivibacter montrealensis (assembly GCF_024741235.1). Taxonomy (GTDB): domain Bacteria; phylum Actinomycetota; class Coriobacteriia; order Coriobacteriales; family Atopobiaceae; genus Tractidigestivibacter; species Tractidigestivibacter montrealensis. The sequence continues at coordinate 289,268 of NZ_JANSKA010000004.1, read as the reverse complement.
TCGTAGCAGTCTATACCCAGGCCATCCATGATTCGCTGGCGAATCTTCGCGCCCCAGCGCTCTGAGCCAATCACGCCGTGCTTGAGGGCAATCTTGTCGCGCAGCCCGCGCTTCTCAACCTGTTCGGCCAAAAGCAGCGCGTAGCTCGAGATCGCACAGATGACGGTGGACTGCAAGTCGACCATGAACTGCAGCTGCTTCTCGGTGTTGCTCGGGCCCATGGGAATGGCCGTGGCACCTAGCCGCTCCACCCATGCCTGGAAGCCGATTCCCGCCGTCCATAGCCCGTACCCGGGCGTTATCTGGATGCGGTCGCGGTTTGTGACGCCTGCGAACTCGTAGCAGCGCTTGAACTGCTCGGCCCAGTCATCAACGTCCTTTGCGGTGTAGGGCACGATGACCGGCGTTCCCGTGGTGCCGGACGAGGAGCGGATGCGCACGACCTTCTCCTCGGGTACGGCGGCAAGCCCCAGCGGATATGCGTCGCGAAGGTCCTGCTTCTGCGAGAAGGGCAGGCTCAGGAAGTCCTCGGCGGACGATACCCCCGTGATTCCCGCCTCCTTGAGGCGCTTACCATAGAAGTTGTTGGAGGCACGCAGCCGCTCAATCTGGCGGTTGACGAGGTCAAGCTGTTTGTCGGAGATGCGCATCATTGCTCCTTAAAGGTTGGCCGCATAGGCAAGCGCCCGCATGTTAAGGCCCCAGAACCGCATGGGGACGCGACGGCGAATGGCTGAAGCGACGTCATCCTTGGAAAGCTCCAGCGCGCCCGCCCTCACGGCAGCGCCAAGCAGCACTACGTTGAGGCACTTGGCTGACCCCAGGTCTCGCTCGACGGCCTCGGCGTCGACCACGTGAAGCCTCTCGGCAGACACGCTGCCGCGCAGGAAGTCCATGACGGCGGAAAGGTCGTAGGCGGGGCCGCCGGTCATGGCACTCACGGGCACCACAGGTCGGTTTGCCACAACCACCACGCCCGCAGGCGAGAGGAACGACAGGCGTCGCACTGCCTCGGCCGGCTCGAAGGAGATGAGGAGGTCGGCTCGGCCGTCGCCAACGAGTGGAGAATGCACGCCCTCTCCTATGCGAACGTGGCTCATGACGGAGCCCCCGCGCTGGGCCATGCCGATTGTCTCGGCAGCCTTCACCGGAAGCCCTGCCGCCATGGCGGCATCGGATATGAGCTTTGAGGCGAGGACGGTCCCCTGGCCGCCCACGCCGACTATCACGACGTTTGTGCTCACAGGCGCTCACCTCCCGAGATGGCGTGCGTGGGACAAATCTGCTCGCAGAGCGTGCAGCCCGTGCACTGGGAGGCGTCGATAGCAACCTTGCCGTCCTCCTGGGGCACGAGTGCCGGGCAGCCGACCTGACTCACGCAGCGCTTGCACCCAATGCAACTCTGTGCGTCCACATACGAGCGCGCCTGCGGCTTGGCGAGCATGACGCAGGGCGACTTGAAGATGATGGCCTTCACGCCCGGCTCGGCAGCAACGCGGCGCACCACCTCGACGGCATGGGCGTGGTCGAGCGGATCGACCGTCTCCACAGTTGTGAGACCAATCGCCCACAACACGCGCTCAATCGAGACAGGCGTGACGTCTTGCCCCATAGCCGTGTGCCCGGTCCCGGGGTGCGGCTGGTGGCCGGTCATGGCCGTGGTCGAGTTGTCCAGCACGCATACCGTGAGCTGGGCCTGGTTGTAGAAGGCGTTCACTACCCCCGTGATGCCCGACGCAAAGAACGTGGAGTCGCCGACAAACGCGAAGGAGTTGGTGTCCGGTTCCACCTGCCAGAGTCCCTGCGCCACCGTGATGCCAGCGCCCATGCACAGGCACGTGTCGCACATGTCGAGAGGAGCTGCGTTGCCCAGCGTGTAGCAGCCAATGTCGCCGCAGAAGACGCACTTCTTGCCGCGCATGGCAACCTTCACGTCGTAGAAGCTGGCGCGGTGCGGGCAGCCGGCTCAGAGCACGGGAGGCCGCACGGGGAGCTGCGGGGCAGGGGCTTCCGGGACGGGCCCGCTCGGGGCGGTCTCGCTTTCGCGCCCCAGGAACGCGGAGACGACGCCGCCCACGTAGCCCACGGAGTTCTCGCCCGAGGGCTTCACGTCACCAGTGAGCTTGCCGCGAATCCGCACATTGAGGTGGTTGCGGCCGCACGTCTCGATGAGCGAACGCTCAATCACGGGGTCGAGCTCCTCCACGCAGAGAACCTCGTCGAGGCCGTCGAGAAAATCGAGTGCCAGGCGCTCCGGGAACGGGAACGGCGTGGCCACCCGCATGAGCCGCACCGAGTCGCCCTCTTCCACGTTCTCGAGGACGTACTGCCAGTTGATACCGTGGCTTACGATGCCCAGACGCAGACGTGTGCCAGAGACAGGCTCGATCACCTGGTTGCGTGGGTAGTCGGAGAGTTCGTCGGCCAGCCTCGCGTTGCGCTGCTCGATGGCGGCGTCGTTCCTCACCGAGAGCGCGGGGAAGATGACCCAGCGCTTGGGGTCGCGCTCGAAGCCATCGGGCTCGTGGCGCACGTACTCCTCGGCATCCGCCACGTCCACTGCCTCGTAGCCATGGTCGATGCGCGTGGTGGCGCGGAGAAAGACGGGGCTCCCCAGCCGCTCGGAGAGCTCGAAGGCCTCGCCCACCATAGCGAAGGGCCTCGCTCACGGAGCACGGGTCCAGAACGGGAACCTTGGAGAAGCGCGCGAAGGTGCGCGTGTCCTGCTCGATTTGGCTTGAGATTGGGCCCGGGTCATCCGCGACCATGACCACCATGCCGCCCTTGACCCCCACGTACTCCAGGCTCATGAGGGGGTCGGACGCCACGTTGAGACCAACCTGCTTCATGGTCACCAGCACGCGCGCCCCGGCATAGGCGGCACCGGCACCAACCTCCATGGGGGATTTCTCGTTCACGGACCACTCAACGTGCACGCCCTCGGGCCGGCGCTTTGCGATGGTCTCGATGACCTCTGTGGACGGAGTGCCGGGATACCCCGCGACAACGTTCACCCCAGTAGCGAGGGCACCAAGCGCGATGGCCTCGTTGCCCGTGAGGAACTCTTTATGCGTCGGCCTCTCCTTAAACGCAGGTAGGTTGACACTACCACCGCTGCAGGAAGGGCGCAGCCTCGCGTGGCCCAATCGTAACGTTTTATGAGACAAAGGGACAGTCCCTTTGTCTCACAGGCAGAGAAGGAGACCCGTCTTTCATGAGCCGACGCACACGCCTCGCCACGGGAGACACAAGGGCGGCAAGAACGGCTAGCGTTGTCGCAACCTCCTGGGCATCGTCCTTCCTTCTCAGCAGCTTGAGTTCGTGGCCGATCTCGTCGCTCTCGTGGTCCATGGCGTAGCGCCAGGGAATGTGACGCAGGTAGTAGTACCAGCTCCCCTTCCCCACGACGCCAGCCAGCCACGTGCCCCACTTGCCCAGCCGTGCGATGAGAGCCAGGGCATAGCGCGTGAGTCCATAGGCCGGCCCAAAGGTCTTCCCCATGCGAATGGCGCCGCGCCTGTCGTAGAACGAGCACGCCGCGTGGAAGAACTCCATCTCCAGGTCCCACGGCGACATGTTTTTTGGCTGGTAGGTGGCGTTCATCATGTCGAACGGCTCCCAGTCGCACTCGTCGCGCACGAGCATGCGGCTTTCCTTCTCGTACCCCTCGTAGACGGGCGTACCCGGGAAGGGCGTGAGAATGGCTGGCTGGAGCTTCGAGGCGTCGATGTCCTTGGCAAACTGCACGGTGCGCATGATGTCCTCGTGCGTGTCGGCGTCTGCCGCCTTCACGGGCGTCTTGAGCACGGTGCCCCTTTGAGACAACCTCCCCAGTGTGGCTCCCTGGGGAGGCCGGTTCAGGGGGGCACCGAGGCTCGAAATGAGACAAAGGGACTGTCCCCTTGTCTCATCGCAAATCGGCGACGGTCTGGCGCTCGACAAGTGTTCCGGCAATCCTAATCTGCTGGACGTGGTAGTTGGGGCTTGTGCCAAGAAGTGCCTGCTCAAAGGCACGACGTCCGCGCGAGAAGAGGTCAAATCGAACGGTCGTGAGCCGGTTGTGCGGCACCGAGGCGGTAAGCGAGTCGTCCACGCCCACCACGCTCACGTCCTCCGGCACCCTCCTGCCGGCATCCTCCAGCGCAGCAATGACACCGAGCGCCATCTGGTCGTTGGCAACGTAAACAGCCGTCATGTCCTTGTCGGCGGCAAGCGCCGCGCCAGCCTCGTAGCCGCTGTCAGCCGTCCAGTCCCCTCGCAGAGGCTCGGCAACGTCGATGCCACGCACCTCGAGCGCGTCTCGCCAGCCCCGCTCTCGGAAGTTGGAGTCGACGGAGTACGAGGGACCCCCCACAAAGCGAACCTGTCTATGCCCGCGCGAGAGTAGGTGGTCCATCACGAGCATGGAGCAGCCGTACTGGTCGGAGTCGACCGTTGTGCAATGGGGATGCTCGTACATGGTGAGCAGAACCGTGCCAAACCCCGGGCTGGGACGGAAGGTATCGAAGTCCTCGGCCTTGATGCTCATGCTCATGATCATGGCGTCAACCGGCAGCGTGAGCATGCGCTTTGTCATGCGCTCGAGGGAGACCGGGTCATCGTCGCCCATCTCCACCATAGTGATGGCGTCACCGTGCTCTCGCGCGGCGGTCATGATGCCATCGAGCGTGGAGAGGTTGCCAAACTGGGTGATGTTGTAGATGCAGAGACCCACAGAGCGGTAACGACCGCTCCTGAGCGACCTTCCCGCAAAGTTTGGCCTAAAGCCAAGCTCGTCCATGGCCTTCTGGACGGCCTTGCGGGTCGACTCGCTCACATTGGGCTGACCGTTAACCACGCGGGAGACCGTCTGCTGAGACACACCCGCCCTTTCCGCGACGTCTGCCATTGAGACGAAGCGATGCGAGCTGTCTTGACGCCCCGTGCTCATCTCAAGCCCCCTCCTGATCGAACGTGCCCAGTCGGGCCCTGTCACTTACCGTCTGCCGGACAAGCCAGAAATTCCCCAAGACTCTCGCTGCCCAACCGTTGTGAGTACGTTAACATAACTCTGCTTCCAAACGAAGCGCATAACGGCATTCGCTTGCTTACTGGGCAATTATCGCACACGAGAGGAGACCCCATGGTCAGCTCGGAGGCCCTTGGTTGCACGCCATCGGGAGCTTTGGTCCACGTCTTCACGATTACCACCCCCAGGGCACGCCTCAGGCTCATGGAGTTTGGGGCGGCGCTCCTCTCGCTAGAGGTTCCTGACGCATTTGGAAAACAAGGGGACGTTCTTCTCGGCCTAGCGTCGCTCGAGGACTACTTCGATAACCCAGCCTGCCATGGCTCCACCGTGGGACCCATCGCAAACCGCACAGATGGGGCAGAGATGACCATAGGCCCCGCCGTCGCTTGCCACCTCGCCAAAAACGATGGGCCCGGCAAGCGCAACAACCTCCACACCAGCCTTACCTCGGGACTCCACAAACGCGTGTGGAGGGCAGCGGCCGTCGAGAAGAGAAACGCGGTGCGCCTCACCTGCCGGCTTGGCGAGGGAGAGCTTGGCCTGCCAGGCAACCGCACATTCACCTGCGAGGTCTCGCTCGTCGACCTTCCCGATGACACCACACGTCTCACGGTCTCGTATGCATGCAAGTCCGACGCCCTCACCTTTGTGAATATGACCAACCACAGCTACTTCAATCTGGCAGGCCATGACGCCGGCAGCGCAATGAGAACGGTCGTGCGCCTCGAGGCAGACGAGTTTCTTCCCATCCGCGAGGACTCGGTCTCGACGGGTGAGATTCGCCCCGTCGACGGAACGCCCTTCGACTTTCGCGAGCCAAAGCCGGTGGGGCGCGACATCAACGGGAACAACGAGCAGCTGTATCGAGCGCGCGGATACGATCACTGCTTCTGCATCCGGGGCTGGAAGCCGGGTACCCCACCGCGCCTGGCCCTCTCCGCCCTTGACCCCGCTAGCGGCCGCACGCTTGAGATACGCGTGAGCACACCGGGCGCGCACCTCTACACGGGCAACTGGCTCGATGACGCCCACGCCAAGGGCGGCGGCACCTACCTGCCGCGCGCCGGCTTTGCGTTTGAGCCCGAGTTCTACCCGGACTGTGCCCACCACCTCTCGTGGCCGCAGCCCATCTGCACACCTGCCCAGCCGTACACCCAAACGATTGTCTACCAGCTAGGAATCATGTCACGCTGAGGAAAAATGCTGTAAAGGTGAGACGGGCGCTGCCCCCTCATTGCGAAGATGCGTTGCCCGGCATGCCGGGAGAAAGGAGAACACGATGAACGAGACGTGCGTCGGACGCCAGGACGGCTTTGAGCGGGCGCGACAGGTCTTCTGCCAGGAGTTTGGCGAACCCCCCGCAGGAGAGCGCCTGCTCCGGGTGCATGCTCCGGGCCGCTCGGAGATCGCAGGCAACCACACCGACCACGAGGGGGGCCACGTTATCGCGGGCGCCCTGGACGTGGCTGTAAACGCTCTCGGCCGCCCCAATGGCTTGGGCGTCGTGCGCCTGGCAAGCGACGGATACCCCACCATCGAGGTCTCCCTCGACTCGCTAGACCCCCAGGACGCCGAGAAGAACACTACGGCTTCGCTGGTAAGGGGCATGGCGTTCAGGATGGCCCAGGACGGGCGAACCCCTGCAGGCTTTGACCTTGCCATAACGAGCACCATCCCCGTAGGCGGGGGCCTCTCGTCGTCCGCGGCTGTCGAGGCAGCGCTGGGACGCGCGATGGAGGCCCTCTGGGAGGGACGCAGCTATGACGCGCTCGAGATGGCGCGCATGAGCCAGTTTGCCGAGAACGTCTACTTTGACAAGCCGTGCGGCCTCATGGACCAGGCATCCGTCTGTCTGGGCGGCCTTGCCTTCATCGATTTCGCCATCCCCGAGGACCCTGTGGCACGCCGCCTGGAGTTCGACTTCGAAGACCACGGCTATGCGCTCTGCCTCGTGGACGTTGGTTCGAGCCACGCCGACCTTACCGACGCCTACGCCGCCATGCCCCAGGAGATGCAGGCTGTTGCCGCCGTGTTTGGGAAGAAGCGCCTCTGCGAGGTCGACCAGGACGACTTCGACGCCCACGTGCCCGAGCTGCGACGCAAGCTTGGCGACCGTGCGGTCCTGCGCGCCATCCACTACTGGCGCGAGAACGAGCTGGTCGACAAGCGCTGGGCGGCGCTCAACGCCCCGGACATCGACGCCTTCCTCTCATGCACCCGCACCTCGGGTGCGAGCTCGGCAATGTTCCTCCAGAACGTCTCGTGCGGCGTGGAGAGCCAGCCTGCCATGGTGGCGCTTGGGCTTGCCGAGCGCGTTCTCGACGGTCGCGGCGCCACGAGGATCCATGGAGGCGGCTTTGGCGGCACCATCCAGTGCTTTGTCCCGCTCGACCTTGTTGAGGAGTTCTCCGACCGCATGGACGCATGGCTTGGCGCTGGCTCCTGCAGGCGCTACCGCATCTCTGACAGGGGGGCGTATGCGGAATGGGAGTAGAGAGCGCACATACGCCCATTGACGGTGGGGCCCTGGTTGCCGCCGCTACTGGGATTGTTGACTATGCCGCCAACCATGGGCTCATTGGCTGGGCGGACCGTGTCTGGGGCGTGAATGCCGTGCTTGAGGCCGTGGGCGCAACCAGCCCCGGTCCCAGCGACGCATGGGTGCTCGCCGAGGGACCGGACTCCCCTGCCGTGACGCAGGGTACCGCGGCCACGGCACCAGACGACCTTCTCGCCACTCTCGCCGAGGCCGCGGTGGCTAACGGCTGCACCGCAGACACCGCGAGCGGACGTGATCGCATAGCCATGCGCGTCATGGGGCTTCTCATGCCCAAGCCATCCGAGATCGAGGCAACGTTCAAGGGGCTTCTCGCGCAGAGCGGCCCCAAGGCAGCAACAAACTGGTTCTATCGCACCTGCTGTGACGCTGGCTACGTACGCCGCACTGCCATTGCCCGGAACGTCTGCTGGAATACGCAGACAGACTGGGGGTCGCTGGAGATAACCATCAACCTCTCCAAGCCCGAGAAGGACCCGCGCGAGATTGCTGCGGCAGGCAAGGCCCCTGCAGGCGAGAAGTACCCCGCCTGCCAGCTCTGCATTGAGAACGAGGGCTACCCCGGTCGCGCCGCCACAGACCCCATGGGCGCGCACCCCGCACGGCAGAACCTGCGGATCATCCCGATCTCCCTGGGCGGCGAGCGCTGGGGCCTGCAGTACAGCCCGTACGCGTACTTCAACGAGCACTGCATTGCCATGAGCGCAAGTCACCGCCCAATGCACGTTGACCGTACCTCCATCTCGTGCCTCTTCGACTTTGTGGACCTGCTGCCCCACTACTTCATTGGCTCCAACGCTGACCTGCCTGTGGTTGGCGGATCGATCCTCTCGCACGATCATTTCCAGGGGGGCGCGCACGTCTTTCCCATGATGCGCGCGGCCACGGCCGAGAGGTTCTCACTGCCCGGCTTCCCAGAGGTCTCCGGCGAGGTTCTGCACTGGCCCCTCTCGGTCCTGCGGCTCTCCTCCCAGAGCCGAGACCAGCTGCTTGACGCCTCCGACCACGTGGTTGCGGCGTGGCGCGCCTGGAGCGACGAGTCTGTGGGAGTGGTCGCGCACGACCCGGACGGTACTCCGCACAACACGGTGACCCCCATTGTTCGCCGCGTTGATGCCCAGGGCAACGTGGGTGGCGCCACGTACGAGGCCTATCTTGCCCTTCGGTGCAACGTCACAAGTGCCGAGCACCCGCTGGGCGTCTTCCACCCGCACGAGGAGTGGCACCACATCAAGCGCGAGAATATCGGCCTCATCGAGGTCATGGGGCTTGCCATCCTGCCGCCGCGCCTGGTGGGAGAACTTGGGCGTGTGGAAGAGCTGCTTGTTGCTGCAGCGACCAGGGAGGAGATGGCGGCAGACCCGCTGGCGTCCTCGCACGCCGCCTGGGCAGCGCAGCTTGCTGAGGAGAACCCTGGGCTTACCGCAGCAAACGTGCACCAGGTGGTTCGCGACGGTGTGGGCCTGGTCTTCTCTCACGTACTTGAGGACGCCGGCGTCTTTAAATGGGACGAGGCGGGCCGCGCGGCGCAGATGCGGTTTGTGGCATCGCTGTAGCGGCAGACGGCAGCGAACGGTTGAGGCCATCCCGGCGGTGCCGGGATGGCCTTTTCGTTTGCGTGAGGCGCGCCCGCATTCCTATTTCGAAAAACTGCGGCTTAATTGCCGTTACTTTAGCGTCTTGCTGATGGAAACCGCAGGTAAGCGCTTTGCTCGTCATTTGAGAGCTGCTACTAAACCGCAAGTTTCTACGTGGTGAGGGTTCCCGAGAGGCGAGGAATACCGACCAGATACACTATGCAGAGAAGCGGGAAGTTGAGCCGGGGAGGCCAGCATGGAATCCGAGATAGGCCTGGAACGGGTTTCGCGGGACATCAACACGCTTGCAAGCTTCCTGGGGATGCGAGACGTGCCCGCACTCAGCCGCGACGCCCTCGTCGCACGCTATGGCTTTGAACAGGCAGACGTGATGGCACTCTTTGGCGGCTCCATTCTTGCCGGCGGGGACGTGTTGGCAGACGCGATGCGTACCGGCGTCGCGCGCACGTACGTAATTGTGGGCGGCGCTGGGCACACCACGGAGACGTTCAGGGCGAGGGTGCGCGAGCTCTGCCCGGAGCTGGAGTTTGCAGACGATGCCACGGAGGCACAGATCTTCTCGGCATACCTATCCCACGCTCATGGCCTTGAGGCGGACTTTCTGGAGACTCGCTCAACCAACTGCGGAAACAACATCACCTACCTGAGAGACCTTCTCGCCGAGAAGGGCATTTCCTGCAAGAGTCTGATTCTCTCGCAGGACGCCACCATGCAGAGGCGCATGGTGGCCGAGGTCGAGAAGGAGATGCCCCGCGTGCTGCCCATCGCATTTGCCACCTATGCGGTAAGCGTGGTTGTGCGCGACGGAGAGCTGGCCTTTGACCACTCCCCGCTTGGCATGTGGAACATGCGCCGCTACCTGACCCTGCTCATGGGCGAGATTCCGCGCCTCACCGACGACGAGAACGGCTATGGACCGTGTGGCCAGGGCTTTCTTGCGCATGTGGACATCCCTAACGAGGTAAGGGCCGCATGGGAGCGCCTTCTCGCGCGATATCCCTGGTCGATGAGGAAGGCGGACCCCCGCTATGCGGGGTAGCGTGACGGGATAGCCTGGCGGGTGCGACCTCCCCTCTTTCCTGCAAATTTCGATTGGTTAGCGCACCTTAAACGATCGGAAATTGCAAGATCCGCTGCCTCCTCTCTCAGTGCCGCGGATTCCAAACGCTGCAGCCCTGAACCGGCGAGAACGCGCGGCATACCAGCGGCCCGCCCCAGCGAACCAACGCGCCTGGGTCGGGCCTTCAGGGATGGGCGCCGCCCGGAGGGGGTTCCGGGCGGCGAGGGAGGATGTACCGGTTACTTCTTCTGGACGTACTTCAGGCAGTCGAGCGTGACGGCGGTGAGGATAATCACGCCGGAGAACACAAACTGCAGGTTGGTGTCGATGCCCAGGATGGTCAGGGAGTACGTAAGCGCGGTGAAGATGAGAACGCCCACCGTGACGCCGGAAATCTTGCCGATGCCGCCGGTGAAGGAGACGCCACCTACGACGCAGGCCGCGATGGCGTCCATGTCCCAGCCCTGGCCATATGCGGCGGAGCCGGAGCCAACCATGCGCATGCACTCGAGCCAGTCACCAAAGCCGTAGAGGATACCGGCCATCACGAAGGCCAGCAGCGTCACCTTGAAGACCGAGATTCCGGAGACGGCGGCAGCCTCGGGGTTTCCGCCCACGGCGTAGAGGTTCTTGCCAAAGGTCGTCTTGTTCCAGATGAACCACACGATGATGATTGCCGCGACTGCCCAGAGGATGATCGTGGGGAAGCCATTGACCTTGGGAATCACCATGTTGGGGATGGCGGGGTCGATGGAACCAAACGAAACGCCCTTGGTGGCATAGGTGACCAGGCCAAAGATGATGAGCATGTTGGCCATGGTCGAGATGAACGGGTGCATCTTGAAGCGAGCGGTGAAGAAGCCTGCAATCGAGGTGAAGAGCGTGCAGAGGGCAACGCACACCACAAGGGCAAGCACTATGCGCCCGACGAGCGGCATCCCGGTGAAGTCAAAGACGTGACCAAAGACCGAGCCCGTGTTGATACCTTGGTGCATGATGATCGTCGCTGCCGTCATACCCATGCCCATCATGCGGCCAATGGAGAGGTCGGTGCCGGTGAGCAGAATAAGGCCGGCAACACCCAGCGCCAGGAACATGCGCGGCGAGGCCTGCTGCAGGATGTTCAGGATGTTCTGGTACGTGAGAAGCTGCGTGCCCTTCACGACGGGCGTGATGGCGCACAGGAAGACGAAGACAAGGAGAATGACGATGTAGAGGCCGTTCTTAAGGAGGAACTGCCTGCGGTCGAAGGTGTACTTGTAGTTCTCCCACTTCTGGGCCTGACGCTGCGCAAACGTAAACTTGGACATGCGCAGGAGGTCGATGAGGTGGTACTCGTAGCTGAAGGCCGCATGCTCGCGGTCCTTGATCTGCTGCATCTCCTTCTCGAAGACGACCTTCGCGTCGAAGCGCCTGTTCTTGTAGACGTAATTCTCGTCCTTGACCTCGGCACGGTCGGTAAGGCCCGAGAGGTTGGCACGATGCTCGTCCTCGAGCGCCTTGAGGTTGGCTTGGTAGCGATCCTTGGCAAGCACGCGCTCCTGGGCACAGCTCTGGCGCACGGGCTCGAGGTACTCCTTGGCGTAGTGCTCCTTGAGGTAGCCCTCGGCCTCGGAGACAAGGCCCGCCACCTCTGCCTTGTGGCTCGCCTCGACAGCCTTTGCGGCGTCGAGCTCGCTCTTGTAACCAGATATTGCCTGCTCGCGCTCCTCCTTTGAGAGGATGCGGTCGCGCTTAGTTGCGTCAATGTCGCCCTGGAGCTTCACCACGCGGTCGGTTCCGTCGCGCCGCAGCTCGTCAATCTTTGCCTGGATGGCGGAAACGTGCTCGTCAATGGGGCGGAGCAGGGTCTGCTCCTCCTCGATCGTAAGCACCTTATCGCCCTGGTTTGCCATGTGTGCTCATCCCCCTTACAGGTACTTCGCGCTTAGACGCAGGAGCTCCTCCTGGTTGGTCTCCCGTGTGTTGACGATGCCGGAAAGCCGGCCGTTTGACATGACGCCAATGCGGTTGGTGATGCCGAGAATCTCTGGCATCTCGGAGGAGACCACGATGATGGTCCTGCCCTGCTTGGCCATGCCAATGATCAGCTCGTAGATCTCGTACTTCGCGCCTACGTCAATGCCGCGCGTGGGCTCGTCCATGAGGAACACCTGCGGTCCCCGCTCGAGCCACTTGCCAAAGATGACCTTCTGCTGGTTGCCGCCGGAGAGGCTCGAGATCATGTCGTCGGGACCCATGCACTTGGTGTTCATGAGCTTGATCTCGGCTGCCGTGGCGTTGGTCATCTTGGGGTCGGAGAGGGCGATGCCGCTCCTGTAGTGGTTGAGGTTGGCAATCGTGGTGTTGAAGGTAAGGTTGCCTTTGAGGAACAGGCCGTTTGCCTTGCGTTCCTCGGTGATCAGCGCAAAGCCGTGCTCCATGGCCTCGCGCGCATTCTCGAAGTTCATGAGGTGGTCGCGGAAGTACACGCGGCCAGCGGCGCGCGTGCGCACGCCGAAGATGGTCTCGAGGAGCTCGGTGCGGCCGGCCCCTACAAGGCCATAGAGGCCAAAGATCTCTCCCTTGCGTACATCGAACGAAATGTCCTGCAGGTAGGGCGGATACTTCGTGGAGAGATGCCTAATGGAGAGGATTGGCTCTCCCGGCACGTTGTCGACGGGCGGAAAGCGATTCTCCAGCGAGCGGCCAACCATGGCGGCGATAAGCTCGTTCATCGTCGTCTGGGAGGTAGGCTTGGTCATGACGAGCTTGCCGTCACGAAGTACAGAAATCTCGTCGCAGATCTCGAAAATCTCATCCATCTTGTGCGAGATGTAGATAAGCGAGATGCCCTGCTCCTTGAGCATGCGCATCATGCCAAAGAGCTTCTCTACCTCCTGAGACATCAGCGAGGAGGTGGGCTCGTCCAGGACGATGACCTGGGCATTGTACGAAATTGCCTTGGCAATCTCGACCATCTGGCGCTGCGAGACGGACATCCTGCGCATGGGCTGATCGAGGTCGACGGTCATACCCAGGCGGCGGAAGAGCTCTGCCGCCTCCTTGCGCATGAGGCCCTCGTCCACGACGCCCAGCGAGTTGACCGGATAGCGGCCGAGGAAGAGGTTGTCCACCACGCTGCGCTCCAGGCACTGGTTGAGCTCCTGGTGCACCATGGCGATGCCGTTCTCGAGGGCGTCCTTGGGGCCCGAGAAGCTCACCTCTCGGCCGTTCAGGATGATGGTGCCCTCGTCTTTCTGGTAGGTGCCGAAGAGGCACTTCATCATAGTTGACTTGCCGGCGCCGTTCTCGCCCATGAGGCCCATGACCGTTCCACGCTTGAGGTCGAGGTCGATGTGGTCGAGTACCTGGTTGCGCCCGAAGGACTTGCACATCCCGCGAATCGACAGCACCACGTCGTTCTGGCTGTCTGCCATGCTCCCCCATCCTTCCTACTAGATGCCCGCAAAAGATGCGGGGGGAACTCCCCTCCCCCCGCATCGGACGCGTGTCACGAACAAAACCTACGGGAACGCCCTAGCTCAGGAGGGAGGTGTAGGACGAGGCGTTGTCGGTCTTCACCATGTTGATGGCAAAGGCGTCATATTCGCTCGGGTTGCCAAGGCGGTTGGTGATGTTGGACTCGGTCTGGCCGTCGCCGCCGATGTAGTCCACCGTGAGGTTGAGGAGCTTGTCGTACTGCTGGAGCAGCGGCTGATAGGTGGAGCTCAGGAAGTTGTCTGCCGCATTGTAGATGTCCAGCCACACCTTCTTGGACGGAGACTTCGAAGAGTCGAGCTGCTTGGAAGCACCCTCGTAGATCTTGGTGGAGTCCGTGAAGTCGGTATAGTTCTCGGCGGTCACGGCAACGTTCATCGCATAGTAGGAGCGCTCGGCCTCGACGTACTTGTAGGTGTCCTCGGCAAGCACGTTGCCGGCGTCATCGGCCGTGGAGATGCCGGTGTTGATATCGACGCCATCGAGGGAGTTGCGAAGCAGGCGCAGCGTGAGATAGGCCTGGATGTCGGCGTGCTGGCTGATGGTTCCGCCGTAGCCCTCGGCGATAGCAGCAACGGCGTCGTTGTTGGCGTCGTAGCCAAAGGTCGGGACCTTGTTGTCCTTGGACCATGCATTGAACATCGACATGCCCATGCCGTCGTTGTTGGAGACGATGAGGTCAATCTGCTCGCCAAAGGAGGACGCCCAGGTGCCGATAGCGTTGCCAGCCGTTGCTGCATCCCAGGTGGCACCCGCAGAGTTCTTCATCTCCTGCGAGGCAAGCTCGCGAATGGTGTAGGTCTTGCCGCCAATCTCCATCGTGGCGTCCTGGACCAGCGAGGAGGAGCCGTCGGTGTTGGTGCCAATGGGGTCGGAGACAACCTTGCCATCCTTCTCGACGCCGGTGCCAAGGGTGCTGCGCACGCCGCGGGTGCGGGCGATGGAGTCGTTGTGGCCCACGTCGCCAATGGCAAGGACGTAGCCAATGATGCCGTCGCCATTGCGGTCAAGCGTGGCAATGTTCTTCTCGATGTAGTCCTTGACCATCTTGCCCTGAGCCTCGGCGCCCTGGTTGGCGTCAAAGCCAACGTAGTAGGTCTTGTCGTTGAAGTTGAGGGCGGCGGAGTCAAGCTCGCCGGTGGAGCTGTTGGACGGCTGGCGGTTGAACCACACCAGCGGCTTGTCCTTGTTGGCAACTGTGCTGGTTCCAGAGGAAGTGGCGGAGTCGCTGCTCGCGCTGTCGGAGCTGCTCCCGCAGCCGGCGAGCACACCCACGCTGGCAAAGCTCAGGGCGCCAAGGCCACAGACCTCAAGGAACCTACGACGAGACATTTCCATGGGTTTCTCCCTTTCCCCGTGGTTCGCGCCCCGTTGCGCGAACCTTCGATGTGAGTACGTTAACTCCACTTTTATCTGCGGATGTTAACGTTCTCATTTGTTCGACCAGCGGTTGTGGAAAGGGCGGCAGACGGCCTTTTTTGGGAGATCTATCGGGCCGTTAGCCGGGCGATACTGCTGCCGGGAATTGCACCTGCCGCGGAATCCGAACGGTTAGGACCGCCTAAACGGCGAGAAGGAGCGGCATCCCCGAAGTGCCGCGGAATCCGAACGGTTAGGACCGCCTAAACGGCGAGAAGACGCGGCAAGTGAGATCGCCGGGCGGGCAATCATGCCGGACTGGAAACCATGCCGGACGGGCAACCAAACGGCACGCGCAAGAAAAGGCCCGCGGCGGCATCAACCGTCGCGGGCCCAGCAAACACCGGGGACGAGAGAAACGTGCCGACTTACGCCAGGTCGGCAATCTGGGCGCGGAGCTGCTCGATGGACTGCTCCAGCTCCTCGGCGCGGTCGCGCTTCTTCTGGATGACCTCGGGCGCCGCCTTGGCAACAAATCCCTCGTTGGAAAGGGTGCGCTGGGTACCGGCAAGCTCCTTCTCGGCCTTTGCCAGCTCCTTCTCCAGACGCTTGCCCTCGGCAGCAAGGTCAACCAGGCCGCCAAGCACCACGAAGATCTCAAGCGCGCCGTCCGCAACGCTCACGGAGCCGGCGGGCTTGTCCTGCTGGGCGCCAAGCGCCAGCTGGTCCACGTGGCCAACGCTGCAGATGAAGTCGCGCTGAGACTCGAGAACGGCAACGTCCTCGGCGGCGGCGCGCACGCAGACGTCAAGCTCTGCCTTGGGCGACAGGCGATAGCGGGCGCGCGTCGAGCGCACGGCAGAGACCACGCGGCGGGCAAGCTCAAAGTCGTGCTCGGCCTTGTCGTTCACAAAGGCGGCGAGGTCAGCCGGCTCGGGCCATGCGGCAGTCATGAGGAACTGCGCGGAGTGGTCGTCAAGGCCGCTTGCGGGCAGCGCGTCCCACACGCTCTCGGTGACGAAGGGCATCACGGGGTGCAGCAGGCGCATGGAGACGTCGAGCACGTAGACGAGGTTGCGCTGCACCTGGAGGCGCTCCTCGGGCGTGCCGTGAAGCAGGCGGCCCTTGCAGAGCTCGATGTACCAGTCGCAGACCTCGCCCCAGAAGAACGACTGCAGGTCGCGGGCATAGTCGCCAAACTCGTAGCCCTCAAGCTGGCGTGTGGCGGCGTCAACGGCACGGGCAAGGCGCGAGAGCATCCAGGCGTCCTCGGCCGTCTCGGCCTTGGGGGCACCGGGCGTGTAGCCGTCGAGGTTCATCTGGACGAAGCGGCTGGCGTTCCAAATCTTGGTCACAAAGGAGCGCGCCTGCTCGGTGCGCGGGCTGTCGATGAGCTCGCGCGTCTTCTTGTCCAGATTGGCGTCGAACTTGACGTCCTGGTTCGTGGTAATGAGCGTGAGCAGGTTGTAGCGCATGGCATCCGCGCCGTACTTGTCCATGAGCGCCATGGGGTCAACGCCGTTGCCCTTGGACTTGGACATGCGACTGCCGTCCTTGGCGAGGATGGTGGCGTAGATGTACACGTCGTGGAACGGCACCTCATGCGTGAAGTAGAGCGAGCTCATGATCATGCGGGCAACCCAGAGGGCGATGATGTCTCGAGCCGTCACGAGGACCTTGGTGGGGTGGTGCCCCTCCATCTCTTCGGGGTGGTCGGGCCAGCCCTGCGTGGCAAAAGTCCACAACTGCGAGGAGAACCAGGTGTCCAGCACGTCAGGGTCTTGGTGCACGTGATGGCCGCCGCACTTGGGGCACACGTCAGTGTCCTCCATGAGGGCGTCCTCCCAGCCGCAATCCTCGCAGTAGAAGACGGGGATACGGTGGCCCCACCACAGCTGGCGAGAGATGCACCAGTCCTTGAGGTTGTCCATCCAGGTGAGGTAGGTCTGCGTCCAGCGCTCAGGATAGAACTTGACCTCGCCGTCCCTGACGACCTTGGTGGCAGGCCCCTTGAGCTTGTCGACGGCAACAAACCACTGCTCGGAGAGCCAGGGCTCAAGCGCGGTGTCGCAGCGGTAGCAGTGCATGACCGAGTGCTCAAGGTCCTCGATGTGGTCGAGAAGGCCGTGCTCGTCGAACCACTTCACGATGGCCTCGCGCGCCTCGTCGCGGTCCATGCCGGAGAACTCGCCGTAGCCGTCCACGATGTGCGCGTGCTCGTCGAGGATGTTGATCTGCTCCAGGTTGTGCGTCTGGCCCATGGCAAAGTCGTTGGGGTCATGCGCGGGCGTGACCTTCACAAAGCCGGTGCCAAAGTTCTTGTCGACGTGCCAGTCCGAGAAGATGGGAATCTCGCGGTTCACGATGGGCAGCATCACGGTCTTGCCCACGAGCTTGGCCTTCTCCGGGTCCTCCGGCGAGACGGCAACGCCTGTGTCGCCCAGCATGGTCTCGGGGCGCGTGGTGGCCACGGTGATATACTCGATGCCGTCGACGGGCTCGGTGAGCGGATAGCGCAGGAACCACAGGTGGCCCTTCTCGTCGTGGTACTCCGCCTCGTCGTCCGAGATGGCGGTGCCGCACACGGGACACCAGTTGACGATGCGCTTGCCGCGATAGATGAGACCGTCGTGGTACCAGTCGCAGAAAACCTTACGCACCGCGCGGCTAAACTCGGGGCTCATGGTGAACTTCTCGTCATCGAAGTCGATCGAGCAGCCCATGCGCTTGATCTGCGAGACGATCGTGCCGCCGTACTCGTGGGTCCAGTCCCAGCAGGCGTCCAGGAACTTCTCGCGCCCCATCTTGAGGCGAGACTTGCCCTCGCTCTTGAGCTTCTTGTCCACCTTGGTCTGCGTGGCGATGCCGGCGTGGTCGGTACCCAGAATCCAGCGGGTAGAGCGGCCGCGCATGCGGTTGTAACGGATGAAGGTGTCCTGGATGGAGTCGTCCATGGCATGGCCCATGTGAAGGATGCCAGTCACGTTGGGCGGCGGGATGACAACGGTGCAGTCCCCTACGCCCTTGCTGCGACGGTAGCAGCCAGCGTCAACCCACTTCTGGATGAGCTGGGGCTCGGCCTCTTGCGGATTGTAGGTCTTGGGCATCTCTTCCACGATACGGTCCTCTCGAACACAGCCATGTGGGGCGCAGCGAGCGCCCAGATTGCAGCTTCCCAGCTTAGCACAGGCGCAATGAGACAAAGGGGCAGTCCCTCTGTCTCATGCTTTCGACTATTATCGGGGCGATTGCGGGCGGACGGACGAGAGGCACGGGAAGACACATGGCTGACACGTTGGAGACACCCACGTCCAGACTCGAGCTGGTCATGGGCAAGGACGCCGTGGGAAGGCTTGCCGACTCCCGCGTGGTTGTGCTGGGCCTTGGCGGCGTGGGCTCCAACTGCGCCGAGGCGCTGGCACGAGGTGGCGTGGGCTCGCTCGTCCTCGTCGACCGAGACGTGGTCGAGCCGAGCAACATCAACCGGCAGGCCGTGGCATACACGAGCACCGTAGGCCAGCGCAAGACGGACGTGATGGCACGCATCGTGGCCGACATCAACCCTTCGTGCAAAATCACGCCGATCCATGTGTTCCTCACGCGGGACAATATCGGAGAAATCCTTGGCGGCCTCGACCCACGGCCGGACTTCGTGGTCGACGCGATCGACAACGTGACAGCCAAGCTTGTGGTCGCTCGCTGGTGCCAGGACAACGACATGCCCCTGGTATCGAGCATGGGAGGCGCGAACAAGCTTCACCCAGAGCTCCTTCGCTTCGCGGACATCTCCAAGACGCACGGGTGCCCGCTTGCGCGCATCATCCGCAAGGAGAGCAGGAAGCGGGGGATTCGAAAGCTGCGCGTGCTCTACTCCCCCGAGGAGCCGGTGCGCCCGCACACGCCCGAGGGCGCGAGCGGCAAGGCCGCGACACTGGGCACCATGTCGTACTTTCCACCCATCATGGGCCAGATGATCGCGGGAGACGTGATCCTCTCGCTCACGGGGCTGGACGGGAAATCCCCTGAGGAAGGTGGCGAGCGGTGAGGCTCTTCGACGCACACGTGCATCTGGACTTCTACGCAAATGCGCCGCAGGTAGTAGCCCAAGCAGACGAGCTTGGCCTATCGCTTCTCGCCTGCACCGTGACGCCTGCGGGCTACCTTCGTGCGGCGCAGGAGCTTGCGGGCGCTAAGGGAGTCTTCCTCACCGCTGGCGCCCATCCCTGGTGGGTCGCAGACGGTCGCATTGCCGAGAAGGACGTTGACACGCTGGTCTCCATATTGCCTGAACTGCGCTTTGTTGGCGAGGTTGGCCTGGACTTCTCGCCAGCGCACGTGGGCGAGGGAACGCAGCGCGCTCAGGTCGCGGCATTCGAGCGCATCATGCGCGCCTGCTCCGAGACGAGCGATCCCACGTGCCCCAAGGTCGTCTCAATCCACTCCGTGCGCTCGACAGACGTGGTGCTCGACGTGCTGGAGCGCACAGGCGCCGCGAAGTCCTGTCGCTGCGTCTTTCACTGGTTCTCCGGAAGACCGGAGGAGCTGTGGCGTGCTGCCCGCATGGGCTGTTCCTTCTCGTTTGGCGAGCACTCCCTTGCCACCAGGCGCGGGCGCGAGTACGTTCGCGAGGTGCCCGCAGAGTTATTGCTCACCGAGACGGACCTCCCTGCGGGAGAGAATGTCGTTGGCAGCGCAGAGGAGATTGCCTCCTCGCTCGAACGCGCAATCGCAAAGGCGTCCGAGGTGCGCGGCGAAGACGTGGGGGCACTTGCGCGCTCCAACGCTGCCGCCCTTCTCGAATGAGACAAAGGGACTGTCCCTTTGTCTCACAGATGGGCCTTTGGCGGGGACGAGCGGGCGAACGGAGCACGGCTCGCACGTCATGGTAGAGTCATACAGTGCTGTTTTGGCACGCAGACACGGGCATCCTACAGGGAGCAGCCAGACGATGATCTCACAGAGCGGAACACCTGCCACCCAGCAGACGCAGAGGGGGACCATGTTGGCCACCTCGTCACGCGAGCTGCCGCTTGACCTCAACGACGTTGTTCTCGTCTTTGCCTGTAACGAGCTCTTTGTTCCCTACCTCTCGGTGGCGCTTCAGTCCATCCTGGTGAACGCCTCGCCCAACCGCCACTACGACATTGTGGTGCTCACACGCGACATCACGCCCAAGAGCATGATCACGCTCACGCAGCAGGCGTCCAAGTACCACGTTGGGCTGGGCTTCCTGGACGTTGACGCCGCCCTTGGGGACATCAAGCTCCCCCATCACGGCCACTTTAGACCCGAGACGTACTTCCGCCTTTTGGCACCAACGCTTCTCGACAACGTCGAGAAGGCCATCTACCTGGACTCGGACATCGTTGTGTGCGCAGACGTGGCGGAGCTCTTCGACACGGACGTCACAGGCTACCTGCTGGCGGCCACGCGCGACGCGGACACCATCGGCCAGATCGACGGCTATGATCCCACGGTCTACTCGTACCTCAAGGACCAGCTGGGTATGACCGAGCCGCACGACTACTTCCAGGCGGGTGTGCTCCTCATGAACCTAGAGAAGTTCCGTCAGACCATCACGGCGGAGGAACTGCTTGACATTGCCACGGAGCGCACGTGGCGCTGGCTTGACCAGGACGTCCTCAACAAGGTGGTGGACGGTCACTACCGTCGGGTTCACATGAAGTGGAACTACCTTGTTGACTGGCAGTACATGCGACGCACCCACATCGTGGCGCAGGCCCCCAAAGACGTTCAGGACGAGTACGACGAGGCCAGGCGCGACTATCGCATTGTCCACTACGCCGGGCCCGACAACAGGCCCTGGCTCTACCCAGACTCCGACCTCGCTGGTCTCTTCTGGCAGTACGCGGCAGGCTCCCCCTACCTTGAGTACCTGCGAGACCAGCTTGAGAAGTCGCGCAGCACCGTCGACGGCATGGCGCGCCGCATAAAGGCCGTTGCCATCTATCGCGGCATCATGCACGCCTTTGACTACACCTGCCCCGCGGGGACCAAGCGGCGCCAGAAGTTCATCGAGTACTACGAGCGCTTTGGCGGTTCGGTGGGTTAAAGCCGATGTAGGACTTCCCACGTCAACTTCCATAGCCAAAAAACGGCCACGCCCGGACATCCGGACGCGGCCGAGGGTTGATACAACCAGTGAACGCGTGCTAGCTCGCGCGATGCTTGGGCAGTAGCGACTCCTGCCGTACCACCTCGGGCTTCTCGGTGCCGCCCACGCACTCCTTGGTAACGATGACCTTGGTAATGTCGAGGTCGCTCGGGAGGTCAAACATCGTGGACTGAAGTGTCGACTCGCAGATAGCACGCAGGCCGCGGGCGCCCGTACCGCGGGCAATGGCCTGGCGTGCAATCTCGTTCAGGGCATCGGGCGTGAACTCCAGGTCCACTCCCTCGATCTCGAAGAGACGGCGATACTGCTTGACCAGCGCGTTCTTAGGCCTGGTGAGAATGTCCACGAGGTCTGCCTCCTTGAGCTCCCTCGTAGAGGTGATCACCGGGATGCGGCCGATGAACTCGGGGATCATGCCAAACTTGTGCAGGTCCTGGGGCATGACCTGCTCCATGAGCTCGTCCTCGTCCTGGTCGCCGTTCTTGCCAAGCTCGGCGTTGAAGCCAACGCCCTTCTTGCCAATGCGGTCGGCCACGATCTTATCGAGACCCACAAAGGCGCCACCGCAGATGAACAGGATGTTGGTGGTGTCGATGTGGATGAGCTCCTGCTGCGGGTGCTTGCGGCCACCCTGCGGGGGCACGCTCGCCTCGGTGCCCTCAAGAATCTTGAGCAGGGCCTGCTGCACGCCCTCGCCGGAGACGTCGCGAGTGATGGAGAGGTTCTCTGCCTTGCGCGCGATCTTGTCAATCTCGTCGATGTAGACAATGCCAAGCTCGGCGCGGGAGACGTCGCCGTCGGCCGCGGTGATGAGCTTGAGCAGGATGTTCTCTACGTCCTCGCCCACATAGCCAGCCTCGGTGAGGGTGGTGGCGTCGGCGATGGCGAAGGGCACCTCAAGGAAGCGGGCAAGCGTCTGCGCAAGCAGCGTCTTGCCGGTACCGGTGGGGCCAAGGAGCAGGATGTTGCTCTTGGCAATCTCCACCTCCTCCTCGCCCTCAGGGACCTCGTCGTTGCCCGAGAGAATGCGGCGGTAGTGGTTGTAGACGGCCACGCTCATGGCGCGCTTGGCCGCCTCCTGGCCAATCACGTACTGCGAGAGCTCGTCGTAGATCTCGTGCGGGGTGGGCAGCTCCTTGAGCGGAAGCGGGGACTCCTCGTCCACGTCGTCTTCCTCCGCAGCGGTGCCATCCGCCTCCTCGATCATCTGAGAGCACGCGCGCACGCACTCGTCGCAGATGTAGACTCCGCCGGGACCCTGGATGAGCTTGCTCACCTGGCTGCGGCTCTTGCCACAGAACGAGCAGTGCATCTCGTTGTCGCCGTACGAGCGTCCGTTTCCGTTGTCGCGGTCCTGAGCCATGCGCTACTCCTGCTTACCCTGGTCGTTGCGGTTGGTGATGACCTTGTCGACAAGGCCGTAGGCCTGCGCCTCGCTTGCGCGCATGTAGTTGTCGCGCTCGGTGTCGGCGTTGATCTTCTCGATGGGCTGGCCGGTGGCTTCAGCAAGCATCTGGTTGAGGTGCTCGCGAATCCACTTGGTCTCGTCAGCCACGATTTGGATGTCGGTCTGCTGACCCTGGACGCCAGAGCTGGGCTGGTGGATGAGGATCATCGAGTTGGGCAGCGCAAGGCGCTTGCCCTTGGTGCCGCTGGCGAGAATGGCTGCGCCCATGGAAGCCGCCATGCCCACGCAGATGGTGGAGACGTCGGGCTTGATGAAGTTCATCGTGTCGATGATGCCCAGGCCGGCGTAGACGTCACCGCCAGGAGAGTCGATGTAAAGCGAAATATCCTTGTCGGGGTCCTGGCTCTCCAGGTGCAGGAGCTGCGCGATCACCAGGTTGGCGGAGTCGCGCGTGACCTCCTCGCCGAGGAAGACAATGCGGTCATTGAGCAGGCGCGAGTAGATGTCGTAGCTACGCTCGCCACGCGGGGTCTGCTCAACGACGTACGGAATGAGCGGGATGTTCGTTGGGTTGTGCATGATGCTCCCTTCAGGAATAGTATGTGTTCCGTTCCAATGTGCCCCGAATGGCTTGCGCCATCCGGGGCACGGCGTCAGTTCACAGGGTCTGCACCATTGGTTCTGGTAGCGCGAGGGCTACTCGGCGTCCTCGGACTTCTCGCCCTCGGACTCCTTGGCAGCCTCGGCGGCCTCGTCCACGATGGTCACCTGAGCGTTCTCGACCAGCCAGTCGAGGGCCTTGGTGCGCTTGATGGAATCGCGGATGGCCGGGAGACGACCCTCGGAGCGCCACTGCTCGATGGCCTTGTCCACGTCGCCGACGTTGGCCTTCTCGAACTCGTTGCGCACGTCCTCGTCGGTGGCCTCAAGGCCGAGCTGACGGGCGATGGCGTCGAGCGCCAGGGACTGGCGGGCGCGCTCCTCGGCCTGGGCGTGGAGGTCGGCGATGAAGGCGTCGGGAGAGATGTTGCGGGCCTTGAGGTACATGTCGAGAGAGATGCCAGAGCGCTGCATCTGGCCGAGAACCTCCTGGCCAAGCTCGTTGAAGACCTCCTCCTGGTAGTCAGCGGGAACCTCGTCGAGCTGCAGGCGCTCGCCCACGGCCTCGACAACGCGGTCCTCCTTGAGGTTGGGAAGGTTGACCTTCTTGTCCTCGGCGATCTCGTCGCGGACGGCACTCTTGAACTCGTCGACGGTGTCGTAGCCAAAGCTCTTCTTGGCAAACTCGTCATCAAGCTCGGGCGTGGTGGGGCGCTGGATGCCCTTGACCGTAGCCTTGGCCTTGTAGGAGTGCTCGTGGCTCTCCTCGCCGTCCTCGTGCTTGATGGTCCAGGCGAGGTCAACAACGTCGCCCACCTTGGCGCCAGTGAGTGCCTGCTTGACCTCGTCGGGGACCTGGCCATCGACGAGCGCGAGCGTCTGGCCCTCGCCCGCGAGCTTCTCGGCGCCCTCGACGTTCTCGATGTCGGCCTTCACGACGTCACCCTCCTGGGCAGCCTCGCCCTCGGGGACGTCCTCGTAGGAGGTGTGGTAGGTCATGTAGCGCTTGACCTGGGCCTCGACCTCGGCGTCGGTGACATCCTCGGGAGGCATGTTGATCTGGGGCGCGTCGTAGGAGTCAAGCTCAGCCTCGGGGCGCACGCCGATGGTGACGTCGATGGTGTAGTCCTGGCCCTCCTTGGCGAGGTCAGCGTCCTGAGCAAAGTCCGGACGGCCAACGGGGACAAAATTGAGCTCCTCGAGCATGAGGGGCTCGGCGGCGTTGAGGAGGTCGTTGGTGGCCTGGGCGAGCACCGACTCCTTACCCAGGATGCCGTCAATCACCGGACGGGGAGCGTGGCCACGACGGAAGCCCTGGAAGTTGTACTTGTGCGCGAAGTCCTTGTAGGTCTTCTTGACAGCCGCGTCAACGTCGGCGGCGGGAATGGTGAGCTTTGCGGCAACCTTGTTGTCCTTGGGCTCCTCAGCGGTGACGGTGATCTTCAACGTTCCTCCAGTGTCTCGTTCTCGGCGGGCGGGTGCCCGTCGTGATTTCCTGCGCATGTGGCTCATGTGGTGCGGGCGAAAGGACTCGAACCTTCACGGGGTCTCCCCCACTGGAACCTAAATCCAGCGCGTCTACCAGTTCCGCCACGCCCGCATAGTCACACATAGCCTTGCCATAATAGCAAATGCACAGGTCTTGGCCTAGGAAACGAGAAAGAAAATCGACATGCGCACACGTAGGTGGCGCCAATCACCGTCGCCAAAGGGCCCGTAATGGCAGCAATCCCGCACGAAAGAGCCCTCCGGCGTCGCGGTGACGCCGGAGGGCTCGCAAGCGCAACTGTGCGAGAAGCTCTTACAGGTCCTGCAGCGCGTAGACGTCGAGGGGGCCCTTTCGCAGCGCGGCAATTGCCTGGATGAGCGCCGTCGCGCCGGACATTGTCGTTGCCATGTCGACGCCGCGGTTCACGGCCTCGCTGCGAATCTTGGCGCCGTCGCCTCGGGAGCTCCCGCCACGCGGAGTGTTGATGAGAAACGCGATCTCCCCCGCCGCCATCATGTCGAGGACGTTGGGGCTGCCCTCGCTGATGGGTCGCACGACCTCGCACGGAATGCCGGCGGCGCGCAGCGTCTTGGCCGTGCCGCGCGTGGCGACAAGGTCATAGCCCAGGTTGGTGAGCGAGAGCGCCACGGGTGCAATGGAGCGCTTGTCCCTGTCGCACACAGAGACAAACACCTTGCCCGACATGGGGATCTCGTAGTCAATGGCCTCGCGCGTCTTGGCGTAAGCCTTAGGGAACGTCGTGTCGATTCCCATGACCTCGCCGGTGGACTTCATCTCGGGCCCAAGGTGGACGTCGGCACCCGGGAAGCGGCTCCAGGGCATGACGGCCTCCTTCACGGCGTAATGCGAAGGCATGCGGTCCTCGGGCGGAAGCCCCAGCTGGGCGATGGTCTCGCCGGACATGATGCGTGCGGCGCAGCGCGCAAGGGGCACGCCGGTGGCCTTGGACGAGAAGGGCACCGTGCGGCTGGCGCGCGGGTTCAGCTCGATGACCAGGACCTGCTCGTCCTTGACCGCAAACTGGATGTTGAGAAGGCCGTGGATGTCCACCGCAAGCGCAAGCTTGCGGGTAATCTCGCGCACGCGCTCCATGATGGAGTCGGAGAGCGAGAAGGGCGGCCAGCAGCACGCGGAGTCACCGGAGTGGATCCCGCACTCCTCGATGTGCTCGAGGACCGAGCCCACGTAGCACTGGGTGCCGTCGCAGAGGGCGTCAACGTCCAGCTCGATGGCATCCTCCAAGAAGGAGTCGAGGTAGACGGGGTGGTCAGGCGAGATGCGCGTGGCCTCGGCCATGTAGGTGCGCAGGTCGTCGTGGTCGTAGACGATCGCCATGCCACGACCGCCCAGCACGTAGCTCGGGCGCACCAGCAGCGGGTAGCCAATGCGGCGCGCGACCTCGGTGGCGTCCTCCATGGTCTCTGCCGTCGATGAGGGCGGGTAGGCAATCTCCAGGCGGTCGAGCAGGCTCGCGAAGCGATCGCGATCCTCGGCCAGGTCGATGGCCTCGGGCTGGGTGCCCATGATGGGGACGCCCGCCGCCTTGAGCCTGCCGGCAAGGTTGATGGGGGTCTGGCCACCCAGCGTCACGATGACGCCCACGGGCTTCTCGACCTCGATGACGTTCATGACGTCCTCGAAGGTGAGCGGCTCGAAGTACAGGCGGTCGGAGGTGTCGTAGTCGGTGGAGACGGTCTCGGGGTTGCAGTTGACCATGACCGTCTCGTAGCCCTTGGCCTCAAGCGCGTACGCGGCGTGGACGCAGCAGTAGTCAAACTCGATGCCCTGGCCAATGCGGTTGGGGCCGGCCGAGAGGATCACCACGCGCGGCTTCTCGGCCTCCGTGCGCTCGGTGGCTCCGCCGTCCTCGTAGGTGAAGTAGTGGTAGCTCGTGCGGGCGGCAAACTCGCCGGCGCAGGTGTCGACGGTCTTCACGAGCGGGCGCACGCCCACGACCTCGCGCACGGCGCGCACGACCTCCTCGCTCGTCCCCGTGAGGTAGGCGAGCTGGCGGTCGGAGAATCCAAGCTCCTTGGCGGCCAGCATGTGGTTGTGGTCGAGGCCAATGAGTCCAAGCTCGGATATGGTGCGCTCGGCAGTTACGATGTCCGCGATGCGGTTCAGGAACCAGCGGTCAATGTGCGTGGCCTCGAAGACGCGCTCCACACCCCAGCCGCGGCGAAGCGCCTCGGCCACGTAGAGGATGCGCTGCGGGGTGGGCGTGGCCACGCGCTCCTCGAAGGCCTCCTCGTCAAAGTTGTCGTTGCCGTCGGCCCCCAGGCCGGCATGCCCCTGCTCGAGCGAGCGCATGGCCTTCTGGAGCGCCTCCTCGAAGGTGGAGCCAATGGCCATGACCTCGCCCACGGCCTTCATGCGCGTGGTGAGGGTGGAGTCGGCGCCCTTGAACTTCTCGAAGGCAAAGCGCGGGATCTTGACCACGCAGTAGTCGATCGAGGGCTCGAAGCAGGCCGGCGTTGCCTGTGTGATGTCGTTGGTGATCTCGTCGAGCGTGTAGCCAACGGCGAGAAGCGCCGCCTCCTTGGCGATGGGGAACCCGGTGGCCTTCGACGCCAGCGCGGAGGAGCGGCTCACGCGGGGGTTCATCTCGATTACGATGACGCGGCCATCGGTGGGGTTCACGGCAAACTGAACGTTGGAGCCGCCGCACGCGACGCCAACGCGCTCGAGCACGGCCAGCGAGTAGTCGCGCAGGCGCTGCATCTCGAAGTCGTTGAGCGTCTGGCAGGGCGCCACGGTGATGGAGTCGCCGGTGTGGACGCCCATGGGGTCGAGGTTCTCGATTGAGCACACCACGATGCCGTTGCCGGCGGAGTCGCGCATGACCTCCATCTCGATCTCTTTCCAGCCCTCGAGGCTCTGCTCGATGAGGACCTCGGAGTTCGCGGAGAGGGCCAGGCCCTCGCGGGCAATACGCACCAGGTCATCGTGGGTGTATGCCATGCCGCCGCCGGCACCGCCCAGCGTGTAGGCGGGACGGATCACCACGGGGTAGCCAATGTCTTCCGCTGCGCGCTCGCATTCCTCGAGCGTGTGCGCGGTCTCGGAGCGGGCGACCTCCAGGCCAATGTCACGCATGGCCTCGGCAAAGAGCTCCCGGTCCTCGCCGGTCTGGATCGACTCGATGTCGCAGCCAATGACCTCCACGCCGTACTTGTCAAGCACGCCCTGCTCGGCAAGCGCCACGGCGCAGTTAAGGCCCGTCTGGCCGCCCATGTTGGGGAGCAGCGCGTCTGGGAGCTCCTTGGCGATGACCTTGGCGACCGAAGCGGCCGTGATGGGCTCAACGTAGGTGCGGTCGGCCGTCTCGGGGTCGGTCATGATGGTGGCAGGGTTGGAGTTGACGAGAATGACCTCGTAGCCCTCCTCGCGCAGCGCCTTGCACGCCTGGGTGCCGGAGTAATCAAACTCGCAAGCCTGGCCAATGACAATGGGGCCAGAGCCAATGATGAGGATCTTCTTGATGTCGGTACGCTTAGGCAACTAGAAGCGCCTCCCCTCGCGAACGTCGATGGCTAGGTAGTCCTCGCGTCCGTCCATGAGGCGCGAGAAGGACTCGAACATGTACGCCGAGTCGTTGGGGCCGGGCTTGGCCTCGGGGTGGTACTGCATCGAGAAGGCCGGCAGATCGAGGAACTGGATGCCCTCAGGCGTGCCGTCGTTGAGGTTCACGTGCGTGAGGCGGATGCGGCCGTAGCGCTCGTTCATGGCGACGGGGGCAACGTGCATGCGGCTCCACGTAAGGAGGCTCTCGGGATGCTCGGTGAGGCCGCCGGAGAGCTCGGGGACAAGCGGACCAAAGGTAGAGAAGACCGGGCCGTAGTTGTGGTTTTGCGCCGTTATCTCGACCTTGCCGGTGAGAAGGTTCATCACAGGCTCGTTGCCGCCGTGGTGGCCGTAGGGTAGCTTCTCAACGCGGGCGCCCGCAGCCAGGGTGATCATCTGGTTGCCCAGGCAGATGCCAAAGACGGGGAGCTTGCCGAGAATGGCGCGCACGGTCTCGGGCACGGTGGGCACGGTGTCGGGGTCGCCGGGGCCGTTGGAGAAGAAGACGCCGTCGGGCTCCATGGCAATGATTTTCTCGGCAGGCGTGTCCCAGGGGACAACCGTGACCTCGATGCCCACCTCGGCCATGCGACGCGCGATGCCTGCCTTTTCGCCACAGTCTACGGCAACCACGCGGTGGTGCACCTCGCCCTTGGGCCTCACGACGTGCGGCTCCTTGCAGGAGACGTCGGCGACGTAGTTGTGCTCCTCGATGTGCGGGGACTCGCGGACGCGGCGAACGAGGCTCTTGGGGTCGAGGTCCGTGGTCGAGATTGCCGCGCGCATGGCCCCGCCCTCGCGGATGGCCAGGGTGACCGCGCGGGTGTCAACGCCCTCGATGCCCACGACACCGCGGGACGCAAGGAAGTCCGGCAGGCTCACAACGCTCTGCCAGTTGCTTGGCGTGTAGCAGGCGTCATGGCACACAAAGCCCTTGAGATGCAGTGCGTCTGCCTGCATGTCCTTCTCGTTGACGCCGTAGTTGCCCAGCTGGGGATAGGTGAAGGTGACAATCTGACCCGCATATGACGGGTCGCTCACAATCTCCTGGTAGCCCACCATAGACGTGTTGAACACAATCTCGCCGAAGGTCTCACCCTCCGCGCCAACGCTTCTGCCCCTGAGGGCCGTGCCGTCCTCAAGCGCCAGGAGGGCCTCCCGATGCCTGCCGCCATCGACCAAGAGGTTCACAGCAACACCGTCCTTTCCGCGTGCAGCGCCGCCGGCGTGCCACAAAAAAGGAGCAGCGCGCAGCGTGCGCGTGCTCCCGAGAGGCTGGGCCAGATACTGCGCTATAGACGCCTTCTCGGTATCTCGTACCGCTCGTTAAAGGTCGTTGCAAGTATACGGGGCATGCATGATTCGTTGAGCGAATTCAACAAGTCTGCAACAATCCCCTATGGTTTGGCATGGATATGAATACTTGTGTGGATACCAAACATATTGTTTGGTACCGTGGAACGAAGCCCATGACCTTCTCGTCAAGGCGCTGATTCCGGACGTTTAAGCCCCCTTAAACGTCGAACTTTGGCGGCATAAAATTGTTCCGCGCAATTTGGACGGTTAGGGCACCTTAAACGTCCAAGAGGCGCGGCATTACAAGTATCGCGAGCGGGCCGCTTCTGAAGGTGAAAACACAAAGGCCCTCCGGAGACGTCACGCCGCCGGAGGGCTAGACCAATCACTTGCCGCGAAAAACGCAGATCAGCGGGCTAGCACACACCCTGGGCCATCATGGCGTCGGCGACCTTGAGGAAGCCGGCGATGTTGGCACCAAACACGAGGTTGCCCTCGTGGCCGTACTCGCGCGCAGCGGAAGCGGCGGCGCTGTAGATGGAGTTCATGATCCCCTTGAGCTTCTCGTCCACCTCATCGAAGGACCAGGAGAGGTGCTCGTGGTTCTGGCTCATCTCGAGGCCAGAGACAGCGACGCCGCCGGCGTTGGCCGCCTTGCCGGGAGCGAAGTACACGCCGTTCTCGATGAGGAACGTGGTCGCGTCGGTGGTGGTGGGCATGTTGGCACCCTCAACCACGTACGCGCAGCCGTTGGCCACGAGCTTCTTGGCGTCATCGAGGTCAAGCTCGTTCTGCGTGGCGCAAGGCATCGCGATGTCGCACTTCTCGCCCCAGGGACGCTCGCCGTCGTGGTAGACGGAGCCGGGCTTGCGCTCCGCGTACTCCTTGATGCGGCCGCGCTCGACGACCTTGATCTGGCAGAGAAGGTCGAAGTCGATTCCCTCGGGATCATAGACGTAGCCGTTGGAGTCGGAGGCAGTCACCACGTGGGCGCCAAGCTGCTCGGCCTTCTGGATTGCGTACTGGGCAACGTTGCCGGAGCCGGAGATGCAGATGGTCTTGCCCGCAAGCTCCTCGCCCTTCTCGGTGACCATGTTCTCGAGGAAGTAGACAGCGCCGTAGCCCGTGGCCTCGGTACGGGCGAGAGAACCGCCGTACGGGATGCCCTTGCCCGTGAGGACGCTGGACCACTCGTTGCGGACGCGCTTGTACTGGCCAAACATGTAGCCAATCTCGCGGCCACCAACGCCAATGTCACCGGCGGGGACGTCAGTGTCGGGGCCAATGTGGCGGCAGAGCTCGGTCATGAAGCTCTGGCAGAACGCCATGACCTCGCGGTCGGACTTGCCCTTGGGGTCGAAGTCCGAGCCGCCCTTGCCGCCGCCCATGGGCAGCGTGGTAAGGGAGTTCTTGAAGATCTGCTCGAAGCCCAGGAACTTGAGGATCGAGAGGTTCACGGACGGGTGGAAGCGCAGGCCGCCCTTGTAGGGGCCAATGGCGGAGTTGAACTCGACGCGGTAGCCGCGGTTCACCTGGACCCTGCCCTCGTCGTCAACCCAGGGCACGCGGAACATTACGATGCGCTCGGGCTCGACAAGACGCTCGAGAAGCGCGGCGCGCTCATACTCGGGGTGAGCATCGAGTGCCGGCTGCAGCGTGGTGAGGACCTCCTTGGCGGCCTGGATGAACTCGGGCTGTTCGGAGTAGCGCTCCTCCAGCTGTGCAATGACCCTCTCGGAATACGTCATGAAGTCTCCTGTTCCTCGATCTTCTGGACCCTTTCCAGACGCGCGGTGATTTCCCCGAACGCGCACATCGCAGAACATCATAGAGTTAGGAACGAGTTGAAAACGATCTATGCCTTGCTAGAGACACGATAGAAATGTGTCAGTAACCGAACGCCGTTCATATACGGGTGAATGGCAGCGTCCGACTGATCAGGCAAGATGGAACCGTTGAACCGCAGCCGGAACTACCCTATACTTCACAACATTCGGGGCGTAGCGCAGCTTGGTAGCGCATCTGCTTTGGGAGCAGAGGGTCGCTGGTTCGAATCCAGTCGCCCCGACCATAGAAACGCAGGTGGGGCGGGGTAAAACCCGCCCCATTTTTTGTTTTTCCTATCGAAAGACACACCGACTACTTGTCAGACGCTTTGACGCAGTTGTCCAGCTGCACGTGGGTTATGGAGTTGCTCGGCCTGCCCGTGTCGACTGGGCACTTGACCTTGGCGTGGCCCTCGGCGGCCAGGCCCACCTGCTCCAGGCCGCGCGAGAGCGCCGGCACGAGCGCCGAGAGCCATTCCTGCGTGTGGTCGACTGCGTCAACGTTGTTCGTCATCCCGCATCACCTCGCGGCCATGGTCGCGGCACGGTCACGCGGCACGAGAAAGGCCCCCGCCGTGGTGGCGGGGGCCTGAATGCAAGTTGTGTTCTGGAGCCTGGCTACAGCATCGAGCCGAGCGCGGCAACCGTGGCGGAGACCGCCGCCGACACCGACGCGCCCACGACCTCGCGCGCGGCGCTCCTGAGCGGCTCGCAGGTGGCCATGTACTCCAGGCCGTCCAGCGTGACCTCGGGCGCCGACTGCGCCCACAGCACTCGAAGCGGCGCGCCGTCGATGTCCTCGGTGGTCACGAGGCCGCCGACCTTGCCCGCGCGCTGGAGCTTGCACGCCAGCACGTCGCGCTGCTCCTCGCTGACGCCCAGGGCCTCCGGGCTCACCGCCGCCACGTCGAACGGTCGCCCCTCGCACGAGCGGATGGCGCCCAGAATGCGGGCCATGACGTGGAAGTCGCTCATGCAGCTAGCCTCCCAGGCATTCCTTACGGATTTCGAGGTATCTCTCGCATTCCTCGGGAGTCCGTGGGTCGAGAATCCCAAGGGCATCGAGCTTCTTGAAGTCGTCCTCAGTCCACCCGGCCAACTTCACGGTTACCGAAGCGTCTGCTGGAGCGGAGAAATACGACTTCAGCTTCTTCCTCAAATCTTCGTCCATCGTATCCTCCCCTCCCCCATTAGCCTCTCCATGACCGTTAGGATTGCGTCGGTCTCGCTTGTGCCTCCAGATACGAGCTCGGATACCTTCATGTCGTAGTATACCCCGCTCACTGGTACGTCCCCCTGCTCGAAGTAGTATGCATCCCCATTGTGCAGGGTGACTGCGCCACCGCCATACGACCGCGCTATTTGAGCGTCAAAGTCGCTCCCTGTCGGTGGGATGTTCGTTGGGTGGTTGTGAATGGAAATCAACGACCCCGGCTTGTGGCTCTTGATGGCATCAAGGACCTCCTCGGTATACACCATCTCGTTTGCAGCAGTCTCCCTGTTGCTTCTGGCAACCACCTCTCCGGTCTCTCTGGACACGAGAATCAAGTCCTCGCCGCTCGTTCCGGACCTGTTCACAAGCGCGGAGCGGCACGCCTCCGCAATGGTCCTGTCAAGTTTCGCGTTGCCGGTTAGGCCCTTGAACTTCGACGCGTATGCCGAACTGTTAACGTACCCCACGTCTACCTTAGCCGACGGGTAGGCATACCGCTTGTTCGTGATTCCCCTCTCGACTGCAGAATGCAGCACCGTCTGCTGCTCAGCGCGCGACATGGCCGGGAAGTCTCGGCCTGTCTTGCCCTGGCGCTCCAGCTCGTCGGTGATGGCCTTGCGCACGCGCGCCTTGCTGACACCGGCCCGGCTGGCGGCCTTGCCCACGGCCGGCGTGCCCATGAACTCCCTGAGGCTCCTGCCGCTGGGCTTGGCCTTCTTCGGGTCCCTCCCGGCCTTCCAGTCCTCGTAGCTGGTCTCAAGCTTGGAGGCATTTCGGTCCTCGAAGGCATCCGCGCCCGGCATCGACGCCACCAGCGTGCAGCGGCAGTTCCACACCTCGGAGGCCGGCCCCGCGGGGTCGCCCGGATAACGCATGCTGTTCGAGAACCGGCCGTCGTCGACCACAAGGAGGCACAGATTGCCTCTTCCCCGAAACCTCACACGTGTTGTTTCTTATTTAGTTTTGCCAGCAGACTAACAGGGATTTTCTCGCAACAGATAAGAGTAGAAACAACACGTGTGAGGTTTAGGCAAGGCCGCAGCAACACAAAAGGCGCCTTCGATAAGAAAAAGGGCCAGGCGACAATTCGCCTGGCCCCTCTCGCCTAACGCCGCAACAGCTCACTCCCCCTATGCGAGAAGCGCGGTGAGGTCCTCCTCGGGCGTCGAGATGGGAGAAATGCCAAACTCGCGCACCAGAATGTCAAGGACGTTGGGGCTCACGAAAGCAGGGAGCGTAGGCCCAAGCTTGATGTCCTTGATGCCCAGGTAGAGAAGGGCAAGCAGGTCCGCAACAGCCTTCTGCTCGTACCAGGAGAGCACGATCGAGAGCGGCAGGTCATTCACGCCACAGTCGAAGGCATCCGCAAGAGCCAGGGCAATCTCGACGGCGCTGTAGGCGTCGTTGCACTGGCCGATGTCGAGAAGCCTGGGGATACCGTCAATGTCGCCCAGGTCAAGGTCGTTGAAGCGGTACTTGCCGCACGCAAGGGTGAGGATGACCGTGTCATTGGGAGCCTGCTTGACGAGCTCAGTGTAGTAGTTACGGCCGGGCTTGGCGCCGTCGCAGCCGCCAACGAGGAAGAAGTGCTTGATCTTGCCAGCCTTGACGGCGTCGACAACCTTGTCGGCAACCGAGAGCACCGCCGCGCGAGCAAAGCCAGTCACGACCTTGGTGCCGCCGTTAATGCCCGTGAGCTGCACATCCTCGTCGTAGCCACCAAGCTCCTTGGCCTTCTCGATGACCGGGGTGAAGTCCTTCGAGCCATCGGCAGCCGCGGGGATGTGCACGAGCTCAGGATAGGAGACAACCTCAGTCGTGAAGACGCGATCTGCGTAGCTGGGGCGAGGAGGCATGAGGCAGTTCGTGGTGAACACAAAGGCAGCGGGGACGTTGGCGAACTCCTTCTGCTGATTCTGCCATGCGGTGCCAAAGTTGCCCTTGAGCTGCGGATAGCGCTTGAGCTCGGGATAGGCGTTGGCGGGCAGCATCTCGCCGTGCGTATAGACATTGACGCCTGTGCCCTCGGTCTGCTCGAGGAGCAGCTTGAGGTCGTGGAGGTCATGGCCGGACATGACGATGAAGGGGCCCTTCTCGATCTTGAGCGAGACCTCGGTGGGCTCGGGCATGCCGTAGGCGCCAGTATTGGCTGCGTCGAGGAGGCCCATCACGTCGTGGCTGAGCTTGCCCACCTGCATGGAGACAGCGAGAAGCTTGTTGAGGTCGCTCTCGGTGGCGAGGGTGGCAAGGCAATCGACAAAGGCCTGCTGGGCCTCGTCACTCACGGAGCCGAGCATGCGGGCGTGGTACGCGTAGGCAGCCGCTCCACGAAGCCCAAAGAGAATGAGCGACTTCAGCGAGCGCACATCCTCGTTGTCAGACCAAACGTGGCCGAGGAGCAGGTCCTGGGCAGCCTCGATTCCAGCGGCGGCAGCGATGCGCTCCTTCTCGGCACGTACGTCTGCCGTGATGGCGTCGACGGTGTCCTTGGAGAAGTTGACGTTGGTGATGCAGGTGAAGAGCCCGCTAACGATGAGCTTGTCGGCAAGCTCGCTGCGAGTACCGGCCTGCTTGCAGGTGCAGGCGAGACCCACGAGCGCACCCGTGAGCTCATCCTGTGCAAGCGCAACGTCGAACGGCTTGCCGCAGACGCCGGCGCGCCCGGTGCACGCGGTGCACTTTGCAGTTTGCTCGCACTGGAAGCAGAACATCTTCTCGTCCATCAATTCCCTCTCTCTTTGGGTGGTTCGTTGTGTACTAGTCTGCTCGCGTCCAGAGATGTGCTAAGTTGTGTTCACAACATTCCTCGATTATTTTGGCGGTGTGACATGCGTGGTGTAGATGCCGAGTTCCTGTCCAAGACGCCCCTCTTTAGGGGCGTGACGCCTCAGGAGGTTAACGAGATGCTGGGGTGCCTTGCGGCACGGCCCAAGACGTACGAGAAGGGCGATTTGGTCTGGGTGGAGGGAAGCCCCGTCAAAAGCGTGGGCATCGTCCTTGAGGGCGGCGTGCGCGTGGAGGGCGCGGACGTCTGGGGCAACGCCAGCGTGATGGGGAGCTTCTCGGCTGGCGAGCTTTTTGGAGAAGCGTTTGCCGCCCTCCAGGACGAGCCGCTGCTCACCAATGTGGTTGCCACAAAGACTCCCACGCGGGTGCTCTTCGTCGACGTGACCCACATCATGCACAGCTGTCCTATGGCCTGCGCCTACCACGCGCGAGTTGCCGAGAACCTCCTGGCATCCGTTGCGCGCAAGAACGTGCGCCTTACCCGAAGGATTCGCGACGCTGCCCCAAAGTCAATCAAGGGCAAACTGCTCGCGTACCTCTCAACACAATCGAAGCTTGCGGGGTCAAGCGAGTTTGACATTCCGTTCACGCGCCAGCAGCTTGCCGACTACCTGGGAGTTGACAGGTGCGCGCTCTGCACTGCGATCGGCGAGCTTGAGCGAGAAGGTAAGCTCACGGCAAACCGCCGTCACTTCTCGCTTCCCGTGGTGGCAGCCAGGCGATAGCGGGGCCCTCTCCCCTATCCGCGCAGCGCCGATGCGACCTCGCTACGAAGGCGCGGCAGGACGTCCGTCTCGAACCAGGGGTTCCGGCTCATCCAGAGCTGGTTTCTGGGAGAGGGATGCACAAGCGGGAAGAATCGCGGCAGATAGTCGGCATAGTTGCGGACTACGTCGGTGAGCTTTGCCGACGAGGAGAGCTCGAGGTAGCGGCGGGTGGCGTAGGAGCCCACCAGCACGGTGAGCCGCACCTGGGGCATCATGCCGAGAAGCACGGGGTGCCACTTCTCCGCAAACCCACGACGAGGCGGAAGGTCGCCAGACTTGCCCTTGCCGGGGTAGTAGAAGTCCATGGGGAGAAGGGCGACGGCGGAGGGGTCGTAGAACGTGACGCGGTCGATGCCAAGCCAGTCACGCAGACGGTCGCCGCTCTTGTCGTTCCAGGGGATGCGCGTCTCCTGCGCAACCCTGCCGGGAGCCTGGCCGATAATCACCAACCGAGAAGTTGCAGACGCCGTGTAGAGGGGGTCAATCCCCTGCCGCGTGAACTCCCCATTCTGCTCGTCTGCGCGAATCGCCTGGAAGACGCTATCGAAGTCTGCTTGAGTACCTGTCATGGAAGAGCCTCCTGCCTCAATGTTGCTGACTCCACTGTGGCACGCGCGGCAAGACGTGTGTGTTGCAATTGCAACGAATAGAGAAGTGCTGTAGGTAGCGCAGGCCTTTTGACCCCGCTTCCCACCATCACCCATCTTGTTGTATACTTCCCCATGCTCTGCGGCGGTAGTTCAATTGGTAGAGCGTCAGCCTTCCAAGCTGATTGTTGCGGGTTCGAGTCCCGTCCGCCGCTCCATGTAATTGCAGCCCAGGGCCTCCGTGACCCTGGGCTTTTTTTCATTTTTCTCGCATTCAACGTGGACATCCATCACGGTCGGGACCCCACCAATCCTGACCGCATCTCATACCGTACAATGATGCCGCTACGCGATTTGGGAGGTATTGGATGGGCACGTCTCCGCTCGGCCGCACGCTTGTCATTGCAAACCCCGCCGCCAACCGGGGCGAGGGTGCAGAGGGCGCCGCATTTGTGCAGCGGTTCCTTGACTCCTATCGTGGCGCAACCACGTCGCACAAGGTCATTCTTACCAAGGCGGCGGGCGACGCGCAGAACCTCGCTCGCGAGGCCCGGGACTTCGACTCCGTCATTGCCCTTGGTGGCGATGGCGTTATCCACGAGGTAGTGAACGGCCTCATGGATCGCGACGAGAACGACCGGCCTCAGCTGGGCATCGTTCCCATGGGGTCCGGCAACGACTACGCACGGACCCTGGGGATGGCAATCAACGATCCATCTCATGCCTTGGCTCAGCTTGTCCGTGGCCACGTCACGCCGCTAGAGGTTGGCCGCGTAAATGGCGTGCACTTCATGGAGACGCTCTCGTTTGGCATGGACGCGGCAATCGCTCTCGACACTGTGAGGCGCCGCCAAGAAGAAACGACTTCCCAGCACGGCGAGGGGCTCTTCATTACGTCTGGCATCCGCATCTTCTCCGAGGGCTCCAATGGCTGGCCCTGCAGAGCGCGCTTTGACGAGAGGCCCGAGGTAACGCTACCAACCGTGATCTTTGCGGTGCAGGTTGGTCCCACCTATGGCGGCGGCTTTGCCATTTGCCCCAACGCCGATCCATCCGACGGCCTTCTCGACGCGTGCTACAACGTCAAGATTCCTAGCCGCCCATGGCTGCTCTCGCTTCTCGGCCTTGCGAGGTTTGGCCGTCACACGGGTTCGAGCTGCGTGAACCTGCTTAAGTTCGCCCATGCAACCATGGACTTCGAGACGCAGCCTCCCTGCCAGGTCGACGGCGAGGAGCTCTGCGGAACACACTTCGAGGTAGACGTGATACCCAAGGCGCTCCGCGTCATCGTCCCGTAGCGCTTTTCCACCACCGGCAATGAGACAAAGGGATCTCCCCTTGTCTCACAAAAGGGCCCCGACGGTAGCGTCGGGGCCCTTGGTCTCAAGCTCTAAAGCAGAGAAGTTGCACTCCCCTACTTGGCGGCAGCCTGAAGCATGGCCTTGACCTCGGTTGCGGTCTTGAGAGCCATGACCTTCTCGGCCAGGGCGTCGGCCTCCTCCTTGGTCCAGAGGGAGAGAATCCTCCTCGTGCGCAGGATGGAGGGAGCGGAGACGGAGTACTCGTCCAGGCCAAAGGACATGAGGATGGGGATGAGCAGCGGGTCTGCCGCGGCCTCGCCGCACATGCCGACCATGATGCCAGCCTTGTTGCCCTCGCCGATGATGCGCTTAAGAGAGCGCAGGACCGCCGGCTGGTACACCTGGTAGAGGTAGCTCACGCGATCGTTGCCGCGGTCGGCGCACATGGTGTAGCCGATAAGGTCGTTGGTGCCAATGGAGAAGAAGTCGCATTCGGCGGCGAGGTCGTCGGCTATGAGCGAGGCGGCAGGCGTCTCGATCATGGTGCCAACCTCGATGTCCTTGTTGTAAGCAACACCGCGCTCGTCGAGGTCGTGCTTGCACTCCTCGATGAGGGCCTTGGCCTGGCGCACCTCGTCGATGGTGGTGACGAGCGGCAGCATGATCTTGATGTCACCAAAGGCGGAGGCGCGGAGCAGTGCCGTGAGCTGGACCTTGTACTGGTCCGGGTTGTTCAGGCAGTAGCGCACGGCGCGGAAGCCCATGAAGGGGTTCTCCTCCTTCTGCAGGTGCAGATAGGGGATCTCCTTGTCGCCGCCCACATCCAGCGTACGGATGATGACCGGCTTGTCCTTCATGCGAAGGGCGACCTTCTGGTACGCAGCAAACTGCTCGTCCTCGCTGGGGAGCTCCTTGGCGTCCATGAACAGGAACTCAGAGCGGAAGAGGCCCACGCCCTCGGCGTCGTGCTCGAGTGCGGCGTTGGCGTCATCGGGGTTACCAATGTTGGCAACCAGCAGCTTCTTGTCGCCGTCACCGGTCACGGTCTCCTTGCCGCGGTACGCCTCGAGGGCGGCCTTCTCCTCGGCGAACGCCTTGGCCTTGGCACGGTAGTGCTCGAGGTCGTGGTCGGAAGGCTGAGAAATGACCTTGCCGTTGGTGCCGTCAACCACAACCATGTCACCGGTCTTGATGTTGACCGTAGCATCCGCAACGGAGAGAACCGCAGGAATCTCCAGCGCGCGGGCAATGATTGCGGAGTGGGACGTGCGGCCACCGGTCTCGGTAACGATGCCCGCGACGTTCTCCTTGTCGATGTCGGCAGTCATGGACGGCGTGAGCTCGTGCACCACGACGATGGAATTTTCGGGCAACGTGGAGAGGTCAACGACCTCCTTGCCCAGCAGGTCCGCGAGAAGGCCGGTCTTGACGTCCGCAACGTCGGCGGCGCGCTCGCGGAAGAGCTCGTCGTCCATGTTGGCGTACATGGTGTAGAAGGTGCCGTAGGCCTCGCTCACAGCCTGCTCGGCGCACATGCCAGAGTCGATGGAGCCCGTGACCATCTCGCGGATGCCCTCGTCCTCGGCAAACTCGATGTGGGCGCCCATGATGGCGGCGGCATCCTCGCCCACCGTCTGCTTCATGCGCTCAATCTGCGCATTGGTCTGCTCGACGAATTTCTCGACGGCAGCGGCGTAGCGGGCCTTCTCGGCCTCCGGATCCTCCGGCGCATGCGGCGTGAACGAGAGGTCAGGCTCGACGGCTACACGGGCCACGCCAATGCCGATGCCATCAGATGCGTTTACTCCCTCATACAT
Source organism: Tractidigestivibacter montrealensis (assembly GCF_024741235.1). Classification (GTDB taxonomy): domain Bacteria; phylum Actinomycetota; class Coriobacteriia; order Coriobacteriales; family Atopobiaceae; genus Tractidigestivibacter; species Tractidigestivibacter montrealensis. The sequence continues at coordinate 249,391 of NZ_JANSKA010000004.1, read as the reverse complement.
TGCAATCCCCCTCATAACCGGCCGCTGTGCGGCCACCTCCCAGAATGCCAAGCGCCCCGGGTGGGGCGCTAAAGAGCCGAACACAGTCTAACGCGCTATGCGCCCTCTGGAGACTGCTTCTCCTCATCGTTTCCCTCGGCGGCAAGAGCCTGAGCCTCAGCGCGTGCCTTTTCGTTTTTGATATCGTCCGCGATGCTCGCCGGCATCTCGCGACCCATCTTCTTGTAGAGGGCCGTGACCACGCGGTCGATGGTCGAGCGCTTGGCGATGCCCTTGCTGGCAGCGGTTGCCGTGCCACAGGCAGAGGCGTAGATGAGGGCGTTCTCGTAGTCCAAGCCACGCGTGACCTTTGCGAGGAAGCCCGCAACCATGGAGTCACCGGCGCCGGTTGCGTTCACGAGGCGCACGCGAGCCGTGGGCACCATGTGCTCAGTGCCATACTCGTCGAGCAGGAGCGAGCCGTTGCCACCGCAGGAGACAATGACGTTGCGGGCGCCACCCTCCTGGAGCTTTTGCGCATAGGGCAGGCAGTCCTCAGGCGTCTCGGGCATGGGGTCCGCCTTGAAGATGCGGCCGACCTCGTGGTTGTTGGGCTTAATGAGGAAGGGATGAGCCTTGATGGACTCCATGAGGAGCTGACCGGGCGCATCGACCACAAACTGGATGCCACGACCGGCGAGACGGGCCATGATCTGGTTGTACATGTCCTCGGGCAGGGAATTGGGAATGGAGCCCGTAAGGACGAGGGTGTCACCGGACTGCAGGACGTCCATGCGATCGAGAAGCTCGTCGACCTTCTTCTGCGAAATCTTGGGGCCCATGCCGTTGACCATGGTCATGACGATGCCGTTGAGCTTGACGTTGATGCGCGTGTAGCCACGATCCAGCTTCACGAAGTTGCTGGCAATGCCCGCTTCCTGGAGCTCGTTGATGAGGTACTCGCCAGTGAAGCCCGCGACAATGCCCATTGCCACATTGACTACGTCAAGCTCGTTGAGAAGCGTGGAGATGTTAATGCCGTTGCCACCGCAGTAGAGCTCCTCGCTCGAAGAACGGTTGGTGTAGCCCATATCCAGCGTGAGGGGGTGCATCACGTAGTCGAGCGCGGGGTTCAGGGTCATGGTGTAAATCAACGCAAGCTCCTTCCAGCGGGTTACCTCGGCAAGGTACAGTATGCCGCAATTGGGCAACGAGGGAGGTGGAATCGTTCTCACCCCGCAAACCCCACGCAGCGCCTGCGCCGGCGTAATTTAACACCAAGTGTACCGTATCGAAACCTCGCACCCACCTACAAAACGCGGTCATGACCAACGGCTTTCAAAAGAGTGTGGGCAAGAGCCAATCGAAAGCGAGAAGAAGCTGACCGGACGATCTTGCGCGACGAAAAAAACCCAGGACAACACGTGCCCTGGGCTGCAGATTCGTGGTGGGTCGTGAGGGGGTCGAACCCTCGACCTTGGGATTAAGAGTCCCCTGCTCTACCAACTGAGCTAACGACCCATATTCAGCTTTCAGATGGGGTGGGTGAAGGGGTTCGAACCCTCGACCTACGGAGCCACGGTCCGTCGCTCTTCCAACTGAGCTACACCCACCATTTGGCCCACCTCGTGAAGCGCTCGTTTATTATGACAAAGAATCAGACAGATGCAAGCACTTTCTTGAAGAACTTTTTCGAGAATCACATTCGAATGGCACCAATTTCGCAAAACACCAGTTCACACGCACACTGTCTCAACACAGGACCTTCAAAAAGAGATTATTGGACCTGCCACTAGTCCTCCGCCGTGGCCAGGAACTCCCGCACGCGGGCGTCTGTGGGGTTGTCCATGACCTCATCGGCAGGACCCTCCTCCACAATCCGCCCGTCGAGGAGAAACGCCACACGGTCCGAGACATCACGGGCGAATCCCATCTCGTGGGTCACGGTGCCGATGGCCATGCCGTCAGCGGCTAGTTCGCGGATGATGCGCCGCATGTCCGCCGTGAGCCTGGGGTCAAGGGCCGAGGTTGCCTCGTCGAAGTAAAGGACCTTGGGGTGCATGGCAAGCGCTCGCGCAATCGCCACGCGCTGCTGCTGGCCGCCTGAGAGCTGGTTGGGAACCTTCTCGGCGTGCTCCGACAGACCCAGGCGCTCAAGTATCTGCTTGGCCTCCTCCTCGACCTTGGCTGGGTCTCTCCCCTGCACCGCAATAGGGGCGTCGCAGACGTTGCGCATCACGGTGAAGTGCGGGAAGAGGTTGTAGTTCTGGAACACAATGCCAAATTGCATGCGCGCCTTTGCGCTGGCATCCTTGGAGTAGCTGGCCCTGCCGTTCTCGTCCTGCTCGGTCACGCGGAGGCTGCCGTAGTAGAGCTCGCCCGCATCAAAGGTGTCAAGCAGCGTGAGGCAGCGCAGAAGCGTGGACTTGCCGGCGCCGGAGGGGCCAATGACCGAGACGACCTCCCCTCGCGCAATGGAGAGCGACACGTCGTGGAGCACCTCTCGACCCGAGAAGGACTTGCGCGCGCCCTTCACGTAGACGGCAGGCAGTCCCAAGATCTGCGAGACGGAGGCGTCGGGCACGGGAATCTGGTGACGAGACGCGCGGGCGTCGTGCTTCTCGGCGTTAGTCATGGTAGTAGTCCAGCCTCTTCTCGATGTGCCTCATGACGTACTCGATGATGAGGCAGGTGACCCAGTAGATGAGTGCGGCAACGGCGAAGGCAGCCATGGTGCGCTGACTCGTGACGATGGCGCGCGCCTGCGTGAACATCTCGAGGACGCCCAGCGAGAAGGCCAGCGAGGTGTCCTTGACGAGCGTGACCACCTCGTTGCCCATGGCGGGAAGCACGCGCTTGACCACCTGCGGCAGAACAATGCGCTGGAAGGTCTGGCGGCTGGAGTAGCCAAGGACCTCGGCGGCCTCGTACTGGCCACGCGGAATGGACTGGATACCCGAGCGGTAGATCTCGGCGAAGTATGCCGCATAGTTGATGACAAACGAGATGAGCACCGCGATCATGGGGAAGTTCGCATCGGTCTTGAGGCCAAACACGTAATACGGCATGAAGGAGACGGCGAACATCTGAAGCATCAGGGGCGTGCCGCGCAGCACCGAAATGAAGAGCTGCATGAGCAGCGAGAGCGGCTTGAACTTGGAGAGGCGTCCCAACGCCACCAGCATGCCCAGGGGAATGGACCCCACGAGCGTCACCGCAAAAATGATTATCGAGATTCGATACCCCGAGAGGAGCATCCCCATCATCGTTCCAAAGTCCACCTTACCAGCTCCCTTGTCGCACCGTTGCGTGCGCTGTTGTTGTCGTGATTGCGCAGTTGCGCCTACGCCTTGGGCAGGCACCAGAGGTCGTAGGAGACGCCCTGGTCAGCGTACTTCTCGCAGAGCTCCTTGGCAGTGCCCTCGGAGTCGAGCGCCTGGAGGTCCGCCTCGACAGTCTTGGCGAGCTGGGCGCCGTCGTCCGTCTTCGCGAAGCCAACACCAAAGTGCTCGGAGTTGAGGTTCTCGTCGAGGATGCGGAACTCGGAGGTCTTGTCACCAATGTTGAAAACGGCCACGGGATAGTCGATGGCGATGGCATCCACCTGGCCACTCTCGAGCATCATGAAGGCCGTGTTGTAGTTGTCGATGGTCTGGAGGTTGCCAAAGCTCTTGCCAAGCTCCTCCTGCGATCCGCCCTCGGAGAGGACGTCGAGCGCTGCGGAGTCTGCCTGGGTGATGACGTTCTTGCCAGCAAGGTCCGAGAGCTGCTGCACGTCGGAGGAGGCGGGCACAACGACGACCTGGCGGTTCTCCATGTAGGGGTCAGTGAAGGCGTAACCGTCCTCGCGGCCCTCGATGGTGAAGCCGTTCCAGATGCAGGTGATCTGGCCGGAGTTGAGCAGCGTGTCCTTGGCGTCCCAGGAGATGGGCGTTGGCACGAGCTTCCAGCCCTCGCGGTCGCAGACGGCCTGGGCGAGGTCGATGTCGAAGCCGGTGTAGGAACCGTCGTCACCCACGTAGCCGTAGGGCGGGAAGTCCTGGTCAAAGCCCAGAACAAAGTTGCCATCAAAAGAGGACGTGGAGGCCGAGGAGGAGCCGGCCGAGCTGGAGGTGGCTCCGGAGTTGCCGGCGGTTGCGGAAGAGCCGCAGGCGGCAAGGCCAAGGGCACCCGTGATTCCCAGAGCGGCTGTGATGAACTGACGGCGGTTGAGCGTGGCGTTGGACATGGTTACTCCCATCTGCGGTGTGTGACGCGAGAAGTGACGTTTGACGCTTTAGTACGATGGAGTACAGGTGTACAGAATAGCTGCGACATTGCCCACGTTCAACACTTTCAGCCGGCATGCATCCTTCGTTTAACAATTGGAGCCTGCCGCCGGCGGCACTGTTGAGGAGGTTTTACCGGAGCTTCAGAACGAAGCACATGAAACGCCGATATTCTCCTCAACAGCGCACGAGAAGGGCGACCACGCACGGCATGCCCAACGGTCTGACAGTTGTCCAAACTACACACGGTAAGGGTCAAGGCGAGCAAACGCCCAGCACTCCACAAACCTGAATCGCGACCGTGTGCAGTTCAGTGGCCGCAAGGCGATGGCGCAACTCCACCGTTGGACCCGCAAAGAAAACCGACTATGGTATGGAGCGCAGAAGGCAGGCGAACCAGGAGGAGCGCATGAACAGCACGGCCCAGGGGCTTGGCGACAAGGACGCCGATCTTGGCGAGGTTCGCAGGGCACTCGAACCAGAGCCCTCGCTTCTTGAGCGTGTGACCGGGGACGAGCACGTCTGGCAAGGCAAGATCTTCTCCGTGGACCACCTTGAGGTAGAGCTTGCTAACGGCTCGCATGCGTGGCGCGAGGTCGTGCACCACCATGGCGGCGCGGGGGTCGTAGCCATTCGCAGCGGCAAGGTATGCCTGGTGCGTCAGTACCGGGTGGTCCTCGGGCGCGTCACACTCGAGATCCCGGCGGGAAAGCTCGAGGAAGGCGAGCGGGGCGAAAGCTGCGCGGCGCGAGAGCTTGCCGAGGAGACCGGCCTTCGTGCCGAGAAGCTCATACACCTGGCAACGGTGCTGGGGTCTCCCGGCTTCACGGATGAGCACACCGAGGTGTTTCTCGCCCAGGGACTCTCACAGGACACGGCCCACCCTGACGAGGGCGAGGTCGTACGCACGGTTTGGATCCCGTTGGACGAGGTCATGCACGCAATCTCTGCCGGACTCATCCAAGACGGGAAGACCGTCGCGGGGGTTCTTGCCGCGCGAGCGCTTCTCGGCGATGAGCCAGCGGGCGACTTGCGCTAGAATGTCAGAGCCGCACAGGCAACGCTCCCTTAACTCAGCTGGATAGAGTAGCGGACTTCTAATCCGAATGTCGAGGGTTCGAATCCCCCAGGGAGCACCAGAAAAGACAAGCCCAGAGCACGAAAAGTGCCCTGGGCTTTTTTCTTTGAAGCGCCGTGACGGCCCCACCGCAGGAGTGCCGAGAAGCTCTCCCCTACTTCACGCCAGCCAAGTCGCCGCGGTTGAGCGCCTCCTCGTAGAGGTGCTTGAAGACCACGCTGCCATGTAGGCCGTCGTGCTCGAACTCGTTGGTCACCCAAGCGTGGCTCGCGCCCACGCGAGAAAGCGTGTCCAGCTGAAGGCCCGAGTCCACGTAGGCATCGTCGTAGTAGACGGCCGCCTGGAGCGGAACCTCGTTTCTCGCCAGCTGGTCCTGGTCGTAGAGGTGGCCAAACTCGGTGTCGGCCATGAGGACGTCCATCGCGGGGGCAAACGGCTTGAGCGACGGATCCTCCTTGAACATCCAGGGGAACATCGCCTCGGCAAAGAGCATGAGGGGACGCGCGCCCTCGGAGAACTCCGACCTGCCCGCTGCCTCGCGCGCGGCCGCCCACCCAATGGGCTCATCAAGCGTGCCGTCCGCGTAGATGAACTCCTGAAGCGTCCAATAGAGCGGGCTTGCGTACGAGGAGGTCATCGACTGCACCTGATCGAGGAAGCCGCCAAAGAGGCGCACGTGGGAGGCGTCTCCACCCGCCGCGGCAAGGGCATCGTCACAAGAGCCGTCGCCATCGCCAAAGGCAACGTCAAAGAGGGCGTGCAGGCGCTCCGGCGCGGGCTTCATGCCAAGACCGCCACCCACCAGCTGCAGACGCCTTACCGAGAAGGGCGAGCCATCAGGCAGGAGCACGTCACCTGCGGCGAGACGGTCTGCCACAAGGGAGACGCGCGTCTCGTCCTCGGGGTAGCGCTCGTAGTAGGCCCGAGTCTTGGCGGCCATGCGCGGAAACGTGTGCGCGTAGACCTCGGCGGCACTTGCCGGCACATGGGGGATACCACCGCAGGTGAAGCTCGCGGCAACCCCTTCCGGGAAGGTGGAGAGGTTCGCCAGGGTGAGAAAGCCTCCGTAACTTTGGCCAAGCGTCACCCACTTGCGACCGCCAAACTCCGTAAGCCGCAGGTACTCGAAGTCCCTAATGATCGAGTCCGCAAGGAAGCGCTTGAGATAGTCTGCCTGGCGCCGCGCCGGGTCCGCGCCCTGGGCTAAAGCCTCAGCACCCACGGCGGCAATGCGGGCGCCGTCCACGCGCGAGGAGCGACCGCATCCACGCTGGTCGGGCAAGACCACGCGGAAGTGGCGCAGGGCCTCCTCGATCCACCCGTCGCTCTGGGGAGAGAGCGGGCGCGGGCACGCGCCACCGGGGCCGCCCTGGAGAAACACAATGAGCGGCAGGTCGCGGCCCACGTTCTCCGGCGAGCAGAGCACACGGTAGAAGAGCTTGATGCTCTTCCCGACAAAGGCGGGGTTGGGTTTCTCGGCAGCACCCTCCATGGCAAGCGCGGAAGACTCGTCCTGCTCCGCACCGGCAAGGGCTGCAGGGCTGGTGCCCCGCCAGTCAAGCGGCACGTCGATGGAGTGGTCCTCGGCGTAGATGCCAGGAAGGTAGCAGCTGGAAAGCAGTGGCATGGCACTCCCCCGCCCTAGAGCAGGTACTCTGCGATCTGGACCGCGTTAGTGGCAGCGCCCTTGCGAATCTGGTCGCCGCAGCACCAGAACGTGAGGGAGTTCACGCCGTCAGGGGCCGAGAGGTCGCGACGGATGCGGCCAACGTAGACAAGGTCCTGGTCGGAGGTGTCGAGCGGCATGGGGTAGCGCAGGTTGGCTGGGTCGTCCACAACCTTGACCCCGGGGGCTGAGGCAAGCGCCTCGCGCGCCTCGTCGGGCGAGATGGGACGGTTGAACTCTGCCGTGATGGACTCGGAGTGCGAGCGCATGACGGGCACGCGCACGCAGGTGCAGTTCACGCGGACCTCGGGAAGGTGCATGATCTTGCGCCCCTCGTTCTGCATCTTCCACTCCTCCGAGGTGTAGCCCTCGTCCTTGAAGGAGCCGATCTGTGGGATGAGGTTAGCGGCCAGTTGGTAGGCAAACGGGCTGGTGTCGCCCATCTCGCCGCCGTTGGCGACAACGCTCATCTCTCTCTTGAGCTCGGTGAGGCCGGGCATGCCGGCGCCAGAGGCCGCCTGGTAGGTGGAGACAATCAGACGGCGCAGGCCGGCAAGCTTGTGGAGCGGCCAGGTGGGCACAAGTCCGATGATCGTGGCGCAGTTGGGATTTGCGATGATGTTTCGCGGGTGGTTGGCGATGTCTGCCGCGTTGATCTCGGGGATGACCAGCGGCACGTCGGGGTCGAGGCGGAAGGCGTGCGAGTTGTCTACGCAAACGGCACCGCGCTTTGCCGCCTCGGGGAGAAGCGCCTTGGCGGTTGCGTCCCCAGCGGCGCCCAAGACGATGTCGGCGCCCTCGAAGGCATCGGGCGTGGCCTCGACCACGGGGACGTCCTCCCCGTTAAAGGAGACGGTCTTGCCAACGGAGCGGGCGCTCGCCAGTGGCACGAGCTTGCCAACGGGGAAGTTCCTCTCCTCGAGGCACTGGATCATCTGCGTACCAACGACGCCCGTGGCGCCGAGAATGGCAACGGTCTTGTCTGCCATGGTGATGGTTCCTCTCTCTATGCCCGTGCGGGCGGGTGTGCGGAAAGCTATTCCTTCTCGGCCGAGACCATCTCGTTGCGAACGAAGCGCTCGTAGATGACCTTGATTGCGCGATCAAAGTCGGTGTTATCAACGCCCACAATGATGGAGATCTCCTCGGAGCTCTGGGTAATCATGCGGATGTTGATGCCTGCGTCGCCCAGCGCGCCGAAGATCTTGCCCGAGGTGCCCGAGCGCTTGGACATGTTGCGGCCCACCACCGAGATGAGGGCGAGCTTGTCCACCATCACGATGTCGTCGGGCTTAATCTCGCGGCGGATGTCATTGACGATCGAGTAGATCTTGTCCTTGACGTCAGCGGCGGCCACCACGACGCCAAACGAGTCGACGCCCGTGGGGATGTGCTCGATGGAGACGCCGTAGCGCTCGAAGATGGAGAGCGCGCGGGAGACCACGCCCACCTCGTTGGACATATGGGCCTTCTTGACGTGCACGGCCATGAAGTCCTTGCGGCCTGCGATGCCCGTGATGAGGTGCTCGTCTGCGCCGGCCTCGGCGGTCTCGCGGATTGTGGTGCCCGCGTCCTGGGGCCGGTTGGTGTTCATGATCTTGATGGGAATGTTGACCTCGCGCACCGGGAAGATGGCCTCCTCCTGGAGCACCGAGGCACCCATGTAGGAGAGCTCGCGCATCTCGTCGAAGGTGATGCGGCGGATGGAGCGGGGGTTCTCGACAATCCTGGGATCCGCGGAGAGGAAGCCCGAGACGTCCGTCCAGTTCTCGTAGACGTCGGCGTCGAGGCAGCGCGCCGCGATGGCGCCCGTGATGTCGCCGCCGCCGCGCTGGAAAAGCTTGATGGCTCCGTCGACGGTGGCTCCGTAGAAGCCGGGGAGCACAAAGGCGCCGTTCCTGTGCGCAAAGTCCTTGAGACGCGCGGCGGTGCGCTCCATGTCCACGTTACCGTCGTGGTGGAACACGATCACGTCAGCCGCATCGACAAAGGGAAGGCCCAGGTACTCGGCCATGATGTTGGCGGTGAACCACTCGCCGCGCGAGACAACGTACTCGGGCGAGTGCTTCTTGATGTTGGCAGCGAAGGTCTCGAACTTCTCGGCCACGGGCCACTTGACGCCCAGCTCGTCCGCGATGTCGACAAAGCGCTGCTCGATGTCGGCGAGAAGCGAGGTGCAGTCCACGTGGTACTCGATGTGCGCGTTCACCAGAAGGAGAAGGTCCGTGATCTTGTTGTCCCCCGAGAAGCGCTTGCCCACGGCAGAGACCACCACAAAGCGGCGGTCGGGGTCCGCCTCGACAATGGACTTGACCTTGCGGAACTGGTCAGCGGTAGCGACGCTGGAGCCCCCGAACTTGCAGATCTTGATCATGTGATCCTCTCCTAGCTGTTCGCGGACACGGCCGCCATGAACGTGGTTGGGTCAGACTTCAGGGCATCGTCGAGAAGGGCGCGCGCCTGGGTTGCGGTGAGGTCGTCCACGATGACGGCGCCGGGCTCGTAGAACTTGGCGCCGGGGATGGTGGCCTCGGTGCGGAACACGTAGGGACCGTGGAGCATGGCGGGGTCGTACACGAGGCCGCGCGAGAAGTCGTAGGTGGGGCGCCTGCCTGCCACGCAGTCCAGGATGTCCTGGACGATGGCGTTGCCCGTGGGGAGGCTTCCCGCACCCTGACCGTAGAACTTGAGCTCGCCGATGGACGGCGCGTCAAGCGTCACGAGGTTGAAGTTGGTAGGCACGTTTGCCTCGAGCGTCGAGGTGCTCACAGCCACCGGCTCGACCGAGACGGCATAGCGGCCATCCGCCTGGACGCCGCGGCCGATGAGCTTGACCGTGAGGTCGCGGCTGCCAAAGAGGCTGAGATCGTACTTGGTGAGGTTCCTGATGCCCGAGACGGGAAGATCCTGCGTGCAGGCGACGTCAAACGCCACGGATGCCGAGATGATGGTCTTGTTGCGCACGTCGATGCCATCGATGTCGGCGGTGGGGTCCCTCTCGGCAAAGCCCAGCTCCTGGGCCTTGCTCAGGACCTCGGCAAAGTCCGCACCGTCCTTGAGCATGGAGTAGACAATGTAGTTGGTGGTCCCGTTCATGATGCCCGAGAAGGACTGGACGTCCTCGATGCGGCGCACCTTCTCAATGCTCGCGATCCAGGGGATGCCGCCGCCCACCGACGCCTCGATGAGAAGGCCAACACCTGCCTTTGAGGCGGCCTCGGCGAACTCGGCAAAGTGGGCCGCAACAACGGCCTTGTTCGACGTCACCACGTGCTTTCCGGCATTGAGTGCCTGCAGGATGAAGGTGTGGGCGGGCTCGATGCCGCCCATGCACTCCACCACGAGCTCGATGGCAGGGTCATCGACAATGTCCTGATAGTTGGGGGTCATGCGCGGGTCGGTGAGACGGTCGGGCAGCTCGAGAATGCGGGCGACCTCGACCTCGGGCACGCGCTCCTCGATGATCTGCGCAACGCCACGGCCAACGGTGCCGTATCCCAGGATGGCTATCTTCATCGGCTTCCAATCTCTTTCAACTGTGTGTCGGCGCTTGCCGTGCGACGCACTGCCATGCACGGTACCAGCTATCATACGTGCTGGACACAATACAAGGCCTAACGACGCAAGGAGCCGACCGTGGAAACGTTCTACCACAGCACCCGTTCGCGCGGGGAATTGGTAACAAGCAAGCAAGCAATTCTCGCCGGCCTAGCGCCTGACGGAGGCCTCTACGTCTCCGACGCGCTTGGTGCGGAAAAGCTCGATCTTGCTCAGGTGTGCGCCAGCAGCTTCACCCAGACTGCCGAGCGTGTGCTTGGGACGCTCCTGCCCGACTACACTGCCGAGGAGCTTGCCGGCTGCGTGCGCGCGGCCTACGGCGCCCAGTGGGACACCCCGGCCATTTGCCCCGTCACGCCTTTGGGCACCGACTGGCTCCTCGAGCTCTTCCATGGCCCCACCTGCGCCTTCAAGGACGTTGCCCTGCAGATGCTGCCGCAGCTCATGGGCGTTGCGCGCGAGGGCGACGGCCATGACGTGATGATTGTGACGGCAACCTCGGGAGACACCGGCAAGGCTGCGCTCGACGGGTTCTCGGACGTACCCCACACGGGCGTCTGCGTCTTCTATCCCTGGGGCAAGGTCTCCGACATCCAGCGCCTCCAGATGGTCACGCAGATTGGCGGCAACGTTGCCGTATGCGCCATTCGCGGTAACTTCGACGACGCGCAGTCCGAGGTCAAGCGCATCTTCTCGGACCGCAGCCTCGCAGAGCGCCTCTCGGCGCGCAACGTGGTGCTCTCGAGCGCCAACTCCATCAATGTTGGCCGCCTTGCGCCCCAGGTGACGTACTACTTCGACTCTTACGCGCAGCTTGTGCGGGCGGGCGCCATCTCCCAGGGCGACGAGGTTACCTACGTTGTCCCCACGGGCAACTTTGGCGACGTCTTGGCCGGTTATTATGCCAAGCGCATGGGTCTGCCCGTGCGCAGGCTGGTCGTGGCATCGAACGCAAACGACGTCCTCACGGACTTCCTCACCACGGGCACGTACGACAAGCGCCGTCCGTTTGTGAAGACCATCTCGCCTTCCATGGACATCCTGGTTTCCTCCAACCTGGAGCGCCTGCTCTACTTTGCCTCCAACGGAGATGTTGAGCTTGTCTCGTTCCTCATGGCGGACCTCGCCGAGAAGGGCGCCTACACCGTTCCACCGGAGCTTCTCGCAAGCATCCAGGAGACCTTTGGCTGCGGCCGCGCGGACGACGAGATGGCCCGCGAGACAATCCGCACCACCTGGGAGGAGAGCCACAAACTCATCGACCCGCACACTGCCGTGGCAAAGCACGTCATGGACGCGCTGCCCCAGGACGGCTCGACGCGGGTGTGCCTCTCCACGGCAAGCCCCTACAAATTCCCGGCAGACGTTCTGGGGGCGCTTGGCGTTGACGCCTCGGGCATGAACGGCTTTGCGAGCATGGACTCGCTCGAGCACATAACCGGCACCGCCGCGCCCGTACAGCTCTCGAGCCTGCGCGATGCCGAGAGCCTTCACGACGACGTGTGCGACCGGGACAAGATGGGCGCCTTCGTGGAGTCCGCGTGCGCAAGGATCTTCCTGTGAGCGCGGCCGAGAAGGGGCAGGCAGGCGTGACTGGTACCGTGCGTGTAAGCGTCCCCGCAACCTCTGCCAACCTGGGTGTGGGCTTTGACGTGCTGGGGCTTGCGCTTGACCTCTCTGCCGAGTTTTCCTTCGAACACGCAGACTCCCTGAAGATCGACGGATGCGCACCCGAGCTTGCCGGCGAGGACAACCTGGTCTGGACCTCCTACCTCTGCGGATGCAGGGAGTTTGGCCTTGAGCCGCAACCGCTCCACATCACGGAGTCCTGCACCATTCCCGCATCTGGCGGGCTTGGCTCCAGCTCCACATGCGTGGTTGCGGGCATCGCAGCAGCCCAGGCGCTTGCGGGCCTGCCGCTCGACCGCGAGCGCACGCTCTCTCTCGCCACTGCCATCGAGGGCCACCCGGACAACGTTGCCCCTGCCGTGATGGGCGGTCTCGTGAGCTCCTACGTCGAGGGGCCAACGACGGTCACCACGCGCTGGGTTGTTGCCGACAACCTGCGCTTTGTCTGCATGGCTCCCCCCTACCGCGTTCTCACGCGCGACGCGCGGCGAGCGCTGCCCGCCATGGTCCCCACCAGCACCGTCTCCTGGCAGGTGGGTCGCTGCCTTGCCATGGTGAGCGCCATGGCCAAGGGTGACCCCGACGCCATTCGCGCCTGCTGCCACGACCGCATCCACGAGCCATACCGTGCGCCGCTCATCCCCGACTACCAGATGCTGCACGACGCGGCGCACGAGAACGGCGCATGCACGTTCCTCATCTCGGGCTCGGGTGCCACGATGATGGCGATTGCCGACGGTGACGAGCGCGCGGCAAGCGTTGCCCGCGCCGTGGGCGAGGCCATGCCCGCGCTGTGGGTTCGCACGCTACGCGCGAGCGAGCACGGCACAACGGTCCGCCAGTGAGACAAAGGGACTGTCCCTTTGTCTCACGGAAACGTCACTGTGATTTGGGTGCCCTTGCCGAGCTCGCTCTTGAGATCGATTGTCGCGTCGTGGAAGGCCGCAGCGTGCTTCACGATTGCAAGCCCAAGGCCGGTGCCGCCCTTCTCGCGGCTACGTCCCTTGTCAACACGATAAAAGCGTTCAAAGACCTTGGCCTGGTCCTCCTGAGGAATCCCGATGCCCGTGTCGCTCACGCGAACGCACGGCTTGCCGTCCTGCGGCAGCACCCACACAAAGACGCTGCCGCCGCGACGGTTGTACCTGATGGCGTTAGAGACAAGGTTGCCAATCAACTCGTCAAGCAGGCGTGCGTTGCCCTTAATGGTGGTGGACACGCCGTCCAGCTTGAGCTTCACGCCTGCGTCGCGGGCACGCTGCTCGTAGCGCTGGCAGACGTCCGAGGCAACGGAGAGCAGGTCAACGGGCTCGACGCTGCCAAAGAGCTGCCGATCCTGGGAGCGCTCCGTCTCATCCAACTTGGATAGCGTGAGAATGTCGCTCACCAAGGCCGAGAGACGCTGCGCGTCGTCGTAGATCCGGCTTGCAAAGTTGGGGATGTCCTCCGGGCGCACGATGCCATCGCGAATGAGCTCGGAGGCGCCGGAAATGGCAGCGATGGGCGTCTTGAGCTCGTGCGTCACGTTGGCGGTGAACTCGCGGCGCATGTCGCTGGCGCTCTGGACCTGGTCCATGCGCTCGACAAGGTCGTGGTGCTGCTCGTTCAGGCGCGAGACCAACGGTTCGAGCTCCACATAGGGGGCCTTCGCCTCCTCGGCCTCGGGGTCAATCTCCAGGATGGGACGCACAAGCCTATTGGCGATGACGCGCGAGACGAACCACGCAACAACAACCAGACACCCAACAACGATGGCCAAGATGAAAAGGTCCTGGCCAACTATGCGCCCGACGCTGCTGCGGTCCAGCCCCAGACGCACAACATCACCCGAGGGAAGGCGGCGCGCATGATAAAGGCTCACATAGCCCAGCGTATCCGAGTCGCGGTCAGACTCACCCTCGCCGTCCTTGAGCGCCTCGGCAATCTCCGGCCGGTCGGCGTGGTTCTCAAGCGTGGCGGCATCCACCTGCGAGTCATAGAGTACGGTGCCGTCGGGCGCCACCAGCGTCGCGCGCTCCTCGCCAAAGTCGATTGAGGAGAGAAGGGCAATCTCCTCCTTGGCGGTTCCCCCATCATCGATTGCCGTTGCAACGGTGTCGCACTCGCGCGCGAGCATCCCCTTGACGTCGGCAAGGACGGACGACTGGTAAAACAGCGAGAGCGCAAGGAGCAAAACGACCGCCACAACCGAACACGAGACGGCAAACGACACAAAGACGCCCCTGCGAAGCGAATGGGTTCCGCTCACGACTCCATTGGTTCCATCTGGCACCGGCCTCGCCTACCCGCGCATGCGGTAGCCAACGCCGCGTACGGTCTCGATGAGATCCGAGGAATCCCCGAGCTTGGCGCGAATCTGCTGCACGTGCACGTCGACGGTGCGGGAGCCGCCGTCAAAGTCCCAGCCCCACACGCGCTGGAGCAGGGTCTCGCGCGAGAAGACCACGCCGGGACTCCTCATGAGGAACTCGAGAAGATCGAACTCGCGCATTGTGAGCGACAGGGGCTCGCCATCGATGGTCGCCTCGCGGCGGTCTGGCCAGAGCGTGAGGTTCTCGACAGAGAGCGCCTTGCGCTCGGGCATGCTGTCGGACAAGCGGCCAGCGCGCCTGAGAAGGGCACGGGTGCGGCTCACCAGCTCCATCATGCCAAAGGGCTTCGAGAGGTAGTCGTCGGCACCACCGTCAAGGGCACGCACCTTGTCAAGCTCGGAGTCCTTCGCCGTGAGCATCATCACGGGCACGCGGGTGATACCCGGCGTGTGGCGAATGCGCGCCAGGATGTCCAGGCCGTCAGCATCGGGAAGCATGATGTCGAGAAGCACGGCGTCCGGCCTCCTCTCGGCGCACAGGCGCCTGAACTCGGAGTCATCGTCACACCCAACTGCATCGAGCCCCGCCTGGCGCAGCGCGTAGACCGTGAGCTCGCGAATGTTCTTGTCGTCCTCGACGTAGTACACCACGCCCGAGACCGGTGCCGCCTTCTCTGGCATCGACTAAACCCGTCCCTTCCCTTGCGCTGTCAAACAGAGAGTCTAGTCGTCGGTCGGGATGGGATCGACGCCCTTCTCAGTCACGTGCTCGCCCGTCACGCGGAAGATGGCCCAAGAGGCAATGCGTTTGGCAAGGTCGCCAATGCGCTCGAAGTACTTGGCCACCATGAGGACCTCGGGGAGGTAGCGGGCAGAGGACTTGCCCTCGCGGATCTGGGCCACGAGCTTTTCCGTCACGTCCCCGTAGATGAGGTTGACGGCGGCGTCGTCCTGAATGACCTCCTGGGCCGCGGAAACGTCGGAGTTGCAGAAGGCGTCGATGGCCTTCTCGACCATCTTTGCCGTGGCATCGGCCATCTGGGTGAACTCGCTGGTGAACTTGGACGTGGCCTTCTCGGGAACCTCTGACACCAGGAAGCTGGCGTCGCGCGTCATGCCATCGATGTGCGAGAGGTCCGAGACAATCCTGAAGGAGCCGGTGACAAAGCGCATGTCATCGCCGATGAGTGGCTGCTGGAGGAGAAGCACATCGAGGCAGGAGGACTCGATCGAGGAGCGCAGACGGTCCTCTGCCTTGCGCCCTCGGGCCAGGCCCTCCTGGGCGCCCTTGTCGCCGGTAGCGGCGAGGCCGGTGGCGCGGATGTCGGCCGCGCACTTGTCCTTGAAGCGAACGAGCAGGTCCTCGATGTCCTTGAGCTGAGCGGTGAGCTTGGAGCGGGTCTGGATGGTCATTAGCTGAACCTCCCTGAGAGGTATTCTTGCGTACGGGTCTCGCGCGGGTTGGAGAAGAGCTCTGCCGTGGGGGCCTCCTCGATGAGCTGGCCCAGGTAGAAGAAGGCGGTCTTGTCCGCCACGCGCGTTGCCTGCTGCATATTATGCGTCACGACAACCACGGTGTGGTCACGGGAGAGCTCCACCATGAGCTCCTCCACCATCGAAGTTGAGATGGGGTCGAGGGCGCTTGTGGGCTCGTCCATGAGCAGGACGTCCGGGCTCGTTGCCAGGGCGCGCGCGATGCACAGGCGCTGCTGCTGGCCGCCCGAGAGGCCAAGGCCGCTCTGGTTGAGCTTGTCCTTGACCTCGTCCCAGAGCGCCGCCCGGGTGAGGCAGCGCTCCACGATCTGGTCACCCTCGTCGCGGGAGAGGCGCTTCATGCGCGCCGGACCGTAGAGGATGTTCTCGCGAATGCTCATGGGGAACGGGTTGGGGTGCTGGAACACCATGCCAACGTGCACACGAAGGGCGTTGGCGTCGGTCTTGAAGATGTCCTGGCCCTTGAACTCCACAACCCCCTCGGTGCGCACGCCCTCGACAAAGTCGCACATGCGGTTGAAGGTGCGCAGCAGGGTCGACTTGCCACAGCCCGAGGGGCCAATGAAGGCCGTGGCACGGTGCTCGGGGATGTCCAGCGAGATGTCCTTGAGCGCCTGGAAGTCCGTGTACCAGAGGTTGAAGTGCTTCACGGAGATGACGGGGGACACGTCCGCCACGCTCCTGTGCTGCGTTTGCGTGAACTCTTTCTCCATCATCAGCTCCATTAACCAAAGCGTCCGGACAGGTAGTTGGCAAGCCGCTGGTCATTGGGCGCCGAGAAGATCTGCTTGGTCGTCCCCGTCTCGACCATGTTGCCCACGTAGAAGAAGGCTGTTCGGTCGGAGACGCGCGTGGCCTGCTCCATGTTGTGCGTCACGATGATGCAGCAGATGCCCGTCGAGGCGATGGACCTGATGGTCTCCTCGATGGAGTAGGTGGAAATGGGGTCGAGCGCCGAGCAGGGCTCGTCGAAGAGGACGACGTCGGGCTTCATGGCAAGCGTGCGCGCGATGCACAGGCGCTGCTGCTGGCCGCCGGAGAGACCAAGGCCGCTCTGGTTGAGCTTGTCCTTGACCTCGTCCCAGAGGGCTGCCTGCCTGAGTGACGTCTCCACCAGCTCGTCTGCCTCCTCACGGCTCTTGATGCGCCCATGGCGCTTGGGAGCGAAGAGGATGTTCTCGCGGATGGACTTCCTGAACGGCGTGGGCTGCTGGAACACCATGCCGATGGACTTGCGCAGCTCGAAGAGGTTCTCGTCGGGCGTGTTCACGTCATGGTCGTGGTAGTGGATCTCGCCCTCGACCACGCAGCGAGGAATCTCTCGGTTCATGAGGTTCAGGCAGCGCAGGTACGTGGACTTGCCGCAGCCCGAGGGCCCAATGAGCGCCGTGACCGTGCCAGCGTCGAAGGAGAGCGACGTTGGGTGCAGGGCCTCATGCGTGTAGTCGTATTTGACCGTGACGTCTTTGGTGTAGAGGAGGGCGCTACCCTCGCCCGAAGTGGGTGTCATTTTCTCGTTCTCCATCATTCGCTCGTCATCTTCTTGGCAAGCGCCTTGCCCAGGACGCGCGCAAGGATGTTGAAAAGCAGCACGCAGATGATAAGGACGGCTGCGGTGCCCCACACGATCTCGTCGTTGCCAGGGGTAGGCTCCATCTTGAGCTTCCAGATGTGGACGGCCAGGGTCTCGGCAGGCCTGAAGATGTTCCAGGGGTTACGCGGGCTCGAGAGGTTCGCGCTTGCGAAGTTGATGTTCACAGCGGCGGAGCCGGAGGTGAAGATTAGGGCAGCCGCCTCGCCAAACACACGGCCGGCGGAAATCACGATGCCCGTGACGATGGCAGGCATGGCCGCCGGGAGCAGCACGTGGCGCGTGGTCTCCCAGCGGGTGAGGCCCATGGCAAGTGCAGCGTCACGCTGCGAGCGCGGAACGTCCTGCAGTGCCTGCTGGATCACGCGGACGAGGATGGGGATGTTGAACATGGTGAGGGCCATGGCACCCGCGATGATCGAGATGCCCCAGCCGAGCGTGACCACGAAGAAGAGCGAGCCGAACATGCCCACGACAATGGAGGGAAGGCTCGAGAGGGTCTCGATGGCCGTGCTCGCAGCCTTGGTCGCCCAGTTGTCAGGTGCGTACTCCACAAGGAAGGTGGCCGCGCCGAGCGAGATGGGCACGCTAATGAGCAGCGTGATGAAGAGCATGTAGAACGAGTCGAAGATCTCGGTGGAGATGCCGGGGTTCTCGTCTGCCAAGGGCGAAGTGGTGAGGAAGCCCGGCGTCAGCGCCTTGCCCAGGCCCTTGACGAGGATGAATGCCACGATCGAGGCAAGGAGGAGAAGGACGAAGGCAACGATAACGGTAAGGATGCCCGTTGCCACGCGGTCCTGCCTGCCAATCCTCTTGACGTGATCGTCGAGGTCGACGCCAAGATCGTTGCCGACCTGCTTTGCGGTAGTCTCGCTAGCCACGGTTCTTCGCCCCCCTTGCGCCAATGATGTGGATGATCAGGATAAAGACTAGAGACATTGCCATGAGCAGTAGGCCCAGCGCCCAGAGGGCGTGGTACTGGATGGAGCCCGTGGTTGCGTTAGAGAAGCCCGAGGTGAGAGCCGTGGTGAGCGTTGCCGCAGGAGAAAGGAGACCGGCGGGCATGACCTTCTCGACGCCGCCGATGACCATCTGGACGGCGAGAGCCTCACCAAAGGCGCGGGTCATGCCGAGAATGACGGCAGTCATGAGGGAGGGCATGGCACTCTTGAGAACAACGTGCCAAACCGTCTGCCAGCGAGTGCAGCCCAGGGCATAGGAGCCTTCGCGGTACTCGTTGGGGACGGCCGCCAGGCCATCGATGGAGAGCGTGGTAACCGTTGGGAGAATCATCACGGCAAGCACAATGCCGCCGGAAAGGATGCCCGCGCCGGTTCCCGCTGCCTCGCCAAAGATTGCACGCATCGCCGAGTTGACCACCGTGAGGCCGATAAGGCCGTAGACAACCGAGGGGATGCCCATCAGGAGCTCGACCAGCGGCTGGAAGACGCGGTGGCCAAAACCGGGCTGGACCTCCACCACAAAGATGGCGCTACCAAGCGCTATGGGCAGCGTGAAGAGCGTTGCCAGGAGCATGACCCCAAAGGAAGTCACGATCAGCGGGAGCGCTCCATAGACGCCATCGGAGGGGACCCAGCTGGTGCCCGAGATAAACGAGAAGAAGTTGATGCCGTCCACAAAGAAGGCGGATAGGCCCTGCTTGGCGACCATGAAGATGAGCGTGATAACGATGAGGGCAACGAGGAGCACGCACGCGCCGGTGAGGGTGAGTCCCACCCCCTCGAGCTGCTTCTTCGGCATGAGGCGTTTAGCCATGAGTAGCCTTTCTACCTGTACAGACAAGGGGCATCCGCACCCAAGCACGGACGCCCCCACGGTTTTGCTCGGAAGTTACGCGTTGGTGATGGTGCCCGACGCGTCCTTCTTGACCTTCATGTCGTTGGCGGGGATGAAGCCCTGCTCCTCAACTATGCTGCCTTGGACCTCGTCAGACATCATGTAGTCGATGAAGGCCTGGGTGACCTCGTCGGTGTCCTTTGTGTACATGTGCTCGTACGCCCAGATCTTGAATGAGCCGTTGCAGACGTTCTCTGCCTTGGCCTCGACGCCGTCGACCTTCAGAGCCTTGAACTTGGTGTCGTCGAAGTAGGAGAAGGCCAGGTAGGAGATGGCACCCTCGGTCTGCTGGATCTTCTCGACAACGGTGCCCGAGGAGTCCTCCTCGGCAACGGGGGCAAAGTCGGCGGGAGCGGACTCGCCACCGAGGACGGCGGCTTCGAAGGTGGCACGGGTGCCGGAGCCAGCCTTGCGCTCGATGACCTGAATCTTGCCAGCGGTGCCGCCGACCTCGGACCAGTCGGTGATCTGGCCGGTGAAGATGCCCTTGAGCTGGTCGGTGGTGAGGTCGTCAACGTCGACGTTGGAGTTCACGATGGGGCCCATGCCAACCACGCACACGGTGTTGTCGGTAAGAGCCTTGGCGTCGGAGGCATCGAGCTTCTCCTCGGCAAAGACGTCGGAGCGGCCGATCTGCGCCTTGCCGTCTCGGACGTCGGAGAGGCCCTGGCCAGAACCGCCACCGGTGATGGCGATGGTCACGTCGGGGTTCTCGTCCTCGAACTTCTTGGCGGCGGCCTCGACCAGCGGTTGGAACGAGGTGGCGCCGGAGCAGTTCACGGTGCCGGAGAGGGACTTGGCGCTGGAGTCAGAGCTGCTGGAGCTGCTTGAACCGCCGCAGCCGACGAGCCCCAGGCCGGCAAGGGCAACGGCAGTGCCACCTGCAAGCGAGAGGAAAGAACGACGAGAGAGACTATCGGACATGCTTCTCCTTCCAGAGGGTGTGACCGCGCCGTCCCATTCCCCCGGCGGGCCTTGTCAACTTGCATGCTATGGGTTGGTCTGGCTCTCCCCTGCCTCGTTGGCAATGCATTACGACACCCTGACCGCACATTACATTTGCCTTACATTTGGTGCGAGCATTTGTAATGCCACAGTATCGCTGCAGGTAGACGGTACTTCATTTGTGTAAGGTCACCTTGGTTGGCACCGGTTCGGAGCGATTGTGTCTACCAGATATGGTAATTTGCTAAGTACCTTGACACTTTTTTGTTAGGTACCTAATCTTCTCTCGTCAACATCAAGTGGTAAGAGATAAGGGAGAGATCACTACGTCTGAAACACAGCAACCCGGGAGGTGCCGGCCGCCCAAGGAGCTCTCTGCCTCGGCGGAGTCTCGTATTATGAGGGACCTGGGCTACTTTGGGCACTTCCTGCACCTCCACGCCGGAGGGCGCAGCGGCAAGCAGCGCATGCTCGAGCGCATCCTGCGCGAGGGCGGCACCATAAGCCAGAGAGAGCTTCAGGACACCGTGCCCATAAGCTCTGCCGCAGTCTCCGAGGTTCTCGCCAAGCTCGAGTTCGAGGGCCTCATCACCCGCACGCGTTCCGAGAGCGACAAGCGCCAGCTTGACGTCACCTTGACTGAGAACGGACAGGCCGAGGCCAAGGTATGTGCCGAGAAGCACGCAAAGTTCGAGGCAGAGGCGCTCTCGGTGCTCACCGAGGACGAGAAGGGCCAGCTCCTAGGCATGCTCGACCTTCTCATGGAGCATTGGCAGGACATCGAGGAGAAAGACAGGGCGGTGGAAAAGTGAGCATACGCAAGAAGCTGAAAAAAACATTGAATGCAGGCGAGCAATCCTCGCTTCCCCAGTACGGGCTCAAGGAGATCATCTCAACGCTTGCTGGGTCGCTGAGGGAGTTTGGCAAGCCCGCCTGGGCGACGCCGTTTCTCGTCACCGGGGAGGTTGTGCTTGAGTGCGCAATCCCATTCGTGACGGCACAGCTCATCGATGCCCTCGCGCTTGGGGGCGGCGTCTCCGCAATCGCCGGGCACGCGGCGATTCTCATCATCATGGCGCTCGCCTCGCTCGCCTTTGGAACCGCAGCCGGCGTCACCTGCTCGATTGCAGCCACTGGCCTTGCCAAGAACCTCAGGCACGACGTGTTCCACAAGATCCAGGGGTTCTCGTTCTCCAACATTGACCGGTTCTCCACGAGCTCGCTCGTGACCCGACTCACGACCGACGTCACCAACGTCCAGCAGGCGTACATGATGATCATCCGCATGGCGATCCGCTGCCCGCTCATGGCGATCTTCTCCATCGTGATGGCGTTCGTCTCGGGCGGCCCCATGGCCGTGATCTACGTGATCGTTGCCTTTGTCCTCGGCTGGGGCATCTTCAAGATCTCGCTCACCGTGATGCCCATCTTCCGCCGCATCTTCAGGAAGTACGACCGCCTGAATGACTCTGTGGAAGAGAACGTCCAGGGCATTCGCGTGGTGAAGTCCTACGTCCGAGAGGACCACGAGAAGGAAAAGTTCAACGAGGCGTCCGGCACGCTCTACCACGACTTTGTTCACGTCGAGCGCATCCTGGCATGGAACCAGCCCCTCATGACGCTGGCCATCGACGTCATCTACACCTTCGTCATCTTCTTTGGGTCCCAGGCAATCGTTTCCAGCCAGGGCCAGCTCATGGGCGTGGGGCAGCTCTCCGCCCTCATTACATATGGCTTCTCGATGCTCATCAGCCTCATGATGCTCTCGATGGTCTTCGTGATGATCACGATGGCAGACGAGTCTGCGCGACGCATCTGCCAGGTCCTGCGCGAGGAGCCCGACCTCAAGAACCCCAAGAACCCCGTCATGGAAGTCCCTGACGGCTCCATCGACTTCGACCACGTGAGCTTTGAGTACTCGGCCAAGGCAGACCGCATGGCGCTAGACGACATCGACCTGCACATCAAGAGTGGCGAGGTCATCGGCATCATCGGCGGCACGGGCTCCTCGAAGTCGACGCTCGTTCAGCTCATCTGCCGTCTCTACGACGCAACCAAGGGCACCGTGCGCGTTGGCGGCCGAGACGTGCGCGAGTACGACCTTGACACCCTCCGCAACGAGGTGGCGGTCGTGCTCCAGCGAAACGTCCTCTTCTCAGGCACCATCAAGGACAACCTCCGCTGGGGCAACCCCAACGCAACCGACGCGCAGATGCTCGAGGCCTGCAAGCTCGCGCAGGCAGACGAGTTCGTCCAGCAGTTCCCCAAGAAGTACGACACCTACATCGAGCAGGGGGGAACCAACGTCTCGGGCGGCCAGAAGCAGCGTCTCTGCATTGCGCGCGCACTGCTCAAGAATCCCAAGATCTTGATTCTCGACGACTCCACGAGCGCCGTGGACACCAAGACCGACCGTCTCATCCGCGAGGGGTTCAAGAACTTCATCCCCGAGACCACCAAGGTCATAATCGCCCAGCGCACCAGCTCGGTGGAGGACGCTGACCGTATCGTGGTCATGCGCGACGGGCGCATTGACGCCGTGGGCACGCACGAAGAGCTGCTCCGAACCAACGAGATCTACCGCGAGACGTACACGACACAGAACAAGCAGTCGCACGACGAGGCCATGGAGACCATCTCCAAGGACGCCGTCGAGCCCAAGAAGGAGGCGAACGATGAGTAAAGAGAAAGACCAGGCAATGAAGTCTCCTTCTGAGCAGGCCGCAAAGTCAAAGCACACTGATGGCCCCAGCCGCGGCCATGGGGCTGCAAACCCCGGGAAGACGCTCGGGCGCACGTTGGCGCTCACCTTCCACTACTACCCAGTTCACGTAACCGCACAGGTGCTCTGCATTCTCACCGCCTCGATCCTCTCGTCGCTGCCTTCCGTCTTCATGCAGCAGGCCATCGCCGTGGTACAGGATTTCGTGAGCACGGGAGACTGGGCAGCTGCACAGGTCCAAATCACGCGCATCGTTTTGAGTCTCATTGGCTGCTATGTGATTGCCCTGGGCGCGAACATCGCTCAGGCCCAGCTCACGGCTGTAATCTGCCAGGGCACCCTCATGAAGGTCCGCAACCAGATGTTCGACCACATGGAGGACCTGCCCATTCGCTACTTTGACACGCACAAGCACGGCGACATCATGTCGCACTACACCAACGATGTGGACACCCTCCGCCAGCTCATTGGCGTTGCCGTGCCAAACCTCATCACCATGCTCACGGCAATGGTCTCGGTTCTCGTCATCATGCTCTGGTACTCGTTCCCCCTCACGCTCGTGGTGCTTGCGATGGTCGTCCTGATGGTCGTGATCACGCGTGTCCTGGGCGGACGTTCGGCGCACTTCTTCCTCGCACAGCAGCGCGCGCTCGCTGCCGAGGAGGGCTTCGGCGAGGAGGCCATGAACGGCCAGAAAGTCATCAAGGTCTTCACGCACGAAGCTGCCACCGAGAGGGGCTTCGACGAGGTCAACGACGAGCTCTTCGACGCCTCAAAGCGGGCGAACATCTATGGCAACACGCTTGGCCCCATCCTCATGAACATGGGCAACCTCTCATACGTGGTGGTTGCGCTGGCTGGCTGCGCCATGCTCGCTGCGGGAACGCCCAACCCCTCCATCGCGGGCGTCGCGCTCTCCATCGACATCGTGGTGCCGTTCCTCAACCTAACGAAGCGCTTCTCGGGCTCCATTGGCCAGGTCTCCCAGCAGATCAACTTCGTGGTCATGGGCCTTGCGGGTGCCGAGCGCATCTTCTCGCTCATTGACGAGGAGCCCGAGGAGGACGAGGGCTACGTCACCCTGGTGAACGTACGCAAGAATGCCGCAGGCGAGCTTGAGGAGTGCGCCGAGCGCACGGAGAGCTGGGCCTGGAAGCACCCCCACCACGACGGCACCGTGACCTACACGCCACTTGCGGGCGACATGCGCCTCTTTGACGTGGACTTTGGCTATACGCCCGACCACACCGTTCTCCATGGCATCTCGCTCTACGCCAAGCCCGGACAGAAGGTGGCCTTCGTGGGCGCCACGGGCGCGGGCAAGACGACAATCACCAACCTGCTCAACCGCTTCTACGACATTGCCGACGGCAAGATCCGCTACGACGGCATCAACATCAACAAGATCAAGAAGGCGGACCTCCGCCGCTCGCTGGGCATGGTCCTGCAGGACACCAACCTCTTCACGGGCACGGTGATGGACAACATCCGCTACGGACGCCTGGACGCCACCGACGAGGAGTGCATTGGCGCCGCCAAGCTTGCCGGTGCCGACAGCTTCATCCAGCGCCTGCCGGAAGGCTACAACACGATGCTCACCGACAATGCCGCCCAGCTCTCGCAGGGCCAGCGCCAGCTGCTCTCCATTGCCCGTGCGGCCGTGGCAGACCCGCCGGTCATGATCCTGGACGAGGCAACGTCCTCCATCGACACGCGCACCGAGCAGATCGTGCAGCGCGGCATGGACGCCCTCATGTACGGACGTACCACGTTCGTGATTGCGCACCGGCTCTCCACCGTGCGCAACTCCGACGTGATCATCGTGCTCGACCACGGCCGCATCATCGAGCGCGGCACGCACGACGAGCTCATCGCCAAGCACGGCACGTACTACCAGCTCTACACCGGAGCGTTCGAGCTGGAGTAGCGCCTGCTACTCCGGCGGCGGCGATAGTCTCGCCTTTTTGCCCCTCCGGCGTCTTGCGGCGCCGGAGGGGTTCTTTTATGCGAGAAGCGCGCGGAAGCACTTCCCTACGGCGTGCGTCTTGCCGCCGAAAGACGCAATATGATGCAGCCTGCACCAGAATTACCCTTCCGGCGACTATTTGTCGCCGGAAGGCTTCCCGTGTTGCAAATGGAACTAATAGAGGCCCTCCGGCGACGAGCTGAGGGAATCACACGGACTGTCCGGCTGTCACTCTCTTGCGCCACTCTCTCGGAGCGCAACCAAAGTACTCGCGAAACCTTAGCGAGAAGTTCGATGCCGATTTCATGCCTACGTGGCACGCTACCTGCGAGACGGGTTCATCCGGGCTCTCCGATAGGATACGCGCCGCATGTTCCAGTCGCTGCTCGGCAAGATAGGAAGAAGGCGTTGTTCCCAGCTCTTGTCTGAAGCACCTAAGCGCCTCACGCTCCCCAATACTTGCCGCGTGGGCAATGTCCGATATGCCAATGTCATCTCCCAAATGGGTCTCGATGAACCGGCACATTTCTCTTACCCTTCTGGCGGAGGCCCTCGGACGCCCTCCGTCCGCCTCCTCACCGGCAAGTGCGAGCACATCGAGCATAAGATGCGAGAGTGCAAAACGAGCGTCTATCTCAAAGCCTTGTCCGCCAGACTCAAAAGCCCTCACGGCATCCTCTATGCGTGTACATCCGTGCACGCCCGCTGGGGTATTGGAGGGCAGAAGCACAATAGGATGGGCTTCGTTTCCCACTATTGGGGCAAGGTACTTACGGTGTATCGCCAACGCCTGTCCGCCAGCGACCAAACTGGAATCAAAGGTCACCGAGCGAATCCGACACGTAGGCTCACCCTTACAGGCATGAAGCACGTTGCAATTAATAAAGACGCCACAGCCCCTCTCGACTACAAAGGAGCGACCGGAAGCAAGGAGCCGCATGGCGCCGTCGCGCACCACAATGGCCTCAAGCTCCTCGTGCCAATGCCAAGGAACGTCACACCCGGGCTCCTGATTCAGCAGCTCGTCGTAGCCTTCGGCAGGGAAATCGGGCGAGACAGACTTAACGTCCTCATGGTCATTGCCGCTAAGGTTGAGAGGGCATCTCGTATATATCATCCATGTGCTCCAGATGTCCGATACGCGATACTTTATGGCGGATAAATTGTACAAGAATGTCCGTCTCACAATTATCATGTGATAAACATCCGCAAATCGGACAGGGATCGTCAACTCATGACCAACGCACTTCTCGGCATCATCTACCTGGCATTTGTTAGCCTGGGGCTCCCCGACGGCCTTCTAGGGGCGGCATGGCCAGCCATGCACGCAAGCGTCGACGCCAACGTCTCGCTGGCAGGCGTAGTCTCGATGGTCATCTGCCTGGGGACCATCACCTCCAGTCTGCTGACCGTGCAGCTGGTACGTAAGCTGGGCACCGGCAGGCTCACCGCGGTCTCGGTGGCACTCACCGCAGCGGCGCTCTTTGGCTTCTCGGCATCTGGCGCATTTTGGCAGCTCATACTTTGGGCCATCCCATACGGCCTTGGCGCGGGCGCCGTCGACGCGGCGCTCAATGCCTATGTGGCAACGCACTTTGCGGCACGGCACATAAACTGGCTGCATTGCTGCTGGGGCCTTGGCGCTGCAGGCGGCCCCTTAATCATGTCCTGGCAGATGGGCGGCTCTGCCGGCTGGCCGGGAGGCTACCGCATTGTTGGCATTCTCCAAGTGATTCTCGTGGTGGCCATCGCCCTGAGTCTCCCGCTGTGGCATGACCGCGCGGACGCAGTAGACGCTGGCGAGAAGCACGCCGCGCTCTCACGTCGCGAGCTTCTCTCCCTTCCCGGCGTGAAGCTCGCGATGGCGGGGTTTCTCTGCTACTGCGCGTTGGAGTCGTCCTGTGGCCTGTGGGCTTCGACGTTCCTGGTGTTGGGGCATGGCGTATCTGCCCAGACGGCGGCTCTTCTCGCCTCGCTCTTCTATGCCGGCATCACGGTAGGAAGGTTCCTCTCGGGCGTGCTGACGCTGCGGCTTGACGGAAGGCAACTCCTCAGACTTGGCGAGACGATCATGGCACTTGGGGTTGTCATTCTGTTTATTTTCCCAGAGGAAGTTGGCCTTGGTGCGGGACTGGCCCTCCTCGGCCTGGGTTGCGCACCTATCTACCCGCAGATGATCCAGCTTACCCCCGAGCGCTTTGGTGACGAGAACGCGCAGTCTCTGATGGGGCTCCAAATGGCCTGCGCATACGTGGGCTCGATGGCATTTCCGCCGCTCATGGGTCTTCTTGTGGAGCAGGTCTCTCCGGTCCTGCTTCCCGTGGCCGCAGCTACCCTTCTTGCGATTATGACCGCATGCCTGATACGCTGCGATAGCCGTGTGATGGCGAGTCACGCGTCCGCAGCCCGACAGTGATCGAGGAGAACCCCATGCTTGCTGACTACCACGTTCACTCCGCATACTCCGATGACTCCACCTACCCCATGGAGCAGGTCGTGAGGGATGCCATTCGCATCAACCTCGACGGGCTGTGCTTCACGGAGCACGTGGACTACGGCGTGAAGCCGGACTGGGACCAGCCAGCCGGCGCGCGCTTTGAGGACGGCCACCCCGTCACCAACTGCCCCTACCCTGCCTACTTTGGGGAGCTCGAGCGAGTTCGCGAGCGCTACGGCACGAAAATCCGCATTGCGCGCGGTCTCGAGCTGGGCGTGCAGACCCACACCATCACCGCCTACGAGCGCCTGCTCCACAGCTACGGCGACCAGCTTGACTTCACGCTGCTCTCCATCCACCAGGTGGGAGACAGGGAGTTCTGGAACGGCGCGTTTCAGGAGGGCCGCACGCAGGAGCAGTTCACGATGGCGTACTACGAAGAGCTTCTCGGGGTGGTCGAGCAGTTCCACGGCTACTCCGTGGTGGCGCACCTCGACCTCATCAGGCGCTACGATCCCACGCCAGGCTGTCCTCTCCCCTTCTCTGCGGTCCGCGACATTGTGGCAGAGATCCTCTCGCGAGTCATTGCCGACGGCCACGGCATCGAGGTGAACACATCCGGTTGGCGCTACGGGCTTGATGGGCCGCAGCCAACCGACGACGTGCTGCAGCTATACCGCGACCTTGGTGGACGCATCGTCACGCTGGGGTCCGACTCGCACAAGCCGGAGCACCTGGGCGCCTACCTACGGATTGCACAGGACCGCCTGCGTGCGCTGGGCTTCTCGCAGGCATGCACGTACGAGCAGGGCGAGCCCCGGTTCTACGAGCTGTAGCATAGCGACACGACCAACCCCCGCTCCAACAACGCCACCAGCAATGAGCTGACGAGAAGAAATTCGACATTTGGGGCAGACGCGGACCTTAAAACGTCCAATTCGTTCTTAACAGCACCTGCAGGCAAGGCCGACTGCGCTATGGTGGTGGACATTCGGCAGCACAACCCCCGGGAGAAACCCATGCGCTGGCCCACCACGCTCACAACGGCCCATCTCGTCATGCGCCCATGGCGCGAGGATGACGTCACCGCTCTTTTCCGATACGCCAGCGACCCCGAGGTGGGACCGCACGCGGGCTGGGCTCCCCACCAGTCGCAGGACGAGAGTCGCCAGGTCCTGCACGACATCCTCATGGTGCCTGACTCCTGGGCCATCACGCTCCACGGTCGCAAGGGCACGCTAGCAGACGAGCCGGTGGGCGCAATAGCGCTCCGCCACAGCGCGCAGGGCCTCACAGACCTGCCCGCAGACGAGGCCGAGATAGGCTACTGGATCGCACGGCCCTGGTGGGGCCACGGCTACATGACCGAGGCCGTGCGTGAAGTGCTACGCCACGCGTTTCTCGTCGAGAACCTCGAGGCCGTGCGCGCAAGCTACCACGAGGGCAACGAGGGCAGCCGCCGGGTCCAGGAGAAGGCGGGGCTCCGCCCGCACCACCACGTCGATGGCACCGTTGACCGTCTTGGCATCACGCACACCGAGCACGTGCAGCGCATCACGCGCAGGGAGTGGGAGGTCTCGCTTGCCGCAGACCCAACGGACGCCGGAACCATCGCGCGCCAGCAGTCCGAGGCGGCAGGCATCATCGACCGTCTGCCGCTCATCTCGCTCGTGCGCTCCGGTGGCCAGACCGGCGCCGACCGCGGTGGCCTCGATGCGGCGCGCGAGCAGAACGTCCCCATCTGCGGCTGGTGCCCTCCCGGCGGCCTTGCGGAGGATCTGCCCGAACCGCCGGGCCTTCTCGCCCTCTACCCCGAGCTTCGCGAAGGCCCCAGCCAGGGCTATGTCGAGCGCACCGCATGGAACGTGCGTGACAGCCACGCGACGCTCATCGTCTCGCCTGGTGGCCTGGAGCCCCGAAGCGGCACGGAGATGACGGCCATCTTCGCCGAACGCATGGGCAGGCCGGTGCTGGTCCTCGAGGGGGCAAGGGTAAGCGAGGACGCCACGGAGGCGCTTGCGTGGCTCCGCTCACTTGGCACGTGCGCCATGACGCTCAACGTGGCCGGCCCGCGCGAGTCCAAGATGCCTGGTGTCTATCAGCTCACGCACGACATCATGGCAAACGTCCTGGGATGAGACAAAGGGACTGTCCCTTTGTCTCATCCCAACGCGCGCGAGAAGAGAGCGCGTTGGTCGGCGTCCCAAAGCGACATGTCGTCCGAGGTAAAGAGCACGCCGCCAAGCATGGCGTCTGCCTCGAGAAGCTCCGAGCGCTGCGCGTCGTTAAGGCGCACGCCCGGCCGCAGGAAGAAGACGTCCGGATCGCACCTAAACGCCCTGCCGTCGAGATGCGCACGACCGCGCGTGTTTGCAAGGCTGTTCTTGGTGCTCACCCGCTCGCGGCCGGTGCCACGCATGTAGGCGGCCCCGTCCCAGTCCAGCCCCACGTCGCAGCCAATGCGGCAGAACTCCGTGCGCCCCAAGGCAGAGCCAACCGGAACGCCGCACAGGTCAAACCACGTGCCAGGCGCTGCGCTCTGGCGCATGAGGTCGATGGCGTCAGCCATGAGCTGACCTCGGTTCATGCCGCCATGCGGGAGCATGCACGCCGCATAGAGGAAGTCGCACTTGAGAAGCGAGAATCCCCACTCGCCGGTGAGCGTTGCCATGACGCGTGCCACGTATTCCCGCACCTCAGGATTCAGCGTATCGAGTGCCACGTGCCCGGACCAGTGCGAGCCGGTCACCACAAGCTCGCCCTTCTCGTCACGAAGCAGCCAGTCCGGATGCGCCGAGAAGAGCTGGGACTCGCGCTCGCACACGAAGGGCGCAACCCAGATGCCCGGCATGAGCCCGCGCTCACGAGCGGCAGCGGCCACGGCGACAAGGCCGTGCGGGAACTTCTCGGCATCCGGTTGGAGCCAGTCCCCCACGCGCGTGTAGCCGTCATCCATCTGGAAGGTTGAACGGCGCGTACCCAGGTCGTAGCCCTCAAGGCAGTCCGCAAGCGCATCCAAGTCGTGCAGCAGGCATGGCTCCGAGATGTCCGTGTAGTGGCGATACCAGCTGGTGTAGCCCACAAGCGGCGAGCAGGGCGGGGCGGCGATACCACAGAGCGCAAGCCAGCGGCCAGCCGCCTCGTCAACGCTCCCCGCCCGCACCACAGCAAGCCCCAAAAGGCAGCACCTATCGCCAGCACTCACGAGAACCGCCGGCGGCTCCTTGCCCACGAGAAGCACTCCCGCGGGCAGGTCCTCGCGGATGAGCGTCATCCCCGTGCCCTCTCCAAGCGAGCCCACCAGGGCAGCCTCGCCATCCCGCCGCACGTAGCCATAGGTAAAGCCATGCTGGTGACCGGGTCTCTCGTCCTCCTCCACAAAGCGGTAGTCGCCCGAGGCGTCGAGCACCCAGTGACGAATGGCCACGCGTGGCACGGAGAAGTTGCGCATGCGATCGCGCGGGCTGCGCTCCACGGAGTCTGTCCAGGAGTTGTAGCCGTTCAGGTAGAGCGCCGTTGCCTCACCCAGCGCCGCGGGCAGCGTTGCCTCCACGGCGTCGATCACAACCTCACGCCGGGGCTCCGCGCACAGCCGCCAGCACTCCCCGTCGCGCACAAGTGAGATACCGAGCGTTGCCGCATCCGTACCGGTCACCAAGCCAGATGCCTGCACATGGGCCACGCGTCCCTGGTCAGACGCCGTGTGCCAGCGCACACAGAAGGTAGGCTCACCGAGAAGCGCCGTCACGCCCTGTCGCCTCCCCTGGCCTCACCAGAGGCGCCCCCAATAGTCCCAAGCACGCGCCGCTCGTTGTAGCGCGTAAAGACAAGGCCTCCTATGAGGCAGAACGCCGTGGCAACAATCGCGGTGGCCCGGTAGCCCATGCCGTTCTCGCCGAGGATGGAGATGGAGGTGAAGAGGATCATCGCAAGCGTCTGACCCAAGGTCATCGAGAAGGTGCGAGCCGCGTAGAACATGCCCTCGCGCCTCTCGCCCGTCTCCACGGCGTCGCACTCCGCGATGTCTGCCAACACCGCCTGGGGAAGGATGCCAAGGATGGCCATGGGCACGGCAGCAAGCACCGCCACGAGCATGCCCCACACCATACCCGGGATGCCAAACATGCCGCACACCGAGGTGACTGCGAACGCCGCACAGAAGAAGAAAAAGCCAAACGCGACTATGCGCTTCTTCCCGTGGCGCTTGGCCAGCATGTTCACGGGAGCATAGAACAGCAGCGAGATGAGCGTCATTGCGGCGAAAAAGACAAAGGAGAGCGAGTCCGGCAAACCCATGAGCTCGGTGATGTAGTAGGTCATGCCGGTCTGGAACATGGTGATGGCAACCCAGTAGAGCACGTCGGAGAGTTCGAAGACCTGGAAGTCATGGTTCTTGAATGTCTTGGCAACGGACTGGAACATGGGAGTTGAGGAGGGCTCGGCCTTGGCGTAGAGGGTCTCGTCGATGCCAAAGGCGGGCACAAGCATGCAGGCAACGGCAACGGCGGCGAGCACGGCAACCGTAACCCTGAAGGCGCCGGCAATACCCATCGCAGGTTCGAGGTAGGCAGCGACCGTGGTCACAAGGTACGCGAGCGCCGTACCAATGAAGTAGGTGACCGAGATGTGCGTGGAGAGGTCGATTCTCAGCTCCTGCGTGCGTCCAAGCTCGGGAATGAGCGCGTTGAAGGGTGTGCAGTAGAGCGAGAGCGTGATGTAGAAGAGCATGAGACAGCAGAAGAGCAGCACGTTATTCAGAGTCTCGCTGCCCGTACCCGGCAGCACAAAGACGAGGACCGTCATCACGCCAAAGGGGATGGCGGCACCGCGCATGAACGGGATCCGGCGGCCAAGAGGGCTTTTCAGCCTGTCAGACTGCGCGGCAATAAAGGGGTCGATGAAGCCGTCAAGGAGCCTGCCGCACCCCGTGATGATTCCAATGACCGTGAGCCCCGCAAACACGGCTCCCTGGGTGATAAAGACCGCCATTCCACGCGAGAGCATGGTGTCGGAGGGCATGTAGAAGTAGACGAGCCAGTTGCTGACGATGCCCGAGAGTATCGCCCATCCCAGCTGCCCTATCGCAAAGAGCCTGATGACCCGCCTGTCCGCAAGCCTGGTCCCCGAAGCCTTCTCCCCCGCCATCCCTACTCCCCTCTCGCCATGAGACAAAGGGACAGTCCCTTTGTCTCATCTCAGCGCACGCACTGCCATGTCAACGATGCACTCAAGCTCCTGAGCCCCCGAGGAGAAGTCATCCGAGGGGATGACCTCGCCGCGCGCGAGCTTCTGCGCCACGCCCATGAGCGCATGGGCGACGCTCCAGTAGAAGACCGGAAAGTCCACCTCGCGCGCAACGGAGCCATCCTGGAGTCCCAGCTGGTACGCGTCGGCAAAGATGAGGTAGAACGAGTCCACCTCGCGCCCGTAGGCGGCAACCGCGTCAAGCGGCGCCCCCTCGGTGACGAGAAGCCCGTCGAGGTCGTCGATGAAAAGCACAAAGCCGGCGTTCTCCACGTAGCCCTCTGCATAGAGGCGCAGCATGCGCTCGAGCCTGTCCGCGCCACTCATGCCGAGAAACGCATCCGACTCGACAAGCGCCACAATGCGCTCGTTGAAGCGCCGCCAAAGGAGCGTTCCTACCACAAGGGCAAGGCGCGTCTTGGTCGAGAAACGACGGTAGAGCGTGGCCACGCCAACTCCTGCCGCATCTGCGACGTCGGTCATGCGCACGTCCGCGATGCGTCGCTTAAGGAAGAGGCCGGCTGCGCACTCGACGGCGCGATCCATACGCGCGTCGCCCGTAAGGCTCCTTTCCTGTGGCACCGCAGGCGCAAGACCTGCCGTTGACTCACCCTGTGCCATCCTTGACGCTCCGTTCCCCTGGGTGATAGTCTTACTATCAACTTGATAGCGAGGCTATCACCTCTGTCCATACAGGGTCAAGGAGGATTCGATGGAATCGTCGACAGACCGGGCGAGAAGCGTCTTTGGCAACGAGCAGGACGATGCAACGTACCAGAAGGCGGTCCAATCGAAGGAGCGCTACCTCCGTCGCTTTGGCGACGACTCCAAGACCGTCTGTCACCTCTCGGCTGCTCCCACACCGGTGATTGGCGAGATGCTCGGCGTGAGGAACCTCGTCATCTCGCCCGACGGCACGCCTCTCGACATCTACGCAGACGCCACACAGGCCCCCAAGCCACCCGCCACAGACCGCACCGTGGAAGGCGCAACCGGCGCCCCGGTCATAGTGGGAAACATCCGCATGGGCTTTGGGCACTATCGCATCTCGATGGCCATGGCGTCTGCCGCGCATGCCATGGGCTACACGCCCTACTGGCTTGACCTTGCCTCCTTCAAGGACGCCACGGGCTCCAAGGTCATCCGCTACCAGAACGACCTCTACTCCAAGGGGTCGAGAATCTCTCAGCGCGTTGGGGCCTTCAACAAGCTCGTGTGGGAGCCGCTCAACTCGGAGGGTTTCCGCAAGCTCTCGTACAACGCGGCGGACCAGAAGAACGCCGAGCTCTGTGTGCCCCTCTTCCACGACATCGACAAGGACATCCCCTACGTGGGAACGCATGTCTGGCCCTCGCAGGCAGCTGTGCACGCGGGCATGACTCACGTGGTGAACGCCATCCCCGACAACTGGCCCATGGCGCTCCACCTTGCGGAGGGCTCAATCCACACGGTGCAGACGCCCAGCGCCTACCTGGGGTATCACCAGCTTCGCGGCATGGACCCCGCACGCCAGCTCAAGCCCATGCCCGAAGGGTCAATCTACTACACAGGCCACTACGTTGACCACGAGCTTGTCTCCAACATCCCCGCAGACTGCTCGCGACGCAGGAACCGCGTCATGGGAGGCGGCCCCGTGCGCTACCTGCTCTCCGTTGGCGGCGCAGGAGCCCAGCAGGAGCTCTTCGCGGCAATCGTGGAGCATCTCCTCCCCTATGTGAGGCGTGGGGAGGCCGTGGTCTTTGTCAACGTGGGAGACCACAAGAAGGTGTGGGACGCGCTGCTCAAAAGCGTGGACGGCCTTCGCAGCGAGGCGCTCCCCCACTTCGAGGGCATAGACGAGGTAGCGCGGTTTGCAACGGCGGCACTCGACGGTGACGTGAGCGGCGTGCACGCCTTCTGCGACAAGGACATCTTCACGGCGGTCTACTCGTCCAACCTGCTCATGCGCTGCTCGGATGTGCTGGTCACCAAGCCGAGCGAGTTCTCGTTCTACCCCGTGCCCAAGCTCATGATCCACCGCGTGGGAGGCCACGAGGCCTGGGGCGCCATCCGCGCAGCGGAGGTTGGCGACGGCACGTATGAGATGGACGACACCGCAGAGGTGCTCTCGATGATCGACTCGTTCCAGCGCGAGCGTGGGCTTCTCGGCTTTATGTGCGACCGCATCGAGGACGCCGCCAAGGCGGGCATCTACGACGGTGCTTATCGCGTCATTGATCTTGCGGTGAACGGCACACAAACGCTACCCGCCCCACGCGCCATGGCACGTTAGCATACGCGATGAGACAAAGGGACTGTCCCTTTGTCTCATCGCCTGCGGCGACGGTCGTCCTTGATGATGCTACGGGCAACCCATATGCCCAGGATGAGGGCAGCAAGGTAGCCCACAAAGCCGATGATGGGAATGCCAAAGATAACGGGCTGGATGCGCGCATAGTAGACCACCGACGAGCCAATGAAGAGGCCCGCCACCATCACGCTCATCGAGAGCCTGTTGGCAATGTGGGCAAAGTCGTTGATAGGGTCCTCTGTTCCCGCCACGTCCAGGTTAAGCCGCAGCTGGCCGCGGGTGAGCATCTTCATGGCAAGGTCCGCCTGCGAGGCCGCGCCGAGAAGTCCATGCGCGGCGCGCGTTCCCTCGCGCGTGAAGCCCTTGACCTCGTGCTCGATGAGGTCCTCTGGCGTGGTGTGAGCCTTGATGTGGGCCGTGATGATCTCGATGATCGAGACACCAGGGAGAAACTCGTCGACCACGCCCTCGAGCGTCACGAGGGAGCGTGCCAGCATGGTGACCGTGCCGGGAAGCTCGACGCCGTTCTTTCTCGCCATAGAGATGAGAGAGTTCACGAAGGAGCCAACGTCAAGGTCTGCGAGGTCAGCCTCGCCGTAGTCGGCAATGATCATGTCGAGATCGTCCAGGAGGTGCGCGTGGTCGACGGCGGAAGTGTCAGATATCGAGAAGCGCAGGAGACCGTCGGCTAGCCCGGCAGAGTCCCTCAGTGCGACGGCCTTTACCATGTCCGACATGGCCTTGCGGTCATGCGAGGAGAGACGCCCCATGATTCCCAGGTCGATGTAGACGATCTGCCCGCCGCGGACGATGAGGTTGCCGGGATGGGGGTCCGCGTGGAAGAAGCCGTCATCGATCATCTGGCGCGTGTAGTTGTCGACGAGCTTGGTGCCTATCTCCTCGAGGTCGTAGCCGGCAGCGACCAGCTTTGCCGTCTTGTCGATGGGAATGCCCTCGATGTAGTCCATGACCACGACGTGCTTGGTGCAGAGCTTGGGATAGGGCTTGGGGCAGTCGACAAACTTGCAGTCCGCGTTGTTGCGCCTAAACTCCTCGAGGTTTCTGGCTTCCACAAGGAAGTCTGTCTCGTCGCGGAAGGACTGCCAAAGCTCGTCCACTACCGACTGCATGTCCAGGAACTGGCTCCCCGACATGAAACGGTCCATGAACCCCACGAGCGAGCGCATGATGGCGATGTCTTGTGCCATGGTCTCCTGGACGTGTGGGCGCTGCACCTTGATGGCGACCATCTCGCCCGTGACGAGACGTGCCTTGTGCACCTGGGCCACGGAGGCGGAGCCCAAAGGAACATCGTCGATGGCGTCGAAGATGTCCTCAATGGGAGTGTCGTACTCGTCGCGAAGCGCCTGGAGCACCGTGTCGCGGTCCATGGGCTCGACATCCGAGCGGAGCTTGGTAAGCTCTCGACAGAAACTCTCGGGCAGTATCTCCGAGCGCATGGAGAGAATCTGTCCCGCCTTCACGAAGGTGGGGCCAAGCTCCTCGAGCATGTGACGCAGACTCTTTGGCGTGAGGCCGTGGAAGATGTCATAGCGACGCACAATCGAGAGAATCTCGCGGACGCGCTTGAGCCGCGAGCTGCGCGACGACTCGTACCCGTCAGACGTCTTGCTGCGACCACCAAACAGACCGATGGTCTGCGCGTCGTCGTCCTCGAAGCCGTCCTCGCTCACGCTCTTGTACCACGCGTCAAGGAGCTCGTCACTGGTATGTGGCGAGCTCCCCTTTGTGACATCCCTTGTGTCGTGAACTTCTGGCACAGGTTCTACTCCTTGGCGTCACCATCATCGACGGGGGCGTCCTCGACGGAATCCGGCTCGACGACGTCTGCGTCGATGTCAGAAGCCATAGAGGCGACCTTCTTGGCAAAGTCCGCACGCTCCTCGGGGGTCATAGCCTCCATCTTGGCGCGCAGGGCGGCGTCGGACGTGTCGCCAACGACCTCCTTTGCCTTGCGGGTAAGCTCCTCGTTGATGGCCTTGCCCTGGGCAACGGTAAGCTCGCCCTTCTTGACGAAGCCGTCGATGATCTCCTGGGACTTCTCGGCGGTGGTGGCGACTGCGCCCACGCTTGCCAGGAAGACCTTGCGGAAGCCGTCCGTGATATCGAAGTCTGCCATGATGTCTCCCTTCAGAAGCGGGACGAGCCCGTCCCGCGGCCGTGATGCTCTCTGTTCTACCCCACATCAGCTGGTTGGATGCGCTGGGAGCCCAAAATTCGGCGGGCGCCCCATGCCTCACCCCAGAAGTATGTGCCCAAGCTCCCCTACGGTCTCGGCAACGGCAACCGCCCCGGCGTCCCAGAGCTCTGCCACCTCGCACGTGCGCGCATAGTGAACGCCAACGCAGGGAATGCCCACCTCCGTCGCGGCGTCAACGTCGTAGAACCGATCGCCCACCATCACCGCGTCATGGGGCCCAAGCCCCGTGCGGTCCATCGCGCGCCGGATGGTCTGCGGCTTGGTGTCGGTGCCGTCATCGAGTTTTCCCAGGTAGACGTCGAAGTGAGCAGCAAGGCCAGACTCACGCATGCCGCGCTCGAGCAAGGCCGCACGCTTTGACGAGGCAACGGCAAGCACCTTGCCGGCGGCATGGAGCGAATCCGCAAGCTCCACCATGCCCGGGATGGCGGGAAACGCCTCGGCGCCCAGCGTGTTGTAGATGGCGCGGTACTCCTCGGTAATCCGCGCGGCCTCCTCTGCCGAGTAGCCATAGACCATCGAGAAGGCCTCGGGGAAGGGCGGCCCCACAAGGCGTCTGAGGTCTCCCATGTCTTCGCCGCTCAGACCGTGTTCGCGGAGGACGGTGCGGGCCGTGGCGATGATGCCCGCAATGGTATCCGAGAGCGTGCCGTCAAAGTCAAACACCACAAGCCTGCGACCGCTCACGTCCATCCCACGCGAGAACCGCCTTGTAACTTCTCCGGATGCCATCGATGCTCTCCCCCGGCCTCGTCCTGCCTGTCACATACGGGTTTCTAAGCGTCTACGGTACCTGAAGCCACGGGCTCCGCGCGCTAGAATCTGCTCGTGGAGCTACCAGGACTCCATCCCGTATCAAGACCGCAACGAAGGAGCGACATGCGCGCAGAGCCGTTCGTGTGCTACAGGCCTCAGCCCGAGAAGGCCAAGGACTTCGCGTCACTGCCCTATGACGTCTTCACGAGGGAGGAGGCACGGGAGGCCGTGGCCGAGCGCCCGCACTCGTTTCTCGCCATCGACCGCCCCGAGACCGCCTTCGACCCCTCCCACGACATGCATGCCCCCGATGTCTACCAGAAGGCCGCAAGCCTCCTAGCAGACCGTGTTGCCGACGGCACGCTCGTGCGCGACGGGGACCCCTGCTACTACCTCTACCGCCTGAGCGGCAACGGCCACGAGCAGACGGGTATCGTTGCGGCCTTCTCGGTAGACGACTACGAGTCCGGCACCATCCGCCGTCACGAGTTCACGCGCCCGGTTGACGAGAAGGACCGCGCAGACCACATTGCAACCACCGGTTGCCAGACCGGCCCCGTGCTCCTCGCCTACCGCGACGACCCCACGCTCTCGACCATCGTCGCCGCCGCAACGACGGCAACCCCGCTCTACGGCTTCACCGACGCAGAGGGTCTGCGCGAGACCGTGTGGCGCGTCAACAGGCCTGCTGCCGTCGACGCCCTGCGCACGATGCTCGCGCTTGTCCCGCGCGCCTACATCGCCGATGGCCACCACCGCGCGGCCGCCGCGGCACGCGTGCGAAAGTCGCTCCGCGAGGAACACGGAGACGCGATGGGCGCCCCCGGCACCGAGCCCTGCGACTACCTCCTGGCCGTGCTCTTCCCCGAGAGCCAGCTCATGACCCTCCCCTACGACCGCGTGGTGGCAGACACCGCGGGCCTCTCTGCCGAGGACCTTCTCGCTCGCCTCGTCAACCAGGGCTTTGCCGTGGACGAGTCCGCCGAGGGACCCGTGCGCCCCACGGAAGCCCTCCACTACGGGCTCTTCCTCGACGGTGCGTGGCGCGAGCTTGCATGGCAGGGCGACGTCCCCCAGACGGCCGTGGGCAAGCTCGACGTCTCGGTTCTCCAGAACCAGGTCCTAGGTCCCATCCTGGGCATCACCGACCCCGGACGCGACGCGCGCATCTGCTTTGTGGGCGGTCAGCCGGACGCCGGCGCCCTCGAGCCGCTCGTCGGCAAGGGCGGCCTTGCCTTTGCGCTGAGGGCAACGCCGGTAGCCGACATGATGGCCGTGGCAGACGAGGAGGGCATCATGCCCCCCAAGTCCACCTGGTTCGAGCCAAAGCTGAGAAGCGGGCTCTTCATCAGGCCAATCCTGGGGAGCGCCGTGAAGCGCCAGGCATAGGAGCGCAAACCGGCACCCCGAAGGCCATTGCGGTCTCTGGGGTGCCTTTTCCACTCCATGGGTATAAGGTGAGTTCGGAGACGCGACCGGAACCGCCGGTTTGCAGGCAATGAGGAGGTGCCGCATGGAGGAGACTGACGACGAGCGCTGGCCGCACTGGGCGCGCGACTTCACGCAGGCACTATCGCATGCCTTTGGGCGGCAGGTCGCCCCGCAGGACCAGGACTCCGCAGGTCAGGCAATCTCTGAAGGGAAGGTCGCGGCGCCCAGGCTAGGTGCCCGCTTTGCCGCAGCCGTCGATGCGGGCCATCCGCGAGTCACGACGACGCTCGACATCGACGTGCTGTCCCAGCGGCTCATGGCTTCTGACGACCCCCTCTCAGACCTTGGCCTTGTTGTGGCGGACATCCGCTCGCGTCAACGCGATGACCAGAGTACCGGAGAAGGTCAGATCATCGTGCCCTCCTCCGCACAGGACGCGCTCCCACCTTCTAACCTCGAGCTGTTTCTCGCCGACGCGCTTGACGATGCGGGACTTCTTGCCCCGGACGTTGCCATGCCATCGGTAGGCGTGGTCCGACCGCACACCTCGCACCTCTTCTACCTGCGCGTGAATGACCCAGAGCTGAGCTATGCGGCAAAGCTCAAGGTGCTTCGCATTGAGGCGGCACTCAACGCGGCACTTCTCGCCTCGACGTTCTTCGATGACGCGGACGACGTGCCGGTAGGCGAGCTCGTGAGGTTTAGGCAGCGCATCGCCACCTCCGTCACGTCACAGATTCCTACCATCGCAGACGGCCTTCCCACGCGCGAGGAGGAGCGCCCCAACGGCGAGTGGGCGGTGCGCAAGGGCATCTCGACGGGCATCGAGCACTTCCAGGTGCCCTATCGCCTTCAGGCGAGCTTCCGAACAAACGTGGCCGACGGCAACGTGGCCATCGTGGTCGACCTCACGCCACCTTCCGCCATGCCCGCCCATGTGTGGGTCGACGGTTTGGGGATTGTTCCGTCAACGCCCGAAATGCGCCGTCGCGCAGCCACCGACTACAACCTTCGCGTTGGCATCCTGCTGGCAGCCTGTGCGTTTCGCTGCAGCTCGCTCATACGGCACGTGTGGGTTGCGGGCACCGTTGACACCCCACAGTCGCACGACTGCTACTACTCCGTGTGCTTCGACCGCGAGGGCTTCTCGGTAATCCCCCTCACGGGAACCTTTGATCCCGTGGCAACCTACCAAGGCTTCGACGCCACGCTCGACGAGAAGGACGGCCAGATCTCGCCCGTAAGGCAGGGTTTCTCGCTTGAGGGCGAGCAGTTCTGCCCCACCAGGCGCTACGAGACCGTTGAGCTCTCAACACGTGTGCTTGCAGACCCCTTTGCCACGGCGCTGGGGGCAAGTCGCGTGAACCAGCTTGGCATTGTCGAAGAGAGCAAGCGTGTCGAGGTTGCTTCGCAAATCGCGCGGCGCCTCTCGTCCTCGACCGAGGAGAACGTCCGCGCCATCATGGAGCTTGCGGGCAAGGACGACGACGCAACCGTAAGGGAGGCCGCTCGCCGCTGCGTGGGCAAGCTCATAGACGGCACGCTCCCCGATGATGACCCCCAGGCCATCCAAGACGAGTTCGTAAACGGCAACGCGCTCTTCGAAGCCGTCGAGAAGTCCAAGGAGCTGCTTGCCCAGAAGGACACGGCAGGGGCGCTCTCCTGCGTGCTTGACGCCCTCGCGCCTGTGGAGCAGGCGCGAGCCTACGAGGACACGCCCACGGTGGAGTGGCGCGCGTTTGGCAGCTACGTTGACCGCGTGCTCTACAACCGCCTGCTTTGGGACGGCTCCCACGAGACGCGCCTTGCGCCCGATGCCTACCTAGAGGCCCAGCTCGTGGCCTCCGTGGCAGCGCTTGCCGAAGGCCGTCTACCTCGGGCCACAGAGCGAGCCCGCCGTGCCGTGGAGCTGGCACCCCTGAGTATCCACTCGCGGCTGCAACTGGCACAGTGCCTTGATGCCGATGGCCGAACGGACGATGCCATGGTGGAGGTGGGGCACCTCCTTGAGCTTGCCCACGACCCCGAGGGCGTGGGGCTTGGCTACTTCCGCATGGCTAGCTACGAGTGGAACCGCCAGGACATACGAGCTGCCCGCGCCTGTTACCAGCGGGCACTCTCGTTCATGCCTGGCATCGCCACCCAGATGGCCTCGCAGCTCTCGGCCATAGTCTTGCAGCTGCAGGGCACCGCCACCTCGAGCGAGCCTCTCAGCGAGGAGCAGGTGCGCGCGGCGCTTGCGGCTCGCGACATCGCGATAGCGCCCACCGAGAAGGTCACCGACGCCTTCTTCGAGGGCATGCGTGCCTCCCTCGATGCCGAGATATTCTCGGTGGCCCGGGAGTTCATGACCATTCTGGGGCTCATGACGCACGATGACGTGTACTACGGCATGCTCCGCTCCATCGAGGACGAGCCAGACCGCTAGCGCAGGCAGCGCGAAGCCCAGCCAGAAACCTAGGAGACAGCACACACATGCACGAGCAGACCACCTCGAACCCACTGTGGCCACCGAGCTTCTCGGCAGCCATCTTTGACTTTGACGACACCCTCGCTCTGACGCACGACCTCTGGAAACAGGTGGACATCGCCTTCTTGAGGTCGCGTGGCATCAGCTATACGCCAGATGTTGGCCGCACGCTCACTATGCTTGGCTTTGCGGGCGGCGCGCGCTGGTGCATCGAGCGCTACGGCCTCAAGGACACGGTCGAGGAGATCTGCGATGAGTGGAACTCCATGGGCCGTGCGCTCTACGCCACCCAGGTACGCCTGCGGCCAGGCGCGAGGGAGTACCTTGCAGCGCTGAGAAGCGAAGGCGTGCCCCTGGCGCTCGCGACCACCAACGACCCCGACGTGCTTGGCGCCATGAAGACGAACGTGGACGTCTACGACCTCTTCGATGCCGTGGTATGCGCTAAGGAGGTTGGGTGCGGCAAGGATCACCCCGACATCTACCTCGAAGCGGCAAGGCGCATCTCTGCGAAGCCCGGGGACTGCATGGTCTTCGAGGACCTCCTCCAGGGGATCTGCTCCGCAAAGCGAGCCGGAATGCGCACCTGTGCAGTACTGAGCAACAACCCCCTCCAGAACGAACGTGAGGTCGTTGCTGCAGCGGACTGTTCCATCTCAAACTGGCGAGAAGCGCTTGCGAACGAGAGGTAGCAACTACTATTTTGCGAGCGGCGTGCATGGGACCGGAAGTGGCCATTGATTACCACTTGGGGATTTATGGGCTATTCCCAGAACCATTGGGGTAATATAGCACCCGTGGCTGTTGGGGCCACAAGGTATCGCGCGAGAGCGCAGCTTTTTGTCCTGCGGGGCAAAGAAAGAAAGGCACGACATGGCAAAGGGTACTGTTAAGTGGTTCAACCCCGACAAGGGCTATGGCTTCATCTCTCGTGAGGATGGCGACGACCTGTTCGTCCACTACTCCGAGATTCAGATGGACGGCTTCAAGACCCTGGACGAGGGCCAGGCTGTCGAGTTTGACATCACCACCGGCCAGAACGGCAAGCTCCAGGCTTCCAACGTCCACAAGCTCTAGTTCATAGCCCAACTCATACCCCTTTGGGGATTTGTGGGACTTGGCTCCCCCTCCGTATGGTGGGGGAGTTTTTTGTGCATCGTGGGGCTTTCCATGACGCGGGCGCATGCTGCGATACCATGGACGGGCACCTGCTTTGGGATAAGACGAGAGGGAACGGAATCGTGAGAGTCCTTGCAATCGTGCCCGCGTACAACGAGGAAGAGTGTCTCGCAAACACCGTACGAGAGCTGACTAGCACCTGCCCAGACGTTGACTACCTCGTCGTCAACGACGGCTCGAGCGACGCCACGCCGCGCATCTGCGACGAGCTGGCACTCAACCACATCGATCTCCCCGTGAACTGCGGCCTTACCTCCGCCGTGAAGGCGGGCATGAAGTATGCCCTGCGCCATGGCTATGACGCCGCCGTGCAGATCGACTCAGACGGCCAGCATATACCCGAGTACATCCCCACCATGGCAAAGACCCTCGAGGAAGAGGGCGCAGACATCGTGATTGCCTCGCGCAACCTCGCAGGTGGCGGCGCAGTGGGTGCACGCGGCGCAGGGGCAAAGCTCATCACCGCGATCATCCACCAGACAACGGGCGCCACCATCACCGATCCAACGTCCGGCATGCGCATGTACAACCGGGCCATGATCGAGCGGCTCGCTCGCGGGTTCGACCTGGCGCCCGAGCCAGATACCATTGCGCTTCTCATCCGCAGGGGCGCAAAGGTCATCGAGGTACCCGCAGAGATGCGAGAAAGGCAAGGCGGCACGAGCTACCTGCACTTCATGTCCTCGATTTCCTATATGGCGCGCACGTGCCTCTCCATCCTGCTCTTCCAGTGGTTTAGATAGGAACTGCCATGTCCATCGTTCTTCGTATAGCCCTCATCATTGGGGCACTGTTTGCCCTCTCCATCGTTGTGCGCAAGGTGAGAAGGTCAAAGATTCGCATCGCCGACTCGGTCTATTGGGTCTGCGCTGCCGTGCTTCTCCTTATTCTGGCAATCTTCCCGGGAATCGCGTACTACTTCTCAGATCTCCTGGGGTTCCTCTCGCCCAGCAACTTCGTATTCCTCGTGGTCATCGCGCTCAT
Organism: Tractidigestivibacter montrealensis; assembly: GCF_024741235.1. Lineage (GTDB taxonomy): Bacteria > Actinomycetota > Coriobacteriia > Coriobacteriales > Atopobiaceae > Tractidigestivibacter > Tractidigestivibacter montrealensis. The sequence continues at coordinate 205,315 of NZ_JANSKA010000004.1, read as the reverse complement.
GCTGCTCAAGCTTTTCAACCTTGCCTGCGATGTGTCGCGCCTTACAGACAAGGTCGAGCAGCTCTCTCAGGAGGTCGCGCTCAGCAAGAAGGAGTTTGGCGACAACCCCCAGAACAAGCGTTAGCACTAAGCAGAGGCGTCAAAGCTTTTACTGCTCCATCACGTTGACCCCGTCCCCAAAGTCGAGGATGCGGGGGAGATGGGTGTAGCGGTCTTCAGCAGGCGGGAGCTGGTGATAATCGCCATAAAGCACGCGCAGATACGCGTCGCAATCATGCGGTGCCCGTAGGGTCATCCCGTCGAAGGCGATGTCTTTCGTGGGGAAGATATCGGAAGTGTCGTAGAGCCCCTCCAGGGGATAGGTGGCATTGAACCAGCGCTCCAAGGGTTCCTTGGGCTGCGCAGCCTCAATGAGCCGGCATGAGAGCTCCTGCGGCTTCCACGCCTGAGCGATAGTGTGATGGAGCACGGAACATGCCGTTGCCTTAAGGCCACGCATGGAAGTGTCTGTCGGAATCTTGGGGTGCGCGATGCCGTGAAGGTAGCTCATGCGCTGGAGCCGGAGGCACGTTGCCTTCTGCGCCCGGGCACGCGCAGGATTGGCTTCCTGGCGGAAGAAGGGAAAGACGTCGAGAAAGATTGCCTGGTTGCAGCCGGCCTCCATGGAGACATCATCGATGAAGCGCGTACCGTCGAGAAAGACCTTGACCCAGAGCGACGTGAGGCCCGGAGTGTTCTGACACGTGGCAAGCGAATAACCCTTGGGCAGTGCCCTGGGGGCGAGCTCGACAAAGCGTTGGTAGTCCTCATAGGCCATGCCAATGTCCGTGTCGTCATCCCAGGGGATGAAGCCTCCATGGCGAACCGCGCCCAGGCAGGTCCCCGAATCGATGAAGTAGTCGATGCCGTTCTCGCGGCAGAGCGCATCCACGACACCCAGAATGCTGCGTTCGGCATCTTGCAGCCTCTCGAGAGCGCCCTCGGGATACGGCCGCATCTCATCCATCTTCTTCCTCCCCTTGTAATGAGACAAAGGGACAGTCTCTTTGTCTCATTCCTCTCCCCTCGTGTACTGCTCGTCCTGTTCGGCAGACCCTCTCTCCTCTTCGCCCGTGAGACAAAGGGACTGTCCCTTTGTCTCATCTTTGTCTAATCGAGCCTCTTGCAGTCGCGCACAAAGAACGCCACCAGCGAGAGGACGGCCATGAGGTAGGAGCCCACGCCAACCCAGCTTACGCCGTTCATGCCAAAAAGGTCCACCACGGGAATGGTGACCGCAAGCGAGACAACGGTGGCCACAACGTTGCCGAGGAAGCTTGCCTTGTAGTCTCTGAGCGAGAGCAGCAGGTCGTTCATGAACCAGGCAAAGGCAGTCACAAAAGTACAGAGCACCGCTGGGCCAAGAAGGTAGCTGTACTCGACTATCTCCTGACCGTAGAGAAGACCAAGCACCCACTCGCCAAAGATAAGAATGAGCACCGAGAAGACCACCGTGATACCCACAATGCCCTGGATGGTGCGCCTGAAGAGCTTGAGCGCGGATGCCTTGTCATCCTTGAAGCGCTGTGCGAACTCGCCCATGAGGGGGCTGTAGATGTAGGAGGCCCCCATCTGGACAATTGCCGCCGGAGACGCCACAGAAGAGTAGATGCCCAGAGCAGCCGTGCTCACACTCGCTGCGAGGTACTGCTTAGGGACCGTAAGGACAGCACTCGAGCACACCTGTGCTATGACCAGCGGCAGCAGTGTTGCAAGCGTACGGGCGGCAGAGCGCAGGTCGATGACGGGCTTGATGGACTCAAAGCCAGAGGCTCGCGGCATATCGTAGATACCGCAGATTGCCAGCGTGGAGACGGCCATGGAGATGCAGGCCAGCACCAGAGAATCGCTGAACCACAGCACCACAGAGAAAAGGACTAGGTTGGAGATGCCCTGCATCATGTAGGAGCGGCCGATGTAGTCCATGCGAAGGTGCCGCTGATCTATTGCGTGGAGACCCTCGATGAAGTTTGCGGCAAGCGAAGCCACCAGGTAGGCGACAATTGCCGGCACGGCATCCAGGGAGCACGTAAGAACCGCATAGGCAACGCCAGCCACGAAGGCTAAGGCACTCGTGAGAAGACGCAAGCCAACATACTCACCGGAACTGTGCTCGCCCCGGACGTCGGTCACCTGCACCGTTCGCAGGCGGAAGTCGGCAAAGGGCGCCACAAGGTTGGAGACCGACATGGCCAGCGAGAGGGCGCCCGCGGCATCGAAGCCATGGGAAAGACGCACCACGGCAATGGTGATGAGGTAGTTGCAGCCCAGCCGCACGATGGAGCCGGCGGAGTTCCAGGCGATGTTCTTCTTGAGCGAGAGACCCTTAGCCATTGGCCTTCTTTCCTCCAAATATGGTGTGGTAGGCAATGCTTGCGGGAAGCTCGCACAAGACGCCAATCACCTTGTTGGGGACCTTCGAGAGGCCACCCCTCTCCCCTGACATGCGACAGCCAACAAGATAGAGCGTAGTCTCCCTAAACTTTCCAACCAGCGTCTGGGAGCGCTGCGCGCAATAGAGCTTGTGCTTGCGGTAGCCAATGGGGTTCTCGCGCGCGTTCTTTGCAAAGTTCTTGGTAAGGCCATCCGGAAGGTAGTGGCAGATGGTGAGGATGGTGTTGTCCGTCCTCATGAGATAGTGATCATCGAGGCGGTAGTACACAGAGGTCTCTGCGATGAACTTCTCCCCTGGCGCTACGTCGTACGGGTACTTTCGCAGCACCTTAGTCTTGTGGATGAGGGAGGTGTCACCGGCAAAGTGGTACTTCTCGAAGAGATCCCAGTACTTGACCTCGGTGAGGCCATCTGGAATCCAGGTGACCATGGGAGTGTGCTCGTCGGTACCCCTGAGCGCCACAATGCCGGCAATGCGGTTGTCATCGCGAATCGCTTCGTAGTCATCGACTATGCGCGCAACGGCACCGGGAACCAAGTGGTCGTCGGAGTCGACGCAGAAGAAGAGAGGGCACTCGCACAGTGCGACGCCAGTGTTGATTGCACGAGGCTTTCCACCGTTCTCCTTCTTGACGTAGGTAATGTCGACCTTGCCCTCCTGCTTCCATGAGGAAACCAGCGAGCAGGTGCCATCGGTAGAGCCATCGTCCACAATAAGCCACATGAAGTCCTGCGATGTCTGCGAGACAAGACTCTCGTAGAGCGTCGGAAGGATGTAGGCGCGGTTATAGGTTGGTGTGAACACACAAACTGTTTTCATGCGGATGCTCCGGTCGAATGACAAGATGCAGCAGGCGGCCTGCACGGGCATTTAGCAATTCTCGCATGGACGGCTTGATGCAAGGGCGGCGATGGGTGCCAAGCGGAAATTCAACAGAGAGCGCCATTTGCACACCCGATTCCCCTTAATCGAGAGCTTACAATCTATCAGGTGATGGAAAGGAACCTGAACGGGGACAAGATGGAACAAAAGCGCATTGGCACCGACAAGATGAAGGCCATCGAGCTGGACATCATGCGGGAACTCTTCCGCGTGTGCCATGAGGAAGGCCTGAAGTGCATCATGGCGTACGGTACGCTCTTGGGTGCAATACGCCATCACGGCTTCATCCCCTGGGATGACGACATCGACCTCTTGATGCCGAGAGAAGACTACGAGCGCCTGCCGGAAGCGTTTGCCAAGCTCTCCTCCAAGCCGTACTACAAGATCATCTGGTATCGGGACCACTCGTCCATCTATCCCTTCATCAAGGTGGTGGACGTGCGCACGGAGGTTATCGAGCACTACGTTGACGAGCGCTGGTGCCGCACGGGGGTATGGGTGGACGTGTTCCCCGCTGATGGCATTGGCCAAAGCGACAAGCCATTTGAAGATGTGGCCAAACTCAGGCGCAAGTACGACTATCTAACGGCCAACATTCACGAGGGTTCCTCGACTGTGAGCCTCTTGGGGAAGCGCGTGCTCAAAGCCATCATGCCCAAGGAGGACATCTACCAGATTGCCCAGCAGACAGATGACATCGCCCGTGCGGTTCCCCTAGCGGAAAGCAGGGAGGCTGCCAATATCGCCTGGGCGGTGGGGCCGAACGAGCGCATGCCCAAATCCATCGTATTCGACACGTGCCCCTATGACTTCGAGGGCGATCAGTTTGACGGCCCGAGAGACTACGACATTTGCCTCACGCGCTGGTATGGAGACTACATGACGCCGCCGCCAGAGGACCAGCGCATCCCTCACTACGTGGACGCCCGCTGGCTCTAGACGTCAGGACTGGTGACGAAGGCCCGAGAGCCGCGTCAATCTAAACGCAATGCCCAATAGCCGCGCCGTGCCCCAGAAGCCAAAAATGTGATAGGAGAGGGAGGCAAGGTGCACAGCGCGGTCCTCGTCAGCAGTAAGGAGAAGGGGTGCGTGGGCGCACATCTCAAGGGACGTGCGGTCGTCCTTGCGGCACTCCCCCAGTGCCGCCGCCTGCCCCATCCACACTATGAACGGATAGGCTAGATAGGCGCGGATTGAGCGCGCCTCGGTACCAGACAGTCCCAGCTCGTCAATGGCAGCAACGTGCTTTTCGATCACTATTGCAAGGTCATCGGTCATGCTGCGCGTTACTGGCTTTGACGTCTGGGCGTAGGCGGTTCCCTTGCGGTAGCAGTAGTAGGGATCGTCGAGCCATCCCACACTCTTGGCGTGTTCGAGGACGCTGGCAGACCAATCGGTATCCTCGTTGCGCATTCCCTCGGGGAACGCAATGCCATTCGCTCGCACGAGCTCGGTGCGCACAACCTTGTTCCACACGGCACGAGCCATGAGTCCCTGGGAAATTAACTCGAGAAGTGCATCCCCCTTGCTCAGGCCAGCGATCTTCTCGGCAAGGTTTGTCTCCTTTGGAGGGATGACGGCTCCCTTGGAGTCATCGTACATGCAGTTGTCGTGCATGAGGACATCCACAGGACGCGCGGAGAGGCTCTGTGCCACGCGCTCGAGGCAGCGGTTGTCCCTAAGGAAGTCGTCGTTGTCACAGAAGGTGAGGTAGTCTCCCGTGGCGCGCTCGACGCCCGTGTTGCGCGCGGAGGAGGTACCGCCATTTGGCTTGTGAATCGCAACGACGCGCTGGTCCTCGGCAGCCAGAGCGTCACAGAGGTCGCCAGAGCCATCGGTTGAGCCATCGTCGACGAGAAGCACCTCGAGGTCGCGGTAGGTCTGCGACGTGATGCTTCGCACGCATTCGCGCAGGTAGTCCTGTGAGTTGTAGACGGGGATGATGACGCTAATCTTCATGACACACACCTAGATCTATGAGCGGTCTATCGGAAGACGGTGGCACACGCGAGCTTTGCGGGCAGGTAGCAGAGCACGGCAAGCGGCACGTTGGGTGCCTCTCGCACGCCGCCTCTGTGATGGGCAAGCATGCATCCAACCAGGTAGAGCGTGGTCTCTCGGCAGGCGTCGTAGGGGTTTGTCGCCCTTCTCGCACTGTCGCGCTTGTGGCGCATGTAGCCAATGGGGTTCTTCTTGGTGTTCTCGACGAAGTTCTGCGTGTAGCCATCTGGCAGATAGTGGCAAATGGTGAGCACATGGTCGTAGGTGAGCATGTCGTAGTCATCGTCAATCGCAAAGAAGGCCATCGACTCGGCTACGAACTTCTCGCCAGGCGCCACCTCGTAGGGGTGCTGGCGCACGATTTCCGTGCGGTGGATGAGCGAGGTGTCGCCCTTGAAGCGGTATTTGTGGAGCAGGTCCCACATCTTGACCCTGGTCACACCTGCCGGCATGCGTGTTCCCAGTGGTGTGTTCTCATCTGTGCCCCGCAGGGCAACGATACCCGCGAGGGTGGCATCCTCCCGCGCGCCCTGCCACACGTCCATTATCTGTTCGATTGCCGTGGGAACCAGATGGTCATCGGAATCCACCACGAAGAAAAGCTCGTCTGAGCAGTGCTCCATACCTGTGTTAGTGGCACGCTGCTTGCCACCGTTCTCCTGGTAGATGTAGGTGATGGGCACAAGCCCCTCTGCCTGCCAGCTGCGAACCAGCGTGGAGGTGTTGTCTGTCGACCCGTCATCGACCACGAGCCAGGAGAAATCGCGCGAGGTTTGGGCTACCAGGCTCTTGTAGAGCTTGGGCAAGATGTAGGCACGGTTGAAGGTTGGCGTGAACACGCAAACGGTTGCCATGGTGACAGATCTCCGATTGATGATATGCGCGATGGTTCCGCTGCCGGAATGGAGAATTCATTTTTGCACGGAGATGTAATCAGCCAGTAAGGGCGTCGCAGAACGAAGAGAAAGCTCCAAATATGATGAAAGATTCTGAAAACTAGCGACTGCCGAAAAATGCGACCGTCAACCGATTCGAGACGACATATAGGCACGTTCCAGAGCCCGCACCGTCTGTGGCCAGGACAGGTCGCGCTCGACATGCGCGCGAAGCTCCCGCGCCTGTTCGGACGTCCAAGCTGCCACAACCTGGCGGATGCCGTCCGCCATGGTTGCAGGCTCGCGATCTGGTGCGATAAGCCCAAAGGTTTTGCCGTCGTGGCAAAGCACCTCGCGCGCGCCGCCCACGTCTGGCACCACGCAGGGAACGCCCCAGGCACCCGCCTCGAGAAGAGACGTGCAGAAGCCCTCAGAGCGCGTAGGAAGGCAGAAGACGTCTGCCTGTGAGAGCAGGGCGGAGAGGTCGGCGTGACCAAGGTTGCCCACGAGGTGAGCATTGGCAGGGAGGCCTCGCTCGAGCTGGGGACGCAGCGTACCCTCGCCCGCAAGGACGCAGGCGCACCTCTCGCCCAGCAGCTCCATGGCAGCCAGGAGCCGCTCTGGCCCCTTCTCGGGCGCAAGCCTGCCCACGAAGGCAACGAGCGTCTTGTCTTCCGGAATGCCAAGCTCGAAGCGGAAGTCCCTGCCAGATGACTCGCCGCGAAACGCCGCCCCGTCGATGGCGTTGGGAATGACCAGCGACGTCTTGATGCCAAAGGTCGCAAGCCACGCAGCGCTCTTCTCGCTTATGCCGGCAAAGGTTGCACCAAGCGAGACGTCTTTGGCGGTCATGCGGCGCTCCCACGCATGAGCTGCGGCGTCAAGCGCCTCCCCACGACCAAAGGTGAGCCACGCCGAGCCGTGGTCAAGAAGTACTGCTGGAACGTGGATGTCCCGTGCAAATCGAAGTCCCGTGACCGACGTGCCGTAGAAGCGGGTGTTCACGAGGACGCGATCTACGCCCAGACCGGAAACGGCAGAGAGGAGCGAACGCTCGCGCGAGCCATGGCGTGAGAGCGGAAGCCTACCACCCATGAGCTGCATACTGGGCAGGCGAACGATGCGCACGCCGTCTTCCTGGGTCTCGACCTCTGGCGCATCGTCACGGGCAGACGTCACCACACAAACCCCGTCACCACCTAGGACGAGCTGATGGGCGAGGTTTGCGGTAAACGTCTCCACGCCTCCCACGTGTGGGAGGTACTGCGCAGAAAATATGGCGTAGGTTCGTGACATGAACCTAGCTTAGCAGTCGTAAGCGGGGTCTATCGCCTCAAGCTCGCGGAACGAGTCGATTTCCGTCACGTCAGAGAGCGAGCACTCCCGGGCATAAACCTTGTACTTGTCAGCAAAGTACTTGAGCGGGGCCTCGTCCCAGAAACGCTCCTTGCCGCCAGGCATCGCAAACGTAGCAGGAATGTCCTCCGCAAGCTTCTTGCCGTCCTCAGGCGTCCAGTAAGAGACGCCCACCATCTGCCAGACGCCACCCTCGCCGCCAATACCCAGGTCCTTGATGACACCATTCTTGACTTCGAAGCACCAGTCGTCAGAGCGCTCCATGGGGATACCCAGGTAGTTGGACCGATCCTGGTAACGGGTTATAAGGCTGGGGTTTCTCAGCAGCAGATCGGACTCAAAGACGTAGGCGCTCTGGAGGTAGTCCTTAGCAGCAACCATGCTCGAGATGTTGTTTGCCTCGTTGTAGAGGGGGTTATCGATGAGCTTGATGGTGGGGTACTTGTAGAGGAGCTGGTCGAACTGCTCGCCAAGATAGCCCCTAACCACATAGACCTCGGTGATGCCGGCCGCGTAGACCGCGTCGAGAATGGTGTCGATGATGCGCTTGCCGCCCACGCGCACCAGCGGCTTGGGGGTGTTGAGCGTGATGGGCACCATGCGGGAGCCAAAGCCGGCAGCAATGAGCACAGCGCGCTTCACGCGATAGGGCTCAAGCGCGTCAAGGCCCTCGTCGGTGATATGCCTGTCTGCGACAAGCCCCTGTTCGGTGAGATTAGAGACCGCCTCGTTCACACTCCCCACAGACATCCCAGCCTGCGCCGCCACGGCGCGCTGGGTAAGCGGCGCCGGGGCCGTTGCGATGGTGGAGAGAACGAGGAACTCCTTGTGTGTCATGACGTACCTACCTCCAGGTGGCTATCGGGAAACTGACTGTTGAGTATGGCGGTAGCGCCTTATGGCTGCTACCACCACCTTCTCAATAACGTTTGTGACAAGGATGAGAACGGAGACAAATGCAGAGCACTCTACCAGACGTTGTGCGTCGAGGTCGGTCACCAGGAGCGCAAGCGGCATGTCAAGCGTGGTAGAGAGGAAGGAGACAGCAGAGATGGTCACCATGCAGTTGACAAAGAAGAACGAGAACATCTCGGCAATCGTGTCCGCCGTCGCCGGCACGAGAACGTCCAGCACGATGCGTGCACGCCCCACCCCCAAGGTCTGGCCAACCGCTTCGAGGTTCTTGTTCACCTTGGAGAGAGAGTTATAGGCCATGAGATACGGCGACGCGATGAAGTGGACCAAGTTCACCAAGATGAGGATGGCAAACGTCCCGTAGATGAGAGATCCCTTGAAGGCAAGAGCAAACGAGAGTCCAAGGACAATGCCTGGCACGGCAAGGGTGGTGACAGACGCCAGGTGAAGGAGACGCGCGGATACGCCACCGACGCGAGCCGTAATGTAGGCAACGAGATAGGCAAGGATGGTCCCCAGGATGGAGACGACAAAGGCAATGAAGAGTGAGTTCACCCAGTAGGAACCCGCCCCCATGGTGAAGGCTCGGCCAATATTGGCAAGGGTGGGCGTGAGGTCAAGGGGATATTTCGTCGCAAATGACACCATGCAGAAGGTGGCGATGGGAGCAAGAAGCGCCAGTGTGACGATAACTGCCGCAACGTAGCCCACGGCATCCCGAACCGCATTTGGCTTGAGATCAAACCCACGCGAGACATAGCGCGCGCTGGCACGATCCCGTGCAAGCACGTCGACAAGAAAGTCAATAACAGCGGGGATGAGCAGGACAAAGCCAATGGCAGCACCGGTGTCAAAGTCGAGAAGCCCCACTGCATTCTGATACATGAGCACGGGAAGCGTCGTGACCTTGCCTCCCACCATCAGCGGCACACCGTAGTCCGTAATCACAAGAGCAAAGGTCGCAAACGCAGCAGAGATGAGCGGCTTTCTCAAAAAGGGAAGCGTGATGTGGGCGAACTGACTGGGCTTGGGAATGCCCAGGACGTCCGCTGCCTGGTAGGGCGTTGCATCCTCGTAGCGCATCACGTCATAGATCATGAGAAAGGCCGGCGGGAACGAGTAGAGAAACGACCCCATCACAATGCCCGGAAACCCATAGATGGACCACGATCCATGCAGCAGGTTCGTGAGTATCCCGTTTGACCCCAGAAGATACACCAGACTCATGCCGTGAGCGAGCGAGGGGACAAGCATAGGAACCGTGAGGAGAACGGCAAAGACGCTCTTCCCCTGGATTGCGGTCCTGCAGAGCACCCACGACATGAGGAGAGCAGCAAGCACCGAGACAACTGTGGTGATTGCCGCGACCACAAGGGAGTTGACGCATGCGCTTGCAAACGCCGGGGTCCCAAAGACCTCCCGTACCTGCGGATCTGCCAGGCGCGAGAACATCCCTACCAGGGGAAGCACAACCGCCAGCAGGAAGAAGAGGAGGAGCGCTATCTTGAGGAGTCCCATGCCTTTTGAGCTGGTTTGACGAGCCACAACGACCCCCTATTCCAACGGCGAGGCGAACCTCGCAAGCGAGTCGTACTTGGCCTTGAGGTTTGCCACCACAAAGTCGCGAACGTAGCTGTCCGCGGGGTTCTCGACGATGTGAAGGGGCTCGTCGAGCTGGTGGATTGAGCCTTCCCCCATTACCATGACACGGTCGGCAAGTGCGAATGCCTCCTCTTGGTCGTGCGTGATGAAGATCATCGTGGTCCCATGGTCACGCTGAATGTTCTTGAGCTGCGAGCGCAGCGCAAGGCGCGCGTCAGCGTCGAGTCCGCTCGTTGGCTCGTCGAGGAGTATGACCTCGGGGCTCAAGGCAAGCGTGCGCGCAATGGACACGCGCTGCATCTGGCCACCAGAGAGACCAGCGACTGGCTTGTTGGCAAAGTCCGCCATGCCCAGGCTCGCAAGCGCATCGAGCGCAATCTGCGACCGACGCACGCGCCGGGTGGGGTCGAAGCGCAGTGCATACTCGACGTTACCCAGCGCGGTCATGTTCTCAAAGAGCGCATAATCCTGGAAGACTATGCCCATGTGGCGCTTACTTGGGGCGGCATCCGTGATGTTCTCGCCATCGAGAAGCACGCTGCCAGCATCCGGATGCTCAAGACCAATGAGGATGCGCAGGAGGGTCGACTTTCCGCAGCCAGAGGGGCCCAGTATCGAGAGAAACTCTCCCCCATGCACGTCGAAAGTAATTCCATGGAGCACTTCGCGGCCGTCAAAGGACTTCTTGATTCCTTTGACGGTGAGCTTATGGGGTGCGGTTGTCTCTTGGCTTTTGATGGTCATGGCAATCAGTGGCTCCATCTCTCGAGCAGACGCATCTTCTCGTCCACGTCGGTTATGCCGGTCATGTCGGCGTACTTGACGTCCTTGGGATAATTGGGAATCTCTGGCGATACGCCTACCAGCACTTGATCGGGCACATAGGTTGCATTGTCTATGCGCACGCCCTCGGTGCAGAGCCACCCAAATACGTCATGGACTGCCTGACGGCCTGCTCGTCCTTGGATGATTCCGGATCCGTACACGTCCCAGGGTGACCCCTCTTCAAAGAAGTGGACAGAGAGTGGAGCACCCTCGTTTATCTCGGATACCGCGTGATAGGTCATGCCAAGCCCAACCGCTGCCTCACCCTGCACCAAAGCGTTCACAGGGCCAGAACCCGAGGACGTGAACTGGTAGACGTTCTCCGCCAGCGCGTCGAAGTAGTCAAAGGCGGCATCCTCACCCCATGCATTCACGAGGCTCTTGAGGAAGTTGTAGCCTGTGCCGGAGGTCTTGGGGTTGGGCATGGATACCACACCGGCATAGACGGGATCCAAGAGGTCCTGGTAGGAGGTAGGAGTTGGAATTCCTCGCTCTGACAGGATGTTGTCGTTCGTGGCGATGCAGGCACTCTCGCGGGAAAAGGGAAAGTAGCGGTCATCCGGATCGAGAAGGTCCTCGCAGTACATGGACTCGTCAAAGTCCGAGAGGACCTCGAGGCTGTCTGACACCTGGTTGATGTAGCCGCCCTCAAAATCCAGTACGATGTCCGCCTCGGATGACGCCCCCTCCATGCGAAGCCTGGCAGCGCAGTTTCCCGTGGTGATGTAGTGCATGCGAATATCGTAGTTGGGAAAAGCCTGCCGCAGGGCTGTCATCTGCGTCTCGTTACGAATGCCCTCGCAGCACGAATAGATGACAACGGAGTTGCTCGATGTTCCTCCCGCACCAGCAAGGGCACCAAGCCCTATACAAGCGGCAGCACCACCGGCAAGTTCGAAGAAGCCCCTGCGAGAAATTCCAGGAGAGGCATCGTCATTATGAATGCGTCGCGCCATACAGTCACCGCCATGCGTTTTGTCATGAACACATCAACTGTCTGTAAAGAGAGTTATGGTGTTCATACTACACGCAATGCCACAAGAACATGAACGGAATATGCAAATTTGGACACAGCCGTTGTGCGATGGCGCCCCAACACGCGCGAGCAGCTACGATGCCTCGCGCTCGCCCCCGCGCTCGTCGCCCTCGTACCAGGAGAGCACGCGGTCCACGTTGTCCTGCGCGTAGCGATAGTAGATGAGAAGCCACTCGCCCACGTTGTCGCCCTCTGCCTCCTTCTCGAGCGACCACACATACCAGCACCATCCCGCAAAGACCACGTAGCTCCAGAAGTGACGACGCTCGCGTGTGGTTGGCGTACGACCAAAGTAGTCATACAGGGCGTTCTCGGCCTCTTCGTTGGAGAGCTCGCAGCACACCGTGAAGGTGCCAAAATCGCTTGCCTCGTCCGACATTCCCGCATACTCCCAGTCGATGAGACTGTACTCGTCCCGCTCGTCGACGAGGAAGTTGAGGTAGAAGAAGTCGTTGTGCGAGACGCAACGAGAGAAGCCGTCCCTCTCGGCGTAGCCCTTGAGCCTCAGCACCTTTTCCTTGAGATCATCATAGCCAGGGATTTCAATAGAGCCTCGCTCGGCAAGGAGCCTCTCGTACCCCAGCCCCTCCTCGACAAAGTCAAAGCTGCGGTTGAGCGTGGCTTTGCTCTGATGGAACCTGCGGCACATCTGCATAGCGCGCTTGAGCTGCACAGGGTCATGCGGGTCAAGGGAGCGGGCGTTTGGCACGAAGCGCGAGATCTTCCAGCCCTGCTTCTGGTCCTCGTAGATGAAGGTGCTGTCAAGGCCAAGCTCGCGCGCAAGGCGCAGGCCCGCCTCCTCGGCGGCTCGGTCGACCATCTTCTCGGTCCCTAGGCCGGGGTGGCGGTACACGTACTCCTGCTCGGCCGCTCCCTCTCCCACCGAGAAGTGGCACGAGAGGTTAGTGAGGCCCTGCTTCAAGGGATAGAAGCCATGAATCTGTGACTTCTCACAGCCCAGGACCGAGACGACGTTGTCGAAGATGTTAGAGTCAACGTTCTCGATGAAGGCAGGGTCAAAGCCGCTCACCTGATCAAGGGTGTCAAACTCGTGAATCGAGGCTCCGGGATAGCGCCGAGCGGCCATGTGCAGCTCGTCTGTGTGGGCACGGAAGATGTCTTCCCAAAGCCTGTCTGCCAACTCGGGCCGACGCACGGCATCATCGAGAAGCGGGACAAAGCTTGTGGAGAACGCACGGTCGAAGTATGCGTGGCCGAGCATTGTCCAGGCGTCCGTACCCCCCACGCTAACTTGGGTGATACGGTCTGACGAACCCGTGGTCACGCACCACTCCTCGGTTGGGCCAGCAACGTACTGGGTGGCATAGTAGGCCTCGTAGACATAGTGCTCGAAAGGATTCTCCTCGAAGTAGTCATCTGACGAGCACACGTAGGTGTTGTCGAGGCGGTCGCGCACAAGCCACAGGGTGTAGCTGTTGTTCCTCGTCGCATATTGCGGGTTGACCTTGATGCGCACGCCAAACTTACTTGCCAGATAGAAGAAGTACTCCTTCTTGTAGCCCACCACCACGGTGATGTCGGTAACGCCCGCCTCCTGGAGTTGGCGGATCTGCCGCTCGATGAGGACCTCTCCGCGAACGCGGAGAAGACCCTTGGGCTTCTCGTAGGAGATGGGGGCGAGGCGAGAGGAAAGGCCCGCGGCCATGATAATGGCGTTTTCAACCTCGTAGGGCTTCAGCGACTTGAGCCCGTCGATGGTGAGCATACCGTCCGCAATAAGTCCAGCGTCCTCCGCCTCATGCAGGACGCCATTCACCGTTCCAAGGGAGAGACCCGAGGCGGCGCTCAGCTGACGCTGGGTCATATGAGTGTTTGACTTTGCAAGCGCAACAAGGACCTTGAACATGCTTCTGGAGAGCGCCATAGAACCTCCGGCGAGAAAAACCTAGTTTGTTAGGCTTCAGTATGTTAGGCTTCAGTATGCCAAAGGTAAACTGAATGTTCAATATATTAGGCGCTTGTAAGACGATGAACACCAAAACAGCACCGCAAGGATGCCCAGGTAAGACTAGAAGTCCTTGTCTGCAGAGCCAAAGAGTTCGGCGTCAAGGGCAGCAAGCTCCTCAGGAGGCGTCGAAAGGTCGCAGCCAAAGCTCTCTGCCACCGCCTTGGCCTGCAGGCGTCGAAGGCCGGCAAGGTCATCGTTGCCCTGAGCCTCGTACACGCGAGAAACGCGGTCGAGCGCGTAGCAGACGTAGGCGGCGACTGAGTCTCCCATGCCGGAGAGCACGAGCATGGTGACGAGCGAGTCCGGTGAGAGGGCCATGGCCGTCTGGACGTCGAGGTCAACGAGGTCCGCGACCTGCTGCTCGACCTCCTGGCAAGAGGCGGGGTCGCCCTTCTCGACAGCAAGCCCCAACGCCCTTGTTACCGCCTCGACGAACTGCGAGATGAGCTCGGTAATGTAGTCCCTCTCTAGCATGGTGCCATCCTCTCTGCGAACGCTAACGCGGCATAGATTCTAACGCTGCGGTGGTAGCGGCACCTTTAGATGCTCAAACGCGGCAGGGGTAGCTTGGCGTCCCTGAGGCGTGCGGACAATGAGACCGCGCTGCAGGAGATACGGCTCGTAGACGTCCTCGAGAGTGGATGGGTCCTCCCCCACCGCGGAGGCAATGGTAGTGAGCCCCACAGGACGGCCTCTGAAGGTGCTCGTGAGCGCAGTGAGGATCTTCTTGTCCATCCAGTCAAGGCCCATCTCGTCTATCTCGAAGAACGAGAGCGCCTTGGCAGCGACCTCCCACGTGATGGCACCTCCAGCCCTCACCTGGGCGTAGTCACGAACGCGCTTGAGCAGGCGGTTTGCCAGGCGCGGCGTTCCGCGCGATCGCGAGGCTATCTCTGCCGCCCCCTGCTCGTCAATCTGGACGCCAAGGATGGCCGCCGAACGCTGGACAATGCGCTTGAGCTCGTCGACGGTGTAGTAGTCCAGGCGGTATGAGATGCCAAAGCGGTCGCGCAAGGGTCCCGTGAGAAGCCCTGTACGCGTGGTTGCACCAATGAGCGTGAAATGCGGAACGTCAAGACGGATGGAGCGCGCTGCCGGACCCTTGCCAATGACAATGTCGAGGAAGAAGTCCTCCATTGCGGGGTAGAGGACCTCCTCGACCTGGTGGTTGAGGCGGTGTATCTCGTCCACAAAGAGGACGTCGCCCTCCTCGAGGTTGGTGAGTATGGCGGCAAGGTCTCCCGTGCGAGCGATAGCCGGCCCCGACGTGGTTCGCAGCCGGGCGCCCATCTCGTTGGCAACCACATTGGCAAGCGTGGTCTTTCCCAGGCCCGGAGGGCCAGAGAAGAGCACATGATCGAGCGTCTCGTGACGGTCCTTGGCGGCGGCAATGAGCACGCGGAGGTTGTCACGCACACGCTCCTGGCCGCAGTACTCGTCAAGCGTGGTTGGGCGAAGGCTACGGTCGACGTCGAGGTCATCTGCCGTGAGCTCGCCCGTCACGGGACGCGGCCCCCCATGGCCGTTGCCGGAACCCGGCACGTCGTCGAAGAGATCCTCTTCCTGAGCCTCCCACGTCACAGGTTGCCCCCAATCCTCTTGAGCGCAAACTGAATGGCCTTCTCGACCGTCACAGCGCCAGCCTCCTCATGCCCATCGAGAGCAATCTCTGTCTCCTGCGGCGAGAAGCCCATGGATAGAAGCGCGGCAGTTGCCTCCTCAGTTACGGATTGCGAGGTGTCTGGCACCTTGGACTGGCCTGCCGCGGGTTCGCTCATGCCCACAAGACCGCGCAGGATTGCGTCCTTGGCAAAGACATCCTGCAGCTCGACGAGGAGCCGCTGGGCCTTCTTGCGTCCAACGCCAGGCACCTGCGCCATGCGTCCCTCGTCCTGGAGGGTGACGATGGATGCGAGCGTTGCCGGCGAGAATGTGGAGAGCACCGCAAGCGCGAGCTTTGGTCCCACACCAGAGACGGCAACGAGCTTGTCAAACACGGCGCGTTCCTCGCGCGTGGCAAAGCCATAGAGCTCAACGGAGTTCTCCTTCACGAGCATGCGCGTGAGCACGGTAACGCCAGCCTCGCCAACAGCTGGCAGCGATGCCGCGGTGGTTGCCGAGACGCCTAGCTCATAGCCAACGCCACCCACGTCGATGACCACATGAGAGGGCAGAACTTCGACGAGGGTGCCCGTGAGCTGCACGATCATTGGGTGTTCCTCCTGCTCTGCCGGACGTGGCCAAGAGGCGATGCCTCTCCACGTGCGCCTGCGAGACGTGCCGCCGTGGCAGCCGCCGTGACGCTGCGCGCCGTGGCGGCGTCAAGCTCCTCCTGTGCCCTCTCCTGCTCGAAGACCTGCACGGCCGCTCCCTCGCGCGTGAGCCGATGCGTTCGCGTAAGGTTGGCATGGCAGATGGCCGCCGCCAATGCGTCCGCGCAGTGGTCCGGGCGCGGGTCGTGATCAAGGGCAAGGATGTTCCTCACCATAAAGATCACCTGGCGCTTGTCCGCAGACCCCGTACCCACCACTGCCTGCTTGATCTGCATGGGCGTGTACTCCCCCAGCTCGAGCCCGGCCTCTGCAGCGGCGACAAGGGCTGCGCCACGCGCGTGTGCCGTTGCAAGTGCAGAGCGGGAGTTCTCGCCAAAGAAGATCTTCTCGATGGCAAGCTGACTGGGCGCGTAGGTCTCTATGGCCTTGGAGATGCCCTCGTAGATCTTTCCCAGGCGGCGATCGATGGACTCGGCCGAGGAGGTGGAGACGCAACCATACGCACGTGCCCTGCACACAGAGCCGCGCGTCTCGACCACGCCCCAGCCCGTGTTGGCAAGGCCGGGATCTATGCCCAAGATAATCAAGCGGTTGCACCTCCCCACGCGTGGAATTGTTAGAACGTTCGTTCTATTCTAGCATACCACGCACCCAAGGGAAGGGCATTCTCAGTTCTCCGAGAAGGTGCGCCAGCCGGAGCCGCCACCCGGCATTCCACCGCGGCCTGGACGACCGCCCTGACCGTGCTTTCCTCCACGGCCATCCGGTTGGTCGGCGGCAAGGCCACCCGTGAGCGAGAGGTCTCGGAGGAGGTTCACAACTCCGCGCATGTCCTGCTCGGGGTCGTGCTTCTCCGCAGCGGCCTTGCGCGCATCCTCGGCCGCACGCGTCTGGCGCTCGCCCTCCGTATCCGCCGACGAGCGCTTGGCAATTGCCTCGTCCACGTCCTTGCCAAGCGAGACCGCACCCTCCATCAAGTTGCCAGCGCGTTCTTCCTTGGTGCGCGGACGGTCACGCCACGCCATGCCCAAGGGCCATGGCGCGTCGTCGAGCGTGCAAGTGGACATCACGATGACCAGGCAGCAGGACATTCGACCTGGCTGGCACGTTGCAAGACGGTCAAGGATGGCCGAGACCACCTGGGGGTGCCCCTCGATATCAGCGATATCGGAGAGGGCTCGCGCCCACTCGATGTGGCTGGCGAGCACGTAGTCGACGAACCCCAGCCGCTGCTCGGGCGTAGGGCCGCATTCCTCGACGCCTGGGATGGCGGGCACCTCGAAGGCACGGCAGGAGTCACGCGAGATGACCGGCGAAATGGTGTTTCTCGTGTGCACAAGATCGAGCACGGTGGAGCGGTAGACGTCCCCCAGGGGGGCAAGCCCTGCGGGGGCGAGCATGCCGGGCATGATCTCAAGTGCCATGGCTGTCTTGTCGAGGTTCGAGAGCGGCATGACGCCCTCCTCGCGCGCCAGAGCCGCCAAATGGGCCTTTGCGAGGTCTGCCGCAAGCGCGCGGTCCGGCGAGAGCGCGGCCATGGGGAGCTCGCGAACGGGCAACCTGAGGTTCTCGACGAGCTTTCGGGCAGACGCGTCAAGCCTGTCGTTAGCCCCAGTCACGAGCAGGGCATGTACGTTGGTGGGGCCAAGGGCATCGGTCACCAGGGTAGCCACGGCACTTGAGCCAAGCGTGCCGTCTACGAGCACGGCCGCCTGGGTGAAGCCCATCTGGTCGATGGTCTCCGAGAGCCCCTGCACAAGCGCGTTCCAGCCCACGAGTGGTCGATCGAAGACCTCCGGGGCAAGCGGATGGTCGAGGGGGCCGCCATAGTCGGGGTTGACGTCTGCGACGAGAAAGTCCTCGTCGAACGATGCCGCCTGGGCCGCAAGCTCGCCCCACGAGGTAAGGACGAAGCTCCCACCAATGCACACCTGCTCACCGTAGGTTCCAAGCGATCCCACGCCAACGATCCAAGCGCCCGTTGCCTCGGCATCGTCTATAAAGCGGCTCTCGGTGATTGCCATGCCCATGCCCGAGGAGGGGTCGTCCAAGACAAATCCGCAGCTGTCGAGGTAGAGCAGAACATCAAGGTCAAAGTCATAGGTGTCGAAGTCATCGAGGTCGTCAAAGGAGAGGGCAAGCCCAAAGCGGACGCCGTCTAGCTCAAAGATGGCAAGGTCAGACGCGGGGCCCCTGCCCTCCTCGCCTTCCTGAAAACGCTGGGGCACACGTTGCTCAAGTGATGAACGCATCATCGCTGAGAGCTTGAGCGGCGTGATCTGCCCATCGCGTACGAGAATCGCTTCGGGGGCAGGCCGCCCGTCGATATCAGAGACAACCGGCACGATGCAGGGGCATGGAGCCTCGTCGGCAATCTTCACCAGGGACTCCGCAAGGTCGAGCAAGAGTCCGTCCCGGCTGGGCGGATCGGGTGGCCAAATACCCATAAGGGCGGCGGCGGGAAACACCACGAGTTCGGCCTTCTCGCTGGCCGCTCTCTTTGCGTACTCGATCATGCGCTCCGTGGTGCGCTCGAGCTCGCCTGCCGTGGTCCTCATCTGGGCAACCGCGATCTTCATGCTTGGACCTTCCCCTACCTTTCGTAACCTGCTATCGATTGTATCCCCGCCAAGCTTGCCCGCACTACCCAAAGAGAAGCGTGCCGCCCCGGCACTGCCAGGGCGGCACGACGAACCGTAGAGCGGTTGAGAAGCCAGCTTGGCCTAGAGCTCAGCCTTCCAGAGGCCATGGAGGTTGCAGTAGGCGTAAACCGTGGCCTTGCCATCCTCGCCCAGATGGAAGCGTGCCTCGGGGGCCTCGCCCGGCTTGAGGTAGCGGATGACGGTCTTGGTGCCGTCGGCAAAGAGCAGCCACTCGATGTAGTGCTCGGGAGTCATGGGGTGCTCGACGGAGCCAACGTGGGCAACAAGGCGGTCGCCCTCGACGGTCAGCGCAGGAACGTGCTTCTCGACGGCGGCGTCGGTGGTGTTGGCAACAAGCTCCTCCATAGGCTCGCCGCAGCACACGGGCGTGGGGCCGCCATCAACGATCTTCACGACGATGTTGCCACAGTGCTTGCAGCGATAGATCTTTACATCTGCCATGGGACATCCTCTCCATCTTTGGCTCCTTCCCGCAGGGAGGAGCCACTGCCTGCGGCCGCATCGCGACCGCTACTAAAGCTATTGTCCCCCACCAGGCGCCGATTCATGCATGCGGCAATTGCTATCTTTAAACCTACATATAAGCCTCAACGACAAGAGCGAGCGCACTCCCCTGTCGAGAAGTGCGCCCGGGGCGGGGCAGAGCCGCCCCCTAGGCCACCTTCACGTGGCCGGAGCGGCCGATGAGGTCGATGACCTCGGCCATGAGGACCATGTTGTGCGCGTCGATGCGCGTGGGAAGCTCCATGCGCATGACGTCGCCCGAGGCGCTCTCCACGCGCAGCTCCACGTGGTCGAGACCGGGATAGCGGCCAAGAATCTCTCCGAGATTGTCCATGCGGCCGCGCGTGAGGAGGTTGGCAGGCATGTTTATCTCGAGCACCTTGGGACGGTTGGTCTTGTCGTTAAGCTCGAGCGGCTCGACGGAGGTGCAGATGAGCTGGTCGCCACGGTCACCGCGCTCCAGGCGCCCCACCACCTTGATGAAGATGTCGCCCGTGCTCTCGCCTGTCTCGGGGTCGACCTCGCCGGCGAGCGTTGCGGCACACTCCTTGTAGGTCTTGGGGAAGATCACGAGCGAGGTCTCGGCCTCCATGTCCTCGAGGGTGACGATTGCCATGGCGTCGCCCTTCTTGGTTGTCTTCTTCTGCACCGAGGTTGCCATGCCGGCAAGGCGGATGGGCTTGTCCTCGGGGACCTTGAAGCGCTCGGTGGTGGCGCCGGTGTTGGGGTCGGTATACTCCTCCGAGACGGAGAGGTCTGCGATGGTGTAGTCGCGCGCCTTGGCAAGCGCGTAGGCATACGGGCGCAGCGGGTGATCCGAGACGTAGATGCCCAGGACGTCGTGCTCCTGTGCGAGCTTGATGTGGCGGTCCCACTCGACGCCGTCGGGCGCCGGAACCTCGTCCTGAAAGCCGGAGCCCGCCACGTCTCCAAACATGTCGAACATCGAGAACTGCCCCACTGCGCGCTCCTTCTGGCGGCGCGCCGCGGCGTCGATGATGTTCTCGGGGTTGTTCTTGTCGACGAAGTGCATGAGCTGCATACGGGTGTAGCCCGTGGAGTCGAAGGCGCCTGCCTTGATGAGGGACTCGACCACGCGGCGGTTTGCCTGGGAGCCGTCCACGCGCTCGCAGAAGTCGTGGAGGTTCTTGAAGGGGCCGTTGGCGTCTCGCTCGGCCATGATGCACTCGCCAACGCCCTCGCCCACGCCGCGGATGCCGGCGAAGCCAAAGCGCACGCCCTCGGCGGTTGCCGTGAAGTCCTTTCCGGACTCGTTGATATCGGGCGGCAGCACCTGGATGCCCTCGCGACGGCAGCTCGTGACGTAGTGCACGATCTTGTCGGTCTTGCCCATGTAGGACGTGAGAACCGAGGCCATGTACTCGCGCGGGAAGTACGCCTTGAGCCACGCAGTCTGCATGACCAGGATGGCGTAGCCGGCGGAGTGGGACTTGTTGAACGCGTAGGAGGCAAACTCCAGAACGTTCTCCCAGATCTCCTGCGCTACCTCGCGCTTGTAGCCGTTCGAGACGGCGCCGTTCATCCAGTGGTCGTAGATCGTCTCGTCCGCGCCGTTGCCCTCCCAGTGGAAGACCTGGTCGGTGAGCATCTTGATCTTCTTCTTTGCCACCGGCTTGCGCATGCGCGAGTCTGACTCGCCAGCGGTGAACCCCGACATCTTCATCGAGATCTGCATGACCTGCTCCTGGTAGACCATGGTGCCATAGGTCTCCTCCAGGATCGGCTTCAGGCGGTCGTCGTAGTACGAGATCTTCTCCTGGCCGTGCATGCGCTTGATGTAGCTGTCGACCATGCCGGCGCCCAGGGGGCCGGGGCGGTACAGGGCGATAAGAGCGACGATCTGCTTGTAGGCGTTGGGCTGCATGTTCTTGATGGTGGCGGTCATGCCCGCAGACTCCACCTGGAACACGCCGGCCGTGTAGCCCTTGCCGAGAAGCTCGTAGATCTTGGGGTCCGAGAAGTCGACCTTGTCCACGTCGATGTCCACACAGGTGGCGCCGGGCTTGATGCAGGCCTTGACCGCATCCGGCATGCGGTCGATGTCGGAGGCGTTGGGGTAGGAGTGGCGGATGTTCGCGAGCGCCTTGTTGATCACCGTGAGCGTGCGCAGGCCCAGGAAGTCCATCTTGAGCAGGCCCATGTCCGCAACGGAGTGGCCCTCGTACTGGGTGATGGTGACGTTGCCCTTGGTGTCGAGCTTGGTGGGCACATGGTCTGTGACGGGCGTGGGTGCGATGAGCGTTGCGCAGGCGTGGACGCCCTCGCCGCGCATGAAGCCCTCGATGGAGAGGGCGGCGTCAATGATTCGGTGGGCGTCCGGGTCCTTGTTGTAGGCCTCCTCGAAGTCCGGCGAGTACTGGTCAGGCTTCTTCTCGTTCTTGTGGAGGGCGTTGGCAAGCTGGAGCTTGGGGTCGTTCGAGAGCATCTTGGAGAGCTGCTGGCCCTTGTAGACGGGGAAGCCCAGGACGCGGTTGGCGTCGTTGATGGCCTGCTTGGCCTTGATGGTCGAGTATGTGATGACCTTGCACACGTGGTCCTCACCGTAGACGTCGCGAACGTGCTGCAGGACGTCCTGGAGGTGCTCGTCGTCGAAGTCCATGTCGATATCGGGCATCTCGGAGCGCTGCGGCGAGAGGAACCTCTCGAACATGAGGCCGTTCTCGAGCGGGTCGAAGTTCGTGATGTTCATGGCGTACGCGACGATGGCGCCAGCGGCGGAGCCACGGCCCGGGCCAACGCCGATGCCGTTGTCCTTGGCCCACTGCACGTAGTCCTGGACAATGAGGAAGTAGTTGGCGAAGCCCTTCTCGGTGATGATCTTGTACTCGTGCTCGAAGCGATCCTTGACGTTCCACCCGCCAATCGTGAGGTCGCGCCAGTTCTCGCCATAGCGCTTGGCCAGCCCCTTCTCGCACTCCTCGCGGAAGCGCTCGTCCGCCGTCTCGCCGGGGCGGAGGCCAGGGTACTCGGGCAGGTACATGTGGGTCCAGTCGAGCTCGTAGTTGCACTTGTCGGCGATCTCGAGCGTGGTGTCGCAGGCCTCGGGGCACCATGAGAAGAGCTGGCGCATCTCGTCCTCGGACTTCATGTAGAACTCCGAGCCCTCCATGCGCATGCGATTGGGATCGTCGAGGGTGGTCGCCTTGCCAATGCATGAGAGGATGTCCTGCGTGGAGGCGTCGTCGCGCGTGAGGTAGTGGAAGTCGTTGGTGGCAACAACCTTGACACCCATCTCATGCGCCATCTTGACCAGGTACTCGTCGAGCTTGCGGTCGTCCCAGCCGTTGCGGAAGGTAAGGCCGTGGTCCTGAATCTCGATGTAGAAATCATCGCCAAAGACGTCGCGGAAGGTCTCTGCCCACCTGCGCGCACCGTCAAAGTCACCGTCCAGGATGCACTGGGGAATAATGCCCTGGACGCAGGCGCTCTGGCAGATGAGGCCCTCGTGGTACTCCTTGAGCATGTCGAGCGTGGTACGCGGGCGGTAGTACATCATCTCGTGGCCGGCGGCCTTGGACATGCACTTCACCAGGTTGTGGTAGCCCGTCTCGTTCTTGGCGAGAAGGATGAGGTGATAGCGGCGCTGCTTGGTGCCGCGCTCGATGCAGTCGTCAGTGATGAAGTATGCCTCGCAGCCAAAGATGGGCTTCACCTTGAGGCGCGGGCGGTTTGCCTGGACGGCATCGAGGTCGTGTCCGGAGGACTCCCACACGGCAACGTCGCTTGCCCACTGGTCGTGGATACGGTCGAAGTAGCTTGCGTCATCCGCGTCCGGCGCAGGCTCCTCGAGGTCCCAGCTCTTCTTGAAGCACTCGACGTCGTGGCGCCACTGCTTCATGTTGGCCTGGCCGTCGTTGTACTTGCGACATTCCAGGTCAAGGTTGGGGATGCCAAACATATAGCCGTGGTCCGTAAGGGCAACGGCAGGCATCCCCTCGTCGACGGCGCGCTTGACCATGCTGGGGATGGGCGTGGCGCCGTCGAGAATCGAGAAGTCCGAGTGATTGTGTAGGTGAACGAATGCCATGTGTTCTCCATACCGGGTGACGCTTTGTGTTTGGCAAAGCATAGCAGAAGGCCAGTGGCTGGCGTTTTGGCCTATACCCCACCCTACCTGCGACAATGGCATTGTCGCAGGTAGAATTCAAGCAGAGGCTCCACACGTTGT
This sequence comes from Tractidigestivibacter montrealensis, assembly GCF_024741235.1. GTDB lineage: Bacteria > Actinomycetota > Coriobacteriia > Coriobacteriales > Atopobiaceae > Tractidigestivibacter > Tractidigestivibacter montrealensis. The sequence continues at coordinate 181,791 of NZ_JANSKA010000004.1, read as the reverse complement.
TCTGATTGCCGCTACCCCCAGGGGGCGCTATCCCATGCGCGGCGGGTGCGTGGCGTCAAACTCGTACGGAACCACCACGGGCTGGCCGAGAACGTCAGTGCGGTCCAGCTCGACGCAGACAAAGCGGCAGCTCACCGAGGCAAAGCCAAGCTTCATGAGGACGTACGCATAGAAGTTGGCCTGCATCTCGTGGCGCCGGCGCAGCGCCTGCGCATCGAGGCCGCGGTCCCCTGTCTTGTAGTCCACAAGACAGGCGTGGTCAGAGCCTGGGTCTGTGGCAAGAAGGTCAATGGCGCCCTCCACGTAGCCGCCGTAGGCGGAGTCCACCCTCTGGAAGAAGGGAACCTCCGCGCGCACGAGCGCGTGCGAGAGGACCTCCTGCCGCACGTCCGACCCCCACCAGCGCGAAAGCGCCTCGTCGAGCCTGGCGCCGGCGCGCTTGGAGAGGTGCCAGAAGCGCTTGGTGGCCGCGATGCGCTCGGGCACCGGGAAGCGCTGTCCGCCCTCGACCATGGCCTGGGCAAGCTCGTGGAAGGCCGACCCCAGCCCCGTGGCCTTGTCAGCATCGCCCACCACGGGCGCGCCCTCCTGCATGGCGTCGCGCTCGGCGCGCGTTGGCAGGGCGGCCACGCCGGCAACGGGACCGGCATCGTCTAGCGACGCCGCGTCAGACGTCGAGAAGTCCCCGAGCATCTGCGCATGGGCGCTCGAGTAGCTAAAGACACCCGCGCGCGGCCGCCACATGGTGACGGCAGGTGCTGCAGGGTCAGGGTCTGGTGAGACAAGCGAGAAGCCTGAGGGTGCCGGCGCCTGGACAGTGGCGCCAATGGCGATGACCTCGTCCGCGCTGGCAACGGTGCCGTCGAAGAAGCTTCCAGCCGAGTCAAGCGTGGTGCCATTTCCTGCATGCTCATTGTTGGGCTCAAGGGAGACGCACCTCAGCCGCCCCGGCTCGCTGCCGCCGTACTCGAGGGAACTCTCGCCCGGCACAGGCGTGGGCGTTTCCACAAGCGCCCCAAGGACGTTTGCAGCCAGTGCCGGCGAGGCGCCCGAGGAGGACTGCGTCACGCCAACCCCCAGGACCAACGCCTCCCTCGCACGCGTGAGCGCCACGTAGAGCAGGCGGGTCTTCTCGGCAGCCTCCTGCTCTGCGCCATCCTCTGAGAGCGAGAGAAGCCACTCCGCGCAGCTGTGGGGGTTCTCGTCTGCAGAAAGCTCCTTGGGGACCTTAAGCCCCTTGGGCTTCACGATGATGCCTCGGCGTCGGGCGTCGACGCGGCCGGTGACCACCGGTCCCGAGGTGCGCGGGTCTGCCCAGCACTCAGCAATGGCAACGATGGGGAACTCGAGACCCTTCGAGGCATGCACGGTCATGATCTGCACCTGGTTTGAGGACCCACCCGCAAGGGATGCCGGGGGAACCTTGGCCGCCTCGAGCCAGAGGTCAAACTCAAAGGCGGCGCGCGCCGGGCCAAGGCCAAGGTCCTGCGTGAGCTCGCGAATGTAGCGCACTGCTGCCAGGACGTTTGCCTCCTGCGCAAGGCCGTCGGTGCCGGCGGCCTCCAGGCGACGAAGCCACCCGGATTCGCGAACCACCTGCAGGCAGACGTCTGCCACAGAGTGCTTGCGTAGCGCCAGACGCGCGCGGGCGAGAACCTCGTGCGCAGCCTTGAGTCGTGGCGACGGCTGCGCCCCGCCAAAGAACGACATGATCTGGATTCCCCGGTCGATGGAACGCTTAGTGGGCGCGTCCACCATGTCCTGCCTGCGCGTTCCCAACTGCACAAAGTCGTTGGCATCGAGCTCAAACATGGGCGAGGCCAGAAGTGGGAAGAGGCCAGATTGGGTGTCGTGCGGATTGGCCAGCGTATGGAGCAGGGCAGCCATGACCTTGACCTCGGGGGTGCGCGTGAAGGTCGAGCCACCCGTAACCACGCACTCGAGCCCATGGGAGCGCAGCGCGTCGATGTAAAGGTCTGCCTTGCTGGTGGCGCCAAGGAGCAACGCCATGTCGGACGGGCTCTGGCCTGCAGCGGCATACGCCGCGAGGCGGTCTGCTATCTGAGTTGCGCACGTGGCAGAGGCTAGGGTTGCCATGCCACGTTGGGCAAGTGTCACCTCCACGTCCACGCGCGGGAGAGAACGGGCACGATATCCGTCATCCCGCTTGGGGTTTGGCTCCAGGTGCATGAAGCCGTCGACCACGCCAGTAGGAACACCGCAGACGGCATCCACAAATGAGAGGACGTCGGCATGGCTGCGGTAGTTCACGTCAAGGCGAACGTGGTCCTTCTGCGGGACCTCCTCGCCGCGCGCGCGGAACACGCTCACGTCCGCACCACGGAAGCGGTAGATGCTCTGCTGGGCATCACCAACCGTGGTAAGGTGCCGCGCGCCGTCACCGGACAGAAGCGTGATGAGCTCGAGCTGGCTGGCGTCGGTGTCCTGCGACTCGTCGACCATCACGAGCTTGAAGCGCCCGCGGTAGTCTGCCGCAACAACGGGGTTGTCGCGCACGGCATGGAGGGCGAGTGCGACGAGGTCATCGTTATCCAGGACGGACTGCTCGCGCTTGAGCTCGAGGTTGCGCTCGTCAACCTTACGGGCTAGGCAGACAAGGGCCTCTGCCAGCGGCGCATTGCCAGCGAGCGCGGCCTCGAGCCTTGCCTCGCCCAAGGCGCGCTTAGCCTCGGGCACAAGCTCCTTGATTGCCTTTGCTCGTGCGTTGGGGAGCTTTACCCCGGCAAGAGCCGCAGAGGCCGCCTCTGGCGTGCGCTCGCCCGGAGGTGCCGAGAGGAACGCATCAAGAGACCCCAGACTCGACATGACCGCCTCGCGAGCGGCCGGTGTGATGCCAGACTGCGCACCCAGGGCGCCCACCGCCTGCCTCAGACGATTGACGGACCCCTCGACATCCGGCTCACCCACCATGACAAGCGAATCAAAGCCGTCAGGCGAGGAGTGCGCGGCATTCACCACGTCCAGGACCATGGATACCACGCCGAAGGAGGTGGGCCCACCAAGGGTTCCGTAGCCGTATTCCTCGAAGGCACGGTTGAGGACGGCGTCCGCGTGGCCACGGTTCGCAGCGCCCACGACCTCCTCTGTTGCCTGCTCGAGAAGGGCGCGTGCCTCGTTGACGCCGGCAACCTTGAACGATGGGTCTATCCCCAAGTCGAGCGCATGGCGCTTCAGGATGCGCGAGCACATCCCGTGGATCGTGCTAATCCAGGCGGAATCCACCATGAGCGCCTGCTCGCGCATGCCAGCCTCGCGAAGCGTGGAGCGGACACGCTCCTTGATCTCGCGCGCGGCGGCGTTGGTGAAGGTGATGACGAGGACCTGGCTCAGGTCATCCACAAAGGGCGCACCGTCCACACCGGAGCCGGGCGAGAGGGCCCAGGCAATCCTGCGCGTAAGCGTGAACGTCTTGCCGGAGCCGGCGCCAGCTTCGACAAAGACAGGGCGGTCAAGCGTGGAGACGATCTGACGCTGACGGTCGTTCAAGGTAGAGAGGTCTATGCCTGACACTAGGAGAGCCTCCTCTCGCAGTTCATGACGGGGCAGAAGGAGCACGCGGCAGCATCGAGCGGGTTTGCCTCGACGTTTCCCGCAAGGAGCTGGGCCACCTTCTCGGCAATTGCCGCCTCGGTGGCATCGAGGTACGCCTCCATGCCGTGCTCGCCTTCGATACCGTAGGAGTCGCTGTCACTGACCGCATACGCGGAAAGGGAGCTGTCCCTTGCGGGGGCGTGACTGCCAAGCACGCGATCAATCGAGTTGTCCAAGATGGCTCCGCCCACGGCGTGGCTCCCACGGGTTCCCAGGTAGACTGCCGCCCTCACCTTGAGCTCTGGATGCATGCGACGCACCACCTGGCCATAGATGAGCGACTGGACGCGGCGGGGCAGGCCATACGGGGCAGCCCGCTGCTCGTCTGCCTCGCTCTGCGGAGCATCTGCGGCGGTATGCACGGGCGTCACGCCGTACTCCTTGGCAAAGCCGTTTGGCCCCTTGTGCTTGTAATCGATGACCACGGCCTGCTGGTGGGCATCAACGTCCACGCGGTCGATGGTGCCGCAAATCCAGGCCCCGGCGTATTCCACAGGCTGGTCCTGCGTACCAAAGTCCCACTCGAAGAAGCGCGGCTCGAAGCCTACAAAGAGGCCCGCCTCGTAGTCGAGCGCGGACTCGAGGTCGTGCCTGAGCTGTTCAAGCTGCGCCTCGTCTGCGGAGCTGTGGGGAACAAAGGCCTGGTAGCGGCTGCGCTTTCCCTGGCGCAGACTCTGGTGGCGAAGGTGCTCCTCAAACTCGGCGAGAAGGACCTCGTGCGCGTGCGAAAGGCCCGCCGCATCGTCCTCAAGCACGCGCGAGCCAGGAAGCATGACCCAAGGGTCGAGGTGGTCGCCCTCGCCTATCCCCGCGCGCTCGCGCGCCTCGGCGAGCAGCCGCGCGTGAGCGACCTCCAGTACGCGGTGCGCAAAGGTGCCCATCTCCATTGGGCCAAAGCCGGCATCGGAGTCCTGCAGGCGAAGACGCCGCAGGCTGAACCACTTGTACGGGCACTCGAGGTACGACTCGATTTGCGATGCCGAGAGGAGCGGCTTTCCCTCCACAAGGTCAACCCTGCCCGTGGGCGGCACAACCACCAGGGCGGCATTGGGGCCAGAGATGCTGCCTGCGGGCGAGGGATCATTGCTGCCAAAGACATTCATGCCGTGACCAGTTGTGCTGAGGTTTGCGTCTGCCTGGCCCTCGCCACGGGACCACACCGGCATGCCCTTGTCCTTGTCGGCTATCGCCTTGCCATAGCAGGAGAGCAGCTCCGTGAGCATAACAGCCGGGTAGCAGGGGCTGCCCGAGGCATCGACGCCGCACCTCTCCACAATGAGTTTTGTGCGGGGCACGCGCAGCATGCGCCAGAAGACGGAGCGCTCGTGAGCGGCGGGGTTTGACTTTGGCTCTATCCCCAGGCGCTCGAGAAGCGCCGAGAGGACGTCGTCTCCGGTGGCGACAGGCCACTCGGTGGAGGTCATCGAGCAGGAGACAAGGACATCTGCCGAGAGGGGCGCCAGCCCCGCCGCCCGCGCGCGGCCATAAATCCTGCAACGACATGCCCCGTCGCCCGCCCAGGCCCCAGGGCGCACGACCACGCTGGTCTGGGCCATTGCCTGCGCGCAGAGCTCGACGAGCGTGGAGAGACTCACGTGCGCCGGGACCTCTGGGTCTGCCGTTATCCCCAGGTCCTTGAGCGTGCCAGCAATTCCCAGCACCGCGTCAAGGACGCCGATGCCGCGCTCGTCCTCAAGGCGGTTGTGCTCGGGCGCAACGGGAACCAGCTCGAGGGTGGTCTCGCTGGGAACCAGGTCCGCTGGCATGGCCTCCCCATCCTGCAGGTAGGGTGCAAGGAGCTTTGACGCCGCGGACCCCACGCGCCCGCGCAGGAGCTCCCTCGTGGCAGCGGCAACGGGAGCGCTCGTGGCCTTGGGGTTCTGGAGCGTGGCAAGGACGTCCGCGGGGGTGAGCAGACGGTCTGCGCGCCACGCACGATCAAGCGAGACGGCGCGCTCGGTGGGAACGTGCGCGATGTCCTGACGCAGGAAGTCCGCAAGCGCACGCGGCGGCCACCAAGTCATATCGCCCAACACAACGAGCTCCCCCTCGGGGCTCTCCTCAGGAGCCGGCCACGAAGCAGCCAGCTCAGAGAGCTGCGCGACAGAGCTTGCAAACTCGAGGAAGGCCCTCCCCGCCTCGAGCTGGTCCACGCGCGAGGAAAGCTCCGCCTCACACGTCACGCCGCGCGAGAAGAGCTTGGGCGAGAGTTCGCGCCAAGCTCGGGCGGGGTCTGCCGCGACTACAACCACCTCGTGCGCGCCCGACTTTGCAAGCTCGACCACACGGGATGCTACCAGCTCCGCCTCGGCGAGAGGCCCGGCCGGAGCGAGAAGCTCCACCGCACCCGTAGGCGCGACGCCCGTCTCGGTACCAAAGATCGATTTGACAAGGTTCTGAAGCTCTGGTGCCCTATCGGCGTTAGCCACCGGCCCGGGAGTTGCCTCCCCTTCCCTAGAGACGCTGCCGCCGCGTACGGCAATGGCCTCCTCCACCTGCGCAATGGTGGAACGTTGTCCCTCTAGGGCAGCGTCATTTCCAGTCTGGGCAACAATGGTGAGCTCTCCTGCGCAGGCGAGGTCTGCCAGAAGCTCGCGCGTGGGGCGGGACGTCTCGCCCAAACCTGCAGCAACGACACACCCCGGCCCAACGAGTCCCTCTGCCATTGTGCCGACAACCCGCGCCATTGCCTCGGATTCCTCGACGTAGCCCGCCTGGTGAATGATGCGCGCGTACTCCCCCGCCAGGGCAACAACGCCCACCTCGGCATTGGTGAGGCCGGCCCCGTGGCAGGCAAGCTCGTTTGGCTCGCCCGCAGGATCCAACGGAAGCCAAGGCAGCGCCTCACGCACGAGCGACGAGAGGAGCTGCACCGTCCCCGCGTTGAGCGACACGCCGCGACTAAGCGATTGGGGGGCTTGCGCAATGGCACGCTGCACGGCGATGGTCCTCGCAAGCGGCTCGACCACGTGCGTGCCGTCTCCCCACACCTCCCAGCGTTCCTTGGTCCATGCAACAGGCGTGGTGACAGTCACACCAAGCGAGAGGGCAGGATATGCAGAGAGCTCCTTCTGGGCAACCAGCTGGTCGGCAAAGCTCGAGACCAAAAGCGTTGCCGTGCCGTGGGTGTGCAGCGCCTCCTCCAGGCACGCACGGACCTCTGCGCTCGCCAGGCACTCCTCGGCAGTTGTCGCAATGTGAAGCATCCCTAGACCTGTCTCCCTTGCATCCCTAAACCATCGGCCTTCTCGGCATTCGCGCGTCCTGCCGCGCCCGGCTCGCCATCAAGTCGCTCCAGCACAAGACGGTAGCCACCGCGTTCTCCCCTCAGACACTTGGAGACGCGGCTCACCGTGGTAGACGATGCCCCCGTAGCGCTCGACACATCCACGTAGGACCTCCCGGACCGCAGGAGCGTCGCCACCTCAAGGCGTTGCGCAAGGTCACTCATCTCGTGCGGACTGAGAAGGTCGGCGAAGAAGGCCAAGGCCTCCTCCGGCGTCTTCACAAGGCATGCCGCCTCGCAGAGACGTCGCGTCTCCTCAGAGCCAAACGTGTTGTCACGCGTCATCCACAACCTCCCACGCCACTTTGTGCCAGCGAGCAGTGTCACGTGCGTGGGAACCACTTTAGCGCATCAAAGTGAACCGAGGGGAACGCGCCTGCTAGCGGGCATCTGTCACATAGATGCCCACGCGCACCTGCTTCCAGGGGTCGGCATCCTGCTTGACCTGTAGCACCCTTACCTCAAAGACGTCCGCATGACCGTAGTGACACATGAGCGATATCAGCGCATTCTCGCTTCCGGGAACAAAGCCCAGCTTGTGGCCGCCAAAATAGATGGCAACAGCATCCGGGTCATGAGGGTTGTCCGGCTCGGGGACAAGTTCGAGGGTGGACTCGCCTGGCTTGAGGCTCGAGAGCACAAGTGCACCGTCGTAGTACTGAAACCCCGCAATGAAGAATGACGAGATGAGACGAGAAGGTTCGTACATGACTTCCTCCATTCCCCAGGCCGCTTGGGTGGCCGTCCTCTGTGTTGACCACAGTATGGAACGGGGGCGCGACACAAATAAGCCCCTCAGAGGGAGACGTCCCCTGCGTCGGTGTCAGGCGCGGCATCGACGGGCGCCGAACCTTCGGGGAGCACGCGAGCCTCGTCCTGTCCCCGCTCGCCAGCGTCGCCCTCACTCGCGAGCCTGTGCTGCGGGAGCATGGCCCCCACGGCGCTCAGGGCGGCGCGCGTGGCGCTTGCCACCGCAGCAACCGTGGCATCCCAGGTCTTGCCAGCGGCAACCTGGACAAGCTCGCCGAGAAGCTCCTTAGTGCGGGGGTCCACGTCCCTCAGAGCTGCAAGCACGCGCTGGGTACTGGCAGGATTGCCCATAACCTCGTCGAACGTGGTCGCTCCCCCGGCCTCGAAGGCGTCGAAGACCTGACGCGTGAAGAGCTCGCGGTCCGCAAGGTTGGCACCGCGCATCCACTTGTCGAAGATCGCGTTCACGAGCTTGCACTGCGGGAGCAGGTCGTCTGCCTCGTCCAGACAGTCAGCGTGTACCTGCCAGGTGGTTGGGTCGTGCTGGAGGGCGCCGTCCCCGGTGCTTCTCACGATGGTCTTGGGCTCTGCCGGGTCGTCGAAGAGCATGCCCACCACGCTGTAGGTGGGAACTATGCGCACAAAGCGATCGCCGTACACGTCGTGGCAGCTCAGGGGCACGACCTCCGACGCCATGAGGGGGCCGTCGTTGGAGTAGACGCGCCCAATCACGTGCTGCAGCTCCTCAGGCAGAAGCACCGCCGAGAAGCTCGCCAGGTTGCCGCCCTTCGAATGGCCGCCCACCATGAGGCGCACACCCTCGGCCTCGGCATGGCGCGCCTGTCTCAGCAGGTATTCCGCCGCCAGCCGCTGCGCCTCCGTGACCTCGAAGCTCAGCATGAAGTCCTCGCGCCAGCCCACCAGGGAGTTGTCAGTCCCCCTAAAGGAGACAAAGCGCAGGCCGCCCGGAAGCTCCACCGTGAGCGCCGCAAACTGCAGGTCGCGGTCATGGTCGAATACGTCCACGTAACCCTGTACGAGAGCCTGCCCAAAACGCTTGGATGACCCAAGGAGCCGCAGGTAGCGCTCGTCGATCTTCGCGAGCGAGCGCACGTAGGGGGAAACGTCCCCACCCGCGCGGTCGAGCAGCGCCTCGCATGCGTACGATACGGTAACCGGCCCCTCTCCCTCCCCGGGAACAATCCCCGTGAAGTCGACGTAGGAGAGCACCGAGAGGACCAGCCCGTCCACCACGTTGAACGGCCGCTCCTCAAGCGTGATGTCGCCACGAAGGTCGAGGTAGTCGTGGATGTTTGCCATAAATGTCCCTTCGGGTGCAGATGATGGCCGGTTGGTATGAGGCAGTATGCCACGAACGCGCGGAGGTGGGGAGAAACCTGCGGCTTAATAGCAGTTAGCCTGGAGCGCCGCTGAGAGAAACCACAGGTAGACGGCCCGCTACCTTCTCGGGAGGTGCTATTAAACCGCAGTTTTTCGAGCCCGGCTATTTCGGTCGCAGTCTCTCCCCGGCAGTTTCTCGGCCGCAGCTTTTCGCGGCAGAGCCGAGAACTTGCACCCCAGCAGAGAAAAATGGCCCGACCGGGAAAACCTCGACCGGGCCAGGAATCGCTGTTCTTCTCGCCTACGCCATTACCTTGCGGAACAGGGCCTTGATGGTCTCGTGGTCGGCGGGCTTGGGCGTGCCGGGGAAGCACGCGTCAGCGGCCGCGTCATCTGCGAGCTGGTCGAGGTCGGCCTCAACCAGGCCGTTGCAGGTCTTGGGGATGCCCACGTCCTCGCCGAGCTTGGCAACGGCAGCAACCACGTTCTTGTTCACCACGTCGATGGGGTCGGTATCCCAGCCGGCCACGTCCATCACGCGGCCAATCTCGCGATAGCGCTCGCCGCAGGCGTCGGCGTTGTACTCCATGCACACGGGCAGGAGCATTGCGCAGGCCACGCCGTGCGGGGTGTCATAGTGCGCCGAGAGGGTGTGCGCCATGGAATGCACGATGCCCAGGCCAACATTGGAGAAGCCCATGCCGGCGATGTACTGGCCCAGCGCCATCTCCTTGCGGCCCTCACCCGGCTTCTTGGACTTTGCCTCGGCCACGGCCTCGCGCAGGTTGTGCGAGATGATGCGAATGGCCTCGAGGTGGAACATGTCCGAGAGCTCCCAGGCACCCTTGGTGGTGTAGCCCTCGATTGCGTGGGTGAGCGCGTCCATGCCGGTTGCAGCCGTGAGGCCAACGGGCATCGAAGCCATCATGTCCGGGTCGACGACGGCGACCTCAGGAATGTCGTTGGTGTCCACGCAGACGAACTTGCGGACCTTCTCGGGATCGGTGATCACATAGTTGATCGTGACCTCGGCCGCGGTGCCCGCCGTGGTGGGCACGGCAATGGTAAAGGTGGCGTGATTCTTGGTGTCTGCCACGCCCTCGAGCGAGCGGACGTCTGCGAACTCGGGGTTCTCATGGATAACGCCGATTGCCTTGGCGGTGTCCATGGAAGAGCCGCCTCCGATGGCGATGATGCAGTCAGCACCGGAGTCCGCCATGGCAGCCACGCCATCCTGCACGTTCTTGATGGTTGGGTTGGGCTTGATCTCCGAGTAGACCACATAGGGGAAGCCCGCCTCGTCGAGAAGGTCGGTCACCTTGGCGGTGACGCCAAACTTCACGAGGTCGGGGTCGGAGCAGACGAAGGCCTTGGTGAGGCCGCGACGGCTCAGCTCGCCAGGGATTTCCTTGATGGCCCCGGAGCCGTGATACGAGATGGTGTTGAGGACAAACCGATTAACCATAGAGCCCTTCCTTCCCGTTGGATGCCGGTGACGCCTGTGCCACCGGACACGTGACCGAGAGCTATCTACCCAACGAGACGGTACGTCAGACTGCCGTGCCGCGACCCTCCCCCTACCCCGTCCGCGTTCTTTAGCGGAAATTGATAATCGCACCTCTCGACAACAGGGCAAACGTGGCCTTCGATTCTCAAAAACCGCTAAAGAACGAGAGGGGGATGCGGTAGAGGGGCGTGGTGCGTGGCCGCAGCCCGCGAATTACCCTTGCATCGCCGCCACCAGGGCAAACACGCAGATGGCCACCAGCCCTGCCACGATGAGCCAGCTCGCCGGCCTGCCAAGGTTGAGCGTCCAGCCAATCCCAAAGCGCTTGGGCACCACGACCGCCGGGTCCTTCCGGTTGGCATAGAACACGCCGCCGTACCAGCGGTCGTCTTCATCTGCGGGAAGCGTGAAGTCCTCGGGCAGACGCGCGAGGAGCCTCGTGCCGTTCTGACCGTAGCGCACGCCGAGAACAACACAGGGGACAAGCACGGCCAAGGCAACAGCCGTGAGCGTCGTACCGCCAACGTCAAACGACACCCATCCCACCATGGATGCCTCCAGCACCACTCCGGACGCGTTCAGCGCCAGGCCCATGCCAACGCAGCACGCACTCCATGCGTGGATATAGGCACCGTAGGCGAAGGCGCTCGATGCGGGATGACGCGGGTCGATTGGCCGCTTCGAGCCCAGAAGCATGGCATGGGAGATGGCCATCGTGCCGGCCATTGCAAGCTGGAAGACGATGGGCAGAAGCATGACCGGCACTGACTTCTCGGCCCAGCCATTCACGACACCGTCCATTCCAGCGTGAATGGGGATGAGGTCCGGCGCGCTATCGTAGCCCAGCACGGCGACCATAACCGAGGCAGCAATGGGCAACAGGTTGAGGAGCTCCCAGCACAGGGGGACCGGCTTGGGAGCGCCGGCGCTGCCGAGCATTGCCGCACTTTTTCGCGCCTTGGCCTTCCAGCCGCGGGCCTGCTTGAGGTCCTGTGCCTTATCGCGGTAATGCAACATGAGGAAGTAGCCAAAGAGCACCAGCACAACCGTTGCCACGCAGGAGGCAAGGGCAGCCATGTTGGGATGTATCGCAACCAGCACGTAAGAAACCCAGCCCGTAAGCAAAGCCGTCACCACAAGCACCCACAACGAGTAGGCACGTTTGAGCGACCGGGCCCGTGGATCACTTGCAGCGGCAGTAGGAACGCTCACCGAGAAGAGCTCGCCCTTTGGCGTGAGCCAGGGGGTCAGGGCAAAGATAACGCCACACAGTGGCACAAGAATGAGAATCGTGACTACTGAAAGGACAGACTCAGCACTCATCCGTACCATCTCCTTTGGCCAAGGATTCTCCCGCCCCGTATGCCGCACGCGCCTGGCGGGCCGCCTCCTCCACAAAGCCTTGCTCCGAGCCCCCGCGAGCCCTATACGCAACTGCAAGTCGCAGCAGCTCACGTGCCATGAGCTGGTCCTGCTCGGCTGAGAGATGACGCGCGGGCGCACCATCCGCATCGGCTACAAAAGAGCCGGAACGGCCGCGCATGGTGAGGTAGCCCTCGTCGCGCAGGACGGCATACGCCTTGTTCACAGTATGGAGGTTCACTCCAAGGTCGCGCGCGAGCGAGCGCACCGAGGGAAGGGGGTCACCGGGAGAAAGCTCCCCCGTGGCGATGGCCTCAATCACCTGCGCGCGAATCTGCCGGTAGATAGGCTCTTCCGACATCTGGTCAATCACAACGGGCATGCTGGCACCCCCTTCGAGGTAACGACATTTGTTCTACTTGAACTATAACAGATAGAACAAGGCTGTCAATCACGAGAAGGGGGCGCCTAAGAACGCAGGACCAAGTGACAAGCCTACTGCTTCGAAATCCTAAGCACGGCCTTGATCGCCTTGCCGCCGGACGTGTCCGCAAGGGCCTTATCTATCTCGGAGAAGTCGTAGAACGAGAGGATCTTGTCCACGGGGAAGCGGCCCTCCTTGTACCAACGCACCATCTGCGGGACGAAGGTCTTGGGGTCGGACTCTCCCTCGCAGGTGCCCTTCATGGTACGCATGGGCATCATGATGTCGCCGCCCACGTCAAAGTGGTCGATGCAGCCAGCCGCCGCAACGGGCAGGAACGTTCCGTGGAACTTGAGGCTGCGGATGGCATTGACCATCATGTACTGGTTGCCCGAGGTATCCACCGTAGCGTCGACGCCGGCCGGGCAGATCTTGTGGACCGCCGCTGGAACATCATCCACCTCCTTGCGGTTGATGGTGTGGGTAGCGCCAAGCTCGCGCGCAAGGGCCAGGCTCTTGGGGTTACCGCCCACTGCGATAATGACCTTGGCCCCCGCAACGGCAGCACCCATGATGGCCGACATACCCACGGCGCCGCAGCCAAAGACGGCAACGGCGCTTGTCTCGTCCACGTGTGCCACGTTGATCATGGCACCGGCACCCGTCTGCACGCCGCAGCCCAAAGGAGCAACAATTCCCAGGTCAACGTCATCTTCAACCTTGCAGACCGAGGCAGCGTTGGCCACCGAGTAGGTAGCAAACGAGGACTGCCCGAAGAACATGCTCACGTCGTGGCCGTCTTGGTGAAGGCGGGTGGTGCCGTCCGTGGCAACGCCGCCAAAGTTGATCTGGTTGAAGTTCTCGCAGTAGTAAGGCTCGTGCGCCTGGCATGCCGGGCAGGACCCGTCGAAGGCATAGGTGATGCCCACGTGGTCGCCGGGCTTGAGGTCGTCCACGTTGGCGCCCACGCGCTCCACGATGCCGGCACCCTCATGGCCAAGCACAAGCGGCAGCGCGATGGGCACGCCCTGCGAGCGGCCAAACTCGTCGGTGTGGCAGATGCCAGAGGCCACGTTGCGCACGAGGACCTCGTTGTCCTTCGGTTCGTCCAGCTCGACGTCCTCCATGCAGTACGGACCGTTCTTCTCGTGCACGACCAAAGCCTTGATCTTCATGAATGCCCTCCCGACATCGCTTTGCGTGCGGGCCTCTCCCCGCCTACCTAACGACTGTATGCCAGGACGCGGGCGCATGCCGCCGCATCCCCGCCAGAGGGGCAGAGGAACCCGTGGTTGGGATAGGCTTCTCTATAGGAGGTAACCACAGGAGGCCACATGAATAATGCCGAGAACCACCAGCTCTCTGCGGACCAGACGCAAAAGCGGCTCTTCATTGCGTTGCGCTTCTCGGAAGAGGAACAGGAGGCGCTTGCGCGATCACGTGACGCCGTACTGAAAAGGCTTCGCTCTGGGCGTCCCACTCCCACTACAATTATCCATCTGACCATGGCGTTTCTCGGGATGCTCGACGGCGCAGGCGAGCAGCGCGCGGCAGAGGCGCTGCGTTCTGCGGCACGCGAATGCGGCCCAGTGAGCCTTTCTCTTGGCGACCTTGGCGCCTTTGAGCACCGGCGCGGGGGCATCGTATGGCGGGGCGTCTCTCGGCAAGAGGGGCTTCTCGTCCTCCAGCGAACGCTCGTGCGGGAGCTGACCGCAGAGGGGCTTCCTGTGGACAAGAGGCCCTTCGTGCCGCATGTAACCCTTGTGCGTGGCGCGCGGCCAGCAAGAGAGGTAGGAGCCAACGGGATGCCTGACCTGTGGCGCATTTGCAAGGAGGTCTCCTGCGGGCTTCCCCCTCTCGAGACGCGCCACACGGAGGTGGCCCTCATGTGGAGCCACCACCCCACGGGCGAGCAGCTCACCTATACGCCGATTCTCACTGTGCCGTTGTACGGCGAGAAAAGCTGCGTCTAGCAACATGAACATGCCGCGTATCCCGAACGGTTAGAGCTGTTTAAACGTTCGGAATACGCGGCAATGTTCGAATGACGCTAAATTTCACCGGTTAAGCCGGCCTAAACGTTCGGAACTCGCGGCATCTCGACGAGAAGAGCTACGACGGCGAGAAGCTCGGCGAGAAGCGCAACCCTCTGTCACCGTAGCTCGGCCGAGAACCGCCCCCTACAGGTTGCGCAGGGCGTCTACCAGCGCAGTCTTGGCCTCGGTCTTCTCGTCCTTCATCTTGATGACGCGCGCGGGGCAGCCGGCAACAACCGCACCTGCGGGTACGTCCTCAGTCACCACAGCACCGGCAGCCACAACGGCACCCTTGCCCACGCGGCATCCCTCGATGACCACGGAGTTTGCGCCGAGAAGCACGTCGTCCTCAATCACCACGGGCGTCGCGCTCGCGGGCTCAACCACGCCGGCAAGCACGCAGCCGGCACCCACGTGGCAGTGCGCGCCCACAGTGGCGCGCCCACCCAGGACGGCACCCATGTCGATCATGGTGCCCGCGCCAATGACCGCACCAATGTTGATGATTGCGCCCATCATGATAACGGCGTTGTCGCCAATCTCCACCTGGTCGCGAATGATGGCGCCAGGCTCGATGCGGGCGTTCACGTTGCGCACGTCAAGCAGCGGCACACCGGAGTTGCGACGGTCGTTCTCGACAACCACGTCCAGAACGTTGTTGCCAGCCGCCTCAAGCGCCGGCCCAACCTCGGACCAGTCGCCAAAGACCACGACGTCGCCCGTCCCAAAGACGTGGGAGCTGGGCCCAAAGTCCACGTTCGCGCCGGGGGCAAGCTTGACGTATGCCTTGACCGGCGTCTTCTTTGGCGCGCTTGCGATGAAGTCGATAATTTCCTGGGCGTCCATGGGTCTTCCCCTCTCGCCAGCCACCTAGCGGTTCTCGTTGACCTGGCGGTTTTCGTTTCTACAGGCTATCCAAACATGAGCGTGTCGAAGTCGTAGAAGCCGGGCTCGCGCGCCAGCAGGCGCTTGGCCGCGGCAATGGCGCCGTTCACGAAGATCTGACGGCTCGTCGCGCGGTGCGTGAGCACGACCTCCTCGTCCTCGCCAAAGAAGAGCACCTCGTGCGTTCCCGCCACGGTGCCGCCGCGCAGGCTGTGCATGCCAATCTCGCCCGCCGGGCGCGGCCCCACAATGCCCTCGCGCCCGTAGGCAACGCTCCTCTCACCCGTGGGATCCACGGCCTCGAGCAGCATCTTTGCCGTACCGGAGGGGGCGTCTGCCTTTCGGCTGTGGTGGCACTCGACGATCTCGGTGTCCCAGCCGGGAAGCGAGGCCGCGGCCTCTCTCGCCAGATGGCGGAGCACCGCCACGCCCAGCGAGTAGTTACCGCTCCATATGACGGGTGCCACCTTGCCCAGTGCCTCGATGCGCGAGAGGTCCTCCGCCGAGAGGCCCGTGGTGCCCGAGAGCAGCGCGGCGCGCGTGCGACGCACGTAGGCCTCCACGTGGGAAATCGACGCGGGCGCCGAGAAATCGATAACGAGGTCTACCGCTGGGGCAACGGAGTCAAACTCAGAGATGTTGTCTGCGTCGTAGCCGCCCGCAAGCGAGAGATCCGCATCCGCCTCGACGGCTGCCCGAAGGAGCGTCCCCATGCGCCCCTTGGCGCCAACCACCAGCACGCTAGCCAAGAAGACCAGCCCCCTTCATGGCAGCCTCCAGACGCGCGTCCGCCTCGGGCGAGAGTTGCCAGAGCGGCAGGCGCACGGTAGGGCCAATGAGCCCCATCTTGGCGAGCGCGGCCTTCACGGGAATGGGGTTGACCTCGCCAAAGAGCGCATGCACCAGGTCGAGGTTGTCCAGCTGCACCTTAAGCGCGCCCTTGGTGTCGCCGGAAAGCCACTTCTCGCACATGTCGTGCACGGTGCGCGGCGCGACGTCTGCCCACACCGAGACCACGCCCACGCCGCCCAACGAGAGGATGGGCACCACCATATCGTCGTTGCCGCTCATCATGCGGAAGTCATCCGAGAGGTAGCGCGCAACCATCGTCGCGTAGGAGATGTTGCCCGAAGCCTCCTTGATGCCCCACGCGTTGGGGTGCGTGGCCAGGCGTGCGACGTTTCTCTCCGAGATGGAGCAACCCGTGCGACCGGGGATGTTGTAGAGCAGGCACGGCACGTCCACCTGGTCGAGGACCGTCGTGAAGTGGCGGTAGATGCCCTCCTCGTTGGATTTGTTGTAGTAGGGCGTAATGAGGAGAAGGCCGTCGGCGCCAAGCTTCTCCAGCGCCTTTGCCTTGCGGAGCGACTCCGCCGTGGAGTTGGAGCCCGCGCCGCCAATGACGGGGATACGGCCAGCCACGCGGTCGATGACGGTCTTGGCTACCTCAAGGTCCTCCTCGTCGGTCATCGTGGAAGACTCGCCCGTGGTCCCCAAGACCAGGATGCCGTCGGTCCCGTTCTCGAGGTGGAAGTCGACCAGGCGCTCCAGCGACCCATAGTCGATGGAGCCGTCCTCCAGAAACGGCGTGACCAGCGCCACGACAGAACCGGTAAGTCCCTGCATGTCCATTGTGCGTCCCCTCTCGTGTGCGCCCCGCGGGCGCCCTGCGTGTAACCCTACGTGTGTCCTAGCCCTCTGGGTGGACAAGCGCCGAGAAGCGCGAGCCCGGAAAGTCAAGTGTTGCAAAGTAGTCTGCGGGCGTCTCGGCGCGCCGAATGAGCTCGAACGAGCCATCCTCGCGCAACAGCAGCTCCGCCGAGCGGAGCGTGCCGTTGTAGTTGTAGCCCATGGAGTGCCCGTGGGCGCCAGCGTCGTGAATGAAGAGCAGGTCACCGATGTGGACCTCGGGCAGCATACGGTCGCGCGCAAACTGGTCGGAGTTCTCGCAGAGCCTGCCCACCACGTTGTAGCGCCTGGTTGCGGGCTCGCCCTCGTGACCCATCACGGTGATGTGGTGGTAGGCGCCGTAGACCGCCGGGCGCATGAGGTTGGAGGCGCAGGCGTCGACGCCCAGGTAGTCGTGGTAGGTGACCTTCTCGTGGATCACACGGGTCACAAGGCCGCCCGCAGGCGCCAGCATCCAGCGGCCAAGCTCGGCGGCAAGGGCCACGTCACCCATACCCGCAGGCACGAGAACCTCCTCGTACACGCGGCGCACGCCCTCGCCCACGGCAGCGATGTCCACGGGAACATCCTCGGGTCGGTAGTCGATGCCAATGCCGCCGGAGAGGTCAACCAGCCGCACGTGCACGTCAAGCTCGCGCGAAAGTCGCACGGCCAGCTCGAAGAGCACGCGCGCGAGGCGCGGGTAGTAGTCCTCCACCTGCGTGTTTGAGGCAAGAAACGCATGGAGGCCAAACTCGGTAACGCCCATGGCGGAAAGCCTGCGCGCCGCCTCCATGACCTGGTCGACGGTCATGCCAAACTTGGAGTCCTCGGGCTCGCCGATGATGCCGTTTGAGGCCGTGAAGTTGCCTCCCGGGTTCACGCGCAGGCAGACCATGGCGGGCAACTTTCCGTCCAACGCGCGCGACAGGCAGTCCACCATGTCGAGCGAGTCCAGGTTGATGATGGCGCCTAGGTCGCGCGCGCGGCGGTAGTCCTCGTCGGGTGTGTCGTTGGAGGAGAGCATGATGCGCTCGCCTCGCACGCCGCAGGCGCTGGCAAGCGTGAGCTCCGTGGCGGTTGCGCAGTCGCAGCCGCAGCCCTCCTCGGCCAGAATCGAGACGATCGTGGGGTTGGGTGTCGCCTTCACGGCAAAGTACTCGGTGAAGCTGGGGTTCCACGAGAACGCCGCCTTCAAGGCGCGCACACGCTCGCGGATGAGCTTCTCGCTATAGACGTGGAAGGGCGTGGGCCACTGCGCGGCGGCACGCTCGAGCTGGTCTCTTGTGACGAACGGTAGCTTTTCCCCCATTGCTCCCCCAGACGCGCCGCAGGGGCGCCGCCGGGGACCACGCAGCAGCGCCGCGTGGCCGGGGATAGCGCTCCCGCGGATCTTCTCCACGGACAGTCCCGGCGGTGTTCCCGCCGAGCCCACCGCCGCGCCATGCCTGACGCGGAAGTTCGGCGGGCATCGCCTCTCCCGGAATCCTTGCCCGCCGGCTCCTCCAGGACCATCGTGCCCGCTCCTCTATCGTGCGGACAACGCTAGCATCCGCGCCGCGCCGGCGCAAGGTCGAGCGGAACACCAACGGAGAAAAACTTCTTCACGATGTGGTAGACAGCTCAACGGCCGATAGGAGATCGGCAGGGCGACGACGGGGGAGTATGCTAGGGGCAACACGCACGCTACGCGGCGGCGCGCCGCGCTCTGGAGGACCTCATGAACCCAAGGGAGACCTACACAGCACTGGAGTTTGCGCGAGAGGTGCGCGAGGAGTCGCTCGAGCTTCTGCGCGCGCTCGGGCGTATTGGCGCCCCCACGGGTGACGAGGGACGCCGCGCCTGGTTTGTAGCAACCTGGCTCCGCGAGCAGGGCGCAACCGACGTCACCGTGGACGAGGCGCATAACGTTGTCTGCATCCTGGGCGACCGTTCCGAGCCAGGCCGCGCGGTCTTCTCCGCCCACACCGACGTCGTCTTTCCCGACACGGGCGAGCTGCCACTCACCGAGGACGAGGAGAACATGTACGCCCCGGGCATCGGCGACGACACGGCCTGCCTGGTGACGCTGCTCATGGCCACAAAGTGGTTCCTCAAGCACCGCCCCAAGCTCGACACCTGCGTTGTGGTGGTGGCGAACTCCGGCGAGGAGGGACTGGGCAACCTCAAGGGCACCAAGCAGCTCATGCGCGAAGCCACAGCCCCCGTGACCGAACTCACCGCGCTCGACGCACACTTCCCCGAGGTGGTCACCGAGGCAGTGGGGTCGATGCGCTACCGCATCAGCGTGCACACGCAGGGCGGCCACAGCTGGAAGAACTGGGGCGTCCCCAACGCCATCGAGCGGCTCTCGCGCGTGGTGTGCGCAATGTACGACCTGCCGCGCCCAACCGAGGCCCGCACCACCTGCAACGTGGGGCTCATCGAGGGTGGCACCACGGTCAACAGCATCGCGAGCGAGGCCTCGTGCCTCTGCGAGTTTCGTTCCACGAGCGAGCCGTGCCTGCAAGAGATGGACGAGAAGCTCCGCGACCTCGTTGCCCGGGCGGACGCCCGCGACGACATGGAGGTGCGAATCGACGTGATAGGCCGCCGTCCGGCCACCGGCAACGTGAACGAGACCGCCGAGCGGCGCCTCACGCGTCGTTGCGACGATGCCATCCAGGCGGTCCTCGGCGTGCGCGCCCGCCACGTGAGCTCCTCGACCGACGCTAACGTGCCGCTCTCGCTTGGCGTGCCGGCGGTGTGCGTGGGCACCATCACGGGTGGCCTCCCCCACACGCGCGACGAGTGGATCCGCAAGGACTCGCTCGAGCAGGGCGTCGCGGTGGCCCTGCTGCTCATGATGGCGCACGTGGTGGAGGACGAGTAGCGCCTGGGCCCACGGCCGGCAGCGGGTACGGCTACCGCAGCGCTACCCTCGGAGCGCCCCCACAAAGCCGGCCAGGCGCTCAAGGCCGGTAGCCAGGGTCTTCTCGTCAGCGGCATAGCTCAGGCGCACGTGGCCCTCGCCGCCAAAACACGAGCCTGGCACCAGCGCCACGCCCGCCTCGCGGATGGCGCGCTCGCAGAACTCCTCGCTTGCGAGGCCCAGTCCCTCTATGCTGGGAAACGCGTAGAACGCGCCCTGGGGCGTGACGACGGAAAGCCCCATACGGTCGAGCGCCTCCACCGTAAAGTCACGTCTTGCCTGGTAGGAGGCGCGCATGGGAGCTGTGCTTGTGGCCAGCGCCTCCATGGCGGCATGCTGCATGAAAGCGGGCACCGACGAGACTGCGTATTGGTGCACCTTTGCCATGGCGGCAGCGACCTTCTCTCCCGCGCCCACCCAGCCAAGGCGCCAACCGGTCATGGCCCAAGGCTTCGAGAAGCTGTTCGCAACGATGGCCCTATCCGCAAGCTCGGGATAGAGGGCCGAGAAGCGCCGGTAGCCGGGCTCGTAGCAAAGCTCGCCATAGACGTCATCGCAGATCACGTAGAGGTCGCGCGTACGCACCGCCTCGGCAACGGCATCCATGCTGCCACGGTCGAGCACACACCCCGTGGGGTTGTTGGGCGAAGTAATCACAATCGCCTTGGTACGGGGCGTGATCGCCTGCGCAAGCGCGCGCGAATCCAGCTGGAAGTTGCTCGCAGTGGTGTCGAGCGGCACGGGCACACCGCGCGCCAGCCTCACAAGGGAGTCATAGAGGAGAAACGCCGGCGTGGGGATGATGACCTCGTCACCGGGGTTGAGAAGCGTCGTGATAGCGCAGAAGAGTGCCTCCGTTGCGCCGTCGGTCACAATGACGTTTTCCGGCGCAAGACGCACGCCGCGCTCGGCTTCCCACGCGCAGATGGCCTCGCGAAGCCATGCAAAGCCGTTGTTGGGCGGATAGTGCGTGAGGCCGCGGTGGAGGTCCTCCCCCACCTTGGCGCATACGTTGGGTGGGGTGTCCTCGCCTGGCTCGCCCAACGTGAGCGAGACGCACCCTGGAGTTTGCGCGGCAAGTGCCGAGAAGCGTCTGATGCCAGAGAGCCTAAGGCCATCAAGAGAAGAGTTGAGCGAGAGGGGCATGGGTTCCTCCTAGGGATTCCAGGCTGCCCCAAAGGTAAAACGGGGGCGGCGCGCGGGCGCTACTCCCCGAAGACTAACAAAAAAGACCCCGTGGGGTCCCGCTTGCCAACGTGCACTTTGTCATTTCCCCGGACGGCACCGGGGTGCCGGGGCGTATTGCCCCTAATCGACCCTGGTGCACTTGACGAGCAGGTGGGAATCCCCGTGGTTGGCGGCATGGCTTCCATACCAGCGCTCAATATCGCGGTAGAGCCACAGGGGGCTATCGGCCTCGAAGCTGCGACGGTGGTTGTCGAACATGGCGGTGTACTCGCCGCTCATGAACCAGCCGTCCATGCAGGCGTCAAGGACCTTCTTCTG
This sequence comes from Tractidigestivibacter montrealensis, assembly GCF_024741235.1. Classification (GTDB taxonomy): domain Bacteria; phylum Actinomycetota; class Coriobacteriia; order Coriobacteriales; family Atopobiaceae; genus Tractidigestivibacter; species Tractidigestivibacter montrealensis. Next base: position 160,503 of record NZ_JANSKA010000004.1, on the reverse strand, counting down.
GAGCCTGCTCAGGTTCTTGATCTTCATGGAGTCCTCCTTTCCTAGCGGTGTTCCTGGTGAATACGGTACCCGCCATGCAGGAGCGATATGTTGCTTCATCGTTAACTGCACATAACGTCTACAACTTGTTTGAACAAGACGTTAGCCCAGCGTAAGTGCCACGTTTTCGGTGTGCAAAGACGCCTAGCGGAGCTTCTCCAGACGCGCGAGGGCATCTCGTACGGTGTCACGCGCATGGTCCACACGACTGCGCGCGTCCTCGATCTTGCTCTGCACCACGATGTCTGAGATGGCACCGTCAAAGAAGAAGTCCGCGAAGGTCCAGCCACGGCCAATGTCCACCTTGAGGCCAGAGAACTCGCGAACGTCCGAGAGCTCGCGCGAGAACACCGCGAGGGACGACTGCGCCTCTCGCAGGGCATCCTGCGCCTCGTCGATGCGGTGGTGCTTGGCCAGGCCAGTGATGAGGCCACCGCCAAAGATGTCGAGCATGCCCCACCCCGACGCGCTGTCAAGGCACTTGGACGCCCGATTGAGGCACGCAAGGGCCTTCTCGCCCGCGTCGATTGCCTCCTCTACCTCGCGCTTTGGGTCGAAGTCCTCACCGGGGACCTCGTAGCTGGGGTAGTTGTCGCTGTTGCGGGCCATGTGGACCTCACCCTCCGTGTGTGCCGGCGCATGCGTCCGGCGGCCTCTGTGCCCACATTCTACCCATGGGTACGTAGCTATGCCTTGGGCATCCATCTTGTGCGTGCATGTTCTAGGGTAACGCCATACAATTCTCGTATGACTTGTTCGCACGCCGCCGTCACGCTGGGCAGCCGTGCGCACGCAGACGTCGCAGGAGGCACGCGTGAATCTCAAGCAGTTGGAGTACTTCGTCGCCATAGCCGAGGAGCATCAGATCACGGCGGCCGCGCGGCGCCTGCACATCTCGCAGCCACCGCTCTCGTATGAGCTGGCACAGCTGGAGCGCGAGCTGGGAACCACGCTCGTGCGCAGGGGGCCGCGCTCGGCCACGCTCACGGATGCGGGCAAGCTCCTCTACGAGCGGGCAACACGCATCCTCGCGCTCACACAGGCAACAAAGCGCGACGTCGAGGGCGTGGGCAAGGGCATGACCGGCGTGCTCACGCTTGGGGTCGATGCCTCGTGCGCGGGATCGGTGCCGGGCTCGAGGCTCATAGAGCTTGCATCCACACCCAACGTCTCGGTGGAGCTGCGCGAGGGAGACACGCCCCAGGTGCTCGAGATGCTCGAGGGCGGCGTGGTGGACATCGGCGTGGTGCGCACGCCGTTCGCGAGCGCCGGTCTGCGCTGCCGCTACGCCAAGACGGAGCGCATGCTTGCCATCATGCCGCCCGCGCTTGAGGTGGGCGCGGAGATGGAGGTCACCTGCGCTCAGCTCTCGGGCGTGCCGGTGGTGCTCGTGCGCCGCCTTGAGGAGCAGGTGCGGGCCACATTCGATGAGGCGAAGGCAGAGCTTGCCGTGAGCTGCACGGTAGACGACGAGCGCACGGCCTGCACCTGGGCACGGGGCGGAATGGGCGTTGCCCTCGTGCCCGAGACGCTGCTCCCCGTCACCGACACGGGCGATTGCTTCATAAAGGTGATCGCCGAGAAGGGCTTGTCAACCCGGCAGGCGGTGGTCTGGAAGGCAGACCGTTACATGTCACCGCTTGCGCAGAGATGCTTGGCTCTTCTCGGCGATCTGGGATAGGAACTGGCCGGGCGGAGGAAGGAGGCCGTCCGGCCTGGGGAAATGGGAATCAGAGTTACTTGGCGCTTGAATCAACCTCGGCATCGGCGTCATCGGGATCGGCGACAACCTCCTCGACGTTCTCGGAGGCGCTGGACTTCTCGGCCTTGGCGACGTCCTTGTCGTCACTGCCCTCCTCCATGCCCTCGCGCACGTTCTTGACGGTCTTGCCGATAGCGGAACCGAGCTTGGGAAGGTTCTTGGGCCCAAAGATGATCAGGGCTACCAAAAGGATGACGAGAAGCTCGGGAACACCCATTCCGAGAACCATTGTTGCCTCCTATAACGACATGCGGTTGGACGGCAACACCTGTTGCGGTCCCTGTGCAGCACGCCATGGGGCGCGCCGCCTTTCAGTCTTGATAGTAGGATTGGCCAATGGATAGGTAAAATACATTTTGATGTACCTTCCCATATAGAGCTTGTATCGATTGGCTTTGATGCGGTGCCGCGTGACGGAGCAGAGACGCCACTCTACAATGTACGAGGGCATATGCACCGCATTCGAAAGGAGTCACGCATGGCAGAGCTTCCGCAGGCAGAAATCGGCATCTTTGGCGGGTCCGGCTTCTACAGCCTCTTCGAGGGCGACTACGAGGAGGTCTCCCTCGACACCCGTTGGGGCCAGCCCTCCGACGTCTACACCGTGGGGACCATCGGCGGTCGCAAGGTCGCGTTTCTCCCCCGCCACGGCCACAAGCACACCTTCGCCCCCGGCGAGGTCAACTACCGTGCCAACCTCTGGGGCATGCGCGAGCTGGGCGTGAAGCAGGTCATTGGGCCGTGCTCGGTGGGGTCCCTCTCGCTTGACATCCATCCCGGCGACTTTGTGATCTGCGACCAGTTTGTGGACAGGACCAAGGGCCGCGCCGACACGTTCTTCACGCATGACCTAGGCCTGGGCGTGCAGCACCTCTCCGCCGCTCACCCCTACTGTGAGACCATGCGCAAGGTGGCCGTCGAAAAGTGCCGCGAGCTGGGCATTCCCGTGCACGACGGCGGCACAGTGGTCACCGTCCAGGGACCGCGCTTCTCGACCACCGCAGAGAGCGAGTGGTTCCAGAATATGGGCTGGTCGGTGGTAAACATGACGCAGTACCCCGAGGCGTGGCTTGCGCGCGAGCTGGGCATGCACTACGTGAACGTGAGCCTGGTCACCGACTACGACTCCGGCCTGGGCAAGTACGCCGCCGTCACCAACGATGACGTGCTGCGCGTCTTCAACGAGAACCTCCACCTGCTGCGCAAACTCATCGAGGCCATGGTCCCGGCGCTGCCCGCCACAATCGACGACGACTGCACGGGAAGCGCATCGCTCTTCGAGCGCCTGTAGGGCATCGCGGCGGAACGTGGTATTCCGCACGTCGCCAAAAGTCCCAAAATGAGGCACAACGCAACACCAAAGGCCCTCCGGAGACAAATTGTCTCCGGAGGGCCTGTTTTGAATGAAATTGCAACATACGGCGCTCTCCGGCGACAAGGCCGCCAAGCGCGAGAAGGACGACGTCCGGGACCCAAGCTAGTCCAGCTCGCCCTCCTCCAGAATCTGGAAGCCGGCTCGCTCGATGGCAAAGACTGCCTCGGCCGCCTGCGCCGGGTCCGTCACCTTGAGGGCAAAGATCGCATTGCCGTCCTGGTGCGAGAAGCAATACCCGTACTCCACCGAGATGTCTGCGTTGTCCAGCGTCTCGAGGAGCTCGGCCAGGCCGCCGGGGCGGTTTGGCACTGCCACGGCCGTGACCTTGGTCACGCGAGCACGGTAGCCGGCCGCGTCGAGCGCCGCCTTGGCCTTGTCGGCCTCATTGCATACGATGCGTACCAGGCCGTACTCCGGGGTATCGGCAATCGAGAGGGCGCTCATGTTGACGCCCGCGTCCGCCAAGCAGCGGCAGAGCGCGGCCAGACGGCCCTTGTCGTTCTCAAGAAAGACCGAAATCTGCTTGATCATCACTTAATCCCCTTCCTCGTGTCGATGACGCGCTTTGCCTTGCCGGTGCTGCGCGAGATGGACTTGGGCTCGACGATGCGAACCTTGATGCCAACGGAGAGGTCGGTCTTGAGGCGCGCGGAGATCTGACGCTGCAGGGACTCGATTGCGCCGGTCTGGTCGAAGTCGAAGTCGGGGTTCGCCTCGGCCTTAAGCGTGACCACATCCAGCGAGCGCTCGTCTGTGCCAACCTCGATCTGGTACCAGCTGGAGACCTGATCGAAGGTCTTCATGACGTCCTCGATCTGCGACGGGAAGACGTTCACGCCGCGGATGATGAGCATGTCATCGGTGCGGCCATGCAGGCGGTCGATGCGCTTGTGTGTGCAGCCGCAGGGGCACTCGCCAGGCAGGATGCGCGTGATGTCGCGCGTGCGGTAGCGCACGACGGGCGATGCCTCGCGATCGAGCGTGGTAAGGACAAGCTCGCCCCACTCGCCGTCGGGCAGGCGCTTGCCGGTGGCCGGGTCGATAATCTCGGCAAAGAAGTGGTCCTCTGCCAGGTGAAGGCCGTCCTGCTCGAGGCATTCGCAGGCCACGCCCGGACCCATGGTCTCGGTAAGGCCGTAGATGTCGAGCACCTTGTAGTTGAGCTTGCGCTCGAGCTCGGCACGGAAGTTGTCCGAGAAGGGCTCGGCGCCGTGGATTCCCGCCTTGAGGTGGAAGTCGCGCGAGGGGTCAAGGCCCATCTCCAGCGCCGTGTCTGCGATGTGCATGGCGTAGCTGGGCGTGCAGCAGAGGATCGTGGTGCCCATCTCGCGCAGGATGCGAATCTGACGCTCGGTGTTGCCGGCAGAGGTGGGAATCACCGTTGCGCCAGAGGCGAGGGCGCCGTAGTGGGCGCCAAGGCCGCCCGTGAAGAGGCCGTAGCCGTAGGCAACCTGCACAACGTCGTTGGTGCCGCCACCCGCGTAGCGAATGCCGCGCGCGAAGCAGTCTGCCCAGAAGTCAAGGTCATGCTGGGTGTAGGCGCCAAGCGTGGCCACGCCCGTGGTGCCAGACGACATGTGGATCTCTCGAACGTCAGAGAGGGGCACGGCAAGCATGCCGTAGGGGGCCGCGTCGCGCAGGTCCTGCTTGGTCACAAAGGGCGCGTTGGCAAGGTCATCGAGAGAGGCCAGGTGATAGGGGTCAAAGCCCGCCTCGTCGAAGGAGCGCTTATAGAACGGGATATGCTCGTAGCAGTTGACCAACGTGCGGCGCACTCCCTCAAGCTGCATCTCCTCGAGCTTCTCGTGCGGGAGGTGCGTAACTTCCGCCGCCTCCGCGTTGCCGGTAGCCGCCGTGCCGTCGTGCTCGTCTGCCATGCCATACCGCCTTTCGAGCCAATCTGCGCCGGCCGAACCTCCGGCGCGTGCACCCATTGTCACCCAGCCGCCACCCCAAGCGGGGCAAGCGTCCGTGAGCGCACTTTATCACAGGGGAGCGTCGGCCAAAGAGGTGGCAGAGGGGCGTACTCAGCGACCGACATGCGCACTCAGGGACTCGAGGTCCGTTGACTGCATAAAAGTGCTCTATCGGACGGAGAAATCGCGATTGCTGCATAAAAAAGCTCTATCGAACGGTGCCTTCGGGATTGCAACATCAATTTTTTAATTATATTTGCAAATTTATGCATATATTAGCTACATATATTCATATCTTTACAATTTTAGTTGAATTCTTAATGTCAGCAGCCGAAAGGGACCGTTCGATATCCCCTTTTTGTGCAGCGGAGCTTCAATCTCCGTCCGACATCGCCTTTTTGCGCAGCGGGCCCACGTGGGCCCCAACCGTCGCAAGCCCTCACTGCCCTCCATCGTTATAGTTGGCTCTAACACCAGGAGGAGGAACCCATGGAAGAGCTCCGCATTACGGTTGCCACCAGCACAGATGCCGCAGACATTGCCATCATCTACGCCCCTTACGTGCAAGACACCGCCATCACCTTTGAGTACGAGGCACCCGGCGCACGCGAGATGTCCTCGCGCATCGAGCGAATCACTTCCACGCATCCCTGGCTGGTGGCGCGCGACCCTTCGGGCGTGGCGGTGGGCTACGCCTACGCAAGCCCCTACTACGGCCGCGCCGCATATGCCTGGTGCGTTGAGACCTCCATCTACGTTGCGCGCGAGAAGCGCGGGCACGGCGCTGGCTCGGCGCTCTACCGGGAGCTTGAGCGCACGCTCGCTGCGCAGGGCGTTCTCAACCTCTATGCCTGCATCGCCACCACTAGCACGCCGGACACCCACCTCGACAACGGAAGCGTCACCTTCCACACGCGGCTCGGCTACCGCGAGATTGGTCGCTTCCCCAAGTGCGGCTACAAGTTTGGCCGCTGGTACGACACGGTATGGATGGAGCGCGACCTGGGCGAGCACACCCTGGGGCAGCCCAGCGTGCTGCCGTTCCCGCAGGTAAGAGACAAGCTCGGCCTATAGCACGGAGCCAAGCGCGCTGGCGGCGGCGCGGGCGTCCTCGACCGAGAGCCCGTCGTACTGCACAACGAACCTGGCGCGGCCATCGCCTGCCGCCGCATGCTCCGGGACGTGTGCGAACGAGGAGAGCGGAGCCAGCCCCACTCCCTCCGCGCGCGCCGCGGCGGCGATCCCTCGCTCCCCTCGGCCGTCGTCCTCGACCGCAAGCACGAGGTGAATGCCGGAGTCTGCCTCCTCGACGCGCACGCGTCCACTCGCCGGACCATCGAGGATCCCCTCGACCAGCGCGTCGCGCACCTCTCGCATCCCGCGGCGATAGCGGGCGACGTGCCTCTCGTACGCGCCGGACTCGAGCGCATGGGCAAGGGCGACCTGGTCGATCGCGGGCACGGTTGAGGAGAGAAACCCCAGCCGATCGTCAAACATGGTGTCGAGCGATGCCGGCAGCACCAGGTACGCAATGCGCAGCGCGGACGACAGGCTCTTCGAGAAGGTGTTGAGGTAGAGAACGCTGCCCGTGGCGTCGATGCTCGCGAGCGCCGGGATGGGACGGCCGGCAAGCCGCAGCTCGCAGTCGTAGTCGTCCTCGACGAGGTAGCGCCGGTCCTTCTCGGCAGCCCATCCCAGAAGTTCGTAGCGACGCGCGACGCTCATCACGCGACCAGTGGGAAACTGGTGCGACGGCATCACGTGGGCAACGGCAGCGCAAGACCCACGCAGGGCCCGCACCGAAATGCCCTCGGCGTCGAGTGGCAGGTAGCGCACGTCAAGCCCATGTGCTCGGTAGGTCTCGCTCGCACGGGCGTAGCCAGGGTCCTCGACTCCCACGGGCCCACCCTCGCGCAGGAGCTGCGCGACAAGCCCATAGAGCGCCTGCGCACCGGCACCCACGACCACCAGCTCTGGGTCCACCGACATCCCCCGCGAGCGCGCGAGGTGGTCGGCTATCGCCTCGCGGAGGCGCATCACGCCGCGAGCAGGCGGCGTGCGATAGAGGACGTCGTCCGGCTCGTGCGAGATGACATCGCGCAGCGCCCGCTCCCAGAGCCGGGCCGCCCCCGGCGAGGCCACGTTGGCTCCGCGCGTGAGGTCATACGGCACGCTACCTGCGGCGCGTTTATCTTCCCACCCCGCCTTTGCGGTGTGCGCAGAGGCAGCAACCACGGGCATCGTCGCGGCCACATTGGGCAGCGAGGGCAGGCTTGCGGCGTAGTAGCCGCGACGTGACCGGGCGACCACATACCCCTCGGCAACCAGCTGCGCATAGGCCCCCTCCACGGTGACCACGCTCACCCCCAGGCGCTCCGCGAGGGTGCGCCGCGAGGGCAGCCGCTCCTCCGCTGCAATCTCGCCCGTCACAACCTGGTCACGAATGCACCGGTAGAGGTACTCGTAGAGGGGAAGCTCCCCTCGCCCGGTGAGGTCAATGCCTCGCATGCAACCATCCTCTCGACCTCTGGCCTTATCGAAACGGTAACACTGGCCTTATTTTGGCCCTATCAACCTATCACGTTCTGGGCATTTCACTATGACCATATTGAGCCTACCCTACGTAGCCACACGAACACGCCAGAACGAGGAGGACGACAATGGCACAGGACGAGAAGACCACCACACCGGCGCCCGGACCGGAGCGCGCAAAGCTCAACCGCGAGCTGGCCCAGATGCTCAAGGGTGGCGTCATCATGGACGTCACCACCCCTGGGCAGGCACGCATTGCCGAGGAGGCTGGCGCGTGCGCCGTCATGGCGCTCGAGCGCATCCCGGCGGACATCCGCGCGGCGGGCGGCGTGAGCCGCATGAGCGACCCCCACATGATCAAGGGCATCCAGGCCGCGGTCTCCATCCCCGTCATGGCCAAGTGCCGCATCGGCCACTTTGTGGAGGCGCAGGTGCTCCAGGCCATCGACATCGACTACATCGACGAGTCAGAGGTCCTCTCCCCCGCCGACGACGTCTACCACATCGACAAGACCCAGTTCGCGGTGCCCTTCGTCTGCGGCGCGCGCAACCTGAGCGAGGCACTTCGCCGCATCGCCGAGGGCGCGTCGATGATTCGCACCAAGGGCGAGCCGGGCACGGGTGACGTGGTTCAGGCCGTGAGCCACATGCGCCTCATCAACGCGCAGATCCGCCACGTGGTGAGCCTGCGCGACGACGAGCTCTTCGAGGAGGCGAAGCGCCTGCAGGTACCGGTCGAACTCGTGCGCTCCGTGCACGACAGCGGCCGCCTCCCGGTGGTCAACTTTGCCGCAGGCGGCGTTGCCACCCCCGCGGACGCCGCGCTCATGATGCAGCTGGGCGCCGAGGGTGTCTTCGTGGGCTCGGGCATCTTCAAGAGCGGCGACCCAGCCAAGCGCGCCCGCGCCATCGTTGGCGCCGTCACCAACTTTGACGACCCCGAGAAGGTGGCCGCCCTCTCCGAGGACCTCGGCGAGGCCATGGTTGGCATCAACAAGGACGAGATAGACCTGCTCATGGCCGAGAGGGGCAAGTAATGGCGACCGCGGTTCTCGCCCTGCAGGGAGCCTTCGCCGAGCACGAGGCACGCCTTGCGGAGCTTGGCGAGAAGGCCTTCGAGCTGCGTGGCCCCGATGACCTTGCCCGTTCGTTCGACCGGCTGGTGCTTCCGGGTGGCGAGTCCACGGTCCAGGGTCGCCTCCTCGAGGAGCTGGGCATGCTCGAGCCCCTGCGCGAGCGCATCGAGGATGGTATGCCCGTGCTTGCCACCTGCGCCGGGCTCATCCTCCTGGCGCAGCGCCTTGCCGCGCATGACGACAAGGGCACGCCGCGCCTGGCCACGATGGACGTGACCGTCGAACGCAACGCCTACGGACGCCAGCTCGGGAGCTTCCATGCGACGGCAGACGTCGCAGGCGTTGGCCGAGAGGTGCCCCTGACCTTCATCCGCGCGCCCCGCGTGGTGGATGCGGGTGCGGGCGTCCAGGTCCTGGCGCGCGTGGATGGAAACGTGGTGGCCGTGCGGCAGGGCACTCAGCTCGGCTTCGCCTTCCATCCCGAGCTTGACCCAGACCTCAGGGTCCACCAGCTGTTCCTCTCGCTATGACCATGGCTTCACCCAGCCGGCCCCACGCAAGGCCAACGCCTGCGCCGGGCCGGCACCCGCTGACGGCCGGCCCCACCAGCTGCTCCAACTTGTGCCAAACTCTCCTCAGGCGTCCGTCAGGGGCGACGGACCACAGGAGAGGATGAAACATGCTGAGGATTGGCCTTCTCACCAGCGGTGGCGACTGCCAGGCGCTCAACGCGACCATGCGCGCAATCGTCAAGACCGTCATGCACAACACCAAGCAGGACGTCGAGATCTACGGCTTCCTCGACGGCTACCAGGGCCTCATCCACAACCGCTACATCCAGATGACGCCCGGCGACTTCTCCGGCCTGCTCTCGCAGGGCGGCACCGTCCTGGGCACCAGCCGCACCCCCTTCAAGCTGCTTGACGTCCCCGAGGCCGATGGCACCGTGAAGGTCCCCGCCATGAAGCGCACCTACAAGAACCTCAAGCTCGACTGCCTCTTCGTGCTGGGCGGCAACGGGTCCACCAAGACGGCAAACCGCCTCTCGCAGGAGGGCCTGCACGTGATCGCGCTCCCCAAGACCATCGACAACGACACCTGGGGCACCGACATCACCTTTGGCTTCACCTCGGCAACCGACGTGGCCACCCGCTGCATCGACGACATCCACACCACCGCAAGCTCCCACGGTCGCGTCTTCGTCATCGAGATCATGGGCCACAAGGTCGGTTGGATCCCCCTCTACGCGGGCGTGGCCGGTGGCGCCGACGTCATTCTCATCCCCGAGATCCCCTACGACATGGACAACGTGGTCAAGGCCATCGACAGGCGCGAGGAGAACGGCGGTCGCTTTGCGATCATCGTCTGCGCCGAGGGCGCCATCTCCAAGGAGGAGGCGGCGATGAAGAAGAAGGACTACAAGAAGCTCGTCGCGCAGCGCGTGAAGCCCTCCGTGGCCTACGACATCGCTGAGGAGATTGCCCGCAGGACCGACCGCGAGGTCCGCGTGGCAGTGCCCGGCCACACCCAGCGCGGCGGCCAGCCAGATTCCCAGGACCGCATCTTTGCAACGCAGTGCGGCGTGGAGGCGGCGCGCGGTTGCCTCGAGGGCAAGTACGGCTACATGATCGCGAAGGTCGGCGGCAAGATGTGCCGCGTGCCCCTCGAGGACGTGGCCGGCAAGCTCAAGTACGTTGACCCCAACTGCGACCTCGTGCGCGAGGCCAAGCTCCTGGGCATCAGCTTTGGCGACGAGTAGTACGGAGCGCGCTGCAAGATGATCGGTGAGGCCTGGCAGAGCTTTGTGGCAGAGACGGCGGCATGGGGTGCCCATGCCGTCTTTCTGCGGCTGCTCATCGCGACCCTTGTTGGCCTGGCCATCGGCATAGACCGCGAGTTCCACAACAAGGGCGCGGGCATCAAGACCCACGTCCTCGTGTGCATTGGCGCCGCCATGGCCATGATCGTGAGCGAGTACGTCCTTCACCAGTTCCCCGACGCGCGCGGCGACATCAACCGCATCGGCGCGCAGGTCATCTCGGGCGTGGGCTTCCTCGGTGTGGGCACCATCCTCGTGACGGGCAAGAACGAGGTGCGCGGCCTCACCACCGCAGCCGGCCTCTGGGCCTGCGCGTGCATCGGCCTGGCAGCGGGCATCGGCTTTGCGGAGGGTGCGCTCATCGGCCTCTTCTTCGTTATCCTCACCTTCGAGGGGCTGAACCGCCTCGACCGCGTGATCAGGCGAGCGTCAAAGACCTTCGACGTCTACGTTGAGTTCGACGAGCCCTCGGGCGTGCGAGAGCTTCTCCGCAAGCTCCACTCATGGGACTGCACGTACGAGAACTTCGAGGTCATTCGTGGCCAGGACGGCAGGAAGGGCACGGCGGCGACCTTCTCCGTGGAACTCTCCTCGATGGGGCGCAAGAGCCTCTTCATCGAGTCCATTGGCAACCTCGACTTTGTCACCTTCGCCGACGAAATCTAGGCGACTTGACCGGTAGCGCTGGAGGCCACGAGCATGCCCACGTTCCTCAACCAGAGCCCCGTCTTTGGGCCGGTACTAAGCAGGCGCTTTGGCGTCTCCCTTGGCGTAAACCTCATGCCGGCAACGGGCAAGATCTGCACCTTCGACTGCCTGTACTGCGAGAACGGCTTCAACGACCAGCGTCACACCCACGACGGCTACGTGACGCTTGACCAGATGACGTCTGCCCTGGAAGAGGCCCTGGCGGCGATGGCCGAGAAGCGCGAGCGCCTCGATGACATCTGCTTTGCCGGCAACGGAGAGCCCACCGCGAGTCCCGTCTTCCCGGCCGCCGTGGACGCGGCGCTCTCCCTTCGCGACCGCTACGCACCCGAGGCACGCGTGACCGTGCTCTCAAACGGCACGCAGGCTGCGCGGCCAGAGGTGCACGCAGCACTTCTCCGCGTGGACAGGAACGTCCTCAAGCTTGACACCGTCGACGCCACCTACGTGGCCGCGCTCGACCGTCCCCGCGTGCCCTATAGCGTGGAGCGCCAGGTGGAGACGTTCGCGTCATTCAACGGCCACGTTATCGTGCAGACCATCTTCCTGCGCGGCAGCTACGATGGTCGCTCGCTCGACAACACGGACGAGGCCCACGTGGGCGCGTGGCTCTCGGCGCTTGAGCGCATCAAGCCAGAGGGCGTGACCATCTACACCGTGGACCGCGACACGCCTGCCTCGGGCCTTAGTAAGGCGCCAAGAGAGACCCTCGACGCCATTGCCCAGCGCGTGCGTGCCCTCGTCTTCCCCTGCACCGTGGGGTACTAGCGCCACTCGGTAACAGCACCGTCACACGAGACGCGCTATCATCATGTTGTACCTGCACCCGCTTGAAATCGGACGCCCGGCATGTGCGAGCTCTTCGCGATCAACTCGGGAAGGCCGGTCTTGGCCAACGCCTACCTGAGGGAGTTCTACACCCACAGCCATGACAACCCGCATGGCTGGGGCCTCTCGTGGCGAGACGACCGTGGCAAGCCCGGCGACCCCGAGGCGGACGTCATGCTCTGGCGCGAGCCCATCCCGGCCTACGAGTCAACGCTCCTGCCCAAGATCTTGGAGCAACCCGTGGAGGCCTGCCGACTGGAGGCGCACGTTCGCTTCTCCACCTGCGGCGCACAGAGCGTGGAGAACTGCCACCCGTTTTTGGGCTCGGACATCTCCGGGCGCGAGTGGACTCTCATCCACAACGGCATCCTCTTCAACGAAGAGCTGCTCGCAGGCTATGACCGCATCGAGCTCGGCGAGACGGACAGCGAGCGAACGATGCTCTTCCTTCTCGACGTCCTGGACGAGGCCACCATGCGGGCGGGCTGCGCACTGGGCTTTGACGGCACCTTTGACGCGCTGGCCGGCGCCCTCTCGCAGATCTCTAACCTCAACCGCCAGAACCTCATCATGGACGATGGCACCTACACCTACGTGCACACCAACACGTCAGAGGACACGCTCAACTACCGGCAGCTGTCGGACGATGCCATCGTCTTCTCGACAAAGCCGCTTGGCGGGGACGCGGAGAAGGACCTCTGGAAGCCGGTTCCGCGCAACCGGCTGATTGCCTACCGCGACGGGCACCTGGTGCGCACATCCGCGCCGCACGGATACACGTTCTGCGAGGCGATTCTCGACCTTCGCAAGAAGTTTGGCGACGCATGGCCGGAGGTTATCGCGTCGTAGGCAGTTGCCGCGGATTCCGAACGGTTAGGCCTCCCTAACCGGCGATAACGCGCGGCAGATAGCGCCGTGCCGAGAACCGCGCCATCGGGAGCCACGCCGATTGCCTCCGCCTGCGCACACCGCCACCACGCCCCTCTGCTAGTCTGTATGGTTCCGTCTGGTTCCACCGGACGCCTCACACGGCAACAACGCGCGGGCCTCACCCGCCAGGAGCGAAAGCGGCAAGCATGGACCTCTCCCAGGCAATCGAGCAGGCAAACGCCTTTGTCTTCCCTGGCTTCCTCACGGACGACGACTCTCTCACCCAGGAGCGCTCCAAGAACGAGGAGGCAATCAAGGTCTTGACCGACGCCTGGAAGGCGGCGCCACTTGGTCGCGAGCCCTTCTCGTTCGACCTGGTACGAGGCCTTGCCGACAGGAACCGCGACATCTGCGACCGCTTTGGCATCGAGCGGCTGAGAAACACCAACGGTCTCAACCTCGCACGGCGCCTCTCGGACGCGGACCTCATCCACGGTGTGGCCACGCTTCAGCACCGCTCGGACGAGGAGGTCGCCCGAATCTCTGGCCCCACGGCAGCCGACCTGGGAATTGCCTACATCGACGCGCCGGTGTGGGGTGCCGTGGTGGGCATCGACCTCGAGACCTCGGACCGCGAGCCCGACCGCGGCTACGTGATCAACGTTGGCCTGGAGTTCATGAACCTCACCCCCACCGCCAAGTCCACCAACCCCTACTCCGCCTACTGCGGCATGCCCGAGATGTACGCCGAGAAGGGCGTGCCCCTCTCAGAGATCCACCACATCACCTGGAAGGACCTCGAGGGCGTGCCTCCCCTGCGCCAGAACCCCAAGATGCAGAAGGCGATTCTTGCCGCGCTCACGGCCTTCCCCTACATGGCACACAACGCCGCCTTCGAGGACTCCTGGTTCATGCTCAACGTTGACGGCTACGCCGAGGCGCGCAAGGCCGGCAAGATCGTGCCCATCGACACGCGCGACATCTGCCGTCGCGTGGATTCCGAGGTGCGCCTGCTCCCCCGCGAGACCCATCCCGCCACGCTCGAGAACTGGGCCCGCCGCCGCGGCACCTTGAGCAAGAACGAGAAGGAGCGCCACCTGGGCCTCGAGGACGTGGACCTCATGCTTGCGACCGTGCAGGCGGAATTCTCTGAACGGAAGATGTTCCCCGGCCAGCGCGAGGAGGACTAGCATGCGCCTGCAGCAGCTTCGCTACCTCATCGCCGTCGCGGAGAGCGGGTCGATCAACTCCGTGGCGCACAGCCACTACATCTCCCAGTCCGCCCTCTCGACCTCCATCCGCGAGCTCGAGGAGGAGATGGGTGTCAAGGTCTTCAACCGCACGAACAAGGGCATCACGCTCACGTCCGAGGGCGTGGAGCTTCTCGCCTATGCGCGCCAGGTGGTCGAGCAGGCAGACCTCATGATTCGCCACTACGAGAGCGACCGCAACGACACTTACCGCAAGCTGTCCGTCTCGTCTCAGCACTATGCCTTTGTGGTGAACGCCTTCACGGAGTTTGTCGCAAAGCGCCACGACGAGTCCTGCGACTTCACCCTGCGCGAGACGCGCACGGCCGACGTGATCGACGACGTGCGCACCTTTAGGAGCGACATCGGGGTGCTCTACCTCTCGACCTATAACGAGCGCGTGCTCAGGCGCCGCCTGGACGAGGCAAACCTGCGCTTTGTCTCGCTCTTCCGGGCGCGCCCGCACGTCTTTGTCCGTGAGGGGCACCCGCTTTCCAGCCGCAAGAGCGTGCGCGTGCAGGACCTCGAGGACTATCCGCGCTACACCTTCGAGCAGGGCCCTGAGGGCTCGCTCTACTACTCCGAGGAGCCGCTCTCGTCGCTCCCCCACCGCCAGCGCATCACCGTGAGCGACCGCGCGACCATGACGAGCCTCCTGCGCTGCTACGACGGCTTTCTTGTCTCGACGGGCGTGCGCTCGGACGAGATGCTCGACGGTGTTGTGGCCATCCCGCTCGACGTGGACGAGGTCATGAACGTGGGCTACGTGGTGCACCGCGAGCGCAAGCTCTCAAGCCTCGCGCAGGCCTACATCGCCGAGCTCAACCAGCTCATCATGGGCTGCACGGACAAGAATGCCCTCGTTCCCTCCAAGGAGGTCACGAGGGCGGTTGCCAATGATGATAAGGATGCGACCAGTGAGGCGCAAAGCGCAGCGACACCGGCCGACCCCGCCGAGTAGGCTTCCCCACCGACTCCTACATGAGCTCGGTCACGTTCTTGGCGAACTCCACCGGGTCGTCGATGGGCAGTCCCTCGACGAGAAGCGCCTGGTCATACAGGATGGAACCCATGAGCTTGAGGCGGTCCTTCTCGCCAGCCTCCTGCGCCGCGACGAGCTTGCCAAACACAGGGTGCGCAGCGTTCAGCTGCAGCACGCGCTGGGCCTTGGGGGCAGAGGCAGCCTCGGGACCCTGGGAGATCACACGCTCCATCTCGAGCGAGACCGGGCCCTCGGAGGCAATCGTCGCAGGGGCGTCGCCCAGGCCAGCCGCCACGCGCACGTCGGTGACCTTGTCGCCCAGGTCGCCCTTGAGCTCGTCGATAAGGTCCTTGTGCTCGGTGGTCGCCTCGTCGGCAGCCTTCTTCTCGTCCTCGGTCGCAAGGTCGAGATCCGCGGAAGAGACGTTAGCAAACTCGAGGTCGCGGGCGTCGGTGCCCTTGTGCTCGGAGTCGCCCGCCACGGCGTCCACGTGGTAGGTGCGCATGAACTGGAACATGAACTCGTCGACGTCCTGCGTGCAGAGAAGCACGTCGAAGCCGTGGTTCACGGCGGAGGTCACCACGGGCATCTTCTCCAGGCGGTCGCGGGAGTCGCCGGCGGCGTAGTAGATCTTGTCCTGCTCGGCGGGCATGGCCGTCACGTACTCCTTGAGCGTGACCTGCTTGCCCTCCTTGGCCGACCAGAACAGCAGCAGGTCGGCGAGGTCGGCGGCCTTCGAGCCGTAGGAGTTGTAGATGCCAAACTTGAGGCCGCGGCCAAAGTTACCAAAGAACTTCTCGTAGCCTTCGCGGTCGTTGTCGCGCATGTCCTCGAGCTCGGAGTGAATCTTCTTCTCGATACGGCGTGCTATGGCCCTGAGCTGCGAATTCTGTTGCAGCGTCTCGCGGGAGATGTTGAGCGTCACGTCAGGCGAGTCGACGATGCCGCGCACGAAGTTGTAGTAGTCAGGGAGCAGGTCGGCGCACTTCTCCTGAATGAGGACGTTTGACGAGTAGAGAGCCAGGCCCTTCTCGTAGTCCTTGCTGTAGAGGTCGAACGGCTGCTCGGACGGAATGAAGAGCAGCGCGTCGTACGAGAGCGCACCCTCGGCGTGGAAGCTGATCGTGCACTGCGGCTTCTCCCAGTCGTGGAAGGTCGACTTGTAGAACTCGTCGTAGTCCTCCTGCTTGACCTCGCTCGAGCGCTTCTTCCAGATGGGGGTCATGGAGTTGAGGGTCTCAAGCTCCTGGTAGTCCTCGTACTCGGGTTTGTAGTCGTCGCCGGCGTCCTCGGGCTTGGGCTTCTCGCGGCTCTTGGTGACCATCATCTGGATGGGATGGCGCACATAGTTGGAGTAGCGCGTGACAAGGTCGCGCAGGCCCCACTCAGAGAGGAAGCGGTCGGTGTTGTCCTCCTCGGTCGAGGGACGCAGGTAGAGCGTCACATCGGTGCCGTGGTCATTTTCGCCCGAGCGCTCTCCCTCAGCGGCAGGCTCGATGGTGTAGCCGCTCCGGCCGTCAGACTCCCAGGCAAAGGCCTCGTCCGCACCATAGGCACGGCTCACCACGCGGACCTTGTCAGCAACCATGAAGGCAGAGTAGAAGCCCACGCCAAACTGGCCGATGATGTCCATGTCCTGGCCCTGGTGCTCGGCGTTTGCCTCCTTGAAGGCCTCAGAGCCCGAGTGGGCGATGGTACCCAGGTTCTTGTCCAGCTCGTCCTTGGTCATACCGATGCCGTTGTCGCTCACCGTGATGGTGCGCGCGTCCTTGTCAAAGGCAAGGTGGATGGCAAGCGAGTCCTGGTCAACGTGGACGTCCGGGTTGGTGAGGCTCTCGAAGCTCAGCTTGTCGATGGCGTCCGACGCGTTGGAGATGAGCTCGCGAAGGAAGATCTCCTTGTTGGTGTAGATCGAGTTGATCATGAGGTCCAAGAGCTTCTTGGACTCTGTCTTGAATTGCTTCATGTGCGCTTCTTTCCCTTGAGACAAGCCAACGTATATCTAGGTACCCACCACCGGGGGCGATAAACCCCTAAGGGCCGAAAATCTACTGCATACGCGCTGAGATTATCTCCGTGCACGGGTTGATAGGCGAGAAGGACGAGCCGTCTGCGTTTCCGCCGGCTCGGGCGCACGGTCCGCACGCCCCGGCCCCTTCCGAGAACCATGGGGCAGAAATCGGACGTTTTGCCCCCTGCCCGGCGCAAATTCTGTCCGAAAGTTGCCCGACAACGTCAGCGCTCGCTCCAGAAGGGACGAGCTGTCGATCCGCCCCTGTCGAACTGACGGTGCACCCGTTTGACCGGCATGTTTCGCGTTGCTCGCCGAGCTGCGCCCGCCCGACCACGGCGGCTACCATGGAGCCGCACTCAGCGTGACCTAAGGAGAACAAACATGAAGCTCTTTGCCTATGCCCTGCGCGAGTACGACGAGCTGGGCTACCTCGACGCATGCGCGCACGAGATGGGATTCGAGTACGGCTGGACGTCGGAGTACCCCAGTCTCCAGAACGTGAGCCTGGCCAGCGGCTATGACGAGCTCTGCATCATCACCAACCCCATGCCGGCAGACCTTCTCGACGCCTTCCACGAGGAGGGCATCAAGAACCTTGCCACCAGGACCATCGGCTACGAGCACATCGACGTCGCCCATGCCTACGAGCTGGGCATGCGCGTGGCGAACGCCCCCTACCCACCCGAGGGTGTGGCCAACTACGCCATCATGCTGCTGCTCATGGCTCAGCGAAAGGTGAAGCTCCTCTCGCGCCAGTCCCTCGCGCAGGACTTTGGCCTTCACGGCAAGCTGGGAAAGGATATCTCGACCTCCACGGTGGGCGTCATTGGCACGGGGCGCATTGGCGCCACGGTCGTGCGGCACCTCGCAGGCTTTGGTTGCAGGCTCCTTGCCTATGACCCCTATCCCAACCCCGAGGTTGCGAAGCTCGCAACCTATGTCGACCTTGACACCCTCTACGCCGAGTCGGACGCAATCACGCTCCACGCGCCAGGCCTGCCCGAGAACCGCCACATGATCGATGCTGCCGCCTTCTCCAAGATGAAGCGCGGGGTGACCATCGTGAACGCGGCGCGCGGCATGCTCATCGACACGCAGGCACTGGTGGAGGCCGTGGAGTCCGGCCAGGTGGGCGCGGCGGCGCTGGACACCATCGAGCACGAGGAGGACCTCTACTACCTCGACCGCAGCCGGGACGTGCTCCCCAACCGGGACCGCTCGGTCCTCATGGCATTCCCCAACGTGATCGTCTCGCCGCACATGGCGTTCTACACCGCCGAGGACGTGGAGGCGATGATCCGCAACTCCGCGAGCGCGCTTCTCGCCTTCGAGCGCGGAGAAAAGACGCCCTTCGAGGTGCGCCACTAGCAGGGGCGTGGCCGACAAGAGAAAAAACAGAGGGCCGGCGTCTCTGGGACTGCCGGCCCTCCCTGCATCATGTGAACTTGCCTTGAACTATTAGGGTGGTATCGCTCCTCTGCTATCGCAACCTGTAGAACTGCTGTCTGCGAACCGCCAGGTTGCTAGCGCCCTTGATGCGACTTACGCTTCGCGTTGCTGGCCCTCCCAGGACCTACAAACGGGCGTGCCTTGGGTTGGCGGCCGCAGACAGGCTTGAATGTGTCTCGTCTTCGCTGCCCATCGGTATCGCCTCCCTCACTCGAGCCCCGAGCCGTGCCTCGAAGCTAACCTTTGTTTCGATGAATTATCTACCCCGTGATGCGAGAAGTAAACGACACTTGATGCGATTTGTGTCTAATAACTGATGGTGGCAACGTAGGTGGCCGAGGCGCTCGCACCGGCAGCGCCAGCCGCCGGCCCATCGAACGACCACGCGCCGTGCGCGCCTTGCCGGGCGAGACCAGCCTCCAGGTGGAGCATGGCAATCCCCATGTCAACAAGCTGCACGTCACCGATGGGCCTGAGCGGCAACGTGCGATGCTCGAAGAGGTCGATGCGTCCGTCAGAGCAGACCAGCCGCCACGGCTGGAGGTTCTGCGCCGATGGCGCCAGCCGCACGCAGTCGAGCGTGGCCGCCAGCGTGGGGTCACATGCATCCGGCGAGGCAATGGGATGCGCAAAGTCTCCCTGGAAGAAGAGGGTATCCCACGGCGCCCGCTCGTCCGCATGGAGCTTTGAGCGCATGACGCGCTCGAGCGCCGACATGCGCGCCGCCGGCACGCCAACGGCAATCACCGCCGGCATGATGCGGTTCTCGTCCCTGTCAACGCCCACCACGCGCTCGAAGGTAGGCCGGTCGATGGTGCCCGCAAGCCACGCCGTCCCCAGGCCGTGCGCCGCCGCGGCAAGAACCAGGCGCTCGACCACGTAGCCAAAGGCCTCCTCGGCGTGAGGGCAGCGCGGGAGAGCGCCAACAACGTACCAGCTGGTCCCCCGAATCACGCGACTTGTGGTACCGTACGTCTCGGCATCAATAAGCCGCAGGTCAACCGGTATGCCATAGGGATTCTCGCCATTGGATGCCAGGGTCTCCAGAAGCTCGCGAGCTTCTGGCGCAAGTGACGTGCCGTCAAAGGTGCGCACGGTGCGGCGCGGCTCGCACGCTGACGCAAGAACCTTGGCCTCGCTTGCTTCCATGGCTGCGCTCCTTCATCAAGCCTCAAACGGGTACCAAGAGGCGCCCGAGCCTCTGCGCATTCCCAACAATGCTAGCGCACGCGCGAAGAGAAGACGCGACCAACCCCGGGCAATCGGGCGGGCGGCGCATGCGCACCCCCATCGAGCTGCTGCTTATTTGGAGAAACAATCGCTTGCCGACGAGAAGGGAACATTATCCAAACGCGGGACTAACTCTGCGCCAACGGGGATATAGTCAATCTATGCAGGTCATGGTCGTTCGGCGAAAGGACATGCCATGGGAAAGAAAGCGGCAGAGGCGCTCGACATCAGCTACAACGATCTGGCCGACTACCTTCATAGAAACCATTCGGTTTATATGAAGGTCGGGTCGGCCGTCTACTACCTCACAGACGTCAACTATGAGGCATGGCGCGCGCAAGACACCTCGCGGCGCAACTCCAAGAACCACTTCGTGGACTGCAGCGAGCTGGTCGACACGGTCGACGAGTTCCTCATGCTTCCCTTTGTCCATGGCAAGACCATCAAGGACGTGTTTGACCAGGCAACCTTCTATGCCTCGGTCAAGGGCGAGAAGACCGAGTAGAAGGGCCTTCTCGGCTCCTTGGCGCCCGGTTCTTCCGGATGGCCCGGGCACGAGCCCTGGGTTTCCCGCTACGTTTGATACGACCCCGCTGGAGTCACGCGCTCCAGTGGGGTCTTTTGTCATGCGTGGGATGCAGCCATCTAAAAGCGCTACACATTCGTTGTGCGAATCTGTATCGACCTGCGCAGGTCACAGATTCGGGTACGAATGTGTAGCGCTGCTCGCCAAGGCACCGGCGAGAAGGACGAAAGCTCGGCGGCCCGAGACTCCGCTACTCCACCGGGCGCTGGGCCTCGAAGGTCTCCTCGACCTCGGTGTCCACGTCGCCCTCCTCGGCAAGCGCCGGGATGAGCACGCGATACGCGTTCTCGGTGGCGTTCTCGTGCGGCGAGCGCTTGGCATAGCGCTTGACCGCTGCGGCAGACTTGTTGATGGCCTGCAGCGTGCCGGCGCCGGCCACGCAACCACCCGGGCACGCCATGCCCTCGAGCAGGTAGCCGGGGTACTTGCCGCGCACGGCGTCCTTCATCATCTTGCGGCAGTCCTCAAGGCCCTCGGCGTTGGCCACGTTGACCTCGCGGTCGGGGTAGCGACGGTGGATGGCGTTGACCACGGCCGTAGCCACGCCTCCCGCCACGGCAAACCCGCGGCCGTCCGCAGAGGCCACGTCGAAGTCGCTCTTGTTGTCGTCAGCCAGCGAGAGGTAGTCAATCTGCTTGGCCTCCATCATGCCCGCCATCTCCTCGAAGGTGAGCACGAAGTCCACCTCGCTCCTGATGGACTTGCGCATGGCCTCGAGCTTCTTGGCGGCGCAGGGCCCCACAAAGACGATCTTGGCGTGCGGGTGCTGGGTGCGAATCATGCGCGCCGTGAGCGTCATGGGCGTGAGCGCCATGGAGATGCAGTTGGCGTACTTGGGGAACTCCTTCTTTGCCATGACCGACCATGCGGGGCAGCACGAGGTTCCCATGAAGGGAAGCTTGTCTGGGACCTCGTTCAGGTAGTCGTCCGCCTCCTGGATGGTGCAGAGGTCTGCGCCAAGCGCCACTTCCTCGACGCCGGAGAATCCCAGCTGGTGGAAGGCCTCGCGCAGCTTGCCCACGTTGCCCTTGCCGCCAAACTGGCCGACAAACGCCGGCGCCACGGCCGCGATGACCTCGTCGCCTGCGTTGATGGCCTGGATCACCTGGTAGATCTGGCTCTTGTCAGCAATGGCGCCAAACGGGCAGTTGATGAGGCACTGTCCGCACGAGACGCACTTCTCGTAGTCAATTTGCGCACGACCGTGCTCGTCTGAACCAATGGCATGCATGCCGCAGGCCGAGGCACAGGGGCGCTCCTTGTGGAGAATGGCGTGGTACGGGCAGACCTTGGCACACTGCCCGCAGTGAATGCACTTCTCCTGATCGATGTGGGCCTTCTTGTCCACAAAGGTGATGGCGCCCTTGGGGCAGATCTCGCGGCAGGGGTGCGCAAGGCAGCCCTGGCACATATTGGTAACGCGGTAGACGTTGTCCTCGCAGGCGTTGCAGGCAAACTTGATGATGTTGATGAGGGGCGGCTGGTAGTAGGTCTCGGGCTTCGCGGCCTCGGCAAGGCCGTCGGAGAGCTGCTCGGGGCGGTCGACGCCCTGCAGCGGCAGGCCCAGCGTAAGGCGGATGCGCTCGCCCACGATGGCGCGCTCGAGAAACACGCTCTCGCGGTAGGTGGCAACGTCACCAGGGATGATCTTGTAGGGCAGCTCGTCGAGCTTTTTTGCCTGGTCGTCGCCACCCTCGTAGGCAATCTTCGCGACCTCGCAAAAGACGTTGCGCCTAATCTCCGTCAGGTTGGTATACACGCCACGCATGGTGTCAGCCATAGGTGGATCCTCTCGCTTCTCGTCCTTTTTTTCGCGCCGCACTGCAAACGGCGTCACGTCGCCACGATGACGGCGTCCCCTTCATCAACAGTATCGCGCAACCCAGCCCGCGCTGCACGACTCGAACTGGTGCGCATTTGCGAACGGCGTCAGCCCGCTAGACCCGGAACCGCTCCGGGACTTCCGTGCGGAGAAGCACGTGCGCACCGCTCACCGGATGGTCGAACTCCTCCTCAAGCGCATGCAGCATGAGTCCGCGCGGGTCTCTCCTACCGCCGTAGAGTGTGTCTCCCACAATGGGAAATCCCAGAGACGAGAGGTGCACGCGGATCTGGTGTCGCCGCCCCGTTCCCAGCTCGACGAGAAGGAGCGTGCGGTTGCCACGTCGCTCCAGCACGCGCACCCGCGTGAGCGCGGGTTGGCCTTGGCCGAGGCGGCACACGCGCATGCGGCGCGCATCGTGGCGATCGCGACCGATGGGCTTCTCGATGGTAGTCACGTCTCCCGGAAAGGCGCCACTCACCTCGGCAAGGTAGCGCTTGCGCATGGCGTGTCCGGCAACGAGCGCGTCAAACGCGGGCTGGAACTCCTCTGCCAGCGAGAAGAGCACAAGCCCCGTGGTCTCGACGTCCAGGCGCTGCACGGCCTGGGGGTTCGCCGTCACGCCCTGCCGAGCAAGCGAGACGCGCACGCGATTCGTGAGCGTGGGCGCGCCGGTGCCGTCACCATGCACGAGGATGCCCGCGGGCTTCTCGGCAGCAAGGCAAACGGAGTCCTGGTAGATAATGGTGGCAGGCGGCACATCTGGCGGGGCGGGCATGGCTGCCTGCCGCACGAGGGCAACGTTCACCACATCCCCGGCAACCAGACGCGAGGACGCCGCAAGCGTCTCTCCCCTACGCGAAAGCCCGGCGCGCTGGAACGCGCGAGCGGCAGAGCGCCGCGACATCCCCATTGAGAGCGCCAGGTCGAGCGCCGAGCAGTCCTCAAGCGCGCGGAACTCAAGCCGCGAGGCGTCGTCTTTCTCGCCGAGAAACTCGTAGCGCACGAACTTTTCTGTCTCCAATGACACACAGCACCTCTCCCTACTCTTGCTGACACTTGCGCGGGTATTCTACGTCAGCCAACGCGCTGGGGAGCAGCGCCCTCTCCGCTAGCCTCGCTCCCCTCATTTCCGAACGCCAGTTGTCGGAAAACGCTGTAACGCCCCGCCTTGTACCGGAAGCACCGATGCACGACCATACCAATATCCTACCAACGCACTAGAGATTGAGGAGCGCATCATGGCCATCATCTGTCACCGAATGTGTAGCGAAACCAGCACGCCGAGGCAGCTCGCCCGCATCCCCCACTTGGAACGCATACGACACGTCGGAAGGTAACATCCCATGCAGATCGACATCACGGCACTCTGGGCACTCGTCGCAACCATTGTGGCATTCGCCCTTCTCGCCACGCTCAAGCGCAGGTTCAAGGTTGGCTTTGGCGTGCGCACCCTCATCGCGACCGGACTCGGCATAGTCATCGGCGTCGCGTTTGGCCAGGGCTTCTCGTACTACGCAATCTTTGGCACCATCTACGCAAACGTGATCTCCGCGCTTGTGGTGCCGCTCCTCCTCTTTAGCATCATCTCGAGCGTCACCAACCTGGCGGACCTCGTGCACCTCAAAGGCATCGGCGTGAAGTCGGTAGTCTTTCTCGTGCTCAACACGCTCACGGCGACACTCCTCACGCTTGCCATCGCGCTGCCCCTGGGCGTGGGTACGGGCTTCTCGCTTGACGGCGTAACCTACGAGGCCAAGGAGGTTCCCACCGTCACCGACACCATCGTGGGGCTCTTCCCGCAGAACCTTGCCGCGGCGTGGACAAGCAACGCAGTTGTGCCCATCATCGTCTTTGCGATCATCGTAGCGCTGGCGTACAACCGGCTTGCCTCAGAGCGCCAGGATGGCGAGAAGGTCGACGTGCGGCCGTTCAAGGCGTTCATCGACGCCGGCAACAAGGTCCTGGGCGAGACCGTAAGCTGGGTTGTTGGGTTCACGCCGTACGCCGTGGTAGCGCTCATTGGCCGCGCCGTTGGCCGCGCCGACGTCACCCAGCTCGTACCGCTGCTTGGCGTGTTGGCCGTTGCCTACGTGGTCCTGGCAATCCAGTTCTTTGGCGTCGAGTCTGCATTCGTGGCCTGGGTGGGCCACCTCAGCCCGGTGCGCTTCCTCAAGGGCATGGCTCCCGCTGCGGTAACCGCCTTCACCACGCAGAGCAGTATTGGCACGTTGCCTGTGACCATCCGCTCGCTCACGCAGAACCTGGGCGTGGATGAGGACGTGGCGAGCTTCACCGCAGGCCTTGGTGCGAACCTTGGCATGCCCGGCTGCGCCGGTATGTGGCCCACGCTCGTGGCGGTCTTTGCGATCAACGCGCTGGGAATCCCCTTCACGCCGGTCCAGTACGGCTTCCTCGTCCTGCTCACGCTTGTTGTCTCCATTGGCACCGTAGGCGTGCCCGGCACGGCGACCATCACCGCGACGGCGCTTCTCGCCGCACTGGGGCTTCCCGTGGAGACCATCGCCCTTGTGGCGCCCATCTCCTCGATCGTCGACATGGGCCGCACGGCAACTAACGTGCTTGGCGCAGCAGAGGCCTCGCTTATCGTGGCCGCCGGCGAGGGCCTGGTAGACCGCAGCGTCTACGATGGCGACGACTCGTATGAGCTTAAGCGCGAGGGCCAAGCAAGCGCGGCGTAGCGTTTACGCGATAGCCTCTCTACGGACTCCCCGGTGCTGTGTGGGCACCGGGGAGCTTTGTTGTGGCAGTGCTGATTACCAGCCTTATTTGCGACGTATTTTCGCCAGGCAGATAAGCCCTGAGCTCCTGGGCTGGCACGATTAGGGCAAGATTATTGCGCGATATTTCTCGGTATTCTCAATCACAACTGGCAAAATGTCTTCTCTTCGAGAAATTTCGTTCAATAATCGAGAGACCCTAAGCCAACGGACCACAAGCCTCACCCCGGAGGACTCAAACCATAGCCAACGGGCCGAGAATTCCGTACTTCTCCCCTCTTCCGACCACGGCTGCAAGCGCCGCTTACGGATTTGTAAGCTTGCCGATAGGCTCCTGATGACAATACCCCGGTATCATTTCCACAAGCACGCTGAGCAGGCATGACAGCATCACGGACTCGGTAACACCCCGGCACCACCCGTTTTGCACCCAAGGGCGAGGAGGACGCATGTCCCAGGAGACCGACCACACCAACGACCTCGGCGAACCCGACAAGACAACGCCGAAAACCCATCCGCTAGACAGCCTCCCCGTCATCTCCGGGGACTCCCCCAACACCCTTCCTTCCCTGCCTGGCGAGAGCGCCGAGGAGGACGAGGACACCCGTGACGCGATGGCAAGCCTTCTCGCTCACCGCAAGAAGCGCCGCCGCAGGAACATCATCGTTGGCATCGTTGCCGCCTGCGCGGTTGTTGCTGTTCTCGTTTGGACCGTGACTTCTCAGCAAAGCGCGAACGCCCCCGAGGAGCCCTCGCTTCAGACCACGCCCGTCATGCGCGGTAAGTTCACAGACGAGGTCAAGGCGTCCGGCAATGTCCAGCCCATGAACTCCGTTGTGGTGACGCCCGAGGTGGACGGCATCATCTCCGAGGTGTTCGTGAGCGAGGGCGACTACGTCGAGGCGGGCACCACCCTCCTCACCATCCGCAACGACTCACTCGACAAGGCCGTGCGCGAGGCGGACATCCAGCTTCGCTCGGCTAGGACCCAGCTCTCCTCAGCCAAGGAGAACTATGCCACCGCCTACAACGCCTACTACGCAGACCAGACGGACCTCGCCACGGTGAACTCGGCCGCCGACGCCGTCGACTCCGCCCAGCTCGCGCTCGAGACAGCCCAGTCCGCCTATGACGACGCCGTTGCCACCGCAGACAAGCGCACGGTCACGGCACCGGCCTCGGGCACGATCGTGGTCATGAACGCCGTCGAGGGCGCGGCCGTGGGCTCTGGCGCAGGCGCTGGCGCGGCAGCCACGGTCTCCTCTGGCGCATCCGGCTCGCTCATCACTATCGGCGACCTCTCGCAGATGACGGTCTCGGTGCAGGTGAACGAGATGGACATCTCGAAGGTCTCCGTTGGGCAGGCGGCGCGGGCGACCTTCTCGGCGCTTCCAAACGTGGAGCTTGACGCCACGGTCACCCGCATTGCGACGGTCTCTTCCTCGGATGCCCAAGGTGCCATCCCCGGCTACGGTGGAAGCGTGGTCACCTATGCCGTCGACCTTCTCATACCCAACCCGGACCCGGCGCTCAAGCCGGGCATGACGGCAAGCGTCACCATCTCCTCGACGGACATCCCGGACGCGCTCATGCTCCCGCTGAGCGCTGTGAACGGCGAGGGCGACCAGGCCACGGTGAGTGTGGTCACCGGCCAGGACGAGACGGGCTTCCCCACGACGGAGGAAAGGCACGTCACGGTGCTTGCCAATAACGGCACCATGGCGGCCGTCGAGGGAGACGTCGCCGAGGGCGACGAGGTCGTTATCGGTATGATGCAAGGCGACTCCGGCTCATACGACGACTCCGCTTCCGCGGACACGTCCGCAAGCTCGGCGGCCTAAGATGGCATCCCCCGTCATCCACGCCGAGAAGGTCTGCCGCATCTATTCGTCGGCGGCCGGCCTCACGCCCGCGCTGCGCGGGGTGAGCCTGGACGTCGAGCGCGGCGAGTTTCTCGCCATCATGGGACCTTCTGGCTCGGGCAAGTCCACGCTCATGAGCATCCTTGGATGCCTTGACCGGCCAACGTCCGGGCAATACCTCCTCGAGGGCATCGACGTCTCGAAGCTCACCGACGATGAGCTGGCGCACGTGCGCTCGACGCGGCTCGGCTTTGTCTTCCAATCCTTCAACCTGCTGCCACGCGCTACGGTGCTTAGAAACGTGATGCTCCCCCTGGTCTACAGCAGAGGCTCCACCGCAGATCGCGAGCTGAGGGCATGGCAGGCGCTCGTTGAGGTCGGCCTTCCGGAGAGCCTCTACACCCACCGCTCGAACGAGCTCTCCGGCGGACAGATGCAACGCGTGGCCATCGCCCGTGCGCTGGTGAACGACCCTGCGCTCATCCTTGCCGACGAGCCCACGGGAAACCTCGACTCCGCCACAGGAGAGCTGGTCATGCGCACGTTCAGGCGCATGCAGGGGCGCGGAAAGACCGTGGTTCTCATCACGCACGACCCTAGCGTTGCTGGCTGGGCGGACCGCGTGGTACACATTCGAGACGGCCGGCTCCTCTCGGACGAGCAGGAACAGGCCTACGTGGCGTCGCTTGCCCAACGAGAGCAGCGTGCCCTCGGAGATTCGAAGGAGGCGGCAGGCGCATGAGGATACGGGACCTCTTCTACGAGACCTTCTCGGCCATCCAGGCAAACCGAGGGCGCAGCCTCCTCACGATCCTTGGCATTGTCATTGGCATCGCCGCCGTCATCTCCATGACGGCGCTCATCGACGGCGTCAAGGCGTCGCTCGTGGGCGAGCTGGGTCTATCGCAGTCGCGCACGGTCATGATCGACTGCTGGCCTGGGCGCGAGGTCACGATGGACGACATCGACGCGCTCGAGGCCGGGATGTCCGACGACTACGAGTTCATAACCGCGGCATCCTACAACTCGGGGACGGTGTCCAACGGCGTCACCCAAGAGGACTGCACCTTCCTGGGCGTGGAGCCGGAGTACTTCGAGGCCATGGGCACGAAGGCCATCGCCGGACGCACCATCATGCAAAGCGAGGAGGACGCTGGCTCGCGGGTCATCATGCTCGACCAGTCGGTTGCCGAGCGCATGTGGGGGTCCGCGGACGAGGCCGTGGGACAGAGCGTGCACGTGGGCAACGACGACTACACCGTGGTGGGCGTCATTGGCAAATCGGGCGTGATGGGCGGGCAATCCTTCGTGCCGCTCTCTACCATGCAGAAGCGCATGAGCGGAAACACGGGCGTGAGCCAGATCATCGGCTTTGCTCGCGAGGGCACCGACATGGACGGCATTGCCGCGCGGACGGAGTCCTACCTCAGGAGCTACTTCAACCTGCCGGAGGAGGATCCCTCGAGCCCCGATGGATCCAGCTACTACATCGGCGTCACGACCATGGCCTCGGTCATCGAGCAGCTCGACTCGACGATGGGCGCGTTCCAGGCGCTCATGACCTGCGTTGCAGGCGTGTCGCTTGTGGTTGGCGGTATTGGCATCATGAACATGATGCTCACCAACGTCACCGAAAGGATTCGCGAGATTGGATTGAGAAAGGCTCTGGGGGCGCGGCGCTCCGACATCACGTGGCAGTTCCTGCTGGAGTCCATCACGCTGTGCCTGGTGGGCGGCGCGTTTGGGATAATCCTGGGGTATGCCGGCGCCAACGTTCTCGCACAGTTTGCCAGCCTGTCAAGCGAGATAGGCGGGATGTCGGTGACGCCCGTCATCTCTCCGAAGGCAGTTGGTCTCGCCAGCGGCATCTGCGTTGGCATCGGCGTGCTCTTTGGGTTCTATCCCGCCTGGCGCGCTGCGCGTCTCGACCCCGTGGAGTCGCTGCGATATCAGTAGTGCTGGCCCACTCCCCAACTGGCGACACGCTGCCTTGGTTACCGCAACACATTCGTATGGCAAATCTGTATCGACCTGCGCTTACGTCATCCTCGAGCCATCGGCAAACTGCTGGCGAAGCACCTGGTCAAAGCCGAGAATGGCCGACCACACGTGGGCTGACGAGCGCCACGCCACCGAGAGCGGATAGCTCATCTCCTCCCCCAGATGAATGACGCGCATGCCCGCAGCGATGGGGTCTGCAAAGGTGGTGGCGACAAGCTCCGAAGGCACGAAGCACGCACCCACGCCGCGCAGCGCCAGGGCCATGAGCGTCTCGGAGTTCTTCGACACCACGCGCACCTCGGGCGAGATGCCCGCCTCGGCGAGCTTGCGGCGCGAGTACTCGCCAGGCACATCCTTCTCGCCCATGAGAAGGAATGGGCATGCAGCAAGCCCCTCAATCGAGCCGGTGGCCTCGCACTCCTCGGCAACGCGATCCGCCTCCTCGCCGTAGAGGTCCTCGAGGAGAGACCGCGCCACGATGAGCACGACCTCCTCGCGAAAGAGCTGGTGCACCTCGAGGCCTGGCACGCGCTCCGCGACGGTGGCCACGACCATGTCGAGACGACCTTCCCCCAGCTCGTCCACAAGCTCGTCGTTCTCGCCCTCAAAGAGCGCAATGGATATGTGAGGGTGCGCGCGCTGGTACATGGCAATGGCGCGCGGCATGATGATGTGGCCGCGCGTGGCCGTTACACCCACGCGAATCCTGCCCCGGTCGTTGTGCGCGATGTCGCGGAACTCCTGGCCCATGGCACGCTGCTCGGCCTGGAAGCGCCGCGCGTAGGCGAGAAACTCCTCGCCCGCGTAGGTGAGCGCAAGCGGGACGGTGCGTTCGACGAGCTTCACCCCAAGCTCGCGCTCGGCGGCGGCAACGCTTGCCGAGAGGGTCTGCTGGCTCACGTGCATGAGAGCAGCGGCACGCGTGAAGCTGCGTTCCTCGGCAACGGCAACAAAGTAGTCCATGGTCTGGAAGTTCATGTGACAGCACCTTTCTGCGAATCTCATGCAGGCGTGCGAGCAGCCCCATCACGTTTGCCCTGTTGTGTCCATATTACAAAACTTCTTAGTGATACATACTAGTATTATCAGTTTGACTTGGTTGTTGTATGTCCATAGTGTTTCTCGTGCTGAGGCTAACGCACTGAGAAGGACGAGGGACATGGCAGAGACGGCAACGCTTGGGGTGTTTGCGGGAATGCTCGTGGCGGGCACGGCCATGGGCATTCCCCTGGTGGCAATTCTGGCCGCTGGATTGGCTCTCTTCCTCGCCTACGGCATGCACCGCGGTCTCCGACTCCCCGAGCTGCTGCGCGCCGGAGCGTCATCCATGCGCTCTGTTGCCTCCATGCTCGTCCTCTTTGTGGTTGCGGGCGCGCTTGCCGCGGCATGGCGTGCCTCCGGCACCATCGCGGCAATCGTGAGCTGGTCCTCGTCGCTCATCCAGCCTTCTGCAGCCGTGCTCGCGGCGTTTCTCCTCTGCTGCCTCATGTCGCTGCTCATGGGCACGGCCTTTGGCACGGCAGCCACGATGGGCGTGATCTGCATGGCCGTCTCGCACGCCATGGGCGCAAACGAGCTGGCCACAGGTGGCGCGGTGCTCGCAGGTTGCTACTTTGGCGACCGCTGTTCCCCCCTCTCGGGAAGCGCCGTCCTGGTGTCCAAGCTCACGGGCACGAGCATCTACGACAACGTTCGTCGAATGCTGCGGACCGGACTCGTGCCGTTTCTCGTTGCCTGCGTGGCGTATCTCGCGATGGGCCTGCTGGCAAAGGGGGGCGCCAATGCCGCGGACGTAGCGGCAGCGCTTGCCGATAAGTTCTCGCTCTCCTGGCTGGTGATCCTTCCGGCAGCGCTGGTTGTTGCGCTCTCGCTTGCCCACGTGAACGTGCTGGTGGCCATGGCGGCGAGTCTGGGTATGGCGTGCGCGGTATGCGTTGGAGTGCAGGGCGTCTCGCCTGCCGAGCTGCCGCAGCTCCTCGTCTTTGGCTACCACGTCGCAGACCCTGCGGTGGCACCGCTCATCGACGGAGGCGGGGTTGTCTCGATGGCCAACGTGACGCTTGTGGTGGGCATCTCCTCCACCTATGCGGGCATCTTCAAGAAGACTGGCCTGCTCGACGGTGCCGTTGGGCTGGTCACGGGCTTCTCGCGCAAGTCCACCCCGTTCATCGGCGTACTTGCCACAAGCGTGGTCTCGTGCATGGTCGCGTGCAACCAGACGCTTGCCATCATGCTCACCGACCAGCTGTGTCGCCGCACCGAGAGCAACGGAAGCGCCCTGGCGCTTGACCTCGAGAACAGCGTGGTCATCGTGAGTCCGCTTGTGCCGTGGTCCATCTCCAACGTAGCCGTGCTCTCGAGCGTGGGCGCGCCGGCGCTGAGCATTGTGACGGCAACGTTCTGCTACCTTCTGCCGCTGTGGACCCTGGCGATAAGCGTCTGGCAACGCAGGCGCCCGGAGTTCCCCGACAGCAGGCCAGCTCAGCTCCTGGGCCTTACGCCTGCCGATGACGTGCGGAGGATTCCCGCCGCGGCGTAGGGACGGGAACAACGCCGACCCCACAGGCTGACGCCGCAGCAGGGTTTCGTACGCACTTCCTGCCAAAACGCGCCCTTCGGCGCCCAATTGACGCCCGAGCAGGGGTTTCCGGCGGAATTCCGTATGAGATGTGGCCTCCGGCGTCGCGCGGACCCCCGAGGGCACGTTGCTGAAGCAATCACGTGTAAAAGAGGCCTTCGGGAGCAGATTCTCGCCGACGAGCGCATTCCCGTAGCAAATGGGTAACCTTCCACCCAGCAATATTTCCGCGGAAAGGTTCTCCATGTTCTTTCTCCTGGCAAACGGCTTCACGCTCTACCTGCTGTTCTTTCTCATCCTTGCCATTGGGCCTGCCGTGGCCCTCATGCGCTATGTCTATAACCTCGACCCTTTGGAGAAGGAGCCGTCGGGGCTTCTCTCGCAGCTGATTCTGCGAGGAGTGCTGGCAGCCTTTCTCGCCGGCGTGCTCGAAGAAGTTGGGATGTCGGTCTTTGGCCTCTTGTCCGGCCTCGACGAGAACACCCTGGGGTTTGAGCTGCTCTCGGACTTTGTGGTGGTGGGCGTCATCGAGGAGGCGTGCAAGTACATCCTCATGAGCCGCGCCACATGGAACAATCCCGCGTTCAACTGTCGCTACGACGGCGTGGTGTATGCGGTCTTCACCTCGTTGGGGTTTGCCGGCATGGAGAACGTTATGTACGGGCTCAACTATGGCACGGGCGTGCTCATGAGCCGGGCGGTCATGGCCATTCCCGCTCACATGGGCTTTGCGGTGCTGTTTGGCATGCTCTACGGGGAGGCCAAGTACCTTGCCGTTAGGGGACACCGCATTGGCTCTGTGCTGTGCGTAGTTGTTGGCTTTGCGTTCTCCGCCCTGCTGCACGGGCTCTACGATGCCACGGCTACGCTCGCCAACTACGGAGACGGAACGTTTCTGCTGGTAGTTGCCTTGATTTACGTGATAGTGTTCCTCGTGGTGCGCTCTGCAGCCAGGCACGACAAGCGCTTCGCGTAGGGGTGACGCGCCTCTCGCGTCATACTCCCTCGCTGGCGAAACAGATCTTCGTGAGCGGAGAATAGCTCCATTTCTTAGAACCGGCTCCAGTGACCTGGGAAACGCCGCCGACGATAAAGAAAAGGAGCTATTCTCCGCGAAGGTGAATGAATGATGGGAATGGCCAGTTACGCCCCCAAGAGCGAGGCTGGAATTACCAAGACCCCATCGTTACGTTTATACGCCAAACTCCCGCGCCCCACCACCACGGCAAGAAAAACCGGCTCGGGATTCTTCCCGACATTATTAGATAGCACCTTACGCCGCAAGGCCTTCAGGTTCTCGGCTGCCTTGTCCGCCTTGGTGTCGCTGAGCTTGATTTCCACAGCCGCCCATCTTCCACCAGACTCGATGACGGCATCTGTCTCCAGTCCCTTCTCGTCGCGATAATAAAAGAGACGATTGTCGATTCCAGGAAACGTCGAGAGGAAGACTAACAAATCCCGAATCACCAGGTTCTCAAAGAGCAATCCCAACGTCTGCATATCACTCAGCAGCCGGTCCGGAGTAGCGCCCAATAGGGCTGCAGCCAGCGAGGGGTCGCAAAAGTACCGCTTGGGCTTCACTCGCACACGTGCCTTTGCACGCATGGGTGGCTCCCAGCCTCTGATTTCTTCCGTAAGATGGAGTCGATCAAAAAGTTCGAGATAGGAAGCAATGGTGAGTACGTCCGGTGCGCTCTCGCCCTCTGTCATATCACGCTGGAGGGTCTTGTACGTAACTGCCTGGCTTTCATTTGCGGCGAGTGCACGCATGAGCGCCAGAGCGGTGCGAGGAGAACGGCCCTCTTCCAAAATGTTCGTATCAAGAACTGAGCGAAGATACTGCACAGAAGTTTCGAAAGCCGCATCATCGGAAAGTCCAAGGTTGGCTGGCCAGCCGCCCCTGCAGCACCACCGAGCGACGTCCGCAAGGTCAGCATGTGCACTAGCTGGAACAAGGGGCTTGCCCGCAAGCAGCGAACCTAATGAAACCAGTCCGCTTGAGTCGCCAGACTCAAAAAGTGACATCGGACGCATAGAGAGACGAGCGATCCTTCCGGTACCAGAATGATGAACTTTCTCACGCATCTCTTTGGAGAGTGACGATGATCCCGTAAGAAGTAGCATTCCACGACGATTCCCCGCTTCGTCAACACGTCGCCTAGCTGCGTCCCAGACTTCTGGAACCTCCTGCCACTCGTCCACGAGATGGGGCTCGTCTCCAATTAGAGCAAGCATGGGATCCATTTGTGCCGCTTCACGCTGGGCGGGATCATCCAGTCGCGTTACGCTCATCGACCTTGACAGAGACGTCCATGTTTTTCCACACCACTTAGGTCCACTAATCTCTACGCAGCCGAATGCGTTCATCAGGGCGTCAAGCCTGCATTCAATAAGGCGCGGACGATATCCCTGCGGGGTGAGAGTGCCGGACTGAAGCGTCTGTGTCATCGCTCTCCTACGCTATCAACGTAAACAACGTTCGGCAATCTGTATGAAATCTTCGTTTTAGATAATACGCCAATTTCATTATAGATTTTACGCCACTCTCGTTATTGTTTTTACGCGCATTCTTTCTCTCTCAACATGCATCCGACTCTTCTCTCACGTCACACTTCCTCTCTCGCGGAGAATAGCTCCTTTTTCTTAGAACCGGCTCCAGCGACCTGGGGAAACGTGTCCGGCGATTAAGAAAGGGAGCTATTCTCCACGAAGGTGAGCAGGGGAGAACAGAGACGCCATGGAGTGCGAGACGGAATGTGCCCTCCGGCGCCAAGCGTCGGAGGGCACAAACTTGCGAACTAGAGCTGCGGCGCGGTTGCGCTACTGCGCCAAGCGCGCAGTCACCGCGGAAACGAGCTCCTCGTCGGGAACCTGGGTCTGCTCGTGCGTCTCCATGTCGCGAAGGGTCACGGCATTGGCCGCCACCTCGTCGGGCCCGATAACCACGCAGACGCGCGCCCCGAGCTTGTCAGCCTGCTTAAACTGGCTCTTGAGCGAACGACCCTGGTAGTCGGCCTCGGTACGCACGCCCGCCTGATGCAGCGCAAGCGTAGCCGAGAAGACAGCCTCGCGCTCGTCCGCAGAGGTCCCGGCCACGTAGACACATCCGGGCTGGGGCGTCTCGAGCGAGCCGCCCTGCGCGGCAAGCGCGAGAGCAATGCGCTCGAAGCCCACGGCAAACCCGATGCCAGGCGTGGGCTTTCCGCCCTCGAGCTCCATGAGCCCATCGTAGCGACCACCGCCGCCGATAGCGCCAACGCCGCCGTCCACAGCCTCCACCTCGAAGACCGTGCGCGTGTAGTAGTCAAGGCCGCGCACGAGCGTGGGATCTTCGACATAGGCAACGCCCGCTGCGTCAAGATAGCGCTTTACCTGCGCGTAGTGCTCGGCGCATTCGTCGCAGAGGTTGTCCTTGGCAAGCGGTGCATCGCGCATGACCTCGCGGCAGTGGTCGTTCTTGCAGTCGAAGCTGCGCAGGGGGTTGATCTCCGCGCGCTCGAGGCAGTCCTCGCACATCTCGTCCGCGTGGTCGAGAATGAACTGGCGGACCTTCTCGCGATAGGCGGGACGGCATGCGGCATCGCCCATCGAGTTGATGGAGAGACGCAGGCGAGAGGGGTCAAAGCCAAGGCGCTTGTAGTACTCCATGAGCATGATGATGCACTCGGCATCCGCCGCCGGGTCCGCGGCGCCCAGCCACTCGACGCCCACCTGGTGGAACTGGCGCAGACGGCCCTTCTGGGGACGCTCGCCACGAAACATTGCCTCGGCATACCACAGCTTGGCAGGCGCGGCTCCCTGGGGCACCATGTTGTTCTCAACGGCGGCACGCACAACGCCGGCAGTACCCTCGGGACGCATGGCCAGGCGCTGCTTGGGCTTGAGACCAGCCTCGGAGCCCTGCTCGAGAAGGTTCTCGAAGAGCGCGCCGGAGACAACGCGGAACATCTCCTTGCGCACGACGTCCGTGGACTCGCCAATGCCGTGGACAAAGGTGTCCACCTGCTCGATTGCGGGGGTCTCGACCATGTCGAAGCCATACGCGCCAAAGAGGTCGCGCGCCACGTCCTGCATGTGCTGCCAGGCGCGCATGTAGCCGCCAAAGAGGTCCTCGGTTCCCTGAACCCGCTGTGCCATGTGATGCTCCTTTCGCGCCGCCCGGGCGCATCTGGTCGCGGCCACGAGCGACGCGTCCACACACCGCCTTCCGCGACCATGTTCGGGTTGCAAGTATAGCGCCCAAGGACTACGCGACGTTTGCGGCAGAGAGGTACACGATGCGACCGTCGATGCGCGAGGTTGCGTCGGTCTGGATGTCGATGTCCGCCCCATCAGCTATCACGATGGTCCCTCGCACGACGGAGCCGTTGGTGAGGCGAAGGCTTGGCACGCCGGCGGCAACGTAGATTGCCGCGGCATGGGAACTTGCGGAGGTGACGCCGTCAAGCGAGAGAGCTGCGTCGCCGCAGAGCTCCGCAAGGGAACCAGTCGAGAGGATCTGGACGTCGACGAGAGAGACGCTGCTGCCAGACCCCTCGGCGCGCACTATGGTGCCCGGCGTTGCCTCGAGGCTTCCGCGCTCCATCGAGACGCTTGCTCCGTCAGTCGCGGCGATAGCGGCGCACTTCTCGCCAGAGGCATAGGCAGACGAGTCGCTCAGGCAGGCAAGGGATCCCGTCCCAGCGCAGGCAAGCGCGATGGAATTCTCGCCGCGCGCAGAGAGCGTCGAAGCTGCTGCGATATCTGCTGTCGCGCCGTCAGTGACGCTCAACGCAGAGGAATCTGAAGGGGAAAGCGAGATGATGGTCGATCCTCGCGCCACGAGGGACTCGCCAGCGCCCACCAGCACGGTGGAGCCATCGCCCGTAGAGGTGAGAACTTCGTCGTTGAGCTCTCTTTCCGAGTCTTCACTCGTGGCATCATCGTCACCGCCGGAGCCATCCCCAGATTCGTTCTGCTCCTCCGAGACGTAGGCCGCGGCAAGCGATAGAGACGTTGACGAATCCGTTGTGGGCTGCATGTGGGGCTCTATAGGGTCGGGCACGGTTGCCGCGACCTGTACCGCGTTGTGGTTGTCAGAGTCATCTTGTGCAGAGACCGTCTGGTCAGCACCCTCACTGGCAAGAGACTCCTGTCCCACCTCCTCCTGGATGACCCCCGCATGGTCCAGTTCCTCGGCGACGACTTTCGAGGGGGTTACGCCCAAGACCGCCGTGAGAGCAAATGCCGCAGCAAGCATGCAGGCGGCCTTGGACGCGCGAGACGTGGCGGCAACGGGGCGCCTCCACCAGTGCGCCACTCGCGGAGCGGCAACCGCTTCGTCCGACAGGACCTCCGTTGGGACCTGCTTGGTTTCGGACGATGTCTCCTCGCGCATGTGAGACTCCCCTCTTCCGTTTGCGCGGCGCCATGGCGTCGTCTTGCGGAAGAGTCTTCCCCACGATGCGCCACGGAACCCCTTCGAGGTCTCACACCATCCCATGGGCACGACGTTGCGCGAAAGCTGAAAAGGTCGGGGACGTGATGCCCCGACCTTCTCTGGTTGCTGGCTGGGAAGGCCAGCCAGTCTATGGCGTTAGACTTACTGCTGTTGGTCGTGCTGGTCGTGCCAGAGACCCGCGGCCTGAAGCACCTCGAGCGCCGTGTGCTGGGGCTGCTCTGCGGTGGACGCGGGGCTGCGGTACTGTGCCATCATCTGCTTGAAGAGGATGGCTGGCGCGGGCGGAGTGTACGTGATGGCGTTGGCGCCGGCCTCGATTGTTGCCCTCGTGGACTCCTCTGTGCCACCGCTCGACGCAATGATGGGCACGTCAGGGAACTTCTCGCGAATCTTGCTCACGATAGCCGGCGTGTCCTTGCCGCCAGCGACGTTGATGATGGCCGCACCGGCGTCGATACGTGCGGCGATGTCGGTATCGGCACTCACCACGGTAATGACCGTGGGAATGTCGATGGCAAGGGAGACGGCGCGGAGGTTGACGTTAGAAATAGGCGAGTTGAGCACCACGCCCATGGCCCCCTGGCACTCCACGTCATGTGCAAGCGTCACCGTGCGCACGCCGCGCGTGGTGCCTCCCCCGATGCCACAGAACACCGGGATGCTCGAAGCGTCGATGATGGCCTCGGAGATGGACTGCTGCGGGGTGAAGGGGTAGACCGCAAAGACGGCATCGGCATCGCAGTTCTTGATGACCGCGAGGTCTGTGGTGTAGACGAGAGCGCGAATCTTGCGTCCAAAGATCCTGATGCCGCTTGCCTTCCATGCCTCTTCCGGCATCTTGAGAATCTTATGACGCAGCCTGGCCTGGATGATCGGGGCTTCCTTCTTCGCGGTCGTTGGGACCACGATGGGATCTGAGACGTTGTCTTCCATGGATGTACCCCCTCGTGAGACACGTGCTGGCACCGTATGCGGAATCATGCAACCGGATACTACCCATCCAATGCGTCCGCCGTTCACAACCCCCGGCATTTCTCGGCACATCCATGATGGGAACTGGCGGCCAGCAGGCAGTGCGTGACCTTCTCGCCCTTGCGCACGCCCTGGGTGGACTACGATACTTTTCATCACATTTTGAACCGTGAAAGGATGTACGCATGGCAAGGGGCAAGCTCCAGGCGTTTATGCGACGCCTCAAGGACCGCATAGCGCTCACCGCCGCACCTTCATCCTCTATTCGATTCTCAGGGTACTCGTCCTGCTCACGCTCATCCGCTGCATCATGACCCAACGCTGGGAAGGCGTGGCCATCTCCATCCTGGTGCTCGTCCTTTTTCTGGTGCCTTCCATCGTGGAGGACAAGGCGCACATCGAGATTCCCGGTCTCTTCCAGGCAATCATCTACACATTCATCTTTGCCGCCGAGATCCTTGGCGAGATTGACCACTACTACGTGCTAATTCCCGGCTGGGACACCGTCCTGCACACGCTCAACGGCTTCCTGTGTGCTGCCATAGGCTTCTCCCTGGTGGACCTCCTTAACCGTTCGAGCAAGAACATCAACCTCTCCCCCATCTACGTGACAATTGTTGCCTTCTGCTTCTCGATGACCATCGGCGTGCTGTGGGAGTTTGTCGAGTTTGGCTTCGATACCTTCCTGGGGATGGACATGCAGAAGGACACCTTTGTCACAAGCATCTCCTCCGTGGCGCTTGACCCTGCAAACGAAGGCAATCGCATCCAGATACGCGACATAGCGACGACCGCCATTACCACCGCTAGCGGCGACACCACGACCATCAACGGCTACCTTGACATTGGGCTTATCGACACCATGAAGGACCTGCTCGTGAACTTTGCCGGGGCGCTGGTCTTCTCCGTAATTGGCTACCGACACCTCAAGAGGAACGAGAGCGGCAACTGGGCGGAAGGCCTGCACGTAAAGCCAGTACCTGCAGAGCAGTACCAGGAGAATGAGCGGCGGCTCGACGAGATGGAAGCGCAGCGCGAGGGCAAGAAGCGCCAACGCGAGTAGGTGACCCTGGGAACCACCCGTCGCTGCGAACCTCCGTCCAGCAGTCCCCCCTATCGCCTACATGATGTCCTCCATGGGGACCTTGCCGTTTACAATTGCCCCCGTGACCCCACGCTCTCGGAGCATCCGCGCGATGGCGTAGATAGGATCTGGGTCTATTCCCATAATTGCGGGTGCCTTTTCGCCAATGCCGTAGACAACCTCCGCAAACCGCGCCCTTGGATCCACCTCGTCGTTGTCCCAAGTCTTTGCGACGTTGGCGAGGTAGTCCTTCCAGTTCACATACGAGCGCTGGGCGAGACGAGCGTTGTCACCCCAAGAGGAGCGCACCCTGTCCTCGTCCACGGGAACAAGGTAGGAGCGGTAATTCTCGTGCACGGCGTCTGCGAGCCCATCAATGTAGAACCATCTTCCGCTACAGCACTGATAGGGATGCCGATCCCCGCACAGCACCACGAACAGATCTCCATCTCTTATGGGAATGCGGGGCAGGCAGAGCATGTCACCTTCTCTGGAGGGGAGGTCTGGGCTCACATCCCGTACTGCACGCTCCACCCCGTACATGCGAAAGAACGGAACCTTCCACTCGTCAAACGCCCTGCGGATGCCGGCCGCCTCTGCCAAGCAGCTGACCTTGACCAAACTCTCCTGGTATCCAGACATATGATTGCCCCCAGACCTCAAACAACCAACAGGAGGCCGGCCGTCGCCGACCACGCTCGAGCGTTGTTTGCAAGGGAGAGGTGCGCCATCACGTGCCAGTGGGGGCCTCCGGGGTGGCTTCATCCCTTGCGATACTATCGTACCATGTATGAGAACATTTGTTCTCGTCAGATTCCTGACAGATTCGTGCAAGGCAAGGCGGGAATGTCATATCCGGGCGCATCCGGCCACGAAAGCACGCGTGCCAGCATGCCCTCAACGTCTAGCACGCCATAGGCAAAGCCCTTGCGAACCAGCTCGTCGGACACAAACCCGTCGTACTTGTCGAAGCGAGGAACCTCACCGGGATAGACCAGCTCCATGGGGTCAAGCGGGAGCGCGGCCTCCTCCTTAACCACGCGGTAGAACGTATGCGCATCGGCGCTCATCGTAAACTGCATGAAGTATGGGCGCGAGGAGTCCAGCCCCTTGAGCCCGAGCTTGTCGGCGCAGCGAATCTTGAGGAAGCGCTCGAGCGCGAGAAACGCGTAGCTCCCCAGCCAGGGCAGAAGACACCATGAGGTACCACCCAGGCACACGAGCGGCTCTGACGCCAGATGGGCTAACGACGCCACATGACGCGCCTGCGCCAGCCGGGCGCGCGCATTCGTGCGCAGGTAGGGATAGTCGCACGTCTCGCGGAGAACGCCCCGCATGCGCTCGAGCACGCGGGTGTTCACGTCTCCTGCGCACATTCCAAAGTACGCGGGGACCTTGCCCTTAACCTGCGTGCACTCGATGAGATGGCGCTTGTAGTCAATCTCCTCGATCACCCAAACGGCGCCCGCAATGGCAATGCGCTCCCCCACGGGCGGCGGCTGCACGATTGTCCCCAGCTCCTGGGACTCCGAGCGCACCGTGTACTCCTCGTCCTCGGCAAACGTTGCATAGAAGCGGAAGTCGTTCGTCACGCGCTCGCCCGCAAGGCCAACGATGAGCCTGCCCGTCTCGGTGCGCTCGATCTGGTCGGTCTCGACGAGGAGCCGCAGCAGCGTACGATAGTCATCTGCTGTCACGCGATGGAAGGGCGAGAGGGTAAGCACGCGGCGCGCAAGGTCCGCGGGCGAGAGCTCGCCCGTCGAGGCAAGCGTCGCCATGGTCTGGTGGTAAAGAAGGCTGTAGGGCAGGCCGTCCAGCCTCGGCGGCTCGACCCAGCGCTCCTCCACGTAGAGCTGCACGAGTGCAATGCCCTGCAGCAGCTTCCAGGGCACGGTCTCGGGGAGAAGTGCCCTGGCCTCGGGCTCGTCTTCGCGCATCACGAACCACATCTCGCTTGGCTGGCCACGCCTGCCGGTACGCCCCATGCGCTGCAGAAACGAGCTCACCGTGAACGGTGCGTCTATCTGGAACGCCCGCTCCAGGCGCCCGATGTCAATGCCCAGCTCGAGCGTCGAGGTGGTCACCGTGGTGAGGTTTGCGTCCTCGTCGCGCATGAGCTCCTCGGCAGTCTGCCTGAAGCTTGCCGAGAGGTTGCCATGATGGATGAGGAAGCGGTCTGGCTCCCCTACCGCCTCGCAGTACTGGCGCAGCGTTGTGGTAACGGCCTCGCACTCCTCGCGAGAGTTGGCGAAGACCAGGCACTTGCGACCACGCGTGTGCTCGAAGACGTAGGCAAGCCCAGGGTCTGCGAAGACGGGCGCCCTGTCTGTGGGGGCCTCGGGTTCCGGTTGCTCGGTCTGGGGCGCGGCGACGCTTGGCGAGACGTCCTCCACGCGCTCCTCTCGGCTGGGCACGCGCTGCTCGGCTACCGTACGCAGGGGGGTCTCGTACGTTGCCTCCGCTGGTTCCGCACCAGCGCCATGACCAAGCCCATCCTCGCCGCGCTCCGGCGCCTGCGGCCCACTCACGTAGAAGTGCTCCATCGAAAGACGCCACCGCTCCTTGGGGGCCTCCAGCCTGGGGATGACGCATCCGCGACCCGTACCTGCGGAGAGGTACGCACCTGTTGCCTCTGGGTCGCCGATGGTGGCCGAGAGGCCAATGCGGCGCGGCACCACGCCCGCCAGTCGCGAGAGGCGCTCAAGGCAGCAGAGCGTCTGGCCGCCTCGGTCTCCTCGCAGGAGCGAATGCACCTCGTCTATCACGACAAAGCGCAGGTCGCCAAAGATACGAGGGATAGCGTTATGGCGGTGAAGCAGCATGGACTCGAGCGACTCCGGCGTGATCTGCAGGATGCCCGAGGGATGCTTGAGCATCTTAGCCTTGTGCGACTGCGAGACGTCGCCATGCCAGTGCCACACGGGTATGTTGCCATCGGCGCAGAGGTCCTCGAGGCGTAGGAACTGGTCGTTAATCAGTGCCTTGAGCGGGCCGATGTACACGCAGCCAACCGAAGCCGGTGGGTCCTCCCAAAGCTCCGTCAGGATGGGGAAGAATGCAGCCTCCGTCTTGCCCGAGGCGGTGGAAGCCGTGAGCAGGACGTTCTCGTCGGTGTTGAAGATGGCGTCTGCGGCGGCAACCTGCACCGCCCGTAGACTCTGCCAGTCGTGGTCGTAGATGAAGTCCTGGATGAACGGCGCATAGCGGTCGAAAGCGTCCATGGCGGCCTAGATGTCGAACTCGGCGAACTCGTCCTGCGCGGCAGGGGCCTGCCCGCCTCCTGGCGCAGCAAACGACGCCGCGCCCTGCTCTGCCGGCGCCTTCACCGGCGACGTGAACTGCCCACTGCCAAGCAGCTGCT
The DNA here is from genome assembly GCF_024741235.1 of Tractidigestivibacter montrealensis. Lineage (GTDB taxonomy): Bacteria > Actinomycetota > Coriobacteriia > Coriobacteriales > Atopobiaceae > Tractidigestivibacter > Tractidigestivibacter montrealensis. The sequence continues at coordinate 118,206 of NZ_JANSKA010000004.1, read as the reverse complement.
CAACCGTGACACCGGGGTTCTGCGAAAGGATGTCGAGCATCTCGACAAAGTCGCGGATGACCTCTCGCGGGGTGAGGTGTGTGTCCGCGCCCACGCGACCGTACTCGGTCTCGAGGAAGCGCACAAGCTCGTCCTGGGTAATGGTGCGCTGGTACCCAAAGAGTCCCGCGTGGATGTCCGCGAGCTTCTCGACGAGCACCAGCAGCTCCTCGTGGGTGAGTGGCTCCAGGCGGATGACCGGCGCCAGCATGTCCACCAGGCCGTCCTGCGAGAAGCGCCCCTGCGTGAGGCGGCTCCGGAGCGCCTCGTAGGAGTAGAGCCCTCTCCGCCTGTCCTCCACAGCCTGAGGCGTTCCGCTCATGATGATGCCCAGGTGATGCGCCTTGCCCTGGAGTGTATCGTTGTACATGGTGAGCACCTTCTCGTAGTTGTACTGCCTGCTCACCGCATTGGGGATCTTGTAGAGGTTCACCATCTCGTCGAGGAGGATGACAAGGCCCTTGTAGCCCGCCCCCACAAGGAAGGTCGCAAGAATCTTGAGGTAGTCGTACCAGTCATCGTCACCAATCACGATGCCCACGCCCAGCTCGCGCCTGGCCTCGGTCTTGTTACGGTACTCGCCACGGAACCACTTGGTGACGTTGGCCTTGGTCTCGTCGTCGCCCTCGAGGTGAGCGCGCCAGTACATGGTGAGAAGGCGCGCAAAGTCGTAGCCATGGACTAGCTCCTGCACCAAGGCCATGGTGCCCATGATGCGCCGCTCCATGGCGTCGGCGAAAGCCGGGTCTTCCGGGGCGAGGCCGTCCTCGAGCGTCACCTGCGACTGCACGTTGGAGACCCAACGGTCGAGCACCAGGTTGAGGGCACCGCCCTCTGGCCTGGTCTTGGTGCTGAGGTTGCGGATGAGCTCGCGGTAGGTGGCAAGGCCTTGGCCGCCCGTGCCCTGTAGGCGCCTCTCGGGCGAGAGGTCCGCGTCCGCAACCACAAAGCCCCTCCCCATTGCATGGTTGCGAATGGTCTGGAGCAGGAAGCTCTTGCCGCTGCCATAACGACCCACCAGGAAGCGGAAGCTGGCACCGCCATCGGCAACGAAGTCGAGGTCGTGCAGGAGAGCGGCCACCTCGCGGTCGCGGCCCACCGTGATGTAGGGCAGGCCAACGCGCGGGACGACGCCGCCCTTCAGGGAATTTATGATCACCTGCGCGATGCGACGAGGAACGCGCGGCGCCTGCTCTTGGGTAGTTTGCGTCATTGCTGTAGGTATCCTCTCAGGTCTTGCTCGTAGTCCTCGATAAGGGCGGGGCCGACGTCGCCAAACTCCAGCACCGTGTCTCCCACGAGGTCAAAGAGCTTCTCGTTGATTGAGTCGACAAGCATGTCGAGGGACGCCCCCGCGGCGGCAGGCGGCTCTTTATGGGCGAGAAGCGCGTCGAGAAGGGCGTGCTCTTGCGCGGTAAGGCCAAGGTCGGTCTTGGCCGGCTGCGGTGCGGGCACCGGTGTTGCCGCCGGAGGTGCAACCGCAGACTCTGGCGCCAGCGCCGCGGCCGCGGGCTCCGCTGCCGCATCACCTGGTACGTACCCCTCGCGCTCCTCGTCCACCAGGAGAGCCTCGCGCGTGACCGCCGCCGCGCTGCGAATGCCGCCCAGCTTGGAGAGGTCAACCTTGAACCGGCGTCTCTCGGCCTCCTCCTCGCGCTCGTGCTGCGCCTGGCTTTCCTCCGTCACCATCTTCTGGAGGTAGCGAGGAAGCGTCTGCTCCTTGAGGGGGTGGCCAAAGTCCCAGTCGATGCGCATCTGGCGGTCGATGGCGCGCAGGAGGCGCGCCAGGTCGCGGCTTCGCTCATTAGTGGAATACGCCTGTCGCTCCGTCCAGCGGCCAAAGCGGAAGCTTACCGTCTGGCCGGGGCAAACGCGAACCGTGCGGTCGGGGCCCTCCCAGCCGCGCTCGAGCGGAACTCCGGCCAGAGGGGTAAACGGCCAGGACGTGCGGTAGCCCACCAGGCCGTCAACCCAGCCCGTCTTCCGGCGACGGTTGCAGTGCACTGCCATGCGCCGCGCCACGGCAGCGGCAACGACAGCGAAGGACTCACGATGCGCGCGGACAAAGGGTGAGCGAGAGATGTCCATGGTAGAGACGTTGCCCATGGCCACCATGACCTCGTCATCTGTTGGGGCGGACACCTTCTCTGCCTGATGGTCCTCGAGAAGCCCACGCGATGAAAGCTCGGCCCGCTCCATTGCCCGCAGCGTCTCGACGCCTGCGCCAAACGCACGGTCTGCCTCCGCAACCGTCTGCTGAACGTCAAGCCCCATGCAGATGGCATAGTCGCGCTCCCAGCGCCGTAGGTCCATCGTCACGCTGGGCCCAATGCCGAGCGCATCCTGCTCAAAGCAGCGCTGCTCGAGCTTACGCAGGCAGGCGAGGACCTCGGTCCCCGGAGTGGCCCCCACGCCGTTGATGAGCTCGAACGTCAAGATGGTGACGTAGGTTGCCGGCACATCGATGGCCGTGCCGCGACGCCAGGACGCGCGCCAAGTGAAGTACCCACGCAGTTCTCGGTTACCGAGGTCCTTGTATGTTGGCAGGTACCGATAGGGATGGAAACCCTCAAATGGCAGGTTATCCTCGAACTCTGCGGCAAGGCGAGCCTGGCGGCAGAAGAGTTCTCCCGGGCGTAGGCCCACCTTCTCTAGGTGCCGCAGCTCCTGCAGTGTGGGCGGCAGCTCGGAATCCAGGAGCTCCGCGCTCTCCTCGTTGAAGAAGGACGGTGCGTCAAACGAGAACGACGGCCACGCCGACTGCGCGGACTCGGGAGTCGAGGACGCTCCCCAGGTAGGCGCAGGGAAGCTCACCTGTTGGTGCCGTCTCTCGACGCGCTGCTCACGGGCGCTGCGCGCGGTGTTGCGTCCCTCTTGGCGACGCATTGCGCGTTCACGGGCGAAGTCTGCACCCGTACGAAGGATTGGCTGGTCAGAGTAGGTAGTCTGGCTCATGCTGACGAGCGCGCGGCCATCCTTCGAGGCTAGGATCTGCTCGAGGACCTCCTCGGCACGCGAGCGAGCGCCATCCGCTGAACGGCCCGTACTTCCCTCGTCCAACTTGCACCTCCCCGCACGACGCAGCATTCGTAGCAAACCATTCTACTCCCCCGACAGTAAAATGAGAACACGTGTACGCTGATTTGTGCTTCGCATGCATTGCTGGGAAGGTCGAGCACCACCGAAACTTGCTGTCCAGAGCTCTTCCCTTTCCCGAACTACGCACGGTCGGGATTAAGGTTTGTGTCGACCTGGGCTTTTGTTCGTCTCATCCTTAGCCGTGCGTAGTTTGGACACCTGTCGGACTGCGGAGATTGCTACCTGGTGTGCTGTGTCGCCCGTAATTGCCACCACGCACCCTCGCGCAGCGTTGCAACCCCACCTTTGGGGCACAAGAGTGAACGAGGCTGGCATACGGATAGGTCGAACCGGGATTTCGAGGTGCAGCAATGGCCGAGAAGAGCAAAACAGAAGACGCGGGCATTGGCGCGAGCTGGACACGCCGCGGCGTCTCCGCGCTCAGACGAGCCTTCGACGTTCGCGAAGGTCGTGCGTCGTGGCCGCAGATCCGCAAGCGCTTCGTGGGAGGCTCGAAGCTCGATGGCACGCACATGTGCATCCTCATCGTTGCCATGCTCATTGCCTCGATTGGCCTCAACACGGACTCCACCGAGGCCATCGTGGGCGCCATGCTCATCTGCCCGCTCATGGGCTCGGTGCTAGCCATCTCCTACGCCGTCGCAACGGCCGACAGGCGCCTTCTGCGCAACGCGGTCGCCGGCCTGGCGCTCCAGATGCTCATCTGCCTTGCAACCTCCACCCTCTACTTCCTCCTCACGCCCATCCCCTACGAGACCAGCGCCCTCCTCGACAACTCGACGCCCACGATCTGGGACCTGCTCATCGCCCTTGCCGGCGGCTTTGCGGGCGGGCTTGGCAACTCCCGCAAGCAGGAGCCCTCGACCCTCATAGCAGGCGTTGCCGTGGCAACCGCCCTCATGCCGCCTCTGTGCTCGGCCGGCTATGGCATCGCGCAGCAAAGCCTCACGCGCTTCGCTGGCGCAATCTACGAGTTTGGCGTCAACGTAGTGTTCATCGCGCTCGCCGCAGAGGTCGTGCTGCTCCTCCTGCATGTGCCGCTCCACCGAGACATCAACGACGACGGCGTCGTAACCCCGCAGGAGAGCGAGGATGCCGTGGCCATATCACGTCGCCTGCGCAGGAACGTCATCATTGGGACGCTCGTCTTTGCGATCCCCTGCCTCATGGTGACCACCGGCGTGGTCCAAGAGACAATCCAGCAGCACGCCAAGGACGCAACGGCAACCCCCTCCCAGGCCTCGGACCAGTACGAGACCGCTCTCACAACGCAGGAGCTCAAGGCGGTGCAGCCCGAGGTCGAGCGCTATTCCGTGGGAACCGAGTACAGCTACGCATCAGGCTCCCCGCGGCCAACCGAACGGATCGTGGCAACGGTGACCAGCACCCGCACGCTCGCCACAGACGAGCAGGACCGCGCAACGGCGCTCATTCGCGTGCATGTGCCCAGGGTAGATGAGGTCCGCTTTATGACAAGCAGCAGCACCTAGTGAGACAATTAATCGAGACAAGTCACGACATAAGGAGCGCGGAGAATGGCAACGCATACGACTATCGGCATCATCGGCTGCAGCCACGTGGGAGCGCACGTCGCAAACGCGCTGCTCGCGCAAGGCCTCGCGGACGAGATTCGCCTATCGGACACAAATGAGAAGCTCTGCCGTGCGCAGTCGAACGACCTCCTTGACGCCATGAGCTTCTATCCGCGCCCCGCGCGCGTCGTCGAGTGCGACGACCGCTACGAGGAGCTTGCCTGCTGCGACGTCATCGTCAACGCCGCGGGTCACGTGGACGCCGCCCGCACCGACCGCGACGGCGAGCTTGTCCCCACCACAGAGGAGCCCAAGAAGTTCGTCCGCCGCATCGAGGACGCGGGCTTCACGGGCATCTGGGTGAGCGTTTCCAACCCCAACGACGTGATCGCCACCGAGATACGCGACCTGGCAGACTGCGACCCACGCCGCGTGCTGGGCTCGGGCACAACGCTCGACTCCGCGCGCTTCAAGCATGCGCTTGCCGGCGCGACCGGCCTCAACCAGGGCTCCATCAACGCCTGGATGCTCGGCGAGCATGGCTTCTCCGAGTTTGCCCTGTGGTCTCACGTAACCTTTGGCTGCCTCACCCCGGAGGAGCTAGAGGCGCAGACGGACGTCACGCTCGACCGTGACGCACTCGAGACGCAGGCCGTGCGCGGCGGATACACCACCATGGTGGGCAAGGCGTGCACCGAGTACTCCATCGCCAACGGAACCGTTGCAATCATCGAGGCCATCCTAGGCGACACCAAGCTCGTGACGCCCGTCTCGACCCTCGTCGAGGGCGTCTACGGCGTCTCAGGCCACTATGCCTCACTACCCTGCGTGATTGGCGCGAGCGGCGTCGAGAAGGTCATTGTCCCCACCATGACACCGCACGAGCAGGAGCGCTGGCAGGCAAGCTGCAGACACATCGAGGAGAACATCGCCAAGGTCTCCTGGTAGCGTCATACGACCGGCACACGTTACGAAAGCGGCGGGAAGCCATATGCGCTTCCCGCCGCCTCTCTATTTGAACGTGATCTTGATGCCACCGGAGCCCTTGCCGCCGCTCCCGCGCGAGAAGAGCCTGCGCAGCCGCGCCCCATAGCGCTTGAAGCGATGGTTGATACTCTCGCCGCTGGTCGAGCGCAGGCCCAGAAGCGGTGCCGCGCACAGCGTGGGCAGGAAGTACTCGATGGCACGCCAGAGCACGAAGCCCGCCGAGGCCTGCGCGCCAAACATGCCGCCAAAGAGCAGCGCAAAGCCGCCCTCGGCGCCGCCGGTGCCACCGGGCAGCGGGATGGCCGAGGTGAGCAGCTCAAGCATCGAGCCGGACGCCAGGCAGGTGATGAGGTCGGCCTCCTTGCCAAAGGCGTTGAGCACGAACCATGGCAGCGCGTAGAGGCAGCCCAGCTGCAGCAGCGTGAGCACCAGCACGCCAACAAGGTCGCCCTTGTTCTTGGCGGCAGACTTGAAGCCGTCGGAGAACTCGTTGATCTGGTTGTTCACGACCTGGTACCAGTGGTCGTAGTCCTTCACCCAGCCGTGCTTGTTGGCAAAGCGCAGCACCCAGTTGCCAATGCTCGAGAAGAACTTGGGGTATGCGCAGATGCCAAAGAGCACCGCGCACTCAAGGATCTTGAACACAAAGAGCAGGATACCAATGATGATGAAGTCGCCAAAGGAGTTGAGAAAGTAGTCAAGCCTAAAGATGAGCATGATGGCGGCAAAGATGGCCTCGCCCGCCTCGTACATGATGAAGCGCGTTGAGTGGAGCGCGCCGGCTCCGCCCACAGAGAGGCCTGCACGCGTAAGGCGGTATATCTGCGCAGGCGCGGCGCCCATGCCATTGGGCGTGAGGTTCATGAAGAAGACGCCGGCTGCCTCGACGCTCATGAGGTCGCGCACACCCACGGGAGATCTAGGGTCCGTGATGACCGAGAGCACATACGCCGAGACGCCAATGATGTAATAGACCACATAGCAGAAGACCCCACGCAGCATCCAGCTGCTGTCAACTTGGGAGAGGCTGGCGAGAAACACATCCATCTGGCCAGAGAAGATGAGGTATGCCAGGTAGGCAACGGTAACACCGCCGAGAAAGACCAGGCTCTTGCGCACCTGGCCCATGCTCTGCTTGTCGGCCTCTCGGTCCTGGGCAGAGACCGCCTTGGCGGCATTGACGCGGTACTTGACCTTGGCACCGGCAGAGCCGGCGGCACCCTTGGCGGAACCTGCTGTCCGCTTGGGTGCGGAGGCGCTCACCTTGGCACCAACCACCTGCGGCTTTGGAGCCTTGGGGCGCTTCTGCGCCGCAGGGGCCTTCTTCTCGGCGTCCTCTGCCACAAGCACCTCCAACCAGCCTCGTCCCAGGTCAACGCCAGCGCTGCCACCTGGTTTCACCACATGAGTAACTTACCGATTATATGCCACCGGGTCTGGTTCCACGATTCCTCCGCCCAGACAGACGAGACCCCCATAGACGACGGCCGACTGCCCCGGTGCCACTGTGCGCACGGGCTCGGGGAAGCTCACGCGAGCGCGCCTGTCGTCGAGCACCTCCAGGCGAGCCTCCCGCAGCTCGCCCGTGTGCCGCGTCCTCACCAGGTAGTCGCCGTCTGCGGGTGCCTCGCCGGCAACCCAGTGCACGTCAGAGAGGTTGAGCTGCGTACACCACAGGCCCGGGCACGCAGGGTCTGCGGTCACGTAGACCACGTTCTTCTCGGTATCCGTCGAAACCACATATCGAGCAGGGCCGCCACCCAGGTCGAGGCCCTTCCGCTGCCCAACCGTGAAGAGGAATGCCCCGTCGTGGTGACCGAGGACGCGACCCGTCTCCCACTCCACGATGTCTCCCGCCCGACGTTCCAGCGTGTCCAGGAGGAAGGTCCTTATCCCCACGGGCCCCACGAAGCAGATGCCGTCGGAGTCCGGCTTGGACTCAACGCCCAGGCCCCTCTCAGCGCACATGCGGCGCACCTCGGCCTTGTCGCGCACGTCGCCCACGGGGAAGAGCGTGCGCGACAAGGCCTCCTCGCCCACGCGCCAGAGGAAGTAGGTCTGGTCCTTGTGCTCGTCCACGGCGCGCAGTAGCTGGATGGAGCCGGTCGTGGGACCACGCCGCACGCGGGCGTAGTGCCCCGTGGCAATGAGGTCCGCGCCACGCGCAAAGGCGCGGTCGGCAAAGGTGCCAAACTTGACGGTCTGGTTGCACATCACGTCTGGGTTGGGCGTGAGGCCACGCGCGTAGGCGTCCACCAGGTAGTCCACGACTGTGCGCTGGTACTCCTCCTCGCAGTCCCAGACCTCGAGGCCAATGCCCAGGGTCACGGCAACGCGCTCGGCGTCCGCGAGGTCGTCGGCCCAGGGGCAGCGGTACCCCGGCAGGTCACGCGACCAGTTGCGCATGTAGACGGCCGTGACGTCATAGCCCTGCTCCACAAGGAGCGCGGCCGAGAGCGCCGAGTCCACGCCTCCGGAGAGGCCGAGAAAGACCTTCTCGCCCATTAGCGCCGCCTCCCCACGGCCAGCCCACCGGCACGGCCGAGCATGTCGTCCTGGGAGAGGCCCGTGCGCCGCATCTCAGTGCGCACGGCATCTGCGATCTGCGCGGCCGCGTAGTCGATGTCGTCAATGCTGGTTTGCCGACCCATCGTGATGCGGAGGCTCCCCGCCGAGACCTCCGGGGGCAGCCCCATGGCGTGAAGGACGTGGCTCTCGCGCATGCGGCTGGCCGCGCAGGCGCTGCCCGTCCCAACAGAGACCCCGCGGCGCTCGAGAAGCACCACCAGGCGCCTGGCCTCGAGGCCGGGAAAGCTCACGTGGAGAAGCCCGGGAAGGCGGTGCTTGGGGCTTCTCGGCCCCGAGACCACCATGCCGGGGAACTCGTCCGCAAGGGCGCGCTCAAGCCGCAAACGCAGCGCCTCCTCGCGGCGGCACTCCTCGGCGCGGCAGCCCTGCGCGATTGAGAGCGCGGCAGCGAACCCCACCGCACCGGCAACGTTCTCGGTGCCGGAGCGCACGCCGCCCTCCTGGCCGCCGCCGAGGACCAGAGGGCGCAGGCGCACACCCTCCCCCGCCCAGAGGACGCCCACCTGCTTTGGCCCGTAGACCTTGGCGGCAGAGAGGGTGACCATGTCGGCCCCAAGCGAGGTCACGTTGCACGAGAGCGAGCCGGCGGCCTGTGAGGCGTCCGTGTGCAGCCACAGGGGCACGCGGCTCCCCTCGGCCAGGCGCTGCTGGCGCACCACGGCGACCCTGCGGGCAATCTCTCGCACGGGCTGTACGGCGCCCACCTCGCCATTTGCAAGCTCAACCGAGACGAGCTGCGTGGTGGGGCCAATGGCCGCGCACAGCCGCTCCGGGTCAACGCGGCCGTCGGCGCCCACGCTCACCACCACGGCATCGCGTGCCTGGGCGCAGGCGAGGACGGACTCATGCTCGGCGGCGTCGGTCACAACGCCACCGTCCGCTGCCGCAAAGGCAAGGTTGTTGGCCTCGGTGGCGCCAGCGGTGAAGATGACGCCATCTGGCTTGGCGCCCATGAGGTGCGCAATGTCCGCCCGCGCTCCCTCAACGGCATCTCGCGCCGCGCGGGCGCGGGCGTACGGGGCCGAGGGGTTCTCGAAGCAGCGTGTGAGGTAGGGCTCCATGGCCGAGAGGACCCTGGGGTCTAGCGGAGTGGCGGCAGCGTAGTCCAGGTAGACATCGCGGGCAGGGGCAGGCGCGCCCGCGCCGCTCGTGGCCTGCACCTGCGCGGCAGACCGTGGCACCATGCGGTCGGGCATCACTGCTCGTCGCCCCCAATGACGAGGTTCTGGAAGCGGTTGGCTATGAACTCGTCCGTGTAGTGCTCGTCCACCCACTGCTCGAAGGCGTTGCTCGCGGGGATGCCGGCGTCGCGCGCCGTCTTGCGGTTGAAGCATGCGAGCGTCATCCAGATGTCCGCCGCAAGGTAGACGCTCACCAGGATCACAAAGACCAGCTGGCGGTGAGAGGTGGGCATGCCAATGCGGTAGAGCAGGGGCGGCATGACCACGCGGCACCAGGTGAGCCCCAGGATGCCCCAAAAGAAGAGGAAGCGCCAGGCAACCCACTGGGTAATGTGGTCGGGCAGATACTCGTAGGTCCAGGACTCGGCGTGGAAGAGCATAGCCATCGACCAGCCGGTGACCTGCTCCAGGATGCCACCCACCGCCATGGAGATGAGGAAGATCTGCCAGCCCTTGGCGTGGTGGCGGCGCATCTCAAAGCAGATGAGCGTGAGGAACGTGGCCCCAAAGCCATAGAGTGGCGAGAAGGGCCCCCATACCAGGCCCACGCGGCTCTGCGTGAGGCCCGCCGTCACGAACATCCAGACCTCCTCGACAAAGAGGCCTGCAATACAGCCTAGGAAGAAGACGATGATGATCTGGTAGAAGCCCAGGTGCATCTCGTCGAGGTACGTCTCAATCGCATCGTGCTCGGTGCGCACGACGGTTGCGCGGCGCTGAGGGACGGCCTTGTCGTCTATGCCCTTGAGGTCGCGCTCGGCGACCTTCTCGGCAGCCTCCTCTGCCTCGTGCGCCTCCGAGACCTCCGACTCGTCGAGCTTCCTTCCCTGGCGCAGCCAATCGGCAAAGTAGCGAATCACACGGACAAAGCCCTCGACGATAAGGGCAATGAGGAGAAGCGTGAGCAGGCTAAGGATCATGGGGCGTCTCCCTTTGGATGGGCGGTGACTATCCGGCGGCACGGGCGCAATCGCGCGTCCTCTTAGCATACGACACGACCGCCAGCGACGTCTTCAGAGATTCTTCTCGTCATTTTGTGGCTTCTACCTGCGGCGTTTACAAGACCCTCAAAAAATTTCAAATTCTCGCTTGCATCGACGCGATGGTTCCCGTATATTATCCCCTGCGTCGCGGGCTTAGCGCAGTTGGTAGCGCGCCACCTTGCCAAGGTGGAGGTCGCGGGTTCGAACCCCGTAGCCCGCTCCATGCATTTCCGGCCGGTGCAAATCGGCCTTTTTCATATGGCGAAGTGGCCAAGTGGTAAGGCACGGGCCTGCAAAGCCCTTACCCCCGGTTCGAATCCGGGCTTCGCCTCCAGAAAAAGAACGGGCACCCGTGAGAGCGGGTGCCCTTTTTCTTGCGTGGGCTTCTCTCGTCGCCGGAAAGCCCATTTTGGCGCCATTTGCAACACAGGGGCTCCTCCGGCGATGATTTGTCTCCGGAGGGCACGTTTTGATGAGAATTGCAACAATTTGGGGCTTCCGGCGACGTCCATGACTGTCGCCGCGTACGACGCGCGTCTACGCGCCGGCGCCACCCACGACGCCGATCTTCTCGCGCGCGGGCACGAGCTTCACCAGCCGCACAACGGTCCCCTTCCCCGAGGGCTTGCGCGTGATCGACACGGCATCGGCGAGTAGGCGCATGAGGCGAATGCCGCGCCCGCGCTCGGCACCGGGACCCGCCTCGGGCGGCTCCTCGTCGGCACCAAGCTCGAAGCCATCGCCACAGTCTGCCACGTCCACCTCGATCCGGTCGTCGTAAGCCGTGACGGTAGCAAGCACACCCCTGGCGCAGGTGTGGTCGACGGCGTTGCCCAGCGCCTCGCCGCACGCAAGCGTCATATCAAAGATCTCGTCATCCGAGAAGGGCATGCCACGCATGAGCTCGCCCACGTGGTCGCGGGCCTCGCCAAGGTGCACGGCGTCCACGGGAAACGTGGTGCGCCACAGCGGCAGAACGGAAGGGTCGAGCTCCGAGACGGTCCTCTTGCTTCCAGCGCGCGAGACCGGCATGTAGTCCACAATGCGCATGAGCGCCAGGCTCATGTACACGCGCGGCCGCACGTTGGTGAGCGACAGCAGCCCACCCAGAGACCTCATGCGCCGCAGCTCGCAGAGCACAAGCCCCAGCCCTGCGGAGTCCGCAAAGCCAACGTCATCCATGTTGAGCACAATGCGCCGACAGCCGTCGGCGATGAGCGCGTCGATGGTCCTTCTCAGCGCACCAACGCTCGTCACGTCCAGGTCTCCCGAGACGTTCACAACGGCTATGTCCGGCATTCTCTCCATACGGGAATGCTTCCCACAACCATGCGGGTGTATGCCGAGAAGTGCGCAAGCGACACGGCGGCGCCTTAGACCTTACGCGCCCTACCCCAGCTCGTCGAAGCGCACGGCGACCATCGAGACGTCGTCGTTCAGGTTGCGCCCCGTGAAGTCATCCAGACGCGCCAAACAGCGGTCGAGAAGCCCATCGAAGTCCCCTGCGGTCTCGGCAGACACCATGTCACGCAGGCCGTCCTCGCCAAAGAACGCGCCGGAGGGCGAGCGCGCCTCGGTGGTACCGTCGGTGTAGAGGAAAAGGATGTCCCCCTCGCAGAGCGTCGCCACGCCATCGCGGTACTCCATGTCATGGAAGGCACCCACGACGCCGGACTGCACGTCGAGAAGGTCCATCTGGCGCGTTCCCGCCCGCACGAGCACCGCGGGCGGGTGCCCCGCCGAGCAGTACGTGAGCGTAGCCGCCGCAAGGTCCACAATGCCCACGAAGAGCGTCGCGAACGTCTCGATGCGAGAGAAGCCGAGAAGGAACTCGTTGAGCGAGCGCACCATGCGCGCGGGCGCGAGGCCCTCCCACGAGTACGCGCCCAGCGCCGTCTTGACGGCCGCCGAGACCGAGGCCGCCTCAACGCCCTTGCCCGAGACGTCGCCCATGATCACGCAGGCACGCCGCCCCGGCAGGCGGATGAGGTCGTAGAAGTCGCCGCCCACGAAGGCTGACTCGGTTGCCGAGGAGTAGATTCCCTGCGCCGTAAGGCCGTCCACGTGCTGCAGGACGTTGCGCATGCCCGTCTGGAGCGCCTGGGAGATGCGCTTGTCCTTCTCGCGCCTCTCCTCGCCCAGGAAGATGTCGCGCACGTCGCCGGCAAGCGTGCCGAGAAACGCGAGCTCGCCCGCGTCGAGGGGCTCGGCGCCGTCCGGGCGCAGCACAAGGCAGCAGCGCCTCTCGCCCGCCAGCTTGCCCGCGTCCACGAGGGCGCCCACACAGGGCTCCCCCAAGTCGCGCAGGACGTCGTAGACGTCCGTGCCCGCGAGCACCGGCACCACGGCCACGTCGTCCTCCACATGGCCCTCCTCGGCGGCGTCGAGGTCGATGGGCACGGCGCGCATGCCCGTGACGGGGAGCTCCGCCACCAGGACGCTCTGGTGGACGTTCTGCTCGAGCCGCACGTAAACGGCATCGAGCTCCTCGGCCGCCTGCGCAAAGGCCTGCTCGGCGCGGGAGGCAAGGTCCTCGTCGCCCTCGGAGGCATCCAGGAGCTCCTCGCGCAGCTCGGAGCCGCGCTGGTTGAGCCGCTCCGCTCGCTGCTGGCGCATGGTCGAGAAGGCCCCCATGAGCTGCACCGAGAGGTAATGCGCAACCGAGTCGAGCAGGCGCGCGTCGTCTGTGTCCAGAGGGCGCGGGCGAGACCAGCCCACCTCGATGATGGCAATAACGTGGCCGCCAAACCACACCGGCACGGCAAAGAAGCTCGCAAAGGGCGGAAGCAGGCTCCTGCGAATGCGTAGGATCTCGCGGGTCTCCTCGTCCACGACCTCGCTCACGCGAATCTTGCCCTGTCGCAGCTCCTGCGGCTGCGGGGGCTTCACACGCAGACGCAGCGCGTGCCCCGCGCGTGTGGCAAGCGTCTCGACCGACTTGCCGTACGCCATGAAGTGCGGCACGCGGGCGCCCTCAAGCGACTTGGAAATGCCGCGCAGGTGGAAGCCGTCGGACTCGGCCAAGTAGACAATCGTGGCGTCGGCGTCCATGGTCTGCGTAATCTCTTCGAGCACGCGCGAGAAGAGCGTTGCGACGTCACGCGAGTCAAGCGTGTCCAGGACGATACGCAGGGCGCCTGCCAGGCGCTTGTTTGCGCGGCGCAGGTCATCGAGGTCCCTCTCGCCCTGGCGCTCCTCCAGGCTTTGGCTCTCGGCCGGAAGCGCAACCGCCACGTACGTCTCGCCTGCCGCCTGCACCCGGTCGCAGCGAACCCTCAGTCGCATGGCCTCGCCCGCGTGCGAGGCCATGGTCACCACCGTCGGCGTCCCATCAACGGGAAACGGCAGCGCGTCTACCGAGAAGGGAGCCTCGGGGTCGGTGCTTCCCGCCGGGGGGAAGAGCGTGCGCACGTCCGCGCCAGCAAGGCCCTCGGCCTCTCTGTGCGGCAGCAGAGACGTTGCCTGGTCGTTGGCGAGAAGAACCCGTCCCGCCCCGTCAAAGGCCACTACAGCCTCTGAGGCAAGCTGCAGGAGCCGCGCGAAGGTGGCGGCGAGGCTCCCCTCTCCTATGCCCTCCACGCGCCGTGTGCTGAGTGCGTTCTTTGCCACGTGCCGCCCTTTCCTCGAAGCCTGGGTCCCGGGCGGCACGACGTTCTCACACAGTCCGGCGTGGCGTGCAGAGCTCCTCTGCCGAGACCATCGTGAGGCCGCTCTCGCGCAGCTTGATGGCAAGCGGTTCTCCCGTGACCTTCACGATGTCGATCGTTCGCCCGCCCATGGGACAGGTGTAAGCGTACTCCACGTTGAGGTCGGCTGAGGCCAGATGGTCGAGAAGAACCCCCAGACCGCCAGGGACGTCTGACACCTCGATGCCCACAACCTGCGTGAGCGTGGCGTCGTAGCCCAGTCCGTGCAGGAGCGAGAGGGCGTCCTGCGGGCGGTCGCACACGATGCGGATGATGCCAAAGTCCGTAGTGTCTGCCACCATGAGGGCGTGAATCTGGATGTTGTCCGCGCCCATGGCGCGGCTCATCTGGGCGAGCCTTCCTGGCTCGTTGGGCAGGCAGACGGTCAGCTGGTCGATCATTGCGCTCTCCATGGCACACCCCTTCCCGATGGTGCCGCGGCGCCCGCACCGGCATCGCGGCCGACAAGGAACCTTGGGGGACATGGTCGCGCTTTCTGTTTTCGTCTTGGTTGCGAGCGGGCTACGAATGACGCATGAGACAAAGGGACTGTCCCTTTGTCTCACAAAAAAGCGGGCCCCCGTTTCCGGGGACCCGCGAACGCTCGTGGTGTCGGAGGCGGGACTTGAACCCGCACGACCTTTTAGTCAGTCACTAGCACCTCAAGCTAGCGCGTCTGCCAATTCCGCCACTCCGACGTGCGCCTTGAACGCGAGGAGTATCTTAACACACGCTCGCGCGGTGGCAAGCGCGAATCGCAAGTTTTTCTCGCCAGACCAAAAATGTGCCGAAAGGGACAGGACCTACTCCTGTCGTCAGACGGTCCGACCCTCTCGCCAATGCCGCGCGATTTCACTGGTTAGAAAAAATCCGAACGTTTAAGGCGGTCTAACCGTTCGAAATGCGCGGCACCTCCGCGATGCCGCGCGTTCTCGCCATTTAAGCAACCCTAACCGTTCGGAAAATTCCTAAATGCCGAGAAGGTGCGGCATTGCCGACAAAGTGCGGCATTGACGAGAAGACCCGCCTTCCCTGCCCGAGGAGCTCTCGGCATCCGCAGCTTGAGGCGCTGCCGCTGCAAGTCCCGAAAGAAGGGCCCCTCCGGCGACGAAATGTCTCCGGAGGGGCCCGCATGTTGCAAGCTTCGCAGAAATCGCGCTTCCGGCGACAGCCGAACTACTTGGCCCAGCCGATGTTCTCGTTGGACACGGTGAGGTACAGCGCGGGGCCGTAGTTGGCGAGGCCCTGCTTGGTCACGACAACGTCGGGGCCGGCGTACAGAGGCACGAAGCCGTAGGAGGCAAGGGCCTTCTTCTCGGCGGCGTTCAGGGCCTTCATCTGCTCGGTGTGGTCCTCAATCGAGATGATCTTGGCCAGCTCGGCGTCGAGGTCGGCGCTGCCGAGGTGCGTGAAGTTCGACGGGGAGTCCGAACCGTAAATCTGGGGCCCGTTCCAGACCGAGGTGGGCGTGGAAACCCAGCCAAACAGGCAGATATCCCAGGAGCCGCTGGTGAGCGTGGTGGAGAACTCCGAGGAGGGCTTGGCGTCCTGGTCAATCTTGATGCCGGCGTCCTTGGCCATCTTGATGATGGCGGCAGCGCGGTTCTTCACCGTGTTGGAGTCGCCGAACGTGGTGAAGGAGAAGGCGACCTCGGTGCCATCCTTGGCGTAGTAACCGTCGTCGTCGAGCGCGTAGCCGGCGTCCTCGAGGGTCTTCTTGGCCGCGGCGGTGCGCTCGTCGGCAGTGTTGAGGCTGGTGACGTCATCCGGCATGTTGTTCTCGTAGCCATCTGCCCAGACGGGGGTCAGCAGCGAGCCGGGGACGTCCTCCTCCCAGTTCACGCCCTGGAACACCACGGAGCGCAGCGTGGGGATGTCGAGGCACTGCACGAAGGCCTTGCGCACGTTCTCGTCGGTGAGCACGCCGCGCGTGGAGTTGATCTCGATGTTGGCGATGGAGAGGCTGTTCGCGCGACGGATCTCGGCGTTGTCCATGCTGGAGAAGTTGGAGAGCATCTCCTGAGAACCGCTCTGGGCCGTGCCGGTGGCGTCAATCTCGCCGTTCTTGAAGGCGTTGAAGAGCGCCTGAAAGTCCATCTGCTTGTAGGTGACGGACTCAAGCTTGGGTGCGTCGCCCCACCAGTTGGGGTTGGGAACAAAGGTGACCTGCGTGGTGTCGAAGGAGTCCACGGTGTAGGGACCATAGCCCCAGTCGTCGGCGTGGGGGTTGTTGTTCCAGCCGTTGTTGAAGACCTCGGGATCGGCAGCGTCGGGGTGAATGACCAAGTTGAAGAGGGCCTCGGCAGGATAGACCGGATTCGAGGTTGTGATCACGACCTGCTTGTCAGAGTCGCCCTTCTCGACGGACTCGATGCGGTCGTAGCCGTCGGTGGCGGCAGGGGTGTAGGCAGAGTTGGTGCCGTTCATGACGGTCCAGACTGCCTGGAAGGCGCGGTAGTCGATGGGGGTGCCATCGTTGAACTTGGCATCGGGGTTAAGGTCGAGGGTCAGGGTCTGCTTGCCGCCGTCATCCTTGGTCTCGGCCTTGGTCACGAAGTTGGGGTTGGGCTCGAACTTCGAGCCGGTGGCGTCAGAGATGAAGAGGTTGGTGGGCATGTACCAGTCCCACATGTTGTGCATCTCGGCGGTGTTGCCCTCGACGGAGAGGTAGTTCCAGTTGGGGCCGATCTCGCCGGCAGGAAGGGTGAGGGTGCCGCCGTCCTGGATCTGGTCGCGATCGAGCGGGTTGTTGTAGACCTTGCCCTTCTCGGGGAGCGGCAGCTGGTCAAGCGGGGTGGTTGCGGGCGAGCCGTTCTGGGTCTCGGCGCCAGTGACGTCGGTGCTGTTGGCGGTGCCGGTGGCGTTGGCATTGTCGCTGGACGCGGAGTCGGACCCGCAGGCAGCGAGACCAAGCCCTGCCAGCGCAACGGCGCTGCCGCTCATGCCCAGGAAGGCACGACGCGAAAGGTTGGAAACAGACATGTTCTCTCCCGTTCTCTCGGATGATACCGGTTCGTAATGAACCGTTAAAGATGGTATCAGACTGGCATTAGGTAATGAAATCACATCGTTATTGAATCGTGTTTAGAAATCGATACGTAATGATTTGGACACAAATTGTACGGTTACCGCAGAGAAGCGGGCCCGGAGGTCCGGGCCCGCAAGGTCACGTTCCGGCCTGAACCGGCCGGCTTCTCTCCCCTCTCGCTACGTAAGCGAGGTGGGAAGCAGACTCGAGGCAGGAATGAGCTCGCCGTCACGGTAGACAAGACGCTCGCGTGTGCGCTCGACCTTGGGGTCGGGGATGGGAATTGCGGAGAGAAGCGCCTTTGTGTAGGGGTCCTGGGGGTTGGTGAAGACCTCCTCGGTGTCGCCGTACTCCACGATCTTGCCCAGGTGCATCACGGCCACGGTATCGGAGATGTGGCGAATCACGGCAAGGTCGTGCGCAACAAAGAGGTAGGAAATCTTGAGCTGTACCTGCAGGTCCTCGAGAAGGTTGATGATGCCCGCCTGGATAGACACGTCAAGCGACGCGATGGGCTCGTCGAGAAGGAGCAGCTTGGGGCTTGTGGCCAGGGCACGGGCGATGGCAATGCGCTGGCGCTGGCCACCGGAGAACTGCGACGGGAAGCGGTCCACGTAGTCCGGGTTGATGCCCACGAGGTACATAAGCTCGCCGATGCGCTTGTTGATCTTGGCCTTGTCCCAGCCCTGGGCCTCGAGGGGCTCGGCCAGCACGTCGTAGATGGGCATACGCGGGTCAAGCGAGCTCATGGGGTCCTGGAAGATGATCTGGAGGTTGCGGCGCAACTCGCGGCGGTCGCGGGCACTCTTCAGCTCGGAGGTCTTCTTACCCAGGACGGTGATCGTTCCCTCCTCGGGCACCACAAGGTCCATGATCTGCATGAGCGTGGTGGACTTGCCCGAGCCGGACTCGCCGACAAGCGCCAGCGTCTCGCCCTCGTGGATGGTGAACGATGCGTGATCGACCGCGGTCATGGTTCCCTTGTTCCTGCGGATGAGGCCCTTGCCCTGGATGGGGAAGGTCTTCACCAGGTCCTTGACCTCGAGAACCACGGGGCGCTGGTCACGCGGGACGTCGGCCCACTTGGGCAGCAGCGGCTCAAGCGCCGGGTAGACGTCGGCGTAGGTGAGGCGCTTGTCGCGAATCTGGTCCATGTGGTGGCACGAGACCAGGTGGCCCTCCCCCGCCTCGATGGGCAGGAGGTCAGGCTCGGTCACGCGGCACTCGTCGGTTGCCATGGGGCAGCGCGGTGAGAAGGGGCAGCCCGCGGGAATGGCCGCAAGCGAAGGCGGGTTGCCCTTGATGGGGACCAGGCGGTGCTCGGCCGCCATGTGGGGCTTGGGCACGGCGCCGAGAAGGCCCATGGTATAGGGCTGAGAGGGACGCTCGAACAGCGTGTCAATGCTCGCACGCTCCACCGCACGGCCGGCGTACATGACCATCACGTCATCTGCCGTGCCGGCAACAACGCCCAGGTCGTGCGTGATAAGCACGACGGCGGCACCGGTCTCCTTCTGCGCGACCTTCAGGATGTCCAGGATCTGCGCCTGGATGGTCACGTCGAGGGCCGTGGTGGGCTCGTCGGCAATGATGATGTCGGGGTTGTTCGCAATGGCGATGGCAATGACAACGCGCTGGCGCATGCCGCCAGAGAACTCGTGGGGATATGCGTCAAGGCGGTCCTCGGGGTTGGTGATGCCAACCAGGGTGAGCAGCTCGATGCAGCGCTTGCGCACCTCGTCCTTGGGCATGCCGGGATTGTGGATGAGCAGCGCCTCGGCAAGCTGGTCGCCAATGGAGAACATGGGCGTAAGGGCAGAGAGCGGGTCCTGGAAGATCATCGAGATGCGAGCGCCGCGGATCTTGGACATCTCCTCGTCGCTCTTGCCGATAAGCTCCTCGCCGTTGAGCTTGACCGAGCCCGAGACGCGCGCGTTGTCATCGAGAAGCCCAATGAGCGAGAGCGCCGTGACCGACTTGCCCGAGCCGGACTCGCCCACGATACCCAGGGTGCGACCGCCCCAGAGGTCAAAGTTCACGTCACGCACGGCGTGGACCACGCCGGCCTCGGTGTTGAAGGAGACGCGCAGGTTGCGAACGCTCATGACGGGGTCGCCGGTTGGCGCACCCTTGGGCCCGTTTGCCTCGAGCAGCTCGTAGCGAAGCGTGTCGTCCATGGTTGTGGTGCTGGTGGTGTCAGACATGCGTACGTCTCCGTCTACTCGTGGTGTGATCCGGCAGCGGTGCCGGCGGCAGCAGCGGCGGTCTTCTCGGCCTCGTCCTTCTTGGACTCCTCGTCGGCCACCTCGCCCGCAGCGCGGGAGTAGGGGTCGAAGGCGTCCCTCAGTCCGTCGCCAATGAGCTGCATGCTCACGCACAGGATGATGAGGACGACCGATGGGATGAGGACGATCCACGGGGCAGAGAGCATGGCCGAGGAGCCCTGCGAGAGGATGTAGCCCAGCGAGGTGTCGGGCGCCTTGATGCCCAGGCCCAGGAAGCTGTAGGCCGTCTCGGAGTTGATGCCGCTGATGACGCCAAGGACCGTGTCGATGACCAGGATCGAGCCCAGGTTGGGAATCAGGTGCCGAATGATGATCTTGATCGAGGGAACGCCCATGTACTTGGCCGCGCGCACGTAGTCGCGCTCGCGCAGCGAGAGCGCCATGGTGCGCAGCGTTCGCGCATAGCCGATCCAGCCAAAGGCAGTGAGGCCGAGGATGAGCATGAGCCAGCCCTGCGTGCCGGAGGCGGCGCGGACGATCATGGCAACAAGAAGGAAGCTCGGGATGACAAGCAGCATATCGAGAAGCCACATGCCAATCTTCTCGCCCCATCCGCGCGCATAGGCGATGGCAGTGCCCACGATGGCCGAGATGGCAGTGGTAAGGATGGCGTAGGTGAGGCCGATCACAAGGGAGCGGCCAAGGCCGTGCACCACACAGGCAAAGAGGTCAAAGCCGCCGCCGTCGGTGCCAAACCAGTGGCGAGCGTTGGGGGCCACGTTGATGGCCGTAAAGTCTGGGTCGGTGTAGTCGTACTTGCAGATGAGGGGCCCAAAGATGGCGAGAAGCACCAGAATGCCCAGGATGGTGAGGCCAACCACGGCGCTCCTCTGCCTGAAGAACCTGCGCGCGATGAGGCTCGCGTAGCTTATGCGCTTGACCTCGCTGGGGCCGGCAGCGTCGGCCTGGAGTTCGAGCTGGGCATTGGTGAGCTGCTCGTTCTTGTTGTTCTGCTCTTCCATTGCCATCTCCTAGCTCATCTTGATTCTGGGGTCGAGCGCCGCAGCGAAGAGGTCTGCGAGCAGGGCGCCCACAAGCGTACAGGCGCCCGAGAAGGCGGCGACCGCAACGGCACCGTTGATGTTGTTGTTATTGATGCAGTTGATGAAGTACTCGCCCATGCCGTGGATGGCGAAGATCTTCTCCGTCATGACGGCACCCGTGAAGATGCTGGCAATCGAGAACGCCACGTTCACCGAGGTGGGGATAAGGCTTGCGCGCAGCGCGTGCTTGCGGATGGCCTGCTTCTTGGTGAGGCCCTTGGAGCGTGCCGTGCGCACGTAGTCCGCATGCATCTCGTCCAGGAGGTAGGTGCGCTGGTTCAGGTGGTAGCCCACGGAGCTGATGATGGTAAGGACGATCGTGGGCAGAAGGATGTGCTGCAGGAAGTCAATGAACGCAACGAATACGTTGGGGCCGTCGTAGCTCGAGAGGCCAGTGACGTAGAAGATGCGCTGTCCCGTCTGTTGGTTTATCTCGATGGCAAAGAAAACGATGAGGATTGCCAGAACGACCGTGGGGATGACGAGAAAGACCGACGCAAGGCCGCTCCAGAACCTGTCTTGCCACTGGTACTGGCGCTGCGCCGTGTAGACGCCCAGGCTCACGCCAATCACGATGGAAAGGACGGTTGAGAGAAGCATGAGCTTGACCGATGCTCCAATGCGGCTGGAGATCTCGTTGTTCACGGAGTCGCCCGCGGGCGAGAGGCCCCAGTTCCACTCGGTCACGATGTTGGTGAGCCAACGCTGGTAGCGCTCGGTGACCGGGGTCTTGTCGTTGAGGTTGGCCTTGTCCAGGGAGGCCTCGATGGACTCCTGGGAGGGCCGGGGCGTGCGCGACTCGTAGTTCGAGCGCGGGCTCATGAAAGCGCACGCGAGAAAGTAGGTAAGCGAGGTCGCAACGAAGATCATCACAATGTAGTTGACGATCCTCTTGGCCAGGTACCCTAGAAATCGTGCCATCGAAACTCCTTTGTGCCGTTCGCGCAACCAAAGGAGAGGTGCCGGCCACCTGCGCCCGCACGCCCCTTGGGGGTTCCGCTCGCCCGAGCCATACGGAGCATGAGTCCCCCTGGCACAACGAAAGGAGACGGGATCCAGCCGCACAGCCACCCACATGTCGCGTGCCACGCAACGCCATGTGGGTCTGGCGTGGCACGACACAACATGGGGTAGTCTATCACCATGGCTCTGTTACACAATAGAAAACAGAATGCAAACCAAACGACCAAAACGCCCCGTGCCGGTGACCGAGGGTCGTGGCGCGGGGCGAAAATCAACAAAGATTGATTTTTTTACTACAGCTCGATCGACGAATCCTTGATGGGGAACGGCTGACCGTAGTGGCAGGCGCAGAAGTGTCCCCCGCCAAGGTCGCGGAAGTCCGGGTGCTCCTTGGCGCACTTCTCCGTAGCAAGCGGGCAGCGCGTGTGGAAGCGGCATCCGGAAGGCGGATCGATGGGCGAAGGCGGGTCGCCGGCAAGGATGATGCGCTTGCGCGAGTGCTGGATGTCGGGGTCGGGCACCGGCACGGCCGAGAGGAGCGACTGCGTGTAAGGGTGGCAGGGCTTCTCGTAGAGTTCCTTCCAGTCCGCGTACTCCATGAGGTTGCCCAGATACATCACGGCCACGTGGTCTGAGACGTGCTGGACCACCGAGAGGTCGTGCGCAATGAAGAGATACGCCGTTCCAAACTCCTGCTGAAGGTCGGCCAGGAGGTTCAAGACCTGCGCCTGAATGGAGACGTCGAGCGCCGAGACCGGCTCGTCGCAGATGATGAGCTTTGGCTTCAGGGCAAAGGCGCGCGCGATGCCCACGCGCTGGCGCTGGCCGCCCGAGAACTCGTGCGGGTAGCGGTTGATGTGCTCGGGGTTCAGGCCAACCATGTCGAGAAGGGACGCTACGTACTTGGTGCGCTCGACTTTGTCGGGCATCAAGTTGTGGATGACGAGAGGCTCGGAGACGATCTCGCCGATGGTCATGCGCGGGTTGAGGCTCGCGTAGGGATCCTGGAAGATGTACTGCATGTCGCGTCGCATGGCCTTGAGAGCCTTGCCGTTCATCTTCGTGACGTCCTTGCCATCGAAGGTGATCTTGCCGGAGGTTGGCTCGATGAGGCGCATGATGCAGCGGCCCGTGGTGGACTTGCCGCAGCCGGACTCGCCGACCAGGCCAAGGGTCTGGCCGGGATAGATCTGGAAGCTCACGTCGCTCACGGCAGAGACCTTGCGCTTCTCGCGAGAGAAGACACTCGAGTCTACCGGGAACTCCTTGGTGAGGTGCTCGACCTTGAGAAGGGGCTCTGCCATTACGCCTCGCCTCCCTTCTCGGCCAGCTCAGGCGCTGCTGCCGTGGTCCTGCTCGTCTTGGGGGCATTCTTGGTGACAAAGTCCTTGTCAAGCGCGTAGTGGCAGCAGGAATAGTGATTGGGACCAACCATGATGCGGTCAGGACGCTCGGAGCGGCACTTGTCCGTGGCATACGGGCAACGCGGCGAGAACGCGCAGCCGGAGGGCAGCGTCACGAGCGAGGGCGGGTTGCCCTTGATGGGCGTGAGCGGGTGCTTCTCGGTCATGACCGGGTCGGGGATCGAGCGGATGAGGCCCCAGGTGTAGGGGTGCGTGGAGTTGTAGAAGATCTCCTCGGCAGGGCCAAACTCCACGGGATGCCCCGCGTACATGACCATGATCTTGTCGGCAACGTCGGCAACAACGCCCAGGTCGTGGGTGATCATCACGATGGCGTTGCCGTTCTTCTTCTGCATCTCGCGCATGAGCTCGATGATCTGCGCCTGGATGGTCACGTCGAGGGCCGTGGTGGGCTCGTCGGCAATGAGGATGTCGGGGTCGCAGGCAAGGGCCATGGCAATCATGACGCGCTGGCGCATGCCACCCGAGAACTGGTGCGGGTAGTCCTTGACGCGTTGCTCGGGGTTGGGGATGCCCACCATGTCGAGAAGCTCGACCGAACGCTTGAGGGCCTCCTCCTTGGAGTAGCCGCGATGCAGGCGCAGGCCCTCGCCCAGCTGGCGTCCAATGGTGTAGACGGGGTTCAGCGAGGTCATGGGGTCCTGGAAGATCATCGCGATGTCGTTGCCGCGTATGTCCTGCATCTGCTCCTCGCTCATCTTGAGCAGGGACTGGCCACGGTAGCGAACGTCACCCCCCTCGATGCGTCCCGGGGGCATGTCGATGAGGCCCATGATGGTGAGGTGCGTGACGGACTTGCCCGATCCAGACTCGCCAACCACGCCGAGCGTCTCGCCGCGGTCGAGGGTGTAGGACACGCCGTCCACGGCCTTGACCACGCCGTCCTGCGTGTGGAAGTACATCTTGAGGTCATCGACCTCGAGAAGGTGCTCTCCTTCGGGGACGGGCTGGTCCTTGAGGTGCATCTGCACTCTGGTCTTCTTCTTGAACATGGCTTAGGCATCCTTCATCTTGACGTCGAGGGCATCGCGCAGGCCATCGCCCAGAAGGGTGAAGGCGAGCACCGTGGTGAGAATCGCGAGGCCGGGCATGATCATGAGCCAGGGCTGGGTGGCCAGGTAGGTTGCGCCGTCCTGAATCATGATGCCCCAGGACGGGTTGGGTGCCTGGACTCCCATACCCAGGAAGGACAGGGCAGCCTCGGTGAGGATTGCGGAGCCGATGTTCATCGTGGCGTAGACCACGATGACTGCCACGGAGTTGGGGAAGATGTGGCGGGCGATGATGCGCGCGTCGGAGGCGCCCATCGCACGCGCCGCGTCAACGTAGTCGTTCTCCTTGACGGTAAGGATTGCCGAACGGAACACGCGGGCGATGGACGGCCAGCCCAGGATGCCGATGGCGATAAACACGTTCTGGACGCCCGGCCCAATGACCGCAAGCATCGCGATGACAAAGAGCGTGTACGGGAAGGCTAAGAAGATGTCGGCCAACCTCATGATGATGGTGTCCCAAATGCCACCGTAATAGGCGGCAAGTGCGCCCATGATGAGGCCCAGCACGGTCGAAATGGCAGTTGCAAGAACGCCGACGGCAAGCGAGATCCTCGAACCGTAGATGACGCGGCAGAGGACGTCACGCCCCAGCGTGTCGGTGCCAAAGGGATGCTCGGCCGATGGCGCAAGCCTAGAGTTCTGCGCCATAGTTGCCGATTCGGTCTCGGTTGGGCTGCCAAGCGTACCCGGAACCCAAAGGTCTGCCGTCAGGGCAACAACGATGACGAAGCCAATCCAGATCATGCCGATCATAGCAAGCTTGTTGCGCTTCAGCCTCTTCCAAGCATCGCCCCACATAGTGCGAGACGAGGTCTGGGCATTGACGGCTGCGGCGGCAGCCTTTGCCGAGAAGATGCCCAGGGTGTTCTCGTCATTGGCTTTCTCTTGCGTCTGTGCGGTGTTATCAGCCATGCCTGCCTACCTCTCGTTCTTGGGTGCGCCAAAGCGAATGCGCGGGTCAAGGAAGGCATAGCTCACGTCGACGATCAGGTTGATGACCATGACCACAACCACGATGACCGTTACCGAGCCAAGTACCAGCGGCCAGTCACGCTGCGTGATGGCACGATAGGTCTCGTAGCCAACGCCCGGCCAGTTGAAGACCGTCTCGGTGAGGATGGCACCGGCAAGAAGGCCGCCAAAGTCCATGCCAATGTAGGTGACCACGGGGATAAGCGCGTTCTTGAGGGCGTGGTGAATGACGATGTCCTTGCGAGAGAGCCCCTTGGCCTTTGCCGTGCGGATGTAGTCCTGGTTCATGACCTCAAGCAGCTGGGAGCGCATGATGCGGGCCGTGTATGCCATCGAGATTGCAGCCAGGGTGAACGCGGGGAGTATGTAGTACACCCAGTCTTGGAACTCGGCATACGGGCCACCAGCGCCAGATATTGGCAGGTAGAAGGCGCCGCCAGTGGCATCCTTGAGGAACACGCCAAAGAACAGCTGTAAGAGCATGCCTAACCAGAATGCGGGCATGGAGACGAACAGGGCCGAGAGGAACGTGACAAATATGTCCCAGAATGAGTAGCGTTTGAGTGCGCTCACTATGCCGGCTCCTATGCCGAGCACCGCCTCCATGATGATAGCCACAATGGCAAGCCGCACAGTATAGGGGTACTTGTCTGCCAGAATGCTCGAGACCGACTGGCCAGACTTCTGGTAGCTCACGCCAAGGTCGCCGTGGAGAAGGCCCCCAACGTAGAGGAAGTACCTCTCCCACATGGGGGTCTCGATGGTGTTGCCGTTCTCGTCGTACTTGATTGTGCCATCGTCGTTCGTCTCGATGAGGTGGAACGAGGCGCGCAGGTTGTTCTCGGTGACGGGGTCGAGTTTCTTGTCTCCGGCAATCAGCCTGATTGGGTCTCCCGGGACGATGTTCTCGAGGGAGAACAGAATCAGTGTGACTCCCAAGAACACCGGGATGAACTGCAAAACGCGCTTGATGATGTATTTTCCCATGGTCACTCCCCTGCCACCACATGGGACGAGCCAATAGATGCCGATATTAAGGCGGGGCGGGGCACCGGAAACCCGATGCCCCGCACGAGCTCGTGGGGACTAGGCCTGGACGCTAGCCTCGCCTAGGTGGGCAATGCCTGCCGGGTCGTAGTACAGGCTCTGAATCCTCTCGGAGCCAATGTGGTCGTGCGCGTAGAACATGATGGGGATGACCGGCATGTCCTCGCCCAGGAGCTTGCAGGCCTTGCGATACTCGGACTTGCGCTCCTCCTCGTCGGTGACCTTGCGGGCGTCCTCGACCAGCTTGTCGAACTCAGGGTTGGAGTACTTGCCGTAGTTGTTCGACGAGGTGCTGTAGAAGTTGGGGTACAGGAAGTTGTCCATGTTGGGGTAGTCGGTGATCCAGCCCATGCGGCCGAGCTGGAAGCCACCGTCATCGAGCGCGGTGAGGTAGGCAGCCCATTCCAGGGAGTTCTGCTGAACGGTCACGCCGATGGCCTCGAAGTCGCCCTGGATGATGGACATGATGTCCTCGTGGCCGCCACCGGAGTTGTAGGAGAGCTTAACCGTGAGGTTGCGCTTGCCGTCCGCGTCTGCCGTGTAGCCGGCGCTATCAAGAATCTCCTTGGCCTTCTCGGGGTCGTAGTCGCAGTACTCCCACGTGGAATCAGGGGAGTCATCGATAAGCGGCGGGAAGCAGCTTGTGGCAGGCTTGCGGGAGCCCTCGAAGAGCGTGTCGCAGATGTTCTGGCGGTTGATGGCAAGGCTAAGTGCCTGGCGGACCTCCTTCTTGCCAAGGGTCTCGTCGCCCATCTCGCAGATGAGCCAGTAGGTTGAGGCCTCGGCACCAGTAAGGACCTGCTTCTTGGGGGTCACGGTATAGCCGTCGTCAGAGGTGCCATACTGCTGCTCGACCTCGGCAAGACGGCCGGAGGGCACGGAGCAGAAGTCGATGTTGCCGGCCTGGAACTCCTTGAAGGCGGTGTCCGGGTCCTTCTGGATGGAGAAGTTCACGGCATCGAGCTTTGCGGGGGTGCCATAGTAGCCGTCGAACTTCTTGACGTTGATGTACTGGCCGGAGACCCAGGAGCCATCCATCTGGAAGGGGCCATTGCCGATGGGGGCAACGAGGAAGCTGTCGGGATCGTCTCGTGCCGCCTTAGGAACAGGCACGAGCGCCTGGTGGGCGCAGACGAGCGGCCACTCGGACATAGGGGTGGTGAGCTCGAAGACGAGCGTGTTGTCGTCGGGGCACGTGACGCCAGAGATCTCGTCGGCCTCGCCCGCCTGCATCTCCTTGGCGCCCTTGACGGGGTCGAGGTGGTAGGCAACGTCCGAGGGGGTCTTCATCGTTGGGTCGCAGATGCGCTCAAAGGCGCGCTTGAAGTCCTCTGCCTTCACGGTGTCACCGTTGTGGAACTTGCAGTCCTTGCGGATGTGGAAGGTCCACTGGGTCGCGTCGTCGTTGGACTCCCAGGACTCGGCCGCCGCCGGCTCAAGCTCCTTGGTGTCGTAGTTGTACTTGGTGAGGGAATCGAACAGGCACTTCGCGACCTGGGTGCCCTCGGACTCCTGCGTGTTGTAGGGGTCGATGGCAACGGGGTCGTTGATGTAGTACTTCAGCACGCCGCCCGTGCTGGCTCCCGCATCAGAAGAAGAGCCACCCGAAGTCGCACTTCCAGAGTTGTTCTTGCCGCATCCCGCGAGACCGGCCAGTGCGGCGGCTGCGACGCCACCCTTGATGAAGCCTCGACGAGAGACTCCGCCAAACCTGTCTTCCATATGCTCCTCCTCTTCCACACCAATTTGACTGTCAAAGCATCAAGTCCCACCTTGATGTTGTGAAACAGGGTAGCGGGCTATTGTTTCTAAACAGTGTTCATTAAGGTTGAATAGTCCACATGTAACGTTAAGAACGTAAATAGAAAAGTTTATGAAATGACAATGTAATTACCCGTTAACGCAACTCCAAATTGCCAGGGGTCCCGCTCTGCTTAAAAGGAGCGAACGGCATCCGGAGTAATCCGCTCGGCCACGGCAACCGCAACCTCCGCCGTCATCTTTACGTCATAGAGCGTGCACAGCGCGGTTCCCGAGTGGACGTAGCGACTGGGAACGCCAGCGACCACGCAGGGGATGTCAAGCATGTGGGTGGGGCCGCCGTCGGTGCCGCCGCCCTCCCGCACGCTCGTTTGGCAGACAAGTCCCGCCTCCGCCGCACATTTGAGTACAAAGCGCTGGTAGCGAGGGTTCGTAATCATGCAGCAGTCAAAGTAGCGAAACATGGGGCCATGGCGAAAGGCAGTCTGGACGTCATCGGGGATGGTAAACGTGTCATCTGCCGGGCAGCCCTCAAACATGAAGGCGACCATGGGATCGAAGTGCAGCGCCGCTGCCAGCACGCCGCGCTCCCCCACCTCCTCCATCGAGCTCACCGAGGCAACAACGTCAAAGGGTAGATCCGTGCGGCTAGAAAGCTCGCGCAGGGCGAGGAGCTCTGCGGTGACTCCTGCGCGGCAGTCGAATGCCTTCCCCAACGCAACGCCAGTCTTCTCGTTGTACTCGAACTTGGTGGCCGGGACAAAAGGCTCGCCCATGCCCATATGGAAGACGTTTACCGCCTCCTCCTTGGAGGTGGCGCCAACGTCCAGGATGAGCTGCAGCTCTCCGGAGGCGCGCTCGGCAGCGCTCATGAAGTGGGGCGGCTTCACGCCAATCACGCCATGGACCCACTCGCCAAGCGTGTTTCTCACCAGCACGTCCTGGCCGGTGAGCACGTTGGGAGAGAAGCGTCCTAGTTCAACGAAGGTCATCGTGCCGTTGGAGCGGATGGACTTGACCATGCCTCCAACCTCGTCGCCGTGGGCATCGAGCATGAGCACGGGCTTCTCGCCAGTAAAGTTCTTGGGGGTGACGAGTGCGTCGTGGACGCTGTTGGTCTCGACCTTTGCCCACCCTTGGCAGAAGTCGCGCACGACCTCTATGGTCTCGTCCTCGAAGCCCGAGGGGGACTTTGCGTTAGAGAGCCTGCCGAGAAGGTCCACGACCTCGCTATCGTTGAAATCCATTGCCACTTGCCTCTCTCTTGGGAGCCAATATCGCGTACGTGCTGACGTTACTTGTCGCCATTGCCGCCGTATGCCTTGGTAGTGCGGACGGGCATGGGCGCGGGAAGCGGCGCGCGCTTGAGGGCGCCGATGAAGTCGACGAGGTAGCTGGCTACGCCGTCCATCATCTGGCCTCCCCACTCCGGGTTGGCGTTCGCTGGGTCGTCGGGGCCAATCCAGCCGTTGCCGGCGTAGCGGCAGGCGTCACGCGGAATGGCAACGTGAGCGCCCTTGAACTCAACGTTGTCCCAGCCAGACGTGGGAAGCTCGTCGGAGATGTCGTTAGCAAGCGCCATGGGGCCAAGCTCGGAGGAATCCACAAGCGAGGGGTCGACGGCCATCACCGCAGCCGTCTCCTCTGCCCCGCCATGGCCACCGCCCCACGCAGGGTTGAGCTCGCCTGCCATGAGCCACCAATCCGCCCTTGCCGCGAGGCACCCTCGCCTATTGAGCTCCTCGCACACGCTTGAGATGGGCTTGATGTTGGGGCCGTGGCCGTTGATGAAGAGGAACCTTCTTGCTCCATAGTCGTAGAGCTGCATGCTGAGCGTCCGGACAAGCGAACGGAGAAGGTCATAGCCTATCGAGAGCGTTCCCGGAAACCCCAGGAGGTCATCCGCGTTGCCAAAGGGAATCGTGGGCGCAATGAGCACGTCCTCGCCAAGGGCAGCATCAATCTTTTCCAGCAGCAGATTGGGTGCAAGGGTGTCTGTTCCCAGCGGGTTGTGCCTCCCGTGCTCCTCCGTGCTTCCTATGGCCATGACGACGAGGTCGTTTCCCCGCTCAAAGTAGTCTTTCACGGCAGGCCAGGTACTCAGCTCGATGCGCATTTCTCCTCCTTGTTGTCCGCCCGTTCCTCGGCAGGCGGGAACGCCTGGTACAGATGCAGCTATGCAGTGTGCGCTACTGGTCGAGGTGCTCCGTTGCCCGAGAGAAGTCGATTGGCTTGGGCAGCGTCTCCGCCTCGAGGGCATGCGTGAACTCCTGTAGCCACGCCGCAGTGCCCTCAAGCATCGCCTTCCCAAGCTCGGCGCTTGCGCCGCGCGGATGGTCCTCGTGGCCTTCGGCAACCCAGCCGGAGCTTGCAAACCGGGCGAGCCTTCGCGGGAACTCCACCTCGGCACCGCCAAAGATCACGCTGTTCCATCCCGTTGAGGGCATGTCGGCCCCAATGTCGGGGAGCAGGTTCTCGTCTGTCACCTGCGACATGTCAACGGAAGCGGGATCGATGGCAAGGTTGGCGCTGGTCTCCATGGCGCCACCGTGCCCGCCGCCCCATGCGGGATCAAGCTGCGGGGCAACCCTCCACCAGTTGACCACCGCCGCAAGGCAGCCGGCATCGTTCAGGTCCATCGACGCCATAGAGAGAGATTTGACGTTACCGCCATGACCATTGAGAAAGACGAAGCGGCGTGCGCCATAGGCTCTGAGCTGCCGCGTGATGCTCGAAAGGACGTCGTAGAGCCCCTGGACACCAAGGCTCACCGTGCCAGGGTACCCAACGAGGTCGTCCGTTGCGCCATAGGGAAGTGTTGGTGCCACAAGATACGTCCCGTCGCGCTGTTCCAGCAGCTCAAGGATCTTGTCTGGCGCCATGGTATCGGTGCCCAGCGGATTGTGCCTGCCGTGGCACTCCGTCGAGCCAACTCCAATAATCACCAGGTCGTGCTCCTTGAAGTAGTCACGAACCTGCGTCCAGGTGCTTCTCTCCATGTACATGTGGCATCCTCCTTGCGACAAGCCTTTATGTCACCAGCATAGGCTTGCAAGCGTTTAAGGATGCCAACTCGATGGTTCAATGTCCCACTTGTTAACCAAAGAATGTGGTGCGGATAAAAAAGGGACGGAGGGCACTCGCCGCTCCGTCCCGCATGAAACCGTTTTTCGAGAAGGCCTAGCCGGCCAGGCTGATGGTTCCCGTGGGGAAGGTCACCGCCATCACGATGACGCACGCCACAAAGATGACGGAGGTGATGACCGTGAGCCTGTCGAGGTTCCTCTCCCAGATGCCAGAGCCGGCGGAGGCGTTGTAGAGCGAGGAGGCAATCATGTCAGAAACGCCCGTGCCCTTGCCCGAGTGCATGAGGACGAGAGCCACGGTGAGCAGGCCGGAGATGAACAGCAGGACAAGGAGGATGACGTTGAGGACGTTCACGGATTCTGGCTCCTTCGAGAGCGGATGGGCTGTATGCAATGCTATTCAGCATAGCATATGGTGATACGCGCGTTTTATCGTTTTTCTCATTCCACAACTCAGGTGGCGTCCGGCGAGCGGCACGATGAGCGGCGTGGGTTCCATGGGTGATACAGTCTTCTCCGGAGCTTACCTGAGGACTTTGGAAAGGAGCAGGAATGGAGAGACCAAACGCCTGGAAGGGCTATGGCGAGAAGGACCTGGCGCAACTCACGGAATTCTGCGAGGGGTACCGAAAGTTCATCTCGGAGAACAAGACCGAGCGAGAGTGCTGCGCTACTGCCATCGAGCTTGCGGAGACACATGGGTATCGCCCGCTTGAGGAAGAGGTCGAGGCAGGCAAGAAGCTCTCCGCCGGCGACAAGGTCTACGCGTCGGTCCGCGGCAAGAGCCTCATGCTCATCGAGCTGGGCACGGAGCCTCTCGAGCAGGGCGTCAACATCCTTGGTGCTCACATCGACTCGCCCCGCCTGGACGTCAAGCAGAACCCGCTCGAGGAGAGAAACGACATCGCCACGCTTGACACGCACTACTACGGCGGCGTGAAGACCTACCAGTGGGCAACCCTGCCCCTGGCAATTCATGGCGTTGTTGCCAAGAAGGACGGGAGCGTCATCAAGGTCGTGATTGGCGAGGACCCCTCGGACCCCGTCTTCTGCGTCTCCGACCTTCTCCCCCACCTTGCCCGTGAGCAGATGCAGAAGAAGGCGTCCGAGCTCATTGAGGGCGAGCTTCTCGACGTGATTGTGGGCAACCGCCCCAGGGCAGCTAGCGACGGCGCCGAGAAGGACCAAGACAAAGAAGCGGTTAAGGCAACCGTCCTTGATATTCTCGCCGAGAAGTACGATATCACCGAGGAGGACCTGCTCTCCGCCGAGCTTGAGATTGTGCCCGCAGGCCAGGCGCGCGACATGGGCCTGGACCGTTCGATGATCCTGGGCTACGGCCAGGACGACCGCTCCTGCGCCTACCCCTCGCTTCTTGCCCAGCTTGCGTGCGAGGCGCCCAAGCGCACCGCCGTCACCATCCTTGTTGACAAGGAGGAGATTGGCAGCCGCGGTGCTACCTCGATGAGCAGCCGCTTCTTTGAGGATGTCATGGCCGAGCTTATCGAGGCAGCCGGACAGGGTACTCCCCTGGCGCTGCGCCGTTGCCTCGAGCGCTCTCGCATGCTCTCGAGTGACGTCTCCGCGGCCTTCGACCCCAGCTACTCCTCGGTCTTCGAGGCAAAGAACTCGTGCTTCCTTGGGCGCGGCCTCACCTTCAACAAGTACACGGGAGGCAGCGGCAAGTCTGGCTCCAACGATGCCGACGCCGAGTACGTTGCCCTCATCCGCCGCGTGATGGATGACGCAAACGTCCGCTTCCAGACCGCCGAACTCGGCCGCGTTGACGCCGGTGGCGGTGGCACCATCGCCTACATCCTGGCCACCTACGGCATGAACGTGATTGACTCCGGCATTGGCGTGCTCTCGATGCACTCCCCCTGGGAGGTCACGAGCAAGGCGGACATCTGGGAGGCCTATAAGGGCTATTGTGCCTTCCTTGCGCTGGAATAGCGGACAGCACGGGCGAAGCTTCTCGCCATTGGAGACGGTGCCTCTTGATGGGTGCGGGCAGTCATGCTCGCACCCATTCTTGTGAGGTTCGCGAGCGAGGTGCGGCCATGCGACTTTCGAGTTGCAGTCGGCGAGCGGTAGGCAAATCAGGCCAGGAGTTTCAATACTGCAAATATTTGCTTCAGGCGTATTTCAGTCCTCCGCCACTTTCCTCCAACAGGACGAACATCTTTCTCGAAAAGCGGACACTGCGGTCATGCGGTGTCCGCATGGGGACAGACGGTGGGAGGAAAAGATGGGTCATTCGATGGATCGTCGCACCTTCATCAAGGGCGGAGCTGCCGCGATGGCAGCCGCAGGACTTGGTGCCTGCGGACAGCGCTCGTCCAGCAGCGGAGAGTCATCCAGTGGGGAGGCGGCATCGGGAGGAACCATCAACTATGCAATCACGAACCCCACGTCAATCGACCCCTTTGACATCGAGGAGTTCAACGGCGCGGCTGTTGCTTCTCAGCTCTTTGACCAGCTCACGGTCTACGACTACGACACAGAGGAGCTGAAGCCCAGCGTTGCCGAGTCCTGGGAGTCATCTGACGACGCCGCGACGTGGACCTTCCACATCAAGCAGGGCCTCAAGTTCCACGATGGCACCGACGTCACGGCCAAGTCGTTCCAGTACGCCTGGAACCGCATCTGCAACCCCAAGACCACCACGGCGCCGTCTGTGGTCTCGTACCACCTTGCCATGGTTAAGGGCTATGAAGACGTGGTCAACGGAAACGTCGAAGAGCTTGAGGGGCTTTCCTGCCCCGACGACTACACCCTCAAGGTGGAGCTCACCGGCCCTTACGCAGACTTCCCCTTTGTGGTGTGCTGCACGCCCCTCTCGCCCATCCCGGACTGCGCGAAGGACAACTACGACACCTACTCCAAGGCGCCGGTTGGCAACGGCCCCTTCCAGATGGATGGCACCTGGAACGATGGCCAGTACATCAACATGAAGCGCTACGAGGACTATGCCGGTGACAACCCCGCCAAGGTCGACGCCGTACACTTCAACATCTACAAGGACACCGACACGGCATTCCGCGAGTTTGAGGCCGGCAACCTCGACCTTTGCGACGTTCCCGCGGGGCGCGTCAAGGAGACGGTCGAGAAGTACGGACAGTCGGACGACGGCTACACCGGCACTCCCAACAAGCAGACGATGGTTGGCGAGGTTCTGTACACTGAGTACCTTGCGTACAACGTGAACGACCCCTTCCTCTCCGACAAGAGGGTACGCCAGGCAATGTCTCTTGCCATCAACCGCCAGAACCTCTGCGACACCCTCTACGAGGGATTTGCGCAGCCCGCAGGCGACATTGTCCCGCCGGGAATCAAGGGCAACGACGAGACCACGTGGCAGTACTGCGCCTATGACGTTGACAAGGCTGGTCAGCTCCTCGACGAGGCAGGCTATCCCGCCGGCTCAGACGGTATGCGCGGCATCGACCTCACCATCATGGTTTCCTCGTCCAACAAGACAAACGAGTTCGAGGTCCTGCAGGGCGACTGGAAGGCCGTGGGCATCAACGTGACCATCGACCAGAAGGAATACGCGTCGATGCTCGACGACTACGTTGCCGGCACCTTCCAGCTTGGATCTCGTGGCTGGACCGCAGACTATCCCATCATGGACAACTTCCTGCAGCCGCTCATGTACACCGGCGTGGGCGACAACGTCTCCCACTACTCCAGCGCCGAGTTCGACGCCAAGCTGGACGAGGCGAGAAAGACCGTGGACGAGGACAAGCGCGTCGAGCTCATGCACGAGGCGGACGCCATTGCTGCCGAGGACATGCCCATCATCCCCATGCTCCACAAGACCCTGAACAAGGTGACCTCGAACAAGTTCACCGGCATCAAGGTCGATGCCGCACGCCTGCCCGAGCTAAGGGACGCAACGCCCGCGCAGTAGGCGCAGTTCTCAACAGATCTCAGCGCGTAGTTGCCTGGGCCCACCGGTCGATGCCGATGGGCCCCGTTTTTCTGCGAGAAGGCCGCAGAGACGAACGTCGCTATAACTCAAGCTCCGGCGCCCAAACGGCGCCGGAAGAACTCTTTTGTACGCGATAGTTGCGGCAACGACCCTTCCGGCGCTAAAAGGGCGCCGGAGCCCTTCTCGTACAGAATCCCGTCGGAAACCCCCGCTCGGGGGTGCATCCCGTACGGAATCGCTGCGGTAACCCCGGCTCCGGCGTCATTTTCTCGCCGGAGGGCGCGTTCCTGCAGAGAAGGTCTCCGTGCAATCGTGGGGAGAAGCCTCGACGTTCTCGCCTAGCGCTCTATCTGGCCCGGCAGCGGAGACTGAGCGAAGGCGTCGAGAAACTTTACGGCCCAATCCGCAAAGGAGGTGAGCATCTGCTCTCCCCACTCCGCAGACGCCTGCTTGGGATCGTCTTTC
This sequence comes from Tractidigestivibacter montrealensis, assembly GCF_024741235.1. Taxonomy (GTDB): domain Bacteria; phylum Actinomycetota; class Coriobacteriia; order Coriobacteriales; family Atopobiaceae; genus Tractidigestivibacter; species Tractidigestivibacter montrealensis. The sequence goes on along the minus strand of NZ_JANSKA010000004.1, from coordinate 83,047 downwards.
CCTATCCATCCGTTCGAGGCATACCTGCGAGCGCGACGGATGAGCGAAGGGTGAACCCCTTCAAACTCGACGACATCAAATCCCTTTGTCTTGATATCGCTACCGCCGTCATCCACAAGGTCCATGGGGCCCAATGCGGAAGTGTCCACGGAGCTTCGGTCTATCCAGAGGTTGGCTGAGGTCTCCTGAGCACCGCCGTGGCCTCCACCCCACGAAGGGTTAAGCTCGCCTGCCAGCTTCCACCAGTTGAGAAGCGCCACCTGGCAGCCACGGTCGTTGAGGTCATAGCCGGTTATGGTGAGGGCTCGGGTGTTTCCCCCATGACCGTTGACAAAGCAGAAGTGCCGAGCGCCGTAGTGGTAGAGCTGCCCGCAGATTCGTGCGGTCACCTGATGGAGGAGGTCATCCCCAAGCGAGAGCGTTCCGGGGTAGTCAATGAAGTGATCGGCAGACCCAAGGCGAAGCGTCGGCCCGTACAGAAACTTGGGCCTGCGCTCATCCATGAGGTCCAGTATCCTCTGGGGGGCCATCCAGTCGGTTCCAAGTGGATTGTGCCGCCCATGGTTCTCCGTACTGCCAAACCCAAGGACTACCAGGTCATTGTTTGCAAAGTATGCCTCGACTGCAGGCCATGTCGACTTCTCGAGAAACAACTTCCGCCACCTTTCGGGCTAGAAGAACCACCCCATCTAGAAAAGGCCCCGGCGCGACAGGCGCACCGGGGCCGAATGAGACAAAGGGACAGTCCCTTTGTCTCACTACGCCATTGCGCTGCGGACCATGGCTGCGAAGCTGTCGGCCTTGAGCGAAGCACCGCCGACGAGCGCACCGTCAACGTCCTCCTTCTCAAGGAAGCCGCCCACGTTCTCGGGCTTGGCGGAGCCGCCGTAGAGGATGCGGATGCCGTCAGCGGTCTCCTGGCCAAAGATCTGGGCCAGGGTCTTGCGGATAGCGCCGCAGACCTCCTCGGCGTCATCGGCCGTGGCGGTCTTGCCGGTGCCGATGGCCCAGATGGGCTCATAGGCAACCACGTACTTGGAGGGGTCATCGATCGTGAGGCCCTCGGTGTCCTTCTTGATCTGCTCGACCACGAACTCGACGTGCTTGCCGGCCTCGCGGACCTCGAGGGACTCGCCGCAGCAGGAGATGGGGACAATGCCATGGGCCATGAGGGCCTTGGCCTTCTTGTTGATGTCCTCGTCCGTCTCGCCAAAGTAGCCACGACGCTCGGAGTGGCCAATGATGCAGTAGGTGGCACCAACGGTGGTGATCATGTCAGGAGCGGTCTCGCCCGTGTAGGCGCCCTTCTCCTCCCAGTAGACGTTCTGGACACCCACGGCGATGGGGGCATTGGCCTGCTGGATGACCTCGGCGACGCCCTTGACGTCGATGGCGGGCGGGCAAACAACAACGTCCACCGAGCCGGTGCCGTCCTTGAGCTCGTCGACCAGACCCTGCGCGAGAACAACGCCCTCGTCGTAGGTCTTGTTCATCTTCCAGTTGCCAGCGATCATCCTGTTACGCATCGAGAAGCGCCTCCACTCCAGGAAGAGCCTTGCCCTCGACGAGCTCCATCGAGGCGCCGCCGCCCGTGGAGATCCAGCTCATCTTGGGAGCCAGGCCAAACTTGTTGATTGCGGCCACGGAGTCGCCACCGCCGATGATGGAGGTGCCACCGTTGGCCTTGACCTCGGCGACAGCCTCGGCAACGGCCTTGGTGCCGTCAGCGAACTCGTCCTTCTCGAAGACGCCCATGGGGCCGTTCCAGAAGACGGTCTTGGCGCCCTTGATGGCCTCGGCATAGAGCTCGCGGGTCTTGGTGCCAATGTCCATGCCCATGCGGTCGTCGGGGATCTTGTTGGAGTCGACGACCTCCTTGACGGTGGGGTTGTCGAAGTCGTCGGTGACCACGTTGTCGACCGGCAGGAGCAGCTTGACGCCCTTGTCCTCGGCCTTCTTGAGGAGCTTCTTGGCCTCGTCGACGTAGTCAGGCTCCTGCAGCGACGTGCCCACGGTGTAGCCCTGGGCCAGGAAGAAGGTGTAGGCCATACCGCCGCCAACGATGAGGGTGTCAGCGGAGTCGATCAGGCGATCGAGAACGGTAATCTTGGAGGAAACCTTGGAGCCGCCCACGATGGCGACAAACGGGCGCTCGGGCTCGGCGAAGATCGACGTAAGGGTGTCGACCTCCTTCTCGAGCAGGAAGCCGGCGACGGCGGGAATGTAGGCAGCAGGGCCGACCACGGAGCCCTGCGCACGGTGCGCGGTGCCAAAGGCATCGAGCACGAAGATGTCACCGTAGGAGGCGAGCTTCTTGGCGATCTCGGGGTCATTCTTCTTCTCGCGCTTGTCGAAGCGGACGTTCTCGAGCACAAGGATGTCACCAGGCTTGACCTCGGCAACGGCGGCAGCGGCCTTCTCGCCGTAGGTGTCGTCGACGAACTTCACGTCATAGCCGGTGAGCTCGGCGAGCTTCTCGGCGGCAGGCTTGAGCGAGAGCTCGGGCTCGGGACCGTCGCCCTTGGGACGGCCGAGGTGGCTCATGAGCACGATGCCAGCGCCGTGCTCCTTGAGGTACTTGATGGTGGGGATGGCGGCCTTGATGCGCGTGTCGTCGGTGACGACGCCATCCTTCAGGGGCACGTTGAAGTCGACGCGCTCGAGGACGCGCTTGCCCTCGACGTCGATGTCGCGAACGGTCTTCTTGGTGAAAGCCATGTTCACTCCTTATTGTCGATACGTGCAAAAATAGGGGCGCGGCCGCGGCCCGAAAGCTGCAAACCGCGCCCCATAGTTACCTCACCGAAGCATCGACTAGGCGACGAACTTCTCGAAGTACTTGATGGTGCGGACCATCTGAGAGGTGAAGGAGTTCTCGTTGTCGTACCAAGAGGTGACCTGGACGAGGCTCTGGCCGTTGCCGAGCGGGTTGACCATGGTCTGGGTGGCGTCGAAGAGCGAGCCATAGGTCATGCCGACGATGTCGCGAGAAACGATCTGGTCCTCGTTGTAGCCGAAGGTCTCGGGAATCTGCTCAGAGTAGGCCTTCATCGCGGCGTTGACGCCCTCGACGGTGACCTCCTTGTTGACCACGGCGTAGAGGTTGGTGAGGGAGCCGGTGGGCGTAGGAACGCGCTGAGCGGCGCCGATGAGCTTGCCGTTGAGCTCGGGGAGCACGAGGCCGATGGCCTTGGCAGCACCGGTGGTGTTGGGGACGATGTTCTCCGCGCCGGCGCGGCTACGACGGAAGTTGCCCTTGCGCTGCGGGCCGTCGAGGATCATCTGGTCGCCGGTGTAGGCGTGGATGGTCGTCATGATGCCGGAGACGATGGGGGCGTAGTCGTTCAGGCCCTTGGCCATAGGAGCGAGGCAGTTGGTGGTGCAGGAGGCGGCGGAGATGATGTCGTCGTCGGCGGTCAGCGTCTCGTGGTTGACGTTGTAGACGATGGTCTTGAGGTCAGAGCCCGCAGGAGCGGAGATGACGACCTTCTTGGCGCCAGCGTTGAGGTGCGCCTGGGACTTGGCCTTGGAGGTGTAGAAGCCGGTGCACTCGAGGACGACGTCGACGCCGAGCTCGCCCCAAGGCAGGTTGTTGGCGTCTGCCTCCTTGTAGATCTTGATGGTCTTGCCGTCGACGGTGATGGAGTCCTCACCAGCGGTGACCTCGTGATCGCGGGAGTAGTTGCCCTGCGTGGAGTCGTACTTCAGCAGGTAGGCGAGCATCTCGGGAGAGGTAAGATCGTTGATGGCGACGATCTCGGAGCCCTCGTGACCGAACATCTGACGGAACGCCAGGCGACCGATGCGACCGAAGCCGTTGATTGCAACCTTAACTGCCATGCTTTCTCCTTTCGAGTGGCCGACGGGGCCTCCCCCCGACTGACCATGTAACAACGCCGAAACGTCATTGCTAGGGACATTCTACCGCACGTTTGCCAATCTAAAACGAGTAATCCGCAACGCTGGCACAATTCTGGACGCATTTCTGTGCAAAATATAGTATGTGATGCAATCTAGCTGCGCTTTTATGAGAATAAATGAGGATTTTCTGATGTGGAAACGTTCTCAGTTTTTCTCGGGTGCGCCCTCTTCGCCCACGATCTGCTCCAGCCTGAGCAACCGGTGGTACATGGCGGACTTGGAGGCCGGCGGATCGAAGGTCTCGCCCAGCGCCGCAAGCGAGAGCTCGGGGTTCTCCCTGCGCGCGACGCAGAACTCGCGCACCGCAGGCGGGAGGCGCGAGATGCCCACGAGCTCGTCCGCCCGGTCGATGAGCTCGAGCTGCGCCACGGCTGCCGAGGACGAGCGCGCCTGGTTGGCCACCTCGGCGTTGACGCGGCGGTTGACGTCGTTCTTGACGGACTTTCTCGCACGCGCGACCTCGACCACGCGAGCCATGCGCTGGGCACCCATCAGGCGCAGGAGGCACAGCACGTCGTCGAAGCTCTTGAGGTAGAGCGCGTAGGCGCCGCGGCGCCGGTTGATGCGCACCGAGGCGCCCAGGGTCGAGATGACATCGGCCAGGCCTCGGGCGAACTCCTCCCCCGTCACCGCGATCTCGAGATGGAAGTCACCGCGCGGATCGGCGATAAAGCCACCTGCCATGAAGGCGCCCCGCACAAAGGCGCAGCGTGCCTCTCTCGTCTTGAGAAGTTCCTCGGGCACCCCTAGGGCGATGCCGCGCCCGGGGATGAGAATCCCCAGGCTGGTGAGATCGTCGGCCAGGCGGTCCTGCTCGGGCATCTCGATGAGGTAGTTTCTCGTCTTGTGAAGGACCGAGCGTCTAACGGTAAGCGAGGTCTCGAGGTCAAACACGCGGTGCGTGAGCTTGATGACGGTGCGCGCCACGGCTCCGGTCTCAGTGGCGATGCGAATCGAGTAGCGCCCCGAACCGTGGAAGCTCATGGTGCCGCAGACGCGGACAAGCGCCGAGAGCTGCGCGAGCTCGGCCATGCGGGAGGCGGGCTCTATGCGCGAGAGCTCGTCTTTTACCTGGGCGGTGAAGGACATGGGCTACCTCTCGCCCGTGGCTGCGTCGTGCGCAGCCGTAGCGACAGCCTCCGGGAGGTCGCGATGGAAGAGGTTCACGCGATAGCCCTGCGCCTTGAGGTGGGCCGCCGTGGCATTGGCAATGGCGACGCTTCTGTGCTGGCCGCCCGTGCAGCCCACGGCAATGGACAGGCGCGCCTTGCCCTCGGCGACGTAACCCGGCATGGCAACGTCGAGCAGCCGCAGCCACGCGTCCATGAAGTCGCGCGTGATCTTGTTGTCCATCACGAAGCGTGCGACCTTCTCGTCATTACCCGTGAGATAGCGCATCTCGGGGTCGTAGAAGGGGTTTGGCAGAAAGCGCACGTCGATCATGAGGTCTGCCTCGGAGGGCATGCCGTGCTTGAAGCCAAACGAGAAGACGTTCACGTCGAGGAGCTGCTGCTCGGTGAGCTCGGAGAAGGCCGCGCTGAGGCGCGCACGCAGGGCGGAGGTACGCATGTGGCTTGTGTCGATGACGAGGTCGGCCATCGCGCGCGCGTCCTTGAGCTGCCGGCGCTCGCGCTTGATGGCGTGCTCGACGGACTCGCCGGGGACCGCGAGCGGGTGGCGGCGGCGGTTCTCGTTGTAGCGGCGCATGAGAATCTCGTCGGAGGCGTCCAGGAAGAGGAGCTTGCAGGAGAGCTCGTGCTCGCCGAGCTGGCGGATGGTGTCCGTGAGCTCATCGAAGAGGCCCTGGCTGCGCAGGTCGCAGGTCACGGCCAGGTGGCGGCCCACGCCCGAGTTGATTCCCACGAGCTCCGCGAGTTGCGGGACAAGGCGCGGAGGGAGGTTGTCGATGCAGAAGTAGCCCATGTCCTCGAAGCAGTGCAGGGCCTGCGTGCGGCCCGAGCCGGACATGCCCGTGATGATCACGATGTCGGGGACGCGGTCGCGGCTCTCGGCGTCGCGCATGTCCTGGCCGGTGCTTGTGTCTGGCATTCGCCCCTCCTCCGCTCTGGTGGAAACCGCATCAAGTATAGGGGTTGGTGCCCAGCCGGTGCGCTGGTGCTGGTGCCGTTGCTCCCCCGGGGCCCGTGCTTCTCGTCCGGGGCTCTCAGCTGGCGGGCTTCTCGGCGGGCGGGCTTCTCGGCGGGCGGGCCTCTCGACGGGCGGGCGGGGCGATCGCCCCACTATCGAAACTCTCGCATAGGATTATTGCGCGATATTTCTCGTAAATTTGAGCTTATCTGAGCAAACGTATTTAGGATGAGGAAAAACGCGCAATAAAGTGCCGAGATGCAGCAGTGCCGTCCATAGAGATGCGCTTTTGATAGGGGCTCTCGCTAATAGCAACGTTCTAAGTTGGGATGGCGTGCCTCTCTCAGGCTCTAGCCCCTCTCGCCCCGTGGAGTATAAGCTCCATTTCTTAATCCAGTTAGCCGCCACCTGGGCAAACGCAACCGCCGTTTAAGAAAAGGAGCTATTCTCCGCTGGTCCGGAAGCAAAATGGTCCGGGGGTCCGGGGGTCCGGGGGTCCGGGGGTCCGGAAGCAGCGTTACCGCAAGGATTACGTACGAAATTGCCCTTCCGGCGCGGAATTGACGCCGGAGGGCACGTTATCGCAGCTACTTCATACGAAAGCGCCCCTCGGGGGAGAATTTCTCGCCCGAGTGTGAGGTTTCGACAGCATTCCGTACGACACCTTCGCTCAGGCGGCATTTTCTCGTCGAAGGGCGCATTTCTGCAGCTAGCACCTATGCGCGCTCCTCGGGATAGACCACGCCCCACTCGCGGCGCAGGCGGGTCATGATCTGCATGACGTCAGCGGCGTAGTCGATGAGGCCTGCTGCACGTGCGTCGCCCGCAACCGTACGCTCGAGATCGGCAATCTCGTAGCAGAGCGCATAGCCCGAGCGACCTGCGCGAACCTCCTCGCGGCGCCCGTCCTCCGTCCACACGATGGTTGCAACGTCAGCGCGGGGATAGTCCATGACCTCGACGTAGCAGCGGTCAAAGCTCAGGACCGCTCGCTTGGGCTGCTTGGAGTGGAGCGTAAGCGAGAGGACGCCCATCTGCCCCTCCTTGTTGCGGCACACGATTCCCGAGGTCTGGTCCACGCCCGTCGACGCCAGGTTGGCGAGAGAAACGACCTCCGTGGGCTGGCTTGCCATGAAGAGCCTCATGAGCGAGAGCGCGTAGACGCCAATGTCGAGCATCGCGCCGCCCGCCAGCCTGGGGTTGTAGAAACGGTTGGTGAGGTCGCCGTACTCCTTGTAGCTGCCAAAGTTGAGCTGCGCCAGGTTCATGGCACCAAACTCTCCCGCGTTGGCGCGGCGGAGAAGCTCCTGGTAAAGCGGCATGTGCAGGATGGTCGTGGCATCCATGAGCACCACGTTGTTCTCGCGCGCAAGCGCACGGGCCTCGTCGAGCTCCTCGGAGTTGAGCGTGATAGACTTCTCGCAGAGAACGTGCTTGCCTGCCGCGAGGGCACCGCGCAGGTAGCGGATGTGCGTGTTGTGCGGCGTGGTGATGTAGACGGCATCTACCCCGGGGTCCTGGTAGAGCTCCTCGGCCGAGTCGTACACGCGCTCCACGCCGTAACGCTTGGCGAAGGCCTCGGCCTTCTCGCGCGTGCGGTTGGCAACGCCGCGGAGATGGCGGCCGGAGAGGGCAAGCGAGGTCGCCATCTGGTTGGCAATCACGCCGCAACCGATGACCGTCCAGGAGAGCTGCGGCGCCGTGTAGATGTCTGTGGGGAATGGCTCGCCTGTGACCTCGGCAAACGCTACCTTTGCGGCAGCGGCCGCATCGAGCGGCGCCGCAGTTCCAGACCCGTTGTTCTCTGCCATGTGCTTCTCCTCTCTCATGGCCGCTAGGGCCGGGTTACTACCATCTGCCAAGAATGCCCTACGCCTCGATGGCCGCCTTGAACCAGCTGGTGATGCTCGTGGGATGCGTGATCGCGGTGCCCGAGACCACCGCCCACGCGCCGGCGTCGATGGCCGCGCGCGCATCCGCCGGGGTGTGGACGTGGCCCTCGCAGATCACGGGGAAGCCGGGGAACTCCTTGGCGGCTTCTGCGAGAAGGGCGATGTCGGGGCCGTCGTCCAACGTGGTGTCGATGGCAGGCTTGTTGTGCGAGAGCGTGGTGGACACGATGTCGCAGCCGCACGCGACGCCGCGACGGATGTCCTCGATGGTCATGCAGTCGGCCATGACGATGGTCTCGCACTGGGCGCGCAGGTCGCGGACGGTCTCCTCGAAGGTGCGGCCGTCGGGGCGCGGGCGATTGGTGGCGTCGATTGCCACCACGTCGGCACCGGCGTTCACGCAGGCAACGGCATGGCGCAGCGTGGGCGTGATGTAGACGCCGTCGTGGCCCTCCTTCCAGAGGCCGATGACGGGAACCTCGACGCGGCCCTTGATGGCGGCGATGTCCGAGAGGCCCTGGCAGCGGATGGCTGCGGCACCACCCAGCTCGCAGGCGCGGGCGATCTGGGCCATGGTCTCGGGGTGGCGCATGGGTTCTCCGGGATACGCCTGGACGCTAACGATGAGCTTGCCCTTGAGGGACTGGACGAGCGGATTGACAGCCATTGATGCTCCTCTCCGCGCGGCCACCATGGTCGCGCCATTTTGGACTAGAGACAAGGCTAGCCGATGCTGAGAGCAACTGGCTCGCGAGATTCGGAGCTGGGCGCTTTTGCATACTCACATCAGGCACAGCGAACCCGAGTGATATCCCGCGCTGTCTCATCGGGCTCTCGCCCACCACCTACCGGAGCGCAGCCTCAGTAGAGCAGGCTTTGTCCTATTCTCAGCATCAAGCCATGAGGGAGACATGATGAGAGCGTATGCCATCCTTGCGCGAAGAGGTAAGCCCATCTGGTGTATCTGGTCGGGATTGATTGCAGCGCTACCTCCCCGCCAACCACTACTCACGCTCAGCCTCACCTGCGCCGCCTTGCTCGTCGGACGCACGCTCGGAGCTGCCGACAAGGTCTCTTCCGAGAAGTGTCGGCAGTTCATGGCTATTGCAGGAGCCATAGTCGCAATTCCCATCTTCGCGCTAGAGGTATTGCTTGTTGAAGCCAACGCTCTCGTAGAGTTTGCTGCAGCTGAGGTCGTAGCTACCGCATTCGCTCTTGTTGGGTGGATTTGTCTCGCCCTTGAGTTTGCGCATCCGGAACCCAATGGTAACGCAGTTCTCCAGTCTGCAGTAATTCTCGGAATTACTTTTGCTGTGCCGCTTGTTCTGGGTCTCTCGTTTCCGGCAATCGGCCCATGGTTTCCCGCCTTCTCGGCATGCCTCGGTGCCACGGCATCTCTCGTAGCGCAACTCCTCACTCGTCTATCTTCCGGAACAGACGAACGGATGCTCTTCTCACTTGTCTCCGGACTCGTATTCTCGGCCTCACTCTATGACACCCTATCGGATTACCCACATCTCGCTCTTGTTCTAACGGGGACGCACCTCTTTGCTGTTACCGTCGTAATTGTATGTCTTATCCGTCATGCGTCCCCCAGGCATACAACCACCACCGGAGAGTCGACAAATCCCAGGCAAATAGCCCGTGAGAGCACCCGTATCGAGCAGCTTCTCTCCTCCCATGCACTCCGTCCGCTCAGTAGTCGAGAGACCGAGGTTCTTATCAGTACCGCACTTGGAAAGCCGCGCCGCATCATCGCACAAGAACTCGGCGTCTCAGAGTCAACTGTCAATACCAATCGCTCTCGGGGATATGAGAAATTGGGAATACGCTCCAAGCAAGAACTCTGCCTTCTCATCTCTTCTGCACAGCAGAGCAATGACGTCAAATCTGATAACGCAAGCGAAAACTCAACATCAGCCAACCGTAGATTTGCATTCTTGCATAAGCATTGGAGCACCCTTACCTGTATGGGGTTCTGCCTTGCATATACCTTGTGTCCTTTCGATGCTGACAGTCAACTTGTGACTGCACACGCCTTTGGACTCGCTCTCATCTGTGGTGCGCTCGTCGGTTTTCTCTGCCATCCAGATTCGGGAGGAGAGGAAGCCCTTCGACAACGGCTTGGCGTTTCCCCCTCATGGGAAAAAAGCCTCTTCGCGGCTACCGGAACGACACTCTCCGCAGCGCTTCTGGTGGCGTCTTGGCCACTTCTGTGGCTCTTTCGCATCCTTTCACTGTTGGTTCTTTTCGCAACCGTTTTGCTCGTTGGCACGAACGTAGCTCTACCCGGAGCTGAAATCTCGTGGACGCATCGCACCAGGCATCTCCTGCAAACAGGCATACAGGGACTATTTTGTCGCTCCCGCGAACTCGCGGCTCTCGTGGGATTCTGTTTCCTTCTTCAGAGACCCATTGACTCCCTACTCACATCTCATCCCGACGTGTCATACATGCTGTGTGCACTTCTTTTTGTTGCCGGGGCCATGGTATTTGGAAAGATCTCCCCAACAACATCCCCCGACGGAAACTCTCCGAAGGACGCGGACGTGGTGCTCAAGCACCTCCGCAGTTGCGGGCTCAACGAGCTCCAAGCACAAATTGCCCTCCTCATCGCTCGGGGTGACAGCGAGAGTGAAATCTGTGATCAGCTTCATATAGCACGAGGAACTGTTAAGTCATACCGGAGTCGCATTTATGTCGCCCTTGGCATTCACAGCGCAGCTGAATTGCACAAGGTAATAACCTCGCTCTTGAGTTGACACGAATTTACGAATCCCATCCTCTTGGACGACAGACGCGAACCCCTAATCCTGAAATCATCTTCCTAGTCAGTCCCATATCAAACACGGAGGCGAGAGGAAGAGATAGATGGAACGGTACAAGCACCTCTGTCGACTAAAACGTCTCAGAAGTATCTCGGATCGATACGGCGAGAACATTCCTTATCCAAGAGGAGTTTGAGATGTACAAGAAGATGATTGCCGTTTTACCAATCCTCGTTGTTCTTCTCGCTATCAGTAGTTTTCACACCCCTGCAGTTGCATCAGAGCCACCCGCGAGAGATGTCCCCTCTGAAGAGGAGTTCGCGCCCTATTGGGAAGAGGCTGCACGTATGCCGATAATGTCCGATAAGGGACCAATGAGGCGCTTGGGAACCTACCCCACTCGCAAGGGAGTGATCCTTGTCACCGGGGACAAGTTTAAGTGGATTCCTTCTGGACATGCAGCTATCGTCTACTCTTCCTCAAGAGTTGTAGAGTCCACAGACCAAGGAGTCGTTTTTGGGTCAAATAACTGGGCATCCTCGAAGGGGGTCGTATACGGTCTAAACGTGAACGAGACGACCACGACACAAGATGCAGCAGCGGCCAACTGGTGTTATTCGCAGATTGGAAAGCCATACAACTACAATTTCTTCGATAGGGATACGCGTAGCTCTTTCTATTGTTCTCAGCTTGTGTGGGCTGCCTACAAAGACCTCTATGGAATTGACCTCGACACACCTGCCTGGGGTAATGCGGTCTACCCGGCAGAACTTGTTATGTCTTCGCATACGTCGACAATTTACTCTCAAGTATAGTCTGGCTTCACGGTGCACCCCGTTTATTCCATGGGGGTGCGCCTCCTTCACCCCTGACTGGAGACGCAGATGAAAAAGCGTGCCGCACTGCTGGTTGCATTTCTCGCATGCACTGCCACGGCGTTCTTCATCGTTTGGCTTGCCAGAAGAAACGTCTCCCCTGCCCCCACGGGACAGGCGTCCTTTGGCGTGATTGAGACACGGCAGTTCCAGGCGCGTAGCCGAATCATTCTCTATGACAGCGAGCTCGACGAACTCGGCGATCTGCCGCTTGACTATGCCACGCTCGGATGTGACTGGAACCTCTCCCCCGTCTATGACGGCACGCTTTATGTTATCCCTCAAGGCTACACAACCAAGCGCGACGAGAAGACGGTGCTCGGCGTGGACCTGGATGACCTTTCCGTGACCCGCTACGGCGTCGATCAGATAAACCTCTATGGAGTCTGCGCAGACGATGACTATATCTTTACCTGCAGCAACCTCAACAACGTCTCGCACATATGCCGCATTGACCGGCAAACGGGCGATGTCACTGACATTGAGGAGACGGACACCTACATCGAATCCCTCTGCCTTTACGGCGGGAAGCTGTATGCCTTCTCAACGGGAAGTCCCCTCTCGCCTGATGCGCCAGACGAGTCCACATCGTGGATCAGCATCTACGGCCGAGACCTCAATCTGATGGACACCGTAACCACGACTAAGCTTGGATCCGGTCGTTATCGGCCCGTTGCCGCAGGCGACCTGCTCTTCTTTGCGAATTGGGAAGATACCTCGGGGCAAGTCCCATCGACGCAGCTCGGCATCTACCACACCGACACGGGCATGCTCGAATCGAAGGAATTCGATACGGCCGTGCTTGATGCCCTCCCCTGGAATGGCTACGTGCTCCTCCTCTTTGGAGACATTCATAGCGAGAGCCCGACCACAGCCGCGCTCTACGACCCCGCAACGTGGGAACCGCTCTCGGAAGAGCACAACCTTACCTGCACCGCCATGCAGAGCTGCATCTCTGGCGACACGCTCTACGTTGTGGGCGCCGATCGCGAGCTCCTCTCGTTTGACCTGACAGACAATCTGTCTCCGCTTGGCCGCTCCACCGTGAGCCACATCGACGGAGACTTTAGCTACATCTCCGGAATGTTTGCGGTCCCCGACTAACGGGCCTTCTCCGCCACCGTCTGGGCCTCCTCGTCCCAGACGCGCAGGGCGTCGTAGACCGCCTGCGCCACCTCGGCGGGCACGCCCGGAACCTGGGCGATGTCCTCCACGCTCGCAGCACGCAAGCGCTTGAGCGAGCCAAAGCGGCGCATGATGGCCCGCTTGCGCTTGGGGCCCACGCCCGGCACGTCGTCGAGCACCGAGACGGTCATGGCCTTGTCGCGCAGCTCGCGGTGGAAGGTGATGGCAAAGCGGTGCGACTCATCGCGCACCTGCTTGATGAGGTAGAGCGAGGCCGAGCCCGAGGGCAGCACCACGGGCGTCTCGTCCCAGGGGACAAAGACCTCCTCGTCAGACTTGGCAAGGCCGCACACGGGGATGTCCAGTCCCAGCGAGGAGAGCTGCTCCATGGCAGCCGTGAGCTGGGGCTTGCCGCCGTCGACCACCAGCAGGTCCGGGCGCGATCCAAAGCGCTCGTCGGCCATGCGCTCGGGCGCGTAGCGGCGGGCGAGAACCTCCGACATGCTCACGAAGTCGTTCGCCTCGGTGAGCGGCGTCTGGATCTTGAAGCGCCGGTACTGGGACTTGTCGGGACGGCCGTTGGTGAAGACGACCATGGAGGCAACCGTGAAGTGGCCGTGGAGCGTCGAGATGTCGAAGCACTCGATGCGCATGGGCGGCGCGTCGAGGGCAAGCGCGCTCTCGAGCTGCAGCAACGCCTGGTTGGTGCGGTCGTCCGCGTAGCCCGTGCGCACCATGTAGCGCATGAGCGCATGGCGGGCGTTGGCGGCCGCCATGTCCAGGAGGTGGCGCTTCTCGCCGCGCTGCGGGTGATGGATGTGGCAGGCGCGCCCGCGCTTCTCGGCAAGCCATTCCGAGAGGAGCTCGGCGTCCGGCAGGTCTACGTCCACGTCCACCTCGGAGGGGATGTCTGCCGTCTCGTCGTAGTAGCGCTTGAGGAAGCCGCCCTGCAGCTCGACCTCCCCCACGTCCGCACCCTTGTCGAGAATGAACTCGACGGTGCGCACCGTGCGGCCCTCGCGCACCACAAAGACGCACGCCGCGCTGATGGTCTCCTCGCGGTAGAAGCCAATGAGGTCAAGCGAGACGTCCGAGGAGAACATGACCTGCTGGCGATCGTCCAAGGCGTTCAGGCTCTCGAGGCGCGCCTTGAGGCGGCCCGCACGCTCGAAGTCGAGGTCCGTGGCGGCCTCGCGCATCTGCTCCTCCACGGCCGAGACCACGTGCGAGCGGCGCCCGGCGAGAAAGTCCTCGACCTGACGCACGTGCTTGGCGTACTCGACGGTGTCGATGGCGCCCACGCAGACGCCCGGCCCCTTGCCCATGTGGTAGTCGAAGCAGGGCCGCCCCGTGCGGGCAAGCGCCAGGTTGGCCACGGCCGCCTCGTCAGGGCGGCGCTCCAACTCGCGACGACAGCGCTTCCACTCCGCGCACGTGGCTATGCAGATGGGAACGACCTTGCGCAGCGTGTCGATGGTGTCTCGTGCGGCGTGGGCGTCGGTGTAGGGCCCAAAGTAGCGCGTGCCCTTGCGGTGGTGCTCGCGCGTGTACTTGATGGCCGGGAACACGTCCGACTCGGTGATGGCAATGTAGGGGTAGCTCTTGTCGTCCTTGAAGTCCACGTTGAAGTACGGGTGATACTGGGCGATGAGGTTGCGCTCGAGCACGAGGGCCTCGTGCTCGGAGCCCACCACGATGTAGTCGAACGACCGCACGACCTGCATCATGAGGGGGATCTTGTCGCGGTCGTCCTGGAGCGTCACGTACTGACGCAGGCGAGCACGCAGGTTTTTGGCCTTGCCCACGTAGACGACCTGTCCGCGCGCGTCCTTCCAGAGGTAGCAGCCGGGGTCGGTGGGCGCGTCGTCCACCTGGCGACGCAACTCGGGCAGGCTCTCGTCAAGCGAACGCGCGTCATCGAAGTCGGGGCGGGCACCGGGGTCACGGATTGTCATGGCACGCTATGCCTTCCTGCGCTGGAGCGCCCAACCGTCACGGCTGGTCCGGCTCGGGGAGGTAGCGCTTGAACTTAGAGACCTGATGCTCGAAGTTGACCCGCGCCCAGAAGCGCTGGGAGAAGGAGTCCTCGGGCCAGTCGAGAGCAAAGCTCGCGGTGTGGTTGTCATAGGCAGCAAGCACGCGCTCCTTCACGGGCACGTTGGGCATGCAGCGCTCGATCACAGCCTTGGGGACGCCCACGTAAGCCCAGTCGCCCTTGGGCTCCACGGGCTCAGGGTTCACGCCGAGAATGGCGTCTTCCACCTGAATCTGGGCATAGTTGATGCCCGAGAGGAGCACGAGCCACGAGCTGCGGCCGGGACGGGCGTTGACCTCGAGGAAGCGGTAGCTGCCGTCGCGCGCGTCGTACTTGGCGTCAAAGCAGCACATGCCGTGGTAGCCTACCTTCTTGAGGAAGCGCGCGGCCGAGGAGGTCATCTCCTCGTTTGGCTCGGGGACGATGGCAGCGGCGTTTCCGATGGCGCTGGGGTGGTGGTCCTCGAGGCCAACGTGGCAGCAGACCGTAAATACAGGGTTGGAGTCCTTGTCGACGTAGCAGTAGAGGGCATACATGTGGGAGTCGCCGCCCGGGACAAACTCCTGCACGATGAGGCTGTCGTCGTAGCAGGACTCCTGGAGTGCCGTGTAGACCCGGCGCAGCTCCTCCGGCGTCTGGATGACGAAGACCTTCTTCTTGCCCTCGAACTCCGCATAGTGGTAGTGGGCCGAGTTGGACGGCTTGGCCACCAGCGGGTAGGTGAAGCCCTCGTCGTTGGGAACGGCGCCCTTGAGCGAGCAGTCGAGGAAGCGCGTCTTGGGGTAGGCCATGCCCACCTGCTCGCACACCTCGTAGAAGTTCTGCTTCTGCGTGACAAAGTCGAGCACGTCAAAGTCCACGACAGGCGTGTAGTACCAGCGCTCGAGCTCCGGCTTGTGCTTCGAGACGATGCGCGCGTAGAAGTCGCCGCAGGTCACGAGGAAGGGCACGCGTCCCTCGACGCAAAGCTGGTCGCCCACGCGCTTGAGCAGCGGGATGAGGACCTCCTCGGAGTCGACGCCCTCCTCCACGTGGTAGTTAGCGAACTTGGTGCGCGAGATGGACTTGATGTCCGAGCCCGCGTAGATGATCGAGCGAACGTGGTAGGCCTCCCAGAAGGCGCGGACATACGCGTAGCAGGAGTAGTCTGCCCCCAGGATGACCGGCTGGATCTTCTTGGCAAGCTCGTCTCTGTCTGTGACCTTGGGCCTCTGCGCCATGCTTGGGTTACCTCCGGTTCTGCCTACTTGCGGCGGGCGTCAAGCTCGCCGGCCAGCTCATTGAGGGTGATGCCGTACTTCTCG
Source organism: Tractidigestivibacter montrealensis (assembly GCF_024741235.1). Classification (GTDB taxonomy): domain Bacteria; phylum Actinomycetota; class Coriobacteriia; order Coriobacteriales; family Atopobiaceae; genus Tractidigestivibacter; species Tractidigestivibacter montrealensis. The sequence continues at coordinate 67,039 of NZ_JANSKA010000004.1, read as the reverse complement.
GCAACCACGAGCATGTGGTAGAGAAGGTCGCCCATCTCGTAGCGGATGTGGTCGTGGTCCTCGTCCTTGCAAGCCATGATGATCTCCGAGGACTCCTCGGCGAGCTTGGAGAGCAGCTTGTCGCCCTTCTCGGGCGTGAGGAGGCGCGCCGTGTAGGACTCCTCCGGGGACGCCGAGGCGGCACGCTCGTGGATGACGGCGGCAAGCCCCTCCAGGGTCTCCCCGATGTTTCCGTCCTGCACGTTTGCGGTTCTGACGCCCATCTGTTCTCCTTTGGTCTGTGCGAGCAACCTACCCCAGTGTACGGCAAGGGCGCCCGCGGAATGTGCAGGCAACGTAGCGCTTGGGGGCACGGAGCTCAGACGAGAGGAACCTCACGGAAGAAGCAGCTGCGGTGTCCCGTGTGGCAGGCGGGACCGGGCGAGTCAACCACGTAGACGAGGGTGTCTGCGTCGCAGTCCACAAGGATGCGGCGCACCTGCTGCATGTTGCCGCTGGTAGCACCCTTGTTCCAGAGCTCCTTGCGCGAACGCGACCAGAACCAGCTGGTACGCGTCTTGAGGGTGAGGTCCAGGGCCTCGTGGTTGGCCCAGGCGACCATGAGCACCTCGCCCGTGCCCTCCTGCTGCACCACCACGGGCACAAGACCGTGGGCGTCAAAGCTCACGCAGCCGGGAAAGTCGTCACAGGGCTGCGTGGGCTCGCCGGCATAGGTTGGCGAGACGTGCGAAGCATCTGTCATGGTTCTTGCTCCTTCTCGTACAGGTGTTGCGGATAGCGGAGCGCAAGGTGCGCTAGAAGTCGAGCCTCACCGGGATGCCTTGGCTCGCCATGTACTCCTTCACCTGACGCACCGTGTACGTACCAAAGTGGAAGACGCTCGCGGCGAGAACGGCGTCGGCCTCGCCCTCGATGATGCCCTCGGCAAAGTGTTCGAGCGTGCCAACGCCGCCCGAGGCGATTACGGGGATGCTCACGGCACGAGAGACTGCGCGGGTGAGCGGGATGTCGAAGCCATCCTTGGTGCCGTCACGGTCCATGCTCGTGAGAAGAATCTCTCCGGCGCCGCGGCGTGCGGCCTCCTCGGCCCACTCGACGGCGTCGATGCCCGTGGGGATGCGGCCTCCGGCAAGGTAGACCTCCCACTTGTCGCCCGGACCCACCTGCTTGGCGTCTATGGCCACGACCACGGCCTGGCTGCCAAAGGCGCTGGCAGCGCGCGTGATGAGGGTAGGGTCGCGCACGGCTGCCGAGTTGATGGAGACCTTGTCGGCGCCCGCCGAGACCATCACGCGGCAGCCCTCGACGTCGCGGAAGCCGCCGCCCACGGTATAGGGGATGTGCAGCTGGCTTGCCGCGCGAGAGGCCAGGTCCACCGTAGTGGAGCGATCATCCGAGGTTGCGGTGATGTCGAGGAAGACAACCTCGTCCGCGCCTTCGCGGTCGTACTTGGCGGCAAGCTCCACGGGGTCGCCGGCGTCGCGTAGGTCGACGAAGTTGACGCCCTTAACGACGCGGCCGTCCTTGACGTCCAAACAGGGGATGACCCTCTTTGTCAGCATGGTTACTTCCCTTCGATGGGAGCCCCTTCGCGCCTCTCTCAAAGTTCGGCGCTCGCCGCCCTTGGGGCGGCTCGCTCGCTTCGCGACTCACTTTGCGAGAGGCGCGAAGGGGCTATTACACGAAACTAACGCGTTAAGAGGGTCATCCCCTGACTGGAGCCTGGGACCAGGGCCCGACCTTCCAAAAGAACAAAAGAACAGAAGCCAAGCGACGTTGCGCGAGGGCGCGCTGCCTGCGCGTGGCCGTTTCGAGGTCTGCCGGCCCTCCTGCTAGGCGAATCGCGCAGCGAGCGAGCCGCCAAAGGCGGCGAGCGCTGAGCCGGGCAGGAGGGCCGGCAGACCCCCACTGTCTACCCGCACGCGGCGAGAGCGTCCTCGAGCGTGAGCGCGCCCTCATACAACGCGCGCCCCGTTATGCAGCCCTCAACCACCTGTGGGCCCAGCGCGGCAAGCGAACGCACGTCGTCCACGCTGGCAATGCCACCCGAGGCCACCACGGGAAAGCCTGCAACTTCGGCGATGTGCCTGTACGCCGCGGGGTCGACGCCCGTCTGCATGCCGTCGCGCGCGATGTCAGTGAAGACAAGATGGCGAAAGCCCATCTTAGCAAGACTGGAAACAAGGTCGTCCGCTGCAAGCGAGCCGCCCTCGCGCCAGCCGTTCACGCGCACCACGCCGTCCTTCGCGGCGACGTCTGCCACCGCCATGTCGCCAAACTCGCTCGCCGCCTGGCGGGCAAATGCGGGGTTACGCACGAGCGCGGTGCCAATGGCGATGCGCCGCACGCCCAGCCCCGCAAGCCGGCGCATGGCCTCGATGGAGCGCACGCCGCCTCCGGCATCGACCGAAAGCCCCTCGACCTGGCAGATTGCGCGTATCGCCTGGGCGTTAGCCTCGCGGGCTGCCTCGTCCTCGCCAAGCGCGCTCGAGAGGTCTACCACGTGCACCCAGCTGGCACCGCGGGCGAGAAAGTCGCGGGCCACGGAGGCCGGGCTATCCGAATAGACGTCCATGCGCGAGCGGTCACCGTTCGCAAGACGCACCACACGGCCGCCAACCAGGTCGATTGCCGGGAAGAGGATCATCGGACGCCCCCAGCCCTCACGATGTCGACGAAGTTGGAGAGAATGACAAGGCCCGTTGCCGAGGACTTCTCGGGATGGAACTGCACACCAAGGACGGGACCCCGGGCAACGGCAGAGCCAAAGCTCCGCGCGTAGTGCGTGCGGGCAGCAACCAGCGTTGGGTCGACATCGTCAGCCAGCGCGTAGGAGTGCGTGAAGTAGAAGTTCGCACCTGAGGGCACGCCTCGCAGAAGCTGCGCTCTCTCGCCAACCTCGGTTGGGTAGACCTGGTCCCACCCCACGTGCGGCACCTTGAGCCTCCCCGAGCGCAGCCGCGTGACAGAACCGGGGAAGTAGCCCAGTCCGGCGACCCAGCGGTCGTCTCCAGGCGTGCCGGCGGCGACGGGCTCCTCGTTCTCGTGCGGGAGGCCCCTCTCGCCAGAGCGCTCTTCGCCACGGGAAAAGAGGAGCTGGAGACCCAGGCAGATGCCCAGGAAGGGAACGCCACGACCAAGCGCGTCGAGGATTGCCTCACCCTGGCCGGAGGCATTCACGTATTCCATGGCGCTCTCGAAGCTCCCCACGCCGGGAAGCACAAGGCCAGAGGCAACGGAAATGTCCTCGGGCGCGTCCGAGATGACCGCCTCGCCTCCCACGGCGGCAAGGCCGTGCTGGACGGAGAGGAGGTTGCCCTTGTGGTAGTCGATGACGACGATCTTTGCGGATGCCATCAGAGCGCCCCCTTCGTGGACGGGATGCCCTCCACACGCGGGTCCGGCTCGACGGCGGCCCGGAGGGCGCGGGCGAACGACTTGAACGTGGCCTCGAGGATGTGGTGTGCGTTCTCGCCGGCAACCTCGCGCAGGTGAACGGTCATGCCGGCGTCACGCGCCAGGCCGCAGAAGAACTCGTGCCCCAGCTCGGTGTCAAAGGTGCCCACCTTCTGCGGGCCAATGGGCACGTCCCAAAAGAGCTCGCCACGGCCGGAGATGTCAACGGCCGCCATGATCAGGGCCTCGTCGAGAGGGACCAGCGCATCGCCAAAGCGGCGGATGCTGCGCTTGTCGCCCAGCGCCTGGTGGAGCGCCTGTCCCAGCACGATGCCGGTGTCCTCAACGGTGTGGTGGTCATCCACCCAGGTGTCACCCTTCACGTGCACCGTGAGGTCCACGAGCGAGTGGCGCGAGAGCGCCGTGAGCATGTGGTCGAAGAAGCCCACCCCCGTCGAGATGTCCGAGGTACCGGTACCGTCAAGGTTCACCGTGACCTCAATCGATGTCTCGGCGGTCTGCCGAGAGACGCTTGCCACGCGTGCCATGGTCATTCCCCCTTCAGGATGGACGTGAGTGCCGCGACCACAAGGTCGTTCTCCTCGGGCTTGCCCACGGTGATGCGTAGGCAGTCCTCGAGGCCGGGCGTGGACGAGAAGTCCCTCACCAGTATGGAGTGCTCGTCGCGCAGGCGGCACCACACCTCGTGGGCGTGCGGCACGCGGACGCAGAGGAAGTTTGCCTGCCTGGGCCACACGCGCACGTCCAGCGGCGCGAGGCCACCCAGCATGTTGGAGAGGCGACCGCGGTCCTGGCGTATGGCCTGGATGGCAGGCTGGAACGCGTCGCGGTGCGTGACGGCGGCAAGGGCTGCGGCCTGGTCGAGCACGCTCACCGAGTAGGGCTGCCGCACGGCGGCAAGCGCCGCCACCACCGCAGGGCTTGCCAGCACGTAGCCCACACGGGCACCTGCCAGCGCAAACGCCTTGGAGAAGGTGTGCAGCACGGCCAGGTTCTGGTACTCGTCAAGCAGGTCCTCGACGGTCGAGCCCGGGTCTGCGAACTCGATGTAGGCCTCGTCCACAAGCACGATGCCCGGGCACGCCTCGCAGAGCCTGCGCACGCCCTCGCGAGGGAAGAGGTCGCCCGTGGGGTTGTTGGGCGAGGTCACGACCACGAGCGTCGCCGTGCGCGCGGCCTCTACCAGCGCGTCCACGTTGGGGGCAAAGTCCTTCTCGCGCGGAACCTCCACCACGGGAGTCTCGACCATGGAAGCGTAGAGGCCGTAGACCGAGAAGGTGGGCGGGCAGCTCACAAGGGCATGCCCCGCGCCGCCAAACGCCAGGAAGAGGTTGAAGAGCAGCTCGTCGCCGCCGTTGCCAACAATCACCTGCTCGGGCGCCACGCCATGCCACGCGGCAAGCTGGTTGCGCAGCTCGCCGCCAAGGGGCACGGGGTAGCGGTTCCAGGCGGCCTCGGTCACGGCCTTGGCGAGCACCGGCGCCACCTCGGGCGGGATGCCGTAGTTGTTCTCGTTTGCCGAGAGGATCACATCGACGGGCGAGAAGGCCGGGTCGTAGGGCTCGAGCGCCGCCGCGGACGGCCGCATGAGCGCGCGGACCTCTGGTGTGATGCCTGTCATCTCTCCCCTATCCCTCGTATCCCGGCAGCTTGGGCACGCCCGGTTCGTCGAGCGTGCGCGGCCACGCGGCGTGCGTGGCATCCTCGCAGGCAGCAGAGGCATCCGCGAAGCCCCTCTCGCCCTCCTTGGCCAGCTTCACGCGCAGGCCAGCGGAGAGCGCATGCGCCCAGAGGCCCTCGGCCTGGGCCATGGCCTGGACGGCAGGAGCATCCGCAAGAAGACCCTGCGGCGTGTAGGAGATAACGCTCGAGCGCTTCTGGAAGTCGTAGACGCCCAGGGGGTTGGAGAAGCGCGCCGTGCCGCCGGTGGGAAGCGTGTGATCGGGGCCGGCAACGTAGTCGCCCAGGGGCTCCGAGCTCCAGGCGCCCACAAAGATGGCGCCCGCATTGCGCACCGAGCCCAGGAGCGACATGGCGTCCTCGCAGTGCAGCTCGAGGTGCTCCGGCGCCACCACGTTCACGGCCTCCACGGCGTCTGCCAGCGTTGCGGCAACAACCACCACGCCGCGGTCGTCAAGCGAGGCGCGGGTGATCTTCTCGCGCGGGCTCTGCGAGACCAAGCGCTCCACGGCGTCGAGAACGCGGTCCGGAAGCGCGGGGTCGCAGGTCACGAGGTAGCAGGAAGCCATGGGGTCGTGCTCGGCCTGGGCCATGAGGTCCGCCGCAACCACAACGGGGTCCGCCGAGGCATCCGCCAGGACGCAGACCTCGGACGGGCCGGCGATCATGTCGATGCCCACGTCACCGGAGACGTGGCGCTTGGCGGCCGCCACGTAGGCGTTGCCGGGACCCACGACCTTGTCGACGCGGGGGATGGACTCGGTGCCGTATGCCACAGCGCCAATCGCCTGGGCACCTCCCACGGCGTAGACCTCGTCGACGCCAGCCACGGAGGCCGCGGCCAAGGTATAGGCAGAGAGCGTGCCGTCGTGCTGGGGCGGCGTCACCATGACAACGCGACCCACGCCGGCCACCTTTGCCGGGATGGCGTCCATGAGCACGGTCGAGGGGTACTGCGCGCGGCCGCCGGGCACGTAGATGGCCACGGAGTCGAGCGGCGTCACCTTGACGCCCAGGATGGTGCCGTCGGGGCGCGTCTCGAACCAGGAGTTCTCGCGCTGGCGCTCGTGGAACTCGCGGATCTGGCGGTAGGCGCGGCGCAGGGACGAGAGGAACTCCGCATCCACTATGCTGGGGGCAGCGTCCACCAGCTCCTGCGGGACGCGGAACTCGCTGGGGCAGGCGCCGTCGAAGCGCTGGCAATACTCGCGAACGGCTGCGTCGCCCCTCTCGCGCACGTCATCCACGATGGCTGCGGCGCTCTCCATCACCTCACGAGGAAGCGCCCCCGAGCGATTGAGGTCTGCCTGCGTGAGCACCTGTCCGGCGGCAAGCGTGATCCTTCTCAAAGCTACTCCCCTCCCGCGACCTCGGCGAGACGAGTCGCCAGGTCGCGAATCCTCTTGTCGCAACGGTATGCGGCCGGGCCCGCGAAGAAGCGGGCGGCGCACTCCATGACCTCATCCACCACAACCAGGTCGTTCTCGCGGAGCGTGGTTCCCGTTGCCGTGATGTCCACGATGCGGTCGGTCATGCCCACGATGGGGCCAAGCTCGATGTTTCCGTGCAGGGTCACAATGTCCACCTGCTGGCCAATTGAGTCGTAGTAGGCCTGCGTGATGCGCGGGTACTTGGTGGCCACGCGCACGGTGCCGCGCCAGGCGTAGTTGCGCTCGGCGAGGCCCGCCTTGGAGCGCGGCTCGGCAACCACAAAGCGGCAGCCGCCAAAGCCCAGGTCGACGAGCTGGAGCACGTCCATGTTGGCCTCCACGAGCGAGTCACGCCCGCAGATGCCGCAGTCGCAGCCGCCGTGGCCCACGAAGGCAGGCGCGTCCTGGGCGCGCACGATCACGTACTCAACGTCGCCCTCGCGCACCGTGAGCTGGCGGCCGGGGTCACGCAGGCCCTCCACGGGCAGCCCCGCAGCCTCCAGGACGCGGATGGTGTCCTTGAGGAGCGACCCCTTGGGGACGGCAATGCGCAGGGGCCTCTCGGCAAGCCTCACGCCGGGGGTGACCACGCCCGACTCTCCCGGCTCGCCCAGAATCTCCTGCAGGCGCTCGAGCGAGAGCGCAAAGCCGCAGGCAGCAGTGCCTTCACGCCCCAAGTTGGTGAGAACCGCGTCGTAGCGGCCGCCAGAGGCAAGCGAGGCCGCGATGCCCTCGGCGTAGCCCTTGAAGATGATGCCCGTGTAGTAGTCGAAGGAGTTGATGATCGAGAAGTCAAAGGAGGCGCGGCCATCGGCAAAGAGGTCCGAGAGCGAGTCAACCAGATGCGAGAGTTCCGCGGTGCCGCGGGCGTCCTTCTCGACACCCGCCTCGTCGAGCAGCGCGTTGAGCGCGGGGACCACCTCGGTGCCGCCCACCAGGCGCGGGATGCGGCAGATGGCGCGTGCCGCGGCGGGCTCCAGCTCCCCTGCTGCAGCGGCCTTCTCGACCAGCTCGTCCAGAGAGACAAAGTCTGAGTCGTGCACCAGGGCAAGTGCCTCCTCGCGGAAGCGCGCGCTGGGTGCGCAGGTGTCGAGCAGGGCCTTGAGCGGCTTGACAGAGCCCAGCACGATGCGCCACGCGGGCACGTCAAGCGCGACGAGCGTCTCGGCGAGAAGGTCCACGACCTCGTGCTCGGCGGCGGCGCCATCACCACCCACAAGCTCCACGCCTAGCTGCGTGAACTGGCGCGGCTGGCCCTTGAGCGAGGACTCCTCGCGCACGACGGGCGCCTCGTAGCGAAGGCGCACGGGCAGGCGGTCCGGGCTCACGCGCGTGGCGACCATGCGCGCGATGGGCAGCGTGAGATCCGGGCGCAGCGTGAGGAGGCTCCCGTCCACGTCGAAGAGCTGGAACGGCAGGCCCTTGATGCGGCCGGCCCGCTCGAGGGCGTCGCGCGACTCCAAGAGCGGCGTCTCAACCGGAAGGTATCCATGCGACGAGAAGACCTCGCGCACGATGCCGGAGATGCGCTCGCGCGCGAGCGCCTCCTGAGGAAGGATGTCACGGAACCCGCTTGGTGTGCCTGCTATCACGCCTGCCCCTCTCCCCTTTTCGTACGTAGAGCATACCGCTCTGCCACGACGGAAATTGCCGCGCGCGTTGTGTGGCGCGCCGTCGTCTCTCGTGCGTTGTCCTTCTCGTGCGTTGTCACTTTAGCATACTAAAGTGCACAGGGCAGCGTACGGCCATCGCTCACAGAGCGTTAACGCTCCATTCATATGGGGAGAGTACAGCGGCAGGGCGCGAGGGCTCGTGCTCGAGTCGCCGGAAGCCCCGTTTTGTTGCGTTTTTCGCCATTTGACGCCCATCGGCGATTATTAGTCGCCGGAAAGGCCTCCATGATGCAAGCTGCAACAAAACGTGCCCTCCGGCGACCGTTATGAGACAAAGGGACAGTCCCTTTGTCTCATCCGCGCCGGCGCGTGAAGCGGGCGAGAACGGACTTGATGAAGTGCGCCTCGGGCACCTTGAACAGGATGGCAAGGCCATACGTGACCAGCACAGAGGGGATGCCCGCCACTGCGCAGTACAGCAGCGCCAGGAAAGTGTGCCCCTCGCAGCTACCAACAAACGACGAGAGTGCCCAGAGGATCGCAATGCCCGCACCGGCGCCCGCCAGCCCAAAGACGACCGACTTCACGAAAGACTTCAGCACCGAGCCAAAGCCCACGCGCCCCAGCGAGGAACGCAGGTTCACGATGGTCACAACGTCGACGAGCAGGAAGAAGACAAAGGACGTCAGCGCAATCACAAACATGGAGCCCGTCTCGCCGAACCATACGGGGTTGAGCAACAACAGCTCGGCAACCTGCCCGGCACCGCCCACGACGTTTGCCAGCGCGTAGACCCTCATCTGGCGCATGGACGAGGTCACCTTCTGGAAGTACATGCCAATGCCGTAGAACGGCAGCGCGCAAGCAAGGCCGCAGATGTAGGCAGCAGTCATGGAGAGCTGGTCGGCGGTGAACTTGCCAGCCGCAACGAGCGACGCCAGCGGCATGGAGAAGGCAATGAGGTACATGCCAAACGGCACCATGAAGAAGAGGATCTGGCTCATGCCGGAGGTGACGCCGCGCTTGAAGCCGTCGATGTCGTTGTGCGCAAAGCGGTCGGAGAGCTCGGTGAACATGGCCGTGGTGATGGGGACGGCGAGAATGGCGTAGGGCAGCGTGTACCACAGACGCGCGTAGTAGATGACGGATGCGCCAGAAACCGAGACGGAAAGCGATGTGCTCTGCTGCACCGACGTGGTGACAAACGACGTGATCATGACCACCAGCGAGGGAATGCCAATGGAGAGCGTATCCTTGAGCGCCGGGTCGTGCCAGTCGATGTGCCACGTGAGGTGGATGCCGTGCTTGCGAAGTGACGGCATCTGGACCAGCACCTGCACGGCCACGCCGGCAGGGTTGCCAATGGCCAGAATCAGCGTGGCCAGCGTGGGGTTCACGTTCACCAGCGCCGCGTAGAGCAAGAACGACGCGGTGATGACAAAGTTGTTGAAAATCGAGCTGGCACTGCTCCAGAAGTAGTCCCTCTCGGCGTTGAGCACGCCCGAGAAGATCGAGGAGAGCGAGTAGAGCACGACCTCCACCACGAAGAACCTAAAGAGGTAGGTGGCGAAGTCCGCGTCAAAGTCGCTGGTAGCCGAGAAGGACTGCGTCCACACGAGCTGCGCAGCAAAGATGAACCCGAGAACGGCCACGGCTCCCATGAGCAGCGTGACGATGGAGACGAGGTTCGACGTGTAGCGGCTGGCGCCCTCCTCGCCCTCGCGCTGCTTGACCGACATGTAGACCGGCAAAAACGCCGTGACCAGCATGCCGCCTACGACAATCTCGTACAGCTGATTGGGCAGGTTGTTGGCCACGGAGTAGCAGCTAGCCACCATCCCGGCACCAAGCGCGAAGCTCTGGCCCCAGGTACGGAAGAAGCCCGTGATGCGGCTTACGATAACGAGGAAGCTCATGAGGGCGGCGTTGCGGCCAACCTGGTTCTTGGTGGACTCGGCCGCCTTGCTGCCCGTGGAAGTCTCACCCGTCACGCTAGGCGCAGGTCGCTTCTCGCCGGTAGCCATGTGCTTCGGCGTCCAGCCTTGCGTGTCGCTCACCTGGTCTCCTCTCGGCAGATGTCAGCGTACTTGGCGTCGCAGAAGGCGAGAAGGTCATCGGGGGCAAGGCGCAGGGAGAGCCCACGCCTGCCGCCCGAGATGCCAATCGTGTCGAAGAGCTGGGCCGTCTCGTCAATGAGCGTGGGAAAACGCTTCTTCATGCCCACGGGCGAGCAGCCCCCGCGCACGTAGCCCGTGAGACCTTCGAGCTCCTTGGTGGGAAGCATCGAGAGGCTCTTCTCGCCAGCCGCAGCCGCTGCCTTCTTGAAGTCGAGCTCCTCGCCCACGGGAATGCAGCACACCACGTAGGTGCCGGAGGACGCCACCGTGATCAGCGTCTTGAACGAGGACGCCGGGTCGACGCCGGCCTCGAGCGCCATGCGCAGGCCCAGACCTCGCGTGAGGTCGTCCTCCTCGAGCTCCTGGTACGTGAAGGAGACGCCCGCGCGCTCAAGCTCGCGCATGGCGTTGGTCTTCTGGAACTTCTCGCGCTTTGCCATGGCTACTCCTCCCCCGCCGCCAGTCGTGCGCGGTCGCGCTCGAGAATGCGGGCCAGGTAGCGGCCCGTGTAGCTCTGGGGGACCTTGGCGACCTCCTCGGGCGTGCCGTAGGCCACGATGGTACCGCCGCCATCTCCGCCCTCGGGACCAAGATCGAGCACACGGTCGGCCATCTTGATCACGTCGAGGTTGTGCTCGATGACAAGGACGGTGTTGCCGGCGTCCACCAGGCGCTCGAGCACGTCGATGAGCTGGCGGACGTCCTCGAAGTGTAGGCCCGTCGTGGGCTCGTCGAGGATGTAGAAGGTCTTGCCCGTCTGCTGGCGGTGGAGCTCCTTGGCCAACTTCACCCGCTGAGCCTCCCCGCCGGAGAGCGTGGTAGCACTCTGACCCAGGTGGATGTAACCCAGCCCCACATCGTGCAGGGTCTGCAGCTTGTTCTTAATGCGCGGGATGTTGGTGAAGAAGGCCAGGGCCTCGTTCACCGTCATGACCAGCACGTCAGAGATGGACTTACCGTGGTAGGTGACCTCGAGCGTCTCCCTGTTGTAGCGCTTGCCGTGGCAGACCTCGCAGGGCACGTAGACGTCGGGCAGGAAGTTCATTTCGATCTTGATCTGTCCGTCGCCCTTGCACGCCTCGCATCGGCCGCCAGGCACGTTGAACGAGAAGCGACCGGGACTGTAGCCGCGCGCGCGGCTCTCGGGCGTGGAGGCAAAGAGGGCGCGAAGGTCATCCCAGAGACCGATGTAGGTTGCGGGGTTGGAGCGCGGCGTGCGACCGATAGGGCTCTGGTCAATATCGATGACCTTGTCGACGAGCTCGACGCCCTCAAGCTTCTTGTACGGGCCAACGGGACGCTTGGAGCGCTGGACCGCGTTGGTGAGCGCCGGCGCCAGCGTGTCGGTGACGAGCGAGCTCTTGCCCGAGCCCGAGACGCCTGTGACCACGGTGAGCGTGCCCAGCTCGACCTTGGCGGTTACGTTCTTGAGGTTGTTCGCGCTGGCACCCGTAATCTTGATCGCACCGCGTCCGGGGTTGCGGCGCTCCTCCGGAAGACGGATCTGGTGTCGCCCTGTGAGGTATGCGCCGGTAAGGGAGTCCGGGTTCGCCTCGATCTGCTGTGGCGTTCCGGCGGCTACCACGTGTCCGCCCAGCTCGCCTGCGCCGGGACCCATGTCGATCACGTAATCCGCGGCGAGGATGGTGTCCTCGTCGTGCTCGACCACAATCACCGTGTTGCCCATGTCACGCAGGCTCTTGAGAGTTGCGATGAGGCGGTCGTTGTCGCGCTGGTGAAGGCCGATCGACGGCTCGTCCAGGATGTAGAGCACACCCATGAGACCGGCGCCAATCTGGGTGGCAAGGCGGATGCGCTGCGCTTCTCCGCCAGAAAGCGTCGCCGCGGCACGGCTGAGCGTGAGGTAGTCGAGGCCCACGTTCACCATGAAACGCAGGCGCGCCTTGACCTCCTTCACGATGGGACCGGCGATTGCCTGCTGGCGCTCGGGAATCTCGAGCGCCTCGAAGAAGGCCAGGCAGTCACGGCATGAGAGGTCGCAGACCTCGTTGATGTTCTTGTCGCCCACCGTAACGGCCAGGATTTCGGGCTTCAGGCGCGCTCCGTGGCACGTGGGGCAGGGCACCTCGTGGATGAAGCGCTCGAGGTGCGTCTTCATGGTCTCCGAGGTGGTCTCCTGGTACTTGTCGAAGAGAATCTTGCGCACGCCGGAGTACGTGGTGAACCAGTGCGTGTTGCGGCCATCGCGGGTGCGGTAGTCCACGCGAATCTTGGTGGTGCCCAGACCGTCGAGAAGTGCCTTCTGCACCTTCTTTGGCAGGTCCTTCCAGGGCGTTTGGTCCGAGGCGCCAAGGTGCGCGCAGACGGCGGAGAGAATCTGCGGGTAGTAGTTGGAGTGCCCGAAAATCGACCCAAAGACGCCACCGGCAACGGAGAGCGAGGGGTCGTCGATAAGGGCCTCGGCGTCCACGACCTTGCGGAACCCCAGGCCGTCGCAGTCGGGGCAGGCGCCATAGGGCGCGTTGAACGAGAAGTCGCGCGGCTGCAGGTCGTCGATCGAGTGCCCGTGGATGGGGCAGGCCAGGGCCAGCGAGTACTGCAACAGCTCCCCGGGCATGGCCTCGGGGTCATCACGGTCGGGCAGGAGGTAGACGCCCACCTTGCCGGCGGCCAGCTTGGTCGCCTGCTCGATGGCCTCAACAATACGGTTGAGGGAGTTCTCGCGAATCACGATGCGATCCACTACGACCTCGACCGTGTGCTTGAGCTTCTTCTCGAGACGGACCTCGCCGTCGAGCTCGCGGACCTCGCCGTCGATGCGCACGCGGCTAAAGCCCTCGCGGCGCAGGTCCTCGAAGAGCTTGGTGTACTCGCCCTTGCGGCCGAGGACCACAGGCGCAAGCACCAGCGCACGACGACCCTGCCCCTGCGCCAGGACCTTGTCGGCAACCTGGTCGGTTGTCTGGCGCTCGATCACGCGTCCGCACTCCGGGCAGTGGGGCACACCCACGCGCGCAAAGAGTAGGCGCAGGTAGTCGTAGATCTCGGTGACAGTGCCCACCGTGGAGCGCGGGTTTCTCGACGTCGTCTTCTGATCGATGGAGACCGCCGGCGAGAGGCCATCGATAGAGTCAAGGTCGGGCTTGTCCATCTTGCCCAGGAACTGGCGGGCGTAGCTCGAGAGGCTCTCGACGTAGCGACGCTGGCCCTCGGCGTAGATGGTGTCGAACGCGAGGCTCGACTTGCCCGAGCCAGAGAGGCCCGTGATAACCGTGAGCTTGTCGCGCGGGATGCGCACGTCGACGTTCTGCAGGTTGTGCTCGCGGGCGCCGCGTATGACTATGGAGTTGGATGCCATGTGAGGTGGCTCCCCTCGTTGTTGCTTGCGTATTTGGTGGCCGACTCTGCGGGCAAGCAGTAGATGCCGTTTCTCGCAGACAATTTTAGCCAGCCTTTGAGTTTAGCTAAGCGATGCCCCGGAGCACAGCCGAGACCTTCTCGCACACGTCGCGGCAACAATTCGTACGGTCAGCCGCCGCCTTCCCCTAGCCTCCTCTCCTCCCCTCTCATTTCCGCCCTTCGTTCTTTATCGGTTTCTGTGCAAGAGGAGCCACGTTTGCCCAGTTGGCGAGAGCGCCAACTCTCAGATACCGATAAAGAATGGAACGGTGGAGAGGGGCGGGGGTGGGGGCGGAGGCGGAGAAGTGAGGAGGAAAGGCCCCGCCCTGCTGAATTAGTGATACCTACGCCGCAAGGAGTCCAGCATCAAACGCTAACCGAGAGCGCGTCGAGCACGAGAACGGCAGACATTACAATCGTTGCAGGAGGTGATGAACCCCAAATACAAGCACCTGGCCAATGGGGCCAGGCGCTACACAAGACAAACTAGCCGGGAAGCCCCTCTGTTACTTGCACCATTTGTCATGACGCAGGCAATCTCTTATGTCAGGAGGCACGGATGAATCAATACAGACGTAGGTATTGCATTCTTTTCACTCTGGCTCTGACAGTTTTTCTTGGCGGCATGTGTGGGCCAGCCGTTGCAAATGCAAGTGAGCCCGATGGTCGAGAGACAGTCGAAGCAACCTTTGATCTCGAGCTGAATCAGCCACAGTCAGAGACTGTTTATCTCTCTGATGGCAGGACGGCAGAAATCGGTATTCGCCCAGCATCGGCGATTCGCCCGTTGTGGGATTCATACTATGACAACGCATCTGGCAACTGGGAGATTTACTACAACTCCCCTATAATCTACCGCCATTTTTATATCACTATTAGTAACCACGCAATTACTAACGCTCATAGCCCTTCCTATACCACTTTCCTCTGCACAGTTTCGGGAGAGAGCTTCAATTGGGGGAGTACCCACGCAACTTATCGGTTGAATGTTGACACTGTGGGCGGAATGGGATCGACAGTAGCAGTTCTCCAGGCACTGATGGAAGGCACAACCCTGCACACGTATGCCAACTAGGAGGCGAGGCTATGAAATACGCAGGCCTGGGTGCGCCTGAGCCACTGATTATTGCGTGCGTTGCCATAGTGGTTGTGGCTCTCCTGCTTGTCGTACGTTCAATCACCAAGAAGCGATAGGTTAGTACCCAAGAAGGACGTAACTCGCCATTTTCCCCAAAGAAGGTGGCCCGCCCCGTAATAATCAGGGCGGGCCACCTTGATAAGCCGTCGTAACGCCGCGACACTACGGAATCCGCTACGCCTCCTTGGCCTCGGCCTTCTTGTCCTTGGAGTCCGGCATGATCCAGAACTTGAGCAGCGGGAAGCTCACGACGACGGCTGCCAGCGTGTTCACAAAGGACGCCACGGTGCCGGAAAGACCCGCGTCCCAGCCAAAGGTGCCCTGGCAGAAGGCCGTCACGTAGCTCGGCAGGATCAGGTTGACCACCACAATGAGCACGGCAAGCAGCGCGTACTTCCAGGCGGCGTCCTTAAACGAGGTCTCGGAGTCAAACACCCAGAACATCTGCACGAAGAAGTTCACGACCTGCGCCAGCACCTCGGCGATGAGGAACGTGATGAAGCCACCCAGGTAGTTCGAGCCGGCGGTGGTGTAGTCAAACAGCCAGAACTTGAACGGGCTGTTGAGCTGCATGCCGTTGATGAAGATTGCCGTGCCCACCCACGTGCATACAAAGCGCGTGATGGTGGAGATGTTCGACAGCACGTTGAACTTGATGAACTGCCAGAGCGTCTTGTGCTCCTCGGTCCAGGTCTTGAAGCTCATTGACTTGTCCCTTCCTTCCCGGCCACCCGGCCGATCAACCTACTTCCACACGCGGCCGCGCCGCCCCACCCGACGGCACGGTCAACACACAGGAGCTACTTGCTTGCCGAGGCAAGCGCCCCGTTAGTACGCGCGTTGCCGATAAGGTTAGCGACAAAGGCGAGAAGAATCGGCACGACAAACCAGAGGAACCACACCAGGATGAAGCCCTCACCGGTCGCAAGCTTGACGAGAAGCGCCGGCACGATCCCTGCGAGGCCCCACCACTTGACCTCGCGCACGATGGCGTCAACCATGCCCACCGAGACCATGCCGTTGGTCATCTTGGCCAGCGCGCGCAGCGGCATGTTCCAGATGAACAGCACGTTGAGGTTTGGCTTGCCCGAGGCGTCGGCCGCGCGCTTCATGGCCGCAAGCACCAGCCACACAATCCAGAAGATGGGCGAGCGACCGTGGTTGAGGTCGCAGAAGCACATGTTGCGGTCGATGCGCACCTCGGGGCTGGGGATGGGATGGCCGAGAAGCGCCGCGAAGTGCGCGTCGTCTATGCTCTGCACCTTGCCCGTCTCGTAGGGCGTCACGTCGACGCCGGCGTAGGGGTTGGCTGCATCGGTGCCCTCTACCTCGACGGTCCCAGCAAGGCGAATATCCTCGCTCGAAGCGCCAACGCGCAGCTCGTATGTGCCGCCCTCGACCTCCCAGGCGTCGGTGGCAACGTTGAAGTAACGGAACGCCTTGTCATCCAGGGCAATGCTCACCTGCTTGCTCTCATGCGCGGCAAGCTCCACGCGGGCAAAGCCCTTGAGCTCCTGGGCTGCACGGAACACCTGGTGCTTGGGCTTGGACACATAGAGCTGGCAGACCTCGGTGCCCGCACGGTCACCGTCGTTGGTAAGCGTGAAGGTCACGCTTTCGGATGTCACCGTGAGGTCGCTGTACGAGAAGCTCGTGTACGAGAGGCCATAGCCAAACGGGTAGGCAACCTCGACGCCCGCCGTCTGGTAGTAGCGGTAGCCCACGTAGATGCCCTCGCGGTACTCGGCGCTCATGCCCTGCGCCGGGAAGCGGTCCGCCGTGGGCGTGTCGGCCAGACGCTTGGGCCAGGTCTCGGTGAGCTTGCCGGAGGGGTTCACGCGACCGGACACCAGGTCAAGTGCCGCGCCAGCGCCGGCCTGGCCGCCAAGCGCAAGGTAGAGCACCGCGCGGGCGTCTGCCACCCAGTCGGTCTCGACGCAGGAGCCGGCCGAGAGGAGCACGACCACATTGGGGTTCACCTGCGAGATTGCGTGAAGGAGCTCGATCTGGTTGTCGTTCAGGCGCATGTTGCGACGGTCCGCGCCCTCGGACTCCGCAATCTCGTCAAGCGCCAGGCACGCAATGACAACGTCGGCGTGCTGCGCCAGCTCGACGGCGGCGTCGCGCTTGGCGGCGTCTTCGCCGCCGTGGCGAAGGAAGCCCTGCTCGTACCCAACCAGCGTGAGGCCGCTCTCCCCCACCATGTCGAGAATGTCGTCGACCTGTGTGCAGTTGACGGCAGAGGAGCCGGCTCCCTGGTAGCGCGGCTCGCGGGCAAAGTCGCCCACGAGGGCCACCTTGGTCCCGGCGGCAAGCGGCAGCAGCGATCCCTCGTTCTTGAGAAGCACGGCACCCTCGGCCGCAGCCTTGCGCGCAAGCGCATGGTGGGCGGCCTTGTCAAACTCGCCCGCGGCGCCCTCGACAGCCGGATGCGTGGAAAGCACCAGCTCAAGCGCATCGTCCACGCAGCCGTCCAGCAC
This sequence comes from Tractidigestivibacter montrealensis, assembly GCF_024741235.1. Classification (GTDB taxonomy): domain Bacteria; phylum Actinomycetota; class Coriobacteriia; order Coriobacteriales; family Atopobiaceae; genus Tractidigestivibacter; species Tractidigestivibacter montrealensis. Next base: position 49,804 of record NZ_JANSKA010000004.1, on the reverse strand, counting down.
CTCCTCGGAGAGGCGGCCGGAGTGCACTGCGGCAACCAGCTGACGTACCGAGTCCATGCCGGGCGCGGGCATCTCGAAGGTGGAGCCCGCCTCCACGCCGGCAACGTGGTCGTTCGATCCACCCCAGTCCGTGATCACCGCGCCGTCGAAGCCCCACTCGCCGCGCAGAATGTCACGAAGAAGGTGGCGGTTCTCGTTGGCGTAAGTACCGTTGATCAGGTTGTAGGAGCTCATGATCGACTTGGGGTGGGACTCGCGCACCACGATCTCGAAGGCAGTGAGGTAGTTCTCGCGCAAGGTGCGCTCGTCGACCACCGAGTTGGACGCCTGGCGGCGCGTCTCCTGGCTGTTGGCGGCAAAGTGCTTGGGGCAGGCCGCGACGCCCTTGGACTGAATGCCGCGCACATAGGAGGCGGCCATCTTGCCCGCAAGATAGGGGTCCTCGGAGAAGTACTCAAAGTTGCGCCCGCAGAGCGGCGAGCGCTTCATGCAGAGGCCGGGCCCCAGAAGCGTGCCTACGCCCTGCGCTGCGGCCTCCTCGCCCAGCGCCTCGCCGATCCTCTCGCCCAGCGCCTCATCCCAGGTGTTGGCAACCGTGACCGCTGTAGGGAAGCAAGTGGCGGGCTCGGAGCCCGCGATGCCCAGGTGGTCTGCCGCGCCAAGCTGGTGGCGTAGGCCGTTGGGGCCGTCGGAGAACTCCATGACGGGGATGCCGAGGCGCTCGGAGCCCCAGCTCCCAAAGGTCGTAGCCCCCTGGAGAAGCGCGCACTTCTCCTCCAGCGTCATCTTTCCGATAAGATCCGCGTGCTTCATCGAACCCGCTCCCTCGTATTCATGGCGCCGCTGTGCGCCCTCAACTGCCTCAACTCTATTGCCCCACCCGTCACGCCGGGGAAAAGTGGCACATTCGGTCTGCCACGTGCCACGAATGGCCCACCCAAAGGGTGAGCGCCAGCTGCGGCCTGGCCTCCAACGTGACGGGAGAACCCCTTCCAGTCGTAACAGTAGGGGCGCCAAACAAGCCCGCGCCCCAAAGGTCGTAATCCGTCAAAACTGGGTCGCGGTCTGCACTTTGCCCGCGCCGACGCGTGCCCAACTCTGCGCCCGCTGCCCGCCCGCTCGAGTCGCGCAAATCCCCTCCTTCGCGTACCATGTTCTGGGGGAATGGAGGGGTGGCATGTATCGCATACTCATGGTCGAGGACGACGAACGCGAGGCCGAGACGCTTCGCCACAGCCTGGAGCGCTATGCGCGCGAGAATAACCTGGAGTTCCAGGTGAGCTGGGAGCGCTCGGCATTGGGCGCAACCTCGGGAGACGCGAAGTTCGATCTCATCTTCATGGACATTGGGCTTCCCGGAATCAACGGCATGGAGGCGGCTACGCTCATCCGCACCTACGACTCCGAGACGCCCATCATCTTTGTGACCAACCTCGCGCAGTATGCGGTACGCGGTTACGAGGTCGACGCCCTGGACTTTGTGGTGAAACCCGTCTCGTACTACAACTTCAAGATGCGCATGGACAAGGCGATGCGCATCTTGAAGCGCAACTCCGGCATGAACGTGGTGGTAACCTCCCACGACGGCCTGCGTGTGATTCCGGCAGCAGAGCTTGTGGCCGTCGAGGTCTCCAACCACAGCCTGGTCTACCACCTTGCAGACGGCAACACCTATGTGGTGCGTGGCAGCCTCTCGAAGACCGAGGAGGACCTCTCTCAGGCGCCCTTCGTGCGCATCTCGAACAGCTGCCTGCTTAACATGGCATACGTGCGCACCGTGACTGGCTCGGAGGTGCGCACCACCACAGGCGAGACGTACTTCTTTAGCCGCTCGCGTCGCCGCGCCGCAGTGGACGAGATAGCCAAGTACCTGGGCGGAAGCATCTGATGGACGCCAAGCTCGCTGCTAGCGCGGTGGCGACCGTGGCCCAGATTGCCTTTGCCATGCTCATCTTTGCGTGGTCGCTCCCCCGCCGCTCCCACTTCTGGGCGCGCTTGGTCGGGCTGGTTGCGACAGGGGTTGCCCTAACCCTTGTGGGGGTTGCCGTGGCGGGAGCCACCGGCATATCTACCACGGTGGGGCCTGCGCGTGTGCTCGCGGAGTTTGTTCTCTTCTCGATGGTGCTCGTGCTGGCTGTGCCGGTTTTGCTCGTCCTCTTCGACACCTCGGTGTGGGTGGCGCTCTTCTTTGCCACGGCGGGCTATACGCTCCAGAACCTCGCAAGTGGCGCAGAGGGCCTTCTGGTCTTCACCTTGGGCGAGAGAACCATCCCGCTGGAGCTTGCGGAGACGGCGGCAGTTACCTGCATTGTGTACCTCCTGGGCTACCTAGCATTTGCGCTCCCGGTACGGCGCCACGGACTTGCGGATGTCGAGGATCACGCGATGCTTGTTGTGGTTGCCGCGGTTCTTCTCGTGGTGATTGCTTTTGACCTTGTGAACAAGTCCCTGCCTGCCCTCGGCGCAAGCACCGGCGACGTGGTGCTTCTGCGGGTGATTCACGGCATATCCTGCGTGTTCATGCTTACCGTCGAGTTTGAGCTGCTCTACACGAGGAGTCTGCGCACAAACGTTGCCGCCATGGAGCGCGCCCGCGCCGACGATGCCAAGGGGCTGGAAGCTTCGCGCTCCAACGTGCAGGCAATCAACGTGCGCATGCACGACATCCGCCACCAGCTGCGCGATCTGGAGGCACTGGACTTTGTTGGCGCCGATGCGCTCGATGACCTCGAGCGCCAGCTGAGCGTCTATGACGCCGCTGTGAAGACCGGAAACGTTGCCCTAGACACGGTGCTCACCGAGAAGGGCCTGATATGCGAGCGCGAGGGCATTGCCCTTGGCTGCGTGGCCGACGGGGACGCGCTCTCCTTTATGGCACCGGCGGACATCTACTCGCTCTTTGGCGATGCCGTCGACAACGCAATAGAGGCCGTCGAGAAGCTTGATGACCCGGACAAGCGCGTGATCGACCTCACGGTGAGAAGCACCGGCGGCATGGTGAGTGCACACGTGGAGAACTACTTCCGCGGAGACGTGCGGCTCTCGAACGGGCTACCGCTTGCGCAGAGGCGCCAGGATGCCCGCGGTTTTGGCGCGCGGCACATGCGCGCTGTTGTAGAGCGCTACGGGGGCTCGATCACCACCAGCACCGAGGGCGACCTCTTTCGCCTCGATGTGATTGTCCCGCTGCCGGCCAAGGGGGTGGGGCGTAGGTGAGCGCAACCATTATTGCCGTCATGACAAGGGCGGCCCTCGTCCTTGCGGTAACCATATCTGCCCAGCTTGCGATTGCCGTAGGGCTGTTCACGACGATTCTTCCCCCGCGCAGCCACGTTGTGGCGCGAGCCGTAGCGTCGTATGCGGCTCTGGCGCTTGTGTCGTTTGCGCTCTATAGGAACTCGCTGATTGTCTCGGTCTTCTCGCCGCGGCTGGTCTCCTTCTTGGCGGAGGCCCTAGACTTTGTGGCCATGCTGGCAGTTATGGTTGCGGCGCTGGCCTTCTGCTTTGAGGTGTCCATCTGGACGGCACTCTTTTGTGCGACGGCGGGCTACATCATCCAGAACCTGGCAAGCTGCGTGACCTACTCGGCATTCCTGCTTGCCGAGGGAACGGGAACCAACATGGCAAGCCCGCTCTTCCTGCCCCTTAACCTGTTGGGAATGGCAGTGGTCTACCCTGTGTGCTACTGGCTGTTTGTGCGGCCAATTCACAAGAACGGTCTGGTGGAGATAGAAAACAAGAAGATCCTTCTGGTGCTGGCGCTGGTGGTTCTCATCGCCATTGTCTTTGACATGGAAAACAAATACCTGCTCAACGCCGGTATTCCCGTGCTGTTTGTGATGGTGCTGCGTGCCGTGCACGACGTGATATGCGTCTTCTCGCTGGTGCTGGAGTTTGAGATGCTCTACTCGCGCCAGCTGGAGTCCGACGTTGCCACCCTGGAGCGCATGGACGCAGATCAGGAGACCCACTACACCCTCATGCGCGAGAGTGTCGAGGCCGTGAACGCGCGCATGGAGGCAATGCGTCAGCACGTGCGCGCAGCAGCACGTGAGGGTGGGGCGGACACGGCAAAGCTCAAAGAGCTGGCGAGCGAAACGCGCATGTCCGAGCTGCGGCTAAGGACCGGAAACGACGCCCTGGACGCACTGCTCTTTGTGAAGGGGCTGGTGTGCGAGCGCGAGGGCATCACGCTCTCGTGCATCGCCGACGGATCCGCGCTGGCATTCATGGACCCGGTCGACATCTACTCGCTGGTTGGAAATGCCCTCGACAACTCTCTGGACGCCGTACGCAAGGTAGACGACCCCGAGAAGCGCGCGATTGGCCTGGTGGCTAGGCGAACGGGCGGCATGCTCACGCTCAACGTGACCAACTACTTCGACGGCACCGTAACCATGGTCGACGGGCTGCCAAAGACCACGGCCGCCGACCCCACCGGGCACGGCCTGGGGACGCGCTCCATGCGCGACGTTGCCGAGAAGTACGGTGGCACCGTGACCTTTAGCAGCGACGGAGACGTCTTCCACGTGAACGTGCTGGTACCGATTCCGGAGGGGTAGGGACGCGGGTGCCGCTGGCGGCGGAAGAGCTCACCGGCGCCAGCGGGCTCCCCCGCAGATGCCGACGGGCTCCTCGCTGGTGCCGACGGGCTCCCCCACCGATGCTCACGGGCCGAAACTCGACGTTTTTCTCGGATATTACGTTGTTATGTGTTGGATTTTAGCTCAGCGTGACCTGACGTATGGCCCTACGCCAGCGTGACCAGCAGCGCCATCTTGAAGCGCTTGTCAGCGCGCACGGCGTGACGGCCGCCTGCATCAAACTTGAAGGTCTGTCCAGCGCGGACGAGGTTCTCGACGCCCTCGTAGGTGATGGTTGCCTCGCCGTCCAGCGCAAACACGAGGGCATCACCAGGGGCGGCGTGCTCGGAGAGGCCGGTGCCGGCATCGAAGCTCATGAGCACGAACTTCATGCTGTCGTTGTGTGCCAGGTCCATGTTCACGATGCGCCCGTCCTGGTAAGGGATGAGGTCCTTTAGAGTGAACGCCTCGCCTGGCTTGATGACGTTGTTCATGGTGGTTCCCTTCTCGAGCGAAAGCTCAACGTAAACGGTATCCTTCTCGGCGCGCATGCCCACGGGGACATTCGTGGGCGTGACCACTGCCTGGCCCGCAGCGGCAACGGCAGGTGCGGCACCCGTGATCTGCGCCTCGCCGGCAACAACGAGCTCCAGCCTGTGATAGTCGTAGAGCTCGGCGCTGATGTCGGTCCCGGCGCCAAGGCTAAAGTACGAGAGGCCGTTTCCACCGGCCTCCCAAACCGGATGCGAAACCGTGCAGCCCGCGACAGGCGGATTGTCTGCGGCAATATCAAATGTGTGTCCCGCGGTCTCATTCATACGCGACACTCCTCTCTTACGGTGACAAGGCAATGGTGCCCCGCTGTGGCGAAAAGGAATGTTGTCGTGGCAACAAAGAATACCGCCTGGCGTCAGTTCTCAGGCAAAGGGGACACGGACGCAACGGGAAACTCCTAGGGGAGAAGTCACGTTGATGGTCCTCACAGCAGCACCTCCAAGTACCCGCTAATCTTTCTCCCAACTCCAAGATGCCTGGAATATGCTATAAGCTTTGGCGGATCGCATCTGTCGCTACCTATGTACATGCGCATTGCCGGAATCACAATCTGGAGGTCCGCGGTTCTCTGCCCACGCACCACATCGCATAGTGACTTCTCTGCGTCATGCGCACACACGGCGTTGCCATGGGGGGTAATCGCGCTACAAATGCCGAGTTCGAGTACTTTGGTGGCGCACGATGGCAAATTATGCCCGCAGCCTTTGCCGACGACTTGTTGCAACTTCGAAGAAAAGTCATAGTGAGAGAGGCGCTCGCTCGGAGAGATCCTGAAGCCACAATGCAGAATTGTCGGCAAAAATCCCTCGCGCATAGCGGCACTGCGTCACAACCAAGGAATCTTCCCACGTCTCTGGCATAGCGTAGAGGCCACGATCAATTTGGATTATTATCCCACCCTCGACAGCTTCTGAGAGTTCCCGCCGAGGTATCCATGCCTTTGTAACTTCTCTAGAAGAGAGGTATCCGCCATTGCTTTGGACTATTTAGAGTATTTTTCATTGTCATTTGCCTCGCCACCCCCTCTCTCGAACATTTATCCTGAATATGTTTCAACTTTAAGCATGTCAGTACGAGAAGGGCCCTCTTCTAAAGAACTGGGGCTATTTCCTATCTCAAGACTACTTGCGGAACAGATGAGTAACCCGGGCAACGTAACCAAAGTCCGTTACCCAGGTCATGCCGCTATAATTATTTTTTTAACAGGTAGTCCTATTTAACCGTGACCACATCTGCATTAGACAGCGCATAGTCCGTAAGCTCTTGACCGATTCCGGGTTCCTCGGGCACCTCAAAGTACCCACCCTTTGCAACGTAATCGTTCTTGCAAAGCCGGATGTTGTCTTCAATCAGTGCCGATGCATGAAGCTCGTGAATCACGAAGTTAGGGATAACGGCCTCAAGCTGAAGTGCAGCACTTGCAGAGACTGGCCCGCCACAGCAGTGGACCTGAACGCCGATGTCGTAGACATGGGCGTAGTCGCAAATCTTCTTACCCTCAGTGATACCTCCGACGTTACAGAGGTCAGGTTGAATGATATTAATTGAATGGTCCTCGAAGAATGGTCTGTAACCCCAGCGCGTGTAGACCCTCTCACCCGTGGCAATCGGGATGCTTACCTTATCGTGAATTTCGCGGAAGAGCTTGGGATTCAGCGGTTGAGTTGGCTCCTCGTAATAGAAGCAGCCGAGTTTTTCGAGTTCTCTTCCGAGCTGAACAGACGTGGTGGCATCCGTGAGTGCATGCAGTTCAATAATGATATCCACATCAGGTCCGACTTCGCGCATCGCTTCAACGCGCTTGACTGCCAAATCCATCTGATCGCGCTGAAGGATGCCCCTGCTTGACCGGCCCATCCACACACCGTTCTTGTCAAATCCAACTGGATCAACCTTTACACAATCAAAGCCATCAGCCATTGCTTTCTGCATTGCCTCTGCATACTCTTCAGGCTTCGCAAGAGATTTTGACACCTTTCCCCAGTCAAACTGAAGTTGAGAGGCATATGCACGAAGCTTGGTGTTGGTCTTGCCTCCCAGCAATTGATAGACGGGAACTCCGAGGGCCTTTCCCCTAATGTCCCACAGCGCAATATCTATGCCTGAGATGCCTGCCATGATGACGCCACCGTTGCCCATGCCCCAAAACGTGAGTCGGTGAAGCCTGTCCCATATTTGCTCGTTGTTCATAGGGTTCAGCCCAACGATGCACTTTGCAAAATCGACTGCCATGCCAAAGCCAGCAGTTTGAGCGTTGCCGTACGCAACGCCGACCTCACCGAGACCGGAAATCCCCTCGTCGGTGTTAATCCTCACGAACACGGGATGCCAAGGGACGTTGCCCACGGCAACCTCAGCTGGGATGGAAGGCTCCTTGAAAGTCCGAATGACGTCCACGCTCGTAATCTTCATGGCTCTCTCCTTGCTAAAGCTTACGTACGATGGATGGGATTTGTCTATTCGCCGTAGTAGACTCGCCGAAGCATCTCGCTTGCATATTCCTCAGTAATCTTTACTGGGTTTGCAGGAGTCGCGACATCCGTGAGTACTTTCTGGACGAGGGTATCGAAGTCGGTATTGAACGTACCTTCGTCAGGAACAAGCTCCTTCATTGTTGCGGGAACGTCGAGCTGCCTCCTGAGATCGATGATTGTTTTCTTCAAATCATTTTTGCCGACAAACGTAGCGAGTTCCTCGTAGCGCTTCCTCGCATGACTATCATGGTTTGCATTAAAATCAATCGAGTACGGGAGCGCTACAGCATTCGCAAGGCCGTGGGGAATTCCATACGTCGCTCCAAACGTGTGCGCCACCCCATGACATATTCCAAGCGCACAGTTTGAAAACGAGATTCCTGCCAAGCATGACGCTGCGAGCATGTCCCCACGTGCTTGCAGATTATCGGGCTCGTTCGCGCAGATGGGAAGTGCACGGTAGCCATAAATCCACGCTCCGATTGCCTGAGCATCGGAGAATGGATTGGCAAGCGGAGTCACATACGATTCGATGGCATGCGTGAGAGCATCCATCCCGCATCCCACGGTACCGCGACGAGGCATGGTGACCGAGAAGATTGGGTCGAGAATCGCAACGTCCGGAATCAGTTTCCCCGTGTACTCCCGCACAGAGTACTTTCTCTTTTGAACAGGATCTTTGATGAGCGCGGCCCTTGTACACTCTGAGCCAGTACCAGCACTCGTAGTGATACAACAAACGCGTGCCTTCTTGCGAAGCTCCAATGGCGCCGGGGGCATAACTTCCTCAAGAGACTTGTATTGGGGATTCTCGTAAAAGACCCACATGGCCTTTGCGGCATCCATAGCGGATCCGCCACCGAAGCCAATCACCCAGTCGGGTTCGAATTCACGCATCTCCTCGACACCCTGACGTACCGATTCCCAGCAGGGCTCCGGCTCAACATTTGTGTTTGATTTCCAAGCGAAACCAGCCGATTCCAGGACATCTGTCACAACCTTGAGCTGGCCGAGCTCCTCCTGAATGGTGCCGCTCATGACAATATACGCACGCTTACGAACGGCAGGCAACTCGGCAAGTGCCTTGACGGCATCTTCGCCAAAATAGATTCTATCTGCTCCCAATTTAATCTGTCTCATAGTAATCCCTTCGGACAACTAGTCGTAAACAATCGCGTTCTTGATTACTGAACCCGAGGCATGCTCGAGAAGTGCCTTCTCCAGCTCAGCAAGGGGATACTCATGCTGGACAAAGTCCTTATCGTTGATAACCCCCATCTCGAGAAGTCTGAAGGCTTGAGAGACGCTGAGCGGAGTTGTATGAAACACGCCTTTAATAGTGAGCTGCGAGTAATGAAGGAGCGTTGCATCCACGCTGAGAATGCTACCGGGCTTCGTCCCTCCGAATAAAAGAACAAAGCCGCCCTTCCTTGCCATACGGAGACTTTGCTCCCAAACTGTCAAGTTTCCCGTGCACTCAATCACCACGTCAGCGCCTCTGGAACATCCAAAGCTTTCGCGCACCGCAGCCGCAGGATCTTCAATGTCAGTAAGATTGAGCGTGCCCCAGGCCCCCATGGCCTTTGCTGCTTTCAATCTCCCCTCGGCAAGATCGGTCACAAGTACTTGAGCTCCCTCAAGCACGGCAAGGCGTGCGAACATAAGGCCTATTGGACCCGCTCCGTTAATTACGACGAGGTCCCCTAGACAAATGGGACAGTTCTGGATTCCGTAAACGGCACATGAGAATGGTTCAAGCAGACTCGCTGTTTTATGAGTCATTTCGTCTGGCATATGGAACATATTGAGCTGAACGATACGCTGGGGAACCTTTACGTATTCGGCATACGAGCCTCGGTTGAACAGAAGATTCTCGCACATGGATGTCTGTCCATGCTTGCACCAATAGCAACGTCCGCACGGGGCACTGTTGTGGACGGCTACTCGGTCACCCTCATGAAAGCCCTCCACTCCTAGACCCGTTGCGGCAATAACGCCAGAGAACTCATGACCGAATGGGTGCGGGGGTTTCAGAAGTGGATAACCCCTTTTGTAGTTCTTCACGTCAGTCCCGCATGTGGTGGAGACGACATTCTTGATAACGACTTCGCCCTCGCCTGGCTCCGGGATGGGCCGCTCGACAATACGAATGTCCTGTTGGTCGTACAGAACAGCAGCATGCATTTTTGTCACTCCGTCCTCGTCAGAGCGGGCCGGAGACAATCGCCTCCGGCCCAGAGAGTGGCTATTTCTTGTCAGGCACCTGACCGTAGGTCTTCGAACGCTCGAATGCCTTCTCCATTTCCTCGTGGGATATGTGGTTCATCTTCCCAGCGCACAGGCACTGGTACTGGACCTGAGCTACAAACTCGCAGTTAACTGCCAAGCCAAAGGCCTTCGGAAGGTTGGCCTGGCAGACGACAATGCCATGGTTGGCAAGAAGCGTCGCCCGAGTCTTCGGGTTAGCCTTCAAAGTCTCCCCCACCGCTTCGGCAAGCTCGGGAGTACCGAACGTAACGTAAGGGGTCAGCGGCACCTCCTCAACGCCCGTTCCCATAATCACGTAGTGAACGGACTTCATGGTCTCCCCCATGCATGCCAGCGTAGTGCAATACGGAGAGTGGGTATGGACAACCGCTCCAGCCTCGGGACGGTTTCGATAGAAAATAGTATGCAGTCCGTGTTCGGAGGAAGGCTTGCGCTTGCCGTCAATGATATTGCCGTCAAGGTCCATAACGACAACGTCCTCAGGAGTAGTGTCAAAATAGCCAAGGCCTGAGGGACTAATGGCCATGTAACCTGTTTCCTTATCATAAATCGAGATATTTCCCGATGTACCAACAGACAGCCCTGCTGCGCTCATCTTCTTGCCATACTCGACAATTTGCTCTCGGGCTTCCTGCATAATCATGATTGCGTCCTTTCATTCGATGAACAATAAAAGCTAAGTCGATCTATGAACTAAGCGCGAAGAGCCTTCAGATTTACGACCATGTCGCTCTCACCGGTATCCCAGTACTCGCGAATCTTCTTGGCGAGAAGCAATGGACTCTTGGGAAGAGCGTCGACTACGTTGCCTGCGGTATGCGGCGTCATCGTAAGGTTGTCAAGCTCAAGAAGCGGGTCCCCCTCTGGAATGGGTTCCTCCCAGAAAACATCGAGAGCGGCACCTCCGATAGACCTAGTCTGAAGTGCTTTAACAAATGCGTCCTTGTCTAGCACCCCCGCGCGCGAGGTATTGATGAGATACGCGGTTGGCTTCATAAGCGAAAGGAGCCTTTCGTTGATGCATCCCTTAGTCTCGGGCGTAAGGCGCATATGCAGGGATACGATGTCCGAATCCCTGAACAAGGTCTCCTCGTCTACAAGCTGGACGTCCAGCCCGATTGCATCTAGCTGTTCTTGCTTCAAATACGGGTCATATGCAATGACTCGCTTCATGCCAATACCGAGACACTTCTTTGCGACAAGCTTTCCAATGTGGCCAAGTCCAACAAGACCCAGCGTCATCTCGCACATCGACGTGGTATAGCCCGAGTTAACGTAATCCTTGCGCCAAACACCCTGCTTGAGCGCAGCGTGCGCCCGTGCAATGTTTCTGGTCTCCGCGAACATGAGCCCGACCGCAAAGTCGGAAGTGCATTCGGCATTGCGAATACAGTGAATAACGGGAATGCCATGTGCCGTTGCAGCCGGGACGTCAATGTGCTCCATGCCTCCGCGGCAGGTACCAATGAGCTTCAGGTTCTTGCCGGCTTCAATGAGCTCCTCCGCAACCGGGCAGAAGTGAACAAGCAGGACATCTGCATCGGCGATTTTCTCATATGCATCCGCCGGCGGACGCTCTGCAGAGGGACCGTTCTTCTCAAGGTTAAGTGAGTGCTTGTTGAACTCGCTCCGAGCACCGGTGTCCCAATAGGAGGTCTCGATCTCCGCGTCAGGATCAAGCGTCTTAGCCGCCTCGACCAGAAGGTCGACGGGGACAACAACATCTCCAATCACAAGGAACTTCATAGTGGCAGTCACCCTTCGTTCGGGTGCCTGCAGGGCAGGGGTTTCCCTGCAGGCACTGTTGAATAACGCTTGGCAAGTTTCGGTAGTTAGGTGCTCTTCAGCGGCTATGCAGCGGCCTTCTCGACTTCAGGCTTCTTACCGGTTGCAAGGAACTCGAGGTAATCCTGGAAGCGAACCTTGTTCTTCTTGAAAAGGACAAAGAAGACAACATACACCGCCACGGTCAGGGCAATAATCACGGGGTTCATGGTAAGGAAAGCCATGGTAATGAGACCTGCAGTGCAGTTGGACATAATGTAGCCAATGATGAAGGTTCCGCCGGCCACTGCCTGGGTTGCTGCCTCGAAACCAACCTCGGCTGCAACCTGGGTGAAGGTTGCTGCCCAGTAGGAAGCCATAAGAGTCTTGGCACTAAAGACGATGATGGCCATCAGCCATGCCTTCACGATGTTGCCATTGGAAAGGGAGACGGGAACCTCAACCATATAGGGCAGAGAAGGCAGGACCATCAGGGGGATCACGAGGTTGCCAGGAAGGACAAAGGCAACAAGCAGGGCGAACGGAATGACCAGCAGGCCAGTAGTGAGAGTAGCCGCCTCGCCATAGCCCAGAGCATCATTGACCGCCACGATAAACTCGCGATCCTTACCATACTTCGTCTTCGCCATGGTCTTCCTGGAGTACTCAGTCAGTGCTCCAAAGCCGGCAGCAAACATTCCGGCGATGCGAGGGAAGATAGCCATGACAGCAGCGCAGGTAACTGCGACGTTGGCGATGGAGCCCCAGCCGGCAAAAGAGTTGAGCTGCGTAAAGTTTCCAACAACGCCAAGGATGAGGCCCACAATCAAACCGATGTACATGGGCTCGCCCATGAATCCGATCTTCTTACGAATGTCCTGGGGATTCGCCTTGATCTTATCCATACCCATCTTCGAGAAGAGGATGTTGAGGACAAGATACATCGGAGCGTCACCGTTGTGGTGAGGGGCTGTCATCGCGCAGCTGGGATAGTGGTAATACGTCGACCATCGCTTCTGAATGGACTCAGCAATCAAGAGAGTGACCATGTTGATGAAGATCATCAGGAGAAATGCCATCCAGATGTTCTGGGTCAAAAGGAAGAACATCGACCCCCAAACGGAGATGGAGTAGTTGTTCCAAAGATCCGACGGCATGAAGATGTCTGTTGCCTTGCAAAGCCAGAATACTATCTGGAAGAGAAGGCCAATCCCAATAAAGGCCATGCCGATTTGGGTCGAGTAGGCGACTGCTGCGACCGCCTGCCAACCGATATCCAGCGCGGGCCTATTGAGACCAGAGTTGTTGACCATCTGCTGGACAACCGGGGTGAGAACTCCACCAAAGCCCGAAGTAATGAATGCCATGCCCTTAAGGCCAACGCCGACGAGAACTGCAGACTGAAATGCGCGCTTGCGTGGTGTCTTGAAAATGCGACAGATGATGTAGATGATGATTGGCACCGTAATATAGTTGCCAAATGCGTCAAAGAATGATTTTAGACCAGCGAAAAACACATCCATCGAAAGCCTCCTAATTCTGTGGTAGCGAGGTCTCTATCTATTCGGAAAGGTCAAGCTTGCCAACCTCATCCATGAGTTGCTCGATGAACTCGTCCTCGTTGATGCCAACAAGGAAACCTGTTGCATTGAGCATGGGTATTCCGGGGTCATCCTCAATGGGGCTAGTAAAGGCAATCAAATCCCAATCGTTAGTCATCATTGCAATGGGCACGCCGGGAGGATTGGTCTCGTCAGAGTCAAGCTGGTACCCATGCTCCTCAAGGACATCCTGGAGCTTTGCCGCGAGCATTGCCGAGGTGGCGGTGCCCGAACCACAGACGCACAAAATACGTACCGGTCTCATAGTTCACCCCATTGTTCTGAATGTGATTTCTAGGAAGATTGCTTATGCTTCGTCCAGCTCGTGAAGGAGCGAGACAATTTCCTGCGGACTATCGGAAGTCCTAACGGCACGGAGAAGATCGTCGTCCTGGATTACGTGCATCATTGCCCTCAGGAGGTCAATCTGCTTGTTGGAGTCCTTTATCACAAGCGGCATGATGAGACTAACCTGAAGCTTTGTATCAGGCTCCCCCATCATGCTGAACTCGACCGGTTCCTTAGGGACGATGACGCCGATAGCCGGTTTTACAACAAGCGTCGGATCCGTGTGGGGAATTGCAATGCACATCGATTTGCCAGGTAAACCGGTCGGAAAGACCTTCTCTCTATCAAGGACCATCTGTGCGTAGCCCTCTTTTACATAGCCGAGTTCCCTGAGCCTCGATGCCATGAGGTTGATTGCATCCTCCGAAGTGGCAACGTCGGCGTCAATGAAGACGAGATTCTCATCGAGTAGCTTATTCATTCAGCTCACCTCCTCACAGGGGTAGCCAGAGACGTCTGGCGACGTCTATCCAGTTTTCTGGTTGTTTGCCCGCGGCCTATAGGACACTCAAGGCTGCAAGCATCGAGAGAAGGGCAACAGCGCAGGCGATAAACCTAATGACCCGTCTGGTCTTAACGAGCCCCAGACGAACGTAGAACTCGTAGTGAGTAAACACCGCAGGCCATACGAGTACCGTAAGGCAGATTCCTAGGAGCGGAGCATATGACCACCAAGTATGGATATCCATACCGATAAAGAAGAGGTTTACCACGAGAAGAACGAAGAGCACGAGATAGTAGGGGGCACGAACCTTGTTGTCCTTATTAATGAATGCCTTTGCCTTCTCGTACTCCACTTGGTTGCAGCAGGCTAGCAACGGGGATCCGCCGGGATTAAGGATGAACTCGGGATTGGCATCGCCTGAGCCGCACCAAAAGCACCTGGTTCCCTCGGGAAGGCCGTGACGCCCATTGTAAACGAGCCTTTTCTTCGCGCTCATCGCTTGCCTCCCCTATTCAGCCCAACAGGACTACTTTCTTCAAGCTCGGCAACATGATCTGGAACAGACAGCCACTCATACAGCGCGTAGAGTGTTCCCCAGTGTGAGTACCTATTAATTGTCGCGATGCAGATGACGACCCGTGCAATTTCTCCGTCTGGGAATCTAACCCCGTCCGGAGAAACAACCACCTGGGCAGCAACATGAGCGCCCTCGTCTCCATACATGGGGCATCTGACAACAACGACGTCCTTCTCGGGTCGATAGTAGAGAAGCCTACGCGACCGTATGATGTTCTCCATCCGCTCAACGAGTCTGCTGGAGGTTGCTCCATTTTGCAGAACGAGCGCCCCAGCGATAACCGCTTCCTTCCAAGTTGACCCTTCTGAGACCGCAATCGTGTCCGGAAGGATGCAAGAGCCCTGGCTTTGAATCACCGGAGGCCCCATGAGTCCCCGGTCTCTCTCATCAAAAAACCGAAATAGTTCGAAATGAAGCTTATCGGACTCGAGAATCGTTGCGTCGTGTTCGGGGAGGCTATTGCTTACAATTTTGATGATTCCGTCAATGAGGGAGGCATAGCGAGAGATGATCCTATTTCTCCTAAGGACTCCATATATCTGCTGACGGTTATCGTCAGAGAGAAATGGAGTGATGCTGACGATGTTCTCGCCAGAAATATCGGGAGGGAGCTGGACGAGCGTAAGGACTAACGCATAGCTGTCGAGAGTCCAACGCTTGAGCTTCTCTGGCTCTTCGTAGTCAAAGTCAAACTGGATACCCACGGCATCCACTAGCTGTTCTTTGACCAGGGTTGCCGTGGACATATTCGAGGCGCCAATCACCAGGACCTTGGTTGCACTTGTGTCGCCCTGCTCAAGCATCTTATTGTCAAGATCCGAGGATAGGTACACTGTCAGGTACGCAAGCTCATCGTCAGAGAGCTGTCCCATCCCCGAGAGCGTTGCAGCCCTGCGGGTAAATTCATAGGTCATCGGATACATCTTCTGAATGTCATTTGTGAGGGGGTTGTGGGCAGAGATGCCATACTTCTGACGATAGTAGAGAGGACGAATATGGTGAGTTAGCTGTTCGTGGACGTAGCCTTTGTTCACGAAGGTAAGGCAGCCGACTCGCTCAAAGTTTGCAATTAGGCGCTCGGTCAGGTTTGAAATATAGTGATCTTCTTCGCTGTGAGCCATGAAGTCTGCAGTCTTGATTCCCAGCAGCAACGAGGTGATATAAAGAACTTCTTCAGAGGGGAGTATTATTCCAACCCTCTTTAGCTTCTCTGCACTCATTTGGACAGAGCGGAAGGACGCCGTCCCCATCAGAGTCAGCTGTTCCTCGCGTCCCATCTCAACCCAATGCCCAGCTAGCCCCCGCAACCAGGAAACCTGAATCATCATTCCCTCGAGACCTGCTGAATCCAGGAAGCAACGTGTTTGAAGGTCCGACTCATACTGCTTGATGAGACTACGGCAGAGCTCGTAATAATCGATGTCGTTGTTAGTCGCCTTTGTGAGGGTAACCTGTAGGTGGCGTTTAACATCCGTCGCCCTCCCGGAAGCCGCCAACTCCTGCAGCTTTAGCCAGATGTACTTTCTCAGCGTTATCTCGTCGCCCTTGACAGAGTAACCGCCAGTAGGGGAACTCTCGAGATCAAGGCCTCGCGGACAGAGCTCTGTCCGCAGCTCGCGAATATCGGCAATTGTCGTGTTTCTGCTCACGCCGAAGTAATCCATTAACGAGGCAATGGTAACTGGGTCAATGGACAACACAATCAGAACCGCTGTCAGGGCCCTTCTTTCCTCGAGCGAGAAATGGGTAGACGAGTGTTCACCAAAGAAGCGCCCCAGCTGGCTCCAAGAGATACCGTCTGCACTTATCACTTGGTTTACAACAGAGATGTGCCCGAGTCCTTCACTCGAGAGCCATTGATGAATCTTCTCAATGTCGTAATACACACTACGCCGAGAAATCTTGTACTTGGACATCATGTCAGCAACGAGAATTCCATCGACAGCCTTGGAGAGATCATGAAGCTCGTTGCGTTGGCGACCGTTTAGGTTTGCCCGAACCACAATCCCCTCCTTAGTTTTTGCCATCTCTGGTTTTCATTTTCACGCCTTGTGAGATGCGCGAGAATTACCAAAATACGAAATGTGCTCTCACGGGCTGCATGCAAACAACTGTGCTCAGAGACGCGCGAGCATCGTTTACAAAGGCAGACAGCATCGTTTACCTTGTCTTTGTTTGTGTTATTGCATTCTCAATTCCAAGTCGTCACATACGGTTAGCCACATATTTTGTTTAACTAAAATAGCCATGGTTGATTTGAGATTGTTTCGGCAAACCGTCTAAGGCTGAAAAACGGCCGTTCAAATGGTCGATCAGAAGGGGCGCGTCCCTGACAGCCTTATTCGGTATTTGCACTGTGCAAGACTGCCAAATCGTGCAATTCTGACATGCAAACGAGTGGACCCGCTCAATAAATGAGTTCCGAGGGAGATTGGGGATTACCGCCCGTTAAGAGACTCTCATCTTGGCCAAATGAAATCTCTTCACCAGCGGCGAATTTTTGCTCAGCTCCCACCGTGAGCAGGTTCTTCCCGTCATCCGCAAGGGACTCCAGTTCATCCACATGGACTGCGCACCAAGTCCCGCAAAGGGCAAGCGGGGATTTTGTACCGAATCTCAAATCAATGCCCTCACACATGCGCACGGGCGCCCACGACAAGGTCTATGAGGGGGCAAATCTGGAATACGGGGATTCCGCATATTGCTAACGCACGGATTCCTACCCTGGATTCTACCCTTTTGGGGAAATTCGTCCTTTTACCAACGAAAAAGGTCAGGACAATATGTGTCCTGACCTGCGAAAACAATGGAGCCAGCAATCAGACTCGAACTGATGACCCCCGCTTTACGAGAGCGGTGCTCTACCAACTGAGCTATGCTGGCCTGCGCTTGAGCGCCCAACTACTATACGGGGACGCGCCCTGCTTTGCAAGCGTCAGCGCGGATTTCTCCATGGATTCCCTCGCCGGATGGACGCACACGAGCCCCTTAGCGTTTCGCACGCGGCACATAACACCCATCAGGATTGCCGAAGAGCACCTCCCTGCACAAAAATCGCGGTTGCCGGCCCATTTTCGGCAAATCGCCGAGTACGAAAACTCTAACTTTTTACGGGGCCGCAGGTAGAAAAATGGCACCTGCGGGGTGATACTAAGCGAAACCACGAATTTTGACCGGCAACCGCGATTTTTGTGCACGCCACCTTCGCAAGCGCGATTACTGCCCTCCCAATCGCGCCCAAGCAACTGGCACGGCACTAAAGCGACCAGCTTCCAGCCCCGCGCCGTCCAAGCACACCCCTCACCGCTATGATGGTGAGCCTACGCAGGCAGCAGGCAGCGGGAGGGATGACATGAAAGACAACTCAAACGGCCACTTCCCTTCCTCCGCCGAGCTTCTCCCGCACGTGGTGCGCACGCAGTCTGGCCTCGCACTCGTTCACACCTCGCGTGTTCATGGCGTCTGGCAGCGAATCCTCAGCACAGGAGGCGTCTGGCAGTCCGCGACCTTGCTGGGTCCCCACCGCATGGACCCGCCGTTTGCCTACCACAGAGCTTTCTGCCGCGTCTTTGACCTGGTGCCCAACGTACAGCGACTTCTCGCCATAGGCGGCGGTGGCTTTGCGTTTCCAAAATACGTTGCCGAGAAGCACCCCGACGTCGTGACCGACGTGGTCGAGATAGACCCGGCGATCATCGAGGCCGCGCGGCGCTGGTTCTACCTGGACGAGGCCTGCGAGCTGCAGAGACGCGCAGGTGGCCAGCTCAACGTCATCTGCGCGGACGGCCGCCAGGTGCTCGATAACGCCACGTACTCCTCGTACGACGCGATCGTCCTCGACGCCTTTATCCGCGACGCTCCCGTGCGCACCCTTGCGACGGTTGAGGCGTTTCGAGCTGCACACCAGGCACTTTCTCCACGTGGTGTCCTTCTCGCCAACGTGGTCCCAGACGAGAACGATCCAGGCAACGGCTTTCTAAGAAGCGTCGCCGCTGGTCTTGTGGCAACCTTCGTCAACGTGGCGATCACCCTGGTGATTGACCACCAGAACGTCGGCGAGAACTACATCGTCTTTGCCTCGGACACCGCCCTCGACCTTCCCGACGCCATCCCCTTTGACGAGGACTTCCTCGGCGACGTCCTGCACGACGAGTCACTGTAGACAGCAGCCGGCGATGTCGCCGAAAGACGCAAAATGATGCAATTATCGCCAAACAATGCCCTCCGGAGACAATTTGTCGCCGGAGGGCAGTCTGTGTTGCAAATGCCGCCAAAAGGGGCCCTCCGGCGACGCAGGACGGCGCGGGGAGTGTGACGCGGGAGGGGACGGCGCGGGCGCCAAGAAATGCGAGAAACGCGACGGCGCCAACCTACAGCATCCGAAGCACGCCGCGCACCAGCCGCTCGAAGTCCTCGGAGTAGCGCTCGGCGCAGGCAAGCACAGACTCGTGGTCCGTGTCGGCCGAACCCGCCATGTTGGTTGCCAGCGTGAGCCCCAGCACGTTCATGTCGAGCGCACGGGCCATGATGACCTCGTTCACCGTGGACATGCCCGCAAAGGAGACCCCCAGCGAGCGAAGTGCCGCCACCTCTGCCGGCGTCTCGAACGAGGGGCCCAGCATGCCGGCGTAGACTCCCTGCTGCAGCCCAATGCCGGCGTCGTCGGCAACGCCCTGGGCAATCGTGCGCAGGTAGGGCGAGAAGGCCTCGCTCATGTCCACAAACGGCGTATCAACGTCGCGCAGCTCGTCCCACTCGGCAAGCGGGTTTCTCCCCGTAAGGTTGATCTGGTCGGTGAGGATGCCGAGGCCAACCTTGGCGTTGCCCTCGACCGCGCCGGTGGCGCAGGCAAAGATGATGTCGCGGCACCCCAGGCGGAACGCGTGCCGCACGAGCGAAGTGACCTCAGAGGCAGAGTAGCCCTGGTAGAGGTGGATGCGTCCGGGGTAGACCACCACGGGAACGTCGTCGATGGTGCCAACCGTAGCCTCGAAGTCGTGCCCCCGCACGGGACGCGCGGACTCCGGGAAGCCCTCGATGTCGTGATAGTCGATGCGGCGCACGGGCTTGACGAGCTTGGCAAGGTGCCCCAGGCCCGTCCCCAGCACAATGGCAACAGGATGCTCCACAGAGGGCTTGCAGGACTCGACTGTCTCCTCGCTAACCACGCAGATCCCCTCCTCCTCGAGGAGACGGGCATAGACACCCTCCCCCTCGGTAAGACTTCCGGTATATGTACCATCGTAGATGACGTGAACGCCGCATGACGGGCTTTTTGCCTTGAGGACGGCGAGCGGTGCCCCCGCGCGACGTGCAACGGCAAGCATCTCCTCGCTCCCGCGCCGAAATGCCTCGGTCACGTCGGTGCCGTCGCGAAGCCACACGCGGCCGTCGCGCTGCTCGGCAGGCGGACGCGGCACGGGCAGGCGTGCCGCCGTCTCGGGGCAAACGGGCGTCATCTCGAGCTTCTGGGCTAGGTCGAGAACCGCCCGGCACGGCTTTGCCCCGCCGTCATAGCGCACAGGCCTCCCCAGAAGGCAGGCGCTCACAATCGCACGCATTGGCACTCCCCTCTCGCGGCTGCCGTTTGGCAGCGCAGCCCCACGTCGGCCGCGTCACGTACCTCTCAGCTCATAAAAATTGTCCCCAAAAAGGGGACGGGGCGCAATGCCCCGTCCCCGTCAGGTAACCCGTAACGCGACCCCTAGACCGCCAGAGAGCCAATCTGGATGGAAGTCTTGGAGAGCAGCGTGTTGACGTAGGTCGTCCACTCGCTCGACGCCTGGGAGGCCGCAGCGGAGTAGTTGGAGTACGCCACGTAGTAGGCCTGCTCGGCGGCAGCATAGCTTGCAGAGTCGTTGGAGATGGAGTAGGTCGAGAGAGCCGAGTAGTACGTGCCGTCCGTGCTCGCCCACGTGTTGTTGGCGGAGTCCCACTCGTCGCCGGCAAGGCCGATGATGTACTGCGCGTAGTCCGCCGAGGTGGTGTCCTCGTTGCCGTCAGAGGGCGCTGTGGGGGCGGTGGGCTGGTCGGGCACCGTGGTGGTGACTACGGAGTCACGGAGCTTCTTGATGACCGCAGCGTCGTGGAGGAGCGACTTGGTGGCATCCTCGTCCAGACCGTAGTTGGAGCCGATGGTTGCGTAGTCATCGGTGCCAAGGGTGCTCTGCGCATAGGCGCTCACGTCGTCATCGGTAACGGAGATGCCCTGCGCGTTGGCCTCCTCAAGCACCACGGCGTTACGCGCGTAGCTAAGAACGTCATCTGCGGAGGGCACGTTGTACGAGCCGTCATCGTTGGCCTGGTTCTCAATGGAGCCATTCTGCTCAATGACCTCGCGCGCGGTGATGGCGTGGCTGGAACCGTTATAGGTGTAGTTGGCAATAGTGGAGTCAAGGTCAGACTCGCTGATGGTCGTGCTGCCGGTTGCCTTGCCCGAGCCGCTGGAGAGCAGGAAGTGGCCACAAAGGACGCCCACGACAAGTGCCACGACGCAGATGGCAATCCAAATGGGAGTGCCCAGCGAACGCTTCGAACCCTTGGGAGCCTTAGGCGCGCCCGAGGTCTTGGCGGTACCTCCCTTTGCGCTGTTCTTCTCGATGGTACTGTCTGCCATGTGCTCACCTCTCGAATCGGCGCGGGAAGCCCGCGTCATGAGTCTGCTTTTGGTACTCGGCGGATACATACGCTTGGCATTCTAACGCAGCAAGGCCAGCTAGCCGGCTTACCCGCCAACACTCCCCCGTGTCCGCACATGCACACAGCCAACCTTAAAGCAGGCAGCATGCATGCGCAGCGGCTCCATCAAGGGACACCCCGTGCGAGAAGACCTACTTTACCTTGCCCTTCGCAACTGCAAGGATGTCGCCCGAGAACTGCTTGATGTAGCCGTTGCCGCTCTCTGCATCAAACTTCACGCGCGAGACCAGCTCCTTTGCCGTCTTCTTGGAGATGTCACCGCCGGCAAAGGCAAGAAGCCCCTCGAGCATGTCGCGGTACTCGGCGTCGCCGTGGTAGCACTGGATGGCCTCGTCAAGAAGCGGCCAGACCTCGTCTGAGCTCTCGGCCGAGGTGGCACCCAGGCGGCAGAGGAAGAGAAACGCCGCCAGGCGCACCGTCGCGGAGGCGTCGTCGAAGAGCGACGCCTCAGCGCCGTCGAAGGCGGCGCTCACCTGGTCGGCGTACGCGTCCGTCATGGTGGAGAGGGCGTCGAGCACCTCCCAGCGCGTCTGCGCCTCCGGGCGGTCAAGCGCGTCGACCAGAGCGTCGATGTGGCCGGCGAGCAGCGACGGATCCTTTGCCGCCACGGCCGCGATATCCTGCGACACCTCCTGGCGATGCCTGCGGCTCGACGCCGAGAGGCCGTCGACCAGGGCGGCGACGCCCGCCGCGCTCATCGTCTTGTTGTTCTCCTCTGCCATTGCCAAGTCTCCTCTCTTAGCCCCTCGCTACTCATGGAAGCCGTCGACCACGACGGTTCCGCTCTTGGGGTCCTGGTGGATGTCGATAAAACCGAGCTTCGCGGCCTCGCGGATGAGCGCCGTGAAGGAACGGTACCCAAACGAGCCCTCCGAGAACTGCGGGCGCTTGCGGCGCATGGTGTCCTTCAGGCGACTCGCCAGGATGAACGAGTCGCTCTCGCGCTGCAGGGCGTCGATGGTCTCGAAGAGCAGCTGGTAGCAGGGCTGCTTCTCCTTGGGGACCTTCTGCGAGAAGTCCGGGATGCCCGCCGAGCGAGTGAGGTCCTCGTAGAAGATGAACTCGTCGCAGACCTCGGCCAGAAGCGAGCTGGTGGACTCCTTCATCCCTACGCCGATGACCGTCTTGCCAAACTCCTTGAGCTTGGAGACGAGCGGCGAGAAGTCCGAGTCGCCGGAGAGAATCGCAAAGGTGTCGATGTGATCCTTGGTGAGGCACATCTCAACGGCGTCAACGGCCAAGCGGATGTCTGCGGAGTTCTTGCCGGTGTAGGCGCGGTCCGGGATCTCGATGAGCTCGATGCCCAGCTCGTGCAAGGGCGTGACGGCCGTGTCGAAGCGCTGCCAGTCGCAGTAGGCGCGCTTTGCCGTGATGCGACCCTTGTCGACCAGGCGCTCCAGGATGAGCTTGACGTCGGGCGCAGGGCCCGGCTCCTGGTGGCCGTTCCGCTTGCGCTTTCCGGTTCCCAGCGCAAGGTTCTCGTAGTCTATGAACACCGCAATGGAGCTCTGCGGCATATCGGTTGCTGCCATCTAGTGTCTGGTTCCCTTCTTGGCGTTGGTGCCGCTCGCCGAGCTTGGCCCGTCCATCTGGACGCTCATGAGTTCTGGCTCGGGTTCGCCCTGCTTGCGCGCCTTGCGAACGGCACGTCTGCGGGCCTTCTCGGCCTCGGTGCGATTGGTCTGGTCCTTGTTCACGTTGAAGTACTTGTCGGCGAACTTCCAGGGACCGACGGACTCGCCAAAGCCGATCTTTGCCCCGGCAAGTGCGCCAGCCATGAGCCCAAGGACCAGGCCAGCGAGCGTGAGCAGCTGGACAGCCCACACCACGGCAGAGACTGCGACGCCCACCAAGATGATCTTGAGGTTGGCGATGTGGAAGTCGCGCTTCTCGACGCACTTCTTGCCCATCTCCTCGCCCACGTGCTCGCCAATGACAAGGCCAAAGGCAAAGAGCATGATCACGAAGATGGCAACAGCGAAGCTGCCTGTGCCAAGGCTGTTCTCGTCCATGCGGGGCTACTCCCCGTCCCCGTGGTGGTGGCAGCAGTGGCCGTCCTCGTGGCCGTGGCCGTGGCCGCCGCAGCAGCCGTCGCCTCCGTGGCCGTGGCCGTGGCCGCCGCAGCAGCCGTCGCCGCCGCGGCGACCGCAGCAGTGCCACTCCTTCTCGTCCTCGCCGGCGAGGTCTTCCACGTCGAGCTTGGACCAGTCGAGGCCGGCCGCCGTGCAGGTGGCCTCGTCCTGATAGAGGAGGCTTATTGCCTGGGTGCCCAGGCGCACGCCGCCAATCTGGTACAGCATGTCGTAGAGGGTGTAGGCAGTCTCGGCGCCGGGCAGGGTGATTTCTGTGTCCTCGGCCTGCGCGAGCGCCAGCCCCAGGTCCTTGCGCAGGTGCTCCACAAGGAAGCCCGGCTTGAAGTCGCCCTCGAGTGACTTGGGAGCCAGGCGCTCCATGGCTACCGAGCCGCCCATGCCGTGGCTCACCATGTCGAGCGTCTGAGCAACGTCGAGGCCGCCCTGCTCGGCGAGGGCCATGGCATCCGCGTAGCCCACCATACACGCGGCAAGCGAGACCTGGTTGCAGAGCTTGGCCGTCTGACCCTTGCCGGCGCCGCCCATGTAGTAGATCTTGTCCGAGAAGGTCTGAAGGATGGGCAGCACGGGTGCGGCGTAGCTCTCCTTAGCGCCCACGATGAGGGTGAGCGTGCCCGCCTTGGCACCGGTGTCGCCACCGGTCACGGGGCAGTCGAAGGCATGCTTGTCCTCGACCTCGCAAGCGTCGTGGATGTCCTTGGCGAGCTGTGCCGAGGAGGTCGTGAGGTCAACCAGGTAGGCACCCTTCTTCGCGGCGCGCACCAGCCCGTCCGTCGAGAGGTAGACGTCCTCGACGTCCGCGGGGTAGCCGAGCATGGTGAAGACGACGTCCGCGTTTGCGGCTGCCTGGGCGGGGGTGTCGGCCCAGTGCGCGCCCTTGGCGAGAAGCCCCTCGGCCTTCGACTTGGTGCGATTGTTCACCGTGAGGTCGTAGCCGGCATCCAGGATGTGGCCGGCGATAGGGGCACCCATGATGCCGGTGCCGATGAAGGCAACCTTTGTCCTGTGGGTTGTGGGCATATGCTTGGTCCTTTCATGTGAGGGAGGCCGCCCCGGGGCATGCGTGCC
The DNA here is from genome assembly GCF_024741235.1 of Tractidigestivibacter montrealensis. GTDB lineage: Bacteria > Actinomycetota > Coriobacteriia > Coriobacteriales > Atopobiaceae > Tractidigestivibacter > Tractidigestivibacter montrealensis. Next base: position 25,329 of record NZ_JANSKA010000004.1, on the reverse strand, counting down.
CGCAGGACGGCCCGGTTGCGTACCGAGGCTAGGATTGCGCACCCGGGGTCCCGGGCGCGTCTTGGGCATCGCCGCCGCTGCTCGCGCGCCCCCGCACGCGCTTGGCGATGCGGTCGGTGAGCGAGAGCTTCTCGCGGCGGTCTGTGCCCCAGAAGACGAGGGCTACCATGCCCGGTCCTACGTGGGTTCCCAGGATGGGCGAGACCGAGGAGCGGATGACGGTGACGTCCTCGCAGCCCCTCTCCTTGCGGATCTCGTGCTCGAGCCAGTCCGCGTCCTTCTCGGCGTCGGTCGAGACGATGGCAAGCGGGAGCGAGGGGTCATGCGCGTAGTTGTCGCGGAAGTCCTGGATGATGGCCCGCAGCGCCTTCTTGCGGCCGCGGCACATGCCTCGCAGCGTGAGGGCACCGTTGAGGTCGTAGGAGAGCTCGGGCTTGATGTCGAGCTTGCCGCCCACGTTTGCTGCGGCCGGCGGGATGCGGCCACCCGCGGCAAGCGCGTCAAAGCTGTCGAGCGTGAAGTAGCCGTGGATGAAGAAGCGCGCGTCCGAGACCCAGTCGTAGAGCTCGCGCGCCGTGAGGCCATTTGACGCCTGGCGCACGACCTCGATGGCGAGAAGCTCGCCGGCCGCGGAGTCGCAGCGGTTGTCCAGGACGTAGATCTCGGTCCCGGGGCGCTTCTCGCGGAGCATGTCCGCCGCCTGGCGCGCCGCGTTGATGGAGGACGAGAGGCCCTCGGAGAGCCCCATGTAGATGATGGGCAGGCCCTCCTCGGCAGCCTTCTCGAAGACCTCGAGGTAGCGGCCGGGTGTCACCGCGCTGGTGGTGTAGTGGGCCTCGGGGTGCTTGCGCATGTTCTCGTAGAACTCGTGCGGGTCCTGGGTCTTCCACATGTCATCCACGTGCTCCACGCCGTTGGAGTCCACGTAGGTGAAGGGGATGACCTCAACGCCAAGCTGCTCTGCCACGCCGGGGGCGTAGTCGGAGGTTGAGTCGACGATGATCGTAACGTTGCGCCTCTGATGGTAGCGCCGGCCGACGCCTGCGACGTCGGCCGGTGCCTGTGACAATTGGGGAGCTTCCTCCTGGGCGCTTATGGTCTTCTGGTCTATCTCTTCTGCCATTCGCTCAGTCTTTCCCGCTTACGCGTCCGGGTTTTCCTCGACCTTGGGCTTGATGATGCCGTAGCCGCCATTTTTCCTATGGTAAATGACGTTGACGAGGCCGGTGGTGGCGTTTGTGAACACATAGAAATCATGGCCGAGAAGGTCAGTCTGGACGAGGGCCTCCTCTTCGCTCATGGGCGTGAGCTCAACGTACTTCTCGCGCACGAGCTGGTCGTCTTCCTCCTCCGGCGCCGGCGTGATGAGGTTGGCAAGCTCGTCTGCGCTGGGGACGGGCGCCGGCGGCACCTGAGCACGCTGGCGGCGGTCGATGACGCGGGTCTTGTACTTGCGCAGCTGGCGAGTGACCTTGTCGGACGCCTCGTCGATGGCGGCGTACATGTCGTCGGCGCTGGCGACAACGCGCACCACGTTCTTGCGCACGAAGACTGTAACCTCGCAGGTCTTGCGATCCGGGTTCGAAGGATTCTTGTCAACGCGAAGCACGACGTCGCAGCTCATGGGAGAGATGTCGAATACCTTGAGGGCGTCCCCTATTTTCTCGTTGACGCGGTCACGCAGCGCGTCGGAAACGGTGACCTTGCGACCCGAGATCTTGATGTCAACCATGCGTGCCTCCAATCGATTGCCCTGCCATCCCCGCGCAAGCACCGACGCGAGTCTGGCCGTACTTGTTTGGTACCCAAAGCGGCCGCGCGTTACGCGCAAAGGCGGCGGACGAGTGAATATGGGCAGTGGACGCAAAGAGCGGCGTGGACGCGGCAGGTCAGGGCGGGCGCAGCAGAGCATAGGAGCCACTCTCGGCGACAATGCAAATTTCGATTGGTTAGAGGAGGGTAAACAATCGAAATATGCAAGCTGCTAGCGAATCTGCAGATTCCGATTGGTTAGCCACCGCTAAACGATCGAAAAATGCAAGCCGCGAGAAGGGAAGCATCTGGCGAGAAGCTCAAGTCGGACTAGTAAAGAGCAGCGTTCCACCCAGCTGACCTGGTATTCGACCCCACACTCGCGCACTGGGGCCTCCGCTTTGGGGCTACACGGCCCCTCACTCGCAGCCCTCTCGCCCGCGAGGCCGTATGCCTCTTGTCTAACGGGCGGTGCGACTTACCTCTAGGACGAGCCGTGCTCGCCGCAGGGCGCACCCCACGACTTACGTGGATCCTTTTGGCCTCGTCTGCCATGAACTAGGGCGCACGCATGCGCCCGCAACCACAGACCTGGGTGGAACGCAGGAAATTATAGCAGGTAGCAGGCGAAAGCCAGCAACAGCAGCGCAACTGGCAGATTGTGCCGAGGCAGCCTCACCACACGCGAGCAAGGGCGCACGCCGTCACCGACGCCGCACCACGTGCAAGAAGCGCCCTCGTCGCCTCGCGCACCGACGCCCCCGTGGTGATTACGTCATCAAGCAGCAGCAGGTCAAGGCCCGAAACGTCATCACACACTGAGATGGTGCCCGCGAGGTTGGCCGCACGTTCCTCTCGCCCCAGGGTGCGCTGGTCACGAGAGTAGGGACGCACAAGGACATCGGCCAGGGAAAGACCTTCCTCACGACAGAGCGCGCGGGAGACGAGCTCCATGTGGTCAAAGCCTCGCCGCGCAAACGCCGCCGAGGTAGCAGGCACAAAGCACACGGCATCGATGGCCCGCGGGTCAAAGCGCGCGCAGCCATCACGCGCCGGCCAGGCGGATGCCTCGTCCAGCGCCGTTGCCATGGCGGCGGCAATGACGGGAGCCAGCCGTAGCTCGTGGGCGTCCTTCAGGCACGAGACCATGCGGGCGGCGGTGCCAGCAAACCTCAGTGCGCAGATGGTCGTGCGCGTCTCCCACTCATGCGTGCACTCCGTGCAGGTGAGATAGCCAAACGGAGCTCCGCAGTCCGGACACGCCCACCGCTGGGCAATCCAGGGGAGATTTTCTCGGCACTGCTCGCAGACGAGCTCACCGGGCATCTCGCAGGAGACGCAGCGCGTTGGCCACAGAAGCTCGGCGGCGCCAGAGGCGAGAAGCGAAGCGCCAGTGGAGAGGCGGCCCAGTGCGCCGTTGGCTTCGATTGGCATGCGACCCCCATCGCTTGCACGGGTGGGGGTCGCATCGGTTGAACTGATGGTAGCACGCGAGACCTTAGTGGGCAGGATCGTCCAAGCCCCGGAAGTGCGGCGCTCCCGCTTATTAACGAGCAGAGGTCGCGGGGCCGGCGACCGCCGAGGGACCAACGGTCGAGGAGGCTGGTCGCGGGGCCGGCGGCCGGGGCTGGTCGAGAGGCTCGCCCAAAACTTCCCCGATTATTGAACGAAATTTCTTACGAGAAATACATTCGGCCAGTTAAGCTTGAGACAATCTAGAAATATCGCGCGATAATTTCGGCACAACGCAGCCGAATGCAATTGAACGTGAGAGCGCAGAGCCAGCCTCCCCGCAGTCCTTTGTCGCCGAGAAACCTGCGGTTTAATTGCAGTTCTTCAAGGGTGTTGCTGACAAGAACCGCAGGCAGACGGCTTGTCTCAGCACAGAAAGGTGCTATTAACCCGCAGGTTTTCCAAGAGGGGCGAGGGCGGCGGGGACAGAGCGCAGCGGCAAAGGCGGCCGAGAGGAGACAACGCTGACCGAGCGGGGTCTACCCAAGCAGCTGACAGGCGTTCTCCCAAAGCGCAGCGTACGTCTGATCCCGCATGGCAACGCCGACGTCCTCGCGGACCGCAGCCACGCAGGCAGCCGAGAAGGCCACCATGGCAGGCTCGCACTCCTCGCCTCGCAGCGGCACGGGCGCCATGTAGGGGCAGTCCGTCTCGGAGAGGAGAAGCCCCTCGGGACAGGTCGCGGCCGCCTCGCGGATGTCGTCGGAGCGCTTGAACGTGGACGCCCCGCCAAAGGCAATGTGGCAGCCCAGCTCCACGAAGGGGGCCATGACCTCGGGACCGTCCGTGAAGCAGTGCAGGTCACAGCCAGCAGAAGGCATGCCCTCCTCGGCCAGCACCCGCGCCGCGAGCTCGTGGGCGGAGTGGTCATCGGGATCCTGGCTGTCACGAATGTGCAGTTCAACGGGTAGCCCGTGCTCGCGGGCAACGGCAAACTGGCGCCTGAACGCGGTCTCCTGCACGTCTGCCGGCAGCTCGTTGTACGGTCCAAAGTCCAGGCCAATCTCGCCCACGCCCACACAACGCGGGCTGGCGAGAAGCTCTTCCAGGCAGGCAAGCGCGGCCTTGTCCAGCCGCGCCGCGCCGTACGGATGCGTCCCAGCCACAATGCGAACGCGCTCCACCAGCGGCGGAAGGTCCGGATACCCCGCGTACTCCGGAGGCACCAGCCCGTGTCGAGCGCACTCCTCCAGGCGCTCCGCGGCACGTTCCACCTGCTCGTCTATCCACGAGAGGTACGCTGCCGCCGAGGGAAAAAGGCGCGGCACCTCATCCACGGGGTCGACCGGCACCACCAGCAGACGCACGCCCGCCAGCGCTGCCCGGCAGATGGCAACAGAAGGGTCGTGCCGCGTGAAGCTCGTGAGGTGGCCGTGGGTGTCGGCCAAAGGCGCGCTCGCCGGCGGCAGCTCCCGCGGTCGGCCCTTGCGGTCGTGGAAGAGGTGGCCGTCCTCAAGCGTGAGGGCATCAAGGCCGAGAAGCGCGCTAGGCACCCGCACCGCCCTCCCCCGCAGCCGCGCCCTCCAGCGCAGCCGCCAGCCGCACGAAGTCCCCGGGCGAGAGGGTCTCGGCTCGCACGCTCGGCGCAATGCCGCACGCGGCAAACGCCGCGTCTAGCACAGCCTTCTCGTACCCGCTCGAGGCCATGGAGTTCCGGATGGTCTTGCGGCGCTGCGCGAACGCGGCATCGATTACCGCAGGCGTAGATGACGGCACACCCTCGAGCGGTGCGCGGTCGATGCGCACGACGGCGGAGTTCACGTGCGGCGGCGGGTTGAACGAGCCCGGCCCCACCTCGAAGCGGCCGGTCACACGGCCGAGAAGCGCCAGCTTTGCCGTGTAGGCGCCGTAGGTCTTGGACCCAGGGGCAGCACAGATGCGGTCCGCGACCTCGGCCTGGACCATCACCACGGCACGCCGCACCGATGGAACCTCGGAAAACACCTTGAGGATGAGGGTCGCCGCCACCTGGTAGGGCAGGTTCGAGACAAACTTGCCCGGCTCAAGCGGGAGCCCGTCCGGAATCACCCGGAGGGCATCCCCCATCACCAGGTTAAGCCGTTCGGAGTCCTGCGCGCAGGTCTCGGCCAGCACCGGCTCGAGCTGGCGGTCGGCCTCAACGGCGCAGACGGCGCCTGCGTGCGGCAGCATGGCCACCGTGAGGGTGCCAATGCCCGGCCCCACCTCAAGCACAACATCCGAGGGGTCAAGCTCCGCCAGGTCCAGAATCCTCCCGATCACGGTGTCATCCACCAGGAAGTTCTGCCCAAGCCGGTGCTTTGTAGAAAGCCCAAACCCGTCGAGCACATCTCGCGTTGCAGACTGGTTGGCAAGCCAGGAGTGCATGGCGCCTACTTCTTCTGAAGACGCGGGAAGAGCGCGTCGCCCTTCGTCACCTCGACGCCGCCGACGAGCCGGCCCCACTCGCACACGGACGCGAGGTCGGTGGTGCCCACCTCGTCGCCGGCGCCCATGCGACGCAGGACCTCGGCAGAGGTCTCGGGCATGAAGGGCGCCAGAAGGTGCGCGCAGATGCGGATGGACTCGAGCAGGTTCGCGATGATGTGGGCCAGCTCGCCGATGCGCGTGAAGTCCTTGGCCACCGTCCACGGCGCCATGTCCTCCACGTAGTGGTTGGCGGCGTGGACGAGCTCCATCACCACGTCCTTTGCCTGGACGTACTCAAGCTTGTCCATGTGCTCGGCGTAGCGGCCCTCGATGCCCTGGGCAATCTCACGCAGGGGGTTCTGCTCGTCCGCCCAGCCATCGGCAAGCTCGGGCGTCTTGCCGTCAAAGTACTTCGCGCTCATGTTGAGTGCGCGAGACACCAGGTTGCCCCAGCTGTTGGCCAGGTCGGCGTTGTAGACCTGCTCCATGCGAGAGAAGCTGATGGCCCCGTCCTCGCCGGGCACGACGTCGGTCATGAAGTAGTAGCGGTAGCCCTCGACGCCGAGAAGGTCAATCACGTCCTGTGGCGCAATGGCGTTGCCGCGGCTCTTGGACATCTTCTCGCCCTGGCCGGTCTCCTCGTTGCGCACCATGAGGAAGCCGTGCGCAAAGACGTGCTCGGGCAGCGCCTCACCGATGGCCATGAGCATGGCCGGCCAAATCACGCAGTGGAAGCGGATGATGTCCTTGCCCACCACGTGGTACTGCGCGGGCCAGCGATACGCCAGCTCGGCCTTGGCCTCGGGCGTGTCCACGCCGTAGCCCACGGCGGTCATGTAGTTGAGAAGGGCGTCGAACCACACGTAGGTCACGTGCTTCTCGTCAAACGGCACGGGGATGCCCCAGTCAAAGCTCGTGCGTGAAACGGACAGGTCCTGGAGGCCCCCCTCCACGAAGCTGCGGACCTCGTTCATGCGGAAGTCGGGCTGGACAAAGTCCGGGTGCTCGTCATAGAGCTTGAGCAGGCGGTCCTGGAACGCGGAGAGCTTGAAGAAGTAGGACTCCTCCTGCACGCGCTCGAGCGGGCGGCCGCAGTCGGGACAGAGGTGCTGACCTTCGGTGTGGTGCTCTTCATCGGACTTCGTGACCTGGGTCTCGGTGAAGTAGGTTTCCTCGGGCACGCAGTACCAGCCGTCGTAGGAGCCCTTGTAGAGGTAGCCGGACTCCTTCATGCGCTCCCAGAGGTACTGCACGGCGTCGTGCTGGCGCTGCTCGGTGGTGCGGATGAAGTCGTCGTTCGAGATCTCGAGCTGGCGCCAGAGGTCCTTGAAGAAGGGCGCCTGGGAGTCGCACCACTCCTGCGGGGTCATACCATGGGCTGCCGCGGCCTCCGCGACCTTCTCGCCGTGCTCGTCCATGCCCGTGAGGAACTTGACGTCATAGCCCGTCGCGCGGCGGTAGCGCGCCTCGACGTCGCAGAGGACGGTCGAGTAGGCCGTGCCCAGGTGCGGCTTGGCATTGACGTAGTAGATGGGCGTGGTAATGAAGAAGCTCGGCTTTGCCATGGGTTGGGTCTCCTAATGACGGACGTTGCCCTGCGGGATTGCATGCAGCGGCTATGATACTCCAGCGCGTTGGCGGAGGTGCGGCGACGCAGTGGGGCACGTGGGCTTGCGCAGAGGCGTCACGCGCCGGGGGCGCCCTTCTCGGCAGCAGCAACCACCAGGTCGTAGACCTGCGCACGGGGCACCGAGAAGGCCTTTGCCAGCCGCTTTGCCAGCGCGCTCTTGGGCTCACCCGCGGCAAGGCCGTCGCGGATGGCGTCCTCAAGCGTGGCGGCGCCTGCACCCGTCGCAGCGCGACGGCGCTCCTCGAGCTCGTCGGCCGTGGGCGGGGCGATGACAATCACGCACTCCCCACGGACCTCGTCGCGCGCGGCAATCTGGGCGGCAAGCGCCATAGCCTCATCGCGCACAACCTCCTCGTGCAGCTTGGTGAGCTCGCGCACCAGGGCCACGCGACGGCCCGGCATGACCTCGGCCACGCTCGCGAGCGTGGCGGCCACGCGGCGTGGCGACTCGTAGCACACAATGGCTCCCGGCACCTGGGCAAGCTCACCGAGACGCACCACCTGCGCAGAGTGTCGGCGCGGCAGGAAGCCCTCAAAGAAGAAGTGCTCGCAGGCCAGGCCAGACGCGACAACGGCACAGGTCACAGCCGACGGGCCCGGTACGACCTCCACGGGAAGCCCCGCGTCCAGCGTGGCGTCCACCAGGCGCTGGCCGGGGTCACTCACGCCCGGCATGCCCGCATCGGAGACAAATGCCACGCGCTCCCCCGCCTCCACGCGCTCCAGCGTAGTAGCCACACGCGACGCAATCACGTTCTCGTCGCAGCGTACAAGAGGAACATGCAGGTCAAAGGCCGAGAGGAGCCGAGCCGTGACGCGCGTGTCCTCGCAAAGGATGACGTTCGCCTCGCCCAACGTGCGCCTGACGCGTGGAGAGGCGTCCTCAAGGTTGCCGATGGGCGTGCCCACCACAGAGAGAATGCCTGTCATGAGCAGATAAGCCCCCGCTCGAAGGAGGAGAGTGCCACGCGGGCGTCCCAGCTGGAGAGCCTGCCCGTGGTCTTCCAGGTCTGGAAGAACCACGCGGGGAGCTTCTCGTATGCCGTGAGCTGCTCAGACGAGTAGATGCGCTCGAGCGCCACCCGCCCCTCGGGCGTCATGGCAGCGTCGGCAATGGGAAGCGCCGAGGACCACTTGCCCACCATCACAGGAAGGCCGCTTCGCTGGTCCTCGCGAATGTGGCGATGGATGGCCGCCATGATGTGGCGCACGCCCAGCGTGCTTGCCCCGGGCGCGTAGCCCATGTCGGCCATGATTGCCGAGGGCTTGTCCAGGTGGCAGTCAAGCCAGACGTTCTGGTACTGGCGCTGCGCCATAAAACGCCGCCAGTCGGTAGGCATGCCGGCGTCGGGGATGATCACCACGGGGTCTGGGCCGGCTGCCTCGCGCACGCGGTCGTAGGCGGCACGGTAGTAGTTTCTCAGCAGGTGGCCGGGCATGCCATCGGTGACGCCTAGCCCGCGGCGCGTTTGGATGCGGGCATCGTCCGCCACCTCGATGCCATAGAATCCCATGCGCGAGGCGTACCTGGAGCTTAGCTGCGAGAGGACCCAGAGTGCGTTCTCGCGGATGCCGCGGTCGTCGGTGAAGTTGTTCCAGGTCTCCTCGTCGCCGGGTACACCAGGGTTTACGGCAAGCGCAAAGACAACCTTGAGGTCGATTTCCTCGGCCCACTCGAGCGCCTGGTCTACCTCGTCAATGCAGCCCAGGTAGGGGCCGGGATTGGGACCTGACTCGCCAAAGACGTACCAGGGCACGGGCAGCCGCACGGCGTTGAAACCGCGTGATGCAATGCGGGAGAAGTCATCCTTAGTGAGGAAGCGGGCACGATGGCGACGGACCACCTCGCGGTAGCCCTTGGCTCCCAGCGACGTGATGAGCGAGGGCTCGTCAAGGGCACCTGAGCCCGAGAAGAGCTCCGGCGTGACCCAAGGCTCAAGCGTAAGCCAGCCAGTAAGGTTGACCCCGTGAAGGGCGTTCTCTGCCATGCGCCACCTCGCTCCCATCAAAGTTCAGCGCTAATTCAGAGTGTAGCGCAGGTTGTGTCGCCAGGAGCACTGTCCAGCGTTATTGTCGTGACGCTTCTGTCACACATTCGAGCGCGAACGTGTGACGGGGCGAACGCGTGGCGGCGCGATACACATTCGGCGTGCGAATCTGTAGCAACCTGCGAGCGAATACAACTTCGGGCGCAAATGTGTGGCAGCTATTGCCGAGAAGGCCGCCGGCGCACCAGCCGCGGCGTCCTACTCCACGTCCGGCTCGTACGACGCCCGGTTGTTGGGCGTCTCGTTGCAATCGACCCGGCAGACGGGAAGGCCGCGCGCCGAGAGCCGGTCGAAGAGGTAGTGCGCCAGGTTCTCCGACGTAGTGCGGAAGGGCAGCATGGTCAGGCTGAAGCCCTCAGACTTAAGCGCCTCGAGCGTCGAGGGCGCAAGCGAACCCTCCTCCACAAGGAAGGTGTGGTCAAGCGCATCGCACTCCTCGCGCACGATGCGCTTGAGCGTGGCAAAGTCCACCACCATGTCCTTCTCGGTGCCAGAGGTGGCAAGCTTGTCCGCCCGCACATAGGCAGCCACGCGCCACTGGTGACCATGGAGGTTCTCGCACTTGCCGTTGTAGTCGGTGAGGAAGTGCGCCGAGTCAAACCAGTACTCAGTCGAAAGCGTGTACACGCGAAGCCCCCTGTTGTTGAACGTCCAAAGCGAAGGAACCCTCTGCAGGGTGAATCCGGACAGTTTTCAGACATTTTGGCCGATAAATACATTGTTATGTGTCCAAAAACTGCCCGACAACGCCAGAAGGAGGGGCCGAGAAGCGCAAGGCAGTCGCAACCCCGGCGGCAGGCCGAGAAGCCCACCGCCACGACTCCGGCCTAGGCCGCGGCTCCAAAGGTCTACTCCCCCGCCGGCGCAGGCGTGCTGCCGCCCGCTGATCCTCCGTTGGCTCCACCCTCGCCGCCGCGACGTCCGCGGCCGCCACGATGACGACGACGCCTCTTGGGGGCGGCTCCGTCACCACCAGCGGCCTGCCCGGCTGCAGACTGTCCGGCAGCGCCCTCGGCAGGCGCCATGTGCTTGGGAGCAGGACGACTGCCCTGCGCCGCAGCACCACCGCGGTCCCCCGGGTGACGTGTGCGACGACGCTGCTGTCCGCCCTGTGCCTGCCCGGCACCGGCGCCCTTCTCGGCACCCGAGCCACGTCCCTGGCTCTCCCCGCCCTCAGCGCCGGCCGGAGCGTTTGTACCACCGGCAACGCGGTGGTGCCTGCGACGGCGCATGGGCTTGGGAGCGTCCGCGTCGGGCTCGACGCCGCTCGTCACCGTGACCTCGAACTCCTCGGCGGCAAGCTCAACGCGCGCCGTGCGGCCCTTGCGGTGGCGACGCCTTGCGGGCTGCTGCTCGCCCTCCGCGCCAGCGGCATACGGCGATGGCGCACCGGCAGCCGGGCGCTTCTCGGCGCCGCCTGCCGCATCTCCACCGTCACCCGAACGCCTGCGGCGACGCTTGGGCTGCACGAAGAGGTCTGCGTCATCAAAGCCCTCGGGCGGCGTCACGCCGTTGGCGCGGTCAAGCTCGGCCAGGGCCATGCGCACATCGGGCGACTGCAGGCGCTCGAGGACGTCGCGCGTCACTGTGTCCGGGCGGCAGGCGCAGCCCAGGTCCTTCGACTTCTTGACGGCGGCATCTGAGGCGGTCATCTCCGCCAGCGGCACGCGCACCTGCTTGCCGTTCTCAAGGCGCAGGCAGATCTCCTCCTTGGGCGTGTCGTACTCAACGATCTTGGCCTTGCCCAGCGGCGTCTCGATGACGGCGTTGCGCTTGGGGGCACGGCCCTTGAAGTCGCGGTATGCCTCGAACTCATAGCGCAGGCAGCACATGAGGCGGCCGCATGCACCAGAGATCTTGGTGGAGTTGAGCGGCAGGTCCTGCTCCTTAGCCATGCGGATGGAGACGGGCTCGAAGGCAAGACCAAAGCGGGTGCAGCACAGTTCCTGGCCGCAGTGGCCCCAGCCGCCAACCACGGCGGCCTCCTCGCGCACGCCAATCTGACGCATGTCGATGCGCTCGTGCAGCTCGCGCGAGAGGTCACGCACAAGCTGGCGAAAGTCCACGCGCTCCTCGGCCGAGAAGTAGCAGACGACCTTGTCGCCATCGAAGAGGTACTCGACGCCCACGGGCTTCATATCGAGTCCACTCTGCGAGACAAGGCGCCTGAACACAGGCAGGGCCTTCTCGCCAAGCTCTGCCAGCTCCTCGGCATGGTCCAGATCCTCGTCGCTTGCAACACGAAGCACGGGCCTGAGCTGCGCGTGGTTGGTCACGCGGTCAAGGTCCTCGGAGCTCATCTCGCGCGGGTCGGCGGTGGCAAGGCCAATCTCGTGGCCGCGCTCGGTAGCGCAGATCACGTGGTCGCCCTCGAGGGCCTCGATGCCCGCGACGTCAAACCACAGGTCGCGGGCGGCATATTTAAACTTCACCGGAATGACGGTGGGCATGCAAGTGCCTCCTTGATACGAAGAAGCATGACCTCAAGGGCCAGCTGGGGTGATACGTTGTGCGCTAGGTCGTCGCCTGCAGAAGAGACGGCGTCGAGCGCGGTCAAGGCGCCAGGCGTTCCCGTCGACGCGGCAAGGCGATCGACCACGGCAGCCGCGTCCTCGTTCACGATCTTCTGCGGCACGCCCTCACAGCGCACCAGCACGTCGCGCAGAAGCGAGTCCGCAGCAGCCAGAGCCTCTATGATACCCGAACGCTCACGGGCCGTAAGCTCGCGCTTGTTGGCGTCAGCCACCTGCTTGAGGGCAGAGGCGGTGAGAAAATCCGCGCTCTCCTTAGCGGTCTCGTCCTGGGCAACCTGCACGTCCTTCAGGGGCACGCGCACGGCCGCCAGAAGATCGCGTGCCGAGCAGAGCACGTCCCACGAGTCGTCGCGACCAAGCTCGTCCAGAATGCGCACGACCAGGCGCCGCACTTCTCGGCGCGAGGGCGACGCAAGGAAGTCGCAGGCACGAGAGGGCGTGCCGGCAACCGAGAGCGCCACGCGGGCCTCGGCCTCACTGGCACCGGAGCGGTGCATGACCTCGTCCAAGGCCACGCTCGGCGCAATGGTGCGAAACGGCACCACCTGACAGCGCGAGACAATGGTGGGGAGCACCGAGGCCACCGAGCGGGCGAGAAGGACGAACATCACGCCCTCCGGCGGCTCCTCTATGGTCTTGAGCAGCGCGTTTGCCGAGGTACCGCGGAGAAGACCGGCGTTCTCGAGCACGTATGCCTTCGCGCGAGCGCGGCTGGGTGCACGGTTCACGCCCTCGATAAGGTCGCGCACCTGGTCAACAAGGTAGCCGGTGACGCTTCCCGGGGTGAGCCACTGCACGTCCGGATGGGTGCGGTGCGCCACGCGGCGGCAGTCGTCACAGGTGCCGCAGCCGTCGTTGGGGCAGACCACGCACTGCGCCAGCGCAAGCGCCGCTTCTTCCATGCCGGAGCCAGGCGCGCCCACAAAGAGGTAGGCGTGCGAGAGACGCCCCTCGCGCACGGCAGAGGCGAGAAGGTCGCGAACACGCGGCTGGTCACCAAGCGAGTCAAACACGGCTGCGGGGCGCGCCGGCGCAGCGCCTTCCCTAGCCGCGGCCATGGGGCTCCGCCTCCGTTGCAAGCGATGCGGGAAGGACGTCCGCAAGGGTGCCGAGAAGCGCGAAGTAGACCTCGTCCGGCGTGCCCGATGCGTCCACCAGGTGCACGCGCTCGGGTTCCTCGCCAACAAGGCGCAGGTAGCCGTCGCGAACGCGCTGCTGGAAGGCAAGGCCCTCCGCCTCGAGGCGATCCGCCCCGCCCGCCGTGGCGCGCGAGAGCGCCTGCGCAGGCTCAAGGTCCAGGACAACCGTGCGGTGGGGTGTGACACCGCAGCTCCCAAGCCCGTTCGCCGTTCTCACCACCTGGGACGAGAGGCCTCGCGCGGCCTCCTGGTAGGCCAGGGTCGAGTCGAAGAAGCGGTCGCAGACCACGACTGCCCCGCGCTCGAGCGCGGGCGAGATAACCTGCCGCACCAGCTGCGCGCGGCTGGCCTCGTAGAGCAAGAGCTCGCACTCGGGGCACATCTCGGCATTGGAGGGGTCAAGCAGCAGGCCGCGGATCTTCTCGGAAATGTCCGTGCCGCCGGGCTCGCGCAGGCGCACAACGTCACAGCCGGCGGCCTCGAGGGCGTCCGCAAGACGGGCTGCCTGCGTGGTCTTGCCGCAGCCGTCAATACCCTCGAGCGTGAGGAAGAGGCCTCTTCCCTCGCCTGTTGTCGCCATGCTCGCCTCCCAATCGCGCACGCCCATGCATAAGCCGAACTACTTTAGCAGGTCAACGTGGGGAGATGGTGAGACAAAGGGACAGTCCCTTTGTCTCATGACGCGGCCCTCCAGCACCACGCGGGTACCGGAGGGCCGAAGGGGCTGCGCAGGCGCACCCACGCTACTGCGCAGTGTAGCCACCATCGATGTAGAGGTGCGTACCGGTGGTGAACTCGTTCTCGACGAGGAACACCACGCCGTGCGCAATCTCCTCAGCCTTGCCAAGACGTCCCAGCGGATGCAGGGACTCGAGGCGCTTCATGCCATCGGCGCCCATCGTCTTCTCATTGATCATGCCGGTGTAGATATAGCCGGGGTTCACGGTGTTCACGCGGATGTTGTACTTGGCAAGCGCCAGGGCTGCGGACTGGGTGAGCAGGTTCACGCCGCCCTTTGCGGCGTTGTAGGACGGCAGGTTGGGGTCGCCGATGGTGCCCTCGATGGAGGAGGTGCTCACGATGGCGCCGCCGTGACCCTGCTTCTCCATCTGCAGCGCTGCGTACTTAATGCCGTAGAACACGCCAGTGAGGTTAATGGAGATGAGCTTGTTGAAGTCCTCGTCACTCATCTGGTCAACGGGGAGGAAGTTGGCGATGCCGGCATTGTTGTACATGATGTCGACCGAGCCGTATGTCTTCACCGCGAAGTCGATAAGGCCCTTGACCTGCGCAGGATCGCTGGTGTCGGTCTTGTGGAAGACAACATCGGGAGATACAGCCTTGAGCTCCTCAAGTGCCTTGGCGCCACGCTCCTCATTGCGGCCGGCGATTACGACCTTGGCGCCCTTCTCCAGGAACGCCTTCGCGGTGGCCAGGCCAATGCCCGAGGTGCCACCAGTGACAACCGCCGTCTTGCCCTTGATTTCAAACATGAGTTCCTCCAAACAGTTGTACATTGACCACCAATGCACAAAGTCACCTACCCATGGCCACAATGGGTAACGCGCACCCTCCGTAGGCGGCAGGAGAAAACGTTTTATCGGCGGCGTTGCCAAAGCAGAGAGATATTAAGGGAAATCGGCCCTGCTACCGCACTATGTGCGCCCGCAGCCAGTCGGTAGCCTGGTCAACAGCCTGCCAGTACTGCTCGTCCGTGAAGCCATGACGGCCGCCGGGGATAACGCGCAGCTCGCAGGTGGGAAAAGACTCGCCGCACGCTGCGAGTAGGACAGGGGCACGGCATTGTCTGCATCACCGTGAAAGAGCAGGACGTCTCGTGAAAAAGCCGGGATGTGCTCGTAGAAGTCGTAGTCGTAGCAAGACCTCAGGAAACCCCTCTCACGTCCATACTCATGATGGGAAAGAGATCAGGAAGATAGTCGCGGTTTGGACACGTCTGGCGCACTGCATCGTGTAGGTTAAACGCCGGGTAGAGAAGGACGCAGCCACAAACCAGTTCCGCATTCGCACGGGCGGCCATGAGCGTCACCGTCGCCCCAAGGCTCGAACCGCAGAGAAACACGTTCTTCTCATCTACGAACGGTTCGCGGGAGAGCTCCCAGGCAACGGACTCGAGGTCGTGCTGCTCGATGAAAAGCGACATGTTGTCCTACCAGTCGCTCCTGCTGTAATTGCCACCGCCACAAAAGTCAAAGACGTAGGAGGCCATGCCACGCTCAGCCGCAGTGCGTGCGTAGGGCTCCATGTCTCCATGGTTCGTGCTCAGCCCATGCGAGAAGATCGCCGTTGCTCGCGGGTGGCCGCCATCCCAGCCATCCGGCAGAAACAGCTTGCCGTAGATGTTCTTGTCCTCGCGCCGACACCAGCGCTCTTGTTCCCCATAGCCCATGAGATGTCTCCGGCCTATTGGTCACATATCACTGTATCTGTTCGTTGTTACACAGACTGGGTCAAAGGCGGCCAACATCTGAAAAGCAAGATGCTTCTAACGTAGGGCGGACGAGAGAGACCCGCCCACCCCGTGTCGCAGACGGAGCCTACAACGCAATGCCGAGAAACGCCATAAGGTACGTAATCACGAGAAGCGCCACCAGGGTAGTGACGAGAGTCACCCAGAATCCCCGTATAGGGCCCCTCTTTGAGTCGAGGAAATAACGGGTGAGGGCGAGCGCCGCCGATATGAGAAGCGGCCCAAGCACCAGCATCGACGCTCTCGCCTCAATGCCCAGCTCGAGCAACGCGGCCGGGAGGACTAGGTAGCCCAGGAGAGCGGCTGCCGCAATGATTGCAGAGCTCGCAAACGTGAAGGGGTACGTTCCGGTTCTCTCGACCTGCTCCTGGACGCGGTCCTCGGTAATGACGCCGTGCATCTTCACGTGGGCGGGCTCGCTGGTATTCCGTTTCCTGTTCTTAGCACGACCTTTGCTCATCTAAGCCTCCTTAACGCATGCGCACACGGAATGGGTCCACCCCTGCGGGGGCAGAGTGATGTTGCCCAAGACGGCGGGGCCCGCCGCACCCGTCGCCGTGGGTACGTTAGACGGCCTGCCATGAAGAGTCTGGTTTCCAAGGATTGCGAAGGCAACGGCCTCTTTCGCATCGCTTGAGAAGCCAAGGTCCTCTTGGGTCATCACCTCTGTCTGGGGCAATCTGCGGGCAATTCCCTCTAGAACCACCGGATTGTGCGCCCCGCCTCCACCCACGACAAGGCGGTCGATTTTCCCATGCACCCGCGGCACTACATAGCGCGTGCAGGCATCTGCAACGCTGGCCGAAGTAAACTCCGTGAGGGTACGCACGATGTCCTCCGGGACAAGATTCGAATTGGACGAGAGGAGCCGGTCCATCGACCCTGCACCAAACACCTCTCGTCCCGTACTCTTTGGGGGCTCTTTCGCAAGGAACGGGTTTCCCATAAGCTCGTCGAGAAGCCCCTCGCTAACGGCGCCGCGTCTCGCTATTGCCCCACCCGCATCAAAGGGCTTGCCAAAGAGGCGCTTGCACGCCTCGTCGATCATCATGTTGCCAGGGCCTGTGTCAAAGGCAAAGACCCCAGACACATTGTCGTGCGGAAGCACCGTCACGTTGCCTATTCCGCCCAGGTTGAGAAGCACAACGTTTCTCTTGGCATCTCCGTACAGGATTTTCTCTGAGAAGGGAACAAGGGGAGCGCCCTGACCACCTGCGGCCATATCCGCCTTGCGAAAATCCGAGACCACGCAAACCCCATGCTCGCGAGCAATGACTGCAGGCTCTCCCAGCTGGAGGGTCCCGGCGCATAAACCCTCGGCGGGATAGGGCTCGTGCCACACTGTCTGCCCATGGCTTGCCACGAAGGCGAGGTCGGAATCCGCGACGCCAGCAGCAGCGCTCGCTGCCTCGACCGCGCGGGAGAACAGCTGGCCCAGCTCAAAGTTAAGGGAGCACAGCAGCCGAGAGGAACTTCTCTCTGGATCGCAAGCCGCCTCGATCCTCTTTCGCGTGTCGACGGGCATGGGAACGGTGACGAAAGATCTCAGCTTGACGTCAGTCGACTCATCCACTCCAGAAATCTCGACCAGCGCGGCATCGACTCCATCGAGGCTTGTGCCGCTCATGAGTCCAACGGCGAGCACGGTTACCCCCTCCCCACAATCGATCGTCTCAAAACCAGGCACGCCCCCGCATCAGGCCCAAACGCGGGCGGGACAAGCTTGCATGGTTGAGGAAGCATCCCATCTCCAAGCAGCCCGAGAAGTGCTCCGTTTCCACCCTTGAAAGTGCCCCCTATGTAGGACGTCTTCACCTCAGATGCCGCGGGGAATAGCCTGGACACGATTGTTGAAGCCATCTCCGCATCTGCGGCGGCAGCATCCCTGAGGATACGGCTTGCCTCGTAATCGCCGTCTACCGCCGCCTCGAAAACCATGGGTGCAAGGGCGGCAACCTCAGTTCGGCCCGAAAGCGTTGTTCTGCGCAGAGCGATGAGGTCGTAGTCGTTCTTGAGGCCAAGGCGCTCCCGCACAATACGGTAAATCGCCCCTCGGGGCAGCCTTCCATCAGATTCCCTGCTAAACGCCTCAAGGATGCGACGGCCCATCCACCAGCCGCTTCCCTCGTCCCCAATTTGGAAGCCCCAGCCTCCGCAGCGAAGCTCGCGGTCGCCCCTAATGCCCAGCGCGGCTGATCCGGTGCCGGCAACCATGACGACACCGTCCTCAAGGCCCAAGGCCGCAACGCACCCAGCCTTGAGGTCGCTCATCAGGACGTAGGGGTGGCCGTGCACCACCCCCGCGCAGACGGACTCTATCGTCGCGCGGGAGATGGGCTCGTTGCCGTAACCGGCAAGACCGAACCCAACGCCCCAATCAGCGCCAATGCCACCGTCCTTCTCAGCCCAGCGCATTCCGGCGAGAAGAATGTCTCGCAGCCCCTTCTCCCCTACCTGCCCAATGTGGCAGGTAGGAAGCTCAGTGGTGGCGACCCTGTTCATGCGCTCGTCAAACACGCTGAAGGTAGTCTTCGTGCCGCCGCCATCAATGCCAAGCCATCTCACGATGCATTCGCCTCATGGAAGCGGAACTTCTGCCAGGGCTTGATGGTGTCAATCAAGAAGAGCTCCTCCTCGGGGATATGGCCGACAACGTTGCTCATGCCGCTGTTCTTCATGTCGTTTCGGGCAATCTGCAGCTCGCCGGCATAGTGACCGTACTCGCTGCTTTCGATGACAACGTCACCCCGGCGAATCGTCTCGGGCGTATTCAGGACGTCAAAGTGATGTCCTCGATGCTTCACGCGGCTCTGCGTGGACCTGATGAAGTTCTCTGAGACGTCACCCCTGTTGAAGTGCAGCTCGTCCAGAACGATGGAGCGCTCGACCTCTGGTAGCCCGTCGACAAGGGCCACGCCAAAGGAAACGAGGTTCTTTGGAAGCCTTGCCACGCTATCAAGCTCCTCCTGTGTGGGATAGCAGTTCGAGATGATGACGTCATCGATGCCTCCCATGGAGATGTAGTGCTCAACCTGCAGGCGCAGGGGAAGATGCCGATGCATCTCGAGCGTTGGCAGCCCGTCCGTCACCGGCCAGGGGCCAAAGGTATCGGGCGCCTGGGAGGTGACGAACGCGGCCGTCTGCAGTCCATACGACTTGAAGCGCCTCGTGCAGGACCGGAAGAAGTCCAAACCAAGGCCGGAATAGTTATGGGGATAGAAGTTGTGGCATCCCACAAGATGCGTCGAATCCGGCTGGTAGTCCATGATGGTGTCGATGTAGTGGACGTCATTGCTCATGTTTACCTCAACAGTAAGCCCCTCGGGGTTAAAGGTCATGAGAGACTCCTCATTGCCCGTAAACCCCATGTCGAGGCGGATGCCGTCCGCACCAATCTGCCTGAAAAAGGAAAGGTCCCGGTAGGAAACCCCAAGCTCGTCGAAGATCCTGGGGTTGCAGTCGAGAACCACCTCAAAACCAAGCTCATGCGCACGCGCATTTATCTCAGAGAAGTCGCGCATGACATTCTCGCGGCTGTCCTTCACCGAGAGCAGGCAGCTGAAGATGCGGGAGAAGCCCGCCGCAGAAGCCCGCTCCAGATAGTCCAGCAGCTGTTCGCGATCGCTCTTCTCGGGATAAATCGAGATTCCAAGACGCTTCATGCGTCCCTCCTTGTCTCAGATTGAATTACAACAACGGCCCCGGAGTCTACGCCCCGGGGCCGCAACAGATACCTGGGACAGCAGATGCCCTTGGCTACTTCTCTTCCTCCGCAAGCTGCTCCTGGTCGAGGAACTGCTTGTCATACATCTTGACAAAGGGGAAATAGCAAGCAATGGACACGGCGATGAGGATGCAGCAGAGAACCGCCGCACGCCAGTCGCCGCCGGTTGCGAGGTAGGCGCCAACGGGGCCGGGAAGCGTCCAAGGAGCCGTAATCACAACTCGGTTGACCAGTCCAAGGCTCGTTGCCACCCATGCGATGGTAGCCGAAATCATGGGCGTGACCACGAAGGGGATGGCAAGGGTGAGGTTGAGCACCACAGGGGCACCAAAGATGAGGGGCTCGTTGATGTTGAAGAGCGCGGGTGCGATGCCAATGCGCCCAAGATCCTTCAGGTACTTTGACTTGCAAACGGTGACCAGCAGGATTGCAAGACCAATGGTGCAGCCGGAGCCGCCAATCCAGATGAACCACTGATAGAAGGGCTCGGCGCCAATGGCGGGCAGTGCCGTTCCGGCGACTCCGGAAGCCGCGGCATTAGCGTTCTGCTCGAGGAGGGCAAGCCACAGCGGGCGCGCGATGGAACCCACAATCGACACACCGTGAATGCCGAAGAACCAGAAGAAGCAGGTGAGGAAGCACACGAGCAGCACGCCTGGCAGGGTGTCAGTAGCCGCAACGAGCGGGGTGATGATGGCGGTGATGGCACCGTTCCAGTTGAAGCCCAGGTAGTACGTGATGGAGCCGATAAGGAGCATCACAAGGAGCGTCGGCGTCAGGGCCTCAAACGAACGGGAGACCGAGGGGGGTACCTGCTCCGGCATCGTAATGTGGAACTTTGAGTTCTGCGTGAGGCGGAAGATGTTGATCGCGATGAACGTCACAATCATGCCAACGAAGAGGCCGCCGCTTCCGAGAGAAGCCATAGGCAGGACAAAGCCGGCAATCCCCGCGTTGGCATCGGCGCTAACGTTGACCGGCGTGATGGTGAGAAGGAAAGCCATGACGGACATGACGCCACCGGAGAGGCCGTCAAGCCCATACGACTTTGCAAGGCTATTGCCCATTCCGTAGACCGCATAGAGGGACATGATGTACATGGTCATGCGGTATGGGAGAAGAATGGTTGCGGCATTGGCCTTGAGGAACTGGTATACGCCCCAATCCTCGGGAAGGGGTGGGTTCGCGATGATGAGGAAGAATGAACCGACGATAATGAGCGGAAGTGCCGCGATGACGCCGTCACGAACGGCGAGCAGATACCTGTTTGACCCGAGTTTGCTCATCACGGGCCCTAGCTTCTCTTCCAAGAACTTCTGGAACTTCTCCATACGTCCTCCTGTTCGTTCATGTATTCATTTTTCAGCTTGGTGGTGGTGCTAAAGGTGGTGTTACCCGAGAACCTTGTCGACTCCCTTGAGGATGTTTTCAACATTGCCAAACGCATAGTCCTGAGGCGCGATTGGCACGACCGGGATATTCACGGTACCCGCAATCTGTGCCTTTCGGTATGCAATCTGAGGCCCCAGGAGAATGATGTCGTAGTCTTTCGCCTCGTCCTCATAGTTACCGGTGCCACAGGCGTCAACAGCAAGAGAGATGCCCTTCTCCTGGGCGTACTTCTCCATCTTGTTCATGAGCACAGAGGTTGACATTCCACCCGAGCAGACCAGCAAGATCTTGTATTCCTTCATTTCTGTTCCCTTCCGGATCCCGCGAGCCGCGAGACCCTATACCGCTCTACCTCTCGATATAGTTGCGTTCGAACCATTCGGAGCATCGCTCATAGTTTCTGTTCACATACGCCGTGAAGAGGATGTCGACAATGTCCAGCTGAGAAATCCTCGACGCGCTGGCCGAGCTTCGAAATATCGACTCCGTCGATGCAACATAAAGGGTTTGGTCTGCCAGGCGCACAAGCTCCGAGTCATGCCCTGCACGAGTAATGGCGATGAGCCTCGCTCCGCGCTTCTTTGCCCTTCTTGAGCAACTGATGACCTCGTGCGTAAGCCCCGAATAGCTGAAGGCAATCGCAAGGTCACCCTCTCCCATGTTTGTCGCATTCACCAGTTGAACATGCCAGTCGTCGTTGATGTTGCAGCGAACGTTGGCGCGAATGAGCTTGTAATACAGGTCACGCGCGCTCAGCAGCGAGGAGCCCATCCCAAACAAGTTGATGGTCTCCGAGTCACTCATCATAGCAACGCATGTTTCGATGGCCTCTACATCATTGAGCTTCTCTGTGATTGCGAGAGACTCCATGTTCTTCCTGGTTACTTTGAGGATCGTCTGCCTGACCGAATCCTTTGGGCTTATGTCCCCTATCGATGTCCTCTCGCTGTCTCTTCTCCGTGCAAGCTCGAACACCAAAGACCGCTGAAACTGCCGATAACCGCTCAATCCCAAATGCCTGCACATACGAGAAATCGTTGAGGATGACACGAACGAAGCATCTGCGAGTTCGTGGATGCTCATGCCCATAACTTCCTCTGGATGCGAGAGAACGTAGTCAATTGCGTTTCTTTCCGTGACTGTTGCGCTGTCCCTATTCTCTTTTAAGAGTGCAATGACATCGCGTTGTTCCATCGCCTGTCCTCTAACGTTGTACCGATGTGGAATTATCATGTCACGACTTTTGTCCATTTCTGATATTTTATTTCAATTTTGAAAGTACCACCCCCTGGACGGCTTTTGAGCACCGATGGACGGCACGTGAGACAAGACTCAACATGTCAGCAAAATGTATGGTCAGATGGGTAGGTATCGACGTTATCCGAAGCCCAATGCCCTAGAAATACAGCGTTCACCTGCGGTTTAATTGCATGACTCCAACGTTGTCATCAAATTCTCCCCGATACGTCCAAGGAGTAAGGAGAGCGCCCCCCAGGAGCAAACAGGCAGTTTGTTCGTTGGGAATGCGATGCGTATTCTCATCTCAGCAGGAAAGGCGACAGTTATATCTAGGAGGGAATATCGCCTATGGACGAGAAGAGTGTGCAGACCTCATTCGAGATCATTGCCATGTCCGGAGAGGCGCGGAGCAAAGCCTACGAGGCGCTCGACTTTGCCAAGCAGGGAGATTTCGACCAGGCCAAAGCAACGATGGCAGATGCTCAGGAGGCGTCGAACAAGGCGCACGCCATTCAAACCGACCTCATCACGAGAGCTGCCCGTGGCGAGGAGCTGCCTCTCGACATCCTGCTCATTCACTCCCAAGACCATCTGATGACTTCCATCCTTGCCATTGAACTTATCCAGGAGCTAATTGACCTCTACGCACTGAGGGCAAAGGACATGAAGGAGCGAGCATGAGCATGGTATTGCCAGACCTGGGTCGCCTTCTGACGGAGCAGAGGAACCCAGACACCATGGAGCTGGACACTTTCTCCCCTCTCCAAATAGTGGAGGCAATGAACCGGGAGGACCGCCACGCAGTAGACGCGGTTCACGCGGTGCTTCCTCAGGTAGCACAAGCGATTAACTGGTCTACAAAGAGCCTCAGCGCAGGCGGAAGAATTATCTACGTAGGTGCTGGCACAAGTGGAAGGCTCGGCCTGCTGGATGCCGTGGAGTGCCCGCCGACATTTGGCGTTTCGCCAGACGTAGTTGTGGGAATCATCGCGGGCGGCAAGAATGCTTTCGTAAAGGCCCGCGAAGGTGCCGAAGACTCAGAGAAGTCCGGCGAAGAGGACCTCAAGAACAAGAGCCTGTGCGACAAGGACATAGTCATTGGCCTAGCCGCAAGCGGACGCACGCCCTATGTGGTCGGAGCGCTCCGATACGCACGCTCACTTGGATGCAAGACCGTCTCCATTGCCTGCAACCCAAACTCCAAGATCTCCGCTGAGGCTGATCTGGCAATCGAGGCAGTTACTGGTCCAGAGGTGCTCACGGGTTCCACTCGCCTCAAAGCCGGAACGGCTCAGAAGCTCATCCTGAATATGATCTCTACTGGAAGCATGGTGGGGATAGGCAAGGCATACGAGAACCTCATGGTCGATGTGCAGCAAAACAACGAGAAGCTCCGTGCGAGGGCCCAGGGCATTGTATGCGAGGCCTGCGGTTGCACTCCCGATGTTGCGAGTGAGAAACTGGATGAAGCAGACGGGAACGCAAAGCTCGCAATTACCATGCTCCTGCTCGGCTGTGATGCAGAGTCCGCGCGAGCAGCCTTGCGAAAAGCGAGGGGGCACGTGCGTCAGGCGGCAAAGAATGCCAGCATCGAAAGGCAGCTGGCATGAGTTTCAAGGTCCCAAAGAGAACCCTTCTCTGGGGAGGGGCAACATCTGCAAGCCAGTATGAGGGTGGCCCTGACATGGTCGGCAAGGGTCCGGACACGCAAGACGTTCGTCCTTTTCGGCCAAGAACCAGCAAGGCAACGACGGAAACGCGCCTTCTCACCAAAAGAATGGTGGAAGAGGCCCTTGGCTCGGGATTCGACGGAAACTACCCCTTCAGGAGGGGGACAGAGGGCATCTCCCACTGCGAGGAGGACATCGGACTTCTCAAAGAGCTTGGGATTGATATCTATCGCTTCTCTATCAGCTGGGCGCGACTCTATCCCACTGGTCACGAGAACAACCCAAGCCCCGAAGGCGTTGCCTATTATGACAAGGTGTTTCAGCTGGTACGCAAGGCAGGCATGCAGGTCTTTCTCACCCTTACGCACTATGCCATGCCAATTGACTTGGTGCTCAGTGACGGGGGCTGGCTTAACAGGGCAACCATAGACGCGTATCTTAGGTTGGCTCAATTCGTATTCTCTCGCTGGGGGGAATACATCAACTACTACCTGCCATTCAACGAAATCAATGCGGGATACTTCAGCCCGTGGAACGGCATAGGACTTCTCAAACCGGAGAATGCTCCTTACGACCTCTCGGAGGTCTTTCAGTCTCTGCACAACCAATTTGTGGCAAGCGCCCGCGTCATTCAACTTCAGCGGAGCATAGCGCCTAGATGCAAGAGCGGGTGCATGGTTGCAGACTTCTGCTACTACGCCAATACACCATCGCCGGAAGACAACCTCCGGCTGGTGCAAGATGAGCAGATAAACCAGTGGTTTGCCGTAGACGTCCTAGCGCGCGGCTATTACCCCTCATATGCAAAGCGGTTCTTTGACAAGAACGGCATCACCGTAATGATGGAAAACGAGGACTTCGATCTGCTTGCCAACAATACATGTGACTTTGTGGGTATCTCGTACTATCAGTCTTCTGTTGTGTCCTGCGACGAGAATAGCCCCCAAACGGCAGGAAACCTCGTGTGTTCAACGGTAAACCCCTACCTTCAGGCATCAGAGTGGGGTTGGCAGATAGACCCAGTGGGTCTTCGTACGGCACTTAACACGCTATATGACCGCGTTGAAAAGCCAGTCTTCGTAGTAGAAGGCGGACTGGGAGCACGCGACAGAATTGAAATAGAAGATGGCGAGAAGCGCATTCATGACCAATATCGCATTGATTACCTTTCGCAGCATTTAAAACAGGTAATCAAAGCACAGAATGATGGCGTGGACGTGCTCGGCTACATCGTTTGGGGAATCATCGACATTGTCTCAGCAGGAAGCTGTGAAATGGAGAAACGCTATGGGGTCATCTACGTAGACGCAGATAACGAAGGCAACGGAAGTTACGAGCGTACCCGAAAGGACAGCTTCTGGTGGTACAAGAGCTTCATTCAGGACTACCACCGAAAGAAGAAGTCTGCCTCTGAAAAGCGCTAATATCTCAGCCTTGCTCAGGCGACTCGGACACCTAGCAGAAACGAAGGATGTCCGAACCGCTATTTTTTACCAGTGCAAATGCGCGATAACCAAAAAGTGCACAAGGGCGCGAAAGCAGGCAATGAAACAAAGGCGCAGGCGCCATCGACTCACCCAATTGACACACCAAGCCAGCCGCGAAGTCTGCTTAAAGACACGTCCAAGAAGCAAGCTTTGATTTCCTGAACGAACAGCGTTTGTACAGAATGAGGAATCTGCGGCTCCGCATTTCCACTCGAAAAACGGAGAGGGGCCCCGCGCTCGGCGCGGGGCCCCTCCCGTGGCGAAAACACCCCCAGTCGGCCAGCGGCGTCCTGGTCTCCCACGGGCTCTACCCGCAGTACAAT
>NZ_JANSKA010000003.1 GCF_024741235.1 Tractidigestivibacter montrealensis | reverse complement strand
ATTGTACTGCGGGTAGAGCCCGTGGGAGACCAGGACGCCGCTGGCCGACTGGGGGCGTTTTCGCCACGGGAGGGGCCCCGCGCCGAGCGCGGGGCCCCTCCTTTTTTGTGCAGGCGTAGTCGCCCGGCATTTTGAACTGCGCCCCAAAACTTGGACGCGATAAATCATAGCCGCTAGGCGGCCCCCCGAAGGGCCTGGTCCCGGAACTCGACCGGGGTCAGGCCCTTCAGCCTGACCTGGCGCCTCACATGGTTCCAATGGCGGATGTAGGCCTCGAGGTCGCGCTTGAAGCTCTCGAAGTCGCTCCAGTCGCGTCCCCGGAAGAACTCGTCCTTCAGGTGGCCGAAGACCTGCTCGGTCGCGCCGTTGTCGATGCAGTTGCCCCTGCGCGACATGCTCTGCACGAAGCCGTTCTCCCTGAGCTTCGCGACGTAGGACGGGTGCTGGCACTGCCAGCCCATGTCGGAGTGCAGGACGGGGCTCGCGCCCTCCGGCTTCGCCGCCACGAGCATGGCGAGCACCTCCTCCTGCTGGGCGAGGCCAGGGCGCTCCGAGACCGACCACGCCACGATCTCCTTGCTGCCGAAGTCGTACACGGGCGCGAGGTAGGCCTTGCCGAAGGAGCACTTGAACCCGGTGACGTCGGTGCCCATCTTCTGCCAGGGGCCGTCGGCGGCGAAGTCGCGTCCGAGCGCGTTCTCGAACACCTCGCCGACGGCGCCCCTGTACGAGCTGTACCGGTGGTGGTCGGTCTCCCGGCGGATGCCGCACCTGAGGCCCATCTCGTTCATCATCCTGAGCACCGTCTTGCCCGCTATCCGCGCGCCGTCGACGGCGCGCAGCTCCATGGCCACCTGCCGGTGTCCGACGCCGTTCGGGAGCCCGCCGAAGATCTCCGCCACCCTGGCGCGCAGCTCCGGCCTGGTCGGCGTCTTGGGATGGGACAGCGCGTAGTAGTAGCTCGACCTGGAGAGGCCGGCGGCCCCCAGGAGGCCGGAGAGGTCGTGCCGCCCTGAAAGCTCGGCGACCGCTAGGGCCTTCTCCCGGTTCGGGAGCGCAGCTCCGCCTTCAGGGCCATCGATTTTTTTAGGTACGCCACCTGCGCCTCGAGCCTCCTGACCTCGCGCTCGAGCTCCTGCTCGCGGGTCGTCGGCGCGGCCTTCGCGCCCGACCCCCTCGGCCTGCCCCTGGGCCTGGGCCTCAGGGCCTCGGCCCCGCCCCCGCGGTACAGCCTGCACCACTGCTTCAGCGGCGTCGCGCTCGCTATCCCGAAAAGCCCCATCGCCTCGGGCTTGCCCATCCTGTTGATGTTCACTAAGAAGTGACGCGAATGGCCATCGGGAACTGAGCGCCGTGGTCAGGAAAAATTGAGCAGTCTGGTCAGATTCTGGCCGTGCCCCGGGGCGTCAGGGACACGGCCAGGTCTATGTTCTCCCGGGGCGTCGACTTTGCCGAGTGCCGCCCCGGGAAGGAAGGGGAGATGACCGTGTCCCTAGACGAACAAGAGGATATCAGGAGGATGGACAGGGACGGGGTGCCGAGGTCGCGGATCGCCCGCGAGCTGGGGGTCAGCAGGAACACCGTCGCCAAGTACGCGGACATGCGGGACATGTCGCCCGAGCCCCCGCTGGTCCGGAGGAGGGCCCGCCCGGCCACGGACGGCCTCTCGCGCTGGATCGACGCGATCCTGGAGGCGGACCTGTCGGTGCCGCGCAAGCAGAGGCACACGGCCAAGAGGGTCTACGACAGGGCCGTGGACGAGATGGGCTACGAGGGCTCGTACTCGTCGATCAGGAGGTACGTGGCCGCCTGGAGGGGCGAGCACGCGCAGGGGCCGAGGGACGGGTACCTCGAGCTCGAGTGGGCGCCGGGCACGGCGCAGGTCGACTTCGGGAACTTCCGGGCGACGGTCGCGGGACGCACGGTCGACCTGAAGCTCCTGGTGGTGACGCTGCCGCACTCCAACGCCCGCTTCTGCGCCGCCCTGCCGTGCGAGAGGGCCGAGGTCTTCTGCCGGGGCCTGAGGGCGGTCTTCGAGCGGATCGGGCGCGCGCCGCGCCTGCTCGTGCTCGACAACGCCACCGAGGCCGGCAGGATGGCGTTCGGCAAGGTCACGGAGTCGAGGCTCTTCTCCCAGCTCCGGGCGCGCTACCGCTGCGAGAGCCGCTACTGCAACCCCTACTCCGGGAACGAGAAGGGGTCGGTGGAGAACGCCGTGGGCTTCCTGCGCCGCAACCTCCTCGTCCCGGTCCCCGTGGCGGACTCGCTGGACGAGCTCAACGCGAGGCTCGCGTCCGGCTGCGGCCGCATCAACGCCGGAGCGAGGAACGGGGAGGGCAGGAGGACCGCGGAGGCGCTCCCGGAGGATCTCGCGGGCATGCTGGCGCTGCCCGGCACGCCGTTCGACGCGGTCAGGTGGGCGCACGCGCGCGCCGACAAGCGCGGGTACGTGCGAGTGGACGGCAACCTATACTGCGCCGGCCCCGCATGGCACGACCGCGAGCCGCTGGTGGGCGTGCGCGCCCGCACCGTGGAGGTGCTCGCTGACCGCGGCAGGCACGTGGCCACGCTCGCCCGCAGCTTCGGCGAGGGCGAGACGGTGAGGAACCCGGTCTCGCTGATGCCCGCCCTCGTCGCCCGCCCCAGGGCCTTCGGGGAGTCCACGATTCGGAGGGACATGCCGGACGGTCTGGTGGAGGCCATCGACCGCTGCGGCAAGGCCGACAGGAGGCAGGCCCTCCGGGTGCTCGGCAGGGTTGCCGGCGTCGCGGGCTTCGGGGCGGCCTGCGAGGCCGAGGAGCGCGTGTTCGCCGGCGGGAGGGTGCCGGACGAGGCCTCCTGCGACATTCTCGCGAGGCGCATCGCCGCGGGGGGCAAGGAGGGCGCGGCGGGCCCCGACCTGTCCGTCTACGACGGGTTCCTCGGAAGGGAGGCGATCTGAGGTGGCCGTGGCAGACGAGCTCGCCGCAAGGGTGGTCGCCGCCGGCAGGAGGTGCTCGCTCACGAAGTCCGTGCTCGCCGAGTGGGCGCGGAGGGGCGCGCCCAGGCAGGTCGAGTACCTCGCGGGCTACCTCGAGGCCGAGTGCGCGAGCAGGGAGGCGTCGAAGCGCGCGAACCTCCTGAGGCGCTGCGCGCTGCCACGGGCCAAGAGCTTCGACGGCTACGAGTGGGGGCAGATCGAGTGGCCCGACGGCTTCGGGAGGGACGACCTGCTCTCGCTCTCGTTCCTGGACGGTCGCGAGGACCTCGTGCTCATGGGCGACGTCGGCACGGGCAAGACGCACATGGCGGAGGCGCTCTGCGCGCTCGCCTGCCAGCGGGCACGGCCCGCCAGGTTCTTCACGGCCTCCTCGCTCGTGATGCGCCTGCGCCGCGCCCGCGACGACGGAAGGCTCGACCGCGAGCTCGCCCAGCTCGGCGGGGCCGAGCTCCTGGTCATAGACGAGCTGGGCTTCCTCCCGCTCGACGCCGACGGGGCGAGGCTGCTCTTCCAGGTGGTCTCCGAGGCCTACGAGACGCAGTCGGTCGTGTTCACGACCAGCCTCGAGTTCTCCAGGTGGGGCTCGGTCTTCGGGGACGACCAGATGGCCGCGGCCGTGATAGACCGCGTCGTGCACCACGGGAGGCTCCTGCAGTTCCGCGGCGAGTCCTACCGCGTCAGGCACGCGCTGATGCGGTGAGAGTTGCTCAGAAAGCATGCCCAGAACGCGTGGGCGAACTGCTCAGAAATTGGTGACCATTCTGCTCAAATCGTGTTGACAAAACACACATCCCGTCGTCGACCACGGCCCTGGCTGCGGCGACCTTGGTCTCGAAGTCGTATCTCGAGCGCTTCTCGCCCATTTTCAGCAGGCCGTCCCTCCCGGTCGCGCGGTACGTCTGCTGCCATTTTCGCACGGCTTCGGCAGGGATGCCCAGACTTCTGGCGACGGACTTGTACCCCCGGCCCTCGCCGAACATCCCGGCGGCCAGCTCCCTGACCGATCGGTCGTGCCTGCATCGCAGGCCGATGGACATGGAAAGCCTCCCATCTCTCGGACTTCTATTTCCATGTCCAAGAAATGGGAGGCAGTTCATTTAAGCGCCGGGCTTCTTTATGTTCGGAATCGACATCTTGCAGCCTGCTTGCAGGTTACTGTCACAATTTGTTTGCCGTTTATCCTGTTCGTGTTTTATACGTGGCGTAGCAATGATATGTTTCGGTCACCGTTATTTTTTGGGCGGTGACCTTTGGTGCTCATCTCCCGCCCTAATGCCCCATGAAAGGCCAGGTGTTGAGCCATGCCACTCAAAGTACGTCGTCGTTCTGCTGAATCACTACCTGCTCATGACTCCGGCTTCGTTACTGGGCGACTTTCTTCTTGGAAGTTAACTTCTCCTGTAATTGATGCGTTCGTGTCGGACATCCGTACTTCAAACCTTCTCGTGATGTGTCTAGAGCCCGGGATGGGTCAGGGGGCTGCTCTAAAGGTGATGCTCTCTGACATGAAGCAGCACTCAGCTACTCATATATTTCGTTTTTCTGGTATCGAGGCGGATGCTGCTTCCAAGCGGCTCTCTCGATTTGCTCGACAGGTGGAGAAGGAATGTCTCGCTGGTAAAGGAGTATTTGTTGCGCTTGATTCTGTCCCTGCCGGCGATGATGTCGTGATTGATCGTGAGATCGCTGCTATTTCTAGAATGACCGGATCTGGTGCCATCGTCGCTGTGTCTCTCCTTCCTGAGGATGCACTGCTCGCCGAGAGGCTTACAGATTCCGTGTGTGTCTCCCCAAAGGATCTTCTCGTTTCGGATGTTCTCGATCTTCGGCCTAGCGACCCTCTCTATGATGTCCGCACTGCCACCGGCGGCATTCCGTCTCTTGTTGGTGCGATCATACGTGACAATGGTAGTTTACGTTCGGATTCCATCCTATTTGGCAACTCGTACTACAGTGCCCTTGAGCAGCTCGTCAATTCCTCGCTTCGATCCAATCTTCTTGATGAAGAACTGCTCGTTCGCTTGTCCATGATTCTTCTTGGGAGGGGCACGTTTGAGGACATTGCCAGCGTCGTGTGTGTAGAGCCGAGTGATGTGGCGCGTGGTTTGGAGGAGTTTGCACCTTTGTTTGGTGTTTCCTGCCGCGACCATTCATTTTGTTGCTTTGGCGTTGACACAATCGATGGCATCTCTGCTTGTTCTTCCGTCCTTTCCACTAGGGCCTCCTTGTGGTCTTCTGTGTTCGACTCCGTTCTCCGCGTACTTGTTGAGAGGGGCGAGTTTAAGCGTGCGGCGACTATTGCCCGTATGGCTCCCTCGAAAGCGGTTGCATCCGTTCTCCTGGAACATGCCGAGGATTTCATAGGGGTGGGGGAGGCTGGTCTCGTTAGAAGGACCCTAGGGCCAGCCCTAGCTCACTCGCAAATTTCCGACGATCGCTCTAGGTGTCTTGACCATGTCCTTGCGGCTTTGGGCGATACGAAGTTCAGAACGCCAGGGGCAAGGGCGCCCCAATCGTCTGCGGACGGCTCTGATCTTGGAGGTGCCAACCAGGCTGACGCTCTCCTCGTGGGGTGCCGTGCGGTGCTTGCTGGCGAGGCCATTCCAACGAGCGCGCCCGATATCGCGTGGGTAGCGGGAATCGCCGTTCACCTCCAGGCTGTCCAGCTCCTGCGTGATGGTAGAATTCGCGCAGCTCAGGGCCTTGCGGGATCTCATGCGCTGTCTTGTACGGAGGGAACCCTCCCAGCCGCGCTGCTGCACCTCGACCTGGGCATTGCCAGCGCGCTCCTCGGTGATGACCAAACAAGTGTAGATGGATCGATCTCCCGTGCGCAGGATTTTCTCGCCCAAGAGGGCTATGCAGCGATACGGGACGAGGCCTCCCTACTCTTAGCCTTTGATGCGATTCTTCATGGGTCATGTGACCTCGCATCTATGGATGCGCTAGTGAGGGAGTCGGAACGGACAGGGAACGAGCTGGTGCGAGTTGCGGCTCTCATGACTGGGGCGGCAGCAGAGTACATGATGGGGGATTTTCGCAGCGCAGGGCTTAGAAGTGCGATTGCCGCCAGCGCAGCGGCACGGGCTGGATTCTCGCACCTGGAAGCCGAGGCAGGGATTCTCTGCAAGGCCGCGACGGGGCCTGGTCTGGGAATCGGCGCAGTACCTCCGGACTGGGAGGATGCATGTGACACGGAGGAGCTCTCTGCTGTAGCAAGGCTGGTGCATGCGGCGCTTGCGGGAGATGACCTTTCGCCGGATATTCGGTTGACGCTTGGGGACGCCCCTATTCCTAGTGACGAGGTATGGCTTCTCAAGGTATTGACGTCAGGACAGGGTGACATACAAGAACGCGTAAGGAAGCTCATTCCCCATGCCTGGACTGCTGCGCTGGCCCCCATCGCCTTCGTACAGCGGGCTCCTCAGGTTATACGGACAAGTGAGGCGGGAGGCGGAAATAAAGGAGACGGAGATGCGCGAGGAGTGGCTCCTGGAGCTCGTCTGAGGCTTAGCCTCCTCGGTGGCTTTTCGTTGCAGGTGGATGGCGAGACGGTCCCCGAGTGGCGGCTGGATAGGCGATGCGCAAAAGCGATGCTGGTATTTGTCGCGCTGCACCCCAATCTCCTGGCGAGGCGATACGAGATTATCGATCAGGTCTGGCCCGACTGCGACTATAAGGCTGGCCTCGATAGGATATACCAGGCAACGAGTGCGCTGCGAAGGGTCATCGCAGAAGTGACGCCAGACCTCGATCCGTTCCTTTCGTATCGAGAGGACAAGTCCGTGTCGTTCGACCCGGCGCTCTTCGCATGCGATTTCGAGGAGTTTGCAGATGCGGCAAAGGAGGCGCTGACGTGCGAGGGCGATGATGCTCGCTCTTTGGATGCAGCGCTCAGAGCCGAGAGGTTATATGTGGGCGATCTATTTGTTCCGTCACGAGATTTCACTGGATACGTGGTGGCCCGCCGGCAGGAACTAAGGGAACTCTACGCTGACTCGATGGTAGCAGGCGCGGAGGCCGCATTCAGGCTTGGCCGCTATCGCATCTCGGCGCGGCTTGCAGACTCGGCAACCGATGTCGACGACCTCCGGGAGGACGCCGTAGAGGTACTCATCCGGGCCCTTCGCGCCAGTGGGCGAATGTTTGAGGCGGAGCAGCGCTACAAAAAGTACGCTGTGCACTTTGTTGACAGGACGCATATGCCGCCCTCCAAGAGGCTTAGGAAAGCAATGGGTGAAGGTGGTCGCGGAGAAGGAGACAAGCAGCATCGGCAAAACGATGGCGAACCCATGGCAAGCTGACCTGATGGTCTCGATTTCCAGGCGATTAACCTCCAGAATACAGTGCGCTTTTAGTGAGACCACATCCCGGGCCACCACGGCGAGTTTGCTATGGGTAAAGTGAAAAAATGCATGTGTCGGTGGATAGTCACCGCCCATCAACCAGTATGGAGGACTGCCCATGCCTAACTTTCTCTCCAAACTGCTCTCCGCTGGAGCCGACAAGGACCTCAAGGAGTACCAGCGCATCACCGCGCACGTCAACGAGCTTGAGCCGCGCTTCAGCGCTATGGATGATGAGGAGCTGAGCGGCCAAACGAAGCTCTTTCGTGAGCGCATTGAGAACGGCGAGGCGCTCGATGACCTTCTTCCTGAAGCGTTTGCCGCTGTGAGGGAGGCGTCCCGTCGCACGACGGGGATGCGCCATTTTGACGTGCAGATTATTGGCGGCATTGCCCTACATCGCGGTACTATCGCCGAGATGAAGACGGGCGAGGGCAAGACGCTGGTGTCCACGCTTGCAGGCTACCTCAACGCTCTTGAAGGCAAGGGCGTACACATCGTGACCGTCAACGACTATCTGGCAAAACGCGATAGCGAGTGGATGGGCCAAATCTACCGCTTCATGGGCCTTAGCGTGGGCCTGCTCCAGAACGGCATGAGGCTCAATCTCAAGAAGCCTGCCTATCAGGCAGATGTCACCTATGGCACGAACTCGGAGTTTGGCTTCGATTACCTTCGCGACAATATGGTCACGCGGCCTAGCTTGCGCGTTCAGCGTGGCCACCACTATGCCATCGTCGACGAGGTCGACTCCATCCTCATCGATGAGGCGCGAACGCCGCTCATTATCTCGGGTGCTGGCACCAAGTCGGCGGGAACCTACAAGGACTTCGCTCGTGCTGTTCGAGGCCTCACGCCCGATGTAGACTTCGAGATGGACGAGGCCAAGCACACCATTGCGGCGACCGACGAGGGTCTCAAGAAGATTGAGCGCAACCTGGGCATTGATGACATCTATGCCGATCCCTCTGGTCAGCTGGTGAACCATCTCCAGCAGGCTCTCAAGGCACAGTACATGTTCCATCGCGATCAGCAGTATGTCGTCGTTGATGGCGAAGTCAAGATTGTCGACGAGTTCACTGGCCGCATCATGGAGGGAAGGCGCTACTCCGAGGGCCTGCACCAGGCAATCGAGGCCAAGGAAGGCGTCCTTGTGCGCGAGGAGAACCAGACGCTCGCCACGATTACGCTTCAGAACTACTTCCTCATGTATGACAAGCTTTCGGGCATGACGGGTACCGCCATGACTGAGGACGCAGAGTTCCGTGAGGTCTATCACGTACCCGTGCAGGTCATTCCGCCCAACAAGCCAGTGATTCGCGTGGACCACGAGGACCTCGTCTACAAGACCGTTTCAGCAAAGTTCAATGCTGTTGCAGACGACGTGGCAGAGCGCCACGCCAAGGGGCAGCCGTGCCTGGTGGGCACGGTCTCCATCGAGAACTCCGAGCGTCTCTCGCGCATCCTGGACAAGCGCGGTATTAAGCACAACGTCCTTAACGCTAAATACCATGAGCGTGAGGCGCAGATTGTTGCACAGGCAGGTCGCGAGGGCGCCGTGACCATTGCAACCAATATGGCTGGCCGTGGTACGGATATCCTTCTTGGCGGTAACCCCAAGGCTATGGCTGAGGATATGCTCCGCGAGCAGGGCTTCTATGCGCCGGCCAAGGAGGACGAGGAGCCCGTCCTGCCTACCGAGGAAGAGCGTGCCGCTGCGTTGGAGAAGGCAAAGGCCATCTGCGAGCGGGAACGTGAGCACGTGGTGGCTGCTGGTGGCCTTGCCGTCATTGGCACCGAGCGCCACGAGAGCCGCCGCATCGACAACCAGCTGCGCGGTCGCTCCGGCCGTCAGGGAGATCCAGGCGAGACCCAGTTCTACCTCTCGCTTGAAGACGACCTCATGCGCCTCTTTGGCGGAGATCGCATGGACCGCATTGCGGCGATGATGGACAAGTACGAAATGCCCGATGACATGCCCATCAAGTCGAAGCTCGTTACGCGTGCCGTTGAGAGCGCCCAGCGCAAGGTTGAGGAGGTCAACTTCGCCATGCGCAAGAGCGTCCTCGACTACGATGACGTTATGAACAAGCAGCGTCAGGTCATCTACGAGGAGCGCAACAAGATTCTGGACGGCAAGGACCTCATGAGCCACGTGGAGGAGGTCACCTACGATACCGTCCAGCGAAAGGTGAACGAGTACTGCTCAGAGGGAGTTGACCCGGAAGAGTGGGATCTTACCGGCCTTGACAAGTGGGTCCGCGAGCTCACCGGCCGCACAGACGGCCCCACCTTCGACACGGATTCCGACCAGGGCGACATCATCGATGCCGTGGACGCCTTTGTGGACACCTGCTACAAGGACAAGGAGCAGCGCCTTGGCGATCAGATCATGAGTGATCTCTCCGCTCAGGTCATGCTTCGCGTCATCGACACTCGCTGGATGACATACCTGCAGGAGATGGACTACCTCAAGACGGGAATCGGCCTGCGCGGGTACGGTCAGCGCGACCCTCTCGTTGAGTACAAGAGTGAGGCATACGCAGCGTTCACCGAGCTTGTCAACACGATGTACGAGGACTTTCTTCGCACCATCCTGCGCATTGAGATTGCCGTACGCCAGCCTGCGCCCGCCAAGCCCAAGGGTGACGACGAGGCGCTCTCCGATGAGCTGCGCGGTGCGCAGTACTCTGGCCCTGCCGAGGTCGACGGTGATCACGGCTCTCCTGCGCGTCGTCCTACTACGGGCGCACCGCGTCAGCAGGGTAGTGCTGGCAACGCCAATGCGGGCGCCGGCAAGCCGCGCACGTATCGTAAGGATGAGGATCCAGACCCCTACGTAGGTGTGGGGAGGAATGACCCCTGCCCCTGCGGCAGCGGAAAGAAGTTCAAGAACTGCCACGGTAGGAACAGGTAGCCATGGCAGACATGGATGACTCTTCGCTTGATGCCCTGTCTGCTCGTCTCGACGAGGTCGAGGGCTACCTTCATGTGGACGAGCTGAGGGGGACCGTTGCCCAGCTCGAGCAGGAGAGTACTGCCCCCGGCTTCTGGGATGACGCCAACGCCGCGCGCGAGACCATGGCGCGCCTCTCTGCGGCAAAATCAGATGTTGCCGGCATAGATAACGCCCGCGCCAAGCTCGATGACGCGCGCGCTGCGCTCGAGCTTGGCGAGGAGACTTCGGATGATGACCTTCTCGCCGAGGCCGCCTCGATTGCGGTGTCGCTCGAGCACGATCTAACCGAGCTTGAGCTTTCCAGCTGGTTCACCGACGACCTCGACCACGGTGACGCCATCGTGACGGTGACGCCGGGCCAGGGCGGGCTCGAGGCCCAGGACTGGTGCGACATGCTCTTTCACATGTACCTGCGCTACTGCGACAGGCGCGGCTGGACGGTTGATGTCAATGACGCCCCGCAGGCAGAGGTCATAGGCATCGACCATGCCACCTTCACGGTGCATGGACACAACGCCTACGGTATGCTCCGCGCAGAGCAGGGCGTACATCGCCTGGTGCGCATCTCGCCCACAGACGAGAAGAAGCGCCGGCAGACGACCTTCGCGGGCGTCGAGGTGCTGCCGGTTCTGCCGGATGACATTGAAGTCGACATTGACCCCAAGGACCTTCGCGTCGACGTATATCACGCTACTGGTCACGGCGGCCAGGGCGTCAACACCACCGACTCCGCCGTACGCATCACGCATATTCCAACCGGCACGGTGGTGACCTGCCAGAACGAGCGAAGCCAGCTCCAGAACAAGGCATTTGCGATGAAGATTCTTCGCAGCCGCCTCTACGAGATGGAGCTTGAGAAGCGCGCTGCCGAGCTCGACGAGCTTCGCGGCCCAAAGCACGAGATCGGTTTTGGAAATCAGATTAGGAGCTACGTCCTCTATCCCTACCAGCTGGTGAAAGACCTGCGCACGGGGGTGGAGACCGGCAACGTCGACTCGGTTCTCCAGGATGGCGACCTCGACAAGTTCATCGTTGCCTACCACCGATGGGTGCTTGCGGGGAGGCCGGAGCAGTGAGGCAGCTCAGCTGGCGGGAGGTGTCGGCAGACGCCGCCCTGATTCTCTTCGGGTCGCTTCTCTTTGCCTTTGGCCTTGACTGCTTTGAGGTCCCCAACGGATTGGCTGCTGGTGGCATTACGGGTCTGGCAACGGTGTTTCATGCCCTTGCCCTCCAGGCGGGGGTCAACCTTCCTGTGGGCATCCAGTCCATCGTGATGAACGTCCTGCTCTTTGCGTATGTGGTCAACTCTGGGAGCAGGCGATACGCCGTTCTCACCGCAGCGGGCATCATTGTTTCGGGCGTGCTCACCGATGCCATTGCCCCCTTTGTTCCCGTTCTGGGGGAGGGGGACCTCCTACTCTGCGCGCTGTGGGGCGGTGTCATTACAGGCGTGGGACTCGGCATGGTCTTTCGCACGGGTGGCAACACCGGCGGGACCGATATCATTGCTCAGCTCATAGCGAGAAGGACTGGCGCGTCCGTTGGAAGCATGGCGATTGTGGTCGACGGCGCCATTGTTGCCCTCTCGGCCCCGGTCTTCTCGATAGAGAACGCACTCTACGCCGCGGTTGCAATGTACATCTGCGGTCGCGTGATCGACGCCGTTGTCGACGGCCCACGTGTCCAGCGCGCGGCCTACATCATCTCGGAGAAGCACGAGAGAATCGCCCGCCAGATACTGGTGGAGCTTGATCGAGGCTGCACGGAGTTCGAGGCAAGGGGCATGTGGAGCCGCGAGCTGCGACCCGTCCTCTTCTGCGTGCTCTCCCGCGGCGAAATTGCGCACCTCAAGGAGATCGTTGCGGAGACCGATCTCAATGCCATCGTGGTCATCGCCGAGGTGCACGAGGCCTATGGCGAGGGCTTCAAGAGCATCGACAAGCGATAGCCCATGAGCGGCCGCACGCGACTAGAGATCGCGGGGCTCTGTGTCATCCTCTGCGAGCGGCATCGAGCTGGGTCCAAGGTCAACGCGTATCACCTCGGATACGCCGTTCTCCTTAAGCAGCTCGACCTGTTCGTCTGTGGCGCCGGAATCTGTGATGAGCAGGTCCACCTCGTCGGTTGAGCCAAACTGGAAGCTTGACGTTTTCCCAATCTTGGAAGAGTCTGCAACGATCACGTGCATATGCGAGCGCTCGAGCATCATGGCGTTTACCGCAGGCTCGGGGGCGGTGGCGGAAGTGAGGCCGTAAGTGGGCGAGAGGCCCGTCACGCCCAGGAAGCACTTAGTTGCCGTAATGCGCTTCACGCACTCGAGCGCAAACTCGCCGGTCATCGATGCCTTTGGCGGCCTTATCTCTCCGCCCGTGAGAATGATTGATGCGTTGGGACGCTCGGTCAGGAGCATGGCCTTAGCGTTGTTGGTGATAACGGTCACGTCCTGCGCCGTGATGTTCGAAATGATCGATAGCGCCGTGGAGCTGGCATTGATGAAGATGCAGTCGCCGTCGTTCACGTGCTTGGCAGCCTCGCGCGCAATCGCCTTATTGGCGCGGATTTGTCGGGAACCAGAGGGCCTTCCAAGCGGGTTGAGCAGAGTCGCCGTGCCGTACTGCCGAGAAAGGACGTGCTGCTCCTCCAGGTAGTCGAGGTCACGTCTGATGGTCAGCGTAGAGACGCCAAAGTGCTCGGCGAGGTCGGCCACGCCCACCTGCCCGTTGCTCTCGAGGAGAGCAACGATGGCATCCCTGCGTGCGGCAATGTATGCCTTGCTTCTCTTCACAGTGTCTCCGCCCTCAACAATGTCGCGCTGACGGAATCAATTATACGAAGTGGAAATGTCTATTCATAGTCAATCGTACATAAAGTTTGATACTCAAATACCTAATTGTTTTGTTTATAGAAACAAGATGAACAGTGTTCTATCATTCGTAAAATCATGTCATAAATACATAAAGATATCGTTATATACGTAGCTATTCTACGATGCATCATTCAATTAGATATGAAAAACCGCAGCTAGATTGCATGTATGCACGATGATTCATTAGACCGTTGAGCGAAATTGGGGAAAATTTGCGCCGAGAATATGAAAAATTGGTTGCGAAGGCGTTCATTTAGTGTCACAGTTACGAACGGTCATTGAGGGGTAGCCGTGCGTGGCTGCCCGCGAATCAAGGAAGGGTAGGTGGTTGCATGCTCAGCGATCTTCTCGACGAGAGCCTAGTTAGGCTCAATGTTGAGGCGAGCGACTGGGAGGATGCCATCCGCAAGGCAACGGCTCCCCTGGTTGCCAATGGCAAAGTCACGGAGGGCTACGTCGACGACATCATCAAGGGCGTCCACGAGCTTGGCCCGTACATCGTGATCACAGAGCACGTGGCGCTCCCGCACGCCCGTCCCGAGAGCGGAGCTCTCGAGTCTGCCGTGGGTATTGTGACGCTCAAGAATCCTGTCGAGTTTGGCAGCGAGGACAACGATCCGGTGAAGTACCTGTTCCCGCTCAGCGCGAAGGACAACGATTCGCATCTGAGTGCCCTTCAGTCGCTGGTCGAGCTTCTTTCCGACCCGGACTTCTTTACCAAGCTCGACGCCTGCAAGGATGCAAAGGAAGTCGTGGACCTTGTCCACGCTAAGGAAAGGGGTATGTAATGGACCGCAAGTATCACGCTCTGGTGTGCTGCCGCGCTGGCATGGGCTCTTCGATGATGCTCAAGATCAAGTGCGACCAGGTCATCAAGGAGGACAACCTTCCCATCGAGACCGAGCACGGCAACCTTGACTCCATCATCGGCTTCCGCGGCGACCTCGTCATCACGATGATTGACCTCACCGAGGAGCTCTCACAGGACCCCCGCGTTCCCTCCGCGATTGGCATCAAGAACCTCGTCGACAAGAACGAGATCCGCGAGAAGCTTCACGCGTGGCTTGACGAGCACAAGGGCGAGGAGCCCCGCAGGTAGCAAACACGTAGCTGGGTAGGACAACGCACCACACGAGCGGGAGAACCCGCAGTTTCATCGGAAGGATTATCACATGCTGAACGCATTCCTCATGCAGATGAGGGACACAGCGCTGATTATGGGCATCATCGCCCTTGTCGGCCTGCTCCTGCAGAAGAAGTCGGCGGTTGATACGTTTGCCGGCACCGTCAAGACCATCATCGGCTTCATGATCTTCAACATCGGCTCCAGCGCCATGTCCGCACAGATCACCACCTTTGGTGCCATGTTCTCCACCGCCTTCAACGTACAGGGCGTCGTGACGCAGGTCGAGGTCGCAACCTCTCTCGCGCTTGACACCTACGGTACCGAAGTCGCCCTGGTCATGGTCTTCGGCTTCGTCATGAACCTCGTGTTCGCCAAGATCACCCCTTGGAAGGCAATCTTCCTGACCGGTCAGCACTTCCTGTACTTCGCCTGCGTCCTCGCGCTGGTCTTCATCGCCCTGGGTGCCCCCATTGCCGTCACCGTCATCTGCGGCGGCGTTGTCCTCGGCTTCTGCGGCGCTGCTCTTCCGTCGCTCTGCCAGCCCTTCGTTGAGAAGCTCACCGGCTCCAACGACTTCGCTATCGGTCACTTCAACTGCATCGGCTACGCTTTCTCCGGCTATTGCGGCAAGCTCTTCGCCAAGAAGAACGAGAAGGAGATCGAGAACAGCGAGGTCAAGGAGGCCAACCTCCCCGAGTTCTTCAAGCTCTTCCGTGACTTCGTCTTCTCCGTGGCCCTGTTCATGATCGTGCTCTTCTACATCGTGACCATCGCCTGCTTCGTGACCGGTCACTTTGGTGACACCCTTGCCAACGGCAAGCCCTTCACCTCCTACTTCGGCAACGACATTTGGTGGGTCTGGCCGTTCCTCGCTGGCCTCCAGTTCGCCGCTGGCATGTCCGTCCTGATCTACGGCGTGCGTCAGTTCATCGCCGAGATCACCGCAGCCTTCGTGGGCATCTCCGAGAAGCTCATTCCCGATGCCCGTCCTGCCGTCGACTGCCCCGCCATCTTCCCGTTTGCGCCTGACGCCGTCATCATCGGCTTCATCGGCTCGTTCCTCGGTGGCCTCGTTGCCATGGCTCTCATGGTCGCCTTCCACAGCCCGACCATCATGATTCCTGCTGCCGGCATCTGCTTCTTCTCTGGTGGCACCTGCGGCGTCTGCGGCTATGCCTACGGTGGCTGGCGTGGCGCTCTGCTCGGCTCGTTCCTCGTTGGCATCTTCCTCTGCGCTGGCCCGCTGATCCTCTATCCTGCGTTCGCCTCGCTCGGAATCGCCGGCGCCTCGTTCCCCAACGTCGACTACAACATCGTCGGCTCGATCATCTACGGCATCGGCAGCCTCTTCGCCTAGTCGTACGGGAACCAGAATTGCACTTCCTACTCAGCCCTAGCGTTTGATTTCAGGGGCGCCCGCGGCACGCCACGGGCGCCCCTTCGCCAATCTGGGAACAGCGGCCCCATCGGACGCAACGATACCGGTGGAGGCAACACGAAAGGAGACCAGTGGCACAGAAGAAGCAGAAGAGCCAAGCGACCACCGCAAGGTCCAAGGTCAACTCCGTCGAGCGTGACGAGGCCGACAAGAGCGAGCCAACTGCATCCACCGAGCCTTCGAAGGGCCCGCAGAAGATCGGGGGCCACGCTCAGGACTCCTCCGCCGACAAGGCAAAAAGGGCGAGCGACGCGGTTCTCGGAGACATCATTGGGATGGCCAAGCCAATAGCCATTCCCGACCTGCCCGAGGACGAGCTTGAGCTCTCGGTTGGGGAGGACAGGAAGAGGCTCCTGCTCCAGGGCGTGCTCCTTCTCCTTGCGGTGCTCGCCCTGCTCTTCCTCACCTTCTGGTTTGGCGTTGTGGCCAACGCCTCCGGCAACGTGTGGTTCCTCCTGGCGCTCATCCTGTCACTCACTGCCGCGTGGTTCGTGTCTAAGCGCATGGGCAGGTTTCTCGGCAAGTTCTTCATGAAGACCGGGGTCGTCGACTTTGGCAGCAAGTATGTCTACATCTACGAGAAGTCAGATCCAAAGGAGGCCACGGTCGTCACGTACAAGGACGTCAAGTTCTACAAGACCGTGCGTCAGGGCAACTCCATTCGCCTCCTCCTCTGGGGCGACTGGGTCAAGCATCCGTCTGGCTATCTCTACGTGGGCATCACGCGCCCGTTCATGGCAGACACGCTTGACCCCCTGGAAACCCAGATCTGCGAGACTCTGGCGCGTCACCACGTCAAGGAAAAGAAGTAGCGCCGGAACGATTCCGGCTTCTACATAGAAGGAAAGGGGAAACAATGGCAACTGACAAGGAGCAGGTCGAGGAGTTCCTCGGCATTGTGAAGACCTCGCTCGACGAGTACGTCGCTGGCATCGACTTTGATGCCCTGAGCGCCGCCAAGCAGCTCATCCTCGACGCCGAGAAGAACGGTGGCCGCGTGCACGTGACGGGCATCGGCAAGCCCGGCCACGTATCCGGCTATGCAGCCTCGCTCTTCTCGTCGACCGGCACGCCCACCTACGAGCTTCACGGGACCGAGTGCGTTCACGGCAGTGCTGGCCAGGTGCTTTCTGGCGACGTTGTGATCGCCATCTCCAACTCTGGTGAGACCGGCGAGCTCAAGGCTACCGTCACCTGCCTCAAGAAGAATGGTGCCAAGATCATCGCCCTCACGGGCAACCCGCAGTCCTGGCTTGCCCAGCAGGGTGACGTTGTACTAGTCGCAGGCGTCAAGCAGGAGGGCGACTCCATGAACAAGCCGCCACGCGCCTCCATTCTGGCCGAGGTCATCGAGCTGCAGTGCCTCTCCATTCTGCTGCAGAACGAATTTGGCCTCACTCCCGAGAAGTACGTCACCTGGCACCCAGGCGGAGCCCTCGGCGCCTCCATCCGCGCAGGCAAGTAGTAGACCCATCCGTAAGGACAGGCAGAAAGGCAGTTTCAAGCATGTCAACGTTCTCCGGGGTCATCGTCCCCATGGTCACGCCGTTCAGGCGCGACGAAGGCCAGACCATCAACTACGAGGCGGGCGAGCAGCTCGTCGAGAGGATTATCGCGGGCGGTGCGAGCGGCATCTTCACCTTCGGCTCCAACGGCGAGTTCCACGTGTGCACGCCGGACGAGAAGATCGAGTTCTCGAAGTTCGTGATCGAGAGGGTCGCCGGCCGCGTGCCCGTCTACGTGGGAACCGGCTCCTGCTCCACGCGCGAGGCCGTGGAGATGTCCAAGCGCGCCGAGGACGCCGGCGCCTCAGCCGTCTCGGTCATCAACCCCTACTTCATGAAGGTCTCCGACGCCGAGATCGAGGGCTACTACGAGGCTGTCGCCGAGAGCGTCAAGATTCCCGTGCTCATGTACAACATTCCCAAGTCCACGGGCACCAACCTCTCGCCCGAGGTCGTGGCGCGCGTCGCCGAGATCGACAACGTCAAGGGCGTGAAGGACTCCTCCGGCAACATGGACAACCTCGCCGCCTACGTCGAAGCCGCCGAGGGCAAGGACGTCGACGTGCTCGTGGGCTCTGACGGCAAGATTTCCGCCGCCCACGCGCTCGGCGCATCCGGCGCCATCGCCGGCACCGCCAACCTCATCACCAACGTGGTGGTGTCGCTGTGGCGCGCCCTCGAGGCTGGCGACGCCGAGGCCGCCGCTTCCTACCAGGCAGACGTCGAGCCCATTCGTGACGTCCTGCACATGGGCTCCACGCCCCAGACCCTCAAGCGCGCCCTCGAGCTCGCCGGCGTCCCCGTGGGCCCCGCCAGGAGGCCAGTGGCTGAG
This sequence comes from Tractidigestivibacter montrealensis, assembly GCF_024741235.1. GTDB lineage: Bacteria > Actinomycetota > Coriobacteriia > Coriobacteriales > Atopobiaceae > Tractidigestivibacter > Tractidigestivibacter montrealensis. The sequence goes on along the minus strand of NZ_JANSKA010000003.1, from coordinate 316,179 downwards.
ACCACGCCCGGGGTGGACGAGAAGGTCCGCGCCATGCTCGACCACTACGGCATCGCGCACGAGTAGCGCGCAAGCATACGGGAGAAAGAGGGAGAAACGTGAAGATGCAGAAGGCCAAGGTCACCGAGAGACTCGCCCAGGTCGGCGCGTTCGCCGTCGTGAGGGTCGAGACCGTCGAGCGCGGCCTCGAGATTGCGGATGGCCTGGTCAGGGGTGGCGTCCCCGCAATGGAGATCTCCTACACCAACGCCAACGCCGGCGACGTGATCGCCGCCGTCAAGGCAAAGTACGGTGACAAGATGTGCGTTGGCGCCGGCACCGTGATGGAGGCCGCCACCGCCCGCCTCGCCATCATGTCGGGCGCCGAGTTCGTCGTGGCCAACATGGAGTCCGAGGAGGTCGCCCGCGTGTGCAACCTCTACCAGGTCCCCTACGCGCCGGGCTGCACCACGATGACCGAGGCGAACAAGGGTCTCGAGATGGGCGCCGCGTTCATCAAGTGCTTCCCCATCTCCAACACCTATGGCGTCCAGCTCGTGAAGCTGTTCAAGACCCCCACGCCCTGGATGCCCCTCATGGCCTCCGGCGGCATCAACCTCGACAACCTTGCCGAGTGGGTGCGTGCCGGCGTTGACACCTGCGGCATGGGGAGCCTGCTCACCAAGGGTTCCGCGGATGACATCGCCAAGAACGCCGCCGAGGTGCGCCGCATCATCGACGAGACCCGCGCGGAGATGGGCGAGTAGGTTTCATCCGGAACCATAGATGCCGGCATGGCGGCCGTGCGGGTCTTCGCGTGTGCGTTGCCCCGCGCGGCCGCTGCCTATTCGGCGCAACGTATCCTCGGCTCTCCTCGCCGTCACCTAACCTGCACACCACTTCGCGCTCACGGAACGAAGGCGACGTGTGGGCGGGAGGCGACTCGCGCGACGGCAGATGCCGCATAGCATAGAACGAGCCGCATTTTGTGGCTCACACGGCAATTTGAGGGAGGATCGTCATGAAGTTCTTTATCGACACGGCGGACTTAGACGAGATCAAACAGGCGGAAAGCTGGGGCGTTCTCGCCGGCGTCACCACCAACCCGTCGCTCTACGCAAAGACGGGCGGCAAGCTTGCGGATTTCGAGGACCACATGGTCAAGATCTGCAAACTCTGCGAGGGGCTGCCCGTCTCGGCGGAGTCCCAGGCAAAGACCACCGAGGGCATGATTGCCGATGGCGAGCGCCTTGCTGCTCTTGCACCCAACATTGTGGTCAAGCTCCCCATCTGCGAGGAGAGCCTGCCTGCCACGCACACGCTTGCCAAGGAGGGCATCCGCGTCAACATGACGCTGGTCTTCTCGGCGCCCCAGGCATTGCTTGCCGCCTCCGCCGGTGCCCGCTACATCAGCCCCTTCGTGGGTCGCTTCGATGACATTGGAGACGACGGCATCCAGCAGCTGGCAACCGTGGTGCAGTGCGTCAAGAACTACACCTACGGCTACTGGGACGAGGAGGACGGCCCCGAGATCATCACCGCCTCTGTGCGTACCCCCAACCACGTGACGCAGGCGGCGCTCCTTGGTGCCGACATCGCCACCGTGCCCTTTGCTGCGCTCAAGAAGTGCCTACGCCACCCGCTTACCGACCAAGGTCGCGAGCGCTTCGACGCAGATTGGGCTAAGGTCACAGGGGAGCAGGCCTAGCCACAACCGTCTCGAGAGGAGACACATGAGCATCACCAAGACGACGCACGAGGCGCGGCTCATCGCCAACTCGATGCGCCACGACATCATCACCATGGTGTCGAAGGCAAAGTCGGGGCATCCCGGTGGATCGCTGTCATGCACGGACATCCTTGCGACGCTGTTCTTCACCGGTGTGATGAGCTACGACGAGAATGACCCCTCAAGCCCCGAGAGGGACCTCCTCATCATCTCCAAGGGCCATGCGGCACCGGCGCTCTACGCGGCCTTCCATCAGCTTGGCTGGGTTCGCGATGACGAGCTGGGAACGCTTCGCCAGCTTGGAACGCGCCTGCAGGGTCACCCCGACAGGAACGCGCTGCCGGGCGTCGAGGTCTGCTCTGGCTCCCTGGGGCAGGGGCTTTCCATTGCCGCTGGCGCGGCGCTGGGATTTCTGGCGGACGCCCCCGAGGGCGTCCGTCCGCGCCACGTCTTTTGCGTGTGCGGCGACGGCGAGATGCAGGAGGGCTCCAACTGGGAGGCGCTGATGTTTGCTCCCAACCACGGGCTCTCTAACCTCACCATGTTCCTTGACCTCAACAACCTGCAGATCGATGGCGATGTGCGCAAGGTCAACTCCCTGGGTGACGTTGACGCCAAGCTCGCCGCGTTTGGCTGGCACGTTATCCACACCGATGGTCACGACATCGAGCGCCTGCACGCGGCGGTCGAGGACGCACTGGCTTTCTCGGCAGCGCCTACGGCCATTGTGTGCGATACCGTCAAGGGCAAGGGGGTCTCGTTCATGGAGAACGAGGCGGGTTGGCACGGCAAGGCTCCCAACGAGGAGGAGACGGCGCTTGCGCTGGCCGACCTTGACGCCGAGCGAGTCCAGATCGAGAAGGAGGCCTAGCCATGGCTAAGAGGGCAACACGCGAGGCCTTTGGCGAGACGCTCGTCGAGCTGGCTAACGAGGGCGTGAACGTCTGCGCGGTCGACGCCGACCTTGCCGGGTCGACCACAACCAACAAGCTCCAGAAGGCATACCCCGATCGCTTTGTCGACGTGGGCATCGCCGAGCAGGACATGATTGGCGTGGCGTCGGGCCTCGCCCTTACCGGGCTCATCCCGTTCACGGCGTCGTTTGCCGTGTTTGGCGTTGGCCGCTGCTACGACCAGATTAGGAATACCGTCTGCGACTCTAACCTCAACGTGAAGGTGTGCCCCACGCATGCCGGCATCACGGTGGGCGAGGACGGCGCGACGCACGAGATGCTCGAGGACATTGGCATGATGCGGGCACTTCCCAACATGCGCGTCCTGGTGCCCGCGGACTATCGCGCCGCAAAGGCCGCCATCCGCATTGCCGCTACCACGCCTGGCCCCGTCTACGTTCGCATGGGTCGCCACAAGGTGCCCGAGGTCTACGACGAGTACTTCGTCGGCGGCCTTCCGTACGCGGGCGTGCTGCGCGAGGGAACCGACGTCACCATCCTTGCCTGCGGGGTCGAGGTGGCGCAGTCGCTTGCTGCGGCAGACATCTTGGCAAAGAGCGGCATCTCTGCCGAGGTCATCGACGTCTTCTCGGTGAAGCCGCTCGCGGAGGACGTGATTCTCGCCTCTGCCGAGAAGACAGGCCGCGTCGTGACGGTGGAGGAGCACATGGTCTCCACGGGCATGGGCTCCGCGGTGGCGGCACTCCTTGCCGAGAAGCGCCCCACGCCCATGCGCTTTGTGGGCATGGGGAGCTTCGGTACCTCCGCTCCAGGCGACGTGCTTCTCGAGCACTTTGGCCTTGACGGGGCAGGCATTGCCCGCCAGGTCGAGGAGTTCGTCCGCGCCTAGCGGCGAGCCAACCAGCGCCTATGCAGGTGCGCGTGACGGTGCAGCAGCCGTCGCGCGCACCTGTTGTTTTTGAACCCTGTGGCCTTCTTGTGGCTTCCATCTGCGTGTTCTCTGTTCGCCCAGAGCTGCTCGCGTGCGGATGTGCCATCGCTTGGTATCATTGCAAATGTATCTGCATCTGCTATGCAAGAAGAAGGAGCTTTCGTGGCCAACCACTTTCGCAGCACAGAGCGACAGGGGTCGGGCGGGGATGGCATGAGGCTCGTGCCTCCCAGCGAGAATATCGTGAGCAACGTCCCGGACATCGAGCCCGTCGAGAACGCTGACGAGCCGCAAACCCCCGCCGCAACAGAAAACGCACCAGAGGCGGTCCACGTCGTCACGGCATCCGATCCAGCAGACTCCACAAGCGAGCAAGAGCGTCCCTACACCAGCGTCTTTGCGTCCCTCGCGGGCAACGACGCCCCTGTGACGCCGCACACCGGCACCCCCACCATTTCGTTTAAGAGCGTGACCCTCATCTATCCAGCCCAGCCCAACAAGCCGGCCCTCGAGGACGTGAGCCTGGACATCTATCCCGGCGAGTTCGTCTTTGTCGTGGGCCACTCCGGCTCGGGCAAGTCGTCGCTCCTGCGCCTCATTACCTGTGAGCGCCGCGCGACCTCTGGCCAGGTCCTTGTCGCCGGCCAGGACCTCACCAAGCTTAAGAACAAGAAGGTCCCGTACCTCCGTCGCCAGATTGGCACCGTCTACCAGGACTTCAAGCTCCTGCCGGACAAGACGGTCTACGAGAACGTCGCGTTCGCTCTTGAGTGCATCGGTAAGCCGCGCGCTGTCATCAACGTGCAGGTCCCCGAGGTGCTTCGCCTTGTTGGCCTTGCCGAGAAGCAGGACAACTATCCCGACCAGCTCTCCGGTGGCGAGCAACAGCGCGTCTCCGTGGCAAGGGCGATGGTCAACCGCCCGCCGCTGCTCATCTGCGACGAGCCCACGGGCAACCTCGACCCGGCCATCTCGCTGGGCATCATGAAGTTGCTCGATCGCATTAACCGCGAGGGTACGACCGTGGTCATGGCTACCCACGACCGCGAGATGGTCGACTCCATGCGCAAGCGCGTTATCGCGCTGGAGGCCGGCCACGTTGTCCGCGACCAGGAGAAGGGAGGCTACGGCTACTATGGTGCCCTCTAACTTCACTTACTCGCTGCGCGAGGCGGGCCACCACTTCCGCAGGAACTGGTCGACGGTCCTCGGCGCAATCGTGACCATCTTTCTTTCGCTCTTCATCATCGGAGCATTCGTCCTTGCCTCAAACGTGCTCAGCAACATGGTGGGCAGCGTCGAGGACAAGGTGACCATCCAGGCATTCCTTGCCGACGACGCCGACCAGGCAACCGTCGAGCAGCTCCAGTCCGAGATCGAGGGTTGGGACAACGTCGAGTCCGTCACGTATCGCAGCAAGGACGAGAACCTCGCGCAGTATCGCACCTCGATGTCGCAGAGGAACGCCTCTGACGCCGTGGCGGCGCTCGACGGCCAGAACCCCATCCCGGCCTCGCTCGTGATCAAGCTCACCGACCCACAGCAGGTCGAGGGCACGGCCGAGAAGCTCATCGCCGACGAGACCTTCAAGTCCGTCTGCGACACACCCGACAACCCGTCGAGCGACGTCCAGTATGGCCGCGATACCGTCGAGAAGCTCTTCTCGGTCACCAACATCGTGCGCGTTGCCGCCATCGTACTTGTGGTGCTTCTGATCTTCGTGGCGTTCGTGTTCATCAACAACACCATTCGCCTCGCCATCACCGCCCGTCGCAGGGAGATCGCCATCATGCGCCTGGTTGGTGCGTCGAACGGCTTCATACGAGGGCCCTTCATCATGGAGGGCACGCTGGAGTCGCTTATTGGCGCGGGACTTGCCATCGCCGCACTTGCGGCCGGTATGAGCTACGTCATGCCCAGGCTCGAGAACAGTCTCAAGTTCCTCTCGTTCTACGTGTCACCCCAGACGCTTTGGCTCACCTATGGCGGCCTTCTGGTGCTGGGCGTCCTCATCGGCCTCTTCAGCTCTGCCATCGCCATGAGGCGCTACCTCAAGGTGTAGGGCGGGTATAAAAGGCTTGCTGTTAGTTGGGGCGGTGCGGCTTGTTCGCGCCGCCCCGTTTTATCAAGGAGGAGATATGGGCAGAAGGCGTCCAGGCGCTCGTCGCGGCAGCGGACATCGTCGTGGCAGAGGGAAGGCGGCCGTGCGCCGCTCGCCCACGCTCGCGGGCACGCTGCGCGTCACAAAGCCCGGCGTTGCCACGGTTGAGACGGCCGAGGGCAGCTTTCGCGTTGCTCGCCGAGGTCTGCGCGAGGCCATGAACGGCGACGAGGTCACGGTCTCGGTCTTTCCCGCCCGTGGTGGCAAGAAGGTCGCCCTGGTACAAGGTGTGATCACCCGTGCCCAGACCACCTTCCTCGGCCGCTTTGAACTGGCGGGTCCTCTGGGTGCCGTGGTACCGCTCGACGCGCGCCTGGGCCGCGACTTCTTCGTGGTGCCTGAGGACACGTCGCCAGCCCGCCTTGGCGTGGGGGAGGGCGACGTAGTGGTTGCCCGCATTGCGGAGTACCCCACTCGCAACAGCGCCGCCGTGGTGACCATCGAGAGCCGCGTTGGCTCCTCGGACGAGCTCGACCTCAATGTCGAATCGGTCATCGCATCCTATGGACTTGCCACGGAGTTCCCGCCGGCCGCGCTTGCGCAGGCAGAGGGTATCCAGGCAGGTGTCGAGGAGGCCTTGAAGCGCGAACCTGGCCGTCGAGACCTGCGCTCCCTTTGCTGCATGACCATCGACCCCACCGATGCGCGCGACTTTGACGACGCGGTGTACGCAGCCCAACTCCCCGACGGCGGCTTTGAGCTCTGGGTGCACATCGCCGACGTCACGCACTACGTGGGCTGGGACACCCCCATCGACAACGAGGCAAAGCGTCGCACCTGCTCAGCCTACCTTGTCGACCGCGTGCTGCCCATGCTGCCCGAGCGCCTCTGCAACGACGTGTGCTCACTCAGACCGCGCGAGGACCGGCTGGCCATGAGCGTGCGCATGGAGCTTGACGATCAGGGCCGCCTTGTCTCGGCCGAGGCCATGACCTCGGCCATTCGCTCGACCGCGCGCCTTGACTACGACACCGTTGACGCCCTGCTTGCCGGCCGCGTGAATGCCTCTGCGCTGCACGAGGACCAAAGGGACGCCCAGACGCTGGAGGAGGCTCTGCGCGTGCTTGACCGCATCCGCGGCCTTCGCGAGCGCATCCGCGAGGAGCGCGGCTCAATCGACTTTGACACCGTGGAGCCAAAGGTTACCCTCGACGAGGAGGGACATCCCACGGGTGTGATCGTGCGCACGCGCACGCGAGCGACTGGCCTGGTCGAGGAGGCAATGCTTCTCGCCAACGAGTCCGTGGCTCGTATGCTTGCAGACCGCGAGGTGCTCTGCGCCTACCGCGTGCACGAGCGGCCGTCGCCGGAAGACCTTCGCGCAACGGTGCGCCCCCTCATGGAACTGGGGCTCATTGACGGCAGCGCACAGCGCGAAGCGCTCATTGCGGGCGAGCCGGAGGCGATCAACGCCGTACTCGATGCCGCCCGAGGAACCGCCGGCGAGTTTCTCGCCAGCGCACTTCTCCTTCGCGCGCAGAAGCGTGCTATCTACATGCCCACCAACCAGGGGCACTATGCCCTGGGGGCGCAGGCGTACTGCCACTTCACCTCGCCCATCAGGCGCTACCCGGACGAGCTGGTGCACCGCGCGCTCAAAGCTCTTCTTGCCGGTACGCTGGGCAGCAAGGAACAGGAGCAAATAGCGGGCCAGCTCCCGCAGCTCTGCGCCACGTGCTCACAGATGGAGCGCGCCGCAGACGGCGCTGCCCGCGCGAGCCAGCGCATCAAGATGGCCGAGCTCTACGCAGACCACGTGGGAGAAGCGTTCTCGGGTGTGGTGTGCGGCTGCGAGCGCTTTGGGCTCTTTGTGATGCTCGACGAGACCTGCGCCGAGGGACTCCTGCCCGCGCGCGCCCTTGGCGGGGAATGGCTCGAGTACGACGAGGACCGCATGACCCTCACGGGCGAGGAGTCCGGTCGCGTGTGGGGGATGGGCACCCGCGTACGCGTAGTGGTCACCGAGACGGACATACCGCGCGGAAGGATAGACTTCGCGCTCGCAGACCCGCGTGATGCCGCGCGATAATGGGAAGACTAACGAGCAGTGCATACCGCGCGTCTCGCGCGTGAGTTTGGCCCCAAGGGGCCAGGGGAGAGGGACATGGATCAGGAGCAGAGCCAGAGCACGCTGACAGACAGCCTCGAGCAAGCCGAGGGACTTATCCTGCAGGAGCAGGACGACGCGGCGCGGGAGCTTCTCGCCCGTCTTGCAGAGGATGCCGAGGAGTACGTCGACCGTAACTGCGCGGCCACCGAGAGCGACCAGTGGTTCAGCTTTCCCACGATTTTTGACCGCCTGTGCTACCGTCGCGTGGAGCGCGATCCCCGCACCCTGCATGACGTGGGTGAGCCCCTGGACCGCCTCTATGCGGACCTCGCGCTTGCGTGCGTGCGCACCGGCGACTACAACGCTGGCGTCGAGGCGCTCAAGCAGGCGGTGCGCTGGAACCCCATGAACTGCGGCTACCGCCTTGACCTGGCCGATCTCTATCGCACCAACGGTGACATGCAGGAGTACCTGGCGCTCACGTACAGCTGCTTCGAGCGCGCGAGCGAGGCGCGCCACCTTGCGCGCGCCTTCCTCAACTTTGCCGGCTACTTCGAGGCGCAGGGCAAGCCGCGCACGGCGGCCGCCGCGCTTCGCGCGGCAAGGCGCCTCGAGGTGGAGGACTCGGCGCTCAAGGCCGCGCTCGACCAGGCCGCTGGCACCGAGCGAGACCCGGATGGCGTGACGGACAAGGAGACCGCAGATCTTCTCGCCGAGGAGGGGCTGCCCGACGGCGCAAACGCCGAGGTGGCCATCTGCCTGCTCATGTGCGCCCAGGACGCTGCCGTTGCAGGAGATCGCAACGTGGCCACCAACCTTACACTGCGCGCTCGCGACCTGGTGGGCGAGTCCGCTGCCATGACGCTTCTGCAGCTCATCCGCGACACCGACGCCGAGATGGCCCGGGAGGCAGCAGCTGGCGACGCCAATGATGCCGGGGACGAAAACGATCCGCAGGCCAACGGGGGTGCGGGCGATGCCCAAGCCAACTAAGCGCGAGAAGAAGACCATCGCGCGCAACCGCGCGGCGCGACACGAGTACTTTGTGGACGAGACCTTTGAGGCGGGCGTCGAGCTCACCGGCACCGAGGTCAAGAGCCTGCGCGAGCGCGCGTCCCAAATCACGGACGCCTTCTGCCTCATTCGCGGGGGAGAGGTGTGGCTGCATGGCGTGCACATCCACCCCTACTCCAACGGCGGCGTGTGGAACGTGGACCCCGACAGGAAGCGCCGGCTCTTGCTGCACCGTCATCAGATTGACTACCTTGACGGCAAGCTCCGCACAAAGGGCATGGCCCTCATCCCGCTTGAGCTCTATTTCGACGAGCACAACCGCGTGAAGCTCTGCATTGGCCTCTGCCGTGGCAAGAAGCTCTACGACAAGCGCGACGACATGGCGCGCCGCGATACCGACCGCGAGATTCAACGCGCGCTCAAGGAGAGGAACCGCTAGGTGGCGCCGCCGGGCGATATGATGGAAACGTCTGGTCCGCAAGGTCGAGGAGAGGAGACCCATGGACGCAAAGGCGATGTTCAGTTTCTCGTACGGGCTCTATGTGGTGTCGGCCAACGACGGCGAGAACGTTGGCGCCTGTCTCATCAACACTGCGCTGCAGGTGACGGGCGACCCGCTGCAGGTTGCTGTCACGCTTAACAAGCAGAACCACACCACCCAGGTCGTGAAGGCGGCGGAGCACTTCACGCTCACGGTGGTCTCCAAGACGGCTGACATGCCCTTCATTGGCCGCTTTGGCTTCAAGAGCTCCGCGGACGTCGATAAGTTCGAGGGCATCACCACCAAGACGTCGCTGCTCTTTGACCCCTACACGCCAGAGCATGCCTGCGCCATGGTCTGCTGCGCCGTGGTGAACACCATCGACCTGGGCACCCATGTGATGTTCATCGGCGAGGTCTGCGATGCCGAGCGCGTCTCGGATGAGGAACCTATGACCTACGCCTACTACCACAGCGTCCTCAAGGGCAAGACACCGCCCAAGGCGTCCTCCTACATCGAGGGAGAAGACCCAACCAAACCCGTGGTGCCCGTCTCAGCGCCCAAGCACCACTTCCGCTGCAACATCTGCGGCTACGTCTACGAGACCACCGACGAGGAGCTCCCGGCGGACTTCCGCTGCCCCGTCTGCGGTGTTGGCCCCGAGAACTTCACCAAGATCGACTAGCGTTCCGCCCGTGGTGCGCCACGGTTGATGTAAGCTCTGAGGTAGCATTTGTTCGACCCGGTCGTTAGTTGGATCAAAGAGAGAGGAACCACCATGGCTGACGAGAAGAAGACCTACACCTTCCGCTGCACCGTCTGCGGCTACGAGGTCACCGTTGACACCCCCGAGCTCCCCGAGGACTACGTCTGCCCCGTGTGCGGCGTTGGCCCCGACATGTTTGAGCTCGTCGAGGAGTAGCGCTGGCTCTCTAAGACGTTGATCTAGTGCTGATGGGGTACGGGCTGGCGCCGCGTGAGCGGCCTAGCCCGTACCTTTGAGTGCGAAAAGGTTGCAGGGGCGGCGTTTGCCGCTGTCGCCGTGTTGCCACGGGTGAGGAGACGCGCATGTACAGGCTGGTTGCAAGCGATATGGACGAGACCTTTCTCGCGCACGACCACAGCATCCCCCAGGCAAACATCGAAGCCATTCGGCGCATGCGCGAGCTGGGCGTGCTCTTTGTGCCGGCGTCGGGGAGGTCGTACGCGTCGGTGGTCGAGAGCCTCTCGTCCGTTCCTGCAGACCTTCTCGACGGCACCTACGTGATCTCGTACAACGGCGGAACCATCAACCGCATGGGTGACCCGCGCCCCCTGGAGAGCCACTCGCTTCCTTTTGAAACGGTTCGTGACCTCTTTGGGCGGGCCAAGACCTTTGGCGTGGGCGTTCACATCTATCAGTGCGACGGCACTGTATGGGCGGCCAATCTGCCCGAGGATGACAAGCGCTACCTTGACGGACACATGGCCTACCAGGAGTTCGATGGCGTCTCCGTCGACTTCTTGCGCGACGTACCCCTGGCAAAGATCCTCTTTGCGAGGCACGACCTCGCTTTCCTCCATCAGATGGCCGAGCAGATCGGCGCGGTTCCGGGGACCTCATTTACGTTCTCGTCGGGCCGCTACCTCGAGTACCTCCCCGAGGGCGTGGACAAGGGCCACGGACTGTGCGCCTTGGCACGCATCCTGGGCGTCGACGTGGCAGAGACCATTGCGGTGGGGGATTCCCTCAACGACCTGCCTATGCTTGAGGCTGCGGGGCTTGGCGTTGCCGTCTCGAATGCCACTGACGGCATCGACGGGTTGGCAGGCTACGCTGCCCGTTCCAGCTGCGATGACGGCATCCTTGCAGAAGTGGTCGAGAAGTTCATAGAGCCGCAGGCGTGTTAGCCCTGCGCTACAATGGCGGGGCCGTGGCGGCTTGGGGCCGGCGTTGCGGCTGTGCGACCGGTGGGGCGCGTGACTAGGCGACGCCCCGCGAGGCTAGGAGGCCCTGGTACATGAAGCGCGCACGGCAGACGTCGGAGTCAATCGAGCTGGCGGCAATTCTCGCATTCTCGGGCGGACTCATGGATGCGTACTCGTACCTCGCACGCGGGAAGGTCTTTGCCAACGCGCAGACCGGTAACATCCTGCTCTTTGGCGTGAACCTTGCCGACGGCGACGTGGATCGCGCCCTTCACTACGCCGTGCCCGTGATCGCGTTCGCGGTGGGCATTGCCCTTGCGCACTCCATCAAGATCATCTCGAAGGAGCGTCGCCTGCACTGGCGTCAAGCTGCGCTTCTCGTCGAGGCGGCGCTTCTCATTGTGGTTGCGTTCATCCCCGACGACCTCAACCTCGTTGCCAACAGCCTCACGTCTTTGGGCTGCGGGATCCAGGTTCAGGCGTTCAGGAAGCTCCACGGCAACGGTTTTGCCACCACCATGTGCATTGGCAACCTGCGCAGTGGCACCCAGAGGCTCGTTGACTACGTGCACGAGAAGGACCGCACGTATCTTGAGGGGTGCCTGCTCTACTACGGGGTTATTCTCTGCTTTGCCATCGGCGCCATTGTGGGCAGCCGTGTCATTGGGGCGCTGGGCCTGAGGGCAATTCTCGTGAGCCCCGTGCTGCTCCTGGGTGCCTTTGTCGTGTTGTTCCAAGATCGCGAGAAGCGCGCCCGTGAGCGCGCTGCGGCGGCTGCTGCTGCCGAGACTGCGGAAGCGCACCCTCAGGCGTCAAAATGACGCCTGAGCAGCGACTTTGTACGTGATTGCCGCGATATCGTGCCTTCTGGCGTCAGTATGACGCCAGAGCAACGGTTTCCGAAGCAATTGCGTATGAAACGCGCTTCTCGGCGTCCGCTTTTCTCCGCAAGGGCTTTTTCCGACAAGCACAGTAGAGAACAACTCCTCTTTGGGTAGACTATGCCATGCGGCTGTGAGCCGCTGTTCTCTGATAACGCGTATGGTGGCAGTGTCCCCATTCCATCTCTGGGGGTGACTGGTTTCGACAGGGTGCATCTGAGATGGGCAGCAGGCCGTGGTCTCCTCGCCACGTAAAACAGGGGAACCGTCAAATTGAATTGACGACAACTCTTCTTACGAGCCTCAGCTGGCTCTCGCTGCTTAGTCTTAACTAACCAGCGCGTCAAACCGGGGGTCTCTCCCGCTCCCGGGGCGGCGTCATTCTAGGGAGACGCTCGCGCGGATGTAGTCGGTATGCCGCGCGCTAAGACTAAACCGGCTGGGAGGCCAAGCGCGGGCTACCGGGTGCGCGGCCTCCAAGACTCAACCGGCAGCTGAGCCTGGAGACACCTGTCAGGGACGTGCTTTGGACCGGAGTTCGATTCTCCGCACCTCCACCAAAAGCGTAGGCGTCGAACCCCGTAAGGGGGTTCGGCGCTTTTTGTATAGTTGGGTGGTCGCGCACGGTGCGGCAACGTGACGGTTCGTATTCGGAGGCGGTCTATGGGCAGCAACGACAAGCCTGCCCTCGTCCTTGAGGGCGGCGGCTACAGGGGCATCTTCACGGCCGGCGTTCTCGACGTCCTTCTCGAGAGCGGCATTTACACCAGCTCCTTCAAGAGCGCGTGGGGCGTCTCGGCGGGTGCGCTCAACGCGGTGAGCTACCGGTCGCGCCAGATTGGCCGCACCATGCGCATCATGCTGACCTTCCGCGATGACCCGCGCATGATGTCGCTCCTCTCGCTGGTACGCACGGGCAACCTCGCCGGGACCGACTTCATGTACGACGAGGTCCAGAACCACATTGACCCCTGCGACCTGGAAGTCTTTGACAATGACCTCACGCCGATGTACTTCGTGGCATCCGACGTGCTGTTTGGCGCGCCGGCCTACCTGGCTGTGGAGGGCGAGAGGCTCGACGCCACCAAGGCCCGCGCGTCCGCGTCTTTGCCGGGCGTCTCGACGATGGTCGAGATAGACGGCCACCGCTACCTCGACGGCGGCACTACGGACTCCATCCCCTTTGCCGTTGCCATGGGGCTCGACGGTGCGCCCGAGGTATCCGGTGCAGAGCCCGCCGACCGCGCGCTCGTGGTTCTCACGCAGGACCGCACCTACATCAAGGATGGTGCCACCGAGCGCGCCATCCTGAGGACCCACCGCTACGACGCCTACCCCTACTACGAGCAGGCCCTTGCCACGCGCGCAGACCGCTACAACGCGCAGCGAGAAGAACTTGCCGGCCTCGAGGCGGAGGGCCGCGCGTTGGTGCTGAGGCCGCCCGAGCCGGTGAAGATCCACACCTCCGAGCACAACGGCGAGCCACTCCTGCGACTCTACCTGCAGGGACGCCAGGAGGCAGCAAGTCACCTTGACGAGATTCGCGCGTTTCTGTAGGGGCGTTCCCAAGCAGCAGCGGTGTCCACAGCGGTGCTTCTCGCTTGTCAAAATTGTGTGGAAAAAAAGCTCGCAAAACGGGGCGTCTGCGGCTGTATACTTTTAAGGCTTTTCCACCCAGAGCCCCGTAACCTCTGTTTCGAAAAAGCACGGCGGCCTGTCCAGAGGTAGCCATTCAAGATGTGTGTAGGAGGAGTCAAGTGAAGAAGTCGACTCAGTTCGCCAAGACGGGCGAAGTCGAGCGCAAGTGGGTGCTCATCGACGCCGACGGCATGACGCTCGGTCGCCTTGCGACCCAGGCTGCCATGATTCTCCGTGGCAAGAACAAGCCCCAGTACACCCCCAACGCCGACACCGGTGACTTCGTGATTGTCATCAACGCCGACAAGGTCGTTCTTACCGGCAACAAGGCAAACACCAAGTCCTACTGGCGTTACTCCGGCTACCTCGGCGGACTCAAGACCGAGTCCTTCAAGGAGGCCATGGCCAAGCACCCCGAGCGCGTGATCGAGCACGCCGTCAAGGGCATGCTCCCCAAGACCACCCTTGGTCGCAAGCAGGGCATGAAGCTCAAGGTCTACGCTGGCCCCGAGCACCCGCACGCCGCTCAGAACCCCGTCAAGATCGATGTGGAGGCTTAACCGATGGCTGACAACACCGTTGTTTATACCGGCACCGGCCGTCGTAAGGAGGCTGTCGCTCGCGTCCGCCTCGTTCCCGGCACCGGCAAGATCGTCGTCAACGGCCGCGACGCTGCACAGTACTTTGGCCGTCAGCAGCTTGTTGACAACGCCGCTGCGCCCCTCCGTCTGACTGAGACCGCCGAGTCCTTCGACGTCCTCGCTCGCTGCGATGGCGGCGGCATCAACGGCCAGTCCGGCGCCCTTCGTCTTGGTATCGCCCGCGCTCTTCTCCAGGCTGGCGAGTACCGCGAGGAGCTCAAGAAGGCTGGCTTCCTCACCCGTGACTCCCGTGCCGTCGAGCGCAAGAAGTACGGCCTCAAGAAGGCCCGCAAGCGCCCGCAGTTCTCGAAGCGCTAGGTTCTTCTCATCGCTTTGCCCCTTATCGGGATCCGCACTTGCTGCGGGTCCCGATTTTTTGTGCGTGGCCGTCCTTGCCCCCTTCCGCCCCCTCGTCCCTTGCCGTTCTTTAGTGGTATTTGAGAACCGTACCACTCGCCATCTGGGTAAACGTGGCGCCCGTCTCTCAGAAACCGCTAAAGAACGAGGAGGCCGGGAGGGGTACGGACGCGACGAGAGTTGAGAGAGCCACTCCCCACAGTGCGCCCACAGGCAACTGGTAGAATCATTCTCACTGCGCAAAACCGGTACCCCGAAACAAGGAGCGAGAAATGAAGTACTTCGGAACCGACGGCTTTAGGGGCAGGGCCAACGAGGGCCTTAATGTTGACCACGCCTATAAGATCGGGCGCTTTGTGGGCTGGTACTACGGTGCCCGTCGCGGCGCCAAAGCTCGCGTGCTTATCGGCAAGGACACCCGTCGCTCGAGCTACATGTTCGAGTCTGCGCTGGTAGCAGGCCTGGTTGCCAGCGGCGCCGATGCCTACATGCTCCACGTCATCCCCACGCCGGGCGTTTCGTATGAGGTCATCGACGGTGGCTTTGACTGTGGCGTCATGATCACCGCAAGCCACAACCCCTTCACGGACAACGGCATCAAGCTCGTTAACCGCGAGGGCTACAAGATGGACGAGGACGTGCTCGAGCAGGTCGAGGACTACATCGACGGAAAGCTCGAGGTTCCTCTCGCCACGGGTGATGCCATTGGCTGCACCGTTGACTACATGCAGGGCCGCAACCGCTACATCGCGCACCTCATTGCCTCCTGCGGCTTCTCAATGCAGGGCGTCAAGGTGGGCCTGGATTGCGCAAACGGCGCCGCTTCCAGCGTTGCGCGCCCGGTCTTTGACGCTATGGGCGCCGAGACCCACGTCATCAACAATGCACCCAACGGCTTCAACATCAACGTCGACTGCGGCTCGACCCACATCCAGCGCCTGCAGGACTTTGTCGTGCGCAACGGCCTCGACGTGGGCTTTGCCTACGACGGCGACGCCGATCGCTGCCTTGCCGTAGACGAGCGTGGCCGCCTGGTCGACGGCGACCTCATCCTGTACGTGTGCGGCACCTACATGGCCAAGCACGGGCGTCTCGCCAAGAACACCGTGGTGCCCACGGTCATGAGTAACTTTGGCTTCTTCAAGGCGCTTGACGCCGCCGGCATCTCCTACGAGAAGACCGCAGTTGGCGACAAGAACGTGTGGGCCTGCATGATGGAGAACGGCTACACCTTGGGTGGCGAGCAGTCCGGCCACATCATCTTTGGCGACCTTGAGAAGACCGGCGACGGCATCATGACGAGCCTTCGCATCATGGAGGTCCTGCGTGCCGAGCGCGAGAAGCTCTCCGAGCTCACGCGCCCCGTCACGCTCTATCCGCAGCAGCTTGTGAACGTGCGCGTTGCCGATAAGGACGCAACTATGGCGGCGCCCGAGGTCAAGGAGGCCGTGGCTGAGGCCGAGAAGTTCCTTGAGGGCAACGGCCGCGTGCTAGTGCGCGCCTCGGGAACCGAGCCCCTGGTCCGCGTGCTTGCCGAAGCTCCGGAGGATCACCTGTGCCAGGAGGCCAATGCCATCGTCCTCAAGGCTCTGGAGCCGTTCAAGGAGTAGGAAACATTGACGCCCACGCTGCCGTACATAGGTCCGGCGGCGTGGTTTCTCTTCGTCGATACCAGTTGGGCCGCGGAGCATTATCCGCGGCTGATAGACTCTAGGCGACGTGCGCCATACCGGCGCACGTGCGCAAACTAACCGTAATTTGTGTGCGAGGGGGCAAACATGTGCGGAATCGTGGGATACACTGGCAAGAAGCAGGCGGCCCAGTTCCTTCTGGACGGGCTGGCAACGCTTGAGTACCGCGGCTATGACTCGGCAGGCGTCGAGGTTCTGTCGCCCGACGGAGAGCTCCATGGCGTGAAGTGCGCCGGTCGCGTCTCTATCTTGGCCGACCGCTGCAAGACCGCCAACCTTACGGGCACCACGGGCATCGCGCACACGCGCTGGGCCACGCACGGCGCCCCAACCGACAAGAACGCCCACCCACATCTGGACTGCACCGGCCGTATTGCCATCGTCCACAACGGCATCATTGAGAACTACCGCGAGCTTCGTAGTTACCTGGCGCGCAATGGCCACACCTTTGCCTCCGACACAGACTCCGAGGTCGTGGCGCACCTCGTCGAGGACGCGTGGGACGGCCCCTGCAAGGGCGATCTGGTTGCTGCCGTGAGCAACGCCGTGAGCCGCCTTGAGGGCTCCTGGGCGCTCGCCGTTGTGTGTGCAGATGCCCCCGACCAGCTTGTCGTTGCACGCAATGGCTCGCCGCTCGTTGTGGCCTCCACGCCCGAAGGCGCCTACGCAGCCTCCGACGTCACGCCGCTTGCAAGCGTGACGGCTCACGTCATCCAGCTTGAGAACGGCCAGATTGCACGCCTCGAGAAGTCTGGCAAGGTCACCGTCTATGACGCCGAGGGCACCACGGTTGAGCACCCCAGCACCTTTGACATCGACTGGGACGCCTCCGCGGCAACGCTCGGCGGCTACGCCGACTTCATGGAGAAGGAGATTGCCGAGCAGCCCGAGGCCATCGAGCGCCTGCTCAAGAGTCGTCTGGGCGAGAAGGGCATCCTTCTCGACGAGCTTCGCATGAGCGAGGAGGACCTCGCGGCCGTGGACCGCATCTTCATCATCGCTTGTGGCACCTCCTACCACGTGGGCCTCATTGCCCGAACTCTCATCCAGACCTGGGCGCACGTCCCGGTTGTCTGCGAGTATGCCTCCGAGTTCAACTACGAGCAGGACGTCCTCATCACCGAGCACACGCTCTGCATGATCATCACGCAGTCCGGCGAGACTGCGGATACTCTTACGGCGGCGCGCCGCATGAAGGGGCTGGGCTGCAAGGTCTTCGCCGTGACCAACGTGCTGGGCTCCTCCGCTGCGCGCGAGTCCGACGGCGTCCTCTACGTGCAGGCAGGGCCGGAGGTCTGCGTGTGCTCCACCAAGGCCTATACCGCCCAGATGGTGGCTTGCGCGCTCTTTGCGCTGCGCCTTGCGCAGGCCAACGGCCACATGGACGCCACCGAGGTGAGCGGACACTACGCCGACCTTGCCACGCTGCCAGACCTCATCCGCACCGTGCTCTCCCGCGCCTGGCAGGACAAGCAAGCGGCTGCCGTCTTCCGTCGCGCGCACTCGGCGCTGTTCCTTGGACGTGGCGTTAACTCCACCACCGCCTACGAGGGCGCACTCAAGCTCAAGGAGATTAGCTACCTGCACGCCGAGGCGTACCCCGCCGGCGAGATGAAGCACGGGCCCATCGCCCTGCTCGAGCCGGGATTCCCGGTGGTGGCCATCGTCCCCGAGGATCGCGTGCACGACAAGACCGTCTCGAACATCCAGGAGGTCATCGCCCGCGGTGCCACCTGTGTCGCCGTCGCTACCGACGGCGATGAGTCCGTGGCGTCGCTCTGCGAGCACGTGCTGTGGATCCCGCCCGTCGAAGACGAGCTTCTCGTCCCCATTGTGGCCGTTGTTCACCTGCAGGTGCTGGCGCGCTACGTTGCCCGTTCGCGCGGCTGCGACGTGGACAAGCCCAGGAACCTCGCCAAGTCCGTCACGGTGGAGTAGCGCATGGCACTGGCTGGCATTGGCGTCGACATGCTCGAGATTGCGCGCATGGAGCGCACCATGCGTCGCAGGCCGTCGTTTCTTCGACGTGTGTTTACCGAGGAGGAGCGCGCCTACTGCGACGCCTGCGCCCGCCCCGCCGAGCACTACGCCGCGCGCTTTGCGGCGCGAGAGGCCGTGGTCAAGGCGCTGGGCACGGGATTCTCGAACGGTGTGGGGTTCTCGGACGTCTCGGTGACTATGGACGCACAGGGAAGACCTCGCGCGCTGCTCAGCGGTCGTGCCGCCCAGATCGCCCGCGAGGGCGGCGTGCGTGAGGTGGCGCTCTCGCTCTCCTACACGCGTGACGTGGCGGTTGCTAACGCCGTTGCCGTGACCGACGAGGTACGTCCCCAGCCAGAGGACAGGCCCGACCCAGAGCGCGAGCTTGCCGCCTCGTTCCGGGAAGCGCGTTCTGTGTTGGACGAACTCGAGCGTGCGCAAGATGGGATAATGGCTGACGTGCCGGCAGAGAGTTCCGTTGTCGACACCCAGATGACACAAGAGGAAGGTGAAGCCGGGGGACCCGCGGACGCATCCGTGCCGGTAGAGCCAGCCAAGGAGTAGAACGATATGCAGCCCGTACTCAACGTCGAAGACGTCAAGCGCGTCGAGGTCGCGCTCACTCGCGTGGGCGTGAGCATCTCCGAGCTCATGCACCGTGCTGGATGTGCTGCTGCCCAGGAGGCACTTGCCCTAGGCGACGTGCAGAACGCCGTGATTCTTGCCGGCATGGGCAATAACGGGGGAGACGGCTGGGTTGCCGCCGAGGCCCTGCTCGCCCATGGCGTGAACGTCAAGGTGGTCACGCCCGTCGAGCCCGATCAGCTCTCCGGCGACCTTGCGCGCCAGGTTGCCCAGCGTGCCGTGCGCGCGGGCGTCTCCACGCTGGTGGGGCCGTCGCGTGACGAGCTCGAGGGGCTCCTCTCTGCTTCCGACGTGGCGCTCGACTGCATGCTGGGCACCGGCTTCCACGGTGACGTCCGCGCGCCCTTTGACATTTGGATCGACTGCGTGAACAGCTCCGGGGTGCGCGTGGTTGCGGTGGACGTGCCCAGCGGCCTCTCGGCGCAGACAGGGCATGCCCCTGGCGCCTGCGTGGTCGCAGACCTCACGGTTACCATGCTGTGCCTGAAGCCCGGTCTTCTCGCCGACGACGGTCGCGACGTGTGCGGATCTATTGTCGTGGCGCCACTTGCCGAGCAGACCGAGCAAATTGTGGTCGAGGCAGACCCCGTGGCCTGGCGCACCGACCTCGAGGATTACCTCGACGTGATGGTGCCTCCCACCACGGCGGTCGACAAGTTCTCGCGCGGTTCGGTGCTTGTCGTGGGTGGTTCCTCTCGCTTTGTGGGCGCGCCAATTCTGGCGGCGCGCGCTGCCGCCCGCGCTGGTGCGGGCTACGTTACGCTGGCCGTGCCCGCGTACATCGTGCCGCAGGTACAGGCCCACGTGCTGGAGATTCCCGTCGTGGGGCTGCCCTGCGACGAGGACGGCACCATCTCCAAGGAGGCCGTGCCCATAGTGACCAAGCTGGCCGAGAAGCGCTCGGCCGTCCTCGCTGGTCCCGGCATGCGCGTCTCCGGCGGCACCGTGGCCGTTGTCTCGGCACTTCTCGCATCTCCCGCCCCGCTTGTGCTCGACGCGGACGCGCTCAATTGCATCGCCCGGCTTACCTCGGGCAAGCTGCAGGACTTCCCAGAGATTCTGCGCAGGAACACGCCGCTTGTGCTTACCCCGCACCGTCGCGAGCTTGGCCGCTTGGTAGGCAAGGAGGAGAACCCGCCCGCCTCGCTGGTGGACCAGCTTGAGGACGCGCGCAAGATCGTGTGGTCCGATGGTGGCTCCGAGCTGGTCGTGGTTGCCAAGGGCACCGCAACCGGCTGCGTGGGCGTCGAGCAGGCCATCCTTCCCAAGCCTGGCCCGGCGGCGCTTGCCACGGCGGGCTCGGGAGACGTTTTGGGCGGCATCATTGCCTCCAGGCTCGCGCAGACCTACGGGCGCTTGGACAACCTGCCGCTGCTCTGTGCCCTCTCCTGCGAGCTTCACGGCTATGCCGCGACACTTGCCATGGAACGCATGGGCTCGAGGGGCGTCATGGCATCTGACATTATCGATGAGCTGGGCATTGCGGACGACGCTCTGGGGGAGCGCGTGACCTTCCCCGACGCCGACAACGGTGACGATAACAACTAGGGAGCGTAGGCATGGCAGTTCAGAGCCCTGCGAGCAGGTGGGCGTGGGTTGAGATTGACCTCTCGGCCCTCAAGCGGAACACGCGCAAGTTCAAGGTGCTCCTCGAACCCGGCGTCAAGATGATGTGCGTTGTGAAGTCGGACGCGTATGGGCACGGCGCCGAGCGTTGCGTGCGAGCCATGCACTCTGCCGGTGCCGACCAGTTTGCCGTTGCCACCGTAGACGAGGGCGTGAAGCTGCGCCAGGCGGGCATCGAGTGGCCCATCCTCGTGCTCTCCGAGCCACCCATGGACTGCGTGCAGACGCTCGTGGACTATGACATCATGCCCTCGGTCTACACGTCTGAGCTCGCCCTTGCGCTGGGCGAGTGCGCGGCTGCCTCGGGCAAGGTGGCCCGCTACCATCTAGCCGTAGACACCGGCATGACGCGCATTGGCGTGCGTCGCGAGGACGTGCTGGAGCTGCGCCGCACTATCGACTTCCACCGTGGGCTTGAGTGCGCGGGCATGTTCACGCACTTCGCCACCGCTGATGCCATCGACGATTGGGACTTTGCTCTGCAGCTCAACCGCTTCAACGAGGCTGTTGCTGCGGTGCGCGAGGCGGGTCTGGAGACCGGTCTTGTCCACTGCGACAACACACCGGGCACGGTCCTGCACCCCGAGTGCCACTACGACATGTGTCGCGTGGGCATTGGCCTCTATGGCTTGCAGCCGGCCGAGACCACGGCGCCACGCATCCAGCTCGATCCGGTGATGAGCGTGCGCGGTCGCGTCACCCGTGCCATCTACCCCAACGTGGGCGACGGCGTGGGCTATGGCCTCACCTGGCGCGTCCCCAAGCAGAACATGCAGGTGGCAACCGTGCCCATCGGCTATGCCGACGGCCTTGCTCGCACGCTCTCGAACAACATGGACGTCATTGTGAACGGCTCTCGCTGCCGCCAGGTTGGCCGCATCTGCATGGACCAGTTCATGTTTGCGGTAGACGTGAACAACGCCCGTGCGTACCGACCTGCCAAGCCGGTAGAGATGGGTGACGTGGTGACTGTCATTGGCCGCGACGGTGACGAGGAGATTACCGCCGACGAGATGGCCAAGCTCCGTGACACCATAAACTACGAGGTCGTATGTGATTTTGGCATGCGTCTCGAGAAGGTCTATGTCTAGGCGCCGGCGTGAGCGCGCCAGCCTCTTGGAGGGCGATGGAGAGATGTCGGTGATGCACATCCCCGGCCACGAGCACCAGGGTCCGCAGGAGGTCACGCTCGAGGAGATTCGCGCCGTGATGGGCAACTGTCAGCTCTGCCCCTTGGGGCAGACGCGCACCAACCTCGTGTTTGGTGTGGGCAACCCCAACGCGCGCGTGATGTTCGTGGGCGAGGGCCCTGGCCGCAACGAGGATCTGCAGGGCGAGCCCTTTGTGGGTGCCGCCGGGCACAAGCTCGACTCGCTTCTCTCGGTTGCTGGCCTTACGCGCGACCAGATCTACATTGCCAATGTGGTCAAGTGCCGCCCGCCCGGAAACCGCAACCCCAAGCCCGAGGAGATTGCTGCCTGCTCGCCCTTCCTTCGCGAGCAGATTCGTTCCGTGTGGCCGGATGTCCTTGTCTGCCTGGGGAACTTTGCCTCCCAGTTTGTGCTGCGCACCGAGGCGGGCGTCACGTCGCTGCGCGGCAAGCTGTACCAGACCGGGCACTTTGTGGTGTGTCCCACATTTCACCCGGCGGCCTGCATCTACCACTCGGACTGGCAACCGCTTCTCGAGAGCGACCTTGCAATGGTGGGCCAATGGCTGCGGGACAACCCGCCTGGCCCGGGGAAGGAGTAGCCGTGGCACGAGAGGCGTCGTTTAGGACCGCGTCGCAGGAAGAGACCATCGCGCTTGGCCGCGTGCTGGGTGGGCTTCTCCGCGAAGGTGACGTGCTGGTGCTCACGGGGGACCTGGGGGCAGGAAAGACCCAGCTTACCAAAGGCATTGCCGCGGGCATGGGCGTGATGGCAGACGTCACGAGCCCAACCTTCACCATCGAGATGGTCTACCACGGGCGCGAGATGGACCTCGACCACTTTGACCTCTACCGCCTTGACCGTGCGGAGCAGCTCGAGGACACCGGCCTCTTTGACGTGCTGGGTGCCGATGGCGTCTGCGTGATCGAGTGGGGCGAGCAGTTTGCCAACGAGATTGGCGATGCGCGCGTGGACGTGTTTGTCACGCGCCTGGATGCCGAGGCGGCTCCGGGCGAGGAGCCCCCGCGCGAGGTGCGCTTTGTTGCGCACGACGCCCGCGGCGAGGCGCTGGTGGATGCGCTGGCGGCCGCAACGGCGTAGGGGGCGGCTGCGGCTTCTCGCCGGCACCTTCTCCTTGTGGGGCTATGGGGCTATTTCCGGACACATAACTGTGTCATCAGATTAGATTTTGTCGAATATTGGCCCGACAGTCCCCCGGAGGGCCTTCTGGCAGCTCCCGGCGAGAATCGCGTGTGCTCTAGTGGCAGCGCAGCGCCCGCCGACGCCTGCCCCCACCGCCCGCGCTACACTATCCCTCGTGATAATGCCACGTCTCTGGAGTCAGATGAGAATGACGAGCGATACCAACACCAAGGGCCTTGCCCTTGCCATCGATACGTCCACCGACATGCTTGCGTGTGCGGTGGTGTCCTGGGAGCCCGGCTCGACCCCGCGCGTCCTCGCCGCGCGAGACCACATGTGCCGCCGTCAGGCTAACGTCGAGCTGGTCTCAACGGCCCTCGCGACGCTCGAGGACTGCGGTCACACCATGGCCGACCTCGGCCGCGTTCTGGTTGGTCGCGGCCCCGGCAGCTTCACGGGCGTGCGTATTGGCATCGCCACTGCCAAGGGTCTCTCGTGCGGTCTCTCCAAGCCGCTCCACGGTGTCTCGGTTCTCGACGCCACGGCATGGGGTGCCTGGAAGGCAGGCGTGCGCGGGCTTCTCGCCGTTGCCGACGACGCCATGCGCGGCGAAGTCTACCCTGGCGTCTACCAGCTGGATGACAACGGCGCGCACCGCACCTTTGCCACCGAGACCGTCTGCAAGGCAGATGAGTGCGTGACTGCGTGGTCCGCTCGAGCGGACGCGTCCCAGCTTGTCCTCACGGGCAACGGGCTCAAGAAGTACCGCGCGCGCTTCGAGGCGGCCGAGTTCACGAACGTCCTTGATGAAGCGCTGTGGTACCCCACGGGCGAGGGGCTGGCGCTTGCCGCTGCCTCGGCGCCCTTGGACTCCGGAGACCCCGCGCTGGTGCTGCCCATCTACACGCGCCTCTCGGACGCCGAGGAGAACGAGCGCAAGCGCCTGGGCCTCAAGGCGCCCGCAAGCGTCGAGGTCACGGGCGTGGATGACGCGCTGGCCGACAGGCACCTGCAGCTGCGCCCCATGTCGGTGAACGACCTGCCCGCCGTCGCGGAGCTGGAGGCTGCGGCTTTCTCGGGCTCCTCTCACACCCCCTGGACCGAGAAGCTCTTCTACGAGGAGCTCTCGCAGCCTGGTCGCAGCTGGTGGGTGGCCCACGATCTGGGGCGCATCATCGGCTTTGCCGGCGGCATGATGGCCGGCGACGACTTTGAGATCTGCGACGTTGCCGTGGAGGAGGGCCACCGTCGCCAGGGTGTGGCGTCTCGCCTGGTGGCGCGCCTGTGCTACGACGCGCACGTCCTCAATGCAAAGACTGCCTCGCTCGAGGTGGACGAGAAGAACGAAGCTGCGCGAGCCGCCTACGACCACCTGGGCTTTGCTGAGGTTGGCCGCCGTCCGGGCTACTACGCACCCGGCCACGACGCGCTCATCCTGCGCGCAGAGCTGCCGCTTGCGGGTGACGTCGAGGCCCTGAGCAAGCGTCCCGAGCCGCATGCCTCCATCCGCCCGTGGCCCATTCTCGCCGGGCCGAGAGACGCCGCGTGCAAGGAGGCCCTGGCTGCCGCAGGCGATCTGGTCCTCTCGATAGAGTCTTCCTGTGACGAGACCGCAATTGCCGTGGTGGACTCCCATGGCACCGTGTGCTCGAGCGTGGTTGCCACCTCGATTGACTTCCATGCCCGCTTTGGCGGCGTGGTACCAGAGATAGCCAGCCGCAAGCATGTCGAGGCCATCGTGGGCGTCTACGAGGAGGCTATGGCGCAGGCGGGTTCGCACTTTGGCTGCGACACCCTTACTGCCGCGGACCTCTCCGCCGTTGGCGTCACCGCCGGTCCGGGCCTTGTGGGAGCTCTTGTGGTGGGCGTTGCGTTTGCCAAGGGTCTCTGCGCCTCAACGGGTCTGCCACTCATTGCGGTGCACCATCTTGAGGGGCACCTTCTCGCCAACCTCTTCGAGACACCGGACCTCAAGCCGCCCTTTGTGGCGAGTCTGGTCTCTGGTGGTAACACCATGCTGGTCTACGTGCGCGGATGGGGCGACTACCAGATTCTGGGCACCACCATCGACGACGCCGTGGGCGAGGCCTTCGACAAGGTCGCCAAGGCACTGGGTCTGGGGTATCCCGGTGGCCCGGTGATTAGCAGGCTTGCCGCAAAGGGCAACCCGTGCGCCATCCACTTCCCGCGTGCCATGATGCACAGCGGCGACTATCAGTTCTCGCTGTCTGGCCTCAAGACGGCCGTGATTACCTACATCGAGGGCGAGAACCGCGCCGGCCGGCCCATCGACCTGCCCGACCTTGCGGCCTCCTTCGAGGCGGCGGTCATCGACGTGCAGGTGGCCAAGGCTGTGACGGCGGTCGAGCAGACGGGTGTCTCGGACTTTTGCGTGGGCGGCGGCGTTGCCGCAAACCCGCAGCTACGCGAGGCGTACCGCAAGGCTTTTGACAAGCGCGGCGTGCGCGTGACCGTGCCGCCCATGCGGGCCTGTGGCGACAATGCCGCCATGATCAGCGTTGCGGCGTTGAGAAGCTATCGGGCGCGCAACTTCGCGCCGCTCACGCTTGACGCCGACCCCAACGCGCCTCTTGGTGCCTGGTCCACGACCGACGCCCCCGTCCCGCCCGCCTGGTGAGACAAAGGGACAGTCCCTTTGTCTCATTCGTGACGAGAGGGACTGCCTCCCGCCGGGAACGGGCGTCTCGTTCGTTATATCAAATATCAAATTGAGTCTCACTGGATTGACACCTTCCATTGTTACCTCACTGTGACTATCGGGGCACGTCGCGACCAGAGGAGTATCGTTGCCGTGTGCGCGTAACTTTCTCGCATCGGGTCGCATGTGCGTGTCTCGCTTGCAAGGGGGAGGGGAATGGGTCCCCTCCGGTTGCGTCGCGCGAAAGGGGAACAGCGGGGATCGTCCAGGGAGGACCACCATGAAGAAGCATCCCATCCAGCACGCGTCTGGCTCATTTTCTCGTCGAGACTTTCTCAGGGCCTCGGGTATCACGGCACTTACCGTTGGAGGGATGACCGTCCTTACGGCATGTGGTCCAGCCGCTCAGTCGAGCGACGCATCCGCAAGCTCCGCCACAACCACAACCATCTCCGCCGGCAGCGATACCTCCTCGTCTGACTCCCTCAAGCTGGGAGACGGCAAGACCCTGCGCGTGGGCATGGAGGCCGCTTACGCCCCCTACAACTGGCAGGAGTCCTCGGCCAGCGACACCACCATCCCCATCGAGAACGTCGACGGCGCCTATGCCGATGGCTATGACGTGCAGATGGCCAAGAAGATTGCCGACGCGCTGGGCATGGAGCCCGTTGCGGTGAAGATGGAGTTTGGCAGCCTGGTTGACTCGCTGGTCAACGGCCAGATCGACATCATCTGCGCTGGCATGTCCGTGACGGACGAGCGCGCGCAGTCCGCGGACTTCTCCGATTCCTACATCGACGACGAGGTCATTATGGTCGTCAAGCAGGACTCTCCCTACGCCAACGCCACCAAGCTCTCGGACTTCTCAGGCGCCTCGGTTCTGGGTCAGAAGGACACCTTCTACGACGACCTCATCGACCAGATCCCCAACGTCAACCACCTCACGCCGGTGGCCACCGTGCCGCTGGTGGTCGACGGCCTCATGAACGGCACCTGCGATGCCATTACCTTCTCGTCCCTCTCGCTTCCGCGCCTGCTGAAGGACTATCCCACGCTCAAGAAGGTCGACCTTGCCGATGGCGAGGGCTTCACGGATGCCTCCAACCCCGACAACGCGGCCATCGCCAAGGGTCAGGATGCGGTTCTCGCCAAGATTAACGAGGTCATTGACGGCATCTCGGCAGACGAGCGCCAGAGCATGTGGGATGACTGCATGGACCGTCAGCCCGCCTAGCGCGCGCCACACACAGCAGGGAGAAGCAAGAACATGTCAGATGCACCATCCATTCCGGTGACGACCCGGCGCGCCCGCTTTGCGGCGTGGTTGCGCCGAGACCATCGCTACGTCCTTCTCGGCACCTCTGCCGTCGCGCTTGCGGGGATGTGGCTCTCAAGCCAGCCGCGCCCGGCCATGAGCTTCCTTGCCCATGCGTTCACGGTCGAGGTCGTGATGTACTACGTGCTTGTCGCGTGGCTCGCGCTCTCGGCGGTGGCGCTTGTCTTCAAGCTCATGCACTGGACTACGTATGGCCAGGTGGCGCCCTTTGTGAAGCCCGGCGCGCGACGGGTGTTGCGCCTGGGGTCCTACGTCATCTGGGTGCTGGCCATTGTGCTCTTTGTCGACCGCGCGGTCATGGGCTTCGCGAGCGCGTGGACGGCTGCCGCGGCTTCCTCTGGGATGCCGCAGGATGACATGCTCACGCAGATCCTCTACATGTTCCAGCAGGGCTATGCCACGTACCTGCAGGGCATCCTCACGACCATCGAGCTGGCCGTCTTTGGCACGGCCATCGCCTTTGTGCTGGCAATGCTTCTGGTCTTTGTGCGCATCCAGCACATCGACCGCCCCGACAACGACTTTGTCCGCTTCTGGAAGAAGGTCGGCGTGGGCTTTGCCAAGGTCTACAGTACCGTGGTGCGCGGCACGCCCATGCTGGTCCAGGGCGTCATCATCTACTACGCCGGGTTTGGCCTGTTCAGCGGCTCGGGCATGTCCGTGAGCGAGATCAACGCCGTGTGGTCGCGCTTCATTGCCGGCCTGGTGGTCATCTCGCTCAACTCCACCGCGTACATGATGGAGGTGCTGCGCGGTGGCATCGAGTCGGTGGACAAGGGCCAGATGGAGGCCGCTCGCTCGCTCGGACTCTCGCAGTGGCAGGCCATGGTCAAGGTCGTCTTCCCGCAGGGCATTCGCTACGCCATCCCCGGCCTCTCCAACGAGCTGGTCATCAACATCAAGGACTCCTCGGTCCTCTCGGTTATTGGCGTGTTTGACCTGGCGTTTGCCGCCTCGACCATCGCTGGTATCTACTACAAGCAGCTGAACGCCTATCTCGTCATTGCGGTCTTCTACCTCATCATGACGGCAACGGCGTCGTGGCTTTTGGGCAAGCTGGCCAAGCGGCTTGACGCGAAGACCGAGCCCGTGCTGGGCGTGTCCAACCAGATGAAGGCAGGAGGCGAGAAGTAGCATGGCAGACGAGAAGGACGCAGTCGCCGGCGCCGCTGCGGGCGCAGCCAACCCCGAGGAGGCCGTGGTTCGCGTCGAGGGACTGCAGAAGTCCTTTGGCAGCAACGTTGTCCTGCGCAGCATCGACCTCACCGTGATGCCCGGCCAGGTGGTGACCATTATCGGCGCGTCCGGATCCGGCAAATCGACGCTTCTGCGCTGTATAAACCTGCTCGAGACGCCGGATGCCGGCCACGTGTGGTTCCACGGCAAGGACCTTGCCGCCGAGCACGTGGACATCAACGCTCTGCGCGAGAAGATCGGCATGGTCTTCCAGGGCTTCAACCTGTTCAACAACATGAACGTGCTGGACAACTGCACGCTTGCGCCGGTGACGCTCAAGAAGATGACCAAGGGGCAGGCCGAGAAGGTCGCGCTGGCCAACCTCGACTCCGTGGGCCTTGCGGACTTTGCCGGAGCCGACGTCAACACGCTCTCTGGCGGGCAGAAGCAGCGCGTGGCCATTGCCCGTGCGCTTTGCATGAAGCCCGACCTCATGCTCTTCGACGAGCCCACCTCTGCCCTCGACCCCGAGATTTCCGGCGAGGTCCTCGAGGTCATGCGCCGCCTGGCATCCCAGGGCATGACCATGGTCGTGGTGACGCACGAGATGGCGTTCGCGCGCAGCGTCTCCGACGAGGTTGTGTTCATGGACAAGGGCGTCATTGCCGAGAAGGGCAACCCCGAGAAGATGTTCACCAATCCCGAAAAGCCCCGCACCCGCGAGTTCCTCGCGCGGTACCTATGAGACAAAGGGACAGTCCCTTTGTCTCATTGACGCCTTTCCGGAGTCTTGCTGGTTGCTGTCAAAGATAGTTTTGCGCTCGCCGAATAAGCTTCGAGCTGCCTCGCCCAAGGTATACACCCGTCACACAGACAATGCGGTGACGGGAGGCCGAATATGGCGAGGACAGCTCGCGTACGTTCTGAGTCAGGCTACTATCACGTGATTCTCAAGGGCAACGGGCGGCAAATCCTGTTTGAGTGTGATGCCGACCGCCTTGGATTTCTCGAGCTGCTGAGTGACGCCTTTCACGAGAGTGAGATCACGCTTCTCGCGTGGTGCCTTATGGACAATCATGTGCACTTGCTGGTAGAGGATGCTGGCGAAGCCCTAAGTAGTGCCATGCAGAAGATCGCCACAACCTATGCGCTGCAGTACAACACGAGGTCAGGCCATGTCGGGCATGTCTTCCAGCAGCGATTTCGCAGCTTTCCCATCGAAGGTGACTCTTATCTTCTTGAGGCGATGCGCTATATCCATAACAACCCGGCCAAGGCGAGAATTGCTTCTGCCGCGTCGTATCGGTGGAGCAGCTACCACGAGTATCTGGGGGAGTCGCTTTGGGGTCAGAGATTTGCAGACACGCGCTTGCTATTGGGGATGTTGGGCGGGGCGGATGGTTTTGCCAGCTTCTCATTTGAAGAGGTCGGGAGTGACGGCTATCAACCAAACCTGCGGCCGCGTATTCCCGATGACACGGCCGCAGAGGTTCTAGCTGGAGTCCTGGACGATTTGCCGCCGAGCCGCCTGAAGTCAGTCGAGCGTGGCAGGCGCGATGCGGTACTCTTAGAGCTCAAGAGCGCCGGTTTGTCCGTTCGCCAAATCGAGCGGCTCACCGGCATTGGAAGAAACATTGTCGCACGTGCCGGCCAGTAGGCAATGAGACAAAGGGACTGTCCCTTTGTCTCACGGGGAGGAAAGATGCAGGACGGATTCGTGAAGGTCGCGGCAAGGACCCCCGAGGTTCGCGTTGCCGACGTGGCGTACAACATGGACTCCTGCCTGCGGCAGATCGATGCCGCCATCGAGGAGGGCGCGCGCGTCATCGTGCTTCCGGAGCTCTGCGTGACGGCGTATACCTGCGAAGACCTCTTCTGGCAGGACGCGCTTCTCGACGCTGCCGAGAAGGCCGTTGCCGTCATTGCCCAGAGGACCTCCCACATCGACGCCCTCGTGCTTCTCGGCGCACCCGTCCGCGCAAACGCCAAGCTCTACAACTGCGCAATCGCTCTCGCGCACGGCAGGGTGCTGGGCATTGTCCCCAAGCGAGCCATCCCCACCTACAACGAGTTCTACGAGTCCCGCCACTTCTCGGTTGGCCCGGAGGACTGCGTGCCCGTGGACTTTGCGGGCTGCTCGGGCGTGCCCTTTGGCACCCGTCAGCTCTTTGCCTGCCACGAGTTGCCGCAGCTCGTGGTGGCCGCCGAGATTTGCGAGGACCTGTGGATTCCCAACCCGCCCTCGACCCAGCACGCGTTGGCAGGCGCCACGCTCATCTGCAACCTCTCGGCGTCCAACGCCATCGTCGGCAAGGCGGATTACCGTCGCAGCTTGGTTAGCGGTCAGTCGGCGCGTCTTATCTGCGGGTACGTGTACGCGTCCGCCGGCAACGGCGAGTCCACGCAGGACCTGGTCTTTGGCGGCCACGACATGATTGCCGAGAACGGCCGCATGCTCGCGGAGGCGGAGCCCTTTGGCACCGGCGCCGCAACAAGCGAGGTCGACGTAGCCTTTCTCTGCGAGGAGCGCCGCCGCATGTCCACCTTTGTCACCGCTCCGGCGCCCGAGGCGATGGGCTATACGGTCACGCACTTCTCGCTCACGCCCAGTGCCACTACGCTCACGCGCTTTGTCGACCCGCACCCGTTTGTTCCCTCAGACGCGGAGCGCCGCGCCGAGAGGTGCGAGGACGTCCTGAGCATCCAGGCGCGCGGACTGGCCAAACGACTTGCACACACGCACTCGAGCCACGTGGTTATCGGTGTCTCCGGCGGGCTTGATTCCACGCTGGCGCTCCTGGTGTGCGCCCGCGCGTTTGACCTGCTTGACCTTGACCGCATTGGCATCATTGCTGTGACTATGCCCGGGTTTGGCACCACCGGGCGTACACACGGCAACGCTACGACGCTTGCCGACGCCCTCGGTTGCGACCTGCGCGAGGTCAACATCTCCGACGCCGTGCGCCAGCACTTCTCAGATATTGGCCATGACGAGTCCGTCCACGACGTCACGTACGAGAACAGCCAGGCGCGAGAGCGCACGCAGGTGCTCATGGATATTGCCAACCAGGAGGGCGGCCTGGTGGTTGGCACCGGCGACCTCTCCGAGCTGGCACTTGGCTGGGCCACCTACAACGGCGACCACATGTCGATGTACGCCGTCAACGCGAGCGTGCCCAAGACCCTCGTGCGTCACCTTGTGCGCTACGTGGCCGATACCTGCGGAAACGACGAGGAAGCTCAGGTCCTCTACGACGTCCTGGACACACCCGTCTCGCCGGAGCTTTTGCCCGCCGAGAAGGACGGCACCATTGCCCAGCGCACCGAGGACCTTGTTGGCCCCTACGAGCTGCACGACTTCTTCCTGTACGAGGTCCTGCGCCGCGGGACGCCGCCCCGCAAGGCGTACCGTCTGGCGCGCTACGCGCTTGGCGACACCTACGACGACGCGACGATCCTCAAGTGGGAGAAGACCTTCTACCGGCGCTACTTTGCCCAGCAGTTCAAGCGCAGCTGTCTGCCGGACGGGCCAAAGGTTGGCTCGGCGGCCGTCTCGCCCAGGGGAGACCTGCGCATGCCGTCGGATGCCTGTGCCACGCTCTGGCTGCGCGAACTGGAGGAGCTGTAAAAGCAAGGGGCCCGCAGCGTGCGGGCCCCTTGCTTGTGCGGTTGGGTTTGACGCATCACCTGATGCGGGCGGCTACTCGAACTCAATCTTGCCGGTCTTTGCGTCCATGGACTTCACGATGGCAAGAGACTGCACGTCAAAGCCCTTCTCACGCAGGCGCTTGCCGCCGGGCTGGAAGCCCTTCTCGACAGCGATGCCAATGCCTTCGACAATGGCTCCGGCCTGCTCGCAGATCTCGATGAGGCCGTCGAGTGCGCACCCGTTGGCCAGGAAGTCGTCGATGATGAGGACATGCTCGCCCTTGTTGAGGAAGCGCTTGGCAACAATGACCGTGTTGTCGTTGCCGTGGGTGTAACTGTGCACGCGGGCAACGTACTGCTCGCCATCAAGGTTGATGGACTGCGACTTGCGCGCGAAGACCACGGGGGTGTTGTTGAAGCGCGTGGCTGCGACGCAGGCAATGCCAATGCCCGAGGCCTCGATGGTCAGAATCTTGTCGACAGGCCGGCCGGCAAAGCGCCGCGCCCACTCGTCACCCATGTCCGCGTACAGCGCGACATCGCACTGGTGATTGAGAAAGCTGTCCACCTTGAGCACATTGCCCTCGCGGACGATGCCCTCCTGCTTGATCCTCTCCTCGAGCTCCCGCATGCAATCCCCGTTTCCTCGGTGCCTGACGTGCATCCCATTGTACGCATTGCGAGCAAGCTTAATGCCGCGAGCTGCGGTGATTTGTCGTAGGCGTGAGACGGTGCGGATTGACGGGGGTTGAGCCTCCAGCAAGGGCGCGGCACCGGAGAGTGCGTTGCTGCAGGGGAAGTTCGTGGAAGGCCACCCGCGCACCAGCCGAGAAAGGCGCCAATATCAAGTCCCTAGTCCTTCACCAGTTAGAAAATCTAAGTCTCATTCGTAAGATTTTTCTCATCTCGACGGTATAACCCCAATCGGATGGGTACATAGTTGAGCGTTGGATTGGATGGCGCGGCCACGCGCCCGCCGTCACAGGTTCAAGCGCCGTACGGCGCCCTAAAAGGAGGTTCTTGGTTATGACTCTTAAGCCGCTGGGAGACCGCGTCCTCGTCAAGCCCGCACCCAAGGAGGAGAAGACCTCTTCTGGTCTCTACATCTCCTCGGGCGCCCAGGAGAAGCCGCAGCGCGGCAAGGTCGTCGCTGTGGGCGAGGGCAAGCGCGATCAGGACGGCAATCGTATCCCCGTTGACGTCAAGGCCGGCGACGAGGTGTTCTACGGCAAGTTCGGTGGCAACGAGGTCAAGGTCGACGGCGAGGACTTCCTGCTCCTCCGTGCGGACGACATCTACGCCATTATTGAGGAGTAGCTCGCGCGAGCTGCTCGCTAGCTGGTAAACAACCCATCAAGGGTTTTCTGGAAGGGAAAGCACAACATGGCTAAGGACATTGTTTTTGGCACCGACGCCCGCGCCAAGCTGGCCAAGGGTGTGAACACCCTCGCTGACGCCGTCACCACCACGCTCGGCCCCAAGGGTCGCTACGTTGCCCTGCAGCGTTCCTATGGCGCCCCCACCATTACCAACGACGGCGTGTCCGTCGCCAAGGAGATCGAGCTCAAGGACCCCATCGAGAACATGGGCGCCCAGCTGGTGAAGGAGGTCGCCACCAAGACCAACGACACCGTGGGTGACGGCACCACCACCGCCACGCTGCTTGCGCAGGTCATCGTCAACGAGGGTCTCCGCAACGTCGCCGCTGGCGCCAACCCCATCGCCATCCGTCGCGGTATCGACAAGGCCGTCGACGCCGTTGTGGCCGAGATGAAGGACTCCGCCATGGAGATCTCGACCAAGCAGCAGATTGCCTCCGTGGGCACCATCTCTGCTGGCGACCCCGAGATTGGCGAGAAGATTTCTGACGCTATGGAGGTTGTGGGCAAGGACGGCGTCATCACCGTCGACGAGTCCCAGACCTTTGGCATCGACATCGACACCGTCGAGGGCATGCAGTTCGACAAGGGCTACATCTCCCCGTACTTCGCCACCAACAACGACACCATGACGGCGGAGCTGGACAACCCCTACATCCTGATGACTGATCAGAAGATCTCCAACATTCAGGACATCCTGCCCATCCTCGAGGCCGTCTCCAAGCAGGGCGCGCCGCTGCTCATCATTGCCGAGGACGTGGACGGCGAGGCTCTGGCCACGCTGATTCTCAACAAGCTGCGCGGCACGCTGAACATCGCCGCCGTGAAGGCCCCTGGCTACGGCGACCGTCGTAAGCGCATGCTCGAGGACATCGCCATCCTCACCGGTGGCCAGGTTGCCATGAAGGAGCTTGGCGTCCAGCTCACCGACGTTACCGCCGAGATGCTCGGTCGCGCCAAGTCCGTCAAGATCACCAAGGACAACACCACCATCGTTGGCGGCGCCGGCTCCAAGGACGCCATCGAGGAGCGCGTCTCCCAGATCAAGAACGAGATTGAGAACACCACCTCCGACTTCGACAAGGAGAAGCTCCAGGAGCGTCTGGCCAAGCTCTCCGGCGGTGTCGCGGTCATCAAGGTTGGCGCTGCTACCGAGGTAGAGCTCAAGGAGATCAAGCACCGCATCGAGGATGCCCTGCAGGCCACCCGTGCGGCCGTCGAGGAGGGCATTGTCGCCGGCGGCGGCGTGGCGTTCCTGGCTGCGGCTCCCGCGCTCGACTCCGTCGAGACCTCTGATCCTGACGAGAAGATTGGTGTCGACATCATCCGCAAGGCGCTCGAGGCCCCTGTGAAGACCATCGCGAGCAACGCTGGCTACGAGGGCTCCGTTGTGGTCGAGAAGATCAAGGGCCTGCCCAAGGGCCAGGGTCTCGACTCTGCGACCGGCAACTACGGTGACATGATCGAGATGGGCGTCCTCGACCCCGTCAAGGTCACCCGCACCACGCTCCAGAACGCCGCTTCCGTGGCGTCCCTCATCCTCATCACCGAGGCCACTGTCTCCGATGAGCCCAAGGACACCACCATCGAGGAGGCCATCTCCAAGGCAGCCGCTGCTGGCGGCCAGGGTGGCGGCATGTACTAAGGGCTAGACAGCCCCGGTACCGCTCCTCGGTCATGCGACTCGACCGAGCGAACCTCAGGACCCCGAGTGCCATGTGGCACCCGGGGCCTTTTTTCCGTTACAGGCTGTCTGCCTTGGCTGTGGGGCTGAAATTAGACGCTTTGGTGTCCTTGAACAGCCAAAACTGTCGATTATCTTTTCCACAGATCACGCAGCGCCCCTGCAGCTCCTGCAGGATTCCCGCCAAACGCAAGGAGAGACCCACAGGTCCCTTCCTTGTGCGCTTCTCGCCTGTGGGTGGGCTTCTCGCCGACGGACGGTACAATGTAACGGTTGCGTGTGCAGGCACACGCACCGCGGGGGAGCTGCGTGCGGTCACCCCGCCGAGAAGAGGGGAGAGGCGATGCCACAGAAGCGTGACATTCTCGATGACATCATCGACATCCAGGATAACTGGCAGGCAGTCCAAAACCCGTTTGCGGGCATCACGGACTCGCTTGCCCAGGACCCAAGCCAGCGCAAGGTATTCGACCCGGCGGATTACAAGGAGAAGCCCTGGTGCAACTCCAGCCGCTGCCTGCGCACTGCTGCGGAGCGGGATGACGTGTGCTCCGTCTGCCTGGACGTGTGCCCCACCAACTCGATCGACATCCACAACAAGTCTGTGACAATCACGGACTCCTGCCGCAAGTGCGGCCTCTGCCAGGCCGCGTGCCCCACCGAGGTCTTCAACACGCGTCGCCACATGGCAAAACAGCTCTACGACAACATCGCCCGCGCGGCTTCGGCGTACGAGCAGTGCTACGTCACGTGCACCCGTGCCCTGAAGCGCCTCCCCAAGCCCAACGAGATCCTCCTCCCGTGCGTGGGCATGGTCTCGCGCGACCTGTGGTTCTCTATCCTCGTTGACTACACCAACGTGTCTGTCTATCTGCCGCTTGGCATCTGCGACCGCTGCCGCACCACCACGGGCGAGGACTTCTACACCGAGGCCATCGGAACGGCGGAGGAGTGGGCCAAGTCCGCGGTTGGCCTTGAGGTCGACAAGGACAACCTTACGCACGAGTTCACGCGCGAGTACCGCCGTAGCCAGTTTGTGAGCTCCGCCATCCATGCAACCGAGAACCTCGTGACGCGCTCGAGCCCCAAGCTCGCCGGCGCCCAGGCGGTTGCCAAGAAGATAACCGATCACGCCAACCGCTTGAACGAGCTGCAGCGTCAGCTGGAGAACGCGGTGGGGGCCAAGACCAACCAGAACCGCCAGCGCATCCTTACGCAGAACCGCAAGCTCATGATGGGCGGTCTCCAGCACGACCAGGAGCTGGCAGCGGACATCACCCTTGACGTGCCCGTTGTTGACCCGGACCTCTGCACGTCCTGCGGGGACTGCGCCAAGGCGTGCGTGACGCATGCCCTCGACCTCGACGATAGCGGCCACGTGCACACCTTGGCCGCGTACTGTGTGAACTGCGCCGCCTGCGTGAAGGCATGCCCCGAGGGCGCGCTCTCCATGCGGCCGCAGGACGCAAGCGAGCTGGCCGTTCCTGACAAGAACGCCGAGGAGATCGCGCGTCAGAAGGCAAAGGCCAAGGCGGAGGCTCAGCGACTCATGGAGCAGGGCAAGAAGCAGCTCTCCAAGGCGGCTGACACCCTTGAGAAGCTGGACGATAGCAAGAAGTAGCAAGAGGCCACTGGCAAGAGGCCAAGGCCAAGAAGGAGAGACACCGTGTCACTTTCCATCGGCATCGTGGGACTTCCCAACGTGGGCAAGTCGACCCTGTTCACCGCGCTTACCCGCAAGGGCGGGCTTGCGGCAAACTACCCCTTTGCCACCATCGATCCAAACGTGGGCGTGGTGGACGTCCCCGACGAGCGCCTCAACAAACTCGCCGAGATGGTGCACCCTGCAAAGATCGTGCCCGCCACGGTCGAGTTCGTTGACATCGCCGGCCTGGTGAAGGGCGCCAACGAGGGCGAGGGCCTTGGCAACCAGTTCCTGGCGAACATCCGTAACTGCGATGCCATCTGCGAGGTCGTGCGCTACTTCAAGGACCCCAACGTCATGCGCGAGACGGGCCGTACCGGCGCGTTTGTCGACCCTGCGGCAGACGTTGACACCATCCAGACCGAGCTCGTCCTCGCAGACCTGGGCTCGCTCGAGCGCTCCATCCCCAAGCTTGAGAAAGAGGCCAAGCGCGACAAGGAGATGGCGCCTCGCCTCGAGGTGGCCAAGCGCCTGCAGGCGTGGCTTAACGAGGGGCACCGCGCGGCGGAGATGGACATGACCGACGACGAGCGCGCCGCTGCTCATGACCTCTTCCTGCTCACCATGAAGCCCATTCTCTACGTGGCCAACTGCGACGAGGACCAGCTGGGCGAGAAGCCCCAGATCAACGGCCAGGACGCCATTCCCATCTGCGCCGAGGTTGAGGCGGAGCTGGCAGACCTCGACCCGGATGAGGCCGCCGAGTATCTGGCGTCCATGGGGCTCGAGCGCTCCGGCCTCGAGACACTGGCCCGGGCGGCATACCACCTGCTGGGCCTCCAGAGCTTCTTCACCGCGGGCCCCAAGGAGGTTCGTGCTTGGACGGTGCGAATTGGCGCCAAGGCCCCGGAGGCAGCAGGCGTCATTCACTCCGACTTCGAGAAGGGCTTCATCAAGGCCGAGACGATCAGCTACGAGGACTACGTCAAGCTGGGCGGTGAGTCCGGTGCGCGCGACGCCGGCCGCCTGCGCATGGAGGGCAAGGACTACGTGGTCCAGGACGGTGACATAATGGTCTTCCGATTCAACGTGTAGCCAAGAAACTATCGCGAGGCACTGGATGCAGCAAGAGAGGGGCTCCTGACAATGTCGGGAGCCCCTCTCCTATAACCTTGAGCGCGGGTGTGGCTACTTGCCCTTGTAGTCGGTGCCGAGAATAACCACCACGTCGTAGTTGTCGGAGTAGGTACCGGGGTTCTCCGTTGGCGTGACGGAAAGTCCGAGCTTCTCGGCAACGCCCTTTGCCTCACCCAACGCGGAGGTTGTCTTACTCGTGTTGTACACGATGGTCGTGGTCGTGTGGCCCGTCGAGTCTGCGTTTCCGGCGATGGTAGAGAAGCCCGCCGCCGTGAGGACGTTGGCGGCATTGGAGGCAACTCCCTGGGTCTCAGTGCCATTGAGCACCAGGACGGAACCAGAATATACGGGGTCGGAGCTGGTGCTGGTGGTATCCGAGGAGTCCGAGCCGTCCCCGCCTGCGCTTACGGAACCGGCGACGCCCGCGGTGAAGTCCTGCGAGGAGTCCGAGTAGGGCGGCTCGCCCGCGTTGGTGCGCTCCATCATGGTCTTCCAGGCGTCCTCGTCCACGACCTCATACCAGAGGTTGTTGATGTACTGCGACGTGGTGGGCACCGAACCGGAGTAGATGTCGTTCTCGGTGTCCAAGTCCTTGAACTGATTGGCCAGCGAGAGGATGTCCGTTGCCGAGAGGTCCGTGGTCACGCTGTCTGCCAGCTGGGAGATGAGATTTGGCCACGAGGCGGGGTCGCTCTCGAGGACCTTGCGGATGATAGCTGCGATGACCATGCGCTGGTTGGCGGAGCGGTAGAAATCACCGCCGCCGTAGGCGTCATAGGCGTGACGGCTGCGGCAGAGGCCAAGGGCCTGCTCGCCATTGAGGGTCTGCGTGCCGGCGGGCAGGTCGATGCCAGCGTAATCCATGTCGGACACGGCGACGGGCAGGGTGACCTCCACGCCGCCGAGGGTATCGACAACCGAGGTGAACTCTTCGAAGTTGAGTTCCGCGTAGTGCGAGATGTTCACGCCCGCGAGCTTGGAGACCTGTTCGACCATGTAGGAGGCGCCGCCAAACGAGTACGCCGCGTTGATCTTCTGCGTTCCGTGCTCGCCCATGTCGACCATGGTGTCTCGGGGAATCGAGATGAGCGTGACCTTCTTGTTGGGCGGGTCAATGCGCACCAGGATGATGGAGTCCGTGCGGTAGTTGGACTGGTCTGCGCCCCACTCCTCCGTACGCTCCTCGTCCTGGTCAACGCCGAGAAGAAGCATGTAGAAGGGGTCGTCGGTCTTGGTGGGGGCAACGAGCTGGTTGAGGAGGCTCGAGTCGATGCCCTTGGAGAGCTTGCTGTTGATGCTGTTGATGTACCAGGCAAAGGCGGCGCCCGCAACGGCCAGGACGGCGACGAGCGAGATTACCACGACCTTGAGCACACGGTGGCTGCGCTTTGCCTGCTGGCGCTTTGAGACGTAGTAGCCAACACCGTCCGAGCGAGACGCAGCGTGGTCCATCTCGTCCGGGTTGTTACCGCGCAGGTGAGCGGCGTGAGTGTCGCTTGCGGCGCTGGTATGGGAGTAGGAGCCTGCATTGACGTGGCGGCCCTGCACAAGCGGTGTGCTGTGAGGTTGGCGCGCGTCAGAGCCGGCTGCGTTCCGGCCGCCGCCCGTGCCGTAGCGCTCTGCGGAGAGGCGGCCCTGCTCCTCAGACGACATGCGACGGTGGTGCCTTCTTCTCTCGGCCAAGTGGCCCCCTAACCGTGTCCGGACGGACGTCGTGCGGTTCTTGTTCGATGCTGGCGCCACTCAGGGCACCGCCATAACTGGCCCATCATACGTGACGGGCGTGAACGCTCCATGAAGGATGCTCGACGATGCCGGCGGACATACGGTGTCCTCAATCCTTGGAGGTCCTTGAGGTGGGGAATCGGTAGTATCCTCTAGAACGTATACGCATTTTGTCCGGCAGCAGCAGCCGGGGATAGGAGACGCGCATGTCCGAGGCAAGGCCCAAGCAGTTTGTGGCTGTCTTTGACTTTGGGGCCCAGTACGGGCAACTCATTGCTCGCAGAGTTCGTGACCTGCACGTTTACTCGGAGATTGTCCCGTGCGACATCTCCGCGGACGAGCTTGCGGCAATGGCGCCCTCTGCCATCATCCTCTCCGGCGGTCCCGCTTCGGTCTACGCCGAGGGCGCGCCAGACATGGACGCACGCGTCTTTGAGCTGGGCATCCCCATCTTGGGCTTCTGCTATGGCGAGCAGATCATGGCCGTCAAGCTTGGTGGCGAGGTCGCACACACCGACAAGGGCGAGTATGGCCCGGCAACGCTCACGCGCCTTGGCTCGTCGGTTCTTCTCGACGGCACACCCGAGGGCGGCCAGACGGTGTGGATGAGCCACCGCGACTCCGTGAGCCGCGCCCCCGAGGGCTTCATGGTCACCGGCCGTACGGACACATGCCCCGTGGCCGTTATGGAGTGCCCGCGCCGTCGCCTCTTTGCCACGCAGTTCCACCCTGAAGTGCGCCACACCGAGTACGGCACGCGCATGCTCGAGAACTTCCTGTTCGGCGTGTGCCACCTCGAGAAGAACTGGACCATGGAGGGTATCATCGACCAGAAGGTCGAGGAGATCCGCCAGCAGGTTGGGTCGCGTAAGGTGATTCTCGCCCTCTCTGGCGGAGTTGACTCCTCCGTGGTGGCGGCCTTGGTGCACCGTGCCATCGGAGACCAGCTCACTTGCGTGTTTGTGAACCACGGCATGCTTCGCAAGGGCGAGCCCGAGATGGTCGAGGAGGTTTTCCGCGAGCAGTTCCACATGCCGCTCGTGCACGTGCACGCCGAGGAGCGCTATGCCAAGATGCTCGCCGGCGTGACAGACCCCGAGAAGAAGCGCCGTCTCATTGGCACCGAGTTCTGGAAGGTATTCTTCGACGAGGCCCAGAAGATCGGCGACGTGGAGATGCTTGCGCAGGGCACCATCTACCCGGACATCATCGAGTCCGGCGCGCGCAAGACCGGCGGCAAGGCGGCAACCATCAAGAGCCACCACAACCTGATCCCGTTCCCCGAGGGCGTGCACTTTGACCTTATCGAGCCCCTCGACCACTTCTTCAAGGACGAGGTCCGCGAGCTGGGCATTGCGCTCGGCCTGCCTGCCAAGATGGTGTGGCGCCAGCCGTTCCCCGGCCCTGGCCTGGCCATCCGTATCATCGGCGAGGTCACACCCGAGAAGCTCGCCATCCTCAAGGACGCCGACGCCATCGTGCGAGAGGAGCTTGACGCCTACAATCAGCGTCTCTTCGAGGAGACGGGCGACCGCAACTCCGAGCACGCCTGCTGGCAGTACTTCGCCGTGCTGCCCGACATCAGGAGCGTTGGCGTGATGGGTGACGAGCGCACGTACCGTCGCCCCATCATCGTCCGTGCGGTGGAGTCTACAGACGCCATGACCGCCGACTGGGCAAAGCTTCCCTACGACGTGATCGGGCGCATCTCCAGCCGCATCGTGGACGAGGTCGATGGTGTGAACCGCGTGGTGTATGACGTCACGCCTAAACCGCCAGCCACGATCGAGTGGGAGTAAGCCGACAGGGTTCTGGCCTGCACTTTTGAGTGCTGCTCTGTGCTGCTGAGTTTCGTTTCGTGCGAAGGTCACGGCAAAGCCACCAGCGACATTGGTGATTAAACTCGATTATCGAGCCTCCGTTCCCATGTTGGAACGGAGGCTTTTCTTTGCCTTTTTACTCCCTTTCACCTGCGATTTCGCTATTTACTCCCCGTGTTTCGTGACAGCAAGGCACGGGGCGGTATTCGGGGGAACGGGAGTAAGGATTCGTGTATGCCGGAGCCGTGAAGCTTCCGGAAATGCGCCGCATCGGCGTCTTTGTACAAGTCCTTATCAACGATATCGCGCAATTGCTTCCCGAGGGGGAGAACTGGCACATGCCGTCGGCATCGCATTAAACCAGCTGCATCTACTCTTTCTAAGATACGAGTGGTCGCCCTCGGCGATTGTCGCGAGCTTGACACACCCGCGAACAAGCCGGTCTTGGAACACGCTGGGCAGATCGCGCGTCGATGTTTACCAAGAATTGGCCCTCGTGGTCACGATAATTGAGCAGTTCGACCACGAGGGTCGTGTCCCTGGACACGGTGAGATGATATTCGGTCAATGAAGGCCGCCGAGCGTCTGGCCGCCTCGGTCGCCTTGCGTCTCTGCTCCTCCGTGCAACTTGGACTTCGCGGACAGCCTCCAGGCTTCAGGTGACAGCTACTTCAGGCGGCAGCTACTTCAGGTGCTGCGTCGGGCTTAAACCCATCCACCGGTTATTCGCGACCGTTCGCGGGGCTGCAAGCAGAAATGTTCTCTTTGTCTTGCATTTGTTACATCACGTCATATAATCTGCAATGACAATATTACAGCGGATAACAAAGTTTGGAGTCCCGATATGCAGGTAGTTCTGGCATCGCACGGTCGTCTTGCTGAGGGAATGAAAGATACCCTTGGCATCATTTTGGGGGAATTGCCGGACCTGACAACGCTCTGCGCATACGTTGACCCGGACATCACCTTAGCCCAGCAGGTCAAAGACGTGCTGGCGCGTAAGGTTCCCGGCGAGGAGATGCTCGTCGTTACCGATCTCTTTGGCGGCAGCGTGAACAACGAGTTCATGGCCGCCCTTGCCGAGAATAACTTTACGCTCGTCTGCGGCATGAACATGCCCCTGCTCGTCGAGATTCTCTCTGACGCAAATCCCGACCTCGCGGCCGTAAGGGCGGCAGTCGACTCTTGCAGGGACTCCATCATGGTCTGCAACGACCTGCTCGATGTCGGCCAGGACTGTGGCGAGGATTTCTGACATGGATGTCCAGTCCCTTTACCCGATGAACATCTCGTTCAGGTACTTCGACCTCGAGAAGTTCTTTGAGTCCTGCGCCAAAACAGGTCTGCATAATGCAGAGATCTGGCTTTGTCCCCAGCACTTTCTTATCAACGGGCAGTTCTCGGAGGACCCTTCAAAGCTCAAGGCTCTCATGCGTGAGTACGGAGTTCAGATCAAGTGCCTCTGTGGCGAGCAGAACAATCCAAAGCCCAATAACATGGCGGCTCGCGGCGAACTCCTCGTTGGCAATACGCGCTCCTACTTCCACAGGGTGATTGATCTTGCTGAGGCCATTGGCTGCCCGAAGGTTCTTGTGACCCCCGGCTGGAATTACTTTGACGAGAAGGTCGACGAAGCGCGCGTACGAAGCATCGACATGCTGAGAGAGCTCTCGGTCTACGCGCATGCTCGGGGGGTCACTCTCGTGCTTGAGAGCATCTGGGGTAAATCCTCCCAGATCGCGCCAACGATAGCGCAGATTGCCAACATCAAGGATGCAGTGAATAGCGACAGCCTGAAGCTCACGCTTGACCTTGGCGCCATGAGCGACGCGGGCGAGACTGTCGACGATTGGTTCAGCGCGTTCGGCAGCGACATCGCGCACTGCCATTTCGTGGACGGTACTCCTACGGGACATATGCCTTGGGGCCACGGCAACCTGGATATGCGAGGCATTCTCGCTTCATTCAAGAAAGCCGGTTACAAAGGGGGCTTCTCGCTTGAGTACGTGCACCCAATGAGCTTCCAAGATCCGGCAGGGTATCTAGCCGAGACAAAAGCCCTGTTCGAGAAGTGCCTTCAAACGATTTAGCCAGGCGTGCATCAACCAAGGAAAGGAAAAAAGATGATCAAGCTATGCAGGGTGGACCACAGGTTGCTCCACGGCCAGGTCGCATTCTCCTGGAGCCATGCTCTGGGAGCCGATGCCATTCTTATCGTCTCTGACGAAGTGGCATCCAACGAGGTCCGCATGAAGACGATGCGGCTGGCAAAGCCGGTGGGCATAAAGCTGGTTATCAAGGGCGTCGACGACTCCATCAAGGCAATCAAAAGCGGCGTAACCGACAAATATCGTCTGCTCATCGTTACCGGCAGCATTGCGGATGCCGAGAGGCTGGTCCGCGAGTGTGGCATTTCCTCGCTGAATCTGGGCGGCACCGTAAAGAGCTCCGAGACGACCCGCAGCTTCGGCAGTGCGGTCCATCTAACCGATGAAGAGGTAGAGGTCGTCCGCGGCCTCGTCCGCGATGGCGTGGAAGTCGAGGTGAGGCAGGTAGCAAAGGACAAGAAGGTCGTTCTTTCCGAGAAGGACCTCTGATTGTGGCGGACAGTAAGTTGAAGGAGGGGCAATGGCTTTTCAAGCGTTTCTTATCGCTCTGATTATCTTTGTG
Source organism: Tractidigestivibacter montrealensis (assembly GCF_024741235.1). Lineage (GTDB taxonomy): Bacteria > Actinomycetota > Coriobacteriia > Coriobacteriales > Atopobiaceae > Tractidigestivibacter > Tractidigestivibacter montrealensis. The sequence continues at coordinate 272,380 of NZ_JANSKA010000003.1, read as the reverse complement.
GGAAAGGCCGACTACTTCGTCGGCACGGCAATGTTGGGCAGACCCTTGGTCCTTGGCATGCTCGTCGGCATTGCGCTGGGCGACGTGTCTCAGGGAGTGATCATCGGCTTCCAGCTGGAGCTCGTCTTTATGGGCATGCAGGCTATCGGCGCATCCATTCCGCCTGACATGATCGTCGGCTCGGTGCTGGGCACCGCCTTTGCCATCAGCACGGGCAACGGCATCGACACAGCGGTCACCATCGCGATGCCTGCGGCGATTCTCTCTGCCTTTGTGGTGAACCTCTTCTATGGCGTGATTACCCCGCTTATGGCTCGAACGGCAGACAAGTTTGCCGCCGAGGACAATGATAAGGGCATCTCCGCGGTGTTTCTTGCCAACGGTTTTCTCTTTGACGTGACTTTTGGTGTCATTGGTTTTGTGGCGTTCATGTTCGGCGGCGACGCGGTATCCGCCTTTGTCGCTTCGATTCCGGCGTGGCTCACCGCTGGCATCACCATCGCGACCGGCATTCTCCCTGCGCTCGGCTTTGCCCAGCTTGTGACCATGATTGCCTCTAAGGAGACCGCGGTCTTCCTCCTGCTGGGCTTTGTCCTCGCGGCGTACCTTGGCGTTCCGGTCCTGGGCATTGTTTGTTTCGCGGTTGTGATAGTCGGGATTCTCTTTATGGCACACATCTTTATGCCCAGCCAGGGCTCGGCTTTGATGACGGAAGGCGAGGACGACAATGAGTTCTAGCGATGCAACGAAGAAGCTTGGCAAGAAGGAACTCAGGAGCCTCTTCCTCAGGTCCTTCTCGACGTCTCACGCATGGCACTTCGAGCGCCAGCAGCACATGGCCTTCTGCTGGTCGATGATCCCTGCGATCAAGAAGCTCTATGACCGGCCCGAGGACAGGATTGCCGCCTATCAGCGTCACCTCGAGTTCTACAACTGTCACACGACCATGCAACCCCTCATCGGCGGTATCGTCTGCGCCATGGAGGAGGAGAACGCCAACAACGAGGAGTTCGACACCTCCTCGATCAGCTCAATGAAGGTCGCCCTCATGGGACCCCTTGCGGGCATCGGCGACTCCCTCATCGGCGGTACCCTGCGCATCATCGCCACCGGCATCGCGGGCGGTCTGTGCATGGCGGGTTCTCCCTTCGGCCCGCTTCTGTTTCTGCTTATCTTCAACGCGGTCAACATTGCTCTGCGCTGCCTTGGCGTGAAGTATGGCTACGGCCTGGGCGAGAATATCATCTCCAAGGTTTCCGATCCCAGCACCATGCAGAAGCTTACCTGCGCGCTCTCCATCGTCGGTCTCATGGTCATAGGCGGCATGATTGCGACAAACGTCGCCATCACGACTCCCATCGCCTTTGATATCAGCGGCACCGCGTTCTCGCTTCAGGACACGCTCGACTCCATCTTCCCGAAGCTTCTTCCGGTGGCGGCGTTCGGCATCCTGTACGTCCTCAACAAGAAGGGCGTGAACGTCCTCGCACAAATCATCGCAATCATGGTCCTTGGCGTCGCGCTTGGGGCCGTCGGAATCCTCGGTTAGGAGAATCTAGTGCTTGAATTTTGTCTCGATACCGGCGACTTTGAAATGGTGAAGACCGCCAGTAGCATCTATCCCGTTAACTGCTTCAGCATGAACCCCTCCATTGCCGTCAACTGCCTCAAGGGTACCGGCAAGTCCTTCGTGCAGAATGCGCTGGACATCCGTGGCGTCATCGGTGAGGAAACTCCTTTCTTCCTTGAGGCCATGGGAGACACTGCAGAGGAGCTCGTGGAGGACGCCAAGGCAATGGTCAAGGCTGTTCCGGGCAACACCTTCGTGAAGATTCCGGCATGTCCGGAGGGCTTCAAGGCAATTCGCGAGCTCAAGAATGCCGGCATTGCCACCTCTTGCACTGCCGTCTACACCTTCAACCAGGCGATGCTCGCGGCCATGGCGGGCGCCTCATACGTTGCCGTCTACGTGAGCAGGCTCGACAAGAACGGCGGGGATGGCATCGAAGTCGTGCGCCGCATCAAGCAGGCCTTCGTTGCCCACAACATCGACTGCGTGGTCAGCGCGGCTTCCCTCAAGACTCCGCTCTCGCTCCAAGAGGCCATCGAGGCCGGTGCCGATAACGTCACCGTCGACCTTGAGATGCTTGAGGCCCTGGCGGTCCACCCCATGACCGAGGGCACGCTTAAGACCTTCAAGTCTGATTGGGAAGGCCTGTTCGGCGAGGGCGTCCGCATCGTCGACATGGTTGCGTAAGATTTCCGCCGTCAAACAAGGGATATGAACGGCCCCGCCGGAGACGGTGGGGCCGTTCGGCTGGGAGCAAGCCGCAGGCCTGATAACCGGGCCAGAAGAAAGGGGCGCGAAATGAGAGCTTGGTGTTCTGTTGGCCACTATCTGCAGGGCGTTGATGTTATTGGGCGAGTAGGCCGGTATGCGTCGATGTTTGGCAAAAACCACCTGTTCCTTGTGGACAGCTTCGTGTGCCAGATGCTGGGGGAGGGACTCTATGGTGCCTACCCCTCTTTGGATGGATGCACGTATCGGACCCTGACATTTGAGGGCGAGATAAGCCGCAAAAGCATATCGAGGCTTAGCAATGAAGCTGGGGGTGAGTTTGACGTCATCGTTGCCGTGGGTGGCGGGAAAGTCATCGACGTGGCCAAAATGGTTGCCGCTCAAAGTGGCGCGGCGCTCGTCGTGTGCCCGACGATTGCGGCGACGGACGCTCCCACGAGTGCCATGTCCATCCTCTATAGCGATGAAGGGGAGATGAACGAGATTGTCCTCCATGTGAAGAATCCCGATCTCGTTCTGGTGGACTCCAAGGTCATCGCAGGCGCCCCAACGAGATTTCTCTCGGCGGGGATAGGGGACGCCCTCTCGACCTACTATGAGGGCGAGTCCAACTGGAAGACTGGTCATGCCAACTACGTTTGGTGCCAAAGCGAGCAGGCGGTTGGCACTGCGGCAGGTCGCGCGATTGCTCGCGCGTGCATGGAAACGCTCGAGAGGGATGGTCGCGCTGCCGTCAAGGCATGCGAGCAGAGCACTGTTACGCCGGCGCTTGAGAACGTGATTGAGGCAAACATCCTCATGAGCGGCATTGGTTTCGAGAATGTCGGGTGCTCTCTTGCCCACGGTCTGGGCAACGCGATGACGGTGCTTCCCGATGGCGAGAAATCCATGCATGGCGAGAGGGTGGGTTTCTCGACGCTGAGCCTCATGATTGCCGAGGACTACCCGAGTGAGGAAGTCGAGCGAGTGGCGCGCTTCTGCAGGGACTGTGGCGTTCCGACAACCTTCTCGGAGCTCTCGCTTGCGCCCAACGATGACGATCTTCGCAAGGTTGCGCAGGCGGCAATGCAGGCCGAGTCTTGGGGCGCGAGCCCCGTGAGGCTCTGCGACGCGGAGGTCGTGGACATTCTCAAAGCAACTGACGCCCTTGGGCGGAGGATTGCGCAAGAGTGAGCAACGTCCCTCCTCGAGAAACAAAAAGCTGAGGGCCGCAAGCGGAGCTCGAACTCCGCTTGCGGCCTCTTTTACGTGCTTATGCTTCGGTAAGGATTTTTCCCTCCGGCGAAATCACGAAGCGGAATGACGCTCTGTCTCCCCTGAGCAGGGATTTTGAATAGTGAAGGGGGTTGCCCTCGCTGTCCTTGGTTATCTTGGATAGCACGTAGACGGGTGAACCGACGATGCAAGAGAGAAGCTTGGCCTCATCCTCGCGCGCGGTCGAAACGTCTATGACAAGCTCCTCGACCCCCAGCTGTATGCCGTAGTTTTCCGACAAGAGGCCATAGAGGCTCATATCCTCGCTTAGGTCGTCAAGAAAGCTCGGGAAAGACCTCTCCGAGACATAGACGGAGTCGAGCGCGATAGGGATGGAGTCTTCGAACACGAGCCTCTTTGCCATCAGAACGGTATCGCCGACCTTTATGTCCAGTGCGTTTGCGAGGGCAGGGGTGGCTTCGAGGGAGGACCGCTCTAGGACCCGTCTATGGCTCTTGCCACCGATATCAGAAAAGGCGTGGTAGCCAAAGTTGTTAGGTGATCCTTTTCGGATGACTCGCTTGGGGACGGAGACAAAGGAGCCCTTTCCGCGAAGCCGGTATATAAGACCCTCATCCACGAGATTCTGGACGGCTCTTCGGACGGTAATGCGGCTCACCGAATAGCGTTCGCAGAGCTCGAGCTCGGTCGGAATCTTCTCTCCCACGCCGAGCTCTCCGGAGATGATTTGCTGACGGAGATTGTTTTCTACCTGTGAGTAGAGCAGGTCGGGTCTAGCGTCGTTGTTTGATGTCATGACGTCTCCGATGACGCGAGCGGTGATAGTAAGGGCGTTCTAGGTAGCCCACTGTTTTCGTAAGTATATGATGATATAAGACTTTATATCGCCATAAAGATGACAGGAGATGGTTGTTGAATCGTAAGTGACGACCATAACGGTGGCTTTTCCGATGGGTGAGCGCGGACAAATAGGTGGACCGAATAGGTCCGACTAGGAGTCCGCACCGCCCCACGACCGGTCGGCCGTGTCGTGGCCGCCGAAGGTCTTGGGCGCTGGCGGCGCGCAGCGCCTGAGCGGCGCCGCGCGCTTCGAGGCCTTGCGGTGGATTGGCTACACTGATATGGACAGTTTCGTGAGGGGCGCGAGAGACGGGACTCCGGGGAGATCTCCGATGAGGAGTACCTCGACTGGAAGCGCGGGTTCAGTGGAGCATGAACCTAATCTCTGTCTCTCTTGCTTTTTCTGATTTGTTGGGAAGCCAGCATTTGGGGGCATTTTGGACGGCGAGCGGTTCAAACAAGAAGCTGAGAAAATAGAACAAAGCCTGAGTGCCTTGAGAGTCGCCGAGCGCAATGCAATGATTCCCTTCATGAACGGCGACTTTACCCAATGGGATCTATATCTGGCATCCTCCTCTGAGTATGCGATGAGATTGATAGACGGATTCATCTCCTTGCTCGAGTCGAGGAATCTTGTTTGCGTCGCCCAGCTTCTCCGCGCGCAGGTTGGAGTCTGCCTGCGGACATTCGCGTTATTCGCCGCGGAAGACCAGGATGACTTTCTCAAGCAGGTGTTTCAAGGTGTGCCTGTGAACAAGCTGAAAGATTTCTCGGGTGAGAAGATGTCCGATGGAAGACTTCAAGACTTACTCGAGAAGTCCGATCCAAAGGTAAAAGATGTATACAAGGTGACGTCTGGATTCGTCCACTTCTCCACTGATATTCTGCCGAGCATGGGTGTGCCTGGGGAGGGCTATGAGGTCGAGTTTAATTTTGGAGCCGAGCCCAACGAGAGCAACAATGCGTCTCTCGTGGAATGCGGCAAGGCGTTCTGCCACTATGTCGACCTGCATCTCCAGATGCTCCATAAGGTAATTGCTTCGGATGAATGGTATGTCGATCGATTCCGTATCGATTCCGATGGTCCTACAGACGAAGCCTCGAAAAGCGAGAAGGTGTAGGTCGAACGCATTGACGCCGCCTTGACAGCATCCCGATAAAATAACGAATGGGAGGTTCCCTGCGAAATGTGCGCCTCTGTATATTCTCGCTAGGAAGCCCCCGACCGATAAGGCGTCGTTGATTTCAATTTGAGTTCAGCTCGGGTGCCTGAAAATCGCCCAACTCTAATAAGAGGGGAGACGACGGTACACCACGTAGACGAGAGGCTATGGAAGTGCACGATTTGATTACTGAGTGGGAATAGAACAAGCGTTCGATTACATGTTATAGTGTCTGCCAATGGGCGCGGTTTCCTCCGAAGCCGCGCCCATTGCTATATTTGGTCGGATATCGTCGGAAACCCAAGCTCAGGGAGGGCTGTTGCGATGGCATACGATTTCAAGAAGGAGTTCAGGGAGCTCTACAGGCCGTCCGGCAAGCCGAGCGTCGTAACCGTTCCGCCTATGAGCTACGTCGCCGTGCGGGGCAAGGGCGATCCCAATGCCGAAGGCGGCGAGTACCAGAACGCGTTGCCGCTGCTCTACGGCGTCGCATATGCCATCAAGATGTCGAAGAAGGGCCCGCGGGAAATCGAGGGCTATTTCGACTTCGTTGTTCCGCCGCTCGAGGGCTTCTGGTGGCAAGACCGCGCCGATGGCGAGATTGATTATGCGCGGAAGGATGACTTCAACTTCATCTCGTGCATCCGTCTGCCCGATTTCGTCACTCGCGAGGACTTCGACTGGGCAGTTTCGGAAGCTGCCATCAAGAAGAAGCTGGACTTCTCGGCGGTCGAGCTGCTGAGGGTCGACGAGGGCCTTTGCGTTCAGTGCATGCATACCGGGCCTTACGACGATGAGCCGGCGACCATAGACGCCATGCGCACATTCGCGGCGGAACGGGGCTACGCCCCCGACTTCTCCGAAGCCCGTCTGCATCACGAGATTTACCTCTCCGACCCGCGCAAGTGCGCGCCGGAGAAGCTCAAGACCGTGATCCGTCATCCCATAAAATTGATTTAGCGAAGCGAGGGACGCCGTGCGGTCCGGCTTTTGGGGTTTAGCAATTGCCGGTCCGCGTCGATCGAGCAAGCTGCCCAGTCTTTCGGCGGGAGCGTTATCCCTTTAGGCGGTTTGTCTCGAGGTTGGCTCTTTGCTTCTCTTGCGACACGGAGTTTTGATACTCCCAAAAGTGAAATGGGATTTGAATTTTAGGAGCAGCTCTTGAGAGGCGATAGACCGAAACGCCCGATAGATACCTCGAGGAGGCAATGCTCTTTCATAACACCGACTTCGCCGGCGTGATCACGAGTGCAAAGGGCAAAAGCGCGGTGGCTGACCTCTCTCTATGCCACGCGTTACGACTTGCACGGCAAGGCGCTCCTCTAGACGAACCCGAAGGAGTATATCGTCGACACCGGCTTCAGGACCTGGATGGCCGGCTATAGGGTCACGGATACTGGCCGCCTGTTCGAGAACGCCGTGCATCTCCAGCTGCTCTACGAAGGGTGGAGCGTGCATGTGGGCAAGCTCTATGGCAAGGAAGTTGACTTCGTTGCGACGAAGGACGGGCGCGTGCTCTACGTGCAGGCGACTGACGAGATGTTCGCAAGCGAGACCAGGGAGCGAGAGATCGCCTCTCTGAAGTCGATACGAGACAACCACGAGAAGATCGTGGTTGTGAGGCAGGGTTCCTACGACACGGACATCGACGGCATCCGCATCGTGAGCGCGAGGGACTTTTTCCTCTAGGGCCATGCGATTCATCGCGAAACCACTAGGTCAAGTGGGGGACAATGCCCCCCCTTGCACCTTGCCCACCTCCAAGGGCTCTCCTTGGACTCTTGCAGGCTCGCTGGGAACCGCTTGCGGCCGCAAGGGCCGCAAAAACTTTTCGCGGGTACGAAGCACCCTTGCGAAAACTCGAGCCCTCCGGGTTTTGCTTCCCCCCTTGCACCCACGCGAACCCCGCCGGCATGCGAGCCGCAAGGCGCGCCACCGGGGCGGGCCGGGAGCTAAGGAGGACATCATGGAAGCCATCGACACCAGGGCCACGAGGGGCATCAGGGTCTACCTTGAGCACAGGGGCTTCGAGATCCTGGAGGATGGCTGGGCGCACGGCGGCGACGTAGCCGACCTCATCGCCCGCGACGAGGACGAGCTGGTCTTCGTCCACTGCCAGGTCACGCAGAACGGCGGCGAGGGATTCCCCGAGGAGGACGCGGACCGCGCGGCGCTCGAACGGCTGGCGGCGGCCTACCTCGCTGAGCACCTGGACTCCGAGGACATCCGGATCAGGCTCGACGTCGTGAGCATGCTCATCGTCGGTGAGGCCCCGGCGCTTCTCCGCCACCATCTCAACGCGCTCGGCCGATCTAAGCGCAGGGCCCCCGGGAGCTTCGGCTCCCGGGGGGCACTAGCTCTAAAGGCTGCTTGTTCTGTCTACCGTGCAATGATGACGGTAACGAATTCCGGGATTATCTTCTCGAGGTCACGCTTGAGACCAGTTGGGTTTCGGACAAGTCTACCTGGGTCGTAGATGAAGCAGAAAAGTCGCTCGCATCCTGGATGCCCTCTGTACTGAGGAATGTCGATGCTCAACTCCTCGCCAAGCTCCTTGTCACGTAGGCCATCACGTGTCATCTTCACTTCAATGAAGCGCGCTTCGTCTTTGAGATAGAAATCCGTGCGCGAGTTCTTTCCAGCAAAGCCGGGCACCGCCTCCTCAGCGCGTACGTCATCAAAGTAGGCCAGGCAGATTGATCTGAGAAGGTCTTGGACGTCGTATTCATCATTGATCGCAAAACCGTCTCTACCAGCATGTCTACGATTGATGGAAGCAACGACGTCGGGGAACCTGTCCAATATCTGCTCAATGACAATGTCACTGTCGCTATCATTCGAGTCTTCAAGGACGATGAAGCCTTGCCGTATTCCCCCCAAAGTTCCCTGGAGAAGTCCTTGCCATTGTCTTGCAATCCCGGTGTGGTCGTTAGCCTTCTTCTCAAGGTCTTTCAGCGCGTCCTGCTGAGACTCGGGAAGTAGCTCATGGAGCGCAATGGATGCCTTCGCTCTCCAGGGGCTAAATAGCTCAGACTTAACATAAGGTGCTCCGATTACGCCTTCGATATAGTGCGAAGTAGCAAGAACTGTCTCGCCCTCTTTGATCAACAACTCAAGCTTCGCGATGGCGTCATCTTTATTCATGTCGCACTTCATTCCCGTCTCGCCCGTCAATCTCTTTCAACCTCAACAGCCAGCGTCTTATGCTTCCGTCCCCAAAGAAGCCGAGCAGTGCCCCATCGCAGAAGCGTTCTGCTCTTACGGCTCCGAGCAGAAGCGCCATCACCGCCTGGCCGTCGAGTTCCGATACATCTGCCCCAGACATTGCCTGGCTGCCCCACTCGAGTCCGTTGCGTTCAAGTATGTCGCGGTAATGCGTGAGCTCGTACTCGGGATGCTCGTCGACGAAGTCGTAGATTGCCTGTTCAACGTCAGCAACCGTCGTTCCGTAATTCACGTAGGGCATCTTGATTGGGTCGTCCATGGTGCCCTTGCTCTCTCGGTCTACGACCCAGTTGCCAAATCCCTCGGCATTCTCAATCGCAGGCAGATGTTTTGTCAGGCTCTCAAACATAAGCCACCTCTTTTGGGAAATGAGCTTCAGCAATACTGTCGAGCTGCGAGCGTATTGTCTCGAAGGGCTGGTTCAGGTCCAATGTCCTCACGCTTATCTGGTTGCCGCTCATCTGGTACACGCCATCAGGCTGCACGTCTTCGTCGGTCTTGGCATAGAGCAGCATGCCCGACACGCTATGTTGCTCGTGAGTGCTGGCTAGCTCCGCTTCCTTGTTCTTCACGTAGGTGAAGATCTGGTACAGGTTGCCGGAGTGGACGCTTCGCTTGTCGAACTGCTGTTGTGTTGTGTGACTGTAGTACTTCGCGTCGATGATGAGGACGGTCCTGCCCCGTGTGAGCGTTATGTCGGTGTGCATGGCGGGGAGCATGTCATCGAAGCCGTCGTCGAGCGCCCAGCTGATGTATGGCGCCCCTGCGGAGAGCTCTGGGTGCTCGCGTCTGTAGTACTCGAGGATGAACTTCTCGTACAGGTGGCTCATTCGCTGCTCGTCGAGGAAGTCCATCATGCGGAGGCTCCCGCTCTCCCGCGTCTGGAGAAGGCCCTTCACGACCAGCCAGCACACGTTCATGAGCATGCGATAGGTCTGGTTGTTCCGGTCGAAGCGCATGTGCCAGTCTTCGCCCGAAAGGTTCACGTCTTCCACGTCCACGAAGTACGGAAGCAGCCGTCTAAGTGCCTTCTTGCGCGCCTTGTCGATGTCCGAGCGAATCAAGAGCATGATCGTCGCCTTGAGGATGCGGTTCATGCGCGTGTCCGTGCTGAACTCGTCGTAGCTGCAGACCAGCTGCCTGCGCAGAATCGAGCGCGTCTTCAAGGACTCGGACAGCTCAATCTTGCCCCTCGGTGAGGAGAGCATATCCTCGCGGTCGACGTACTCTCGGCCAAGGCCGTGCTTGAGCTGCAGGCTCACGCCCCGTGACAGTATCTCGGCGAGGAGGTCGGCGGTGTTGTCGAACTCCTCGGCTGTGATGTCGCGGTAGCCCTGCCCTTGCAGCGTCTGGAACGCATAGGCGAGCATGTGGTAGATGCTCTGTATCCGGATCACCGGATTGACCTGCGCAACTTGCCGGCCCACTCGTCGACCTTGGTGGGCTCGTCGAACCAGTACTCGCGCAACATCGGCACGAGCTCGTAGTTGACGATTGCCGAGAGCTTATGGTCCGTCACGTCGTCCGGGGACATGCGGCAGAAGTAGCTATGGCCGATGCAGAAGCCGTCTCCCAGCGACTCGTCGGACGCGATCGCCTCGTTCAGCTTCACGACGCAGGAGATGAGCCTATCGAACTTCTCGCTGGCAAGTCCCTCCTGATAGGCGATGAAGCTCTCCGTGTCGAAGGCGGGACGGAGGTCGAAGAACGCGAAGCGGCGGCGCAGGGCGTAGTCGAGCATGGCGAGCGAGCGGTCCGCTGTGTTCATCATGCCAATGAGGTATACGTTGCTCGGGACGTAGAACAGCTCGTGCGAGTAGAGGAGCTGCAGCGTGTTCCTGGGCCCGCGCTTGTCGTTCTCGATGAGCATGAACAGCTCGCCGAAGATCTTCGAGAGGTTGCCACGGTTGATTTCGTCGATGATGAAGAAGTAGTCGTTGTCAGAATCGTCCTTCGCATTCTTGCAGAAGTTGTAGAACGCGCCCTTCTCGAGGTCGAAGCCCTGCGCGCTCGGGCGGAACCCCTCTATGAAGTCCTCGTAGCTGTAGCTCTGGTGGAACTGCACCATCATCACACGCTCGGCGTCCTTCACGCCCATCATGGAGTAGGCCAGGCGCTTTGCGGCGAAGGTCTTGCCCACGCCTGGGGCACCCTGCAGGATGATGTTCTTCTTCGCGCGCAGGACGTTGACGAGGGACCTGTAGTGCTCGCCGTCCATGTAGACCTCCGAGAGGAAGTCCTCGGACGTGTACGCGGGGTATTCAGCCTCCTCCGTGTCTTCCTCGACTTCGCCGCCCTCGTCCTCGAAGAACGAGTTGAGCCTCTCAACGAGGCCGGGATAGGCGGTGATGTCCGTCAAGGTCTTCATGGCGAGGAGGTCTTCCGTGTGCCACTCTCCTCTGTTCGTCCAGCGTACCCTGCGGATGTTCGGATAGGAGTCGCCATTTTCGCCGAATTGGTAATCCCCCTCAACGATGCCGCGACCAATAATCACGCTGCGGCCCCGCTTAGCAAAGACAACGTCGCCCGGCTTGATCTCGCGCGAGAACTGCCAGAGCGCGAGCGCGGAGTTCTTCTGCGAGTACTTGCTACTGTACAGGGTGCGCAGGTTCTTGCGGATATCTTCCTTGCTGGCGTATTTCTCGACGTTGCCGAGCTTGCTCCAGCCGACGCCCATTACGCCACGTGCGTAGAAGTCATCCCACCTCGCGGCACCGTCTCCCGGGGAGTAGGTCCAGTAATGTGTGGTCTTGACCCCCTCGTCTCCAAGGGCGTTTTCCTCTGCATTCTCAGCTGCAGCCTTCTCGGCAGCCTTCCGCTCCTGGTTGACGCGTTCGGACTCCACGAAGGCGGCAGCCGTCAGCGAGGGGAAGTCTGCATACGAGCACTCTTCGCTTCCGAGCTCCGACTTGATGGTGTCGCAAATGGCGAGGTAGCGATCTCCGTCATGAACTGGCGAGTCCTTCTCCTTCGGCACTGTGCCGGCGATGGTGGAGCCAGCCTTTGCCGCGTCGGCCATGAACCAGCGGTTGCGCGAGTCCAGGCTGATGAAGTTGTAGGGCCTCGCCCAGTAGAGGCCCATGGTGAGCTTCCAGCCAAGTGTGAACTGGATGACGGCGGCATCGAATGCATCGACGAATGCCTTGCGGTTCTCTTCGCTATCGTCTGCAGCTAGTACAAGCTCGGCCTCGAACACGTGCCAGAGGTTGTCGATGTCGTGCTTGCCGCGATGTTCGTCGTTGGCGAAGGCATAGAAGGTCGCGTTGAGGTTGTTGAGCACGGGGATGCCCTCGAAGTCCGTTGGCTGATCTGCCCCAATGTCGAACACCTCGGCGATGCCGGCGATGATCTTTTGCCGGTTTGCATCTGTGATGCCCTTGTTGAAGAGGCCGAAGACGGTGAACGGATCGATGTCTTGGAGCTCATCTGCCTCAAGCTTAGGGAGACTCATCCCAATCGATTCATAGACAGTTGCTAGCTTGTTTATCAGATCGTCGCGCCTGTCTCGATAGGTCAGCAGCTTGTCAGATAACTCTTTATAAAAGCTAATCCAAGTAAATTTTGTGCTGGTCATTATAGTCACTGCCTATCTTGTGCCTCTGCCGAGGCGCCTTGCTTGCAATGTTTTCCACATACGTCTACATGCGCGACAGGTATCTTCATCGAACCTAAGTACACCAACGAGCATCTTTGCATCAATGTAATCCAACGCTTCGTCGATATTGCGCCCATTTCTTACTACTCCGTCAATTGCGCTGATAACGTTTCTTTTTAGCTCGGCATAAATGTTCAATAGACCGGTATTGAGAGCATGGAAATAGAAATATCCTTAGTTATGCGGGCGTAAATCATTTAAACGATATTGAATACCTCAATGAACCTCTAATTTGATATGCCGACTCCAATGAAGATTGGAGCCGGCATGCGTTTATCCCAAGTGAGTAGACACGCGGTTTTGTCCTCGAGGGCGAGGCGGGAATCTCGGATGCTGCGCATCGTCATTTCCCAGCACGTTCGCTACTCGTTGGAGCTAACGAGAAGAGCCGCCTGGGCGAGGAGGGCAAGACGCTGCATGGCAACTTGATGTGGGGCTGGAAAAGGCCAACGCTCCAAGCGGGGCGCTGGCCTTGGCAACGCTGGCTTGCCCGCTGGCTACAATGCCTCGACGCGCGGCGTTTCCTGGTCGTCCATGACGAAGGAGCCGTTGTTCAGCCCTGCGATGTGGGCGTTGAGTCTGCCCAGCAGCTCGAATCGCTGCCGACGTGGCACGACCGGGATTCGCCCCTCGACGCATCCGCGCGCATATTGCCCTCTCGGTTTCGAAACTCTAAACAAATTCGAGTTTCGAAACCGAGAGGGAGCGGATGATGGCATGGGTGGGCCACACTACGTACATGGAGCGGCTCTGGGCGCTTGAGGGCGCCCAGAGCCGCCTCTTCATCGACGAGGTGCAGCTGCGCGAGGGCTTCGAGAGGGCAAGCAGCAGCATTCGCGCACGTGGCGGGTGGGATGTCTACCTCACGGAGTTCGAACTCGAGATGCGCGAGGAGCCCGAGGAGGGGCTCTGGCTCACGGCGAACTGGCACCAGGTGCGCGACGACTGGCGTGCCGACGTGCCCGCGGACGGCATACCGATGGCGCGCAGGTCCCGGGCGTGCCGGAAGAGCTGGCGAGGATGCTCGCGGAGGAGAAGGAAGAGGGCGTCGAGGAGAGCGCCCACAAGGTCAAGGAAGGCCGAGGCGACGTCGATGAAGAGGTTTGGTAGGTTCCTCAAGGCGCCGCTTAAGGTCACGCTGGGCTTTTTCGTCTGGCTGTTCCGTGTCGTGTTCAAGTGGGTGATGTGAGAACGAAGGCGCCTGGGTCTAGAGTAGCCCCTTGGCTCGCTCGTCGTAGATCTTGTCAAGCTCCGATTGGAGAAACTCCTCTTTGAGCTTGGCGACGAAGCGAGCATCCGAGAACAGTCGGTAGACGAGCACTGCCGCGCCTCCGAGGTCGAGGCACTTGGGGTTCTTCGTTATCGATGCCTGCACGACGCTGCTCGAGGTCGCGATGGTGTCGGAGATGAGGATGATCTTCTTGGTGCGCGCCTGGTACATCTCGGTGCAGTAGTCCGACCCGTCGTCCTTGAATATCAGCGAGCAGCCGTGGAGCGCCGCTATCAGCCAGTTGATGAGCACCGTCATGCCAGCCTGCATGCCGACTTTCAATACGTCGCCGGTGCTGACGTATTTGGTGAGGGCCTCGGTGTGCGCCTTGTCGAGAACGAGGTTGGCGAACGGGACCTGTATCCCGCACGGCGTGTAGAGGTCCGTGCCGATGTGGATCAGCTGCTTGATCAGGGCCGCTGCGGCGGCATCCGGCTCGCTTACGACGCGCCTTCCTGCCGCGACCAGCATCTCCACGGTCCCGGCGGGCGCCCCGATTAGCGGGTTCTTCCCGAAGGCGTCGTAGGAGACCGAGTAGGTCGCGGGGATCCGCGCGCCGATTCCGAAGACGTTGGCGTCCTTAACGCAGGTGATGCTGTTGGTCATGATGTTTGAGGTCCCGAACACGAGGCCGAGCACCGGGTCGTGGCCGAGGGTCGCGAACCGGTGGTTCGCCCCCTTGAATATCTTGAGGTTCTCGGCCTCGTAGCGTGTCGCGTCGTACGGCACGCCTCGCGAGGAGAGGATGTGGCTCTTGGAGGCGAACAGGCGGCCCGATTCCGCCGGACCCCCATCGTCGAAGCCGGAGAAAACGCGGTCCTGGAAGTTATGCAGGGCGTCTTCCTTGGCGTTGCCCGCCCCCGCCCGCTCGACCTCCGTCAGGGAGTTGATGACGAGCACGCGGACGACCTGGAGCATGGTCGCGGCGATGACGAAGGCCGCGTCGGCGTCCTGCAGCTTCGTCCGCTCCTTGAACTCGCGGTCGATGCGCTCGAGGTTCTCGCCGTACTCGCGGACGGATTTCTCGACTGCCTGCTCGGCCCAGCTCTCGTCGACCGCCACGCATGCCGCCCTCGCCGCCATGTAGTCGGCGAAGAGCCTACAAGCGTGCTCCTCTTCCTCTGTCACCTGACCGTCCGCTGCCGCGGCGACCTGCAGTTGCTCGGCGATGGAGTCCAGCGACACGGTGCTCACGTTGTCCAGGTAGTCCTTGACCCGGTCGAAGGACAGGTCCTCGTCGTCCGCGATTGCCTGCACCCTCGCCTTCACGTCGTCCGGAAGGCCGCCGTCCAGCTTGAGGTAGCTGAGGCCGTCCTCGAGCCACTCCTGCTCCTCTTGGGAGAAATCGCCGTCGCAGCGCATCAGGAAGCAGAGCGTCGCCACGTAGGCGTAGATGAAGTTGTACCGTTTCTGGCCCGCAAGGTAGGCGCCCTGCTTGATGCCGTCACGGAACCCCTTGATGCGCGCCTTGCGGAGGCGCGCGGAGAACGAGTTCTCCTTGATGGCGTTGATGCCGCCCTCGACGGTCGACGCCGCGCCGGACGCAAGGGACGACGCTCCCTGGGCCAAACCCATTGCGGCGCCGACGGCGATTCCGCCCACCGCGTTCGCAGCCCCTGCGATCGCTTTGTCCGCATCGGACGACGCGATCTGCTCGCCGGCGCTCGACACGCCTTCCGCAGCCGAGCACATGGCGCTTCCGACGGCTTCGGATGCCGAGACGGCCGTATCGACGATGGCGTTCCCCGCGTCCTCGGCCGCATTCGCGACGCCTTTGGCGGCGGACTCGACGGTCGCCGATGCACCTTTTGCCATCTCTCCTGCGGCGTGGGCAGCTTGGGACAGGGCTTCCCCGAGATCGAATTTGAGCGCCATTCTGTATCTCCTGACGTAAACGAACCTTGCGTAAGGCTCTCATGCGCAACCGATGCAACACGGCACACACGACGCGTCTCACGTGCTCTTCATTATTCCACCATGCGCAAGCCCCTCGTCCGACCATCGGAGCGAGGGGCTTGATCGTTCTGCTTGGTTGCGATTCCGATTTTCGAAGGCTAGTCTCGGTCGTCGTCGCCGCCGGCTGCGCAGCAGGCGTAGGCCGTGAGCGTGAGGAGCCCTATTCCGATGGGCGCGAATCCCATGCTTCCACTTCCTTCGCGTAGACTACGGTGTGGGAGTTGCTCGTCTGGTAGCCGCACGTCACAAAGGCCCATGCCTGGGCGATATCCGCCGGCTCTTCCAGGACGACCTCGCATCGGGGCAATTTGTCCCAGAGGTAAGCGTCGAGCTCCGCCGCGTCGGCGAAGTCGGTCCGCTTGCCCTCCGAGCTCGCGTCCACCACGTCCACCGCGAAGACCTCGAGCCCGATCGCCTTCTCGCGGGTGAAGACCCGGATGGTGCGGCGACCCTCGGCAAAGCCGCGCGACGAGTACTGCGCGAGCGGGGCGAACATGGGCTGCTCGAGGCTGGGGTAGAGGTGGTAGCGAGCGTGAGATTTGCGCGAGGGGCCAATGTGTGGCTTCGTTGGCCCCTCGCGCGCTGATCGCGAATTAGAGCATGATGGCGTCGTCGGCCGTGAAGGCGTCGAGGGATCCCTGCCTGACCTGGATGCAAACGTACGTGATGCCCGAGTCGGACGCGGCGCGGAACTGGCGGTGCGCGGCGGGGGAGACTCGCAGCCACTCGCCGGCGGCAAGCTCGATGTCCTCTCCGTCGATCGTGGCCGAGCCAGCGCCCTCGAGCACGCCGTAGATCTCCTCGTTATCCTTGTGCGCATGCACGAACGGAACGCTGGCGCCGGCGGGAAGCTTGTTGACGCTCGCCTCTGCTCCGGTAAGCCCAAGCACTTCGTGCAGCTCGACGCGGCCCTCATTGCCGATGTTGGTCTTTGCGTAATTGGCCATAATGGCTCCTCTCCTGAGGCTGATTTACCTTGCAGGCATCTCCTGCGTGGGATACATTCAACGCAAAGGCACATGCAAATACGAGTACGCACTTATTTGTAACTGCGTATCTTTTTTGAAACCGGCATGATCGAGGAGGGTGGGTCTCCCATGAAGGCGAAAGAGGAGCTTCCGGAGTGTCCGGTCGCGACGGCGGTAGCGCTCATCGGCGGCAAGTGGAAGTTGCTCATTATCCGTAACCTGCGCGTGCGCCCCTGGCGTTTCAACGAGTTGCGCCGCGACCTCGAGGGGATCTCTCAGAAGGTGCTCACCGACAGCCTGCGACAGATGGAGGATGACGGGCTGGTCTTTCGCCATGACTATGGCGAGAATCCTCCCCGCGTCGAGTATGGCCTCACTGAACTCGGCCGCCAGATGATGCCCGTCATGGACTCGCTCGCAGACTTCGGCGCTTATTACAAGACGATTGTTTCGTAGCGGGAGCGCCGCCTGGAGACGCGTCCCATGGTGGGCGCAAGCGGCCAGGCGGCCTGCGCTCGCCACGGGCGATGCGTGGAGGCGGGCGGGAGGGAAGGCTCACGTCTTCGAGGGGTCTACAAAAGCTCGCGAAGCCTCTTTGTCCAGTGTGCGAAGGTGCCGTTCTCGAGCCTTTGCCTGGCTTCTTCGCCGCTTGGCAGGTCGTAAAAGGCCAGCATCGCGAGGCATTCCGATTCGGTCGGGCCATCGCAGGTATCGTCGGGCTGCGGTCGCATCTCCTCACAGCCGAATTCGTCCGCCAGGTATTTCAGCAGCTTCTCGAAGCCTTTGGGATATGCGTTAGACCCCTCGTGCGAGCGGCATCCATCGAAGAGCTGCCATTGTTTGCCGTCGAGCACTGGCGAATGGTAGGAGCTAAACCGATCGCGGGCGCCAAGGTCGCGAAGGAATGCCATGAGCTTGTCTACCTGCGCCTTGCCCGGCGTCGCCCGTGGTTGGCCGCCGGGGATCAGTTTGTCAACAAGATTGTTTCGTAACTGTTTGAACGGTGCCCTGCGGGGATAGTTCGGGGTCGTTGAGGGCGCAGTCCAGGAACGAGATTCGTTCGGGTGTGGTCGGAATGCTTCTCGAAGGGGCCGAGTCTGGATTGTCTCCAGGCTCGGCCCCTTTCATCAAGCAGCCCAATTTCTGTACTACCGTCCGGCAAACGGAGACAAACGAGCTAAATACGCTAGTGAATCTCCTTGTGGCGAAGCGCGGATGCCGCAATCAGGGCAGCGACAGCGGCAACCAAAGCAAACGCGCTACCGACAAGAGTGAGGCTGTCGCCGGCCTGGGGCAAGTTGCCCTTGTTGGAGCTGTTGCTGTTAGCGGTGTTGGCGTTTGCGTTCGCATTGGCAGAGGAGTTTCCGCCGTTGCCCCCGTTTTCGCCAGCGCCGGGCTGGGCCTCAGCCTTCCAACCTGCATACAGGGTGAACTCGGCCTCAGTGCCGTCCACGGCGGCGTCGAAGCCGTAGGCCGTGGTGCAGTCCTTGTTGCTGAACCAACCAGAGAAGACATAGCCTCTCGGGACTGCGGCAGCATTTCCGTACCAACCCTAGCTGACCTCGAGGGAGGGGGCAGGCACGCCCAGTCCCTTCCTGTGGTCCGAGGGTCTCGTAGAAGCTCCTCCATCCCTCGCGGAACAGCCTATCCGTGCTCGCCTCGTGACTACTTGCCGATGCGCTTGTAGAGGATTGGTTCGTCGAAGCCGAACACACGCTTGCCGTTCATCTCCATGGACTCGGAGACCTCCAGGACGTCGGCGGAGAACCTCTCGAACAGGTGGAACCTCATGACGGGCGAAAACATGGAGTCCGAGCCGCCCTCCCATACGCCATCGTGCTCGCGGTAGAGCGCGGGCGTGAACTTGCCCGACTCGCGCAGGGACGAGAACTCGGCGGGGACCATGGTCGCGTAGGAGAACGTTCGCTTGTCGTTGCCCTCGGGCGTGTCGTAGGAGGTCAGAAGGACGCCGTCTTTCTCCTCGGTGAAGAGGAACAGGTGGGGCGAGGCAGACTTCTTGCCGTCAACCTCGTAGTAGCTCTCCTCGACCATGAAGGTGCCGGCGAAGTCGTCGGGAAGCCCCAGGATCTTGTCGTTGCAGGCGGTGTTGACGTGGCGGGCAAGGGGGAAGGTCTCGCCCGCGGCCCGCTTCGCCTCGAACTGCTCCCTGTTGTCGAACTCGCCGCATAGGAGCCGCATGAAATCGTCAAGCTTGGACATGATGCCTCTTTCAACTGGGTCTGTGCCTCTTGGGTGATACCCGCTTCGGGGTCATTGGGCGGCATGACAGAAAATCGGCACAAACACATAGCCTGGAGGTGCGGCGCCCAAGAGCAGAAGGCCTATCACAAGCGCCACCTTGCGGGCTCCGTTATCGAGCCACCAGTCCACAA
Organism: Tractidigestivibacter montrealensis; assembly: GCF_024741235.1. Lineage (GTDB taxonomy): Bacteria > Actinomycetota > Coriobacteriia > Coriobacteriales > Atopobiaceae > Tractidigestivibacter > Tractidigestivibacter montrealensis. The sequence continues at coordinate 253,396 of NZ_JANSKA010000003.1, read as the reverse complement.
ACGGTCTGATGATCACGGCGGCTAAAGAGAGGGCCGTTGCGCAGATGCCCGCGACCGCCTCGCTTCCGCCCAGGCTTTGGATAAAGAACGGGAGGGTGGCCAGGGTCATGATGTGGTTGGTGAAGACGTAGAGGTTCACCAGTACGATGAGCCGTGCTGCGTCTTCCGTTCGCGCTCGGTAGGGAAAACCGGGTCGTGTCTGCATGTAATTTAATGTTGTGACCAATGCGCCTGCGCGTGCCGGCGCATCCCATCGACCCCGAAGGAGCCCTACGTGGATTCCAACAAGCGCCCTGACGACATGGCGCGCATCACCACCTCCGGGCTCGCCGACAAGCGCGCCTACGTCGCGGCGGTAATCCAGGAGATCTTCGAAAAGGACATCCGCCGGCGCGTGAAGATCAAGAACATCTCGGTGTTCAACCAGATGCGCGACTACGTCATCAACAACTTCGACGCCACCACTTCGCTTGCGAGCATCCAGTCCGACCTCGAGAGCAAGCAGGGCGTGAGGGTCAAGCGCGAGACGCTCGCGCGATACCTCCAGATCCTCGAGGACGCGAAGATCGTCAGCAAGTGCGCACGCTTCGACCTGAAGTCACGAAAATCGCTGCGGGGCGAGCAGAAGTATTACCTGGCGGACCTAGGCTTCTACTTCGCCCCCAACACTGACAACCGCATCAACTACGGGCCCGTCCTCGAGAACATCGTTTACCGCTACGCTCGCGCGCAGGGCTGCAAGGTCAGCGTTGGGCGCATTGGAAAGCTGGAATGCGACTTCATCCTCAGGAACCCGGAGATGGGCTACGCATACGTTCAGGTCGCAATGGACATCATGGCCGACCGGTCCACCGAGGAGCGCGAATACCGCCCGTTCGAGCAGGTCAGAGACAACTACTCCAAGTACCTGCTGACGCGAAGCGACCCCCATTCAGCAAAGGGACGGCATCATCCATGCCAACTTCCCCGAGTTCATGCAGGAGGGGAGGACCTTCTGAGCGGGATGAGGATTGGCTGTTGACGAGCGGCGCAATAGACAGCGGTGTCGGTTTCAAGCGGAACTGACGCCGCTTCTGTATAAGGGTTTAAGGGTTGCCACAGATGGCGATAAATGCCCGCGGTGCTTCTGCTTGCGCCTCAGCTTCCGCTGCTCGAAGCGCGCCTCCGCCTCGTCCGTGCGACGTTGGCTTCTTGCGCGGGCCGACTCCCGTTTCATTGTCTCCCGCTGACTCGCGAGCGCCTGCTGCGCCTTGGTTCCCATCGCCGGCTGCTTAAGGGCCTTCGATGCCTCGCGGGCTCGGCGCTTGGGGTTTCGCGGGCTTGCTCGCCTCGGCGGGGTCGTCGCCGAAGAACGCGAGCTTCGCCCATTTACGAGGCCTTTTGCCCCAGGGGGGTAACTTCGCCCCTGCTTTCCTCCGTGCCTTTGCTTAAGATCATAAAGCTCAGTTATTTAAAGCGCATCCAATATACGAGTGGGGGTAGGCTGTTCGGCCTACTCCGGTCATGCTCTATGAATGAGGGCCCGCGCAATCGCGCGGGGCCCCTTTTTCGAAAAGAGTAGACATTGGAGTGCGGGTCTTGGCGTTGCGCTGCCTTGTGGCGAGGCGTTATTAGCCGAGCGCGCGTGCGGGAAGGGTCACGAGCATCGTCGTTCCTCTCTCCGAGCTCTCTTCGACCTCGATGGAGCCACCATGGAGCGCGGCAATCTCCCAGACTAGCGCAAGTCCCAGGCCCACGCCGCCATATGCCCTGCTACGCGATTTGTCGACGCGAAAGAAGGGCTGGAAGATGCTCGTCTGGTATTGCTCGGGAATGCCCAGCCCCTGGTCGCGCACGCGCAGCAGCACGCGGTCGCCCTCGTCGCGGGTGCTGATTTGCACGGTCGAGCTGGGCGCGCCGTAGCGAATGGCGTTTTCGGCCAAGTTGAACAGCAGTCGATAGATCAGCGTGTCGCTGCCGATCGTTTGCGCTTCGCCCTCGCTTGCAAGCGTGATGCCCTTTTCCTCGGCAAGCGGCGCCAGGTCGGTGAGCACTTCCTCGATCATCGGCGCCAGGTCAATCTCGTCGTTGCAGGGAACACCGCGCAGCTCGCTCATTTCAAGTAGCGTCGTTGTCATGTGCGTCATTCTCTCGGTCTGCTCCTGCAGCAGGCCGAGCAGGCTAGCCGTGTCAGCGTCGATGCCGGGGTGCTCGGCACAAAACAGTTCAACCTGGGCCTGCATGAGCGCGAGCGGCGTGCGCAGCTCGTGCGCCGCATTGCCCGTAAACTGCCTTTGCGCAGAAAAACCCTCGTCAAGGCGGGCAATCATGTCGTTAAACGACGCGCTGCAGCGCCTGAGTTCGGTAGGCACGTCTTCGCTGATCTTTGCGTCGGCGAGGTTGTCGGGTTGCACGCTCTCGACTTGCGCCGCAAAGGAGCGCAGCGGCCGCAGCGCATGCCCACTCACAAAATAGGCCAGCACGCCGCCGAGCAGCGTTACCGCCGCGGTTATATACCAGCTCGTCGCGCCAAACGATTCCTGGGCGTTGCTCACGACGATGGTCAGCTCGTCGTCGAGCTCTTTGCTCGCCGGGTCAAATGAGCTGGGCAAGTCCGCCTGCACCTCGCCATGCGCCGACATTTCAGTGCCGATCGAGTCCATGTAGCGCATGCCGGAGTAGCCGACCATGCAATTAATGAGCACGCCGGTCAAGCACATCAGCAGGGCCGTCATCAACGTGATGCGCCACTGCAGCGACAGCCGCTTCATTCGCCATCCTCCATAACGTAGCCTTCGCCGATCCGGTTGCGGATGGGGTCGAGCTCCAACGCGCCGCGCAGCTTTTTGCGCAGCGACGAGATGTGCACGCGAATCGCGTTGCTAAAGCTGTTGACGCTGCTGTCCCATACGTGCTCGATAAGCTCTTCTTGGCTCACTGGTCGTCCTTGGTTGAGCATCAGGTATTCCAAGATGCCGGTTTCCTTGCGTGTGAGGGATAGGGGCACGTCGCCCACCGAGGCGACGCGAGTCTTGGTATCAAAGCTCAGCGACCCGCAGGTGAGGACAGTATCGTTTTGCGTGAAGCGCCTGAGCGTGAGGCTGCGGATGCGCGCCGCCAGCTCGTCAAGATGGAACGGTTTGGTGAGGTAGTCGTTGGCGCCGGCATCGAGTCCCGCCACCTTATCGGCGACCTCGCCACGTGCCGAGAGCACGAGCACCTTGGTCTCGCAATCGGTTTTTCTGAGTTGCCTGAGCACGGTCATGCCGTCGACATGGGGGAGATTGAGGTCGAGCACGACAAGGTCAAAGGTCTCGACATCGAGCAGATCGAGGGCCTGCTGTCCGTCGTAGCAGCAGTCGACGCTATAGGCCAAGTTGCGCAGGCTGCGTGCGATCGCATCGCACAGCGCCCGCTCGTCCTCGACGACCAAGATGCGCATAACGTTCTCCTTGCATAGTCATTCGCGCTTAACGCGGATTTTATAGTCGGTATGGTCCAATGGGTCGCGAAGCGAAAGGAGTGGTCAGATTGTTCAAAGCGATTAAGCCTGTGGCGCAGGTTGCTTTGCTGATCGTCGGGATGGCCATGGTGTGCTTTGGCGTTATGCGCGGCGAGGCGGATGCCGTGCTGGCCAAGGCAATCAGGCTGTGCTTGGAGTGTATCGGAATTGGATAAAAGAATAAACACCGTATCGCACCTTTTGGCGCGATTCCGCGGATTGATTCAGGCGGCGGCGACGCTCGCGACCAACATTCATCTGCCCAACTTTGCCAAGGGAGGCATCTACCAGGGGGCGGGCAAAGCCGTCTGCGTGCCGGGGCTCAACTGCTACTCGTGTCCGGCTGCCTCGGGCGCGTGCCCCATCGGGTCGTTTCAGTCGGTGGTGGGCTCGTCTAAGTTCAGCTTTTCGTATTACGTCACCGGGACACTCATTCTGATCGGCGTGCTGTTGGGGCGTTTTGTATGCGGCTTTTTGTGTCCGTTTGGATGGCTGCAAGAGCTTCTGCATAAGATTCCTGGCAAAAAACTCTCCACGAAAAAGCTCAAGCCGCTCACGTACATCAAGTATGCCGTGCTGCTGTTTGCCGTGGTGCTGCTGCCCGTCTTGGTGGTCAACGATGTGGGCATGGGCGATCCGTTCTTTTGCAAGTACATCTGCCCACAGGGCGTGCTCGAGGGCGCGATTCCGCTGTCCATCATGAATACGGGGATCCGCTTCGCGCTGGGAAAGCTCTTTACCTGGAAGCTCGCGATCCTCATTGCGGTTGTGGTGCTGAGTGTACTGTTCTATCGCCCCTTCTGTAAATGGATTTGCCCCCTCGGTGCATTTTATGCACTCATGAACAAGGTGTCGTTACTGGGGATCCAGGTTGATCAGTGCAAGTGCGTCTCGTGCGGCAAGTGCGCCAAGGTGTGCCAGATGGACGTGGACGTTACGCGTACGCCCGACCATGCCGAGTGCATCCGCTGCGGCAAGTGCGTGGGTGCGTGCCCCGTCGATGCCATTAGCTTTCGCTACGGGCTGGGCGTGACGGGCAACAGCACCGCGCAGTCCGCGCAAGCCCGCGAAAACAAATAGGTACCTATATAAGCTTCGATATAACGGAGGAACCATGAAACTGTCAAAAATTACGGCCCTGCTGATGGTGCCCGTGCTGGCGCTGAGTCTCGCGGCGTGTTCTGCACCTAAGAGTGACGCGAACAATACCGCGAGCGGCGATACGCAGATTGCCGAGCTCATAGCGCAAAAGCCGTCGAGTGCCGAGGAGGCCACCGAACTGTTTCAGCAGCTGTTGCAAAAGGAGAACGAGATCTTTGCGAGCGATAGCGCTTTGTGGGAAAAGGTGTTCCTTGCGGCCAACAAAGACGTTCCCATGATTGAGGACGGCAAGAACTACGGCGATTTTTTGCTTGATACCATCGAGAGCGCCAAGGACCAGTTTACGGCTGACGAGTTCAAGACGCTTAAGGCCGGCGCACAGCAGGTCAAGGAGATCGAGGAAAAGCTCACGGCGCTGGAGAAGGAGTTCCCCGGATGTGGCAGCACGCCTGGCGAGGGGGAGAGCGTTGATGCTTCGACCGCAGGGATGACCAACGGCAAGAGCGAGGCAGCGAAGTTCCCCAGCTTTAAGGGCAAGGACTTGGACGGCAACGATGTAAACAGCGACGAGCTGTTCTCCAAGAACAAGGTGACCGTCATGAATTTCTGGTTTACCACCTGTAAGCCCTGCGTGGGAGAGCTAGGCGATCTGGAGGAGCTTAACAAGGAGCTTGTTGCAAAGAGCGGCCAGGTCGTGGGCGTTAATTCCTTTACGCTCGATGGTAACAAAGACGAGGTGGCCGATGCCAAGGACGTGCTTTCCAAGAAGGGCGTGACGTATAAAAACATCTGGTTTAAGTCGGATAGCGAGGCCGGAAAGTTCACCTCCAACCTGTACTCGTTCCCGACCACCTACGTGATCGACCAGAACGGCAACATCGTGGGAGAACCGATCATGGGCGGTATCAACTCTGCTGAGCAGCGCGAGGCACTCAACAAGCTGATCGATCAAGCGCTCGCGTAGGTGCGGAATATGACAAAGCGGCAGTCCCTTTGTCATATCGAGCGGCTGTAAAAGGACGAGATCCCCGGTATTTGCCGCGTTTACCACGAGCTCACGACGAAGCCCGTCAGCGTGGTCGAGTGGGGGGTGGGGTCCTCAGGGTCGCTTCTCGTGCCCCCCTTTTGCACGCCTGTCCACATATAGAAAAAACGAGCATCCTGGATCGGAACGGCATTCCGGTTCAAGGGTGCTCGCCTGTCTGCGATCGTTCGCCAGCGCGGCCTCACCTAATTCACGGAGCAGGCCATTCCGATTTTCCGTCGCAGACCTCTTCGATTGGGAGCTTGCGGCGGAAAGCGGCCAACGAGAGCCCCGTGAGGGCGAGCATCGCGGCTATCACAAGTGAAATGCTTGAAAGCGAAAGCACCCCGATTAGCGTGTTCGCTAATGCATGGAGAAGGCGGCAGGAGAAGGCGCACCCGCCCGCGCGATAGAGCGCTGACAGCCAGAACGAGAGGAGCACGGCGAGGGTTACGAACGCAAGAAACGGGGTCGTCTCCCTCCCGGCGCCCTGCGTGAACCACAGCGGCAGATGCCACAGGCCCCAAATCGCCCCGGTGGCAAGACAGGCCGCGAAAAAAGGAATTCTTCGCTCAAGCTCAGGCTCCAGGACCGCTCGCCAACCCAGCTCCTCGTTGCCGCCGCTCACCATGAGGGCAGCAAGGAAGACCCCCATGGCGGAGATTGGGCTGAAGCTTTCCGCGAGGCCATCGGAAGCGGCGGTGAGAAGAACCAGCGGCACGACGAGAAACGCCGCGGTCCAAGGGAGCGAGCGTCTCAGTCCGCCGAACGTGAACGCGAGGCTGCGCTTCAGGGTAAAGCCTCCCGGGATCAACGAGAGCCCGGCGACGGTGGGCCCGAAGACGCCGGCGGTGTGGAGCGCCGTTTCGATGGGACTTGAATACTCGATGATGCCCGCCGAGGTCAGGGCTGCGTTCAGCCACCACGCGGGCCAGGTGATGAGGAAGGTTGTCAGGAGAAACCTGGTGCTGGCGCGCAACCCTGAATAATGCCTCGGCAGCTTCACGCGATAGCCCCCTCTCGACCGTCTATGATTAGGGCTAGTTTCTACTACTGAAATGTAGATGACCATGCAGAGAAGGGACAACCAAGGAGGCAGGTTACTGATGCGGACTCCCGCACGCCCACGACTACCCGACGGGGGCTGTGTTTTAATCTCTGATGTCCGTATTGTTGTAGCACGAGCGGTTACCGCAGACGCACCGCGAGGCCTCGAGAGGGGCGATGCGGGTCGAGCATGATCGAGGGCGGAGGCAAGCGTATCGGCGCAGAGCGTGGCGGGAGCTAGTGTTTGAATGCAACAACCTTGCAGTCCGCGCAATGCCAAGCTTCCACGCTAGTTCGGCATCCTAGTTTCGGTTCGGTGATTTGCACGAAGCCCTCGGCATTCCGCGCGTTCTCGAAAACGCCGGGAACCCGACTTGCGAACCCGAAAGCGCCGTCTTTGCTGGCAAACAACAAACCTTGTTCCATACTCGCGCCACATTCAGGGCAGTTCATAGTCGCTCCTTTCCATGCATTTTGTTATCGGTCGGGATTACAGCGCAATAACTCTCGCGATTTCCACGACCATGATCTTCACGGCAACGCCTGACGCCATAAACCAAAAGCAGAGTTCTTTAGCCTGTTGCGAGTTCGCGATGAGCATGGCGATTGCGGACGCGATTATGACAAGGGCGCCAATGCACCCTACGACGGTCGGGATGCTGACCAACGGGAACAGCCCGGCCGCGCAACTCCCGTCGATGGAGGATTGAATGGTCTTGTCCAACCCGTCGCGAGCCTCCGCGAAACAGCAAACGACAAGGCCGAACGCAAGGAGCAACAGCCCCCGCATTCCCCAGTGCTGGACACCGCCGCGGTTGACGATCGTGTAGCCGATGAAGACGACAAGACCAAGAATCATGATCGTTGTGGCTATGGTGGTCGTATCGCCGAAGTAAAGCTTTGTCATTGGGAACCCTCCTTACCCGCTGCTCAACGAACCTTTCCTGCTTCTATCTGGTCAATGAATCGGCTTACATGATCGTCCAGCAGCTCCATTGCGCGCGCTTCGTCCATTCCCCCGTCGGACAAGCCGTATAACAGGAACATCGGCCCATAGAACTCCAGTGCAAGCTGCCAAGCCGCGTCTTCAGAGCCTGTAATCTCACCGAACACCGACGCCATGTATTCAACGGGGCCGCCTGCCAAATACTTTTGGTACAGATTGGCCATGCCCGAATCCCGATACTGCTCCAACGTCAGCATCTTGCGAAAACGAGAGGGGAATTCCTCCTCCGTCCAATGCAGGAACTGCGCCTTGCTGTATGCGCGGATCTTCTCGACGGGAATCTCCTTATAGGCAGCAGTGCCGCCCAGCTCATTCCCCGGCATGGAGAACCGCTGCGACCGCTCATTGTCCAGCTCGTCCATCCGCGCGACGATGTGATCCAAGATTTCTTGTTTGCTGGCGAAATGCTTATAAAGGGCGGCCTTCGAGATTCCGACCTGCTTCGCGATATCGCTCAAAGACGCGCCCAGATACCCTTTTTCGGAGAACAACCGCAGCGCTGCTGCTGTGATCCGATCCTTCGTGCTCGGTTCCATATCAGTCCTCTCTATACTAGGTGACCGAACGGTAACCTAGTATAGTTACCGTTCGGTCACCTGTCAAGAAAGCATGCAAGATGCCGGAGAGGCGGGCAATCTCATCGAGAGCGTGGGCGCCGCCCCGCTTGCCGCCTTCGCGCTCTGGACCGCGCTGGTCCAGAGCGTCGACGTACAACCGGTGGGCCAGAATAGGACGGAAACATCTCCGCCTTCCCTTCGGCAACGAGGAAGCAAATCGTATCAAGCGTGGTCGGCGGGGATGCACGGTCCCCCGGCCATCGGAGATTAGCGCCATGTTGGTTACGCGCGCCTGATGCCTGCGACCAGTTGCCGTTCGACTGTGCTCGGTTGTATACTGCGCCCGACGGGGCAGTCGTGCTCCGCGTAAACACATCTTAGGGGATGTCTTTTTGGTCATTGTTCTTTAGGGAACGGTTAATCGCAGAGCGCTTTTGAAAAGGCCGCATCAAGGCCTTGTGCTTTTGCGCCGTTCCGCACCTGTTTTCATCATCAGCTCAGCGAACAGGAGTAACAATGAACAACTTCCCAAAAGCGAATAGCTTTGACGTCAACCTTGTCCGATCAAAGATCATGGGCCCCAATCCGCTTAAGCTCTGCGAGGAACTTCTTCGCGGCGTGAATATCGCGAAGGGGTCGCGCGCGTGCGACCTCGGCTCCGGCACTGGTATAACAAGCGTGATGCTTGCACGCGAATACGGGCTCGACGTGTACGCCGTCGACCTGTGGAGCGACCCCGATGAGAATCGCGCGTTCTTTCGCGAGATGAGCGTGCCGGACGAGCGGATTCATCCTGTCAAGGCCAACGCCGCGGAAGGCCTACCTTTCGAGCCGGAGTTCTTCGACAGCGTGGTGAGCATCGATTCATATAACTATTTCGGACGCGATCCGCACTATCTGGGGGAGAGGCTTCTTCCGTATGTGAAGTCTGGCGGAAGGATTTACCTTTCCATCCCCGGCATGGTGCGCGACTGCCACGACGCGCTGCCGGCATGTCTGCTCGCATCCTGGGACGCAGAGCAGCTTGAATATATGCACGATTTGGCTTGGTGGCGAGACATGATTGGCCAAACGAGTGGTGTAATTATCGAGGATATGCACCAGATGACGTGCACGTCCGAGGCATGGGCTGACTGGATTACCTGCGATAACGAGTACGCTCAAGGCGACCGCGCGGCCGTTGAGGCGGGTGCGCTCGAGTTCTTGAATACCATCGCGGTCACGCTTGTGAAGGCCTAGGCTAGGTAACTGAAAAAAATGGGGCGTCGGGCGCTTCTCGTGCGTCTTGCTACACGTGAGAGCCTTGGCGCGGCAACCATCCGATGATAAAAGGCAATCAGTCACCTGGAAAGGAGGGGTAATCAAATGCCGGGGGGATTCAGAACCCGGCATTTTCTTTGCCTAGGGAGATTTCGCATGAGGGAGCTCTCGGCTCCAAGACGAAGAGGGACCTGATCCTCCTGCTCTTCGACAAGCTGGAGACCTTGCAGGCCTACGACATCGTAAAGATCTACTATGACGCCGGGCAGGGCATGGCCAACGACGCGCTCCACGCCGCCTTCGAGTACGTGCCGAGCAAGCAGGTGATTACCTGCAGGAACTGTAGTCCCGCGGACTTCCGGCTCCAGCAGATAGCGGACTTTATCTGCGAGATAGAGTTGGCCGTGATCAAGTATGAAGCTAACGAGGCCGGTGGAACTGAGAGGCTATGAGGGCTCCGGCATGGGTGGCTCCGAGAGGCACCTGAAGAGGGTCTACAAGGGCGCCACGGTGGAGGGGGCCTCTCGATCACGGGAAACAGGGCGACGCAGTCGCGGGACGAGGTTGCCTCTTGGACGAAGAAGCTCGCGTAAAGGTCTTCGCGGGCTGCTGCCCAGGCGATTCGATTGCGAGGCTTGCGGCGCTCTGTGACGAGGAGGCCACTATGGAAGAAGAGGTGTCCTTTGTGGCCACGCTTCATGGTACGTTCTGTGGAAGCAAGCGGTAGGCAACGCTTGCCGCGACACGTTCCACACCGGCGTTAGCTCAGGAATTAATTGACCTCGTCGGCAAACTCATTTGGATACTGGAAGAGCGAGCCGTGACCGGCATGAGGGTAGAGCGCCAGTCGGCTGCCGATGATCTTCTCGTGCATCGCATTCGAGTTGGGCGTTGGGACCATCGCGTCGTCGTCACCGTTTGCGATGAGCGTGGGAACGCGAACGAACGACAGGTCGTCTTCCGCCGCTTTGCCCCAACGCTTGATTGCGCCGAGCTGGGCGAGAAAGGCAGGCATCGTTACGGGCGTGTCCTGGTTGGACAATGCCCTGGAATAGAGTCGCGCGAACGTGGCGTTTGCCGCGGCTTCCCCGGTCGCGTCGTCCGTGAAGAAGATGTAGCGCTTCATGTCCTTGCACCTGGCAACTGCGTGGAGCATGTGGCGAAACGTGACGGACGTTACGCGATCGATCCCCATGCCGCCACGAGGCGCCGTGCCAACAAGGATGAGCCTGCGGACCGTCCGGCGGCAAGCTCACGGTATGCAATGCGCCTGCCTCCTACGTCCACGTACGAATTGCCCGTAGTAAGGTACGACACTACGCCTCCTCGTTCCGGGCGCTGCCGTTGGTCGCCACGGTGAGGCCCATGCGCGCGGCGATGGGGATCGCCATGGCGCCAAGGCTGCCCGTACCCCCCGGAGACGAACAGCGTCTGACCAGGCTGTGCCTCCATGATGTCCAGCGCCTGCAGGGCGGCGAGCGCGGTCAGCGGCACGCAGGCGGCCTCTTCCATGGAGAGGTAGCTGGGGACGAGCGCAAGCGCTCCCTCATCTATTGCGGCATACTCCGCGAATGCCCCGATCTTCGCGAGCGGCATGCGTCCGTACACGCGGTCGCCGGGCTTGAACTTGACGGCGGCGGCACCCACCTGTACTACGGTGCCCGAGAACTCGTTTCCCATCACGAGCGGCGTGCGGTAGGGGACGATGAGACGAACGTCCCCACGGATTATCATGTTGTCCAGCGGGTTTACGGCAGCGGTGCGGATGCGCGCGAGCACCTCGTGCGCTGCCGGCTTGGGGGTGGGGACGTCCCTCACTGCCAGGGTCGTGCCGTTCTTGTCGTACTTGTCCAGAATTGCGGCCTTCATTGCTTGCCGCCTTCCTGTTCTTGGGAGCCTTCCTCGCCCCTCTCGATCCTCTCGCGCATGCGCGCCATGCAGTCCGCGAGCGTCGCGCCCGCCAGCTTGCGCTCGACTACCTGCTCCGCTTGTCGGAACATTCCGTTGAGCACGGGGCGGATGTTTCGCCCCACGATGCACTCGTCGCTGGGGTTCTGGTGGACGTCGAACACGTGGACGTCCTCGCTCTGCTCGACCGCGCGGTACACCTCGAGAAGAGAGATATCCTTTGGTGCCTTGAGCAGGGAGAACCCACTCACGCCGCGCCGTCCCTCGATGATTCCCGCCCGGCTGAGGCGGGTGGCCACCTTGCGGATGTAGCTGGCGTTTGTCCCCACGCTATGAGCAATCTGCTCCGAGTTCATGGGGGTCTTCGCCTCGGATACCAGGATCAGCATATGGATGGCCGTCGAGAACTTTGTGTCCATGTCTTGCTCCCTTCGGGCTTTTTGCCAGTTTTTGTACCGGACTCTTGCTTCCTCATAAATGTATCAGTAAGTAATACACCATGCGACTCGCCCATAGTACCCACACATGGTTTTGTCTGTAGGCGGCGTGCCGACGGTGCTTCTGGCTGGGCAGCCGTCAGGCGTTCGCGTGAGCCGCTCGTCCTGCTCCGCTTGCTCGCTAACTATTTTTTCAAAGTCGACACGGGGAGCAAACCGTGTTGTTCCGCCCGTTGCCCGCCTCCGCTGTAATGGTCTTGTGAAATGGTCTTGTGAGCAAGGCGCCACAGGGGCGTTTCCCAACAACAAGAAGGCACTGCAATGGAGAACCTGAACACCGACAAGATCTACGCCGAGCAGCTTGCGGGCGAGTATGCTCCCAAGGACACGACGAAGGTCATGGCCCTGCACAAGCTTGACCAGCGCGCCAAGCTTCCCGCACTCGTCTGCGCATACAGCCTGGGAATTGTCGCGTCCCTCGTGCTGGGCGTGGGCATGTGCCTTACGATGGGTGTGATAGGCAATGGGTCTGGCCTGCTCTTTGTCGTTGGCGTGATTGCGGGGCTGGTGGGAATCGCGGGAATCTGCGTCAACTACCCCCTCTACAACCGGCTTATCCAGAGGGGCAAGGAGCGCTACGGCACGGACATCGTCCGACTCGCCCAGGAGATCAGCGCAGAGTAGGAACGTCGGGCATCCGGTTTCCACCCGAAGCGAGAAAGATGGGGTAACGTGGCTGTTTTCGGCGCACAAAAGGGCAGGTACCACGAGACCGCCGTGCGTATGGACGAGGCGTTCATAGGACTTCTCGGTGAAAAGAGCTTTCCCTTCATTACCGTGAAGGAAATCTCTCGCGCGCCGGCGTCAATCATCCGCGAGAAGACCCTCCTGGAGTGCTACCAGAGCCCGCTCTTCTCGGCATATCGCGCGCACCAGCCGTTCAACGCCAACATGCTGAGGCCGTGCCCGCTGCTGGACAACCCCGGGATGCTCTCCCAGATGGTGCGCGAGAGCGGGGCCAAGTCCACGGACTACACGGCCCCGGAGCCTGCGGAGGAGGCGGAGTCCAAGTGCGCGGAGGCTGCCACGCGCTGGGCCAAGGCGAGCGAGCCCCTGTGGGAGCTCTCGCCCAAGAAGAAGCTCTCGGACCAGCTGGTCGCCGAGGGCAAGAGCGCGACCGCGTGGGTTCGTGACTAACCGGGGCGCGGACGGCGCCTATGGATCGGCTGCCACCGTACAGGGCTGCGTCTCCTTTGGCACCCTGCCGGTCGACGTGTTTCTCATCTCGAGGGTCGGCAAGCACATGCCCAAGCTCTCCAACAACGCAATCGAGATCAAGGCGAAGATGAAAGCTCTGAAGAGATGGCTTCTCGATTTCACCGACCTCGACGAAGCCGTCCCTCAAGACGTTGTCCTGTGGAATCGCCTTCTCGTGATGGCCGTTGTTCTGGGCGTCTCTGATCAGGTGATAGAGAAACTTGGAGTAGTTGCGCCGGACGTTGTGACTGACCCTGACTTCTTGCCGACATATGTCTGGTGCGGTATGGGCTACGGGACTCCTGCACCCGCGACATCGATGAGGTTCAGCCTGAATGCCGCGTTCACCGTGGCTTCCTCGGGCTCCGGCTCGGGCGGCGGGTTCTCCGGCGGCGGTGGAGGCGGTGGAGGCGGTGGCGGTGTCTTCGAGCAGCCATGGATGATGCGGTGACGGAAAAACTGTCTGGTCCCTACAACTCGGTTAAGGAGGCCTTGGCTGCTCTTGATGAGGAGTAGTCATGTTGGGGCTATGAGGTAGAGGGCCGTCGCCTGGCTACTGGCGCGCTTCTCGCAGAAGTCGGGCAAGGTTATGCGAGAAGCGCTCCCTGTCCTCATCCGTGAAGGCTGCCGGACCCCTGGTTCTGCCTCCTGCGCGGCGCACCTTCTTCTTTTCATGGCGTATGAACATCATCGAGTCAATGGTGAGCGGGTTGTACACGTGACCACGCACGCCTATGGCGCGGGCCCCGCGGCCAAGGACGATGTCCGCGAGGCCAATGTCCTGCGTCACCACCACGTCGGCGGGGGTAATGGCGGAGACGATCGCAAAGTCCGCGGAGTCGGCGCCCACACCCACCTGAAGCGTGCTTGCCCAGAAGCCGCGGTCCGGATGTGCGGGGTCTTGCGGTTCGCGTGGGTCGGATGCGCGGAGGTGGCGCTCTAGGTTCTGCGTGGAGTTGCCGGCGATGACGCAGGGGACGTCCTGCGCCCTGGCTGCTGCCAGGGCTTCGCGAATGACGGGACAGGCGTCGGCATCTATGTAGAGTTTGGTCACGAGCGCTCTTTCCTGGTCCGATTGATCTTGAGTACAGTATCGGACGTAATGCCCCTCAACGATGGTGTCGCATAGTTGGTCTTCCTATCGAAAACTGTTGTCAAAGAATGCCTCGAGCTTGTCGAAGGGGATGGCTTTGCGGTTGTCGTAGAGGTCCACGTGGTTGGCGCCCGGAATGATCATGAGCTCCTTGTTGTCACCTCTGAGCTGCGCAAACGCGCCCTCGCTAAAGTAGCGCGAGTGGGCCTTCTCGCCATGGACGAGAAGGACGGGGGTGTCAATCTCACTGGCCATCGCCAGGAGCGGCTGGTTCATGAAGGACATGGTGCCCGTGGCGTTCCAGCCGTCGGTGGAGTTGCCCGAGCGGTCGTGGTAGCCGCGCGACGTCTTGTAGTAGTCGTGGTAGTCGCGCACGAACTACGGCGCGTCATCGGGCAGGGGATCCACCACGCCGCCGGCGCGCGTGTACTCGCCGGCCTTGTAGTCGGCGGTACGCTGGGCAGCCCAGGCGCGTCGCTGCTCGTCGCGAGCCTCCTTGTTGTCGCTGGAGCCAAAGTAACCCTCACGGGTCACGCGTGACATGTCGTACATGGTCATGGCCGCCGTCGCCTTGATGCGGGGGTCGAGCGCCGCAGCGTTGATGGCCATGCCGCCAAAGCCGCAGATGCCGATGATGCCAATGCGCTCCGGGTCAACATCGTCACGGCAGCTTAGATAGTCCACCGCAGCGCAGAAATCTTCGGTGTTGATGCCGGGGGAGGCCACGCGGCGGGGCTGGCCGCCACTCTCTCCCGTGAACGACGGGTCAAAGGCAATGGCGAGAAACCCGCGGGTTGCCATCTCCTGCGCGTACAGGCCGCTTGCCTGCTCCTTCACGGCGCCAAAGGGACCACTTACCGCGAGGGCGGGGAGCTTGCCCTGCACGCCCTTGGGTTTGTAGAGGTCTGCTGCAAGGGTGACGCCGTAGCGGTTCACGAATGTCACTTTCTCGTGGTCAACACGTGTGTCCTGCGGGAACGTCTTGTCCCACTCCTGGGTAAGTTCGAGCTTCTCGGTCTGCATCATGGTGGCTCCTCTGGTTGTCTGCTGGCGGTCACGCTGTTATATGAACCTTAGAATCTAAACCTGACTTTAGGTCAAGGTAGAATTGCGACGCCTGCCTGACGCACGCCTTTTGCACACATTTGTATTGGGGATTCTTGGGGGAGTTGCTCCTTAGGTTCACACGGACCGAGGAGAATGCAATTAGCTAAGATACTCTTAAGTAAGTTACTCTGTAGTATCTTAGCTAGAACTCGTACTCTTTCCATCGGTACGGTGGGACCGGGCAACCAGGCTAGTCTCGCCAACAGCGGAGGCGTCCATGGAACGGTTTGTCGGCAGAAAGAGAGAACTGTCCGCGCTCGAGCAGCATTTCAATACGGGACGGTTCGAGATGGTTGTCGTATACGGAAGGCGTCGACTTGGGAAGACCATGCTCCTTACGGAGTTTGCGAAGGATAAGCGCTGCCTCTTCTTTACCGCTCAAGAGAAGTCCGACACTATCAATCTGGCGGAGTTCTCAAGCGCAATAGCATCGTTCTTCTCGATGCCAATCGCGCCTTTTGCCTCTTGGGGAGATGCACTTGCCTTTGTTGGCAGCCGCGCTGTTGGGGATGATGCCCCGTTGTTACTTGTGTTCGACGAGTTCCCCTATGCGGCGAAGGCAAATCCCGGACTGCCTTCAATTCTGCAGTCAACGATTGACCACAAGCTCTTGCAAACCAATATGACGCTGGTGCTTTGCGGCTCTAATCAGGGCTTCATGGAGAGCGAGGTGCTTGGACAAAAGAGTCCGCTCTACGGGCGGCGCACGGCGCAGATTGAGCTAAAGCCATTCGACTGCTTCGACGCAAGGCTCATGCTTCCAAATACAAGCCCCCAGGAGGTAATTGAGTATTACGTCACATTTGGCGGCACTCCCTACTATCTTGCGCAGATACGTCCCGAGGAGTCTTATAGGCAGAACGTAGCAAGGCTGTTCTTTGATCCCTATGGCCTGCTCTTTGAGGAACCCCAGATGTTGCTTCGACAGGAGCTTAACGAGACGACCCTCTACACCTCGATCTTGGATGCTGTTGCGTCCGGCGCAACAAAGCCTCGCGAGATAGCGGATAGGTCTGGGGTGGCACAACCCTCTGTGGGCAAGTATCTGCAGACGCTTGAAGGACTTGGGATGGTCGAGCGCCAAGTCCCATTTGGCGAGAATCCCAGCCGGTCCAGGAAAGGGGCCTATCGCCTGAGAGATCCGTTTTTTGCATTTTGGTATCGGTTTGTGAGCCCCTATACCGGAGCAGTGGAGACTGGCTCTGGAGAGGCGACCGCTGCACAGGTTGTTGCGGGCCAAGCACTTGACACATATGTGGGGGATCGTTTTGAGGACATCTGCCTGCAGTGGGTCGAGCGCCAGAACGCTGCGGGCAACCTGGGATTCATTGCGACGACGTTTGGCAAGTGGTGGGGAACCGACCCCGTTGCGCGCGAGCGGGCAGACGTGGACGTTGTGGCATCGGATGCGGGCCGTTCGAATCTGCTGGTTGGCGAGTGTAAGTGGAGAAACGAATTCGATGAGACAGAGGCGTTGCGGCTTCTCGCCCAGCGCTCTGATGTCTTTGCAGGTGCCGCCGCAAGGACGTATGTGCTGTTCTCGAAGTACAAGGTGTCAGAGGGGACGGTTGCTAAGGCTCGCGGACAGGAAAGTCTGTGGCTTGTTGACGCAGCGCAGACGCTTGAGTCGTGACGTCGCGGCATGAGGACGCATTTGCGGCCGCGAGGTCGTACCATGAGGTGTCGCCTGCGCCGGCGCTTCCGCCGGGCGGGCCCATCCACGAGGGAAGGATACATGATGATTGCTTTGGGTTGTGATCACGGCGGCTACGAGCTTCTCCAGGAGGTCAAGGCGCACCTGGACAAGCGTGGCCTGGAGTACAAGGACTTTGGCACCTATAGCACCGATTCCGTCGACTACCCGGACTACGCCTCCAAGGTGGCCTGCGCGGTTCAGAGCGGCGAGTGCGAGCGCGGCATCATCATCTGCGGCACGGGCATCGGCGTCTCCATTGTCGCCAACAAGTTCAAGGGCATCCGTGCCGCGCTGTGCGGCGATTGCTTCTCTGCCGAGGCAACGCGCCAGCATAACGACGCCAACATCCTCACGATGGGCGCTCGCGTGACCGGCCCCGGCCTTGCGCTGAAGATTGTGGACACGTTCCTCGACACGCCGTTCAGTGGTGATGAGCGCCATGTGCGCCGCATCGCGAAGATCGCCCAGATCGAGAACGAGCAGTAACCTGCAGCAAGCGGTAATCCGCAGGTGGAGGCGCTGCTGGCTCTGGGCTGGCGGCGCCGCTCTCTGCTCATGGTCTTCTCCGTTGGGGCAACTCGACACCAGACGACATTCGTGTTGTTCCGTTGGCGCCTGGCCTCCGCTGTAATGGTCATGTCACGGGGCGCCGGACGGATGCCCCCCAATGGCAAAGGAGGCAACCGCAATGGAGACTATGAACACCGACAAGATCTATGCTGAGCAGCTTGCAAGCGAGTATGCGCCAAAAGACGCGTCGAAGGTCGTGGCGCTGCACAAGCTCGACCAGCGTGCCAAGCTGCCGGCGACTATCTGCGCCTACTCACTGGGGATTGTCGCCGCGCTTGTGCTTGGCGTTGGCATGTGCCTCACGATGGGCGTCGTTGGTGACGGCTCGAGTGTGGCCTTTGACATTGGTGTGGTCGCGGGAATCCTGGGAATTGCCGGAATCTGCGTGAATTGAGACTATCCGCCGGTTTAACAGGCACTACGTCCCAGTCATGCGCCTTCTCGACAAAGGATATCTTGATACGGACATGTCGACAATGGAAGTCGACGTCCTTATCGAGATTGCGGATTGCGAAGGCTGCAGTGCTCGAGACATTGCTACCGAGCTACACCTTGATAAGGGGTATCTCAGCAGAATGATTCATGGCCTTGAGAAGAGTGGGCTAATTGCGAGGGTCACCTCTGATGCCGATTCGCAGCTCTCGCAAGTTGCTGATGCCATGGAGCTCGTGCTGAATGTGCTTGGCGAGGGCGAGGCGGGTTCCCGGTGAGGCTGGAGCAATACACTCCAGCTCGCAGACAGGACTTCATCGACCTCAACACGTGGTGGATTGGACGCTATTTTGGCCCAATCGAGCCAACGGACATGCTGGAGTTCGAAGGGATAGACGACGAAGTGCGCCATGGCGGCATGGCGTTCTTTGCCGTGGATGACGATGGGACAGCCCTTGCTACCTGCGCCGCGTTCGATCGCGGGGACGCTGGTTGGGAGATTGCCAAACTTGGTTCGAACCCAGCTCGGGAACACTCCGGATGCGGTACGGCAGTCTTCGAGGCGTCCGTTGCGTGGGCGGAGCAACATGGGGCTCGGCGTATTTTTATCCTTACGAACAGCGCGCTCAAACCAGCGATCCACATCTATGAGAGTCACGGCTTCAGGCGCATCCAGACGGATGATTTTGAGGGCTACTCCCGTGGCGACTATGCTCTCGAGAAGGTTGTGCGGCAATAGCGTCTGCAGGCGACTGCGGCATTTGCTGGACGCTCGCTATACTTCCAAACAGCATGCCTTGTGGCGGCGGAGTTTGGGAGCGGTGCGATGTCCGAGACCTTCGAGAAGAGAGACGACAACCCGCAAGCAGACCTTACAGGTGAGGCGGCTGGTCTGCGCTGGCTTGGCGAAGCCGAGAAAGACGGTGGCATTGTGTGCTCGCGCGTTGTGGAGGCGGGCGTCCACCGCTTGCTGGAAGAGCGCATCGACGAGGGTGCGCCTACGCGCGAGAAGGCCCGCCTTGCTGGTGCCGCGCTTGCGCACACGCACGCGGCGGGCGCCGCGTGGTACGGCTGCCCGCCGCCGGGCTGGAGTGGCGTCAGCTACGTGATTGGCCGCTCGCTCACACCCGTGGTACCCGACGAGCCGGCTGAAAGTTCGGGGTGGGGCGCCATGTGCGCGGAGTGGCGCGTGATGCCTCACCTGCGTACCATTCGCGACGAAGGCCTGGTGGACGCCTCGGAGGTACGACTTCTCACCCATGTGGCAGATCGCATGGCAGCGGGGAACTTTGACTCCCCAGAGCCGGTGCTCGTTCGCAGCCGGGGCCACCGCTGCTCGCGCATCCACGGTGACCTCTGGGTCGGTAACCTTCTCTGGGCAGCCGACGGCTCCCGCGCTGCATCCACCGGCGCCGCGCTCATCGACCCCATGGCCTCGGGCGGACATGCCGAGACCGATCTTGCTATGCTCCAGCTCTTTGGCTGCGCGTACCTGGACGATCTTCTTGCCAGCTACAACGAGGTGTCGCCGCTGGCAGATGGCTGGCGTGAGCGCGTGGGCATCCACCAGCTTGTGCCGGTGCTCTTGCACTGCGTGCTCTTTGGCGAGAGCTACGTAGGGCTTGCGCTCTCCATTGCGCGGCGCTACGCGTAGGGCTGCTCGCCGCCTGTGGCGGTGACGGCAACGAGATGGATACGATTGCAGCAAGGGAGAAGGCCATGGCGAGAGAGACAAGTTCCAACAAGTCTGGGACAGCCGTTGTGGCTGCGGGTGCGCCTCGACCAGTCGTTGTCTTTGTTTGTACGCACAATGCCTGCCGTAGCCAGATGGCCCAGGCACTGGCGGAGCACATGATGTCCGGCGAAGCCACATTCCTCTCGGCGGGAACAGACCCGGCTTCCCATGTCGACGCAGGCGCTCTGGAGGAGCTTTCGCGCCGGGGGATTCCGGCGGAAGCCATCGCAGCACTGCGCCCCAAGCACCTATCCGAACTGCCCAAACACGTGGACTGGCTGGTAACTATGGGCTGCGGTGTCGCCTGTCCCGCGCTTCCGTGTGCGCATCGTGAAGACTGGGGTCTGAAAGATCCCATGGGAGGACTCAAGGAGCAATACGCAGCATGCGCTGAGGACATTTTGCGCCACCTTGCCGACCTTCGTGTGAGAATGGGGGACTGAGAAAACTAGGCTCGTGCACAAGGGAGATGCGGATGAGCGAGATTGATGCCGGGGTGTTCAAGGCCCTGGCAGACGAGAACCGCCTTGCCATTGTTCGCATGGTGGGCTCGCGCGGGGAGATGTGCGCGCACGACCTGCTCTCCTGCCTCGATATCTCCCAGCCCACGCTCTCCCACCACATGAAGGTGCTCTGCGACTGCGGCATAGTGCGCTGTCGGCGAGAGGGTCGTTGGCGCCACTACTCGGTAGATTCCCAGGTGGCTACCGGCTTGGCCTCCTTCTTCGCGGGACTTACAGCGCCAGATGCCCAGCAGGAAGGCTGTCCGTGCGACGGTTGCAAGGCCGGCGCGTAGTCCGTCTGTCCTGCTCGCCTTACTCAGCGCCCTCGGAGCGCACGGCGTTCTTGATGGCGGGAATCGCGCGCTTGGCAGCCCAGATTGCCGCCACAACAACAATGATTGCAATCACCACGAGGGTCATCACGTCGATGGCCTGCGTGGCACCCGCCGAGGCGCTCTCCCACGCAGAGCCAGCGACATAGCCCAGCGTGCAGAGGACGGTGTTCCAGGCCAGCGAGCCAAGGAACGTGTATGCCGAGAAGCGCAGCACGCCCATGCCCGAGATGCCGGCGGGAATGGAGATGAGGCTGCGCACAACGGGGATGCAGCGGCACACCAGAACGCTGATCCGTCCGTGCTTGTTGAACCAGCCGATGGCGCTCGAGACGTCGCCGGGCTCAAAGCCCAGCATGCGCAGGGGCTTGGTGCCCATCAGGCGCTCAAGGCGCTCCTGGCTAAGGACGCGACCAACGCCATAGAGGACGTAGGCGCCCAACAGTGACCCGATGGTTGCCGCGAGGACTGCCGAGGGAAGCCAGAGCGATCCGATGCTCGACATAAAGCCCGCAGCGGGGAGGATGGCCTCGCTGGGGATGGGCGGAAAGACGTTCTCAAGGAAGATCAGCGCGGCAAGCGCCAGGTAACCGTACTGGGCGATAAAGGAAAGGACAAAGGCCTGCATGGCACGCTCCTTAGCATGGGCACCACCGCGGCGCCGTGTTGGCTTCTTGACGGCGAGACATGCTAAGGAGATGCGCTAAACGCCTTGGCACGCAAAGATAAACGCTAGCTAAACACGGCGGCAGCTGATGTAGCGCTGCGGGCCGCCCGGCAGCGCTACTTGCCGGCTTCCGAGCGCAGGATGTAGTCCGCGCCGCGCACAGTCTGGATGAGCACCGGGTGTGCCGGGTCATGCTCGAGCTTCTCGCGCAGCCTGTTCACGTGGACGGTGACCGTGGCGCCGTCGCCCACGGCGTCCTCACCCCACACGCGCTCGTAGAGGGCCTGCCGGCTGAGGACGGTGTCCGGCCGCTGGGCCAGGAACAGCAGGAGCTCGTACTCGCGGTTGGTGAGTGTGACTTCGCTGCCCGCCACGCTCACGGTGTGCGAGGCGGTACAGATACGCACGTCGCCAAAAACAAGGTCACTTGCCTGGGATTCGTTTGTCTCAACGGCCGCCGTGGAAGCGCTTCCTGCGCGCTCGGCAGCGGCGAGGCACGCCTTCACGCGAGCCACGAGCACGCTTGGCGAGAACGGCTTGGTCACGTAGTCGTTGGCGCCAATGCCCAAGCCGCGGATCACGTCGATGTCCTCGCTGCGCGCAGTCACCATGATGACGGGGATGCCCGAGCGCTCGCGGATTGAACGGCACACGGAAAGCCCGTCCTCGCCCGGTAGCATGAGGTCAAGTATGACCAGGTCAAAGCCACCGCCTAGCGCAAGCGAGAGGCCCTTGCGGCCGTCGTGTGCAATCAAGGTGTCAAAGCCGCTGGCCTCGAGGTAGTCGCGTTCGAGCTCGGCGATGTCCCCGTCGTCCTCGACGATCAAGATCTTACTCACGCGGATGCCTCCCTTGTGCTATTCTCGGCGGCTTTCTGCCCGGTGATGCGCAGCGTGAGGGTCACGCACAGCCCGTGCGGCTCGGCGTTCTCTGCCGTTGCCTCGCCTCCCATTGCGCGCATGGCGCGCTGAACGATGGCCAGGCCAAGCCCGCTGCCGCCAGAGGCTGCCGTGCGCGACGGATCGGTGCGGTAGAAGACCTCGAAGATGCGTCCCAGCGACTCCGCGGGCACGCCGGGTCCGCTGTCGGCAATGGCGACCTCGACGTGTCTGCCGTCCGGCGCAACGCTCGCACGAACCGTGATTGCGCTGCCCGGCGCATGTTTGGAGGCGTTGAGCAGCACGTTTGTCACCGCCTGGCGCAGGAGTCGCTCATCGGCAAGCACGGTTGCCGGTGCGAGCTCCACCTGGGCGAGCGCGTTGCCCGTTCGCTCGAGCTCTGGCGTAAGGTTGTCCAACACGCCCTGGAGGAACGCATCCACGCGCACGGGTCGCTCCTCGTGCGGGAAGTCACCAAGGTCGAGCTTGGAGAACATGAACAGCTCGGATACCAGGCCATCCATCTCCTCGGCCTTGGAGGCGATGCGCGTGGCGTAGCGATCGCACATCTGGGGCGTGGTGGCAATACCGTCGCGCAGCCCCTCGGCATAGCCGCGAATGGAGGTGAGCGGGGAGCGCAGGTCGTGCGAGATGCACGCGATAAGCTCCTGGCGGTTGCGCTGGTCGCGCTGCTGGCGCTCCTCGGACGCCTGGAGCTGGGCCGTCATGCGGTCGAACGAGTCCGCGATGGGCCGGAACTCGTCGTCGCGGTCATAGCGGATTCGGTAGGAAAGGTTGCCGGCGGAGAGCTGCCGCACGCCCTCCTCGAGGTGACCAAGCGACCACTCGATGCGGTCGAACACGTAGCGGTGGCAGAAGCGGTTTACCAGGTAGACAGAGAGGGCCGCGGTAATTGCCAGGATGAAGGCGCTGGCCACCGCCATGTGCTTGATGGTGCCATCCGCGACCTCGGTGAGCGAGCCAAAGACGGCAACCTGGTAGTTGGTTGCGCCGTCGTCGGCCACCTCGGCCTTCAGGAACATGGTCCGCTCGCCGGAGCGCATCGTGACGGGGCTCTCGCCCGTGGCGCTGGCGGCGAGCGCAAACGAGAGGTCCGTCTCCGTGACGCCACCGGTAGTGAAGACGGCGTCCCCATCCTCAATGACGGCGAGGTCAAGGCCTTGCCCCTGGAGCATGGAGGCGACGCCGTCGTACGAGACGGACGTGGGTGCAGCGTTGTCCACGGTGTTCTCGACCAGCTCGACTGCCGTGGTACCCGCCCAATAGAAGTCGCTCTCGCTGTCGAGTCCCAGGCCGTTGTGACGAGCCGTGTTGAGCATCACGGCAAGGCACGCCACGCCCACGAGCGCGGTCACGAGGACTGGCACCACGACCATGATCACGTTGGAGACAAGGAGCCGGTGGCGTATGGTCTGCCTCGACGTCATTGCTGAGCGTACCTCTCGTCGTAGCTGTTAGGGAGGGTCTGGCTGTGCCGTGCTACTCCATTATCGGCGTGCCGTCTGACAGGTGGCGCTTGTACTTGGTGCCCCAGTCTCGCAGCGAGTCCAGCACGGGCTGGAGGCTTCTGCCCAGCGGCGTGAGCGAGTACTCCACGCGCGGCGGGACCTCGGCGAACACCTCGCGGTGCACGAGACCTGCCTCCTCCATGGTGCGCAGCTGGCTGGTGAGCACCTTCTGCGAGATGTGGCCTACCGAGCGGCGCAGTTCGCCAAAGCGCTTGGTGCTCTCCATGAGGTCGCGCAGGATGAGAACCTCCCACTTGTTGCCTATGAGCGTGAGCGTGGTCTCTACCGGGCATGCCGGCAATCTGCTGAGCAACTCTTCGTTTTGCGACATGCCTGGTATCCTCCAATAGTTACTCGTAGGTACTTACAGCACTTTAACGGGCTTACTTTCAAATATGCACTAATGCCCGTAATGTTGCAAGTGTCAAAAGGGCGGCGGCGCCGGGCCGACGCCAGAACCGAAAGGGGATCACCATGAGCCAGAACAACACCAAGAAGATCGCTGTCGTCGCAGCAAATGGTCGCGTGGGCAGCCTCGTCGTGGCGGAGGCCGTGCGTCGCGGGTTTGACGTCACTGCCATCGCCCGAAGCGATAACCGCACGCAGGCGCAGCACTTCCTCCAGGGCGACGCCCTGACGATTGTTCGTGAGCAGCTCGAGGGGTTTGACGCCGTGGTCGACGCCGTGGGCGGTTGGACCGAGGACACGCTTCACCTTGTTCCCGACGCCGTGGCACATCTCGCCGACGTTCTTGCGGGCACCAATGTGCGTCTGGTGGTCGTGGGCGGCGCCGGGTCGCTCTTCGTGAACCCCGAGCACTCCGTGACCCTTGCGCAGACGCCGGACTTCCCGGACGCCTTCAAGGACGTGGCAGCGGCGGCGCAGAAGTCCCTCGACTACCTGCGTACCCGCGACGACGTGCGTTGGACGTACGTCTCGCCTGCGGCGGACTTCCAGGCGGAGGGCGAGCGCACCGGTGCGTACACCCTCGCCGGCGAGGAGCTCACGCTCAACGAGAAGGGCGAGTCGGTTATCTCGTACGCCGATTACGCCATTGCGATGGTGGACGAGATCGAGTCGGGCGAGCACATCCGCGAGCGCATCTCGGTTGTGAGCAAGTAGAGGCCAACGGCGCCCGAGAAGCAATTTCCTAAGCGCCTGGGTACAACTGTGACAGTTCCGAGTTGTCCCCGGGCGCCCTGGCGTGGGACTTTCAGAAGTGGAGTGATTGCATGGGCGAGAAGATCGACGTGCTCGAGCACGCGGGCGAGATTCTACCTGCCGTCAACAAGGGAGTGCTGCTTACCAGCGCGGCAAATGGGAAGGCCAACACCATGACCATCTCGTGGGGAATGCTGGGTGTGGAGTGGGCGCGTCCGGTGTTCGTGACCTTTGTGCGCGAGGGTCGCTTCACCCGCACGCTGCTGGACGAGACGGGCGAGTTCACCATTGGAATCCCGGGGGAGGGGTTCGACCGCAAGATTTTGGGTCGCGCGGGTAGCGTCACCGGCCGCGATATCGACAAGATTGCCGAGCTGGGGCTGCACACGGTGAAGTCCCAGGTTGTCTCCGTGCCAGCAATCGCTGAGGCCGTCATCACCCTTGAGTGCCGCGTGGTGTACCGTCAGCCCCAGGACCGCAACGCCCTGCCGGCAGGCATCCTTGACCGTTTCTATCCACAGGACGTTCCCAGCACCAACTGCGACGCCAACCGCGACATGCACATTGCCTACTACGGCGAGGTTGTTGCTGCATACACGATGTAGCAACGAGACGTCCGTCGCATATGCGACGCAATAGTTGTCGCATATACGACGAAAGGTCGTCGCGCTTTGTCGCATTCCTTCGTTGGGGCTGCCCCCAGAGCGCAGAGCCGAGCTCTACACCAGCTGGATGTGCTCGATGTCCTCGCGCTGGGACGTGCGGTAGAGCACGAACTTGTGGCCGATTACCTGGACGACCTCGGCGTGCGTGGGGCGCGCGAGTGCAATGGCAGCCTCGCGGGTGTCCATGCCCGAGGTGCCCTGGACCGAGCACTTGACGAGCTCGTTTGCCTCGAGCGCCGAGTCGGTCTGGCGCACGACGGCGTCCGTGATGCCGGCCTTGCCAACGCCGATGGTCGCCTCGAGTCGGTTGGCCATGCTGCGGAGCTGGCGAATCTGACGGCCGGTGAGTTCCATGGTTCCTCCTGTGTGGAAGCGCGGGGCTTCGAAGCACGCGGCTTCGGTGCGCGGGCTTCTCGCTTTTGATAACGGTATGGCAGGTTACCACGCGCGGGCGCCGCAACGCTGCGGCACCAGCGTTTCCCCTTGAAGCGTGCACGTTGCGGCTTAGCGGTGGGGCCGAGAGGGCGATGACCGCATGCGTTCTGCTCGTCTTCTCTTAAGACGCGGATTCCGAATGGTTAGCCTGGTCTAAATGGTGAAACTGCGCGGCTTACCAGCGGTGCCGCTGATATTGGACGGTTAACCCGGCTTAAACGTTCGGATTTTTCCTAACTGGCGAGAATCCGCGGCTACGGCGACCGAAGGTCTTCATGCCGCTAGGCGTTCTCGTCCGTCTTGCTGTGCGCAGCGTCCCAGAGGCGGCGACCATCCTCGGGGAGCCCCTCGGGCAGGTTGGCCGCAAAGTCTTCGTTGCCCTGCTCGCAGGCCTTGCCGTAGTACCAGCACTTCCAGCTGAGCATCGCGCGCGTGCGCTCTAGCTCGGCAATCTTTTTGTCCACCTCGTGCCGCTGCTCGCGGAAGAGCTCCAGCCGGTCGGCGTACGTGCTGGGCCCCTCCTGGCACCAGTCCATGAACTTCTTGATGTCGCGAATTTCCAGCCCGGAGCGCTTCAGACACTCGATTACGCGCAGCGCTTCCAGCTGCTCCTCGTCGAAGCGGCGGGTACCCGACGTGCGCGCCAGCCCGGGGAGAAGCCCCATCTTGTCGTAGTAGCGCAGCGTCGATACAGGCAGGTCGAACATCTGCGACACCTGGCCAATGGTGTACATGCGGTGCCTCCCGAGATAGATATGAACCTAAAGTCAGGTATATATACCTTACAATGCTCTCCGAGTGCTTACAAACTTGCGTCCGCTTCTTTCCGACGCTGCTCGTGGGGTCATGTCGCTACCAACCAACGCGAATGTCCCCGATTGGGCAGGGCAGCATGGTTTACGACGTTATGACTAAGCTTTTTCACCAGCTGCGTGTCGGGCGCCTTGGTGGCCCGGTCATCCACCCTCGAAACGGTGTGATTAGATTCGTCTAACTTGCAATCCCGGTTCCGGTAGGCGCTCTACGAGGGTATCGTTGAAACGTTAGCCAAGCTCGACCCGATGGGAGAATCGCCATGTTTGACAAGCTGCCCGTTCCTGGGCGCAACGACCCCTGCTGGTGCGGGAGCGGCCGCAAGTACAAGAAGTGCCACGGCCCGGCGGACGAGCGCATGGAGCGCCTGTACCTCGACGGCGAGGAGGTCCTGCCCCGCTCGCTCCTCAAGACCGCCGCGGACATCGAGGGCATCAAGGCGTCGGCCGCCGTCAACATGGGCGTCCTTGACTACGTTGGCGAGCACATTGCCGCGGGCGTCTCGACCATGGACATCAACCGCTGGGTCGAGGAGTACCTCTCGGCGCACGATGCGGTCTCGGCCGACCTCAACTTCGAGGGCTATCCCTACAGCGTGTGCACTTCGATCAACGACGTCATCTGCCACGGGTTCCCCAACGAGAAGGACATCCTTCAGGACGGCGACATCATTAACGTTGACATGTCCACCATCAAGGGTGGGTACTTCTCGGACTCCAGCCGCATGTACTGCATTGGCGAGGTGTCTGACGAGCGCCGTCGTCTGGTAGAGACGTGCAAGAAGTCCGTCGAGGCGGGCCTTGCCGCCGTGCGACCCTGGGGTCACCTGGGCGACGTAGGCGCGGCCGTGAACGAGCTCTGCCGCGAGGCCGGCTTCACGGTGGTCGAGGAGTACGGCGGCCACGGCATTGGGCGCGAGTTCCACGAGGACCCGTTTGTGAGCTTTGTCTCTGAGAAGGGCACCGGCCCCATCCTGGTGCCTGGCATGTGCTTTACCATCGAGCCCATGGTCAACGCCGGTGCACCCGACATCACGACCGACAAGGACAACGGCTGGATCGTGCGGACGGCTGACGGCTCGGACTCCGCGCAGTGGGAGGTCCAGCTGGTGGTCACCGAGGACGGCTACGAGCTGCTGTCCTGGTAGCGAGTGGCTCCGGCGGTTGTTGCCTAGCACAAAGTCGCCGGAAGCCCGCTTTTTGCGAGAGTTGCATCCAATGTTGCCCCTCCGGCGACAAATCGTCTCCGGAGGGGCCATTCTTGCAGGCTTTGCAGCGGAAACCGTGCCTCCGGCGACTCGCGCGGAGCGGGAGCCGCCAGCGCCTATGCCAGTTGCGCGTACGCCTCGTCCGTGACGGGCTCGAGCCACTCGGCGCTGGCTCCCTCGGCGGGCACGGCAAGCGCGATGTGCTGGAACCACGAGTCGCGCGCGGCACCGTGCCAGTGCTTGACCTCGGGCGGAATGCTCACCACGTCGCCAGGGTGAAGCTCCTGCGCCGGCTTGCCCCACTCCTGGTACCAGCCGCGACCAGCCACGCAGATGAGCACCTGGCCACCTTTGTGGTGCACGTGCCAGTTGTTGCGGCAGCCCGGCTCGAAGGTCACGTTGTCCGCACCCAGCTGCGGGTCTCCAAGCGGCGCGAGCCAGCTGCGCCCGATGAAGTACTGGGCATAGGCGTCGTTGGGCTCGCCCATGGGGAAGATGTCCGAGAGCCCCTGTGGCTCATCGACGCTGGTGGCGCCGACCTGCTCGTCCTCGCCCCAGACCTCCTTGATCATGCGGAAAACGGCCCAGCCCTTGGGCCAGCCACAGTACATGGCCGCGTGCGTCACCACGGCCACAATCTCGTCTCGACTCACACCGTGAGCCTTGGCGTTTGCCAGGTGGTGCGCCAGCGATGCGTTGGTGATTCCCGAGGCCATGAGCGTGGTCACGGTCACGATGCACTTGGTCTTGATGTCGATGGCCTCCTGGTCCCATACCTCCCCAAACAGCACGTCGTCGTTGAGGTGCGCAAAGAGTGGGGCGATGGTGCCCAGCTGGTCTCTGCCTGCGGTCTGCTTCATGGTGCCCTCCTTAGTTTTTCTACCAATGATGCAGCCGTACAGGCGAGAAGTACAATGCCGCTATGGGTTCTTGCCATGCACAAAGTGCATTGCTGGGAGAGGGGTGCGTCCGTATGAACACCGACCAGGTACGCCACTTTGTTGCCGTTGCCCGCACAGGTTCGGTGACGGCCGCCGCGCGCGAGCAGCACATCTCCCAGCCGGCGCTCAGCCGCTCAATCCAGCACCTTGAGGAGGATCTTGGCGTGTCGCTCTTCGACCGAGGCAAGAACTCGCTTGCGCTCAACCGCGTGGGACGCGAGCTGCTGCCGCACGCCGAGGAGCTTCTCGCCGCCGAGAGGCGCATGCGCCAGTCGTCTCTCGACGCATCGCGGCGCGAGCGTGTGCTGCGCGTGGGGACCATCGCGCCGGCGCCGCTGTGGTACCTCACGTCGCTCATCGTGGAGCGCATGCCCGGCGCGCTCGTGAGTTCCGAGATGGTGGGCGACGAGGCAGATGCCGAGCGCGCCCTCTTCGACTCCCTTATCGACCTGGCCATTTGCACACGAGAGGCATCGGGCATGCGCAGCGTGCTCCTCATGCGCGAGAGCCTGTACCTCTCGGCGCCAAAGGACCACCCGCTGGCACAGCGCGAGAGCGTGAGCTTTGAGGACCTCGATGGCGAGACGTTCCTGCTCTTTGGGGGCATCGGCTTCTGGGGCGACATGCACCGTCGCACCACCCCGCACGCGCACATGGTGGTGCAGGAGGACCGCGAGGTCTGGCGCCAGCTCATGCGCACCACCCGCATGCTGGGCTTCTCGTCCGACGCGCCCGTGCTCGTGCGTCCGGACGTTGCCGGCGCCGGCGCGAGTGATGATGACCAGGTCGAGCGGGTCTTTGTTCCCATCCGTGACCCGGAGGCACATGCCACCTTCTACCTGTGCGTACGCGAGGATGCCTATGCGGATGGCGGCCTGGTGCGCTCGGTGATTGACCTGGTCGAGGGCCTGGGCGAGGGTGTGCCGGGTGTACGGGCCTAGGGCGACGGGCCTTATCGTCGTCTCTCTTGCCACGTGTTGATTTTGTCGTGCCGCGCTGCGTGCGTGCTATGGTCTTCCTTGCGTGTAGCGCAAAGCCGCCGCGAGCCGGATGCCCAACAATGCCATCCTCCGCGGCGAAAAGGTGTAGTCAGCAAAGCGTGCGGTTGCCCCTTGGTGGGCGGCCGCACGCTTTTTTCGTGTGCCGCGAGCTCAGGGCAGGCGCGGCGGAGAGGAGCAAGGCATGCCTAAGACCAAGGCACAGGGAGTCATCTTTGGGATTCTCATGTCCATCACCATGGCCTACGGGATGGAGGTCTACAACGTGGCATGGAAGATGGGAATCCCCACCATGCCCGGCGGCTTCTCCAACATGACCAACGACGTGTTCCTTAGCGCTCTGGTCGAGGCCTCGTACATGTGGCTCTTCGTGTTCTTGTTCTCGAACCTCTGGGGCACGCGCGGCGGCGCGGCGCTGGCGGCACGTCTCACCAACCCCAAGTGCGACAGCACCTTTATCCAGGGCACCATTCGCTCGTGCTGCACCGTCCTCATCATGTGCCCCACGATGAGCCTGGTTGCGAGCATCCTCTTCAACGTGATTCTTGCGGGCATGCCCGTAGCGCAGCTCCCCGCCATCTGGGTGGGGACGCTCATCAAGAACTTCCCGATGGCGCTCCTGTGGAACCTCTTTGCGGCTGGCCCCATCTCGCGCCTGGTGTTTGCCAAGTGCTTCTCGCACGTGGGTGAGTCCAAGGCCGAGAAGGACGCGGATGCGACGCCGCTGCAAGCCGAGTCTGGCACCGAGATGTAGCCGTCGGCGACGCCCGCGAAGGGCGTCGCTTTTTGGCTACGGGTACGTACCGTGTGATTTCCTTACACTTCCCTTTCACGCGACTATCCTTTTTTGTGTTGGGGTGAATGCGCGCAAAGGGGAGGTGCGCTTGTGAGAAGACTTGGCGTTTCGGTTGCCGCCGTCATGCTTGCGGCCTCTCTTGCCGGCTGCGGCCAGAGCCCCGCAAACGATTCCTCTCAGGTAGGCGCGGACGAGGAGAGTACCCAGCAGGCTGAGGGGGACGTCTCGTACGTGGACAACTTCGGCTGGCGCTTCTACCCCGGCACCAGCGACGATGACACGCGCGAGATTGTCTGCTGGGGCGACAGCATGACCCAGGGCGTGGGCGCCGACGATGACCCCGGGGCGCTTGTCTCGCTTGCGGACGGAGAGCTCTACGACACGAGCTGCCAGTCATACCCCCAGGTGCTCTCGCAGCTCACAGGGCTCGACACGTACAACTTTGGCGTTGCTGGCGCAACCTCGGAGGAGATTGCCGTCATGCAGGGCGCCCTCCCGTGGGCAACGCTCGACAACGACGGCGCGGACGCAACCAGCGACGCTGACGACAAAGGCGAAAACGACGATCCGGATCCGGACGCGGATGCGGACGAGGACGCGCCCGCGGACGAGGACGCGCCCGCGGACGAGGGCGAGCAACCCATCAGCCACATAGACCCCGAGGTCGTTGACGAGGGCGAGGAGCACACGGGCGACATCCTCGTGCTTGAGATGGGAAGCAACGGCGGCTGGGATGGCGACTACCAGGTCCTCATCGACCAGTACCGCGCGATGATCGATCGTTCCGGCTGCGACGACTATCTCATCTTGGGTGACACCGATGACCCGGGCTCTTCCGTTGGTGACACAAGCCAGGTCCCCTTCACGGATGACTACGCACCGCGCGAGACCAGCTGGGAGACGGCGCTTCGCGAGGCCTTTGGCGACCACTTCATCAACATGCGCGTCTTTCTCATCAAGCACGGGCTCGAGATCTCGGGCCTCACGCCAACTCCAGAGGACGTGGCGGATGCGCGCCTGGGGTGCATTTCGAAGCAGCTGCGCTCGGACTGGACCCACCTTAACGCGCGTGGCTACTTTGCCAAGGCAGTCGCCGTCTACCAGCGCGGAATCAAGCTCGGGTACTGGTCCCCCGGCGCGGGGAGCATCGACGTCCCCAAGCCGCAACGCTCCCAGGGGCAGGCCGAGGGGCAGGGCTAACGCTGGTGCCCCCGTCCGAGTCTGCGCTTCTCGGCTATACTGCACTACGTCAATGAGCTGCCGTACGGCGTAAGTCCAATTGATGGCTACGCCGTCCAGCCGTGACGTATCCGCGCGCTGCGCACGATCGATTCCTGCTGGACGGTCACTTCAACCCGTCTAGGAGGGATCTTTTTGACAGAAGCAACATCTGCTGCCGCCAAGGGCAAGGGCGAGCCCAAGCTGTGGACGCGCGCGAGCTGGTTCTTATCATCCTGGTGAACCTGTGCGTCTTCACAAACCACATCATGAGCCTCTCGACCTTCCCGTTCTACATCCAGAGCCTTGGCGGCACCGAGGCCGTGGCGGGCATCTGCGTGGCGGCCTTCTCGTTTGTGGCCGTGATTATCAGGCCGTTTGTGGGCTGGTGGCTCGACAATGGCGTTCGTAGGGCAGCGCTTGTTGCCGGCCTTGTCCTCATGGGCCTGGCGCCGCTGGGCTATGTGTTTGTCCCCGTGCTGTCCGTGGCGATTGCCATCCGCATGGTGCATGGCGTTGGCCTGTCGTTCTCCAACTCGACCACCGCTACCGTGGCGTCCGACGTGATCTGCCGTCCACGCTTTGCCGAGGGCATGGGCTACTTTGGTATGGCGACGGCGCTGGGGCTCTCGCTCATGGAGGGCTTTGGCTTCAACGTGCTTTACGCTGTGGCCGCCGCCATCGCGGGCCTTGGCCTGGTGCTCTTTGCCTTTGTGCGCGCGCCCAAGGTCGACGTTCCCAAGAAGAAGCTTGACCTGCGCACCATCATCAACCGTGACTCGCTGCCTGCCACGGTGACCATGCTCATCTTCATGTTCACCTTTGGTGCGCTCGAGAACTTCGTGGCGATCTTTGCCTCCGAGGCCTCGCTGCCTTCGGGCTCGATCTACTTTCTCGTGATGTCCGCGATGCTGCTTCTGGTGCGCATTACGCTGGGCAAGCTGGTTGACCAGCGGGGTGAGGCGTTCTTCGTCTACTCCTGCAACGCAGCCATGCTCGTGGCGTTCCTGCTTTTGGCATTTGTGCCCAACGCCGTGACGTATATCCTCTCGGCAGTGCTCGCGGGCTACGCCTTTGGCGGCCTCGAGCCGTCGCTGCAGTCGATGGCGGTGCACACCTCGACCGTAGAGACGCGCGGCTCGGCCAACTCGACCTTCCTCTGCGGCTACGACATTGGCTACGGCCTGGGCGGAGGCATTGCAGGCTCGCTCATCACGGGGCTGGGCTACTCGGCCATGTGGTCGATTGTTTCTCTCGCCTGCGTGCTGAGCGTGATTGTCTACGTGACGTGGGCGCGCCATTCCGACACGTCGTTCAGCAAGATGCTCGCCGGCCGATAGTGGCCGAGCGGCGCTTCTCGCTGGTATCCTGAACCCAGTGCACGTGACGTGGGCGGACGCGGGCCGGTGCTCGCGTCCGCGTTTTTCTAGGGAGGCAACCATGAAGGCAAAGTTCGTTCATCGCTGCACGCACGTCCTGGACAAGGAGAAGACCATTGCGTTCTACGAGAAGGCGCTTGGCTTCCACGTGGTGAGGGAGTCCGGCCCGGACGACGGCTCCTGGACAAACACGTTCATGGAGAACGACGCTTCGCCGTTCCAGCTGGAGCTCACGTGGAACCGCGGGCGCACTGAGCCCTACGCCAATGGCGGCGATGACACCCACATTGCGTTTGAGGTCGACGACTACGATGCCTTCCACCGTCTGCATGAGGAGATGGGCTGCATCGTCTTCGAGAACCACGCGATGGGGCTCTACTTCATTGCCGACCCCGAGGGCCAGTGGATCGAGATTATCCCCGCGAAAGCGTAGGGACCGCGGCGCATGAGACAAAGGGACAGTCCCTTTGTCTCATTTTGGCGCCACAGGGTGCGCTTTGACAGCAAGTGCGTACGAAACCCTCGCTGTGGCGCCGATCTGGCACCGCAGCGAGGGTTTCTGCAGGCGGCGCGCCATGAGTCAGCTGGCAATCACTAGCTGCGGTGCGTGCTTGGAACGGTCAACTGACTTGACAAGGTAGCCTTCGGGGTCTTCGTCCGTGATGACATAGTCAAAGTCATCCATGGTTGAGAAGCGATAGAAACTTGTTCGCCCAAGCTTGCTCGAGTCGAGCATCATCACGCTCTGGCGGGAGTTTGCGATGTAGGCGCGCTTGATGGTCGTGCTGAAGTCGTGCTCGACCGTAAACCCGTGGTCGTGGTGAAATCCGTCACAGCTCAGGAACGCCTTGTCGGCATAGAGCTTTGACATTGCGTCGAGCGTCATGGCGCCCGCCAGGTACAGGTGCTCCTTTCGCACCTTTCCCCCGAGGAGCATGACCTCTGCGCCAGGAAGATTGAAGCTCGCAAAGTGCGCAATCGAGAGATCTCCGGTGATGATGGTGATGCCCTTCTTGTCCTCAAGCTGACGCACAAACTGGTATGCAGTGGTGCCAATGTCGGCGATAATAACGTCTCCGTCTTCGACGAGCCCCGCAGCCGCATGCGCGATGCGGTCCTTTGCCGCGACATTGAAGTTGATTCGCTCCTCCGGGTAGCTCATGAGCATGGTGCGAGCGAGAGAGACCGCGCCGCCGCGAACGCGTCGAACCTTCCCGGCGGATTCAAGGGCAATGAGGTCGTGACGTACCGTTACGTCTGATACCCCAAACCTCTTCTGCACGTCAGAGACTGCGATGCTGGGGTTGCTGTCAAGCCACTCGAGAATAAACGACTGTCGATCTGCGGGAGATGATTCCTCGGAGGACACCTGCTGCCATCCCTTTCGAAAACCGGTGCGCTTGCTTGCGGAAAGCACTCTTCTGCTCATCATAAGGTTCCGATTTCGAAACTAAAACGTTTATCTCGGCGGTTTTTATGCCCTAAGCCGTTTGCAGGTAAAAATCAGCCGTTTACAGAATCATACAAGGTCAATCGACCATATAGTCTCCACGTGTGTACACTACCTCCATGTAAATGAAGTTCAGAACATAAGTAATTTACTTATGAACATAAATCTGAACTTTATGAATCCTTTCGTGGAGGGCGGAGGAATGAGCATCAAGGTATTTGCAGACGGCGCCAACATCGAGGGCATGCTTGACATGTACCGTGAGGGGAATGTCCAGGGGTTCACGACCAACCCCTCACTCATGAAGAAGGGTGGGGTCACGGATTACCGTGCCTTCGCCAAGGAGGTTCTCTCCCAGATCAAGGATTTGCCCGTCTCGTTCGAGGTCTTTGCCGATGATTTCGAGGGCATGGAGGCCGAGGCGCGTGAAATCGCAACGTGGGCTGAGAACGTCTACGTGAAGATTCCCGCGCTCAACACCAAGGGCGAGTCCACTAAGGATCTGGTGCGCAAGCTCTCGCATGATGGCATCAAGATCAATGTCACGACCCTCTTCACCAACGAGCAGATCTCCGACTTCATCGAAGCCGTCTCTCCCGACGTGCCGTCGATCATCTCCATCTTTGCCGGTCGCATCGCCGACACCGGCGTCGATCCCCTGCCGGTGGTTGCGGACGCCGTGAAGCTCGCTGCCCCCAAGCCCCAGTGCGAGATCCTCTGGGCAAGCACGCGCGAGCTGCTTAACATCTTCCAGGCCGAGTCGGTGGGCTGCCAGATCATCACCGTGCAGAACTCTATCCTCGCCAAGCGCAAGAACGTGGGCAAGGACCTCTTCGAGTACTCGCTCGACACCGTGCGTGGCTTCAACAAGGACGCCCAGGCCCTGGGCTTCCACATCCTGCCGTAGGTGATGGGGATGCTCAAGGATCTGCTCACCCCCGATGCGATTCGTTGCCACGTCCACGCGATGGACTGGCGCGACGCGGTTACCCAGGCGGGGGCGCTGCTCGAGGCCGCCGGGAAGTGCGACCACAGCTACACCGAGTCGATGATTGCCTCCATCGAGAAGTTCGGGCCATACGTGGTGCTCGAGGAGGGCGTGGCAATGCCTCACGCCCAGTCCAACGGTAACGTTTCCGAGGAGGGCATCTGCATCCTCACGCTCGACGAGCCCGTGAGGTTTGGCCACGACGAGTACGACCCGGTGAGCGTGCTTATCGGCATCTGCGCTCCCAACCCCCGCGAGCACCTCGACTGCCTGGCTGAGCTGGCGAAGATCTTCGACGACGAGGACGCCATCCCTAAGCTCGCGGCCTGTGCGACCCCGGAAGACGTCATCGCCACGATGGACTCGTTCTTCGAGTAGGGCTTGGCGCCGAGAAGGGCGACCTCGAGAGGTCGCTCCAACGGCGCGCATTCGGAACGACGCCCGCGAGAATGCGGGCTGAGGATGAAAGGAAGGAACATGCACATCATTACGGTTTGCGGCAACGGCATCGGCTCGAGCCTGATGCTCGCCGGCAAGGTGCAGGAGATTTGTGACGAGGAGGGCATTTCCGCCGACGTCGAGTCCATGGACCTGAACGGCGCCTCCTCCTCAAACCCTGACCTCTTCATCACGGTCAAGGAGCTCGCGCCCGAGCTTCACGGCAACATCGTGATCGTTCGCAGCTACGTGAACAAGAAGAAGATCCGCGAGGACGCCCTCGAGGCGATTAAGGCCGCGGCGGCAAAGGCCCAGTAGCGATGAGGTTGCGCCTGGGACCAGCAGCCAGGTGCGAGCAGTAACTATCGAAGGAGATGTATATGGACGCAGTTCTCGTCATTCTCAAGTTCTTTGAGTCTATTCTCACCAAGCCGGCGTGGATCATGGGTCTGTTCTCGTTTGTGGGCCTTGTGGCACTCAAGCGTCCCGCCCACAAGATCATGACCGGCACCCTGAAGCCCATCCTCGGCTACCTCATGCTCTCTGCGGGTGCCGGACTCATTCAGACCAACCTTGCCCCTCTCGGCACCTTCATCGAGACCGGCTTCCACATCCAGGGCGTCGTTCCCAACAACGAGGTCATCGTCTCCATGGCGCAGACGGTCCTTGGCGTCCAGACCATGGTCATCCTGATTCTCGGCTACGTGGTCAACATCCTGATCGCCCGCTTCACCAAGTTTAAGTACATCTTCCTCACCGGCCACCACAGCCTCTTCATGGCCTGCCTGCTCTCCGCCGTGCTCCAGGCCTCTGGCTTCACCGATGTTCCCCTGGTCATCACGGGCGGCCTGTTCCTCGGCCTCGTGAGCGCCATGCTCCCCGCCGTTGGCCAGCACTTCACCGAGAAGGTCACCGAGGGCGACGAGATTGCCATGGGCCACTTTGGCTCCCTTGCGTACTACATCTCCGCTGCCGTGGGCAGCATCTTCAAGAAGGATGCAGAGGAGAACAGCACCGAGAAGATCGAGGTTCCCGAGAGCCTTGCCTTCCTGCGTGACACCACCATCTCCACCGGCCTGACGATGGCGTTTTTCTACCTGCTGACCGGCATCGTCGCCTGGGTTGCCGACCCCGCCGTGGTCGACGAGCTCGCTGGTGGCGATAACTTCATCGTCTACGCCCTGACCTGCGCGCTCTCCTTCGCCGTTGGCGTCACCATCGTCTACAACGGCGTCCGCATGATCCTCGCCGACCTTGTGCCCGCCTTCCAGGGCATCTCGAACAAGCTCATCCCCGGCGCCATTCCCGCCGTCGACTGCGCCGTGTTCTTCCCGTATGCCCCCACGGCTGTCATTCTCGGCTTTGTTGCCTCCTTCATCGGCGGCGTGGTTGGCATGTTCATCGTGGGTGCCACCATGGGCGTCTTCATCATCCCCGGCATGGTTCCCCACTTCTTCTGCGGCGCAACTGCCGGCATCTTTGGCAACGCGACCGGTGGTCGCAAGGGCGCAGCACTTGGTGCCTTCGTCAACGGCCTGCTCATCACCTTCGCCCCCGCCCTGCTGCTCCCCGTTCTGAGCGTCTTCGGCTTCCAGAACACCACCTTCGGTGACTTCGACTTTGGTGTGATTGGCATCACCCTTGGCCGCACCGCTGCCGCCTTCGGTCCTACCGGCGTCTACGTCATTCTCGCCATTCTGCTCGTTGTGGCTTTTGTCCCCAACTTCATCAAGACCAAGAGCCCGGTCATCAATCACACTCCCGAGGAGTAGTGAAGCAACTGGTTCGTGTTCGGTTGTTCTCTTGCGCGGGCTCGCTGATGCGGGTCCGCGTTTTTTACGCGCCGGAGGGCTCGTTGTTGCAAGTGGCATGCCGCGCGTCGCTTACGGGCGCGGGCTACCGCAGTTGCCGCAGAAGCGCCCGGTGTTCTGGGCGCCGCACGAGCAGGTCCACGGCCCGTCAGCCGGCTGGGGCCTGGGGCTTCCGCAGTTGCCGCAGAAGCGACCGGTGTTCTGGGCGCCGCACGAGCAAGTCCAGGTCCCCGAGCCGCCCGCCGTGCCCGCGCCACCCGCCGATGCCGCGCCCGCTGCGCCGCTCGGCGTACCCGACGACGGACCGCCTCCCGCGGCGCGGCCGCCGACACCCATACCATAGAGCCCTTGCATGTTCATGCCTCCGCCCATGGCGTTGGCCATCCCCATGCCCATGAACCCCATCGCCGCACCGGCGCTGTTGGACGCCGCCATGCGCATGGCATCCGCCTGCGATGCCGCCAGGTTTGCCGCTGCCATCGTGGGATCGCGCATTACTGCGGCCTTCTGCAGCTCCTTGATCATTGCCTCGTCCTCGGGAGAGGCAACAATGGAGTTCACGCCAAACGCCGCCACCTCGATGCCGCGCATCTGCCCCCAAGACTCGGAGAGCTCCTCGTTGAGGGCCTGAGCCAGCTCCTTCGTGTGCGCGGGCACCGCCGAGTAGCGTACGCCCATGGCCGAGATGCGCGCAAACGCCGGCTGCAGCGCGGTGAGCAGTTCGCTTTTGAGCTGCGAGTCGATTTTGTCGCGCGTATAGGGCTGCTCGACGTTGCCGGACACGTTCTTGTAGAACATGAGCGGGTCGACTATTCGGTAGGAGTACTCGCCGTTGCAGCGCACGGAGATGTCAACGTCCAGCCCGATGTTGTTGTCCACCACGCGGAAGGGCACCGGAGCGGCTGTCCCGTACTTGTTGCCCACAATCTCCTTGGCGTTGAAGAAGTAGACGCGCTGGTCCTTGCCCGTGTCACCGCCAAACGAGAAGCGTGTGCCCACGCGCTCGAACGACGCCCGTATCCTCTCGCCCAGTGAGCCGCCCTCGCCAAAGAGAAGGCTTGGCTCCGTGGAGCTGTCGAACACAAACTCGCCGGGCTCGCCGCATGCCTCGACCACCGCGCCCTGCTCCACGATGATCATGTACTGACCCTCGTTCACGGCGATGATGGATCCGTTCGAGATGATGTTGTCCTCGCCGCGTGTGTTCGACGAGCGTCCCTGCGCCGAAACCCTCTTGCGTCCCTTGACCACGAGGGTATTCGCGTCAAGCGAGTCGCAGTAGAAGTATTCGCGCCAGGAGTCGGCGAGAACCCCGCCCACGGCACCCATTCCAGCTCTCAGAAGTCCCATGGTTCACGCTCCTTCGTCGTTATTTCCGTTGGGCACGGTCGCCCTCACCATCAGGGTGATTCGCATGCCCCGATGGCGGAATTACCGAACGTCCCAAAACGTCTGTCGAACGTTGGCCGCGCGACCCAAAGCGCAGTATCCGGCGCGACTAGAATGGGGCTATGGGCCGCCATTGAGGTGCGAGTGGGAGGGGGCACCCACGTGAGCAGGTCTGATGACACGTTTGCGCGAAAGGTTATCGCCGGCGCATGCGCCGGAGGGGTCCTCCTGTGCCTGGCCCTCCTCGCCATGCAGGTGTTTGGCAGCATGCCCTCGCCCAAGCCGAGCAGCACCATGCTCTTGCGCTGGTCTCCCTTCCGACCGCCGGATTCCTATGGCGTGGGGCCATCTGCCACCTCGGGATTCATGATTCTCATGGCTCCGGCAGCAGCGCTCTGGGGCTTCTCTGTCCACATGCGGTGCTCGGACGCGCAGATTCGCCACCGCCTCAAGGGCGTGGCGCTGCTCGTTGGCCTATGGATGCTCGACGTGCTCATCAAGTATCGGTGTCCCATCAATAGCCCTCAGCTCATTGCTTTTCTCTGGTACCTCTACTACGTGCCCATGACGTTCATTCCGTTGCTCTGCCTGCTGTGCGCCCTGCGCGCGGCGGCTCTGGATGCCAGGCCCTGGGCTGTATTCCTGCGACGGGTTGCCTGGGCGACAAGCTCCGCAATCATTGCCTTGGTGCTCACCAACGGCATGCACCTGCAGGTCTTCTCTTTTGACATCTCGAGGCCAGACTGGCAGGAGGTCTACGTCTACAACTGGGGCTACTGGTTTGCGGTGGCGGTCTATGTTGCGGAGTACATGGGCTTCTTTGCTCTTCTCTTGGCCGCGTCGCGTCGGAGGCTGCACGGCGTCATTGCGCTTCTCGTCATGGCGGCAGTTCCCTTTGTTGCCTACTGCCTCATGTACGCGCTGCGCCACGAGTTTGCCATCAAGACGAACTTCTCCCTCAACTACTCCCTCATAGTGGTGACGCTTCTGGAGCTTGCGCTCGACTTTGGCCTCCTGCCGTCGTACTCGTGGCATGGTGAGGCCTTCTCGCGCCTGCCCCTCGACCTCAAGGTCCTCGAAAGAGACGGCTCGGTTGCCTTTGCCACCAATTCGGCCGGTCCGGTGCCTGCTCCCGTCTTCGATCTCACGTTACGAGTCGCCCGGTCACGGACGCGCGACAGGGTCACGAGGTTCAGGACCTCCGCCATTCCGCACACGCTCTTCAAGGTCTACGGGGTGAGTGGCGGGGCGGCGCTTCTCGCCGAGGACGTGACCCTCTTGGACGAGCGCCGCCGCGTTCTTACAGAGCGTCAGGAGCGCCTGCGGAGAAGCAACGAGGTCCTTCGGCACGAGAGCGGCGTCCGTCGCGAGCTGTGGCGCCTCGAGAGCGAGGAACGCCTGCTCAGCAGTATTGAAGGGTCCATCTCGGACAAGGTGAGCCACATGCGCGAGCTTCTCGCTGCGCTGCCAAAGGGGAGCGAGGCGGGTGAGCGTGCGCAAAGGCGGGACATGCTCACCGAGGTCAAGCTCCTCGTGGCCTATTGCAAGCGCAAGGGCGCCCTGGTCCTCTCCGAGAGGAGCGATCCCGAGTTCGACCGCGACCGCCTGCAGCTCGTCTTTAACGAGACGGCATCTGACCTGCGCTCCATTGGCGTTGACTGTGCGGCAGTGGTGAACTTGGATGGCGAGCTTCCCTCCGCGGTGGTGAGCGTGCTCTACGACTGCCTGTACGACGTGGCCTCCGTTGCGCTCTTTGCTGTCGACCCGATCCTCATGCTCTTTGTGAGCGGTGACGAGAGGCACGTTGAGATGCGGGCGGCGCTGGACGTGGCACAGATGGACGCGGCGCGTCTGGAGGCCGCAGCGGCGAGCCTGCGAGAAGACCTCAAGGGTTCCCGCGGCACCCTCTCCCTCGAGCTGTCCCCAACCTCGCTCAACGCAGCGATTCGCATGCCTGTGGGAGATGCTGCGCGGGGAGGAGGCGGGGACAAGTGAACCATCTCTTCTCGATGAGGGCCTCGACGCTCATGGTTATCTGTGGGATCTCCTACCTTCTCACCGCTGGTCAGACCGTCCACGCGTGCTATGCCTCGGTACAACAGGATGGCAGATTTCGTTGGCTTCGCGTTTGGTATGAGGTCATGCTCGCCATCCACCTGCTCTTTGTCTGCGCTGTGTCGAATTCAGCGCTGGAGAACCAAGGTGCCATCCTTCTGTGGCTGCATCCCGTGCTCCTTGGCGTGGAGGTGCTGCTCTGGGCAAACGCCCTTACCGCCGTGCTGGGAGGCGTGTGCGCCATTCGCCTGCGTCGTCCCTGGATGGCGGCGGAGGTGGCGCTTCTCGCCTGCTGTACACCGCCGGTCATCGCGGCAATGGGGGAGGGCTCCTCGCTGCTCCTGATTGCAGACGTCTCGTTCTTCGCGGCGCGCGTCTTTTCATCGCTGGCACTTGACGTTCGCGACAGCAAGACCTTGGTCTCGCGTCTCTCGCTCGTAGATGC
Source organism: Tractidigestivibacter montrealensis (assembly GCF_024741235.1). Taxonomy (GTDB): domain Bacteria; phylum Actinomycetota; class Coriobacteriia; order Coriobacteriales; family Atopobiaceae; genus Tractidigestivibacter; species Tractidigestivibacter montrealensis. The sequence continues at coordinate 211,587 of NZ_JANSKA010000003.1, read as the reverse complement.
CCTGGACGCCCTGCCCGAGGGCGTGATGTGGGTAAGCGAGCGCGGCGAGGTTCTCTTCATGAACGACGCCATGCGTGGGAGCCTCACGTCGTTGGGCCTTGCGACGGACCTTGCGGACGCCCGTGGACTGTGGGAGCGGCTCGAGTCCCATGCCAGGGAGGTGGACCATGACCGCCTGATCATTGAGACTGGCTCTCAGACGGCCCGCCTCTTTGTGCACGATACGGTGGTGCTGCGAAAGCGTCGCTGCAGACGCATCATGGCGCTCGACGTGACCGAAGAGGTGGCGATCAACGCGCGTCTGGAGAGCGTCAACCGGCTCCTGGAGGCGGCGAACGAGGAGCTGCGCGCGTCGATGCAGCAGGTCCGCAAGGTGGCCGAGGCCGAGGCAATCATGCGCATGAAGGCGCGCGTGCACGACACCATCGGCTCGCGCCTCTCGATACTCCATCGCTTCCTGGAAGACGACCGCGACGGCCCGCGGACGCTTAAGCAGGTCACGGGGCTTCTCAACAGCATCGTGGATGACCTTGCCGAGACGGACCTGCCTGCCGCAAGTGCTGGCCTGGAGTCCATCTGCAGCGCCTTCTCACTTGTGGGCGTGGAGGTTCGGGTGGTGGGCGAGCTTCCGTCGGACGAGACGGTGGCCCGCGCGTTTGCGGAGATAGTCCTCGAGGCGGTGACCAACGCCGCGAAGCACGCCCAGGCGCGCCGCGTGGACGTGAGAGTCTGTCGAGGCCCTGGCGGTGCGGTGGCGCTGAGTGTGACCAACGACGGCTGTGTGCCAGAGGAAATTGTCGAGGGCACGGGCATTCCCGGCATGCGGCGGATTGCCGCGGCCGTGGGCGCCTCGTTTGACGTGAGCGCTGGGCCACCCTTCTCCGTCGAGGTCGTGTTGCCGGCGAGTGAAGATGGCACGGTATCGGAGGCGTGGGCCGGCGCGCTCGGCTCAGAGGACCAGGCATTCACCCCAGAAACCCAGGATGAGAGGGGGCGCGCATGATTCGCATCGTGCTTGTAGAGGACCAGGCAATGCTTCGGGACTCACTTGCCTGCACCATCAGCGCGCAGCAGGACATGGAGGTTGTGGCGTCTCTCGCCGATGCCGCGGATGCCCTCGAGGCAACGCGACGCACCGACGCTACCTGTGCGCTTCTCGACGTGTGCACCGAGAACGATTCGAGTGGCATCGTGGCGGCGCGCCTCATCAAGGAGGAGTTGCCTGACGTTCGGGTGGTTGTGATGACGGGGCTTCCCGAGATTACGTTTGTCGAGCGGGCCCGCGAGGCGGGCGTGGACAGCTTTGTCTACAAGAACGTGGGGACGAACGAGCTCCTTGGTATCATTCGCTCGACCATGGAGGGGTACTCCACATTTCCCCTGGCGAAGCGGGGCATCATCCCCGACGGCGTAGATCTCACGCCGGTGGAGATAGACATTCTGCGCCTTGTGTGCGAGTCAAAGACGAGAAAAGAGATCGCCCAGGAACTCTACTTGAGCGAGGGAACGGTCAAGCGACACATCTCCGAGATTCTCGCCAAGACCGGCTACGACAACATCCTGCGCCTGGCAGTCCACGCCGTCTCCAACGGTCTCATCGTCCCCGGGATGTGAGACAAAGGGACAGTCCCTTTGTCTCATTTTGGACGTCGCATCATGCCCCGTGGCCTTGGATGGGCCGCGGGGCACTTCTGTGCGCGAAGGGCTCGCGAAACAATTTGTGGTGACGAGTGTTGGGGACGCAGGCAATCGTGAGTGATGGAAAGGAGAGGCGACCATGGGACTGTTCGGAAAGATGTTCGAAAAGAAGATCTGCAGCATCTGTGGCGGCGAGATTGGGCTTCTCGGCAACCGCAAGCTCGAGGACGGCAACCTCTGCAAGGAGTGTGCCAAGAAGCTCTCGCCGTTCTTCAGTGACAGGCGAAGTTCAACGGTCGACCAGATTCGCGAGCAGCTCGACTGGCGCGAGGCCAACAAGGCACGCGTGGACGCCTTCAACGTCACGCGCACGCTGGGCTGCGACACCAAGGTGCTCCTGGATGAGGACGCCGGGCGATTCCTGGTGACCTCGGTCTCGCGCTGGCGTGACGCCAACCCGGACGTGCTAGACTTCTCGCAGGTCACGGGTTGCGACACCGAGACGCGCGAGAGTCGCACCGAGCTTTACTGGAAGGACAAGGACGGCGAGCAGCACAGCTACGAACCGCCTCGCTACGACATCGACTACGACGTCTACGTGACCATTCACGTGAACGTTCCCTACTACGACTCGATCACGTTCAAGGTGAACGACTACCGGATTGAGGAGCGCAACTCGGTGGAGTTCCGCGAGGCCGAGCGGCAGGCGGGCGAGATTCGCGATGCCCTCACGCAGCTGCGCGAGAGCGAGCGCGAGAAGGTAGCCGCCGCCTCAGCGCCAAAGACGGCGCGTACCTGCCCGTTCTGCGGTGCGACGACCATTCCAGATGCCAACGGGCGCTGTGAGTACTGCGGCGGAGCCATGGGCGCATAGCGGTTGCTTGGGTGGCGGTATGAGTGCGGTGCCATTGGAGAGCAGAAAGGAAGTGGTGAGAGTGAGTATCGGAAAGAAATGGGTGGCAATGCTGGCGTCGGTGTTTGCGCTGTGTCTAGTGCTGGCGGGGTGTGGCGGAGGCGGAGACGCGGCAAAGAACTACGTAGGTGACTGGAAGCTTACGGGCATGGAGGAGAACGGCGAGGCAACCAGTGCCGAGGACCTCAAACTCATGGAAGACATGGGGCTGGCCATCACGCTGAGTGTCAAGGAGGATAAGTCCTTCTCGCTCAACGTCATGGGCGAGGAGATGTCTGGTACGTGGGAGGCGAAGAGCGCTTCCGAGGCCACGTTCACCGTCGAGGGGCAGAGCGTTCCTGCCAAGCTCGACAATGGCGTCCTGACCCTGGAGCAGGACGGTACCAAGATGATGTTCGAGAAGGGAACGGTGTCCACAAGCGGCTCGAGCGGTGCGGCGTCTAGCGGTACCGATACGGCTACGGGAACGGCGGGGACCGGGACCGATGCCGGTACCGATACCGGGACCGCAAAGGGAACGGACGCTGGGACAACGTCGACTGACACTGGCGAAGAGACCGTAACTCCCATCGGTCAGACCATCGCCGATGATGACATCTGCTCCATCGAGGTCGTTGACAAGAAGGCCGACTGGGCCGGTGACCCTGGTTACACGCTCAAGATTACGAACAAGTCCGACAAGTCCGTCACCGCCATCGCCCAGTACGGAACGTTCTCGGTTGACGGCAAGATGGTGGATCCCCTGCTGGTAGAAACAATTCAGCCCGGGAAGTACGTCGAGTGCTTCATGTGGTTTAGCGACGATGACGTTGCGAGCCTTGACCAGCTGGTGAACGTCGAGGGCGTCATCGAGGTCTACGATGACGATACGTATGACACGCTGGGCGAGTATCCGTTTGTCTTCTAGTGTGCGTTCGCCGCGTGCTTGCGTTGGGGGTTGGCCCCGGGTCCGTGCGGCCCGGGGCTGTTTGCTGGCGCCAGAGGTGCGGTGTTCGCGGCTAGTACGTAGAAAAGTGGCCCTACGGCGTCGCTCCTTCGCGAATTGTGCGGCTCTGCCCAAAATTTGCGGTTGACGGCCCATTTTGGGCGAATCGACGAGTACGAAGACACTAACTTTTTGCGGAGCCGCAGGTAGCGAAATGGCACCTGTGGGGTGATACTAAGCGGAACCTCCGAAAAAGGCCGTCAACCGCAACTTTTGAACACGAGGTCACGCCGGAAGTCCGGGAAAGCCTACGGGGAGCCGGGTTCATCCACTGGAAAATGGCAGGGAGGGCCAGACCCATCCCTGGCAAGAGTCGGAGAATATCGCTATCTCTGAAACGGCTGCAGCGTTTTCCCAGTTGAGGTGTGCCAGTTTTAAGAGAGAGCGATATTCTCCGCGGTTCGCAGGCGGCGCAGATACCGCACCTACCTCCGCAGGCGGCGCAGCGCGTCCTTGGTCTCTGCGGGCACACGCAGGCTCTCGATTCCCTTGCGGATGGCCATGCGCCGAAGCTGCGGGTCAAGCTCGGACGACGCAATGGCCTCCAGGGCGTCCTCCTCATGGGGAACGAGCGCCTCCGTCAGGTACCAGGCGATCATCATGCGCACGTAGTACTCGCCGTTGTCCGCGGCCACGGCCAGGTGCAGCTGCGAGGGGTGAAAACCCTCGCCGAGAAGGTCGCGCATGAGGATCGATACGCCAAAGCGCCTGGTGAAGGTGTGTTCCGAGGCCATCCAACGCTGGGCGAGAGGCAAAAGCACCTCTTGCTGTTGCCCGCCCAGGGCCTTTTCGTTGTGGAACGCGCGCGGGTTAAGCGCGTCGCACACGCACCAGTTGTCCACAAAGGGGAGAAGCGCGTCCAACAGGCGCACCGCGTCGGCGACCTCGCTCGTCTCGTTAAGCACGAAGGCGTGCACCAGGTACCCCTCGTACCAGCGGTGGGGCAGCTCGGCGAGAAACGCGTCACGGTCACCCGAGCGAGAGACCTCCCGCGCAAGACGGCGTAGCTTGGGCACCCGGACGCCCAGCATGGTGGCAGGGTCCGCCGTTGCAACTACTCGGGCGTTGAACTCCCGGTACTGTCCGTCCTTGTCGGCTAGCTCGCGCAGCCTGTCCTCGACCCACTGCATGGGAACCGCCCTCCGCAAGCTGCGCTATGACGCATCCTCAATGCCTAGGCTGCGCTGCCTCTCGGCAAGGAACTCTGCCACGCACTCGTCGAGGCTCAGCCCCGTGCGCTCCGCCAGGACCGCGAGCCACCACACGCACTCGCCGACCTTCGCGGGCAGGGTGACGTCGCCGGACGAGGGCCAGCGGCCCTCCTCGTCCATAATCAGTCGCCCTACCAGGCCCGCGTCGGTGAGAAAGGCAAGCGCGTCCTCCTCGGCTGTCCACTCGGAACCGTGGATCTGACGTTCAAGCTCGTGATGGCGTGCGCGAATCGCGACGGACTGTCGCTGCGCCTCGCTTGGCTCCATGTTTGCTCTCCTCGTTTGGCGTCGCGTGCCGTTTGCCCTACATGACGCAGCTGGTGCCACGCTCTCCGCGGTTCGCGTCGCCAAGCACGTAGGTCGTGCTTGCTCGGGCCATGTTGAGCTCCGCCAGCTCAAGCTCGCCGTCAATGTAGGGCTGGTAGAACTTGTCGATGCCGCAGGCGTCAAGCGAGCAGTCCCCGCAGTCGTCGCCCCAGGCAAGCGCCTCGGCTACGATATGGATGCGCTCCTCGCGCGTGGTGTCCGCAATCTTCGTACTTCTCGTCATGCGCGCCTCCTTGGCCTTTGCCCCCAGTATGGCACGACGGGCGCAATTGAGCTCCCCGGGGTCTTGCCGCATGGGGTGCCTCCGCATTCGCTTCTCGTATCCACCAACATAGGAGGTGAACGTCGATTCGCTTCCGTTAGCGAGCTCGCCCGTCTCGGCATTTTGTGCAATGCCCACCGCATGGCCCTGTGTTAGCTACAATACGCGAGGTCAGTTGCATAGAAACAAGATGGGAAGCACATGCCTAGCATTGCGAAACAGGTGGCCTCGCGGCGCACCTTTGCCATAATCTCGCACCCGGACGCCGGCAAGACAACGCTCACCGAGAAGCTCCTGCTCTACACCGGCAGCATCCAGACGGCCGGCTCGGTCAAGGGCAAGGCCAGCGCGCGCCACGCGGTCTCTGACTGGATGGACATCGAGAAGGAGCGCGGCATCTCCGTGACCTCCTCCGTCCTGCAGTTCACCTACGACGGCGCCTGCGTGAACATCCTCGACACCCCTGGCCACCAGGACTTCTCCGAGGACACCTACCGCACGCTCATGGCGGCGGACGCGGCGGTTATGGTCATCGATGGCGCGAAGGGCGTCGAGGCCCAGACCATCAAGCTCTTCAAGGTTTGCACGCTGCGCCACATCCCCATCTTCACTTTTGTGAACAAGCTCGACCACGACACACGCGACCCCTTCGATCTCATGGAGGAGATCGAGGACGTCCTGGGGATTGGCACCTACCCCATGACCTGGCCCATTGGCTCTGGCCGCAACTTCAAGGGCGTCTTTGACCGCAATTCTCGCCGCGTTATTGCCTTCGAGGGCGATGGCCACGCAAATGCCACCAAGAAGGTAGGCGAGATCGAGGCCGAGCTGGGCGACCCCGCGCTGGACGAGCTTATCGGCGAGGAGAACCACAAGAACCTGATGGATGACATCGAGCTGCTCGATGGCGCGGATAACGAGTTTGACCTCGACGCCGTTCGCCACGGGCGCCTGACCCCGGTGTTCTTTGGCTCGGCCCTCACCAACTTTGGCGTTGAGCCGTTCCTCAAGGACTTCCTGCGCCTGGCCCCGCCGCCGCTCTCCTACACCGACACGCTGAGCGACGAGCCGGTGGAGCCCTCGCGCGACGAGTTCTCGGGCTTTGTCTTCAAGATCCAGGCCAACATGGACCGCCGCCACCGCGACCGCATCGCGTTTGTGCGCATCTGCTCGGGGAAGTTCGAGCGCGGCATGGACGCCTACCACGTGCAGGGCGACCGCACCATCAAGCTTGCAACCGGTACGGCGATGATGGCTGACGACCGCGCCACCGTGGACGAGGCCTACGCAGGCGACATCGTGGGCCTCTTCGACCCGGGCCTCTTCTCGATTGGCGACACCATCTGCGCGCCGGGCATGCGCGTGCAGTACCCGCCCATCCCCACCTTCGCGCCCGAGCACTTTGCGCGCATCACGCAGGTGGACACCCTCAAGCGCAAGCAGTTCGTGAAGGGCATGGAGGAGCTGGCGCAGGAGGGCGCGATTCAAATCTTCCGCGAACTGGGCACCGGTCTGGAGAGCGTGATTGTGGGCGCCGTGGGCGTGCTGCAGTTTGAGGTGCTGGAGCAGCGCCTTAGGAGCGAGTATCACGTCGAGGTGAGCAGGACGTCATTGCCGTACTCGATCATCCGCTGGATCCAGAACTCGCCTGAGGAGCTGGACGTGCGCACACTCAAGCTCACGCGCGAGACCTGCCGCGTGGAGGACATGCGCGGCGGCCGCCTGCTGCTGTTCACGAGCGACTGGAATCTGGATTGGGCCATCGAGCACAACCCCGGCCTGCGTCTCTCGGAGTTTGGCAACGTCACGTTCTAGCCCGCCGCGGGATTGATTTACCTGGTAATGGAATCCCGTTACCTGGTAACTGAATCCCGTCCCAGAGCCAGGCCAACTAGGACGGCGGCCACGCCAAACAGGGTGCAGACGCCAAGGTCCCCCACAAGCGGCATCACGGTCGCGCCACTCACCTCGCCCATGCCCGCCGCGCCATCGATCACCAGCGTCGCCCAGTACGCCGGCGTGAAGTGTGCCACGGCGAGAAGCCCGTCGGGCAGCAGCGAGAGACCCGTCCACGCCCCGCCGAGAAACGACATCACCATGCCCAGGATGTTCGCCAGCGCGTTGGCGGCGTTCTCGCTCACGCCAAGCTGCCCCGCAAGAAAGCCGATGCTCGCCGACACCAGCGCGTAGACGAGAAGTGCCGCCCCCACAAGCGCCAGCTGCACGGGCGAGCTTGTCAGCGCAGAGCCGCCCAGCACCGCGACCTCAAGCCCAAAGTTCCACGCCCAGGCGATGAGGGCAATCACTACGCAGGCACCAAACAGCGCCAGGTTGCGCGCGCGGGCCGGCTCGGGCGAGGCAAGCCTGCGGTCTCGCACAGGCCTGCGTCCCACGGAGGACATGAGCACCGCAATGCAGACCATCGCGCTCGAGAAGATGGGATACGAGGCAAACTCCGCCGCTGTGACGATGCTCGTGGGCAAGGGCGACGCGGCCTGCTCGACCATGCTCACCTGGGTGGATCCCTCCCATGCGGCGTCCGTGGCGGCAATCACGTTTGCAGCGCTGCCGCCCAGCGTTGCCGCCATGCCGTAGAGTCCGTCGGCGTAGCCGGTGACCTCGATGTCTAGCAGGCGCCCCATGCCAGAGTAGTACGACACATAGGTCTCGAGGTCGGGCGCCTGCGTGCCCCGCCGCGCGGCGTCCATCAGCTCCTCGCCCCAGCCCTCGGGAATAACGAGCAGGTAGCTCACCTGGTCGCGTGCCACTGCGTCTTGGATGGCGCGCTTCTCGTCCGTCACCTGCACTTGGTTGTTGCCCTGAAGCACATGCTGTGCGAGCGCGGCGGAGAGCTCGGAGCCGTCGCGGTCGATCACGGCAACGTTTGCGGGCGCAACCTGGAACTCGCCCGCAGTCCCGGAGTACGAGGAGAGCCCGATGATCACGCCGACGAGCGAAAGCATGACCAGGTAGATGGCTATGTAGACCCGGTGGGAGAGAAAGATCTTGAGGTAGGTCCTAAAGGTGGTCATACGAGGTCCTCCTCATGCGGAAAGACGCCAGGGCGAGAAACGCGAGCGCCATTATCAGCAGCGCGGCAACGCTCTCGAGAAAGGCGTCGGGAGTGTCGTAGTAGAGCAGTGCGTAGAAGCTGTTGGTTGTCTGCCAGAGGGGGTTTGCGTGCGCGAGGGCCGGTGCCGCGGCCTCGATCGCGTCCGCGAGCTGCTGCGAGGACGTGCCGTATAGGCCCGTGAAGAGCGAGAGCAGGCAGGTTATGCCGGATATCATGCCCGTCTCCATGCGCGGGACGGTCCCGCAGAGGGCGCCCGCTGCGCATGCCATGAGCGAGGACGCGGCAAGGGCAACCACCACGCCGTGGGTGTCGCTTCCAAACGAGACGCCCGCCACGCCCCGCATGAAGAGGACTGCCACCAGAAGGCACGCAAACTCGCAGAGCCATGCGCCGAGAAGCGCGCCCACAAGCATGCGCCAGCGGGGCACGGCGGCCAGCGACTGCCGGGCTCCCAACGGGCCTGCGGTTGGAAGGAGCCTCCGCACCGACTCCATGGCGGCGGTTGCCCCCATGCCCGCGGCCATAGCGAGAAGCGCGTAGTAGTAGCGCGCGTCGGGGCTGGGCGGGTTCTTGGTTGCCGTGAGCCGCACCGTCTGGACGGCGCTCTTGGTGAAGGCGCCGATGGCCTCGCCCGTGGCGAGAAGCTCCGGCCGCGTGGCTGCGACCTTCTCGACCGCCGCACGTGTGTGCTGGTAGGTGTCCAGTACCTCGGCAAGAACCGATGTGGGGAGAGTGCCGTTCTCAGAGAGGCTCGCGTTGGTCACATGGAGCTGCGGCGTGCCGTCTACGTCTACGGTGAGATAGGCGTCTACCTCGGCCGCGTTAGCGGCGGCTTCGGCGTCTGCGGCGCTTTCGTAGTAGGCCACGTCGCAGATGCGGTCGCTCGACGCAGGGTCCGAGATGGCCTGGATCGTCTCGTCCAGGCTCAGGGCGGCCGAATAGTTCTTGTCGCGCACCACGCCCAGCGTGGAGCCCACGGTGGTGTAGGCGTCCTGGATCCCGGAGAACATGCCCATGAAGATGAAGGTCATGATCACGGGAAAGGCCAGCGCCCACACGAGAAGGGCCTTGTCGCGCGCAAGCGAGAGCACGCAGTTCTTTAGGCTGGCGAGCATCGCTGCCCCCTTATGCCTCGTCGCGCAGGGCGCGACCGGTGATCTCGAGGAAGACGTCGTTCAAGGTGGGCGGCTCGGAAAGCACGCGCCCGTATGAGAGGTCGTTCTCCGCCAGCACGCCCAGAACGTCTGCCAGGTTGTGCGCGCCCGAGGCACACTGCACGCGCAGAATGCCCGCGTCCACCTCGGCGAAGCGCACGTGGGGGAGGGACCGCACGCGCTCGAGGGTCGCCTCGTCCATCTCGCCCACCTCGACGGAGACCTTCTCGCCCGTGCCGATCATGCCCTTGAGCTCGTCGGCGGTGCCGCTGGCAGCGCTGCGGCCGTGGTCCATGATCATGATGCGCGAGCAGAGCCGCTCGACCTCCTCCATGTAGTGCGAGGTGTAGATCACGGTGGCGCCCTCGGCGTTCAGGCGCTCGATGCCCGAGAGGATCGACTCGCGGCTCTGCGGGTCTACGGCCACGGTGGGCTCGTCCATGATGATGAGCTCGGGCCGGTGCGCGATGCCACAGGCAATGTTGAGGCGCCTAAGCAGGCCGCCGGAGAGCTTCTTTGGGCGGAAGCCCTCGAATTTCTGGAGCCCCACAAAGTCGATGGCCGCGTCGACCAGCTCGCGGCGGCGCGCGCGGTCTCTCACGTAGAGCGCGCAGAAGCTGTCCACGTTCTCGCGCACGGTGAGCTCGTCGAAGACGGCGACCTCCTGCGGAACCACGCCAATGCGGCGTTTGAGCTGGTAGCTGGTGGGGCGCATGGGCTGGCCAAAGAGCTCGATCTCTCCGTGGTCGTACGAGAGGAGCTGCAGGATGCAGTTGATGGTCGTGGTCTTGCCCGAGCCGTTGGGGCCGAGAAGCCCAAAGACCTCGCCGGGAGCGATGTCCAGCGACAGGTGGTCCACCGCCACCAGCTCCCCGTAGCGCTTGACCAGGTTGCGAATGCGAACGACCGCCTCGTTAGACGCCATGCCGGCTCCTCTCGTCTGCTCTGGTGAAAGTGTCGCGTAGCGGGCGGCGCGTGGGAAGTGAGCGACGTCACCGGTTGCGCCGGTGGGGCGTGACAAATGTCATGGGTTTGGCCGGCTGGGGGCAAGAGCCGAGGCTGTGCGTCTGGCGTCCGTATAATTGCGGCCATGGAGAGAATTGCCGACAAGTGCGTGGTGCTTCTCGCCTGTCTGGCACTTGTGGTGCTGGCAGGCTCGGTGGATGCCGTGCGCGTGGTGGCGCTGCTTGTCGCCCTGGGCGCGAGCGCCTGCTTTGAGCTTGCGCGCGGCCGCCGGCCGGCTGTTGCCGAGGCCGCGTGCTGCGTGGCGTGCGCGCTGGCGGCGCTGGTGCCGGGGGCGTGGGTGGCGCTGCCGCTTACTTGCTACGACCTGCCCCGCGTTCGCTCACGCTGGGCGTTGGCGGTGGCGCCGTGCTGCGTTGGGTGGGCGTGGGCGGCCGGTGTGCCCGCGACCACGGCGGGGGTCCTTCTCGCCCTGGTTGCGTGCTCGATGGCGCTCTCGTGGCGCTGCGGGCGCGCCGTTGGGCTGGGGCGCCAGCTCCACGCCCTGCAGGACGACCTTCAGGACAAGGTCATCGACCTGCGCGAGAAGAACCGCGAGCTAGAGGACGCGCGCGTGTACGAGTCCCATGCCGCCGCGCTGGCCGAGCGGACGCGCATCGCGCGAGAGATCCACGACTCCGTGGGCCACCAGCTCACCCGGCTGGTGCTCGAGGTGGAGGCTCTGAAGGTGGTGCACCGCGACGAACCTTCCGCCGTCGAGGAGCTTGGCGAGCTTTCGGACGGCCTGGGCGAGGCGCTTACCTCCATGCGCACGAGTGTCCATGCACTGGAGGACTCCACTCTTGACGTGGGTGTTGAGCTCAACCGGCTTGCCGGCCAGAGCGGCATTACGCACGTGGATGTGGACTGTGGCCTTGAAGGCGCGCCGCCCGCCGAGGTGAGCCGCTGCCTGGTTGCCGTGACGCGCGAGGCGCTCACGAACGCGGCTCGCCATGCGCACGCCGCGCACGCGACGGTGCACGTCACGGGGTTTCCCGGCATCTGGCAGCTGCGCGTCGAGAACGACGGTGACGTGCCCGCAGACGTGACCGGCCTCGAGGGGCGCGGCATGGGCCTGCGCGGTATGCGCGAGCGCGTGGAGGGGCTTGGCGGTACGCTACTGGTGAAGTCGGACGGGCGGCGCTTCTCGGTGTTTGCGTCGATTCCCAGGAAGGGGCAGGCATGAGGGTCATCGTGGTGGACGACGACGCCATTGTGGTGCGCTCGCTCTCGACCATCCTTGGCGCGGAGCCGGACATAGAGGTTGCGGGCACGGGGACAAGCGGGGAGGAGGCCGTCTCGCTTTTCTCGATGTGCGAGCCCGACGTGGTGCTCATGGACATCCAGATGCCTGGCGTAGACGGCCTGAGCGCTGCCGAGAAGATTCTGGCCGCCAATCCCGCGGCGCGGGTGGTCTTTCTCACCACCTTCTCCGACGACGACTACATTGTGCGGGCGCTGCGGCTGGGCGCTCGCGGCTACCTCATCAAGCAGGACGTGGGAACGATCGCGCCGGCGCTGCGGTCCGTGATGGCTGGGCAGAGCGTGCTTGAGGGCGAGGTGCTGGCACGGGCGGCGGCGCTCTCGGCCGACTGCGTGCGGCCGCAGCGAGAGGAGCCCGAGATGCGCGGCCTCACCGAGCGCGAGCGCGAGGTGGTGCGCGCCATTGCCGACGGGATGAGCAACGTGGAGGTTGCCGCTGCGCTCTACATGAGCGAGGGGACGGTGCGTAACCACATCTCGTCGATCCTCGCGAAGCTGGGGCTGCGCAACCGCACGCAGATTGCGGTGTACTACTACCGGGGCTAGGGCGCCCCGACGGCGTGCGGCTAGATGTCGTTCACCTCTAGTCGCACGGCGTCGGGGCGCGCGTAGTGCCCCACGGGGTCGAACTCCCACTTCGACGCAGGTACCTGCTGCATGTCGAGCGTGGCGTAGAGAATGCCGTCGGTGTCCCAGAGCGGCTCCCCTCCAGGTACGGGGTGGCCAAACGGGTCGACTACGCTCGAGCCTCCGCGATACACCACCTCGGGCAGGAGCGCCACTTCGGGCGAGGCGAGAAGATCTGCCGGATAATCGTCGCGCAGCAGGTGGGGGGCGCAGTTCACCACAAAGCAGCGACCCTCAATGGCGATGTGCTCGACCGTTGCCTGCCATTCGGGGTTGCCGTTGGTGTTGGGGGCAAGGTAGATGGCCACGCCCTTCTGGTAGAGCGCCGCACGCGCCAGCGGCATGTAGTTCTCCCAGCAGATGAGGGTGCCCATGGGGCCCACGGCGTTTGGCTCACAGGGAAGTAGTGGTCTTGCGCGTCTCCCCACACCAGGCGCTCGGCGCCGGTGGGCTTGAGCTTGCGGTGCCAGGTGTCAAGGTGGCCGTCGGGCGCAAAGACCAGGTTGGTGTTGTAGAGCGTGCCCGAGGTGGCGTCGCGCTCGGAAACGCCCACGCTCACCCAGGCACCCGTTTCTCTCGCCGCGGCTGCTATGGCCTCGGTCTCCGGGCCGCCTACCACAACCGAACCGTCGTAGTAGCGCTTCCACAGCTCCTTGCTGCCGCTTTCGCGGGCGCCTACCACAAAGCCAAAGGTCAGACCGTGAGGGTAGCCGGGAATGAGGAGCTCCGGCAGCACAACGAGGTCGCTTGGGCGCTCCTCCGCCACGCGGTGGATGGCGTCAAGTGCCCCGGCCAGGCAGGCATCGCGGTCGAACGGCTGAGGCCGCGACTGTGCCACGGCAACCTTGCACGAGCCCTGGATGTCTCTCATTGGTGCCTCCGTACGGGGGTGGGGTATATGGCGGAGACAATTGTAGTGCCGAGAAGAGCGCCTGACTAGCGCAGCTAGAGGGGTTGATTGCGCTGGCGACGATGCCGTCGCGGTTACCGTCGTCGATGCCGTTGCAGCTGAGGTTGATGCCGCCGCGGCCCTCAGCGACTTAACCCGCAGAGAATATCGCTATTTCTTAAAACGGCTGTGGGCCAACTGGGAAAACGTCGGGGAGGATTAAGAAATAGCGATATTCTCCGGGAAGGGGGGTTCGGCGCCGGGGCGGCCGGCACCGTCGGGGATGCCTGGACCGCCGGGGTAACGGCGCCTCCTGCCCCGGCTATCTTCGGTACCTTAAAAGATACCTATTGCATGGCATTTCGCGCTGTGTAGAATAGAGCGCAGACGATAGGTACAAAACAAGTACCAAGTAGCAATAACGGACAATCTCAGCAGTGGAGGACAAGATGGCAAATACAAGGCAGATGGCGGTGTTTGTCGGCCACGGCGATCCCATGATGGCGCTCCGCGACGACGAGGTGGCGCACGGTCTGCGCGCGATAGGCGAGAAAATCCTGGCAGACGAGCCGCGCGCGATTCTCGCCGTCTCGGCCCACTGGTTCACGCGAGGAACGCTCGTGCAGAGCGACCCCACGCCGCGTCAGGTGAACGACATGTACAGTTTCCCACCGGAGCTCTACGCGATCAAGTATCGCCCTGCCGGCAGCGCCGAGCTCACCGCTCGTGTGAGGCAGCTCTTGGGCAGCGACGTGGAAGTGGACGACACCTGAGGCATCGACCACGGCGTTTGGACTCCGCTCCACCATATGCTCCCCAAGGCCAACGTGCCTGTGGTGGAGCTCTCGGTGAACGGCCTGGCAGACGCCCGCTACGCCTATGACCTGGGGCGTCGCCTTGCACCTCTGCGCGACGAGGGGTTCGTGGTGCTTGCTGGGAAGTGGCAACGTTGTGCACAACCTGCGCGAGGCCGACTGGGATAACCCTGCGGGCACGCCTGCCTGCATCGAGTTTGACGCCGCGGTGCGCGCCGCGGTAGAGGCGCGCGATGACGAGAAGGCCATCGCCTACGAGCGACTACCGCATGCGTCCTACGCCGTGCCCACGCCCGACCACTACCTGCCGCTGCTTACGGTCCTTGGCGCCTCCGAGGGCGAGAAGCCCGAGGTCTTCAATGACGTTCGCAACCTCGGCTCTATATCGATGACCAGCTACGCGTTTGCGTGACGGCGAGAAACCCGGCGCCCCCGCGTCCGGCGCCCCCGCGCCCGCTCCAGCACCCGGCGCCGTCACCGCCACCCCGCGTCCGCCCTCGCGCTCCTACACCAGCCGCAACCGCTGAGCCTCGCTCGCTGCCTGTGCGCGGCGGCTTACGCCCAGCTTGGCAAGGATATGACACACGTGGGTCTTCACCGTGGACAGCCTCACGCCGAGAAGCTCGCCAATCTCGGCGTTGGTCCTGTTCTGGCAGATGAGGCGTAGGACCTGTCGTTCGGTCTCGGTGAGTTGAATGGAGGGCAGCTCGGAGGGGTCAACTGCGCCAGCAAGGAGCTGCGGATAGAACGACGCCTGCGCACGCGCCCCCTTAATCAGCCGCGCAAGCTGCTCCTTCTCGGCGTCGCTAATATCGTCGCGCTCGGAGAACTCCAGCAGGAGCGGCAGCACCGCGCCACCGTACTGCGTGATCGTGCGCACGTATCCGTAGCAGCGCGCCGCTGCCAGCGCATGCGAAAGCCACCGACCCCAGTCCTTCTCGCCAAGGCGCCACGCCGCAATCGACGCCAGAATGTCAAAGTGAATGGCGTCGATGACCCTGTCGCACAGCGTGATGTATTCGGTGAGCGCCGCCATGAGCATGCGGGCCTCCGAAAAGCGCCCCTCCGCTGCGTATGCCTGGCAAACGGTGATATAGACGTATCGATCCATGTAGAAGAGCCGCTCCGAGAGGTCCGGCGCGTTTTCCTCCAGCCAGGTGTGGACGCGTTCCCACTCGCCCAGCCGCATCCACGCACGACAGCGCAGCGCTTCGAGGTTCATGAGGATACGCCTTGTCTCTGGGCTATCGTCCCGCGAGAACCGGCGGCGAAGCGCACCGAGAAGAGAGAGCGCCTGGCGCGCGTCTCCCTGATCGATGAGGCAGCGGCACTGGATTCCCACGGCGGCGAACTCGAGCGAAGGGGTCCCGGCACGCTGTATCCTGGGGAGCATGGCGTTAACCCGTGCGAGGTAGATCGTTACGTCCTCGCCCTTCTCGAACTTGCTCTCGCACAGCCCGATCTCTGCAATGCCCACGCCCATGCGCCCCAGCGCCTTGCTTGCAACCTTGCTTATCGCACGGGCGGTCATATCGTCGGAAGGGACCCAAGGGCTCAGGTCGCGTCCGCCGTTGAGAACGCTTGGCAGGCCGCTTGTAACAGAGGGCATAAGCTCGGGGTTGTCGCCCCCGCGCATCTTTGCCAGCGCGGAAACGGAAGCAACGATGCTTGCCGGCTGCCTATGGGGAAGCGAAATGTCAAGATAAGCCAGGTAGGACTGGGCAAGGCGACGCTCCTCGGCCGTGCGCTCAGGCGCCTTTGCGTAGTTTTCGAGTGCGTCGTACCAGCCCTCCGATTTTGCGATGCTCATGGCCATGGACTCCAGCATGGACATGATGCGCATGAGGCGCGGAGAAGAGAGAACAACATCCTCTGGCAGCTCGTGGTAGTAGTGCTCAAGCTCGTAGTAGCTGCCGCTTCCCGGGTTGAGGCGTGCGTGCTCGTCGAGGATAACGAGCATGCGGCTGTGGTCCTTGAGCCGTGAGCAAAGCTCAAGTGCGCTCTTGAAGTTTCCCCGGGATTCGTAATAGCCAATGACTCGGTTGACAATATCGATGGAAGCAACGTTATCGCACCTACGAGCACGCTCCCACTTGCAGAAGTCGAGCATTCCCTCGTTGACCTTCCACGTGTTTGCTTCACGAGTGATGAAGCTCGTCGCGTGATGGAGGGCGTTCAGTAGGCGTGCCCCTTCCTCCTCCCCAAGCGCATTGACGATAAGGTCGTCGTCAATGGTGTCGAAGAGGGGAACCAGAAGCAGGACGTCCTGGGTCTTCTCGTCAAAGCGGCGCTCAAACTCGCTCTCGAAGTAGGCCATGACCTCGTTGCGGAGGCTTACTTCCCAAGTTGAGTCACCGTCGCGCAGGATGTGAACAACAGCCGCGGCCACCGCCATGGGATAGCGCTCGGACGCGGTCGCGATGCGCTCCACAAGCTCGGGTGTGGAGAGAATCCCATTTGCGATAAGTAGGTGGGCGATGTCCGCGTCGGTGAATAAGAGGTCCTCTGCGGTAACGATGAGCAGCTCTCCGTTGGCGAAGAAGGGGGTGAGCCAGCCGGGCATGGGTGCGCGGGAAAGGAAGACAAAGCGCGTGCTGGTGCAGCGAGAGGCAACGGCTGCCAGTGCGAATCCCTGCTTGTTGGTGACAGAGTCGTGGATGTTGTCGACAAGAACGGCATCGTGCTTCTCGGCATCTTGGACGGTCACCGCCCGAGCAACGTCGGCAGTGGCGGCATCGATCTTGAGCACGTCAAGATCCTGGAGCATGCGGTGTGCAAACTCGGACTTGCCAAAGCCGAGCGGGGCGCAGACAAATGCCAGCCGCGTACGATCCCATTGTGGCTGCAGGCACTCGTCAAGTTCGAGGGGAACCTTGACTAGCATGGCCAACCACCTGCGCATAGTTGGTTTCGGGTGCGTTGTGATGACAGCCATGCCATAAGTGCGCCTTCGCCTTTCTCTAGAAAGTGGATGTCCAATCGAGCGGTGCGCAAGCTTGCTCGATGGCCTAATGGTACGCGAGACGAACAGGGCCGTGCGTCCAAAAAAAACAACGGCATCACCAATGCCGGACGGCCAAATCGCGGCTGTTTACAGTTGCGCCGGGCCCTGGCTGCGAGAGCACCTCAAGCTCTCCTCCGCCAGGGTCCGGCGCTCGCTGCCGCCAGGGGGCCGCCGCCTGCCGCCGCTAGCTCACGCGGCCCGAGTCCATCGAGTGCACCTCGTCGGCAACCGTCATCGTGGAGGCGCGGTGCGAGACGAGAAGCGCCGCCCGCCGCCCGCGCTCCTCGTCGAGCGAGCGCAGCACCTGGCCCTCGTTGAGCGAGTCGAGGTTGCTCGTGGGCTCGTCCAGGAGCAGGAACGGTGCGTCGTGGAGAAACGCGCGGGCCAGCCCCAGACGCTGTCGCTCGCCCGAGGAGAGCGTCCCGCCAAGCTCGCCCACCATGGTCTCGTAGCCCTCGGGCAGGCCCTCGATGAAGTCGCGTATCGATGCCTTGCGGCAAGCCTCCTCGAGCTCAGCCTGCGTGGCCGTGGGCTTGGCGATGAGAAGGTTGTCGCGGATGGAGTCGTGGAAGAGCGAGGTGTCCTGCTCGACCAGCGCCCCCGCATCGCGCAGCGACGCAGTGCGAATCTCGCGGACATCCGTACCCGAGAGGGCAATGCGGCCCTGGTCAACGTCCCAGAAGCGCATGAGCAGACGCGCCAGGGTCGACTTGCCAGGTCCGCTGCGGCCGGAGATGCCCACGATGCGTCCCGCGGGGATGCGCACGGAGACGTCCGAGAGGACCTTCTCGGCCCCGTACGAGAAGTCCACGTGCTCGGCGGAGGCGTCCGAGAAGGTCACGACGACGCCGTTCTCGACCTCATCCACCTGGGGTTTCTCGTACAGGATCTCCAGCACGCGCGCACCGGAGGCAAGCGTGCCCTGGAGCGTTGCACCCAGGTTGGCAAGCGCTGCGAACGGGCCAAAGCTCGAGAGCACAAAGACCGTTGCCAGCACGGTGGCCTCGGGCGTTGCGTCGCCCGCAGACACAAGCTGCGCTCCAAGCGCGAGCTCGGCAATAGTTGCGAGAAGGATCACGGCGCTCACGGCAGAGGATCCGCGGGCACCTGCCTGGCGCACCTCTCGCTCCGCCTCCACCAGCTCGCGCGAGCGGGCGTCAAGACCGTCAAGGCGAGCGGCGCCGGCGCCAAACTGCAGCACTTCGCCAAGGCCGCGCAGGCCATCCAGCACGTAGCCGGAAAGCGACCCCGCAAGGTCGCGCTGCCGGCGTCTGGCGTCGCCCGACCCGCGTGAGACGGAAAGCGGCACCGTGATGCCCACCAGCACCCAGGCAACAAGTGCTACCAGCGCAAATGCCGGCACGAGCTGCCAGAGGAACGCTGCACCCACAATCGCCATCAGCGTGGCGATGCAGACGGGCGAGATGGTGTGCGCAAAGAAGACCTCAAGGAGCTCGACGTCGCTTGTGACCGTGGAGACAAGGCTGCCGCGGTCTCGGCCAGCGAGCTTGGCGGGCGCCAGCTTCCTCAGCGCGCCAAAGACCAGGTCTCGGATGTGCGTCAGCAGGCGGAACGCAATGTAGTGGTTGCAGCGCTGCTCGATGTAGTGAAGCACACCGCGCGCCAGTGCCATGGCCGCGAGGGCCCAGCACACGGTGGCAAGCGGCCAGGTAAGCGAGCCTGAGCCCGCCAGCGCGAGGACCTCCTCCGCCGCCAGCACCGGAATGCCCGTCGTGCAGCAGAAGCCCACGACGCCACAGGCCACCGAGACAACCATGACGCCTGCCAGGGGCTTCGCAAAGCCCAGCATCCTCCACATGATGCGCGCCGCGTCAACCACGTTTGCCAGGCGGTGAGAGATCACGAGCACCGCACGCTCGCGCGAGAGCTCACGGACGGCCGTCATGACCTGCTCCTCGCTCTCGGCGTCGATGTTGCTTGTTGCCTCGTCAAAGACGTAGGCCGGCGTGTCGTGGAGAAGCGCCCGCGCAAGCGCCAGACGCTGACGCTGGCCGTCAGAGAGGTTTGCCGCGTCCTGCTCGATTGCCATGTCCAGGCCACCGCGTTCGTGCACAAAGCCGTCAAGGCGGACCGTCTTGAGCGCCGCCCACAGCTGGTTATCCGTTGCCTCGGGTCGTGCCATAAGGAGGTTCTCGCGCACGGTGACGGAGAACACGTGAGCACCCGCGGCGGCCATGGTTACGTGGCGCGAGAGGGCTGCCGGGTCCACTTGGTCCACGCTTGTCTCGCCCACCAGCACGTCACCTGTCCAGCCGCGCTCGTGCCCGCAGAGAAGCGACGCCACGGTGGACTTGCCCGAGCCCGAGACGCCCACCACAGCCGTCATGCCCTGCGGTGACACCTCAGGCGTCAGGTTCGAGAGGACCTTGCGGTTGCCGTCGTAGGAGAAGTCCACGTCGCGCATGGAGAGCGCGTCGGCGGGTGCGGGCGTAAGGGTGCGCGCGGGCGGCTCCTCGAGGTCCAGCAGGCGGAAGATCTTCTCGCTTGCCGCCATGCCGTTCATGGCAACGTGGAAGTAGGAGCCAAGCTGGCGCATGGGGAGGAAGAAGTCGGCTGAGACGAGCGCCACAAAGAGCGCCACCGTGGGAGCGATAGAGCCTGCCGCAAGTTGCCAGAGCGCCACCGAGATGCCCGCCGCAGCGCCTCCCAGCGCCACGACGTCCATCACGATGATTGAGTTGAGCTGCATCGAGAGGACCTTCATGGTGACCACGCGGAAGTGCTCGGCCTCCTGGTTCATGCGGTGGTGGCGCTCGGCGTCGGCCTGGTAGATCTTGAGCGTGGTGAGGCCCTGGAGGTTCTCGAGGAACGAGTCGCTCAGCGTAGCGTACTGGTCCCAGTAGCGCGAGAGGATGCGCTTGGCCACCTTCTGGACGGCCACGATGACCAGCGAAATGAGCGGGACGCAGACGAGAAGCCCCACCGCGGCGGGAAGGCACGCCGGTGCCACCACGCAGAAGAGCGTGACCGGTGCGAGCACCGAGTAGAAGAGCTGCGGCAGGTACTGGCCGAAGTACGTCGCGAGCTGCTCGCAGCCCTCGACGGAGAGCTGCACGACCTCGGCGGTGGAGACGTCCTGCGCGTACCCGGTGCCAAGGCGCAGGAGCTTCTCGTATATGCGACGACGCAGCGCGCCCTTCACGTCCTGCGGCGCGGCGAAGGACTCGCGGGCCGAGAGCCGCGTGGACGCCAGGCGTGCGACGAGGGCCGCGGCCAGGGCGAGCGCGGCCTCTAGGATGCTGGGCGCGGTGCCGAGAAGGAGCGCGCCAACGACGCGGCAGATCTCCCAGCTGAGAAGCACGTTGCCCACGAGGTCGAGCTACTGCCAGCCCACGGTAGCGAGCACGTGTCGCATTGCCCCTGGTACGAGTGCCAGGGGCCCCTTGTCCATCATAGTGTTCCTCCTCCTGCGGACGGTTGCCCGCGGTTGGCGTTGGGCACGGTGGTGCGCGGTGCGGCAGCGGTGCGCGGTGCGGCGGCGGTGCGCGGTGCGGCGGCGGTGCGCGGTGCGGCGGCTGCCAAAGCGTAATTAGCAGCGTGTAAGAATAGCCTAACTTTATGGTGAGGTGGGGGAGACGCAGGTAATTCGCGTGGGAGGCAGTTTTGCGCGCTGGCCAGCGCCTTGGCGCATCACCGCCCGCTTGCCGCCGCAATTCGACGTTTAGGAAAAAACCGAACGTTTAAGACGGCCTAACCGTTCGGAATCCGCGGCATGTCCGGGGATGCCGCGCGTCCTCGCCGTTTAAGGCACCCTAACCGTTCGGAAAAGTCCTAACCGTTCGGAATCCGCGGCATTCTCCCAATGACGTCTGCAATACGTGCGCGAGCCTCTCGGCGTCCAATCCTGAACCCCTAATTATTGTCGCGTCCGTCGGGTATATTCGGTTCAATCCAAAGCAACGGCTTTGGTACGTTGGTTCCAGGTCAGGAGGCCGCTATGGCAAGCTACATGCATGATGAGCTGGATGACGCACTTGAGCAGTACCGTAGTGGAGAGCTTAGCTTCGAGGAATTCAAGCGCATGTGTGACGAGGAGGACCGTGAGCAAGAAGAGGAGAACCGCCGCAGGGCAGCCAAGAAACGCGGCGGCCGGCAGCCGTTTATCGGCATCACGTTTACCTTCGACCGCTAGAGTACTGCCGGGCACCCGTCTTCTGGGTAAGCGTGGCTCTTTGTCCACGGGAGGTGGCACGCATGGAGAAGATCCTGGTCACGGGTTTCGAGCCCTTTGGCGGCGAGAAAACCAACCCTTCGTGGGAGGTAGTAAATGCGCTCCCGCGGGTCATCGCCGGCCATGCGGTGGTGCGCGAGTGCATTCCCGTATCCTTTCGTCGCGGGCCCGCGGCGGTTCTTGAAGCCATTCAACGCGAGAACCCCTCCATTGTGCTCTGCGTGGGACAGGCGGGCGGCCGTGCCAAGGTGACGCCGGAGTTTGTCGGCATCAACTACGCAGATGCGCGCATCCCAGACAACGACGGCGAGCAGCCCCAGGCAACGCGCCTCCTGGCGGACGCGCCGGACGCACGCTTCTCGACGCTGCCCGTTCGCGCAATGGCACAGGCAATGATTGATGCTGGCGTCCCAGCTGCAGTCTCGTACTCCGCGGGGACCTACGTTTGCAATGCGGTGCTCTTCTCGGTGCTTGATGCGCTCGCGGCATCCCAGTCTACGGCGCGTGCCGGCTTTGTGCACGTTCCCAACTCGCCCGAGCAGGCATGCCATCTGGCCAAGGCAACTCCCAGCATGCCGGTTGCGCTCATGCTGCAAGGAATCGTAAGCGGTCTTGAGTGCGCCTGCTCGTGGGGCTAGGCTCGTCGCGTGGCGCTGGCCCTTGGCATTGCCCGGCAGCCCAAGCGTCCGCGAACCAGAAAGGGGAACCACATGAGCTTCAAGGACACCAAAGTCGTTATCGTAGGCGCTGGCAAGGTGGGGTCCACTACCGCGTTCAGCATCATCAACCAGGGGCTTTGCGGTGACGTGTGCCTCATCGACGTAAACCACGAGCATGCGGTGGGTGAGGCGCTCGACATGCGCGACTCGGTCTTCTTCATGAACCGCAACGTCAACGTGCACGCCGGCGACTACAGCGAATGCTCAGACGCAGACATTGTCATCATCACAGCGGCGGCACCCATGCCCAAGGACTCCAACGACCGACTCGAGATGCTCAAGCCCAGTCTGGGTGTGGTGCGCTCGGTGGTCGAGCAGGTCATGGCGTCGGGCTTTGACGGCATCTTCCTGGTGGTATCGAACCCCGTTGACGTGATGAGCTACTACACCTGGAAAGTCTCTGGCCTGCCGCATGAGCGCGTGATAGGCTCCGGTACCCTCCTTGACTCCGCGCGACTGTGCCGCGCGCTGTCCGACATGTACGATCTAGCGTCCAACAGCGTCGAGGCCTACGTGCTGGGCGAGCACGGTGATTCGGAGATCGTCTCGTGGAACAGCGCGACCATCGGTGGTAAGCGCGTGGACGACGTCCTGCGCGACAACGCCTCGCGTACGCGCGGTGTCACCCGCGACGAGCTGCGCAAGCGCACGGTGCAGGCCGGCTGGGACATCTTTAGCCGCAAGGGAAACACCTGCTACGGCATTGCGTCGAGTGCCGCGTCAATCGCCAAGTCGATACTCTTCGATGTGAACCGCATCATGCCCGTCTCGGTGTACCTCGACGGGCAGTACGGCATCCACGACACGTTCATCTCGGTGCCAACCATTGTCGACAGCACCGGTGCCAAAGAGATCGTGGAGATCGACCTTCTCCCGGACGAGCTTGAGGCGCTGAGGAAGTCTGCCGACATGCTCCACGGCCTAGACGAGAAGCTCTAGGGCCTCTCGGCAGTTCCTTTCATTGGTGCAGAAACCCCCTCGGGCGAGATGGAAGCGCCCGAGGGGGTTGATGTAGCTGCAATAACGTGCCTGCCGCCGCCCTGCGCCCCACTACAGCAGCGCGCCGGCAACTACCAGCGCGGCGCATGCAACCAGCACCACCACGTCGCGACCCGCCATGGGGTAGCGCTTGTAGCTGCTCTCGCGCGTGCGCAGGTAGAAGCCGCGCTGCTCGGCGGCAAGCGCCGTGGCGTCGGTCTTTCCCACCGAGCTCACCAGCAGTGGCACGCACAGCGGCAGCATGAGCTGCAGCTTGCGGATGGGGTTCTTGGTGTCGTACTCAACGCCACGCGCGGTCTGCGCCTCCATGATCGCGTTCATCTCCTGGCTAAACACGGGCACAAATCGCAGCGCCGTGGTGAACGTGAAGGCGTAGCGATACGGGATGTGAAGCACCTCGACGCAGGCGTTTGCCAGGTCGTTGAGCTTGGTCACGCTCAGCATGAGGATGAGCGGCAGCGCCACGCCCAAAAGGCGCAGGCACGCCTTGCTACCCGTGACCAGGCCCTCCGTGGTCATCCATGCAAACACGGGCGCGCCGCCGCGCACAAACGCCGTCTGAAGCAGCAGCATCACCACCGCCAGCGGCACAAGCAGCTTGAGCAGCGAGACCAGCTTGGACGTGGTGTGCGCGTAGGCACCCAGTGCAAAGGTGAGGACGAGAAGCCCCAGCAGCATGGGGTAGGTGTTGGCCAGGAAAATCGCAATGATGATTGCCGCGGCAATGCCCAGCTTGGTCACGGGGTTCAGCCGGTGCAGCAGGGTGTCTCCCGGCACGTAGTCAATCACGTTAACCACGGCGAACCATCTCCTCGGTGAGGTCGACTATGCCAGAGACCTGGCTGATACCGGCAAACTCAGGTGAAAGATCGCGTGCGAGAACCCCGGACAGCTCGATGACCTGCGGCGCCCTCACGCTTGCCTCCCGCATGAGCTTTGCGTTGGAGAACATCTCGAGCGTGCCGCCGCGGTCGAGGATGCGCCCGTTTGCCATGACCACGATCCTCTCGGCAAAGTCCGAGACGACCTCCATGTCGTGGCAGACCATGATCACGGCGCAGCCGCGCTCGGCCATCTCGCTCACCGTGTCCATCACGGTCATGCACTCGCGGTAGTCAAGACCGCTCGTGGGCTCGTCGAGAAGCACCACCTCCGGCTCCATCACCACCACGGACGCCAGTGCCACCATCTGCCGCTGGCCGCGCGAGAGTGAGAAGGGTGCCTCGTCCGCAGACAGCCCAAAGCGCTCAATCACCGCACCGGCACGCTCGTGCGCGTCCTTCTCGTCCACGGCCTGCAACGTGAGGCCAAATGCGACCTCTTCAAGAACGGTGTCCTTGCACAGCTGGTAGTCCGGGTTCTGGAAGAGGGTCGCGCAGTGCGCGGCAATCGCGCTGGTGGGAACCTCGTGCGTATCGAGGCCGGCCATCAGCACGGTGCCCGACGCCGGTCGCAGCAGGCCGTTGAGTAGCTTGGTGAGCGTGGTCTTGCCGGCGCCGTTCTGGCCCACGATGCCCACGACCTCGCCGGGATACACCCGCATGTCCAGGTGGTCCACGGAAGCCGTCCCGCCTGGATACGCAAAGCTCACGTCCTCAAGGCTCACCACGGGCTGGGCGCCCTCGGCGTGCGGACGCGGCGCGGCCACGTGCTTGGAGCCTGCGCGAAAGCCCGCCTCGCGTGCCCCCTCCTCGGCGCTCGCTACGTGGCAGCTCGCCTTGGACGCGGGCTGCACCAGGCCTGTTATGACCTCCGCCGCCTCGGGCACGGTGAGGCACGGCGCCCCCGAAACCAGGCCGTCCTTTGCAAGCGAGTTGTACACGCGCGCCACGCGCGGGCTGTCGACGCCAATGCGCCGCAGCTCGTCGCCGTGCGAGAAGACCTCGCGCGGTGTGCCGTCAAGCACCAGCGAACCCTTGCTCATCACCAGGATGCGGTCGCAGTACTCCGAGAGCAGCGCCACCTTCTGCTCGATGACCACCACGGTGACGCCCTCCTCGCGCACCTTACGCAGCGTGTCGAAGACGAGGGTCGATGACGCGGGGTCGAGCGCGGCTGTGGGCTCGTCGAGCACCAGGACGCGCGGGCGCATGGCGAGAATGGCGGCAATGGCCACCTTCTGCTTCTGACCGCCCGAGAGCGTGGCTATCTCGCGTTCGCGCAGGTTGGAGATGCCCACAGTCTCAAGCGTCTGGGCGATGCGCCCCTCGATCTGGTCGTGGGGGACGCCAAAGTTCTCCAGGCCAAAGAGCATCTCGTCCTCGACTACCGACGCCACCATCTGGGTGTCGATGTCCTGCAGGACGCTGCCAACCACCTGCGAGATGTCGGTGAGCGTCACGTCGCAGGTGTCGTGCCCGTCCACCAGCGTGGCGCCGTAGAGCGCGCCGCGGTAGTGGTGGGGGATGGCGCCCGACATTACGGACGCAAGCGTGGACTTTCCGGCGCCCGAGGGGCCAATCACGCCCACGAACTCGCCCTCGCCAATGCTCAGCGACACGTCGCGCAGCGCGGCGTCCTCGCTGTTCTCGGCGGCACCCTCGGCGGGCGCGTCGTAGGAGAACGTGACATGGCTCATCTCGATGATTGGCTTTTCTTCCCGTGCGGTCATAAGAGCCTTTCGTGAGACAGGGGGACAGTCCCTTTGTCTCATGTCAATGCTGGAGTGGAGGCAAGGTGAATCCCCGCCTTATGCGTGAGACAAAGGGACTGTCCCTTTGTCTCACGTGCGGTTCACTATCGTAGTCGAACTTACTTCTTGAGGACCTTCTTGAGGGGGAAGTAGAGGGCCTGGACCACGACTGCGTTGAAGACTGCGGTGCCCAGGACGAGTGGGATTTTCACGACCACGGTGCCAAGGGCCGCGCCCATGATGAGCGTGCCGGCCACGGCGAAGAGCGCGCCGGAGACGAGTGTGGTCGCAAAGGTCGCAACGAGCGGGGTGACGTCACGTCCGCCAACCTTGAGGGGACGGCGGATAAGGGCTGCCATCACCAGCGCGGCGACGAGCTCGGTTGCAAAGTTGAGGCCGGGGATGGAAGTGGTGAGCTGGATGACGGCGGCGGAGACCAGGCCAAAGATGGCCGCCTGGCCAAAGCCGGCGTTGGAGAGCAGGATCGCCAGCGCGTAGGAGGCAATGATGAACTGCGGCTTGATGCCCACGATCGCAAGGGCATTGCCCACGGTCATGTTGAGGATGAAGCCTGCGGCGAGAAGCACGGCGAGAAGGACGAGGGAGGAGACGTCGGCCTTGCCGGAGCGCTCGGTGGTGTTGACGGTGCGCGCCTGGGATGCGTTCTGCTCGGACATGGTGGGTTCCTTTCGATTGCGCTGCTGGTGAGGGCTACGGTTGCGGACGGGCGGTTAGTCGTTGACCTTGAGGGCCTTGCACACGGGGATGTAGAGCGCCTGGACGAGAATGGCGTTGAAGATGGCGGTCGCGAAGACAACGGGGAGCATGGCGGCGGCGAGCTCTTGGGCGGCGCCAACCATTGCGATGCGGATGATCATGAAGATGACGCCGGAGACAACGGTGGTGGCGAAGGTGCCGATGGCGGGGATGACCTTCTTGGCGCCGCCGCGCATGCCGGCGCTCACGATGATCGCCATGAGCATGGCGGCCACACCCTCGGCGGCAAAGTCGACAAAGGGCGAGGTGGTGGTGATCTGAATCACGGCCGCGGAGATGAGGCCAATGACCAGCGCCTGCGGGACGTTGGGGCGAATGACCAGGATGGTAAGGCAGAACGCCGAGATGATGAACTCGGGGCTAATCATGCCGCCGGAGATGCTGGAGATTGCCTTCCCCACGGTGAAGTTGAGGATGAAGCCGGCGGCGAGAAGCACGGCGAGAAGCACCAGGGCGCGAACGTCGAGCTTGCCGTGGTCCTTGGAGGTGACGGTGCGGGCCTGCTGGGTGTTGGTGTTCTCTGACATGGTTGGTTCCTTTCTGCTTGGGTGACGCTGGTGTGGTTTGGGATGGCTTGGAAGGTGTGCTTGCACAAGAAAGAGGGCCCCCGGTCAAACCGGGAGCCCTCTTAATTCGCGAAATTATGGCGCGAGAGACTCACGATCGACCGACCGCTTGCGAATCGCGCCACCACCAGTTCATGGACATACGTGCGACGTTAGTGGCGATGCGGTTCATCTCTGGCGCTCCTCTCGTGAGTTCCTGCCGCGTGGGCGGCTTGTGCTTGTTGTCGGGAACTATACGCCCGATTTGCCGCGCGCCGCAAGAGTCGTTATGTAAACGCTTGGTAACGCGGGGCTCGGGTGGGTCGGGGTGCGAAAGCCGTGCGAACGAGTGGCCACGCGGGTAGGCGGTCGCCGGCTGTGCTACGCTGCCCGCTGGGGAATGAGGCCTCCCCGGCGGGTGCGCTCGCCGAACCGCATGGTGCTGATGGCTTCTGTGTTGGGCGGTTCGCCGCCCGTCTTATCTGAAGGGTCGCGACCATGCCTGCGCTGCTCGATTGCCTTGCCGTCTGCGCCGGGGGAGCCCTTGGGTCTCTCGCACGCTATCTCATCTCGGTTGCCCCGTTCAAGAGCGTGGGCGATGCCGGATTCCCGCTAGCCACACTTGTGACCAACATTGTGGGCGCGTTTGTAATTGGGCTTATCGTTGCCGCCGTTGCCGCAGGTCACGAACTTGACTCGCGCCTTGTTCTCTTCCTCAAGGTGGGTGTGTGTGGTGGATTTACCACGTTCTCGACGTTTGCGCTGGAAAGCGTTGGCTTGGTGCAGCGCGGCGAGCCTCTGGTGGCCGTTGCGTACGTGATGCTGAGCGCCGGTCTGGGTATGGGCGCGGTGCTTCTCGCCCAGCAGGTGGCTGCATAGGGGTTGGCCCGGCAGTTCTGCAGGCTGCGTTGGCAGCTATTGACGGCTGGGATGCGGTTTTCGAGGTACCCCCGAGTGTCGGGCGGCTCGATTGCCGCCAACTGGGCAAACGTGGATGCCGTTTAAGAAAGGGAGCTATTCTCTCCGGAGGGGCACCGACGGCTACCCGGGTCGTGTCGGCGTCGGGATTTGGGGTGGCACCGGAGGGCTCGTTTTCTGCAGGGTCGCGCGCGAGAAGGAATCGCGTCGCGGCCTCTTGGCGCCGTTTGCCAACATCGCCACGGTACTTCTGGCGCTGATTTGGGAAGAACATGGGCAGCGAGGCTGCGCGAGGGCTGGCCGCGCCTTTTCCCAACCGCATTGGAGGAGCCATGAACGAGGTCGAGAAGTGCATCCGCGAGCGTCGCAGCACCCCTAGGTTCAAGCAGGTCCCCGTGGCGCGCGAGCTGGTCGAGCGCGTCATCGAGGCCGGCCTTTGGGCGCCCTCCGGCATGAACAAGCAGTCTCCCATCATTGTGGCCGTGACCAACCGCAAGCTCCGCGACGAGCTGGCTGAGGAGAACCGCCGCATCATGGGCGCACCCGAGAGCATGGACCCGTTCTACGGCGCCCCCGTCGTCCTGGTGGTTCTCGCCAGTGCCTCGGCCCCCACGCGCGTGTACGACGGCTCGGCGACCATCGAGAACATGCTGCTTGCGGCGCATTCGCTTGGCCTGGGCGGCCACTGGATCCATCGCGCCAAGGAGGAGTTCGAGGAGCCCCGCTACAAGGAGCTGCTGGCAAGCCTGGGCGTGCAGGGCGATTACGAGGGCATTGGCCACGTGGTGATTGGCTATCCGGACGCCGAGAAGGCCCAGCCAGCACGCAAGGACGGCCGCGTCTTCTGGGCCGAGTAGCACGCTCGTAAGGAGGGATTCAATGCGCGTCACGCACATCTACCACAGCGGTTTTGCCGTGGAACTACCCGCTTGTACCCTGCTCTTCGACTGGTATAAGGGCGAGCTCCCCCAGCTCCGCCGTGACCTCCCGCTGGTGGTGTTCGTCTCGCACGAGCATTACGACCACTACGGTCGCTGCATCTGGCCGCTGCGCGAGCAGTTCTCCAACGCATGCTACGTGCTGGACAAAGACGTCGCAGCAGACGCGCCGGCAGACGCCCGCGTGACCGCAGTCGAGCCGCACGCGTCCTACGAGCTGCGGCTGCCCGCCGCACCGGGAGCTGCCCCCACCACGCTCTCCATCCAGACCCTCGAGTCCAACGACGAGGGCGTGGCGTTTCTCGTCCGTGCTGGCGAAACCTCGATCTACTTCTCGGGTGACCTCAACTCCTGGCAGTGGCGCCGTCCGGCCGACCAAAACGCCGCATCCGAGAAGTTCTTCCGAACGGAGCTCTCGCGCATTGCCTCCGGTCCGGTGGACCTTGCCTTTGTTCCGCTCGACCCGCGCCTCAAAGACCCAGCGGCCGGAATTGCAGCCTTTATGGACGTGGTTGGCGCTCGCGCGCTCTTCCCCATGCACTACTGGGATGACGCCGACACCGCCCGCGCCCTTATGACAGATGCGCGCCTAGCCCCCTACGCAGGCATTACGCACTTCGAGGACGTGTGTGAGCTGCCCGACCCGTCCGCGCGCCCGGCCTAGCGCCGCTGCCACCCCGCGCGAAACTGAAAGCGCGACTCCCGTGCATTGGCTATAGTTCCCACTGTCCCGAGCGGAACCAGAGACATTTCCTCCTGGACTAGCCAATCCCGGGAGTCGCCCCATGAAAGAAAGCACCACCGCAAGCAGCTTCGAGCGCATGCTCGACGCTCGTCTCGTCCTGTCGGTCATCGCCGCCGGCATCATGTCGTTCTCAGGCGTGACCGTCGAGACCGCCATGAACGTCACGTTCCCTTCGCTCATGGCCGAGTTCAACATCACCACCTCGACCGTCCAGTGGATGACCACGTCCTACCTGCTGGTTCTTGCCACCGTTGTCCCCACGTCGTCCTATCTCAACAAACGCTTCCGCACTCGCAGCGTGTTCATTGCCGCCATGGTCTTCTACATTGCCGGCATAGTGTGCGGCTTCACCGCGGTCTCGTTCCCCATGCTTTTGTGCGGACGCATCCTCGAGGGCGTGGGCACCGGTATCGCGCTTCCCCTCATGTTCAACATCATCACCGAGCAGGCGCCCAAGAAGAACATGGGCGTCATGATGGGCATTGGCACGCTGGTCACAGCCATGGCACCGGCCGTTGGTCCCTCCGTGGGCGGTTGGCTTGCGGAGAACTACGGATGGCGCATGATCTTCGCGGCGCTCCTGCCCGTACTGGGCGTGGCCTTCCTCCTGGGCGTGTTCTCCATCCGCCAGAGCCACGAGGTCTCGCGCGACCCCTTTGACGTTCCCGGCTGGCTTGCCATTGCCGCGTCCTTTACCACGCTGGTCTTTGCCGTTGACCTTGGCTCAAGCCTTGGCTGGACTAGCCCCGCCGAGCTCTGCCTGCTTGCAGCTTTCGTGGTGTTTCTCGTCCTGTTTGTGCGCCGAGAAGGGCGAGCAGACCACCCGCTCATCTCCCTTGCCGTCTTCTCTCAGCGCCGCTTTGTGATGGGCGTGGTCGCTCTTGTCTGCCTGCAGTTTGTTGTGCTTGGACTCTCGTTTCTTATCCCCAACTACTCGCAGCTCGTGATGGGTACCGGCGAGACCGAGGCCGGCTCGATTCTGCTGCCCGGCTGCGTGGTGGGGGCCTGCATGGCGCCGCTCTCGGGCCAGGTCCTCGACCGCTTTGGGCCGAGAAGGCCAATCCTGGTGGGCGCCACCTGCGCCCTTCTCGGCACGGTGCTCTTTGCCGCGCTTTCACAGAGCCCGCCCACGGCGCCGGCCATTGCCATCTACGTGTGCTTTGCCTTTGGCCAGAGCCTCATGGTGGGCAACACCATGACCGAGTCCCTCTCGTTTCTGCCCGCAGCCATCAAGGCCGACGGCATCGCAGTGATCAACACGCTGCAGCAGCTGGCGGGCGCAATTGGCACCAGCGTCGTGACAGCCGTGGTCAATGCGGCGCAGGTGGGGGCCACCGCGCGGCCGGCTCGGGCAGCTTAGGCCGTTGGG
This sequence comes from Tractidigestivibacter montrealensis, assembly GCF_024741235.1. Classification (GTDB taxonomy): domain Bacteria; phylum Actinomycetota; class Coriobacteriia; order Coriobacteriales; family Atopobiaceae; genus Tractidigestivibacter; species Tractidigestivibacter montrealensis. Next base: position 180,590 of record NZ_JANSKA010000003.1, on the reverse strand, counting down.
GCGGCGTCCGCGCTGCCGTCAAGCAGCCAGCGGATGCCCCGCGCGGTGCGCAGGTCCTCGTCCACAAAGTGGTTTCCGGGGTTGAGCTCAAAGCGCGTGGCGACGCCCGCGTGCTCGAAGCTCTTGGCCACCTGTTGCGTGTCCTCGAGCACGCTCCGCATCACGCGGTTGCGCGTGCGCGGCTCGGCGTCCCCAAGCGAGAAGTACGCGCGCCGTACGCAAGGACTGGGCCTGTTAGCTGCGACGTATTTGACAAAGTCCGGATACCACAGCGAGCCGGAAACGCTGGCAATGCGCTCGAAGAGGCTGCACTGCGTTGCCGCCCATGCGGTAAAGAGCCCTGCCAGCGAGTAGCCCGCAAGCGCCGAGAAGGACGGTGCCATGCCATGCTGTGCGAGAAGCGTCTCGGCCTGCGGCATGATTTCGCGTCCGAGAAGCGCGAACTGCGCCACTGCGGCACCCTCGTATGCCCTGCCGCCGCGAAATACCGGCGGGGCCGGCCACGGGGTGAGGTCGTTGTCCCAGCTCTTTGGGGCTATTGCCACGAGGGACATCGCCGGACGGCCTGCCGGCCTGCCGCCTTCGCCCAGGCGCTGCCACACGTCTGCCCCGTCACCCTCAAATACGTGCAGGTAGACAACGGGAACGTTGGCCAGGCGAGCGCCGCCACCCGCGGCCGGTTCCGTCGCGCGGAGGGTGACCTTCTCGCCTCCGACATCAAAGCTCTGCTCGACCATGCCCCGCCTCCAGCGTTCCGGCATCGCTAAACCAGCGAGAGTAGTACATATGCCGCGACTCCCGCCACGCAGCACCATAGCATCGAGTGCGTGCGCCACGCCACAAGAACCACCACACCGGCCGCAACCAGCGGCATGAGCCCCGCCCATAGCCCGGCGTCGAACATGGTGGGGGAGAGCAGGTCGTTTGCGACCAGTGCCGCAAAGGCGGCTGGCGGGATGTAGCCCAGCGCCTCAACCACGCGCGGCGAGAGGGGACGGCCGCGCAGGGCAACCACGGGCACCACGCGGCATGCGAGAATGAACGCGAACGAGGAGAGCCAGAGCACAAGGAACTGAGAGGTGCTCATTGGGCTCCACCTCCCGGGGCGGACCCTGCGGGCTCTGCAGATGCGGCGGACTCCTCGCCATTGCTGCCGTCACCGCCGCCGCGTCGCGGCGCAAGCTCCGAAGTCATCCCTGCGGCCACGCCCACAAGCGCCGCGAGCGGCACGGCCACGCCGGCGAGTCCGTTCCACTTGCAGAGCGCAACCGTGACCGCTGCTCCCAAGGCGGTGCAGACGGTGCCGCGGGTGTGGGGCTGAGCGTAGAGCAGGTAGATGAAGAGCGAGGTCATCGCAAAGCCGGCGATGGCGGTGGGGATGTCGACCACAGAGCCAAGCGCGGCGCCGGCGGCGCACGACACGGCCCAGGTAAGCTGCACGCACACGTTGAGGCCAAGCGCGTGGTGCGCCGTCCACGCGTCCCTCGAGGCAAGGCGTGAGAGCGTGATGCCGTACGCCTCCTCGGTGTAGCAGCACGCGATGGCAAGGGACTGCCTGCGTCCAAAGCGCTTGAGGTATGGCGCGAGCGACGCCGAGTAGAGTGCAAAGCGCGTAGAGATGGCCGCCACCGAGGCGATGATCGAGAGCAAAGGGGTTCCTGCCAGCCACAGGTTGCTCATCATGAACTGACCGCCGCCCGAGAGAAACGTGAGGCTGAGGACAAAGTTCATAAGCGGCGTCATGCCGGCCTTGGCGGCCAGCACGCCGCAGGGAAGTCCCACGGCCACGTAGGAGAGCATGACCGGCCAGGCGGCCGACAGGACCTTCCTGGCGGTTGTTCTCGTTGCTTCTCGCACCGGGTCTCCTGAGCTGTTCGGGTGGTGGGCTGTCATCGTACACCGGCTCGCAGAGGCCAACCTTTCGGGTTCGTTGACACATCGGGGCAGGTCCTGGGTTCCGGCAAAGATCCTCCCCGGCGACGGCGGGTGTCGTTTGGCGCGTCTCCACCCGTGCTCATATCCGTCGCACGCCCTCCCAGATCCACATGATGACCGGCGCAGGAACGATCTTGTCGGCAATCCTCATGAGGAATCCCGTCACGCAGCATGTGGCGATGGGGTAGTTTACGGCGTTTACCAGCATCGACCAGCGCACCACCCGCCGCGCGCCCAGCACGGGGAAGGGATGGCACACCGTCTGGCCGTTGGCCGTCTGGCGTGCAACGTCGATGAACTCGGTCTTCACCCACAGCGGGCACACCGCCGTCACAAAGATGCCGCGGCCGCGCAGCTCAAAGCGGAGCGCCCGCGTGTAGCTGCGGACAAACGCCTTGCTTGCCGCGTACACGTTGAGTCCGGGCAGCGGCTGGAACGACGCGCTGGACGCAATCTGGATGATGCGCCCGCCACGCTCCATGTGCGCAAGCGCCACCTGCGTCACGTCGACAAGCGCGCGGCAGTTGAGGTCGACCATCGTGTCGACCTCCTCGCAGGTCATGTCGGCGTAGGTGCCAAACTTCCCCAGGCCGGCCGCGTTGACGAGAAGGTCTACGGAGAACTTCTCGCCACGCGCCTTGTCCTGCGCCGCCGCCTCGTCGAGAAACCCCCTGAGCTGCGTAATCGAGGCCTTGTCTGTAAGGTCGAGAGGAACTGGCCGCACGGGCGTCGAGAGCTCGGCCGCCAGTTCCTCCAGGCGCTCGCGCCTGCGGGCCACGGCCCAGATCTGGTCGTAGCCGCCGTGGTCGCTTGCCCAGCGTGCGTATTCGCGGCCCAGTCCGCTCGATGCGCCGGTAATCAACGCTATGCGCATGACGCCGCCTCTCTATGAGACAAAGGGAAACTTCCTTTGTCTCATGCGAGCTTCGAAATCACCTCTGCTGCGTCTCCATCGTACAGCGCGGACCTCTCGGCGATGCGCGCGGGCGCAATCACACCGCCCATGTTGAGCTGCACGTAGCGCGCGTTGCGGTTCTCGGCAACCTGTCGCCAGAAGGGATACTTGATGATGCCCGGGGTATTTGCGCCAACGCCAATCTCCAGGTAGAGCACCCTGTCGTGGGCGTGCTCGCGCACGAAGGCGTCGTAGCGGCGCGCGGCTGCGTGCCAGCCGTCATCCTCCACAAAACGGCCGTCCACCCTAAGGTTCATGGTCATGGGCTCACCGCATATGGGGCAACGTGGGATCAGCTCGGTGGGAATGCGAAGGTCCTGCTCGGCATTGACCATCTGGCGCACGGCGTCGTAGTTGTCATACGTGCGGCGGTGGCATGGGACCGAACACTGGAAGAGCCCGTAGTCGCCCTGCGTGTAGAAGAGCCGCTTCTTGTCGAAGCCGGCGCGCTGGAACTGGTGGTCGACGTTGGTGGTGAGGACAAAGTAGTCCCGGCCGTTCACAATGCGACTCAGGTCAAGGTATGCGTTCCCCACCGTTCCGGCGTAGCGCTCGTTCCAGATGACGCGGGACCACCAGGCCCAGAACTCCTCCTGCGAGTCGTAGGGATAGAAGCCGCCGGAGTACTCGTCGTAGAAGCCGTAGCGCTGCGCAAAGTCGCCGTAGAGCCGCTCGAAGCGCTTGCCGGTGTAGGCGAACTCCGGCCCGCACGCCACCGAGAGGCCGGCGCCGGCGCCTATGAGCACGGCGTCGCTCTGGTCAAGCCATGTGGCGATTTGCTCAGCGGCTTGCGAGGAGGTCTCGATAGATTTGCTCGTCCACTGGCTTGAAGACATTGAAGATCACCTTCATCTGGGAATGGTTGGGTTGCTCGCTCTTAAAGGCTCGCACCGTGTTGATCGCCACCTGCGCCGCCTCGCGGTTGGGATAGCGAAACTCTCCGGTCGAGATACAACAAAAAGCAACGCTGCGCAGGTCGTGTGCAGCGCCAAGCTCAAGGCAGGAGCGGTAGCAGCTGGCAAGAAGCTCGCGGTCGTGCGCGGAGGGGATGCCTGTGGGGACGATTGGACCCACGGTTTGGAGCACGTGCACAGCAGGCAGATTGAAGCCGGGCGTGAGCTTGGCCGCGCCGGTTGGCTCTTCGTGGCCCTGCTCGTCCATGATACGCTTGCAGGCAAGACGCAGCTGGATGCCGGCGTAGGTGTGGATGGCGTTGTCGATGCAGCGGTGGTTGGGGACAAAGCAGCCGAGCATCTGGCTGTTTGCCGCGTTCACGATGGCATCGGCGTCAAGCGTGGTGATGTCGCCGCGCCACACTGCCATGCCGTCTTCGGTGAAGGGGAGGGCCGAGACACGCGTAACACCCCGCTCTGCCAGGCGTTCCTTGAGATAGGCGTCTTGGATTGCGAGAAACTCCTCGCTTGCTTGCTCCGGCATGCGGACGTTCATGAGGGCTCGTAGCAAGTGGCGACGGTCGTCGCGCGAAGGTGGAATGTCGATGGGGCCGCCGATGGCGTATGCGCAGGCGGGGTCTACCAGCAGCGCGTTTATGAGGTATTCAAGCCGTCCATCTTGCGTCATGGTTTCCTCCCCTTGCTGGACGGGCGCCGGGGTGCCCGCCGTATTCACTGGTCTCAGTGTGGCTTGTTGACTCCACATAGGGAAGTACGCACTTACAAGTAGGCTGGTTACCTTAGGGAAACTACTGAATCCGGACGTTGGGCTGCATAAAAACGCTCTATCGGACGGAAATCTGGGACTCCGTGCACAAAAATGCTCTATCGAACGGTGCGTTTCTGCTGCAATTATCAAATATACAACTAAACATGCAAAATGATGCATTGCCTATCCAAAATTTGCATTTACACGCATAGATATTTAAATAGTTGATGCTAATGGAACTGAGGCACCGTTCGATAGCCCGTTTTTGTGCAGCGCCAGCGTTTTTCCCGTTCGATAGACCTATTTTGTGCAGCACTAGGTGTCTTACGTTCTCATCCAGCCTTTGTTTTGCCCTCAGGCAGCTGTCCTAGAGCAACGTGCGCAGGAAGGACGGACGCAATGCTGGCAGGAGAATTGCACAATCAAGCTATGCGGCCGTCTCGCACAAGAAAAGCCCCGCCGGAACTGGGTTCCGGCGGGGCAATCAAGCAGCAAAGTCTAGCTTACGCAAGCGCGCGACTAGTCCTCGTCCTTCGAGAGCCAGGAGAACATGGAGCGCACGCGCTCGCCGGTGGTCTCGATGGGGTGCGTGTTGATCTTCTCGCGCTCCTCGAGCAGCTTCTTGTGGCCGTTGTTGCAGTCGTCGACGAACTCCTGGGCAAACGAGCCGTCCTGGATGCGCTTGAGGATGTACTTCATGGCCTCGCGCGACTTGTCGTTGATGACCAGCGGACCGGCGTAGTACTCGCCGTACTCGGCCGTGTTGGAGATGGAGTAGTTCATGAAGTGGATGCCCTTCTCGTACATGAGGTCCACGATCATCTTCATCTCGTGATAGCACTCGAAGTAGGCCAGCTCCTCGGGGTAGCCAGCCTCGGTGAGGGTCTCGAAGCCGGCCTTGACCAGCTCGACCAGGCCGCCGCAGAGAACGGCCTGCTCACCAAAGAGGTCCTCCTCGGTCTCCTCGGCGAAGGTCGCCTTGATGAGGCCGGAGCGGGCGCCGCCCAGCGCCCACGCGTAGGACATGGCCAGCGGCCACGCGTCACCGGTGGCGTCGGTCTCAACGCAGACCAGGTCAGGCACGCCGGAGCCCTCGGTGTACTGACGGCGCACGATGTGGCCCGGGCCCTTGGGGGCAACCATGATCACGTTGACGCCCTCGGGAGCCTTGATGTAGCCGTAGTGGATGTTGAAGCCGTGGGCAAAGGCCAGGGTGTTGCCCGGCTCGAGGTTGGGCTCGATGAACTCCTTGTAGACCGCCGGCTGGGTCTCGTCGGGGGTCAGGATCATCACGACGTCGGCCTCCTTGGCGGCCGTCGCCATGTCCGTCACCTTGAGGCCGTGCTCGCGGGCCTTCTCGGCGGACTTGGAACCCTCGCGCAGGCCAACGCGCACGTCGACGCCGGAGTCCATGAGGTTCAGCGCGTGGGCATGGCCCTGCGAGCCGTAGCCGATAATGGCGACCTTCTTGCCCTGGATGATCGAGGGGTCGCAGTCCTTCTCGTAGTAGATGGTGACGGCCATGTCGTACTTCCTTTCGTTTGTGCCGTTTCCTTGTGCCGTTTCCTTCTATGTTCAACCGCCGGGTGGCGGTTTGAACCGTGTGTGGGGCCGGACGCAGGCGTCGGCCCACGGGGTGCTACTGGTCGTGCCCGCGCGACATCGCAATCTTGCCGGTGCGCGTGAGCTGGCGAATGCCGTAGCTGCGGAAGAGGTCCTCAAGCGCATCGAGCTTGCTCTCGGTGCCGGTGGCCTCCACCGTGAGCGTGTTCTTGCCCACGTCCACGATGTTGGCGCGGAAGACGCCCGCGATCTCGATGATCTCGTGGCGGCGCTCCGGCGAGCATTGCACCTTGAAGAGCACCAGCTCGCGCTCGATGGCGTCGTCCTCGGTGAGGTCGGAGATCTTGAAGACCGAGACGAGCTTGTGCAGCTGCTTGGTGATCTGCTCGAAGCCCACGTCATCGGCCTCGACGATGATGGTCATGCGCGAGAGGTTCTCGTCCTCGGTAGGGGCCACGGTGAGCGAACCAATGTTGAACCCGCGCCGGCTAATCATGCCGGTGACGCGCGAGAGCACGCCCGGCTTGTTCTCGACCAGCACGGAGAGGATGTGCTTCATCATTCGTCACCGTCCTTCTCGCCGTCCGCGGTGGCGGGGCGTCCGTCCTTGCCAAAGCCCTTGCCCGAGACGCGCACGCCGCCAAGCGTCACGTCCAGCGCGCCAATGATGTCGTCGATGGGCGCACCGGGGGCAACCATGGGGTAGACCGTCTGGTCTGTGGGGATCACGACGTCCAAGAGGTACGGCTCCTTGGAGGCGAGCATCTCGTCAAGCGCGTCCTCGACCTCCTCGGGGCGAGAGATGCGCCGGCCGCGCCAGCCGTAGGCGTCTGCCAGCTTCACAAAGTCCGGCACGTTAGGCAGCTTGGTGAACGAGTAGCGCTCGTGGTAGAAGAGCTTCTGCCACTGGTAGACCATTCCCAGGGCGCTGTTGTCGATGATCATCACCTTGACGGGCACGTTCTCCTGGATGGCGGTGGCCATCTCCTGCACGTTCATCTGGAACGAGCCGTCGCCGGCAATGCAGACCACCTCGTCGTCGGGGCAGCCGATCTTGGCGCCAATGGCGGCAGGGAAGCCAAAGCCCATGGTGCCGGCGCCGCCGGACGAGAGGAACGTGCGTGCGTGCTCGCGGCGGATGTTCTGGTGCGCCCACATCTGGTGCTGGCCCACCTCGGTGGTGACGATGGAGGCATTGGGGTCAAGCTTATCCGAGAGCATCGAGAGCACGACCTCGGGTGCGATCTTGTCCGGGTAGTCGATGGTGCTGGCAAAGTTGTCGGTGTAGAACGGCCAGCGCTCGCGCCACGAGCAGACCTCGGCAAACCAGCCGTCGTCCACGGGCTTGGCGTCCTCCTTGTGCAGGCGCTCGTTGAGCGAGGCGAGAACCACCTTGGCGTCTCCCACGATGGGCACCGTGGGGTTCACGATCTTGCCTATCTCGGCCGGGTCGATATCGATGTGGATGACCTGTGCGTGCGGGGCAAACTCAGAGACCTTGCCGGTCACGCGGTCCGAGAAGCGCGCGCCCACGGCGATGAGCAGGTCGCACTCCATGACGGCCATGTTTGCGTACTTCGAGCCGTGCATGCCAACCGGTCCCAGGTTGTGCTTGTTCGAGCAGGGCATGGCGCCCTTGCCCATGAGCGAGGTCACCACGGGGATGTCCATGGTCTCGGAGAGCTCGACCAGCTCCTGGCAGGCGTGGCTGGTCACAATGCCGCCGCCGGCGTAAATGAGCGGGCGCTTGGCCTTCATGATGAGCTGCGCGGCCTGCTTGACCTGCCGCGCGTTGCCGCGGTAGGTGGGCTTGTAGCTGGCGATGCTAATGGAGTCCGGGTAGTGGAAGACCATCTGCGAGCCGGAGAGGTCGCTGGGGATGTCGATGAGGACGGGGCCCGGGCGGCCGGTGGAGGCAATGTAGAATGCCTCGCGGAAGGTGCGCGTAAGGTCGTCGGTGGACTGCAGCAGGAACGAGTGCTTCACGATGGGCATGGTGATGCCCACGATGTCCGACTCTTGGAACGAGTCGGTGCCAATGACGCCGCGCGTAACCTGGCCGGTGATAACCACCAGGGGTACGGAGTCCATGTATGCGGTCATGATGCCCGTCACGGTGTTGGTGGCGCCGGGGCCAGAGGTGACGAGAACAACGCCCACCTTGCCCGTGGCGCGGGCATAGCCGTCGGCCATGTGGGTTGCGCCCTGCTCGTGCCTGGCTAGCACGTGGTGGATGCGCTTGGAGTCATAGAGCGCGTCGTAGATCTTGATTGCCTGGCCGCCGGGATAGCCAAAGATTGTGTCGACGCCCTCGCACTCCAGGCTTGCGATGATCGCCTGTGCGCCGGTCATGGTCTTGCCCTCGTACTCTGAGTGGGAGCCCATGCCAAAGGGCTTTCCCTCGATGGCCGTCTGCTTGCGGGCGAGCTTCTCGGCGACGGACGCCGCGTGGCTGTCGGTGTTCGTCATGAGAGGTATGCCCCCTTGTCTGCGCTGGTCACGAGCTTGGCGTAACGGGAGAGGACGCCCGTGGTGTACTTGGGCGCGGGCGGCTCCCAGGCGGCACGACGGCGAGCCAGCTCGTCCTCATCGACGAGCAGGTCGAGCGTGCCGGCCTCGATGTCGATGCAGATCTGGTCACCCTCGTGCACCAGGGCGATGGGGCCGCCGGCTGCGGCCTCGGGGCTCACGTGGCCCACGCAGGGGCCCTTGCTCGCGCCGGAGAAGCGGCCGTCGGTGATGAGGGCGACGGACTTTGCCAGGCCCATGCCGCAGATGGCGGAGGTGGGGGTGAGCATCTCGCGCATGCCAGGACCGCCGGCGGGGCCCTCGTAGCGAACCACCACGACGTCGCCGGGGTTGATCTTGCCGCCGAAGATTGCCTCGCAGGCGGCCTCCTCGGAGTCGAAGACGCGCGCGGGGCCGGTGTGCTTGTACATGCTGGGGTCGACGGCGCTCTTCTTGACCACGCCGCAGTCGGGCGCGAGGGTGCCGCGCATGACCTTGAGGCCGCCGTCGGGGGAGTACGGGTTGTCGATGTGGCGCACCACCGTGCCGTCGACGGGCGGGCACTGCTCGACCCACTCGGCCATGGTGCCGTGGCAGGTGTTGGCCGTGAGGTCAAGGTGCCCGGAGCGGCCCAGCTCGCCGATGATGGCAGAGACGCCGCCCACGTCGTTCAGGTCCTGGATGTGGAGCGGGCCGGCCGGGGCCAGGCGCACGATGTTGGGCGTGGCCGAGCAGGCCTTGTCCCAGTCGTCCATGGTCACGGGGCAGCCGGCTGCGTGCGCGATGGCCGTGAGGTGCAGCATGGTGTTGGTCGAGCCACCAAAGGCCTGGTCAAGCGCCATGCCGTTGCGCACGGCGCGGGCGTCGATGATCTGGCGGGCGGTGATGCCCTTCTCGAGCAGCTCCATGACCTTCATGCCGGCGTGCTTTGCCAGGCGGATGCGCTCGGAGTAGACGGCGGGGATGGTGCCGTTGCCGGGAAGTGCGATGCCCAGGGCCTCGGCCAGGCAGCAGATGGAGTTGGCGGTGAACATACCCGAGCAGCTGCCGCAGGTGGGGCAGGCGGTGTTCTCGAGCCAGTGCATCTCGTCCTCGGTCATGGTGCCGGCGGTCACCTGGCCCACGGCGTCAAAGAGGCTGTTGAGGTCGGTCTCCTCGCCGTGGCGGCCGCGGCCGGCGAGCATGGGGCCGCCGGAGACCAGCACGGTGGGGATGTCCAGGCGGCACGCGGCGATGAGCATGCCGGGGACGATCTTGTCGCAGCTGGGGATGAGGACCATGGCGTCAAACTGGTGGCCCTGGATGGCGCACTCGACGGAGTCTGCAATTACCTCTCGGCTGGTGAGCGAGAAGCGCATGCCCTCGTGGTTCATGGCGATGCCGTCGCAGACGCCGATGGTGTTTACCTGCATCGGAGTGCCGCCGGCCATACGGACGCCGGCCTTAACGGCCTCGGCGATCTTGTCCAGATGGATGTGGCCGGGGATTACCTCGTTCTGGGACGAGACAACCGCCACAAGTGGGCGCTCGAGTTCCTCGTCGGTAAGACCGTCGGCCTTGAGCAGGCTTCTGTGTGGAGCGCGGGCCAAGCCCCGCTTTATGGCATCGCTTCGAAGTTCCATGGTCACCTCTCGCTTCCTGCACAACCTATTCCATGTGAGAAATGCGACTTCAGGTGAGACGTGGTGCGTTCTCCCGATGCCCGTTACGGTGGACTCCGGCCCGAGGTAGTTGCGCTGCTGCCTGCGTGGGGGGTGGCCCAGAGGCGGCGCGCGTTCGCCCGAGCAGCTCGAGGGAATGTTCCTTGCCAACCACCGCGGGTTCTCATCTCGCCCGCTTACTGTGGGATGGCTTGGCAAGTACTCGCCCTGTCATCGCATTTGCTCTGAAACTGTGCGGACGATTCTACGCTACGTACTGGTGATGTGCTGTAACGAGGAAGTAAATTCCAGAGATGACGAGGTGATTTACGCGCCGGCGCCGGGCGTTGCGACGTTCTCCTCGCCTGTCCTGGCGTTTCTCTTCCCGACGGCGTGGCGCGTTGTTACCGGCCCGTTGAAGTTGTCAGCAGTCAACTGGGCGAACGTAAGTGGGTCTGGTCGAGCCGGTAACAACAGGTGGCAGAGCCAGTGGCCGAGCAGCGCGCTTGTTACCGGCTCGTCGCGTGGTTGCTGAATATCTGCAGTTGTGAGCTGCGAGAGGCTCCAAGCCGGTAACAATGCTTGGCCGCGTTCGCATGACCAGCGCCACGCAATCCGAATCGCGGAAATCCCGATTGGTTAAAGTGCTCTAAACAATCGGGATTTGCAGGCGGCCTAAAGTCGCGCCTCTCGCTTGGGGTCCGGCCGGCACCTGCGGCAGTATACTTGTCTGAACAAGTACCCGCGCCCGCCGCGCGCCACCGCGCACGAAAGGAGACGTCCGCCACCATGAGCGAGGAGTACAGAAAGGCCCTCCGTCGCGGCGAGCGTGACCTGCGCCGCGACGCGTCGGCTGGCATCTACCCCTACCTGCCCGCGCTTGATTCCGTGCTTGCCCCCGGTGACACCGTCGGCGAGGTGCGTCTGGGCACCATGGAGATCCCCCTCGATATGGTGGCCGGCACGCGCACCGAGGGCAGGCAGCGCTCCTTCTCGCGCACCTTTATGCCCGTGCTTGCACCCACCACGGAGTTCGCGGCCAAGTGGTCGAACCTCTACACCATCCAGACCACAGAGGGCTTCCGCGACCCAGTCAAGGTCTACGAGTACATGCACCGCTTCTACGTCCAGGAGGGCAACAAGCGCACCTCCGTGATGCGCTATCTGGGCGCCTATTCCATCGAGGCCGAGGTCACGCGTCTGCTCCCGCGTCAGTGGGACGCGCCGGAGCGCCGCCTCTACGGCGAGTTCCTCGAGTTCTGGCGAGCAGTGCCAACCTACGACATCGAGTTCTCGCGCGAGGGCTCCTACCGGCGCCTTGCCGCGCTTTTCGGCCGCGACCTTGGCTCCCCCTGGCCCGACGAAGCCGTTCGCGAGCTCACTTCCACCTACCAGTACTTCCGCTCGCTCTACCAGCGCGCGGGTGGCTCGCACCTGGATGCAACCTGCGGCGACGCGCTTCTCGCATACCTGAGCTACTTCCCGGACGAGCGCCTTCTGGACACGCCGCCCTCCATCGTGGTCGAGCGGCTGGGGCGCCTGTGGTCCGAGCTCGCGCTGGCGGGTCCGCGCGAGGATGTGGTGCTGGTGAGCGAGCCAGAGGCAGAGCCAACCTCCCACGGCGGCGTCCTCTCGCGGTTCTCGTACCGCACGCCCTACTCGCCAGCCAACCCGCTTCGCCTGGCGTTTCTCTACGAGAGATCCCTGGCAACCTCGAGCTGGGCGCGTGCCCACGACGCCGGACGCCTTGAGGTCGAGAAGCGCTTTGGCGGCACGGTCCAGACGGTAGCCTACGACGACTGCTCCTCCCCAGACGACTTCACGGCGGTGGTGGACGCAGCCGTCGAGCAGGGCGTGCGCGCGGTCTTCACCTGCTCGCCCACGCTCATGGCAAGCACGGCCAAAGCGGCCATTACCCACCCCGAGGTGCACTTCCTCAACTGCTCCTGCAACCTCCCACACAGCCGCGTGCGCTCCTACTACGGGCGCATGTACGAGGCCAAGTTCGTGACAGGTGCGCTGGCGGCGAGCTTTGCCACCAACCATCGCGTGGGCTACCAGGCAAACGTCCCCATGTTTGGTTCGGTTGCCGAGATAAACGCCTTCGCCATTGGCGCGGCGCTGGTGGACCCCAAGGTCAAGGTGCGGCTGGTCTGGTCCACGCGCGGCGGCGACTCCCTCTACCACCGGATGGCTAACGAGGGCGTTACCGTGATGTCGGGCTCGGACGTCACCGCGCCCTGGGACGACCCGCTCGCGCTGGGCCTCTACAAGATGGTGAACGGCCGCGTGCACAACCTGGCCCTGCCGGTTTGGAACTGGGGCCGCTACTACGAGCTTATCGTGCAGGGGCTTCTCAACGGGTCCTGGCAGGACGCCGACGACGCTGCGCGTCCGCAGGCGGTAAGCTACTGGTACGGCATGTCGTCGGGGGTCATTGGGCTTAGCCTCTCGGATGATCTGCCCTACTACTCGCGCAAGCTCGTTGACCAGCTCACGCACGGCATCGAGCGCGGCGTGCTCGACCCCTTTGCGGGCGAGCTCAGAAGCCAGACGGGCGTGGTGCAGCCGGCGGGTTCGCCCAGGCTGAGGGAGCTGGACATCGTTTCCATGGACTGGCTCAACGACAATGTGGAGGGCATTCTCCCTGCAAACTGGCATCCCGTTGACGAGACGTCCCTGGCCGGTGGGCTGGGAGGCGGCCTTTCCGCCGGTGGCGTCACGGGGGAGGCGCGGCCATGAAGATCCTCGCGATTGCCGACGTCGAGGAGCGCATGCTGTGGGACAACTTCCGCCGCTCGCGCTTCGAGGGCGTTGACCTTGTCCTGGCGGCGGGCGACCTCGATGCCGACTACCTGGAGTTTCTCGTCACCATGCTCACGTGTCCCGTGCTCTACGTGCATGGCAACCACGACGAGAGCTACCGCCGCAAGCCGCCTTTGGGCTGCATCTGCGTGGACGACTCGGTCTACGTGTACCGTGGCCTGCGCATTGTTGGACTGGGTGGCTCCATGCGCTACAAGGACGGTACCTACATGTCCACCGAGCAGGAGATGCGCCGGCGCATCCGCAAGGTCGAGCCGAGCATCCGCCTGCTGGGCGGCTTCGACGTGCTTCTCGCCCATGCACCCGCGCGCGGCGTGGGAGATCTGGACGACCTCCCGCACCGCGGCTTCAAGTGCTTCAACACGCTGCTCGAGCGCTGGCGGCCCGCCCTCATGGTCCACGGCCACGTGCATGCCAACTACATCACGGATTTCTCGCGCGAGAGGGAACTTGCCTGCGGAACCCGGGTGGTCAACGCCTTTGGCCACGTGGAGCTAGAGGCGCCCACGCCGCCGCAGCTCTCGTACGGCTGGAAGGAACACCTGGTCAACAAGCGAGCACTGCGCAAGAGCGACGGCATCGCCTCGCACGAGGAAGGCGTTCTCGGAGCCGGCCAGTCCTACGGCCAGCGGTGGTAACTTGGCCGATGGCGGTGGTAGGCTACTCTCTTGTGATGCTGCCCTGCGAGTGGACGGCTGTTCGAGAGGGGATGTGGCCCATGTCCGTCGAGAGCGTCCGAGCGTACCTCGGGCCCTTTGGCGTTGCCGACAAGATCATCGAGTTTGACCAGTCGAGCGCCACGGTGGAGCTGGCTGCGCGCGACCTGGGCTGCGAGCCGGCGCGCATTGCCAAGACGATGGCGTGCGCGGTTGGGGAGGGTGCCGTCCTCGTGGTGTGCGCGGGCGACGCCAAGCTGTGGAGTGCGGCCTTCAAGTGCGAGTTTGGGACAAAGCCGCGCTTTGTGGCTCCAAGCGACCTGCCGCAGGTGGTGGGCCACCCCATGGGCGGCGTCTGCCCGTTTGCCGTGAAGCCCGGCGTGCGCACGTACCTGGACGTCTCGCTGCGCCGCTTTGACCGCGTGTTTCCCGCGGCGGGAAGCGAGAGCAGCGCGATTGGCCTCACCCTTCCCGAGCTCGAGCGCTGCTCGGCGTCCGAGGGCTGGGTGGACGTGTGCAAGGACTGGCGGGAGGAGACCGCATGACGTACGACTTCAAATCAATCATGGAACGACACGGCATGGATGCCATCGCGGTCGACGCGCTTGGCTCGGGCGGCATGGCGCCGGACGCGCCGGCGGAGGGTTTCGACGCCATTCCCATGTGGGTTGCCGACATGAACTTCCCCACGGCACCCTCCATCACGCGCGCCATGGCCGAGCGCATCCAGCATCCGGCGTTTGGCTACTTCTCACCGCGCGATGAGTACTACCAGGCAATCATTGACTGGCAGGCCCGGCGCAACGGCGTGCGCGGCCTTGAGCCGGCACACATTGGATACGAGAACGGCGTGCTTGGCGGCCTGGTCTCCACGCTTACGGCCTTTGCCGCGCCAGGTGACGCCGTGCTTCTCCACAGCCCAACCTACATTGGCTTCACGCACTGCATAAAGGAGAACGGCTACAGGATCGTCCTGTCGCCGCTGGTCAAGGACGAGCAGGGCGTCTGGCGCATGGACTATGAGGATATGGCCGCCAAGCTGGAGGAGAACCACATCCATGTGGCGGTGTTCTGCTCGCCGCACAACCCCTGCGGGCGCGTGTGGGAGCGCTGGGAGCTTGAGCGCGCGATGGAGGTCTACCGCGAGCACGACTGCGTGGTGATTTCCGACGAGATCTGGTCCGACCTGGTGCTGCCCGGGCACGCCCACGTGCCCACGCAGTCCGTGAGCAAGGACGCCCGCCGGCGCACGGTGGCGCTCTACGCCCCGAGCAAGACCTTCAACCTGGCTGGGCTGGTGGGGAGCTACCACATCATCTACGACGACTACCTGCGCGATCGTGTTGTGGCAAAGAGCATGAAGTCCTGCTACAACTCGATGAGCGTGCTCTCGATGCACGCGCTTATCGGCGCGTATAGCAGTGAGGGCGAGGCCTGGCTGGAGGAGCTGCTGCAGGTGCTGGACGGCAACGTCTCCTGGGCGTGCGACTTTATCGGCGAGCACTTCGAGGGCGTACAGGTAAGTAGGCCCGAGGGGACCTACATGCTGTTCCTTGACTGCAGCGAGTGGTGCGAGCGCCACGGCCGCGACATCGAGTGGGTCGAGCGCGCAGGATGGCGCGTGGGCGTTGACTGGCAGGATGGCCGCGCGTTCCACGGGCCCTGCCACGTGCGCATGAACCTCGCGCTGCCGCTCTCGCGCGTGCGAGAGGCGTTTGAGCGGCTGGATCGCTACGTGTTCAACGCGTAGCGGTGCGGCGTCGGCGGCGGGTGCCGGCAGCGCGACGCATCAATGAATGTCGCCAAAGAGACTCTTTTGCGTCGTTTGCAACACACAGGCCCCTCCGGAGACAAAAAGTCGCCGGAGGGGCCCTTTTGAATGCGAGCGCTGCCAAAATGCGCCTTCCGGCGACGTGCCCTCGCGTCTCTACGCCGTAAGCCCCGCAATAACGCTCACCATTGCGATAATGACACCCACGATCGACTCGCCACCCAGCACGCCAGAGGCAATGACCACCCCCGCCTCCTGCGCGTCGGCGTCGCGCGCGGCGCGCTCGTCTGCGGGCAGGTTGGCCGTGCGCGCGGTACGAACGCGATCGATTACCCACTTGAGCGCCGCACCCAGCGCAGCGGTGAACGACATGTAGAACGGCAGGTAGACGCCAAGCCCCAGCATCATGGCCGGCAGCCCCGCCCAGTAGAGCGCGATGCCCGCCGCAAGGCCAATCACAAACGCGGGAACGCTGGGGATGCCCGAGACCATTGTTGCCACCACGCTCGCCTGCGCCGAGACAAACTCCTTGCCCAGCCCAAAGGCGTCCGGTCCATATGCCTCCACCAGCGCCATCATGACCGCAGCGGAGACCACTGCCCCCAGCACGCCGCCGATGGCCTGCCCCAGCCACTGGGCGCGCGGGTCGGTGCCAAGGATGCTTCCGGCCTTGAAGTCGTTCATCACGTCGCCGGCAAGTCCGCAGGCAACAGCCACAACGCCGGCAATGAAGAAGAGCTGCATCTCTCGTACCTGCGCAAATGCCGAGACAAGCAGCAGCACGATAAGGCCAAAGATCTCCATGGGGTCGATGCCCGTCTGTCCGCATGACTGCGCGCTCATCGCGGTGGTCACAAAGGCGAGAAGCACCACCACAATGCTCGCCACCGGCGGAAGGCCAAGCCCCATGCACATGAGAACCACGATGGCGGCGACAATCACCGCAAACGTGCCGGCGTCGGTGCGCACATTGCCGGTGACCAGGGATTCCGTCGCTCCCGCGCCATCGCTATCGCTGCCCGCGCCGTTACTGGCACCCCGCACGCCGCGCACGATGCCCGCGAGCTGCGGCACGATGTCCTTTGCCACCACGGCAAGCCCGGCGCCCATCATGAGGCCCATGCCCAGGCTCTTCACGATGCCCTGTGCGGCGTCGACGGCCCAAAGTCCTGCGGCGCTGCCTGCCACCACGATGCCAAAGTTGGCGAGCAGGGCGCCCGCAAACCACCAGGCCACGGCCACGCCGCCCACGAGAAATCCCACCGAGAGCATCATGGGAGAGTTGTAGATGCCAAAGCTCACGCCGGGGATGGGGAGCGCCGCCAGCATGGAGGGTACGGCGCCAAGTGCGTCGCGCAGCACAGCATAAACGCCGGCTAGTCCCATCGAGGCAAAGAGCCGGCGTCCGGTTTTGCCTCCGGCCTCGGTTGCGCGCAGGGTCTGCGCCGCGGAGGCACCCATGGGAAACTCCAGGTTCGCGTCAACAATGAAGTGCCGGTGGATGATTGCCGTGGCAACAAGGCCCAGGCCTGTGCCGGCAAACGCCACAACGAGCATCTGCGCAAAGCCCACCTCGTCGGCGTATCCCAGCATCCATGCGCCGGGAATGGTGAAGGCCAGGCCACCCGCAACCATGGCGCCGGCAGACATGATAGTGTGCGTGACATTTGCCTCGTTCAGGCTGGCGTTGCCCAGAAGCTTGAGGAAGAAGAGCGAGACGATGGCCGCAAACACGATGGGCCACGGCAGCGCGCCGAGCTTGAGCGCCGTGTAGGCGGAGGAAGCAGTGATGACGACGCAGCCAATGCAGCCAATGACGACGCCGCGCGCCGTCAGCTGCCCACGCCACGAGGCGCGGCCAGAGGGATTGTCCATGTTGTTCTCCTTTGCGTATATCCGCTCCCCCTGGTGGCCGGCGGTTGCGGGCCGAGGAGTCGGGTTACCGGTGCCGTGCGCCGGACATGCGCGCGGACTTGCTAGAGTATAGCGAATGGCCTCTGCGGTGACGTCGAAGGGAGCGCATATGGGAAAGGGTGAGCAGGCCAGCCCTGCTGCGGGTGAGGGACGCTGTGTTCTTGCCGTTGACGTGGGCAACACCTCAACCGGCTTTGGGCTCTTCTCGGCGGACGCCGGCGAGACGGATGAGCCGCTGGGTACCTGGGAGCTCACCACGCCCGAGAAACTCACGGCCGACGAGGCCCGCATGCAGGTGGCGCAGGTCTTGGGCGTGCTTGCGCGCGACGTTGCCGAGCAGCGCACCCTCGCCCCCACGCGTGCCGCGACCTTTGCCGAGCCGCCACTCGACGCGGTTCTCTCCTGCGTGGTCCCATCGTTAACGGAGGCCTGGTCGGCGGCGCTGGAAACGGCCTGCCGCACGCGACCCGTGGTAGTGGGGCCGGGTCTCAAGACAGGGCTGCGCATGCGCTACAGCGACCCTGTCGAGATTGGTCCCGACCGCATAGCAGACGTGGTGGCCGCGCGTGCCACCTATGGGGCACCGGTCGTGGCGGTGGACTTTGGGACCACCATGAATATCGAGGTCATTGATGGTGAGGGGGCGTTTCTCGGCGGAATTATCGCGCCGGGGCTTGCGCTTGGGGCGCAGGCGCTCTCCCGCGCCGCAGCCCGCCTGCCCGTGATCGAGCTGCATGCACCCAAGGCGGCCATCGGTCGTTCCACGCGCGAGGCCATGCAGTCCGGCGTGGTCTTTGGCGAGGTCGCCCGCGTGGATGGTCTTCTCGATCGTGTTTTTGCCGAGCTTGGCGAGGAGGCTCCCGTCGTGCTCACGGGCAGCGGTGCTGGTCGCTTGGCGCCTCTTGTGTCTCATACGGCCGTGGTGGACAAGACTCTCACGCTGCGCGGACTTCATCAGCTGCGCCTTGGGGTCGTTCGCAGGAGGTAGTGGGGCCCGGCAAGCGGGGTTGCGCACAAGAACGGCCCGGGCGGGCACTTCCCGTCCGGGCCGTCGCGAGTCGTCTGTGCGCCTCTCCTGCGCGCAGGTAGCTAGTAGCGCGGATAGAGCATCGTGGGATAGGTGGTCGCGTTTTGCTGCGGACCATGCTGGCCGCGCACCCTGTTCACAAGTGCCTGAGCCGCAGCCGCCACGAGCACGGCGCCAACGAGCAGGGCGATTGTGATGAGAAACACGGCGAGAATAAAGAGCGGACCTGAAATGCTGGACATATGCCGTCACCTGCGACTTTCTTAAACGGCCTGTAGTTTTTACAAGACCGTTGTAACACGTTGGCAATATTGTTTCAAGTGTGTTTCGCGATGCTGAACAGGACGCGGGCATTGTGGCTGGCGCAAGCTTTTTGGGCTAAAGGGGTAGGATTCCCGTAACAGGTGGACGCCGCGTTGGCGTCCCGAAGGGAAGGTTCCCATGGTTACGTTTCTTCTCGCATCGCTTCTTGCCGTTCTGCTTGCGTCGGTCATGCTGGCGGTTATCGCGGTGTGGCTTGTGTTTGCCCTTGTCGTGGGCGTACTTCGCGTGATGGGCTGGGCGATTGGCGCTGGGCTGCGAGTGGTGTGGTGGCTCTTCCTTGCCTCGCTGGTGCTAGGGCTCATTGGCTTTGCGCCCGCCATCCTCGTGGCCATAGTTGCGGCAGTTGTGGCCTGCGCACACCCCACGCGCATAGGGTAGGTGCGGCGGCTGCGCTTATGAACGGCACGATGCTCCAAGGCTTCTCGTGGTACCTCGACGCGGACGGCGGGCACTGGCGCCGCCTGGCCGAGGATGCCCAGCTCTTTGCCGACAATGGCATCACCGCCGTGTGGCTGCCGCCCGCATACAAGGGCATGGCCGGCGCAAACGACGTTGGCTATGGCGTGTACGACACCTATGACCTGGGAGAGTTCGACCAGAAGGGCTCCGTGCGCACCAAGTATGGCACGCGGGAGGAGTACCTGGCCGCCATCGACGCGATTCACGCGGCGGGCATGCAGGCCGTGGCCGACGTGGTTCTCGACCACCGCATGGGCGCCGACGGAACGGAGCGCGTACGCGCGACCGAGGTTGCCTCGTACAACCGCGAGCAGCCCGTCTCGGCGCCGCGCGACATCACGGCTTGGACGCGCTTCGACTTTCCCGGGCGCGGCGACAAGTACTCTGCCTTCAAGTGGAACTGGACCTGCTTTCACGGCGTGGACTACGACGAGACAACGCATGCGAACGCCATCTACCTTTTTGACGGCAAGCACTGGAGCGAGCAGGTGGACCACCGTGACAACGGCAACTACGACTACCTCATGGGCTGCGACGTGGACGAGATGTACCAGCCCGTCTACGACGAGTTGCTGCGCTGGGGCGAGTGGTACCTCTCGACCTGTGACCTCGATGGCTTTAGGCTGGACGCGCTCAAGCACATGGACCGCCAGTTCTTTCTCCGCTGGCTGCCGGCGTTGCGCCAGGAGTTTGGCAAGGAGCTCTTCACAGTGGGGGAGTACTGGTCTCCGGATGTGGGTGAGCTTAAGGCCTACCTTGGCTCTGAGCGCGCGATGAGCCTCTTTGACGTGCCGCTCCACTACCACCTGTACCAGGCATCCTGCTCGTTTGGGAGCGCTGACCTGCGACATCTCTTTGACGGTACGCTTGTGGGCGCCGATCCCACGCGCGCCGTGACCTTTGTCGAGAACCACGACACACAGCCTGGGCAGGCGCTCCAGTCCTTTGTGCAGAGCTGGTTCAAGCCCTCGGCATACGCGCTCATCCTGCTGCGCGAGGCGGGCTACCCGTGCGTCTTCTACGGTGACCTCTTTGGCATGCCCAACGACGGCAACATTCCCGCCGTGCGCGAGCTGCCGCTGCTCATGGAGCTGCGGCGTCGCTTTGCCTACGGGCCGCAGCACGACTACCTCGACGACCCGGATGTTGTTGGCTGGACGCGCGAGGGCGACGGGCGCCACGGCGGCTCCGGCGTGGCGTGCGTGCTCACCGATCGCGCAGGCGGAGCAAAGCGCATGTACGTGGGGTCGCGCCACGCCGGCGAGCGGTGGGTCTCGGTGCTTGGCGGGGAGTCCGACGCCAGCGTGGGGGACGACGGATGCGCTGAGTTTGTCTGCAAGGGCGGGGGCCTCTCGGTGTACCTGCCCGAGGATACGGCTGGCGTGCTCGAGAACGACATCGTGCGCTATGGGCGCGACGTGCCCGCGGACCTTGGCGCGCACCTGCCGCCGCCTACCGAGGAGGAGCGTCGCGAGGGGGACCGCATCCGGCGCGACGCCGAGCGCTACTCGTCGAGCCAGGCGAGCAGGTAGTCAACAACCAGGCCGTATGAGCGCACACCGTCCTTCTCGCCAAAGCTCTTGAGGTAGGTGTCGTTGACCGTGGTGCCCACGTCCTCGAAGGGACCTTCGAAGGCCTGGTAGTGCTTCTGGGTGGCGGCGCGGTCTTTCAGCACGAGTGCCACGCCGGCGCCGTTTGCACCTGCGAGCGCGTCCGAGACCAACTGCTGGGCGCGCTCCGGGTCTTGTGCCAGCAGTGCATTTACGCAGTAGTTGAAGGCAGAGTAGTAGCCAGAGTACGAGAAGCGCACGTCATCGCTGGCAGAGCATGCGAGAAACGCCGAGAAGTTGGCTTCCTGCTCGCTGGCTATGCCCAGCCGGTGCGCGGCCTCGTGGCACATCGTGAAGGGGAGCTCGGCGATCGCGGTGTGAAGGGGCACGCTCGACTCCGCGGTTGCGGCCCAGAAGATTCCCGTGTGGCCGCTGTAGAGCAGGGGCTCGCCAAAGAGCAGAAGCGACTTGACGGGGGCGGTGCTGCCTGAGAAGACCTCGTAGCGCTGGGAGAGCGGTGCGTACGATGCCCCGGCGATGCGTGCCAGCTCGTAGAAGTCCTGGTGGGAGAGGGTGCCGTCCTCCTCGCGCGGAACAAGCTGGGCGCGGGAGGCCGCCTGGTTAAGGTAGTACGAGGTGGCGTCGGCAAGCTGGTCCTCGCTGTACTGGCCAACCTCAAGGCCAAGGTCCTGCGAGAGCTCCGGGGCATAGTGGTTGAGCGCCCAGCCGGCGGTGCCCAGGAGTGCCGTTGCGGCGACGACCAGTGCCACAACTGAGAACCACGGAAGCATGCGCCGGTGACGGCGGATGCGGCGCACCAGCGTCGTGAAGGCCGCCACCACAAGGCCTGCCGTGAGCCAGTCCCAGATGGCAAAGGGGGCCACGGAGGTTGCGGTGGCGAGCGCGGACATCAGGAGCTCCGAGAGTCGTCGGTAGCCGGGGAAGAGGATTGCCTGCAGGCTTGGCTGCGAAAAGAGCATTGCGAGCAGCGGGCAGGCGGCTGCCAGGAGGGCTGCTGCCACAAGGCGGTTCCTTGTCGCCTGGTCCTGCTTTTCTCGGCCGCCCCTTGCCATGTGCCGCTCCTCTCGTCCGCCGCCTTCCCAGTCTAGACGCTGTGGTTCTCCCCACGATTCTCACTGCGGCGTTCACGCCTGGGTGCCAGAACAACCATCCTGTAACCCCTGTCGTTGTCGGGTCGTTTTCGAACAGAATTCGCGTTGAATGAGCAGCAAGATGTCGAATTCTTGCCCCACAAATGCCTCGAGGGAAGAGAGGGTGGAAGCGTGAGGCGATTCCACTACCCCGTCAGGCGTTGGAACTACGCACGGGTGAGGGACGAGACGGGCAAAAGCCCAGCATCACACAAAGCTCAATCGCGACCGTGCGTGGTTTGGCGTAGTTGGGGTGAGAGAGGCGGGCTGCTGTACCTCGAGGTTTGAGAAATATCTAAGTACGATTGACTTAGAAAAACTTAGATAGTGTGTATAAAGGAATCGCAGCGGGGAACATATAAGAGTGAACCCAAGGAAGCCCAAAGAAAGGGCTTCCACCACATAGAAGGAGTGGTAACGATGGCTGGCATGGTTCCTTATAGTGACTACGAGAAGGCACTTCGCAGGGCTTGGCCGTTTGGAGCCTTCGACGACTTCTTCGCTCCTCTCGCAGCGATCAGCGCAGATGACGCCTTCAAGATGAACGTCGAGGACGCGGGCGACAAGTACGTGGTCACCGCCGAGCTCCCGGGCGTCAAGAAGGACGAGGTCGGCGTCGAGCTCAACGAGGGCAGGCTCTCCATCTCGGTGGACAAGAAGGAGTCTGACGAGGAGAAGAACAAGAACTACCTGCAGAAGGAGACCTCGGAGTGGCAGGCAAGTCGTGGCGTGTACCTGAAGGATGCCGCGACGGATGGACTCACCGCAAAGATGGACGGCGGCGTCCTTACCGTCAATGTCCCCAAGCAGGCCGAGAAGTCCAACGTCACGAAGGTCGCAATCGACTAGCAGCGTAGGCTTTGCCCCATGCAGCGCGCAGTATGCAATGGCGCCCCGGTTTCGGCCGGGGCGCCATTATTTATGCCCACGCATGCTGGGCAAACTGGGGGTCGTCCTCCCATATGGTGACTTTGCCCGTGGCAAGCGTTGCGGGGACATCGATGAGACGCTGGTTCGACGAGCCGCGAAAGCGCAGCGTGATATCGTGCAGCTCCTGTACAAAGGGGCCATCTACCAGGACGTTCAGGCAGGCGAGAATGCGGTCCATATCGGGCGAGGCGTGGTCTCCGCTGCCGGTGAGCTGCTCCCAGGTGCGCCCGGAGTACATCCAGATGTTCTTCTCGGGGTAGGTTGCCCGCACGCGCTCGAGGAAGGGTGCCAGGGCCGCGGCGTTCTCCGGCTCTGTGGGTTCTCCGCCCAGGACGGAGAGGCCGTCGACGTATGGTGCGGCAAGTGACGAGAGGATCTCCTCCTCGGTCTCCTGCGTGAACGGCTTGCCGGCCGAGAAGCTCCATGCCTCCTCGTTGAAGCAGTTCTTGCAGTGCAGACGGCAGCCAGAGACAAAGAGCGAGGTGCGCACTCCGACCCCGTTGGCAATGTCACAGTACTTGATGGTTGCGTAGTTCATGGGAAGACCCCTTTTGGATTGAGACGTGCTAGTGGGTAGAGCGCTGTGGGACAAGGCCACGTATCCGCACCGTATCGGTTGAACGCTCATAGGTGTAAACGATATAGAACGGCGCAACATCGCATCGGCGTACTTCTCCTCCATACCTGCTTTTAAGGTATTCCGAGGAGACGAGCGTTCCACTTTCCGGGAAGGTCTCGAGCATCGAGAGGACTGATTCGAGATGCTTGCGAACGCGAGGGGAGTAGATGGTTTCGGCGTCCTCAAGAAACGTGAGGGCGTAAAGCATCTTAGCCATTGGCTGCCAGCCTCTCGTCGAGAGCGCTAAAGAATGCATCAGTTCCCTCGATGTATTCTCCCTGTTCAAAGCAGTCATCAGAGGCCTTAATGCACGCGCGCATGCGCTCCGTGAGCGCCGCTTCTTCGGCAGCATTGTTGAGCTGCTCCTCGAAGAGGTCCTCGCTCATGAAGACAAAGGCTGCGTTGCCGTTCTCGGTTATGTGGACCACGTCCTTGCGGGCAATGTCCTTGATCTCGCGCTGGCGCGTCTTGAGGGCTGCGGAGGAATAGATGGCAGTCATGGGGGCTCCTTTGTAGACGCAATTCGATACCAGATATGGTACCAAATTGAGTATCAAATTAATACCGCAGAGTGATTCGACGGATGACTGTGTCCCAAATCACGTACGAAAGCGCGATGTGACTCGTCTCTCGCAAGGTGCAGCCTAATGCCATCGCAATCATTGCGCGAAATTCCTGACAAGAACGACATTTGACCAGTTGAGCTTATCGATACCTAGAAATAACGCGCAATAATTCCGCTCCGGTGTGGACACATCGAGGCGTACCGGGGAGACACACTGACGAGACGCACAAACTACTCGTCCCCCGACGATCGCGTGCTGAGAAAAATCGCAGGTAGAATACCTGCGGTTACCAAGAGAGCTGCTATTAAGTCGCAGTTTTCGAGCAAGGAGCCTTTTCTGCCCCCACCAGCTGCGGAGACCTCGCCCCTCTGCTCTTAGGGTGCCTTTTGCGTGCTTTGCCCGTAAGGGAGACCTCGCCCCTTTGTCCCGGCGCAGTTCCGCAGCGCGCATAGCGTGCGAGGATGTTTGAGCACGGGCAAAGGGGCGAGGGTTTCAGACCTTACAGGTGCAGCACGCGATCCTTGATCTCTTCCGTGCGGCCCTGGTTCCAGAACTGCGTGCCAATGTAGCCGCAGGTGCGTCGGGTCACGTTGAGCTTGGACTGGTCGCGGTTGCCGCAGTGCGGGCACTCCCAGACGAGCTTGCCGTCGTCCTCCACGATCTTGATCTCGCCGTCGTAGCCGCACACCTGGCAGTAGTCGGACTTGGTGTTGAGCTCGGCGTACATGATGTTCTCGTAGATGAACTGCATGACGCGGATAACGGCCTCGAGGTTGTCCTGCATGTTGGGCACCTCGACGTAGGAGATGGCGCCACCGGGGGAGAGGCGCTGGAACTCGCTCTCGAACTTGAGCTTGGTGAAGGCGTCGATCTTCTCGCGCACGTTCACGTGGTAGGAGTTCGTGATGTAGCCGTGGTCGGTGATGCCCTTGACCACGCCAAAGCGCTTCTGCAGGCACTTGGCGAACTTGTACGTGGTGGACTCGAGCGGCGTGCCGTAGAGCGAGTAGTCGATGTTCTCGGCTTCCTTCCACTCGGCGCACTTGTCGTTCATGTGCTGCATGACGGAGAGCGCGAAGGGCTTGGCCTCCTCGTCGGTGTGGCTCTTGCCGGTCATGTACTTCACGCACTCGTAGAGGCCAGCATAGCCAAGCGAGATGGTGGAGTAGCCGCCATAGAGGAGCTTGTCGATCTTCTCGCCCTTGTCGAGGCGGGCAAGCGCGCCGTACTGCCAGAGAATGGGCGCCGCGTCGGAGAGGGTGCCGCAGAGACGGTCGTGGCGGCAGCGCAGGGCGCGGTGGCACAGCTCGAGGCGCTCGTCGAAGATCTTCCAGAACTTGTCCATGTCGCCGTCGGACGAGAGGGCAACGTCGGGCAGGTTGATGGTCACGACGCCCTGGTTAAAGCGGCCGTAGTACTTGGGCTTGCCGGGCTCGTAGTTCTTGGCCTTGGCAACGTTGTCGTAGCCGTTGCCGGAGCGGTCGGGCGTGAGGAAGGAGCGGCAGCCCATGCAGGTGTACACGTCGCCGTGGCCCTCGGTCTCGCCCTTGGAGAGCTTGTACTCGCGCATCTTCTTCTCGGAGATGTAGTCGGGCACCATGCGCTTGGCGGTGCACTTGGCTGCCATCTTGGTGAGATAGAAGTACGGGTCGCCCTCGTGGATGTTGTCCTCCTCGAGCACGTAGATGAGCTTGGGGAACGCCGGGGTGATCCAGACGCCCTTCTCGTTCTTGACGCCCTGGTAGCGCTGCTTGAGCATTTCTTCGATGATGAGGGCAAGATCGTGCTTCTCCTGCGCGCTGCGGGCCTCGTTGAGGTACATGAACACGGTGATGAACGGTGCCTGACCGTTGGTGGTCATGAGGGTGACAACCTGGTACTGGATGGTCTGGACGCCACGCGCGACCTCGTCGCGCAGGCGCTTCTCGACCATCTCGTCGATCTGCTCGGGCGTGGCCTTGTAGCCAATGGTCTCCATCTCGGCGTAGACCGAGCGACGGATCTTCTTGCGGGAGACGTCGACAAAGGGCGCGAGGTGCGTGAGCGAGATGGACTGGCCGCCGTACTGGCAGGAGGCCACCTGGGCGATGATCTGCGTGGCGATGTTGCAGGCGGTGGAGAAGCTGTGCGGGCGCTCAATGAGCGTGCCGGAGATCACGGTGCCGTTCTGCAGCATGTCGTCGAGGTTGATGAGGTCGCAGTTGTGCATGTGCTGCGCGTAGTAGTCGGCATCGTGGAAGTGGATGATGCCCTCCTCGTGCGCCTGGACAATGTCGGCGGGGAGAAGGTCGCGCATGGTGAGGTCCTTGGAGACCTCGCCGGCCATGTAGTCGCGCTGGACGGAGACGACGGTGGGGTTCTTGTTGGAGTTCTCCTGCTTGACCTCCTCGTTGTTGCACTCGATGAGGGAGAGGATCTTGTCGTCCGTCGTGTTCTTCTGGCGCTTCTGGTTCTGGACGTAGCGGTAGATGATGTACTTGCGGGCCACCTCAAAGTGGTCGAGGGCCATAAGCTGGTCCTCGACGAGGTCCTGGACCTCCTCGACGGTGACCGTGTGGCCAGACTCCATGCACTCGTCGGTTACGTTGAGCGAAGCGAAGCGAATTTCGCGCTCGGTGAGGCGCTCGTCCTCGGGCACCTCCATGTTGGCCTTGCGGATGGCGTTCTCGATCTTTGCGACGTCGAACGTGACCTCAGAGCCATTGCGCTTGATAATCTTCATGTGCTCACTCCCTCTTGCGTATTGCCTGACAACAGACTGAAAACGTGCAGCTGTTGGCAATGCGGCTGGCTTGTTTCTCTTCACGCTGCAGCGAGTGCAGCGTTGCGGTGTCGTCTACTATGCCACAATATCTTGTGCCCAGTGTGCGAGATAAATACCGGATATTGTCTCTTGATATTTCACAATGCGTTGGAACATTGCGGAATCATCGCAGGTGAGAAAAGAGCGCAAGTTCAAACATTTAAGATAACGGCGACATCTGGCGACCCGATTTTCGGTGAACGGCACGGGGTCTTGTTGACCTTGTGCGCCGTGTGGCGCAAGCGGCCGGATGGCTGGTTTTTTTTGGTCGGCGTGGGCCGCTCACTGCCGTTGGCCCGTCCACGCGCTGCCGCCGGCGCCATCCAATGTAACAATCGGGCACGTCATTGCCTCAGGAGATGTTCCTGCGGCCGCCGGTGGTCTACAGTCCCATGCGTACGTTACGCCTGCATCCGGGGAGGGGTGCGCATGCAGTTCTCAAAGAGGCTCGACCTGTTTGGCGACGAGGTCTTCGCTGCGCTTAACGCCAAGCGTCGCGAGCTGGAGGCACAGGGTCGCGAGGTTTTTGACCTCTCTGTTGGTACGCCGGACTTCGAGCCGCCGCATCACGTGGTCGAGGCGCTGCGAAAGAGCGCGGAAGACCCCGCCAACTGGAAGTATGCCCTGCACGACAAGGACGAGCTGCTCCAGGCCGTCTGCGACTACTACCGTACGCGCTTTGGCGTCGAGGGCATCACGCCTTCGATGGTCATGAGCTGCCGCGGGACGCAGGAGGGCATGGGCCACGTGTGCGCGGCGCTGGCAGATCCTGGCGACGTGGCTCTCATCCCCGATCCGTGCTACCCGGTCTTTGCCACAGGCACGCTTCTGGCGGGAGCGAAGCCCTGGTACTACCCGCTTACGGCAGAGCATGACTTCCTCCCGTGGGTCGAGGGCATCCCCGCAGACGTTGCGGACGCCGCGCGCTACATGGTGGTCTCGCTTCCCGCGAACCCCGTTGGCTCCGTGGGGACGCCCGAGGTGTACGAGCAGATCATCGCCTTTGCCAAGGCGCACGACATCGTGGTCATCCATGACAACGCCTACTCCGACATCATCTTCGACGGGCCGGCCGGTGGAAGCTTCCTCGACTACCCCGGTGCGCTCGACGTGGGTGTGGAGTTCCTCTCGCTCTCCAAGTCCTTCAACGTGACCGGCGCCCGCCTCTCGTTTTTGGTGGGGCGCGAGGACATCGTGGCTGCCACGCGCAAGCTTCGCAGCCAGGTGGACTTTGGCATGTTCCTGCCCGAGCAGGACGCGGCCATTGCCGCGCTTACGGGCCCGCGCGACTCGGTTGAGCGCCAGCGCCTGCTCTACCAGGAGCGCAGGGATGCACTGTGCGACGGCTTGGAGGCTGTTGGCTGGGAGCGACCCAACGCGCACGGGTCGATGTTCGTGTGGGCGCGCATACCGCATGGCCGCATGGACTCCCAGGCGTTTGCGCTCGAGCTCATGGAGAAGGCCGGCGTCATTGTGACGCCGGGCGCGAGCTTTGGTCCCTCGGGTGAGGGCTACGTGCGCTTTGCCCTGGTCATGCCTCCGGAGCGCCTGCGCGAGGCATGCCAGAGGATTGGAGAGTCCGGGATCTAGCGGGGTCGCGTCTGCGGAAGCGCGGGTGTGGCACCGAGCGCGTTGTCGCTGCCGGGGAGCGGCCTCGGCGGCAGTCAGCCGGGCATGCCCGGCAGGGGGTGTTGAGATGAACTCGAAGAACTTCCAGGACCTGGTGAGATCTTCTCGCTCGTATCGGCGGTTCGCGGAGGACGAGCCGCTGAGCTACGGGGACCTCGCTGCGCTGGTGAACGCCGCGCGATTTGCGCCCTCGGGGAACAACATGCAGACCTTGCGCTTCCACATTGCGGTTGAGCCCGCGGAGCGCTCGGCGGTCTTCTCCCGTCTGCACTGGGCTGCGCAGCTGCGCGACTGGAACGGTCCGGCCGCGGGCGAGAGGCCCACGGGCTACATTGCCGTGTGCGCGCCCAAGGCGCTTGCGGCAAACCCCATCCGCCTGATTGACACGGGCATTGCGGCGCAGACGATTGCGCTGGCAGCGGCGTCGCGTGGGCTTGGCTGCTGCATGCTCAGGAGCTTTGACCCAGACTTGAACGACGTCATGGGCGTCTCGGCTGTGGACTACGTCACCGAGCTGGTCCTGGCCCTGGGAGAGCGCGGCGAGCGCGTGGCGCTGGCGACGAGCGAGACCGAGCACGGGCTTGCGTACTGGCGCGACGACGAGGGCATCCACCACGTGCCCAAGCTCGCGCTGGAGGACCTTCTCGTGTAGATGAGACAAAGGGACTGTCCCTTTGTCTCATCCCAGCGAGTCGAGGCCGATAAGGGCCGCGCCGATGGCGCCGCAGAGCTGCGAGTCCTCGTGCGTGGCGACTGGCGCCTTGAGCACCTCGGAGAGCGCGCGTACCACACCCTCGTTCTGCGCGACACCGCCGGTCATGAGGTAGGGCGGCTCGGCACCCACGCGGCTTGCGAGCGTGGCGGTCTTTCTCGCCACCGAGACATCGAGCCCGTGGATCACGTCGGGGGTGGGGGTGTTTGCGGCAACAAGCGAGACGACCTCGCTCTCGGCAAACACGGTGCACATGCTTGTGATGCGCACCTCATGGCGCCACTCGAGGCCCCGGCGGCAGAACTCGTCGAGGTCCATCTCAAGCACGCGCGCCATGGCTTCCATAAAACGCCCGGTACCTGCGGCGCATTTGTCGTTCATCACGAAGCCCGCCACGCTGCCGTTGGCGTTCAGGTGGATGACCTTTGAGTCCTGTCCGCCAATGTCGATGACCGAACGCGCATCCGGCGCGAGGTAGTGGGCGCCGCGCGCGTGGCAGGTGATCTCGGTAACCGAGGAGTCCATGCCCTCGATGTTGTCACGGCCATAGCCCGTCGAGACGCGCAGGGCCACGTCGCTCGCAGCAATGCCTGCCTGGGAGAGTGCCTCGTCCATCGCACGGGCCGCGGCGTCTGCCGCGCGGGCACCGGTTGGCACAATGGCCGTGGCCACAATGTGCTTGTCTGCGTCCATGATCACGACGTCGGTCGAGGTGGAGCCGGAGTCCACGCCCATGACGTAGGCCGCTGCCTTGGGGCCTACGGGTGCGTCACCTGACGCCGTCGGCGCGGGCTGTACCTGGTGCGCGGCACCGCCGCGGGCCCGCAGGGTTTCGCCAAAGGCCTCGAGTCTTGTGCGCAGCTGGCCCTCGCTCTGCGACGTACCGTCCGTCTCAATCTTGACCATGGGAATCTCGTCCTTCTCCGCAAGGGCCCCGTATTCGAAGCCATAGTAGTCGCAGAACTTCATGGTGTGGTAGACCACGCCCTGCTGGCCACGCTCGCCCACAAGCTCGCTCCGCTCGGCAATGTCATCCATGCGCATGCAGGGAATCTGGCCGAGAAGCGCCGGTGCGTACCAGTCGAGAAAAGCGTCGAGGGGGTCGGCCGCGGGGGTTGCACCGCCATCGCAGCACACGCCGCAGGCAGGACCCGTAGCCATCCGCGCGAGCTGGGGCGGGGGAGAGACCTTGAGGTGCCGGCTCGTGCAGGTGGCGTTCTCCACCGGCATGCCCACGCCCTTCTCCACCTCGGCGACAAGCGATGCCGAAGCGTGCGCGCCCATGAGCGTCACGCGGTCGTCCGCGCGCGCCACGCCCGTCCCGCAGGCGGCGCATGCCGCGCTCACGTCGAACTGCGCTCCACTGTATGCGGCGTAGGCGTCTGCGAGCGCCCGCAGACGGCGACGGAAGAGCGCAATCTCCGCGGGCCCGCGCCGGTGCGGCAGGTCAAGCAGGTAGAGGAAGTCCATACGGCCAGAGGCCTGCAGCACGTCGTAGACGCGGCGCACCACATCGCAGCAGGTCACAAGCACTGCCTCGTGCACGTCGGCCGCCATCATGCGCTCGATGAGGCCCTTGCCGTAGCCGCAGAGGTTGGGATGAGCCAACGCGTCGGCGTACGCAAAGGAGGCAACGTCCGCCTCGGCGATGCGTGGTGCGGCTCCAAATCCCGCAAGGAGCTCGATGGGCGTGTACTTGCACGCGTAGAAGAGTTCGTTATGTTTCTGCTGTTCAGCTGCCATGTTTCTCAGCTTCCTTGCGCTTCTCGACCATCTCGAGGAAGGCCGAGAACCTCGTGGACATCTGGCCCTCCATGCAGTTGGCGCGGTCGCAGGCGTCGCCATCGAGTACCAGCACGGGCCAGCCTGCCCCCTCGAGCTGCCGGCGGATGAGCTGCGCCGCACCCGCCGTCTGCTTGCAGCCCCAGTGGCAGAAGAGCACCACGGCATCCGCGCCTGTCTCGCGTGCGAGATGCTCGATGCAGTCTGCCCGGCGCGTCGCCGGGCCGTTGAAGCAGCTGCGCACCAGGCGTTCGGCCATGAACTCGTAGGGGCTCGAGGCGTCAAACCATGCATCTCCTGCACTCACGTGCTCGAACATCATGTCCGATGCCACGATCTGCGACGTCTGGCTGGTGTTCACGAGCTCGCCCAGAGATTCCAGGAAGTAGGGCGAGACGTGCGCCCACACCAGGTTCACGCCCTCGTACGGGGAGGCGGCGAGAAAGTCGTGCTGCATCTCTCGCGCCAGGGCCTCGCATTCTGGGAGTCCCAGCGAGAGGTGGAGGTCGAGCATCTCCATCATGTCGATGGTCATGGTGTTTGCCAGGTAGCGCCCGCGGCGCGTGGGAAGCGTTGCGGCAAGCTCATGCATCGTGCGCTCGGAGCATGCGCAGACCTCGCGCAGGCGACCCTCGTCGAGCTTGCGCGAGAACGCGTCCTCCGTGACGCGGGCAAGCTCGCGCAGCTCGTCTGCCACGTAGAGAGCCGAGTCGCGCGAGACGTCGTAGGGGACATCCACGTACACGTGCGGGACGCCCCAGAAGCGGCCCAGGGCCTTGAAGGTGAGGTTGTTGGCGTCGCAGGCAACCGAGCAGCTGGCGAGCATGCGGGGCTTGCCGAGCACCCCCGAGGTCGCCATGCCCATGAGGATGCGGTGGTAGGAGCAGTACGTCTCGGGAATGCCGCGTCCCTCCGCTGCGGAGATGAACGCGCCTTCCGCCTGGGCGCCGCTCGCAAAGGAGGCGACGGCTTCCGCCGTCACGGGGTGAGCGTCCAGGGCGTGGAAGATCTCGTTGGGGGTGAAGACACTCGTGACCACCGCATTGTCGAAGTTTGCGAGCGTGCCCACCACGGAGTCCATGAAGAGCTGGTAGCCGTGGTTGCCCGAGGGCAAAAGGTCGCCGTAGGGGACAAGGTGGACCTTGCCGCGCATGGCCTGGAAGCCAAGCATGAGCCAGTTGCGCACAAAGTCCGGGCGCGTCGAGAGGTTCTTCTCGGCCACGCCTCCGTACCAGCCTATGAGGCGCTCGCCTGCCGAGCCGCCCGCCACGCTACGCCCCCTCGCTGCCGACGAGCTCGTGCACGGTAAGGTCGAGCCCGGATGCCTCGATGGCCTCACGCGGACCAAAGACGCAGACGCCCGCGGGAGCGGCGGTGGGCTCGAGCGCCGGCGCGAGAGCGCGCACGGCCTCGGCGGTGGTGTCGAGCTCCTGCTGGCGGATGATGTTTCGCCAGTTGGCGGGCCTGCCGTTGAAGCGCTGCATGTCCTGCCTGCGGGCAAGCGCGCGGGGCTTCTCGGGAGCGTCCTGCGTGGCCACGGAGGAGACGATGTAGCCGGAGAGCTCGTCGTCCGTGGGGGTCCAGTTGGCAAGCCACGCGGCGGCGCCGTCGTAGCGCTGGAGCGTGGAGGCAACGTTGGGGTCGCGGAACGACCAGAACCTGCGGATGCCCTCGGTGGTGTGGCTAAACCCCACGCCGTAGGCGCCGCCCTTCACGCGGACCTCGTTCCAGAGGTAGTCGAAGGAGAGCGCACGGGTTGCCACCTGCCAGGTGCCCAGGGTGCCTGCGTCTTTCGTGGTTGGCGCGGCAGCGCGCGCCACAAAGGAGACGTTGGAGGGGATCACAAAGCCCTCGCGAGCGACCTTGGGGGCAGGAATCTGGAGCCTGTGCTCGCAGACATTCTCGCCCTGCTCCTCGAGGCCCAGCGTGCCGCCAAGCTCCCAGAAGCGCTTGCGGTCCTCGGCGGGGCCGGTGAAGCTTACCGTGACCTCGTCTGCGGTGAAGATGCGGTCTGCCAGGTTGGGGAGGATCTCCTGGAGCGCAGGGAGCCTGCGGTCCCAGTTGGCAAGCAGGCGCTTGAGGAAGAGGTAGTAGTCGATGCCGCCCATCTGGCTCGACGCCACCGAAGCGGACGAGAAGTAGCTTGTTGCACGGGCTGCCGCCGCCGTGTGGCCAGAGTTCACGAAGTACTGCTCGAGCGCCACCTTGCGCTGCGTGAGGATGTCGCGCATGCGATTACCGTCGAGGTAGAGGGTCTTGCCCCAGACCTCCTGCGGGATGCTTGCCAGGGCGTCGACCTTCTCGGAGAGGGCGCTCGCGCTCACCACGAGCATGGGGCGGGCAAACGAGAGATCGTCGTCGCGGCCGTAGGTCTCGTAGCCAAAGCCGAGGTTGCCAAGGTTTGCCTCGACCAGCGTGTCGAGGTCCGAGGCGGTGTGGAGCTTGGTGTCGAGCTTGCCGAGAAGGTCTGTGAGCACGCCCACGTAGGGCAGCTCGGCAAAGCCAACGCGACGCAGGTCGAAGTAGTGGTAGACGTAGTCGATGTGACGGGTGTCAAGTTCATGGGCAAGGCAGGAGAGCGGCGCCTTTACGTCTGCGACCTCCGGGTCCGGTTGTGCCGGCTCGATGTCTGCGACGGTGAGCGTGGGCAGCGTGGCCAGGGCCTCCGGGGAGTCTGGTGCCTCCTGCTCGGCACGGAGAGCCTCGACCTCGCGGCGCACGGCCTCGACGTCCTTGTCGCTCATCTGCGCACGCAGGCGGGAGAGCTCTTCTGCCTCCTCGGCAGCGTCACCGCCCTCGGTGGGAACGAGCTCGGCCAGCGCGGAATGGGGGTTCTCGCACACGGTCTCTTTGAGCAGGCCCTCGAACAGGCCGTTGTCCAGGCCTTTCTTGAGGTCGGCCAGCGCGTCCTCGTACTGCAGGTAGTCGAAGGGGTGGTTGTCGTCGTAGAGCCAGCTCGAGAGCGCCTGCATCGAGAGGGCCACGCCGTCTGTTGCCCAGGAGCCAAAGTCGCGCTCGCGCAGGTTGAACTCCGCCTGGGCAAGAGAGGCCTCGAGCTTGTCGCGAGGAATGCCGTTCTCGGCAAACTCGCGGCAGGAGTCTTCGATGAGCTTGCGGAAGCGGTCTGCCACGTCCGCACGGGTGCCCTTGAGCTGAAAGACCACCTCGGGCTGGGCGACGCCGTCGATGAGCGCGGCCTGGAAGTCGTTGGCAAGGCCGGCGTCGAGGACGCGGCGCTTGAGCGGGGCCTCGTTGGAGCCGCAGAGCGCGTCGAGCAGCACGTCCACGGCGAGCACGCGCTCGCGCTGGTTGGACGTGGCGACGACATACGCCAGGCACACCGAGGCGTTATCGGGGGTAGTTGCCATCTCGACCTTCACCGGGGCGGCGGTGACCGCCGGCTGGAGCGGAAGGGGGTTGGGCTCGCCTGCATTGCGGTTCTCGGCACCGCTGAAGCGCTTGTCGATGAAGGCCAGCTCGCGGTCTATGTCCATGTCCCCGTAGAGGATGGTGTAGCTGTTGGGCAGGGCGTAATGGCGGGCGTGTGCGTCAAGGAAGCCCTCGTAGGTGAGGGTGGGGATGGCGCGTGGCGCGCCGCCGGACTCAAAGCGGTAGGGGCTCTGGGGGAAGAGCGAGCGAGAGAGCGCCAGGCCCAGGACCTCGTCTGGGTCTGAGAGGGCGCCCTTCATCTCGTTGAAGACCACGCCGTTGTACGAAAGCGAGCCGTCGTCTGCCGCCTCGAGGTGCCAGCCCTCCTGCTCGAAGATGCGCCGGCGGTGGTAGATGGCGGGATGGAGGACGGCGTCAAGGTAGACGCCCATGAGGTTCTCGAGGTCTGCCGTGTTGGTGGAGGCCACCGGGTACATGGTCTTGTCCGGGAACGTGAGGGCGTTCAGGAAGGTCTGCATGGACGTCTTGAGCAGGTTGACGAAGGGCTCCTTCACGGGGTAGGCGTCGGAACCGCAGAGTACGGAGTGTTCGATGATGTGGAAGACGCCCGTGTCGTCCGCGGGCGGCGTCTTGAAGGCAATCGAGAAGGACTTGTTAGTGTCGGCGCACGCGATCCACATGGCGCGGGCGCCCGACGCCTGGTGGCGCAGCACGTAGATGGTGCCGGAGACCTCGGGGACGGGGGTCGCGGAGACAACCTCGAAGCCGGCGTGCACGCTGCCGGGGGCGAGGGACGGGTCGGGCGTGAGGAAGTCACGCTGGGGTGTTGCGGTGATGCCTTCGGATGCCATGGTTCCTCCTTGCGGCCTTTGGCCGCCGATATCGTATTTCGAGAAGAAGCTTAACACGCATGGTATGGTGCCCGTTTTCCCCAGCATGCAGACCCGCGTGCGGCGGGTGTGGCGTTCCGCTGTAGAATCACATGTCGCTGTGAGACAAAGGGACAGTCCCTTTGTCTCATCCGAGAAAGACGGGGAACGCGTAATGGCAGAGGCGCTCGAGGACGGCTCGCGCGACGAGAGGGACAACCACCCCAAGGTGGCTGACACCGTGCCGCCCAGCGATGAGCAGCGTCGCAAGCGCATCCTGCGCGGTGTGGTGTGCACACTTGTGGGCGGCACGTTCTGGGGCATCAACGGCACGGCAGCGAAGCTGCTCATGGACGCGTACGAGGTCGACCCGCTGTGGCTCGCGTGCGTTCGCGAGCTCTCTGCCTGCTGGCTCTTTCTCGCCGCGGCGCGCGTCACCAACAAGGGGCAGGTCACCCGTGCCCTGCGCGACCCGCGCTCCCTGGTGGGGATCTTTGGCGTGAGCCTTGGGGCAATTCTCTTCTCGCAGGTGGCCTACCTCGAGGCCATCAGCTGGACCAACTCTGCCACGGCCACGGTGATGCAGAGCCTGGGAATGCTTGCCGTGCTCGCCTACGTATGCGTGAAGATGCGCCGCGGACCAAAGCGGCGAGAGGTGCTGGGCATCGTGTTTGCCCTGGCGGGGACCTATCTGCTGGCAACGGGAGGCAATCCTGGGCAGCTCAGCCTGCCTCTGGGTGGCCTGGCGTGGGGACTTCTCTGCGCGGCAGCCTCGGCGTGCCTCTCGATCTTGCCTGCTCGCCAGCTGGCAAAGTGGGGCAACTTCGTGGTGAACGGGCTGGCGTTTCTCTTCTCGGGCGTCATCCTGCTTGTTGCGTATAGGCCTTGGGAGCACATGCCGCAGCTTGACGTGGCTGCCGTGGCGCTGCTCACCTTCATGGTGGTCGTGGGGACGTTTGGCGCATACGCGCTCTACCTGCAGGGCGTAAAGGATGCAGGCTCGATGCGTGCGAGCCTTTTGGGGACCATCGAGCCCCTCACCGCCACAGTGACCTCGGTTTTGTGGCTGGGAACGAGCTTCTCGGCGGCGGACCTTGTGGGCTTTGCGCTGGTGCTTGCGATGGTGTATCTCACGGCATAGAGGCGTGTGACCGCTAATTAGCCCTCGCAACGATGCGTTTTTCGATCGGTTAGAGGCTGCTAAACGATCGAAAAATACAAGTTGAGAGTGAAGCTGCAGATTCCGATCGGTTAGAGGCTGCTAATCGATCGGAATCTGCAGGTCTGGCGAGAAAGCCGATTCCGGAGCATGCGAGAAGCGCATACTGCCACCGGGCCCTTCGCCTTGCCATAAAATTGCGGTGTTCTTGTTCTTGAAACGCCCCTAGATCATTGCCATGTTGGCTGCAACAGAGGAGTACCACGCCGACGAGTTGGGCGGGCAGTACTTCTGTGCCATGGCGTAGGTGAGGTAGCCGCCGTAGCCGGAGGCAAGGCCGGCTGTGTGAGCGTAGATGGCCGTCTCCCAGCTGTTCCAGCTCACGTTGCCCCAGCCCCACGCGTTGTGGGGGTAGGCGCAATAGAGGCCCTTGCTGCTCTCGACGGCCGCAATCGCGGGCGAGAGGCGCGGGTCGATGCCGTAGTCCCAAGCCGCGGCGGCGAAGGTGCTGCCGTAGCCCGCAAGCGGGGACCCCGCCAGGTAGGCGTCGATGCGGGCGCTCCACTGGGACACGAAGCTGTCCTTGTCGCTCTGCCAGTTGACGCTCTCGCTAGAGCTGCTCGAATTGCTCGATGAGTTGCTGGAAGACTGGGGAACCTCGACGGTTGTCGTGTTGCCCGACTCGGTCTGGAAGGTCTGGCCCTCGCTCTGGGCTGCCTCCTGGAGCGCGGCCTGGGCCTCAGCCTCCTGCTCGGCCTGCTCCTCCGCCATCTGCTGCTGCAGCGCCTCTCGTGCGGCAACGGCGGAGTCGAGCGCGTCCTGAGCGTTCTGGCGCTCGGTCTCGGCCTGGGAAAGCT
This sequence comes from Tractidigestivibacter montrealensis, assembly GCF_024741235.1. Classification (GTDB taxonomy): domain Bacteria; phylum Actinomycetota; class Coriobacteriia; order Coriobacteriales; family Atopobiaceae; genus Tractidigestivibacter; species Tractidigestivibacter montrealensis. The sequence goes on along the minus strand of NZ_JANSKA010000003.1, from coordinate 143,333 downwards.
GGGAGTTGAGGTCTGACTGCGTGTTCGAGAGCTCGGTCGTAAGGTCGACGAGGGACTGGATCTGGTCGGTGTTGTACGACGTCACGGAGTCAAGGAACTGGATGGCCGACAGGAAATCATAGAAGCTGTCGGACGAGAGAATCAGCTCGACGAGACCCTGTGAGCCCTGCTGCATCTTGTACTGGGCGCGGATGCTCTGCGCCGCGGTCGCGCGCGCGTCGGGCAGCTGGGCCTCGATCTCGGAGATGCGCTGCTGGTTGTCGTCAATCTGCTGCTGGAGCTGGGCAACCTTGTCGTTGGCGGCGGTGAGCTCGTCGTTGGTCTGCTCGACCTTTGCCTCAAGGTCGTCGAGCGTATCGCCCCAGGCGATGGTTGGCCTTGCGGCGCCAATACCAACCGCCATGGTGCAGGCGAGTGCAAGCGCAAGGACTCCTGATCGGGTTGTAGACGAGAGCGACAAAGGTTACCTCCGTGGCCGACGTTGACGGAGCGCCGGGCGAGAACATGCCAACAGCGCAGCTAGATAACCTTAGCGTGAAAAGTGAGGTATCACGGTTCCTGCAAAAGTCTCAAGTCGTCATATAGGGTTGCGGCCCCGCCGCGCAAGAGGGGCCGCAACGAAAAATACGATAATTACCTGCGACTTTACAAAGTCATTGAGAATTACCACCGAGCGGGGGAACAAGCTGTGGGATTTCTGTGGGATACCGTGAAGGTACCAAAGAAATCCGTGAACGGCATGATGTGCATCCCAGGCGCGCTACTTCACCACAAGCACGTCGCAGGTCGTGGAACGCGTGAGGAAGGTGGAGATGGAGCCGAGAATCGCGTACTTGATGGACGAGAGGCCGCGCGCCCCGCAGATGACAAGGTCGGGCTTGATCACGTCCAGCATGTCGTCCTTCAGGGTCTCGCGGATGCGCCCCGCCTTCACGATGACTTTGACGCTCTTGATCTGCGGCTCCGCCTCGGCCTCGGCGACCTGGTCGGCGATGGACTCGCGGAAGTCCTTCTCGAGCGAGGGGATGAGGTCGACGGGGTAAGTCCCCGCGGTCTCGAGCGCGGTGGAGTCAATCACGTGGCCAATGTAGAGCTCCGCGTTGTCGTTCGCCGCCATCACGATGGCGCGGTGGAGCACCTTGGACTGGCGTTCCGTTCCGTCAAGCGACACAAAGATCTTGTCGTAACCGAGGTCCTGGTAGGTCTGGTTTGTCTCTGCCATGGCGTCCTCCCTTGTGTGCGAGCCGGGGACAACGCCCATGCGTTGCCCTACGGCATGGTTCTACCCGCCTGGACACCCAAGCGGACGAAAAAGGCGCGGGACGTGCGTCCCGCGCCCCTGAACGGCAATACCCTGCGCAACCACGTCCCTATGCAACCGTGTCCACAAACCCCACGCGGTAGGTCTTGAACACCACGGCGCCCTCGTCCTGCGTGGCGTCAAGGTCGACATCGCCCCATATGCCAAAGTCGTGGTCATCGTCGGAATCGCGGAAGATTTGATGGACGTGCCAGACGTGGTCTGCCTTCTCGTCCTTCTCGTCGATGTCGAGGTAGGCGGAGGAGCGGGCGTCTGCGTCCAGCAGGATCTGCTCGTGCTCCGCGTGGAAGGCGTCGAGCGCCTGCTGCCACACGACCGAGCGGTAGCCCCAATCCGCATCGAGGTCGCCCAGCTCCTCGACCTTGCCCAGCGCCGCCAGGCGCACCCGGGCGAAGAGGGCGTTTCGCACGAGCAGGGTGAGGCCGCGCCTGTCATGGACGACCTCGTCCACACTGGGCGCGGCAACCGCGGCGCCATCCTCGGTGCCGGCGCCCTCCCACTCGTCCACGAGCGAGGAGTCCGTGGTACGCACGACCAGCCTGAGCCAGGTCACGATGTCATCCAGACGCTCGTCGCGCTTCTCGGCGGGCACCGTGCGGTCAAGCACGCGGTAGGCGTCGGAGAGGTAGCGCAGGAGCGTGCCCTCCGAGCGGGCGATCTTGTAGCGGCCAATGTAGGTCTTGAAGTCGCTTGCCGTCTCGACCATGTCGCGCAGGACGCTCTTGGGCCGCAGGCAGTAGTCGCTTGCCCAGGGGACCTTCTCGCAGTACTCCGCAAAGGCAGCGCTGAGAAGGTCTTCGAGCGGCTTGGGGTAGGTGACCTCCTGCGCGCGCTCCATGCGCTCCTCGTACTCGATGCTCTCGGCCTTCATGGCCGCGATGGCGGCGCCGCGGGCCTCGCGCTCCTGGGCGCGCAGGATCTGCGGCGGGTCCTCGAGCGTGGCCTCCACCATCGAGATGAGGTCGAGCGCGTAGGTCTCGCTCTCGGGGTCCAGCAGCTCGATGGCGGCGAGAAGGAAGGGCGAGAGGGGCTGGTCAAGCGCAAAGTCCTCGGGCAGATCAACGGTGAGCAGGTAGGAGGTGGAGCCGTCTTCCTCCTCATGGCGCTCGACCACGCCGGCGTCGATGAGCGTGGCAAAGACCTCGTCGGTGCGCTGCGAGAGCGCAGCCTTCTCCTCAGGCGTCTGGGCGGAGTCCTCTATGAGCTTGTGCGTGCGCGCCCAGGCGTCCCCGCCCTGCTCGATCTCGGCGAGCACTATGGAGTGCGTGATGTGCAGTCGCGGACGGAGCTTCTCGGGCTCTGCCGCAATGAGGCGCTCGAAGGTCTGCTTGTTCCAGCCCACAAAGTCCGAGGGTGGCGTCTTCACCTTGATCTTGCGGGCGCGCTTGGGGTCTCCACCTGCCTTGGCCAGCGCCTTTGCGCGCTCGATGTCGTACTCGGTGGCCTCTGCGATCACGCGGCCCTCGGTATCGAAGCCGGCGCGGCCGGCGCGCCCTGCAATCTGGTGGAACTCGCGCGCGTTGAGTCGGCGCATGTGCCGGCCATCGAACTTGGTGAGCTGGGTGAGAAGCACGGTGTGGATGGGGACGTTGATGCCCACGCCCAGCGTGTCGGTACCGCAGATTACGGGCAGGAGGCCCTGCTGCGCGAGCTTCTCCACCAGCAGGCGGTAGCGCGGCAGCATACCGGCGTGGTGCACGCCCACGCCCGTGAGGATGAGCCGCTTCAGGGTCTTGCCAAACGTAGTGGTGAAGCGCACGCCCTTGACGGCGTCCTTCAGGGCCTCGCGCTGCTCCTTCGACGAGACGCCGTAGCTCGAGAGGGCCTGCGCGCTCTTGAGGGCAGCCTCCTGCGAGAAGTGCACAATGTAGAGAGGCGCGTCGCCGTCACGCAGGGCCAGCTCGACCGTGCCCTCGAGCGGAGTCTCCACGAACTCGTAGGAGAGGGGTACCGGCCGGGGGGCGTCGAGCACCTTGTCGACGGCGCGTCCGGTGTGCTCCTCGAGTGCGGTGGCAATGTCGGTGACGTCGCCCAGCGTGGCGGACATGAGCAGGAACTGCGTGTGGGGCAGCGCCAGCAGCGGCACCTGCCAGGCCCAGCCGCGGTCGCGGTCGCTGTAGAAGTGGAACTCGTCCATGGCCACGCAACCGATGTCTGCGTGCTCGCCAAAGCGCAGCGCGTCCTGGGCAAGGATCTCGGCTGTGCAGCAGATCACGGGAGCCTCGCTGTTTATCACCACGTCACCGGTGATCATGCCCACGTTGTCTTTGCCGAGAAGGTCAACCAGGTTGAAGAACTTCTCGCTGACCAGCGCCTTTATGGGCGCCGTGTAGTAGGCGCGGCGGTTGGTGCAGTTGGCTATGAAGAACATGCCCACGGCAACCATGCTCTTGCCCGAGCCCGTGGGTGTGCCCAAGATCACGTGGTCACCCGATGCAAGGTCGAGAAGTGCCTCCTCCTGATGGTCCCAGAGCTGCATGCCGCGCGACTCGACCCAACCGAGGAAGAGCTCGAGGGCGTCCTCGGCGGGGATGTTTGGATACGTCTCGTCATCCGGCCAGGGGATGAGGCGCCCCAGCGAGCCCGGGCCATTGGGGCCAAGGTCAACGGGAGTGGGGTTGGACGCGCTGGCGGTGGCGCCGGTCTCCTCCGCGCTCATCGCTCGTCTCCCGAGCAGGGCTCGGCGCCGCCGGCAAGCTCGGCGCGCACCACGTCCTGGAGGTGGCGCTCGGCTGCCGCTGTTGCCTCGGCGTCGCCCGAGCGCTTTGCCTTGCGGTAGGCGGCCATTGCCTGGGCAAACGGCCCCTCTACGAGGCTGCCTGCGTCGTCCTGCTCGCCCTGCGGGGTGGCTTTGCTCGGCGCTGCTTCCGGCGTTGCTGCTGGCGCGCCAAAGGCCGTCTTTGCCCCGTTTGCCTCGAGCTGCTCGCGCAGTTGCTCCGCGAGCTTCATGTCGCTCTCGTCCATGCTGTCCTCCTCGGCCTGCGCGGCCGGTGTTCTCGCTATCTTGTGGTGCCTTACGTGGGCGCGCTGGCAGCGCGGAGCTTGGTGGTCTCGCGCCGCGCCCATGCGGGCCTGTTCAGTATTGCACGTCCGATGCCCGCAAGGTCGCAGGCGCCTTGCTCGAGCAGCGCTTCCGCCGCCGCGCCCGTCTTTATGCCGCCCGCCAGAAGCACCGGCACGCCCACGCCCGCACGGATGGGCGCCGACGAGTCCGCAAACCAGCCGGCGGTGTCCTCGTGGCCGGGCCTGCCGTAGTAGCACATGCCGCCCGACACGGAGATGAGGCTCGCGCCCGCCGCCTCTGCCATGCGCGCGAGCGCCACGGCATCGTCGATAGTGTTGCCGCCGGGCATGTAGTCGCAGCCGCCCAGGCGCACGGAGACCGGGTAGCCTGAGGGCAGCTCTGCTCGCACGGCACAGAGCACCTCTTGAAGGAGCCGCGCACGGTTCTCGAGCGAGCCTCCGTAGGCGTCTTTGCGTAGGTTGGTGAGGGGCGAGAGGAACTGGTCCAGAAGGTACCCGTGAGCCGCGTGAATCTCGATGCCGTCGAAGCCGGCCGCGTAGGCGCGCCGTGCCGCTGCCGAGAAGAGCTCCGGCATGCGCGCGATGTCATCCGCGCTCATGGCCCGGGGGATGGGGTGGCCCACCTTGGCGCCTGGGCACGTGACGGCCGAGGGTGCCAGCGGCTGCGTGCCCGTGAGTCTCTCGGTTGCTGCCGAACCTGCATGCGAGAGCTGCACAAAGACAGGAGTTCCCTGATCGTGGACGGCTGCCGCCTCGCGCTTGAGACCCTCGATGTCCTCGTCGTGCGCGATTGACGCCTGGCCTGCGGTTGCGCGGCCCTCCTCACAGACAAAGTGATGGCCGCACTCGACGAGGCCCAGGTAGCCGCCGTGCGCACGGGTGGCGTAGTGGTCACAGAGCGCTTGGGTTACCTGGCCGCGCGCTCCCGCCTTCCTCGTGGCCATGGGTACCATGACCAGGCGGTTCTTGAGCATCAGATCGCTCACGGCGAGTGGCTGGTCAAAGATCACGCCCCTTCGCCTCCCACCGCGGGAGCCCATGCCACGGCCGTAGCCAGCGCGGCGCCGGCCTCGTTGGTGATGGAGATGCGCGGCGGCTCTATGCCGTGCGCGGCAAGGACGGCGGCCAGGCGTCCGTGGACCGTGCACACCGGCGCGCCGGAGGAAGCGTCGAGGGTCTCCAGCTCTTGGGGGTCAATTCCCGTGCTCGGGGGGAGGAGCTGCGCTAGGGCGTCCGTTGCCGCACCTTTGGCGGCAAGGTGGCCGGCCATGTACTCGGCGGGGTTCTCGCGCGCGTTGGCCTGTGCGAGTTCGGCTGGCGTGAGCAGGTGAGGAAGGTCGCCCCCAGGGCTGGCGAGAAGGTCCTGAGCGCTTGCTATGCGCACAAGCCGCGTTCCCGTGGCGTGCGTTCCTGTGTTCATGGTGCTGGTGCTCCCCGTCTCCCGTGCGGCTTGTCCCCTAAGGGTAGCGCGGGGAGCGATTGCTGGGTTGCCAGGGAGGGGCGTGTCTCGCCGTACCTAGTTGCCGTGTCGGGGCAGTCGGTTGTCCCAGACCTCCTGAAGGATGCGCTCCGGTGTGGTGTCGAGCGCCTTTGCGTAGGCGTAGACCTCGCCCAGGTGGAGCGAGCGCTCGCCAGACTCGAACTTCGAGACCATCGACTGGTTGATGCCAAGACGTGCCGCGACCTGGTCCTGCTTGAGGCCAGATTCCATCCTCAGCTTACGGAGGACCTTTCCCACGAGTCTGTCGGCAATCTCGTACATGCGCCGGAATGTAGACCCGCGCGCATGACATTCAAAAATAGAATATTCTGGTATCTGCCAGGAAAACGACGCTATCTAGCAGGTGATACCTTGGAAAGTCCACAAGAAGCGCTGTACGGATGCGCAGACATTGCCAGAGCGCTGTCCCTTCAGGCGGCAAACGGTTCCGTCTCGCCAGAGTCGCTCGACCTTCTCGCAGACAAGATTGACGATGCGGCGCGCATGCTCGACGGGGAGCGTATCGAGCGCTGGATCGAGGTCATTCGCGATGCCGACGGGGTTGAGCGCGAGGTCCACGAGGAGAGGGCGTAGGCGTCTCGGCGTGCAGGTGGGTGCGGGACTGCGTGTGTGCCCGGGGCTACATCCCGTAGTCGAAGAAGGACGAGACGTGCACCGTTACACAGTTGGTCTCGCGGTTGACAAGGTCCAGCGTCTTCACGGTGTCCTCGACGATGGCCACGCGGCTCTCGGGAACTTTTAGCTCCTGTGCCAGCCGGCGGAGAAACTCGACCTTCTCAGCCTTCTGAGCAACGGTCACCACGTGGCTGGGGACAAGGCCGTAGCAGCGCGTGACAAAGGCACGCTTGCCGGGCGCCTCGACGTCGCTTGCCTGCGAGCAGGCCCACACACGGCTCTCGCCCTTGTCCTTGATAAAACGCTTAATCTGCGGGACCGGACGCGAGCTGGCATAAGGGTCGTGGGTGCGGACGTAGTCCTCCCAGTCCTCGTCGGGGCATGCGCTGTGCGAGAGCTCGCCAAACTCGTAGACCGCGAGAACGCCGTCGATGTCAAAGACCACGGCGGTCTGCGGCTCCAGCAGATACTCCATGAGCTTGGTCATCTGGTGCACTCTCCCGTTGTTGGTCGCCAATCGTCTTGCCAACTCCAAAACCGAGCATAACTAATCGACTCCAACAAGCAAAACGTTTCGTTTGTATTGCGTCATTCGGCAGGCGGTATGCTTCGCTTCGCTGCCGGCAGCTTACAAACTGCTAACATCCTTGCGGCCGCTGGGGCAGACAGCTGTGGGAGAACGAGAGGCCTCGACGTCTGCCCAACCGAGCAATGCATCGCATGAAGGGATACGCCATTGAGTCGCGTCAAACATAGAGAAGACGTCTTCTACGGGCTCCTTTCGGATTTTGGCCACAAGATTGCCGAGGTCGGCCAGGACTACGCAACGCTCGTGCGCAACTACCCTCAGTCGCGCGACCTTGTCGCCAAGATGAAGGAGTACGAGGTCGACTGCGACCACCACGTTGCCAAGATTCTGACCGAGCTCTATGGGTCCTTCGTGACCCCCTTCGACCGCGAGGACATCGCGATGCTCGCACGCACGATGGATGGCGTGGTCGACCAGATCGAGGGTGCTTCTCGCCGCTTCGAGCTCTTCCGAATCGAGGAGATGCATCCCGAGGCCGTCCGCATGGCAGACCTCACCGCGAGCGCCTGCATGCAGCTTGGAGAGCTCTTCGACCACCTGCCCAACTTTCACAAGGATCCCGTGGTCATGGAGCGTGTGAGGTCGGTTGGGATGCTCGAGGACGAGGGTGACGTAGTCTATCGCGGTGCCCTGGGGGACCTCTTTGCGGGGACGGACCCAATGGAGACGCTGAAGTGGGTCATGCTCTTCGAGAGGATGGAGGCCGCGCTCGACTGCTGCAAGTCCGTGGGCAACATCGTGCAGGGCGTGGTAGTGAAGAATGCCTAGCGTCCTTCTCGTCATGCTGCTCGTTGTCGCATTTGCGTTCGAGCTCATCAACGGTTTCCACGACACGGCAAACTCCATTGCCACCACGGTCTACACGCGCGCCCTCTCGCCTGGGGTCGCAATTGCGATGTCCGCCGTCATGAACTTCGTAGGCGCGCTCACCAACGAGAGCGTTGCGCGCACCATCTCGAGCGGACTCGTCGACGTCCAGCTTGAGCTCTACGTCATTCTCGCCGCGCTGCTCGGTGCCATCTTCTGGAACCTTCTCACCTGGTGGCTTACGGTTCCTAGCAGCTCCTCCCACGCCCTTATTGGCAGCCTCATTGGGGCAACCATCGCCTATACCCACGGGTTTTCGGACGTTAGGTGGGAGGGCGTGGTCGAGAAGGTCGTCATTCCCCTGTTCACTTCGCCGCTCATAGGATTTGTGCTGGGCTTTGCCTTCATGCGGCTTGTCTTTGAGCTCTTTGCAAACTGGACTCCGGCAAACGCGAACGGTCTCTTTCACCGACTGCAGATCGCCTCTTCTGCCTTCATGGCGTACAGCCACGGCTCCAATGACGCACAGAAGACGATGGGCATCATCACGCTGGCGCTCACAACGGAGGGGCTGCTCTCCCAGGATGGGGGCGTGCCGCTGTGGGTCAAGCTCTTCTGTGCCGCCACCATGGCACTTGGCACGGCGATTGGCGGGCAGCGCATCATGAAGACGCTGGGGCGAGGGGTCTTTCGCCTGGAGCCCTCCATTGGCTTTGTGGCGAACATGGCCACTGCGATAGCAATTGAGACCATGACCGCCTTGGGCGCTCCCGTCTCGACCACGCAGGTGGTCACCACCTCAATCATGGGCGCCGGCAGCGCCAAGCGCCGCGCCGGCGTGCGGTGGGTTATGGCGCGCAAGATTGTGACCTCATGGTTTGTCACCCTGCCGGTCACCATGTGCCTTGGGGCGGCGTTCTGCGCGCTCATCGGCCTGTTCGTGTGACGGTGGCGTGTCGCGAGACTGGTTTCTGACGCACTGGGTAAACTCTTCACTGGCACAGACGCTTACATGCCCCGCGGGGCAGGAAAGAAGGTTGTCATGGCACTCGACAAGAAGGTCGGCGACACCCTTAACGCCCAGATCAACAAGGAGCTCTACTCGGCATACCTCTACCTCACGTTTGCCGACTACTACGAGGACCGCGGCCTCAAGGGGTTCGCTAACTGGTACATGGTGCAGGTGCAGGAGGAGATTGCCCACGCCAAGATCCTCCGCCGCTACCTACTGGACAACGACTACCAGGTCAAGATGGCAGCCATCGCCGAGCCCGACAAGACCTTCACCAACGACCTTGCGCCGCTGCAGGCTGGCCTCGAGCACGAGCGCTACATCACGGCCGCGATCAACGAGTGCTACCAGGCCGCCTACGACGTTCACGACTTCCGTACCATGCAGCTGCTCGATTGGTTCGTGAAGGAGCAGGGCGAGGAGGAGACCAACGCCTCCGACATGATCAAGAACATGGAGCTCTTTGGCTCCGACCCCAAGGGCCTCTACGACCTGGATCGCGAGTACCAGGCCCGCACCTTTGTTGCCCCCACAATGCCCATGTAGGCCTCTGCAACACAATTGGTGGCAAGGAGCGCGGTTGCCCAAGCAGGCAGCCGCGTTTTTTCGTCCGCAGCACCACCTCTGGGCTGGGAATCGTTGACGTTTTTCGCAAACTGTTTGTTGCCACACATTCTCTTCACATCCTATTATTGGCCCGTTCGTTGACATGGTGTCAACTAAGGAGGTGGAGTCGATGCGCGGCGAGATTGCAGAGACGCGGCGCGAGCAGATCATTGCCGCTGCTCGCTCCCTCTACGAGGAGAAGGGAATCGACCGCACCTCGGTAAAGGACATTGCCGATCGGGCGGGAATCACGCGCAGCCTCTTCTATCACTACTTCTCGGGTCGCGATGAGGTGACCGACGCCATTCTCGACGCCTATGTCGACACCTTTGTGGCTGCCGTGCGCGAGTGGAACGCGCAGCGTGTGCGCGGGGACGTCGCCGGCGCCCTCAAGACCTGCGTCGCCATGCTTCGACGCCACCTCTTTGACGAGGACAGCTTTAGGACCGATCTTCTCAAGAGCCAGAACGCCCTGCTCTACCAGCGCTTTAGTCAGCAGACGGCCCACACTCTTGCCGAGTACCTCACCCGTACCACCGTCACCGAGTACGCAAGGTACCACCCAGCGCCCAGACTGGTCGATTGGGCGACCGTGACACCGTCACCGAGTACGCAAGGTACCACCGCGTGGAGATACGCCATCCCTACGAGGAGTTCTACCTGCTCATCATTGGCCTCATGAGCTACATGAGGACCCACCCCGACGCCTCGGACGAGCTTGTGGCCGACCTCATCACTGACACGCTCCACCTCGACCTTGGCTCCCAACAGGACTAGCCGCGCCACGGCGCGACGGTAGCGTTTTCCCAAAGACAGCAAGAGAGAGGAAGTGCCATGTTGTTCGACCACAGCGCCAATCTGCCGTTCCAGCTCCTGGGGTGGGTGATGGTCTTCGTTGGGCTCATCGTGCTCAACGAGTTTGCCCGCAGGTCAAAGGTCGGGGGGCTCATCATGTTTGGTGTGCTGCCCGTGGCAATGACCATCTACTGCATTGCCATTGCCGTGGGCGTGGCGCAGGGTCAGGAGTGGGCGCTCACCAACCCAACCCACATCTACCAGAACAGCTGGTTCCACTACGCCAAGGTCTACGCCGCGCTTGCCGGCTGCATCGGCTTCATGGTCATCAAGTACCAGTGGGGAAGCCTTGGCCGCGCGCATTGGTTCCGCGCCTTCCCCTTTGCAATCGTCGCGATCAACATCCTCATTGCCGTCTGCTCCGACTTCGAGAGCGCCTACCACTTCTTTGCGCTCGGTCAGAGCACGTGGGTGACCTCAGAGGGCGCGACGCAGCTCGCGGGCTGGAACAACGTCTTCAACGGCATTGCCGGCATCATCAACATCTTCTGCATGACGGCCTGGTGGAACGTCTACTCCTCCAAGGACGGGCGAGACATGCTCTGGCCCGACATGACCTGGGTCTTCATTGGTGCCTACGACATCTGGAACTTCTGCTACACCTACAATTGCCTGCCGCACCACGCCTGGTACTGCGGCCTGGCGCTGCTCCTTGCCCCCACGGTGGCAAACGCGCTCTGGAACAAGGGCGGCTGGATCCAAAACCGCGCCAACACGCTTGCCATCTGGTGCATGTTCGCGCAGGTCTTCCCCGCGTTCCAGGAGGAGTCCGTCTTCGTGACGCACTCCACGCTCAACCCCACCACGGCGACCGTGGTCTCTGTGATCGCGCTCGCGGCCAATGTGACTGCCATCTGCTACATTGCCTACCGTGCCAAGAAGCTGGGCGTCAACCCCTACAAGCAGGACGTCTTTGTGGGCACCCGCGACTTCGAGGAGGCCACGGCCCGTCGCGCCGATCTGGCCGCGTAGGACGAGCAGGGCAAGACAAGCCGCTCGCAACGCATGCGGGGCGCCAGCTTGTGCTGACGCCCCGCGTTTCTGTGCCGCGTGAAGCGGCGCTTGTATCCGCGCGCTACTTTACGCCGTACTTCTCGTAGTACTCGTCAATGGCGGCCTTGAGCTCTGGCGTAATGACGGTGCCGTTGAGCGCCTCGACGACCTCGGCCATGGTCACAATGCTTGCGACGGGGAAGCCGTAGCGCTCCTGGATCTCTTCCTGGGCGCTCACCTTGCCGCCCTTGCCCACCTCCATGCGGTTGAGCGAGACGATAAGGCCCTTGACTTCGACCGCGGCCGCGCCGGTCACGATGGGGTAGGTCTCGTCGATGGACTTGCCGGAGGTGGTGACGTCCTCAATCATAACCACGCGGTCGCCGTCTCTAAGTTCGCTTCCAAGGAGGTTGCCCTTGTCGGCACCGTGGTCCTTGACCTCCTTGCGGTTGGAGCAGTAGCGCACCTCCTTGCCGTAGAGGTCGTGAAAGGCGATGGCGCAGGAGACCGCCAAGGGGATGCCCTTGTAGGCGGGCCCAAAGAGCACGTCGAAGTCCAGGCCAAAGTTGTCGTGGATGGCACGGGCATAGAACTCGCCCAGGCGCTTGAGCTGTGAGCCCGTGACGTAGGCTCCCGCGTTCATGAAGAATGGCGACTTCCTGCCGCTCTTGAGGGTGAACTCGCCAAACTTGAGCACCTTGCTCTCGACCATGAAGTCGATGAACTGGCGCTTGTACTCCTCCATTGACGTCTCCTCTCGGTGGTGACGATCGTCTCGCATGAGATTCTACGCGACTACGAGCGCGCGGGGCGCACGGCAGGATTGACAAGGTCTGCAAACTTCTCCAGCGCGCGTACGATGAGCGCGAATCCGTCGAGGTCCGCCGCCGAGAAGCGCGCGGGGACAGGGCTGTCGCAGTCGAGGACGCCCCAGACGGTGGTGCTGCCGTCAGCGGCGGTTACGTCGATGGGCACCACGAGTTCCGAGCGCGAAGCGGCGTCGCAGGCAATGTGGCCCGGGAAGGCGTGGACGTCGGGCACGATTTGGGGCTCGTTTGTCTCGACGGCCCTTCCGCAGACGCCGGCGCCATAGGGGATGCTCACGCAGGCGGGACGTCCCCAGAAGGGGCCAAGGACAAGGTCCTGCTTGCCTGTGGGACCTGCGACGGCCACGTAGAAGCCCACCCAGTTGATGTCTGACAGACTTTCGCCCAGGAGGGCGGCCGCGTTGGCAAGGGCGGGCAGCCAACCCGGCGTTCCCTCGGCAAGTGAGCCTACCTGCTGAGCGAGAAGTTCGTAGTCTGTGGTCTGCGGGTTGTCCATGATGGCGTCTCCTTCCAGTGCGGAGAATGATGGATGCGGTGCCAGCTCGTCGCGATAAGATAGGACGGTTAACGAGCATGACACAATTCCAAGAGGAAGGACGTCCCTTGAATCGCACGAGAATCGCCGCGCTCTACGCGGACATGGAGCAGCTGGGTGGCACCGAGCTCACCGTCGCAGGCTGGGTGCGCTCCATCCGCGACATGAAGAACTTTGGCTTTGTCACCCTGAACGACGGCAGCTGCTTCAAGGACCTGCAGGTTGTGGTCAACCGCGAGCGCTTGGGGGACGAGACGTACGAGGGGATTGTCTCGCAGAACGTGGGCGCCGCCCTCATCGTGCGCGGAACGCTCGAGCTTACGCCGGACCGTCCCCAGCCCTTCGAGCTGCAGGCAGAGACCGTCACGGTGGAGGGTGCCTCCGCGCCCGACTACCCCATGCAGAAGAAGCGCCAGACGCGCGAGTTCCTGCGCACCCAGCAGCATCTGCGCAGCCGTACCAACCTCTTCCGTGCGGTCTTCCGCGTGCGCAGCGTGGCCGCCTTTGCCATCCACCGCTTCTTCCAGGAGCGTGGCTTCCTCTACGTGAACACTCCCATCATCACCGCGTCGGACGCCGAGGGCGCGGGCGAGATGTTCCGCGTGACCACCATCGACCCGGCCAACCCGCCCCTCACCGAGAACGGCAAGGTGGACTACAGCAAGGACTTCTTTGGCAAGCCCACCAACCTCACGGTCTCCGGTCAGCTCCAGGCCGAGAACTTTGCCATGAGCTTTGGCGACGTCTACACCTTTGGCCCCACCTTCCGCGCCGAGAACTCCAACACGCGCCGTCATGCCGCCGAGTTCTGGATGGTCGAGCCCGAGATGGCCTTCTGCGACCTCGAGGGCGAGATGGACGTCTCGGAGGAGATGCTCAAGTTCGTCATCACCTACGTGATGGAGCACTGCCCCGACGAGCTGGACTTCTTCAACAAGTGGGTGGACAAGGGCCTCAAGGAGCGCTTGCAGCACGTTGCCACGAGCGACTTCGCGCGCGTGAGCTACACCGACGCCGTGAAGATCCTCGAGGACGCCCAGAACTCCGGCACGATGTTCGAATACCCCGTCTCCTGGGGCGTTGACCTCCAGACCGAGCACGAGCGCTTCCTCACCGAGAAGCACTTCAAGCGCCCCACGTTCGTGACGGACTACCCGCGCGACATCAAGGCGTTCTACATGCGCCTGAACGACGACGGCAAGACCGTTGCCGCTGCGGACTGCCTAGTCCCCGGCATTGGCGAGATCATCGGCGGCTCTCAGCGCGAGGAGCGCCTGGACGTGCTCGAGCGCCGCATCCAGGAGCTGGGCATGGATCCCGAGCAGTACAAGTACTACCTTGACCTGCGACGCTATGGCGGCTGCCACCACGCGGGCTTTGGCCTGGGCTTCGAGCGCCTGGTCATGTACCTCACGGGCGTCGACAACATCCGTGACGTGCTGCCGCACCCGCGCACCGTGGGCAACGCGGACTTCTAAGGGCGCTAAGAGTAGGGGCAGGGCCTGTGATCGAGTGCTTCAAGACATCCGTCGAGGAGGACGAGAGCGGTGAGAAGGTCTTTCTCACCTCACGAGTGGCGGGGCCCTGCCCGGGATGCTGGGTAAGCGTCGTGGCCCCCACCAAGCGGGAGCGCGCCTGGATGCAAAGCGAGATGGGCGTCATACCGGACTTTGTCGCCTCTGCGCTCGATGACGAGGAGAGCTCGCGCATCGAGCGGGACGACGAGACCAGGCAGGTGCTCGTGATTATGGACTGCCCCTTCGTGGAGGACAAGAGCGAGGCCGAGAGCGCCTCGATCGTCCAGTACGACACCCATCCGCTCGCCGTGCTCTTCCTGCCCGAGAAGGACCTGGTCATGACCGTGAGCCTCAAGGAGAACTGGACCATCTCCGCCTTCGAGAGTGGCCGGGTCCGCGACATCAATACGGCACAGCGCACGCGCTTCCTGCTGCAGATTCTGCTGCACATCTCCAGGCGCTACCAGATTGACTTGCGTTCGGTGAACCGCCAGTTTCGCGAGAACGAGCGCGAGCTTCGGAGGTCCATGCGCAACGAGGAGCTCATCAAGATGCTGGGGTTCGAGAAGTCGCTGGTGTACTTCTCGACATCGCTCAAGGCACTCGACACCACCATCCAGCGCATAAGCTACGGACGTATCCTCAAGCTCTACGACGAGGACCGAGACCTTCTGAACGACACGTCCGTTGAGGTCAAGCAGGCCATCGAGATGTGCGAGATATACACGCAGGTCTACAACGAGACCATGGAAACGTTTGGCTCGATCATCAACAACAACCTCAACCTCACAATGCGCACCCTCGCCATCATCACGCTTGTGCTTTCCGTTCCCACCACGGTCTTCTCGTTCTACGGCATGAACACCGGGCTTCCCATGGACGAGACATGGGTGTTCCCGGTCATTCTCTCCATAGGGCTCTCCGTGTTTGCGACGTTCTGGATTCTGAAGAGCCGCGTTGTCAGGTAGCCGCCGGCGCGGGGCCCAGAAGCGCGTCTCAATGCCGCGCCTGCCACCCGGTGGCGGGCACGGCATTTTGCGTTAAGGCGTCGACCAATCGCGACGAGTCTGGGACTGGCTGCCGTATGGCGGATACCCTTTCCGGAACGCGCGCGGAGTGCGTTCATGCTGGGCTTGGGTGAGGGGTCATTATGCGGGATGTTACACGTCGACAGGCGCTCGGCCTTGCTGCCGGTGCGCTTGCCGCCTGCGCGCAGGCGGGCTGTGCAGCTACGACGACGCGGAACGGGGGGAATGGTTTCGAGGAGCCCAGCGGCGTGCAGGGCATCGAGGCACTTGACGCATCTTTGGCTGGTGGAGTCCGGCAATCAACATGCACCGTTCGCCCTTCTCGGGCAGGAACTACGAGTACTACTCGGAAGACCCACTGCTTACGGGGGCCCTTGCCCGGGCCATGGTGGATGGTGGCGCCTCGTGCGGCATGGTCAACATGCTCAAACACTTCTGCGTGTACGACCAGGAGACCAGCCGCAGGGAGCATCTGTGCACCTGGGCCACCGAGCAGGCCGTCCGCGAGATCTATGCGCGACCGTTCGAGATGGTGGTCAAGTCATCCTCGCGGCGCGCGGTGCCCGCGCTGGACGTGTCGACGGGGGAGCAGGCACAGACCAAGGTGAATGTGCCGCTCTCGATCATGAGCTGCTACAGCTTCCTTGGAAACACTTGGGGCGGTGGCCGAGAGGACCTTCAGACGGGCCTGCTGCGTGACGAGTGGGGCTTTGACGGAGTTGTCCTCTCGGACTTCAACGTGGATGACTACTACATGGACCACGACCAGGGGATTGCCGCCGGGACGGACCTCATGCTGGCGACTGCCGCAATGGGTACCGTCGATGATCCGAGAAGCGCCTATACCCTCAACAACCTGCACAGATCGGTGCATCGGTACCTCTACGTGGTGGTCAACTCCAATGCCATGAACGGGATCTTGCCTACTGTGAGGGTTACGTACTCGTAAAGGGGAGTGGGGTGCTACCGCCCGCCGCCGGAAGGCCCGTTTTGGCAGTAGGCGCGTACAAAGTAAACGCTCCGGCGCCAAAATGACGCCGGAGCGTGGGGAATAGCGGAAAACCCGTACGAGAAAGGCCTTCGGGCGTCACGCGAGAGACGTCGCGCATCGGGTGTCACGCGCCAGGCGCCACGTGCCGGAAGCGTCGTAACGCGCGCGGAGGCTCGCCGCCCATCTCCCAGGAGCGGGCGCTCTCGCAGGTAGCATGCAGGGTGACCAGCAGCGTGTCTGCCGTGGGGAACCACCTGGTCGAGAGGACCTCCTCGCCGTGGTTCACGTAGACCTCCACGGTGGAGCCGTCCACCAGCACGCGGAGCTCGTGCAGCGCTGCAAGTGGAAGCACGCGCTCGGTGCGGCCGGAGGCGGCCTTCTCGTCCGTAAACGCCATTCTCAGCAGGCCATCTTCTGCCGAGAAGGAAAGCTGCAGCTGTCCGTCGAACCCCATCTCGAGGTTGCCCTCGATGCCCAGAAGCTCGATGTCGGCGTAGTGGTGGGGGAGAATCGCGCCCGCCGATGGGCTCACTGGCTGGGCAAAGCCGCGAAGGCCGTCAATCTCGGTAACGGGCCACTGTCGGAGAAGGCCGTCCTCCCCAACCGTTACCTCGCGCGGGACGGTGAGGCAGTGGCACCAGGCAAGCCCGTCCGGTGCCGAGGTGTAGTCCGCGTCTGGCATGCCCATCCAGCCGATGAGGATGCAGCGGCCCTTCTCGTCCTCAAAGACCTGCGGCGCATAGAAGTCGAAGCCCCAGTCGAGCTCGACGAAGCTCGTCTCGTCCACCTGCGTGGTAGCAAGGATGCCCTGCGGCAGCGGAAAGTATCCGGCCTGGTAGAGGTTCTGCCAGCGCGTGGGCTCGCTGGGCAGGCCTTGCGGACAAACCACGAGGTAATCATGGCCGTCCACCTGGATGACGTTGGGGCACTCCCACATGTAGCCAAAGGAATGCGTGGACTCGATGCGTCCGCGATATGCCCACTCCACGGCATCAGAGGATTCGTAGAGAAGGACGTCGCCCACGTCGTCAGAGCGGCGGGCACCCAGCACCATGTAGTAGCGTCCGTCCTGCTCCCAGACCTTGGGGTCGCGCACGTGGCGCGTGAGGTCGGAGGGGTAGTCCTTGGGGCGGAGCAGAACCTTCTTCTCGGAGAGCGAGACGCCATCATCGCTCGTGACCATGACCTGGTTGGAGTCGCGGCCGTTGTGGATGTGGTCGCCCTCGTACTTGACGTTGCCGGTGTAGTAAAGGCGCAGGAGGTCGCCTCCGTCCTGCGCGCCGCCTGTGACCACCAGCGCCGAGCCGGAGTAGACGCCATCGGCGTCCTCGGGGATGGAGGGCACGAGGGGTTCGCCCAGGTCCTCCCAGCGCACCAGGTCACGACTGGCGAAGTGCCCCCAGCCCTTCTTTCCGGGAGCGGGCCACGCGGGCGCCGACTGGTAGAAGACGTGGTAGGTACCGTGGAACTGGCAGAGGCCGTTGGGGTCGTTGAGCCACCCCTGGCGTGGGGCCAGGTGGAAGTGGGGCGTCCAGCGCTCGTGCGTGGGGGACATGGGGCTCCTCTCAAGTGGGTGCGGATATGCGAGACGGGCGGCCACCAGAGGCGACCGCCCGTATGTGGAGCAGTGGTTGCGCCTAGCGCGTGGCCACCACGGCGTCACCGGCCTTGACCGCGCCGGTTGCGAGCTGGTCAACCGAGGAGTATGCGTCGGTGTTGGTGATCACGAGCATCGTGGTTGCCTTCTTGCCTGCCGCCTCGATGACGCCAAGGTCTGCCTCCATGAGGACGTCGCCGCGCCTCACGTGGTCGCCCACCTTGGCCAGGGGCGTGAATGGCGCACCCTTGAGCTCGACAGTATCGATGCCAATGTGGATGAGAATCTCTGCGCCGGAGTCGGAGAGCAGGCCAAGGGCGTGCCCGGTCTCGGCGACTACGGTCACGGTGCCGTCGACAGGCGAGACGATCTTGCCATCCGTGGGCTCGACCGCGATGCCCTTGCCCATGGCGAGCGAGGCAAAGACGGGGTCGGAGACGTCGGTCAGGGAGACGGCGGTGCCGGTTGCGGGGGCGCCGATGGTCTCGGGCTTGGGGGCCTGGGCTGCGGGGGCCTCGGCCTTCTCGTCTGCCTCGAGAGCGCGTGCCTCGTCGGCCGCCGCAGCGGTCTGGGCAGCGACCTTCTCGGGTGCCGCTGTGGCGTCCTTGTCGCGATACACCGCCGAGGAGATTGCGAACGCCACGCCAAAGGCGACGGCGAACATGATGACGTACTGCAGCGGCTGCGCGATGCAGAGCAGGATGCCAAAGATGCCGGTGACGCCAGTGCCGGATGCGGCGAGGTTGAAGATGAAGCAGCACAGGGCGCCGCAAGCAGAGCCAATCATGCCTGCCACGAAGGGCTTCATGTTGGGCAGGTTCACGCCAAAGATTGCGGGCTCGGTGATGCCGAGCAGGCAGGAGATGCCGGCGGGAACGGCGAGGGACTTAGTCTTCTCGGAGTGGGTCTTGAGCGCAACGGCCAGGCAGGTACCGCCCTGGGCGATGCTGGCGGCGCTGGCGATGGGCAGCCAGTAGGTGACGCCGTACTGGGCGAGCATGGAGACGTCGATGGCGGTGTACATCTGGTGCAGGCCGGTGACAACGGAGGGCGAGTAGATCAGGCCGATGATGATGTAGCCAATGCCGAAGGGCACCTGGAGCAGCCACATGAGCAGGCCGAGGATGTTGTTCTCAAGCCAGACAAAGATGGGGCCGACGAAGAGGATCGTGATATAGGCGGCAAGAGAGACCGAGAGCAGCGGGGTGAGGAAGAGGTCGAACATCTCGGGGACGACCTTGTGGAGTCGCTTCTCGAAGAAGCAGAGGATCCACACTCCCACCAGGATGGGGATGACGTGGCCCTGGTAGCCCACCCAGTCGATGCTGTAGATGCCGGGGATCACGTCGAGCGTGACCATGGTGCCCTCGGCGATGGCGGTGCTGGCACTGTATGCGTTGATGAAGTCGGAGCTGATGAGCAGCGCGCCGAGCGAGGCGCCGAGGTAGGGGTTGCCCCCAAAGACCGTAGCGGCGGAGAAGCCCAGGAGAATCTGGAGGTTGCCAAGGGCGCAGGCGTTGATGAGAGACGCGATTCGCCACCAGACGCTCGTGGTGTCGAGCGCGATGATGCCCTGGGATCCCATATAGGAGAGGGCACCCATGATGTCCATGAGCATACCGGATGCCACGATGGCGGGGATGATGGGGACGAAGACGTCCGAGAGGACCTTGATGGCGCGCTGGAACGCGTTGCCCTGGTTGGCAGCGGCTTCCTTGGCCTCCGCCTTGGAGGCGGCGGTGACGCCGGACTGCTTGATGAACTCGTCATAGACCTTGTCCACGGTGCCGGTTCCAAAGATCACCTGGAGCTGGCCGGAGGCCTGGAAGTTGCCCTTTGCTCCCACGACGTTGTCGAGCATCGGCGATGACCAGGCGCAGGCGCGTGGCGCAGTGCGCCGCCGAGACAATATTGTCCGAGCCGCCGATTGCCTCCAGAACCTCGCGCGCCGCCTCTGCGTAGTCCAGAGCCATGTGGTCTCCCTTCCCCAACCAGTGACCTTACTTATGGAACCGTTCTCATAGCTTATTTCATCGCGTGAAAACTTGTTCAAACTAGCCGTGTATGAAATCGTTCTCACATTTCCAATAGTAGCCAATGGGCGGGCGAGCAAATGTGGATTGCAGGAATAACGGTGAGTGGTAGAAAAGCGGGTGTGAACGGTCTCACATTGCAGCGGCGCAGATGGCACCGCAGTGGCTAGCGCGAGCTGGTACGGGCGTAGATCTCGTAGCCCATGCGCAGCTCGCGAGGGACCCCGTCGCCATCGGTCATGGCGTCTACCAGCATCTTTGCCGCCTCGACGCCGCTCGTGAGGTAGTAGAAGTGGATGGTGGTGAGGCTGGGGGTCATGATCTTCGAGAGCTTGGAGTCTCCCACGCCCGTCACCTGGACGTCCTCGGGGATGCGCTTGCCGTACTCGCGCAGGCAGGTCATGGCACCAAAGGCAATGTCGTCGGTGGCGCAGATTATTGCGTCGACGTCCGGCACGGCATCAAGGATCTTCTCGGCGCTGAGGTAGCCGGAGTCGACAGAGAAGGTGGCGCTCTGCTGCGCCTTTGGGTCTACCGCAACGTCCATGCTGGCGCAGGCGTCGAGAAAGGCGCGGTGTCGCTCGTGTCCCGCAGCCACGTCCTTCTCGTAGACGCCAATGTAGCCAGGAGTGTGGGAGGTCTTGAGGATGGAGCGCGTGAGGTCGTAGATGGCGTGGTAGTCGTCCTGGTAGACGCACGAGTGACCGTCCAGACGCTGGCCCAGGATGACCACGGGGACGTTGAGCGAGTCCAGTGCCTTGTGGTGGGCGTTCGTGAAGACCGTGGCAATGAGGATGATGCCGTCGACCTTGTTGCGCTCGGCAAAGAGGTTGAGATAGTCGACCTCGGCCTTCTCGTTGTTGTCCGTGTTGGCGAGAAGTACCTGGTAGCCGTTTTGTGCAAGGACCTTGGTGATGCCGGCGACCATGCGGCTCACGGAGTGGGAGTTGATCTTGGGGATGATGACGCCCACGAGCTTGGTCTTGCCGGTGCGCAGCGTGCGGGCCTGCTGCGAGGGGACATAGCCCGTCTCATTGATGACGCGCGCGATGAGCTCGCGCTTCTCCTTGGAGACATAGCCGTCGTTGAGATAGCGCGAGACGGTTGCCCGTGAGACTCCCGCAAGTTTTGCTATCTCATTGATGTCCACGCCCGTTGCCCCCTCTCGTGTGCATGCGTTCCCCATACGCAACATGAGAACGATACCAGATGACAATGGTCATGGTTGGACGAATGCGGCGAGGGGCATGGGGTAAGCTCTTGGGCGGAGTGTGTTGTCACGTGACCGGCCGGAAAGGGGAGCAGACCATGCTGATGGAGGACGCGCGCGAGCGCATCGTGGCGTACGGAAAGCGGATCGCCACGGAGGGTCTTGCCGTGGGAACGAGCGGCAACCTCTCGGAGTACGACCCCGAGACCGGCCTGATGGCCATCAGTCCGTCGGGCCTGGGCTACTTCGAGACTACGCCCGAGGATGTGGTGGTGCTCCGCCTGGATGGCAGCGTGGTTGAGGGGAGCCGCCGACCGTCCTCCGAGGCACCGCTCCATGCCGAGGTCTACCGCCGCCGCCTGGCTGCCCGCGCCGTGGTGCACACGCACTCACCCTATGCGACCACGCTCGCCGCGCTTGGCGAGCCCATCCGTGCAGTGCACTTCACGATTGCGGACTCGGGCGCCGAGGAGGTGCCGCTCTCGTCCTATGTCACGTTTGGTACCCCCGAGCTAGCAGCTTCGGTGGGCGCGACCTTTGGCGAGCACCCCGAGACCAACGCGGTGCTCATGGAAAATCACGGGCTTGTTGCATGCGGCCCCAGCATGGCGGCCGCCTTTGGGCTTGCCATTAACCTTGAGTTTATGTCGCGCGTCCAGTGGCAGGCGGAGTGCGTGGGCACGCCGCGCGTGCTCTCGGGCGAGGAGGTCACGGGCGTTTCGAGACGCTTCGAGACGTACGGGCAGCCTGCCGGCGACAAGGCATAGGGCTGGACAGCTGGTGGCTGGGCTTGGCCCCAGAAATCGAGGGGGCGGCGCTGTCCCCAAAGGAGGAACGTGTGATGGACGAAATAGACCGGGGCACGTGGCCGTTGCGCTTTGACTCCGAGGGACGCTTCCGCGTTCTGCAGCTCTCAGACATCCAAGAGACCTCGCATGTGCGTGACGACACCATGGCGCTTCTCCGCGCCGCTCTTGATGAGGCGCGGCCAGACCTCGTGGTGCTCACGGGCGATCAGATCAAGGGCTACGCGATTGAGTTCTCGCTGGGCGAGAGTACCGGGCGCGCCCGCACCGTGGTGAGGAAGATTTGCTCACCCATGGTCGAGCGCAACATTCCGTTTGTGGTCACCTACGGCAACCACGATCGCCAGTGCGGCATGGGCAACGAGGAGCAGGAGAGCTGGTACAAGGCCATCCCCGGATGTGTGAACGGCATGGTTGCGGCGCGCGAACCCAGCCTCTACCGCGGTGCAGGCACGCTTGCCGTGCCCGTGCTTGCCCATGACGGGGATGACATTCGTCTGGCAGTGTTGGTGGCGGACTCTGGCGCGGGCTCGGGTAGTAGCGGATACGAGCCTTTTGACCCGGCGCAGACCGCATGGGTCACCGGCTGTGCGCACGACCTTGCAGAACGTGCCGGTCACAGGGTCCCCTGCATTCTCTACCAGCATATTCCGCCCGTTCAGGTCTACGACTGCCTGCGTGACGCCTGCGAGGGCGAGTACGGCGTCCCGGGGTTTCGCACGCACTACCATCCCGGCCGCACGCTTGTCCCCATAGAGGACCTTCGCGTCTCCGGTGGGCTTCGGGAGCCCGTGTGCAGCCCGGATACGGATACCGGCGAGGTGGCCGCCCTCATGCGCGAGGGGAGCACCTTCGCGCTCTACTTTGGCCACGATCACAAGAACACGCTGGTCTCGCATTACGGAGGCCTCGACCTGGGGTATGCCCCCTCTGCCGGCTTTGGCTCTTACGGGCCGGGTACCGCCCGCGCCGCGCGGCTCTTCTCGTTTGATGAGCAGAACGCCGCCCTCTATACCACGCGCCTGCTCACGTATGCGGAGCTGGTGGGCTCTCGGACGGAGCGGCCGCTCACCGACTGGGCGTCCGAGCGCGTGCCCGTCTCGACGGAGGAGGCGCGCGAGATGGCGCGGCCGGCGCTTCCCGTGCTTGGCGCGGCGGCCATCGCAGCGTTTGCCCTCGGCGTGGCAACACGACAGAAAAGGGGCAGGTAGATGGCAGCGAAATCCACGGAAGGGTTCGACGAGAGACCTGGCGAGAAGAAGGCTGCCGGTCGAAGTCTTACCAAGCTTAACATGAGGCGCACCATCCTGGTGACGCTGCCGTTCATGGGGGCGCTCACGTTCTGGCAGGCCTATGATGGGCTGGTGCCGCTTATGTTCAAGAACACCTTTGGCATGGGGGATACGCTTACGGGCGTCTTCATGTCGCTCGACAACGTGCTCGCGCTCTTCATGCTCCCGCTTATGGGGGCGCTTTCCGACCGCACGACCACGCGTTGGGGCAGGCGCACGCCGTTCATCGTGGTGGGCGCACTTCTCGCCGCCGCTCTCACGCCCCTCGTCGCCGTGGCAAACTCTATGCGCAGCCTGCCACTTTTTGTGACAGTGCTTGTGGCCACGCTTGTGGTGCTCTCGATCTACCGGTCTCCCTCCGTGGCGCTCATGCCTGACGTCACCCCGCGCCCGGTACGAAGCAAGGCCGATGCCTTCAACTCGCTCATGGCGGCGGTCGGCGGCGTGATTGTGCTTGTTGCCATCGCACTACTCGTCCCTGCCGTGGAGAACCCGGACTACATACCGGTGTACCTTGTCATCTCCTTCATGCTGCTGGTGACGACCATCATCTTTATGGTGTTCTTCCGCGAGCCCAAAGAGGTTGCGGCAATGCACTGCGAGAGTGCCGAGCTGGGCATTCCCGAGGATGAGATCGAGGCTTCCGACGAGGGTGGCAAGGAGCGCGAGGCGGACCCGGTCAAGCGCCGCTCGCTTGTCTGCGTCCTTGTCTGCGTCTTCTTCTACTTCATGTCGAACAACGCCGTGACCAGCGGCATCTCTCGCTATGCAGACGTGGTGTGGGGAATGGCCGGCGGATCGTATGCGCAGGTGCAGACCGTGGCCACCCTTGCGGCGATCGTTGCCTATATGCCTATGGCCGAGCTTTCCTGCAAGATTGGCCGCAAGGTCACCACGTACATTGGCATTGCGCTCATGGTGGTGTCCCCGCTGCTCATCTCGGGTGCCACGGGCTTCTCGGCGATCATCTATGTGTGGGTTGCCCTCTTTGGCATTGGCATGGCGACGGTCTCGCTCACCGTGTACCCCATGATCATGGAGCTGGCGAGCGCCAACTCAACGGGCCGCTACACCGGGTTCTACTACACGGCAAGCATGTCCGCGCAGGTGGTGACGCCCATTCTTTCTGGTGCCGTCATGCAGTTTGTGGGATACCAGTACCTCTACATCTACGTGGCCATCTGCGCGGCCATCTCGGCGGTGCCGCTGCTGTTCGTGAAGAACGCGGACTCGCTCACGATGGACGAGGTGCGCGAGCGCCAGGCTGCGGCGGAGGGGGAGAAGCGGTAGCTGCGATGCCGGCTCCTTGTTGCCGAAAGGCCCCTTTTGGCGGCGATTGCAACAGGCATGGCCCTCCGGAGACAAATTGTCTCCGGAGGGCACACTTTGACGCATTCGCAAGAAATGAGCGCTCCGGCGTCGAAAGACACGGGAGCGCTCGCTTGCCGATATTCCGTGAACAAGCCCGCCGAGAAGCTACAGCGCGCAGGACCAGCGGATGTTCTCGTCGTCCAGCTTGGAGGGGTCGAAGTCGTCCTCCACGAGGCGGGGGCCGTTGAAGCGGCGGTCGCGCACCACCTTGGCGGGAACGCCGGCCACCGTGACGTCGCGCGGCACGTCGTGGACAACAACGGAACCGGCGGCGACCTTGGCGTTATCGCCTATGGTGATATTGCCCAGAACGATGGCTCCGGCGCCAACCATGACGTTGTTGCCCAGCGTAGGGTGGCGCTTGCCGCCGTGCTTGCCGGTCATGCCAAGGGTAACCCCCTGGTAGATGAGGCAGTCGGCACCAATAATCGAGGTGGCGCCAATGACCACGCCAATGCCGTGGTCAATGGAGAAGCGCCTGCCAATCTGCGCGGAGGGGAAGATGTCCGCCCCCAGCTTGCGACGTGTGCGCTTGGCAAGGAGCAGCGCCAAGCCCCTCATGCCGTGGGTGTAGAGCCAGTGATGGCGCCTATACGCCCAGACGATATGGGTTCCGGTTGAGTAGAACACGATATCCCAGATGGAGTTGGCCGCCGGGTCGCGCTCGAGCGCCGCGTGGGCGTCCTCGCGCATGACCTCGAAGAGCGACATCTCGTCAACGGAACGCGTGTCCTCGACAGAGCCAGCCGCGCTGGCGACGCTAGTGGTTGCGGAAGCCATTAGAGGTCCATCGAGAGGTAGCGCTCGCCGGTATCGGGGAGGATGGCAACGATGACCTTGCCCGCGTTCTCGGGACGCTTGGCAAGCTCGACGGCAGCGGCAACGGCTGCGCCAGAGGAGATGCCAACGAGCAGGCCGTAGTCGGCTGCGAGACGCTTCTTGGTGTCGATGGCGGTTGCAGAGGCAACGGGAACGACCTCGTCGACAACGGAGGCATCATAGGTCTTGGGGATAAAGCCCGCGCCAATGCCCTGGATCTTGTGGGAGCCGGCGGGCTTGCCCTCGAGAACCGCGGACTCTGCGGGCTCGACGGCGATGCCCTGGACAGAAGCCTTCTTCTCCTTGAGGAAGCGGGCGGTGCCGGAGATGGTGCCGCCGGTGCCAACGCCGGCCACGATGAAGTCGACTGTGCCCTCGGTGTCTGCCCAGACCTCGGGGCCGGTGGTCTCATAGTGGGCCTGCGGGTTTGCGGGGTTCACAAACTGGCCGGCAACGATGGCGCCCGGGGTCTCCTGGCGAAGCTCCTCGGCCTTGGCGACGGCGCCCTTCATGCCGTCCTTGCCCGGCGTGAGGACGATCTGCGCGCCGTAGGATGCGGCGAGCTTGCGGCGCTCGATGGACATGGTCTCGGGCATGACGAGGATCATCTTGTAGCCGCGCGCGGCTGCGAGCATGGCAAGGCCAACGCCGGTATTGCCGGACGTGGGCTCAATCACGGTACCGCCGGGCTTGAGGCTGCCGTCCTTCTCGGCAGCGTCGAGCATTGCGCGGGCGATGCGGTCCTTCACGGAGCCGCCGGGGTTGGTGGCCTCGTACTTGCCGTAGATGGTTGCTGCGCCATCCACGAGCCCCGAAAGGTCTACCAGGGGGGTTGAGCCGATAAGAGCTTCGATCTTCCTTGCTGCCTTCATCTTTCTACTCCTTGTACGTCTGGTGACGAGGCAAGTCGGCTGCCCCCACTGGGGCTCCTCTGCCGGACAACTCGTCACGAACAAGGGTGACACTTATAAACCCACTACACAAGTAGGAATTAATGAATGGAAATAATTCCCATTCAAGCGATGGGATATGAGACAAAGGGACAGTCCCTTTGTCTCATGGCAGCGGAGGTGCTAGTAGAGCGGCAGATCTCCCGTGATGGGGTCGATCTTCTCGGCAGGGAGCGGTTCGAAGGCCAGGCAGGTGAGCGTTGCCTCGCCATGGAACTCGGTGAGGCCGGCATCGCGCACGAGGGCCACGGCAAAGCCCTGCTCGCGGCCCTTCTCAGCAATGTCGAGCAACGCGTCCTCCGAGTCCACGTACACGCAGACCTTTGCCACGCCCGAGTCGAACCAGTCCGAGAGCGCCGTGGAGTCTGCCATGGGGTGGTCGAGGTAGACCCACGCGGGCGTCCCGTCTGGCGCCGTGCGAGCGCGAACCTGGTCAAGGCGTCCCTCGCGTACAAGCGCCATGAGCGTTGCCTCAACGCAGGCGTGTCCTGCCTGGGCAGCGATCTTGCCCTTGCGCATCTTGAGGTCGCGTCTCATGACGATCATCTGCTTGGACTTGTAGCCTGCCATGTCTTTCCTCACTGCTGGGACGATACGTAGCTGTTGTCGATGGTGATCTTGCAGATTGCCTTCGGGTACTTGGATGTGACAATATTTGATATGGCGGCCCGGAGCTCATCGTTGGTCATCGCCAGGTTGTGCGGGCGCACGCAGTCAAAGATGACGTTGGTGTGGGTGGGGCCGGGAACAGTGCGCAGGTCGTGGATCGTGAGGCGCGGGTCTATCTCCTTGATGTGGATCGAAATCCAGTGGCGCATGTCGGACACGCGCGGGTCATCCGTCACAATGGGGTCGTAGTGGAGGGTCATGACCATCCCCTCCTTGAGGAAGTCCTGCTCGATGTTGTCAAGGAGGTCATGGGAGGCAAAGACGTCGCCCTCGCCCGCCATCTCAACGTGCGCGCTTGCAAACTGCCGGCCGGGACCGTAGTCGTGCACCATGAGGTCGTGCGTGCCAAGCACCCCGGGGTAGCTCATGATCTTGTCGTGGATGTGCTTGATGAGCGCGGGGTCTGGCGTGCGGCCAAGGAGCGGGTCGATGGCGTCGCGCACAAGTGAGAAGCCGCTCCAGCAGATGAAGGCCCCCACCACGGTGCCTGCAATGCCGTCGAGGTCAAAGCCCGTGAAGTACGAGAGGATGGCGGCGGCGAGAACAGCGCCAGAGGTAATGACGTCGTTTCGCGAGTCGATGGCTGTGGCCTCGAGCGTCTCGGACGAGATGCGCTTGCCCATCGAGCCGTTGAAGAGCGCCATCCACGACTTGACGGCCATCGAGACCCCGAGAACCACGATAACCGCAGGCCCAAAGTCCGTTGGCTCCGGCGAGATGATCTTCTGGACCGACGTAATGACCAGGTTGATGCCCACGGCAAGAACCAGCGCAGCAACGGTCAGCGACGCCAGGTACTCAAAGCGCCCGTGTCCATAGGGGTGCTCGTCGTCAGCAGGCTTGCTTGCTAGCTTGAAGCCGAGAAGGGCGACGATGTTGCTCGACGCATCAGACAGGTTGTTCACGGCGTCGGCGATGATCGAGACCGATCCCGCGATGAAGCCCACCATTCCCTTTGCGATGCAGAGCACCACGTTGCATACGATGCAGACCATGCCCGCAAACTGTCCGTAGCGCGTCCTGCCGGCGGGGTCCGTCGTGCTTACCCCTGTCAGGAACCTCCGTACAAGCCAATCTGTCATCGTTGCCATCTCCTCCCCGTGAGTAGTGCCAACGCCCCGCGGACTCATAGCTGCGATTTGGGCAAGTGGGCCTGAGTCTAGACCTTTTGGCGCACAGGAGAGGGACGTCTCCCAAGCGTCATGATTCTGCCGCTTGCGAATCTGTCACATTTCTGACGGCCAATGTCACATGCTGTCATCCCTGCAGCTCAGGCAGGGAAAGTGGGCAAGAAAACCGGGTTCCGTGATGGTTTGGGCATAACCCTATGCCCAAACCACGTACATGTGTTCGTATACCATCCTACCATGGAGCTGCGTTGATGGGAGGATGCCATGGATTTTGCGCATGCAGCGGTTGCCCGCCTCTTGGCGGAATGCATCCTGTGCGCCGGCTTTGCGGGCGGCGTGGGGCATGCCGTGACAAGACGGGAGGCGGGATGGCAGGCTCCTGCAAAGACCCTCATATGTCTGAGTGGCGCGCTTGCGGGGGCTTGCGTGGGCGCTGTTGCGGCGAGTTGGCTAGAGGCGGCGGAGCTTGCGATGCTTGTGACCGCGCTTCTCGCCTGCAGCGTGACAGACCTTGCTCGGCGCGTTATCCCCAATCGCATCGTCTGGGGCATCCTTGCCATCCGGGGCGCGTATCTCTGCCTGGAAGCGGTTTGGGGGAGTGCGCATGGCTTGGGATGCGGCGACGTCCTTGAGGAGGCTTGGGCATCGGTTGCGGGCGGAGCGCTTGTGCTTCTCGTCCTTCTCGGCGTTCAGCTGCCCTGGATGCGAGCGCGGGGAAGTCTGCAGCATTGCCTTGGCGGGGGAGATGCAAAACTGCTGTCTGCATGCGGCACCTGTCTTGGGGCAGTTGGGGGGATGGCATGCGTTGCCCTCTCGTGCGTGCTGGCATTGGCATGCTGTTTGGGCGCGTGGGCATTTGGGTGCGCACGGGGAGAGGGAAAGTCCTTCCCAAGAGTGTTTCCCCTTGCCCCCCAGGTGTTTGCGTCGGTTGTCATATTGACCGCCTACCGAGCATTTTGACCGTTCGCACCTTGTGCTCATTCCAATTTATTTCATAAAAAGTTTTTTGATGTTGGGAGGGCTTTGGTAGTCGTACGATAGGTGAGCCACTGGCGGTCCCCCAACACCCGCCGGCGGTTCGGCTGGGACCTGCGGCCCCGTGTCGCACCCCCCCTGTCGAATGGTCTTGCCCTTCGAGTGCGCGGCCTCGCGCCCCGGTCGTCTCCCCCTACGTCAGGGCGCTTGACGGCCGCAATGCCGGTGCGCATGCATCGCGTTACACTCGTGGGGCAAGGCCTGTCTTCAGGTCGTCCACGGCCGTTTGGGGGAACTTCGTGATTAAGCTCATCCTTTCAGATTTGGACAACACCCTGGCATGGGCAGGCGAGCACGTCGTCACTCCCTATGCTCGTGAGGCCATTCATGCGGCTCAGGCGGCTGGCGTGCACTTTGCCCCCGCCACCGGACGAGCCCCCTCGGCGCTTCCCTGGATGTTCGAGAACGACACAGCCTGCCTTACAACGGTGCTGGCAGACAATGGCCAGCTCATCTACCAGGACGGCAAGCTCGTCCACGAGGTGCCGCTCGACCTTGGTGCGCTCCGCCGCTGTGCGAGGTCGCTGGACGGGATGGATGATGCCTGGCTCGTCCTGGACTATGTGGACACGGGCGAGCAGTATGCCGTGAGGGCTTCCGCAGACTATCTCGAGAAGTACCGTGTGCCGTACTTCTTTGCGGTGGCAGGCACCGTCGACGAGGTGCCAGATCGCCCCGTGGTAAAGGCGAACGTGCGTGTGGTTGGCGACTTCGTGCGCGGCCGAGAGGTACGCGCCGTCCTCAAGGAGTCCTGTCCCGAGTTCGACTTCGTGTTTCCCATGCAGGAGCGTCCGCACATCGACATCTTGCCCGCCGGCTGGGACAAGGGCGTGGCGGGGGAGTGGCTGGCACATAACCTTGGCCTTTCCAACGACGAGGTCTGCTGTTTTGGCGATGCCGAGAATGACCTACCCCTCCTCACGCGCTTCAAGAACTCCGTGGCAGTTGCCAACGCCACCCCGGTTGCCGCCGGGGCAGCTCGCTGGCACATCGGTCGGGCAGACCAGGATGCGGTGGCAGATGCCATATTTGACATTGCCCGCTCGACCGCGGCAGGCGAGATGCCCTCGTTCATGCGCGGCGAAGACGCGGCGAGTGCCAGTGACAAGCGCTCTTCTCGGTAGCCATCTCGTAAACCGGCGGGAGCTTGCGTCTTACCCGGGCTACCATGTGTTGTTACTAGTTCGGGGTCATTTCTGTGCGATTGGGGAGTCATGAGGATTACCGACAAGCTTGCGGCGGGGCAGACGCTCTCGTTTGAGATCTTCCCGCCCAAGGGAGAGATGCCGCTCGAGGAGGCATACCGCGTTGCCTCTCAGATTGCCGAGAACAAGCCGGACTGGATTTCGGTGACGTACTCTGCCGGCGGCTCGGGCAACTCGGCGAACACCGTCCCCATTGCCGCCAGGATCGAGGGCGAGCTTGGGGTGACCGCGCTGGCTCACCTCACCTGCATGGGGTCAACCGCTGCTGATGTTGACGCCTACGTGGACAGCCTGCGCACGGCAGGCATCCAGAACGTGCTTGCGCTTCGTGGCGACCGCAGGCCAGGCGTGGACGTGGTCGACTTTGCGCACGCCTCCGACCTCATTGCGCACCTTCGAGAGACGGCGCCCTCGCTGTGCATTGGCGCTGCGTGCTACCCCGAGGGCCACGTGGAGTCCGCCTCGCTCGATGAGTCCATGCGTGCCCTGCGCATCAAGCAGGAGGCGGGGGCAGACTTCCTGGTCTCCCAGCTCTTCTTCGACAACAACGACTTCTATCGCTTCCGCGAGCAGTGCCTGCGCTACCGCGTCAAGCTCCCCGTTGTTGCCGGCATCATGCCCTTCACGAGCGTCAAGCAGATCCAGCGCATGGCGTTCAACTGCGGCGCGTCAATCCCTGCCAAGGTCGTGAAGCGCCTCGTGCATGCGGGCGATGACCATGCCGCCCAGGCTCGCGCGGGCATCGAATACGCCTGCGAGCAGATCTGCGACCTCGCCAGAAACGGTGTCGACGGCATCCACATCTACAGCATGAACCACCCGGAGATCGCGCGCGCCACCCACGATGCCCTTGCAGACATGGGCTACCTGGGGTAGCTCAATGGTCGAGTCGTATGACATAGGCTCCATCGACCGCTCCGAGGTCCTGCGCTACATGGGCTACGCCGGCCAGAGCATGACGGCCGAGCTTGAGGGGCGCATCGACGGCTGCATGAAGCGCTGCCTCTCCGTTGGCGGGCCGCGCGGCGTTTGGCGCATCTTCGATGTGGAGGGCACTGGCACCAAGGAGGACGGCACGCCGTGCGTGCGGCTTGCCGGCACGTCGCTGGAGCTTCTCGGCACCTCCATGCAGAAGCACATGGAGGGTGCCGTTGCGGTTGGTGTGATGGCCGTGACTGTGGGCATGGGGGTCGAGCGCGAACTGCGTCGTCTTTCGCTCACCGACCGTGTGGGACAGGTAGTCTTTGACGCTGCAGCCACCACGCTGGTTGAGCGCACGGCAGATGCCTGTGAGGCGTCCATTGTCGCCGCGGGTCATGAGCGCGGCCTCTTTGCCAACTTCCGCTTTAGTCCGGGCTACGGCGACATGCCCATGGCGACGCAGCCGGTTCTCCTGCAGGCCCTCGACGCGCAGCGCCAGCTGGGCATCACCCTTACCGACACCCTGCTCATGGTCCCAACCAAGAGCGTGACCGCCGTGGTGGGCCTCTTTGAGACCATCCAGCCATCCACGCATGCAAGCTGCGCGGGATGCCCCTGCTTTGACTTCTGCACCATTCGGCCTACTGGCCACACCTGCCGCGGATAGCGGCGAGAGGAGCTGCCCATGAGCGCCAAAGGACCCAACACGGGAGAGGAACGCTGGCCAAAGGACCGCCTCGTTCCTCACTCGCGTCGCGTGCGAGACGAGCACCTTGCCGCCGTTCTGCGTGGCGAGGAGTTCCTGCTCCTCGATGGCGCCATGGGCACGCAGCTGCAGGCGCGCGGCCTTGCCGCGGGCGAGCTTCCGGAGCTGCTCTGCCTTACCAATCCCGCAGAGATCCGCGAAGTGCATGCCTCCTACGTCTCCGCGGGTGCGGAGGTCGTGACCACCAACACCTTTGGCGCCAACGCTGCCAAGCTGGGCGACACGGCAAGCGTTGCAGAGGTCTTCTCGGCGGCGGTGGCCTGCGCGTGCGAGGCGGGTGCCCGCTACGTGGCGGCGGACCTTGGTCCCACGGGCCAGCTTCTCGAGCCCATGGGGCCGCTTCCCTTCGATGACGCGTACGGCCTCTTTGCCGAGCAGGTGCGTGCTGCCGACGCTGCCGGCGCGGACCTCTTTGTGATCGAGACCATGGCGGACCTTGCCGAGGCGAAGGCGGCCCTGCTCGCCGTGCGCGAGAACTCTGACCTGCCTGCGTTTGTGACCATGACCTTTGGGGAGGACGGCCGCACCTTCCTGGGAACCACGCCAGAGGCCGCGGCAGTCACGCTCTCCTCGCTTGGCGCGGACGTTGTGGGCATTAACTGCGGGCTTGGCCCCGCGGCAGTGGCACCGCTGGTCAAGCGGATGCTCCCGTGGGCGTCCTGCCCCGTAATGGCGCAGGCTAACGCCGGCCTGCCGCACGTGGTCGATGGCGTAACAACCTATGACGTGGGGCCCGAGGAGTACGCGGAGGCCGTGGCAGGCATGCTTGACGCGGGCGTCACCGTGATTGGCGGCTGCTGCGGCACCACCCCCCAGCACATAGCCCGCGAGCACGAGCTTCTCGCCGGGCGCGTGCCTGCAGAGCGTCATGTACGCGACAGCTTTGCCGTGTCGAGCGCCCAGGAGATCTGCTCGCTCGACTACGGGCAGGTGGGTGTCATTGGCGAGCGCATCAATCCCACGGGCAAGCGCCTGATGAAGGAGGCGCTGCGCTCGGGCGATCACGACTACGTGATGAACATGGCCATCGAGCAGGGTCGCGCCGGCGCGCAGATCCTCGACGTGAACGCCGGACTCCCCGAGATAGACGAGCGCGCCGTGATGTGCCAGCTTGTCTCGGAACTCCAGGGCGTGAGCACGCTGCCTCTGCAGATCGATGCGGCAGACCCGGCTGTCATCGAGGCTGCGGTGCGCAGCTACCCCGGCAAGGCGCTGATCAACTCAACCAACGGCAAGGCCCAGACCATGGCGGACGTGCTGCCCATTGTGAAGCACTACGGCTGCGCGGTGGTGGGGCTCACCCTGGACGAGGATGGCATCCCCGCCACGGCGGAGGGTCGTCTCTCCATTGCTCGAAAGATCGTGCGCGAGTGCGAGCAGCTCGACATTCCGCGCCACGACGTTGTTATCGACTGCCTCACCATGGCTGCCTCAACCGACCAGACCCAGCCCCGGGCCATTCTCGACGCCATACGCCTGGTCAAGCAGGAGCTGCCTGGCGTTCGCACCGTGTTGGGCGTGAGCAACATCAGCTTTGGCCTGCCCTTCAGGCCGCTTGTGAACGGCACCTTCCTTGCCGCGGCCTTCTCGGCCGGTCTTGACCTTGCCATCATCAATCCTTGCCTTACGCGCATGATGGACGTGGTGGACTCTTGGCGCGTGCTCTCGGGCGAGGATGAGAGTGCCCAGTACTTTGTTGCCAACTACGCAGGGAGAGGCGACCGGGCTCCGGCTCCGGTATCAGCCGGCGAGAAGGCCGCTGCGCTCTCGGCCGGTGCCTCCGCTGCCCCTGCCGTGGCACCTGGCGAGCCTGCGGACGCCGCCGCCCGCGCCTGCGAGCTTGTGCTTGCCGGTCGCAAGGGTCCCATGCCCGAGGTCGTTTCCCAGGTCATCGCCGAGCACGATCCCATGTACGCCATCAACGAGGTTCTCATCCCCGCGCTTGACGTGGTGGGCGAGCGCTTCGAGAAGGGCATCTTCTTCCTGCCGCAGCTCATGGCCTCTGCGGAGGCCGCCAAGGCAGGCTTCGAGACCATCAAGGCCGCCGTTGACGCCAGCGGACAGGGCGCAAACGTGCCCGAAAAGGGCTCTATCGTGGTGTGCACCGTTCACGGGGACATCCACGACATCGGGAAGAACATCGTGCGCATGCTTCTCGAGAACTATGGCTACAACGTGATTGACCTGGGTCGAGACGTGCCGCCACAGGTGGTTGCGGACGCTGTGGTCAAAGACCACGTGCGGCTTTGCGGGCTCTCAGCCCTCATGACCGCAACGGTACCCGCCATGGCCGAGACCATCGAGCTTCTCCGCAAGGAGGCCCCCTGGTGCAAGGTGGTGGTTGGCGGCGCCGTGCTCAACCCCGAGTACGCGAAGATGGTTGGTGCCGACTTCTACGCGAAGGATGCCACCGAGACCGCCCGCATTGCCGTGGAGGTTCTGGGGTAAGGTGTCGAGACGACCGTTGGGGACGTCTCCGATACACATTCGTCAGCCGAATGCGTATCGACCTGCGTGCGCCACACATTCGCTGCCGATTGTGTGGCGCACGCAGGTTTGTAATGCCCGGAGTTTTCAGATGAAATGGCGGAACGAGAAGAACGTTACGTTCGACCGGCGCGTGCCCTACATCACGCGGTGCACGGCGTCGTGCCAGCCGGCCACGAGCTTGTCCACGCGCTGGGGATCCATCTGGCGGCGGAACACGTCATCCGTCTCGCGCAGGGCCTTAAGCTCGTCGATGCCGCTCCAGTAGCCAGTCGCAAGCCCCGCGAGAAACGCAGCTCCCAGCGAGGTGGTCTCGGTGTTCTGCGGCCTTCTCAGCTCGCGGCCCAGGATGTCTGCCTGGAACTGCATGAGGAAGCTGTTGGCGCTGGCACCGCCGTCCACGTTGAGCACGCCAAGCGGGTGGCCCGCGTCTTTGGCCATGGCGTCGGCAAGGTCGTAAATCTGGTACGCAAGTGCCTCGAGCGCCGCGCGGGCAATGTGATTGCGCGTAGTCCCGCGCGTGATGCCGAGAATGGCTCCGCGAGCGTCCGGGTTCCACCACGGCGCGCCCAGGCCCGTGAACGCCGGCACAATGTAGACGCCGCCCGTGTCCTCGACGCTCTTTGCCATCCACTCGGTGTCAGCGGCATTCTGGACAATCCCCAGCTGGTCACGGAGCCACTGAATGAGGGCGCCCGCCACAAAGACAGACCCCTCGAGCGCATACTCCGTCCCCTCGACCTCGGGTGCGGAGGCAACGATGGTCGTGACCAGGTTGCTCTTGCTGAGACGCGCCTCGTGCCCGGTATGCATGAGCATGAAGCAGCCGGTGCCATAGGTGTTCTTTGCCTGCCCCGGCTCGAAGCAGCACTGGCCAAAAAGCGCAGCCTGCTGGTCGCCGGCAACGCCGGTGATGGGGATGCCTGCGGGCACGCCGGGGTAGCTCGTCTCGCCAAACGAGCTGCTCGAGCGCCTAACCTCGGGCATCATTGAGAGCGGAATCCCAAAGAGGTTGAGCAGCTCCTTGTCCCAGCAGTTGTCGTGGATGTTGTAGAGCATCGTGCGACTGGCGTTGGTGACGTCGGTCGCGTGTACCAGGCCTCCGGTGAGCACCCACACGAGCCAGGTGTCAACGGTGCCAAAGAGCAGCTCGCCCGCCTCGGCGCGCTCACGAGCGCTGGGCACGTTGTCAAGGATCCACCGGATCTTGCTGGCTGAGAAGTACGCGTCGGGGAGAAGCCCCGTCTTCTCCTGGATTATCTGGCGCGCCTCAGGCGTGCCGCAGAGCTGCTCCACGAGATCTGCCGTGCGCCGGCACTGCCAGACGATGGCGTTGTAGACGGGCTGCCCGGTGGTGGGGTCCCACACGATGGTGGTCTCACGCTGGTTGTCGATGCCTATGGAATCGATGTCCTCTGCCGTGAGGCCGCGCTTGGCGAGAAGCTCCGTGAGCGAGCCAAGCTGCGAGTAGAGAATGTCCTGCGGGTTGTGCTCCACCCACCCCGGCTTGGGGAAGATCTGCTGGAAGGGGCGCTGCACGCAGTCGACCATGCGGCCCTCACGGTTGATGAGCACGGCACGGCTGGAGGTTGTGCCCTGGTCGAGCGCGATGACGTACTTCTCAGCTGCCATGGCTATGCCTCCTGGCTGGCGGTGGCCTGTGGCGCGGGAGCTTGGGCAACGTGCTTCTCGACCCATGCCAGCACGTCGGCAAAGACCTGCTCGTGACCCGTCTCGTTCAAGATCTCGTGCCGCATGCGCGGGTAGATCTTCACCGTGACGTCTGTGGAACCGGCTCCGCGGGCAAGGGCCGCGGCCTTCTCCACGCCCTCGCCGTTGTCTCCCACCGGGTCCTCGGCACCGCCAACGTAGAGCAGCGGTAGGTCGTGCGGGACGCTTGCGGCGCAAGTGGGGGAGTTGACCTCGGAGGTAAGGACGGCGATCTCGTGGTAGGCCCCCACGGAGAACATGAATCCGCAGGAGGGGTCTGCGATGTAGTCGTCGACGTTCTTGCGGTTGTGGGAAAGCCAGTCGAGGTTTGTCCGGGCATTGGGAATGGTCTTGCCGTAGCCGCCAGCCCCCATGGAGTCCACAAAGGAAGAGCGGTGCTCGGCGCCCTTGAAGAAGGACTCGAGCCATGTGAGCTTGAGCGCGGCCTTGGATGCCGTTGCCGGGAGAAAGCCTGTGCCGCAGATAATGGCACCTGCCAGTCCCTCTCCATGGTGGGCGATGTAAGAACGAACCTCAAAGCTGCCCATGCTGTGGCCAAAGACAATGTATGGAGTGCCCGTTGCAATGCGTTGCTGCGTCATGCCGCGCAGGACGTCGATGTCCTCCACAAGCGCCTGTGCCCCGCTTCCCACGGGCAGCTCTCCCCAATGCTCGGGCGAGCAGGAGCGCCCGTGGCCAATCTGGTCATGGCCTACAACGAGAAAGCCATGGGAAGCCAGGAAGCGCGCGAAGGCGTCATAGCGGTCGATGTGCTCGGCCATGCCGTGCACAAGCTGCACCACGCCGTGGGGCGCGGACCTCTCCGTTGACTGTGACGGTGCCATGCCAGCCGGCCACCAGGCACATGCGCTGATGGTCGATGTGCCATCCGTCGAGGGGAACGTAAAGCGCTCAAGGGTGACCTCTGTGGACATGCTGCCCCTTCCTTCGTCGTGGCTGAGCAAACATTATTGTTTGCCGCCGCGAGAGGCGCGCGCAGATGTCCGTGGCCGCACGGTATGAGGCTGCGTGTGGGCAGGCGTTGACGGCGAGCGGTAGGAGCCAAGCGTCAACGTGCGTACGTCAGCGACGCCGGGCCCCCTAGGCCTCCGACTGGGCCTCGAGGGCAAGGTCCTGCACTTCGAGCTCATCGGCCTTTCTCGTTGCCAGGCGCGTCGCAAAGAAGATCGCACACACGCCTCCCGCGAGCTTGCCCAGAAGCACGGGCACGATGAGCGTGGGCTGGAAGTTTGCGGTGAACGAGAGGTGGTCGCCAAAGAGGAAGGCGCAGCAGACGCTAAAGGAAATCACGATGACCTTGTCGTGCGCCTTGAGGTCCTTGACCATGGCGAGTGCGGCCAGTACGTTTGCGGAGGCGGCAAGAAGTCCTGCCGTGGCATCTGAGCTCAGGCCCACCGCACGTCCAACCCTCGAGAGGGGCTTGGCGAGGTAGGTCTTGATGAGCCACACCATGGGGAAGGCGCCGCAGAGCATCATGCCAATGGCACCAGATACCTCCAATGCGCGGAACTGGTCCTGCTCGTCTGCGATGATGGGGTCAAAGCCAAAGGACCCAAAGATGGTGGAGAAGAGCCCCGTGAAGTACTCGATGACCACTACCACGAAGACCACCTTAAGCACGCTGTCAAGCACCCGCCCAAAGACGATGAAGCCGCGGATCATGGCGTCGGGCTTGGTGGCAAGTCCTACCGCCAGCGCAACGCAGATGATGATCAGCGGTACCAGGTTGTGGGCAATCTGAGACCACGTAAGAGCCAGCTGGTAGGTGGCCGCGGCGTTGGTGGAGACCGTCTCGCGGATCACGGGGTTCGCAAGCGCAATGATGACGCTGGCAACAAGGACGCCCACGGGGATGGCGAGAAGCCCGCTCATGACGCCAAGGGCCAGGTATTTGCGGTCCTTGACCTCGAGCATCTTGAGCGCCACGGGCACGGTGAAGACGATGGTCGCACCGGCCATGTAGCCGGTCATCATGGCCATGATCCAGCTCTCGCGCGTCTGTGCGAGAGCGTCCGCAAGCTGATAGCCGCCCATGTCGACGGCGATGAAGGTCGTGGCGGCCATGGCGGGGTCTGCGCCCAGTGCGCCAAAGAGCGGCCCAAAGACCGTCGAGACGAAAGCGGTGAGGTAGGGAGCAGATGCCATGATTCCTGCGACCGGCAGGAAGATGGGGCCAATGGAGTCTATGCCCGCGACAAACTCCTTGCCCAGCTCACTTTCGGGGCGAGCAATTGATGCAATGCACCCTGCCGCCGCGCAGCCCATGATGATGAAGACGACGATTCTGCCAAATACTTCCATGTTGTCCCTTACGTTACTAATGCGTGCCCGTACCGCCATACCCTTGGGGTGAGGGCAGCCCGCACGTCATACTGTCCTGTGAATTACTAGAGCTCTTGCACGAGCTGTGCCGCGCGACTGCCGTACTCGGAGGCATAGCGGTGCCAAAGGTCCTGCCAATCTCCCACAGGGTCCCCGCATTGATCTTTGTACAGCGCCCAGACAAACCAGTACCAAGCGGCAAATGCAACGTAGGAGATGCAGTGGAAGAGTTCCTCGCCGGTAGGCTCGCGCTGGAAGTACTGGCAAAGCACCTCAAGTGCTTCTTCATAGCTGTAGTCGCTGCAGCAGATGAAGGTTCCAAGGTCACTGGCGTAGTCGGACATGCCAGCGTACTCCCAGTCGATGAGCGAGATGTCGGTTCCCCTTACCAGGAAGTTGGGGTCGTAGAAGTCGTTGTGGCAGAGTACCGGCACCGCCGAGGTTGCCCGCACGCGCTCCTCGAGACTGGCGATGCGAGCGCCAATGCGATCAAAGTCATCGTAGCGCGCCTTCTCGTCATTGTTGAGAAGCTCGAGGATGCCCTCGGTGTTCTTAAAGATGTCAAAGCTCCACTTTGACGTGACCCCGCAGGAGTGAAGCTCACGCGCCATCTCCATGGCACGTGAAACGTGAGCGTCGTTGTGGTAGTCGAAGGGCTTGCACCCTTCGACGAAGTGCGAGATCTTCCACCCTTGCTTGGGGTTCTCGTAGATGAAGGTGCGGTCTAGCCCAAGCTCGGCGGCTATTCCCTGGGCAAACGCCTCACCCTCGCGGCTGATGATCTTCTCGGTTCCAGCGCCAGGCTTGCGATAGACGTAGGGCTTGCCGCCCGCGACAAAGCGGAACGATTCGTTGGTGAGGCCCTCGTCAATAGGTGAGAACTCCGTGACGTCCTGCGGTGTGCAGCCAAGTGTGGAACAGATGTTGCCAAGCGTCTCCGGGTCGATGGGCTGGACGTTAGCCGCAACGGTGGCCTGTGGCATGTCTGTCTCCTCGCTCGCCTCAAGAGGCGATTGTCTGGTAATTGTTCAGTGTATATAAAGATAACGTAAGTACCGAACAATTCCATGGGAGAGCAGAACGACATGCCTTCGACAAACTATTTCATCAAGATTGCCTAATGGCGCTTCATGAACAATGCCGAGATGAACTTCTCACTGATTGATGCGCGGGGCGTCTCTCCGGTCCTTATGCCTGCTGCCGGGCCACCGTGGCACCAGATGGCTACGGCAACAAGAACAACGCCAGCGACTACGTGGACTATGTTCCCAAAGACAAGCTCAATCGCAAGCCACACGGCGGGAATGACAAGCGCGCCCAGGCAGAGGTAGCCGCCAAAGAGGACCACAAGAAGGCCGGCTAGCGCTGCGATGTCTCCCGCCGGCGGCGCCACGAGGATGATTCCCGCGCAGGTCGTGGCCACGCCTTTGCCACCACGGAAGCGGTGCCAGGCAGGGAAGACGTGGCCCAGCGTGGCTCCCACGGCAGCTGCCGTGCCGGCTGCGTCTGCCGCGGAAGGGAAGAGGGCTCGTGCCAGGACAAACGCGAGTATGGTCTTGGCAATGTCGCCCGCAAGCGTGACAGCCGCCCAGCCAGTGCCATAGGTTGCACCTATGTTTGCCAT
This sequence comes from Tractidigestivibacter montrealensis, assembly GCF_024741235.1. Lineage (GTDB taxonomy): Bacteria > Actinomycetota > Coriobacteriia > Coriobacteriales > Atopobiaceae > Tractidigestivibacter > Tractidigestivibacter montrealensis. Next base: position 103,144 of record NZ_JANSKA010000003.1, on the reverse strand, counting down.
GCCGGGGTTGCCCATGCCAACGTCAAAGGCGCTCTTGCCGCTCACGTGCTTGCTTACCAGCTCTGCCGTGAGAAAGGACCCGCAGACGTAGCCTACCGCGAGCGAGCAGGCCACAACAATTCCCATACCTGGCATCACGGTTAGCCTCCCAACGACGTAAAAAGGTAACGATGAAGTGAAGGAGTATTTGAGGCTTCCCAGTTAGGGTACCCTACATCTTTAGGTGTGCCTGGAAAAACGATGGAAGGGGTGCGCCAGATGTTCGACGGCGTCATCTTCGACATGGACGGCTTGATGGTCGACACTGAGCCCGTGTGGGGAGAGTGCTGGGAGCCGGCCTTGGCCCATTTTGGCTATTCCGTTCCACCCGGCATTGCCGACGCGGTGCGTGGCTCCGCCGGCGATACCGCTACCCGCATCCTTCACGAGATGGTGAGCCCGGAGCTCGATACCAAGGCGTTCTGGGCGTACTTCTCGTCCCTTGCCGATAAGGTCTTCTCGCAGGGTGTCGAGAAGAAGCCAGGTCTTGACGAGCTACTTGCCTATTTGGGCGAGAGGGGCGTCCCCTGCGCCGTTGCCTCGTCATCCTCGAAGGAGGGCATCGGTCGCAACCTGCGCTTTATTGGCGCCATCGACCGTTTCCAGGCCATCGTCCCCACGAGCGAGGTCTCTCGCGCAAAGCCGGCCCCCGATATCTTCCTTGAGGCCGCCCGGCGCCTTGGTACCACGCCCTCGCGTACGATGGTGCTCGAGGACTCCTTCAACGGGGTGCGGGCAGGCGCTGCGGGAGGCTTCTTCACAGTGATGGTTCCAGACCTCGCCCAGCCAAACGACGAGATCAGGGGGATTGCCTCTCGCGTGTGCACAAGCCTACTCGAGGTGCGTGACCTTCTCGCCAAAGGCGAAATAGGCTAGCCATCTGGCATGCGCGTGCGGATCAAGGCACCCACAATTCTACGGTTTTGTACAGGGAGGGTTTCATGGCTGGTTTTCACTGCACCGAGTGCATCTATGGCTCTTTTGCCAAAAACGAGGAGACCGGAATGTACCAAGGCTCCTGCAGTCGTGGATACACGCTGGCCGTGCCCCACGTGTACAAGAAGCCCGACATGTTCTTTGCAAATAACCCTGATGACCTGGTGCCCGTTGTAGATCCGTTTGGGAAGGAATACCTTCGCCGCAGCAATGTGTGCGACCGATTCCTTCGGCCCAAGGACGCACGGCCATAGGGCGGAGAAGTAAGCCAAGGGGAAGTTTCTTGAATTTCTATCAAATGCTGCACTTCTTACGCATATTCAATAATGTATTGTGCTCATAATGCACTGCAGGTACGGGCTAGTGCCGAGGGGGCATTAGCAGTGTCTAGCCAAATGCTCAAGAGGGAGAAAAGGCGGTAGCCAGATGTCGAGAAAGGCACAGACCGACAGCGGTGAGACAAAGAGGGGACTCATCGCGTCAGCCACAGAGGAGTTTGCCGAGTACGGGTACGAGGGGGCATCCCTGCGCCAGATTTGCTCGAAGGCTGGTGTGACCACAGGAGCCCTGTACTTCTTCTTCGATAGCAAGGAAGACCTGTTCAACAGCGTTGTCTCTCCCTTGATGAGCGAGTTCCCCAGCATTCTTGCCACGTGGATCGAGCACGATCTTTCGGTCATCTGCGACGGCGCCGGTGAGCCCACCAACGTCGAGGAGCTGCCCGACGGCCTGTCCGAGCTGCTCCAGCAGTACCCGCTGGTTCCCAAGATTGTCCTGAGCAACCGCGACAACCCCGTGGTCAAGAAGTACCTTGATGCCAAGGTCGACGAGATTGCAGCCAGCATCGAGGATCGCGCCGCGATGAAGAACGGCAAGGAATCCGACGGTTTCTCTTCTCGCCTCCTTGCTACCATGTGTGCGGATGCCTTCATTGACATTCTTGCCAGCGACGACGACACCAGAGCCATCTCGCGCCATCTCTCCGAGATGTCTGCGTTCGTGCGCGGTGGCATGGAAGCCTCGCTCAAGAGGTAAAAAAGAGCTCAAAGGTGCGAGAGGAGATAACGCTATGGTGAGCCAGCTCTTCTCGCTCTCGGTGACCATGCTGGTGGCAGCGCTTGCCCCCTTTGCGGCAAGCCTTGTCCCTGGCAGGGCCATCCCAGAGGTCGTCTTCCTCGTCTTTGCCGGTGCGCTTCTCGGCCCCTATGGGGCAGATGTCATCAGGACGAGCGGAGGCGCCCTCTCTCTTGTCTCTGAGCTGGGCATGGCCTTCCTCTTCCTAATGGCGGGCTACGAGATAAAGCCTTCCGAGCTTGTGGGCACCATGGGGCGCCACGCCTCCATCTGCTGGGGCATCTCGCTTGCGGCGGCCATCGCGCTCGTGAGCCTCACGGGCTTCAGCCGCTTTACCGGCATGGCGGGCATTGCCTTTGCCATCATGCTCACTACCACCGCCTACGGCACCCTGGCGCCCATCATGCGCGCTCGCGACCTCACCAACACAAGCGTGGGGCGGGCGGTCACGGCCTACGGAGCCACGGGTGAGGTGCTGCCCGTCATCGCGGTGGCGATCATGCTTTCCACGAGGTCGCTGCTTGTCACGGTGGTCGTCCTTGTCGTGTTCATGCTGGTCTGCGTGCGCATTGCGCATCTCTCCACGTCCACGGCGCGCATCGGTGCGCGCTTCCGCGACTTCGTGCGGTCGAGCGCCGGCGCCTCCACACAGACGCCGCTACGACTGGTGGTGCTTCTCCTTGTGTTCCTGCTCTTCCTTGCCGAGGTGGCCGGCTTCGACTCGGTGCTTGGTGCCTTTGCCGCTGGCTTTGTGCTGCGCGTCTTCTTCCCGGATGGCAGCGATGAGCTGGAGACGCGCCTGGAGGCCATTGGCAACGGCTTTCTCATCCCTGCGTTCTTCGTGATATCCGGGGCGGGCATTGACCTCTCGGCTGCCTTGGCCGATTCTGGCCTACTCTTCCTCTTCATTGGGCTCCTGATCGCCGTGCGTGGCGTCTCGGTTGCCATCTCGCTGCGCGTGAATCCCGAGACGCGCACGATGGAGCCGCAGGAGCGCTTTGTGACCACCGCCTACTGCGTGATGGCGCTGCCGCTGGTGGTCGCAATCACGCAGATTGTGGTGGACGCTGGCGCCATGACCAGCCAGGATGCATCGGTCCTCGTGACGGCGGGGGCCATTACGGTGCTTGTCGTTCCCGTGCTCACCTCGCTTGTGCGCGTGACCGCGCCGGCGCACCCTGTCCACGCCCTGAGCAGCATCGTCTCGGGCGAGGAGAGCGCAAACGAGGCGCTCGAGCGGCAGCGCCGCGCCATGCAGACTTCGCGTCGGCGCTTCGAGGCCGCACGTGCCCGCCGCAGGCGCGAGCTGGAGAGGACCCTCTCCTCCGCCGAGTTCATTGCCCGGCACGGGGGAGACGAGCCTTCGGACGATTCCCCCAGCAACGATGGCGCGTGATTGCCTCAGCTAACCTGAAGAAGTACGTATCACAGTCATGTACATTGCGGGCCGCGGAGTAATCTGCGGCCCGCAAATCGTATGATGAGTGCGGCAATTGTGACCTTGGGAAGGATGGCTCATATGGCAGACGCAGCAGCTGGTACGGCACGGGATCTTATCTTTCTTGCGCCCATCTTCCATGGGAAAATCTGGGGCGGCCGCGAGCTCGAGAAGCGCTTTGGCTACAAGATCCCAGATGGTCCCATCGGCGAGTGCTGGGGCATCTCGGCCCATCCCAACGGTGACTGCGTGGTCGATGGTGGCGAGTTTGACGGCCAGCACCTCTCGGAGCTGTGGGAGAACCACCACGAACTCTTTGCCGGCGCCGAGGGCGACCGCTTCCCGCTGCTCATCAAGATCCTGGACGCGCGCGAGAACCTCTCTGTGCAGGTGCACCCGGACGACGCCTATGCCGCAGAGCACGAGAACGGCTCGCTGGGCAAGCGCGAGTGCTGGTACGTGATCGACTGCGAGCCTGGCACGCGCATCATCGTGGGCCAGCGCGCCAAGAGCCGAGAGGAGCTTGCGGCCATGATCGAGGGCGGCCGCTGGGATGACATGCTTAACTACGTGCCCATCCATCCCGGTGACTTCTTCCGCATCGAGCCGGGCACCATGCACGCCATCAAGGGCGGCACCCTTATTCTGGAGACCCAGCAGTCCTCCGACGTCACCTATCGCGTGTACGACTACGACCGCGTGCAGTCCGATGGCACCAAGCGCCCGCTCCACGTGAAGCAATCGCTCGACGTAGTGGACTATGGGCAGGTTCCGCCCACAAGCGGCACGGTTACGGCACCCGAGAAGGACGGCGTGACCGAGCTCATGGCCTGCCCCAACTTTGATGTGGAGCGCGTGCGCGTCTCAGGCGAGAAGACGCTTGCGCAGCCGTGGCCGTTCATGTGCCTCTCGGTGATTGAGGGTTCTGGCAGCGTCTGCGACGGGTCAGGTGTCGAGCACGCCGTGAGCGCCGGCAGCCACTTCCTGGCGCCCTCCGGATCTGGCGACGTCCGACTGACGGGCGAGATGATGCTCATCACCTCGCATCTCCCCGAGCGCGCGTAGGGTCTGGGCCGCTGGCCCGTGGTACCGTCCCTGGTGGAGCTGTTCCCCTGGTGGTGCCGTCCCCGGTGCAGCCGCCCCCGGTGGTGCTGCTGAGAACGAATTCGACAAAATCTCGCTTCAGAACGCTGATATGTGTCCAATTCCTTCTCGTTTGCCCTCTGAGAGAGAATGACACTACCTCGGGGGGCAGAAGAAGCGCCCGGAGGCCAAAGTCTCCGGGCGCAGTTGCCATTCCACCGCCTAGCTGGGCGTGTTTCTCGCTATTCTGTGGGCCTCGGCCGCTATACCGCGGGCTTCGCCCCGCCAGAGATCTCGCCGCCGCAGTGCGGGCAGCGGGTGGCACCGGCCTTGACCTCCTCGAGGCAGTGCGGGCAGATGGGCGCCGCGGCCTCCTCTTCCTTCTCCTGCTTCCCGGCGAGCTTCTTTGCCTCCTCGGAGAGCTTGTTCATGCTCTTGACCAGGCAGAAGATGATAAACGCAATGATGATGAAGTTAATGACGGCCGAGATGAACGCGCCAAAGTCGAGCTGGGCCGCGCCAACGTTGATCACGAGGCCAATCTGCTCGCCGCCGCCCGTGAGGCCCGAGATGAGCGGCTGGATGATGTCACCAACCAGGGAGTTGACGATGGCCGTGAACGCGCCGCCGATAATCACGCCGACTGCCATGTCCATCACGTTGCCGCGCGAGATGAACGCCCGGAACTCGCTGAAGAAAGCCTTCATGGTGATCCCCTCTCCTGTATTGATGAGCTTGGGGCCGCTGTCTGGCCTTTGTGCGAACTGACGCTGTCGTCAGCGACCTTGACAGACTCTACCACGCAAGGAAGCGTCGAACCAACGCCTGACCGTGGTCAATCGGACCAAAAGGCTGGCGCTACAGTCCAAGTTCCTCCGAGTCGAGCATTACGGTGAACGGCCCGTCGTTCACGAGGCTCACCCGCATGTGGGTGCCAAATTCGCCGCGGCCAACACGCCCTGGCCCCAGGTCCTTCTCGGCAAGCTCGCAGAAGAGTTCGTAGAGACGGTTGGCAAGCTCTGCCGGGGCGGCATTCGTAAACGACGGCCGGTTGCCGTGACGCGCGTCGGCGTAGAGCGTGAACTGGCTCACCACAAGAAGCGATCCGCCTACGTCCACAAGCGAGAGGTTGGTGCGACCGTTCTTGTCCGCGCAGATGCGGAGCTTGCGGACCTTCTCCCACATGCGCCTGGCCGTGCCCTCGGTATCGGTGGGGCCAACGCCGAGAAGCACGAGGTAGCCCGCACCGCATGAGCCAACCTCGCGCCCGTCGACCTCGACCGATGCCCGCTCGACCCGCTGGATTAGCGCGCGCATGCTACCTCGCCAGGTTGTAGATCGCCGAGAACTTCTCGACGAGGTAGTCCGTGTAGTAGCGGGGCTCGAAGTCCTCGCCACACGCCATGCGGATGAGCTGCGAGGAGTCCTTGGCGCGACCCCAGTGCCAGATGTTGGAGCGAAGCCACTCGCGGATGGGCGCAAGGTCGCCTGCGGCGCAGCAGCCGTCGAAGTCCACACCCTGGCGCACCATGGCGGCCTTGAACTGCGCGCCAAACGCGCTGCCCAGCGCATAGGTGGGGAAGTAGGCAAAGTCGCCGTCGGACCAGTGGGTGTCCTGGAGTGCGCCCTCGGTGTCGGTGGACACCTCAACGCCCAGGTAGGCACGGTAGCGGTCGGCCCAGAGGCCGGGGACGTCCGCGGCCTTGGCCTCGCCCGAGAAGAGTAGCTGCTCGATTTCGTAGCGCACAAGGATGTGCAGGGGGTAGGTGAGCTCGTCGGCGTCGCAGCGGATGAGGCCCGGCTCCGCGCAGTTCTCGGCCATGTAGAGCTGGTATGGGGTCATGCGGCCAAGCTGCCCGGGGAAGTGCTTGGCAAGAAGGCGAGCGAGCGGCTCGGAGAATGCCTCGCTCCTGCCCACGTAGTTCTCGAAGAAGCGCGACTGGGACTCGTGCATGCCCGAGCTGGTGCCGCCCTTGAGCGAGGTGAAGCGGTAGGCAGGGTCGACGCTCTGCTCGTACATGGCATGCCCGCCCTCGTGGAGCATGCTGAAGACGTTGGAGAGCACGTTATCCTGGTAAACATGGCTTGCAATGGCCACAAAACCCGTGGAGGGGCCGCCCGTGTAGGGGTGCTCGGTCTGGCCGAGCCAGAGTGCGTCGGTGTCCACCCCCTCAAGGCGCACCAGGTCACGCGCGAGGTCCCACTGGCGGCGCTCGTCAAAGGTGCCGTCGACCACGCGGTGGCTGGGTTTTCTCGGTGCTGCCATGCACTTGGCCAATAGCGGCACCACGCACTTCTTGACTTGCTCAAAGAAGGGGTCGTAGAAGGCGCGGCTCGTGCCGTGCTCGTACTGGTCGAGCCAGACGTCGTAGGGATCTGCGTCCGGATTCATGGCATGCGCCATGCTGACCCTTGCCGCCACGAGGCGGTCGAGGTAGGGCTCGAAGCTTGCCCAGTCATTTGCCGCCTTGGCGCGGCGCCAGACGTCGTTTGCCTCGACGGCAAGACGGCAGAACGCCGCGCGCTCGTCTGCGGGCACGCCTACGAGCGAGCTGCGGTCTCGCTTCAAGATCTTGACCTGGGTGGCGCGCGTCTCGCCGATGATTCCGGCGTTGGACTCAAGCCGGTCGAGCAGGGGACCCACCTCCGGCGCGCAGAGCAGGCGCGTTGCCTCCTCGTCGAGGATGGCAGAGGCCTCCGCGCGCTCCTCGGTGGCCTTGGGAGGGTCGATGGAGGGGCCAAGGGTTGCTATCTCGTCAAGTGCGTAGCGAAGGGCGAAGCGCCGGCGCTCAAGCCGGTCAAGGTCCGCCATGTCCTGCTTGGGATTGGAAAGCGCCGCATTCATCGCGGAGGGCGCGTTGTCGGTCATGATGCCTCCAGACTGCCCCGAAGGGGCGCACGGATCGACTGCACGGACAACGAGTGTAGCCCATGGCTGTGGGCGCCCCGTGCGCGTGCCGGTGGCCGTCGCGCGCATCTCGATGACCGCCGCTGGCACCGACCATTTTTGTGTTATGAGACGTGCACCGCCACCATGGACGTGGGATGATAGCTAGTGCCGCCGCATCGCCTGGCAGTGGGGGCGCACAATTCCGAAGACCTAACCGAGAGGGGAAGACATGCAAGCCGTCCTTGGTATCGACATCGGAGGAACCAGCATCAAGGCGGGGCTCTTCTCGCCCGAGGGCGAGCTGCTCGAGGAGCGTAAGATCCCCACGCCCGCGCTTGTGAACGCGGAGGCATTCGCAATTGTGACCGACGGCCTGACGCACCTTCTCGCCGCCCATGACAACACCCCCGAGGACGTCATTGCCTGCGGTCTGGACATCCCTGGCCCCGTTGCCGATGACGGCAAGGTGGGCTTCCTGCCCAACATTCAGCTCGACCCCGACGGTCTTGTCGCTGCCATCAACACCGCCTTTCCCAACGCCGCCATCGCCTTTGTGAACGATGCAAACGCCGCCGCGCTGGGCGAGCTCTGGGCTGGCGTTGCCCACGGCGTCTCGAGCTTTGTGCTCATCGCGCTTGGTACGGGCGTAGGCGCCGGCGTGGTGGTGAACGGCCGCCTGGTGGCAGGCGCGTTTGGCGCAGGCGGCGAGATTGGCCACATCACCGTGAACCCCAACGAGACCGAGACCTGCGGGTGCGGCCGCCACGGCTGCCTCGAGCAGTACGCCTCCGCCAAGGGGATTGTGCGGCTCTACCTCGAGGAGTGCGAGCGCCGCGGCGTGACGCCGGTCCACGTTGAGCACGCTACCGACACGCTCTCGGTCTTCCGTGCGCTTGCCAAGGGCGACGAGTGCGCAAAGATCGCCGTTGACCAGATGTGCGAGTACCTGGCGCAGGCTATGTCGCAGGTCTCCTGCGTGGTCGACCCGGCCATGTATCTCATTGGCGGTGGCGTGGCGGGCTCCTTTGCCACGTTTGCACCCGAGCTGCGCCGTCGCTTCCAGGCTCACGCGCTTCCCACCTGCAAGGACGTTGCCATCGAGGCGGCCTCGCTGGGCAACCAGGCGGCCATGTACGGCTGCGCGTACGAGGCCCTCGAGCTTCGCAAGCGCTCCCAGGCAGGCAAGTAGGATAGACGAATAAAGGTTTCGCGAGCAGGGTGCGCCTGCGGGGTGGTACATCCACCGCGCGGGCGCGCTTCTTCTCTAACATAATGCCGTTGCCGGTCGCTGACCTACCGTTTGGCGGCATTGTGACCTGACACTTTCGTTTTTCTTCGTTTCTTCTCACAAACTTACGCTTTTATGGTAAAGTTATGGCCGGTTTTGGGAGGAGATGTGAAGAAGTTTCGCTCCTCCATGGGACGCGGTCCCACGGGACCGCAGGGAAGCGGCGCCCCAAGCGCCGTAAAGAGAGGGGAGTGAAGGTATGGCCGAAGACACGACGTACGACCTCATTGCCGCTACCGGTTGTCCAACGGGCATCGCCCACACCTACATGGCCAAGGAGGCCCTCGAGAAGGCCGCCGCGGCCAAGGGCCTCACCATCAAGGTCGAGACCCACGGGCAGGTCGGCATTGAGAACGAGGTGACCCCGGCGCAGATCAAGGCTGCGAAGGCCGTCATCGTCGCTGCCGACAAGGACGTCCAGGCCGAGCGCTTTGCGGGCAAGCCCATGGTGAGCGTCGGCGTGACCGCAGCGATCAAGGACCCCGAGGGCCTCATCGACAAGGCTCTGGCGGCCAAGGCTCAGGGCGAGCTCAGTGAGGAGGTCGCAAACGCCTCGAGCGACAACAGCTCCTCCGACGAGAAGGAGTCCGTGGGCCACATCATCTACAAGCACCTGATGAACGGCGTCAGCCACATGCTCGTCTTCGTGGTTGCCGGCGGCGTCCTCACGGCCGTCTCGTTCCTCTGGGGCATCACGTCGTTCGACTCCACCGCGGCGGACTACAACTCGTTCGCGGCAATGCTCAAGATCATCGGCGGCATCGCCATGAACCTCATGGTCCCGGTGCTCGCTGCCTACATCGCCGAGTCCATCGGCAAGCGCCCGGCACTGGTCCCTGGCTTTGTTGCCGGTATGATCGCCATCACCGGCCTGCCCGTCTCGCCTGAGACTGGCCTTATCGATGCCGGTGGCGCTGGCGTTGGCTTTGGCTTCCTCGGCGGCATCGTCGGCGGCTTTGTTGCCGGCTACGTGATCGTTGGCCTGGAGAAGCTGCTCTCTGGCATGCCCAAGAACCTGGACGGCCTCAAGGCCATCTTCCTGTACCCGCTGCTCTCCACCTTCATCACGGGCCTCATCATGCTCGGCATCTCTGGCCCCATGGCCGCGATCAACACCGGCATGATGAGCTTCCTCGAGGGCCTCGAGGCCTCCGGCCCCATCGTCCTCGGCCTGGCCATTGGCTGCATGTGCGCGTTCGACATGGGTGGCCCAGTCAACAAGGCTGCCTACGTCACCGGCACCGCACTTCTCACCGAGGCGCTTCAGGCTGGCATCGGCACCCCGGCCTACAACTTCGGCACCAACTTCATGGCCGCCGTCTCCGCCGCCTGCATCGTCCCGCCGCTGATCACCGCCTTTGCCGTCATCGTGGGCAAGAAGTACTTCTCCAAGGAGGACCACGACGCCGGTATCGTCAACATCGTCCTGGGCTGCACCCACATCACCGAGGGCGCCATCCCGTTCATGACCAAGAACATCTGGCCTGTCATGCCCATCATGATGTGCGGCTCCTCGATTGCGGCAATCCTCACCATCCTCTTTGGCGTTCACGACCCCGCGCCTCACGGAGGCTTCCTGGTCCTGCCCGTCGTTGATGGCTGGTATCTGTGGCTCATTGCAATCTTTGCCGGCGTCCTTGTTGGCGGTATTCTTTACGTCATCTTCAAGCGCAACGAATACCATAAGAACGGTGACAAGGTCGTGGAGTAAGGAGAGCGCATGAGCGAGTTCGTTCCAGCATCCCATGTCTACGTGGACAACCCCGCAAGCACCGTGGACGAGGTTCTGAGGTTCCTCTCCCAGACGGCCGTCTCCTACGGGGTGGCCAACGACGTCGACAAGGTCTTCGAGGCCTTCAAGGCGCGCGAGGCAGAGGGAACTACGGGGATGATGGGCGGATTCGCCATCCCGCACGCCAAGACCGCAGAGGTCAGCACGCCAACCGTCATCGTGGTGAAGTTTTCCGGCGAGGTCGAGTGGGCAACCATGGACTCCAAGCCCGTCCGTTGCGCCATCGCCCTGCTCATCCCCGACGACGGCACCCAGACCGAGCAGCTACGCCTGCTTTCTAAGGTTGCGGTGCTTCTCATGGACGCAGACTTCCGCGAGAAGGTGCTTGCCTCCGCAGATTCGCAGGAGATCGCGGGTCTCATCAACAGCGGTCTCGAGAGCTAGGTGACCGGGTATCCGGTCTGAGGTTCGTGCTGGGGACCCGTCGCCTGCGCGTCGGGTCCCCTTTCTGGTACGGCGTTATCAATCGCGTGACACGCGTCGAGAACGATCAAGGGAAGCTCAATGATTTACACACTTACCACCAACCCCGCCATCGACATGAACATCACCTCGGACACGATCTCGACCGAGCATGTCAACAGGACGCGCGACGCGGTCTACACGCCAAACGGCAAGGGCTTGAACGTCTCGTTCACGCTCAAGCATTACGGCATCGACTCCAAGATCCTTGGGTTCTTTGGAGGCTTCTCGGGTGACTACATCGTTCGCGAGGCAGCAAAGGTATGCCCGGTGATGCCGGTCCAGATTGACGGCATCACGCGTGTGAACGTGTTTCTTACCACGCCGGAGGGGGAGTACAAGTTCCCCAACGCCGGCGCAGAGGTCAACCGTCCCAAGCAGGAGGAGATGCTCAATCTGATCCGAGGACTGGATGACCTTGAGTGCCTCGTTGTCTCCGGGAGCCTGCCCACGGGCATTGGGCCCGCATACTACGACGAGCTCATCGATGTGGTGTGCGAGAAGGGTGCCGAGTTTGTCCTGGACATCTCCCACCCACACCTGCGCCAGCTGGTGGAGAAGGGGCCGTTGCTCATCAAGCCCAACGACGAGGAGGTCGCGGCCATCTTTGGCGTGGACGTGAAGAGCGAGGAGGACATCGTCTCTGCGCTCCATACCATCCACGACGCTGGGGCAAAGAACATCCTTCTCACGCTCGGAGGCGAGGGCGCCTACTTCTTCAACGGCGAGCATGTCTGGCATGCCAACGCAGCGAAGGTCGACGTTCTCTCCACGGCTTGTGCCGGTGACGCAACGCTTGCGAGCTTCCTTTCGCTGTGGCTCGCAGATCGCACGCAGGTGGAGCCGGCGCTCACGCGCGCTATGGCGACGGGCGCCAACGTTGCCATGAGTGCGGGTCTTGGTGACTTTGCCCTCGTCGACCAGCTTGCGCAGTCGATTCGCGTGGAGATAGTGGAGTAGAGCCATGCCCTCGCCCAAGAGTTCCCGGATGCTTGCTGTGGAGCGGCAGAAGTACATCCTTGACGTTATCCAAGAACACGGGACAGTCACGGTCACGCAGATCTGTGACCACTGCGGTGTCTCATCGGTGACCGCCCGGACCGACCTTGACGCCATGGAGCGTGAGGGGCAGCTCAAGCGTACGCACGGCGGGGCAGTGCCCGTGACGCAGCTCGTGATTCCGGCGGTCCCGCAGCGCGTGCACAAGAACGCCCAGGCAAAGCAGGCAATTGGCAGGCGCGCCGCGGAGCTTGTGGAGGATGGCGAGACGATTCTCGTGGGCTCCGGCAGCACGACCCTCGCATTCCTGCACTGTCTGGGCGAGAAGCGCGGCATCACGATCATCACCAACGACGTCAACGGCCTCATCTACATCGAGCAGTTCCTCCCGCAGGCCACCCCCGCGTGCACGGGCGGCATCCTCGGTCGCGAGTACCGCCACTTCGCCGGGCCCATGGTGGCCTCGTCTCTCTCGGACATCTACATCGACAAGGTCTTTCTTGGCGCGGACGGCTTCGAGCCAGACTTTGGCTTCCTCGCCGAGTTCGAGCGTACGGCGACCACAAAGGTCGAGTTCATGCGCCATGCGAGAAAGGCCATCATCCTCATGGACGCCTCCAAGGTGGGAGCCGCCCGGTCTTTCGTGCGTTTTGCCGCCCCAACCGACGTGGATACTGTCATCATGGACAAGGACCCAGGCGGAATTGTGGCCAAGGCGACGGCGGGCGAGGGCGGCACGAACCGCGTGGTGATTGCGTAGCGGCTTCACGACTGGTGCCTAAGGCACCCGCTGCCCCCCGAGAAATGGGGTAGGAACCAGCATGTCCCATGTGAGGAAGGGCTCTGCGCGGGTTGCTGGGAGGAGGCAGGCTGACCAGGGGCCGCACATGGTGCGCAAGAAGGTTTTCTTCGCGCTTGCCGTGGCGCTCATGGTGGCCGTGATGGTCGTGGGATTCATTCTCGAGAACAGCGTGAGCCCGGTGGTCACGAGGCTCTTCGGTACGCTCGTTGACGCGCCTTCCGAGGCTGCCGTCACGACGACCAATGACTCTGCGCGGGCGCTTGCCAGCGAGGTCGAGGCCCAAGGGGCGGTCCTTCTCGCCAACGATGGCACGTTGCCCCTTTCGAATGACGTTACCAAGGTGAACGTGTTTGGGTGGGCATCCTCGGACTGGCTGGGCGGCGGCTCGGGCTCCGGCTGCGTGACCTCGGTGGAGACGGACCTCATCTCGGCGCTCAACGATGCCGGCATCGAGACAAACACCGAGCTTACGGCCATGTATCAGGACTTTCGTGCGGCAGGAAAGCGCCCCCAGACCCTCTCGAGCAAGCCAGAGGAGTCGAGCGTGCTCTACGAGCCCTCGATTGCAGACCGCACGTGCTACACCGACGAGCTGCTGCAAAACGCCCAGAGCTTCTCGGATACCGCCATCGTGGTGCTGCAGCGCTATGCAGGCGAGAGCAACGACATGCCTCTTGTGCAGTACAAGGTGTCCGAGAAGAACGGCTCGGTGGCTACGGATGCCAGTAGGACCTCGCTTGACCTCTCGACCGAGGAGGAGGCCCTTCTCGCCTACGTGGGCGCCACGTACAAGAACGTCATTGTGGTAGTGAACTCGGCAAACGCCATGGCCTTGGGCGCCCTAGACTCTACGCCCGGCATCGACGCCGTGCTGCTTGCGGGCTATACGGGCCAGTATGGCGCCGAGGTGCTGCCGCAGATCCTGTGGGGAGAGGTGAGTCCCTCCGGCCGCACGGCCGACACCTACGCGTACGATCTCTCTACGGCGCCCTCCTATGCCAGCGCGAGCAATCACGTGGGAGCCTACGCCTTGGCCGACGGGCTCTATCCCGCAGACGGCACGCAGAACGGGAACTTCTCCCTGCCCGAGGGCTACGACCAGGTCTCGTACGTGGACTACTCCGAGGGTGTCTATGTGGGCTACAGGTGGTACGAGACGGCAGACGCGGAGGGCTTCTGGGACAGCGTCTCCAACGAGCATGGCACGGGCTACCAGGGCATCGTTCAGTATCCGTTTGGCTATGGCCTCTCGTACACCACGTTTGACTGGGGGGTTGTCGACGCTCCGGCGCAGGGCTCCGAGCTGGGCGACAGCGCCTCGGTCACTGTCCGCGTTACCAATACGGGCAGCGTTGCCGGACGTGACGTGGTCGAGCTCTACTACAGCGCTCCCTATGTGCCAGGAGGCATCGAGAAAAGTGCCGTCGTGCTGGGAGACTACGCCAAGACCGGCCTGATTGCGCCGGGGGAGTCCGAGGATGTAACCCTTGCCGTGAGCGCTCGCACCATGGCAAGCTACGACTGCTATGACGCAAACGGCAACGGCTTTGAGGGATGGGAGCTTGACCCCGGAACATATACCCTCACGCTGCGGCACGACGCCCATACCGTGGACAATGCCGAGGGTGCAACGCTTTCGCTCGTGCTTTCCCAGGGAAGGCAGTTTCCCGTGGACGAGAAGACCGGCGTACAGGTCACCAACCGCTTCACCGGCCAGGACGCCACGGATGGCGTGGGCGCAGACGGGCTTGGCACTGGCCAGGACATCACGTACCTCTCGCGTGCCGACTTTGTAGGAACCTATCCTAAGGTTGCCTCGACGCGCGCAATGCCTACGAGCGTTGCGGCACTCAACCTGTATACGGACGAGGAACGTGCTGCCGACGATGCCCGCGGCGCAACAATGCCCACAACTGGGGCGCGCAACGGCCTTGCCATCGAGAGGAACGGCGTCATAACGGGCCTGGGGCGCAAGCTGGGGGCCAACTACAACGACCCACAATGGGACAGCCTCCTCGACCAGCTCACGGTTGCCGAGATGGAGCAGCTGGTGACCAACGCGTACTCCGGCGCCTCCCCGCTCCCCTCGGTGGGGAAGGCCTCCGAGACTCGTGAGCTGGACGGGCCGGCGCAGATCGAGAGCTTCGTGCCCACCAATCCCGGCACGGGCTTCCCCTGTGCTGTTGTCCTCGCGCAGACGTGGAACCGCGACCTTGCGCGGCAGGTGGGGCTCACCTGCGGCGAGCAAGCGGCACAGCGGGGGTTTTCTGGCTGGTATGCGCCGTGTGCGAACCTCCACCGCACTCCCTTTGGGGGCCGCGACTACGAGTACTACTCCGAGGACTCGTTCCTTGTGGGACAGACCTGCGGCAGCGTCGTGGCCGGCGCGCGTGACGCGGGCGTGTACTGCTACGTCAAGCACCTTGCCCTCAACGACGGGGAGGCCTACGTCTATCGCGACGGCGTCTACACGTGGCTCTCCGAGCAGGCGCTCCGCGAGACCTATCTCGAGCCGTTCCGAACCATCGTGGAGGACTTCGGCGGGACGGCGCTCATGAGCTCGTACAACCGCGTTGGTGCGGTATGGGCCGGCGGGAGCGAGGCGCTGCTCGCGGGCGTGCTGCGCGGCGAGTGGGGCTTCAACGGGGTTGTGGTGACCGACTTCTCGGATCACACCGCCTACATGAACGGTGACCAGATGCTCCGGCATGGCGGAGACCTCTGGATGCAGATGTCCGGTGGGTCTCTCAGCTCAAATCCGAGCTCTGCCAGCTACCTGAGCGAACTGCGCCGAGCAACCAAGGACTTCCTGTACGCATACCTTGATGCCCGCGTGGCAAACGAGAGCTACGTGGATGCCACGGGTGACGTCTCTGCGGCACGGCCGAGAAGCTCGGCCATCACGACGCCCGGACTCACGCTGCTTGCCGTGCTGCGCGTGGTTTCGGTGGCACTTGTAGGCATTGCGACCTGGCGCCTTGTGGTTGGCATCAAGAAGAAGCGCGCCGAGAAGGCCTAGACGGCAGTTTCGCCAGACCTTCTGAACGGCAACCGAGCGAAAGCAACGCTCCAGTGAGCGGAGAGTGTGCTGCAAGGGGCTCTGTGGGTCTCGGCGCTGCCGCATTGGCCGGAATTATTGCGCGATTTTCTTAAGGCGAGAAGAACGTATCTGGGAGAATGCAACTGTTGCCAGGAAAAACGTGCAATAACTGAGAGGGACGGGCATTCCGCGATACAAAAAGCGGCCCGGATGGCGTTGCCGTCCGGGCCGCATGCTGCTCTGTGCGTGCGCTTACGCCTTGTTGGTGGAGCCCAGGTTGTCCATGTGGGAGGCAACGACCTTGTAAATCTCCTCCATGCCGGGCTTCGAGGGCTTCTTGGGGTCGAAGTTGTTGGGGTTCTCGGCCATGTACCCCATGAAGCCGCGGGTGAACGCCTGACGTAGCTCGGTGGCGTAGTTCACCTTGCAGATACCGTTCTTGATGGCCTCGGCGACCTGGTCGTCGGGCACGCCCGAGGTGCCGTGAAGAACCAGCGGCACGTCGACGCGGTTGCGAATCTCCTTGAGGACGCCCTGCTCGATGTGTGGCGTGCCCTTGTAGACGCCGTGCGCCGTGCCCACGCCAACGGCGAGCGAGCTGCACTTGGTGCGGTTCACGAACTCCTCGGCCTCGTCGGGGTCGGTGTAGGGGTTCTCGCCCTTGACCGCCGGGCCGTCGTCCTCCTTGCCGCCAACCTTGCCGAGCTCCGCCTCGACGGGGATGTCCATAGCGATGGCGACCTTGGTCACGCTCTCGGTGAGAGCCATGTTGTCCTCGAAAGGAACGTGGGAGCCGTCGATCATGACGGAGGTGTAGCCGGCACGCAGGGCCTGCATGCAGCGGTCGAAGCCGTCGCCGTGGTCGAGGTGCAGTGCCACGGGGACGCTTGCGGCGTCGGCAGCCACGCGAACCATGGCGGCAAAGTAGTCGAGGTTGGCGTACTTGATGGTGCCCGGCGTGGTCTGCATGATGACGGGGGAGTGCTTGTCCTCGGCGGCCTTGATGACGGCCATCACAAACTCGAGGTTCTCCACGTTGAACGCACCCACGGCGTAGTGGCCGGCCTGGGCGTCGAGCAGCATTTCCTTGGTTGTGACGAGCATCGTGCTCTCCCTTCACGCGCCCACGGCGGGTGCCGTGGGTCTTCCTTATCGGCAACGCGATTGTATCGTGCCTGCTTGTGGCCGTGGTTTGGGATGCGTTGCGTGGTCTGTCGGCAACGAAAAGCGAGCGTAAGCGCCCGACGCACCACGCTGTCCCTACGGGCTTCTCAGTGCTTTCCAAAACGCAGAAAAGAAAGAAATATGCTTGTGATATCTTGCTTTTAGACAAAGAGAAGGAAACACATTTTGCACACATGCGCGGAGGGATTGATTTGCCGGGCAGTGGGATTGATTTACCTGGTAAATCAATCCCGCGGGCGAGGAGGAATCGCATGACCGAGTTCGCAGAGGAGAGACGCGCGGCAATTCTCTCGATGCTCGAGAGAAACTCGTCCGTACAGGTGGCCGAGGTTGCCGACGCTCTGGGAGTGTCACGCGTCACCGCGCGAGCAGACCTCGACGCCCTCGCGCGCGACGGCAAGCTGCGCCGCACGCACGGCGGCGCGGTCTCGCTCTCGCGCACCCTCACGGTGTCGATCCAGGACCTGCGCGTCAACGTGAACGTTGAGGCCAAACGCGCCATCGCTCGCGTTGCCGCAACGCTTGTGCAGCCGGGCCAGTCCGTTCTCGTGGATACGGGCACCACGGGCCTCGAGCTTGTGCGCGCCCTTGGCGAGATGGGCGAGGTGACCATAGTGACGGCAGACCTCACCATTGCCGACTACGTCGATCGCTCCATGCCCTCCGCCGAGGTGGTTCTCCTGGGCGGAGCGCTGCGCAAGGGCCACCGCTACACCTCTGGTGCCGTGGCCGTCTCGGCGCTCTCTATGCTGCGGCCCGACGTGGCCTTTGTGTGCCCAACCGCCTTTGCCCCTGGCCGCGGCTTCATGACTGGCTACGAGGGCATGGCGGAACTCAAGCGAGCATTTCTCGCCTGTGCGGGTATGACCTGCGTTCTCATGGACGCAAGCAAGGTGGGCGCACACGGGCTCTTCTTCTTTGGCGACGTGGGCGACGCCGACGTCATAGTGATGGAAAAAGACCCCGAGGGCGCCGTTGCCGGCTGCCTCGGGGACGTTTCCACTCGGTTGATGCTTGCGGGGGAGTAGGACAGGTGCCCGGAGCGCCTAGGCAACGCGCTCCACGCGGGTGCCGTCCATGAGACCGCGCGCGACCTCCATGTCAAAGTGACCGGTCGAGGCGGACATGCAGTTGGCGCTTGCGCAGGCCATCGCGTAGCGCAGCTGCTCGGCGGGCTCCATGCCACGGGCCATGGCAACGGCAAAGGCGCCAACCATGGTGTCGCCGGCCCCCACGGGGTTCACGACCTCGATCTTGGGGGCAATCCCCCGGAAGGTCCCCGTGTCGCATGCCATCACGGCACCGTCGCCACCGAGCGAGACCACCACCTGCGCAATTCCGCGCTCGTGGAGCTCGTGCGCCGCGCCGATGACCTCCTCCACCGAGGAGACCTTGCGACCCAGGATCTGGCCGATCTCGTCGGTGTTGGGCTTCACCATGGTGGGGAGCGCGTCGATGCTTGCCTTGAGCGTGGCGCCGGAGGTATCGAGGATGCACGGCTTGCCCTGCGAGCGAACCAGCTTGATGAGACGCACATAGGTGTCGGCGGGCAGCCCCTTGGGGAAGCTGCCGCTCATGGTGACCACGTCGGCGCGCGAGACGAGCGAGACGAGCCGCTCCTCGAGGGCGGCGAGCTCCTCGGACGTCACCTCGCGGCCGGGCTCCAGGAACTCGGTGGAGAGGCCGTCGGGCTCGAGCACGTTCACGCAGCAGCGCGTCTCGGTTGCTACCTTGACAAAATCGTGGGGGATTTTGTCGCGGTCGAGCAGCTCGCAGAGGAGCCGTCCGTTGTTGCCGCCAACAAAGCCGGTCGAGAGCACCTTCTCGCCGCACGTTGCCACCGAGCGCGACGCGTTGAGGCCCTTGCCGCCTGCGTTGTCGATGCACTCGGCCACGCGCATGACGGTACCGCGCTCGAGGGTCGAGGAAATACGGTAGGCCTTGTCGATAGAGGTGTTGAGCGTAACGGTGAGAATCATGGTCTTCCTCCCTGTATTTCTGGGGTGCAATTTAGATACCAGTTCCTGAAAGAAACCATCCGACACGTACCGTTTGTCTGTTGGTAACAACCACTGGATATACCAGAAATCTTACTCATCTATGCGAGAATTAATGCGTCAAGACATGCTGGTATTTCCAAATTAGTACCACTACCTGCGATAACGTGCCGTGACCGATATGAATTTAACCGTAAACGGCATGCAGCAAAGAATAACCAAGTTTTCTATGGACTAATTGCGGAGGTCTTGTAAAGTGGCGTTAGTTGAAACGTGGTAATAACCAGTAACCGAGAAGTACGACGGGCGTAACAAAGAGGTTCCTTGTTGGAACCAAAAGTCTTCTAGCCTATGTGGCGTGATGAAGAACCCCGTCAGAGGAGGACTTGCATGGTCGGATTTGTGCTCACTGGTCACGGAGACTTTTCCGTTGGTCTCGACAGCTCCGTTAAGATGATTGCTGGCCCGCAGGAGGAGTTCGATGTTGTCCCGTTTCACGAGGACGAGGCAGGCGAGTTCCCCCAGAAGCTGGGCGACGCCATTGCGGCGTCAGCCGAGAGGAACGACGGCGTGATTGTCTTCTGCGACCTCATGGGAGGCACGCCGTTCAACCAGGCCATGATGAACACGCAGGTGGCCCCTGGCGTCGAGGTTGTCGCAGGCACCAACCTGCCCATGCTCCTCGAGG
This sequence comes from Tractidigestivibacter montrealensis, assembly GCF_024741235.1. Classification (GTDB taxonomy): domain Bacteria; phylum Actinomycetota; class Coriobacteriia; order Coriobacteriales; family Atopobiaceae; genus Tractidigestivibacter; species Tractidigestivibacter montrealensis. The sequence goes on along the minus strand of NZ_JANSKA010000003.1, from coordinate 83,431 downwards.
TCCTCACCACCCGCACTCCTGAGTCCACCACGCAGGAACTTGTCGACTGCGCCGTCGAGGCGGGCAAGGAGGGCGTTGTCCACATGGTTCTCTCCGTTGACGACGAGTCTGACGCCGACTCTGACGAGCTGGGCCTGTAATGGACTTCTGGCAGAACGTGCTTGCCGCCTGCGCGGCGCTGCTCATCCTCATTGCCATCATGGGCGTTGTCTACGCGATCTACAGCGCGGTGAAGGCAAACAAGCAGAAGGCCTACTTCGCAGAGCTCCACGCCAACCTCAAGGTTGGCCAGCGTGTTGCCTTTGCCGGCGGTCTCTTTGGCAAGCTCGTCCGCGTTGGTGAGGAGACCTGCGACGTTGAGGTCAAGTCCGGAGCGGTAATTGAGGTCTCGAGGTATGCGATCCAGGAGATCTCAAAAAAGTAACGCGCACTAGCACAGCAAGTTCGTCCGTCTGCAGTCAAGAAGGAAAAGCCTCGCCACGAACGCGGGCGAGAACGAGAAAGGGGAAGCAAGCATGGCTGAGCCCAACATTCTTCTTACCAGGATCGACAACCGCCTGATTCACGGCCAGGTCGCCACCCAGTGGACGAGCACCATCGGCGCAAACCTGATCCTTGTTGCCAACGATAACGTTGCCAGCAACCAGATGCGCCAGAAGCTCATGGACATGGCCGCTCCGCAGGGCGTTGCCACCAGGTACTTCTCCGTTCAGAAGACCATTGACGTGATTCACAAGGCCGCTGCCCGCCAGCACATTTTCCTTATCGTGGAGAACCCCGAGGATGCGCTGCGCCTGGTCAAGGGCGGCGTGCCCATCAAGAAGCTCAACATTGGCAACATGCACATGTCCGAGGGCAAGCGCCAGGTTGCAACCTCTGTTGCCGTGAATGACGAGGACGTTGCTGCCTTCCGTGCGCTCCAGGACGCGGGCGTGGAGCTCTCGATCCAGCGCGTGCCCAGCACGCCGGTCGAGCCTACGTCGAAACTCTTCGAGTAGCCCACAGCACTTTTCGCAACAACTTAGTTTGGTCGTGCGCACCCGTGAGGGACGGGTGTTAGCGATAGCTCTATCTCTATCCGTGGCACGTGGTACTAGGAACCATAGGAAAGGAGGAACAAGGATGGAATACTCAGCTCTCCAGGTGATCTTGGTCTTCATTGTCACGTTCATCGCGGCTATCGACCAGTTCAGCTTCCTCGAGTCTCTGTATCAGCCGATCGTCACCGGTATGGTGATCGGCCTCATCCTTGGCGACGTGCAGACCGGCCTCATCGTTGGTGGCACGTACCAGCTCATGACGATTGGCAACATGCCAATCGGAGGTGCCCAGCCGCCTAACGCGGTTGTCGGTGGCATCATGGCGGCCATTCTGGCAATCACCCTCAAGCTTGACCCGAACGCTGCTGTCGCTACTGCTATTCCGTTCTCCCTGCTTGGCCAGTACGGCGTCACCCTGATCTTCACGATCATGTCGCCGCTCATGTCCAAGTGCGACCAGTACGCCGCCGAGGCTAACCCCAAGGGCATCGAGAACATCAACTACCTCTCGATGTGCCTGCTCGGCCTCATCTTTGGCGTCGTTGTCACCCTGTTCTTCATCGGCGGCCAGGCCGTCGGCTCCGCCGTCGTTGCCGCCATCCCCAAGTGGCTCAGCAACGGCCTCTCCGCTGCCGGTGGCATGATGCGCTTCGTCGGCTTTGCAATCCTGCTCAAGTTCATGATGAACCGTGACATGTGGGGCTTCTACTTCATGGGCTTTGGCCTCGCAATTATCGTCTCCGGCATCTCAAGCCTGGCGACTCCGGCCCTGCTGATCCTGGCCCTCATCGGCTTTGGCTTTGCATACTGGGACTACCAGCAGAACACCGAGCTCAAGGGTTCCGTTGCCGTTGCTGCTGACACCGATGGAGGTGAGGAAGATGGCATCTAACGAGACGACCGCTCAGACCGTCAACCGCTTTGAGGGCGTGGCTGAATACCAGAACCTCACGCCTGCTGCCGACCTCGATCAGAAGACGCTCAACAAGATGGCGTGGCGCTCCTGCTTCCTGCAGGCGTCCTTCAACTACGAGCGCATGCAGGCCGCAGGCTGGCTCTACTCCATCCTCCCCGGTCTCGAGAAGATTCACGCGGATAACAAGGAAGACCTCGCGCTCTCGATGACCCACAACATGGAGTTCTTCAACATCCACCCGTTCCTCGTCACCTTCGCCATGGGCATCATCCTCTCCATGGAGCAGAAGAAGGTTGACATCCCCACAATCCGCGCCGTCCGCGTCTCCCTCATGGGCCCGCTCGGTGGCATCGGCGACGCCATCTTCTGGATGACCCTCGTGCCTATTCTGGCCGGCATCACCTCGAACATGGCCATCGCGGGCAACGTCTTTGGCCCCATCCTGTTCCTCATCGTCTTCAACATCATCCAGTTCGCCCTGCGCTTCGGCCTCATGAACTGGTCGTACAAGATGGGCATGAACGCGCTCGACACCCTCATGGAGCACATGAAGGCGTTCACCCGCGCAGCCTCCATCCTCGGCGTCTTCGTCGTCGGCTGCCTCACCGTCACCATGGGTGGCACGCAGATCAACCTCACGATCCCCAACGGCACCACGCAGGCCTACGTCGCGCACACCGCGACCGTTCCCACCGAGGACGTGAGCAAGTTCGAGGTCATCTCCAAGGACTCCGACGGCACCACGCTCTCCGGCATGGTTGACGCTGCGGGCAAGCCGCTGGCCACCACCGATGCTGACGGCAACGCCGTGACCGCTGGCGCCACCGACCTTGGCAACGGCATGAGCGAGGTCACCTACATGGAGACCGTCACCTCGCCCGTCAACGTCGACATCGCCAAGATCCTCGACAGCATCTGCCCCAAGCTTGTCCCGCTCGCGCTGGTCATGCTTCTGTACTACCTGTTCTCCAAGAAGAACTTCACCCCCATCAAGGGTATTGTTCTCGTGCTCATCATCGGTATTGTCGGTGCCGGCTTCGGCATCTGGCCGAGCATCTGGGGCTAAGCCCTACAATTGCTGCGTGCCCGGGGCGGCCCGCCGCCCCGGGTGCCCGGAACCAAATCCGGCACATGTGCGTAGCGGGCTCTATGGCAACAGGCGGCGCGGGTACGCTTGACGCGTGCTCGCGCCTTTTTTCAGGACGGTGATGACATGACCCCCATCTCGCGAAAGCAGCCCCTCTACGACCAGCTCGTCGATCTTCTCCACGAGAAGATAGAGAACGAGATGGGCGCTGGCGACATGCTTCCCTCCGAGCGCGAGCTCTGCGAGACGTACGGTCTCTCGCGTACGACCGTGCGACTGGCTCTCGCGGAACTTGAGCGGCAGGGGCTTGTCACCAGGCAGCATGGCCGAGGCACCTTTGTCTCGGACTCGGTGCGCGAGGCTACGAACCTCATGGGGACCTACAGCTTCACCGAGCAGATGAGAAGCATGGGAAGGGTCCCCAGCACGGTGGTTCTTGAGTTCGACACCAGGGAGGCGCCAAAACACATAGCCGCCTGCCTGGGGCTGCGCATTGGCGACCATGTGATTCGCATGAAGCGTCTGCGCATCGCAGACGGCATCCCCATGATGGTCGAGCGCACGTACCTGCCGGCCTCGGAGTTCCTGGGGCTCTCTCGGAAGGACGTCGAGGATCAGCCCCTCTACGACCTCATGGAGAAGGTCTACCACGAGACCATCCGCGTGGCCGAGGAGGAGTTCTGCGCAAGCGTTGCCCGCAAGGACGACGCGGAGCTTCTCGGCATTGGCGAGGCGGCACCCGTGCTCAAGCTCTACCGCACCACCTTCAACGTGAAGAACACGGCCATCGAGTACACCAGGAGCGTGGCTCGAGCCGACCAGTTCAGATACAAGGTTTCACACTATCGGGGCTAGGGAAGGCCCCCGGGAGGAGAAGAACATGTTCGAGATGGACGAGGCAACGCTCACGTCGATGGGCGCACAGATCACCACCAAGGAGATCATGCAGCAGCCGGACCTGTGGGAGGGCACGCTCAAGATCTACGAGGACAATCTGCCGGCAATCGAGGAATTTCTCGCCAAGGCACGTGCGCTTGGTGGCGCCCGCCGCACCCGCGTGATCTTCTGCGGTGCCGGAACCTCGGCGTACGTGAGCGACACGCTCGTACCGTACCTGCGCCGCGTTGGTGACAACGAAGCCTTCGAGTTTGCGCCCGTGGCCACGACAGACGTGGTGTGCGCCCCCCTCGACTACGTGCGTCCCGAGGACCCCACGGTCATGGTGTCCTTTGCCCGCAGCGGCAACAGCCCCGAGAGCATGGCCGCCTATGAGCGCGTGGGGCAGGTCGCCAAGGACCTTCTCTACCTCAACGTGACCTGCGCTCCCGAGGGCAGGCTCGCCCAGGAGTCCAAGGACGACGAGCGCGCTCTCACGCTGCTCATCCCGGGCGCGAACGACAAGGGCTTTGCCATGACGGGCAGCTACTCCTGCATGCTGCTCCTCTCGGCGCTGATCTTTGACCAGGCCTCGATCGAGGACAAGCGCGCCTGGGTCGCCCGTGCCGCCAAGATGGGCCGCGATGTGGTTGCCCGCGAGCCCCAGATCAAGGCGTGGGTAAACCGCGACTTCGACCGCGTGACCTACCTGGGCTCCGCCTCGCTCTCCGGCCTTGCCCGCGAGGGGCAGCTCAAGATCCTGGAGCTCTGCGCCGGCCGCATCGCGACCTCGTTCGACTCCTCGATGGGCTATCGCCACGGACCCAAGTCCTTTGTGGACGACAGGACCCTCGTCTTTGACTTCGTGAGCAACGACCCCTACACGCGTCAGTACGACCTCGACATCCTCAACGAGATCAAGGGTGACGAGATTGCCATGGCCACGGTGGGCGTCCAGCAGCGTACCGGCAGCGACTTTGAGGGCGAGAACTTCTCGTTTGACGGCGACGGGCTTCTCCCCGAGGCTTACCTTGCGCTGCCTTACGTCATGTTCGCGCAGACGGTGGCCATCAACGCCTCCATCAAGGTTGGCAACACCCCCGATACCCCGTCGCCCACCGGTACCGTCAACCGCGTTGTCAAGGGCGTGACCATTCACCCGTTTAGCCTGTAGCCCTGCTTCGGTGCGGAGAGCCTTGGGTATACCTTAGCTAACTTATCCCCGCACCGAGGGCTTTGGCCCTGGAAGGAGAGATCATGGCAACGTATGCGGTTCATGCCGCTCACTTTGTTCTCCCCGGTAGGCTCACCGGAGAGGGCTACCTCACCATCACCGACGGTCGCTTTGGGTCCTTCTCGACAGAGAAGCCGGACTGCGAGATCGTTGACTACGCGGGTGCCTACGTTGGCGCCGGCCTGGTTGACACCCACATCCACGGCTTCCACAACCATGCGACCACCGACATCGACCCTGCGGGCATAAATGATGCCTCCGTTGCCCTCGTGCAGCGTGGCACCACGGCGTGGCTGCCCACCACGTTCACGGACTCGGTTGAGAACATTGGCAACCAGTGCGAGGCCATCGCGGACGCGGTGGACGAGCGCGACGATGACTTTGTGGGCGCTCGCATTCCGGGCATCTACCTTGAGGGACCCTTCTTTACCGAGAAGCACAAGGGTGCCCAGAACCCCAAGTATCTGGTGCCACCTTCGTACGATGACTTTGCTGAGTGGCAGCGCAGGGCGCGCGGCCTCATTCGCAAGAGCGCGCTGGCGCCCGAGTACCCCGAGGCGCCCGAGTACATCTCGCGCCTTGCTGCCGAGGGCGTGGTGACCGCGCTTGGTCACTCCGACGCCACGTACGATGAGAGCATCGCCGCCGTTGACGCCGGTGCCACCGTATTCGTGCACACCTACAACGGCATGCGCGGCCTGCACCAGCGCGAGCCGGGCGTGCTCGGCTGCGCCATGACCACGGACGAGACGTACGCCGAGCTCATCTGCGACGGCCATCACGTGCAGCCCGCCGCGTGCGCGGCGCTCGTGCGCGCCAAGGGCTGGGAGCACGTGGTTCTCATCACGGATTGCCTTGCCTGCGGTGGCATGCCCGAGGGCAGCTACATGAGCGGCGGCCTGCCCGTGGTCATGAAGGACGACCTCTGCTACCTTGCCGACATGAGCAGCATCGCTGGGTCTGTCCTCACGCTTGCCAAGGGCGTGAAGAACATGGTCGACTGGGGCATCGTGACGCCCGAGCAGGCCATTCGCATGGGCAGCGAGATCGCGGCGCGCTCGGTGGGCGTGGATGACGTCTGCGGCAGCATGCTGCCCGGGCGCAACGCGGACTTCAACGTCTACGCGGCCGACATGTCGCTCACGGCGACCTACGTTGGCGGCAAGCTGGTGCCCGTGGCGTAGGTGCGGCGTGACCTTCTCGTCCTGCGGCGCACCTTCTTCTCGCCACGCGGCTCCAGAAGGCCCGCTTTTTACAAGATTTCCGCTACAGCTGCGGCTCCGGCGTCAATCTGGCGCCGGAGCCGCTTTCTTTTTCGTGGTAGCGGTCGCGGGCCGGCTCTTGGGATCTTGGAAGAGGTCCCGAGCGTGCGCCAGAACGAGCTCGCTCAGGAAACCTGCGGGTTAATAGCAACCCTGTAAGGTGTGGCAAGGTTCCAACCTGCAGCTTTTCTCAGCGACGCATTCAGCTAACTGCTATTAAGTCGCAGATTTGGGTGTGAGGGGGCCGCGTCGGCTGCGAGAGGGCCGCGTCGGCTGCGAAACAGCCGCTCGAAGAAATGGGCGCGAAGCGTTGCAACAGCTGCCCTCCCTAGACGAGTACCCCCCGGCACCTGGGGTGCCAGGGGGTACTGCGATGCGGTCTCGTCTTTGCTACTGCTGGATTTGCACGCCCGCGTCGATAAGGCGCTTGCTCACACGGGCTTGAACCTCGATGTAATACGCGTCGTCAGCGTCGCTGAGCGTGCTCTCGTCAACGGCGGAGATACGCTGGGCCCAGTCGGCCTCCTGCTGCACGAGGTCGGTGTAGTCCGCGAGCATGCTTGCCTGGTCTGCGGCGCTTGCGCCGGTATACTTGACCATGAAGTCGCAGTACTTGTCCATGATTTCCTCGTAGGAGTCCATCATCTCCTTGAACTCCGGGGTTACGATCGACGAGTCCGCCGTTGTGGAGGAGTCTGTCGAAGCAGGGCTGGACGCCGCATCGCTTTCGGCTGAGCTTGCGTCTGAGACGTCGACTCTAATAGACACAACGTTGGCGCCCTTGTAGTCTACGCGGAGCTTGGCGCCATCTGCGTTTTTCGCCTGATAGTACGTATCGCCACTGCTGTAGTCCACGTCAAAGCCGGCTTCCTTGCACTGCGCGGCGTATGCCGAGAAGGCATCCTTGTCCATGCCTCCAACGTTGACCTGGTAGAGTTTGGAACTGTCGTTCACTATCGAGCCCTGCGTGGATGGAGGAGCGGGAAGCAGCGATCCCGGGCCGCTCGTGGGCCAGGTGATGGTGCTCATCTCATCAGGCGCCTCGAGATGGACGGTGAGCTCCTCCTTGCGTTCGTAATAGGTGAGCGAGAGCTTGTATCCCTTCTCGTTAAAGGCGGCGTAGCCAATGCCTATCTGGTCAGCGTCGACCGTGAAGCCCTTCTCCTTGCAGGCGTCCACGTAGCTCGAGTAGTCGCTGCTCGAGTACTCGGCAAGCGTTGCGGAGAATGCGGTGTCAGAGTTGATTTCGACCTTGCCCTTGTCCGTACCAGGCTCGGGAAGCATCGTCGCAAGCCCGCTCGTGGGCCAGTCGAGCTTGGAGTTCTTGGCATCCCTCGAGTTGCCCTTGATACGGGAGACCATAAAGATAGCAATCAAAGCAATAATCACGAGAAGGACGATCTTGCCCTTGCCACTCTTCTTTCCCCTGGGCACCCCACTGCCAGACGATGTCCCGGCCCCGCCTGCGCCATTGGCCTTCTCCCATTCCATGGATGCCCCTTTCTCGTGCTTGAACTTGGGTTTATTGAATTGCGCAACTGCTGAACCAATTCTGAGAAGGGGCGCTGGCCATTACCTCAGTTGACAACTGAATTCCGCGAGCGGTTTTCAGTTGTCAACTGAGGTAATTCTCGACGTGCTTCCTAAGATTGGTTCTGCTGGTGCCTTGGTGTACATCGAGGCAAGCGCGTCCGACCTCTGGGGTGATCATGAAGTCCTACAACCTTGATCGGGGGGAGTTTGTCGTTCTGCAGCGCAGCGACGTCAGCCTTGTGAGCGAGGAGGGAAGGAACCCCCTGGACGAGGTCGTGCTCACCAACAAAAGCCTGGTTCTTGTCGTGACCGTGCCCGACGGAGCCTTTAGAACGGCTCGCTACCTCAAGCGGCTTCCGCTCGAGCAGGCACTGGATGACCTGGGGGTGCCGCGTACCGCAGTGACCAAGGTCGACAACAGCTACGTCCTTAACGTCGCGTTTTCTGACGAGACCGTCTCGCTGTGCTTTGCCGGTGGTTCCGCAGGCGCCGCCAGGCGCTGGGAGCAGGCCATTTCGAGCGCTGCTGTAGGTGACCTGGACGGCATTGGAGCAGACGACGAGACGGGTGACATGCTGGGCGACCTGTTGGAAGAGACCAAGGGTACCTTTGGGGCGCTATTTGGGGGCACGGGACAGCCGCGCAAGAAGGCCGAGCTGCCCAAGCGTCCCATGACCGTTACCAAGCGCTGCGTGGGATGCCATGCGCCAATCGTTGGGCGCAAGGGAACGGTGGTCACCTGTAGCTACTGCGATACCAAGCAGACCCTCTAGACCGGCGAGGAGACAACCATGGGCATCATCGACGCAGCGTTTGACTCCATTGGCGGTGTCTTTTCGGACCAATGGAAAGACGTTATCACCGCTGGCCACTTTAACGAGCACACGCTTGTGACGCCGGGTGTGCGGAGAAACTCCCAGAACGGGCGCGGAGGCAACTACGGTGCCGAGGACATTCTCTCAAATGGTTCAATAATCTATGTTCCAGAGAACACGGCGGCGTTCGTCTTTAGCCAAGCGGGCATAGAGCAGGTCATAACTACGCCGGGCGGCTACGAGTACCGTAATGGCCAGGCAACCGTCTTTGACGAGAAGGACCGCGCAGAAGGCGGGCTTGGCAGGATATTCGTCCAGCAGGCCGCCGAGAGAATCGGCTTTGGCGGCATGTCACCCGACAGCAAGCGAGTTGCCTTCGTCAACCTGCGCGAGCTGCGCGGCATTCGCTTTGGGACGCATGGCCCGCTTGCGTACAATGACCTCTACTACGGTGCCGACCTTGAGATTTACGCCTATGGCATGATGAGCGTAAGAGTCTGCGACCCAACGCTTGCCATCCGCAACTTTGTGCCTGCCAATTGCTCGTCGTACTCGCTCGACGATTCGCGTGCGCGCCATCAGCTCACGGGCGAGTTCCTTACGTCGTTTGTAGCTGCGGCCAATGCGCTCTCCTCGACGTATCGCGTCTCGCAGCTGCCGTCGCAAACGGTGGCGCTTGGCGAGAAGATCCGCGAGGGAAGCGACAATGCCGGAACGTGGCCAACGCGCTTTGGCCTTGAGCTGGTGTCGGTTGCCATCGAGAACATCGAGTTCTCAGAGCAGTCCCGCGAGCTTGTGCGGCAGTTCTCCGAGAAGCGCATGGGCGTGCGCGCCTACGAGGATGTCTCTCAGCGTGCCGCAGACATCTCTGCCCAGCAGCTTATTGCGCAGGGGGTGAGGGACAACGGCCTGGGCGACGGCGGTGCGATGGTCTTTGGGATGAACCTTGCCGGGTCGCTTGACCCTAGGAATGCCTCGGTGGTAGGCGCTGCCAGTGCGGCAGAGGGCGCCCAGTCAAAAGTCGAGCAGGACAAGCCCTCCATCGACTCTCAGGTGGAGACTCTCAAGAAGCTCAAGGAGCTGCTTGATGCGGGCATTCTCACCCAGGACGAGTTCGACGCGAAGAAGCGCCAGGTACTGGGGCTGTAGGAGTGATGCAGCTGCGTTGCACGTCCGGTCTACCAGGCAAGTGCGTGGACCTCGCAGGTCGTATAGTCAACCTGCTCGAATATGGGCACCTCGAACGGAATGCTCGAGCCCTCTGCTGGGTGAGAGCTGAGGAAGTTGACGCCTCCGCCCACAATGTTTCCGGAGGCGTCGCGCAGGATGGCGGTGAGGCAGACCCCGTAATCGCTGCTCAGCAGCCTTGTCGTTCCGTCCTTCTCCAGCGTGACGGTGCCCGATACGGTGATTCCGCCGTAGCCGTTTGACCTGGCCGATACGTTCGCGGTCGAGAACGAGGGAGCCGTGTCATCGGACAGGAGGTCCGCAGAGGGCTTGACCGGCACGAACTCCACGCGTGTGGGTGTCGTTGAGCCGTCGAGGACGGTGCTTTGGTACGCCGTCTCACCGGGGGCGAGGACGGAAAGGACCTGGTCGTCCGAGAAGAGGACGCTGCCATCGTCCGCGTAGCCGGTGATGGTAACACTGGGATACGTAACCGTTCGGTCGGAGTTGTTCGTGAGCGAGTACTCGGCATATACGCTGCCATTACTTGTCGACCAGTGTGACTCGCCAACAGAGAGGGCGTCCACGGCTGCTTGGGTGTCTGTCTCGTCCGGCTGTGCAGTGACGACGGTTGTGTTGCCGCTTGATATGGCGCTGCTGCCGCTTGCGCCCTGGGAACCGGTGGTCTTGTCGGCCACAAAGAAACGCATGGCGAGAAGCACCGCCACCACGGCAATGGCGGCAATAACGCACACAAGGGCGATTGTGCGTGCTCGCCTTGGCGCGGACGCGGGGTGTGCATCTGCGGCACTGCGTGGTATGGCCGCGGTGGCCACAGTTGTGCCGTCCTTCTCGCCAGGCGCGTTGTGTAGCGCGCGCTCGAGCTCAGCCGCACTTTGATAGCGCGCACTGGGCTCGAACTCCGTTGCCTTGAGGACAACCGAGCGCAGGTCATCGGGCACGTCTGGAGAGGCAAGCGCCTGCTCGTAGCCCTCCTTGTCCTCGAAATGAACGCCCGTGAGGAGGTAGCCCAGAAGCCGGCCGATGGAGTACACATCCGAGCGAGCGTCGGTCTTTGCGAATCCGTACTGCTCGGGAGCGGCAAAGCCCCAGGTCCCAAGCTGGTCTTCATTTCCTTTGGCATCCTCGGAGCCAAGCCTCGCAATGCCAAAGTCGATCAAGTGAGCGCCGTCGGCGGCAACCACTACGTTTGAGGGGGTGATGTCGCGGTGCACGATGTCGTGGGCATGCAGCTTCGAGACGGCCTGGCAGACCTCGCCAACCAGATGTCGGGCCTTTGCGGCGTCCAGCTTCCCGCGACTCTCGACGAGCTGCTCCAGGGTTTCGCCGGGAACGTAGTCGTAGACGACGATGAACTCATCGGGCATCTCGTACGTTGCCTCGATGTGGGGGAGGCGCGCACAGTCAATCTCGGGGAGCGCTGCCCAGACGCCACGGTGGGCACGCGCTGCGGGGATGCGCTTGCGCACAAAGGGACCCGTACCGTCCAGGGTGACAAGCTCGGTTATGCCTCCCTGCCCATGTGCGAGAACACGCTCCACGTGGTAGGAGTCATCAACGCTCATTGCATGCATTACCTGGTCGTCGTTCAAGCCTTTGGTCCCGTCCCGCACGATGGCATAAGTGCCGGCTTGCGCGTGAGGACCGGCTCTTTTCCATGATATGCAACCCAGGATGGTCGCTCCTCAGTTGGCAACTGAAAAATCACTGGGCGGGCGAGGGCGACTGCCTGACCGGATGGCTGCCGGCCTGCCCTGCACGCAGGGGGCCGGTGTGAAAGAGGGTCTGCTCTCCCAGACTCCACAGCTCGTCATCGGTGGCGGAGCGATCGAAGCCGTGGTCAATGCACCAGATGATGATGGCGTCTCGGCGCACCTTGGGCCACAGCTCCGATACGCCAGACAGGCGCAGGAGCCGTTGCGTCTCGCGAAGCGTGCAGCGCATGCCCAGGGCAAGCATGATGGCATGGTCCCTGCCGGGGCGGCTCTTGCCGGCAAAGATGTCGTAGACAACGGTGCCGTTAAGACCGGAGGCGCGTACGACCTCGGCGCGCTTCATGCCCTTCTCGTCCAGAAGCTCTCGCAGGTAGTGGGGGAGGTCGCGATTGAGGGTGGAGTCCGGCTCGCCAAGGTAGGACTCCACGTTGGGCGCTGCCAGGAGGCGGGCGAGAAGATCCTCTGTCAGGCGTTCCTTGCTGGCCATGCGATTCCTTCCGTTTTTGCGACTGGGTGGCAAGCCGCGGCTGAGGCAATCGTACGCCTCCTTGGCCGCCCCCGATTGAAAACTGCGGCTTAATTGCAGTTAACCGCCTGTGGTCGCGAGAGAATCCGCAGGCAGATAGCTTGCGTCTTGATTGTGGGGTGCAATTAAGCCGCAGGTTTGCGGTGGAAGCAACTCTTTGGAGCCGTCCGAGGTGGGGCGGTGCGCGCTAGAGACCAGCTGTCTGCCGTACCACCTCGACCACCCGCGCGCGGCCACCGTCAACGCGCGCAGCCTCTGCCACAACGTCGCTGGGATCTGTGTCCATAATCACAAGGTCAACGTTGCCTGGTTGGGCAAAGGGAACAAACAGCCTGCTTGCGCCGACCTTAGTTGCATCCATGAGGATGATTACCTTGCTGGCGTGCTTCATGAACTCCTTCTTCGCGTCGGCGGTCACCTGCCGCTCCGCGAGGAAGCCCAACCTTCTCTCAAACCCGTCAGCACCGAGAAAAACCTTGTCTACGTGTGTTCCCACCAGTGATGCGCTGAGGTAGGGACCATAGAGGTGGAAGCCTCGACCAAGGATGCCGCCTGTGCTAATGGGAGTAGCGTTGGGAAGGTGCTGCTGGATGTACGTGTGCGCTGCAGGCTCATCGGAGATGATGGAGATGTCCCTCTTCTTGTCAAGGCTGCGGATAAATGCAAGGGTCGTGCTTCCCGACCCCACAAGGATGGTCTCGCCGTCGTGAACCAGCTCGGCTGCTGCCTTGCCAATGGCGTCCTTTGCCCTCACGTTTCTCCTGATGCGTGTGGGAAGGCTTGGAACCACAAGTTCTCGGGCGGGCACGGCGCCACCATGTATGCGCTTGAGCTTTCCCTCGTGCTCAAGCTCGGTAAGGTCGGTTCGAATCGTGACCGCCGAGACGCCAAACTCTGTGCTGAGCTCAGAGACCACAACCTCGCCCTTTCTCGAGAGCATGTCGAGAATTCGATTCTGTCGCTCCTCGGAGGTAATCCTTTGTGAGGCGTTTGTCATCGGGAGGCCTCCAACTCCAGTGCCGTGACGGATACAGTACCCATGCTGAAGCAGCGTTACGAGTGCGAAACAATGTGAGCATGTAGCATCACAAGTTATTTTCCTGCTCATTCATACGTTTTACCCGCAGAAGCTATGCAGCTAGTTTGGCAATGCCAGGATTTGCTTTCCATTGCTTTCGTTTCGCATCCATTCACCGAAGCGAAAATACCACTCAACACACACCGCAAGTTTTTGAGCACCCTCCAATTTCGACGTGGATACTATCTGAATAACCAGAGAAGCACAGAGAGGGGTGAACATCAAATGGTAAATATTTTACTTGTCACACATGGTGAGTTTGCTCGGGGGATAACCTCAGCTCTCACACTTATCATGGGAGAAGCAAAAGGATACGCAACCGTGTCCTTGAATATTGGGTAGTCACCTGATGCATTTCTTGATGAGCTCACTATGAAAGTCCACTCGCTCTATGAAGATTCAGAAGGCAGTGGCGTGCTTGTTCTCACCGATCTTTTTGGCGGCACCCCATGCAACTGCATAGCACGCATTATGAACGAGATGGGTACCAAGAAGATTCGGTGCGTAACCGGGCTCAACCTGCCCATGCTTATCGAGGTCGTGAGTGACCGAGACGAGCAGGATCTGCCACATCTTGAAGAGACGGCGCTTGCCGCCGGTGGTAAAGGAATGGTCAGTCTAGCTGAGAAGATCTTCGGCTAAGCCACACGTACAACCAAACTTGAGAGGGGGACCCAAGGCGATCAAGGGCTAGCTGAAGGCTGCACTTTTTTGTTCTGAATCTGCTGGGGCGTGTAAGTAGAAGGTGAGAGTAGTGATAGTACAAGCCATTCTTGTTGCACTCATCACGACCTGCTGCACTTGGTGGTTTAGCCACGTCGTAACCAGGACCTGGCTGTACCCGCTGTGGTCGGGATTCCTGGTTGGCCTGGTGCTCGGAAAGCCCGTGGAGGGCATGATGATCGCTGCGGCGATCAACCTGCCCTATGTCGGCTTCATCACTGCCGGTGGCTCCATGCCGGGTAACCCGCAGTTCGCAGGTCCCGTTGGCACGGCGCTCGCGCTCGTCTCCGGGCTTGACGTGAACTCCGCCACGACGGTCGGCGTCATTCTCGGCAGCGTGACGATCATGGTGTGGACGGCATACATGTCCATCAACACGCTGTGGGTCCACATGGCCGAGGACTTCCTCAACAAGGGCAACATTCGTGCCATGAGGATGTGCAACTACATCCCGTCGTTCTTCGTCTCGTTCATACTCAACGGCATACCTGCCATGCTCGTGGTGCTTTACGGCGCCCCGTTTGGCGAGTGGTTCCAGACCTTCCCGCAGTGGATCGTCGATGGCTTTGGCATCGTCGGCGGCCTCATGCCAGCACTTGGTATCGCAATGCTGCTTCAGTACCTGAACAAGCCCAAGCTGATGCCGTTCTTCTTCATCGGCTTCGCACTTGCCGAGTTCATGGGCCTCACCACGATGATGGTCACGTTCATCGCAGCACTTGTCGCAATCCTGCTCTACAACTACCAGTCCGATAGCACCAAGAAGCTGACTGGGGGCGAGGCATAATGGCGCTCTCGAAGAAGACACTCGTCAAGAACTGGCTGCTCACCTATTCGTCCGAGACTTGCTACAACTACGAGCGACTCCAGGGCCTTGGCAACACGAACGCGTTCGTGCCGGTCATCCGCGAGCTGTATCCCGAGGATAAGCAGGCCGAGGAGCTCAAGAAGTACCTGGTGTTCTATAACACCGAACCCTCTTGGATGGGCACGATCATCAACGGCATCACCTGCGCCATGGAGGAGAAGAGGGCCGAGGGCGCGGACATCTCCGCAGATGACATCATGCTGATGCGCTCTTCGCTCATGGGCCCCATGGCAGGCATTGGCGACACCGTCTCGCAGTCGATTGCCTACCCAATCCTCGCCGGCATCTGCATTCAGCTTGCCCTTGCTGGCAACTTCGCAGGCCCCATCATCTTTGATGTTGGCTACAAGATTCTCCAGCTTACTTGCGGCTACAACATGTACATGCTGGGCTACAAGAAGGGCCGCGACGCCATCGTCGACCTGCTGCAGAGCGGCATCATCAACAGAGTCCTCGACGCGGTCTCCATCGTTGGCCTCATGGTCGTTGGTTGCATGACCGTTGGCAACGTCAAGGTCGACCTCTCCTGGCTCGAGTTTGACTGGACCAACGAGCTTGGTACCGTTTCGCTCAACCTGCAGACCGGCGTCTTTGACGCGCTGCTCCCGGGCCTTCTCCCGCTCCTTGTGGTTCTTGGAACCTGGGCGCTCCTGTCCAAGAAGCAGGTAAAGCCCCTCACGATGGTGCTGATCATCTTCCTGGTTGGCTTTGCCCTCGTGGGCATCAAGGCTCTCATGGGCCTGTATTAGACCGTTTCCGGCTGCCACGCAAGACGCGCCGTGGCACGCTCTAGAGCGAAGCAAGACAGTGTACGTGCGGGTGCCCTCCTGTCCGAACAGCCATGTCCAAGTGGGACAGGAGGGCACGCTACCCAGGCCCCCGCAGCGCTTGCACCGCGACGAGGGCTCGGTACAAGTATGAGCCTTTTGCCGCTCGCGGCGGGCTCTTCAGGGGGTTGACATGGGAAACAAGAAGGATGTGGACATCTACCCCTCGGTAATGTGCTGCAAGCCGTGGGACCTTGAGGCCTACGTGCGCGCCTTCGAGGAGGCGGGTGTTGCCGGGATTCACTTTGATGTGATGGATGGGCATTACGTGCCAAACATCATGCTCGGCTCGGAAGACTTCAAGGCAATCCGACAGCTTACGGACCTCTCGATTGATGTCCACATCATGGCTACCGAGCCAGAGCGCTTTGTCCCGTATTTCGGCCTCCGCAAGGGAGACTCGCTGAGCTTCCATCCCGAGGTTTCCCTCCAGCCGTATAGTCTGCTCGAGAGCCTTCGGGCCATGGGCGTTTCCGCGGGCCTTGCCCTAAGTCCGGGCGTGCCGGTGAGCTATCTGGAGGAATGCCTCGACGTTCTCGATTTTGTCATGGTCATGGCTGTGAGTCCGGGCTTTGCCGGTCAGAAGATGGTTCCCGACCATCTTGACAAGCTGCGCAGGATTTCCGAGATAACCTCTCAAGCAAAGCACCCGATAAGCATTGTGGTAGACGGCAACACGACGCCTTCGAATGCCAGGCACATGCATGAGGCAGGTGCCACGGGGTTTGTGGTTGGTACCTCCTCGCTCATTCAGGGTGGTCCTAGCGCATTTTCAGAGAAGTACAGGGCCTATCAGGCCGAGATTGTACGAGCGTAGTAGCTACGCATTTGTCACACGAGAAATTTGGTCCGGCAACCCAAAGGAGAGCGGAGCCATGAGCGTGAAGAACCTTGTGTTTACCCGTATTGACGACCGTCTTATCCATGGCCAAGTCATGACGGCATGGATCCACCAGTTCCCAGAGTGCGCCCACATCATGGTTGTGGATGACCAGGTGAGCAAAGACCCGTTCATGACCAAGATGTTCCAGCTGCTACTCCCCGAGGGAACGACCATCGAGACGCTCTCGGTGGATGATGCGGCCCCCAAGCTGAAGGAGGGTCTCCCTCAGCAGACCATTCTGTTGGTGAAGTTCCCGCTTACCATTAAGCGCCTGGTTGATGCCGGCGTCGACATTGACTTCGTGAACATTGGCGGCATGGGCATGTCGGCTGGCAGGAAGAAGTTCTACAAGAACATTGCCGCCTCACCCGAGGAGCGAGAGATCTTCAAGGAGCTCGTCGCCAAGGGCGTGAAAGTTGAAATCAGGATCGTACCCGCGAACAACGCCGTAAGCGTCGAGGGGCTACTCAAGAAGTAGGCCTCCCCATTCCGTGCGCGAAGGCGACTGTGAGCGAGCAACAACGACTTCGAAAGATGGGAATGACGCACATATGGACTTCTCACGATATCTCTCGCCATCTGCGTACCACGAAGGAACGATGAAGGCATGCAGGCTCCATCGCATTGGCGAGTTCACCACCGATACCGTCTCGATTCCCAAGCCCGTTGGTGAGCAGCTACTGCTCAAGGTAGAGGGCTGTGGGGTTTGCGGCTCGGACATCCCAAGGATTTTCAAGCTTGGTACCAGCAAGCAGCGTTACCCCCTCACCATTGGGCATGAGTTCGGTGGCACCATTGTCGAAGTGGGGGAGGACGCGGACAAGAACCTTGTGGGGAAGCGCGGGGCGATATTCCCTTGCATACCGTGTAGGAAGTGCGACGCGTGCCTCTCGGCCAACTATGCCATGTGCGAGGACTACGACTACCTTGGGTCGAGAAGTGACGGCGGCTTTGCCGAGTACTGCTTGGTACCTTCTGCGTGGCACTTCGTCCCATCGACAAACCCGGACACACCCGGCGAGGCCCTTGCCATGACCGAGCCGTGCACGGTTGCGCAGCACGCCGTGAGGAAGGGCGGGGTTACCGCCGGCATGAACGTCCTCATCATGGGAGCTGGGCCCATCGGAATCATGGCCGCTCGCTGGGCAAAGCTCTTTGGGGCGTCGGTGGTTCTCTCCGAGATCGTCGAGGAAAAGTGCGAGTTTGCCCGCGCGCATGGGTGCGAGGTCATCGATTCCAAGGAGGTCGACCTTGTTGAGCGCGTGCGCGAGCTTACGCACGGCAGGGGCGTTGACGTGGCCATCGAGGGAACTGGCAGTGGGTCTGGTCTGGGACAGGCCATCGAGTGCACGCGTACCTTTGGGACCGTTGTGATGATGGGCAATCCTGCGAGCGATACCACCATCAAGCTGGCGCAGCACAGCCAGATTCTGCGCAAGGAGCTGAGCCTAAAGGGCATCTGGAACTCCCACTACGCAGACACGCCCATCAACGAGTGGCACTACACCGTGCGCATGCTCGACGAAGGCAAGATGAAGGTCACCGACCTCATCACCCACAAGAGCTCGCTGGACGGGCTTCCCGCGCTTTGCTCGGGAATCAACGATCACTCGATTCTCATCTGCAAGGCCATGTACGTGCCGGAGGCAGAGTGATGGCCGGGAGGGACTCGACAGCTCTTGTCCTTAAGGAGCTTGGAGAGACCCTCCCCTCTCTTGACGATGCACAGCTTGATTGTCTTGTCGACGAGCTGTTGGTTCCCGGGCGACGCGTCCTTGTGATGGGCGTAGGGAGGATGCTCATCTCGCTTAAGGCGTGGGTCAAGCGCCTGAAGCACCTGGGGATTGACATCAACTATGTGGGCGACGAGACCGAAATGCCCGTACGCGAGCACGACCTTGTGCTTATCGGGTCGAGCTCTGGGGAGAGCAAACTGCCCGCCGAGATAGGTCGTATTGCCCGCGAGAAGGGCGCCGACGTCTTCTACATTGGGTGCACGCCTGGGAGCACGATTGATTCGCTCGCCTCAAACCGTCTTCTTCTTCGTGGTCGCACCAAGTTTGCGGGCCGTGGGGAGTATGCGTCCGAGCAGCCCATGTCCACCCTTGTTGAGCAGGAGCTATTTCTACTTGGCGACATTGTTGCGCTTGAGATCATGTGGCGTATGGGGTGGACCGAGAAAGATGTGAAAGATCGACACGCAAACCTCGAGTAAGGGAGCGGGCTGTGGACTTCTCTGGCTTGGTGGACAGACTTAAGGAAATGGTTCCTAAGCCACGTCCCGAGGTCAACCTGAGCTTTGACGAGTACGTCGATGTGCTGTACGGCATAGTTGAGCAGTGCGCCGAGGACGTTTGCCAGAGTGACGAGGCGTGTGCCCTGAGTGGCAATGATGTTGCCACGGCCAGCGCGCACAAGAGGGAGATTGGTGTGTGGCAGGTCGTGCTTCTCTCGGCCATGAAACTCTGGAACTCGAGCGGGCGCTTCAAGGACAAGACCAAAGTGGCGATTGAGAATGAGATGATCTCGCGAGTTGTCTCTGGGCAGGGCCTTTCTGGTGACGAGGCCGAGGCTTTTCGAAGCTCGTACTTTGATGCGGCGACGAGGCTTGCCAAAGGTGACGAGCAGGGAAAGATGTCTGACGAGCAGCGATATGCCGTGCAGGTTATTGCGCTCATGCGGGCTGCGCTTTCGGCCGGCTACGACGGTGCGGAGGATGCTCTCAACGCTGCAACGGAGAAGTCCTCGATGCGCGTTCTGGATATGGAGCGTATGGTGGTCCACCTGGCCCAGTCTTCGGTGGTGGATGGCAACACCGCGCTCATGAAGCGCCCGCGGTTCTTTGTAGCGCAATAAGTGGGTGTGTTTCCGGCCTTTTGGCGTCTCCGTTTTTAGGCGGGGCGCCGAAAGGTTAGTCTTTCTCGCTGTCCCCTTCGCGGCACCGTCCTCCGAGACGGCGGGCTTGGTGTGGGCACGTGGCGGCCCCCGAGCTTGGCCGCCTGGGAAAACTGCGGCTTAATTGCAGCCCGCCAGGAGGGGCCGAGGTCGCTACCTGCGGTTCTTCTCGGCAGCGACCCCGGCCAACTGCAATTAAGCCGCAGTTTTTGAGGAAAGGGGCGCCCTCGCAACGGAGGCGAGGGGCGCCCGTGCTTCGAGTCGGTCCCGCCCGTGGCCTCCAGTCCCGCAAAAGCGCACGCCAAAACGACCCCTACTACCAAGTCCCTGGGAAAACGCCGCCGAGAAGAACGCCGGATCGTTTTCGTGTGCGCTATTTGAGCTGCTTCGGTACCGCCCAACCCTCTCGCTGCGGAAAACAGCCAAGGGCGCACCTACTATCACGTCACCACAGCGGGTGGCCACGGCTTTCCATGGGCACGAAAGGCATTACATTTGACGGAGACCAGGCTTCCCCGGGTACAGTGGTAAGGGGTACTGGCGAGAAGACAGTTGATGCCAGTGCCGAGATGGGAGACGCGGGCGTTACCGCCTTGTAGCGCAGGTGGTGCAGAGAGGGTAGGGGCGAAATGCCGAAAAACACCAAGCTCATCCTTTGCGACATCGATGGGACGATTCTGCCCAAGGGCAATCCCCAGGTCTCCCAGCGCACGATACGGGCCTTCCACGCAGCGCTTGATGCCGGCATTGCCATTGGTCCCGCAAGCGGTCGCGGAATCGACTGGATTCCGCCCTTCTTTGGCGGGGATGCCGCTTGCTGCGCCACCTGCCTGGCCACCAATGGCCAGCAGGTCTACCTCGGTGGCAAGCTAGTGTACGAGGAGCGCCAGCCGCACGACGCGCTTGTGCGACTGGCGGCAATGCTTGCGGGCGTACCGCATTCCGGGATGCTCTGCTTTGACGGAGGAACGCCGCTCCTGGTTGCCGGAAGCCGAGAGGACCTTAGGCGCCCCTTTCCCGCCTACGCCGAGAAGTGCGTGCCGGTCGACGCCGTACCGGATGTGGTGGTCAAGGCCAACGTGTTCGTGGACACGGACGAGGCGGGCACGCGAGATCTTATCGCCCGGGCGGCGCGCGAGGTTCCTGAGCTGGACCTCGACTACGCGCACGCAGGCTTCTCCAACGTGATGCCGCACGGCTACAACAAGGGTTCCGGAGCGCGCATGCTGTGCGAGCTTCTCGGCATTGACGCGGACGAGGTCGTGGTCTTTGGCGACGCCGGCAACGACCTGCCGCTCTTCTCGGCGGTTCCCAACTCCGTGGCGGTTGCCAACGCCCAGCCCGAGGCGGCAACGGCAGCCCGCTGGCACATTGGCCGCTGCGAGGACGATGCCGTTGCCGCTGCGATCGAAGCCCTCGCCGTCGGCGAATGGCCCTTCTCGGTGTAGCTTAGTCCCAGCGCGCCGGGAGACCTCACGCGCCGAGCTCAGGAACAACCTCACGCGACAACCTCACACGTGATATTTATTTTTTGATATTTGGCAGTGAAACCCCAGTTAAGAGCGCCAGAATATCAATAAAGAAAAAACACGTGTGAGGTTTGTCTCCTCAGCGCTGAACGGAATCACACAACGGCCTGTTGCTTGGACGGGCAGCGAGAAGATTCTACGGTTTGGCAGCCGTGCGGGCGGCCTCTGTGGTCTGTCGAGAAGGACTTCTACGGTGCTGTTTTGCCCATATCTGCGTTCTTTATCGATCACTGTGAAGTAGGGCCAGTGTTTCCGCAGGTCGCTGAAATCGAAATTCTCAGATACCGATAAAGAATGGAGGGGGAGGGGGCGAGGAGGAAGAGCTACCATGGCCCAAACGTCACTGGAGGCGCCATGGTTGCTGTCATTCTCATCCTGGTAGTCATTCTCGCGTTGGCAGTCGCATGCGTGGTTCGCGCGGCGGCGCTCAAGCCAACGCTTCCGGCCGGCTCGCCCATCGACGCGGGCGGCTACCATGCCGGCGACGCGGAGGTCGAGCGCTTCCGCACGCTACTGCGTATTCCCACCGTCTCGCGAGACGACCCGGCCAAGCTTGACCGCGAACCCTTCGATCGCTGGGTGCCCACGCTCCAGCGCCTCTACCCGCGCACGTTCCAGGCGTTCGAGCTCACCCACATCGACGAGTACGGCATCCTCATGCGCTGGCCTGGGCGTGACTCCTCGTTGGCGCCCGTCGTGATGATGGCCCACCACGACGTGGTGCCAACCGATGGCCAGGAGTGGACCTACCCGCCCTTTGAGGCCGAGGTCCACGACGGGCAGATCTGGGCCCGCGGCACGCTCGACAACAAGCTCTGCTTCTGCGGCTGCATGGAGGCGTTCGAGCACTTGTTGGCCAAGGGCTACGTCCCGCCGCGCGACATCTGGTTCTTCTCGTCCTGCTGCGAGGAGACCTCTGGCCCCACGGCCGACAATGCCGTGGCGTGGCTGCGCGAGCACAACGTGCATCCCTGCATGGTCCTCGATGAGGGCGGCGCGGTTGCCACTGGCGTGCCCCTGGGCGTGACCTCGCCCATGGCTATGGTGGGCGTCTCTGAGAAGGGCCATGTGGACGTCACCGTGACGGCGCATGGTACGGGCGGGCACGCGTCTGCCCCCTCGAACAACGATGCCACACGGCTTCTTGCCCGCGCGACGGAGCGCATCTGCGGCCATCCCGGAAAACCGCAGGTTGCAGATGCTGTCACGGCCATGCTTCAGGAGCTCGCGGCCCGCGGGAGCTTTGCCTATCGCATCATCTTTGCAAACATGTGGCTCTTCCGGCCGCTGGTGGGGCGCATCCTTGCCGCCGGTGCCGAGACCGGCCCCATGGTCCGCTCGACCTACGCGCTCACACAGCTTCAAGGGTCGCCTGCGAGAAACGTCCTGCCGCCCGAGGCTACGGCTAACCTCAATGTGCGCGTGGCCCCGTTCGAGGACGTGAGCGCCGCGCTTTCTCGCGCTCGCGCTCAGGCTGCCGAGGAGTGCCGCGCGTCCGGTGTTGCCCCAGATGCCGTGAGCGTGGAGATTGCCGAGAACAGCCTGGTCAACGAGCCCTCGCCCTTCTCGCCGCACGACGACGTGCAGTTTGACTACATCCGTCGCTGCGTCGCCGGTGTCTATCCCGAGGCGGGCGTGTGCCCCTACGTGCAGACCAGCTGCTCGGACTCGCGCTCGTTCACCAAGATCTGCGACCATGTGTACCGCTTTGCCGCCTTCATCTACACGCCGGTGGCGCGCGGGCTCATCCACGGGGCCAACGAGCGCATCCCGGTTGATGACTACAAGCGTGGTGTGGAGTTCTACGTGGCATTTGTTCGAGGGCTTGACCAGCTGAAGGCATAAGGAACGCAACCAAGGCCTGCCGCGTCGCCTTCCGGCGTTGCCAGGACGAGAGGAGCCAAGATGGCCGAGAAGAAGCAGGGCACTACGCCCAAGCGGAAGATCCCCTTCGACTGGAAGCGCTGTGCGATCGCCTCTCTTCCCTTTATGGGGATGATCTCGTTCTGGCAGGTCTTCGACGGCCTGGTCCCCAAGATGCTCACCCAGACCTTTGGTCTCTCCAACTGGCTCACCGGCGTTGTGATGGCGCTCGACAACGTGTTTGGCCTGTTCCTTCTCCCGTGGTTTGGCATCCTCTCCGACCGCTGTCGCTCGCACCTGGGGAGAAGAACCCCCTTCATCCTGGCCGGATCTGCCGTTGCAGCGGTCTCTGTACCGCTCATCGCCGTGGCAAACAACCTGGGAAGCCTGCCTCTGCTCATCGCGATGATTCTGGTGACTCTGGTTGCCATCTGCTCCTATCGCACCGCGACCCTGGCGATTGTGGCGGATATCACGCCGCGTCCGCTGCGTACCAAGGGCGACTCGGTCGACAAGATTGTGGGATACGCGGGCACGGGCGTCATGCTGGTGGCCATCTCGGTTCTTGTCCCCTCGGTGGCCAACCCGGACTACGTGCCGGTGTTCCTGCTGCAGGGCATCGTGATCGCCGTGGCGGCCGTGGTCTATCGCGTGCTTCTCAACGAGCCCAAGTCTGTGGCAAAGATGCATGAGGAGAGCCTTGCCATGGGCATCAAGGAAGACTCGATCGATGCGGATGACGACGCCGAGGAAGGCAAGGAGCGCGTGACCGACCCAGAGCTCGTGCGCTCGATTGCCCTGCTCCTTGGCGCCGTCTTCTTCTACTACATGTCCTATAACGCCATGACCACCAATATCTCGCGCTACGCGTCGGACTTCTTCTCGATGCTCGGCGGCTCCTACGCAATCATCAACATTGTCACCATTGCGGGCGGGCTTCTCTCGTACGTTCCGGTGGCCAACCTCTCCCTCAAGGTGGGCAGGAAGCGCGTCGCCCTCGTTGCCGGCTTGGTGATGACCATCTGTCCGGCCATCATGTGGCTCTTCCCGTCGTTCACGCCCCTCTACTACGTTCTCTTCCTGTTCATGGGCGCTTCTCTGGGTGCCGTTGACCTGTGCGTGTATCCCATGATCCTCGAGGGCTGCAGCTCCCGGAGCGTTGGCCGCTACTCTGGCTACTACTACACGGTGAGCATGGCAGCGCAGGTTGTGACGCCCATCCTCTCCGGGCTGGTGATGGATGTGGCCGAGTCTCAGCTCTTCCTCTACATCACCGTGATGGGTGCGGCCATGTGCGCCTTCATTGCCCTGGCCAAGCACGGCGACTCGATCCTCGCCGACGAGATCCTGCGTCGCGAGGCCAACGCGGGGGAGTAGGGCTGGCCAAACGGGCCATGGCACGAGAAGCCCTTCTGTGGCACCATACACGATGTCTCGCGAACTCGCTTGCATGGCGCGAAGCGGATGGTGGAGCTTGATTGATGGAGGGCGGAGTACCGGGTGGACCTGATAGAGCGCATGAAGTCCCAGGAGGGGAAGTTTACCGAGTCTGAGCTTGCCGTCGCCCGCTACATCGCAGGTCATCCCATGGATGTGGTGGGTAACACCGTCTCGAAGGTCTTGGAGCTCTCAGGCCTCTCGGCTGCAACCATCGTGCGCATGTGCCAGCGCATGGGATATAGCGGCTTCTCAGAATTCCGCTTTGAGATGGACCGTCAGCTTCTCTCCAATGGCACGCAGGAAGAGGGTGGCGCGAGCGAGGGCGGCCTCCTCTCCCGTTTTGTGAACATCAACGTTGTTCAGCTGCGCAAGGTTGCGGAGGCAGTCGACGCGTCGTTGCTCAACCATGTTGCTGCCTCGCTCTGCAATGCGCCACACGTTGCCGTATGGGGCGTGGACCGCATGTATGAGAGGGCGTTGCAGCTATCTGCAGGCCTCATGCATGCAGGCATCTTTAATAGCGTGACAAACGACACGACGGTGATGGATGACGTGGCAAGCATCCTAGGCAAGGGCGACGTCTGCGTGGTCATCTCGCAGAAGGGTCGCGACTACGATGCCTATGCCCTGCTCATGGATGCTATTCGCGAGAACGGAGGAGAGGTCTTCTTCGTTACGGTAAATGCCCGAAGCCAGTTCATCTCGCACGCATCGAACGCAATCGTGCTGTCAAGCATTATGAACGGCGGGCGGTCGAACCTCGCAGATGCCCAGCTCACCATTTACATATACCTGGAGATTCTTCTAGACGAGGTTGCCTATCTGCAGAGCAGGGCGGAGGGTGTCAACGCTAAGGCAAGTGTGCCGGACGGGGAGTGAACCCCGTCCGGATCAAGAAGAACGCTAGCCGAGAAGCTCGGAGACAACCGAGGCAACAAGGGTGCGCGGCAGCAGCACGTCGAGGCCAGACGCCTCGCGCGCGGCGTCGCGCATCTGCGTGGTGAATCCCATGCAGTCAAGGCAGAGGAACGCGTCGTTTGATTCGCGAAGTCCGGCTGCCGTTTTTCGCACGCCGCCGATGCCTGCGTATGGGCTTGCCGAGACAACGTCTACCTTGACGCCGTGCTCACCCCACCAGACCCTAGCCTGCTCCACCTGGGACGGCTCGGGCACCATCACCGCCACGCGCCGCCCGCCCGCAAGGGCGCGGGCAACAGCGTGGAAGAGCGGCTGCGGATAGACGAGAGGAACCTCGTGGCGCAGCTCGGGAAAGGACCCCGTGCACAGCACGATGATGGCCCGGGCACCCTCACGCTCCGCCTGGTCGATTCTTTCCTGCACCAGGGGCAGCACCTTGGTGCCTGAGAAGGTGACCTGCGAGCCATCGCGCATGCGCGAAACAAGCACCTCGTCGCCGGGCTCGGGCGCAAGGTCGCGCTCGACGTCGTTTACCGTGAGATCGTCGAGCGCCCCATACTGTACAAGCTCAAGTGTTGAAGAGAGGCGCGACTCAAGGTCCGCTGTCATGTCCGTGCGGGGCGCCTGTCCCACGGTGATGCCGGCAATCCGGGTGCGTGCCATCCCTAGCGCGCCTCGCCTGGCGTCTGGAAGCGCTCCATGGTGCCGTAGAGCTCAACCAGGTGGTCAAACTGCGCGGGGTCGTAGAAGGAGCAGGCGCCCTGCCCGTAGACCTTGGCCAACTCGACGGCAAAGCGTGCCGCCTCCTCGACGTCGGTGCCGTGCGTGGCGCCGGTGGCGCAGCCGGCAACCATCTGCTCGGTGGCAATTGCCACGCCCACAACCGGCGCATCTGTCGCCGTGGCGGGCTGCAGGATGCTGTTGAGGTGGTAGAGGTCGTTGCCGTACGGGGTGATGTCCTGCTGAGAGAGGGCAAATACCTGCGGCATCTTCCCGGTGACGCGCGTCATAACGTCCATGAGGTCGTTGGAGACCGAGAGGATGTAGCCCTGCATCACGGTGGGGGAGATGGCGATGCCGTTCACGTTGATGATGCGGTTGCCCTTGGTGGTGTCGATGGAGACCACGGCATCCATGCGTGGGTCGACCTCCATGCGGTTCATGGTCTCCATGTCGATAGGAGAATCCATGAAGGGTACGGGCTCGTGCGGGAGCGTGGGGGCGTCGGGGCATACATGGGTGGCAACGATGACATCGCCGGTAAGGACGTCGCCCTGCTCGTGCATCTCAACGAGCTTGAGGGCGGCGGTGAGTGCCGCGAGGGCGCCATCGCCATCGGACACGGCTCCAATGAGCTCCGGGCGGGCGCCAAGGCCACCAAGACGGCCGACGATGCCAAGCGTAGGGGCTTCTCCGCCGTTCGACTTACCGTTGGAACCAGGGATGAGGATCTTCATGCAGTCGGTTCCGCCACGCTCGCCAGAGACGCGCTTGACGGTGACGTCGCTTGCACCGCGACCACGGAGGAAGTCCGCAACTTCGTTTCCCGAGGCGGAGGGCTTGTCGATGAGGTCGTAGATGTCGAGCATCTGACGAAGGAGCATTGGAATTCCTTTCAACGAAATACATTTCATTTCATAAGCCGATTTGAGCGTATACATCGTTAATAACCGGCTTGTTTACTATCTACCTTAGCCTGACGAGCGAGAATAATTGTTACAGCACGATGTAACTTGTTTCATACGAGTGAAATACCCCCATACAGCGAAGGCACCAGGGTCAGCAGCATGGCATGCTGCATCCAACGACCCACCTGGGTCAACGCGCATACTCTGCGTTGGTTGCCGAGACATGTGCTCTCGGCGTATGGGAGGAGCTGACAATGAGCGCTCAAAACAAGGCCAAGTTGAACATACAGGAGTCCATGGCATGCCTCTCGAGGCGTGGCTTCCTGCGCACGGCGGGAATGCTGGGCCTAGGCGCAGTTTCGATGGGGCTTGCTGGATGTGGCGGCAGCTCCGATACGTCGGCCTCCATGGGGGCAGGTGGAACTGCGGCGGGAGGCACCCTCGTGATCTCGCTGCCCTCCTCGCCCAAGTACCTTGACCCCATTCTCTACACGGGCACCTACGAGTCCCAGATCATCAACTGCGTATGTGACACGCTCGTTGACTACAACATGGACCTCTCCCAGATTGTCCCGGTGCTCGCGACCGACTGGACGATCAGCGATGACGGCCTTACCTACACCTTCAACCTGCGCAGCGACGCCAAGTTCCAGAAGGGTCAGTATCAGGACGGTCGCGCCGTCACCGCGGAGGACATCAAGTACTCCCTCGAGCGCTCCGCCAAGCAGTCCTCGATGAACCGTCTTGCGATGCTCGACCACGTTGATGTTGTGAGCGACACGACCGTCAACTGCGTCCTCAACGCCCCCGCCGCCTCGTTCCTCACCGCGCTCACCGACGCCGGCAACGTCATTGTCCCCAAGGAGGAGGTCGAGGGCTGGGGCGTCTCCTTCGGCGACCACCTCGTTGGCTCCGGTCCCTTCAAGCTCGACCAGTTCCTCAAGGACCAGGAGTCCGACCTCTCCAAGAACGACACCTATTGGGGTCCCACGCCTAACCTCGACGGCGTGACCATCAAGGTCGTCACCGACATGACCCAGGCTGCAAACGGCCTCACCACCGGCGAGCTCGACATGGCCACCTCGCTCACCGGCGAGTCAATCCAGACCATCAAGAACAACTCCGACCTGGTCATGCAGCAGACGCCTGCCCTGCACATCGCCTACGTCTACTTCAACCAGGTGAACGGCCCCACCGCCGACCAGCGCGTGCGCAAGGCCATCCTCATGGCGATCAACCGCGATGACCTGGTGAAGGGCGTCTATCCGTACGGCGAGGCCGAGACCGCCTCGCTGCCGCTCCCCAAGGGCAGCTGGGGCTACGATGCCTCCGTCGAGAGCGACGTCCCCACGTACGACCCGGATGCCGCGAAGGCGCTGATGGCAGAGGCGGGGTACGCTGACGGCCTCTCGCTCAACCTCTACATCTCCAACACCGAGGCCCGCATCAAGATGGGAACCATCCTCCAGCAGACGCTCAAGGAGACCCTGAACATCGACCTCACGCTCAACCCATCCGACTGGGGCACGTTCAGCGCAACGGCCGCCTCTGGCACTGCCGACATGTACGGCATGAGCTGGACCTGGTATCCCGACCCGTTCTTCTTCCTCAACAAGCTCTTCAGCAGCTCGGAGGTGGGCGCGCTCGGCAACGGCGCTGGCTTTAGCCACCAGGACGTGGACGACCTTCTCGACAAGGCCCTTGCCGTCACCGACCAGGACCAGCGTGCCGACTACTACAAGCAGGCGCTCAAGGCGATCGTCTCCTACGACCCGATGCTGGTCTACGCCTCCGAGTTCGTGAACACCGGCCTCACCACCAAGGTCCAGGGCTACGAGCAGCGCGCCGACGGCAAGATCGTCATCGTGAACGACGAGGTCAACGTCTCGAAGACCGCGTAGCAGCAACATCGTTTCTAGCCAGTCGAGGGGGCACGGGCGAGACCTGCGCCCCCTCGGCACCGAATGGGGCCATCCTGAGTCGCATTCGGACGAGAACACCCAGGGGGTGGTAGCAGGATGGCCAAGACAATCATCAGGCGGGCGCTTCAGACCATCCCCGTCCTGCTCGTGGTCGTTACGTTCACGTTTGTCCTCACGCGCATGATTCCTGGCGACCCCGCAGTTACCATGCTTGGTCCCCAGGCATCGCCCGATGCCATCGAGACCATGCGAGAGAAGATGGGCCTCAACGAGCCCATGCTCCAGCAGTACGTGAACTACGTCCTCGGCGTATTGCAGGGGGACTTTGGTTATTCGTACTCCTATAACGGCGCCGTGATGCCAATCATCCTGAGCCGGCTCCCGTCCACGCTCATGATCACCATCACGGGCCTTGTCCTGGCCATTCTCGTTGGCATCCCCATTGGCGTCGAGTCCGCGGTAAAGCAGAACACCGCCTTTGACTACATCTTCATGGTGCTCGCGCTTGTCGGCGTCTCCGTGCCCATCTTCTGGCTTGGCCTGATGCTTGTCCTTACCTTCAGCGTCAACCTTGGGTGGCTTCCCGTTATGGGCATGGGCAACATCGCCAAGGGTGCCTGGGACGTGGTAAGCCACATGATCCTGCCATGCCTCTGCCTGGCAACGATTCCGGCTGCCACCTTTGCCCGCATCACGCGTTCTAGCATGCTCGAGTCCATCAACGCGGACTACATCAAGGCGCTTCGCTCCCGAGGCATCAAGGAGTCCGTGGTCATCTGGAAGCACGCGTTCAAGAACGCGCT
The DNA here is from genome assembly GCF_024741235.1 of Tractidigestivibacter montrealensis. Classification (GTDB taxonomy): domain Bacteria; phylum Actinomycetota; class Coriobacteriia; order Coriobacteriales; family Atopobiaceae; genus Tractidigestivibacter; species Tractidigestivibacter montrealensis. Next base: position 53,862 of record NZ_JANSKA010000003.1, on the reverse strand, counting down.
TCCTCCCATTGTGACGGTGCTGGGCATCCAGCTTGCCGGCGCCTTTGCGGGCGCAATCCTCACCGAGACGATCTTCTCCTGGCCGGGCTTGGGCACCCTCATCGTGAATGCGGTCAACGGCCGTGACTACGCCCTCATCCAGGGCGTGGTTCTCTTCTCGGCAGTGGTCTTCGTCTTTGTGAACCTGATCGTCGACATCGTGTACATGCTCATTAACCCCAAGGTGAGCTATGAGGGAGGTGTCCGCTAATGGCAGAGCAGACAACCTCGAGCGCCCCAGAGGCCCTGAGTGACGCCGCCAACCTCGAGATGCTCAGGCGCGAGCGGCGTGCCAACAACGCCTGGCACAAGCTCACGCGCAACAAGATGGCAGTCGTGGGCCTTATCATCGTGGCCTTCATGGTCTTTCTCGCCATCTTTGCGCCGCTCATCTCGCCCTATGACCCCAATGTCACGGACATGTCCAACATGTTTGCGGCACCGGGGCAGGCGGGACACCTCTTGGGCACCGACTCCTATGGCCGCGACCTTCTTTCGCGCATCATCTATGGAGCGAGAATCTCGATCTTCATCGCCATTGGCGGCACCATCGTGGGTGCCATCATCGGTGTGCTTCTCGGCCTGGTTGCCGGCTTCTTTGGCGGTGCGGTCGACTCCATTATCATGCGCATCATGGACGGCATGATGGCCTTCCCCTTCATTCTGCTCGCCCTCATCCTCATGACCATCCTCGGGCAGGGGACGCAGAACGTGATCATCGCCATTGGCGTGGCAAACGTCCCCAACTTTGCCCGCGTGGTGCGCGGCCAGGTGCACGTGGTGAAGAACGAGGAGTACTGCAACGCCGAGAGGGTCATTGGAGCCTCTCCTGCGCGCATCCTCTTCAAGCACATCTTTGCCAACGCCATGTCGCCGGTCATCGTGTACTTCACGCTCAACATCGCAAGCGCGATCATCTCCGAGGCGGCCCTCTCGTTCCTCGGCCTTGGCGTGCAGCCGCCCACCGCGTCTTGGGGCGCGATTCTCTCGGAGGGCAAGAGCACGCTGCAGACCGCACCCCACATCGCCACCATCTCGGGCATCTTCATCCTGCTCACGGTGCTTGGCTTCAACCTCTTTGGCGACGGCATCCGCGACGTCTTCGACCCCAAGCAGAAGCGGTAGGTGACGACCATGACCGAGCAGAACACGGGGCTTCTCGACGACGCCGGGACAAAGTCGGGCGAGAGGATCCTCGAGGTACGCGACCTCAAGACGTACTTCCACACGGCAGCCGGCATCGCCAAGGCGGTCGACGGCGTGAGCTTCTCCCTCGACCGCGGCAAGACCCTTGCCATCGTGGGCGAGTCCGGCTCTGGCAAGAGCGTGACCGCATCCTCCGTCATTCGCCTGCTTGCAAAGACCGGCAAGATCGAGGGCGGCTCCATCGAGTTCGATGGCATTGACATGGTCCACGTGCCGGAGCGCGAGCTGCTCAAGCTTCGCGGCAGCGACATCTCGATGATCTTCCAGGACCCCATGAGCGGCCTCGACCCGGTCTTCAAGGTGGGGACCCAGATGGTCGAGCTGATTCGCGCGCACAGCGACCTGGGAAAGAAGGAGGCCTACGACCGCGCCGTCGAGATGCTGCGCCTCGTTGGCATCCCCGACCCAGAGGCCCGCATGGACGCCTACCCCTACGAGCTCTCGGGTGGCATGTGCCAGCGCGTGATCATCGCCATGGCGGTGAGCTGCCACCCCAAGTTCATCATCGCCGACGAGCCAACGACCGCACTTGACGTTACCGTTCAGTCCCAGGTCCTCTCGCTCCTGCGAGGCCTTCAGGACGAGCTGAGCACGGCCATTCTCCTCATCACCCACAACCTGGGCATCGTGTGGGAGATGGCGGATGACGTTATGGTGATGTACGCGGGGCGCACCTGCGAGTACACCTCCATGAAGGAGCTCTACTCAAACCCGCTCCACCCCTATACCTGGGGCCTTCTTGACTCCATGCCGCGGCTCTCCGACACCGCGAAGACCGACCTCAAGACCATACCGGGCGTGCCTCCCGACCTCAGGCTCACCGGTACGTGCTGCAACTTCTGTAACCGTTGCCCCTATGCGACGGAGGAGTGCCACAGGCGCGTGCCAGAGCTCAAGGAAGTTGAGCCGGGGCACTTTGTGGCATGCCTGAGGCAGGACGGCGAGCACAGGCTCGTGAGAGGCGAGGTGAACCACCATGAGTGAGACGCAGACGGCGGCTGTTGTCGAGAGACCCCAGGTTGCGAGCGGAGAGCCCATTCTCTCCATCAAGCACCTCTCCAAGGACTTCCGTCTGCGCGGCGGGAAGCTCTTCTCCAAGCCGCAGGTGCTCCATGCCCTTTCCGACGTGAGCTTGGACGTCTATCCCGGCGAGACGCTGGGCATCATTGGCGAGTCCGGCTGCGGCAAGTCCACGCTGGGCCGCTGCGTGGTGCAGCTGCACCAGGCCACCTCGGGGCAGATCGTCTACGGTGGCCAGGACATCACCAAGCTTTCCGGGCAGCAGCTCAAGGCGGTCCGCAAGGACATCCAGATGATCTTCCAGGACTCCTATTCCTCGCTTGACCCGCGCTACACTGCGGCCAAGACCATCGAGGAGCCCATGCTCATCTACCGCACCGAGCCCGATGCCTCCAGGCGCGAGCAGCGCGTCCTCGAGGTCATGCGCGAGGTCGGCCTGGACGTGCAGCACCTCCAGCGCTATCCGCACGAGTTCTCCGGCGGTCAGCGCCAGCGCATCAACGTGGCCCGCGCCCTGGTGCTTGACCCCAAGGTCATCGTCTGCGACGAGCCCGTCTCCGCGCTTGACGTCTCCATCCAGGCGCAGGTGCTCAACCTCTTCCGCCACCTGCAGCAGGAGCGTGGCCTCACGTACCTCTTCATCAGCCACGACCTCTCGGTCATCAAGCACATCTCCGACCGCGTTGCCATCATGTACCTGGGGCGCGTCATGGAGCTTTGCCCCGCCGACAAGATCTACGCGCACCCGCTGCACCCCTACACGAAGGCGCTCCTCTCGGCCATCCCGCCCGAGAGCCCCTTCGACAAGAAGGAAGAGATCAAGCTCCAGGGCGAGATCCCAAGCCCTGTGGGGGAGCAGGTGGGCTGCCCACTTGCCGGCCGCTGTCCCTTCTGCATGGAGCGCTGCCGTCACGAGCGGCCTTCGCTCGAGGAGGTCGAGGCCGGCCATCGTGTGGCGTGCTTCAAGTACCACGACATCGTGGCCGAGTAGCCGCGTGAGCCTCACGTAATCAATCCGTTCGTTAGTTCGGGGGAGTGTTTGTCTGCCATGTCAACGGTTACGAAGGAAGAGCTTCACAAGAAGATCCTCGACCGCAAGGATGAGCTTGTCTCTCTCTGCCAGGACCTCATTCGCATAAAGAACCAGAGCCCGCTGGACCCGCAGGAGCCGGCGGTCGACTTTGTGAGGGGCTACCTCGCGAGCCACGGCATCGAGTCGCAGCGCCTGGTTGCCTACGCGGGCGAGGACTACCCGGTAATCTACGCTCACATTGGCTCTGACGAGGGCTTCCGCGTTGTCCTTAACGGTCACGTGGACGTGGTTCCTGTGGGCAACCTCTCCGGCTGGGACTTTGACCCCTTTGGGGCCGAGGTGTTTGACGGGAAGATCCACGGGCGCGGTGCCTCCGACATGAAGTGCGGCCTCGCAGTGCTGCTCTTCTCTATGGCGCTTCTCAACGAGTCTGGTGCCAACCTCAGGGGTGACATCCGCCTGCATGTGGCCACGGACGAGGAGATCGCAGGTACTGGCACCAAGTGGTTCTGCGACAACGGCTATGCGGACGGCGCGGATGCCGTGATGGTGGGGGAGCCCACCGGGCACGACACCATTGAGATTGGCCAGAAGGGCATCCTGCACCTCACGCTCACGGCGCACGGCACGCCTGGCCACGGCTCGACGGGCAACTACAAGGGCGACAACGCCATCACCAAGCTGGCACGCGTCATTCTCCACATTGACGAGCTCACCTCCGTGCCCGGCCACTACCTTCCCAGCCAGGCTCGCGCGGTTGCCAACTCCCGCACCATTGCCGAGCGCACCATCGACAACCCCCTGGTGGGCAACGTCATTGACCACTGCTCGGCCAACGTGGGCATCATCGAGGGCGGCGGCAAGATCAACCAGGTGCCAGACCAGGCAAGCTGCAAGGTGGATGTTCGTCTGCCCTACGGCTGCAAGCACGAGGACGTGGTGGCTGCCGTTGACCGCATCATCGAGGAGAGCGGCGTCACGGGTGTCGAGGCAGGCTACGAGTGGATTGCCGAGGGCAACTACACCGACGACACCTGCCTTCTGGTGACGAGCCTCAAGGACAACATCGAGAGCGTCTGGGGCGAGGAGTGCCTGCCCGCCTACCAGTGGGCATCAAGCGACGCGGCGCACTATCGCGCGCTCGGCTGCCCCACCATCCAATTTGGCCCAGCCAACAACGCCGGCATCCATGGCTACAACGAGGACGTGGACGTGGAGGACGTGGTGCATGCAGCCGAGATCTACATGCTCACCCTCTGCGAAATGCTTGGTATCGAGTAGGGAGGTCTCAGGTGGGAGAGTGCGAGTGCGGTTGTGAGTGCGAGTGCGGTTGCGAGGCCACGGTGAACGAGGTCCCGGAGGCAAAGAGCGCGCAGCTCACGTGGCATGTTGGTGACGAGACGATCGACTACGTGGCCACAGCTGGCCACCTGGACATCGTCGACCGCGACAAGGTCCTCGAGGGGCGCATGTTCAACGTCTCCTATGTTGCCACGGCCATTGATGGCAGCGAGGTGGACCCCCACAAGCGCCCGGTGAGCTTCTGCTACAACGGTGGTCCCGGTTCTGCCTCGGTGCCCATCAACTTTGGCGGCCTGGGGCCGCGTCGCGTGGTGACCCACGGGATGGACTTCGTGGGTGCGGGGTACGAGGTCGTGGACAACCCCGGCACGCTGCTGCGGGAGTCAGACCTCGTCTTCCCGGACGCCTTGGGCACAGGCTGGTCCTTCGTGGCTGAGGGCTACGACACCAAGCGCGTCTATGGCCTCGAGGAGGACGCGCGCACCTTCTGCCGCGCCATCTGCCAGTGGCTTGACGAGAACGACCGCTGGGGTTCTCCGCTCTACATCTTTGGCGAGTCGTACGGCACCATGCGTAGCGCCGTTCTCATGCGCTACCTGGGCGAGGCGCACGTGCCCCTGGCGGGCGTCGTGATGCTCTCGGCCTACTACGACTGGACGCAGAACCTGCCCGGCAATGACCTCTACTACGTGGGCATGGTCCCCACCTTTGCCTCGACGGCGCAGTACTTTGGCCTGGTTGGCCAGGGCGTCGACGAGGACGAGTGGTTCGACAGGGCCTCTGCGTTTGCTGGAGGCGAGTATGCCCGTGGCATCTTCCTGGGTGATGAGATTACTCCTGCCGATAAGGACGCTTTGGCCGAGCACCTGTCTGCGTTCATTGGGCTTCCTAAGGACTATCTGCTTGTCCGAAATAACCGGGTTGAGCTTGAGGACTTTAGGCGAGACCTTCTCGCTAGCCGCGGCCTTGTGTGTGGCCGTCTTGACCAGCGCTTCACCGAGACCTCGCTGCTTCCCAGTCAGCGTGCCTCGTTCTACTTTGCCTGCGAGGATCCTGCCAACCATGCGCTTGAGAGCTGCTGGTATGTGGCATTCCGAGACTTCTTGAGGGGCGACCTGGGTTACGAGGGGCCTGAAGAGTACCGTCTTTCCGTGTGGGGAGAGATTGGCATTGGATGGAACTGGGTTCACGATGAGCCAGGCTTTGACGAGACAACCGTTGCGGCACCCAATTTGGCGTACGACATTGCCGTAGCGTTGAGGCGCAGTCCCACGACCAAGCTTTGCATCCTGGGCGGCCGCTATGACACGGCAACGCCTTGGTGGAACGTGCGGCACACAATGTCGCAGCTCTACCTGCCAGATGCGCTCAAACGTCAGATCACCTGGCACCGCTACGGGTGTGGCCACATGGCCTACACCGACGAGCCCACGCTCCATGCCATGGCCGCTGACCTGCACGAGTTCTATAGGGAGTAGCCTCTCGCGTCGAGCAGTCCGTCGCCGACGCATTTTGGAGAACCGCTCGGCGAACCTCTCCTACCCATTACCTACCCTGTTGGGTGGTATATGGGTAGGAGATGAGTCGCCATGAGGGAAGACGAGCTGCTGAGAGCAATCGATGAGCTGCTCGAAGGATATGGCTACCACAGTTGCCCTTCGTTCAAGGATCTTCCTTGTGGCGCGGACGATCTTACGTTCGAAGCTCTGCGCGAGGTAGTCCTTAATATGGTCATGCATCGCGACTATGGTTCCCCCGCCATCAACAAGGCAAGCGTCTTCGACGACCGCATTGAGTTCATGACTGCCGGGGGCCTTGCCCGAGGCGTGCGGATGGACGAAGTGACAAACGGCACGTCCGTCTGTCGCAACCCCAGGTTGGCCAATGTGATGTTTCGTCTTGGAATGGTTGAGGCATATGGGATGGGATTGCCGCGCGTCTTTGCGTCATATGCTGGAAGGTCAGTGAAGCCCATCGTCGAGGCCTCTGCCCACGTGTTCAAGCTGACGCTCCCCAATCTCAACTACGTTCGCGAGCACGGAGTGCCGACATGGGCGGAGGAGGGGTCTCTCGTCCCCATGGGTGGAGTCCCCAGAACCATGGAACAAGTGCCGGGGCCTCGCGTAATGCGCCCCGGGGACTCAATTCACATGGTGATGAACATCGTGGAATCCAACGGGAGCATCACGCGCGTGGAGGTCGAGCAGGTCCTGGGCGTCTCAAGATCCAGCGCCGGTAGGCTTCTTGAGGGCTTGGTTCAGGAGGGCAAGCTCAAGAAGGTGGGTTCCGGGCGCTCAAGCGCGTATGCTGCCGTGGCGTAGATACAGAATGCAGAATCTCTCGCTCGGCGAGAAAACAAGGCCGTCTGACCCTGCGGTAGGCCTTAGGTCTGCCCTCTGCTTCGAGAATGTCTGTTCTGCATGATTGACGCTGATCAAGTTTTGGGGGTCACATGGCTGGAGTTGAAACCAAGGGTGAAATCCTTTCGTATCTGGACAAGGTAACGCGAGAGATTGACCCACCAAAGACAGAGTCCTTCACCACCACTGCCGTTGCCAGCGCTTGTCATGTGAGCCGGAACTTGGCGAGTCAATATCTAAACGAGCTGGTGAGAGAAGGGCCTGCAATTAAGGTTGGATCTCGGCCAGTGCTCTTCCTGCATCGCAGGGATTTGGAACGGTACCTGCAGGCAAAGCTCGAGAAGAACGAGTATTCCTCAATGTCCGAGCTGCTCATGTTGGCTGGGAGAAGGGCATCAAGAGATTTCGAGCAGGCAATTGGGAGCGACCTGTCTCTTGGACAATGCGTTGAGCAGCTCAAGAGTGCCATGCAGTACCCTCCCCACGGAATTCCAGTGCTCCTCGTTGGGGATCATGGGACCGGGAAGGAATACCTATCCAGGCTCACCTTCGAGTACGGAAAGAATGCAGGAATCCTCAGCAAGAATGCCTCGTATATCTCGGTTGATGCGTCTCGGCACAGTAATGCCGGTGCGTCTCTCGAACGGCTGATCTTCGGGGAAGGCAAGATACCGGGCTCCGTTGGCAATTCCCACGGGGGAGTCGTTTACATTCGACGTTTTGATCACCTGGATCCTGTCTCTCGTGATGCCATCCTCCAGAGGATTCGAGAATGCGAGACCGGTGCTCAGGAACAGGGTCGCACAGCGCGCTTCATACTTGGAACGAGTCGAGATATCGACAGCGATGCCGTAAAAGCAATCGCTCGGTCGATTCCCATCGTGATTAGGCTTCCACGCCTTTCGGAGAGAACAATGGAGGAGCGTACGCTCCTCGTCATGGATTTTCTCAAGAAAGAAGGCCAGCGAGCTGCATCTGACGCAGCAATTAGCCGTGGAGCGCTCAGGGCATTGGTCGCGAGCGAGTTCGAGGACAATGTAGACGGTCTACGAGCATGCATAACCAATTGCTGCGCCAATTCGTACCTCAATAGGAAGGATGACCGTCTCGTCATTCAGACTTACAACCTTCCTCCTGACATCATCTCGTCTCTGCAGACAAGAGTCGACGATGACCAGCTTATTCCCGGTGGCACGGAGGATGCCTTTGACTCTCATCGGCGCGTTACCGGATTGTTTCAACAAATAGTTGACGCGTTCCATTCGTTTGAGGACGAGAAGCTCTCGTTTGACGAGTTCTTCTCTTCGGCAGTCGCGACTCTGAAGGCCTATGAAGACTACCTTGACTTCGACGATCAAAACGCAGATGAGCGTTCCGCATCCTACGAGCAGGTTATCGGGCCAATTGTCGATGAGGTTAACGAGTCTTACGGCCTAGACCTGACGAGGAAGACAGCTCGGTTGCTTTCGCATTTGGTTGCGTCTCAGCTATGGGCGGGAACCCCTTTGACATCATGGCGCCTGCACAATCGAGTCGCTTTCAAATCTCTTTGTGCCGAGCTCTCTCGCCGGTATCTCGTGGCCTCCTCTGCAGTGTCTCAGATTGACTCTAAGGTGAGGCTCGCGCTGGGCGCGGAGATGGACGACCTTGTACGGGCAATGCTTCTCCTCGAAATCTGTCACGTTCTCTCTTCGGGGACCAAAAGGCGAGAGGCTCTAGGGGTCGTGATGTGCCATGGGTACTCGACTGCCACGAGCATTGCGGAGGCGGCCAACAGAATGCTCCACGTGCGAGTGTTCGAGGCGATAGACATGACCTACGAGCAGCAGTTCTCGGATGTGGCAACTCCGCTTGCGCATCTGCTTGAGCGCTTCTCGTTTTGCGAATCCATGGTCATCCTCGTCGACATGGGCTCATTGGAGCAGGTCCTAGATGTGATTCCACGTTCCATTAGCAGCGACGTGTACGTAATAACCAACGTGTCGACTGGCCTCGCCTTGGAGGTGGGGAGCATCCTTGCGAGCAAAGAATGCCTGAGCGACAATCTCCCAAAGGTACTCGAGGCTGCATCCCCGAGCTATCGAGTAGCGCGGTTGTCAAAGACGGGGGAGAAGATCCTCTTCTGCTCAGAGGCGGGAGTAGGTGCTGCCGAGAAGATCAGAAGGCTCATCCAAGATAGCCTCCCAGAAAGCCTTCCTGTATCTTTTACGACCTGTGACTACAACGAGCTCGTGAGGGACGGGAACCAGTCTCTGGCCATTGAGGGCCAAAACGTTCGAGCAATCGTTGGCACGATGAATCCAAATGTCACCTCCGTTCCATTCGTTGCCTTGGAAGATCTTCTGAGCCAGGGTTACTCGGATAAGCTTGATGCTGCGCTTGCGAAGTACTTGGACCGCTCAGGCATCTCCGCATTCCACTCCGCACTCCTGAAGAACCTTACGCTGAGAAATGTTGTTGAGTCCATCACCATCCTCAACCCAGAGATGCTCTACGTTGAGGCAGACAATGCGATTCAACGGCTCTCGCAGCTCAGCGGGAAGAAGATTGACTCAAGGAGAAGACTTGGCCTCTACGTGCATCTCTGCGGATTGATCGAGAGGCTCGTGACAAACAACTTCGTTGACTCATTCTTGGGAGAGGATGAGTTTGCGCGCTCGAATCCCGAGTTCATCGCCTGGTTCCGCGCCGCGTTTTCCGAGATGTGCCGACGCTATCGTGTTGAGATTCCCGTATCGGAGATAGCCTACGTGCACAAGATGCTAGAGGCCGATGGTGCTAGCGGGGAAGTGTATTGCAGAAATCAAGTTTCATTTGAAGACGAGTGACGCCAACAGAAGTGTCGAAGAGAAGTGTCGAACAGTGCGGCGCTCGCACGTGATGAGATCACCGATTGTCGAAATACCTCAGTAAATGACATTTCTCCTTTGGTGCACTGCTCTCTGCGCCTTCCCATCCCTATCTTCTATGTCGCGGGCAGGCAGACAAGCTTGCCATCACGGACGTTCACGGGGGAAGGGAGAACGAGTTGAGCATTGTAGCAGCAAGGGTCGACAATCGCTTGCTCCACGGCATCGTGGCTACCCAATGGGTCCCAAGGGTGAAGCCGCAGAGGGTAATGGTTATCGACGATGAGTATGCTGGTGACCCAACAAAGAAGGCTGGCATGCGCATGGCCAAGCCCGCGGGCGTAGCGCTCTCCATTATTAGCGAGCAAACTGCACGCGATCACTTTCGTGAGGGCAAGTACGATGACCACACGGTCTTCGTCATTGTCCGTGATCCTCGCATCATCCAGCAGCTCGAGGAAGACGGACAAAAGGTGCCAAAGCTCACGATTGGTGGGACCGTCTCTCCCCAGGATGGGCAGGCAGCGACTCAGGTGAGCCGTCGCGCCTACGTTCTTGATAACGAGGTTCCCGTCTACTCATCAATTGCAGCGCATGGAACCAGCGTCAACATCCAGTACGTTCCGGCAGACAAAGACGAACCGCTTTCGAAGTACGTCAATCTCTGAGGGGAGTTGAGTGGATATGCAAATTGCCGTATGGCAAATCGTTGTCATCACGCTTCTGGCTTTTATCTACAGGGTTGATCGACTTGGAACGCAAGTGTGTGGCCACAATGCCGTCCTCTATGCCTGGCTTGTTGGCCTGATACTAGGCGACGGAATGACCGGTCTTATCGTTGGCGCGTCCGTACAGCTGATGTCGCTGGGTGTCGCAGCTCTTGCCGGGTCTTCGGTTCCAGACTATCCCCTGGCGGGAATGGTTGGAACCGCGGTGTGTATCATGACTGGCCAGGACGAGGGCGTTGGCCTTGCTGTTGGCATCGCCGTTGGCACCATGGGAGTCCAGCTTGACGTCCTCGCAAAGACTGCAAACGTTTTCATGGCACACAAGCAGCTTGAGTATGCGCAGGATGGGCAGTACGAGAAGATGAAGGCCGTGACGCTCGTTGGGCCAGTGCTGTTTGGACTGACAGATGCCATCCCAATGCTTATTGTGCTCGCGTTTGGCGGAGACGTTGTCAATGCCATTCTCTCGGTGGTGCCCGCATGGTTCACCAAGGGGCTCTCGCTTGCAGGTGGCTTGCTGCCTGTAATCGGCATGGGCGCACTGCTTACCTACATGCCTGCGAAGCAGTACTTTAGCTTCCTTGCCATTGGCTTTGTGCTCTCGGCATACCTTGGCCTGTCGATTCTTCCTGTGGCGATTCTGGGTGGAGCAGCTGCGTACGAGGTCTATAAGAATCTGACCTCCCGGATTGCTGAAGAGTCAATTGCTACCGCAGAAGGAGGTCTCGAGGATGAGTAAGCAAATTGAGCAGGAGTCGATGAAGGCTCCGGCAGAGGAGAATGGCCGTTTGCTCACTGACAAAGACATCAGAAAATGCGCTTGGCGTTGGTGCATGTCGGTGAATGGCTTTAACTATGAGACCCAGCTTGCGCCCTCTGTGGTGTTTTCTGAGGCGGATGCTCTAAAAAAGATTTATCGCGATGATGACGCCGCATACAGGGACTCCCTTACAAACTCGGCAAAGTACTTCAACGTGACACCTCCAGTTGCGGGAATCCTTCTCGGCGCGGGGCTGGCAATGGAGGAGAAGAACGGCACTGCTGCCTTGGGAGCTGTCCAAGACCTCAAGGTTGGCCTCATGGGATCGCTCTCCGGAATCGGTGACGCCATCATATGGATTCTTATCCCAACAATCTTCGGTTCCATTTCTGCATACCTGGCGCAGAGCGGAAACCCTATAGGTGCGCTTCTGTTCGTGGCCGTCAACCTTGTGTTTAGCCTTGGTGTCAAGATTAAGAGTTGGGATTTGGGCTATCACTTTGGCACCCAGCTCGTTACCAACCTTGCTGATAAGGTTGCCGCCCTCACTGAGGCTATGAGCGTCCTCGGCCTTACTGTCGTTGGTGCACTGATTCCCTCCGTCGTTAAGCTCTCTACCAAGCTGACAATCAATATCGGTGATGTCTCATTTGGCCTGCAAGAGGGGCTGTTTGACAAGATTCTCCTGGGGCTTCTTCCGGTGTGCGCTACCGCGATCGTCTACCAGCTCATCAAGAAGGGCGTCTCCACAAACAAGATCATTCTCGGAATCATCGTCTTTTGTTGGCTTGGCGCCGCGTTTGGCTTTATAGGTTAACGGGCTTGGCGGGATGGGTTTCCATCCCGCCAACGCTGGAGGTATGCAATGAAGGTCTCTTCGACAAAGGTGAGCATTGCGCCAAGCGGGGTTTTCTATCTTGATGGATATCTCAATGATGTTCGCCAGCTTCCGGGCATAGGTATTCATGATGACCCTTATGCCATCCTTCTGCTGCTGGAAGAGGGTGGAGAGCGCGTTCTCTTCGTTGGCATCGATGTGTGTCAAGTTAGCCTTTCAAGAACTAAGAAGATGAGGGCGCTGCTCTCGTCATTGTTGGACGTTCGCGATGAGTTAGTTGTCATTTCTGCAGTTCATAGTCATTCATGCCCCAACGGTCTTCGTGATGGCAGCTCAATTTCTCATGACACTCCTGGTTACGAAGACCTCGTGACGGGCCTCGTAGTCCAGGCAGCCTCTCGACTTTCGGAGAGGCTTACCGAGGCCAAGCCTGAAATTCTCTCAACAAGAATCAACGGATGGTACTCAAATCGGAATGACAAAAACAAACCATTTGATGACCAGGCCTTTATCGTTAGGTTTGTGGCAGATGATGGTTCTGTTGTTGGAGCGATGCAGAACTTCAACTGTCACTCGACTGTAGTTGGGCCTTTCAACCGGCTCATTACGTCCGATCTACAGGGGTCAGTTCGAGCCTTGCTTGCGCCTTGGGTGGGAATCACGCCCTATGCGTTTACAGGCGCGTCTGGAGATTTGGGTAACAGACAGTTCCGTAGGGGCGATGGATTCGACGAACTTCAGCGGACTGCGGTTGGCATCTCGGCTGAGTTCATGAGGGGCTCATTCGAACCCGTTGAGCTTGGTGTGCCAACGGTCCGAGAGTTCATCCACGATGTGGACTATGACAACAGACAGTTCTTTGCGAGATATAAGGAGCTGCTAAACGAGGCCAAGCAGACTCTTGCGGATGACTCGTCAACAGCAACGGCAAAGAAGCTAGCCCGGACTGAGGTCCGCAGGCTTAGCGAGAAGCTCGAGATTGACCACGTTCAGTTTCCCATAGTGATGAGGGTAATCGACTTTGGTGGAATAGTATTCGTGACCTTCCCTGGAGAACTCGGCAGTGTCCTTGGGATGCGCATCAAATCGATGTTTCTCCCCCGGCGATGCATTGTCGTTGGGTACGCAAACGATGCTCAGGGATACTTTGTTCCTAGCGAGGATTTTGGGCTTGGATACGAGTCGTTCGTGACCAAGCTTCCTCGCGGTGGCATTGAGTCTGTTCTTGACGAGTTTGAGGAGTGGCTGTGAGACACGTAATACTTGCTTCTCACCATAAGTTCGCTGCCGGTCTCGCGGACACGATAGAGTTCATTGGTGGAATTAACGAATTCGACGTTATCTGTGCGTACGTTGACGAAACCCCGCTGGATGACCAGGTTAAGGCTTTGTTCGACGAATATGGCGCCAACGATGAGGTTCTCATACTCACCGACATCATGCAGGGAAGTGTCAACCAGGCATTTGCGCCCTATATGAATGGGCATGTGTTCCTTGTTGCCGGAGTCAATGTGGCGTGTGCTCTCGAGCTCGTGCTTACCCCAGAGCCGTTGACATACGACGCGATTGAAGAAGTTCTGGCCGAGGCCCGAAACTCCATGCAGCTTATGAACAGGGTTGCCGTTGAGGCAGCAGAGGGTGACGAGTGAACCCCTTAAGGCCCCATGCGCAATTTGAGCTAGGGCTCGTGGTGGTATGCGCGGGTGGCATGATGGACGGCTATGCCTTCACGGCTCATGATCAGGTGTTCGCAACAGGACAGACGGGGAATGTCGTGCGACTGGCACTTGCGACCTCTCTGCTGGATCCCTGTTCCTTTCTCAGGTACTTCATCCCCATAGTCTCTTTTATCATGGGCATCATTCTTTCACGGTTGGTATCGAGTAGGTGCTTTCATGGAAGACAAGACCAGATGCAGAGTTGGGTCATTGATTTTGAGGCGATAACGTTTGCGGTGATTGGCGTCTTCGCGGACTACATTCCAGACGTCCTGTCCGATTGTTTGATTGCTTCCTGTGCGGCAATGTCTTTCGAGAACTTTCGGGAGCTTGGACAGGGTTCGCGATATTCAAGTACGTATTGCACCGGGAATCTCCGTTCTTTCTCAGAGGCACTCTATGAGGGAACATTTGGGCATGAGCCAAGTGAGCTGCGGCGTGCGCTCCATTATCTGGCGCTAATCGGTTCATTTTTCATTGGTGTGGTTATTTGCAGCTACTTTGTCGAGAGAATCGGGGGCTCTGCTGCGCTTCTCATTTCCGTCACGTTCCTTCTCGCGAGGCTGTTTGTGGACGGGTGGCTGTCGGGCGGCCTAGCGTCGGAGTAGGCGAATTCATAGTTCAATGGAGGCTGGTCATGCGCATTGATGAGGTCATTTCTGCTGTGAAGGGATACTGTCTGGGGATTTCTCCATGGACGGGCGAGCCGATTGACGAGGCGACCACTCGCGACAAGGTCACCTACGGCACGACGGAGAAGGAGTGCACGGGAATCGTGACCTGCATCTGGCCGACTGCCGACATCGTTCGCCAGGCAATGCGCTGTGATGCAAATCTCATCATCTCGCACGAGGCGCTGTTCTGGAATCACGGCGACCACCAGGACGTGATTGGTGGGACTAGGGCGTATGCCGAGAAGAAAGCGCTGCTTGACGAATGGGGCGGTACGGTCTGGCGCTGCCATGACTACATTCACTCGGGCGTTCCCATCGACGGCGGCGCAATGGTCGACGGCATCTTCTATGGCTTTGCCAAGAAGATGGGGTGGCAGGGCTGCCGAGTGGGGGACGTTGTCCGCTGTCGTGACTTTGAGATTCCGCAGACTTCCGGTGTGGAGTTGGCGCGGCTACTCGTGAGTAGTTTGGGCCTCAACGGCACGAGGATCACAGGGGATTCCTCCGCGCGAGTGCGGAGGGTTCACATTCCAAAGCACGTGATGGGCGATCCTGCTTCTGATACCTATGAGATTAACTTCGCCGACAGCGAAGGCGTGGACGCATTGGTGACCATGGAGTTCATTGACTTCACTACCTGCGAGTACATTCGAGACGTGGGGATGCTTGGCGAGGGAAAGTGCGCAATCACCGTCGGACACTTCGACCTGGAGGAACCTGGTATGGAACTCATGGCGGAGTGGCTTCCCCAAGCTCTGGGGACGTCTGAGGTCCCCGTCCGCTTTGTTCCCATGGGTGATACGTACCAGTACGTTGTGAAGTAATGCTATTCAGCTTCCGGTGTTGCTGAAAAGCCCTCCCCGGATGGATTTCCGGGGAGGGCTTGCGGGGAAGGGGGTCTACTTGTCCTTACTTCGTTCGCCTCATGAAGCAAGAGACTATTTCGACAACCAGGGCAACAGTTCCGAGACCAATCGTGATCACTATGTACTCAATACCACCAGTTGAACCAAACATGGTGATGCCGGAGAGCACGTCTGCCAGGGTCGCGATGCTCGAAACAATGAACTCGAGAATGGCAACGGCAAGAAAGACTACAGCAACAAGGTTGAGGATATCTCCCCAATCGCTTGGTACCAGCGAGTAGGTAAGCGCGCAGACGGCACCAAGCAGGAAGCACACAAGGACAGTTGCAGTGAAGTTATTTGTCGCTCCGGCAGCGACGGCGTAGTAAATTCCGGTGACAAGCGACAGCGCACCACAGACAAGGCTGAGCCAAGCGCCTGCTGTCTGAATCTTGATTCCCTTGACCTGAGCCATTATGCCTCAGCTCCCTTCTTGTCCTCGTTGTCTTGCGCCTTGCTTGCCTTTACCGTGTCGTAGACATACACGCCGAGAAGGCCAGCGGTCAGCACGCCACTCACAATCTGGGTACCCGTGATTGCGTTCTCCCACCATGCGTTGGTATGGACGATCTGCGAGCTGTCATCCAGTCCGTTGATGTTGCTGGTGCGAACCTGGGCATAGACGGCGTGCTTAGTGGCGTCGCGGAGTGCCTTTAGCAGATAGCCATCGCCGTTCTCAATGTCCTCTGCGATTACCGTGTTGCTGAGCTTGGCGGAGGAGGAGTCGGCGCTAGGACCAAAGCCCGCCATGTCCCAGCACCAGTAATCGAGGCCGTTTGCAAGGTTCGTGGCATAGTGCGTCTTGTAGTCAGAGCCAACGCATGCATCAGAGCAGATGACGCCCTTGAAGCCCCATTCGCCGCGCATTACGTCCTGCATGGTTGCCGAGCAGCTCCCTGCATAGGTAACGCCGATGCGGTTGAATGCGGTCATGCATCCCATGCAGCCGCCCTTTGCATAGGCACCCTCAAAGGCACGCAGGTACTCCTCGCGGATGGCCTGCTCGTTCGCGAAGGTTGCGGCGCTCTCTCGGTTTGCCTCCTGGTCATTGAGGACCATGTGCTTATAACCCAGAATGACTCCGTACTTCTGGCACTCGCGCGAGACGACCTCGCCAATCAGGTAGTCAAGGTTGCCATCCTCGGAGTAGTACGCAGATGCGCGGCCGTTGAACGGCGTCCTGTGAATGTTGGGACCGCCAGACCAGATCTCGGTCAGGCCCATGAAGATGCTCTCGTTGCCGGTGAGGTTGGAGCGCTTGGCAATGTGGTCGATGTCCCACGTCGACGCCTCGACAATGGCGCAGGGCCAGTTGAAGCCAGACTCACCGTTGAGCTTGAAGACCACCTGCTGAAGCTGGTCCATGTCATCCCCGCGGTAGGAGGCAGGCATCGTGATGGAGTCAATGGCAACCGAGCCGTTCTGGTCGGGGAGAATGGAGGCCATCTCCTCGACGGTTAGCTGGTCGAGGAAGGCGTTCCAGGTCTCCTCGTCGTTGTAGTCGACATTGCGCATCGCTACGAAGGTGATTCCGGAGTCCTCGCCCTGCGTGAAGTCAGACACGCTGGGAGCGTCGTCAGGCATCTCATAGAAGTTCCCGTCGAGCACCTCCATCATGTCCGGCGTGGCGCGAACGGCAACGGGCTCGGTGGGGAAGGTGGCGTCCCAGTCGCTGCGCGAAAGGTACGTGATGGTATCGGTCCCAAGGTTGTTGAGATCGACATCATCAAAGCAGTTGGTAACCTGCTTACCGTCGACGTAGCGCGACATGGCATAGCGGTTCGCGTCGACGCTAGAGAGGTCCCAAGAATACGTCTTGGAAGCATCGCCGCCCGTGCGCGTTCCGTCAACCGCAACCATGCCCGTAGCGCCCTTAGCAGCGAGGATGTTGTTGAGTGCGTCATGTGCGTCATCGCCAATTGCCAGGCAGTAGGTGCCCGCGGAAAGGATGTATCCCTTTGCAGACGTGTAGTCGTAGCTCGCCAAGAGGTATTGCTCGACCTGTACGCTCACCGTCTCCGAGGCACCGGGGTCCAGCTCGCCAGTCTTTGCAAAGCCAACCAGAACAACAGCGGGCTTCTCAACCTGGTTCTTCTTCTCGTAGTCCCCATAGGGGGTCTGCGCATAGACCTCGACTACCGACCTACCAGCAACGTCTCCGGTGTTTGTAGCAGTCACCGAGAGGGTGTACGTGTCAGATGTCGAGTCAAACGAGCAGCTGTCCAGAGTCTGCTGGAAGGTTGTGTACGAGAGGCCATAGCCAAAGGGGTAGGCAATTTCGTCTGTGTAATTCCAGGCGGATCCAGTTGACGATCCTGCGGTGCCCGTGGCGTTGCCTTGGCCAAGTATCGCATCCTCGTAGCGCGTCTCGTAATACTTGTAGCCCACGTAGACGCCCTCGGCATAGATGAGGTAGCTCTGAACAAACTTGTCGGTATCGCTGCAGGTGTCGAGGACCTCGTCGAGGTTCGACCACTCCTGTGTATTCTTAGCCTGTGCGTAGGTGATTGCGGGTGCCGAGAGCGAGTTCTTAGCGTAGGTGTCAACAAGCTTACCGGAGGGGTTTGCATCGCCGTCGAGCACGTTGGCGACACCGGTGAAGCCGACAACGCCAGGGGTTCCCACCCAGAGGATGGCGTCGACGTCGTAGTTTGCAAGATCGCCCAGCTCAACAGCCCAGCTGGAGTTCACCAAGACAATGATGCGCTTGATGGTGCCAGCTGCCTTCTCGGCCTGAAGGAGTGCGAGAAGGTCCTTCTCGTTCTGATGCAGGGCAAGTTGGCTGATACCTTCGGAGTCCTCGAGCACCAGGTCACAGTCCTCGGAACCCTGGCGGGTGATCATGTAGATTGCAGCGTCGTTGTACTGTGAGGCCCAGCTTGCGCAAATGTCATCGGTAAGAAGGGACACGGGGGCCTCGCCAACGTCTGGATTCTCCGCATCCTTTACCCTGCCGTACCCGCTTGTCTGGTAGGCCTCCGTGACCGTGGGGTTGACGTCGAACGCTTCCTGCATGGCCGAGAGGTACGTGACCCACTTCACCGTGCTGGTGTCGCCGGGCGTGTGGTAGCTGTAGAAGGGGCCATACGTTGGGCCCGTGTATCCAAATCCCATGCTTGTTGTGTCGGCATCGGGGTTCTCGAAGGAGTTCTGGCCAAAGAGAGTGACGCTTGCGCCCTTCTGGAGCGGGAGGGCGCCGTTCTCGTTCCTGAGCAGGACAACGCCGCCTTCGACTTCCTCGATGGCGGCAGCGGCGCAGTCGTCCTCGAGTTTCTGGAGTGCCGTCGCATCGTAGATGTCGGTGCCATAGTCGCTCTTGTAATAGGTGGTGTCTCCGCTCGACCCATTTGACGTCACACTTGTGGTGTCAATCCCCAGGGCGGTGTTGATTCTTCCGCGATAGGACTGAGCGACCGGTGCGCCTACGCACGTTGTCGCGAACACGGTCGACGTGATGCCCGCTGCGCCCTTCACGAATTGCCTGCGTGAGATGGTACCCATGCCCTTCCCTTCTCGTCTTTCGTTCCCGTTGCGCCCTCTTTGGGCTTGTCGCCGCGCATCGTAAGTCCCGGGTAATGCGGGCGGTAAGGGGGTCTGGCGGATTCGGCTTTCCTGATGGCACTTTCGGGCTATGTCTGCCATTTGGCTTGTGCGTCTGCATGGGATAATCGGTTCGGGGAGGTTGGGGTCTTGATTAGGGCAGCGAGTGTCGAAAATGATGGGGAAGAGGAGCGCTTGCTCGAAGAGCAGCTTGCGCGCTATGGCCGTGACCGTAACGTCGAGATGTCATGTGTACACTACGGGTCTGCCGAAGCATTTCTCGATGCGCCCTATGACGTTGACGTCGTGTTCATGGACATCGATCTGCCTGGGATGAATGGAATGGACGCTGCGGCCCAGATGCGCCGAAGCGACGCTACCACGCAGATTGTGTTTGTGACGAGTCTCGCGCAGTATGCCGTCAGGGGCTATCAGGTCGATGCCGCTGGTTTCATCGTTAAGCCCGTGCGCTTCTATGACATGGCGATGTGCCTCGATAAGGTGTGTCGAGTGATTGCCCGAAACGTTGAGGAGTCGATTACTCTGAAGACACAGTCGGGCCTGTACCTCTTTCCCGTCTCGGACATCGAATACGTCGAGACGAGTGGACATGATCTCGTATATCACTTCTCGTCAGGCGCTAGTCCAATTCGCGTCCGAGATAGCCTAGGACGCCTTGCAACGAGCTTCGAGGACAAGCCTTTTATCCGCGTCTCTCAGGGCCAGCTTGTGAACATGATGCATATCGCGCGTGTGACTGGAGACTGTCTGACAACGACAGGGGGAGCAACGCTCTTTTTTAGCCGCCGCTGTAAGCACGATTGTCTCAAACGGATAGCCCAGTACATGGGAAGGACCATCTGATGGATGCGGAAACCATCGTCAACTCCCTGCTTACGGCTATTGAGCTCGTGGCAGCATCTCTTCTCTTTGCTAGTGGCTTGCCGCGTAGGGGAGGGTATCTCTTTCGGGGTCTTGTGGCCGTTGCCGCGCTTGCCACACTTGTTGCAACGTTTATGCATGAGTTTGTGGTTTCATCTGGGGTTATGCTGTTCCCTCTCATTCTGTTATATGCCCTGGTGCTCGCCCTCTGCTGTTTGGTGGTCGCTTCATGCCATGAGACAACCACGTGGACGAGCTTGTTTTGTGCGACGGCGGGGTATGCAACTCAGAACTTGGCATCGGGTGTTATGGGATTCATTAATCAGGTTTGTCCCGCTGCCACACCCGATTCGGCAGTCTTCATACTTGCGAATCTTCTTGAGTATGCATTTGTCTACGTGGTGGTCTACCTGGTGATGGTTCGCCGAATGAACAGGGATGGACTTGTCGTTGAGGAAGACCATGGCATGCTCTTCATGGTATTGGTGGTCATTTTCGCTGTCATTGGCCTTGATGTCTGCATAAAGTCAAGCTATGCGTACGGTATTGACTTCGCGACGTTCGTCACGCTGAGAGTCGTGCATGCCCTCGTTTGCGCATTCGTTCTTTTTGCCGAGTACCAAATGCTCTACAAGACGCGCCTCAAGACCGAGATGGCCGAGAGTGAGCAGCTCCTGCATGATGAGCGTCGTCAGTACCACCTCTCGAAGGAGACCATCGAGTCCATCAACGTGAAGTGCCACGACATTAGGCATCAAATCCGCCACATGGCGGACGGCCTTGGTACGGTTGTAGTAGACCCGCTCATCTTTGATGACATTGCCCGGGAGGTGCGCGTTTACGACTCTACGGTGAGCACGGGAAACGATGCGCTAGATGTTATCCTGAGCGAGAAGTCGCTCATGTGCGAGAGGCGAGGCATCTCGCTTTCCTGTATGGCGGATGGCTCCTCTGTTGCGTTTATGCAGCCTACTGACATCTACTCCCTCTTTGGCAACGCATTGGAGAATGCCATCGAGGCCGTGAGCGCGGTTCCGAATTCCGAGAAGCGAAGGATCTCTCTGGTGCTTAGGGCCGATATGGGCATGGTCTCGCTCCATGTAGAGAACTACTTTGTGGGGAAGCTCGAGTTTGTCGACGGGCTTCCAAAGTCGAGTAAGGGTGATGACTTCAATCACGGATTTGGTGTTCGCTCGATGGAACGTACGGCGCAACGCTATGGCGGGACGCTCGTTGCGAGTGCTCGCGACAACCTATTTCTTCTCGACGTTGTCATGCCTCTGCCGGAGTCCACTGGAGCGAAATAGGACTTCCTTGCCTTCCTGGTGCTATGGTTGCGCAGGACAAAGCCCCCGCGCAACGCCATCGGCACCAGGAAGGACCACGGCAATGTCAATGCCAGCCACGCTCGCCTTGCAGATAGTTGTCATGTTTATGCTGGTGGGCGTGGGGTTTGCGATGTTTCGCGCCGGCAAGATCACGATGGAGGGCAATCGCACCATTGGCAACATCCTCGTGTACCTGTCGCTGCCTTGCGTGATCATTAAGGGACTCATGGTCGAGCGCACTGCGGAGAACGTCCTTGCGCTGGGGGTCTCGGCGCTCATGGGGTTTATCGCCCTGCTCGTCTCTGCGCTTGTCGCGCGACTCGTCCTGCGTGGCGACGCAATCGGGAACTTCTCGGCCACCTTCTCCAACCCGAGCTTCTTTGGGATTCCCCTGGTCGTGTCGATCCTTGGCCAGGGGCCTGTGTTCTACATGACCGCCTACATCGCGTTCATGAACTTGGGGCAGTGGACCTATGGCGTCTCGCTGCTTGCGGGCGAGCGAGGGAGGGTGTCGCTGCGCTCCTTGGTGCGCTCGCCGTTTATGGTGGCAACGCTCATTGGCCTTGTGCTCTTTGCGACCCAGCTGCAGCTCCCGGGCGTGGTGACGAGCTGCCTGGATTACGTCTCGGCCCTCAACACGCCGCTGGCGATGTTTGCCATAGGGGTCTACCTGGCGCAATCTCACCCGGCAGACATGATTCACCGTGCGGGCCTCTACAAGGTTGCCCTGGCGCGTCTGCTGGTGACGCCGCTTGTCACGTTGGTGCTGCTGAGCCTGCTGCCTGGCTCGTTGCTTCAGATGAAGCTTGCGATTCTGGTTGCGCAGGCGTGTCCCGTTGGCCTCAACGTGGCGGTGTACGCCCAGCTCCACGACGCCGACTACGTCTACGCGGTGGAGACAATCGTTGTCTCGGTGCTTCTCTCGCTTGCCTCGATCCCCCTGGTGGTGGGGCTCGCGCAGATGCTGTGGTAGCGCTTTGGAGCCCGCCCTGCCCCCTTCTCTCCTACTGACCTGCGTTCTTTATCGATATCTGTGAATCTCTCATCGCGTTTTCGCAGGTCGCAAGTATGGCGAGTCACAGATACCGATAAAGAAGGGGAGGGGGAGCGGGATGGCGGTGTTAATGCTGCGCCTATTGGCGTGGATTGACGGTTGGTGGCAGTTTGTCGAGAATCCTTGAAGTAGTAACTGGTTTGAAGATTGTTAAACCGCAGGTCAGTGAATTGACCCTGTCATCATGTCATATAAGGAATTAGACGAAAACTGCCACTAACCGGAAAAATGGGGCGAAGGTTTGGACCCTGGGCCTTCTCGTTCTTGGGCTCCTCTAGCCCGTTGTCTGCGGTCGCCATAGTTTATCGCTCTTTCTTAAAACTCATGTGCGATACCTGGGCAAACGCGACTGCCTTTTAAGAAATAGCGATATTCTTCGTAAGGAACGAGGGTGGGTGTCCCATCCTCATTACGGGAAGGGATGCGGGTGGGTGCCCCACCCGCATCAACGAAGAGCGCCAGCCGCGGTCAGCAGCTTTCGGGCGTTGTTGTCGAGGATGTCATCTGCATGCTTTGCAAGGCGCCTGTCACTGGCAAGGAACTCCTGCAGGCGTCGTATGTTTGCCAGTGTCTGCGAACGGGGCGTGAATGGGTAGTCGCTACCAAAAAGCACGTGGTCGGGGCCCGTGATGGTGAGCAGCAACGGTAGCAGGTCGGGGACAGAGTCGCCTGCCGTGTCGAACCAGAGCCGCGCCAGGTTGGCGGGTACGTCCACGTGGCCCATCATGTGCACCTTCTCGAGGATGGGCTGGGCGCCCTCGATGCGGCGTGCGACGTTGGGCAGGAAGCTCCCGCAGTGGGGGACGACGACCTGCACGCGGGGGAACCGGCGAGGAACGTCGTGGGCAATCATGTTGAGCACGGCGCGCGTCGAGTCGGTGAGGAACTCGTAGAGCGGCACGGGACCCGCGCTGAACACGCCTTCCGCGATTGGCTCGGGACGGCTCGGGTGGATGAGGCAGACGACGTCGCGGTCGCGCCCCTCTGCGATGGACTCGAGACGCTGGAAAAGCGGGTCGAGGCGCTCGTCGCCGAGGTAGAGCCCTCGGCTGTTGCTGGCGAGCTTGACGCCAAGGGCGTTGAGGTCTCCGATTGTGCGTGTGGCTTCGCCGACGGCGGCGACGACGTTGGGCAGGGGTACGACGGCGCAGAAGCCAAAGCGGGTGGGATGGCGCGCAACGACGCGGGCCGTCTCGTCGTTGAAGGCCCGGCAAAAGTCCGCCGACTCTGCCGCATCACCGAAGTACGGGTGCGGCGAAGAGAGGGACAGGACCTGGTAGCGAATGCCCGTCTCGTCAAGGAACGAGAGGGCGCTCTCCTCGTTCCAAACGGGGAGTGGGAAGCCGTCCTCACGGGTCGCGCCATGGGCTTCCAGGAGGTCGAGGTAGCCCTTCGTCAGGATGTGACCGTGGATGTCGATCGTGAGGCGCTCCGTCTTTCGTGTGGCTTGTGAGTGCAGTGCTGCACGGGGATTGTGAAAGGGATGGGCAATATCCGCATCACATGATAAGTTGGCCGAGAGGTTGCTGCAGCAGGGGTTTCGAATGCGTCTGCTGTACCGAAATGGGTCTTCCGGCGCAGAATGACGCCGGAGGAAAGACTTCGTACGCCGCTGCTGCGGAAATGGGTCTTTCGGCGAGAAAACTGCGCCGGAACGTGGACTCCCGACGGGATTCCGTACGAGACGCGCCCTCCGGCGTCGAATCCTCGCCGGAGATTTGTTTTTCTCCGCTGCGGTTGCGGGAACTCGCCCTCCGGAGAAGAAATGACGCCGGAGCGGGATCTTAGGCGCGCCCACCGCTGGCGCGCTCCCAGCCGCCGCCCCGGCCCCCGCCCCGGAATCATGCAGAGCTTACGCCCGTTTTGGCTCCGCCCTCCTCGCCAGCGCCCCATCGTGCTACCATGCCCCCTAGGCAATGACGGAGAGGTTTGGTCGTCGCGTCGCCAGCGGACAAGAGATGGGGCTCACCGGCTGAGAGGTCCCTCCAAGGCTGACGTCCAGAGTTCACTCCACCAGCCGCAACCTCAAAGCCGGCCGCACGGCCAGCGAGTAGGGAAGCCGTAGGCCCCACGGCACGGGGCGCAACGAGTGGGCGCGCGCGAGAGAAAACGCGCACGTCAATCAAGGTGGTACCGCGGAGACATCCGTCCTTGGGCAGCATGGCCCGGGACGGTTTTTTATTGGCTTTGGAAAGGATTGCACTATGGCGATGTCCGATGACCTCAAGTCCATTGAGGCGCAGGTAGAGGAGGGACTTAAGCGCGCTGAGACCATGGAGGCCCTCGAGGCCCTCCGCGTCTCCATGCTCGGCCGCAAGGGCAGGCTCACGGCCCTCATGCACATGATGGGCCAGGTCCCTCCCGAGGAGCGCCGCGCCATGGGCCAGATGGCGAACACCGTGCGCGCCAAGGTAGAGGCTGGCCTCGCCGCCCGTCGCGAGGAGCTGGCAAACGAGCTAATGGAGCGCCGCATGGCCGCCGACGCGGTGGACGTCACGCTTCCCGGCCGCACACTCTCCCCGGGTACGCAGCACCTCATCAGCCAGATTCGCGAGGAGATCGAGGACATCTTCTGCGGCTTGGGCTACACCGTCGAGGACGGTCCCTACGTCGAGACCACCTACTACAACTTCACCGCGCTCAACGCCCCGGAGGACCACCCCAGCCGCTCCGCGCGCGACACCTTCTACGTGGTAGACAACGCCCCCGAGGGCAAGGAGACCCACGTCCAGGGCGAGTCCGACATCCTGCTGCGCACCCAGACCTCGGGCGTCCAGGTGCACACCATGGAGACCCACGAGCCTCCCATCTACATGATCTGCCCCGGCACCGTCTTTCGCCCGGACACCGCCGACGCCAATCATCTGCCGCAGTTCACGCAGGTAGAGGGCCTTGTCGTTGACGAGGGCATCACCTTTGGCGACCTCAAGGGCACGCTCGACTACTTCACCCGCGAGATCTTTGGCAAGGACCGCGCCACCCGCTACCGCCCGCACTTCTTCCCGTTCACCGAGCCCAGCTGCGAGGTCGACGTCTCCTGCGGCGTGTGCCACGGCAAGGGCTGCCGCTTCTGCAAGAACACCGGCTGGCTCGAGATTCTGGGCTGCGGCATGGTCGACCCCAACGTCTTCCGCTACTGCGGCATCGACCCTGAGAAGTACACCGGCTTCGCCTTTGGCATTGGCGTTGAGCGCGTGGCCGCGCTTCGCTACGACCTGCCTGACCTGCGCATGCTCATGACCGGCGACATGCGCTTCCTGAACCAGTTCTAGGCCTGGCCAGGGCAGAAGGAGGCGCCCGGGCGAGAAGCCCGCGGCAGGACGAGAAGAACCAGGGCGGCCGCACCAAGCCGCCCAGAAGGGATTGCAGATACCATGCGCGTTTCGTATGAGTGGCTCAAGGACATGGTGGACGTGCCCGAAGACCCCAAGGACCTGGTCAACGAGTACATCCGCACCGGCACCGAGGTCGAGGGCGTCGAGCGCGTTGGCGCCGACCTCGACCACGTCTACACCGCCCAGGTGGTGAGCAAGAAGCCGCACCCAGACTCCGACCACATGTGGCTCTGCCAGGTCTCCGTTGGCGACAAGAACGTCGACGAGAACGGCAACCCCGTGCCGCTGCAGATTGTGTGCGGCGCCCAGAACTTCAACGAGGGCGATCACATTGTGACCGCCATGATCGGCGCCGTGCTCCCCGGCGACGTGAAGATCAAGAAGTCAAAGCTCCGCGGCGTCGAGTCCTATGGCATGAACTGCTCCGAGCGCGAGCTTGGCCTGGGCAACGACCACGACGGCATCATCATCCTGCCGCCCGACGCTCCCGTGGGCATGCTCTACACGGACTACCTGGGCAGCTCCGACACCGTGATTGACTGCGAGATCACCCCCAACCGTCCCGACTGCCTCTCCATGGTGGGCATGGCGGTGGAAACCTCGGCCGTTCTCGACGAGGGCACCCACATCACGCTTCCCTCGATCAAGGAGGAGAAGGGGCCGGATGCCCACGACCTGGTGGACGTGCAGATCGACGACGCGGAGCTCTGCCCGCGCTACACGGCCCGCGTGGTGCGCAACGTGAAGATTGGCCCCAGCCCCGAGTGGCTCGCGCGTCGCGTGATTGCCGCCGGCTCCAGGCCCATCAACAACGTGGTGGACGTCACCAACTACGTGATGTACCTCACCGGCCAGCCGCTCCACGCCTTCGACCTGGGCAAGCTCCAGAAGCGCGAGGATGGCAAGCGCCACGTGGTGGTGCGGGCTGCGCGCGACGGCGAGCTTCTCACCACGCTCGACGAGAAGGAGCGCTCGCTCACGCCCGACATGTGCGTCATCACCGACGGCGGCGAGACCCCCATCGCGCTTGCCGGCGTCATGGGCGGCCTCAACTCCGAGATTGACGAGACCACGACCGACGTCCTGCTCGAGAGCGCGACCTTCTCGGCCGGCCACATCTCTCGCACGAGCCGCAACCTTGACCTCATGAGCGAGGCTTCCATTCGCTACGAGCGCCAGGTCGACGGCGCCGGTTGCGCGGACGTCTCCAACATCGCCGCGGCGCTCTTTGAGGAGTGCTGCTCGGCCGAGGTCTGCCCGGGCATCGTGGACGTCTACCCCGGTCCCGTGCCCGCGCCCGTGATTACCATGCGTCCTGCTCGCGTTCGCGCGCTCGCCGGCGCGGACATCCCGGACGACTTCATGGTCGCGCGCCTCAAGCGCCTTGGCTGCAAGGTCGAGCCCGCCGAGAACGGCGCCTATACGGTGACCGCGCCCACCAACCGACCCGACCTCACCCGCGAGGTCGACCTCATCGAGGAGGTCGTGCGCCTGTGGGGCGAGGGCGACATCACGCCCACGCTTCCCGCTGCGCGCAACCATGCCGGTGGCCTGACCGTTGACCAGCAGCGCATTCGCAAAATTGGTCGTACGCTGCGCGCCTGCGGCCTCTCCGAGACCACCACGTACTGCTTTGCCGACGCTAACGATCTCTCCAAGCTGGGCATGAGCGAGGAGGGCCGCGGCATCCCCGTCAAGATCATCAACCCGCTCGTGGCCGACCAGGCCGAGATGCGCCGCTCGATCCTGCCTGGGCTGCTCCGCTCGGTGGCATACAACCTCGACCACGGCGTGGATGCGGTGGCGCTCTACGAGATTGGCCGCGTCTTCTTTGGCCACGAGAACAAGAGCCAGCCCGACGAGCCCAGCTTTGTGTGCGGCGTGCTCTCCGGTCACCGCGACGACGAGTGGTGCCAGAAGTTTGAGGACTACGACTTCTTTGATGCCAAGGGTGTGGTGGAGCAGCTCCTCTCGGCGCTTCGCGTGACCAAGGTGCGCTTCAAGGTGGCAGACCCCCAGACCTACGGCTGGCTTCAGCCCGGTCGCGCGGCCGAGGTCTACGGCAACAAGGGCGAGCTCATGGGCTGGGTTGGCAACATCCACCCCAAGGCGCTCAAGGCATTTGGCGTCGACGCCCCCGTGGTTGCCTTCGAGCTCTCGGTTGAGTCGCTCCTGCGCCTGGCTCACCGCGAGCTTCCCTACGTCGACGTGCCCACGCTCCCTGGCGTGGACGTTGACCTGGCCATCGTTGTCGATGAGTCCGTTACCTGCGAGCAGCTCGAGCAGCGCATCAAGAGTGCCGGCGGCAAGCTCCTCTCGGACGTGCGCCTCTTTGACGTCTATCGCGACCCCGTGCGCGTTGGCCTGGGCAAGAAGTCGATGGCCTTCTCGCTCACCTATCGCTCTGCCGACCACACACTGACCTCCGAGGAGGTGGACCGCGCTCACAAGAAGGTCGTGGACAAGGTCTGCCGCGCCACCGGCGGAGAGGTCCGCGGCTAGCGGGCTGTCCGCGCGCCGCAAGGACGCACGCACGTGCCCAGCTGGAACATACATACCGCCCACGTCGAGCGGCTCCTTCGTGAGGAGGGGGCCGCTCGGCTGGGCGTGCGCGACGTGAACGCCTTCCTGTTTGGCAACTTTCTGCCCGACATCTACGTGGGCTACATGGTGCCGGTGCCCGTCGCGCGCCTGCGTGACTACCGCGAGACGCACTTTGCCGACGGCGGCGCCATTCCTTCCCCTAACTACCAGGCGTTTTGGGATCGCTTTGTGGCGGGTTGCGACGCGGAGGCCGCGAGCTCCCTGCACGACCTGGTGCTGGGCGCGTGGGCGCACCTGGTGTGCGACTCCGTGTACAACACGCGCACACGGGCGTACATCGCCTCCATCGGCGTGAAGGCCGGTGACGTTACCCGCAAGCGCAAGCAGCGCGACTTTGCGCTCTTTGGGAGAACTTTTGATATCTCGCTGCGCCCACGCGTGACGCCTGAGCTTGTCGCCGCCTGTGCCGCGTACCCGCAGTACCCCGTGGTCGAGGCGGACGTGCGTGAGGCCGTTACCGTTGCGGGACGCATTGTGGACGAGAACCACGAAGGCCTTATTCGAAGCGTCCCCGCCTACGACCTGCTCACGCCGGAGTTCTTCTCGGCTGCGTCTGAGGAGGCCAATGCGACGATAGTGGCGGGGCTTCTCGGACAGGCCTCGTAACGCGGGGCATTCTGCCTGCGTCGTTACGTTTCATGTTGCCAATCTTGCACCCGTTGTTACCCGCGGTTCACCGTTCCGCAACCCGTGGAGACCACCATGGGAGAGGAACGGCTGGGTCCCCCGAACACCCGGCCGTCTCTCCCGTCCCTCGGTCTTCGAGGGACCCCTTCCCGGTGGCCGCGGCCTTAGACCGCGGCCATTCGCATGAGACAAAGGCATGAGACAAAGGGACAGTCCCTTTGTCTCATCTGCATCGGTGGCCGGTTAGCCAAGGCGTTCCTCAGGATTCTCCGAGGCCTTTTCCGCGGTCTTCTCTTCGGGTTTCTCCGCGGTTCCCTCAAGGCTCTCTCCAAGGCTCCTCAGTTATTGAACGTTATTTCTCGCTAGAATCATATTTTGCCAGTTGGTCATGAAATGGCTCCGGAAAAACGCGCAATAATCTCGGCTCAATCCAGATTTCGGCTGGATGCCGACCTTGGCTGGATGCCGCAACAAGGGATTCGCAACCAGCCCTTGCCCCAACTTCGACCAACAGAGAAACCTGCGGCTTAATTGCAGTGCCGGCGAGAGCCGCAAGCCATCTACCTGCGGTTCTTCTCGGGAGCTTCCACGCGAGACTGCTATTAAGTCGCAGGTTTGCAGAAGGAAAGGGACGAGAGGCCCCTCCGGGTCAAGCAGCCGCGACGGCTACGCGCTTTTCGCACGCCCCATACAAATCCGTACACGTTTACGCAACGTTATTCGCGTATGGTTGAGTGGCTGGCACGGCGTCCCCTGGACGCCGTCCGCACGGGCGTCTCGCCCACGACGAGAGGAGCAACGATGAGCTGGTACGAGCCATCCTTTGTCTATCAGGTCTATCCGCTGGGACTGTGCGGCGCACCGCACGAGAACGATGGGGTCACCGTGCCGCGCCTGCGCAAGCTCGTCGACGACGGCTGGATTGACCACATGAAGCGCTTTGGGGCCACCTGCCTCATGCTCAACCCCGTCTTCCAGAGCCTCACGCACGGGTATGACACCACGGACTACACGACCGTTGACTGCCGCCTGGGTACTAACGATGACCTGCGCTTTGTTGTGGACGCGTGCCACAAGGCGGGCATCCGCGTGCTTCTCGACGGTGTCTTTAACCACGTTGGTCGCGATTTCTTTGCCTTCCGCGATGTGCGCCAGAAGGGCCAGCAGAGCCGATACGCCGGCTGGTTCAACATCGACTGGAACGGCAACAGCGAGTTCAACGACGGCTTTGGCTACGAGACTTGGGCGGGCGTCTCGACGCTCGTGAAGCTTAACCACGGCAACTTCGAGCTCAACGACTACCTGGCAGACGTCATTCGCGGCTGGGTGCGTGACTTTGACATCGACGGCCTGCGCCTGGACGTGGCCTACTGCCTTGACCGCGGCTACCTGGGCTACCTGCGCCAGATTGCCGACGGGATCTCGCAGGAGCGCGGCGAGAAGTTCGTGCTGGTGGGCGAGACCATGTTTGGCGACTACAACCAGTGGATGGGCGACGGCCTGTGCGACTCGGTGACCAACTACGAGGCCTACAAGGGCCTTTGGTCGAGCTTCAACAGCGCGAACATGCACGAGGTGGCCTACGCGCTGGAGCGCCAGAGTGGCTCCCAGCCCTGGGACCTCTACGCTGGCAAGCACCTGCTGGACTTTGTCGACAACCACGACGTGCCTCGCATTGCGACCAAGCTGGACGACAAGCGCCAGCTCAAGCCGCTCTACGGGCTGCTCTTTGCCATGTGCGGCGTGCCGTGCGTCTACTACGGCAGCGAGTGGGGCATCGAGGGCGAGCAGCACTACGGCGACTATGAGCTGCGGCCCGCGCTTGACGCGCCGGAGTGGAACGACCTTACGGACTGGATTGCCGCGCTGGCGCACGCACGCGAGAAGAGTGACGCCATCGTGTGGGGCGACTACCACGAGCTGCAGTGCCAGCCGCAGCAGCTTGTCTTCCAGCGCTGCCACGGGGACGAGCGGGTCATTGTGGCGATAAACGCGTCGGCAGAGCCTGCCGTGGCGCACTTCGACGCCGGATGCGGACGCGCCGTGGACCTCATCACCGGCGAGCCACATGACTTTGGCGGCGGCTCCGAGCTGGCACCCTTCTCGGCGTACTGGTGGCTCTGCGAGCGATAGCGGACTGCCGACGCCCCGCCCTTCTCGCCAAAGAAAAGCCGCCCCGGGCGAGAAGCCCGAGGCGGTCTACAGCAGCGAAAAAACCTGGTGCAAACCCTACTGGATCTGCGCCACCATGGCCATGTTGGTGCTGGTGGTGTAGTCGCCCTGGCGCGGGGAGGTCTGCGGATCGCCAGCGGTGATGACCACAATGTCACCGGGGTCGACGACCTTGTTCGCCTTGGCAACGTTGAGGGCGTTGTAGAGCGTGTTGGAAAGCGAGCCCTGCTCCGTGGTCTTGAACGCGTAGACACCCCAGTAGAAGCAGGTACGGCGGATGGCCTCATCGCTCGGGCTCATGGCGTACAGAGGGATGCGCGGACGGAAGTTGGAGACGATGCGCGCGGTGCGGCCGGAGTGCGTGGGGCACAGGATGCACTTGGCGTCAACGCGGTCGGCCATCTCGACGGCGGCAAAGCCGGTGGCGCCGTTCACGTTGCGCACGCCGCCGCGGTCGTGGTAGACCTTGCGCTCCTCGAGGTAGCGCTCGGTCTCCTTGGCGACCTCGGCCATGGTGCGCACGGCAGCCACGGGGTACTTGCCGGCAGCGGTCTCGCCGGAGAGCATGACGCAGTCGGTGCCGTCATAGATGGCGTTGGCAACGTCGGCGACCTCGGCGCGCGTGGGGCGCGGGTTGCGAATCATCGAGTCGAGCATCTGCGTTGCGGTGATGACCGGCTTGTATGCGTTGTTGCACTTGCGGATGATGGTCTTCTGGATGTGGGGCACCTCAGCCGCAGGCACCTCGACGCCCAGGTCGCCACGGGCAACCATGATGCCGTCGGAGGCCTCAAGAATCTCGTCGAAGTTCTTGACGCCAAGGGCGCTCTCGATCTTGGGGAAGATCTGGACGTGCGGTGCGCCCATCTCGACGCAGATGTCACGAATCTGCTTGACGGCGGCACCGTCGCGGATGAAGGACGCAGCGATGGCGTCGATGCCCAGCTCGCAGCCAAACATGATGTCCGCTCGGTCCTGGTCGGTGACGGAGGGAAGGCCAATGTTCACGTTAGGAACGTTGACGCCCTTCTTCTCGCCAATCTCACCACCGTTAGTAACGACGCAGTGGATGTCGTTGCCCTCCACGTGGTCGACCTCAAGGCCGACAAGGCCATCGTCGATGAGGATGATGGAACCCTTCTCGACCTCGTTGGGGAGGTTGAGGTAGTCGAGGGAGATGTGGCCGGCGTTGCCGTGGAAGTCCTCGCTGGTGGGCTGGGCGGTAACCACGATGGCGTCGCCAGTGTTGACGGTGACCTTCTTGCCATCCTCGAGAAGACCGGTGCGAACCTCGGGGCCCTTGGTGTCGAGCATGATTGCCACGGGGATGCTGAGCTCGTCCGAGATGCGGCGGACGCGCTCGATCATCTGACGGTGGTAGTCATGGCTGCCATGAGAGAAGTTGAAGCGGGCGACGTTCATGCCGTTCTCGATGAGCGCGCGCAGGACGTCGTCGCTCTCGGTGGCGGGGCCCATGGTGCACACGATCTTGGTCTTCTTGCTAAATGCCATATTTCTCCTTTTGCCTGTCCTCTTTGGTGCGATGTCTTTATGGCTAGCAGACAACGCTCCTGGGCACGAAGTCCGTGCCGTGAGCAAACGCCTGCGCGTTGTCGAGCGTCACGCGGGCAATCTCGCCAAGGGCCTCCTTGGTGAAGAACGCCTGGTGAGAGGTCATGACCACGTTGGGGAAGGAGCAGAAGCGCGCGGTGATGGAGCTGCCGAGAATCTCGTCCTCGCGGTCCTGGTAGACGTTGGCGTTCTCCTCCTCGTAGACGTCGAGGCCTGCGGCGCCAATCTTGCCGGCGCGGATGCCGCGGATGAGCGCGTTGGAGTCGACCAGGGCGCCACGGGCGGTGTTCACAAAGATGACGCCATCCTTCATCTTGGAGATGGAGTCGTCGTTGATCATGTGGTAGCTCTCCTCGTTGAGGAAGGCGTGCAGCGAGATGAGGTCGGCGCGGCTGTAGAGCGAGTCGTAGTCGACCTTGCCGTCCTTGATCTCGACGTACTCGTCAACAACGTGCTCCTCGTCGATGAGCTTCTGGTTGGGGTAGAGGTCGGCACCGATGACGTACATACCAAAGCCCTTGCAGATGCGGCAGAGGGCGGCGCCGATGCGGCCGGTGCCGATGATGCCGGCGGTCTTGCCGTGCAGGGTCACGCCGACAAGGCCGGTGAGGTCGAAGTTGTTCTCGCGGACGCGGATGTAGCCCTTGTGGATGCGGCGGTTGGCGCAGAGGGCAAGGCCCATGGCGTGCTCGGCGATGGCCTCAGGCGAGTAGGCAGGGACGCGGGTGACCTTCATGCCGAGGTCCTTGGCGACCTCGACGTTCACGGCATCAAAGCCGGCGCAGCGCATGAGGACGAGCTTCACGCCAAAACCGGAGAGGATCTCGAGGGTCATGGCGCCGCAGTCAGCGTTCACGAAGGCGCAGACCGCATCATACCCGCGGGCAAGGGGTGCGGTCATGGGGGTGAGGTTGGTCTCGGTGAAGTCGATCTTGACGTCCGGGTAGTCCTTGAGCTCCTTGGTGAAAGAATCCTTGTCATAGCTGGCGGTACCATAGAACAGAATCTTCATCGTTGCCCTTTCCTCGAGACCCTGTGGAATCAATCTCGCACGCGGTTACGTGCTGACTTAGCGAGAGTTTACCGCATGGGGCAAGTGCCGTGGGGCATGCCCCGATAAGTCCTTACGAATGCGATACGAGAGGGGGCTTCACCACCAAATTGCACCTTCATCCAATAAAGACTGACGCGCGTTTCATCGGGTAGAATGATGCGGTATCAACCATACGTCCAGCATGGCAGCCTTGGTGAGCCCTTGCCCCTCCTGGGGAATTATGATCGGGCATCAATCTGCTGGGCGCCCATGACCCCAGGAGGAAGAATTGAAGGAGTACCTGCAGGAGTCTGCGCAAGTCATCAAGGACGTTGCGTCAGACGACACCTACGGCTTGACCGTGGATGAGGCGGCTGCACGCCTCGAGAAGAACGGCCCCAACAAGCTCAAGGAAGCCAAGAAGGACCCGCTCTGGAAGCGCTTCTTCGCCCAGATGGCAGACCCAATGATCATCATGCTCATTGTGGCTGCGGTCATCTCGGCCCTCACCGGCCTGGCGCAGGGCGAGGCGGACTTCGCCGACGTGATCATCATCTGCTTCGTGGTTGTGGTGAACGCGGTTCTCGGCGTGGTGCAGGAGTCGAAGGCCGAGGAGGCCCTGGCTGCGCTCCAGGAGATGTCTGCCGCACAGAGCAAGGTCGTGCGCGGCGGCAAGGTCATCACCGTGCCGTCCTCCGAGCTCGTCGCCGGCGACCTCGTGATTCTCGAGGCCGGCGACTCCGTCCCGGCAGACTGCCGCATCATCGAGAGCGCGTCCATGAAGATCGAGGAGGCCGCCCTTACGGGCGAGTCCGTGCCGGTCAACAAGATCGCCGCGGTCCTCGACGTGCTCGACGAGGGCAAGGACGTCCCCCTCGGCGACCGCAAGAACATGTGCTACATGGGCTCCACCGTGGTCTACGGCCGTGGCCGCGCCGTGGTTGTTGCCACGGGCATGGACACCGAGATGGGCAAGATCGCCGACGCCCTCACGCGTGCCGAGGACGAGGAGACGCCGCTCCAGAAGAAGCTGGACGAGCTCTCCAAGATTCTCTCCATCATCTGCATCGTGATCTGCGCCCTGGTCTTTGTGGTCACCTGGCTCAAGCATGGCATGGGCTTCTTTGACAACATGACACTCGTGCTCAACACCTTCATGGTCGCTGTGTCGCTCGCCGTTGCCGCCATCCCCGAGGGTCTGGCCGCCGTCGTGACCATCGTGCTTTCCATCGGTGTCACCAAGATGAGCCAGCACAACGCCATCATCCGCAAGCTCTCTGCCGTCGAGACCCTTGGCTGCACGCAGGTCATCTGCTCGGACAAGACGGGCACCCTCACGCAGAACAAGATGACCGTCGTGCGCCACTTCACCGAGGACCAGGATCGCCTCGTTCGCTGCATGGCGCTGTGCTCCGACGCCAAGTGGGACTCCGCACACGAGACCGCGGTGGGCGAGCCCACCGAGGCCGCACTCGTGGCCGATGCCGCCAAACTCGGCTTCACCTCGGGTGACCTCGACGCCGCCAACCCCCGCGTGGGCGAGGCGCCCTTCGACTCCGGCCGCAAGATGATGTCTGTGGTCAACAAGGCGCCTGACGGCAACTACATCCAGCACACCAAGGGCGGCCCCGATGTCATTCTCGCCCGCTGCACCATGGTCCACACCGCCGAGGGCGACGTGCCCATGACCGGCGAGTGGCGCCAGCGCATCATGGAGGCCAACAAGGCCATGGCCGACGACGCGCTGCGCGTGATGGCCGCGGCCCGCGTGAACTACGGCAAGACGGCCCCCACGGACTTCTCGCCCGAGGCGCTTGAGCACGACATGACCTTCCTGGGCCTGTGCGGCATGATCGACCCGGTTCGCCCCGAGGTCAAGCAGGCCGTGGCCGAGGCGCACTCCGCCGGCATGCGTGTTGTCATGATCACCGGCGACCACATCGACACCGCCGTGGCCATCGCCAAGGAGCTGGGCATCATCGTCGACCGCTCGCAGGCCATTACTGGTGCCGAGCTTGACCGCATGTCCGACGAGGAGTTTGCGAAGAACATCTCCAAGTACGGTGTGTACGCCCGCGTCCAGCCCGAGCACAAGACCCGCATCGTCGACACCTGGAAGAAGCTCGGCAAGGTCGTAGCCATGACCGGCGACGGCGTGAACGACGCCCCGTCCATCAAGCGCGCCGACATTGGCGTGGGCATGGGCATCACCGGCACCGACGTCACCAAGAACGTGGCCGACATGGTCCTTGCCGACGACAACTTCGCGACCATCATCAACGCCTGCGAAGAAGGCCGTCGCATCTACGACAACATCAGGAAGTCCATCGCCTTCCTGCTCTCGTCCAACCTCGCCGAGGTCATTGCGGTCTTTGTGGCGTCGCTCATCGGCTTCACAATCCTTGAGCCTACGCACCTCCTGTGGCTCAACCTCATCACGGACTGCTTCCCCGCGCTCGCCATGGCCATGGAGGAGGCCGAGCCGGGCATCATGAAGCGCGAGCCCCGCAACGCCGACGACGGCATCTTTGCCAATGGCATGGGTCTCGACTGCCTGATCCAGGGCATCTTCATTGGTACGCTGACGCTCATCTCGTACTTCATTGGCCTGAACATCGAGGGCGTGCCCCTGGCGTCCGTGCTGTCTGGTGCCGACAAGGGCCTCGACGGCATGACCATGGCCTTCCTCACGCTCTCGATGGTCGAGATGTTCCACTCGTTCAACATGCGCAGCCGTCGTCAGTCCATCTTCAAGCTGCCCACCCAGAACAAGTGGCTGTGGTTCGCGTTCGCGGGCTCGCTCGTCCTCACCTTTGTGGTCATCGAGACCCCGCTCGCCCAGGCATTCGACTTCGCCGAGATCAACGCGTTCGAGTACGGCATTGCCATGCTGCTTGCGGCAGCCATCATCCCGCTGGTGGAGATTTACAAGGCCATCATGCGTGCGGTCGAGAAGGGCAGGAACTAGTCGTTCATGGGCAAGCGCGCACCAAAGAAGGGCTCTCAGAAGGGTTCGCGCAAGCGTAGTGTCTCGAGTGCCGGCAGGTCCCAGCAGGGCCTGCCGGCCCTTTCTTCTCTCGCGGACCTGCCTCGCTTCTCCGAACTTACGCCGTCCGATCGCCAGCGAAGCGCCTTTGGCGAGGCGGCGGCGCAGGTGGCGCGGGCGCTGGGCTGCAGCGTGGACGAGATGGCGCTTGGCTGCGTGGTGCGGCTCGACCGCGGCTTTCCTGCCGTGGTGACCGCAGACGCGCTCTTCCGCGCGGAGTTCTCGGCGCACCTCACCAAGGGTGGGGACTCGCGCGTGGCCGTGGGCGACTGGGTTCTGGCGCGCGTGCCCGCCGGCCACGACATGGGCCTTATCCTTCAGATCCTTCCGCGCGAGAGCGACATTGCCCGCTGGCGGGGAGGCTCGCGCGGCGAGCGACAGACCCTTGCAGCAAACGTGGGCGTGGTGCTTGTCGTCCAGCAGCTGGGTGCGGCGCCCATCTCGTGCGAGAGGATCGCGCGGTCCGCAGTGATTGCGCGCGACTGCGGCGCGGGGGTTGCCGTGGTCCTCACCAAGGCGGACCGCGCCCCCAGCGAGGTGCTGGCAGAGGACGTTGCCGCCGTTCGTGACGTCCTGGGCGAGGAGTGCGGGCTGGTCATGACTTCTTCGGCGGATGACGCGGAGGCTGAGCGTGCCGAGAAGGACGCGGGCGTCAGGGGGGTTGCCTGGGGTCCCGCTGCCGTGCGCTCGCTTGTGCCTGCGGGTACCGTTGCCATTGTGCTGGGGGAGTCAGGCGCGGGCAAGTCGACTCTGCTCAACGCCCTGCTGGGGCACGACGTACTCAAGACCGGAGCCGTGCGCGGGTCCGATGACGCGGGCAGGCACACGACGGTGGCGCGCCGCATGGTCTCTGTGCCGGGCGGTGGCGTGATCGTGGACGAGCCGGGGCTGAGGAGCCTTCCCATCGTGGGTCACGAGCGCGGCCTTGCGGCGGTGTTTCCCGAGGTGGCGGATGCCGCGCGTGGCTGTCGCTTCTGCGACTGCACGCATACGCACGAGCCGGGATGCCAGGTTCGCGAGCTTCTCTCCGAGGGGCGAATCTCTCAGCGTCGCTACGACGCGTACGTGGCGCTGGCCGCCGAGATGCGCGAGAGTGCGCGGACGCTCGACCCGGACATCGTGCTATAGCTGGGGCAGCTGAGCGCGGCGGGCGCACGCGGCGGGCGCCGCGTGACGCAGCGTGCACGCGCAGAACAGCGCATTTTTGATGTGAGCGCTGTCGAGGCGCGCACACAATTCCTACACATTTAAATATGGGCCATCTGAGCTGCGCGAATGCGGCCGCAGGGCCTTGATGAGCGCGCTCCTGGCATGCCTAGGCAATAACAGTAAATCGCGATTTCTCATAGCAAAATTCCCGCGATAACAACAAGATGTGACAGCTTCCTGCAAGAGAGGTGCCCGTACCTGGTAGCTCTTTCTTGGAAGGATGGCGGCGCGGGGCTTCTCCCACCGGACAATTTTCTCAGCCAAGAACGAAGGTTGGGAAAGGGGGAGCCCATGTCACGCCGCTTCAAGGTCGTGCTCTCTGGGGCGTTTGCACTGCTCGCCGTTGTGCTGTGCCTGGCATACGGCGAGAGCGTGCGTGCGGAGGAGGAGTCGCGCCGCCAGGAGACGCTCACGCGCTACGGCGGCGAGGTGGTGAGCCTGGTGGTTGCCACGTCCCAGCTGGAGGAGGGCCAGGTCGTCTCGGCGGGGGATGTTGCCAAGCGCGACTGGGTCTCTGACCTGGTACCAGAGGGTGCCATCACGAACCTGGATGCTGCCGTTGGCAAGAAGATCACGGTTGCCGCTGCCTCCGGCGCGCCGCTCACCCAGCTCAACTTTAGGGAGACGGGCGCCGCTGTCGAGGTGCCACCGGGAAAGATTGCCGTCTCTGTTCCCATGGCAGACAAGCTCGGCGTAGGCGAGGGCGTGGTAGCGGGTGACAGGCTCGTTGCCTATCGCGTGGCAGATGGCGCGGCCACGGTGCTTGCTAAGGAGGCAACGGTGCTCTCGATGCCCGAGGGGTCGCGCACGCTTGCATCGGGATCCCAGGTCATGACCGTTGCGCTTTCACCGGCGGACGTGTCGAGCGTCCTGGCGGCGTCGACCGAGGGGAGCCTGCGGTTTGGCCTTCCCGCAAGCGATGTCGATGGCGTTGAGGCGGGCGTGCCCGCAGCGCCAACAAAGGTTGACCAGGAGGTGGGCGAGTGATGGGACATGCGTGGAGCGTGCTGTGCCCAAAGGAGGAGCGCGCCGGGATGGTCAAGGCGCTCAAGGAGATAGACGGCTTGGCGGAGTGCGAGTTTGCCCAGGATGCCGGTGAGCTGCGGCGACGCATGGCTGCGTGCGGAAGCGGGGAGAGGTCTGCTCTTATCGGCCTCTCCAAGAGCGGCGTCTCGGACGTTAACCTTGCGGCCGCCATTGTGTCCGACGGTCACGCCGAGAAGGTCGTGCTTGCGGTGAGGTCGCCCTCTGGATCGCTTAGGTCCCGCGCCGCGAGGGCGGGCATCGACCTTGTCATTGACCTGGACGGCGTGTCCTCTGCACCGTCTGCGGATATGGACGTCGCGCCGGTTCCGGAGCCCCTGCCAAAAAGCGATGGGGGTCGCATCTCGGTTGCTCCGGGGCCGGCGTTGGCGTCCGAGGGGACCCGCGCGCCCATACTCTCGTTCTGCTCGGGAAGGGGTGGCGTTGGCAAGACGTCCGTCGTGGCGTGCGCTGCGGTGGCCGCTGCCTCGTGGGGCATGCGAGTGGAGGTGGTTGACCTGGACCTCTCCTGTGGGAACCTCTATGCGATGCTCGGGCTTGCGCGTGGGACGGACCTCTCGCGCCTCTCGGCAGAAGACCTTGGGGATGCCGAGCGTCTGGGGAGGCTAGGCACGCCGTGCGGCGAGCGGATCCGCGTATGGGGACCATGCGAGCGCCCGGAGACCTCCGAACTTGTCTCGGGGATGGTCCCAGAGCTGCTTGGCACCCTTGCGCTTGGTGCCGACCTCGTGCTTGTCGACACGTCTCCTACGTTCTCCGAGGCAGTGGCGCTTGCCGTGCGCGAGAGCGACCGCGTGGTCCTCGTCCACGACAGCAGGCCCGGGTCGCTTGCGGCTCTTGCCCGCACGAGCGGCCTTGCCGTGCGGCTGGGCGTTGCTCGGACGCGCATGGCCAGGCTTGAGAATCGCGTGGACGTGCGGGACAGGACGGATCCGGCGCTGGGCAGGGCAGAGGTGGGACTCGAGGCGGCGCGTGCGTTCACGGCGCTCGATGGTGGGGAGGAGGTCGCCGACTACCTGGGGTATGGGGATGCGGCAGGGCTTTTGGAGGTGGGCTCGCCGTTTGCGGAGTCCGTTGCCGCCTGCCTGGCCCAACTCCTCCTGGAGCTTGGGTCTCTCCCGGAAGCGGAGGCGGCGCAACGTGCTGTCCAGGGGCTTGCCCCGCGGCGCAAGGGCCTGTTCCGGCGGAGGAGGGAGGCGGTCTAGGTGTCTGTGCTCGAGATGGTCCGAGAGGAGGAGACGCGGAGAGGAGCCACCGCAACGGAGGGGCGCGACCTTCGCCGGCAGCGGCTGAGCCTCAAGAGCGCCCTGGTCGAGCGGCTAGGGCTTGCAACCATTGCCTCGATGCTCTCCACGGGCGATGTGACCCAGGTGCGCTCGGCGCTTGCCGTGACGTGCAACGCAATCATCAATACCGGGGGATACGAGGGTCTGACGCATGACGACGTGGCGCGTCTCGTGCGTCAGGTGACGGACGAGATCTGCGGTCTTGGCCCCATCCAGCCGCTTCTTGAGGACGAGGATGTCTCCGAGATTATGATCAACGGCTGCGATGCGCTCTTCTACGAGCGCGGAGGAGAGGTCTTCTCGGCACCCGCTGTGTTCGACTCGCCCGAGCAGATCATGATCGTGATCGATCGGATTCTGGCGCCCCTGGGGCGAAGACTCGACAGGAGCTGCCCCATCGTGAACGCGCGGCTTGCCAACGGCGACCGTGTGAACGCAGTGGCGGACTCAGTTGCCATAGGTGGGCCGGTGGTCACCATCAGAAGATTCTCCAATCGCATCACGTCACTGGACGCGCTTGTCGAACTTGGCTCGCTGCCCGAATGGTACGCGCAGCTGCTGCGCTGGGCAGTGAGAACGCGAAGGGGAATAGCCGTTGCCGGTGGCACTGGGTCGGGCAAGACCACGCTCCTAAACGCGCTCTCGTGCGAGATTGACCCTGGCGAGAGGATCGTGACCATAGAGGACTCTGCCGAGCTGCGCTTTGACGCGCACCCGGACGTAGTGAGCCTCGAGGCTAGGGGCGCTTCGATTGAGGGGTCCGGCGAGGTCACGATTCGAGACTTGGTCAAGAACTCTCTGCGCATGCGACCAGACCGCATCGTGGTGGGGGAGGTACGCGGCGAGGAATGCGTCGACATGCTTGCCGCAATGACAACGGGGCACGATGGCTCGATGACCACGCTGCATGCCGGTACCGCCGAGGAGGCCGTGCTTCGCCTGGTGCTCATGGCGCGCTTTGGGATGGACCTGCCTGCCGACATCATCGAGGAGCAGATTGCCTCGGCGCTCGACCTCATCGTGATGTCGCGTCGCGCGCCGGACGGGGCGCGATACATCACTACGACGCACGAGGTCGGGTGGTCGAGCAGGGCAAAGTCGGTGGACCTCGCCGAGTGCGTTTCGTTCGACGTGGCAGAGCGCTCCTGGAAGCTCGTTCGTGAGCCGGCGTTTGTGGAGCAGGCGGTGTGCGACGGGATTCTCGACGAAGGCGAGGTGGAGCGATGGAGGTCTTCCTTCTGCTGATGGCTGCCGGCTGCGCGTTTGCGGCCGTGCGGGTACTCATCGCAAGCGGTGAGCGTGGGGCCAGGACCCTGGCGTCACGAGCGCTCCGTGCGTGCGAGCGCTGGGCAGGCAGGCGCCTTGAGTCATTGGGGCGCAGCGAGGTGGTGGCCGCACTTCTCGAGAGCGAGGACTGGAGACAGGCGTCGGATGCCCTTGCCGCGCTCCCGCATGAGGGCAGGCCGGGCTTGAGGAGGGAGTCTGCGTGTGCTGCGCTGCTTGTCGCTGGTGCGGGGATTACCTGCGTGGGAGGTCTGCTTTTCCTCTCGCTTGTTTCGGCGTTCGTTCTTGCCTGTGTAGAGAGGGTTGCCCTGGCCACGTGGCGCTCTTCGCGTGACCGGCGTCGTGTGCACGATATTTCGCAGGAGATGCCTGGCGTGTTCCGGACACTCTCCGTGGCGCTTGGCACTGGCCAGACACTGGCCCAGGCCATCGAGTATGTGGGGTCGCACGGTCATGGGCCGGTCTCTGCGGGCTTTGCATCTGCGTCGCTGGGGCTTCGCTGTGGCGTATCGACCGAGGACGCGCTTGAGTCGCTTTCCCGTACGCTCGACGCGCCGGGGATGGGGCTTCTCACCACGGCGCTCGTGATCTCGCATCGCACGGGGAGTCCGCTGCGTGATCTGCTCGCGCGGTCTGCCTCGCTTGTCGAGCGGCAGGGCGAGTTCGAGCGGGAGCTTGAGGTTAAGACGGCGCAGGTGCGCCTCTCTGCCCGCATCGTGTGCAGCCTGCCGTTTCTCATGGTGGCGCTTCTCGCCGTCATCTCGCCCGACTTCCAGCGGGGCCTGCTCTCGCCCGTTGGGCTTGGCTCCGTTGCCTTGGCGGCCGCGCTCGACGCGTTTGCGGTCCTTGTCATCAGGCGCCTCATGAGGGCGGTGCTCTGATGGTTGGCGTCGCGCTCATTGCGGCAAGCGCGTCCAGCGCGGTCCTGGCGGGGCTGTTGGTGGTGAGCGGGACTGGTGGCCACGCCCAGGGTGCGGCATTGGGCGAGGGTATCGAAAGATGCGTGGCCAAGGTGCGAGAGGCGATTCGGGGCATTCCCGCCGTACGCCAGGCGAGGGAGCGAGAACGTCTTGCGCGCAGGAGGACTGCCTGCCTGCGCGAGATGCCCACGCTGATCGACGTCCTCACGCTGGGGCTCTCGGCAGGTCTCTCGTTTGATGCGTCGCTCTCGCTCTACTGCGACCGCTATCAGACGGAGCTCTCACAGGCGTTCTCGGAGGCCATGCTCAGCTGGAGGATGGGCGTCACAAGCAGGGAGGGGGCGCTCGAGGCCATGGCCTGCGAGCTGGGGGTTGACGCGTTGGCGCGCTTTGCCACGGTCGTGGGAGAGTCGCTCGACTTTGGCTCGCCGCTCGCGTCTGCGCTGGAGGTGCAGGCGAAGGCCATCCGCGACGAACAGCGGGCGCAGGTGGAGGAGGAGATCGAGAAGGCGCCGGTCAAGATGCTCATTCCCCTGGGCGTCCTGGTTGTGCCGGCCATGCTTCTCGCGATTCTGGGGCCGCTGCTTGCCTCGGCGGCCTCGTTTGGAAGGTAGACGGCGGTGCGAGGGAAAGGAGCGTCACATGACATGGGAAAGCATGGGTCGAGAGGTTCGCAAGGTGGCCGCAGGCACCCTCCGCGACAATCGCGGGCAGGGCACCACGGAGTACGCGATTCTCGTTGGGGTCCTGGTGGTGATTGCCATCGTAGCCATCCTGGCATTCCGCGAGCGGGTCTCGCAGCTGTGGAGTGCCATAGCGGACGGCATCAACTCGCTGTGAGAAAAAGACGCGCTGCTCTTGTCACCGCGGTGGTTGTCTGCGCGCTGGCAGCGTGCGTGGCAGTGCTTTCTGGCCGCTGGCAGACGGGCGGTCCGTCGCCCGCCACGGGTGCAGCTGCAACTGGCGAGGAGCGCTTGAACACAAGCCCTGGCGAGGCGATTGAGGGCAAGCCTGTTTCCTTGTCCGGGGATGCCGCAGCGGGCGAGGAGGATGCCGGCACGGCCACTGCTGCCAACGGCGTGCCAGAGGCGGCAACCGAGCTTGCGTGCCAGTACGAGCAGCGAGGTGACTGCGTGCTCGTGAGGTCTGGGTACCTCGACCTTTCGGGCCGGGTCTGGAGCATGGTTGTGGAGGGATCGGGATGGGTCGACGTGTGCATAGTTCAGAGCGCAGGCGGCGGGACGAGCGAGACCAAGGTCATGCACATGGATGCTGCGGAGTGGGAGGCATCCCTGGGCGAGCTTGGCCTTGGTGGCTAGCCGGGGGCTCCGGGCAGTCCACGCTCGAGTATGCGCTGGTGCTGGTGGCGTTCCTCTCAATGGTCGCTGCTCTGGGGCTCGTATGGCATGCGGCACGTGACGGGACCCTCGTGCGAATGGCAACAGATGCGGCAACGCACCAGGCCTCGGGCGGGACGCTCGCCTGGCTCCAGGACCTCCTGGGATTCTGAGATGGGGCGGAGTCGATGGCGGGCAACCCGCGCAGGCGAGGAGGGACAGGCAACGGTCGA
This sequence comes from Tractidigestivibacter montrealensis, assembly GCF_024741235.1. GTDB lineage: Bacteria > Actinomycetota > Coriobacteriia > Coriobacteriales > Atopobiaceae > Tractidigestivibacter > Tractidigestivibacter montrealensis. The sequence continues at coordinate 9,924 of NZ_JANSKA010000003.1, read as the reverse complement.
GGCTGCCGTGCTCATCCCCACGGTGATGGTTGTGCTCGCGCTTCTCCTCCAGCCGGCAATGCTCCTCTACACGCGTGCGGTCATGAGCGGGGCAGCTGCCGAGGGGGCGCGGCTTGCCACGACCGCAACGTACGACGAGGCGGTGTCTCTCGTCGACTCCTACGTGAGACGGAGGCTCGGGGCCGTGCCGGACGTTGCCTGCTTCCACGAGGGAGGAGCCGACGCCTGGGACGTTTCCGTCGAGCAGGACGGGAATCGCGTACGCGTCTGCGTTGTGGGCCATGCCCGGCCGTTACCGCTGATGGGGGTGACGGCGGGGCTGGTTGGACAGATGGATGGCGAGGGCGTGCTTCTCTCGGCCAAGGTCGAGCGAAGCGTGCGAGCCGAGTGGGTTGGGGGTGACTACGGTGATTGGATTGCGGCATGGGGCTAATGGAGCAGCGTCCGGAACGGCGTCGAGGTGGGGCAACTTGCGCCTTGGCCTCTCGCTCTTCCTGGACGACGAGGGCGGGTACACCACGGTTGCCGTGGCGGTTGCCCTGCTCGTGAGCATCTCGCTCGTCTTTGCGGCCGCATCTGCGGAGTGGGTGATGGCACGCTCGTACGAGGTCCAGCCTGTGGCAGATGCAGCAGCGATGGCCGGGGCAAACTCCGTGGCTGCCTACGTTACCATTGCCCGGGTCCTCGATGCCTGCGTGCTCAGCCTTGGCCTTCTCGGCGTCACGGTCTTTGGGGCGGGGCTGGTACTCTCGTGCATACCGGGCGCTGCGACCTTTGGAGGAAGCGTCTGCGATGCGGGAAGGAAGGTCCTCGATGCCCGGCAGGACTTCGCGAGAAGCGCGTCGGAGGGCCTGGGGCGCCTTGAGAAGGTCCTGCCCGCGGTCGTGGTTGCCAACTCCGCCGCCTGCGTCGCGGAGAATGCGCGGGCGCAGGGCTTGCCGTACGTTGGCTGTGCCATCCCGTTTCCTGCCGATTCGCAGTCGGACTTCTCGCCCCTTGCCGTCGAGATCTCGTCGGATGAGATGGACAAGGACGCCGAAGAGCTTCGCGAGCTATCCCAGCAGGTAGACGCGGCAAAGTCCCTGGCAGACAAAGCGCGCTTGCGTGGGTGGACAGCGGATTGCGGTGGGACCCCTTATTGCCTGGAGGAGCGCGCTACTACGCTTGCAGGCCTTGCGAGGGAGAACAACCCGCACTATCCAAGCGCGGAGGGGTGGGGGTTTGGCGTTCCCCTCCTGCGGGCACGTGCCTATTACGCAACACGTGCGGTGCAGGAGAAGCCGCTCGACTCTACGGTTGAGGAGCTTACGAACTCCGCGGCACGGTCCGCCTTCTACGACTATGCGCTCGCGCAGGTGCGAGACGGAACCTACGCAGAGCATGAGGACGGTACGGTCCAGATCGACCTGCCAGACCTTCCGCATAACGTCGAAGAAACAAAGGCGTCGAGCCTCTACACCGATGACCTCTGGCCTTGTACCGGGGAGGAGGCGGGGACGGTGCTCCACTCGTCAACTGCGTGTCCGGGCGCAACGGGCTCCTCGGCGGGACGCGCGTCCCTCCAGGACCTCGACGCTGGGGCAGTTAAGAGGTGCGAGACATGCGGCATGGACCTTGCTGCCATGGGTGCGGTTGCCGCTGCGTCGACCTCGACGAATAACGGCTTCGAGCACTACTGGCGCGAGGTCGTGGCGGCGTCTAAGGAGTACGAGGCTGCGCGCAACAAGCAGGCGGATGCCGAGAAGGACCTACGCGACAAGGCAGAGGACGCGCGCGGCTCTTTCAAGCGCGCCGTGGACCAGCTCTCGGTCGTGCGGCCGCGCATCTGCCCGCCAGGAGCTTGGGGCTGCGTTGCCGTGGTCTCCAGGACGGAGGCGACGACCGTTCCCACCGAGCTCACCGCCTCGTTTCTCTCCTCGGGAGAGCTTCCCGCAGGGTCTGCGGTCTCGGCGGCGGCGCTGGCGCCAGACGAGTCGACTGCCGAGAACAACGTGCTCGCCAGCTTCTTTGACGGAGTCACGTCCCAGGGAACGGGCTCGGTGCTGGGAGGTGCCTTCGACGGCGTCTGCGAGCTCTGGGGGCGCCTGCTCGTGGGGTATGGCTCAAGGTACGATTCGGTCTCTGCCTCGGTGGGGGACTTTCTCGACAGGCTCGACAACGTGTTTGGCGGGACGGTGGGCTCGTGGCTGCGTGGCAAGATCAAGGAGACGATCGCCGCCTGTGGCTTCGAACCCGTGGACATGAGGCTCATGAAGCCCGCGCTGGTGGGGTGGACTCGTGTGCTCGACCAATCCGGCTATGACGCGGCCGGCAAGGCGCGGCAGATGATTGAGGCTCTGCCTCCTGGGGCAAGCTCGTTCGACTTGGCAAAGACCCTGGGCGTCTGGGCGGCAGACTCCCTTGGCTACGGAGAGATCACTGTGGCGGAGCTCACCATTCCAGGGACGGACATCTCCATACCCCTTACCATCAGGCTCGATGACCTCTTGGAGGCATCATGAGTGGCCTTGGGGTGGCGGCGGCTTGGCGCCGGTGGTGCCACGGGCGCGAGGGGATGCAATCCGGACAGATGACCGTGGAACTTGCCGTGCTGGTGCCCGTGGTCATCGTGGTTGCCCTGATCGTGGCGAACCTCATGGAGTTCGTCGACGCCTGCGCGGCCTTTGACCGTCTGAGCTTGGACGAGGTCATTGCCGAGGGTGTCTCTCCCGCAGGCGAGCAGAACGTGACGGCATCCGTTGCTGCGGTCGAGGATGCGATTCGCGCGGCGCTTGGCCGTGAGGGTTCCTGCGATGTCGAGGTGAGGACAGAGCGCGTCTCGGCTGGGGAGGGCGAGAGTCTGCTCTCTGTGGCGCCTCTTCTCACGCGCTACACCTGCACGTTGGTGTTTAGGCCGTGGCCCAGGGAGCTTCGGCTTCCGGGCATCACGTATTCCGCGCCGCTTGAGCTGCGGCACGAGCGGACGCTTGTCATCGATAGGTATCGTCCGGGGGTGGTGGTCTGATGAGGTGGATGTTCGTCCAAATAGAGAGCCCGGCGGTCGAGAAGGACTCTCCCACTCTGGGGTTCAGGGTTCTCTCGTCCTGGTTCGAGCGGCTCGTGGGGCTGCTCGGCACCGGGCCATCCACCCAGCCTGTGGTGCTCATGAGGTGCGGTTTTATCCACACGTACGGGATGGCATATCCCATAGACGTGGCCCTTGTGGGCAGTCGCGGAGAGGTGCTTGCCTCCGAGCGGGCGCTGCCGCCATGTCGCGTCTTCTCCCACGCTGCGGCGTTCTGCGCCTTCGAGCGCCCGGCAAGTCCCTGCCTGTGGCCAATTGTGGGAGAGACACTGCGCGTGACCTCGCTTTTGTTTGAGCCGGAGCGATCGGCGCAACCATGCGCTGCGCTCCCCGAGCCGGTGGGGGAGGTGGCTGGGTCATGAAAGAGTACGCGACCAAGGTGTGCCCGCGCTGCGGGGAGGAGCTCTTTGCCGACATGCGCGTCTGCTACGGCTGCCTCTACGAGTTTCCGTCCGCGAGGGACGTTCCGGCACCGGCTGGCCCAGCTGCGCCCAAGACGGAGGAGTCGGCTTCTGTTGCCGAGGAGCCCGCGCTGCCAGGGCTTGTGGAAGACGAGCCGTTCCTCTGGGATGTGGGGCTGCCCCCTGCCGAGTCCGGCTGGGAGGACGACACGCTTGACCTCTCGGGCGTTGGCAATGAGGCAATCGCCATGGCCGCATCAAGCCCAGAAACCCAGCCGTCCTCCCGTGAGGTGCTCTGCTGGGTGCGTACGCCCTCCATGGAGGTAAGGCTTCCCATACCCAATGAGGGCCTGGTCATAGGTCGTGATCAGACGTGCGACGTTGTGCTCCGCTCGCGTGCCGTGTCCCGCTCGCACGTTCGGATACTTCCCGCGCAGGATGGCGAGGAGGGCATGCGCGTCATAGATTTGGGGGCCACCAACCCCGCGATGTTCTCCGGGAGGGAGGTGAGGGGAGAGGTTCTCGTCCCCCTTGGCTGGACGGTCTCCATCTGCGGCGCCTTCGCCACGCCGGTGCGGGCCTAGGCATGAGTCCTGCTCTGGTATTCTGGGACCGCGATACCACAAGGTCTTCCACAACCGTCCATTGGGGGATTCTATGAGTAACCGGCACCCCGCCGGCGTCCTTCGGCGCCGTCGGCCTGCGCTTCTCGTGCTTCCGCTCCTGGCCCTGCTCTTTGCTCTTGTGCTTGGCGTCACGCCCGCGCATGCGGATGACTACAGCATGGACCAGACGGACATAGACGCGACGCTGGACACGTCGGGTGGTCTTACCGTGACCGAAGTGCGAACCTTCGACTTCAGCGGGGACTTCCATGGCGTCTACTGGGAGATTCCCAAGGGGGAGAACAGCTCAAACGGGCGCACGGTGAGCGTCCAGGTGCTGGATGCCGGTATTGTCGAGAACGGCAACGCCCGCTCCTTTACGCAGTCCAGCTCTGGCGCCAACGAGACATACTCCATCACGGACGAGGGTTCCTACCTGCAGATCAAGCTCTACTCTGCCCAGAGTGACACAACGGTGCAGTTCTACGTGTCCTATTTTGCCGATGGTATTGCCACGCGCTGGTCGGATACGGGTGAGCTGTATTGGAAGTTTGTCTCTGACGGCTGGGACGTGGAGTCGCAAAACGTTACCTGCACCATCCACCTGCCGGTGCCAAGCGGAGAGTCCGTGGTGGGTGGCGACAACGTGCGGGCATGGGGGCACGGCCCCCTGGACGCAAGCCTTGCGTTCGACGGGAACGACGTAGTCTATTCCGTGCCGGGCGTCGGCACCAGCGAGTACGCCGAGGCGCGCATCACTTTCCCTGCAAGCTGGATCTCCGATTGTCCAGAGACCTCGGGGACGGTGCTCAGTTCCATCCTTGCGGAGGAGCAGAAGAACGCCGATGACGCAAACGCACGTCGCGCCGCGGCACGTGCGGCTGTGTATGGGGTCACAGGGGTCTGCCTGGCCGTTGCCGTGGCGGCTATCGTTGCAACCGTCATCGCAAGGCGTCGCTACAAGGCCTCGCACACTGCGCAGTTTGACGACAAGTACTTCCGCGACGTGCCCACGGGCGACCACCCAGTTGTTCTCGCCATGCTCGCCACCGGCGAGGACCCTGGCCCCGATGGCCTCACCGCCTCGCTCATGCGCCTTACCGATGAGCACGCCGTGCAGCTTGACAAGGTCAAGGTGAGCAAGAAGAAGATGCTCGGCTCCAAGCAGTTCGATGACTACCGGGCGTCGATTGTGGGGCCAATCCCCCAGGGGACCTTTGGCACGCCCGCGGAGTGCAAGTCCGCCAGGCGCGCGGACGAGGCTGCCGTGGAATTCCTCTTCCACCGCGTTGCGCGCAGGATACAGGCGCCTAACGACCCCTCGTACACCGGAAGCGAGCCCGCCTTGTACTTCTCGGCCATCAAGAAGTACGCAAAGTCCTCGCCAGAGGCGTATTCGGACGCCTACGAGTCCTGGCAGTCCTCGATCAGGGTTGAGTACCTCAAGCGCTTCGCGGGCAACGGCTCTCTCAAGGGGACGGGCCACGGGCTTGCCGTTGGGCTTGGTGCGTTCTCCATCCTTGCGGCATTCCTGGAACTGTTCGTTGTTGGCATCATGTTCGAGGCCGACATCCTTCTCGCACTTGGCGTCACCGCGGTCTGCGGCGCAAGCGGCGGTATTTCGCTGTTCCTGCTCAGCGACAGGTTCTTCAAGGACATTAGCGTCGAGGGGGTCGAGACAAAGGCCAAGGTCCTGGCCCTCAAGCGCTGGCTCCAGGAGTTCACCCGCCTGGACGAGGCGGTGCCGAGCGACGTCATCCTCTGGAACCGCCTGCTGGTGATGGCGGTGGCGCTCGGCGTTGCGGACAAGGTCATCGAGCAGCTCAAGGTTGCCATGCCGGAGCTCATCGACGATCCGGACTTCATTCCGGCTTACTACTGGTACTACGTTGACCACTCGGGCATGGGCTCTCCCGCGGATGTCTTCAGCGGTGCCATTCACGACGCCTCTGTGGCGGCAATCGCCAACTCGGTCGACGCCAGTGGCAGCGGTGGGGGAGGTGGCTTCTCCTCCGGTGGAGGCGGCGGCTTTGGCGGCGGCGGCGGTGGCGGTGCGTTTTAGCGTCGGCGACCGCTGAGCCGCAGCTCGAGACTTCGCGCCCATGCAGGTTCCGGAACCCAACGAACGGCCTCGCCCTCGTACGACTTTGCGGTTCTCTCGGCTCCCCCGGCGCGCAGCTTCGTGGAATCGAATATCATCAGAGCGGTCTATGAAAGCGCTTGCCAAACGCCCCGGCGTGTCGCGCGGGGCGTTTGGTGTGGACGTGGTAGTCGGGTGGCAAAGCGCCGCCCGCGCAGCCCGGAGGCGGGCGAAGGGAGAGCAATGTACAACGTGCGCGTGATTTGCGAGGACACCTGGTGGCTGGGTGCGTCTGATCGCAGGATTCAGCTGTTCGAGAACACCTATCCCGTGCCAAACGGCATGTCATACAACAACTACCTCATCATGGACGAGAAGACCTGCCTGCTCGACGGCGTGGATGAGGCCGTCTCGCGCCAGTTCGAGGAGAACCTTGCCCACGTCCTGGACGGCCGTCCCCTGGACTACCTGGTGATTGACCACATGGAGCCCGACCACTGCGCCGTCATCCCCGACCTTGTCCGCAGGTGGCCCAACCTCAAGCTCGTCGGCACCTCCAAGGCCTTCGACCTTGTCCGCCAGTTCCATGGCTTTGACCCCACGCCGCACGCCATCAAGGTCAAGGAGGGCGACACCCTCTCGCTTGGCCGCCACACGCTGCAGTTTGTCCTCGCCCCCATGGTCCACTGGCCGGAGGTCATGGTGAGCTTTGACCAGCTCACGGGCACGCTCTTCTCGGCAGACGCCTTTGGTGCGTTTGGCGCCACCGGTGGCGCCATCTTTGCCGACGAGGTCGACTGGGAGCGCGACTGGGCGGACGAGGCGCGCCGCTACTACACGAACATCGTGGGCAAGTACGGCCTGCAGGTGACGTCGCTGCTTAAGAAGGCCTCCAAGCTGGACATCAAGGAGATCGCGCCGCTGCACGCGCACATCTGGCGCCGCGACTTTGACCAGATTCTCTCCCGCTACCAGAAGTGGGCCGCCTACGAGCCCGAGGACAAGTCCGTTGCCATCTTCTACGGCTCCATCTACGGCGGTACCGCCAACGCGGCGGACATCCTCTCGACCAAGCTTGCCGAGGCGGGCGTGCACGACGTTCGCGTCTACGACGTCTCCAAGACCCCTGTTTCCGAGATGGTCTCGCAGTCCTTCCGCTCGCCGGTGCTGGTCTTTGCCTCTGCCACGTACAACATGGGCATCTTCGACGGCATGCGCGAGCTTCTCGAGGACCTCAACGCCCACGCGATGAAGAACCGCACCGTCGGCGTTATCTACAACGGCTCGTGGGCGCCGCAGGCGGGCTCGCTCATGCTCGACGCCATCCAGCGCATGAAGGGCATGGAGGTGCTCGACCCCGAGGTGCATGTGACTTCCGCGGTGGACGAGGGCGCGCTTGAGCAGATCGATGCCCTTTCCGCTGCTATTGTGGCGAAGCTGGCGGAGTAGGGAAGACGGTCAGTTCCAAGTTTGCCGCCGAACGACAATGTTGCGGCCCGCGGCGCCTGTGCGTCGCGGGTCGTTTTGGCGAGAAGTACGTAGGGCAAGGTTTTGCGGGCGTTACTTGTCTCCCCCGAACGTGATGAAGAGCCCCGTGAAGAACTTGGGCCCCTTCTTGCTGGGCTTGCGCTCGACGGGTGGCCTCTCGGGCTTCTTGTACTTTGCGTTCTTGGCCTCGGCGAGGATGCGCACCGCCTCGGCCTGGTTCCTCTTCCAGCGCTCCTCGGCCTTTGCTTTTGCCTCGGGGGACTCGTCGTAGACGTAGTGAAGCAGGGAGTCTATGACCTCTCCGCGTCCCTTGTCTCCCGGTTGGAGCCTGCGCATCTTTCTGACTCGCGCTAGCTGCGCCTCAAGCGACTCTTCTCCCTCTTGTGCATAGTCGTGTTTCTCGACGGAGAGGACGTGCCAGGAACCGTCCTCGTGCTGCCCGACGTGGTAGAACGTGGGGGATTCGTATGGCTCCGTAATTGCCAGGAGCTCCTGGCCATCTCTGAACGGATCCCATGTGACGCTTGGATTGCCAAAGAGTGGAAAGCTGCCTTTGCGTGGCGTCTTCTGCGTGTTCTCGGCTTCGCTCGCGGGTGCTGGATCTATGCGTAGCGTCTCTCCTCGCCCTACGAGCTGTAGCTCGTAACCGCACGCCTGGGCTATCTCCGCCAGCGTCGGTGCGCCTATGCCGCCCCTGCGCTTGAGGGACTGGTCCACATAGCCGTTTGCTCTCCCCATCGATTGGCATGCGGCATTCGGAGACAGACCGGCCTTGTCAAGCATGTGGTGTACGCACGAGTTGGTGTCCATACCTTGCTCCAATCGTATCGCCCGCCTACGCACCGCAACCAGCACTGCGGCACTCGGTCCATCCATGACCGTCCTTGCCTACCGGCATGTATGTTCACGTTCATGATAAGGGCGCGCCTGGTTGGGCTCAATTGATGCCTAGGCGAGAGGCTCCGTTGGGGTGAGTGACGGTGATGCTGGCCAGGGCCAAACCGAACGGCTGCAGACGTCGCGCAAGTGGATTGGTCGGCTGTAGGCTGCGGGTACAATCTGGGCAAACGACGGCCTGGGCAACGGCTGCTGCTGCCCCGGGCCACACGGAACGGAGGCCACCATGGCGAGCAGGAGCATGAGGGAGAGCTACCAGCAGGCCAAGCCGCGCAAGGGCAGCATGCCCGTGTTCGGGAACGACGAGTCGACCTGGAGCGCGTTCTCGGACGGCAGGGAGCTCCTGGCACGTCCTCTCCGTCGAGGAGCACGACTACCCGCTCGACCCGTGGGAGGACCAGGCCGAGCTTGAGCGCCAGCTCGCCAGGGTGCGCGGGATGCGGCAGCTGCACGGCGGGGACAAGGGGTTCCGCGAGGTCCTGGACGCGTTCTACAACTACGTGAGCTACGAGTCCCCCGAGGCCAAGGCCAAGGCAGAAAAGCGCTGGAAGGAGGTCCAGGAGAACGTTGCCCGCGAGCTGGCCGAGGCCAAGGGCGCAAGGTACCAGAGGCCCGAGCGGCCACCCGTGGAGCGCAAGCCCAGCAGCCACCGCCTGCTCGGCGGGCTGTTCCTCACGTTCGGCGGAGACAGGTAGGCGAGGCGCAAGCAGCCCCGTGGAGAAAAACGAAGCCCCCGCGCAAGTAAGGCAGGGGCTTAGAAGAATTCCCAGTCACGAATGACCAGGGGTTCGGGGACGGGGCCAAATCCGTCCGCCTGTCTCACATCGTAGCACCAGGCTACGAGGAACGCCCACGAAAAAGCCCCCAAAGATGCACGGCCCTACAAACCTAAGCACCTAAGGGGGTCATAGCCCTTGGGGGCGCGGGTTGGTGTATCTGGCGTCCGCGCCCCTGCGACCCCGATTGTATCCCAGCGGAGGGGCCGGTGGTGGGTTTCCTTCAGCCCAAATGATGCAATCGGCGGGGCGTTGCTATCGACCATGGGCTAAGCGGCGTTTAGGGCATGGGGTACTCAGCTGCCGAGTGCCCCTTGGTGGGGGTGGCTGGCTTGCGTACCCCCCAAGCCAGCCAGGATACCCGTTCAGTGGGTACCCATGCCGGTGGGTGTCTAGTGGATACCCCGCCCCAGGGCGGGGGGTCTCCGGCTGGCGGAGGCCCTTGGGCTTGGCGGGGGGTAGCGATTCGCTACCCCCATTTCAGCGCCGAGGGAGGTACGCAGATTGTGCGTACCCCAGGGCGGGGTAGGCACAATGTGCCCACCCCTTGGCGCAACCTGCATTCAGTCAAGTAAAAGTCGACAGTTCGCTCTGTCGATTTCCCACACTTCGC
>NZ_JANSKA010000002.1 GCF_024741235.1 Tractidigestivibacter montrealensis | reverse complement strand
TGCATTCAGTCAAGTAAAAGTCGACAGTTCGCTCTGTCGATTTCCCACACTTCGCTCGGGGCATGCCCGCGCCCCTAGTTTCCGTTACCAGAGAGCATGAGCGCCTGGTCCATGCGGTGGCTCGTCCCGTTGAACTCGACCAGCCTGCTGTGGTGCACTACGCGGTCGATCATCGCCGCGGCGAGCTTGTCGTCGCCGAGGACCGTGCCCCACTTCCCGAACTCGATGTTGGTCGTGATGACGAGGCTTCTCCTCTCGTAGCAGTCCGACACCACCTGGAAGAGCAGCCTCGCCCCGGCGACGTCGATCGGGACGTAGCCGAACTCGTCCAGGATCACGAGGTCGGCGTTGGCGGCGTCCCTCAGCGCGCCGTCGAGCTTGCCGTCCGCGCGGGCGCGCTCCAGCTGCATCACCAGGCGCGCCGTCGAGTGGAACCGCACCGGGCGACCCATCGAGACGGCCCGTACGCCCATCGCCGTCGCGAGGTGGGTCTTGCCCCTCCCGGTCCTGCCGTGGAACACGAAGCCCTCGGCGGTGTCCAGGAAGGAGAGCGACTCGAGGTCGGCCGGCCCGTAGCCGTCGGGGAAGGCCACCTGCGAGTAGTCGTAGCCCTCGAACGACTTGACCTGCGGGAACCTGGCCCTGCGCATGAGGCGCTCCCTCCTGTGGACGTCGCGGCTCTCCAGCTCCGCGGACAGGAGCCTGTTGGCCGCGCGGACCTCCGCGGCCGTCGCGCCGTCCAGGAAGCCCCTCACGACGTCGCCCGATATGAAGAGCCTCCTCGCGTTCGCCGCCAGCTCCCCGTCGAGCGACGACCTCGCCGGCCTACCCATCGGCGACCACCCCCGTCAGACGGTCGTACTCGGCGAGGTCGACAGCCTCGTCGTAGGAGACCTCGCCCGTCTCGGCGCGGGAGACGGCCAGGGCGACCGCGGAGGGGTCTATCCTGCCCGACGCCCTCAGGGAGACCGACGCGGCGCGCACGGTCGCGTCCCACCCCGACAGCGCGCACTGGTCGCGCATGCACCTCACGGCCTCCCCGAGCCCCCTCCGGTCGAGAGCGTCGATGTGTTCCCGCAGGTCGTCCGGCAGCGCGGCCCTGACCCTGCTCTCCCGCCAGGCGCCGAGCCTGTTGGCGAGCAGCGGCAGCTGGGACGCGGGGTCCGTGGTGTCGGTGGGCGCGTCGCCGTAGGCGCGCGCGTGCTCGGCGACGACGGCGCCGTCGCCGTCCATCACCGCGACCCTCGTCGCCCAGAGCCCGACGACCATCTCCCGCCCGGCGCACTCGGGCGACGTCGAGTACCAGTGCCTGCCATCGACGCGGACTTTGCCCTTCTTGTCGGCGCGCGCCCTCCTGTACTCGACGCACTCGAACGGGTGCGCCGGGAGCGCCAGCATCGCCGCGAGGTCGTCCTCGAACAGCTTGAGCTCGGACCGCCCCTTCCTGTAGTGCTCCTTGCGCGACATGTCGCGCGACCTCTCCAGCAGTCTCTCGTTGTACCCGTCGACGTCCCACACCCGCGGGACCGGGACGAAGAGGTTCCTCCTCTGCGTCCCGACCTTGTTCTCCACGGACCCCTTCTCGTGTCCGGAGTAGGGGTTGCAGAACCGGTACTCGAACCCGTAGTGGGCGCTGCAGGCCTCGAAGAGCTTGGTGGTGCGGACCCCGTCGCACACGCGGCGGCCGACCCCGGTCGCGTTGTCGAAGACGACCCTGGTGGGGACGCCGCCGACGAACTCGAAGACGTTCCGGAGGCCCTGGCACACGCACTCCGCGTTCTCGCCGGGGAACACCTGGGCGAGCCCCACGTTGGAGTAGGGGAAGCTCGCGACGAAGTAGGGCATCTCGCGCCTCGTGCCCCTCACGACGAACGTCGCGTGGCCGAAGTCGACCTGCGCGACCCCCGCGGGCCAGTCGAGGTCGAGGAAGCAGTCCGGGCCACCCCCTAGGCGGAGCCTCGCCTCCCTCACATAGCGCCTGACGGTCTGCTCGGAGACGTCGGCGCCGCACTCGTCGACGAGCCGGCGCCAGACCCGGTGCGCCGTGTGCCTCTGCTTCCTGTTCTCCCTGAAGTCGTCGGTGAGCCACTGGTCCACGAGCGGCGCCCACCTGTCCATCTTCGAGGGCCTACTCTTCCTCGCCTTGGGTGGCTCCGGCGAGAGGTCCTCCATCCTCGCGTACTTGTAGACCGTGTCGCGCGACACGCCCAGCTCGCGGGCGATGGCCGCCACGGGCTCGCCCCTGCGGTACATCTTTCGTATAGAATCGACTCTGTCCATGCTGATCATTCCTTCTGGGCCTCCCTTGTCGCAACCGATGCACGACAAAGTCTGCCCCTTGCGGGGGTGGTCAGCATGCCCATGAGCGAAGTGTCGAAAACCTGCTGAGCGTTCCGTCGACTCCTACGTTAGCGAATACANTGCCCATGAGCGAAGTGTCGAAAACCTGCTGAGCGTTCCGTCGACTCCTACGTTAGCGAATACAGACATAGCCGAGGACGGCCATCCGGAAGAGGATGCTCTTGTGCAGGCGCTTTACGGTCTGCTCCTTGTACGGGCTCACGTAGGGCTGCGGTGTCTCGAGGTTGTCGGTCTCGTAAGAGCCGTGCGTCCGGACGTAGCCGATCGCGTCCGCCTCGAGCGCGTCCAGGACGTCCCTATCCATGTTCGACTCGTCGTCCAGGAACATGACAGCTTTGTTCCAGAACTCCTTCCTGGACTTGTGGGAGTCCAGCCGGGCCAGCCCTTGGGTGGTCTGCCCTGCGTAGACGCGTCCGATGACCCCGTGGTCCTCGTCCAGGAGGTAGTAGATGCCCCTCTTCGGGATGTCTGGTAGCCTCTTCGCCTCCGAGAGCAACTCTCGGGGAACGACCACGGTCGTGAGCGACTCTCCCTCGACGTGGCAGATCCTAATTCCGTCCGGATCGCTGCCTATAAGCCGGACGGTCATCGTGGTGAGCTCGATTATTTACGGTCGGCTCCCGACAGGCGGTCGATGAGGCACATCTTGACGTAGGAGGCCAGGCTCATCCCGGAGAGGCTCGCAGCCTCCTTGGCAGAGTCCCGAAGGCTGCGCGGCATTCTGAGCGTTACCGAGACACTCTCCGAGTCAGTGAGGAAGCCTTGGATCTCCGTAGGCGTGGCACCGGAGTCAACGAGTTCCGAGTACTTCATGAGCGCCCTCCATAGAACGCAAGATGCATTACATACGACGTTATTCTAGCCTCTGTACTAATGCTTGGGAACAGCGTAAGTTGGGAGAACTAGTCTCAATCGCATCAGGAATGGCACCGTCTCTGTTTAATCAGGGCGGCCAACCATACATCAAAGTTGATGATCTCAATCATTCTCAAAGGGTGCTGACTTCGACACAAACGACTATCGCACACTCATCATGCATGGCATTGATACCGTCGGGAAGTACAATCTTTGCCAAGCGAGGCGCGGCCATTATGACTAATAAGACCAGGATAACTGGTGTGTCAGCATATATGGATACCAACATGATGGCTTTAGCTCCCACAGGAATTGACGGAGAGTTTCTGTACGAGCTAATCGGAACGATCGGCCTATCTAGGATTGCGGATGCGTCAACAATTCCTCAAATTAACAACAAACATATTGAGCCATTCGTTGTTACGATTCCCAAATCGCGCAAAGAGCAGCAAGTAGTGGCCGCGTTCTTTGCTTCCCTCGATAATCTCATCACCCTTCATCAGCGTAAGCAGGGGAGTGTCAAATGCACGTAGGCCGAACACGGGCTGGTCATGACCAACCTGCTTGGTTAATCGAACTCTAGGGACAGCAAGTAGCCCATCCTGCACACCTACGGTGGCCAGGATGGACACGGCGGACGGCGTAGACGATCTGGCTGCGGGGGCACCCTGATGGCACAGACTTGAGCCAGTGCAACGGATGCGTCTCCGCTGCCGTGACGTTCGACCATCCTTTTGCTCTGCAAGTGATACCGCCCCCCTGGGGGGTGACCGAGCTGAGCCGAGACGCCAAGCCGAACCGCCTGAACGCCCGCGTATCCGACGAGGGGTACGAGGCCCTGCGCCGGGCCTCCGCCGAGCCCCCTGCTCCAAGGGCCAGGTGGCGGGCCTCTCCGCCAAACCAGACGGCCCCCACGTGCTCATCATTGTGAACTCTGTAGCGCATCGTTTACTCGTAACGCGGTTCTTCTCATTGATTCCCAAGGGATGCTCGCTGATTCAGGCAGATTCTTCAGAGTATCCGAGCAAATCCTTGTTTCCGAAATTTGTGGTTGAAGCCTCGATGACTCCGTGTTAAAGTTCTTACTTGCGCGGACGGTGGTTCGCACAAACGGGTGGTGGCGCAGCTTGGTAGCGCACTTGACTGGGGGTCAAGGGGTCGCTGGTTCGAATCCAGTCCACCCGACCAGAGAAGAGCAGGCCGCATGGGATTTCCCGTGCGGCCTTTTCTGTTGGTAGGCCTCTCCGCCAGTCATGTACACTTGTCTCCAGTAAACCCGCCGGCCTCTCGCAGAAGCTCAACTGGCGGGTCTTTGTTTTCAATGCACCACGCAACTGCACTTCGGTAACTTCGAGAGACCACGAGATGATTTGTCGCAACGACTCCGGCTACATCCTGCGCCCTTCCCTACCCGAGGATTCGCAAAACTACGCACGGCTCTTCGACCAGGTCGATCCCGAAGTTGCTCGACTTACGGGTAGCGCTCTGCACTACGATTGCGACGAGGCTGTCTCGTTCTTTCTCGCCAACATCGACGACGAAACCAGACGTGACTTTCTGCTTCTCGATCCCACGTCCCGCATCATCGGCGAATCCGTCATCAACGAAATCGATTCCAAGCTCCGCTCCGCCAATTTCCGTATCGCAATATTTGATACAAGTTCACTAGGATGCGGAATCGGTTCTTGGGCAATCGAGCAGACTGTCGACTTTGCTTTCCGCGAGATCGGTCTGCACCGGCTTTCCCTTGACGTCTTCAGCTTCAATCCTCGCGCAATTCGTGCGTATGAGAAAGCGGGGTTCGTTCGTGAAGGCGCATTGAGGGACGCCGTCATTGACTCAGCGACTGGCAGCTACGGCGACGACATCCTGATGTCAATCCTCGAGAGCGAGTGGAGAGAGCATCGCTGAGCCTTGCTAGGCCGGCGCTCCTCTCGTAGCCGAATTACGCACGACTGCGATTAAGGTTTGTGGATTGCTGGGCTTTTGTCGTTCTCGCCTTCAGACGTGCGTAATTGCGCCGAGAAATACGTCGCCAAACGGCGCCGCAAGTGCCACAACGCACGCATCGCCTACGCGCGCAGGCCAGCACGCCGCATGAGCGCAAACATCACGCCAACGGTAACCACGGTTCCCACGGCGGCAATCGCGCCGCCCACAAGACCAACGGCACCCACGCCCAGCTGCGTCACCGTAGCGCCGCCAATAGCCGACCCCGCACCAATGCCCAGGTTAAAGAGCCCAGAGTAGATTGACATCGCCACCGACGCCTGGTCCTTCTCGGTAATGTGGATGAGAATCGACTGCAGAGCCACGCAGAAGCCCATCTCGCACACACCCCACACCACAAGCACGACAACGGTGGCGGCCAGCGAGGTCGCCGCAGGCAGCAGCGCCAGTAGGGCAAGCGTCTCCCCCACCAGCGACGCTGCGATGAAGCTCTTCTTGTGACCGTCGTAGAAGCGCGAGAAGAGATAGCTACCCAGCAAGCCGGCGGCGCCAATCACAACCAGTGCCGCCGTCACGCCCTCCGCGCTCAGGGCGACGGTCTGCGAGAGGAACGGCTCGACGTAGCTGTAGGCCACGTACTGCCCCGTGGCGAGAAACACGATGGCCACATACAGCGTGACCAGCGGCCCATTGCGGAAGAGCTCGGGAAGCTTGTCCAGCGTGAACCTCTCGCCGGCACTGATCGGCGGAAAGACAACCGCAAGGTACGCAAAGCTGGCAACTGCCACCAGCCCCACCACGGCGAAGGTCATGCGCCACCCCAAGGCAAGTCCAATCGCGCGGCCCAGCGGCATCCCAAAGATCTGCGCGATGGAGCTGCCCGTGGCCACGATGCCCATCGCCGTGGACGAGTGGCGCGGGCTCACCACGCGGGCCGCGACCACCATAACGATGGACCAGAAGACCGCGTGCGCCGTGGCGACCACCAGTCGAGAGCAAATGAGCAGCAGGTAGGTGGGGGCAATAGCCGAGAGGAACTGCCCCGTCGCAAAGATGGTAACAAGTCCCAGGAGGAGTCTTCGGAAGTCGAAGCGGGATGCGAATACCATGAGCGGCAGCGAGAGGAGCATGACGCCCCATGCGTACACCGAGATCATGATGCCCGTTTGGGCCTCGGTGAGCGAGAAGGTCTGCCCGATGTCGCTGAGAAGCCCGATGGGGATGAACTCGGACGTGTTGAAGATAAAAGCCGAAACCGCCAGACCAGCCAGCGCCAGCCACTGGCCGCGCGTGACCTTGTCGTCGTTCTCCTTCATCTTGCTGCGTGAACCCACGGTACTACCAGCCCTTCGAGCCTTGCGGCCGCCCTTGTTCTTCTCGTTTGCAAATTCCCTAGTATGGGGGATTGCGCGGGTTGACGAGCCGTCGGCTGCGGGCTGAGCAAAACGGCCACATATGCTCGAAGGTGGGGGGCCGAGCCCGGGGCGACGCTGCTCGCCGGGCGTACGCGGGCGAGCCGGGCTCGCGGGCAAACCGGGCTCGCGGCGCTCGCGGTGCAGACGAGAACTATTTCGACAGAAATGAGCCGCCTGGGGCGGGAAAATGTCGAATTTGTTCTCAGCAGCACCTGCGGAAGTTGACGCCGGGGCCAGACCCGGACGCACCTACGCAAGCAGCAGCTCCAGCACAAACACAACGCCGCAGCATCCAGCCGCAACCTGCGGGAGGCTCGCCCCAAGCCACGCGGCCACAATGCCTACGACCAGCGCCGTCGCACCAGCAAGCGGCGAATCCGTCGCAGAGAGGATTGCCGGGAAGGTCATCACAGCAAGCGTCACGTACGGCACGTAGTAGAGAAACGACCGCAGGAACCGGTTGGTGATCGGCCGCCGGATGAGCGTGAGCGGCAAGATCTTCGCCCCAGCGTGACCGCCGACATCACCACAAGATAGGCAACGATGCTAGGCTGCACGGCAGGCGTCCCCCTCTGGAGCAGGCACCGCAAGCGCCGAGAGCGCCACGGTGAGAATGCTGGTGCGCGTGCCCTCGGAGACTCCCGGGAACAGTGGTGCCCATGCAAACAAAGCGCTGGTAGCAAAGCCGGCCAGCACCAGCCCCGCAATCACGCGGCTCTTGCGCACCGGCGAAGTGATGATTGCAAGAAACATCCCAAAGAGCGCCACGGAAAGCGCGCTCACGACGCGCTCGGGAAGCACGCTGCCGGCAATCACCCCGGCCATGCCACCAAACGCCCAGCCAGGAAGGGCCACCACCATGGCGCCGTAGCTGTAGTGGGGTCGGCCACGCCCTGCCGCGCGATCGCGATGCCAAAGAGCTCGTCGGTGAGGTCAAAACCAACCAGCACACGATGGATGAGCGGCGTCTTTGGCGAGAAACGCTGCGCCATCGAGCAGCTCATGAGCAGGTAGCGGGCATTGGCCACAAGCATCACCACGGCCATCTCGAGAAGCGACCCGCCTGCGCCAATCACGGCAAAGCCGGCGTACTCCCCCGCCGACGCGTTATTGAAGAGGCTCGCGAAGAAGGCCTGCACAGCGTCAAGACCCACCTTACGAGCGGCAATACCCAGAGAGAACGAGACCGCTAGGTAGCCCAGCGCGATGGGCACACCGTCGCGAATGCCCTCGCGCAGCGCCTCGCCATGGCGGGCGAGAAGCCCCATCTCACGGTGGGCTCGACGCTCGCCATCCGCAAGCGCACCCGTCGCAAACGCATTTCTCGTCTCTGCGATCTCCATAAGAATCACCCGCCAAAACCTGCTTGGACTTCTCCGCTCAAAGCGTCCCGAGCACATTAAGCAACAGATTCAGTTATTAGTAAAAAGAATGATTCTTATTATTAGAGCAGCTATGCTAATTCGTTGATACCAGGGAAGCACCATAGAAAGGGCCACAAATACCTCAGCAGCCGGACGCACAGGCACGCTACTCTCGCTACGCAGTCTTTGTCGACGTTGTCGGGGAGGGCAGCTTCACCAAGGCAGCCAACCGCATTGGCTACACCCAGAGCGCCGTTTCACAGACGGTCAAAGCGCTGGAGCGCGAACTTGGGTGCACGCTTGTGGAACGCAGCCGCGACGGGGTCACGCTCACCAAGGACGGCGAGCAGTTCATGCCCTACCTGCAGGCCATCGCAAGCGACGAGCGGGCGCTTGCAGAGAAGCAGCGCGAGGTCCAGGGCCTGGGGCGTGCCACCATCACGATTGGCACCTTCACCAGCGTGAGCAGGAACCTTCTCCCCCGCCCCATGCTCGACTTCAGGCGGCTGTACCCCTCTGTGCGCTTCAACCTGCGGCAGAGCGAGTACACCTCGATTGCGGAGTGGGTGCGCAACGGCGAGTGCGACCTGGGGTTCACCAACCTTGCGGGCGCCGAGTCCGCGGGTCTGGAGTCCCACTCGTTTGGCCCCGACCGCATGATGGCCGTGGTGCCTCCCGAAAACCCGCTTGCCGAGAAGGACGAGCTCACGCTGGCCGACCTGGCCACGCAGCCATTCATCCTGCTGGACGAGGGGCGCGAGTCCGTGACGCTGCACGCCTTCGAGCAGGCGGGTCTCTCGCCTCACGTGTGCTACGAGGTCACGGACGACTACTCGATTCTCGCCATGGTGCGGCAGGGGCTGGGCGTCACGATCCTCTACGAGATGATGCTCGTGGGGTTTGAGTCCGGCGTGGTAGTGCGGCCCATACGCGAGGAGCCCAGGCGCACGATCACGCTGGGGTGGAGAAACTCGGCCACGCTGCCGTTGGCGGCGCGGCGCTTTGCGGAGTACCTCATCCGCGAGCTGGGGTAGCGCTGCAGACTGGGATGGGGCTGCTCGTACGCTGCCTGACGCGCGTGCTCGCACGCCCGTGCACGTTCTCGTTGTTACCGGCCGTTGTTACCGGCCCGACATTGCTCGCGAGCGTTTTCGCAGATAAGGTCTAGCGAGACGCCACGTGCCGGTAACAACACGCTGCCGCTTCAGTTCTGTTGTTACCGGCACGACGAGGAGTCGTTGCCGTTATCTGGGGAAACGCCCAAACTCGCCCTCGTAGACCTCGACGCGGCGGGCGCCGTCCACCTGGTAGTGCATCGAGACGAGCGTGCAGCCAAGCGCCGCACGGTCGTGAAGAAAGAGCAGGTAGGCCAGAGTCGACGGCAGCTCGGCGCGTGCGACGACCATGTCCACAAAGCCGTGGTCGAGCAGGAACTCGGCCCTCTGGAACCTATCGGGCAGGCGCTTGTGCGTGGGCAACACCCCGGGCGCCAAGCGCACGGCATGCGTCCAGGACGCCCAGCCCGCATGCCGCAGGAATTGCCGAGAAGTACGCGCGCGGGGCCTGCGGGCACACGAGCGCAGAGAAGTAAAGGCCGCCCTTTGGCGAGACCCACACGTGACCACGGCGCCCACGGCCCAGGGTCTGCCTGCGCGCGGCGACGGCCGAGCCATGCGGCGCCCCCTCGCGGCCAAGGCGCCTGGCGTCGTCGTTGGTCGACTCGGTTACGTCGACAACCGTGACCTGCGGAAGCATCGTTTCTCTCGCCATGCGCTTGTCCTTTCTCGCTCCGGGCCCTGTGGTTCAACCGGGGGGCCTTGATTTTCTCGAACGGCCTTTGGCACAGAGTTTATCGGCATCCCTTGCGTCCATCATGCAACAGCCGGGCCGGTAACAGGGCATGAGGGGCGTCCCCATGAGAGAGGCCTGTTGTTACTGGGGCGGTGCGGTGCTGCGGCGTTTGCCCTGTTGGAACCTCGGGCACAAGCCGGGCCGGTAACAAGCACCCGAGCACCCGGCGCTCCCGCGGTCGCCCCGGCTGCTACATCAGGCCAAGCGCCGTCGCAACGGGAACCAGAAGAATGGGGGCAAACGCCGCGGGGATGAGGTTGGCCACCCTGATGTCGGTCACGCCGAGAAGGTTTGTGCCAACGGCGAGCAGCAGCGTGGAGCCGGTGATGGCGACCTCGGTGACCACGGGGTCGGTGAGAAACGACCCCACCAGGTTTCCCAGACGTTTTGAACCAGCAAACGCCTGGTTGAGGCGCCGCTGGGCCCAGTCGCCCAACGAGCGGATCCGCGCGTCGATGTCGATCCCCAGGCCAATCACAGAGCCAAGCGCCAGCGACAGCGTGACAATGGCAACGTTGCCGCCGCGCATCATGCCCTGGACGGCCACCAGAACCACGGCGAGCCCCCGTCCCTTGAGGAGAAAGTCCCCAAGGCGCTCGGAGACTCGCCTCTTGAAGAGAAGGCCGAGAATACCTCCAACCGCTGCCTCGAGACCGTTAATGAGGGCTCCAGCTAGTACCACGTTCACTCCCTGCTTGCTTTGCCCTGCCGTTCAGCCGTGCACTCGTGCACCCGCGCGACGTGCGAGAAAGGCTCGCCTACGACTCGTTCACGCGCTTGCCGGTCATGTGGTCCACGACAAGCTCGAGCATCTGCAGGCGCTTCTCGGTGCGGACAAGCTCGTCGGCAACAAAGTCCGCGGGGTCGTACTTCTCACCTAGGCGGCAGGCAATCTCGAGGGCCTCCGAGGTCGTCTCCATAAGCGTGACGCGCCCAAAGACGATGACACTCCTCACGTCGGGACCCTGCTTGCCCTCGACCTGCACGCCCTGGTCGACAACAGTGAACGACACGCGATTGTCAGCCTTGATCGCGTCGAGCTTGTGACCTTCCTTGGCGCCGTGGAAGTAAATCCTCCCCTGCTCATACAGGTAATCCATGGGGACGCCATACGGGTAGCCGTCCTCGCCGTGAACCGCGATGACCCCGCGACGCTCGGCGAGCAGGATCTGCTCGCACTCCTCCTGGGAAAGCTGCTGCTTGAAGCGCCTCATCTGTCTGAACATGGTTCACCCCTCTGCAAGCCGTGTGATATAAGCCGTGCGACATTGCCCCCGGGCACCCAGCGGGAAGCGGCGCGCCCCGGGAAGCGGAGCCCCCAGAAGCGACGCGCCCGAGAAGCGCTGTAAAGATTGCGCGTTCGCCGCCCGGCCGACCTCATCGAATCCGTCTTTGTTACATAAAAGTCTAGGTTGCTGCATCGGGCTGGTCTGATTTCTCGCACAATCGGAAGAGGCCCATGCATCGCCTTGTGCTTGGGTGTCTCGTTGTGCAGGACGTTTTTGACATGTGAGAAAGGCGGCAGCATGGCATTGATGCTCGTAATATCGCCGGCGAAGCGGATGGACGTAGTCGAGGGCCCGCCCTTCGCGGAAGCGCGTCCGGAGTTTCTCGCCGACGCGCAGCTTCTTGCCAGGACGCTCCGCTCGCTTGGCTACGAGCAGGCGCGCGACCTCTGGCGCTGCAGCGACGCGCTCGCGCGGCCCAACTGGGACCGGGTTGCCACCATGCCAGAGGATATGGCGAGAGACCCGCGGCTGCTCTCCCCCGCCGTCCTCACGTATGTGGGCATACAGTACCAGCACCTTGCCCCGCAGGTCATGACCGAGAAGGAGCTGATGTGGCTCTCGTCGCACCTGCGCATCATTTCCGGGATGTACGGGGTTCTGCGCCCATTTGACGGCGTAGTCCCATATCGCCTGGAGATGCAGGCAAAGCTTGCCGTTGGGGAGTCCCGCGACCTCTACGAGTTCTGGGGAGGGCGGCTTCTAGACGCCATCCTCGGCGCCGGCGCGGACGTAATCGTGAACGTTGCCTCGCAGGAGTACGCAAAGGCCGTGGCCCCTTGGGCACAGCGCATGGGCGCACCTGTGGTGACCTGCGTTTTTGGGGAGGTTCGCGCCTCTGACGGTCGCGTTGTCCAGCGCGCAACCGAGGCGAAGGCCGCGCGCGGGGCGTTTGTACGGTGGTGCGCCGAACAGGGCGTCGAAAAGGTCGAGCAGCTCGAGGGGTTCTCGGAACGAGGGTACCGTTTGGACCGGAGCCGCTGTGACGCGGAGACGCTCACGTTCGCGCGCGGGTGACATGCCGCCGGAGAGGCCCTTTTGAATGACTTTGTCGCCAAACTGGGCCTTCCGGCGACTATTTGTCGCCGGAGCTTTAGTTTTGTCACAGATGTCGCCAAAAGAGACCTTCCGGCGACTGTAACAGCGCACAGCCACCAAACAGAAAACGGGCCGCCCAAGGGACGGCCCGTACATACATCTACCAGCGCAAACGCGAGAGGCGCTATTCCTCCATGTAGTCCTTGAGCCTGCCGGAGCGGCTGGGGTGGCGCAGCTTGGCCAGCGTCTTGGACTCGATCTGGCGGATGCGCTCGCGCGTCACGCCAAACTCGCGGCCAACTTCCTCGAGCGTGCGGGGGTGCCCGTCCTCAAGGCCAAAGCGGAACTTGATGACCTTGCGCTCGCGGTCGGCAAGGCCGTCCAGCACCTGGTCAAGCTGTTCGCGGAGCATGGAGTCGCTCGCAGCCTCGGGCGGCGCCACAGCCGTGGAGTCCTCGATGAAGTCGCCCAGCTGGGAGTCCTCCTCCTCGCCGATAGGCGTCTCCAGCGAGACGGGCTCCTGACTGATCTTCTGGATCTCGCGCACGCGGTCGGGCGACATGCCCATCTCGGCACCAATCTCCTCCGGGGTGGGGTCGCGGCCAAGGTCCTGCAGCAGCTGGCGCTGCACGCGGATGAGCTTGTTGATGGTCTCGACCATGTGCACCGGGATGCGGATGGTGCGTGCCTGGTCGGCAATGGCGCGGGTGATGGCCTGGCGAATCCACCACGTGGCGTACGTGGAGAACTTGAAGCCCTTGGTGTAGTCGAACTTCTCGACCGCGCGGATGAGGCCGAGGTTGCCCTCCTGGATAAGGTCGAGGAACAGCATGCCGCGACCCACGTAGCGCTTGGCGATGGAGACCACCAGACGCAGGTTCGCGGAGATGAGCTGCTGCTTGGCGTCGAGGCCCACCTGCTCGATGCGCATGAGGCGGCGCTGCTCGGCACGCGTGAGCTCAATCTCGCCGTTCTCGGCGGCCTCGAGCTTCTCGGAGGCCTCGGTGCCGGCCTCGATCTTCATGGCCAGATGGACCTCCTCGTCGGCGGTGAGCAGGTCGACCTTGCCAATCTCCTTGAGGTACATGCGCACCGGGTCACCCGTGAGCATGACGGTGGAGGTGTCCTGGCGGCGCGCCCGGGCGCGGCTCGAGCGCTTGGGCTTGGATACCTTGGCCTTGGGCACCGAGCGCAGGGCCTCCTTGATCTCCTTGGCCTCGTTGGCGGCCTCGGACTCCTCGTCGTCCTCGCCGTCAAGAGCGTCATCGTCGCCAGAGAAGTCATCGTCAGAGGTAAAGTCGTCATCGTCGTCGCCGGCATCGATGGAGCCAATGCCAAAGGCAGGGTTGGCGGCCTCACCCGACGTGGTGATCTCGACGCCCTTGGCGCGCAGCGTGTCGTAGAGGTCGGAGAGCTCGTCACCGTCCACGTCGACGTCACGGATGGCAACCTGGATGTTGTCCTCGGACACGCTTCCGCCAGACTTGGCAGATGCGCTCACCAGCCCATCGACAACGCGTCCCAGCTCGTCGGAGAGCTTGATGTCGTCCTTCGTCTTCTTTGCAGCAGCCAAGTTATTCCCTTCGACGCAGTAACCTTCAAGATGCTACCCGTTTTTACTGCTCGACAACAGCAGAAAGTTTCTTTGTCAGTGCATTAATACGCTTCTGGAGCGCGGTGGCCTGCTCGAAGAGCGCCTCCGCGTCCTCCCCGCCCGCGCTTCCGGAGTCCCCCGCCTGCCGTAGGCGCGCCTTGATCTCGCGCACGCGCCGCTTGCACGAGTAGAGCTCGACCGAGTCGACGAGAAACGCGACCTTCTCGCGAGCGTCCATGCCAGGGCTCGAGACCACGCGTCCGGACGAGAGGATCTGCGGCGCGTCAGGCTCCACTGCCGTGGCGGCTGCCACGACGTCTGCGGGTGCGGTTCCCTCCGGCGTGGCGAGCATTGCCCAGGCCATCCCCTCGTGGCGCCCGTCCGCCCACATCACGTCTGCCAGGCGGTCGGCGTAGGGACGCACCTCGTCCGGCATGGCGGCAAGCATCGAGAGGAGCTCGCGCTCGACGGCAACCTGCATGCGCTCGTCACCCGAGAGCATGCGCGAGACCGAGAAGGGCCCGCCGTTCGAGGGCGAAGCGGCAACAGGGGCGCCACCGCCCTCATAGGCGTCCGCGGGCACGTAGTCATCCGGCACGGGAGCGTAGTCGTCCTCGTCCCCTAAATACGGCGCGGCTGCCACGGGCGCCATGCTCGGCGCGGTTGTCCTGGCGGCACCCTCGCGCCGGCGCTCCCGCGCCTCGGGCTCGGACTCCTTAACGGGCTTCTCGCGAATCACGCGCTTTGTCTCGGCAACGTCCATGCCAAGCGCGTCCGCCAGCTGCGTGGCGTACTCGTCGAGCAGCACAGAGTTCTTGAGCGGCGCCAACAGCTGGGCCATCTCGTCCAAGGCCTTGACGCGCCGTCCGGGCGCGGAGAGGTCGTAGCCCGCCAGGCGCTTGGTGAACACAAAGTCCATGAGCGGCACTGCGGCGTCAAGCTGCGCCTGCATGGCGGGGGCGTCGTGTGACGAGAGGAACTCCATGGGGTCCTGGCCGTTGGGCAGCACCACACAGACCATCGAGGCCGAGGTCTTGTCGATGAACTGCACGGCGCGCTCGGCCGCACGCTGGCCGGCCTCGTCGCCGTCGAACATGCAGATGATGCGAGAGACGCGCTGGCGCTCCATGAGCCGGATGTGGTCGATGCGGAAGGCGGTGCCCAGCGCCGCCACGGCGTTGGTGAAGCCGGCCTCGTGCATGGCAATGACGTCGGTGTAGCCCTCGCAAACGATGGCCGTGCCCGTTGCCGCCATGGTCTCCTTGGCGCGGTCGTAGGCAAAGAGGTGCTTGCCCTTGTTGAAGACCGTGGTGTCGCGCGTGTTGAGGTACTTGGGCGCGTTGTTGGCGGGGCGCAGGATGCGACCGCCAAAGGCGATGGTACGCCCCTGCTCGTCGTGGATGGGAAACATTGCCCGGTCGTAGAACCAGTCGGCAAGGCGCCCCGAGCGCTCCACGGCCAGGTTGGCGGCGATGAGCTCCTTGGGGCTATAGCCCTTCCCGCGCAGGTACGAGACGAGCGAGCCGCGCCCGGGCGCGTAGCCCAGGTGCCAGCGGCGACACACGTCCGAGCCAAAGCCGCGCCCCGCCAGGTAGGCGCGCGCGGCGGCCGGGCCATCGCCTCGGCCACGCATGAGCATGGTGTGGTAGTAGTCGTCCGCCAGCGTGAGGGCCTCTATGAGGCGGTTCTTGCGCGGGCCGCGAGAGGCGCTCTTGTCCTCGGAAAGCTCGATGCCCGCACGGTCTGCCAGGTAGCGGATGGAGTCCGGAAACGAGAGATTCTCGCGCTTCATCACGTACTTGAAGACGTCGCCGCCCTCGCTGCACGCGCCAAAGCAGTGCCAGAGACCCGTTGCCGGGTCCACCTTGAACGAGGGGGTCTTCTCGTGGTGGAAGGGGCAACATCCCCAGAACTCACGGCCGCGCTGGCGCAGCTCGACCGTCTCGCCCACCAGCTGCACGATGTCGGTGGCTTGGCGAACCCGCTCCTTGTCCTCGTCGCTTAACACGCGACCACCCCCACGCACTCCTCCCCGACATTCTCACGTACCCATTGGATGTTCCCCAACACGGTGGATTCCAGCTCGGCAAGCGAGTCGAATCGACGAGAGGCACGAAGGTGGCGCAGGAACACCACGCGCGCGTCCTCGCCGTAGACGTCGCCCGAGAAGCCCACGAGGTTTGCCTCGAGCATGGGGAGGGCCGCCACGTCAAAGGAGGGCGGCGCACCAACGTTGACCGCCGCGGGCCAGGCGCGCCCGTCAATGATGGCGAGGCAGGCGTAGACGCCGTTGGCAGGAAGGCAGTCGCGCCCGTCCAGCTCGACGTTGGCCGTGGGAAAGCCAAACGAGGTGCCCTCGCCACGGCCATGGACGATGCGCCCGCCCAGGAAATGGTGGCGAAGCAGGAGCTGGGCGGCCTTCTCGACCTTGCCCTCGGCGAGAAGACCGCGCACGCGCGTGGCCGAGACGGGACTCCCCTCCGCGGTTGCGAGCGCGTGGCCAAAGACGTCGAAGTCGCGCTTCTCGCCCAGGGCAGACATGGCCGCGACCGTGCCCGCGCCGCCGACGCCAAAGCGGAAGTCCTCGCCCACGTGGATGGCCGCGGGCGAGAGAATGCCTCCCAGGACCTCGGTGACGTAGCGGTCGTACGGGAGCGCCGCAAGCTCAGGCGTGAAGCGGTGCACGAGGACGGCGTCCGCGCCGGCGAGAGCCAGCGAACGCACGCGGTCCGCATCAGAGAGCAGACGCTCGGGTGGGCGCGTGGAGAGGACCTCCGAGGGGTCGGGGTCAAAGGTCAGCAGGGCAAGCGGCAGGTTCCGCGCATGGGCGTCTGCGGCGGCCTGGGTGATGAGGGCGCGGTGTCCCGCATGCAGGCCATCAAAGGCGCCGATTACACAGACAAAGCGCTCGCTGGGGCCAAGCGCAACGCCAGGCGCAAGGTAGGCCGTGGCTCCGGGCAGGCGCACGGAGGCGCCAAGCGACACTCCCGAGAGCGTCGAGGCCGCAGCCAGTCGGCGTGCCTCCGCGTGCGAGAGCGGCCAGGTGGGCTCGTGCCAGGCGGGTGCGCAGGAGAAGGGCTCGCCCGTCATGCCCGCACTCCCGTGATTCCGGCAGGGAAGTTGACCTCGCAGGCAAGGTCACGCCTGCCACAGCTCCACACGCCAACAAGACGCTGGTCAAAGACCATGGCAACACGCTCGCCGGGCAGCGGGGCGCGCTCCGTGCCGTCTGCCAAGCGCACCGTCCCCGCCGCCACGACCTTTCCGCAGGCGGCGTCTGCCGCCTCGGATGCGCTCAGCTGACGGACCGGAGCACCAAGGGCCGCAACGGGGTCAAGCGCGTGGGCGAGCACCTCCGCAGGGTCCTGCGCCGCGTCGACGGCAGAGAGGGCCAGGCAGGCGTCAAGTCCCACCGAGCCGGATTGTGTGCGCCGCAGGCCAACAAGGTGCGCGGCGGACCCAGCGGCGCGCCCGATGTCGCGTGCCAGGCTCCGGATGTAGGTGCCCTTAGAGACGTCAAAGTCGACGACCCAGCTGAGCTGCCCCTCCACCGAGGCTATTTCGACAAGCTCTGCAGAGAAGACCGTGATGCGCCTGGCCGCCAGCTCGGGCGCCTTGCCCTCGCGCGCAAGCGCATAGGACCGCTGCCCACCAACAGAGATGGCGGAGTATGCAGGCGGCACCTGGTCCTGCTCGCCCACAAAGCTGGCGAGAATATCGCGTGCAACGTCCTCGCTGGACAGGCGCTCGGGGACCTCGGCGGCAACCGTGGGCGCACCGTCGGCGTCGTCCGTGTCGGTCTCGCAGCCAAAGATGATGCCTGCCGTGTAGCGCTTGCGCTCGGCGGTGAGAAGCCCCATGAGGCGCGTGCCCTGCCCCACGCCAACCACCATGACGCCCGAGGCGGCGGGGTCAAGCGTGCCGGCGTGTCCCACGCGGCGCTCCCCCAGGGCGCGCCGCACGTGGTTCACCACGTCGTGGCTCGTCATTCCGCAGGACTTGTCGATGCCGAGGAGGGCGTTATAGCCCGACCCGCCGCGCCTCACCGTGACGCACCTCGCACGTCTGCCTTCGGGGCGGAAGAGAACGCGGCGTCGCCATCGAAAAGCGCGCAGAGCTTGGGAAGCACGATTGCGCGAACCTCGTCCACAGTGCCTGTGGCGGTGAACCCCGCTGCGGCACGGTGACCGCCGCCGCCCATCTCGCGCGCGATGCCCGAGACGTCCAGATCACACTTGGAGCGAAGGTTGCCTCGGACCTTGCCGCCGTCGACCTCCTTCAGGAAGAACGCAAGCTTGGTGCCCTCGATGCAGCGCACCAGGTCAATGAGGCCGTCAAGCTCGTCGAGCGTGACGCCTGCCTGGGCAATGTCCTCCGCCGTAGCAAAACTGTAGGCAATGCGGCCCTCGGCAAAGGTCTGGATGCGCGCAAGGACGCGGGCAGCAAGGTGCACGTAGGCCAGGCGGTCGGACTGGTACACGTTGAGCGCGACCTCCGCGGGCGAGGCGCCGGCCTCAACCAGCATGCTTGCCGTCTCGAATGCCTCGCTGTCGGCGTTTTGGTACTGGAAGCGGCCCGTGTCGGTCACAATGGCGCAGAGGAGGTTCTGCGCAATGGTGGGCGTGAGGACGCGCGAGGAATGCAGGCAGAACTCGGAGATGATGACGCCCGTGGCAGCGGCGTCGGGGCGAACCACGCCCGCCTCCCAGAAGCGCTCGCCCGAGGGGTGGTGGTCGAGGACGGCCACGTGGTGCGCGCGGGCGCAGAACTTCTCGGCGTCAGCCAGGCGCGACATCTGCGAGAGGTCAACGCAGATGAAGAGGTCCGGCGTCACGTCGTAGTCCGCCGCGTGCACGAAGGTGTCGGACCCCGGCAGGAAGCGGTAGATCCTGGGGACGGGGTCCTTGTCGGCCAGGAGGTTGGTCACGCGCTTGCCCGGCCACGCGGTGCGAATGACCTCGGCCAGAGCAAGGCCGGAGCCAATGGCGTCGCCATCGGGCGAGGTGTGCGCGCAGATCGCGATGGTGTTGGCATCCTCGATCAGCGCGACCACGCCCTTGAAGAGCTCCGCCTGTTCCATGTATTCGGAAACCCTCATCAAGCTCTTCCCTACTCGCCCTCATCGCCCTCGGCGGCATTGGTAGCGCCGTCCTCGGCGTCCGCCGCGATGGGATAGCCGTTCTCGTCCTTCTCGACACCAAGCGTTGGCGGGACGTTCTCGAGCGCACGAGAGATGCGCTCGGCCTCGTCGGTGGTGGTGTCAATTTGGAACGCAAGCTCGGGCGTCACGCGCCAGCCAAGGGCGTGGCCGAGAAGCGAGCGGATGCGCCCCTTGGCGCGCTCGAGGGCAGCGGAGACCTCGTCATAGCGAGAGGCATCGCAGCTCACGTAGGCGCGCATGAAGGACTTGTCGACCGAGACCTCCACGCCCGTGACGGTCACGAGCTGGAGGTCTGGGTCGGAGACCTCGAAGAGCATGATGGTGGCAAGCTTCTCGCGCGCGATCTCGTTGGTGCGGCGCGAGTGCTGGTTCTGCTTCACGTGTGCCTCCCTACTCCGTTCGCGCGACCTCTTCGACGCGGTACGCCTCGATCTGGTCGCCGGGGTGGATGTCCTGGAAGTTCTCCAGGCCAATGCCGCACTCGAAGCCGGCCTTGACGCTCTTGACGTCATCCTTGTAGCGCCTGAGCGAGGCGATCTTGCCCTCGTAGACCACAATGCCGTCGCGCACGAGGCGCACCTGGTCGTCGCGGGAGACCTCGCCCTCGGAGATCATGCAGCCTGCGGCGATGCCAACCTTGGGCACCTTGAAGGTGTCACGGACCTCGGCGATGCCGGTCTGGAACTCCTCCTCGGTGGGCTTGAGCATGCCGATGCGGGCGGCGTCGATGTCCTCGATGGCCTTGTAGATGACGCTGTAGGTACGGATCTCGACGCCCTCGCGCTCGGCAGCGACGCGCGCCTTGGCGTCGGGACGCACGCCAAAGCCAATGATGATGGCGTTGGAGGCATCGGCGAGCGTGACGTCGGTCTCGGTGATGGCGCCAACGGCGGCGTGGATCGTGTTGATGCGGACCTCGGACTGGTCCATCTTGTCGAGCGAGTCCTGAAGCGCCTCGATGGAGCCCTGAACGTCGGCCTTGATGATGAGGTTGAGCTCCTTGACGTCCGCGTCGGCCATGGTGGCGAAGAGGTTCTCGAGCGTGACGTGCTTCACGCGGTTCTGCTCCTCGATGCGAGCCTTGAGGGCACGCTGGTCGGCAAGGTCACGGGCGTCACGGTCGTCCTGGAAGACGCGGAACTCGTCGCCCGCCATGGGGACGCTCTGGAGGCCCAGGATCTCGACCGGGTCGGAGGGACCGGCATCCTCGACGGGGTTGCCCTTGGGGTCGAGCATGGCGCGCACGCGACCGTAGGCCATGCCGGCAACCACGGCGTCGCCCACGTGGAGCGTACCGCGCGTCACGAGCACCGTAGCCACAGAGCCGCGGCCGCGGTCGAGCTTGGCCTCGAGGACGTTGCCGGAGGCAAAGGTGTCGGGGTTGGCCTTGAGCTCGAGGACGTCGGCCTCGAGAAGCACGGCCTCGAGCAGGTTGTCGATGCCGATGTGCTTCTTGGCCGAGATGTCAACGAACATGTTCTGTCCGCCCCACTCCTCGGGGATGATGCCGTACTCGGTGAGCTCCTGGCGCACGCGGGTGGGGTCAGCTCCGGGCTTGTCGATCTTATTAACGGCCACGATGATGGGCACGCCGGCGGCCTTTGCGTGGTTGATGGACTCGACCGTCTGGGGCATGACGCCATCGTCTGCGGCAACGATGAGGATGACGATGTCGGTCACCTTGGCACCACGGGCACGCATGGCCGTGAAGGTCTCGTGGCCAGGGGTGTCGATGAAGGTGATGGTGCGGCCGTTGATCTTGACCTGCGAGGCGCCAATGGCCTGCGTGATGCCGCCGGCCTCGCCCTCGGCAACGCCGGTGTGGCGGATGGCGTCAAGCAGCGACGTCTTGCCGTGGTCGACGTGGCCCATGACGGTGACCACGGGCGGACGGGGCTTCAGGTCCTTGGGGTCGTCGTAGAAGGTGAAGGAGTTCTCCTCCTCCTTAGTCATGACCTTGACGTCGCGACCAAGGTCATCGGCAACAAGCTCGATGAGGTCGTCGGACATGGACTCGGTGAGCGTGAGAGGGTTACCCAGCAGGAAGAGGCGCTTGATGATGTCGTTAGCCGGCACGCCAAGGAGCTCGGCAAGCTGCGCGACCGTGGCGCCCTGCGGGACCTTCACGGTGTCGAGCTGCGAGAGGTCCTGGTCGTTGGCTATGGCCACCTCTATGCGCTTCTCCTCCGCGGCCTCCTCGGCCTGCTTCTGGCGGCGCTCCTTGCGGCGGCGACGCCTACCGGTGGACTCGCGCGATGCCTCCTCGACGGCCTCGCGAGCCTCGTCGAGAACGCGGCTGCGGTTGTATGCCTCGGCCTCGCGAGCCATGCGGCTGTAGCGGTCCTCGCCCTCGTCGCCGCGACGGTTGCCCTTGCGGCCCTTGCGACCGGGACGGCCCTCGCCCTGCTCGGCGCCGCCGTCCTGCTCCATGCGGGACGGGGCGGAGTAGCTCTTGCGCTCGCTGTGCGCGTGCTCGGACTCGCCACGGCGCTCGCGGCGGCCCTTACCCTCGGCCTTCTTCTGCGCGGCCTCCTCCGCCTGCTGCTTGAGCACCTGCTCCTGCTGAGCAATCTGATCGAGCAGCGAGGTGAAGGTGGGCATCGACTTGGGAGCGTTGTCGTGGACGCGGTTGCGCTCGGCCTCCTCGGCGCGCTCCTTGGCGGCCTTCTCGGCGGCGCGCTTCTTCTCCTCCTCGGCGCGCTTCCTGGCGGCCTCGGCGGCGGCGCGCTTCTTCTCCTCCTCGGCGCGCTCGCGCTCGCGGCGCTTCTCGGCGGCGATGCGCTCCTTCTCTGCGGCCTCCTCCTCGGCCTTCTTGGCCTCGGCGGCGGCCTCCTCCTCGGCCTTCTTGGCTGCCTCGATCTGGGCGGCGCGGTCCTCAAGGATGGGCTTGAGCTTCTTGCGCACGATGGAGACGTAGGCGTCCTCGAGCGTCGAGGAGGCAGACTTGGCGGGAATCTTCATGTCGCGGAGATGGTCGAGCATCTCCTTGCTCGTCATCCCGTACTCCTTGGCAAGGTCGTGTACGCGAGTCTTGGCCATGTGACCAACCTTTCATTCACGGGCGGCCGTGCCGCCCGGGTAGTGCCTGCAATCAAAAGTCCGCTTGGGGACGCTAGATCAGAGAATCGGGGTCGTCCGAGACCTCGGCATCCATGAGCTTCTCGTGAATGCCGCAGTAACGCGAGCCCGGACGGGCCATGTTGCGGCACTGGATGCCGTTCTCGCCCACGTACTCGCAGCGGTGCTGCTCGCCGTCTTCCTCGGCCTTGCTCTCGGGTGCCTCGGCGGCATGGGGCAGGTCGCGCAGGACGCCGGCGGCAAGCGACTCGTTCTTGATGTCGATGTGCATGCCGGTAAGGTGGGCAGCCAGGCGGGCGTTCTGGCCCTCCTTGCCAATGGCCAGCGACAGCTGGTCGTCGGGCACGATCACCGTGGCGTAACCGTCCTCGGGGCCATCCTCGGGGCCAAGGACAACGCGAGACACGCGCGCCGGCGAGAGGGCGTTGGCAACGCAGCGCGCCGGGTCGTCGGACCAGGGCACCACGTCGACGCGCTCGCCGCGCAGCTCGGAGACAACGGTGCGCACGCGGCTGCCCTTGGGGCCAACGCAGGCGCCCACGGGGTCGAGGTGGTCGTCCTTGGACGAGACGGCAACCTTGGAGCGGATGCCGGGCTCGCGGGCAATGGAGCGAATCTCGACGACGCCGTCGTAGACCTCGGGGACCTCAAGCTCGAAGAGCCTGCGGATGAGGTCGGGGTGGGTGCGGGAGACCACGATGGGCGGACGCTGGCGCTCGCCGCGGACGGTGGGCTGGTCGTTGTTGGGGTCGCGCACGTCGATAATGATGGCCTTCAGGCGCTGGTTGTGCGCGTAGTGCTCGCCCACGGGACGCTCGTTGCGCTCATCGGGATAGCGGCGCTGGTCGAAGTGGGGAAGCTCGGCCTCGACGCCCTCGCGGATCTTGATGATCGTGAAGTCGGGCGTGGTCTGGAGCACCGTGCCGGTGATGATGTCACCAATGCGCTGCGAGAACTCCTCGTAGATCTGGAGACGGGCGGCGTTGCGCACGATGGCGCGGATCTCGGCCTTGGCGTGCTGCGCTGCGATGCGGGAGGTGTCGGGCGGGGTGACGTCCTTCTCGTCAAAGTCGAGGTACTCGCCGGTCTCCTCGTCGTAGGACTCCTCCTTGGGGATGAGCTCGTAGACGTAGACCTTGCCGGTAGCGTGGTCGATGGTGACGCGCGCGCCAAAGGGAAGGTGAAGGATGTCGGCGTAGCTCTTGGCGAGCGACTGCTCCAGGCGGTCGAGCAGGTACAGCTCGTCGATGTGCTTCTCCTGGCAGAGCGCCATCAGCGCTTCCATCATCTCTGATGCCATGCGAATTCCTTTCTAGCTCTTGGCCCCGTTGGACGGGGAATCGAAGTTTGGCTTAATCTTGCAGCTCTTGACCTGGTCGAGGGGGATGCTCACGCGCTCGCCGTCTACAGTGAGAACCACGTTCTGGCCGTCCAGGCCCTCGAGGCAGCCGGTGAAGTGGCGACGGCCCTCGGTTGCCGTGGTTCCAAGCGAGACGTCCTCGCCCGCGAAGCGCTCGAAGTCATGCGGGCGGCGGAGCGGACGCGAGAGGCCCGGCGACGAGACCTCGAGCGTAAACGACCCCTCGATGGGATCGAGCTCGTCAATCGCGGCAGAGACCCACTCGGTCTGCGTGGCCACCTCGTCAAGCGAGATGGGCCCGGCCTCCTCGTCTGCGTGGTCGATGCGCACGCGGACGCACGGGTTCTTCTTCGAGCCCACGACCTCGACGTCGACGATGTCGATGCCATGCTCGGGCGCTGCCGCCTCGAGTGCGTCAAGGATGCGCTGGCGCGTGTCGTGCTCTGGCACTGCGGGCATGTCCCCTCCCTCACACATCACAGGTACATACAGAAAGGAAGCGGGGCGAGAAACTCCACCCCACTTCCTACGAATCACTACTGCATTGCAGGCTAAGTATAGGGACTTCTCGGCAGGCGGTCAAGGAGCAGGTCGAACGGCATCACAAGGACGCCATGGGTGATGCGGAGGCCGCGGCGCATGCGTGGGCAGCGGAAGGAGCAGGACGCCGCGACTTACGGTGACGCAGAGGCCGCGGCGCATGCGTGGGCAGCGGGCTTCTCGGCCCACCTCCCGCACTCGGCCAGCCCGCTTGCACCAGTGGCCAGCCCCCTTCACCTTCGGAGAAGCAATGCCGTGAGATTTCGCCATTTAGGAATTTTCCGAACGTTTAGGGGGCGTTAACCGTTCGGAGGCCGCGGCATTGCCGCAATGCCGCGCAATCTCGTCGGTTAGGACCGGTTAACCGTTCGAAATGCGCGGCACCTCCTCAGCGCGGCACCTCCTCAGCGCGGCACCGTGCCACTCCAATCACCCCCGCAGCTCTCCCCTACCGCCAGATGCCGCGGCGGTGGCGGATCTCGTAGTAGAGGTCGTTCTCCATCGCGAGCACCTCCGGGATGGGCACCGGCTTGAACACGGGCATCCGCATCTTGTACTTGATCCAGAAGAACGAGTAGACGCCCAGAACCAGGAAGGTCACGCCAGCGAGAATCCAAATCGCAACTGCCTCCGCGGGGTCGCTCGAGATGTTCGCAATCATGAACACCGTGCCGGCAATGCCGATGACGGGGATCGCGGGACCGCCAGGCACCTTGAACGCACGCGGCGCCTTGGGGAAGCGGCGACGAAGCACCAGCACGTCGATGTCCGCAAAGATGTACGAGACAAGCCACAGCACCGTGACAACAAGGATAAGGAACGAGATGGCATCGGAGGAGTCACCGCTGAAGTACGCAATGAGGCAGATGGAGATCGTCACAAAGAGAATGGCCGCCGCAGGCGCGCCAAAGCGGTTCTTGCGCGAGAAGAACCGGGGCATCATGTTCACCTTGGTCATGCCGTCGCAGATCTGGGAGAGCCCGTTCACGGTGGAGTTCTGCGAGCCGATGAAGGCCAGCGCCGAGACCACGCTCATCCACACCTTGCCGACGTTGCCCAGGAGGCTCTCGCCGTAGAGCAGGTGCGGCGAGGCGGACTCCGCAAGCTCGCCCCAGGGCACGTAGTGCCAGAAGCCGATAACCACGAGCGTGTCCATCACGCAGATGAGCGCCAGGCTGATCATCATGCCCAGAGGGATGTTCCGGTTGGCGTTACGCACGTCCTTCGAGATGGGGATGGCGTACTCGGCACCCACAAAGAGCCATGAGGCCACGCCCACGGCGCTCACAACGGAGGCGGCGTTTGTGGTGACGGCTGCAGGCTGCGCCACCACGGCTCCGGTGCCAAGCTGGAATGCGCCAATGAGGCCAAGCGCAATCATCGAGAAGAGCAGCAGGTAGGACACGAAGTCCTGGAGCTTGGCAAAGATGTCGACGCCCTTGAGCGCAGCCACCGCGACGATGATCGAGACAATCGTGGGGTAGACGGCCGCGGGAATCGCCAGGGGGATGGTCTCGACCATCACCGAGCCAAAAATCGCCGCCTCAACGCCGCCGCAGAGGATGTTGCAGATGAGGTATCCGCCCACCATTGTGACGAGCGTGGGCAGGGGGCCAAGGCCCGCAAGCGTGTACTGCACCAGACCGCCCGTGGCATTGGGCATAAGGGCGTTGAGCTCTGCCATGCAGGCCGCGCTGCAGATGTTGAGCAGCAGCGCGATCACCATGGCGGGGATGAACATGAGGCCAGACTCACCCGCGCCCTGCCCCAAGGAAACGAGGCAGCTCATCGAGACGATGAGCCCCATCGAGACCGACACAACGTTGTGGAGCCCAAGGGGCTTCTCGGATGCGTCTGCCATGTCTGCCCCCCTAGAGCGCCTCTGTGCCCTCGTCGCCCGTGCGCACGCGCACGACCTGCGCGAGGTCGGTGACAAAGATCTTGCCGTCGCCAATGTGGCCGGTATAGAGCTGCTTCTTGATGAGCTCTACCAGCTCGGGCACGCGCGCGGTCTCCACTGCGATCGAGACCTGCGTCTTGGGGAGCAGCTCCATATCGTAGTTCTCGTCGACCTCGTACTCCTTGGTGCCCTTCTCGACGCCACAGCCCAAAACCTGCGTCACGGTCATGCCGCGCACGTGGGCCTTGCTCAGCGCGCGACGAAGCCCGTCGAACTTCTCCATGCCCATCACGATGTCGATCCTTGAAATCTCGGACATAGTAGCCTCCTTGCAACGGGCGCGCGCCCGCCTCATCCGGGACCTTGGGCCCCCATCCCCTTGATACGCTGATAGTGGTATGCGCAGGGCTGACAAGCAGCCCCATTGGCTAAGAGGTGCAGGTCAACTGGCGAGAATCCCTGAGCATCCGGCGGAGCTTCCCCGGCGCCACGCCCGCGAGCTCGTCGAACTCGTGGACCAGGTGCGACTGGTCGCTGTAGCCGCAGGAGAGTGCCAGCGCCTGGGCCTGCGCGGCGTCGTCTTCGCGGGCGATGAGCCCCATCGCTCGCTGGAAACGCACGAAGCGCGAGAACTGCTTGGGAGAGATCCCGTGGACCTCCACGAAAACCCGACGCAGGTAGCGCGTGGAGACGCCCGCCTCCTTGGCCAGGGCCGCGACGGACGCGGCGCCGCCCGCGGCAAGGATTTGCTCGCGAACATAGCGCTCGAGGGCCCGCACCGAGCGAGACCCGGCGTGTGTCGAGAAGCCCCGTGCCGCCTCGTGCGAGAGGAGCGCGTGCGTGAGCACATCCATGCGGGCAGAGGCGTCCGACGCCTGGTACAGGGCATCGACCAGGCGCCCGTCGCAATCGGCGGGGTCAAGCTCGATGTCCGCGTCAACCAGGTCCGCCGGGCAGATGCCCGCAGGCAGCACGGCCTCGCCCGGACGGAAGCGGCAGCCCACCCACTCGCGCTCGCCCGAGAAGTCCCAGCCCTTGGCCGTGAGGACCGTTCCGCCCATGGTCACGAGCACGTCCGTGGGCCCAATGCCAAATGCCAGGTCGACGCAGCCATCTGGAACGGCAAAGGGGCAGGCGCCTGCGCCGGCAGAGCGAAACGCATAGACGAGCTCAGCCGCGGGCGACGAGAGGCGACGCTCCACGTAGTTCTCCACCGTGAGCGGCAGGTACGGCTGCAGGACGCCGGCCGGAGCCTTCGTGCTTCTCGTCATTTCCACGCCCATGGCTACCCCCGAGTTTCGGACAAGAGGCCTCGCCTTCCCGGTTGCTTGGCTTCTTGGTATGAGAACAACGGTACTAGCCAAGCTTTGCGGGAGATTGCAATGCCGGTTACGAGGCTGTTGCAAGCACGTGGCCGCAAGGCGCCCCGTAACCGGCCGCACGCCCTACGCCATCTCCGGGGTATCCCAGAGGTTGAGCTTCACGCCGATGCCCTTCTCGACGGCGTTTCTGTAGACCGTTCCGCCCCAGGCGATGTCCTCGACGGGCATGCCGCCCACGGAGTAGATGATTGTCTGGTCGTCGGAGGTGCGGCCAGGGACCTCGCCGGTGATGATGTCGGCAATGTTCACGATGTCGGTACGCTCGATCTTGCCCTCGTGCACGAGGTCAGTGAAGGCGCAGCCGATGATGCCCATCTTGGGATAGGTGGGGTACGGGTACTCCTCCTCCCAGGCGTCGTAGAGGCCCATGTTGTCAACCACGAGCTTGCTCGAAAGCATGAACTCCTCGTCAAACAGGGCGGCGGAGGGCATGGAGATGAGCGCGCCGGGCTTGATCCAGGAACCCTCGACCTTGGGGAAGGTGGATATGTCGTCGGCCACGGTCGTGGTAAACGAGACGATGTCGGCGTCGCGGCAGACCTCCTTGATCGTGTCGCAGACCTCGACGCTCTTGATCTGTGGGAGCTCCGCCTTCACGAAGGACACGAAGGAGTCGAGCGAGCGCTTGCCGCGGCCCTTGATCTTGATGGTATCGAGCGTGGGGCACGCCGCCACGAAGGCGGCAGCGGAGGTCTTGCCCATAACGCCAGGCCCCACGATGGCCGCGACCTTGGCATCCTTGCGGGCAAGGTAGCGCGCGCCCACACCGGGGATGCCGCCCGTGCGGTAGGCAGAGACCAGGTTCGCGGACATGAGGGCGAGAGGGGCGCCGGTGTCCTTGTCGTTGAGCATCATCATGAGGATGGAGCGCGGAAGCCCCTTTGCCTTGTTGTCCATGTTGGAGCCATACCACTTCATGCCGGCCATTTGGTAGCGTCCGCCCAGGTAGGCAGGCATGGCCATGAAGCGCCGGTCCTCGCCGTTCTTGGGCATGCCAGGAAACTTGGGGTCGTCCGGGAACATGATCATGCAACCGTGCGAGTTGTGGTTCTCGCCGCCCATCACGTAATCGCCCTTGGCCAGGGTGACGAGAAGGTCCTCCATGCAGTCGACGCAGGCGGGCATGT
Organism: Tractidigestivibacter montrealensis; assembly: GCF_024741235.1. Taxonomy (GTDB): domain Bacteria; phylum Actinomycetota; class Coriobacteriia; order Coriobacteriales; family Atopobiaceae; genus Tractidigestivibacter; species Tractidigestivibacter montrealensis. Next base: position 327,665 of record NZ_JANSKA010000002.1, on the reverse strand, counting down.
CCTTCACGCCGGCGGCGATCATGTCGGGCTCGCTCAGGTACAGGAAGTCGATCTTGGTGTCCATTGCGGTTCCTTTCTCGGAGGAGGCTGGTTCGGGGCGCCTAGGCGCGGGCGGCAAAGCGGTCGTAGCGGAATGCGGAGATGTCGAGCGTCGTGGGTTCGCCGAGCGCGGACTCGGCAAGCAGCGTGCCCACGATGGGAGAGATGCCAAAGCCGTGGCCGGTGAAGGCGCAGGCAACCACCAGGCCGGGGACCTCGTCCACGGGGCCCAGCACTGGCACGCCGTCGATGCAGACGTCCTCGAAGCCGGCCCAGGTGCGCACGATCTTTGCGTTGGCGAGCTTGGGGATGTAGCGCAGGATGCCGCGGCAGATGGCGGGAGCCGTGACGGAGGTGGTGCGATCGTGGCCGTTGTCCTCGTTCACCGTCTCGAAGCCGGAGTCTCCGCCAAAGACGAAGGAGCCGTGGCTCGTCTGGTGGCCGTAGAAGTCGGCGTCGGCGGTGCCGAGCATCTGCTTGAACATGGGCGGCTCCATCTCGGTGACCAGCGCCTCGATGAGCACGTTGGACATGGGAACGTCGATGCCCACGGTGTTCAGGATCTTGCGGGAGTCATAGCCCGCGGCGACCACCACGGAGCCCGCCTCGAAGGTCCCCTCGGGCGTCACGACCTGGCGAAGCTCGCCCTTGACCTTGCGGAGCTCGAGCACGGGGCAGCCGGAGTAGAAGCGCGCGCCCAGGCGGCGTGCCGCGGTGTAGTAGGCGTAGGTCGCCTTAAGGGGGTTGGCGTGGCCGTCCGTGGGGCACCAGGACGCCCCGATGACCTCCTCGGAGAGGTACGGGTTGATGGCGCGGACCTCGTCGCCGTCGATCATGCGCATGTCAAGGCCAAGAGCCACGGCCTTGTCGCGAAGACCGCGCAGGATCTCCAGGTGGCGCTCGGTCTTGCCCAGGCGGAGGTTGCCGCCCTGGCAGTACTCGACGTCGGCGCCAAGTTCCTCGGAGAGCGTGGGCCAGAGGTTCTTCACGGCGTACATCGCAAGCGGGAGCTCGCGCGGGTCTCGGCCGGACTGGCGCACGCCGCCGCCGTTCCTGGTGGAGCCGCCGTTGCCAATGACCTCGTCCGCCTCGAGGATGGTGACCGAGACACCCTTCTTGGCAAGGTAGTAGGCCGTGGCGCAGCCGATGATGCCGGCGCCAACAACAATGACATCAGAGGTCTTATCGCTCATCTCGCTCAGCCTCCTTCGCGAACACGCTCATCTCGATGGGACGCATGGGCGCGCGGGAGCTTGCGGGCTCCAGCTCGTCGGGCGAGACGCCCAGCTCGCGGGCGACAATGCCCTTGACCAGGCGCGAGCAGGTCTGCCCCTGGCAGAGGCCCATGCCGCAACGCAGGTAGCGGCGGATCTCGGCGATGGTGAAAAGGCCATCGTGCACCGCGCGGCGGATCTCGCCCTGCGTGACCTCCTCGCAGCGGCACACAATCTGGTCATCGCCCGGCTTGGGCTCGAAGGGCCCGAGGTCGCGCGTGCGGTCGCAGATCTCCTTCATCGTGGCACCCCCTACTCTGCCGCCGCGGTGGCTGCGGCAGCGCTTGTCTCGTTCGCGGCGGCACCTGCGGATCCAGCTCGGAAGAACCTCGCGCGCATGGCCATGTCCGCAGGCACGCGCATGGTAAGAAGCGCGGTGTGGTCGAAGGCGCGCGTCTGGCGCACGGAGACAACCTCGGCCTCGCAGACGGGCGAGCCGTCGCGGCCCAGCGCCACGCCCCGCTCACCCTTGGCGGGCACGGGCAGGAACTCGTACGGGAGGGTGACGTCGGCAAAGCCCTCCTCGTCCTTCTCGTCCACCAGGAAGATAGCCTGGCCGGGGCAGGAGGCAACGCACATGCCGCAGCCAATGCAGGCGGAGTTGGCCTCGACAGCGGGGAGCTGCGTGATGTGGTCACCCACCTTGATGCAGTGCTTGGGGCACGCGTCCTGGCAGGGGTTGCAGGGGATGTTCTGCGTGCACTCGATCACGGGGTGGATTCCCACGCGGCGGGTGACGCCGGGGAAGCGGGCAATCTCGTCATCGGCCACGTAGCCGTGCTCGAGCAGGCTCTGGGAGACGGGGATGCCCTCCTCGGTGGTGGTCACAAGCTTGCCACGATTCTTGGGAGCGAACATGCCCTGGCGCAGGCCGTCCAGGGCGGCGTCGTTGGCCACCACGGCCTTGTCCATCTCGTCCTTGTCAATGAAGCCCAGGTACTCGGCCGCGGCAAGTCCCGCGATGCGGCCCTCGATCATGGCCGAGGACGCCTCCTCGATGCCCGAGACGTCGCCTGCGGCAAAGATGCCCGGGGTGCTCGTCTCGCCGAGGTCGTCCACCACGGGGACCTGGCCGCCCTTCTTGCGGTCGTCCACGACCTTGCAACCGTCCATCTTGAAGAGCTGGGACATGGGCGAGAGGCCAACGGCCACGCAGATGGTGTCGACGTCAAAGTGCTTCTCGGTGCCGGGGACAAACTGGAAGTGGCTGTCCACCTGGGCGATGGTGACGCCGGTCACGTGGTCGGTGCCTTCGGCGCGCTTGATGGTGTGCGAGAGGTAGAAGGGCACGCCGGTGCGGGCAACCTTCGCCGCGTGCACGCCGTAGCCGCCCACGCGGGGCGCCGCGTCGACGAGTGCCACCACGTCGCAGCCGGCCTGCTTGAGCTGGTAGCTCACGACCAGGCCAACGTTGCCCGTGCCGAGCATGAGCACGCGCTCGCCGGGACGCACGCCGTGGAGGTTCATCATGGTCTGGGCGGCGCCGGCGCCAATGACGCCGGGGAGGGTCCAGCCCTCGAAGGTCACCATGTTCTCGGCGGCGCCGGTGGCAATGACGATGGCGTCGGCCTTGTGGTGGGAGACCTCCTCGCCCTCGCGGACGACGACCTCCTTGTCCTGGTAGAGGCCGATGACCGTGGAGTCAAGGCGAACGTCGACGCCCAAGCGCGCGGCCTCCTCCATGAGCTCCTCGCCAATCACGAAGCCGCGGATCTTGGCGTGGTGCTCCTTAGAGCCGAAGAACTTGTGGATCTGCTTAAAGAGCTGGCCGCCGGGGCGGGAGTTCTCGTCGAAGACGGTCACGTGGGCGCCGCGCTTTGCGGCCTCGATTGCGGCGGACATGCCGGCCGGGCCTGCTCCAACGACGATAATGTCGGTGCGGTTCATCGCGTGCCTCCCTTCTCGTCTGCAGTGACTATGTCGTCGAAGGGCGTCGCAGTGGCGCCGTACTGCGTCTGGACGCGCATGCCCTCCACCAGGGGTGTCATGCAGGTGCGCACATTGGGCACGCCGTCGACCACCATCACGCAGTCGGTGCAGCGGCCGATGGCGCAGAAGATGCCGCGCGGCTCGTGGCGCTTGGCGGTGTAGCGGTGCACCTTGACGCCGGCTGCGCTCAGGGCAACGGCGACTGGCTCGCCCTCGTAGCCCTGGAGCGTCTTCCCGTCGTAGGTGAAGCTGACCAGGCGCCCCCTCTCGGTTGTCCCGAGGATCGGGTGCTCATCGAAGCGCGTTCCCATGCGATCACTTCCCCAAACTCTCTGCGGGTCTCCGCCCGCTCTCTCCGGGGCTCCCCTGCCCCACGCGTACCGTTTTACGTGGGAGGATTCGCTGGGTCTTGTAAGAATCGGAACCAAACGAGCATGGTAACGGGGGTTTCGCACGCCTGAAACATGACGGCACGCGGCCGTTAGCAATTGGAGGGCACCGACCGCGTTGGGCGCGCTGCCAGTGGGGCGCTTTGGGCGCGCCGCCGGTGGGACGAAGCTTTTTGGGCCATCGGGGGTCTCTCCTCGTGGCCTGTCTGCACAAAAATCGACATTGACGGCCCATTTTGGGCGAATCGCCGAGTACGAGAACTCTAACTTTTTGCGGAACCGCAGGTAGATAAATGGCACCCGTGGGGTGATACTAAGCGGAACCCCGAATTTGGGCCGTCAATGTCGATTTTCATGCACGGGATCCCGCGGGGAGGCCCGCATCCGCTCAAAACGCATGGTGCACCGCAACACATTCGCACCCGAATGTGTATCCCGCGCAGGTCGCAACACAATCGAGCGCCGAATGTGTGGCGAACCTGGCGAATACAGCGATGAAAAGGGCCCGTCGCGCGGCGACGGGCCACAAAGGGCAAACGCAGTTCGGACACTAAACCTAGTGCACGCGACAGGGAATGGGATGCGGCGGCGTCTTGGGCTTCTTGAGCCCAGCCGTCACAACGGCGCCCTTGGGGCACGCGTCCAGGCACTTGCCGCAACGCACGCAGGCGCGCTGGTCTATCACGTGGACAAACCCCGCCTTGCCCTCGATGGCGTCCTCCTCGCACGCATCCAGGCACTCCCCGCAGCCAGTGCAGCGCGAGACGAGGATATGGTAGGTGACCAGCGCGCGGCAGGTCCCCGCCGGGCACTGGTGACGCGATACGTGCGCCTCAAACTCGTCACCAAAGAGGTCGAGCGCCTGGGCAGCAACGTGGGCCATGCGCTGGCCAACCTCGCAGAGCGCCTGCTCGGCCATCGTGGGCGCAAGGTCGCGGATAAGGTCGAGGTCAGCATCTTGCCCCTTACCGGCGCAAGCGTCAGCGAGAATCGCGCAGAGCTGGTGGCCGCCCTCGTTGCCAAAGACACACCTGCCGCAGCACTCGCGGTGGAAGCCGTCGAGGATCTCGCGCACCGCGTCGACGGCACAGTCACCAGCGCCAATCACGCGAACCTCGTCGCAGGCAAGGGTGACGGCATCGCCAAAGTGCGCGGGCACCACGAAGGAGCACGTAGGATAGCCCAGGTAAACGGCCTTGACATCGTCAGTGCCAACGCCTGCGGCGCCGAGAAGCTCGGCGACCGTGGTCTGTGCGGCGCTCTCTACACGGGCGTCGCCCACGTAGACCACCTTGCGCTCGCTGCCGCAGAGCCACTCCTCACCGGACACGAGCGGGTCCACGCCTGCGGTGGTTCCGCTCACGGCAGAAGGCAGGGGCTTCTCGCCCACAAGAACACGCGCGGCAGCGGTGTCGTTGGCGTAGACAAAGCCAAAGGAGTCGTCCGCTGTGACAAAACTTCCCTCGGGAAGCGCGGTGACAACGTCCGTGGCAGAGGCGGGCACAAGCAGGCGCACGTCCTCTGCCGCCACGCGCTGCGCGGCCTCCCCCAGATTCAAACGGAGCAGCTCGAGCGCAACGGGGTGCGAGCGGTCGAGCGGCATGAAGTTGACGAGAGTCATCGTGTTGCGCTCCTTTGCGGGTACTCGTTCCACAGCTTCGGACGCTCGAGGGTCAGGCGCAGATCGCACTGGAGACAACGGCTTGCCTCGCGCTCCGCCTCGGACTCGGCGAAGGGGCACTCGTACTGCTTGAAGTTGTCGCGGCGCTCGGCTGCGGGGGCAATCTTGGGCTCCAGCGGCGCGTCGTAGAAGTGCTCGCCCGGACGGCCGATGTGCTGCTCGGGGACGTCGGCGTCGAGAAGGACCTCGGAGATGTCGCCGTCGCCGCCCAGATAGCGGTCGATGGACTGTGCCGCCTCGCGGCCACCCTCGATGGCGCCGATCACGGACTTGGTGCCCGTCACGGCGTCACCGGCGGCAAAGATGCCCTCCTCGCTCGTGCGGTGATCCGCGTCTGCCACCACGTACGGCCCGTGCGTGAGCTCGAGGCCCATGTCGCGCGTGTCCTCGGGCTTCTGGCCAACGGCAAAGATCACGTAGTCGGCGGGAAGCGTGAGCTCTCCGCCCTCGACGAGCTCGGTCACGGCGCGGTGGTTCTCGTCAAAGTAGAACTTGGCGATTTTGTTGATCGTGATGGAGCCAACCTTGCCCGAGCCCTCCTCGGACTCGTTGATGGACGTGAAGGCGTAGGCGTCGTGCAGGACCACGCCCTCCTCGGCAGCCTCCTCGCGCTCCTCGGGGGTGGAGGTCATGACGGCCTCGGCCTCGAGGCAGGCAACGTCCACGCTCGTGGCACCCAGGCGCACGGCGGTGCGGGCGCAGTCGTAGGCAACGTTTCCGCCGCCGAGAACCACCACATGGCCCTTGACCTCGATGGGGTTGCCCTTGCGGGCGGCCTTGAGGAAGTCGGTGTTGCGGATGACACCGGCAAGATCGTGCCCCTTCACGGGAAGCACCGTGCCGTCGAAGGTGCCCACGGTCACCAGCACCGCGTCATAGCTGGCGAGAAGCGACTTGACGTCCTTCAGACGCTCGCCGCAGCACAGCTCGATGCGGGGCTTCTCGTCGGTGCCCTGAGCGACCTCGAGGATGGTCGAAATCTCATGATCGAGAACCTCGTCGGGCAGGCGGTAGGCGGGGATGCCGTAGCGAAGCTGACCGCCGGGGCGTTCCTCAGCCTCGAAGACCGTGACCGCATGGCCCTTCTCTGCCAGGTAGTACGCCGCGGTGAGGCCAGCGGGGCCGGCGCCCACGATGGCCACGCGCTTGCCCGTAAGCGGCTCGTGGCGCACGCGGGACTTCCACTCGCCCGTGTCGCGCACGGCGGCAGCTCGCTTGAGCCTGCAGATGGAGAGCGGACCCTCCAGCTGGTTGCGCTTGCACTCGCCCTGGCAGTTGTGCGTGCAGATGGAACCCAGGGTCTCGGGGAACGACACCTTCTCACGCACGACGGCCGTAGCCTTCTCCCACTCCCCCGCCTTCACGTGGCGCAGGTAGCGCGGGATGTCGATGTGCGCGGGGCAGCCGGAGCGACACGGCACCACGTTGTCCTCGCGACTGCGCTCGGGTTTGTTGAGGCCCAGGACATCCACGATCGAACCGGTGGGGCACACCTCAACACAGGCCCCGCAGAAGCGGCAGCCCGCCTCCTCGAGCGAGACGCCCCCGTCGATGCCAATGCGCACGCCGTCCTCGGTGCGCTGATAGTCGAGAACCCCAACGCCGCGCAGCTCGCGGCAGGCACGCACACAGCGGCCGCAACGCACGCAGCGCGTGAACATGTGGGTGATGAGCGGGTTGGAGTCGTCCGTTGGAACGGTGCGGGCGCGGCAGCGCCAGCGCGCCGGTGAGACTCCCAGATACTGGTACATGGACTGCAGCTCGCAGACACCGTACTTGGGGCAGCCGGTGCAGTCCGAGGGGTGGGTGGCGAGAATGAGCTCCATAGCCATCCTGCGCACGTGGTCGGCGCTGGCGGCGTGGGAGTCAACAACCATGCCCTCCTCAACCTGGGTCTTGCAGGCGGGGACGGCGTGGCCGGAGCCGTTCACCTCGACCGCGCAGAGCCTGCAGCCACCCACGGCCTCAAGGTCTGGGTGCTTGCAGAGGTGCGGGATGAAGATACCCGCATCGAGCGCAGCGTCGAGCACCGACGTGCCCTCTGCGGCCTCGACCTCGCTTCCGTCAATGGTCAGCTTCATCATGTCCCTCTCCAATGGCAATGATGGTCTCTCAAGACGGCGCGCCCCGCCGCAGACGCAGCGGGGCGCAACCAGTCACGAGCTAGTAGGTGCTAGTCCCACTCGTCGTCCGACGCGGACTCCATCGAGAGGGCAGCAGCGTTCTCGCCGGCGATGCGGCCGGAGTTGAGGCAGAAGCCCATGGTGTTGCCGGGGATGGAGTAGTTGTAGGAGTCACCGTAGATGGTGCAGGCATCGGTGCCCACGCAGTACAGGCCGGGGATGGTCTTGTACTCGTCGGTCATGACCTCCATGCGCTGGTTGATGAGGACGCCACCCAGCGTGCCGTAGGCGCCAACGTACTGGCGGCAGGCGTAGAAGGGGCCGTTCTCGAGCGGCATCATGAACTCGCGCTCCTTCTCGAAGAGCGAGTCCCAGCCCTCGGCGCACATGGCGTTGTACTCCTCAACGTTCTTGACGAGGCCCTCGGGGTCGATGCCAATCTTCTCGGCAAGCTCCTCGAGCGTGTCTGCCTTGGCGATTACGTGGTTGCCATCGCCGTCGAGGTAGGTGTCCTCGTCGCGGGCGAACTGCTCCTCGAAGCCCTGGTAGAGGTCCTTGGGGTGGACGTGGGAGACGATATCGGGGCCGTCCTTCTTCCAGTGCTTGAGCATCTTGGAGTCAAAGATCGAGAAGCCAACCTTGCCGGGCAGGTGGTTGATCGCGTTGCCCACGAAGGTGGTGTTGAAGATGTCGTCCTCGGGCATGAAGCGCTCGCCGTTGCGGTCGCACCAGTAGCAGGGCTGGCGGAAGCCGCCCTCAACGTAGAAGTGGTTCATGTTGTCGGGGAGCTGGTACATCATCTCCATGGTCACGGGGGTGTGGCCGGCGCCCACCTTGTGGCACATGTTGAAGCCGTCGCCGTCCATGCCGGGCACGGCGAAGGAGTAGAGGTTCTTGCCCCAGTCAAGGCCAATGTAGTCCTTAATCATCTTGGCGTTGGCACCAAAGCCGCCCGTGGCCACGATGACCGCCTTGGAGGAGATCTCGACCTCCTCGCCGTTCTTGTCAACGGCCTTCACGCCCGTGACAGCGCCCTCATCGTTGGTGATGAGCTCCTTGCCAGGGGTCTCGAACATGAACTCGACGCCCAGCGCCTGCGCGCGCTCGGTCATTCGCTTGGTCATCGTGGTAGCAGCGCGAGGGCCGGGCTCGGAGCCATCCTCGGGCTGGACAACGTGCCAGGTGTACTCGCCGTCTGCGTAGGCGCGGGTGCGCTCGCGGGCGCGAAACGCCGGGCGCACGGAGTTGAACTTGACGCCCATGTCCATGAGCCACTGGATGGTGTCGCCGCTCTTGAAGTAGTACGCGCGCACAAGGCGGGGATCAACCTGGTAGTGGGTGTAGAACATGTGGCGGCGGAAGAGCTCGCCGGGTGTGACCTCGATCATCGAGGCCTTCTGCACGGGCGAGCCGGCCGCGCAGGGGCCCATGCCCATGTTGGCGGCACCGCCGGTGTTGGATGCCTTCTCCAGCGCGATGACGCTCGCGCCGTTCTCTGCCGCAGAGATTGCCGCTGCGAGTCCCGAGAGACCCGCCGCAACAACAACGACATCCGTTTCAAGCTGCTTGGCCATGTCATACCTCCAGAGTTGGGACAACAAGACGCTTTGTGTATCTCGTACTGTTAGTAATGTCGCAGCACCAGCCCATCCGGGCTATGTGCGCTCGTACAAAAGAACGGCACCTCGCACGGCACAAAACTGTGCGCGGTGCGCGGTGCCGCAAGAAAGGAGCCCGGCGAGAGGAACTAGTCCCTCGGGGGCATCGTGGGCTGGATGAACGCCTTGTACTTGGCGACGCGGTTCTTGTACTCGTCGCCCTTCTGGAGCTGGGCAAGCTCACCCTCCATACGGCCGATGTCCTCGCCGTGGATCTGCTTGCCCTCTGCGGTGTCGTGCGCGCGGAAGAGACCACGCTCGTCGTAGCACTCGTCGTGGCGGTACTCGACCTTGATCTTGTCGTCCACCACGCTCACGTGGCCCTCGAGGCCACAGACAGAGCAGATGGCCTTGTCCGTGCCGGGGACCAGGTAGAAGTCGTTTGCGTGGCAGTGCGGGCAGACACCCTCCGCACCCTGGTAGGTGGCGTGCTCGGGATCTTTGGCAGCACGGGCGAGGTTCACGCCAATCTGGTGCGCACGGGCAACGACCTTGTCGTCGAGAAGGGCGCGCTTGGACCAGGGCACCCACTCGTTGTCGATGACCTTCCAGGTGGGGGTCATCGACTGGATGGCGTGGTCGGGCTGGACGTGCGTGCCCCAGTCGGAGCCGCCAATGCCAATGTAGGATACCGGCTTGCCCGGGCAGATGATGCGCGGGTCGGGGGCCTTGGACTTGCCGCCCTCAGCCGCGATCTTCTCGGCAATCTGGGTGGCGATCACGTTGTTGCCGGTATCCATGCGCGGCCCAAAGCGGTCCATGATGGTGTGGAAGAGGCCCGAGGCGCCCGTCTCGAAGATGGGGTCGCACATGATGATGCCGTCTGCCTCGGCCATCTTGAAGAACAGCCAGTCAAAGTCGTCCTTGTGGATGCACATGTTGCCCTGGCCGCTCATGAGCATCTTCACGCAGGTGATGCAGCCCGTGCAGTGCTTGATGTTGAGGTCCATCGCGCGGATGAACTCGACCTCGCAGCCCTCTTCGACGGCACCCATCAGCGCTTCCTTGCAGATGCTGTCGTTGTTGCCGTTCTTGGTTCCAAACGAGACGCCCAAAACCTTTGTCATGGAGCACCAGCCTTCCGTCATGGCTTCGCCGCCACGCCCCCGCGCCGCGGCCCTTCCGATGGCAGAAGCCTATCGCCGGAGATGCTGTGCAATTGCATAGAAGATTGGCCGAGAAATGCCCTCAGCTTGTCTCGGGAAGGACACCGGCGTCCACCACGTTCTCGCCGAGCGCCTCCAGGACGCGTGCCGTGAACGAGAGCGCCAGGCGGTCGTCGCCGTCCTTGAGGTCGAGCTTGAAGAGCTCACCGATCTTGTTCACACGGTAGAAGTAGGTGTTCCTGTGCACGCTCAGGGCCTCCGCTGCCTCGGCGGGGCTTCCCGGGAAGCGCACCGACATCACAGCCGTCTCCAAATACGAGCTCCCGTGCTCGCGGTCGTAGCGGGCCATGGCAACCACGCGCTTGTCGAGGAGCATGTCGGAGTAGCCAAGCCCCTTGAACACAGAGGCAACCACCTGGAAGCGGTGCTCCCAGAAGAAGACCACGCGCTGGCGAGAAGACCTCTCCAGGACGTCCGCCTCGTCGAGCAGGATGCACTGCTTGAGCCTGGCGCGCACCTCCATAACGTCGGAGAAGGGCTCGCTCACAAAGGCGCGCATGTCGTTGTGCTCGAGCGCGCCCATGAACTTCCTGTCCCTCAAGATCCTGCGCTCGCAGGACTCGTAGTCCGCAAAGCCCGCCTCGGTTGCCTCCCCCAGCGAGACGAGCACGACGACCGCAGACCCAAAGTTGGTCCAGACGCTGCCGGCAAGGGCATCGCCCACAAGCTGGCCCACGCGCGCATAGTAGTCGTGACCTGCGCCTGGTTGCCCAACCACGCGCAGCAGCACGTAGTTGCAGTCGAGCGGGACGTCAGCGATGCGGAGGTGCTCACGAACGGCGTCCCTGTCCTCGAACTTGCCGGAAAGCACGTCGGCGAGGACGGAGGAACCCATGTCCACGCGCTTGCCGGCAACGCCCAGCCGGTCGATCATGAGGCCGGCGAGCGAGGTTGCGAAGTCGATGAGCTCCAGGTCGATGCCCGTGACCTCGTGCGTCACCTCGAACGCGTCAAAGCGGCCCATCTCCAGGCGGTGGTGGTAGATGATCGAGGTCACGCAGCGCAGGTCGTCGGCCACGTTTGTGGTGATGATCGAGTGCCGGGAGCTTCTCACAGAGCTCAGGATGCCCGACTCCGCCAGGTGATCCTCGACCGACTGCGAGACGTAGCCACTCTCGACCGTCGCTGCGATATCCGGCCGGTCACTGGGAATCTCGCCCGCCGTGGCAAGCACCTTGCGGTCGGTGTTCGTGATCACAACGGGGTTGCCAATGACCTCGGAAGCGCGCCTGGCAAACTGCCTGAGGTCATAGGAGTCCAGGTAGCAGCGGAAGAGATCCTCCCTTCTCACAGCAAGTTCACCGCTCTTGAGCACCAGGCGCATGAAGGCCTCCTGGAAGTCGCTCGGCGAGACCTCTCCGGTGACAAAGACCACGTTGCGCGGGGGCTTGTGGTACTCCTCGTCAAGCACGCCCTGCACGTAGACAAGAAGGATGCCGTCGGTGGTCTGCGGGGCATCGTTTTGCAGGTAGTCCGCCATGGAGCCTAGGCACACAACGCCCTTTGACCCCACGTTCCAGCTGGGAGAGACAATGAGGTCCCACTCGAGAAGGTCCTCATCGTGGATGTATGAGCCCGTTATGGGCAGCTCGTTAAGGACGGTCCGAAGCCTCATCTGTACCCTCCGCTGGCGCTGTGCTCGTGCACAAACATAGTAACTTCTCCGCGCGTCTATTTTGGTGCGCGTTCCATGGGAGACGGATGGGCGGGGCCGTACGCTTGCATATGGACTATCGCGAAGAGACCCCGTTACCGAGAAGACCGAAAGGCCTGCCCATGTGCGAATGGAACATCAGGACACTTGTCAACGACATCGTGCTTGCCCTTGTCATCAACACGAGCGCGACGCTGCTTGCGGGCGCGCCCATGGCGTGGGGAACGTGGTACCCCTACACCTGCGTGGCGTTCACGACAAACGTCGTGGCGCAGCTACTCATCCCCACGGTGAGCATCTCTCGGTCGCTCACCAAGGGCCTTGACGGAAAGGCGGCACGGCCGTACGCCGCCATCTTCATTGAGAACCTGATCTTCGTCACCATCATCTCGCTCACCGAGGCGGTGACGCAGGTTGGTCCCGCGCAGATGCTCGCCGCATGGAGCCAGACCTACCTGCAGCTCGTTCTTATCGGCTATGTGACCTCGGTCGTCCTCTTCAAAATCCCCTCCAAGCACTAGCGCGGCTAGCGCACAACCTCACGTACATCGCCAAGGGAAAGGTAGAAAGAGACCATGGCACTTATTGACGAGCTCATCGAGAAGGCGCGCAAGGCCCCCAAGGTGGTGGCGCTTCCCGAGTGCGAGAACGAGGACACGCTGCTTGCAGCAAGGCGCGTGGCGGACGACGGCATTGGGACGCCGGTCCTTGTGAGCCCCGCAGACGTCATCGCCCAGACCGCGGAGGCCGCGGGCGTCTCCACTGAGGGCATGCGCATCGTGGACACCACCGACGCGGAGGCGGCAGATACCCTGGCCGAGCGTTACATGAACGCCGGTCGCGAGCGGCTCTTCTCGGCCAAGGCTGCGCGCCGCAAGCTCAAGAACCCCCTCAACTACGCCATGATGCTCGAGGAGCTGGGCGACGTCGACTGCACTTTCTGCGGCCACACCAACACCACCGGCGACGTACTCATGGCGGCCCAGATGATCATTGGCCTGGCAGACGGCGTGGACGTGCCCTCCATCCTGGCGCTTGTCCAGACGCCCGGCTTTGTTGGCCCCGAGGGTGACGTGATTGCCCTCACCGACTGCGGCCTCAACCCCGAGCCCACAGCCGAGGAGCTGGCCTCCATCGCAATTGCCGCATGCGACAACGTCTCGGCCCTCATGGACTGGGAGCCCCGCTGCGCGTTTGTCAGCTACTCCACGGACGGCTCCGGCGAGAGCCCCAGCGTCGAACGCATCCGCAAGGCCATCTCGATCGCCCGCGACCGCAGGCCAGACCTCGCGCTCGACGGCGAGTTTCAGCTTGACGCTGCCATCATTCCGGCCGTGGCGGCAAAGAAGGTCAAGCGCGAGAGCGCCGTGGCGGGCCGTGCAAACGTGCTTGTCTTCCCCGACCTCAACTGCGCCAACAGCGTCGTGAAGCTCATCCAGATCTTTGCCCACGGCAAGGGCTACGGCCACAACCTCTCGGGTTTCAGGCGCCCTGTGGCCGACAGCTCGCGCGGCTCCTCCGTCGAGGAGATGGTGGGAGACATCGCCATGCTCGTCCTTTCCGCCCGCTAGCCCACACCGCGCACAAACGCAAAATCAAGGAGCACTTACATGACGTATCGCATTCTTACACTGTCCCCCGGCTCCACCTCCACCAAGGTGGCGGTCTTTGAGGGCGAGAAGGCCCTCATGAGGGAGAACGTCCGCCACGACCCCGCCGTGCTGGCTGGCTTTGATCGCGCGGCCGACCAACTGGAGTTCCGTACCGCAACCGTCCTCGACGCTCTTGCAGCCGCTGGCATTGCGCTCGAGAGCATCGACGCGTTCTCCGGCTACTGCGGGGGCATGGGCCCCACCAAGGGCGGCATCTTCCGCATTGATGAGAAGGTCTGCGAGCACGTGCTGAACTGCGGCATGAACCACCCTGCCATCCTGGGTGCGCCCATCCTCTTCGACCTGGCGAGCCGCTACGGGAAGCCCGCCTTTGCCGTGAACCAGCCTGACACCGACGAGCTTGCGGACGTGGCGCGCATCACAGGCTACCCCGGCGTCTACCGCAAGAGCCACGTGCACTGTCTCAACCAGAAGGAGTGCGCCATCCGCTGCGCGGCGTCTCTCGGCAAGCGCTACGACGAGGTCAACGTAATCGTAGCGCACGTGGGAGGCGGCCTTTCGGTGGCGGCGCACGAGCACGGCCGCATGGTCGACACAAACGACGTGCTGGAGGGCTCGGGACCGTTTGCCCCCAACCGCTCCGGCGACGTGCCCGCCAAGCCCATTGCCGCCCTTGCCTTCTCGGGCGCGCACGACAAGAAGGAGGTCATGGGTGTCATTGGCAAGACCGGCGGACTCAAGGGCCTTCTCGGCACCGATGACGCGCAGGAGATAGACGCGCGCATCGACGCTGGCGACGAGTGGGCCAAGCTCGTCTTCGAGGCCATGGCGTACCAGACCGCAAAGCAGATCGGTGCCTTCGCAGCGGCGCTCGAGGGCAGGGTCGACGGCATCGTGCTCACTGGCGGCGTGTCGCATGACCAGCGCTTTGTTGACTACGTGACGTCACACGTGAGCTGGATTGCCCCGGTCTTTGTGTATGCGGGCGACTTCGAGATGGAGGGCGCTGCCGCGGGTGCGGTGCGCGCGCTCGAAGGCACCGAGGAGGTCATGGCCTACACGGGCGTGCCCTCTTGGGACGGATTCAAGCTGGCCGGCGCCCCCGCCGACGTGGAGGCCTAGGGCATGGCGAGCAGCAACACAGCCACGCGCGGCGGCTTTCACTACGCGTACCTCATCGTCCTCTCGTGCATCGTGATGACGTGCCTCCCCTGCGCGCTGGTCCTCTCGTGCGCGGGCATCTTCTTCACGCCGGTGTCCGAGTTCTTTGGCGTGCCCAAGGCGTCATTCACGCTGTACTTCTCGGTGCTCAACCTGGCCATGATGGCCACGCTTCCCGTTGCCGGCAAGCTCCTTGCGGCGCGGGATGCGCGTGTGGTGCTCTCCGTTGCTACGGCGCTTTGCGGTCTGGGCATGTTTGGCATGGCGTCCTGCCAGGAGGTCTGGCAGTTCTACCTTGTTGGCATCGTGCTAGGTGTGGGCGTGGCGCCCCTCATCTACCTGGCAGTTCCTACCCTCATCAACGCGTGGTGCGTCAAGCGCGTGGGCTTCTTCGTGGGTCTGTGCATGGCCTTCACGGGCATTGGCGGCGTAATCTTCAACCCCATTGGCACCGCGATCATCCAGAGCTCGCCCGAGGGATGGCGCCAAGCCTATCTCGTCTTTGGCGCCATCATCCTTGTGGGGACGCTGCCGTTCACGCTATTCGTGGTGCGGGGCAAGCCGGCCGACAAGGGCCTTCTCCCCTATGGCGCGGGCGAGAAGGACGCGGCTGACGCAGACGGCGCCGCAACCGTGGGCACCCAGGGCGTCTCGGCAGCAGACGCCATGCGCACGCCAGCGTTCTGGGCGATTGTTGCCTTCTGCGGGCTGATCACGCTCAACCAGACCGTCTACCAGTTCCTCTCAAGCTACGCTCTATCGTTCTCCAATTCACTGCCGCAGATTGCAGCGGCGTCGGGCGTGGTTGCCTCTGCGGCCATGGGCGGGCAGGCCATTGGCAAGGTGTTTCTCGGCTCCGTGAGCGACCACTCCGTGCGCCTTGGTGCCATCTGCGGCATTGCAGGTGGCGCGGTGGGCGTCCTTCTCATGTGGGGCATCCCCTCGGTGCTTGCGCTACTGCTTGTTGGCGCATTCTGCTTTGGCGTTGTCTACGCCATGACCACGGTCGAGACACCGCTCCTGGTGAGAAGCGTCTTTGGCTCCGCCGACTACGCCAACATCTACTCGCGCGTCTCCATGGTGGGCTCGCTCATGAGCGCCGTGGCCGCGGTGTTCTGGAGCCTGGTAATCGATTCCGCAGGCGGGTATGGCCTCATGTTCGCCCTGTCGCTGGTGTGCATGGCGGCGTGCCTGGCGCTGGCGCTCTTCGCGCTTGCGCATGTGCCCCGGGCCGAGTAGGTGCTTCAAGTTCCTGCGCTGCTGCAGAAATGCACCTTCGGGCGAGATAATGACGCCCGAGCAGCGGCTATTGACACAATCCTGTACGAGATGAGCCCTCCGGCGCCACATCGGCGCCGGAGGGCCGCTTTGATACGTGATAGCTGCGACAACGTGCCCTCGGGCGTCAGGCCGCCCCGTCTGCACCGTGGCGCCGGCGGCGTTTGTGTTCGCGCGGCACGTACGGCCCAATAACGGCACGGAAATCCGGGGAATCGGCGTCATCCGTCGGCGTGTCAGGCGAGATATACAGCGACCCCTTAAGTCCCTCGATGTAGGTGTACATCCACGAGAGCCCGCGCGCACCGCTCAGCGCGTAGTCCGCCGCGGCGAGAAAGCCGTCGAGGTCGCTCTTGCGGAACTCGTGCGAGTAGTGGCCAATCCGGAACGTGTCGAAGGGCAGTCCTTGCATCTTCTCGAGCGTCTGGCGCCAGGTGGCAATAGGCAGGCTCTCGGGAAAGAAGAGGCACATGCAGGGCGTCACGGCATCCCCGGAGAGCAGCAGCCGCCGCTCGCGCACGAGGTAACCCATCGAGTGGTCGGTATGTCCGGGGAGAAAGACGCCCTCGATGGTGACGCCGCCCAAATCAAGCACGTCGCCTTCCTCGAAGTACGTAAAGCTTGGCCGCGTTCCATCGCGCATGGCCGAGAAGGCCCCCTCGGGCGCGCGCCCCTGCTCCACGTAGATGCGCACGGCATGCTCGTTCTGCTCCTCGCCCAGGGCAATGTCCACGTCCTCCTCGCGGGGAATGCGCACGTCGTCGAAGAGGTACGAACCCGCAATGTGGTCATGGTGGCGATGCGTGAGAAGCACGGTCACAGGAAGGCCGCGGCTAAGCTCGCGCACCACGGGACGCAGGTCGCCCACGCCCACGCACGAGTCGACAAGCGCCACGCGATCGCGCCCCTTTACCAGGTAGCAGCGGCAGCCAACGCAGTCCGCTATCTCCCACAGGCCCTCGCCCAGGTCTGTCACCGTGAAGATCTTGTCCATGCGAGACGTACCTCCCAAAATGCCCAAAGTGGCGCCCGAGCCTCTCGGCCCGGGCGCCATCAGTCTATGTGCATGCCCAAAGCAGGCTGCTATACCCTAGTGCATCTGCGGCATTGCCGGAGCAGGGTCGTTGCACACCTTGCGCGCAAAGTTCTCGATGGGACCCTGCAGAAGGAAGGTCACCACGTAGCAGGCAATCCACACCGGGATGATGTTCTGGAGGAAGCCAAAGAACGAGGCAACGAACGGCGCGCCGCCCAGGACGCAGGCGTCAAGCGTGCCCACCAGGTAGCAGAGAATGACAGAGTAGACGGTGTTGATGGGGACGTTCACAAGCGCACCGAACTTGGCTCCCTCGGAGGGGTTGGAGCGCTTCATGGCCCAATTGAAGCCCATGTCGACAACCCCAGGAATCATGCCGATGATGGTGGCGACGCACCACGCAAACACGAAGTTGATCCAGAACATAGGCCAAATCCAGCCCTCGCCCGGCGCCGGGGTGGCGGTATGGAACACGTAAAGAGCAAGCCACTCGCACAGCGTGCAGAGAACGAGCGCTGTGCAAACATCCAGAATTGCTGCCTTCACGAACCTCGTAGAAGTCTTCATCGGCATGAGTGATTCCTTCCCTAGACGCTGGGCGTGTGCCCAAAGGTACAAAATGCGGCGTACGGAGCAATCCCGCACGCCGCCCGATGACTTCATGCTAGGCGCAGACCTTCGACCATCCTATGGCCCATAGCACAAGGTTTTGCCAATATGTGTCGGCTTTATGTGCTATCGCACGAACATGGATACGCATTAGATAACGGCCATCGCTGCCTTATATCCATCGTGAACGGCATCACGTACAATCGTCGCCCTATTGGAATTGCCAATGTTAAAGACCTTGGCTCCCACCTCTTCGGCGGCTGCGGCGAGGGCACCGGCAAGCTCGGAATTGGGCTCCATGCCAAACGAGTACATGTACGTATCCGCCCGCACCACCAGGCGCTCACCGCCAGGCGTGCCCTTGTCGTCCGTGGCCTTCTCGCAGACAAGTCCATCGGCGGTAAACTCTATGGGCACCGTGGAGAGCATCTGCTTGATGCCCCGCTTGTCCATCTCGTCGAGAAGCGCGTTGCGATAGTAGCCAAACGTGCTCGGCGTGATGCGAGCCTTGCGCACGACCATCGTGACCTCATGGCCAAGGCTCGCCAGGTTAAGGGCGGTCTCGCAAGCGGTGAGTCCACCACCGGCAATCACGATGGAGTGCCCCAGCTCACTCAAGTGGTAGTAGCTGTCTGCTGCATCCATTGCCCGCTCGGACCCAGGCAGCTTGCAGCCACGGTTATGTGCGCCCACGGCAATGATGACGGCGTCAGGCGCCGACTTCCTAATGTACTCCGCATCTACCATGGTATTCAGCCGCACCTCGGCGCCACTCTCGCTAAGCTCGCGGCGAAGGACCTCGATGAAGTCATACCACTCGCGCTTGTCATGGTCATGCTCTGAGAAGAGCAGCACGCCTCCGAGGCGGTCGGACTTCTCGGCAAGCACCACATGGTGACCGCGACGTGCTGCAGTGATTGCCGCCTGCATGCCACCAACACCGCCGCCCACGACAAGTACGCGGCGCTTGCCCTCGGGCTTGGGCAGCTGGTCGGGATAGAAGCCAAGGCCAGACTCGGGATTGATGTAGCAGTCTCCCATAACGGCTGGGCTGTAGATCTTCATGAACTCCTCGGGAGGCAGCTGGTACCAGAGAGGGATGTCGGTCTTGTGCTCGCAGAATCCGGGATAGCAGTGGAAGCAGCGCACGCAGCGGTGCACCATGTCCTCCCGACCGTCGAGGGTCTTCTCGATGAACATGGGGTCGGCGAAGCACTGGCGTGCGTACTCGACGAAGTCAACCTTGCCGGAGGCGATGGCATCCTCTGCCTGCGCTACGCTGTTGAAGCCGCCAACAACCGAGACGAGGCTCTTGTGCAGGTGCCTCTTGATGGCTGCCGCACGCTCGAGGTTCACGCCGTGGACGTCGAAGATGTCACTGAACGTGTCGCTACCGTTGCCCAGCTTCTTGATGCCATTAGACACGTGGAAGATATCTACCAGGCCATCGATCTGCTCGGCAAATCCGCAGGTATCCTCAAGCGTCATTCCGCCCGGCTCGCCGTCCTCGGCGCTCATGCGAAGCTCGATAACCTTGTCCTCACCCACGCCGGCCCTCAGCGCCTGGAGAAGCATCTTCGGGAAACGCGAGCGGTTCTCGATGGAGCCCCCAAACTCATCGGTCCGGTGGTTGGTTGCCGGTGAGACGAACTGCTGAATCAAAAAGCCGTGTCCACCATGGAGCAGGACCCCGTCAAAGCCTGCAGCAACCGCAAAGCGTCCGAGGTCGAAGAAGTCGCGACAGACCTTCTCCATCATCTGGCGATCCATGCCAAAGACGTGCCTGCCGTCCTCGCGCACCATGTCTTCCGGCCCCCATGGCTGATCGG
Source organism: Tractidigestivibacter montrealensis (assembly GCF_024741235.1). Classification (GTDB taxonomy): domain Bacteria; phylum Actinomycetota; class Coriobacteriia; order Coriobacteriales; family Atopobiaceae; genus Tractidigestivibacter; species Tractidigestivibacter montrealensis. The sequence goes on along the minus strand of NZ_JANSKA010000002.1, from coordinate 308,226 downwards.
CATCGTCAGCCTCAAGGCCCTCATGGGAGAACTCGAAGTAGGCAAGGGCGCCCCCCGCATGGATGCGATCTGCATACTCCTTGGCCTTGTCGAAGTCGCTTCCGTAGTAGTGGTGAATGTCGATGGCACGATCCATGAAGGCACCGCGGCTCTCCTCGAAGTTCGCCGGAATCTCGCCGGTGGAAACGCAACCAAAGCCACCCTCTGCGCGAACCCCCACCATACGGTAGATGTTCTCCGCAATCTGCGGGATGAAATAGACCGCGTGGAAGAACATCGTAGGTGCAGCTATGAGCCTGTTCTTGTAGACGTTGCCGCGAATCTCGATAGGGTCAAAGACGTGAGGGTACCTCGAAGCACCTGGCCGTCCCTCATAGATTGCCTGTGCCTCATCAAGGCTCCTGACGACCTTGCTCTGGGGTGCCACCTGCCCCTGCTTACCTCTCTCTGGCATGGTTTCTCACCTATTCCTTTCCTTAGCTGGGAATGAAGCTGCGGTGGAGTTAGCTGTTCTTCTTATCCTTCTTGTCATCCTGCGGAAGTGGCATGAGCGCTGCCATCGTGCGTTCCTTGCCAAAGATTGCGCTGCACACCGCCATACCAGAGAGAACCAGGGCGGCCGCCAGCACGAGCCCGTAGCAATAGAAGCCAATGAGGTGCAGCGTCGTCAGTGGCACATTGAGCATGAAGACAAAGAACGACGTGGAAAGGCCCAGAAAGATGCTGGGGATGTTGCCAAAGATGGTTCCCTCGAGCAGGTTCTCGTGAGTCGTAAGGATGAGGAAGATCACGATGATTGTGGGCAGGATGTTCGAGAGGAACGCGTTGTCACCAAAGCCCGAGAAGAGTTGCATGACCAGGGCGTTCACGATTGACCACAGGCAGCCGCAGACATAGCCGATGATCATTGCTGGAATCTTCTTGAAGTCTGCTCCGAGGGCGAAGAACAAAAGAAGTGGCAGGAAGAGCATCCAGATGTAGCTGCCATACCCTAGGACTGGCATGACCTGCATGAGAAGGGTCAGCACGATAGCACCCGTGAGCGACTGGACGAGCTTTATCTTTCTTCTGTCAGACATTGCAGCTCCCTAATACGTCAGTTATGCCTACGTTTCTTATCGTAAGCAGCAATCATCTGGGTTGATGTATCGTAGATAGTGACGCTCAATAAGTAATTCTTATTGCAAAGAGGAGCATATGCTCATGCAGACAAGGCAGCTTGAGTACTTTGTAGCCGTTGCAGAGGATCTTTCATTTACGCGTGCAGCCAAACGCTTCTTTGTCTCGCAGGCTGCGCTTAGCCAGCAAATCAAGCTCCTAGAGAAGGAGGCGGGCACCCGTCTCTTCGAGCGAGACAGCCACCACGTTGAGCTCACGCCGGCTGGAAGGTCATTGCTGGGCGACGCCAAGACCATCCTCCGCTACGAGCAGGAATCGCTCATCCGTGCTAGACGGAGAAGCAAGGGCATAGATGGCACGCTAGCCATCGGCTACATAAAGGGCTATGAGCACACGAATCTTTCGGATATGGTCCTCTCCTTTCTCACGGACAACCCGTACGTGACGGTCTCGTTCATGCGCGAGAATGTTTCCGAGCTCTACGATGCCCTCAAGGCCGAGACAATCGACGTCGCCTTTAACCTTCTCTATGACCCGTCCCAGATGGAGGGCATCGAGTACCAGGTCCTGAAACACTGGCCGCTCCTTGCCGTAGTGCCGGCAGGCCATCCACTCTCCGGAAGGCAAACGATCGAGTTCTCTGAGCTCAAGGGCTATGAGCTTGTGGACATCGACCGGGGCAGCGAGAATTACGGCGAAAACTCCAGGATTAACACCACGCTCGAGGATGCGGGCCTTGCCCCCAAGGTTGCCTACGTCTCCCAGGACATCGCGACAACTGTGCTGGCCGTAGCTTCGGGGATGGGATATGCCCTCCTACCCGGCTACTTCACGTCGTTCATCCACGCAAACGGCAAGGTGAGCGCTATCCCAATCGAGGGCAGGGAACAGGAGATGTGCACCGTCGCGGCATGGCTACCGTCTCGCAGAAACGATGCGCTCGATGTTTTTCTCGACAAGTACCTGCAGGTGGGGTGAGGTCCCGCGCCAGGTGACGCGCGGGACCCACATACCCGTCCCCTACTCGAAGCAGGCAAAGCCGGAGAACACCGGCTTTCCCGAGTAGCGCTTGACCTCCTCCTCGCCGGAGAGGGCGCGTATCGCGCCTGCCGCCATGGCCTCAAGCTCAAACTCCCCCGGGTATGCCGTGACGGGGGCTATCCATCCGCACGAGTCGCGCACGTAGGCAACAAGGCCCTGGTTATGCACCATGCCGCCACCCAGGAGAATGCCGTCCACATCTCCGTGGAGCACCGTGGCCATAGACCCGATGTACTTCACAATCTGGTACTCCATAGCACTCCAGGCGCGTGCGGCCGCCTCGTCGCCCTCCTCAGCGCGACGGCACACCTCCAGCGCGTCGGAGGTGCCGAGAAGGTCGGCAAAGCCACCGCTGCGCTGGCAGAGCCTGCGCGTCTCGGCCGAGTCGTGATCCTTGAGGTAGTCGAGCACCGCAACCACGGGTACCGCACCTGCGCGCGTGGGGGTCATGGGACCCTCGCCACCCACGATGTCGTAGCCGTCAATCATGCGGCCGTGCTGGTGTGCCGAGATGGAGATCCCCCCGCCGATGTGGCACACGATGAAGTCGCAGTCCTCATAGCGGCGCCCCATCGTCTTGGCGTGGCGGATGGCAGTCTCCTTGAGGTTGAGCGCATGCAGGTGGACGTTGCGGTAGACGCCCCGGATGCCCGTCATGCGCGCGTCGTCGCAAAGCTCGTCGGTGTCCGGCGGGTTCACCACAAAGGCGGGCTTACCGCAGCTGGCCGCAAGCTCGTGGGCAAGCTGGCTTCCCAGCTGTGCCGGGTGCTGCACGCCGTTTGCCCCGCGGCGGGCGTCGTTGAGCAGCGTCTCGTCCACCGAGTACACGCCGCCTTCCAGCGAGAGGAGCCCGCCTCCGCGGCCCACAAAGGCGTCGATGGTCGAGAGGTCAACGCCGTTCTCGTCCAAGATCCCCATAATCATGTCGCGGCGATAGGGCAGCTGGGAGGAGACGTCGCCAATCTGGGCCAGGCGCTGGGCGTCATGGGAGACGTTCTTCGAGAAGACGCATGTCTCGCCCTCGAAGAGACCCACCTTGGTGGAGGTGGAGCCGGGGTTGATGACCAGGATGCGGTAGTTCTTCTCGGTCATGGCTACTCCCCCTTGAGGCACTGCGCGCGCACGCAGGACATCACGACGTTGCCCACGATCTCGGACACGGGGGCGCTTCTCGAGCAGTCGCAGACGATCTTCTTGAAGCCCTGGAGCATGGGACCGTACGCGTTGGCGTGGCCAAACATCTGCACGAGCTTCACACCCACGTTGCCCACGTTGAGGTCGGGCCAGATGATGACGTTGGCCTTGCCAGCAACGGCGCTCTCGCGGTGCACCTTGTGGGCCGCCACCTCCGGGCGCAGCGCGGCGTCAAGCTGGAACTCGCCGTCGATCTTGAGGTCCGGGCGACGCTCGTTGGCAATGTCGCGCGCGTCGCGCACCTTCTGGACCATCTCGCCCGCGCCGGAGCCGTCGGTCGAGAACGAGAGCAGCGCGCAGCGGGCCTCGCTGCCGGTAAGGGCGTTCCACGTGTCGCAGGCGGAGATGGCGATGGAGGCCTCCTGCTCGGGTGTTGGGTTCTGGCAGACGGCGGAGTCGCCAAAGCCCAGGAGCTGCCCCGCGGAGCCCTCGTAGCCGGGGATGTCGAAGATGCCCATTGACGAGATGGTGTCGATGCCGTCTGCCAGGCCGATGATCTCCTGGCCGCCCAGGATAACGTCACCCGTGGGGCAGTCGATGCCGCCAAAGGTGATGTCGACGTCGCCAAGCGCCTGCATCATGAGGGCGCGCTCCATGGGGCGCACCACGCGCCGGCGCACGCCCTTGGCCTTCCAGCGGCAGCTGGGAAGGACCTCGAAGCGCTGGGCCAGGGCCTCGTTTGCCTCCTCGTCGGCAAGGTCGACAAGCTCCACACCCTCAAGGCTCACGCCCTGCTCAGCGGCGTTCCTCTCGATTGCCTCGACGTTGCCGACAACCACGCACGATGCCAGCCCCTGGGCGGTGAGCTCGGCCACGGCCTTGATCATGGTGGGGTTCTCGCCCTCGAAGAAGGCGACGCGCTGGACGTCTGCCTTAGCACGTTCGCGCATGTCATCCATCAGGTTCATGTGTCTCTCCAAAGGTAAAAGAAAGGGCGGCCCCAGAAGGAGCCGCCCCGGGGTTTGCTTGGTCGTGCACGTGAGTGGGCGAGATGGCCTACTCCTCGACCTCCTCGGCAACGCGGTCAACGAGCTCGCCGAAGGTCTTCATGTTCATGATCTCGGTGACAGTGACCTCGGCGTCGAGCTCGTTCTCGATCATCGAGGTGAGGGCGATCATCTTCATGGAACCCTTGCCCAGCTCGTCGAAGGTGGTATCGGGGGTGATGTCAACGTCGGTCTTGTAGGCCTCCTTGGCAAGGCCTGCGAGGGTCGAGAAAAGCTCGTTCTTGTCCATGGTTGGTTCCTTTCGTCTTGATTCAATATTTGATGTTCAACAGTCCATGGCCGCAGCGCTACTCCGCGACCTCGTCGAGCTCGAAGCAGGGCTCCCACCACTCGACCATCACGTCAGAGCCCTCCTTCTCGGGCACCACACGCTTGATGGGCTTGAAGTGGACGCCAATGGTCTCGTGGTTCTTGTAGAGGCGCTCTTGCAGGCCCTTCACGACCTTCTTCTTGCCGCAGAAGATCACGAACGAGTACTCCGTGCCCTCGTCGAGACGCACCTTACCGTAGCCGTAGGGCGCGACCTCCTTGAGGTAGGGCTTGTCGTTCTGGATGCCGGGCACCACAAAGGACTCGAGCGTGCCATGGCCAGAGAGCTCCACCCACTCGGTCTGGTGGTAGCCGCAGGCGTTGCAGCCCAGGTGCGGCGGAAACTCGATGGCGCCGCACTCCGTGCACTTGCGGCCAAGGAGCTTGCCCTCGGCAACGCCGTCGTAGAACTTCTTAACGATTGGCTCCATGTCTTCAAGAAGCATCGTGTACCTCCTCTTGGTTGCTTGGATGCGCGCCGGGCGCTAGTCGTGGGTGCGCAGGATCTGGCAGCGGATGTTCTGGCCGCCACCAAAGCCGCGCAGGAACGTGGTCTGTGGAGCCTTGGGCATCTGCGTGGCACCGGCCTCGCCGCGCATCTGCTTGACGGCCTCGACCACGTCCGCCACGCCCGAGGCGCCGTGCGCATGACCAAAGTTGCAGCGGCCGCCGTGCGTGTTGATGGGCTTGTCACCGTCAAAGCCCATACGACCGTCGATGGCGTACTGCCAGGCCTCGCCACGCGGGATGTAGCCAACCTCCTCGGCGGCAACGATGTCGCCAGCCAGGAAGAAGTCGTTCACAAAGAGCAGGTCAAGCTCGTCGGGGCTCACGCCGGTGAGCTCGTAGACCTGCTGGGTGCCAACCTTGGTGCCGTTGTACTCGTTGTCCGGGGTCGCGCCCTCGAAGGCGGCGGCGCCCGTGCCCAGGACGTCGATCACCTTGTGGTCGAGGCCGCGAGCAACGGCCATATCGGTGGGCATGACCACCAGGGCGGCAGCGCCGTCGCACTTGATCTCGAAGCCGGTCACGCGCAGGTACTGCGTGACCTTGGGGTTGCCAAAGCCCTTGAGGTACGCGTCGGCGTCCGGGAGGTCGTTCTCCTTGGCAAGCTCCTCGAAGGTCTTCGTCGAGAAGGCCAGGGGGTTGAGCACGGCGTCGCGTCGCAGGGACTTGGACACGCCGTTCAGGGCATCATCGATCTGCTCGGCCGTGAGGTCGTACTCCCAGCGGTACTTGTTGATCCAGTTATCAAACGAGATGCCAAACGCGGAGTCAAACGGGCGACCGTAGGCGCGGTCGTAGACCTTGGGGATGGAGGGCAGCATCTCGGAGAGCGGGAAGTCGCGACGGAAGCAGCCGGGGGCGTCAACCACGGGAAGCGAGGCCGCCAGGTCAACGGCGCCAGAAAGCACCACGTCATAGGTGCCAGAGGCAACCGCCTGCACGGCCTCCTGCAGGGCCACATAGCCCGTGCAGCAGGCCTCGGAGTGGTGCACCGAGCCAATGCCGCGCACGCCAAACCAGTCCGCCACCTGCATGTTGGGCGTGAGGGAGTCGCCAATCATGAAGGGGTTAGCGGCACCGTGGTAGAAGTACTGGATGTCGCGCGGCTCGAGGCCGGCATCCTGGATGGCCTCAAGCGCGGCATAGCCAAAGGCATCGCCCTCGCTCATGCCCTTGGTCTGGGGGTGGTCCTCGAAGTTCTTGAAGGGAGTGCAGCCGACGCCCACGATGGACACGCTGCGTGCCTGCTTGCCAAGCTTGACCAAGACGATCACTCCTTTGCTCGTGTGCTGCAGAACTCTCGCTGCGTACGAGCACAGGATATGGGGTGCCTCACGTACAGAGCGGGACATATATACACAATGTGTCCCGCAATATGGGACACTCAATGGGCATGTGTTTCTTCTCGCAGGTAGACGCCGGTTGTTTGTGACGTCCAAAGAACGCGGCGCCACGGGGAGGGTCTTTGGGCGCGCGCATGAATCCGCTGGTAGACCAGGGTGTCTATCCCGCAAGCGAAAGCTGGCGCCCTGGCGCGACCGGGCCCCGGCAAGTGGTCCCTACAGGCGGGCGAACGGGTCTTCGGGAAGCTCGAGCGCGGTCTTCTCGTCTATGAACAGCGGCGAGTAGTACATGCGGTTGAGCATGGCGGCGACCTCGGTGGGCGGAATCTCCGGGCGCTTCTCGAGCCAGTACTGGATGAGGTTGTTGTGGCCGGCGATCACGAACGAGAGGTACAGGTCGCGATGGAGCTCCGAGCCGCCCACGCCCTGCAGGCGGATGCGAAAGTACTCGTGCATGAGCATGGTCGCACGGTGCTGGAAGACGGGGTCGCCGTGGTCGCTGTTGAGGGCCACGATCTTGTCGCGGTTCTTGCGGAGCACCTCCATGCGAGCGACCATCGAATGCGTGGGTCTGAGCTCTGCCTTGTCGAACCGCACGCCCAGCGCGGTGTTGTTGATCGTCCGCATGGTGTCGAGAAGCCCCGCCTCGAACTGCTTCACCACGTCCTCGACGCTGTCGTAGTGCCGGTAGAAGGTCGAGCGGGACACGCCAGCGAAGCAGACGACGTCGCTCACCTTGATGTCGGGGATGTCGGTCGTCTCCATGAGGCCGAAGACCGCCTCCTCGACCCTCTCCTCGACGCCTCGCTTTGCCGCGCTTCCAGGGCCCCGCTTCATGCGAGCACCTCCCGCACGTCCGCCTCCAGTGACAACACGCTGAACTATAGCCCATGGGGCACACGCAGCCCGTGCGCGCGAGACCAACGGCCGGTGCGACATTCACGTATTATTTTGTGTGTTTGCACATACGACGAGAGGGACCAACCCATGGAACTCAAAGAGCTGCTCAAGCGCCTGCCCGAAGGGTCCGTTGCCCTGAGGAAGCTCCGCGACCCAGAGGTCAACATCGACAACATCTGCTTCCTCACGGCCACGACGAGGTGCATACACTCGAACGTCCTCTACTTCTCGGATGACGTCCACCTCCCCGAGGCGCCGGTCGAGGAGATCTTCAACCTTGTCCTCTTTGGGTGCCAGGAGGTTCCCAAGGGCCTCCTCGAGAGCGCCTCGTGCAACGTGATCCTCCTTCGCCTGGAGTTCAACCCCTTCTCCTGCTACAACGACCTCCAGGGGTTCTTTCTCGAGGACATCCAGGTGACGGACATCGTTCGCCGAATGCTCACCGCTCACTTTACCAACAACGGCCTCCAGTACCTCATCGAGGAGGCGTCGCGCGCGCTGGGCAACCCCATCGTAGTCGTGGACAGCGCCTACCACTACGTAGCCCGCCACGTGGAGGGCAGGCTCAACCCACAAAACCCCATTGACAGGGTGCTTGAGCAGGAGTTTCACTACGAGTCGATCCTCGAGGACGGCGTCGCCTTCATCGAGCACGAGCGAATCAGCGAGCGATGCGCCCAGTCCTCGACCCCCATCGTGGTGTACAACGAGGTCCTCGGGGCAAACACCATGGTCACGCCCTCGGTGGTGCACGGGGTGACCATCGCGCACACCATGATGATCGAGCGCGACCATCCCTTCGGCGAGGTGGACGTGGAGTGCATGGCACGCCTGGGGCGCTTCGTTGCCCAGGAGATGCAAAAGACCAACCTCTACGTAGCAAGCCGCGGGCAGATGGACTCCTACTTCCTGACGAGCCTCCTCAACGACGAGCAGCCCAGCCACGCCGTGACCGCGCGTCGCTTGAGCGTGCTCGACTTCAGGCCCCTGCCCGAGCTCTACCTGGCAGTCTTCGACCCCAACCACGCAGACGTCGCCCCGCACGACCTGGACTCCATTGCCATGCAGCTCACGGGCTGCCTCACGAACAGCATCTACGCCACGTACGAGCGGGCCCTCGTGGTGCTCTTCTCCCGCGAGAAGGGCACCGGCCTCGGGGACTACACCGAGGAGCTCCTCCGCAAGGTCGCCGACGTGAACGACCTCTCGGTGGGCGTGAGCAACGCCTTCGAGGACCTCACGCACATCCAGAGCCACTACGAGCAGGCTCGCGCCGCCATCTCGGCCGGGCGCCTCGTCTCGGTCTTCCTCGAGGACGGGCAGGTCTACCACTACTGCGACTATGCCTACGTCCAGATGCTCGACCTCACCAACAAGCAGTACAACCTGCTGAACTTTGTGCACCCCTCGCTCATGCGCCTGGCCCGCTACGACCGCGAGCACGGCACCGAGCTCATGGACACCCTCTTCATCTACCTGCAGAACGCCTGCAACACCCAGCGCTCGGCAAGGATGCTGAGCCTGCACAAGAACACGCTGCTCTACCGGCTGGGTCGCATCCGCGAGATCCTGGGATGCGACCTCTCGTCCGGCGAGGACCAGTTCATGCTGCAGCTCTCGTACCGCGTCCTGTTCTACCTCGACCTCTTCAAGTCTCGTCTGAACATCTCGAGGAAGGACTTCAGGGCCGAGGAGGACTAGGGAGCGTGGCCGCTCGGCAGAGCGCCCACATCCAGGTCGTCCGTCTTGCGGGCAAAAAAACAATACCGCCCGACCGTGGGAATTACTCGCGGTCGGGCGGAATGGCTGAACGCTGATGGAGGGGCTACCTCTTGATCTCCAGGGTCGGGAACTTCATGTCACGGTACTTCTTCATCTGGTCCTTGATCTGGTCCTGCTGAGCAAAGAACTGATCGCGGGTCTTGTTGATCTCGTTCAGGTGCTCGGCGCGGGCCTTGTCGTTGTTGCGGTCGCGGATGAGGCCGTTCTCGGGATCGATCACGAGCATGGGACGACCGGTCTCGGGGTTGGTGCCCAGCGTTCCACCGGCACCGCACACGGCGCACTCCCAAGGGAACTCGATGCCGTCCCAGTGCTTGTCGCCAGGATAGACGAGGCTGGAGTGGCAGTTGGGGCACACGCCGTCGTTGGGGTCGCCGAGCCAGCCGCGCTCCTCGACGGGGGTGTTGATGGCCTTCACGATGTTCTCGCCCATCTTGCGAGCGCGGGGCAGCTGGTCAGCGTAGACGAAGGTGTTGCCGGGGCGGCCGTCGCGTGTGGCCATGTAGCGGTCAACCACCTGGAGCGACTGGGTGAACATGGTCGCCTGCAGGCTCTCGAGCGCCAGCGACTGCCAGTCGTGCATGGAGCCGCCCACCGAGATGAGCCCCGCCACAGTGTGCGGGTTCTCCTTGACGGCACCGATGGCGAGCAGGAACGAGAGCTCGTAGGCAAGGAAGCGCTGGGCCAGGCGGGTGTAGAGCGAGCTCGGCGTGAGGTCGTAGGTGGGGACCACGAAGATGATGCCCTGGCACGTGTGCATCTCGGTGATGATCGCGTCAGTATCGTCCTTGTCCTTGAGGACGCAGCCGTGGTACTCATCCTGAAGACCGGCGGCCATCTTGCCCATCTGCATGGTGCAGCCCTCGCAGCCGGTGCACGGCAGGATGTTGTAGTCGAAGAGGTTGAGCAGCTCGACCTCGCCACCCGCCTCCTCGACGGCGCACAGCGCCTCCTTTGCGAGAGCCTCGCCGTTGCCACCCTTCCTGCCTGCGCAAACGGCCATAACCTTGAACTTTGCCATGAAGGACCCCTCTCCTGGGATGTGGGATGCTTGACGTGCGGCACCAGGCCATCCGGTCCCGCGCACGCCTCCCTGATGGTAGGTTGCGCGACTCTCGCGGTATTCGTCTGGCGAGACGAAACTGAATCCGGGGTTTGGATGATGGTTGTGCAAACGCACGGTTCTTTGGCGTGCGTCCACGGCACTGCAGCATTGCAACAGAAAAGGGCCCTCCGGCGTTATGCCAGAGGGCCCCTCGAGAGGCAACGCTATGCGTGGAAACTAGCGGTGGATGTACTCGCCCGCCTGGTACCTCGGCGGCACCACGGGGACCTCGATCCAGGACTCCCACTCGCCACCGGTGTGGATATTGTGGGTGCCCTGGTTGTCGGTGTCCCAGGAGAGCGGCTCGAACCACCCGTCGCGGATGTAGCGGCCGGAGACCTGCACGCGGAAGCGCTCGCCCTTGTGGTAGACGCGGGCGGTGGGCACGATCGCAATGTCGACGGCGCGGACCTCGCCCTCCGCGAGCTTGTTGGTGTCGGTCATCGTGTAGACCGGGGTGTGCGCCTTGGTGAGGGCGGTATCGACCGTCGCGCGAGACACGCGGCACTTGCCCCACGCACCCGGGTGCGGCTCGTCGAGCGTGAGCCAGGGCACCCAGTTGCCCTCGGCGTCGGCCTTCTGGATGTTCACGAAGAGGTCCATGTCATCAAAGCCGTCGCACGAGACAAAGAGGTGCAGGTTCATGTAGCCCGTGATCTCGACGTCCTCGGGAAGCGTGAGGTCAAAGTCGACCTCCTCGTCCGCCGGGTTGTAGCTGGCCTTTGTCTGCGTGGACACCGGCTCGGTCGAGAGCGAGAAGCACGCGGACTTGTGGTCGAGCGGCGCGCAGTCCTTGGGCGCGGACGCGTCGAGGTAGAGCTTCTTGTACTGGGTGCGCTTGATAGGCCAGGCCTTCTCGGGGCGCTGCTCCTGGTAGTCCACGTCGTAGCCGTCCATGATGTCCAGGCGGACGCGCGGCGTCATCTCCCAGCCGTTGTGGATGCCCTTGAGGTAGCGGTCGTAGTAGCGCAGCAGGTCCTCGAGGTTCTCGGGGTTGTAGGTGTCAGGCCACTCGAAGTCCCTGTGCGCGCGCATCCACTTGAGGTGGCTGCGGCAGCGCCTCCAGGCGTTGAACGAGCCCGGCAGGTGGAAGTGCGACCAGCCGGCGGTCTGATAGACGGGGATCTTGACCTTGCGCACGTCTGCGCGCTTGTCGTTCCAGTAGGCGTTCATGTCGGGGTACATCTTGGCCATGGCAACCTGGTCGTCAACACCGTTGGGGCCCGTTACCTGCGCGGCAATGAACTTGTTGAACGAGAGGGCCGGTACGCCGCCCTCGAAGAAGCTCTCGCGGTAGAGGTCGGTCGTGCACTCCCAGGGCGCAATGCAGGCCAGATGGGGCGGGCAGGTGGCCGCGATGCCCCACTGGTGCATGGCCACGCCGGAGTTGCCCGACATGCCGACCTTACCGTTGGACCAGGGCTGGGCGGCAACCCACTCCACGAAGTCATAGCCGTCCTCGCGGTCCTGGTGCGTGAACATGTGAACCGAGCCCTCGGAGTGGCCGGCACCGCGCACGTCCACGTTGGCCACGGCATAGCCCTTGTAGCACCAGTAGAGCGGGTCAGGGGACTCGAACTTGGCGCACTTGGAGACCGTCGCGGGGGGCACGCCCATGATCTGCCACTCGCTCATGCCGTCGCCCGGGCGCTTGCCAAACCAGGACCAGGAGACGATCGTGGGATAGCGGCCGTCGCCCTCGGGCCTGTAGATGTCGCAGTAGATCTTGGTGCCGTCGCGCATGACCGCTTCCTGGTCCTGCATGCACACGACGCCGTCCGCGGCCTGGTAGGTGTGGGGGTTGAAGGGCGGGCAGAAGCCCTGGCCCATGCGGGCCATGGGGTCGTCGCTCGCGGAGAGGTCGACCTCGGCCTGGTTGTCGTTGGGCTGGCGCGCCACGCGGTACGCGGCCATGACCTCGTCCTCGCCAAAGGCCTCGCGGTGGAGGAAGATGTAGCCCTCGGTGTCGGGGTCCCAGTAGATGGGGCACTCGTCCTCGTCGAAACTCGCGCACTCGCCCGTCATCTGGATGAGGTCATGGAGCTTCTTGTCGGTGACGGGGACCCAGTCCTCGGGAATCCTAGGCTCAAGAAACATTGCGCGCCCCCTACTGGTCGAGAAGGTCGCAGACGAAGTCCGTGGCCCCGCCAAAGGTCTCGCAGCGACGGAACTTCATGTACGGGACCTCGATGTCCAGCTCGTCCTCGAGGTAAGTCGTGATCTGGGAGACCTGCACGGACTTGATCCCGAGGTCGGCGAACTTGGTGTCCTCCGTGAACTCGGAGGGGTCCTTCCCAAAGAGCTGGCTTGCACGGGTGGTGAGCGCGTCCCAAACTTCCTGACGATCCTGGTCCATGTCTGCCCCTTTCGCGGCGATAGAACTACTTCTGACATGGTCCAGTTTGCGGTCGCACGGGCCCCGGGACAATGTAAGGGGATTCAAATTGGGGGCATGGCTTCAGGGCCGCATTGTGCAGGAGTGCAAAGGAACGCTGAGAGGTGCTGGGCCTGCCGCTATCGCTCGTCCTTCTCGGCGCCGAGAAGGGCCATGGCCTCGCGCATGCCGAGGCGGTGGACGCAGATGGCGGGCTCCTCTCGCGCAGCGCAGGTGACCACGTGGCCGTCTACCAGGACGTGCGCCGTCTCCCAGCCCTCGGGGAGCCTGCCTCCGCGCACGTCGAAGGCAAAGCCGCGACCGTCTGCCTTGAGCGTTGCCTCGACGCGCGTCCACGCAAGCGCGAAGGCGAGAGGGACGTCCGGCGACGCCTCCACGCGACAGATCTGCTCGTCCGAGAGCACCCCCCTGAGGGCGTCGCGCTCGAGCCTGCCGTACTGGGCGGGGACCTCTTCGACGTCTACGCCAATCGTGCCGGGGGCGACGGCAAGCACTGCCATACCGTCGTCGTGCGAAAGCCCAATGTGGGAGGAGCCGGCTGCCAGCTCCGGCTTGCCCTCAGGCCCAATGGCGATCTGCTCGTCTCGGCGCACGCCAAGCACGCTTGCCAAGAGGAGCCCCGCCGTAAACTCCCCCAGCCGCGTTGCCTCGGGCGCCTTCGTCGACGCCTTCTCCTGGTAGCGCGGGCAAACGATGCCCAGGTGAGAGCCCCAGTCTGCGGGAGTCCCCACTAGCGGCATGATGTGCAGGTCTACGCGCATACGCATGCTCCGATGCTCTGAGTACGAGAAAGGCGGGCCCGACGCCTGGCGCCGGACCCGCCGTGACACGTGCCAGCCTACGCCAGCACAGCGCTTCTCGTCTAGATGGCGACGATGTTCACCAGGCGCCCGGGCACCACGACGACCTTCTTGACGGTCTTGCCGGCGATCTGCTCGGCAACCGCCTCGCGTGCCGCGGCCTCGAGCTCCTCCTTGGAGGCGTCGGCAGCCACCTGGATGCGGGCACGGACCTTGCCCTTGATCTGGACGGCAATCTCGATCATATCGCTCTTGGCCTGCTCGGCGTCAAACTTGGGCCACGGCTCGTTGTAGACGGAGCCGGTAAGGCCAAGCGCCTCGTGGAAGAGCTCCTCGGCCCAGTGCGGGCAGATGGGGGCAAGCATGGTCACGATGTCGTGGGCAACGCGCCAGGCGAGGGCGGCGTCGCGCTTGTCCTCGGGGACGCCGTTCACGTACTTGGAGGCTGCGTTCACGAGCTCCATCGAGGCGGAGATGGCCGTGTTGAACTGGCCGCGGTCGAAGTCGTTCGTGCACTTGATGCCCAGCTCGTGCAGGGCGCGGTTGAGCTCTGCGTCCGCGCCGGAGAGCGTTGCGGGGTCGACCTCTCCCCTCTTGGCGCCGTGTGCCAGCAGCCAAACCACGCGCCAGGCGCGCTTGATGAAGCGGTTGGCGCCGGCCACGGCCTCGGGGTCCCAGTCGAAGTCCTTCTCGGGCGGCGCCACGAAGAGGATGGCAAGGCGCATGGTGTCCGCGCCGTAGGGGTCAATGACGCTCGAGGGCGGAACCACGTTGCCCTTGGACTTGGACATGGTGTCACCATGCTCGTCCTTGACCATGCCCTGGCAGAGCAGGTTGGTGAAGGGCTCGTCCACGTCAACCATGCCCATGTCGCGCAGGACCTTGGTCCAGAAGCGCGAGTAGAGCAGGTGCAGGATGGCGTGCTCGATGCCGCCGATGTAGTTGTCGACGGGCATCCAGCGGTCCACCGCCTCCTTGGAGAAGGGGGCCTTGTCGTTGTGGGGGTCGGTGTAGCGCAGGTAGTACCAGCTGGAGCACGTGAAGGTGTCCATGGTGTCGGTGATGCGCTTGGCCGGCTTGCCGCACTTGGGGCAGGTGGTCTCGTAGAACTCGGGGCACTCGGCGAGCGTCTCGCCAGCGCCGAGGTCGAGGTTGTCGGGCAGGCGCACCGGGAGCTGGTCCTCGGGAACGGGCACGTCACCACAGCAGTCGCAGTGGACCATGGGAATGGGGTTGCCCCAGTAGCGCTGGCGGCTGATGAGCCAGTCGCGCAGGCGGAACTGGACCTTGGTGCGGCCGCAGCCGTACTCCTCGAGCCAGGCGACGATGGCGTCGACGGCCTCGGAGTGCTTGCCGCCCTTCATGCCTGTGAACTGGCCGGACTGGACGAGGTAGCCCTCGGCCGCCATGGCCTGGTCCCAGTCGACGTTGGTCACGCGCAGCTCGCGCTCATCCTTGAGCTCGTCGTAGAGGGGGTCTTCCTTCTGGCAGATGATAGGCGGGATGGGCAGGCCGTACTTGCGCGCGAAGTCGAAGTCGCGCTGGTCGCCGCAGGGGACACCCATCACGGCGCCGGTGCCGTAGTCGAGAAGGACATAGTCGGCAACCCACAGCGGGGCGGGCTTGCCCGTCACGGGGTTGATCACGTAGCGGCCGGTGAAGACGCCGTGCTTCTCGCGCGCGGAACCCTGGCGGTCGACCGAGGAGACCTTCTCGGTAGCCTCCTTGAGGCGCAGGTAGTCGGCCTCGTACTGGGTGCCGGCGACCAGCTCGGCGGCAAGGTCGCTCTCGGGCGGGAGCACCATGAACGAGACGCCAAAGATGGTGTCGGCGCGCGTGGTGAAGACCGAGATGGTGCGGTCGGTGGGCGTCACGCCGTCCTCGGCGGCCAGCTTGAAGTCGATCTCGGCGCCCTCGGAGCGGCCGATCCAGTTGCGCTGCTGGGCCTTGACGTTCTCGGGCCAGCCGGTGAGCTTGTCGAGGTCGTCGAGGAGCTCCTGGGCGTAGTCGGTGATCTTGAGGTACCACTGGGAGAGCTCGCGCTTCTCGGGGATGGAGCCGCAGCGCCAGCAGCGGCCCTCGACGACCTGCTCGTTCGCGAGGACAGTCTTGCAGGTGGGGCACCAGTTCACGGGGCTGGTGGCGCGGTACGCCAGGCCGCGTTTCCACATCTCGATGAACATCCACTGGCCCCACTTGTAGTACTCGGGGTCGCAGGTGTTGAACATGCGGTCATAATCGTACGAGAAGCCCATGCGCTTCATGGTCTTAACGGCCTGTGCGATGTTCTGGTAGGTCCACTTGGCGGCCTGCGTGTGGTGCTTGATGGCCGCGTTCTCGGCGGGGAGGCCAAAGGCGTCGAAGCCCATGGGGTGCAGCACGTCATAGCCGCGCATACGGGCCTGGCGCGCCATGGCGTCGCCGATGGTGTAGTTGCGCGCGTGGCCCATGTGGAGGTCGCCCGAGGGATACGGGAACATCTCGAGGACGTACTTCTTGGGCTTGGAGGGGTCCTCGTCGGTCTTGTAGAGCTCCTCGTCTTCCCAGGTCTTCTGCCACTTGGTCTCTATGGCCTGCGCGTCGTAGGCAGGCACCTCGAAGTCATTCTGCTGAGTGCTGTCGCACATGTGAAGCCCCTTCTCGCTCCTTTGCATAGCCTGTCGATTCTAGCAGGTATCCCCGTGCGCGGCAGGGATGCGGAACCTGCTGGACACACAGCGGAGACGGTCCCGTGGCGGGAACGGACCCGTGGCGGGGCCGAACCCGCTGTCGGTCGCTAAGCCAGGCGCCGTGCCGGTCGCGGTCCTGATCGCTAAGCCAGAAGTCAGTCTTCTCTCGCACTCGTTATTGCACGTTATTTCTCGCCAGAAGGCCATTTTCACTGTTGGCTGCAATTTTCTCAGGAATATCGCGCAATAAATGTCGCCGAGAAGCCCCAACACCCCAAGAAGACGCCCCCCTGAAGCGCCGGAGCTACCGCCAGCCTCCCTCCCCTTGTTCTATAGCGGTTTCTGATAGTTGCAACTTCCACGACCTGCGGATATGCCGCGTCCGTTTATCGGAAACCGCTAAAGAAAGCGGGAGTACGGCAATACCACGCACCACTCGCGATGGGCGCCGTACCCGTTCGCAAGAAAATCACTTCCCCTTTTGAGGACGCTACAGCAACCAATGGCCGCATCAAGACAGGTCTCGATTGCTGTTCAACTGTTGAACAGGTTTGGTTAATCAAGAGGAGGTGAGCACATGGGGGCTACAAAACGCCGTGGCTGGAAGATTGCCGAGGTCGAGCGGCTCGTGGGGCTATCGCTTCGCGACATACAGCGTGCCTGCTACCAAGGCCGCGGCGGCATGGGAGTCCTCAAGCCAAGCGATGGCAGCTGGGGTCGCCGCACCTACGACGAGCGCGACCTGGCAGTGCTCTTCCTTCTCGCACAGAAGCGCCGGGAAGGCCTCACGCTCTCGCAGGCAGCCGAGCAGCTTCGGGATGACACGGCTGGCCACACGTTGTCGCAACTCCTTGATGTCGAGGCGGAGAGGCTCTCCGAGCAGCTGGAAGTCATTGAAGACCGCCTCGTTCGCGCGGAGGCGCTTGCCGCCGCAATTGGCGCAGAGCCGACAAGGACGCAGCAACTCTCGCTGATACACGACCACGCGCAAGAGCTAGGCCGGGCCTCGTTGGGTCCCGGACATGCTTCTCCGTCGGAAGACGACGCACCAGGCGAGGAGTTGCTTCAAGAGCTTATGGGAGCACCCAGTGATATCCACGTGGACAACAACGAAGGAGGCACAGATGGAGAAGCCGGAAAAACGCATCAAGGCAATCCTGCGTGAGTTGAAGGTATGGCTTGTCGTTTTCATTGTGGGAGTCGTTCTTGGCGCGTTCCTCTATGCGCGCATCTATCCCCTGGTGGCCCCCCAGCCCGAGCAGACCCAGCCCTCCGTCCAGACCCTCTCCCCCAGCGTGGTCTTCTCGCGCGTGCAAGAGGAGGGTGAGCTGGTAAGCGCGTCGCAGGACTATGCCATAGTCGACAAGGTGACAGACTCCAACCGCGACTTCCTTGACCTCTTTGACGTTCCGTTCACCCAGAAGAGCTTCTGATATCGCTATACGGGCACCATCAAGGCAGGCGTAGACCTCTCCACTGCGGAGTTCGAGCAGGACGAGGCGGACCAATCGCTGCTCCACGTGACGCTTGACCAGCCCTTCATCATCTCGAACACGCCCGACATGGACAAGAGCGGCGTGCTCGAGGAGAACAACAACATCTTCAACCCCATCACGGTGGAGGACTCCGACGCCTTTCGCAGACAGTGCGTCGAGAGAAGCGAGGAGGAGGCCGTTGCCGGCGGGCTTCTCGACGAGGCCAAGACGAACGCCGAGGGCCAGTTGACGCAGATCTTCAACGCCGCCTTCGAGAAGGACACCTACACGCTGGACTTTACGTATCGAGACGCCGATGGCGAGTAGCACGAGGGCACGGGAGGCGCCTACGCGCGACCCGCACCCTCCCGGCAACGTCGAACTACGCACGGTCGTGGTTAAGCTTTGTGGAGTGCAGGGCTTTTGCTCATCTCGGCCCCAACCGTGCGTAGTTTTGACACCTCTCGGGCAGCGCCCTAGCCGCCCCCCTGCGTCTAGGGCGCTGTCGGGCTAAAAATTGACGTTTTCCAGCTTGCCCGATGGGAATTCCGTCCGAAAACTGCCCCGTAGCAACGGCACCACGAAATCGGGTGTACGCCGTCGGGGGCCAGCAAAGACGCCGAAGCGAGAGTTTCGTGCGTGACCCACTACCGCTCCCCCGCACATGGGACCACTCCGCACTTCTCGCCTAGCATCTTGCCCCACAGGGTAGAATTGCCGCAATGCAGTATGCGCGCGCGAGCCCAGACCTTTGGAGGAACCATGGCAGACACCACACAGGACTTCGATATGGACATCCCCGAGCCCGAGCTGGAGTTTGGCGACCCCAAGCCCTCGACGCCAGAGCCCTCCCCCGCCGCAACGCCCGCGCCTGCAGACGACGCCGCGCAGTCCCTCTCGCCAGCCGATCGCAAGAAGGTCGAGGCCTTTGTCGAGAAGATCGACATCACGGACACCGCAGGCGTCCTTTCCTACGGCGTGGGCTCCCAGCGCAAGGTTTCCGAGTTCTCCGAGCGCGCCCTAACCGGCGTGCGCAACAACGACCTCGGCGAGATTGGCAACGACATTAGCTCTCTCATCGTGACGCTCAAAGACTTTGACCCCGACAAGCAGGAGAAGTCCGGGCCTCTCGCCATCTTCCACAAGGCGAAGAACAACCTTGAGGCGCTGCGCACGCGCTACACCGCAGTCGAGAAGAACGTGCGCGAAATCTCTGATACCCTCGAGGGCCACCAGCGCACGCTCCTCAAGGACATCGCCACGCTCGACCAGCTCTACGCGCTCAACGAGGCGTATTTCAAGGAGCTCACGATGTACGTGGTGGCCGGCAAGGAGAAGCTCGAGCAGGTGCGCGGCGGCGAGCTCGCCCAGCTTCAGGCCAAGGCGGCACAGACGGGCCTTTCCGAGGACGCCCAGGCGGCCCGCGACCTGGCGCAGAAGTGCGACCGCTTCGAGAAGCGCATCTACGACCTTGAGCTCACGCGCCAGGTGGCACTCCAGACGGCGCCGCAGATCCGCATGGTCCAGAACTCCGACGCGGTGATGGCCGAGAAGATCCAGTCTACGGTGGTCAACACCATTCCACTCTGGAAGAACCAGATGGTCATCGCCCTGGGCATCGAGCACGCCACACAGGCCGCCCACGCCCAGCGCGAGGTTGCCGACATGACAAACGAGCTTCTCAAGAAGAATGCCGACAAGCTCAAGGTGGCAACGGTCGACGCGGCACGCGAGGCAGAGCGCGGCGTTGTGGACATCGAGACGCTCAAGCACACCAACGAGCAGCTCATCTCGACGCTTGACGAGGTCAAGCGCGTGCAGGCAGAGGGCCGAGAGAAGCGTCGGCAGGCCGAGGGCGAGCTCGCGCAGATCGAGGGGGAACTCAAGGCCAAGCTCCTCGAGGCCTCGCGGGATTAGTTTGCCTGGCAACGGGATTCCGTTGCCAGGTAATGGAATCCCGTTGCCTGGTAACTCAATCCCGCCGCAGGATACGAGAGATTGTCGAAGTGCCGAGTCCCCAGGTTCGGGCGATTGTCTTGCCGCTCACCCCGCGGCTGCTCATGAGGCGGATGATGTCGTCTCGTCTGGACCGAGTAACCTCTCGAAGCTCGCCTGAGGTTTTCACGCCAGCCAGACTCTTCGCCAAGGCAAGGGCATCTTCGTCTTGGAGTCGCTCATCATAATCCAACCGCGTGACATCCCAAACAACGTCCCTCGGCGAGCCTTCATATGCATCGAAGGCATCAAAGCCACCGAAGTATTCGAGAAGCACGCTTGTATCCACTACCCAATGGGTTCCTGCGTACTCTTGGTAGCTGCTCCAACGATAGTCCCGCATGGACGCTATTCCGGCGGCTTCGGGGTTCATATGTACATAGAAAACCGTGGCGACAAGCTGTGCGTCATCGGTAATGGGCTTGCTCCAGAAACTACCTTGGAAGAGGGTGCCCTCTCGGCCGGTTCGAGCGTTGAAGTATTTGCTGTATGGCAAGTCAATACTAAACATGAAATCGCTAATCGAAGACGGCAACTCACCAAAGTCGACAACAAGATGAACGTGGTTGGTCATGAGGACCCATGCGATAACGTGTGCGCCGGTTTTGTCTCGCGCATCTTTGAGCAGCCTGAGATAGCATCTGCGATCAGCATCGTCCTCGAAGAGCGCCACCTTTCCCGCACTCCTCACAACGATATGGTAGTAACCAGATTCGCTCAGACCGCGCCTGGGCATACAGACCCCCTCCCAACCGAGTGGTGGTTATCTGTACCCCAGAACTCACCGTGGGATTCAGTTACCTGGCAATGGGATTCCATTACCTGGCAATGGGATTCCATTGCCAGGTAAATCAATCCCGCTCGGAGAGACCATCCTGCTCAAGCATGGTGCGCAGGACCTCGATGTCGCTGTGGACGTCAATCGACTGGTCAAGCACCAGCTCGTCTGAAAGCTTCGAGAGCGCCTCGTCCACCTGCGCAAACGATGCGCGCAGATCCGAGAGGGTCCTCACTGCCTCTGGCCCTCCCGCATGTCCCTCGAGCTCGGCGTAGGACGCCGCAAGCTTGGCCGTGGTGGGCAGGTAATAGGTTGCCGCCCGCCTGAACTGAGAGGCAACCTCAGGGTGATGCATGACGTAGGCGCAGATGTCCTCGCTCTTCGATGCGATGCGTCCAAGTGTGGCGCTGACCTCTGCCTCGCGGATCCTTGATGCGCAGTCACTTATCTGCTTGGCACTCTGGGTGGCGGCGGATAGCACCTCTCGCGCCTCCTCCGGCAGAGTCGACGACCCAACGTCGTCACCGTCAGTTGCGGGTGCCGGTTCGTCAGCCGTCGCCTCCGAGGGACGCGTGCGCGCCTGCACGGCGTCCCAGGCGTCGTCGGTAAGGTAGAGCATCTTCTTGGTCCCAGCGACATCCAGATGCCCCTCGGGAATAAGCCCCCTCGATATCGCCTCATCAAGCACCGAGACAAGCTGCGGCACGGGAACGCCAGCCTCGCCGGCAAGCTCGGCCACGGAGACGCTCTGCCTATCCCCTAGAGCTTTGTCAACGCGCTGCAGCATCTGTGCGAAGGCCTTCTCGTGCGCCCCCTTGCCCACAAGCCGCGAGCCCGCTACGGCCGCTGCGACACCGAGCGCCAGCGTCACAATGCCGGAGAAAGGGCTAAAGACGAGAAGTGCAAGCCCTACGACAACCAGGGGAATTGTCACGAAGAAGAGGATCGCAAGGCCTGCCCACATGCGCCAGCGCGCCCGGCTCACGTCCTGTGGGTCGCTGATGACGTAGGGCGAGCGCTCGTCTCGCCCAAAGGTGCTCAGCTGCCAGCCAACGTCACGGACTGCCTTCTCGATCGACTTCGAAACGCCCGAGAAGTCAATCTGCGTGAAGGCCTCGCCCACCTGACGCGCGGCATCGGTGCCGGCACGCCGCATGTTGTCGAAGTCCTTCTCGTCCATCCTGATTCCCCCATGAGACAAAGGGACTGTCCCTTTGTCTCACTCTACGAGCGGAAGTTCACCTGCTGGCTGGAGTCCTTGAGCAGCACGTCGTGCGCGCCGCCCTCGACGAGCGACGTGGCCGAGACAAGCGTGAGCTTGGCCTTCTCGCGGAACTCCGCAAGGTCAAGCGCACCGCAGTTGCACATCGTGGAGCGGACCTTGAGCAGCGAGTTGTCGACGTTCTCCTTGAGCGGGCCGGCGTACGGCACGTAGGAGTCGACGCCCTCGACAAACGAGAGACCCTTCTTGTTGCCGCCCAGGTCATAGCGCTGCCAGTTGCGGGCGCGCGCGGAGCCCTCGCCCCAGTACTCCTTCATGTAAGAGCCGTTTACGTTGACGCGGCGCGTGGGGCTCTCGTCAAATCGGGCGAAGTAGCGGCCAAGCATGAGGAAGTCTGCACCCATGGCCAGCGCGAGCGTCATGTGGTAGTCGTAGACGATGCCGCCGTCGGAGCACACGGGCACGTAGACGCCAGTCTCCTCGTAGTACTCGTCACGCGCGCGGCACACGTCGATGAGCGCGGAGGCTTGGCCGCGGCCGATGCCCTTCTGCTCACGGGTGATGCAGATGGAGCCGCCGCCAATGCCTACCTTCACGAAGTCAGCGCCGCAGTCTGCCAGGAAGCGGAAGCCCTCGGCGTCGACCACATTGCCCGCACCCACGCGCACGGAGTCGCCGTAGTTCTCGCGAATCCACGCAAGGGTGCGCTTCTGCCACTCCGAGAAGCCCTCGGAGGAGTCGATGCACAGCACGTCGGCGCCGGCGTCCACCAGCTTGGGGACGCGCTCGGCGTAGTCGCGCGTGTTGATACCGGCACCCACGAGGTAGCGCTTGTGCTGGTCGAGAAGCTCGTCCGGACGGGACTTGTGGGAGTCGTAGTCCTTGCGGAAGACAAGCGCGACCAGGCGGTTGTCTGCATCGACGATGGGCAGCTGGTTGAGCTTGTTGTCCCAGATGATGTCGTTGGCGGTCTTGAGCGAGGTACCGTCCTCCGCAACGATCATCTTCTCGCGCGGGGTCATGAACTCCGAGACGAGCTTGGCGCGGTCGTCGCGGGAGGGACGATAGTCACGCGAGGTCACAATGCCCACGAGGTGACCGTGGGAGGTGCCGTCGTCGGTGACGGGCATGGTGGAGTGGCCGGTGCGCTCCTTCATCTCCATGACCTGGCCGAGCGTCATGTCGGGCGTGAGCGTGGAGTCAGAGACAACAAAGCCAGCTTTGTAGGACTTCACCTCTCGCACCATGGCCGCCTCGTCGTCGGCACTCTGCGAGCCATAGATAAAGGAGAGACCACCCTCCTGGGCAAGCGCCACGGCAAGCTTGGGGCCGGAGACCGCCTGCATGATGGCCGAGACCATGGGGATGTTAAGGCTCAGGGCCGGCTCCTCGCCGCGCTTGAAGCGCACGAGGGGCGTGCGGAGCGAGACGTTCGCGGGGATGTTCTCCGCCGAGGAATAGCCAGGAACAAGCAGGTACTCAGAGAAGGTGTGCGATTCCCCTTCGAAGAACGTTGCCATGCGCGTGCGCTCCTACTCTCCGCGAATGCGGTACTGGTAGCCACTATTGCGGGCCATTGTAGCATCCGACGGACGGCTCTTTGCCCCCGGCTGCCGAGCTGCGAGAACGCATCACAGGTGGGCGCAGCGAGGCGGGCACTGGTCTTTTCCGCGCGTCGCTGTCCAACTCCCCAACTTGGTAAATGTGTACAATTTGGCATTCAGTTGCCTGAAATTCCCGGTTGGGTTTTCTCGCATGCAACCAAATTGTACACATTTGCCGAGAGAGACAGCCGTTAAGACCCGCTCAACAGGGTCTGGGGTTCAGTGCAGCAAGTCCCGACCTCCAGTGCCGCAAGTCCCGGGGTCCAATGCCGCGCGTTATCGCCGGTTAGGAATTTTCCGAACGGTTAGACCGGCTTAACCGTTCGGAATCCGCGGCATTGCGACAATGCCGCGATATCTCGCCGGTTAAGTGCCCTTAAACAGCGAAATCGCGCGGTATAGAGAACGGCACGCACCGCCCCGCCGCCGCACGCCGCGTGCCCGCTCCCCTACTTGCTGGCGTCCTCCGCCAGGACGTCCTCGACGTTCACGGCAATGTCGTGCTTGGTGGGAATCCACTCGACCTTCTTGAAGAGGGCAACCACGGTCATAGGGATGTAGGTCATCATGAACAGCGGGAACGTGAACAGGTTGGTGAAGATAATCCAGCGCCTGTTCTTGTGGCAGTGGATGTGCTTGCGCTCGGAGATGGTCGTGATGATGGCGAGCAGGAAGAACACGAAGTACATCGAGAAGAATGTCATGATCAGCGAACCCACGCACATGGAGAGCTCAGCCTGCGTGGCAATGAAACCATGGCTCAGGCTGCCCACGATGAGGTAGGTCGCGTTCACAAAGGCCGAGAGGAGAGTGAAGATCATACCCGGCGCGATGGTCATGAGCATGTCGTACGAGGCAAAGCGCCCATGGCGGATTCCATGGAAGAGGTCCCTGCAATACGAGAAGAACACCTGGTAGAAGCCCTTGGTCCAACGCAGGCGCTGCACCCAGCTGGCTTTGAAGGTAACGGGCTGCTCGTCGAAGAACTCGGCAGGCGCATAGCCAATCTGGATGTTGTTTGCGCAGCAGAACGTGGAGAACTGGATGTCCTCCGTAAGCGTGTGGAAGTCCCACCCATGCATGCCCTTGATGATCTTGCCCGAGACGAGCCAGCCCGAGCCGGAGATAGCGCAGCTCGTGCCAACCATCATGCGCGCGTTGTTCAGGAACTTTGCCTCGCGCATGAACCAGAGCGCGTTTGCAGCAGAAATCCAACTGGAGTCGAAGTTCTTGGAGTTGCGGTAGCTCGTGCACACCAGGTAGCCGGCATCGAACGCGTCGTTCATGATGCGTGCGTAGTTGGGCGAGACCAGGTTGTCCGCGTCGAAGACGAAGAAGCCCTCGTACTTGTCGCCATACTCGTTGAGGATGCGATCAAAGCCGTAGTCCATGGCCCAGCTCTTGCCACGGCGCGCAAGGTCGTTTCTGTCCCAGACAATGGCGCCGGCGCGCTCGGCCTCCTCGTGCGTATTGTCGGTGCAGGCGTCGCAAACCACGAAGACGTCCATGAGCTCGCGCGGATAGTCCTGGGCAAGAATGGACCGAACAAGGTTGCCGATGACCGGCTCCTCGTTGTGCGCCGAGATGAAGAAGGCGTAGCGGTGCAGCTTCTTTGCCGGCGGCAGCTTGACCATGCCGCGAGCGGCAACGCGAATGAGGTAGACAAACTGGTAGAAGTACGCCAGCGTGAAGAAGAGCCACACAATCATGTTGAAAATCACGATTGGCGTGAGTCCGATCCTGTTGAACTCCATAGCAAGCTCTCTCTCACGTTGCCGCGCACACCAAGAGCACGCGCGCAGGACGACTGTGTTAGTTACACACCAAGCTGCGGGCAGATACGCTCCCCGGCCGCGGTTCGACCCATTGAGGTATCCTTCAGCGATTCTAGTACAGAGCGCAGGTCCTCCGGCAGCTCATCAGCAAGCTCGATGGTCTCTCCGGTCACAGGATGGTCAAAGCAAATGTGCCACGAGTGAAGGAACTGCCTGGTAAGGCCCAGGTTCTGGCGCAGGTCACCACGCCCATAGAGAGGGTCGCCAACTACGCAGTGGCCAATGTGGCGCATGTGAACGCGAATCTGGTGCGTGCGACCGGTGTAGAGGTGGCACTCAAGCAGCGTGTAGCCGTCGTCTCGGCGGCCAGCCTCAAAGCGCTCGAGCGTGGTGAAGGTGGTGATGGCCTCACGGGCACCGGGGTCGTCGGTCACCATCATGCGCAGGCGGTCCCTCGTGGAGCGCGCAATGCCACTCTCGATGGTGCCCTTGTCAGGGGCAACGTAGCCCTGCACCAGGGTCACGTATCGACGATCAAGCACACGCAGGCGAATGAGGTCCTGCAGGGCCTTCTGGGTCTCGTCGTCCTTGGCGGCGACCATGAGGCCCGAGGTGTCCATGTCAAGGCGGTGCACAATACCAGGCCGGTCGTCACCCTGAAGGCGACCCAGGTGTGAGTAGCCGCAATGTGCGACAAGGGCATTTGCCAGTGTGTCATCCACATGGCCGGGGCTAGGATGGCACACAAGTCCCGCCTGCTTCGAGAGAACCATGAGGTACTGATCCTCAAAGCGGATGTCCAGCGGAATGTAGGGATTGGGGGCAAGCACGCCGGTGGTGGGCTCCTCCTCGGGAAGCGTCACCTGCAGGCGATCTCCCAAGCAGAGGCGTTCGCTCTTGGACGAGACGGGCGTGGCGTTGAGCGTCACCCGCCCCTCCTCGACGAGACGCGCGCACGCGCTTCTCGACGGCATGCCATCTTGTGCCGAGAGGAACGCATCGATGCGCACGCCATCCCCCTCGGGCCCCACGAGCAGGCCAACGAGACGATCAGGCATCCTGGCGGTCTCCAACGCTGGGCGAGGCGGCGTCGCCGGTGCGCGCGGAAGCCTCCGCCGCGCCCGCAGGCGCATCAACCATCACAAGGTAGAGAATGACCGAGACCACAATGCCCACAGTGACAAAGATGTCCG
This sequence comes from Tractidigestivibacter montrealensis, assembly GCF_024741235.1. GTDB lineage: Bacteria > Actinomycetota > Coriobacteriia > Coriobacteriales > Atopobiaceae > Tractidigestivibacter > Tractidigestivibacter montrealensis. The sequence continues at coordinate 282,013 of NZ_JANSKA010000002.1, read as the reverse complement.
CCACGTTGAAGACGGGGAAGTCCATGAACGTGGTGGCAAAGAAGTCCGTGACGTAGCCAAAGATCATGCGGTCGATCATATTGCCAACGCCCCCGCCGCAGACGCATGCAACGGAGACCACCAGAGGCATGGGCAGCGAGTCGTGCGACCACACGAGCCAAATGCCAAAGGCAAGCACCACGGCCGCAAAGACAATGAACACGGGGCCGGCGCCCTCCCCTATGGAGAACGCCGCGCCCGTGTTCTTCACGAACGAGAGAACCAGGACGCCCGGGATGAACTCCTGGGGCTGTCCCGGAACAAGCGACGCGCGGACGGCGGCCTTTGTGACCTGGTCGACAAGAACGGCAAGCACGCAGATAACCCAGAACACGACGAGCCTCGCGCCCCGCCATGACCGAGCCGTATGCATTGCGTCAACTGTCACAAAAGCCCCCTACGAACGTCTCCCAACAAACTTCCCTCAAAAAAGCTAGCCCTGCTCAGATGCGCCCTCAACCGCGTCGTGGCAACGGCAGCACAGGCCGTCCTCGCCAAGCTTGCGCCAGTTCCAGCACCTGGGGCAGCGCTCGCCCTCGGCGTGGCTCACGGCTGCAGAGAACTCGTCCCCTGCGGCAACGGTGACCGCAGAGCACACGAGCGGCTCGGCAAGATCGATGCCCGTGGCCTCGAGCTCCTCGAGCGCCTCGGCCGGCATGGTGAGCGCTGCGCGAGCGGCCTGCGAGGTCTTCTCGGGAATGACACCCTCGGAGGTGGCCTCCTCGTATGCCTTCGTAAAGGCGCTTCTCGTCTCGGCGAGGGCCTTGTGGGCCTTGAGCAGCGGCTCGTACTCAACAGTCGTCATGGGCGCCTGATACCAGTCAAGCAGCGCCGCGTGCTCCTGGTTGTCTCGCATGGAGGCGGGCAGGTGCGGCATGACCTCGTCGGTGGTGTAGACCAGGATGGGCTGGAAGTCGTGGATGAGCATCGACAGGATGTAGGCCCAGGTGGTCTGCGCAGAGCGGCGCTCGGGCGAGTTGGTGGCACCGCAGTAGACGCGGTCCTTCGTCGCATTGAGGTAGCCGTTGGAGAGCTCGGTCACGTAGTCGTAGAGCGTGCGGAAGACCACGTTGAAGCGGTAGCCCTCGTACGCGCGCGCAACGGTGTCGTGGACCTCGCACATGTGCGCGAGCGTTATGCGGTCGTAGGCAGTGAGCTCGGACACGGGGACGCCCTGGGTAGCGGGGTCAAACTGATCCTCGATCTCGCCCAGCAGGAACCTAAAGGTGTTGCGGATCTTGCGGTACGCATCGCCCACGTGGTCGAGGATCGTGTCGTCGCAGGGGACGTCGGTCGAGGTGTCGACCGAGGCCACCCACAGGCGCAGCACGTCGGCGCCACGGGTGTCGCACTCCTTGTTGGGGTCGATCACGTTGCCGAGCGACTTGGACATCTTGCGACCCTGGCCATCGAGCGTGAAGCCCTGCGAGACGATCGACTTGTACGGGGCCACGTCGTACGCGCCAACCGAGGTCATGAGCGAGCTCATGAACCAGCCGCGGTGCTGGTCGGAGCCCTCGAGGTACATGTCGGCGGGGAACTTGAGGTAGCCGCGGTGCTTGCACACGGCGGTGTGCGAGACGCCGGAGTCCCACCACACGTCGAGGATGTCGGTGTTTGCCTTGAGATTGTGGCTGCCGCACTTGGGGCACACGCAGGCGTCGCCCAGGTAGCTCGCGGGGTCCTCGGTGAACCAGGCGTCGGAGCCCTTCTCGCGGAAGAGCTCGATGACCTTGTCGAGCGTGGCGTCGTTCATGACCGTCTCGCCGCAGTCCTGACAGGTGTAGGCCGGGATGGGCACGCCCCAGTTGCGCTGGCGAGAGATGCACCAGTCGGGCCTGCCCTCCACCATCGAGGTGATGCGGTTGCGGGAGTGCGCAGGGTAGAACTTGACCTTCTCGAGCTCGCGCAGGGCGTCCTTGCGCAGGCCGGTCTTGTCCATCGAGACAAACCACTGGCTCGTGGCGCGGAAGATGACGGGCTGCTTGCAGCGCCAGCAGTGCGGGTAGCTGTGGGTGATGTCCTCGTGCAGGATGAGCGTGCCGCGCTCCTCGAGCCACTCGATGATCTTGGGGTTGGCGTCGTTCACGTTCATGCCGGACCACGGGCCGCCGGTCCCCATGCCGTCGCCCTTGTAGAAGTTGCCGTCGTCATCGACGGGCATGACCACGGGGATGCCAAAGCGCATGCCGGCGTTGTAGTCGTCGACGCCGTGACCGGGGGCCGTGTGGACGATGCCGGTGCCGTCCTCAAGCGTGACGTAGTCGGCGTAAATGAACTCGCCCTCGACACCCTGGTCGCCAAAGATGGGCTGCTTATACTTGTTGTGGCAGAGCTCCTCGCCCGTCATGCGCCAGACCTCGCCGTTTTCGCGGCGCGCAAGCTCGTAGGACTCGTAGCCAAACTTGGCGCAGTCCTTCTCGACAAGCGCCTCGGCCATGAGCTCGGCGCGGCCATCGACAACAACGGCCACGTAGTCTGCCTCGGGGTGCAGAATCACCGCGTCGTCGGCGGGAAGCGTCCAGGGGGTCGTGGTCCAGATGTCAACCCAGAGGTTGCCCTCGTAGGTCTCGAGGCCAGCGGGGACGGTGGTCATCTCAAAGCGCACGAAGATGGCCGGCGAGACCTCGTCGCCATACTCGATCTCGGCCTCGGCGAGGGCCGTGTGGCAGTGGGTGCACCAGTGCACGGGCTTGCGGCCGCGGTAGATGGCGCCCTTGTCGAAGATAGCCTTGAAGATCTCGACGTCGGTGGCGTCGTAGTCGTGGACGTAGGTGAGGTAGGGATTGTCCCACTCGGCCAGCACGCCCAGACGCTTGAAGCCCTGGCGCTGGGTGTCCACCTGCTCGACGGCCATCTTGCGGCAGAGCTCACGAATCTTGACGGTGGGGAGCTGGTTGAACTTCTCGGTACCCAGCGTCTCCTCGACCTTGTGCTCGATGGGCTGGCCGTGGCAGTCCCAGCCGGGGACGTACGGCGTCTGGTAGCCGCGCATGGCCCAGTAGCGGTTGATGATGTCCTTGCTGATCTTGTTCTGCGCATGGCCCAGGTGGATGGGGCCGTTGGCGTACGGGGGACCGTCGTGCAGGACGAACTTCTCGTGCCCCTCGTTCTTCTTGAGGAGCTGCTCGTAGAGCTTGTCCTCATTCCACTGCGCGAGGCGCTTGGGCTCGTTCTGGGCGAGCGACGCCCTCATGGGAAACCCCGTCTTGGGGAGGTTCATCGTCTTCTTGTACTCGTTTGCCACCTGAACACCCTCCATCTCGCGGACACAAAAAAGCGCCCGTCCCTCCTGCTGGGACGAAGCGCTCGTTTCACACTTCGCTTGTGACCACCCAGCGAGCGGATCTTCCGCCAAACTCGGCTGGCCTGTATCGGCGGCCACTCCGTCGGCGCCTACTTGCGAGGGCGAGAGTGCCTTCGCTTTGGGGCCGCAGCTCCGGGGTGATCTTGCGACGGACGCCAAGGCGGGCTTCCACCATCCCCGCTCGCTTCCCATGGCGCTGTCCGAGGCTACCTGTCCCCTTCACAGCCTTCGGGGCTGCATGATAGCACGTTCGCCGTGGCCTTACGAGCGCTGGCGGATTTCACGCCAGAAGAGCACGACGCCGCACGGCGTCTGAGCCTTGCGGCGTCGTGGTCGGTTGCGCAAAACCGCGCCCATGCGCTAGTTTTCGGCACTTGCGGGCGCAGAGTTGGTCATGAGGCTCTCCTGCGCAAGCGGCGTGGTGCGAAGCGCCAGGGGCTGCGTGGCCTCTGCGGGAACCGTGACCTGGTAGGTGAAGGTCCCCGACTCCCCGGAGCGCAGGTGCGTGCGAACGCGGATGAACTGCAGGCCGCTCAGCGTGGCATTGTTGATGCCGTAGTCGGTAAAGATGAGCCCATCACTTGCCGAGAAGTTCGTGATAGCTCCGCCCGCAGGAGCAATGAAGTACACGAAGTGGAGCATGTCGGAGTGGTCGCGCTTATCGGCGTTGCCACCATAGATGTAGATGGGGGCGCTTGCCGCCTCCTCCGGCGTGATGGTGTTGGTGAGCGTAGTGGTGACGTTGTAGGTCGTGGTGCCGTCGGCGTTCTTGGTGCCACCGTCGATGGTAGTACCCGCCTGCGTGTACCAGCTGAGCTTGCTGTAGGAGTCGTCGTTCATGTAGACGCCTAGGACGGGCCTTGCGGGGTCAGTCGAGAGGCCACCGGCAACGCCGAGCTCCTGCATGACCTGCTCCTCGCCCTGGTCGTTCATCCACACAAGAAGGCGGCCATCTGCGGCAGACTTCTTGTAGACGTCCTTGAGGTCCTTGATGCTGGCATTGCCGAGGTTGCTCAGGACCGACTTGAACGCAAGTTCAGCGACGCTTGCGAAGTAGGCGTCCTGGGCGTCCCCATTGTTGCCGTACTTCCAGTAGACGTCGCTCAGGAGCGCCTGCGCCGTGTTGGTGCCGTCGAGGGTCGCACCGTCCGGAGCGGTGATGGAGCCCGTAAGGGCAACAAGGCGCTGCAGGAAGACCGGGTCGATGGCAATGACACCGTCAACGTTGCCGCCACCCGTCTGGGCCCAGTAGTCACGGGCAAGCTCGCCCACGCGCACAAAGTCGGGGTCGCAGTTCACCTGGGCAGGGTCGGTGTCCATGTTGGTAGCCATGGCGTTGCGCTCCTCGTCGGTGATGTCCACCTTGAGGCCCGACTCGTGGAGAATCGTAGTGAAGTTACCCATGGTAAGGGTGCCGTTGTTGATCGTAACGGTACCCCAGGAGCCGGGAAGGCCTCCCGTGGAGCGCAACTCGGAGTTGTTCTGGGCAATCACGAGGTAGGTGCGCGTCTGGCCATTTGCGCCAAGCATCTGCGGGAGCACGTCGAGCATGGGCTTGGCCTTTGCAAGCGTGTCGCGTACCTGGGTGGTCTGCGTCTTGACCTTCTCGATGGCAGAGGCGAGCTGCGGGATGTGCGCCTCGGGCAGCGAGTGGATGGTGTCGAGCGTCCCCTCGATGGTGGGCGTTGCCTGGTCAACGGCGGCAACAACGGAAGAGATGGTCTCCACGTCGAACGAGCCGTCGTGCATGATGTCCGAGAGCTTCTTGCCCGAGACGCTCTGCGCTATGGGCACGAGGGCGTCGTTCACGAGGGCAGACGAGGCCGCACCCAGCGTCTGGACCGAGCGCACGTCCTCCCCCACCACGGGAAGGTTCGCGGCGAGCTTCCAGAGCGGCGAGGTCACCTCGACGTTCAGGGCGTCGCTGTCCTCGACGATGGTGTTCACAGAGTTGTTGAGGGCTTCCGTGTCACCACTCTTGACGGCTTCCTTAAGGGTCGAGAGCTCGGTGACCATATCCTCCGCGTGCCCCTTGGCCGTCATGGCCGAGCGGTAGAGCTGGAAGGCGCAGGCGCCGCACACCGCGACGACGGCCACGATGACAAGAGCTATGACGAGACCCACGCGCGAGTGATGACGACGCCCGTTGTTGTTCCCGCGGTGGCCTCGATGTGCGGTCTGGGGCGTGTAGTTGCTACGCGAGAGCCGCTCGTACTGGCTGTCGTGGGCAGCGAAATGGGAAGCCAAGGAAAACCTCTATTCATGTCTGGCATATAGGCACAGACACTATAGACGAACTTAAGGTCCCGGCCAAAGGCCGCTCCGCCAGGCGTCACGGCCCAAACACACGGGTGTTCTGCCAGCAAGCGCAGCTCGTACAAAAAGCCCGGCCCCAGCGGAAGGTCGCTGGAGCCGGGCTGCTTACCGACGTATGGTCGCGAGAGCCTACTTGGCGCTCTGTGCGGAGAACTGTGGAGCAAAGCCGTCATCGCGCTTGAGCATCTTCATGAACTCATCGCCCGTGATGGTCTCCTTCTTCTGGAGGTAGTGAGCGATCTCGTGGAGCTTGAAGCGGTTGGCCTTGAGGGTCTCCATGGCTTGCGTGTGACCCTCCTCGACCAGTGCCTGGACCTCGGCGTCAACCTCCTGCGCGGTTCCCTCCGAGCAGGTGAGCTCCGCACCTCCACCAAGGTAGCGGCTGCGCTGCTGGCCCAGGGCAACCATGCCAAACTTGTCGGACATGCCGTACTGGGTCACCATGGCGCGCGCGATCTGGGTGGCCTTCTCGATGTCGTTGGAGGCGCCGGTGGTCATCTCGCCAAAGATGAGCTCCTCGGCCGCGCGGCCGCCGCACAGCACCGCGATCTTGTCCTTGGCCTCCTTGCGCGTGGTGAGGAAGTGCTGGTCCTCCTCCACCTGCATGGTAAAGCCCAGGGCGCCCGAGGTGCGCGGGACGATTGTGATCTTCTGGACGGGCGCGGAGCCGGTCTGCATGGCAGCGACGATGGCGTGGCCGGTCTCGTGGTAGGCCACGACCTCCTTCTCGTGCTCCGAGAGGACCGTCGACTTCTTCTTCTCGCCGGCAATGACCACATCGACGGACTCCTCCAGGTCCTCCTGGGAGACGCGGTTGCGACCGTAGCGCACGGCACGCAGGGCCGCCTCGTTGATGATGTTGGCGAGGTCGGCGCCGGAGGCACCGGGCGTGGAGCGGGCGATCACGCTGAGGTCGATGTCGCGCTCCATCTTGACGTCGTTGGCGTGGATCTTGAGGATGGCCTCGCGGCCGGCGAGGTCGGGCAGCTCCACGGGGATACGACGGTCAAAGCGACCGGGACGCAGCAGAGCCGGGTCGAGGGTCTCGGGACGGTTTGTCGCGGCGAGAACCACGATGCCCTTGTGGTTGTCAAAGCCGTCCATCTCGGAGAGCAGCTGGTTCAGGGTCTGCTCGCGCTCGTCGTTGGAATTGATGGACATGTCGCGCTTCTTGCCCACGGCATCGATCTCGTCGATGAAGACGATGCAGGGGGCCTTCTCCTTGGCCTGCTTGAAGAGGTCGCGCACCTTGGCAGCGCCGCGGCCCACGAACATCTCGACAAACTCGGAGCCGGAGATCTGGAAGAACGGCACGCCCGCCTCGCCTGCGACGGCCTTGGCGAGCAGCGTCTTGCCCGTGCCCGGAGGGCCAACAAGCAGCGCGCCGCGGGGGCACTTGGCGCCGATCTCGTTGTACTTGCCGGGGTTCTTGAGGAAGTGGACGATCTCCTGGAGGGACTCCTTGGCCTCGTCCTGGCCTGCGACGTCCTTGAAGGTGACGCCGGTGTCCTCGCCCTTGACCTCCTTGGCGTTGGAGCGGCCAAGGCCGCCGCCCATGCCAAAGCCGCCTCCGCCAAAGTTCATCGACGGACCGTCGTCGCCCATCTGCTTCTTCATTTGGCGGTTTGCCCACCAGCCGAGCAGGAACAGGCCAACGAGAGGCAGACCGTAGGCAATGAGCATGTAGAGCCAGAGGTCACCCGAGGTATCGGGGATCGACGCCGTCATGTCGACGCCGTGCTCCTTGAGCGTGGTGGCGAGGGAGTCGTCGTTGGGCCATGCGGTGGTCTTGTAGATCTTCTGGGAGTCGCCTGTGCCCTCGGTGTACTTGATCTCGTTGTTGCTGGTGTCGATCTCGGCCGAGACAACCTTGTTGTTGTCGACATCCTCGAGGAACTGAGAGTAGCTGGTCTCAGTCACCTGGGAGCTCACCAGGTTGGGATAGAGCGTCTGGCTCACCGCGAGGTACACCACAATCGCGATGAGCACGTAGATCAGCATCGACCTGCGTCTCTTGTTGTCATCCATGTCCATTTGTGGACCCTTTCGTCCGGTGCCGTGCATGAACCTGGCTCTAGCGTACCCATTTGCCGGGGATCCATTAGTAACGTGTATCAACCATTCACGGGTACCGCACGTTGCGGGCTCCGGCCCAGACGTGGCGGGCTGGCCTATCCCCTCTCGGGCAGAAGGCCGGTGCGATATGCGTCGAGAAGCGCCCTCAGGTCCGCAACCTGCCCGCGAATCTGGGTGCCTGTGTCCGTGTCGCCAATGGTCTTGGGGCTGGGGTAGATCTCGAAGCGGTCGTCGTCGCTCATGATGTCGGCATTGAGGTCGAGCACGTCGGCAATGGTGCCAAACGGGCGGTGCGCCTTGATGCGCATGCCCCGGGGGTCAGAGATGAGGGTGTAGCCCGCTATCCCCGTGGTCCTGTGGTAGGCCTGGCAGAAGCCCCCGTCGATAACAACGAGCAGGCCACCCGCCTTGACGGGGCTCTCCCCGTCCGCGGCGTGGACGGGGGTGTGGCCGTTGATGATGTGGCCGTGCACCGGGTCTGCACCAAACTCCGCGAGTATGCGTCGCGCCACCTCGGGCTTCTCGGTGAGCCTGAAGTAGGGGTCGCGCGGCTCCTGCCAGGTGGAGCGGTCGGTGAGGTAGGTGCGCTCGAACGTCTTCACCACGCGGCCCGAGAGCGGTGAGTAGCGCCCACACCAGAGGTACCACATCCAGTCGAGCGAGACCTGGTCATGCTCGTGCCATGCCTGGCGCGCAAGGCGGTCGGCGTAGTCATAGTACTCGCGGCCGGCGAGGAGCCGGTCCTGGTGCCGCACGGCGCAGAAGGCGCCATCCTCGTTCATGGGGACGCAGGCGTGGAAGATTGCGTTGCCATTGCGAACCAGGTAGGCGGAGCCGTGGTCGTAGAGGAAGCCTATGTGGGCGCGCAGCTTGTCCGAGGAGCGCACCGCGTCCATGAGGCCGTCCATCACGCGTCTCTCGTCCACCGAAAGCTCGTAGGGGTGCGCCGGGTCAAGCGTGGGGAAATCTCGCGTGCGCATCTCGTATGCGGTGCCGTTGAGGTCGAGCACGCCCCGGGCGGGATCAACGTGTTCCAGAAGCAGCCTGTCCTCCATGTGCCAGTTGGGATGGCGCATGATGACCTGCCCCTCGAGCTTGAAGAGAATGACCGAGATGGCCTTCTCCATGGGCGTCATACCGTCGTCCTGCGTGTAGGTTGCCTCCGAGAAGAGCGTCAGCTCGCGCAGGCTCACACCATAGGCGCTCTCGAGGATCGAGAGGCTCTCGTAGTGGATGTTGTTGCGAATCACGGCCGCCAAGCACGCGGCAGAGCCAGAGGCCGCGCCCATCCACACGATGTCGTGGTTGCCCCACTCGACGTCGATGGAGTGGTAGCCCATGAGGCGGTCGCAGATCTTGTCGGCATGTGGTCCTCGGTCAAAGATGTCGCCTACCAGGTGCATGTGGTCCACGGCCAGGCGCTTGATGAGCGCCGCAAGCGAGCAGATGAAGTCGTCCGCAGAACCAGTGTCGATGATCGTGTCGATGATGCGTTGGTGGTAGGCAAGGCGGGTCTCCCGCTCGTCGGGCGAGATGTGCAGGAGCTCGTCAATGATGTAGGCATAGGCCACGGGCATGGCCTTGCGCACCTTGGAGCGGGTGTAAGAGCCGGAGAGCCGCCGCGCGAGACGAACGAGCCTCATGAGCGTGATGGCATACCACTCGCTGGTGGCCGTGCCCTCCTCGCGCAGCCGGCGGAGCTTCTCGGCGGGGTAGTAGACGAGCGTGCAGAGGTCGGCCTGCTCGCTTGCCGTGAGCTCGAGGTTGAAGATCTCCTCCACGCGCTCGCGGATGACGCCCGAGCAGTTGTTGAGAATGTGCTCGAAGGCCTCGTACTCGCCGTGGACGTCCGAGACAAAGTGCTCGGTGCCCTTGGGCAGGTTGAGGATGGCCTCGAGGTTGATGATCTCGGTGAACGCGGCCTGCGTGGTAGGGAACTTCTCGGAGAGAAGCTCGAGGTACTTGAGCTGTTCAGGGTCTTTCTCCTGCATGTGGCGGTCTCCCTCAGACGGTTGCATCGTTTTAGTCTGCACCGGGCCCCCGGGGCCAACGGCGTGAATTCGGCGAGACGCCTTTGGTTGGGCCGCTTGGGGTTCGCTGGGCACCCGTCTAACCGATCGAAATTTTCAAGGTCGTAATTAGCCTGCAGATTCCGATCGTTTAGCCGCCCCTAACCAATCGAAATTTGCAGGTGGGGATGCGGCGTTATGAGGGGGGACGGCCTTCGGAAGGAGGCAGCCTTCTAGAAGACCTCCAGAGAAACGGCCCCACCTACCTCCTGCGAGCGAAGAGCTCCCAGAACGCGACGGCGGAGGACGCGGCAACGTTCAGGGAGTCGACCCCGTTTGACATGGGGATGATAACGGAGCGTCCAACGGCATCAAGCGTTGCGCGCGCAAGCCCGTAGCCCTCGCAGCCAAAGAAGAGCGCGACCTTCTCGGCAGACGCCAGCCCCGGGTCGTCGATGGGCACGGCGCCCTCCTCGAGCGCCATGGAGAGGCATGTAAAGCCCCTGCCGCGGAGGTCTGTCACAAAGTCCGTAGGCCAGGCGCCGGCATCGACGCGCGCCCACGGCACCTGGAAGACCGTCCCCATGGAGACTCGCACTGCGCGCCTGCCCAGGGGATCTGCGCAGCGCGGCGAGAGGAGCACGGCGTCTGCACCAAGGGCAGCCGCCGAGCGGAATACCGCCCCCACGTTGGTCACGTCGACGAGGTCCTCGAGTACGGCAACGTGACGGGCGCCGAGAAGCACCTGCTCCACCGCTTGCGGACGCGGACGGCGCATGGCACAGAGCAAGCCCCGGTTTACGTTGAAGCCGGTGAGGCGCTCCATCTGGTCGTGCGGCAGCACATAGGCAACGCACCCGGCGCGCTCGATGAGGTCCGCACACGACTCCAACCTGGCGTCATCGACCAGAAACGAGAGGGGCTCGAGACCTGCGTCCAGAGCAACCTCAACGACCAGCCTGGACTCGGCGATGAGCACGCCCTTCTCGGGCTCGAGCTTGTTTCTGAGCTGGTGGTCGGTGAGCCGCACGTAGGTGTCAAGCCTTGGGTCATCCGCGCTCTCGATGCGTACCTTCTGCAAGCCCACGTCACTCGCCTTCCTGTCACACTCCGCGCCGGCTTCATGCCGCCCTGGCCTTTGGAGCTTTTCTCATGAGTCGGTCGGGGGACGGCTGTTGGCCGCCCTGGGTTACTATAGTCACACATGACAGCACTCTGGAACAAACACTCATCCCATCCTGAGGGAGACCAGCCATCACCATGAAACAGTCCTCACGAGGCGGGCACTTCGCCGGCTCGCACAAGAAAAAACACAACGGCCGCGGCCCCGTCATTGCTCTTCTCGTCTCGCTTGCCGTTGTCGTCGCCGTATACCTGGGGGGCGTGGCGTACTTCAACTTCTTCTTCATGCCTTCTACCAGCGTAGATGGTCAGGACGTCTCGCTCATGAGCGTCGACGAGGTTGCAAGCTCGCTCTCCGCCACCAAGACGTCTGGCTGGAAGGCAAGCGTCTCGGGCGACGGCGTCTCGTTCGAGCTTGATGGGGCGGACGTCTCGCTGGCCTATGACGGCGAGAGCGCCGCGCGCGCCGCCATTGCCCAGCAGCACCCCTGGGCCTGGCCCGTTGAGCTCGCGCAGGGCACCACACAGAGTCTCTCGACGGGTGACGTCTCCTCCTACGTCACGCTCAACTCGGATGCCATCGCGACCGCGCTGGCAAACGCCGTGAGTGCCGCATCCTCCGCAAACGGTGGATCAAGCACCTCCGACGTCACCTATGACTCAACGGAGAAGGTCTACACCGCATCTGACAGCGCGCAGGCGAGCCGCATCAATCAGGCTGCGGCCACCCAGGCAATCGCGGGGCAGGTCAAGTCCCTCGCGACCTCCATCGAGCTTGGCGACGAATCTCTCCAGGCCGGGGAGTCCGTGGACGATGCCATCAAGACGGCGAACGCTATGCTCGCCGCAACCGTCACGCTCACGCTTGGCGGCACCGAGGTCACGACCGTTGACGCCGACCTCATCTCTCAGTGGATCACCATTGGAGACGACCTCTCGGTGACCCTCAGCCAGGATGCAATCACCACCTGGGCAAAGGGTGGCCTCTCCGCAAAGACAGACTCGGTGGGCACGGCACGCACCTACACGCGTCCCGACGGCGTCCAGGAGTCCGTGGTGGCCGGCGGCGTCTACGGCTGGTCGATCAACGGTGCCGAGGCTGCGCAGGACATCTACAACAACATCATGACGGGCTCCCCCACCACGCTTGAGCTGCCCTGCTACACGACGGCAGCCACGTACAACCCCGGATGCCAGGACTGGCCAACCCGCTACATCGACGTGGACATCTCCGACCAGCACGCCATCTTCTTCGACTCGGATGGCTCTGCCATCTGGCAGGCCGACGTTGTGACCGGTCAGCCCAACCTCAACCGCAGCACGACGCAGGGCACCTGGACCATCACGAACAAGCAGAGCCCCTCAACGCTCGTCGGTCCCAACGACGAGTCGGGCAACCCCCAGTGGGTGAGCCACGTGGACTTCTGGATGGGCGTCGTGGGCAACCTCATGGGCTTCCACAACGCGCCGTGGCGCTCGGCCTTTGGCGGCGACATCTACCTCACCAACGGCAGCCACGGCTGCATCAACCTCTCCTACGATGACGCGGACAAGCTCTACTCGCTGTGTAACGTGGGCGACGTGGTCATCATCCACGAGTAGCACGAAGCTGGGTCCGGCAAAGGCGCCGGGGGGTCCTACGATATGGGCCCTCCGGCGCCTTTTTACGCCAGAGGGCCCCTTTCTTCAACAGGCGCGCACGGAACTCATGGACTGGCGTCGCTACATGCCCCAGCCGCGGCCGCCGCCGGGCATGCCGCCGCCCATGCCCATGTTGCGCATCATCGACTGCATCTGGCGACGCTGCTTCTTGCTGCCGCCCTGGGTGGCCGCCCGCATCTTGCTCATCATCTTGTTCATCTCGCCCCACTGCTTGAGGAGCTGGTTGACCTCCTGGACGCTGCGCCCGGAGCCAGCCGCGATGCGCTTCCTGCGCTGGCCGTTGATGATCTTTGGCCGCGCGCGCTCCTCCTTGGTCATGGACCGAATCATGGCCTCGATGCGCCCGAGCGAGCTCTCGTCTACGCCGCCCTGCTGCGCCAACGCGCGCTCACCGCCGGGAAGTGCGGAGATGATCTTTGCCAGGCCGCCCATCTTTCTAATCTGCTGCATCTGGCCGAGAAGGTCATCCATCGTGAAGCCCTCGCGCAGCATGCGCTCGGCCGCGTCGATCTGCTCCTGGTCGGCTACCTTCTGGGCCTGCTCGATGATCCCGTAGACATCGCCCATACCCAGGATGCGCTTGGCCATGCGGTCGGGATGGAAGACCTCGAGCGAATCGGGCTTCTCGCCCATCGAGACAAACTTGATGGGCTTGCCCGTCACCGCGCGAACGGAGAGGGCGCCACCGCCACGCGCGTCGCCGTCGAGCTTGGACATGATGACGCCGTCGAAGTCCACGCGCTCGGCGAAGGTCTGCACCACGTTCACGATGTCCTGGCCGGTCATGGCGTCAACCACCATGAGGATCTGGTCGGGCTTGACGGCCTGCTTGATGGCGACCGCCTCCTGCATCATCTCCTCGTCGATCTGCAGGCGGCCAGCCGTATCCACAATGACGATGTCATTCAGGTGGTCAACCGCCTCGCGGATGGACGCCGAGGCAACCTTGACCGCATCCTTGCCGTCACCGCGAAAGACCGGCACACCAATCTCGCTACCCAGCGTGGCCAGCTGGTCGGCAGCTGCGGGACGGTGCGTGTCGCAGGCGGCGAGCAGCGGAGAGTGGCCCTGGCCCTTGAGGAGGTAGGCGAGCTTGGCCGCGGCCGTGGTCTTGCCCGAGCCCTGCAGACCAACGAGCATGATCACGTTGGGCGTGCGGTTCTGCGCCAGCACGAGCTTGGACTCGGTGGTGCCGAGAAGCTCGGTCAACTGGTCGAGCACGATGCGCACCACGTTCTGCGCGGGCGTGAGCGAATCCAGGACCTCGGCCGTGAGGCACTTCTCCTTGCAGGAGGCGACAAAGTCCTTGACCACGCGGAAGTTGACGTCGGCCTCGAGCAGGGCCATGCGGATCTCGCGCATGGCCACGTTGATATCGGCCTCGGTGAGCTTGCCCTTGCCGCGGAGCTTGTCGAAGGTGTCCTGGAGGCGTTCGGAGAGGCTGTTGAACATGGCTACTTTCCTTCCCCAACGAGTGCGCGGCAGAAGTCGAGCGCGTCGAAGGTCTCAAGGTCGTCGATGGACTCCCCCACGCCAATGCGGTAGATGGGAAGCCCCAGCTGGTCGGAGATCGCAAGCGCGATGCCGCCCTTGGCGGTGCCATCGAGCTTGGTGACGATAAGCCCGTCGAGGTCCAGGGCGTCGTTGAACTCCTTGGCCTGCGCAAGGCCGTTCTGGCCGGTGGTGGCGTCAATCACAAGGACGACGGTGACCGGCATGGAGGTGCAGCGCTTGCGCGTGACGTTGACCACCTTGGCGAGCTCGCGCATGAGGTCGGACGAGGTGTGCAGGCGCCCTGCGGTGTCGATGAGCACCAGCTGAGAGCCGCGCTTCTCGGCCTCCTCGACCACGTCGTAGCAGACGCTCGCCGGATCCGCGCCGCGCTCGCGGGTGATGACGTCCACGCCTGCGCGCTTACCCCACACCTCGAGCTGCTCGATGGCGGCGGCGCGGAAGGTGTCGGCACCTCCTATGAGACAGGACTTGCCCTCGTCGCGAGCACGGCCGGCGAGCTTGCCCACCGTGGTGGTCTTGCCGGCGCCGTTGATGCCCACAAAGAGGACGCACGAGGGCACGTCCTCGAAGGGGTCGCGATCGGCCGTTCGGAACTCCTGGGCAAGGCGCTTGGCCAAGGCGTCACGCAGCTGGTCTGCGCGGGTGAGGTTCTCGCGCGCCGCCTGCTCGCGCAGGTCGTCGGCCACGCGCATGGCAAGCTCGCCGCCCATGTCGCCCATCACGAGCGTGTCCTCGAGGTCCTCCCAGAAGTCCTCGTCGACCTCCCCACCCATGTAGAAGATCTCGTTGATGGCCTCGCGCGAGCGCGAGAGGCCGCTTTTCAGCCTGTCGAAGAAGCCCATCAGGCATCGACCACCTTTCCAGTCGCCTTGTCGAGGCGCTGAGAGACGACGTGGCTCACGCCGTCGGCCTGCATGGAGACGCCGTAGAGGACGTCAGCCTGCTCCATCGTCCTTCTCTGGTGCGAGATGACAATGAGCTGCGTCGTGTCCTTGAGCTGCTCGATGGCGTCAAGGAGCTTGGAGAGGTTGGAGTCGTCGAGCGCGGCCTCTACCTCGTCAAACACGTAGAAGGGCACTGTGCGCGTCTTGTAGACGGCAAAGAGGAGCGCCAGCGCCGTGAGGGACTTCTCGCCGCCGGACATGAGAGACATCTTGGTGATGCGCTTGCCTCTGGGCTGCGCCACGATCTCGATGCCCGTCTCGGAGAGGTTGTCCGGATCGGTCATCTCGATGTGGGCATGGCCGCCCGGGAAGAGCATCGAGAAGATCTCCGAGAAGTTCTCGTTCACCTTGTCAAAGACCACGAGGAACCTGTTGCGCATCTTGCGGTCGATGGCGGCGTTGATCTTCTTGAGCGCCATGCGCGCGGCCTCGAGGTCTGCGACCTGCTCGCCAATGTAGTCCGCACGCTGCTTCAGGCGGATGTACTCGTCCATCGCGACCTCGTTCACGGGGCCGATTGAGGCGAGCTGGCCCTCGAGCTGGTCCGCCTCGCGCTCGGCGGCCTCGCGGTCGTCCGGTGCGGGGAGCGAGAGCGCCTCGTCGAGCACGAAGCCCGTTGCCTGGATGGCATCGATGGCGTTTTGGACCTGAACCTCCAGACGGCCGAGGTCAACCTTCACCGCAGACGCGGCGTCGCGGGCGCGTGTGAGCTCGGCGGTGGCATCGTTCACGGCGGACTTGGCGTCGCCGATGGTGCGCTTCAGGGAGTCGGAGTCAGCCTCGGCGAGCGAGGCGCGGTCCTTGAGGCGCGCGGCCCAGTCGAGCGCACGGGTGCGGATGGCGTCGTAGCGGTCGTGGAGCGGGTCAACGCGCAGGCGCACCACCTCAAGGGCTCGCGATCCCTCCTCGGTTGCCACGATGCGGGCATCGAGGTCGTGCTTGCGGTTGGCAAGCTCCCGCTCGCGGGACGAGAGGTTCTTGGCACGCTCCTTGGCCATCGCAAGCTCAAGTCGCGCGTCAGAGAGCTCGTGGGACGCCTTGCCCTGGGCGCGCACTGCCTCGTCATGCTGCGTGCGCAGGTCGCCCAGGCCGCCTACTAGCTCCTCAGCCTTTGCGCGCGCGGCGGCAGCGGCTGCCTTGTGCTCCTCGATGTGCGAGCGGGCATCCGCCGCGCGCTCGGAGGCTGCGTCGCGCTGGCGCGTGACCTGGCGCTGCTCGTCCGCCGCACGCTGGCGCTGGGCGTCCAGGCGGCCCATCTCGGACGTGACCGAGGAGAGCTCGCCGGAGAGACGCGCGACGTCGCCCTTTGCGGCTGCAGCGCCGTCGCGCGACGCGGCAAGCGCAGACTCTGCAGCGCTCACGGCCTCCGTCGCAGCCCCAAGCGAGGCGCGCAGCTCCCCCATGCCCTCCTCGAGGGCGCGGATGCGGCGCTTGCGCTCGAGGGCGCCCGCCTCGGTCGATGGCGCGGTGCCAACCACGCAGCGGCCGTCGGGCGTGACGGTGACGCCGTCCTGCGTGACGTAGGTGAGCGCCGGCATGGCCTGGTGCGCGCGAATGGCCTCCTCGGCGCTGCCCACGAGCCTGATGTCGCCGAGAAGCGCCGTGAGAAGCGGGCGCGCGGCGTCAGAGACGCGCAGGTGCGAGATGAGCGCCTCGCCGGGAGCGCCCTCCGCCGCCACCGCAACGGGAGCGGCCTCGCGGAAGACCACGGTAGCCCTGCCCTCGGCGCGCCCCTGCGAGAGCGCCGAGGCAGCGAGCGTGCCGGCATCGGCGGCGCTCGCCACGACGAAGGCGGCAAGATCGTCGCCAAGCAGGCGCTCGACCAGCGACTCGGTTGCCTCGTCGGCGTCGATAAGGTCTGCTAGGCGACACTCGACGAGGCTGGCAGCCTGCCCCTTGGAGACGGCCTCCACAAGCGGGCTCGCCTTCTCCACGTTGGCGTCGACGGAGCGCAGCGCCGAGAGGGTGGCCTCGGAGGACGAGAGCTTCGTGCGGGCAGAGCGCTCCTCGTCGCGCGCATGCTTGAGCGCGGCCTGGGCCTCGGCAATGGTGCCGGCGAGCTCCTCCGCCTTGGCGCGGGCGTCTGCGAGCTGTTCCTCAAGGCGGGCCTTGCGCTCTCCCCTCTCGGCCAGCGCCTCCTCTGTTGTGGCGAGGGTCTCGGCGACCTGCTCGAGGCGGCTCTTGTACATGCCATCCTCGACCTCGGCGTTCGAGATCTGGTCCTCGAGCTTGGCAAAGGCGAGGGTCTCCCTATCCGCCTCGGAGCGCGCCTGGCGCTCGTCTGACTGGCGCTTGTTGAGGGCGTCCTCCAGCTCGCGACGGTGCGCCACCGCCTCCCGCGACGCCTTCGAGAGCGCATCCATGCCCTCCTCGAGCTCTTGCTGGCGCACGCGGGCGTCGGAGAGGTCGCCAGCCACGCGCTCGTGCTCCTCGGTCACGTCCGCGCGCTGCTTGCGCATGGTCGAGAGCTGCATGCGCATCTCGGAGAGGCGCGAGACCATGTTCTTGCCCTTCTCCTCCAGAAGGCGCATGTCCGAGTCCATACGGCCGAGGATGTCCTGCATGCGGCGACGCTGCTCGCCGAGGTCGCCCACAAAGAGGCCCTTCTGCTCGAGGAGCGACTGGTACTTCTCAAGCTCGGCGGACTTCTCGTCCAGGCGGTACTGGGCAAGCTCGACGGCGGCGTCGGCCTCGCGGCCGCGGGCCGAGAGCGTGCCGTAGGAGGCCTGCAGGCGGCGCAGGTCGTCAACGGCGAGCTGCGTGCGCAGCTCGGTCAGGCGCTCGGTGATGTCATGGGCGCGCTTCGCCTTGTCGACCTGGCGCTCGAGGGGCTTGAGCTGGCGGTTGATCTCGCGCGCCACAACCTTGGCGCGCGCCAGGTTGTCGTCCATCGAGGAGAGCTTGCGGAGGCTCCGCTCCTTGCGCCTGCGGTGCTTGGAGATGTCGGCGGCCTCTTCGATGAGCTCGCGGCGCTCCTCGGGACGGCTCTGGAGGATGGAGTCAAGCTTGCCCTGGCTGATGATCGAGTGGGTGTCCTTGCCCAGGCCCGAGTCATGGAGGATGTCCTGCACATCCATGAGGCGCGCGGGCGCCCCGTTGATGAGGTACTCGGACTCACCCGAGCGATACATCCGGCGCGTGATGCCCACCTCGGAAAAGTCGATGGGCAACGTGTGATCGGAGTTGTCGAGAACCAGGGTGACCTCCGCCACGCCCACGGCGGGCCTCGCGGAGCTGCCCGAGAAGATTACGTCCTCCATGGCCTGACCGCGGAGCATCTTGGCGCTCTGCTCGCCCAGGACCCAGAGAATGGCGTCAGAGACGTTCGACTTGCCCGAGCCGTTGGGGCCCACAACCACGTTGAGGCCGGGGTCGAAGGACATGGATGTCCTGTCGGCGAAGGACTTGAAGCCCTTGAGGGTGAGCGACTTCAGATACAAGGGTGGTCCTCTCGCTTCTCGGGCTAGTGCTCGTCGGCGTCAGCAGGGGCGACGCTGGCGTCTGCCCCCTTGTCGCCGCCCTGTCCCATACGCTCGAGCGCGTCCGCGGCGGCGGCGTTCTCGGAGCTCTTCTTGGAGGGGCCGGAACCCCGGCCCACGCGCTTGCCGTCGACCAACACAACGGAGGTGAAGGTGGGGTCATGGGCAGGCCCCTCCTCGCCCACGAGCTTGTACTCGGGAGCAAGGCGCAGGTCGCGCTGGGTGATCTCCTGCAGGCGCGACTTGGGGTTTATCGGCCGCTCGGAGAGGCGATCGACAAGCTCGGGCGTGAAGTGCGGAGAGAGCGTGTCAAGCACGAACCTGCGGGTGTCCTCGTAGCCGGCATCAAGATAGAGGGCGCCCACGATGGACTCGTAGACGTTCTCGAGGGCGGAGTGCATGCCGCGCGCGTGCGTGCCCTTCTCGGACTCGCCCACCACGATGAGCGGCGCAATACCGAGGTCACCCGACACCTCGGAGAGCGTCTCGCCCGAGACGAGCAAGATCTTGAGCCTTGTGAGCGCGCCCTCGTCGAGCCCGGGAAAGCGCTCGAAGAGCTCGGTGGCGACGATTGCACCCAGGATGGAGTCGCCCAGGAACTCGAGCCTCTCGTAGGAGGCCGAGACAGGCTTTCCCTCCACAGCCGAGGGGTGCGTGATGGCAGACGTTATGAGCCTTTTGTCAGTGAAGTGATGGCCGCAGATGCGCTCCACCTCGCTGACCCTTTCATGCGTGTTCAAGTGAGAGAGCTCCCCTTACAAAAGCTTACTGAGCGACCTCGATGGCGCTCACGGCGTCACCCACGGTTGCAATCTTCTCGAGGGCCTCGTCATCAAAGGTGAGGTCGAACTCGTCCTCGAGGGCGGTGACCAGCTCGAGCAGGTCAAAGGAGTCTGCGCCGAGGTCCTTGAAGGCGGTCTTCTCGGTGAGCTCGACGTCTGCAGGGACCTCGAGGGTGTCGTTCACGACCGAGATGACCTTCTCGAGAATGGCGTCATGGTCCATGGGTTCCTCCTAGCGGATTGACGTTGCCGATTCGCGCGGGCCGAGAAGGCCCGCACACACGAGCCTATGGTACCCGTTACTCGGCCTTCTCGCAGGCCTTGGCGATACGTTCGCAGAGCTGTCCGCGAGCGGCGCGGGCGCAGGCAAGGGTGCCGCTGGCCACGGCCTCGGCGCTGGTGCTGCCATGGCCCTTGACCACGGGAGCGCGCAGGCCGAGAAGGACGGCGCCGCCCATCTCGTCGCCAGAGAGCTCGCCCGCGACGGTCTTGAGCGCCGGCTTGAGCATGAGGGCGCCCAGGCCCGCGCGCTTGGACTCGCCTGCCGCGGCCTTGACGCGAGACACGATGAACTTTGCCGTGCCCTCGATGGTCTTCAGCGCAACGTTGCCCGTGAACCCGTCTGCCACGATCACGTCGTAGGTGCCAGCAAGAAGATCCGTGCCCTCGGCGTTGCCCACAAAGCCGCAGTTCCCCTCTGCGAGCGCCTTGTGGTAGGACAGTGCGAGCTCAGAGCCCTTGGTATCCTCGGAGCCATTGCAGAGAAGCGCAACGCGGGGCTCCTCGACGCCAAGGACCACCTGTGCATAGGCGCGACCCATGTGCGCAAACTGCACGATGGCGTCGGGATGGACGTCTGCGTTGGCACCGCAGTCGAGAAGGACCGTCTTCTTCCCCGAGATGCCGGGGGCGGCAAGCGTGAGCGCCGGACGGCGGATGCCCTTGATGCGCCCGATGCCAAAGGTCGCAGCCGTGAGCACTGCGCCGGTTGAGCCGGCCGAGAAGAGGCCGTCCGCCTGGCCCGCGCGCACCGCGGAGGCGGCGCGCACGATGCTCGCGTCCTTCTTCTTGCGCACGGCGGAGGCGGGGTGCTCGTCCATGGCGATGACCTCGGTGGTCACGAGGGCCTCCGCGCGCTCGTGGTCGCGGGCGAAGGGCTCGACCACAGAGGCGTCGCCCGCCACGAGGACCTTGAGCTCGGGGTCGAGCTCGAGGGCCTTGGCAACGCCTTCGAGCAGCACGGGAGGCTCGCGGTCGGAGCCCATGACGTCAACGCAGATGGTGGTCATCTATCCTCCAAGGTCGCTGTGAGGCGCTCGCGCGCAAGATTAAAAAAGGAGGCCGACCCCAGAAGGGACCGACCTCCCAGGCCATGTTGCAGGCATGGGGCTACTCGGTGACAACGACCTCGCGGTCCTTGTAGTAGCCGCAGTTGGGGCACACGTGGTGCGGGAGCTTGGGGGCTCCGCAACGCGGGCACACGGAACGGGCCGGAGTGGCGACCTTGCTGTTGGCCGAACGACGGGTGTGCGTGGCTCCACGGCCCTTTTTCTGCTTAGGAACTGCCATCTTGAACCTCTCTTGCTCTTACACCGCGCCCCTCGTAGAGACGCGGGGCAACTTGACCAAAAATCATGCGTAGATGACTATACCACGCAATTGGGCATATGCGCCAGATGCGGCAATATCTTCACTCCGCATCCGGTTTGTCGTTTTTGGGTTGCTCGCCGGGGACGGGCGCATCGCCCTTCTCGTCCCCCTTGTGGTCTAGGTCCAGCGAGGCGAGAACCGCGAACGGGCTTGCCTTCAGGCGGTCCTCCTCGATCTGGGCTGCGTGGCCACAGTCCTCCTCGTTGAGGTTGGCGCCGCAGACGGGACAGAGACCCTTGCAGTCCGGACGGCAGAGCACCACGAAGGGCGTCTCCATGACAAGCGACGAGAGGAGCGCGCCCGAGAGGTCGATGGTGTTGTCGGCCGAGACGAGCGAGAAGTCGAGCTCGTCGTCATCGTCGTCACCCGTGTCCTCGGGCTCCTCGAAGAGGTAGTACTCGTCGACCTCGCCGCTCACGTCGAACTCCGCGGTGCTGAGGCAGCGGTCGCAGGTGCCCACCACGTGTGTGGTGAGGATGCCTGTGGCGAGGATGCCCTCGCCCGCGTTGGTGAGCATGAGGTCGTAGTCGATGCCCGAGGGCAGAGAGAACTCGCGCTCGCCAAGGGTGTAGGACGTCTCGTCGAGGTGGCCCTTAAGGGGCAGGGTGTCACCTGCCTCGCCAAGGCGCGCGTCAAGAGCAAGAATCACAGGCTGCATGGCGCTTACCAGGGAACGTTGTTCGAGGTGTTGCGCGGACCGGAGTTCTCGTCGAGCGTCTGGCGGACGCGGGAGACAGAATTGGTGAGCGACTTGAGGTTCTCCTCGAGGTGCGCGAGCACGGTGTCTGCGTACTCCTCGGCGTTGTAGCGGGTGTCGCGCTCGTACTGGGCAGCCTGGTCCTTGATGCTATCGGCCTGCTGCTGGGCGAGACGGACGACCTCCTGGTCTCCCGCAAGGATCATGGCCTGCTGCTGGGCGTCGGCGATGATGCTATCGGCCTGCTGCTGGGCACGGTCGAGCGTCTCCTGCTCCTCCTTGAGGATGCGGCGGGCGTCCTGGAACTCCTGCGGGAAGACCCTGCGGATCTCGTCGAGAATCTCGTACACGTCCTGCGCGTCGACTATCTTCTTCTGGCCGCCGCCGGTGAGCGGGGACTTCGCCTCGTTCACTAGCTGCTCGAGCTCGTCGACCAGGCTCTCTATTTCCTCACCCGGCTGCATCCAGGTCTCCTTTCGAGTACGGGCCACTGCTCGGGCGTTCCCGTGCGCTGCCCGAGGGGCATATCATATCGATGGTAGCAGAAAAGCAACGCAAGTCCCCAAACGAGCCAAAGCTCACGCATAGTGCGCACGGAGCCGCTCGGCCACGCACGGCGGCACGAGGAAGTCAACGTCGCCGCCCATGGCCGCAATCTCGCGCACGATGGAGGAAGATACGTAGCCGTACTTGGGGCTCGACATGACGAAGATGGACTCCAAGTCGGGCGCCATGTAGGTGTTGAGGTCGGCCTGCTGCAGCTCGTACTCGAAGTCCGTCGTGGCGCGCAGTCCCTTGACAACGCCGCCTGCCCCGCGCTCCTTGCAAAACTCAACGAGAAGGCCGCAGAACGGCACCACCTCGATGCCGTCGGTCATGCCCTCGTCGCGCAGGGCGCGCTTTAGCATGTCCACGCGCTCCTCGAGCGTGAACTCGGTGCCCGTGCCGCGCTTGTGGCGCGACTCCGCCACGGCTACCGTCACCTGTGGGAAGAGCTTGCGGGCACGGCGAATCACGTCCATGTGGCCCAGGGTCACCGGGTCGAAGGTACCGGGCACCACCACATGGGTGCAGAGCTCGCTAGTCAACGTCCTGTCCTTTCTCAAGAAGGTCCACGCAGGTGATGCCGTAGCGCTTCGTGCGCACGGGGATGAGCCCCGGCACGCCAAGCCCTGGCGCCTCCGCGGAGCGCTCGTAGACCACGGTCGCTCCCGGGCGCAGCGCGCCATGCGCAGCAAGGTGTTCGAGCATAGCACTCACGACGTCCGCCGAGAGCGCATAGGGCGGGTCGAGAAAGACAACGTCGAAGGGCGCCCCGGCGATGCGGCCGCGCTCGGCAAGCTGGCAGGCATCGCCGCGGAGCACGGCGTAGGCCACCTTCTCGGCGCCAACCTTGGCAAGGTTGCGGCGCACGCGGGTGGCCGCACGCGCATCCTGGTCGATGAAGGTGCAGCGGTCCGCCCCGCGCGAGAGAAGCTCGATGCCCATGGCGCCGGAGCCCGCAAATGCGTCGAGCACCGAGGCGCCGCCCAGGTTAAGCCCGCGCGCCGAGAGAATCATCGACGCCATTGCCTCGCGATTGCGGTCTGTCGTGGGACGCGTGACGCCACGACCCTCCGGTGACTCCAGGGGCACGCCGCCCCACTTGCCGCCAACAACCCTCATGCCCTGTCCAGCTCCTCGAAGTAGGCGCCAAAGCGGTCCCTGGCCTCCAGCGCCATGGGCCGAAAGCCCGGGCTGGCAAGGGAGGGGTCTTTGGCAAAGATCTCCTGTGCATCCTCGTGCGCGGCCACCACAAGGTCCTCGTCTGCCGCAAGGTCGCTCACGTGCAGCGTGATGCCGCCATGTTGGCGATACCCCAGGACCTCGCCCTCGCGGCGCAGCTTGAGGTCGAGCCGCGCCAGCTCGAAGCCATCGGCGGTGTGCTCCAGTGCCGAGAGGCGCTTGCGCGCCGGCGTGCCCTGCTTTGCCGCACACGAGAGCCACACCTCGCCCGGCCAGTCGCCACGGCCCACACGCCCGCGCAGCTGGTGTAGGGTCGCCAGGCCAAAGCGGTCGGCGTCATGCACGAGCATCACCGTGGCGTTGGGCACGTCGACGCCCACCTCGACCACCGTGGTGGAGACAAGCACGTTCACCTTCCCGGCACGAAAGTCCTCCATGACCGCGTCCTTCTCGGCAGCGGACATGCGACCGGTGAGCAGCGCACAGGAAAAGTCCGGGAAGATCCGCTCCGAGAGCTCGGCCAAGGTCGAAGTGGCCGAGCGAACGTGGGCGCTCCGGCTGCGCTGGGACTCTGGGACGTCGTCGAGGTCCGTCCCCAGGCTGTCTCCGGTGTCAGCATCGTCCACCAGGGGACAGATCACGTATGCCTGATGTCCTGACGCCACGGCGCTTCGGATGGAGCCGTAGGCAAGGTCGAGGTTCTCGGGCGTGATGACGCGCGTGGTGACGCCAGCCGTGGCCCTGGGGCGCCTGCGGATGCACGAGAGCGACACGTCGCCGTAGATGGAGAGCGCAAGCGTGCGCGGTATGGGCGTTGCCGTCATGGCGAGAAGGTCCGCCCCCGCTCCCTTTCGGCGCAGCGACGCGCGCTGGTCCACGCCAAAGCGGTGCTGCTCGTCAATGACCACAAACGTGAGACGAGCGAACGCGATGTCATCGGAGAGGAGCGCCGTGGTGCCAAAGGTCACGCAGAGGTCGCCTGCGGCCGTGTGCCTGGCCGTCTCCGCGCGCTCGGCGGCGGGCGTCGCCCCCGTGACAAGTGCCCAGGTGATGCCCGCCGCGTCGAGCACGGGCCCGAGCTTCTCGGCATACTGGCGCGCAAGAACGGAGGTGGGGGCCATGACGGCGGCCTGCGTTCCCGAGTCTGCCACGGCAGCGAGCGCCACGGCGGCAACGGCCGTCTTGCCCGTGCCAACATCGCCCAGAAGCAGGCGATTCATGATGCGGGGTGCCGCCATGTCGGCAAGAATCTGGTCTGCGGCGCAGCGCTGCTCGTCCGTGAGCGAGAAGGGCAACGCGGCGAGAAGGGCGTCTGTGTGGGGACCAAACGTCTTGTGCGTTGTGGCGCGGACGTCTCCCAGCTCAAGGGCCTGGCGGCTGAGAAGGGCCACCTGAAGGCAGAGGAGCTCGTCGTAGGCGAGGCGCTTTCTAGCTTGCTCGGCGGTGGCAAGGGTCTGCGGGAAGTGGACCTCGCGAATGGCACGCGCAAGCGTCATGAGCCCGTGTCGCGCGGCAAGCGGGGCGGGCAGCCAGTCCGTAACGTCCCCCACGTCGGCAAGGGCGCACGAGACAATGCGGCGCATCCAGGAGGTGGTGATGCCCTCCCCCACAGGATGCACGGGCAGAACACGCCTGTAGGCCGAGGCGCTGGCGTCAGAATCGAGAACCTCGTGAAAGGGCGCCCGCATCCGCTTGAAGCCGTAGGCAAACTCGACCTTGCCCGAGAGCGCCACCTTGTCGCCGCGCTTGACCTGCTCGGCCAGCCAGGGCTGCCCGAAGAAGCTCGCCGAGAGCACGCCGGTCTGATCGAACACGAAGAGCTCGACCACCGTGAGACGAGGCCGCGGCCGCTTGAGCTCCACCTTGTCGACGGTGCCCACCACCGTGACCTCGGAACCCACGTCCGCATGGCTAATGGGCACCACATGCGAGTAGTCCACGTAGCGGTGCGGGATGTGCAGGAAGAGGTCGCGTACGCGGTGAATTCCCAGGCGCTCCAGCGCGTCAAGCCGGGAAGACGCGCCTCGCGACGAGACGTAGCGAAGACGAGAGACGCTGTCCGTGAGGGCGAGCGTCCTGTCAATGCGTCCCGCAGCGGCCCCGATGCTCGGGGCAGTACCCGCGGGCGCCTGCTGCGGGACACCCATAGGACGCTACTCGATGGAGAAGACGATGGGATAGAGGGGCTGCTCACCGCGGTGGGAGTCTAGCTCGAGCGAGGGCTCGGCTGCCGAGATGGCGTCGAGGATCTCCTGGAAGGAGGCATCGTCAAGATCCTTGCCGGCGAGGATGGTGAGGGTGTCGCCCTCCTCTGCCTCCTGCATGCGGCGGATGAGCTCAACGGTGACGTCCTTCACCGATGAACCCACCACGGTAATGGCACCATCCTCGATGCCCATAACGTCACCGGCGTGGATGGGCGAGCCGTCTGCGGCCTGGGAGTCGCGCACGGCGCGCGTGACCTCGCCGCCGCGCACCTCTGAGACGGCATCGGTCATGGCCTCGACGTTGTCCTCGAGGGTACCCTCGGGGTCTGCCACGAACATTGCCGAGAAGGCCTGCGGGACGGTCTTGGTGGGAACCACGGCAACGTGGGCGTCCTCGCAGGCGGAAGCAGCAGCCTCGGCGGCCATGCGGATGTTGCCGTTGTCGGGAAGTACGATCACGTTCTCTGCGTTGGTCTTCTCGACCGCAGCGAGGATGTCTGCCGTGGAGGGGTTCATGGTCTGCCCGCCGGAGACAACCACGTCGACGCCGAGCGAAGTGAGGATCGATGCCTCGCCGGAGCCCGCGGCAACCGCGACAAAGCCAAGGGGCTTCTTGGGGGCCTTCTCCTCTGCTGCCTTGTCGGCAGCGATTTTTGCCGTGCGCTCGTGGGCCTCGAGGTCCATGTTGTGGATGAAGACCTCGAAAATCTGGCCACGCTTGAGCATGTAGGCAAGGACCTTGTCGGGCGTGTTGGAGTGCACGTGCACCTTGAAGTCTGGGTACTCGCCCACGAGCAGCTCGCAATCACCCATCGTGGCGAGAAACGCGAGCGCGGCGTCGCGGTCGAAGGACTCGTCGTTGGCATGGAAGAGGAACTCGTTGCAGTAGCGGTACTGCGAGCCCTCCCAGTCGTCGTTGAGCTCGATGGCAACCTTGGACGAGACGGCGGCCTTGGCATCAGCGGAGTCCACGGTGGTCTTGAAGTCCGAGACCTCGCCGGCCTTGCCCTCGACCGCGTTCACGAAAGCCTCGAAGAAGGTGGCGAAGCCAAAGGCACCGGAATCGACAACGCCGTTCTCCTTGAGGACGGGCAGGAGCTCGGGTGTGCGGGCAACGGACTCGTAGGCCTCGATGACCAGTGCGTCGAGCATCTCGGTGGCCGTGATGTGGGCCTTCTCGAGCTGGTCGGCACGGGTGGACATGTCACGCAGGACGGTGAGGATGGTTCCCTCGACGGGCTTGCGCACAGCCTTGAAGGCAACCTTCACCGAGCGGCGGAACGCGTGCGCAATGTCGGCGGCCGTGGGGTTGTCCTGATCCTTGGCGTCGCAGAGCCCCTCGGCGAGGCCGCGCAGAATCTGGGAGGTAATGACACCGGAGTTGCCGCGTGCGCCCATGAGCGAGCCATGGGTGATCGCCTTGGCGATGTCCTCGATGGTGGCGTCCTGCGGGAGCGCCTCCACCTCCTTGACGACGGTCCCAAGGGTGAGCGACATGTTGGTACCGGTGTCGCCGTCGGGAACGGGGAAGACGTTGAGCTTGTTGATCTCCTCGGCTCGCTCGGCAACGACGTTCGCCGCCACGGGGAAGCACGTGCGGATGACTGACGCGATCATCTTATTGGACCTCTGTTCTTTCTCTGCGGCGGCCTAGCGATTGGAGCGGAGGCCCTCGATGTGGACAGTGACCTTGACGTCATCGAGCTCGGCGATCTGCTTCAGGATGAACTTGACCGAGCTGGTGAGGTTGTTCACGACGGACGCCATGTTGACGCCCTGCTCGACGATGACGTGGAGGTCGACCGAGAGGTGCCCGTCTGCGGTGACGTCGACGTCGATGCCGCGGCGCAGGCGGTTGGTTGGCAGGAGCTGCGCAACACCAGCCTGCTCGTCGATGGCCGCCATGCCTACGACGCCATAGCACTCAAGCGCGGCGTAGCCAGCCAGGTCTGCGATGCAGTCGTTAGACACCTTGAGCGTTCCCGGAACGACACCGGCCATGGGGTCTCCTCTCAAAGCCCCCGCAGGACGGAGGCATTGTTACTGACATAAGTCCTAGCGATTATAGCGCAGGGCAGCGCACGCACGCGACCCCACCACGCGACAACAGAAAGGGAGGGCCAACGAAGTGGCCCTCCCCTGCTTGCATTTGGACTGGATGGCAGTCCAGTGTACGAGTGCACCTAGTGGGTGGCGTCCTGGTAGAACTCCCAGGCCTCCTTGTCGGTGGCACCCTCGTGAACAATCATGCGGATGGCCTTGGCCATCTCGACGGGGTGCGGGCTCTGGAAGATGTTGCGGCCCATATCCACGCCGTGTGCGCCCTTGCGCATCACGTCGTAGGCAAGCGCGAGCGCGTCAGGCTCGGCGAGCTTCTTGCCGCCAGCGACCACGATGGGCACCGGGCAGCCCGCGACGACCTTCTCGAACTCGTCGCACTGGTAGGTCTTCACGATCTGGACGCCCATCTCGGCGATAATCCTGGTCGCAAGCTCGAAGTAGCGGCTCGTGCGCTCCATGTCCTTGCCCACCGCGGTAACGCCCATGGTGGGGATGTCGTAGGCCATGCCGGCGTTGATGACCTGGTTCACGTTATCGAGGCTCTCGAGCTGGCCGTCGGCGCCGATGAAGACCTGGACTGCCATGCAGTCGGCGTTCATGCGGATGGCGTCGTCGATGTCAACGTTCACGACCTCATGGGAGAGGTCGTCCTGGATCATCGAGGAGCCGGCCGAGACGCGCAGGGCGATGCCCTTGTTTGCAACGCACTCGGGGGGCAGGCAGGTGCGCATCATGCCGCGGGTACCCATCATGCAGTCCATGTAGGGTGCGAGCTCGGGCAGGAGCAGGTCAAGACGCTCCAGGCCGGTGGCGGGCCCCATGAAGTAGCCATGGTCGAAGGCGAACATGACGGTGTTGCCGCTCTTGGGGTCGAAGATGTTCGCGAGGTGCTTCTTCATGCCCCAGCTGAGGTCGTTGGAACCCTTGAGGTAGAAGCCCTTGTCGTTGGCGAACGGCTGGTCCAGGTGGAAGTTCTTCTCGACCTTGTCGACGTTTTCTGCCATGTAGTTCTCCAATCTGTGACGAGCGAATCGATATGCGAGAAGGCCCAGCCATCACCAAGCCGGGGCCGCCAACACGTGGTTGGCGGCCCTTGGGGGAAGGGAGGACCCTATCGGCTTAGAAGTCGTAGTCGTTCATGTTGTCCTTGGTGAAGACGAGGCGCTCGGGCAGCAGGATGACGCCGTTGTTCTCGTCCTTGGTCGTGGCACCCTCGGCGATGCTGTCGTTGGAAAGAACCTCGCACTCGCCCACGTCGGGGATGTCGATCTTGTCGCCGACCTTGACCTTGTTGCCGGCAGCGAGGTATGCGGCGGCGTAGCAGCCCATGGCGCCCTGAAGGCCGCAGTCCCAGAGGCCCCAGTTGTAGATGGTGCCGTTGGAGCAGTACTGCTTGACCGAGTTGGGCGAAGCGAAGCCGGTGATGGTGATGGTGTCCTCGTTGTAGCCCTTGTTCTCGGCTGCCTGGAGCTGGCCGGGCAGTGCCGTGGAGTCGTTGCAGATGATGAGGTCGATGTCAGGATAGGCATCGAGAACTGCCTCGCCGATGGTGATGGCCTTCTCGGCGTCCTGCTCGGAGTAGTAGTTGTCGGGGTGCACGTTCTGCCACTTCGGGTAGGTCTCGGAGATGTACTTCTCGGCCGCGACGTGCCAGGAGTTCTGGTCGGTGACGGTAGCCTGCGAGTAGTGCCAGCAGTAGGTGATTGCGTCGTTGTCCGGGTCCTTGCCGCGCTGCTTGAGGCCGTCGACGCCCATGTCGACGAGCATCTTGCCCAGGATGTCAGGCGTGCCCTGGGAGACCATGAGGCAGCGGTCCTCGGGGTTGGCGTCGGAGTCCCACGTGCACACCACAACGCCGGAGTCGGTAGCCTTCTTGAGGGCGTCAGAGACACCGTTAGCGTCGACCGTGGAGATGCAGAGGGCGTCCACACCAGCCGCGACCTCCTGGTTGATGACGGAGACCTGCGCCGAGACGGAGGCCGTGGAGTCGCCAACGTAGTCGACCGTGAAGCCCCACTTCTGGGCGTGCTCCTGGGCGCCGTTGTTGGCGGACTCGAAGAACGCGTTGCCGGTCACCTTGGGGATGAATGCAACGGTCTTGCCGGCGACGTCGCCGCCGCTGGTCGAGGAGTCGGAACCCGTCGACGAGGAGTCAGAGGAGCCCGAGCCGGACGAGCTGGACCCGCCGCAACCGACGAGGCCGAGGCCGACGGTGGCCACGGAGACACCCATGAGCCTGCAGAAGTTCCTACGAGAGAGCTGTGACATTCTAACCTCCACCTTCCCATGCCTTGGGACTTTTGTCCCCCTTGTTTCACGCCCTTCGTGCGTACCGCGCTACGCCTTCTGAGCGTCCTTCCTGAAGAAAAGTGACTTGACCGTCGTACCCACGCTCTGGTGGCTGGCAACCGAGCGGCCAACGATGATGGCCACGAGCAGGATGCCGACGGGGATGTCCAGGTACTGCGTGCCGATCTTGAAGCACAGGGGCAGGCCAAACCTGAGCAGCGCGATGACGAGCGAGGAGAGCGCCGTGCCAAAGACCGAGCCCTTGCCGCCCGTGGAGAGGGTGCCGCCCAGGACGACTGCCGTGACGATGTCCATCGTGAGGTCGCTGCCGAGGTCAGACTTGGCCGTGCCGAGGTAGGACGTGAGGATGATGCCGGCGATTGCCGCGGCGATGCCGCTCAGGATGTAGGTCGACATGATCACGCGACGGGAGTTGATGCCCGAGAACTCGGCTGCGCTGGGGTTGACACCACAGAGGAAGATCTTGCGGCCGTACTTGGTCTTGTGAAGCAGGATGAACGCGATGACGAGCAGGACGATGTAAATCACGATCTGGAGCGGGATGACGCCGCCTATCTTGTACTGGCCTATGACCTTGAACTCGTCCGGGAAGTTGCCGATGCCCTGGTAGCTCGCCGTGCTGGAGAGCGTCGAGACGAGAAGAGCGATGCCCGAGTAGAGGAAGCTTCCGCCTAGGGTGACGACCATCGCCTGGACGCCGCAGTAGGCGATGAAGAAGCCGGAGAGCGCGCCGCAGGCTGCCGCAACGACAATGGCGAGCAGGCACGACTGCAGAATCGAGAAGCCAAAGTCCTGCCAGGTGACGCCAATGATGATCGACGTGAGACCGACGAGCGATGCCACCTGGATGTCGATGCCGCCGGTGATCATGACGAAGGTCACAAAGAGCGAGATAATCATGACTGACATGGAGTCGTCGATGCTGGTGAGAAGCAGCTGCGGCTTTAGGAACTTGGGGTTGGCCGCACCAAAGATGACAAACTCGAGAACGAAGAGTGCCACGAGCATGAGGTTCCAGCTTGCCTGGCCACTCTTGAGGAAGGTCAGTCCCTTCTTCTTGGGTGCTGCCTCCTTGCTGGCAGCGGGCGTCTTGCTGTTTGCCGCCATCGCTACTCGACTCCCTTCTCGGTCGCGCCGGCGACTGCCTGGTCAGGAGAGACCCGGGCGAGCAGGCGCGCGTGGTAGTTCTTGACAACGCTTCTGTGCTGGATGAGTGCGTCCACGACGACGATCACGATGAGGATGATGCCGGTGATGGCGTTGTCGTAGTTGGACGAGAAGCCCATGAAGACGAGCAGATAGCTGATCGAGGCCATGATCACGGCGCCAACCGCGGCACCTATCACGGAGCCGACGCCGCCCACCAGGCTGATGCCGCCGAGCACGCAGGCCGCGATGGCCTTCATCTCGTAGCCGTCGCCGGAGTCCGCGGTGACAAAGCCAATGCGGCTCGTGAAGATGATGCCGGCAACGGCGGAGAGCACGCCGCAGATGACGTAGGCGATGACCTTCACGCGCGTGGCGGGGATGCCCACGAGCTGGGCGCCGTTCGCGTTGTCGCCCACGGCGATAAAGTAGCGCCCGTGACGGGTCTTGGTCGTGAGGATCCATATCACGATGGTCAACACGACGGCGGCACAGTAGTACACCGTCAGGTCACCAACAGCCGTGACTGCCGAGAAGTCCTTGAAGTCCTTGGGGAGGTTCTCAACCCAGGCACCGTTGGTGTAGAGGTACATGAGTCCACGCAGGATGCCGCAGACGCCCAGCGTGTAGATGAGCGACGGCGCGTGCATGATGGCGACGCCCCACCCGTTGATGAGGCCGATGGCCGCACCAATGAGGATGCCCACCAGGATAGCGGTAGGAACCGGGGCGCCATCGCGCAGCATCGAGCCCACAACGGTGGCGACGATGCCCAGGTTGGCGCCAACGGAGACGTCAATCTCGCCGATGAAGAGGGTAAATGCCATGCCCACGGCGACGAGCGTGTAGACGACCGACGTGTTAAAGCACGCGGAGACGTTCGAGGAGTTGAGGAACGACGGGTTTATCAGCCCTACTACCAGGAAGAGGGCGATGAGGAAAAGGACGCTGCTCAACTCCCTCGCATGCAACAGCTTCTTCAGCGCTTTCACCGTGACACACACCTTCCGTCAGCGATACTTATCGTAAAGTCCGCAGTGCTATGAGGCGACCTTCACGCCCGCCTTCTCGTGGTAGACACCGAAGGATGCCGCCATGAGGTTGTCCTGGGTGATCTCGCCCTTCTTGAACTCGTGGTTGATGCGGCCCTGGAACATGGTCACCGCGCGGTCGGCCAGCTCCACGACCTCCTCCATGTCGCTCGAGATAAGAAGGATCGAGACGCCCGTCTTCCTCAGCTCCTGGAGCACCGCATAGACGTCGCCGCGGGCCGCGGCATCGATGCCACGCGTGGGCTCGTCGAGGATGACGAGGCGCGGCTCGGACGCGAAGGCGCGGGCGATGATGATCTTCTGCTGGTTGCCGCCGGACAGGCTTCCGACCTCCTGGTCGAGTCCCGTGACCTTGGTGTGGAAGTTGTCCACGTAGGACTGGGAAATCTTGTCCTCCTCGGCCCTGTTGAGGAAGAAGGAGCCCAGTCGCTTGCCATTGAGGATTGCCGCCGTGGTGTTCTCGGCAACGTCGCGGATGCGGAAGATGCCGTTGGCAAAGCGGTCCTCGGAGACGTAGTTGATGCCCTCCTCAATGACCTGCCGCGTGCTCTCGCCCGTGATGTCCTTGCCGTCGAGAAGCACCTTGCCGCCCAGGACCTTGTCGCGCCCAAAGATGGTGGTCGCCATCTCGGTGCGGCCGGCGCCCACGACGCCTGCAAGGCCGACCATCTCGCCCGGGTAGATCTTGAGGTTCACGTGCGAGAAGCCATAGCCGGTGAAGTCCTGGAGCTCGAGCACGGGCTGCGCGTTGTAGTCGATCTCGGACACGGGACGCGGCGCGGACTTTGCCTCGCGCTTCTTGGTGTCGGGCGGCAGGAGGCCGCGGATGAGGTCGTCACGCGTGAACTCGGAGACCTTGCCCTGCATGGCGATGATGCCGTCGCACATGACCGAGACGCGGTCTGCGATATCGAAGACCTCCGTGAGCCTGTGCGTGATGTAAATGATGCCGATGCCCTTTGCCTTGAGGCTCTCGATGACCTTGAAGAGGCTCTTGACCTCGTCGAACGCGAGGGCGGACGTGGGCTCGTCGAGGATGAGGACCTTCGAGCGGCGCATGATGCCGCGAAGGATCTCGACCATGCCCTGCTCGGCGATGGAGAGCGTCGAGGCCTTGCGCTCGAGGTCGAAGTGCCAGCCGATCTCAGTCATCACCTGCTCGAGCCTGTGGTCGAGCTCGCTGGGTTTCTCGGCGAATCCGATCTCCACGTTCTCGCGGACGGTCATGTTGGGGAAGAGCATAGGCTCCTGGGGCACCATGTAGGTGCTGTTGGAGAGCGCCTCGCGGGTGCTGTTGTGCTCGATCTTGCGCCCCTCGATGTAGATGTCGCCGCAGTCCTGCGTGTAGATGCCCATGATGATCTTCATGAGCGTCGACTTGCCGGCGCCGTTGCCACCCACCAGGGCGATTGCCTCCCCGGGCATGAGGTCCAGGCTCACGCCCTTGAGGACGGAGTTCGAGCCAAACGCCTTGCAGATGTTGCGCACGGACAGCAGCGCGTCCTTGATCTCGTAGGAGGAAACGCCCTCGTTCGTATCCGCCATTACTGTCCCCCGTTCATGGAAAAGGTGCTGTCGAGAGAAACGGTTTGATGCATGGACTTTTGTTTGCCCTGTGAGCACTCTACCGGTTTTTGTCTAAACAGATGTGCGCACATGGACGGATGGACCCAAATTGACGATGTACGGTCGCATTACGGCCGCAAATGGTAGCGTGCCTCCGTTCGCAGACACGCTTACCGGTGTTGATATAACCAGAGAATAGCGGCTTTTACCTTTTGTTTTACCACCCTCTTTAAATGCGTCTCCAGCGTTTCCCCCCTCTGGGGTCCAACCGTTTGCCGACGCTCTAACGCGCTTGCAGGCAATAACGCAGACACATTCGCGTAACCGTGAGACAGTGTTCTCTGAACTAGGTATTTGTCCAACATGTGTTACAATTGTCCACGCATTGGGAATTTGTTCTCGGAAAGGCCTTCCATGGACGACTCGACCAACATATATATGGTGAAGGCGGCGTGGTACTACTACATCGTTGGCTACACGCAGAACGACATCGCCTCGATGCTGGGGCTCTCGAGGGCCAAGGTGGTGCGCCTTCTCGACGAGGCACGCGAGCAGGGTGTGGTGCAGTTTACCTTCCGGGCGAGCGATACCTCGCGCATGGGTCTCGAACAGGAATTCATCAACCGCTTTGGCCTCGATGACATCTTTATTGTTCCTACGTCGCTCGACAGGGCCACAACCGAGGACTCGATCGCGCGTGCCACATCCATGTACATCACCTCGCACCTCTCGGACGGTGCCTACCTCAACATGGGCTACGGCGCCATGATGAACAGGGTGCTTGGTTACCTCTCGCGTGGGACGTGCAACAACCTGAGCGTCATCAGCCTCACCGGCGGCGTGAACTTCTACTTGCAGGACATTCCGCCCAGCGTCATGTCCATCAGGCTCAACCTTCTCCCCTGCCCCATACTGCTCTCCTCCAAGGAGCTAAGAGACGCCATGGTCCAGGAGCCAAGCATCACGAGCATCGCCAAGATGGTGGGCCTTGCCTCGATGAGCGTGGTGGGCATTGGCGGCATCTCGGACAACGCGACCATCCAGAAGAACGGCATGCTCACCAAGAGCGACTTCGAGCTTCTGCGCATGCGCGGATCGGTGGGCGACATCCTCTGCCACTTCATCGACATCGACGGAAACCCCATTGCCACCGACATCGAGTCGAGGATCGTCTCTACAAGTCTCTCGGCGCTCGAGCACATGAGCAACGTGGTGGCTGCCGCCGGAGGCGACGAGAAGATTCGCGCCATACGAGCGGTTCTCAAGCACGGCTACATCAACACCCTCATCACCGACGAGAGAACGGCACAGAAGGTCATCGAGGAGGACGACAGGCTCAAGGAGATGGTCCCATGAAGTACCTGATGGCAATTGACGCAGGAACGGGCAGCGTGCGAGCCGTGGTGTTTGACACCAACGGCACGCAGGTGGGTGTGGCGCAGAAGGAGTGGACGCACCGCGAGGACCCGCGCTGGCCAGGGAGCATGGACTTTGACTGGAGGCACAACTGGGACCTCGCCCGCGGATGCGTGCGCGAGGTTCTTGCGTCGACGGGCGTTGACCCCGCTGACGTGGCTGCGGTCTCGACCACCTGCATGCGCGAGGGCATCCTCCTCTACGACGCAGACGGTAACGAAATCTGGGCGTGCGCCAACGTCGACGCGCGTAGCAACGACGAGGTCGCGCAGCTCATCGAGAAGGACCCCGGCCTCGAGCGTGAGCTCTACCTCGAGAGCGGCCAGACCTACGCACTGGGAGCGCTTCCCAGGCTGCTCTGGGTCAAGAACAAGATGCCCGAGGTCTACGAGCGTGCGGCCACGCTGGGCATGTTCAACGACTGGCTCATCTACCACTTCACGGGCGTGCTCGCCGTGGAGCCCTCAAACGGCTCGACCACCGGCATCATGAGCCTTGAGAAGCGCGACTGGGACCCCTCGATCTCCGAGCGCTGCGGCCTTCGCTCGGACCTCTTTAAGCCCGTGCTCGAGTGCGGCTCTCTGGCTGGCCATGTGAGCGCCCAGGGCGCGAGCGACACCGGACTTGCTGAGGGGACGCCCGTCGTGGTGGGCGGCGGCGACTGCCAGCTGGGCATGATTGGCGTCGACGCATGTCTGCCGGGACAGGCTGGCGTCTTTGGAGGCAGCTTCTGGCAGTACGAATTCAACACCGCGAGCCCCAAGACCGACGACCACTGCCGCGTGCGCGTGAACTGCCACGCCGTTCCGGGCGTGTGGCAGTACGAGGCCCTCGCCTTCAAACCTGGCCTGGTCATGCGCTGGTTCCGTGACGCGTTCTGCCAGGAGGAGAAGCGCATTGCCGCCGAGAGTGGCACGAGCGCCTACGACCTCATGGACGAGCGCGCCGCCGAGGTGCCTGTGGGCGCGGGCGGCATGGTGTGCTGCTTCAGCGACATCATGAACTTCATCCACTGGACGCACGCTGCGCCCACCTTCACCAACTTCGAGCTCGACCCCGACAAGTACAACAAGTACACCTTCTACCGCGCGATCCTCGAGAACACAGCCCTTCTCGTCAAGGGCCACATCGAGCTGGTGCGCGAGTTCACGGGCAAAGAGCCCGACGAGCTGGTCTTTGCCGGTGGCGCCTCCTACAGCGACCTCTGGGCGCAGATCGTGAGCGACGTTACCAACAAGCCCGTGCGCGTGCCTGTGGTGAAGGAGGCAACCGCCCTGGGCGCCGCCATTATCGCCGGCTACGGCGTTGGCATCTACCCCAGCATTGCCGAGGGCGCACACCAGGTGGTGAAGATCGAGAAGACCTTCTCGCCAGACGCAGCAAACCACGCCATGTACGAGAAGCTCTACGAGACGTGGCGCAAGGTCTACGCCGCCCAGCTTGGCCTGAGCGAGCAGGGCATCACAAAGAGCATGTGGAGCGCGCCCGGCATCAAGTAGATCCGTGTCCTCAGGGCCGTCGCACCCGCGCAGCGGCGGCCCCGGCGGCAGACCCATGCAGGCGCACGACAACGCACAACAGGAAGGATTGACATGTTTGTGACAAACGAGGACAAGTTCGAGTACCGCTTTGGCGACTCTGGTCCCAAGTACCTCATGAAGGGTCCGCGGGCAAACTTTGCACTGGTAGCCTTCCAGCCGGGACAGGACTTTGACGCCCATCACCACAACGTGATGGAAGAGAACTTCTACATCCTCGAGGGCAAGATCGACATCGTGGTTGACGGCAAGGTCAACGTGCTCGAGCCCGGCGACTTCATTCACATCGAGCCGGGAGAGGTCCACTACGTGAACAACCCCTATGACAAGCCCGTGAAGATGGTCTCGGTACTGGCGCCCCACACCGACCCCGACAAGTTCATCGATCCCAAGCCCGTATACTAGGGAAACATGGTTTGGTCGGCGGAACGAGCCGGGTCGCACAGGCTAGGACGCATTATCGGGGGCTCAGAACCAAGACCAATACCAAGAAGTTGTGTGTATCGCTTGCGAGAAGCCGCCCAAGTGGTATATTTGCAAGGCTTGTTGATTAACGGGCGCGCGAGCGCCGCACTTTGGAGGTCAAGGTCATGTCGAAGGTTTGTGATATCTGCGGCAAGCACGCCGTTGCCGGTCGTTCCATCAGCCACTCCCACCGCACGGTTGCTCGCACGTTTAAGCCCAACATTCAGCGCGTCTCCGTTGTTGTCGACGGCCAGCGCAAGAAGCTCAACGTCTGCACCAGGTGCCTCAAGAAGGGCAACCTCGTCCGCGGCTAAGCTTTAGGACATTGCATGCAGGGAGGGTCGCACCACTTGGTGCGGCCCTCTTTTTTGTGAC
The DNA here is from genome assembly GCF_024741235.1 of Tractidigestivibacter montrealensis. Classification (GTDB taxonomy): domain Bacteria; phylum Actinomycetota; class Coriobacteriia; order Coriobacteriales; family Atopobiaceae; genus Tractidigestivibacter; species Tractidigestivibacter montrealensis. The sequence continues at coordinate 244,554 of NZ_JANSKA010000002.1, read as the reverse complement.
GGCGGGGGGTGCGGAGCGGTGCGGGGTTTGCCGCGGATTCTCGCCGGTTAGGAATTTTCCGAACGGTTGGAGCCCCCTAAAGGGCGAAATCGCGCGGCATTGCGGGCATGCCGAGGATTCCGAACAGTTAAGGCGGTCTAACCGGCGAGAAGGCGCGGCATTCGAATTGCGCCGCAACGCCACAGCCAAGACAGCGTCCTACCGCAGCAGGAACGCCGCAACCGCACCGGAGCTCACGGACACAACGGCGTCCTCGCTCTCCACCACGTTCGAGATGCCCAAGTCGTTGAGAAGACCGAGGGGCTTCTCGTCAAGACACCACTTCATGCCGGACTCGCTTACCACCGTTCCCGGCGCCACGGCCACGGCCGAGAAGATGCGCCCATGCGCGTCCGTGCCCAGCCGCCACTCTCGCGCGCCCGCCGCCGACACCACGCGCATCTCGAACGAGTCCTCGACCAGCGCCGGACACGCGTTTGCAGCTCCGACGAGAAGTCCCACCACGCCCAGGGCATGGTCCGGCCGACCGCCAGATGCACAGGTCACCGTAAGGCGCAGCGGACGCCGCTGCCGCGCGGCCTCGTGGCGCGCGCAGTCAATGGCAAGCGAGAGGTCCGTCGCATACTTCTCGGACGGAAACGAGATCGAGCGGCCTGCTTCGCTGCTTGCCCAGGCACCATCCGCAGCCGAGACGGAATCGTGGTCGCCGCAATATGCGTCTGGCACCACGCCGGCAGCCCGGCACGTCTCGGCACCCTTGTCGGCTGCAACGACGTAGTCCGCCCTGTCGGCTAGCCGCGCGACAAGCGCCGGCGAGCTGGGCGCCGGCGACCCATCAACCACAAGCGCGCGTAGGGGCTCCGCATCAGACGGCGCGTCCTGCGCCGCCGGTACCGCCGCATAGTCCTCGATAAGCGACAGCGAGAGCTCCGCGAAGCCATGCACGTATATGTCGCACCAGGGCTGCACGTCCCTCTCGTCCCGACCGTCATGGTCGTTCATGAGGCCAACCACGTTGAACCCCACGCGCTTGGAGGTGCGCACGCCAAAGGGGGCATCCTCGAAGACCCAGGTCTCACCCACCGGCGTGCCAAGGCGACGGGCCGCCTCGAGGTAGACGTCGGGGAACACCTTGTCGCGACCGCCCACCTGCTCGGTTGTCACGATGTCCTTGAAGAAGTGCGAGAGGTCGTGCGCCTCGAGCGCCACACGCACCTCGCGCAGCGGCGTGGAGGTCGCAATGACCATGGGGATGCCCGCCTCCGACAGCTCCTCGAGGAACTCACGAGCACCAGGCATGATCGGGATGTCAGTCGCGTAGTGGTGGCGAACGATGGCGCAGACCTCCTCGTAGAGATCGCTGACGGGGGTCTCGATGCCAAGCTCGTCATGCATGATCTGACACCCGTCTCGCAGGGTCACGCTCTCGATTCGATCGAAGAACGTCTGGTCAACGCCCCCGCAGCCGTGGGCGTGTGCCAGCTCGATCATCACATGGCTCCACATGCGCATGGAGTCGACGAGCGTCCCGTCACAGTCGAAGATCGCACCCTTGAAAGCCATCGTTTCCTCTCCCCTGCGGTACAGGCCATGCCATGGCGAGCAGATTCAGTGTTGTCCCCAGGCTTGCCGCCCGCGAGCTGGCAGCAATCCCTCCGGTTGGGTAAAGTATCCCATGGCTCGCTCGCAGTCACGCTCGCGCCGGCCACCTTACAGCATCTGCACCAAGCTTCCGGAGGAAGAAGAACATGGCTCGTTATGACTACAAGTGCCCCTCATGCGGTTCCACCTTCGAGGTCGAGCACCCCATGAGCGCCCATCCCAAGGTGAACTGTCCCAAGTGCGGCCATGAGGCCGAGCGAGTGTTCGAGACCTCTGGCATCGTGTTCAAGGGTTCCGGCTTCTACAACACCGACCAGAAGGGCAAGTAGCCCAAGCCCCATAGCTGGACGTTTGAAGGCCCTGCCGACTGTCGGCAGGGCCTTTTTCGAGGCGCGCGAGGTTGGAATGGGGCGAGGACGCGGCTCTCGACAACGCGAGGGCGCCTCTCGTCAATAAGGGCGCACGAAAACGGTTCAGGTGGCTTCCTGGCAACGCTTTTCTCAGGAAGCCAGCATGCAGGATTGTTTTGGTGTGCGTTTTTTGGGCGAGATGGACAGGGCCGACATTGAGCGCCACCACCGGATGCCAAGGTATAGCGACACTTCGGCCAAGCAATGCCTCCGTTATTGAGACACGAGGCATCGCCAAGGGCGGAGCGCGCCATGGCAAACTGAGCTATGGTTACTTGCACGCAGCCAGCGGGGCACAGCCCCTCGACACAACGAAGCAGAAAACAACACCATGAGGCGGATGTGGGTTCCGGAGGCAGCATGACTAGCAGCAATGACAAGAAGGATCGCTTCGAGCGCAAAGGGAAGCGCGAGGACAGCAACATTGGGCTTGTAGGCAGGGGCTCGGGCTTCATCCCCACGGGCGACGCCAGCACAATGCCCGAGGGGACCGAGCGGAGAGGCAGCCGAGGCAGGCGATTCGTGGTGCGAACGCTCGTCCCGCTCCTGGTGCTTGCGGTGCTTCTCGGCGGCGGCTTTGTATGGTGGACACAGCTTCGACCGGTTCAGGTGACGGTAAACGGCACGCTTCAGAGCGTGACGGTTGGCACCACCATCGACCAGCTCAAGAGCGACGAGGGCATCCAGACCTCGCCGGGCAACTACGTGAGTGTCTCGGGAAACATCCTTGCCGAGGGCGAGGGCTACCCGTACTCGGTCTCCGTCAACGACAAGGACATGGACTATGACGCCGCACGCGCCTACAAGGTCGCAGGCGGGGAGCGCATTACGGTGGGCGACGGTGGCGACCGTACAGAGCCCTACACCACCGAGACCGTGAACCAACCACCCAAGCTCCTCATGGACGGAAACGTAGGCGCCATCAACTACATATCGCAATGGGGATCCACCACAGTGAAGGACGTGCTCACGGGCCAGGAGTCTGGCGAGCAGGTCGACGGCACGGTCTACGAGCAGGGCCAGGACTGCGTGGTCACCGTGAAGGACGTTGAGCCCTCGGATGACCAGAAGCTCGTTGCTCTGACCTTTGATGACGGTCCAAGCGAGTACACACCACAATACCTGCAGATCTTGCAGGACAAGGGAGTCAAGGCGACGTTCTTCTGCCTGGGCAAGGAGGTTGACGCCCACCCGGATGAGGCAAAGGCCATCGTGGATGCCGGCTGCCAGATATGCAGCCACTCCTACGACCACCCCGATCTTAGGTACGCGGAGCCACAGACAGTAGTCGACCAGTTGACCTCGTCCTTCTCGTCCATAGAAAACGCCACGGGCAAGAAGACCACCGCGTTCCGCCCGCCCTATGGGAGCTTCACGCAGCGCACCTGGCTCAACACGCAGGGCGTTGCCACGGTGGCCGTGCGCTGGGACATCGACACCGAGGACTGGAAGCAGCCCGGTGCGGACCAGATTGTCTCGGCAGCATGCAGCAACGTACACTCTGGCAGCATCATCCTGATGCACGATGGCGGCGGCCCCCGCGACCAGGACGTCGAGGCACTGCCGCAGATCATCGACACGCTCCAGTCGCAGGGCTACACCTTCGTGACCATAAGCGAGCTTCTCGCCAGCGACGACTCCTTCCCGGACTATGTGGCGAGCTGCGATTCGACCATGCCCTCAAGCGCCGTCTGGCCGGACGAGATAGGCTAGGCGAACTGGCTGCGATAGAGCGTCGCGTACGCTCCGCCCTTGGCCAGCAGCGACTCGTGCGTGCCCTGCTCGATGATGTTGCCATGGTCCATCACCAGGATGAGGTCAGCGTCGACGATGGTGGAGAGGCGGTGCGCGATCACGAAGCTCGTGCGGTTCTCCATGATGGCCTCCATCGCGCGAACGATGGCCTGCTCGGTGCGGGTGTCCACGCTCGAGGTAGCCTCGTCGAGGATGAGCATGGCGGGGTCGGTGAGCATGGCGCGCGCGATGGTCAGGAGCTGGCGCTGGCCCTGGCTCACGTTCTCGCCGCCGTCGGTGAGCAGCGTGTCATAGCCGTGCGGGAGCGTGCGCACGAAGAAGTCCACGTGCGCCGCGCGCGCCGCCGCCTCGACCTCCTCCCGGGTGGCACCCGGCCTGCCGTAGGCGATGTTCTCAGCGATGGTTCCCTCGAAGAGCCACGCATCCTGGAGCACCATGCCAAACTCCCGGCGCAGGTCACGCCGGCGCAGCTGCCTGGTATCGACGCCGTCGAGCGTTATGCGACCTCCGTCAACCTCGTAGAAGCGCATGAGCAGGTTGATGAGGGTGGTCTTGCCGGCGCCAGTGGCGCCCACGATGGCGACCTTCTCGCCAGGCTCTGCCACAAGGGAGACGTCGCGCATGAGCAGCGCCTCAGGCGAGTAGCCAAAGCGAACGTGACCGAAGGCCACACGACCCCGCACGGGCTGTGGCAACTTTGCCGGCACTTCCGGGTCCGGAGAGACCTCCGGCGCGTCGAGCAGCGCAAATACACGCTCGGCAGCCGCAAGGGCGCCCTGCAGCATGTTCACCGTGAGCGAGAGCTGCGTGAGCGGCTCCGAGGCCTGGGTCACGTACTGGAAGAAGGCCAGGAACGCGCCGACAGACATCTGCCCGCCCGCCACGAGCGCACCTGCTGCTAGGCCTATGGCAACCTGCGAGAGGCGCATGAGGAAGCGAATCACGGGCGAGATTGCGTTGGTGAGGAAGTCTGCCCGGGCGCTTGTGGTAGCGACCTTATCGGCGCGCGACTCCACTGCCTCGAGGCTCGCGTCCTCGAGCCCAAAGGCCTTGATAACGGTACGGCCAGAGTACGCCTCCTCGACGCTCTCGGTGAGGTGCCCCAGCGCTTCCTGGCGCGCGGCGGCAGCTTCGAGCGTACGACTTGCAGCGAACTTGGTGACGGCTACCGACAGGGCGGCAAACCCGCAGAACACGAGCGCCAACAAGGGGTTGGAGACAAGCATGAGCACGATCGCGCCCACGAGCGTGGTGAAGGCGATGATGAGCTGCAGAAGGCCTCGCTGCAGAACCTCGGAGACCTTGTCGAGGTCGTTGGTAGCGCGGCTAATTGTGTCTCCAGGCTGGTGCGCGTCGAAGTACGAGAGCGGGAGCCGTCCCAGCTTTGCCGAGATCTCCTTGCGCAAGGCAAGGTTGAGGCGCTCGGCAAAGCTCGACATCACGAGGGACTGAACGCTGTAAAACGCCCAGGCGCAGGTCCAGATGCCCAGGTAGATGAGGACCTCGCGGCCGCCGTTTTCCAGGCCTACCACATAGGCCTCGCCTACGGCGAAGCTTTGCTGGATGTGCTCCCACAGCACGTCGACCACGTGCGCGCTATAGACAGCGGCGCCCAGGCTCGCGGCCACGTACACGATGGCACTCACGGCGGCGACCACAAGGCGCCAGCGCTGCCTGCCGGCGGCCTGCCACAGGCGACGCGCCGTCCCCATGGCGTCGTGCGGGCGCTCCTCGTCGAGCTGGTCCTTCTCGTCACGCACGTTCTTATCGTCCTTCATCGGCGGTGGCACCTCCCCTCGTCTGGGACTCAACGATGTCTCTATAGGCTGGGCACGTCTCCATGAGCTGGTCATGCGTGCCGCGGCCAACCACACGGCCGTCGTCAAGCACCACGATCTGTGCCGCGTGGCGCACGGTGCTCACTCGCTGGGCGATGATGACCACAGCCTCGTTGGCAAGCTCGCCCTCGAGGGCATGGCGCAGGGCAGCGTCGGTCTTGTAGTCGAGCGCCGAGAACGAGTCGTCAAAGACGTAGAGGTCCGCATGGCGCACGAGTGCGCGGGCGATGGCCAGGCGCTGGCGCTGGCCGCCCGAGAAGTTCGCCCCACCTTGCGCGACACGCGTGGAGAGTCCGTCTGGAAGCTCGTGCACGAAGGAAGCCTGCGCCACGTCAAGAGCGTGCCAGAGGTCCTCGTCGGTGGTGGAGGCATCGCCCTCACGCAGGTTCTCGGCAATTGTCCCCGAGAAGAGCCATGCCTGCTGCGGCACGTAGGCAATGCGGGAGCGCAGCTCCTGCTGCGTTACCTCACGCACGTCTGTCCCCAGCATGAGGAGCGACCCTGCCGTCACGTCGTGGAAGCGAAGCAGCATCTTCGCCACGGTTGACTTGCCCGACCCAGTGTTGCCCATGATGGCCGTGACCTCGCCTCGGCGAACGGAAAAGTCGAGGTCGTGGAGGGTGTCCTCATCGGCATCTGCAAAGCGGAAGCTCGCGTGCGAGAAGCGCGCCACCTCGTCGCCCGGCCGTGGGCCTGCGGGCGCAGCCAGGCACTTGGGCGACTCAGGGTCTGCCACGCTGGGCACCGCCTCAAGGACGGCCGCCGTGCGCGTGAGGCACGAAAGTGCCCTGGGCACCTGGATGATTGCAAACTGGGCCATCATCATGAAGAAGAGGATGAGCATGGCGTACTCGAGCAGCGCAGAGATGGAGCCAATCTGCATGGCACCCGCACCCACGCGGTCTGCGCCCATCCACATGACAAGTACCTCGACGACGTTCATGAGGAAGAACGTCGAGCAGTCCACAATCGAGAAGAGCATGTTCACACGGATGGCATTCGTAGCGTAGTCCTCGAAGGTCTCGTCCAGGCGGCCGCGCTCGCGCTCCTCCTTGCCAAAGGCGCGGATTACGCGCGTACCAGTGACCACCTCGCGCAGGCGCGAGTTCATACGGTCGACAAAACCCTGCATAGCCATGAAGATGGGTGTGGACTTGGCAACGGCAACGCCCGAGATGGCGAGCATCGCGATTGTGATGACAAGGAGCATGCGCCCCATCACGGGGTCGATACCATATGCCAGGACGATGGAAACCACGCAGGTCACAGGTACCGGAAAGACCATCATGAAGGTCATGAGCAGGGTCTGCTGCACCACATTGGCGTCAGATAGCGTACGGGTGATCATCGAGCCCATGCCAAACGAGTTGAAGTCCGCACCCGAGAGTGCAAGCGACTTCTTGTACACGGCCACGCGCAGGTCTCGACCCACATAGGCAGCGAGGCGAGAGGCCACGTAGTAGGAGGCCACGCACCCGCCGGAGCCCACCACGGCAGCCACAAGCATGGCCACGCCATGCGAGGTGAGCTCCGTAGTATTGCGTGTGCCCACGGCCACGTTCACGAGCGCCGAAAGCTGAGTGGGGATAAGGAGCATGCCCACGATATCGGCAAGCAGCAGCGCGCAGGCAGCCACCGCCAGACGCCAATGCGGGCGCACGAGCTGCGTGAGAACCCTCCACGACGCGCGCCTGCTGTAGTCACGTTGGGCGGCCATCAGACATCGCCTCCCTGGGTACGCACAGACGGCCCCTTCCCGATGGGCGCGTCCACATGCAGGGCGCGCGCTTCTACGTCGATTGCCACCACATAGCGGCGGATGAGCGCAACGAGGGCCGTTCTGTCCTCAGGCGAGAGGGACTCAAAGGCGCGCTGCTCCGCCTTGAGGGCAGGCGTGACCTCCCTCTCGCAGAACGCCCGTCCCTCTGGCGTGAGGGTCACGATCTTGCTGCGGCGGTTGTTCTCGTCACGCTCGAGCGTTACGAGACCACGGTCGACAAGCGACCGCATGGCCGAGCTCACCGTCTGTCGCGAGAGGGAGTGACAGGTTGCAATAGAGCCCTGCGGGCAGCTGCCGCCGGCAACCACGATGTCCACGAGAATCCAATACGCGGTCTCCGAGAGGCCGCAGCCCTTCGAAATCTCGTAGTACAGGCGCTCGACCTCCTGGTACACGATGTCCATGTCGCGGACCGTGGGGATGCTCGGCGCCTGCGCGCCCGCGCTTCCCGGCTGTTCCTCCGGCATATGGCCCCCAAAAGATACGATTTCGGACAATAGAGGGCCCATCTTAAGCGCAGCCCAGAAATAATTCAAGTACCTTGAGCAAGATTACGGAACAAATGTTCTATTTATGCCTCACGGACGAGAAGTGCAAGGAAGTGACCATCAAGGGGCAGTTCGGGCGTATCCACGCGAGAAGTGCGCACCATGCCATCGGGGCCGATCATGGCCGTGAACAGGCGCTGGGCCTGGGGCGGCAGTGCCGCGAAGGCAGCCGTCGAGCGGGGGCTCACCAGCGAGAAGGCCGCCCCTTCCTGGCCCGCAAGAAACGCCGAAACAACGCCCTCGTTCTCCTGACGCAGCTCTGAGCACGTGGCGTAGGCAAGCGTGCCGCCAGCTCCAACGCGAGTTGAGGCCGCCCTGAGAAGCTCCAGCTGGAGCGCGGGGAGCGACTGGCCTGCGGTACGAATTGCGGGTTCCTGGAGCGCCCAGGCGATCTCGGGGTGACGGCGGAGCGTGCCCGTGCCGGAGCAGGGGGCATCCACGAACGCGGAGTCGAAGCTACCGGAAAGCTCGGGTGGGAGGCCCTTCTCGCCAAGGCGTCGTCCATCCAATGCGGTGCAGGTCACAGCCTTGCCCAGGCGGGCACGCTCCATGCGGGTGCGCGAGACGGCAACCTTGAAAGCCTCTGACTCCACCGCAGCAAGGTGCGCGAGGCCTCCGCGGCGCAGCGCGCAGGACTCGAGCAGGAGCGACTTGGTGCCCCTCCCCTGCCCCACCTCGAGCATGCGAGTGCCGGGCGCGGGCGAGGCAAGCCACGCCACGACCTGCGCCGCCATGTCGGCGGGGACAACGTCAACGACATCCACGAGTCCAGAGGCCGCCAGGCCGGCTGCCGAAGAGAGCGAGAGGCACCCCGGCAGGCTGGTCGAGCACGGCATGAGGCCCGCGGCAGAGAGCAGGTGCTCGACCTCGACGTCATTGTGCAGACAGGCGTTGCCGGCCACGTAGACGCCAGGTGCGTCCAAGGCCGAGAGCGCCATGCGGCATACGCCGTCGGTGCCCAGCGAGACCATGAGCTCGTCTGCGAGCCACTGCGGCAGCGCGGCAACGAGCGCGATGCCGGAGGCGGTACAGTTCCTACGCTCCACGCGCTCGCGCGCGCGGGCAAGCGCCGGGAGGTCCTCCTCGGCCACGCGGTGCAGCACCGCGTTGGCAAGCCCGGTGCCGTGGGGCGAGACACGCCGCACCAGCTCGACGCCCTGGCTTATAGCCACGTGCGCGGGCGTCGCGAGCCACAGGAGCTCGAACGCCGAGATGCGCAGGGCGTCTCTCACGCGCGGCTCGAGGTGGCCGCGGCGCAGGTGGGCGTCGAGAAGCGCGTCGACGGTCCCAGACGTGCGAACGCCCCCCAGGGCAAGCCGGGTTGCGAGCGCGCGGTCCGCCGGCGTAAGGCGCGCAACCGGCGCGGACGTGCGCAGAAGGTCACGCGCACGGGCATTCCTGCGCCGAACGTTAGAGAGGACGTCCGCTGCTGCGATGCGGGCGGGTGAGAGCGTCGCCATGCGCTAGGCACGCTCCCAGGTGGCACCGTTGCCGCCGTGAAGGCCCTGCGCCCAGGCGGAGGCGTCCATCTCGCGCTTGCCGTCGGGCTTCACACGGAGAAGCTCAAGCGTCCCGTTGGCACAGCCGAGAAGCACGCGACCGTGGGCAAGCGCAACAGCACCAGCCGCCACCTGCGGGGCATTGGCATCTGCGACCGCAGCGCGAACGACGCGCATGCCCTTGCCCGCCACCTGGCAGCGCGCCGGCGCAGCGTCGGTCGAGGCCTGCACGCGAAGCGCATTTGCCATGCACGTGTCTGCCGGGTCAAGGCGCATCTCATCCTTCTTGACCTTCTCGGCAAGCGTCACCTTGGTGGGGTCCTGCTCGTGCCAGATGACGGTGCCGTTGGCAATCTGTGCCGCCGCGGCGACAAGCTCGGGCGCACCCGCCTGCGCAAGCTCGTCAAAGAGCTGGCCAGCCGACTTGGTGCCAATGGGCGTAGCCACCTGCCGGCACCATGCGCCGGCGTCAAGATCGTGCGCCACGCGCATGATGGAGACGCCGGTCTTCTCGTCCCCGGCAAGGATTGCACGCTGAATGGGTGCCGCGCCACGCCAGCGTGGAAGCAGCGAGCCGTGCACATTGATGGCCCCCAGGGACGCCACGGCGAGAAGGTCGTCGGGCAGTATGCATCCAAACGCCACAACGCAGATGAGGTCAGGCGCTGCGGAACGCACGGCGTCGATTGCCGCGGCGTCCATACGCTTGGCCTCGAACACGGGAAGACCCAGCTCGAGGGCGCATACCTTCACGGGCGAGGGCTCGAGCCTCTTGCCACGCGAGCGCACGGCATCGGGGCGCGTCACCACGAGCGTGACGTCGTAGGCACCGGCAACGGCCTTGAGCGAAGGCACCGCAAACTCGGGGGTGCCCATGAAGACGATGCGCATGCTAGTCCTCCTCGACCTCCACGTCGCCAGGGCGCGCGCCGGCATCGAGCGCCTCTTGGTACTCCGACATCGCGCGCACGCGCGCCGAAGGAGAGAGGTGGTCGATCATAGTCACGCCGTGCAGGTGGTCGATCTCGTGCTGTAGGCACACGGCAAGGAGGTTGTCCGCCGCCTCGTACTGCAAGAGGTCGCCGTCCAGGTCGAGCGCCTGCACAACCACGTGGCTGGGACGCTTGACCTCGACCGTGATGCCGGGGAACGAGAGGCACCCCTCGCCCGTGGTGCGCTCGGGGCCGTCCGCCGTGATGACCTTGGGGTTGATGAGCACGTAGGGGTTCTTCTTGGAGCCCTTGCCCGACCAGTCGACGTCAATGACCACGACCTGCTTGGCAACGCCCACCTGCGGGGCGGCGAGACCGCAGCCGTCGGCGGCATACATGTCGCGCAACATGCGCTTGGCAAGGGCGCGAATCTCGTCGTCGATCTTCTCGACGGGCGCGCACTCCTCGGTGAGAACGGGTGCGGGCGAGAGAACGATTTCGTCCAGGGGGTTCATTGCATCCTCCAATGCAGCGCGACAACTCGCGCGGGTTGCGTCTTGCCTACATGAGGTCGTAGGCGTCTATGTCCAATGCCATGTTAATACCCATACCGCGCCCTATGCCTGCGGCGCATTCCGAGACCACACCGCCAAGGTCGGAGTCGATGGGCGCCTTCACCATCACATGACGACGGGTCCGGTCCTTGACACGGGCCTTCACGCAGTCTGCAGGCCCCAAGACCTCCCAGCCAGGAAGGCCAGCAACCTTCTCGCGCAGGGTGGCTGCCATCTTGGCAGACGCATCCCAAACGGCACGGGCATCCTTGCCCCACACCAAGACGTTTGCGAGGCGCGAGAACGGCGGGTATGAGGCCTCCTTGCGCTCGGCCAGCTCGGGGGCGAGAAAGACGTCGCGCCGGTGCGAGAGGACCGCCTGCATGGCCGGGTGCGTGGCCCAGTAGGTCTGCACAATTACCTCGCCCGGACGCCCTCCCCTGCCGGCCCGGCCCGCCACCTGCTCGAGGAGGTCGTAGGTCCTCTCCGCCGCGCGGAAGTCCGGCAGCTTGAGCATGGTGTCCGCGTTGATGACGCCCACGAGCGTGACCTCGGGGAAGTCGAGGCCCTTGGCTATCATCTGCGTGCCCACAAGCACCGCGCATTCCGCCGCGTCGAATTGCTCGAGCAGACGCTGGTGGGCACCCTTCGCGCGGGTGGTATCCGCGTCCATGCGGATGACCTCAACGCCTTCTGGCAGGAGCATGACAAGCTCGTCCTCGACGCGCTGGGTTCCCACGCCATAGGCGCCCAGGTAGCGACTGCCGCAGTTGGGGCAGCGCGTGGAGGGGTCAGGGTAGGCGCGCACGGGCCAGCTGCGGCCGCAGGTGTGGCACACGAGCGAGTGGGTTCGCTCGTGGTACGTGAGTGCCGTCGAGCAGTGCGGGCACTCGGGCACGCACCCGCACTCGCGGCACATGAGGAAATTCGCGAAGCCGCGCCTGTTCAGGAGCAGCACGGCCTTCTCGCGCCTCTCGGCCACGCCCTCGAGCGCACGGCGCAGGGGCTCCGAGAAGACCGAGCGCGAGCCACCGCGGAACTGCGACGCCATGTCAACGATGCTGACCTTGGGGAGCACGGCGCCGCCGGGCCTCTCGGGCATCTCCACGCGCGTCCAGCGCGCACCGCGCCACGAGCCTACCTCGCAGCGGCGAAGGCTCTCGAGCGAGGGCGTGGCGGAGCCCAGCACCAGCGCGCAGCCCCACTCCTGCGCCATGCGCGCCGCGACCTCGCGGGCGTGATAGCGTGGGCTCGAGTCCTGCTTGTAGGAGGACTCGTGCTCCTCGTCGATGATGATGAGGCCAACGTTGGCGAGCGGCGCAAAGAGCGCGGAGCGCGCACCCACCACCACATGGACGGCGCCCTGGCGCACGAGATCCCACTGGTCGAAGCGCTCGCCCGTCGACAGACGCGAGTGGAGCACGGCCACGTTGTCGCCAAATCGCGAGCGAAAACGACCCACGGTCTGGGCCGTGAGCGAGATCTCTGGCACGAGGACCAGGGCGCCCTTGCCCGCGGCAAGGGCGCGCTCGATGGCCTCGAGGTAGACCTCCGTCTTGCCGGATCCGGTGACGCCGTCCACGAGGACCACGTCTCCCGCCGCGCGGGAGCGGGCTTCGTCGATAGCCGCGACAGCTGCAAGCTGGCCTTGCGTGAGGCGCTGAGGACGTGGGGCCTGCGCCGAGGAGAGCGTGGTTTTCTCGCCGCCACGAATCTGCCGGCGTGTCTCGACCGTCACCACCCCGCGCTTTGCGAGGGCGCTCACAGCCGTCGAGGCGCCGGGGATGGTAGCGGAGAGCTCAGCCAGGCGCATGGCCCCCGCAGAGAGCGCCTCCAGTACCTCGCGCTGTCTGCTGGCGTTGCGCGCGGGCCCGAAGCCCCGGGCGCCCGGTGTGAGCGAGACCCATCGGGCGTCGGCGGGCACGGCCTTCTCGGCGACAAGCTCCCACGGGGCGTCAGGCGACTCGCGGGTAACGCGGACCTTCTGGCCAGGGGCAAGGAAGAGCCGCACGGCGTCTGCGAGCGGGCATGCGTACTCGTGCGCGATCCAGCGCGCCACGGCAGCGGAGTGCGGGCCAAACGCCGCGGGAGCAAGCACCTGCACCACAGCGAGCAGGCGCGATGGCGCCACGTCTACGGGCGGCTCGTCCGAGGTGGCCATCACGTAGCCCACGGCGCTCCTGTGCGAGAAGGGCACGAGCACCGTAACTCCAACGGCTACCTGGTCCTCGATGGCCTCGGGGACTGCGTAGTCGAACGTGCCCTCGAGGGAGCGCGTGGGTATGTCAAGCGCGACGCTCGCGAAGCGCACGAATGCCCCCTCCCCTTTGGCTGCGAATCTCTCGCGCCACGGACGGTGGCGCCAACGGGAACCGATTGTACCCCCTCAACTCCATTGTCGCCGGAGGAGGACTTATAACGCAGATTGCGACACAAGCCCCTCTCCGGAGACGATTTGTCTCCGGAGAGGGGCATTTGCCATCGCGTGCAACAAAACAAGCCCTCCGGCGATGTATTTTCTCGCCGGAGAGCACGGTCTTGCAGGGCAATGAGACAAAGGGACTGTCCCTTTGTCTCATCCGCCGAGGTAGGCCTTGCGGACGTCGTCATCCACGAGGAGCTCGGCGCCGGTGCCGGTCTTCACGATCTTGCCGGTCTCGAGCACGTAGCCGCGCGCGGCAACCTTAAGCGCCATGTTGGCGTTCTGCTCGACCAGAAGGATCGTGGTGCCGTTCTTGTTGAGCGCCTGGATGATGTCGAAGATCTCGTCCACCAGAATGGGTGCCAGGCCCATTGAGGGCTCGTCGAGCATGAGGAGCTTGGGGCGGCTCATGAGGGCGCGACCCATGGCGAGCATCTGCTGCTCGCCGCCGGAGAGCGTGCCAGCAACCTGGTTCATGCGCTCCTTGAGACGCGGGAAGTGCTCGTAGACAAGCTCGAGGGTCTCCTTATTCTCGGCGTCGGTACGGGTGTAGCCGCCCATGTCGAGGTTCTCGGAGACGGTCATGTGCGTGAAGACGCGACGTCCCTCGGGGCACAGGGCAAGCCCGCGCTCGACGATCTTGTGCGGCTTGATGCCCACAAGCTCCTCACCGCTGAACTTGATGCTGCCGGTGTCCGGCTTTATGAGTCCGGCAATGGTGTTAAGCGTGGTCGACTTGCCGGCGCCGTTGGCACCGATGAGGGTCACGATCTCGCCCTCGTCGATGTCGAACGAGATGCCCTTGACGGCCTTGATGGCCCCGTACGAGACGGCGAGGTCGCTGACGGAGAGCATGGCCATCTACTTCACCCCCTGCTTGCCGAGGTAGGCCTCGATGACCTTGGGGTCGTTCTGGATCTCCTCGGGCGTGCCCTTAGCGATGATGCGCCCGTAGTCCAGGACGCCGATGACCTCGCAGATGCCCATGACAAAGTTCATGTCGTGCTCGATGAGCAGGATGGCAATCTGGAAGTCGTCGCGGATCTTCTCGATGTTCTCCATGAGCTCCTCGGTCTCGGCAGGGTTCATGCCGGCCGCGGGCTCATCCAAGAGCAGGACCTTGGGGTTGGTGGCAAGCGCGCGCAGAATCTCCAGGCGGCGCTGGGCACCGTACGGGAGGTTGCCGGCACGCTCGTGTGCCAGACCCTGCATGCTGAAGATGCCGAGAAGGTCCATGGCCTTGTCGTGGAACTCGGCCTCCTGCTTCCAGTGCTTGGAGAGGCGGAACACGTCCGTGAGGAGGTGCGTCGACATGGAGTTGCCAAAGCCTACGAGGACGTTCTCCTCCACCGTCATCTTGTTGAAGAGGCGGATGTTCTGGAACGTACGGGCAATGCCCATCTTGTTGACCTCGACCACGCTCTTGCCGGCCGTGTCGTAGCCGTCGAGCAGGATGGTGCCGCGCGTGGGCTTGTACACGTTGGTGAGCAGGTTGAAGATGGTCGTCTTGCCAGCGCCGTTGGGGCCGATGAGGCCCGAGATCTCGGTACGGCCCATGGCGATGTTGAAGTCGTCGACGGCGGTGAGGCCGCCAAAGTCGATGCCGAGGTGCTCTGCCTGGAGCACGGGCATCTTGCCAAGCTCGCGCTCGGGGACAAGGTTTGGGGTCTCCATCTGCACGAGCACCGGGCGGTGGCGCTTGGGAGGTGTCGAGGGGGCTGCCCCGACGGTCGTCTCGGCCTTCGTGGTGTTGTCGCTACTCATGGGTGTGGGCCTCCTTCCCCGTGTCCTTCTCGGTTGCCGCAGTCACCGTGCTTGGCTCCGGAGCGGCTGCCACGGCCTCAGCGGCAGGCGTCGTGGCAGGGGCAAGGTCCTCGGGACGCTTGCCGTGGTTCATGATGCGCTCGATCACGCGGGACATCGAGAAGTCGTAGTCGCCGAGAAGGCCCTCGGGACGGAAGATCATGACCAGGATCAGCACGACGGCGTAGACAACCATGCGGTAGTCGGAGACGGCACGCAGGGCCTCGGGCAGAATCGTGAGGACGGTCGCAGAGATGACGGAGCCGAGCATGGAGCCCATACCGCCGAGAACGACCATAACCAGGATCTCGATGGACTTCATGAAGCCGAACTTTGCCGGCGCCATGACGCCAATGCAGCCCGCGTACAGGCCACCTGCAACACCGGCGAAGAACGCCGACGCAACAAAGGCGAGCGTCTTGTAGTACGTGGTGTTGACGCCACAAGACTCGGCGGCAATCTCGTTATCACGGATGGAGAGAATGGCGCGGCCGTGGCGCGACTTCATCATCGTGTGAATCAGGAAGAGCGAAATCACCACCACGATGAACGTGTTCAGGAAGTTTGTGTACGAGGGGATGCCCGTCAGGCCCTTGGCGCCGCCGGTGAGCGTGAAGCCAAGGACGCTGTCGATGTTCTGCATGACCACGCGGATGATCTCGGCAAAGCCCAGCGTGATGATGGCCAGGTAGTCGCCCTTGAGGCGCAGCGCCGGGACACCGATGATAAGGCCGCAGATGGCGGCGCAGATGCCACCAAAGATGATACCGAGTACAAAGAGCCCCACGGCGGCGGGGCTGCCGGTGGCGAAGTCGCGCGCGGTCACGCCCACGACGTCCATCATCCGCATGATAAAGATGGCGCAGGAGTAGCCGCCCACCGACATGAAGCCAGCGTGGCCCAGCGGCAGCTGGCCCAGGTAGCCGGTCGCAATGTTGAGCGAGACGGCCAGGATGATGTAGATACCAATCTGCTCGATGACGCCAGTCTGGTAGCGGCTCACCACACCACCGTCGATCATGAGTTCGCCCACGACGAGAAACACCACGACGAGAATGGCGTTGATCAGGTAGCGCATGGGCATGGAGAGGCTGCGGTAGCCGGAGGCAGCCGGCGTGCCCGCCTGTTCAGTTGTTGCCTTGGATGCAGTCACGGCTTCCTCCTTAGACTTTCTCGGTCATCGGGCGACCCAGGATGCCGGTGGGCCTCACCACAAGGACGATGATCAGGAGCAGGAACACCACGGCGTCCTGCCAGACGGAAAGGCCAATAGCCGAGACAAAGACCTCAGCGAAACCAACGAGAAGCCCGCCGATAACGGCGCCGGGAATTGAGCCAATGCCACCAAGGACTGCCGCGACAAAGGCCTTGGTGCCCAGCATGATGCCCATCGTTGGCGTTGCCTGCGAGTACGCCATGCTATAGAGCACGGCACCAATGCCGGCGAGGGCAGAGCCCACGGCAAAGGTGAACGAAATGGTGTTGTTCACATTGATGCCCATGAGGCGCGCGGCACCCATGTCCTCGGATACGGCGCGCATGGCCTTGCCGAGTTTGGTCTTCTGCACGAGGATCGTGAGCACGATGGTCGAGATTGCCGTCACCACAATGGTGATGATGGCGTTCGCGGAGAGAGACACGCCTCCAACGCTCATGCTGGGAAGGTCAAAGTACTCGGGGACAACCTTGGCGTCGGCGCCAAAGACCAGCTGCGCGCCGTTCTCGAGGAAGTACGAGACGCCGATGGCGGTAATGAGCAAGCTCATGCGCGGTGCCTCGCGAAGGGGCTGGTAGGCCACCTTGTCGATAAGGACACCAAGCCCGGCGCACCCCACAATCGAAAGGACGATGGCAAGAACCGGGTTCAGCCCCAGCTGGCTCATCACGATCCATGAAATGTAGGCACCAACCATGATGATGTCGCCATGGGCAAAGTTGAGCAGCAGGATGATGCCATACACCATCGTGTAGCCCAGGGCGACCAGAGCGTAGATGCTGCCCAGCTGAAGACCATTAAGCACCTGCGTCAGTATCGTCACAGCACAACACTTCCTCTCTCGAACACAGGTCCTGCAGAACCAAATAAGCGCCGGGGGCTACGTGCGCACCCGGCGCTTCCCTCAAGACACTCTAAGCCGTCCTACTTGCCCTCGACGGTCTTGAAGACCTCCTGGGCACCATCCTTGAAGGTGATGATAAGGGTGGACTTAACGGGGTCGCCGGTGCCGGAATAGGAGATGTCACCGGTCACGCCGTTGGCGGTGCCGGAGGCAATGGCGTCGACGATGGCCTGCTTGTAGTCATCGGAGCCGTAGGTGGACTTACCGTCCTTCTCGACAGTCTCGATGGCGTTGAGGAGGATCATTGCGGCGTCGTAGCCAAGGGCGCAGAAGTTGGAGGGCGTGTCGTTGTACTCGTCCTTGTAGGCCTTGATGAAGTCCTGGACCTTCTCGTCCTCGTTCTCAGAGACGAAGGAGCAATCGTAGTAGCAGCCCTCGAGGTCCTCGGCGCTTGCGTACTCCTCGTCGCCGCCCACGATGTTGGACCAGCCGTCGGCGCCCATGAACACGCCGGTGTAGCCGAGCTTCCTGGCCTGGGTCACGATCTTGCCGTCATCCTGGTAGTAGTTAGGCGAGAAGATCGCGTCGGGGTTGGTGGCGATGATGTTGGTGAGCTGAGAGTTGAAGTCGGTGGCACCGGAGGGATAGCCCTCGGAGTCGCTCACGGTGACGCTCTTCTTGCCGGCCTCCTCGATGAAGGCGTCGGCAACGCCCTGCTCGTAGTCGCCGCCCTGGTTGTAGATCACGCCAACGGTCTTGTAGCCCTGGTCGGCTGCGAAGTCGGCCATGAGCTTGCCCTGATACGGGTCGGTGATGCAGGCGCGGAAGTAGTTCTTGCCATAGGAGATGACATCGGCTGCGGTAGCAGAGGGCGTCACGCAGGGCATGTTGTCCTTAACGGAGGCCTGTGCAACGGCGATGGTGGGGGTGGAGGTCACGTCGCCGATGATGCCCACGACGCCATCCTCGACGAGCTTGTTGTAGACGTTGACAGCCTCGGTGGCGTCGCCCTTCTCGTCCTGGGTGTCAAGCTCGATCTGCTTGCCGTTGATGCCACCGTTGCTGTTGACCTGCTTGACGTAGAGCTCGGCGCCATAGCGGCAGGCGAGGCCGTACTGGGCAACGTCGCCGGTGTAGGGGCCCATGAGGCCAATCTTGATGGTGTCGGAGCTGGAGCCGTTAGAGGAGCCAGAGTTGCCGCCGCAGGCAGCAAGGCCAAGGCCCATGCCCGCGACAGCACCGGCCTTGACAAAGTTGCGCCTGGAAATGTTGGTGTTCATACGTACCCTCCCTTGTCTTGACCGCGCGAACATCCCGCACGGAGGTTGTGGACAACTGTATGAAAGGGCAGCAGAAACAGGCGCACCGCACCTGAAAGCTTATTCGAGACGTAACACATGAATCAGCTTTGTAACATGCGCAAGCTGGGGATACACCGTTCCTAGTTATCCAGAGTGACGAGAGCTACTTGTCTTTCATGCCGCGCGGCGCCTCCCGCGAGTGACGAGAATGGCAACAAACGTGCCCGCAGCTGCCCCGCAGAGGTCGATGAGCACGTCTCTGGGAGAGGACTCGCGCCCTGGCACAAAGCGCTGGATCGTCTCGTCTGCCATGGGAACGAGAATCACCACGAGGGGCCCGAGCCAACGGGGAAGCCTCCCCTCCCGTGCCGGAACCAGAAAGGTTGGCACGGCAAGGACGCCGAGAACCGCGTACTCGAGAAAGTGTGCCGTCTTGCGCACGGCAAAGCTCATGGCCGCCTCGCCCGTTATGCCCAGCGCGTTGAGAAGCGGCGCCACAACGGCAACCACGCGCGAGCTCTCGAGCGATGACTGCGGGCCCTGCACGAGCGAGTGCCCCCACACAAAGGCCACCCACAGGCAAAAGACGAGCACCCACATACGGTGGTGGGCGCTCGTCCCGAGTCGTCCGTCCTTGGAGACCGTGGACTCCCCCAATTTCCTGCGCATCACGCCTCGAGCGCCTCCGCGCGGGCAAGTGGCACCGAATCGGCAAAGTGACGCGGACGGTAGCCGCCGGCAGTCGCTGTGTCAGGCCTCCCGGAGCCCATGTGACATCCACGGACGCGCAGCGCCGAGGTCTGGGTGCCACCCTCGATCACGCGCAGGTAGTCGCGGGAGGACCTGCGAACGGCGGCGGATGGGTTGTGTGAGAACTCGTCGGCAAGCAGGTAGTCAACGTAGGTCTCGGTATCTACGACCTCGGGGTGGCCCGCAGGCGGCTTGAAGTACAGGAACTGCGTGTCCTGCGCGATGCCGTCGGGCTCGTCGAGGGAGTCCTCGTTGCCTACACAGTCCGAGAAGGGCTCAAGGCGCTGGGGCACGAGCACCTTTGCCGAGGGCGCAGTCGCCGAGGATGGCGCGCCCACAGCGCCGATCTTCTCGTCCATGGCCCTGAGGGCACGGTCCCAGTCATCCCCCGTGACGTCCTCGACGCAGCGCTTCTCAGGATAGGCGTCCTCCTCCACCGGAGCGACACGTCGCGAGATGTCACGCGGCCGAGCTGACATGAACTGGAGGTCATCGATGCCAGCAGAGCCAAACTCGGAGGGGATGGCATCGGCTGCGGCCTCGGGCGCGTTGATGGGCCCAGAGACAGCGGGACCCACGGCCGCAGTCCACCAGGGGGTGCCCACGTCTCCCACCGAGCCGTCCGCACGCTCGATCACGGGGAGGCCCTCCATGCGATTGGCGTCGATACGCGCCGAGAGGGTCGCAGCCACGCCCTGCGCGCGCGTTGCCATGCGTTTGCGGAAGCTCCGCTTCTCAACGTAGTTCTCGGCAATGTCCTCGTAGTCACGGGCAGCGTGCATGCCCACTGCGCCGACACTCTGGGGCTTCTCGTTACTCTCCCCTGCCTGGACCCTGCGGCGTGCGGCACGTCTTCCTTCCTCCGAACGCATGTGATGCGGCACCCCAGGCTTGCGAACCGCCTCCGCCGCGCGCGTCTCGTCGGCGTCCCGAACGGGTCCTTCTGGCTTGCTGACGGAATCCCGCCTTCCCGCGATGGCGCTCGCAAGGGCATAGGTGCCCAGCGTGACAAGAACACCGCCCGCAAAGCTCACGCCCAAGGAGACGGCGGTCTCGGGGTCGATGCTTGAAAGGCTGATGCGTGACAGCACGTCGAGCGGCGCCGCGCTTCCTTCCGCCAGGGCGCGGGAAGGCGAGCCAACGGTAGCGACGCCAAGAAGGCCGGCAACAACCGCGGGGCTTCTCCTGCACGTCATCCTGCTGCACCTCCCGATGCCTACCGCCTTCAAGCGACGCAGCGAGAGACGAACGGGGTTGGCTGGCAACCAAGTGCTTGCCGCCCAATAAGGGGCAGCAGCTTACTGGTGGGCAACGGCGTTGTTCGTCTTTGGCTGCATGTGCCGTCGCGACACTCGCGTGTCATGAAATCTACGTATCAGACTATACTTTTCACCATGCCAAATGCAAGCAGGGAATTGTCATGAGGAGGGCAGAATGTCCAACATTGCAGTGGTTACGGGCGCGTCATCGGGAGTTGGGCGCGAGTTTGTCCGTCAGCTTGACCGCGGGGCGGGCGGCCCGCTCGATCAGATTTGGGTGGTTGCGAGAAACGCCCATGCTCTGGGGGTCATTGCCGAGCAGACCGCCACGCCAGTCCGCGTGTTTGCGCTCGACCTCACCAAGCGCTCCTCGTACGAGTGCTTGCGCGACGCACTTGATGACGAGGCGCCCACCGTGCAGTGGCTCGTGAACAGTGCGGGCTTTGGCAAGTTTGGCGACTTCGGGCAGATCTCGGAGGAGGACGAGGGCAACATGGTGCGTCTCAACTGCCTTGCCGTGGTCGAGACCACCTACCACTGCCTTCCTCACATGGTTGCCGGCTCGCGCGTGGTGAACATGGCCTCGATTGCGGGGCTCATCCCCCAGCCAGGCCTCTCGACCTATTCGGCCACCAAGCGCTTTGTGGTGGACCTCTCGCGCACGCTCGACTACGAGCTTGGTCCCGTGGGCATTCACGTGTGTGCCGTGTGCCCTAAGTTCATGGAGACGGGCTTTCTCGCCAACCCCGGCGATGCGCGCGAGGTGCGCCGCATGACCACCATTGGATACGAGAAGCCCGCCGATGTTGTGAGAAAGGCGCTGCACGCGGCGGTGCTGGGGCGCTCCACCTGCATTACCTCCCCGGACATGCTGGCAGCCAGCGTCGTCGCGAAGGTCCTTCCCGCGAGCTTGGTCATGCGTGCCCAAGACCTTCTCTTCACCGCCCGCGCAGGCGAGTAGGGCGAAGGATCACTGCGGCAGCACCGCGGCCCGCTCCGGCACCAAATGTCGCCGGAGCGGGCCGCATGTTACAAATGCCGCCAAAACTGCTTCTCCGGCGACACGCCCTCACGGCACGTGACTTATAGCCTCCCGGTGCCGAGAGCTACATCACGTACTCGCTCTGAGCGGCCTTCTTGGCCGAGCGGATGAGGAACTCCTCGTTGGAGTTGGTGGCCTTGAGTCCCTTGACCAGCGCGGATGCCGCCCTCTCGGTGTTGTTCATGTTGGCGAGCACGCGACGGATCCCCCACACAAAGGGCGTGAGCTCGGCAGGCAGGAGAAGGTCCTCGTTGCGGGTGCCCGAGGAGACCGGGTCGATTGCGGGGAAGATACGCTTGTCGGCCAGCTCGCGGTCAAGCTTGAGCTCCATGTTGCCGGTGCCCTTGAACTCCTCGAAGATGACCTCGTCCATCTTGGAGCCGGTGTCTACCAGCGCGGAGGCGATGATGGTGAGCGAGCCGCCGTTCTCGATGTTGCGGGCGGCGCCCAGGAACTTCTTGGGCGGGTAGAGCGCCGCGGAGTCAACGCCACCGGAGAGGATGCGGCCGCTCGCGGGCTGCGCGAGGTTGTACGCGCGGGCAAGGCGCGTGATGGAGTCGAGCACAACCACAACGTCCTCGCCGAGCTCGACGAGCCTCTTTGCGTGCTCGATGACCAGCTCGGAAACGGCGGTGTGGTTCTCGGCCGGCATGTCGAAGGTCGACGCCACGACCTCGCCGCGAATGGAGCGCTGCATGTCCGTGACCTCCTCGGGGCGCTCGTCCACGAGCAGGCAGACGAGGTGCACCTCGGGGTTGTTGGCGGCGATGGACTGGCAGATCTTCTTCAAGACCGTGGTCTTGCCCGCCTTGGGAGGGCTCACGATGAGGCCGCGCTGGCCCTTGCCGATGGGTGCCACAAGATCGATGGCACGGCCGGTGATGGAGTCCTTGCCACACTCCATGACCAGGCGCTCGTTGGGATAGATGGGGGTAAGGTCGCGGAAGCGCGGGCGGCTCTTCATGGACTCGGGGTCGCGCCCGTTCACGCAAGCGATGGAGATGAGGGGCGGATACTGGGCGGGATACTTGGTGTTTGTGCGAGCAGGGCCAACGGTTCCCTCGATGCGATCGCCTGGACGCAGCGCGTAGTTGCGGATGAACTGCTGGCTTACGTAGGCGTCGTTGTCGCCCTTCATGTAGTTGCCCGTGCGAACCCAGCCTGCACCGGCATTGCCAATCTCGAGGATGCCCTCGACAGGGTGGAAGCCCTCGGCGGCGGCAGCGGCCTGGTACACGGCCTCGACCAGGTTTGACTTGTGGACGCCAACATACTCGACGCCAAGCTCGGCAGCCTTAGCGCGAAGGTCCGCCACCTTCATTGCCTGCAGCTCGTCGCGGGTGAGCGAGGGCTGCGTCTGGACCTGTTGGCCATTGTGGCGGTTGTGCTGCCTGTGGTTCTGCTGGTTGCGACGGTTGAAGCCATTGCCCTCTCCGCCGTTACCGTTGTTGAAGCGATTGTTGCCGGAGTTGTTGTAGCTAACGCGACGGCGCCTTCCCTGCTGCTGGCCCTGCTGCTCTCCGCGCTGGCTGTGCTCGCGGGGCTGTCGCTGGTAGTGGCCCTGTTGCTCATCTGAACGATCGGCCTCGGCGAGCGTTGCCGCAGGCATGGGCGCAGGCACCGAACTGGTCTGCGTTGCCTCCTGCGTCATGCGCGTCATTTCCGAGAAGCTCGCCTGGTCGCGCTCGCTGCGCTCGCCATCCTCGACGCGCTTGGACTCACGCTGCCCAGAGGTTGCGTGCTCCTCGGAGGCCTCGGCTTTGGCGCGCTCGTCCGCCTCTATCTGGGCGCGAGTGCGACGGCGACGACGAGGCTTGGGTGCGCTCTGCTCGTCTGAGGCTGGCTCGGGAGTCGCGGGCGCCGCAGGCTCGGCCACACTGGTTGCGGTCTTCTCGGCCGCCTCCGCCTTGGCCTTCTCGTCCGCCTCGATCTGGGCGCGCGTGCGGCGACGACGACGCGGCTTAGGCGCCTCTTCCGAGGAACCCTCGGCGACGGGTACCTCTGGCGTCACCGGAGCGCCACCAAGGGGCAGCTCGCCCTGTGCCGCGCCGGCCTCCTCGACCTTCTTTCGAGACGTCCGCCGGCGCCGAGGCTTAGGCTCCTCACCTGCAGCGGGTTGACCGTCGGCGGGCGCAGACTCGGCGGCTGACGCCTTGGCGAGCTTCTCCGCCTCTATCTCGGCGCGGGTGCGACGGCGACGACGGGGCTTTGGCGCCTCCTCGGGGGCTTCCGCCGGGGTAGCGCCCATAGAATCCGAGGGTGTCTCGTCTGTCATACTATTTGTACCTTTCACTCTCGCGCGGGGCGCAAGGCGCGCCATACCGTCGTGCAAATTAAGCAATTGATAGGCTTCGCAGAGGCCGTGGGATTGATGCGCCCCCTCGGCACGACTCTGGGGCAGCTGCGTTCAAGCCGTCCGACACATGCGATGAGGGGTTTGCAACGCGCCTTCATACAACACGTGCTTGCACACGCGGCGTTGCGTCTGCGTCACTATAGCACGACACGAACAGCTGTGCACGTTGATGCCACAAAACGAGCCTGGGCAAAGGGTCGCTTGGGCTACGCCTCTGGCTCCTCCGCCTGCTCTGGATCCTCTGGCTTCTGGCCCCTTGGACGGCGCTTCACGACAACCTCCCCAACGCGTGCGGCAAACTCAGCCGCACGCTCGGAACCCTGGGGGGTAAGCGAAAGCCCGGACGCACGGGACGACCCGCGCTCGATGAGGCCCGCAGTCACAAGAGCAGTGACCGACATCGATACCGTGGGCTGTAGAAGCCCCAGGGAATCTACGAGCCTTGTGATGGTGACGGGCTGGGAGTCCTCGATGTAGAGGGCGAGAAGCACGAGGTCTCCGGCCTTGGCAAAGACCGACCCCATGGCATCAACGTACTTGACGATGCGCTCGGGCAGCGTACGGGAGAGCGGCTGGCCGGGCAGAATCTCCTTGCAGGTGAGCTCGGAGAGCTTCTCAACGTGGAGCGAACCCTTGGACGTGATGGCGCACACCACATTGCGGCGATCCCTGCCTCCCTCGCCACGTGAGATGAGGCCAAGCTCAGCCAGGTGGTTCGTGCGGTGTGTCATGGTTGGGCGCAGCGCCCCCTGATACTCGGCAATAACCGATGTGTTGAGAGGCTCCCCTGCCACCTGTAGGCGACAGAGAACAGCAAACTCCTCGAATGTGAGCCTGTCGCGCGCAGGCTGTGACTGACGCACGAGGTTGTACGCTCTGCGTACCGACATGTACTCGCGCAGGTCCACAAGGCCCACCTCTGTCTCTAGCCGCACCCTCACGTATGGGACGACGTAGTAGTGCCAGGCAAAGCGCGCCGGATGCTAACCCTCGGCCCCCCTTAAAGAACAATTATATCTTAGTTTTCACATCGCGCCGAAACAACTGCATATCTTTGATTATTGCCGCTGTGCTTCCAGCACGAAAGAGGGACGGGGCGAAAAAGCTACATGCTCTGCGGCGCATGGACCCCGCACAACTCGAGCGTAAGGGCGAGCGCCCTGCGCGTGGCGTCCACGGCGGCGAGACGAGCCTTGGAAAGGCCCTCGTCGACTGGGCGCCCCTTGCTGGGCAGCACCTGGCACACGGTGTAGAAGGAGTGGAAGTCGCCCGCCAGCTCCTCGGCGTAGTGCGTAAGACGGAAGGGAGCGCGGTCACGAGCGCAGCCTTCCACCAACGCCGGGAACTCCGAGAGCTTGCGCGCGAGCGTTGCCTCGGTTGGGTCGGTGAGCAGCGAAAGATCGTACTCCTCGCCCACCGCGCGCCTGGCAACCTCGTCCATGCCGAGCTTCTCGGCCTCCTCGGCCGTCACGCCGGCGCCCTTGCGCAGGATCGAGCAGATGCGCGCATGCGCGTACTGCACGTAGTAGACGGGGTTGGTGTTGTCCTGCTTCTTGACCTTCTCGATGTCGAAGTCGATCATCTGGTTGCTCGACTTGGAGATGAGCGTGTAGCGCGTTGCGTCCACACCAACCTCGTCCATGAGCTCCTTGAAGGGGATCATGGTGCCCTTGCGCTTGGACATGCGCACCGGCACGCCGTCGCGCAGCAGGTTCACGAGCTGGCCGAGAAGGACCTCCAGCTTGCCGGGGTAGCCAAGAGCCGCGCAGGCGGAGTCGACGCGCTGGATGTAGCCGTGGTGGTCTGCGCCCCAGATGTCGATCACGTGGTCGACGCGCTGGAACTTGTTCCAGTGGTACGCCACGTCGGAGGCGAAGTACGTGTACTCGCCGTTGGTCTTGATGAGCACGCGGTCTTTGTCGTCGCCAAGCGCGGTGGAGCGGAACCACAGGGCACCGTCCTCGTCGCGATAGAGGTAGCCCATCTCGTCCAGACGTGCGAGGGCGCGATCGACTGCCGAGGTGCCGTCCTCGTTCTTCTTGTAGAGGGAACGCTCGGAGAACCACACGTCAAAGTAGCAGCGGGACTCGTCAAGCGTGCTCTTTATTGACTCGAGCATGAGCTTGTAGCCGCGCTCTCGGAACTCGAGCATGCGCTTATGGGGATCCGCGTCGACCCAGCGGGTGCCATCTGTATCCATGAAGTGGCGGGCTACGTCGATGATGTAGTCGCCGCCATAAGCGTTGCCGCCAAGGTTCTTGTTGAAGGCGTCCATGTAGGGGTGGAGCTCGGGGTGTGCGTCCTCCTCGTCCTTCACGAAGGCCTTGCGGTCATCGAGAAGCACCTGCACAGCCTCATCGAGCGAGCAGCCTCGCTCGGAGACCACCTGGGAGAGCTGCAGGTAGCGCTCGGCGACGGAGTTGCCAAAGACATCCATCTGGCTGCCGTGGTCGTTGATATAGTACTCGCGCTCCACGCTGTAGCCGGCGTGCTCCATCACGCGGCAGAGAGAATCGCCAAGGGCGGCCCAGCGGCCGTGGCCAATGTGGAGCGGCCCCACGGGGTTGGCCGAGACAAACTCGACCTGGACCTTCTCGCCGGCGCCAATGTTGGAGCGGCCAAAGTCGTGGCCCTGCTCGCGCACCGTGCGGAAGACCTCGTTGTTAGCAGCGGCAGAGAGATAGAAGTTCACAAAGCCGGGACCGGCGACCTCGACCTTGGAGATGCCGGGGTCCTTCTCCATGTGGTTCACGATTGCCTGGGCGATGGCGCGGGGCGCCATGTGGGCGAGACGAGCGGAGCGCAGGGCGAGCGTAGTGGTCCAGTCACCGTTGCCGGCGTCTGCGGGGCGCTCGAGGCCAAGGTCCCCAACCTCGAAGGCAGGCAGGTCTCCCGCCTCCTGTGCGTCCGCGACGGCCTTCCTGACGAGCTCCTCAATCTTCTCGGGCATGTGCCCCGTCCTTCCGTGATACCCGCGCGCCCCCTGGCGCGCTCCCGTGTGCAGCAGTGTAGCAGAGGCGTTGGCAGACGCCGAGGTGGGACGCTGACGTACTAGCGCCTCACGCGAGATGAGCCGCTGCGCTCCTCCGCCGCAAGGTCGCGACGAAGCGCGGCAAGGCCCTGCTCCAGGCCCACGGGGTAGGCCTGCGGGTTGAGGAAGCGGGTGATTGCCGGATCGAGGTGCATGAGCGCGTTGTGGCAGCGCGAACGGGACTCCTCGATGTCGACCGGCTCGCCCACGCGCTTGCCGTGCTCGACGTAGCAGGCGAGAAGCTCGCGCGGGGTTCCGGAAAGGCCGTAGGACGAGAAGGGGTCGAGGATGTCCTCCATGCTCGTTGCCGCCGTGGCGTCGCCGCGCGTGTAGGAGTCGTCAAGGATCATGTCGCCCACGGGGCAGTGGTCGTCGTCGAGGAAGCGCAGAACGTGCTGGACGCCTGGGATGGTGCGCTTGTAGGCCTGCTCGGAAAGCTTGATTACGGGGTTCCAGGGGGCGTCAGCCGAGTCGCGTACGGCAGAGAGCTTGTAGACGCCGCCAAGCGAAGGCTGGGGATCGCAGGTGGCGAGCTTGGTGCCCACGCCAAACGAGTCGATGGGCGCGCCCTGGGCGTAGAGCGACTGGATGGTGTACTCGTCCAGGTCGTTCGAGGCAGAGATCTTGACATAGGGCAGGCCTGCGTCGTCGAAGGCCTTGCGGGTCTCCTTGGTGAGCTTTGCCAGGTCGCCCGAGTCGATGCGGATTGCAGCCAGGCGCTCGCCCGCGGCCTCCATCTCCTTAGCGACCGTGATTGCGTTCTTTATGCCCTGGTGGACGTCGTAGGTGTCGAGGAGCAGCACGCAGTTCTTGGGGCTCGACTTAGCGAAGGCGCGGAACGCGTCAAGCTCGGTGGGGAACGCCATGACCCAGGAGTGGGCGTGCGTGCCAAAGACGGGGATGCCGTAGATCTTGCCCGCCAGCAGGTTGGAGGTGGAGCTTGCGCCGGCGATGTAGGAGGCACGGGCAACGGCGAGGCCGCCGTCTGGACCCTGGGCGCGC
The DNA here is from genome assembly GCF_024741235.1 of Tractidigestivibacter montrealensis. Taxonomy (GTDB): domain Bacteria; phylum Actinomycetota; class Coriobacteriia; order Coriobacteriales; family Atopobiaceae; genus Tractidigestivibacter; species Tractidigestivibacter montrealensis. The sequence continues at coordinate 216,610 of NZ_JANSKA010000002.1, read as the reverse complement.
CTCAGGCCAAAGTCGGACACGGGGTGCCCCTCGGCCGCACGCACCACGCGCGAGGTCTTGGTTGCTACAAGGGTCTGGAAGTTCACGAGGTTGAGCAGGGCCGTCTCGATGAGCTGGCAGTCGATGAGCGGGCCCTGGACGCGAACCATGGGCTCGCGCGGGAAGACCACGTCACCCTCGGGAACGGCGTGGATTGTGAGGTCAAGGTGGTGGTTGCGGAGGTACTCGAGGAAGGCCGGCTTGAACATGGAGCCGCCGCCGGGCGCCGGGATGCTGGCCAGGTAGTCGATGTCCTCGTCGTCGAAGACGAAGTTCTCTACCAGGTCGGGAATCTGGCCCATGCCGCAGGCCACCGCGTAGCCGCCGCCAAAGGGGTTCTCGCGGAAGAAAGCGTTAAACGTCGCCTGCGTGTCCACAAGGCCCGACTCCCAGAATCCCTGGGCCATCGTGAGCTCGTAGAGGTCAGTGTTGAGCGAGACGTCGGTTGGCTTGGTGCGGTCCGTGAGCGACATGGTGATACTTCCTCCTGTGTTGATGCACCCGCCGCGAGACCTCGCCCCGCGCCGGGCGCCTGTCTGCTGTGTGCCTTACCCGAGCGCCATGGCGAGGAACGACATCGCCGCCGCGACGACTATGGCCGCGATGACGATCTTCTGGCCCTTGGGCATGCGCAGGTCATCGTCATCGGGCTCCATGAGCTGGCGGCCCTTCTCGCGCGCCTCGGCAATGCGCCGCTGCTCGGCGGCGTCCTTCTCCCTGGCGGCCTTCTCTGCCTTCAGGCGCTCGAGCTCAGCGCGCTCGCGGGCAGCCTCCTGGGCCTTGTCGCGGGCGGCCTTCTCGGCACGAAGCTTCTCGAGCTCTGACCTCTCCTCGTCGGAGAGGGGCGTGTTCTCTGGCATGGAACCTCCAAGGTGGACGCGCGGCAGGCGCGCGGTTGCCTACAGATGTGAGTCTATACCCCTTTGCGACCGCTGGGCAGCGATGGTGCCGCTTCCTGGGTGCCGGGAAGCTCCGGACCCTCGACACCTGTGGCGTCGAAGGCGGGCACGAAGCTCTCCGAGACGGTGCCGCCCTCCTGCCACCATATGTTCTCGAAGCCGAGGTCATCCGCGTGGCAGAGGACAATCTCGTACTCCTCGTCCGTCACCGCGCGCGCAAGGTCGCCGCAGGCCTTGCGGCAGGTGTCGTTGGGCGTGTACTGGTTCATGACCGAAAGGTCCGCCGCGTTGCCGCAGGTTTCCCAAACGCGGTCGAGGACCGCGCAGGAGTCATCCACGTGTCCGGGAAGCACCAGGTGTCGCACGATGACACCACGCTTCATTGCGCCATCCTCCCCCACCAGCCGGCCGCCGGCCGCGTCTACGGAGGAGACCATCTCGACCAGAGCCGCGGCGGCGACGCTGGGGTAGTCGCGCGCAGCAGAGAGCGAGCCCGCAAGCGTGGGGCTTGCGTACTTGAAGTCGGTGAGCCAGATGTCGATGACGTCGGACATTGCGCGCACGACCTCGGGGAGCTCGTAGCCGGAGGTGTTGCAGACTGTGGGGATGGCAAGGCCGTTCTCGCGTGCGAGAAGCACCGCCTTGCGCACCGTGGGCGCAAAGTGCAGGGGCGTCACGAGGTTGATGTTGAGGGCGCCCTGGGCTTCTAGCTCGAGCATCATCTCGGCGATGCGCGATGTGGAGACGGCAAGCCCAAAGCCCTCCTGGGAGATCTGATGGTTCTGGCAAAAGCGGCAGCGCAGGGGGCAGCCCGTGAAGAAGATGGCCCCCGAGCCAGCCTCCCCCGAGATGGGCGGCTCCTCCCAGAAGTGGAGCGCGGCCCTTGCGACGCGCGGGGTGGCGGTGGCGCCGCAGATGCCAGCCTTGCCCTGGGAGCGCGCGGCACCGCAGCGGCGCGGGCAGAGCTCGCAGGCGTCGTAGGAGGATGCGTCCAGCTTGGCGAGAAGGCCTTCCATCCCTGCCATGCTCCCATCGGGCTTGGAGACAAGATAAGAAAAAGGGCCCAAGCTTTGTGCCCGGGCCCCACAGATTCCATGGTGGAGATGAAGGGATTCGAACCCTCGGCCTCTGCCTTGCGAAGGCAGCGCTCTCCCAGCTGAGCTACATCCCCAGGCGCGCATGCGCGGGAGCCATTGTCGCAATTTGCCGCGTCCGTGTCAACGTCAAAGTGCGGGAATTGCGTAAGAGCACCACAGGACGTCGCGGCAGGGCGTCAGCGCACGGCGCTGCCACGAGCCGAGCTGTGCCAGAAGGGCAGTTTGTACGCACTTGCCGCCAAAACTCGCCCTCCGTCGACGATTCTACGCCGGAGCAGCGAAATTCCCCGCGGACCCCCAAGGCGGCTGACCACGACTTTGGCCGCGACCTACCGGCGGATGGACCTCGACCTGCTCGCAAGTGAGAAAAGCCGCCCCCTGCGGATACGATTATGAACCCACCTTCATAAGGTGGGTGTCCTCATCGCCCGTTCCGGCTTCCCCAGCAACGGAGGATCCCCTTCCAGGACGAGATGTCGGACTCCCTAGTAACGCTTGTCGGTTCACCCAGTTTGTACCGCAGGGGGACGACAAGACCAATGTAGGCGAACTCGCACCCCGATGCCAGTCTTGACATGGCGAGTGGTGGCCACACAATGGATGTGTTGGGCACTTTTTGCGCAGCATGCCATACCAGTGCAAACGAGTCGCAGGTAGATGGCTGTGCCGGTTGCCTTCCCTTTCCGCCTGGCACCGCTTAGCAGCACGTTTTCCCACATTTCTGTGTATTATGTCTCGCTAGGAAATGGCGGCGAGAGGGGGGAGGTGTTTGACGGTGCCCAGGTACTGGCTATCGTTTCTCTGCCTGTTTGCCGCTTCGCTCGCCTGCGCGCTGGCCGTGACCCCCCTCGCCAGAAAGATTGCCATCCGCGTTGGAGCCGTCGACTACCCCAACAAGCGCCGCGTCAACAAGACCCCCACGCCGCGCATGGGCGGCGTCGCAATCTTTGCAGGCATCGTTGCCGCCTTCGTGGTCCAGTACATCGGTACCACGCACTTTGGATGGCCGGTCGTTCTCGTACCATCACCGCGTCTCTCGGTAAACTACTGGATGCTGGTGCTTGCGTTTGTCGTCATATTTGTCACGGGACTTCTCGACGACAAGTACACGCTCACCCCAAAGGCAAAGCTTGCCGGGCAGATTCTTGCCGCCGCCATAGCCGCAATGGGCGGCCTGGTAATTGGCGTGATTGCGAACCCCTTCGAGCCAGGCGAGTTCATAGAGCTGGGCTGGCTCACCTACCCCGTGACCATCATCTACCTCGTTGCCTACGTGAATATCATCAACCTCATCGATGGGCTCGACGGGCTGGCCGCGGGTATCTCATGCATAGCCAGCGTGACCATGTTCGTGCTCTCGATCTGGGCCGGCCGCCTGGACGCCGCGGCGCTTGCGTGCGCCATCGCCGGCTCCACGCTGGGCTTCCTCCACTACAACTTCCACCCCGCGAGCATCTTCATGGGAGATTCGGGCTCGCTCACGCTGGGCTTTGCGTTGGGCACCATTTCGCTTCTCTCGGTGACGAGAATCGCAGGTCTCACCACCATCATCGTGCCGCTGGTGATTGCGGGGATCCCCATCATCGACACGTTCTCCGCGATTGTCCGGCGCACCCGCGCGCACGTGAGCGTGGGCCGAGCAGATCGCGGCCACATCCACCACCGACTGCTTGCCGAGGGATTTGACCAGAAGCAGGCAGTGCTTGTTGTGTACGCCTGGACAGCGCTCCTGTGCGGCGGCGCGCTTGTGATGACGCAGGTCACCACGGTGCCGCGCATCTGCATCTTCCTCGTGCTCTTGGTGATTTCCGGGGCGTTTGCCAACCACCTGCACCTCTTCGAGCCAGTGCTGCGCCACCACAGGGACCCTCACACGGGAGACGACGAGCTCGTAGGGCCAGACGACCCCGCCTTTGCCGAGGAGGCCGAGAAGGCCCGCGAACGGCGCGAGGAGAGGCGCGAGGAGCTTCTCGGCATTCGCCCGGAGGGCAAGGACGAGAGCGAGAAGCACCAGTAGGACTCTTGGCTGCTGGTTTTGGTTCCGGGTCTAGGCCCGCTGGTTTCGGTCCCGGGTCGCCGGGATGACCCCCGCCACACATTCGGATACGAATCTGTGACCCGCGCAGGTTGCCACACGTTCGGACGACGAACGTATGGCGCTTTCTCGCCCCTACCCCGGAACGGGATTCCATTACCCGGCAACGGGATTCCACTGCCCGGCAACTCAATCCCGCGGCGGCACAAAAATGGCGGCACCGGGATTTCCGGTGCCGCCACAGGCAATGCGATAAACCAACGGCTAGACGCTACTCGGCGTCAGCAAGAGCCTTCTTGGCAACGTTGGCAAGGTCGGCGAAGGCCCTCTCGTCGCTGTAGGCGATCTCGGCGAGGACCTTGCGGTCCAGCTCGACGCCAGCAAGCTTGAGGCCGTGCATGAAGGTGCTGTAAGAGAGGTCGTTCATGCGGGCGGCAGCATTGATGCGCTGAATCCACAGGCTGCGGAAGTCACGCTTCTTGTTGCGACGATCGCGATACTGGTACTGGCCGGAGTGCTGAGCCTGCTCCTTCATGCCACGGAAGGTGCGGGAGGAAGTTCCGTAATAGCCCTTGGTACGCTCGACCAGGGTCTGACGCTTCTTGCGGCCGGCGACTGCGCGCTTGACTCGAGACATATTTAATCAACTCCTCGTTGAGGGAAAATCGGGACGCGCGAGGCGCCTACTTGGAACCCATGCGCTGGGAGACAACCTTGACGTCGCTGGGGGCGAGCTCGGCCTCCTTGCGGAAGTTGCGGATGCGCTTCTGGGACTTCTTGGACAGGATGTGGCTCTTGAACGCCTTGGCGCGCATGATCTTGCCGGTACCGGTGCGACGGAAGCGCTTTGCCGTACCCTTGTGCGTCTTCATCTTGGGCATGTTACTTCTCCTTCTTCTCGCTCGTGGCTTCGTCGCCCTCGGGCGTTACATCGAACGCGCCCTTGATGGGGGCGATGAGCATGTGCATGTTGCGACCCTCCATGAGGGGCTGCTGCTCGACGGTGGCCCAAGGCCTGAGATCCTCGGCAAGGCGGTCGAGCACGATGCGTCCCTGCTCAGGGTGAGCCATCTCACGACCGCGGAACATGATCGTGATCTTGACCTTTGCCCCCTTCTTGAGGAAGCGCATCACGTGGGCCTTCTTGGTCTCATAGTCGCCCACGTCGATCTTGGGACGGAACTTCATCTCCTTGACCTCGACGCGCGCCTGGTTCTTGCGCGCAGCCTTGGCCTTGCGATCCTGCTCGTACTTGTACTTGCTGTAGTCGAGCACCTTGCACACCGGAGGGTTCGCGTTTGGCGCGATCTCCACGAGGTCAAGCCCCTGCTCCTGCGCAATGCGCAGGGCGTCACGCACACCAAACAGGCCCAACTGCGAGCCGTCAACGCCAATGAGGCGGCACGTGCGTGAGGTGATTTCCCCGTTGACGCGAGGACCATCGTTCCTGGCTATCTCTCTACACCTTCCTCTCTCTGCGGCGCTTGGCGCCGCGATAAAAAAAAACTCCCGATGACACACAGCCGCCGGGAGACAATGACCACCCATGCCTGGGTGGTGAGAAATCTTTGTCTGACCAGACAGCTGCCGCGTGGGCGCCGTTCAGGTGGGGGCGAGAAGCCCCGCTTAGCATGTTCACGCAGGTGAGATAATACCTCAGCGGCCAGGCCGGCGCAACGACCAATTTTCGAGACGCGCATCTCCACCAAGACAACACGGGGAACGCGTAGCCGAGAAGCGCTGAAACAACTGGTGCCCGAGGTGGGGGTCGAACCCACACGAGGTTTCCCTCAGAGGTTTTTGAGACCTCCGCGTCTGCCATTCCGCCACTCGGGCGCACCATGCGCACCAGAGAACTATACCAGATGCAGCGAGAGCGGTTGGCGTCTTGCGGGCGCAGGGACGGGATTGAGTTGTACGGCAACGGAATCCCGTTGCCGGTAAAAAGTTGCACGGGTTAGCGCACGAAGGGGTTGCTCGCCAGCTCCTCCGCCATCATGGTAGCTGGCCCGTGCCCGCAGAGAAGAGCCGTCTGCGGGGCAATCTCGCGGCCCATGCGCGCAAGCGAGCGGCGCATGGCATCCGGATCGCCGCCGGCAAGGTCGGTACGGCCGCACGACCCCGGGAAGAGCGTGTCGCCCACAAAGGCAATCCCCTCGGCCGTACCCTCACCCACCAGGCAGATGCCGCCCGGCGTATGGCCGGGCGTCTCCATCACGCGGAAGCGCGCCGTGCCCACCGCAAGGACATCGCCCTCGGCAAGCAGACGAGAAGGTACCGGAGCATCGTCGTCGTAGGCAATCCCCGAACCGGAGTACGACGGGTCTCCGGCGTGCTCGGCCATCTCGGCGTCTGCCGCCGCAAGCGCAAACGGCGCGCCCGTCGCCGAGACGAGCGCAGCCACGCCGCCCACGTGGTCACCGTGGCCGTGGGTCGCCGCCACGCACACGACCTTCTCGCCAGCAAGCGCCGCAGCCACGCGCGCACCTGCGGCTCCGGGGTCAACGACCAGGGCCTCGCCGGCAGAGACGTAGGCGTAGCAGTTGGTCTGGATGGGGCCAACGACAAAGACGCGCACCACGTCACCGGCGTCGGACGCCGCAAAAGACCCCGCATCGCGAAAGTAGCTCCTCATGGCTACACCCGCTGCTTCATCTGGTTGGCGCCCTCGCCGGGCATGATGCGGCGCGCGTCGTAGACCGAGGGCACGCGAGAGACGCTGGCGAGAAGCGCGTCCAACAGGCTCGCGTCCGAAATGGCCACGATGAAGCGCAGCCGCGCGATGCCCTGCTTGCCCGTCTGCGTGGCGGCGGAGAGGATGTTGCCGCCCGCGTCGCCAATGGCGATGGTGACGTCCTTGAGCAGCCCCATCCGGTCGGTGGCCTCGACCACGATCTCGACCCTAAACTCGGTGGCGCCGGAGGTGTCCCACTCCACCGGGATCATGCGCTCGGGGTGGTTCATGAGGTCGCGCACGTTGGGGCAGTTGGCGCGGTGCACAGAGATGCCGCGGCCGCGCGTCACAAAGCCCACGATGTCATCGCCGGCCACGGGGTTGCAGCAGTGCGCGAGGTGGACGAGAAGGTCGGCGTCGCCTTTCACGACCACACCGCAGTTGCTGCGGCGCCTGGCCCCCTTGGCAGTCTGCGTGATGGCGTAGGACTGCATGAGGGGCTTGTTCTCCTTGATGGCCTCCTCGCGCTTGGCCTGGCGCTCTGCCTCCTTGCGCGCGGCCTCGAGCTGCTCGGGCGAGCCCTCCTCGAGGATCTCCTCGATGCGGTTGGCCACCTGCTTGGCCGAGACCTTGCCCGTGCCAATACCGGCAAAGAGGTCGTCGGCCGAGCGATAGTCGAACTGCGGGTACACATGCTCGATGGCCTTGACCGTGCGCTGTGTCGAGATACCGTAGCCGCGGCGGCGCAGCTCGTGGGCGAGGTCGTTCCTGCCCTGCTCGGCATCATCCGCGCGCGTCTCAACCGAGAAGTACTTGCGGATCTTGGCGCGCGCCGAGGGCGTGACCACGATGTTCATCCAGTCGCGGCTGGGCTTGGCGTTCTTGTTGGTGAGGACCTCCACACGGTCGCCCATGTTGAGCTTGTAGGTGAGCGGCACAACCGATCCGTTGACCTTGGCGCCCACGCAGTGGTTGCCCACCTCGGTATGGACGGCGTAGGCAAAGTCGAGCGGCGTCGAGTCGCGGCGCAGGCTCATGACCTCGCCCTTTGGCGTGAAGACAAAGATCTCGTGCTCAAAGAGGTCAACGCGCAGGTTGTTCAGGAACTCATGCGGGTCATCTATGTCGTCCTCGACGGCCCAGTCAAGGCTTTTGCGGATCCAGTTGATGGTCGAGTCAATCGAGCGGTCCTCGGCCGACATCTTGCCCTGGGAGTTGCCGGCCTTCTTGTAGAGCCAGTGGGCGGCGACACCGTACTCGGACGCCTCGTGCATCTCGACCGTGCGAATCTGAATCTCGATGGGCTTGCCGTCTGGACCCACCACCGTGGTGTGGAGCGACTGGTAGAGGTTGGCCTTGGGCGTGGCGATGTAGTCCTTGAAGCGGCCGGGCATGGGGTGCCACAGCGTGTGGACGGCGCCGAGCGCCGAGTAGCAGTCCCCCACCGTCTGGGTGATGATGCGCAGCGCGATGAGGTCGTAGATATCCGAGAAGTCCCGACCCTTGCGGGCCATCTTCTGGTAGATGGACCAGAGGTGCTTGGGGCGGCCGGTAATCTGGTAGTTCTTGAGGCCCACACGCTTGAGCTCGTCGTCCAGGGTCTTGATGGCCGCCTCGGTATCGTCCTCGCGCTGTGCGCGCGAGTCCTGCACCATGCGGGCAACGCGCTGGTACTCCTCGGGCTCGAGCCAGAAGAACGCAAGGTCCTCGAGCTCCCACTTGATGGACGAGATGCCCAGGCGGTCGGCGAGAGGGGCGTAGACATCCATGGTCTCGCGCGCCTTGAAGAGGCGGCGGTCTGGCGGCAGCGCCGCCAGGGTGCGCATGTTGTGCAGACGGTCTGCCAGCTTGATGATGACCACGCGGATGTCCTTCGACATGGCGAGGAACATCTTGCGCAGGTTGAGCGCCTGCTTCTCGTCCATCGAGGTCACTTTGATGGACGTGAGCTTGGTGACGCCGTCCACCAACTCGGCCACCGTCTCGCCAAAGAGGTCAGAAATCTGGGCGAGCGTTGCCGGGGTGTCCTCCACGGTGTCGTGCAGGAGCGCGGCGCAGATGGTGTCCTCGTCCATGTGGAGGTCCTTGCAGAGGATGAGGGCCACCTCGACGGGGTGGTTGATGTAGGGCTCGCCCGAGCGACGGCGCTGGTCACGGTGGTAGTCGGCCGCAAAGTGGTAGGCGCGGTCGATCTTCGCCCACTCCTCGTCGTTGAGGTAGGCGCGCGCAGCCTCCTCGAGCACGCGGAAGTTGGCCGCGTCGGGGATGACAGGCTTCTTGGCGGGTGCGGGCGTAGGTGCTGACGCCGCAGGCGTAGCGGGAGCTGTGGGCACTGTCTGAGCCGCACCCAGTGCGTCCTGGGCCTTCTCGGCCATCGTGCCGTTGTCGCCCATGGTCCCCTCCTCCTATTCGCCCACGCGCACGCCAAAGTCGGGCGCAATGGGCCTGTTTATCGCAGAGAGCAATTCTTCCTCAGTACATGAGAGTACCCATTCCCCAAACTCGCCGCACGCCTCACGCTCGCGAATGCCCTCGAGGTAGCGGGCAGAGCCCTCGAGGTCCACATGGCCTGGGTTTGTCGCCATGGTTATGAACCGCGCGTCGCCAAAGCCCGCAACCGAGAGCAGGCCCAGCTCCGAGAAGACCTGGATGCCGCAGGAGACGGCGCCCTCGGTGAGCGGTCTGCCCTTCACCGTTGCCATGGTCGCAAGCTGCGAGTCGCGTGCCGAGAAGGACTCCTTGCCCACGCTTGCGGCGCCCCTGGAGATGCCGCGCAGTGCCCGGTAGAGGGAGGCAAGCTCGTCTCGCGTGGGCGCAACCTGGTCGAGGATGCGCTGCGAGGAGGCGAGGTCGCGCTGGCCAAAGAGCAGGTGCACGCAGGCGCTGTTCCCGTCTCGTCCGGCTCGGCCGCTCATCTGGTTGAACTCCACGCGACCCAGCGGCATGTCGTAGAGCACCACGCTTCGCACGTTGGGAATGTTCACGCCTTCGCCAAAGGCGCTGGTAGAAACGATGCAGGAGAGCTCGCCCGTGCGGAAGGCGCGCTCGACGCGCGTGCGGTCAGTACGCGGCAGGCCAGCGTTGTAGAAGGCGACCCTGGGCGCAAGCTCCGGCACCTGGTGGCGCAGCAGCCTGGCCAGCGTCACCGAGCGCGCTCGGGAGTTTACGTAGGCGATGCACTTCTCGCCCTGGGCCACAATCGAGACAAGCGCCGCGTCGCGGTCGCGCAGGCCGCGGCAGTCGTCCAGACGGAGGTTGTCGCGCACGGAGGGGTCCACGACCACGTCCTGTGCGCCAATCCCGCAGAGGTCGCAGATGTCGCGGGCAACCTCGGGCGAGGCCGTGGCGGTTACGGCAAGGACGGTTGGCTCGCCCAACGCAGCGCGAACGCGAGGCAGGTCGCGATAGGCGTCGCGCGACCCCGAGCCGGCAGGAGAGGTGTGGTGTGCCTCGTCCACCACGAGAAACCCCACGCGCCCGGAGCTCGCGAAGTCGTCCACGTGGATGGCAAGGTACTCGGGCGTGGTGAGGACGATGTCCACCTGGCCGCCGGCCAGCGCCTCGTAGACGCGGGCGCGCTCGTCTGCGGGCGTCTCGCCCGTGAGCACCGCCACACCCACGCCAAGAGGCGCAAGCTCGTCGGCAAGGTGGTGCGCCTGGTCGGCCACAAGTGCGCGCAGCGGGTACACAAAGACGCTGGCACGGTGCTGTGCGAGTGCCGTGCGTGCCGCATGGACGTGGAAGACGAGCGACTTGCCGCGTCCCGTGGCCATCACGCAAAGGGTGGATCGGCCGGCCTCAAGGCGCGAGAGGGCCTCGCGCTGCGCAGGGAGGAGCGGATTCTCGCCGATGAGGGCGTGCACCAGGCTTGCCATAAGGGCATCGTAGCTTTGGGGCAAGGCAGCGGGCGCGGACGCCGCATGCCCTTCGGAAGCGCATGCCGCCGCGGAGCAGACGGCAGCGGCCCCGCCCTCTGCGCCCTCCTCGCGCGCGAAGAGCTCGTCCACGAAGCTGGGACCAGAGGGCTTCTCGTCCCCACCGTCGCGATAGAGGATGTCCTTGACCATGAGCTTGGGCTTGGTGCGGCCCTGCCAGGTCTCGTCAACGGCCTCGAAGACAAGGTCGACCACGCTGTCCGTGGCGCAGGCGCGCGGGCAGTCCGGCACGCGGAACATGATGGCAGGCACGGACGAGACTCCGTCCGTGGCAAGGAAGCGCAGGTGGGCGCCATCGGCCCCAACGCGCGAGCGGTTCTTCATGGTGACGCCGCGCACGGCAAAGAGCGGCTTCTTGTTGCCCTGGCCAAAGGGTTGCAGCGCCTCGAGCGCGGCAATAGAGGAGATTGTTAGCTCGGAGAGGTGCACGACCGCCGTAACCTCGCCGCGCGACTCGAACTCCTCCGCGGGAAGGGCGTCGAGCACCGACTCCAGACGGTCGCGGAACTCATCGAGGCGCGACGCCTCGCAGGTCACGCCCACTGCCCCGGCGTGGCCGCCAAAGCGAACGAGCAGATCCGAGCACTGCTCGACGGCACGGAACAGGTCAACCGAGCCAACGGAGCGGCCAGACCCGCACGCGATACCGTCCTGGATGGTGAAGAGGATCGTAGGCACGTGATAGCGGTTCACGATGCGGCTTGCCACGATGCCCTTCACGCCCTCGTGCCAGCCCTCGCCGCCAACGACAATCACACGGCCGCCGTGCCAGGTGGCGGCGACCTTCGCAAGCGCCTCCTCGGTTAGGGTGGACTCAATCTCGCGGCGCTGGCGGTTGATTTCCTCGAGCTGCCCCGCAAGCACCGGGGCCTGGGCGGGGTCGCTCGTCATGAGCAAATCGATGGCCACGTCGGTGGTGCCCATGCGACCTGCCGCGTTCAGGCGCGGGATGATCGAGAAGGGCAGCGAGTCCGCCGTGACCTCGGAGATCTCCTGGCCCGCGCAGGCAGCAAGGGCAACCAGGCCAGGACGCGAGGTCCTTCTCAGCCGCCCGATGCCATCAGCCACCAGCGCGCGGTTCTCTGGCGTGAGCTGCATCATGTCCGAGAGGGTGCCCAAGGCAGCAACGTCGGTGTAGGAGCGCCAGACATCCGGCCTCCCCAGGCGCTGTCCCAGCGCAGCCAAGAGCTTGAGCGCCACGCCCGCACCCGCAAGGTCGCGAGAGGGCCCCTCTGCAGCGAGCTTGGGGTCCGTCACGGGAACTCCCTGGGGAACAAGGTCCGCAGGCTCGTGGTGATCGGTCACAACCACGTCTATGCCCTGCTCGCGGAGCCAGTCGACCTCATGCTGCGCAGCAATGCCGTTGTCGACGGTCACGAGGAGGTCCGGCTTGCCGTCTGCCAGCACGCGGTCGAGCGCGGCCTTGGTAAGGCCGTAGCCCTCGCCAAAGCGGTGGGGGATGTAGGCACGGGCGCGGCAGCCCAGCTCGCGCAGGCCCAGCGCGAGGATGCAGGTGGAGCTCATGCCGTCGACGTCGAAGTCGCCAAAGACGGCAATGTCCTCCCCCGCCCTCACGGCGCGCTCGACGCGGTCTGCCGCCTCGGCCATCCCGGGGATGAGGAGAGGGTCTGCCCAGTCGCGCTCGAGCGAGGGAGTGAGGAATGCGCGTGCCTCCTCGGCGCTGGTGAAGCCACGGGCCACGAGGACCCGTGCCACTAGCGGCGGCACGCCCAGGGCACGAGCAAGGGACGCCTCCGCGCGCGGATCCGCGTCGAGGACGTCCCAGCGTCGACTGTCTAGCAGGCCAGGCACGTTAGCCTTCCTTGGGCTCGTTCTTTTCGGCGCCGTCGGCGGGGGTCGCCGTGGTCTTGGCGGCGCTGCCGTACTTTGCCTCGAGCTTTGCCCACTTGGGCTCGCGCGTCTTCCAGATGGCCAGGAGCGGGGACGCCACGGCGAAGCTGGAGTAGGTGCCCAAGATCTCGCCGACCAGGATGGCGAAGGCAAAGTCCTTGAGCGTGGCACCGCCAATGGCCAGCATGCAGACGACTGGCACGAGCGTCACGATCGTGGTGTTGATGGTGCGGACGATGACCTCGTTGATCGAGAAGTTGCAGATCTCGAAGTAGGTGTGGTGCACGCCATCGCGGAGCTGCTTGGCATTCTCGTTCATGCGGTTGAACTCGACCACGGTGTCGTAGAGCGAGTAGCCCATGATGGTGAGGAGTGCGGCAATGACGTTGGGCGAGATGTCAATCTGGAACCAGGCGTAGACGCCCAGCGTGATCACGAGGTCGTGGATGAGCGCGATTACCGCCGTGATGGACATCTTGAACTCGTAGCGGAACGAGACGTAGGCAATGATGAGCAGGATGGCCACGCCAAACGCCATGAGCGACGAGCGCGTGGTGTCTGCGCCCCAGTCGGGGCCGATGGTCGTGACGGTGTAGTTGTCGCTCGTGAGGCCCAGGGACTCGGCGGCCGCCTGTGCGTGGGCGTTGGCGGTGGTGGGGTCGGTGGTGTCGGAGCGAACGAGGAAGCCCGCCTCGCCCTGCGTGGTGGTGGTCTGGACGGTGGCCGTGCCCTCGTTCGTTGCCGCGAGGGCGTCGCGCATCTGCTCGATGGTGATCTCGCCCGTCTGATAGAAGTCTATCTCTGTGCCGCCCGTGAACTCGATGCCAAAGACCAGGCCGCGCACGGCAAGGCCGACGATGGACAGGATTACAAGGATGCACGAGAGCGTGAGGAACTGCTTGCGGTGGCCGATGAACGAAATCTCGTGGGAGAAGTGGCTACGCACGAGCCTCACCCCCCTTCGCAGACGAGGCGGGCGCCTTTGCGCCCCTCGCCTTCTGAGCCTCCTGGGACTTGCGCTCTGCCTCGGCGATGTCCTGGTCGACACCCCAGAAGCCAGGGTGCGATGGGATGACGTGGACGGCAAGGAGCCTGAGCGCGGGCGCCTTGAAGCCAAACATTGTCACGATGTCGCAGGCAACGCCGAGCGCCAGCGTGAGGCCAAAGCCCTTTACGGTGCCAGTGCCCACAAAGAAGAGCGCAAGGGCGGTGACGAGGGTCACGATGTCGGCGTCGAGGGAGGTCATGATGCCGTGGCGCGCACCCGAGACGGAGGCGTTCTTGACGGTGCGGCCCATGCGAATCTCCTCGCGGAAGCGCTCGAGCACGAGGATCGAGGAGTCGGCCGCGGAGCCAGTGGTTAGGACCATGCCCGCAAGTCCCGGCAGTGACAGCGAGAACATCCCATAGCGCGAGAGAATCGCAAGAAGCCCCAGGTAAAGAATAGCGAAGACCACGAGTGAGCCAAGCGTAAGGAGCCCCAGGCCGCGGTAGAAGAAAAACAGGTAGACAATCACGATGGCCACGCCGATGACAAGGGCGAGGATGCCCTGGTTGAGCGAGTCCTGTCCAAGCGTGGGGCCAACCACGCGGCTCTCCGAGTAGTTGAGGCTAACCGGCAGCGAGCCAGAGTCGAGCACGGTCTTGAGCTCCTGCGCCTGGTCGCTCGTGAAGTTGCCGGTGATGGAGACCTTTCCGCCAGAGATCTCCTCCTGCACGGCGGGGGCAGACTGAACCACGCCGTCGAGCACGATGCAGATCTGGCCGTTGGTGGGGGCAAGCTCCTTGGTCACCTTGTCAAAGATGTCCGCACCCTCGGAGTTGAAGGTGATGTTCACCGCATAGGTGCCCACCGAGGTGGAGGACTGTGCGACGGAGGTGGACTCGATGTAGGAGCCGTCGAGGAAGGAGGTGTAGGTGCCCTGCTCGAGCGTCGCGTTGGAAGCGCCGGCCTCAATCTTTGCGAGGGCGTCCGCGTCACCGATGTCATCGAGGCGGACAAACTCGAGGTGGCCGGTCTGGCCGATTGTCTGGACCGCAGCATCCGCGTCCGTGGCGCCGGGAATCTGGACCAGAATCGAGTTGTTGCCCTGGATCTGCACGGTTGCCTCAGAGGCGCCCAGCGTGTTGACACGCTTCTCGACGATGGTCTTGGCGGTGTTCATCTCGTCCGTCGAGGGCGCAGAGCCATCCTGCTTTGAGGCGGTGAGAATCACCGAGACGCCGCCCTGGATGTCGAGGCCGGTGGTGATGCGCTCGCCAAGTGGCGTGAAGCAGAACGCGCACGCCGCGCAGAGAACTGCAGTCACCACAATCGTGGAGACGTAGCGGCGTACGGTTGGGTTCATGCGGCGGCGCTTGGAGCGGCCGGGGCGAGCGGCGCGCCCACCCTTCGAGCCACGCGATTTCGACTCGGTAGCATTCCACCGGTCGAGGCCCGTCTTGGGGGCCTCGCGGTCTTGCTTTTGGGCCATGTGCAAACCTTCCGTTTATTGGCAAACATGCCGACCGCGTGAGAGACACGCGGTTGCGATTATTTTCCGAAGCCATTATAGGGTTTGCTCCGCAACGTCGCTGAGTGGGCCTTTGTCCCGCCCCCTGCGCGCCCGCCCGTTGTTACCGGCCCGTCTTGGCACCAAATCATTTCCGCAGGTAAGGAATGACGGAAGCCACGGACCGGTAATACCGCGCGCTTCACTGCCGCCGCTGTTACCGGCCCGTTGGGAGGTCGCCGCTGCTACCTGGGAGAACGCTCGGGGATCACGACGACTCGGTAATAAGGCCCGATCGCCCGGAATCGACATGCAGCACCCCCTCCTCGAACCCGCCGCCCTACGGGAGCGGGTGCGTTGCGGAGGCGCGACAGAATTTAGCTGCGCTTCTGCGCGAGCTTGGGGGCAATGTTCTCAATATCCGCTAAAGAACGAAACTGGCGTGGAACAGGCTGGCTACCAGTCCTTTGCGGCCGGCGAGTCCATCCAGCGCGAGACGAACTCCCCGTACGTTCCCGCGATGATCGACTCGCGCGCACGGCGCATGAGGTCGAGAAGGAAGTACAGGTTGTGCATCGACAGCAGGATGGAGCCGACCATCTCCTTCTGACGCACCAGATGGTGCAGGTAGGCGCGCGTGTATCCTCCCTGGCAGACGGGGCAGGTGCATGCGGGGTCGAGCAGTCCGGCGTCGTGCGCAAAGCGCGCATGGCGCAAGTTGAGCTTGCCCTCGCTCGAAAAGGCCGTACCCATGCGCGCCGTTCGCGTGGGAAGCACGCAGTCAAACATGTCGATGCCGTACGACACGCCGCGCACGAGCGTGGTGGGGTTGCCCACGCCCATGAGGTAGCGGGGCTTCTCGCGCGGCATGTACTGCGAGGCAAGGGGCGCAAGGCTCTCGAACATGGTCTCGTGGTCCTCGCCAACCGAATACCCGCCAATGCCAAAGCCCGGGAAGTCTCCCACGTCGAGAAGGTGCTGCAGCGAGCGCCTGCGAAGCGTGAGGTCCATCCCGCCCTGCACGATGCCAAAGAGCGCCTGGTCGGTGCGGGTGTGCGCTTTCCAGCAGCGCTCGGCCCACATGGCGGAGAGGTCTACAGCGCGCTCGACCTTCGAACGCGGGGCCGGGTAGCCCACGCACTGGTCGAGCTGCATCACGATGTCGGCGCCCAGCTTCTGGGCAATGTCCATGTTCTCCTCGGGCGTCCAGGTGAACCAGCGGCCGTCGTAGTCGACCGCGCGAAAGCGCACCCCGTCGGCGGAGAGCTTGCAGAACTCCTCGTGGCTAAAGACCTGGAAGCCACCGGAGTCCGTGAGGATGGGGCCATCCCAGCGAGTGAAGCCATGCAGGCCACCCATCTCGGCAACAAGGTCTGCGCCGGGACGCATGGCCAGGTGGTAGGTGTTGGCAAGGACAATCTTGGCGCCAAGCTCCTTGAGCTGCGGCACCAAGACCCCCTTTACCGTACCCTTGGTACCCACGGGCATGAAGATGGGCGTGGGCACGTCGCCGTGCGGGGTGTGCAGGACGCCCGCCCGCGCATGCGTGGCGGGATCCTCGGCGACTATGTCGTAGGTGAACCACTCAGGCTCCATCACGTGCTCCTCTTGCGTCATGAAAACGGCCCGGGAGACCCGGGCCGTCAGCTTGCACATGTACTTGCGCAGCCTACTCGCCGAAGCCGGAGTCGACGAGGGCGACGAGGGCGACGAGAGCCTCCTGCTCGTCGGGACCATCGCACGCGATCTCGATCTTGGTGCCGGTGCCAAGGCCAGCCGCCAGGATCATCATGATGGACTTGGCGTTGACGGGCGCGGTGTCCTTGTCGACGTTCTTGATGGTGACGTTGGACTGGTACTTCTTGGCCTCGGTCACGAAGACGGACGCGGGACGGGCGTGAAGGCCGGTGGCGTTGATGATCGTAGTCTGCTTGGAAACCATGTTAGAACTCCCCTTCTAGACTCCCTGACTAGGCTCGGGGAGCAATTCCCCGAATCGCTTATATCGTACCAAACGCTCGTATAGTTTACACACATCATGGACAGCTGACGGACAAACTCTTCTCATACGAGACGATTATCCCCACGTGCGGTTGCTTGCGGCAAAATGGAGAAGGCGCAGCAGCCGTTGGAGCGGCTACGGCGTTGCAACCACAACAACTGTCTCGCGCGGATGAAGCGCGGTTTCGAAAGGAGCCTCCATGTCTTGGGGCAAGGGCAATAAGGGCGAGAAGAGCGCTTCCGAGAAGGGTGCCACGAACGCACAGGGCAAGGCCGCGGGGGCCAGGGGCAACGCCGCCACTCCCAAGGACGACGGTAAAGGCGCGAAGGACGGTGCCGCCCAGGTCGCGTCCAAAGCCGCGGGCGCAGCCGCAGGAGCCGCCAGCGCGGCCGCAGGTGCAGCGGCAGGAGCCGCCCGTGGGGCAGGCAGGGGCATAGCAGCCGGCTTCACCGCCCTGCGCGACGTGCGCGACGCGGCGCGTCAGTACTCCTCCGCAAAGGCACAGATGGAATCCACCGAGAAGGCGCTCACGGCGCAGCGGGCGGCCCTCGAGCACCGCGAGAGCATCGAGGGTGGGTACGAGGACATCGTGACGGCGCAGACCGCAGCGCTCGCTGACGCCCAGAAGCGCGCAGCAGATGCCGTACAGTATGCCGCGCGCCTCACCCACGAGCTCCAGGACCTAGAGGCCCGTCTCACCAAGATGCGCTCCGATGACGAGCAGGCACTGCGTCCCTACAAGCAGCTTGCTGAGTCCTCCAAGGGCCGCGCGGACGATGCAACGCGCACCGTCGCCGAGGCCAAGCGCGCCGTGCGCACAGCAGAGGGCCAGGTAAAGGATGCCACGGACCGCCGCGAACAGGCGATTTCCTCAGCAAACCGTGCGCTCGACAACTCAAAGGCGCGCCAGCGCAAGGTCCAAGGCGAACTTGACAAGCTGCTCGCCGACCCTTCTGCCAAGCGAGACGCAATCGCACAGGTTCGCCAGGAGCTCGCTGCCGAGACCGCGCACGTGAGCGCGGCCGAGACGGCCGTGACCAGGGCCACTGCAGACGCGCAGTCCTCCGTCGACAACGCCCAGACGCACCTCTGGACCCAGAAGCAGTCGCTCGAGACCGCCCAGCGCGAGTCAGACGCGATGCAGGCCGAGGCCAAGGAGCGTCGCGGCGAGTACGACCGCCTCCGCTCAGAAGCAGAGGCGCGCCAGAAGAAGCTCTCGGACAAGATCGACCGCCAGAAGGCAGAGATAGACCGCTCGAACCGCCTGCGCGACAACGCCAGGACGGACGCAAGCAAGGCGAACGACCTTCTCAGCGAGGCGAAGAGCATCCACGACACGCCGCAGGCAACGGAGCAGCTGCGCCGTTCGATTGCCGAGCGCGAGCAGACGCTCGAGTCACAGCGCGCACAGGTGGAGGAGCTGGGACGCGCGGAGAAGGAGCTGCGTCGGCGCACGCGTGCCACGCGCATCGCCGTGCTGGTGATTCTCGTTGTCTTGGTGGCAGTGGTGGTGGTTCTCGTCGGCTCTATGCTACTTGGACAAGGCGGCGACGCCGCAGGCACGGCCGCCTCGGCAAGCGTGACCACTACGGGCACGGTGTCTGCAGGCGCGTAGCCGCTGTGGCGGCCCCGTCATGGGGTCGCCACCGGGCGTTTTGTCAGCGCTACCTGATGAGCATGGCGTCGCCAAACGAGAGGAAACGGTACCTCTCGTCAATGGCTGCCTGGTAGGCGGCCATGATTTGCTCGCGCGTGGCAAGCGCCGAGACAAGCATCATGAGCGTCGAGCGGGGCACGTGGAAGTTGGTGATGAGGGCGTCCACCACGTGGTAGGTGGAACCCGGCATGAGGTAGAGGTTGGTGGTGGCGTCGCGGCGCTCGACGATGTCACCGCGGCCCGTGACTGCCGCGGAATCAGGCGCGCCCTCGAAGCGACGGGCAGTGACTGCCGGCGTGGACGCAGGCGCCTCCGGGTCCCAGGCGCTCTCGAGTGAGCGAACCGCGGTGGTGCCCACGGCGACCACGCGGTGCCCCGCCGCCTTGGTGGCATGCACGGCGTCGACCACGTCCTGGGGCACGTGGTAGCGCTCCGTGTGCATCACGTGCTTGGTGGGGTCATCCTCGGTGACCAGGCGGAAGGTGTCGATGCCTACCTCGAGCTCGACCGTCTTCCAGCCCACGCCCTTGTCCTCGATCCGCTTGATGAGCTCCGGCGTGAAGTGCAGCCCCGCCGTGGGTGCCGCCGCAGAGTGCTCCTCGTGCATGGCGTAGACCGTCTGGTACTTCTCGGGGTCGCCCTCGTACTTGGTGATGTAGGGCGGAAGCGGTACATGGCCGGCCTCGTGGATGGCGGCGTCGAGCGTGCGGCCGCCCTGCGGCTCGAAGCGCACCAGACGCCCGCCGCGGTTGTCCTCGAGGAAGTCGACAATCTCGCCTGTGAGCACGACCTCGGCGGAGAGGGGCGCGTGCAGCCCACCCGCACGGTACTCGATGACAATACCGGGCTGGCGGAGGCGCTTCCCGGGGTTCACGAGGCACTCCCACACATGGCCCAGGGGGTCGAGATCCTCCCGGCGCTTGAGCAGGAGCGTCTCGGCCACGCCACCGGTTCCACGCTTGTGGCCCACGAGGCGCGCCGGCATGACGCGCGTCTTGTTGGCAACGAGAAGGTCGCCGGGGTCGAGGTAGTCAATCACGTCGGTGAAGTGGCGGTGCTCGAGCGAGCCGTCCTCACGGTTGAGCACGAGAAGGCGGCAGGAGTCGCGGGGCTCCGCGGGTGCCTGTGCAATGAGCTCGTCTGGGAGCGGGTAGTCAAAGTCGTCGGTGCGCATGTGTGTGGTTCTCCTCGTGCCCTAGGGCTGGTGTGATGAGGTGAGATGCGGCGCGTTGTGCGCCGGCCGCCCATTCTAACGCGTGGCGGCACAAAGCGACGGTGAGGCTAGCGCGCGGCTGCGGCAGCGTTGGCTGCGGCGTGGGCGGCCTCGCGCTCGGCCTTGCGGCGGTCGCGGGCCTCGTGGCGCTCGACGGCGGCCTCGGCGGCCGAGAAGCGGCAGCCACAGTAGTTCTGGCGATACATGCCAAGGTCGCGGGAGGTGCGGGTGGCCTCGGGGTAGAAGGGCCTGAAATCGCGCCACACCGGCGTAAGGCCGTAGGCGGCAGCGGTCTTGGCAAGCACGTCACCGCAGGTTTCGAAGAGCTGGTAGGGCGAGACCGCAAGCGTGGTGGAGATGTGAGTAAAGCCCAGGTCGCGGGCGATACGGCATGCCTCCGCCAGGCGCAGGGCGTAGCAGGCGCGGCAGCGTGCGGCACGGTCAAAGCCGTGCGGGGCAACGCCTGCCTCCCATGCGGCGCGGTTGTCTCCGGCAACAATCATGCTGACGTGCGCGACGTCCGCCGCCCACGCGCGCAGCGTGGCAAGACGACGGTCGTGCTCCTCCTTGGGCTGGATGTTTGGGTTGGTCCAGCAGATGGTTGGCTCAAAGCCCTCGCGGCGCAGGAGCTCCACGGGCTCTATCGAGCAGGGACCGCAGCATGCGTGGAGGAGCAGCGGCGTACGGGAACTCGGCACCAAACCGCTGCCGTTCTTGTCATCCCCGTGAAATTGCATCGGCACCGCTCCCCACAATCTTGCCCCCAGAAGGCCAAACATCGCCTTCCATATCCTCTACCAGCATATTATCTGCTGAGGAATGAGCAAGGACGCGATGCACGTTCATTCCGTCACATTTCCTGTACCACTCCTCTGCCGCCTCGGGCGAAAGCCCACCGCGGGACTTTCGCGCGACCAGCCGACGATGAAGGAGGTCAGGGTCGGCAACCAGGAGATACGACAGGTCTGCCAGGCTGCGCGTTTCGTCCCACGGAGTCTCGTTCGAGAGGAGCCAGTTCCCCTCAACGAGGACCAGGCGCGCGGTGGCCGGAACCGCGATCGCATCGTCGACGACGTCGTGGATGTTGCGGTCATAGCGCGGCCACAAAACGGCCGTGCCCGAGCAGAGCTTTCTGCACTTCTCAGCAAAGCGGGCGTGGTCGAAGGTCTCCAGCGTCCCCTTGACCTCGCGCATGGGCACCTGCCGCCCCTCTACGCAAACGCTGCGCGCCGCAATCACATCCGCATGGTAGTGAAAGCCGTCGAGTGGCAGCGCTACCAGCGGTTCACATGATTCGTCCTCGCAAGAGAGCTTCGCGAGAAGGCTCGCAAGGGTGGACTTTCCGGCACCCGGAGGGGCGGCAAGAAAGATGACCATGCGGCGGCCAAGCTCACGCTGGCGCGAAGTCCATTTGGCGAGAAGGTCGTGGCAGAGGCGAATGGTCTGCCCCGAGAAGGGGACCCGGCAGGGCACCCCGTCGACGACAAGGTCGACCACGTTTCTCTGGGGGTCTCCCATCACTGAGCGCCCTCCCCCAGCGGCACCTCGCGCATCACGACCTCGCCGCGCGCGTCATGCCCGAGGACGAGCGCGCTCGTGAATCCGCATGACGCTGCAAAGCGCGCGCCATCGTCCAGCCCGCCGCAGAGCGCATCCGCGCTGTGGGCGTCGGAGTTCACAAGGATTTGACCGCCCATCTCGTGCAGTGCGCTGAGGAGCTCGCGGCGCGGATAGGGCTGGCTGCGAATGCCGCGCGCGAGGGCACCGCAGCTGACCTCGAAGGGCACGCCCTCCCCCACCAGGTACTCCATGGCCTCGAGCGCCGGGTCAAGATATTCCTTGGACGTCTCGTCAAAGTACTTTCCGCCCTCGTTGAACTTGCTCACTAGGTCGAAGTGGCCAACGAAGGTGCATTCCGTACGGTCGTGCGTCGTGACCTCCAGTTCGTAGTAGGCACGGACAAGCGCCATCCAGTTGCCACCAAACGCCTCGAGGCACAGGGTCTCGAGCCTCTCGGGAGTCCAGTCGACCGCCGTGTCACACGGCACGTCGACATCAAGAAAGTGCGTCGAGCCAATCCGGTACTCCGCGCCGGGGCAGCACGCGGGATCGTAGAGCGTGTCCAACTCCACACCCATGAGGATGTCCATGCGTCCGCGGTACTCGTCCTTGAGCTGGCGTATTGCTGTCACATAAGCATCCCAGTCCATATGGACGTCCTGATCCATGTGACCCGAGAAGCCAAGGGCGAGAAGCCCCTTGTCAAAGCCCGCCTTGGCCATCTCCTGCGGCGTGTTCTTGCCGTCGCAGAGCGTCGTGTGCGTGTGGAAGTTTGCTCGTATCATCCCGGTCCCAGCGTTCCGCCAAAAAGTTTGCCCCACACACGATAGTGCAGCCAGGGCAAGCTTGCGGCGAGAAGCACGCAAAGAGAACGTAAGGTGATGGCGCCACGATCCTCCGCAGCGCTGGCCACGACCTTCTTCTCGTCCGAGCATTATTCGATTGGTTAGAGGGGGCTAAACAATCGAAATTTGCAAGATGCCAAGGTACCTGCATTATTAGATTGGTTAGAGCACCCTAACCGATCGGAATTTGCAGCTATGCGCCGTCACCATCACCGTCATTGGCGAGAAGCTCCACGCCCGTGTCTGTGTCGCGCACGTGCGTGCAGCCGGGCATGCGCGCAATGCATGCAACCATGGCCAGGTCGCCGGCACACCCCGAGAGGTGCGTCCACGCAAGCGCCCAGGCAAGAGCCGGCCCGGCAACCGCATTGCCCACCAGGACCAACGCTGCCGTGACAAGCACCGACGGCGCCAGCAGCACCGCCACAAAGCCGCCTCGAGTGAGCGGGTCGCCTTCGGCGCGGGTGTAGAGCATCCCCGTCTCGTAGCCAAAGCGAATGCGCACCCGGCCGCGTCCCAGCAGCAGAAACGCTGCCGCGTGGACAAGCTCGTGCACGGGCAGCGCCGCAACCGTCGCCGCCACATAGACGGCCATCCACGCGCCAACGGCCATGCCCCACCCGTGCGTCACCACAAGGTAGATTTCGCCCAGAAGGCCCACGACGAGAATTGCTGCCGAGAGGGTCACCACGCGGCGCGTAAGCGGCGTGTCACCCAGGATGTCGAGATGCGCAACGCTCCTCACGACGCGTCTCCTTCTACGCTGCGCCACCGCGAGGCTTGCCATGCGTGCAGCAACACAACCGCCACCACGAACGACGCCATATACGGCACGAGGTAACCGGGGTTGCCAAAGGCGCGCTCCCACCACTCGAGCGGCGAACCCACGGCGGGGCTTGTCACAAAACCAAAATTGGTACCAAACACTCCGTTGAACCACCTAAAGAAGGCCAGGTAGAGCGCAGATGCCGCGAGCGAGAACCACGCGTCGCGCCACTTTGGGGCCTTGTGAGGGTCGTCGAGCGCCATGAGCGAGACGGAGAAGATGAACGCATGCTCCATGAAGCCGCTGATGCAGGGGAGCGTGTACGGCGGGCAGTACGTCCAGCCAGGGAAGAGCATGGCGCAGAGGCCGCCGGTGAGGCCAAAACACAGCAGCAACTCGCGAGTCACGCGCGACGGGGCGAGCGCATGCCATAGGCAGATGTACTCGGCAATGTTGCACAGGTGGAGCGGCCACCAGTTGGGCGAGAAGGTCCCCGTCTGCACCTTGAGTACGTCTCCCCACAGCAGAAGCGCGTTGGGGACGATGGCGGCAGCGAGGACGAGCCAGCGCCTGCCGCCGTGCCAGGAGTTGTCTGCGGGAAGGCTCCGATAGCCATGGACGAGAAGCGCGATGACCGCCGCGCAGATAGCAAGCCAGAGCAGGTGCCAGGGTCCAAACATGGCAAAGCCCTGACCGCCCCACAGCAGCGGCTCCGCGACTATGACCTTCTCGACGCTCATATCCCCCCCTCTGCTCTCTCGAACCTGGTCCCTCTCGCCGCACTCGGTCGCACTCTTTAACGTACCCGCCAGACCACCCGCGCGTACGCGCGTTGTGGGATAATCACGTGGCCCATGGCGTGCGCGCCACGTCAGCGGGCGTCACCTGCACCACCACGACCAAGAGGGAGCACGTCCCACATGGCAGACAATTCCCAGAACGTCCCGGAGCAAGATCGCCCGAGCTTCCCCGCCCGCGCCGTCATTACCGGGGGCATGCCGTACGGCAACAAGAACCTGCACTTTGGCCACATCGGCGGCGTCTTTGTGCCCGCGGACTTCTTCGCGCGCTTCCTGCGCGACCGCATTGGCAGCAAGAACGTGATCTTTGTCTCGGGCACGGACTGCTACGGCTCGCCCATCATGGAGGGCTACCGCAAGAAGGTGGAGCAGGAGGGCTACCAGGGCACCATCACCGACTACGTCCAGGCAAACCACGACGCCCAGAAGGCGGCGCTTGATGCCTATGGCATCTCGCTCGACCTCTTTGCGGGCTCCGGCCTCGAGCCGGCGCGCGACTTCCACGCCCGTCTCACCGCCGAGGTCCTGCGCCGCCTCCACGAGCGCGGCTACCTGCACAAGATGAGCACCCGCCAGTTCTACGACGTCGAGGCCGGCCAGTTCCTGAACGGGCGCCAGGTCATTGGCCGCTGCCCCGTGCGCGGCTGCAAGTCCGAGAAGGCCTACGCCGACGAGTGCGACCTGGGCCACCAGTTTGACCCCGAGGAGCTCATCAATCCTGTCTCGGCGCTCACCGGCACCACGCCCGAGCTGCGCCCCGTTGACAACTGGTACTTCGACCTGCCCGCCTTTGAGTCGCAGCTCAAAGAGCTCATGGACGAGTGGGACGTCGACCCGCAGGTGAGGCCCATCGTCACCAAGACGGTGCGCGAGTCTCTCGTGCCGCCCGTGGTCTACATCCAGGACAAGTTCCGCGAGAGCTTCAACGCGGTCGAGGACAAGCTCCCCGCCCACCAGCTCCACGAGGCCGAGAAGGGCCAGCAGTCCTTCTCCGTTGAGTTTGCCAACTGGCGCGACCGCGACGACGCCCGCGCCATCCTAGAGGCCGCCGGCGTGCGCTTCCGCACGGGCAAGACGCTTCTGCCCTTCCGCATCACCGGCAACATCGAGTGGGGCGTGCCCGCACCGGAGCTCGAGGACACAAGCGGCCTCACCGTGTGGTGCTGGCCCGAGAGCCTCTGGGCGCCCATCAGCTTCACGCAGACCGCGCTTGCCCTGGACGAGAAGGCCGGCGGCACGCGCTTCTCGTCCGACGACTGGCGCGACTGGTGGTGCGCGGACGACGCCAAGGTCTACCAGTTCATTGGCCAGGACAACATCTACTTCTACTGCGTGGCGCAGCCCGCGCTGTGGGACGCACTCGACTGGGGTCTCTTCCAGGACACGCCCGTGGCCAACTACCACATCCTGTTCATGAACAAGAAGGCCTCCAGCTCGGGCAAGATCCGCCCGCCCATGGCAGCCGAGCTTCTCGACCACTACACCGCCGAGCAACTGCGTTGCCACTGGCTGAGCCTGGGCCTGGACCAGAAGGCCGTGAGCTTCTCGCCCAAGCCCTACGACACCTCCGTGAGCCACAAGGACAAGGCCACCGGCGAGGATGTCCTGGTGAAGGACGACCCGCGTGTGGTCGACCCAGCCCTCAAGGAGAGCGCCTTCCTCACCAACATCTTCAACCGCCTGGCCAGAAGCTGCATCTACGGCGCACAGAACGTCTGCGCGGGGCACCTGCCTGCCGTTGAGGCGGATGCCGACGTGCTGGACGCCTGCCACGAGGCGACGCTAGCCTACGAGCGCTGCGCCCACGCCTTCGACGCCCACGGTGCGCTTGCCGTGGCCGAGGACTTCTGCCGCAACGCCAACCGCCGCTGGGGCGACGAGTCCAAGGCCGCCAAGGGCGACGACGCGGCCTACGAGCACGCGCTGGCAAATGCCTTTGCCGCGCTGCGCACGGTGACGCTGCTCATGCACCCCGCGGTGCCGGCCGGATGCGAGAAGATCTGCGAGCACTTGGGCTTTGCGGCCGAGGACTTCTTCTCCTGGGAGCATGCGTTCGAGACCCCCGGCGAGCTGGCGCAGGCGCTTGGCGAGAACCCCGCCGAGCACGCGCTGCCCGAGCTGCCGCCGCGCTTCGACTTCTTCGAGAAGCACCCGAGCCAGAAGTAAGACGAGAAAAGAGGGGCGCCGCCGGGGCGCCCCTCTTCTTGAATGAGACAAAGGGACTGTCCCTTTGTCTCATCGCAGGTTGTTGTCGCGGTCGTAGCGCTTGGTGTCCCAGTACACACGCGTGGCACGCTGGCACTTCTCGGGAAGCTCGACGTCCTTGAGCGCCCACTCGCAGAACTCGTCGAAGCCAACGCGGTCGACGATGTAGCCGATGTGCTCCTTGCCCTCGGGCGCGTTGGGGTCGGTGTACTCCTCGATGAAGGCATAGGTGTTCTTCACGATCTTCACGATGGAGTCCTCGTCCACCCAGCCCAGCCAGTCCTGCGCCAGCCGCGGGTTCTGCTTGCCCGTTCGGCCCATGATCTTGACGCGGAAGTAGTGCTCGGGGCTGCGCGTCCAGGCACGCGTGGGGCAGTAGACCACGCACACGCCACAGCCAATGCAACGGTCCTCGTCGCGCACGACCTTGCCCTTCTCCAGCCTGAGCGCGCTCACCGAGCGGCGCTGGCACCAGTCCACGCACTGGCCGCAGCCGATGCAGCGATTGGGGTCGTACTGGGGCTCGGTCATGCCGATGATGCCAAAGTCGTTCAAGGCAACGTGCGCGCAGTCGTTGGAGCAGCCGGTGAAGGCCACCTTCACGTGGCGGTTGTTGGGGAAGATCTCGTGGTCCATGCGCTGCGCGAAGGCCGTGGTGTCATAGCAGCCAAACGGGCACAGGCGCTTGCCCGGGCAGGCCACCACGTTGCGTGTGCCGCTTGCCAGGTAGCCCTGAGAGGTGTCCTCCTGGTTGATCTTGGTGTCCTCGATGATGGCCTGGAGCTTCTCGTTGACCTTGGGCATGTCCTCCATGTGGATGCCCGGGATCTCCACTCCCTGGCGGTTGGTGAGGAAGATCTCCCCCCTGCCGTACTCCTCGGCGATCTCAACGATGCGCGCCATGCTCTTGGCGCTCACCAGGCCGCCGGGAACGCGCACGCGGCTGGCGGTCATCCCGCGCTCCTTGCTCACACGGAACGCGTTCTTCTTCATGGCCTTGACGTCGATGCCCTGAATCATGGCGGCCTCCTAGTCCAGCAACTGCTTGCTCTGGGTGTAGTTGAAGACGGGCCCGTCCAGGCACACGTACTTCTCGCCTATGCGGCAGTGGCCGCACTTGCCCAGGCCACAGCACATCTTTCGCTCCTGGCTCACCCAGATGTACTCCTCGGCAAGACCCAGCTCGAGAAGGCCCTTCACGGAGAAGCGCATCATGGGCGGCGGACCAACCACAATGGCCTGCGTCGTGGAGGGATCGCGCAGCGGAAGGCCGGGAATGAACTTGGTGACCAGGCCGACGTTGCCCTGATAGCCCTCGGGCGCGCCGTCCACGGTAAGGATGAGGTCGACGAGGTTCTCCCAGCGCGCCAGGTCATCACGGAAGAGCAGGTCGTTGGGGCTGCGGAAGCCCACAATCACGTGCTTGTCCTGCGGCGTGGCACTTGCAGCCAGCGCCTCCACCACGCCTCGCACCGGGCTCACGCCCGTGCCGCCGGCCACCACGACGCACTCGCCATCCACGTAGCGCTCCACCTCGAAGCCGTTGCCGTAGGGGCCGCGCAGGAGGAGCGACTGGCCCTCGTAGGCCTCGAACACCTCGTTGGTCACCACGCCCACGCGGCGGATGGTGAGGTCGACCGACTCGCCGGGCACGATGCCACTCACGCTGATGGGGGCCTCGCCGTACTTGGGGACGGAGACCTCAAAGAACTGGCTGGGGCGCACCTCTCCCCCAAAGGCCATGCGGAAGGTGTATTCCTTCTCGGTGTGCCTGACGACCTTGAGCACCTTGGACGAGAAGGGCAGGTACGGGTTGTTGCTAGGCGTCGACGCTCACGCTCCCCTCGTGCCGGGCGTCCCACTCGTCGGGAGCGTCGGCAAGCTTGTTGACACACGCGGCGAAGCTGATGTACTCGGGACAGACGTCGTCGCAGCGGCCGCAGCCCACGCACATGTCGTAGTCAAAGCGCTGGCGGAAGTCGTACACCTTGTGCAGCACCTTGAAGCGCATGCGCTCGCCATGCCGCTTGCGGTAGCTTGCGCCGCCGGCCACCGTTGAGTAGCCGTCGATCATGCAGCTGGCCTGCACGCGGCGCCTCTCGCCCACCCTGCCGTTCTCGGTGTAGGCCACGTCCTGCATGGTGAAGCAGGTGCAGGTTGGGCACACCAGCGTGCAGCGGCCGCAGCCGATGCAGCGGTGGTTGTACTCGTCCCACACGGGGCTGGTTCTTAGCTCGAGCGGCACGGTCTCGGGGACGCGCACGTGGACCTCGTTCTGCGTGACGTGCGCGGGAACGACCTCGCGGACGCCCGCGGCATGGCGCTCGAAGAGCGGGCGGAGGGACTCGTTCGCGACGGCGCACGCATAGCCCTCGCCCGAGCGCTCGAGCGAGAACTCCCAGTTGTCCGGCGCAACGTTTGACCCCATGTCCACGCAGAAGCAATGCTCGAAGGTCTGGGGGCAGCCGAGAAGCACAAAGTGCACGCGGTCGCGGATGCGCTTATAGAAGCTGTCCTCGGGGCCGTTGTGCAGGTACATGGCGTCGAGGCGCTTAACGCCATGCAGGTCGCAGGCACGCATGAGCACAAGGACGTCGCGCACGTCCCCCTCGCGGGCGGGGTCGCCGCAGCGCCGATGCCACCTGCCTCGCGCACCTGGTCCTCGATGTAGTAGAAAAGCGTCTGCGAGAGCGGCGTGAGCAGCTCCTTGAAGGAGTAGTCGCTCTTGGCGTCAAGCTCGATCTGCGACGCGTTGTCCACGAAGTCGTAGATCACCTGGTCCACGTCGGTGAAGCGGCCAGCGCCCACCTTGCGGACCGGCGCAAAGACGAGGTAGTCGCGGGCAAGCTCGCGAACCAGCCCGTCAAGCCCCTCCCCATCAAGCACGTATCCCATGGTCTCCCCTCTCTTCCGCGCCCGAGGGCGCACGTCCTTTCCTGTCTCAAGCGCAGGCTCACGCGCGTGCGAGCGCATACCTCCACAGAAGCCTGGGGTCGTCCTGCTCGGCAACGCCCACCCCAAGTGCCGATGGCACCGCCCCGCTCGCGGCAACGGCACCAGGCGGTCCTTGGGCGACAACCCGGCCGTCAGCCATGAGGCAGACCTTGTCGGCGAACGAGGAGGCCGACTCCACGTCGTGCGTGGCGACCACGACCGCCAGGCCCTCGTCTGCAAGGCGCCGCAGCAGCTTCGCAAGCTCCCAGCCCCTGTGGGCGTCCAGGTGCGCGGATGGCTCGTCGAGAAGGAGCGTACCGGCGTCCTGCGCGACAACCATGGCCAGGTAGGCGCGCTGCAGCTCGCCGCCGGAGACGTCCGCGAGGGGCCGGTCGCGAAGACCCCACACTCCCGTGAGCTGCATGGCCTCGCGCACGAGGCGGCGGTCCCTCTCGCCCAGGGTCCTCACGGCGCCAAGCGTGGCAAAGCGACCGTGGCAGGCCAGGGTGTAGACGTCCATGCGCGGGCACCCCAGCTCCTGCGGCAGGTAGGCCAGGTGCCGTGCGCGCTCCCTGTGGCCGATGCTCCCCAGCTCCACGCCGTCGAGAAGGACGCTGCCCTCGTGCGGCAGCACGCCGGCAAGGCAGCGAAGGAGCGTTGACTTGCCGCAGCCATTCTTTCCCACCAGAGCGCTCACCTGGCCGTCATTGAGCTCGAGCGAGTCCACGGCCAGAGAAAAGCCGCCGTCGCACACAAACGAGAGGCCCTTCACACCAATCACGCGGCCTCACCCCCACGACCCGCCGCCATGGAGTGCGAGCCGTGCTTGCGCCCGCGCCGTGCCAGGAGCGCCATGAAGAACGGCGCGCCGAGAAGCGCAAGAACCAGGCCAACCGGCAGCTCGTAGGGAAACGCGATGGTCCGCGCCACGAGGTCGCACGCAACCAGAAGCGCAGCTCCCCACAGGGCGCAGAGCGCGAGACCCTGACGGGTTGTGGGACGTGCCCACATGCGCACCAGGTTGGGGACGATGAGGCCCATAAAGCTGAGAAGGCCGCAGATCGAGACAGCCGAGGCGGCCAGAAGCGCCGCGCAGGCGATGGTGCCAAGTCTGCAGGCGCGTACGCCGAGGCCAAGGCCGTGCGCGGCCTCGTCCCCCAGCGCAAGGAGGTCTATGCCGCGACCGAGATAGGCCCCCGCAACAAGCGCCACCAAGAGGGCGGGCACGCAGAGTGCCAGGCTCTGGTAGGTAACGCCCGAGAGGCCGCCCAGCGTGAAGGACACGCGGTCCGTAACCGACTCGGGCTACACGACCACAATGGCGTCGATGGCAGCGCTCATGAGGCTCGAGACGGCGACGCCCGCAAGGACCACGGTCCCGCGACTGGTACCAGCACGGCGCGACACCAGGTAGACCAAAAGCGTGGCGAGAAGCGCGCCGACAAAGGCCATGGCTTGCCGGAGCACCGGATGTCCTGGCATCCAGAGTGCCGCCACGAGCCAGAGCAGGCCCGCCCCGGAGTTGACACCCATCACGCCCGGCGACGCAAGGTCGTTATCGAGCGAGGCCTGAAGGAGCAGACCGGAGCAGGCAAGCGCTGCACCGCAGCACACGCCCGCTAACACACGGGGAAGGCGCACGCTCAGGAGGACGAGTGTGGCAGTGGCGTCCGCGGTACCGCCGGAGGGAAGGGCCGCGAGCGTCTGGAGCGCGTCGCGCGTGCCCAGGGCCGCGGTGCCCCAAAGGAGCGAGGCAAACGAGACGAGCACAAGCGCCACGACGCCCAGAACGCACGCCCAGCGGCTCCTCTCGCTTGTACCCTCTCGCCCATGGGCCATGTGGCTACCTCTCTTGCTCGCGAAGGTCGGGGATGTAGGAGTAGGCCTCTGCCCAGCGCTCGTTTGGCTTGTACTCGAAGAGGTCCTTCGGCAAGACGTTGACCCTGCCTGCCTTGACCGCAGACAGGGACGCCCA
This sequence comes from Tractidigestivibacter montrealensis, assembly GCF_024741235.1. Lineage (GTDB taxonomy): Bacteria > Actinomycetota > Coriobacteriia > Coriobacteriales > Atopobiaceae > Tractidigestivibacter > Tractidigestivibacter montrealensis. Next base: position 185,631 of record NZ_JANSKA010000002.1, on the reverse strand, counting down.
TGCGGGTTGCGCCTGGAAGTCCTGCTCGAAGACCGCCTTGGCCTCGTCCTCGTCCCCGCGGGGGATGACAAAGACGTAGTCGGGATCGGCGGCAACGATTTCCTCGACGGAGAGGTCGTCGAGCGAGCTGTCGTCCTCGGCGACGTTTGCCATCTGCAGGTTGTCAAAGACCTCGCAGGCAAAGTAGTCGCCCTTCGCGACCTTCGCCTTGGTCGACGAGACGAGAAGCGCCAGGTAGCTCACCTGCGGGAGGCCTGCGGCGCTCTCCTCGACCTTGACTATGGCGTCAGAGACGTCCGTGACGTTTGCCTGGTAGAGGTCGTCCCGGCCGCTCATCTCGGTGAGCGCCTGCATGTGGGCAGCGTAGTCGCCAAAGCCGTTCACGTCGACGTCGCGCCACGCGATGCCGGCGCCGTCGAGGCCGGCCTCCAGCTCCTTCTGCGCGGGGACCTCGGCGGTGATGAGCACGAGCGTGGGCGCGAGCTCGACGATCTTCTCGAGGCTGGAATGCGCGGCGGTACCCACGGTCGCCACGTCTTGGGGAAGGCCGTCGAGGTCCGTGGCGTCCTCGGTCACGCCCACGGGCGGCATGCCGGCAAGAATCGCCATCTGGGCGAGCGAGCGAGTCCCGGCGACAACGCGCGCTGCGGCGCCGTCTGCCGAGAAGGACACGGCCGGCGCGCTTGTCGGCTGCTCCGACGGGGCGTCCGCATCTGGCTGCGCGGCGCAGCCTGACAGGAGGCCAAGGCCGAGGAGCGCCGAGAGGCGCAGGAATTCTCTTCTCTGGAGCAGGGCTCCTCCCGCACAACGCCGTGACACCGGGATTTCTCGCCCATCATATCGCAGTCGCATAACGACGAGACAATATCAGGAATGAGAAGAAGGTTCTGTTGGATACGCAACAAAATGAGGTAAAGAGGACTCACTATTTCTCATCGCGGCAGCTCTGCACCCTGCCTCATAGCAACGACAGCCGAGAAGCCGCGCGACATCGCCCAAGCTTGGCACATACTGGATGTAGACGGTTTGACCGCAAGGAGAGGAGCGGCCGTGAACGAGTTCTTTGGAACCACCATGCCCAAGCTGGGGTTTGGCCTCATGCGCCTGCCGCGCCTGGCAGACGGCACGACCATCGACGTCGAGCAATGCGAGGCCATGACCGACGCCTTTCTCGACGCGGGCATGCGCTACTTCGACACCGCCTATGTCTACGAGGGAAGCGAGGAGGCAGCCAAGCGCTTCCTGGTAAGCCGCCACCCGCGCGAGAGCTTCCTTCTCGCCGACAAGATCAATGCCAGTCCGTGGACGGCAAAGAGCGCCGAGGAGGCCAAGCGCGAGCTGGCGACATCGCTCGAGCGCACGGGAGCGGGCTACTTTGACTTCTACCTGCTCCATGCGCTCTCCTCGCGCAATGTCGACTACTACGAGGACTACGGCATCTGGGACTTTGTCGCCAAGGCCAAGGAACAGGGCCTCGTGCGTCACGTGGGCTTCTCGTTCCACGACCGCCCCGACGTCCTGGACAAGATCCTCACGAGCCACCCCGAGGCGGAGTTCGTGCAGCTGCAGCTCAACTATGGCGACTGGGAGAGCCCCAGCGTCTGCTCGCGCGAGAACTACGAGGTTGCGGTTGCCCACGGCAAGCCCGTCATCGTAATGGAGCCGGTCAAAGGCGGGCTTCTCGCCAATCCGCCACAGCAGGTTCAAGACATCCTGCGCGCGGCCAACCCGAGCGCCTCGATTGCCAGCTGGGCGGTGCGCTTTGTAGCCAGCCTGGAGAACGTGATGGTCGTGCTGTCGGGCATGTCGAACGTCGCGCAGATGGAGGACAACCTCTCCTACATGCGTGAGTTCGCGCCCCTGAGCGCCGCTGAGCGGGATGCGGTGGCGCGGGCGAGCAGGGCGCTCGCCGCCGTCGAGCAGGTGCCTTGCACCGGGTGCCACTACTGCACCGGCGGATGCCCGCAGAAGATCGACATTCCGTCGGTCTTCTCGGCGTACAACTGCTACCTCGTGTATGGCGACCTTGCCGGCGCCAAGCGCAACTACCAGTCGGCCGTGTCGAAGCGTGGCAAGGCGAGCGACTGCGTGCGATGCCTTCAGTGCGAGAGCGCCTGTCCGCAGGGGATCCAGATCACCTCGTGGCTGGAGAAGGCCGCGGCGGTGCTGGAGTAGGCCAGCAACTGAGTTGCATCTCAGTCACTGGAAGGGACTGATAGAGCTTGTCGAAAAACATGGAGATCAAAAGGCACGGATTCACCGACCAGGCAACGGACAATGACTCGCTGAATGCAAGCAGCTTCTGCTCGGGCATCGCAACCTTCATCGAGACGTGCGATACACCCATGACGATAGCCATTCAGGGCGGCTGGGGCTCCGGAAAGTCGACCGCACTGCAGCTCATCCAGAAAGAGCTTCGCAACTACAACATCAGCAACCCTGACAATCAGATAGCCTACTCGACCTTTAACACTTGGCAATACTCCACGCTCAAGGCAGATGATTCGTTGCCCGTATACCTGCTGGCAAATATGCTTCATTGCATTAGCAAGGCAGTAGGAGACGAAGGGTCCGAGCGGGCACGGCATGCAATAGACTCGCTCCGTACCGCGCTGAGCAGAGCGGCAGGCATTTCCGCCGAGGTAACTCTTGGATCAGATACTCTAGCCGAATTCCTCACCAAACTCATTGCACCTCCCACCGGAGACGGCTCTGAGACGCTGCCTGCTGAAACGTTGAAAAACAACGTCTCTGAACTCATTGATGACTGCGTGAACCCCACCGATAAGAAGGGAAGGCCCAACAAGCGACACATTAGCCGAGTGATTCTCTTCATCGACGACCTTGACCGCCTGCGACCAGAAACCGCATTCGAACTTCTTGAGGCAATGAAGAACTTCCTGGACTGCGAGCATTGCGTCTTTGTCCTAGCTGTCGACCGCGATGTGGTCTACCAGGGTATCGAGAGCAAATACGGCAACGGCATCTCGCCGTTCAAGAAGCGCCAGTTCTTCGACAAAATCATCCAGCTACCGTTCAACCTCCCTACGGAGCAGTACAACGTGCCCCATTACGTCGAGACGCTTCTCAGCCAGAAGCTCCCGAAGTCCGAATCCGACCGCTATTCGGAGCGCTATGCAAATCTGTTTGCCACGATCCTTGGATCCAACAACCCCCGCACCATCAAGCGAGTCCTGAATGTTTGGGACCTCTACCAGCTCATTTATCCACAGTATGTTTTGGATGGAGATGACAGGCTGTTCCTATTTGCCACACTTCTCCTCAAGTATCGCGACGAGGCCAAAGGGCCGGATGAAAAAGACCGGAACACGTACAACGACCTAAGTGCGCATGCTCGAGAAGGAACCGATCCGTTAAAGGACTATCTCAATGAGGAGCTCGATAAGAAAGACCGCGTCATAGATACCTTGATTAACGTGTTTGGCATGCGTGCTGCAGATGGTACCTACAACGAGGAACTTCTCGATAAGTTCACTGATTTTCTCAGTAGCATCTCTGCAATCTTCTCGCCAGAAGCTGCTCCCCTTTCAAACCAGGAGCCAGAGTCAGGCGGCGTTCTCAACAAGCTCAGAGAACATCTGAAGAGGGAGGGTCTCGTCGAAGTGCATGCGTCCTCAAAGGAGCGTTATGACTTCAAACGCCCCGGGACATCGCTCGTACCCTGCTCCCTTCGTGACAAAAGTAGCGGAGTCTACGTTGTTTTCAAGTTTGATGTAAATCGAGCAACATCCAGCGTGCTTGATGATTTTAGGCAAAAATCCAAGAAGATTGCACGAGGATGCTATCTCCGCTGCAGAGAGGGACAAGGCTGGGCAACGCTCATCGGAATCACCAGAGACTTTAACGACGATTCCGTAATAGCGGCAGAACGGTATATCGACAAGTTTGTCAGCTGGGCGGAGAGCGATAACCCCAGCGTCTAGCCCACCGAAGTACTCAGGACACAAGCCCGACCCGTTGGAACGTGTACCCTGAGGAATTACCAACCCAACCCATCGAGAGGAACCCCATGCCGCGCGTCACTGCCCCCGTACCGCCACAGCCGCATTTTCCCAGCTACTACCTGCGCCCCACCGTCGCGCCGAGCGTTGCGCGCAGGGTGCGGACTGCCGATGGCGCACAGATAGCAACCTTTGTGTACGGCATGGATGGGGCTCGGCGAGAGAGCACGTATCCCGTTCTCTTCCTGCACGGCAACGGTGAGGAGCACGGCATCTTTGGCGTGCAGATAAACGGCCTGGTGGGCGACGGGCGCTGCGCGATTGGCGTGGACTCCCGCGCCCAGGGTGCTTCGACGCGCGGGACCGCCCCGCTCACCTACGAGCTTATGGCGGCCGACGCGCTTGCCGTGCTCGACGCCCTTGATGTGCCGCGCGCGCACGTGGTGGGCTTTTCGGACGGGGCGATTGAAGCGCTGCTCATGGCACGGGACCATCCCGAGCGCGTGGCCTCAGTCCTCTCGATGGGCGCGAACCTCTCGCCCGAGGGAGTCCTTGCCGGAGACGACTGGGACGTGGAGGGCACGGCCCGGCAGTGCGAGGCATGGGCCGCATGGCTGGAACGTGGACCCGAAGGCGTGGACCCCTCTATTGTGACGCCAGGCGCCAAGGAGGCGAGGGCGACCGCCGAGCTCATGCGCCTCATGCTGGAAGAACCGCACATCCCCGCCGCGTCTCTTGGCTCGATACGCTGCCCCGTCACCGTGATGACCGGGGAGTTTGACTGCATCGACCCCGCCGAGACCCAGCGGATTGCCAATGCGATTCCAGGCGCGCGCAAGGTGATGGTCCCCGGCGCCGACCACGTGCTACCCAAGTGTGCCCCCGACGATGTGAACCGCGAGCTCTTCTCGCTGCTCCGCCTGGTCGAATCGAGCCCCTGTCGGTAGCGCCGCACTCGCGCAGTTGCCCGGGACATCCTGCACGAAGTCTGGGCCTCATTCAGCTCATGGCGTGGATGCACAAAAACGCTCTATCGGACGGCGAAACCGAAGCGGCTGCATAAAAATGCTCTATCGGACAGTGCTCTCGAGGCGGATACATCAATAATGCAACTACAATTGTGTCATTATGCATATTTCTGTTAATACATTCAGTTTTTATGCATATATAGTTAAATACTTGATTCCAAAGCTCTAGAGCCACTGTCCGATAGAGCACTTTTGTGCAAAGAATCGCCAAGCGCCGTCCGATAGAGCGTTTTTGTGCAGTGAGCAAGCGAACGTTGTGTGCCGGAACCCCCTTCGCACATAGAGTCCAAGCCCCACGCAACGCAAAAGGCCCCTCCGACACACGGACGGAGGGGCCAAGCGTAACGGAACAGCGGGAACGCTTACTTGGCAACCTCGGCGATGGCAGCCTTGAGCTCGTCGATGCGGTTCGTGGCCTCCCAGGTGAAATCGGGGTCCTTGCGGCCAAAGTGACCATAGGCAGCGGTCTTCTGGAAGATCGGACGACAAAGGTCGAGGTCGCGTATGATGGCGCCGGGACGCAGGTCAAAGACCTTCTCGACGGCCTTCTCGATGAGCTCGTCGTCATACGCGCCGGTACCAAAGGTGTCGACCATGATGGACAGCGGGTGGGAGACGCCGATGGCGTAGGCCAGCTCGACCTCGCACTTGTGGGCAAGCCCTGCGGCAACCACGTTCTTGGCAACCCAGCGAGCGGCGTAGGCGGCCGAACGGTCGACCTTGGTGCAGTCCTTGCCGGAGAAGCAGCCGCCGCCATGACGGCCCATGCCACCGTAGGTGTCGACGATAATCTTGCGACCGGTGAGGCCGGTGTCGCCCATGGGGCCGCCCACCACAAAGCGGCCGGTGGGGTTCACGTAGATGTCGGCATCGCGCCACTTGATGCCAACCTCGTCAAGGACGGGGGCAATCACGTGCTCGACCATGTCGTGCTCGATCTGATCGTGCTCGACCTTGGCGTCGTGCTGCGTGGAGACCACGATGGCCGTAACCTCAACAGGCTTGTCGTCCTCGTAGCGCACGGTGACCTGGGTCTTGCCATCGGGACGCAGATAGTCGACCTCGCCGGACTTGCGGACGGCAGCCAGGCGCTCGGCCATGCGCTGCGCGAGGTAGATGGGCATGGGCATGAGCACGTCGGTCTCGTCGGAGGCGTAACCGAACATCATGCCCTGGTCGCCGGCGCCGATCTTGTCCAGCGGGTCGGTGTCGTCGGCGCGAGCGTAGGTGCCGTCTACGCCCTGTGCGATGTCGGGGCTCTGCTCGTGGATCATGTTGATGACGCCGCAGGTATCGCAGTCAAAGCCATACTTGGCGCGGTCGTAGCCAATGCCGCGCACGGTCTCGCGCACGATCTTCTGCACGTCGACGTAGGCCTCCGTGCGGACCTCTCCCATAACCACAACGGTGCCGGTGGTGGTAAAGGTCTCGACGGCGCAGCGCACGTTGTCGACGTTGGCGGGGTTGCCGTCGGCGTCCACATAGCCCGCAGCCTGGAGCTTAGCCTCCTTGCTGAGAATAGCGTCGACAATGGCGTCGGAGATCTGGTCGCACATCTTGTCGGGGTGGCCCTCGGTGACGCTCTCCGAGGTGAAGTAATAGTTCTTGTGGGCCATTCCAGTTTCCTTTCCGCACGGGCGGGCCCGTGCCAACAGCGATCGCCGCGTCGGCGCTCGACTATGACTGAGAGGTGCAACGGCTCATCGCCTGGGCGAGAAGTTCGCCTGCACAAGGGTAGCGCGCTGGCTACGTCTCGTCACCCCTGTTCGGACACCTGGGGTGAGGACTTCTCGGGCTCTGCGTCAGACGAGGATGACGCGTGTCCGACGGCAGCGAGGGTCGTGTGGGCGGCCTCGGTGCCCATGCCGTTGAGCGCGATGTCGATGAGGGAACGGGCGAGCTTGTCGCCCGTGGGCGCGTCCTCGCCAAGGCTTGCCACCTCGAGGGCGGCAAAGATGAACGCGCCAGAGATGGTAACGGCACCAAGGCGGCTGTTCACGCCCTCGCGCACCATGCCCTCGCCCTTGGCGCGGTCAAGCTGCGCACTGATGATAGAGATGATGCGCGCGAAGTGCGTTTCCATGGAGGGAAGCACGTTGTTGTTGGCGTCGATGACCTCGCGGGTCATGGCCAGCGCAAGCGGGCTTCCCACGCTCATGCGGCACGTGAGCTCGCGCGTGAGACTCGCGAGCGCCTCGAGCGCAGAGGAGGCGCCGGCAACGGCACCCTCGACAGAGTCGACAAGCTCATCGATGGAGCGGTCGAAGATGGCCTCGACCAGGGCGTCCTTGTCCGCGAAGTAGTAATAGAGGGCGCCCTTGGACATCTTGCAGCGAGAGGAGACCTCGCTCATCTGGAAGTCCGTGTTGCCGCGCTCGACCATGAGCGACGTTGCAGCCGCCATGATTCGCTCGCGCGTCGCGGCGCTCTTGCGCGTCTTAGTGCTGCTGCGAAGCCTTGTGGTCTGACGGGTAACCGTCTCCTCGAGCGACGTGCGTGCCGCGCCACTCGCTTTCTTCAGGCTATTGGCCAGCTCGGACGTCATCTTCTCGTCAAGCAGACTCATGCAGTTTGCGCCCCACTTCGCGCCTCTGGACTCATGTATGACGACGAGATTCTACCATCTGGGCTTGGATTTTTGAGCAGTTTTCAAAAAAACTGCCTGCGACGTCTAAAAACCAGGTCTTTGGGATACCAACAGGTGTAGAAATATATGATTGAAGATCAACGCATTCTTTATAGTAAGTGGGGTAGCAAACCCCGCCACCGAGAAGCTACGACCCACGACGGAGGAGCATGGGCAAGGTATTTCAAATCTTCTGGCGTGACCTCAAGAGGATACTGCGCAACCCCGTGGCGGTTATTGTCACGCTGGGCGTCTGCGTTATCCCGTCTCTCTACGCCTGGTTCAACATCATGGCCAACTGGGACCCCTACGAGAACACCCAAGACGTTCGCGTTGCCGTGGTGAACCTCGACGAGGGGGCCGATGCCGGCGGGGACTTGGGCTTCATCAACGCTGGCGACATGGTTGTTGAGGAACTGGGCAAGAACACCCAGCTCAAGTGGGTTTTTCTCGACGAGGACACCGCACTCGAGGAAGTTCGCTCGGGCCGCTCGTACGCCGCCGTCGTGATTCCCGCTGACTTCACGCGCGACCTCACCTCAGTCCTCACCGGAAACCTGGTCTCCCCCGACCTCACCTACTACGTAAACGAGAAGGTCAACCCCATCGCGCCCAAGGTCACAGACACTGGTGCCTCCACCGTCGAGACGCAGATCAACGAGACGTTTGTCTCGACCGTCTCGAACGTGGTGGTAGGTAAGCTCCAGGACCTCATCGTCTCCGCGAAGGGCGATGCCGACAACGCCACCACGAGCATCGTGGGCCGCGTGCGGGGCGTAAAGGGAACGGTGGACGACCTCTCCACGAGCATGTCGGGCGCTCAGGACACCGTAGCTGCCGCGCGCCAGACCATCGAGGACGCCGAGTCGACCCTCGACGAGCTTGACCGCATCTCGACCAATGCGAGCGGGAGCCTCGCGGACGCAACGGGTGTCCTCTTCACCTCGCGCGACGACGCAACGTCGCTGGCAACCTCGGTTGCCGGCGCGGTGACCGATGGCTCCACGCGTCTCTCGTCCATCTCGGGTACCACCAACCAGGCCATAGGACGCATCTCTGGCAAGATTGGCCAGGCACAAGGCACGGCCGAGGGCGCGCTTGCAACCGCCCAGTCGCTCGTGAACCAGAACCGCCAGCTGGTGCAGGACCTCCAGAGCCTGTCCGCATCCCTTCCCGATGGCGTGCGCCCCGCCTTTGACGCATCCGTAGCTAGGATCAGCGCACAAGTGGACAAGGAGCAGGCGACGGTAGACGACCTCTCGCGAGCGACGAGCGACATTGGGGCCACCAACGACGCCGTCGCGGGGCTCTCCTCGTCCGTGAACGACGCCATCCAGACCGGCACCACGTCGCTCTCGGGCGTGAACTCCTCGTTCAACCAGGACACGCTGCCCGAGCTCTATGGCGCACTCGACAACTTCTCGGGCGCCGCGCAGAGCCTCTCGGGGTCCCTCGGCGGGCTCTCCCCCACCATCGCTCAGACAAAGGCCGTACTCGAGCAGCTCGACGACACGCTTGAGCAGACTTCGACCGCCCTTTCGGTCACCGCGGACTCGCTGAACGAGATGTCCTCCACCCTCGACAACGTTGCCACGGACCTCTCGGCCATCCAGAGCTCGGAGGCCATGAACCGCGTGAACGAGCTTCTCGGCCTTGACGCAAACGGCATCGCGTCGTTCATGTCCTCCCCCGTCGAGCTTGATGAGGAGGCCGTATTCCCGGTAGCTAACTACGGCTCGGGCGTGGCGCCCTTCTACACCAACCTCGCCCTGTGGGTGGGCGGCTTTGTCCTCATCGCCATCTACAAGGCCGAGGTGGACGACGAGGGGATTGAGGGCGGCTTTGCTCCCTGGCAGGGCTACTTTGGACGCCTGCTGCTCTTCCTGCTGCTCGGCGTTCTCCAGGGCGTCATCTGCACGGTGGGCGACCTCGTGATTGGCATCCAGTGCCTCGACCCCAAGGCGTTCGTCCTCGCGGGTGTGGTCGAGTCCTTCGTCTACGTGAACATAATCTTTGCCTTTGCCGTGGCGTTCAAGCACATTGGCAAGGCACTCTGCGTCCTTCTCGTGATCCTGCAGATCCCAGGCTCCTCGGGTACCTATCCCATCGAGATGATGCCGGGCTTCTTCCGCGCCCTCAACCCGTGGCTGCCATTCACCTACGGCATCCGCGCCATGCGAGAGACCATCGCCGGCTACTACGGCAACTACTTTGGCCAGAACGTCTTCATGCTCCTGCTCTTTGTGATTCCGGCCCTGCTCATTGGCGTGGGCTGGCGTCGCCACCTCCTGAACATCAACTCGCTCTTCGACAAGAAGCTCGCCGAGACGGACCTCATGATCTGCGAGCGCGACGGCATCGAGGTCGAGCACTACCGGCTCTCCTCGCTCATCAAGGCGCTCATGCACAACGACGAGTACCGCGCGCAGATCGTGCAGCGCGCTGCACGGTTCAACGCGGCTTACCCGCGCCTCATCCGCGTGGGCTTTGTACTGCTGCTGGCCCTGCCCCTGGCACTCTCGGTGGTCATGTTCTCCGTGAGCAACAAGCTGCCGTGGTTCATTGTGTGGATCGTCTGCCTGGTGCTTCTGTGCACGGCGCTCATCATCATCGAGTACTTCCACGAGTCGCTCAACCGCAAGAGCGCCATGGTTGACCTCTCCAAGGACGAGATGTACCAGCTCCTGGGCGACCAGCTCGACCGTGAGTACTTCTCCTCGCCCATCGAGCGGCTGCGCCAGCGCATGAGCAACGTGGTCGCAGGGGCACAGGCGAAGATTGCGCCGGACGCCAAGCCTGGCACAGGCGCCAACGGGGCCAGCAGCGCAACGGGCTCCCAGACAACGCTTGTGCTGAGGCGCCTCGTCAACGAGCATGCCCCCGAACCTGAGGTCGAGGTGCCCACGATCACGCGCGGCGGCATCGTGACAGTGCCTGCCGCAGCCGAGGAGGCGGAGCCCGCCTCGGCTGACGACGCCCCCACAAGCGACACCACGTCAGAAGAGCCCCAGGTCGAAAAGGACCACCACGGCCACAAGAAGCACGACAAGCACAAGGCCGACAAGGACAAGAAGCACAAGAAAGACAAGAAGAAGGACCGCAAGCACAAGCACGGCAAGAAGGGAGACCGCGCATGAGAAAGATTTGGCGCATCTTCTGCCTTGACGTGAAGCACGCGACCAAGAACATCATCTCGCTCATCGTGTGCGTGGGCCTCGTGGTCATTCCGTCGCTCTACGCATGGTTCAACATTGCGGGAAGCTGGGACCCCTACGGCAACACCGGCAACCTCAAGGTGGCCGTTGCCAACAGCGACGAGGGCTACCAAAGCGACACCATCCCCGTAAAGATCAACCTTGGCGAACGCGTGGCCTCGAATCTCTCGCAGAAGAAAACCATCGGCTACGTGGTCACAACCGAGGACGATGCCGTCGAGGGCGTGCGTAGCGGCAAGTACTACGCGGCCATCGTGATTCCCGAGGACTTCACCAAAGATATGCTCACGGTCTTCTCGGATGACATCCAGCAGGCGGCCATCGTCTACTACAGCAACCAGAAGGAGAACGCCATCGCGCCCATCGTGACCGACAAGGCCGCGACCTCTGTGAAGAACAGCATCCAGACCGACTTTGCGCAGAGCCTGGGCGAGATGGGCGCAGGCGCCCTCTCTGAGATCTCCGGCTACGTGAGCGACGATCAGCTCATGGAAATCAGCCAGAACCTGGACAACGCCATCTCGCAGGCATCGACCGACCTGCGCACCGTCTCGTCGCACATGGGCGTCTACTCGAGTCTGCTCTCATCGGCGGGCTCCATCATAGACTCCTCCTCAACCCTGCTCTCGGGGACCGACTCCTCGACCCAGGACGTGCGCAACGCGCTGGCGGAATCTGCCCAGGGCGTGCGCAAGGTGGGCGACTCCGTGGACACGGCGTCTGCCGCCATAGACGAGGCGCTCTCCACCAGCAAGGAGAGCTTTGACTCGGTCTCTGACGCGGTGGACACCGCCTTCGACACCGCGCAGACCGACGCCTCAGACGGCGCGGCAAAGCTCCGCGACATCGCGACGCGCATCGATGCGCACGCCGATGCCTACCAGGAGCTCGACAACAGCCTCAAGTCGCTCCAGGAGCTACTCCCCGAGGACATGAAATCGCTCCTCGACCCCACGATCTCGCGCGTGGAGGGCGTCATCTCCACGCAGCGCGCGATGGCCGAGCGCCTGCGCACCTCGGCGACAAACCTCGAGAACGGCGTTGCCGACGCCAAGCAGGACCACGAGGACGTGGAGGCACTCATCGAGCAGGACGCGCAGCAGATCGAGGACGCGCGTGGCAGCTTTGACTCCGACCTGCGAACGCAGCTCTCGGACCTTGCCAGCTCCATCGACTCCGCCTCCACGGCGGCGAACACCGTCTCGATCAAGCTCGAGGGTACCGTGAGCGATGTGAGCGAGGCGGCCTCTCTCACCTCCGGCAATCTCGCGGACATGAAGAGCCTGCTCGACTCTTCCGCCGAGCAGGTCAACGGCATGGCCGATGACCTCGACGACCTCTCCGCGCGCCTCACCGCGGCGCTCGAGTCCGGCGACGCCCAGCAGGTGCGCCAGATCCTCTCGGCAAACCCCACCGACCTTGCAACGTTCCTCTCGCAGCCCGTGGGCCTCGACCGCGTTGCCGTCTACCCCATTGCCAACACCGGCTCGGCCATGGCGGGCTTCTACACCACGCTTGCGCTTTGGGTGGGCGCCGTCGTCCTTGTCGCCATGTGCAAGGCGCAGGTCTCGGACGCCGAACTTGCCGAGGCAAACGCCCGCCCGCGCCACGGCTACCTGGGGAGGCTTCTCCTCTTTGACCTGCTGGGCATTCTCCAGGCTCTGCTTGTCTCGTTTGGAGACCTCTTCTACCTGGGCGTGCAGTGCGCTGACATGGTGGTGTTTGTGCTCACGTGCTGCCTCATGTCGGTGGTCTTCGTGAACATCATGTACGCGTTCACGGTATCGTTTGGCGACGTGGGCAAGGCCATCTGCGTGTTCCTGCTGGTGATCCAGGTTGCGGGCTCCGGCGGCACCTTCCCGGTGGAGATGCTGCCCAAGGCATTCCAGACCTTCTACCCCACGCTCCCCTTTGTGCACGGGATTGCCGCCCTGCACGAGTGCATCGGTGGGTTCTATGGCTTCACCTGGGCAATCGAGATGTCGATCCTGGGCATCTACGTGGTGCTCTCTCTTATCCTGGGACTGCTGCTGCGCAAGCCGGTCGTGCGTCTCAACAACTGGATCAACGAGAAGCTCGAGTCCACAAAGATCATGTAGGCAACGGCCGCGGCCGCGTGGCACGCGACGGACGGCTGCGTCTATACTGGGACGCTGAATGCACGGCAGCAAGAGACTAACGAGAGGCACCACCTTGGCAGAAGACAGACACGTGCGCGTGCGCTTTGCGCCCTCCCCCACCGGCAAGCTCCACGTGGGCGGCGCTCGCACCGCAATCTACAACTGGGCATTTGCCCGCGCGAACCACGGCACCTTCATCCTGCGCATCGATGACACTGACCCAACCCGCTCGACCGAGGAGAACACTCAGATCATCCTGCGCGCCATGCGCTGGCTGGGACTCGACTGGGACGAGGGCCCCGAGGTGGGCGGCGACTACGGCCCCTACCGCCAGACCGACCGCATGCAGCTCTACCGCGACGCCGCACAGCGCCTGTGGGACGAGGGCAAGGCGTATCCGTGCTTCTGCACGCCCGAGAAGCTCGCGGCCGACAAGGCCGCCGCAGAGGCGCGCCACGACCCCTTCCAGGGCTACCAGCGCACCTGCCGCGACCTTGACCCCGCCGAGGCCAAGCGCCGCATCGACGCGGGCGAGCCCTACACCCTGCGCATCAAGGTCCCTCTCGACCGCGGCGACGTGGTAGTGCACGACGCGGTCCACGGTGACGTGACCTTCAACGCCCGCGAGCTGGACGACTTCATCATCTTCCGCTCCGATGGCACCCCCACCTACAACTTTGCCACCGTGGTGGACGACGCCATGATGGGCATCACGCACGTCATCCGTGGCGACGACCACCTCTCCAACACGCCGCGCCAGATCATGGTCTACGAGGCCCTGGGTGCACCCGTGCCCACCTTCGCGCACATCTCGATGATTCTGGGGCCAGACGGCAAGAAGCTCTCCAAGCGCCACGGCGCGACCTCGGTCGAGGAGTACCGCGACGCCGGCTACCTCTCCGACGCTTTCGTGAACTACCTGGCGCTTCTCGGCTGGTCGCTCGACGGCGAGACCACCATCGTGCCGCGCGACGTGCTGGCACGCGAGTTCTCGCTCGACCACGTCTCGAAGAACCCCTCGACGTTTGACCCCAAGAAGCTCGATGCCATCAACCAGGCCTACTACCTGGCCATGAGCGACCACGAGTTCTCCGAGCGCGTGCTTGTGCCGGAGCTTCGCGCCGCGGGTCTCGAGGCTGCCGAGGGCGACCTGGCGCACGATGACGCCTGGTACGACCTGCTCTCCTCCATCTTGAAGCCCCGCACCGTGGTGGCGCCAGACGTGGTAGAGAAGGCTCGCTTCCTCTACCAGGGCAACGAGGTCGAGCTGGACGAGAAGTCCGTCGAGAAGAACCTGGCCAAGGCCGGCGCTCGCGGCTTTGTGACCGCTGCGACCGAGGCGCTCGAGGCGCTTGACAGTGCCGCGTGGCACGCCGACGCCATCAACGCCGCGCTCGAGGCACTGCCGGAGAAGCTTGGTGCCTCCAAGCGCAAGTTCTTTGGGGCCGTACGCGTAGCCGCCTGTGGCAACCAGGTCTCGCCTCCGCTAGGCGAGTCGCTCGAGCTTCTCGGGCGTGACTGCACGCTCGCGCGACTCAGGCGCGCGGAGGGTATCGCAGCAGAGTAGGACCGGTGCGCCCGGAGCGGTCACTCGCCCCGGGCGCGCTCTTATCGGCGCCGCTGCCGGCGGCAATGCGTGGACAAGAATGGGTTCGAGGCGAGAGGAGCGACGATGGTCACGATGTCAGCGTTCGAGGTGCTTGGCCCCATCATGGTGGGTCCGTCCTCCTCACACACCGCAGGCGCGCTGAGAATTGCACTGGTAGCGCGCTCGCTTGCGCCCGCACCCATCTGCCACGTGGACTTTGTCCTGTACAACTCGTTCTCGCGCACGCACCTGGGCCACGGGACAGACCGCGCGCTTGTCGCTGGCATTCTGGGGCTTGGACCGGCAGACATCCGCGTGAGGCGCTCCTTCGAGCTGGCTCGGGAGGCCGGCCTCGGCTTTACCATCACCGAAGGGGGCCGTGACGAGGGGCTTCACCCCAACACTGTCGAGATTCGCATGGAGTGCGAGGGCGGGTCTTCCATCTCGGTCACCGGCGAGTCGCTTGGCGGCGGGCGCGTACGCGTAAGCAGCATCGATGGCGTTCGCGTGAGCATCGCCGGCGACATGCCCACCATCTTCGTTGAGCACCGCGACCTGCCCGGCGTGCTTGCGGCGCTCACGCGGACGCTCTCGACGGCCAACGTGAACATAGCCACCATGAGCACCTTCCGGGAGGAGCGCGGCGGCAAGGCGTACACGGTCTTCGAGGTAGATGAGCCCGTGGGGGCACGCCTCCTCGAGCTTCTCGGCGCAACCGACCATGTTGAGTTTGCTACGCAGGTAAACGTTCCCGGCGCGGCCGGCGCAAGCGCACCCGTGGAGTCAGGTCTTTCGTTTGCAAGCGGGTCGCAGCTGCTTGCCGCCTGCGGCGCACGACAGCTCTCGATTGGCGAGCTCATGCGCGCACGCGAGGCGGAGCTTGCTGGTGACTCGACCGGTCCCCACTCCCCCGACGCCGCCATGGCCCGCGTGCTCGAGGTCATGCGCAGCGAGACGACCGAGGCCATCGCGCGGCCCAAGGCATCGCTGGGCGGGCTCCTCGGCGGGCAGGCAGCAAGTGTTGCTGCCTGCGCAGGCGGGGACGGACTTGCTGGGGCACTTTTGGGAACCGCGCTCACGCGAGCGACGGCGTTTGCCATGGCAACGCTCGAGCGCTCGGCCACGATGGGCGTCATTGTGGCCGCTCCCACGGCCGGAAGCGCGGGCGTGGTGCCCGGAGCGCTTCTCGCCTGCGCAGAGGCCACGGGCGCGGAGGATGCCGCCATCAGGCGCGCGCTGTGGAACGCCGCCGCCGTGGGGGCGCTTGTCTCGACCAACGCGACGGTCGCGGGCGCCGAGGGCGGCTGCCAGGCCGAGGTTGGCACAGCTTCTGCCATGGCCGCAAGCGCCTTGGTGGAGATTCTCGGCGGCACGCCCGCGCAGTGCCTGGATGCTGCGTCGCTTGCGATTGCGAACACGCTGGGGCTGGTCTGTGACCCCGTGGGCGGCATGGTGGAGTTCCCCTGCCAGGCGAGAAACGCGATGGGCGTGGCGTGCGCGATGAGCTCGGCACAGCTGGCGCTCTCGGGCGTGGGATGCCCCATTCCGTTTGACGAGGTCGTGGATGCGATGGCATCAGTTGGGGCAGCGCTTCCGCCAACGCTGCGCGAGACAGCAGAGGGCGGGCTTGCTGCCACACCCACGGCGCGTGGAGGATGCGGCGCCTGCGGCGCATGCGCATAGGGGCCAGAGCCGACGTGGGGCACTTGGGTGCTGTGACGGCACCAGAGACTGTGCGCCGGGGAGGGCATTTCTTCATAGAGCGCGCCGAGAGACAGGCCTTGGGACCCCAAGCAAAGATTCATTGGGCGCCAAGTGTACGAGCCCTGTTCCTTTTGACACGAAAACAGGCCACCGGCATAGCCGATGACCTGCGGTTTCTTGGTAGCCCGTAGCAGATTCGAACTGCTGATCTCCGCCTTGAGAGGGCGGCGTCCTAGGCCGCTAGACGAACGGGCCATATTCAGTTGTGAGGACAGTGGCTGGGATGGAGAGAATCGAACTCCCGTTGACGGAACCAGAATCCGCTGTCCTACCGCTAGACGACATCCCAATTAATGTCTGTCCTGTCTCAACGCGAGAAGATACTTTACGGCATACCCAACGTCTTTGCAAGCCTCAATTTGAACTTTTTTCTCGTCTCGCAAGATTAATGCGCACAACCAGCCCTTACCTGCAAAAATGTCTGCGCTAGCGCTTCTCATATAGCCAAGCGAGAAGGGCTTCCCGGCTGTTCTCGACACGTCCGTAGATCACATCGTCAAGGAGCGCCGAGAGTGCCTGGCCCACCTCGGGCCCAGGGGCAACGCCCAGCGCGCGCATCACGTCTCCCCCGCCAACCGCCAGGTCGCGCACACGAAACGCCGTCCCGCGCGAAAGTTCCCCAGAGAGGGCTCGTTCAAACACGTCCAGTTCAACCGCACGCTGAGCACAGGGCCACGCCTTTGCGATGGCATCGGCGCGCTGCAGGTCGAGCAGCTGGTAGGCAAGCGCAGGCGCCTCGCCGGGCCGCGCCTGGTCAAGCCGCCGCAGGAGCCTACGCACGCCAGCCGGAGAAGCCGAGAGATGTCGGTCGTGATACCTAACGAGAGCTGCCGCTCGGTCAGCAACCTCGTGCGGTAGAGCAAGCCCGAGGAGCGCATCCTTGCAGAGGATTGCGCCCGCGCGCTGGTGATCGCGAAAGTGCCCACGGCCATTCTCGTCGACGGACGCGCACATGGGCTTGCCCGCATCGTGGAGAAGCGCCGCCCACCTGAGCGCCTGCATGGGGGCGCCGCCGGAAAACGCCTCGACGCCGGCGCACACGCGAGCGGTGTGCTCCAGTAGATCGTAGGCGTGGTAGGGACTACGCTGGTCCATGCCCCGCATGGGAATGAGCGCGGGCACGGCTCGGGCAAGCACGTCGAACTCGTTATTCAGCGCCCACGAGACGTGCCCGGAGGCAACGATGCCGTCCATCTCCTGACCCACGCGCTCGCGCGCAATTCCGTCAAGCTCTGGGGCACACGCCACAAGCGCTGCCTGCGTGCGTGGCTCGACCTCAAACCCCAGACGACAGGCAAAGCGCACAGCACGAAGAACGCGCAGCGCGTCCTCCTCAAAACGCCGGTACGGATCCCCCACCGCGCGCACCACCCCGCGCGAAAGGTCTTCTCGCCCGCCAAAGAGGTCGAGAAGCCCGCGATCCGGGTGGTAGGCCATGGCATTCACCGTAAAGTCGCGCCGCGCAAGGTCTTCTCGCACGTCCCGGACAAAGCGCACCTCGTCGGGGTGGCGGCGATCCGAGTAGGTGCCCTCGACGCGATAGGTTGTCACCTCGACGGGCTGTCCGTCTATCACGGCGGTCACGGTGCCGTGGGCAGTGCCCGTCTCGTGCACCTCGATGCCTGCAGCGCGAAGCACGCGCTCGGTCTCCTGCCAGGGTGCGGAGGTCGTCACGTCTACGTCATGCATCGGCGCGCCGAGAAGCGCGTCGCGCACCCAGCCGCCAACGACCCACGTCTCGAAGCCAGCGTCCTCGAGTGCGCGCAGGACACGCAGGCCATAGTCCGGCACGGGGTATGCGGGTACGACTCGCACGGTCCGCATGCGCATCCTCCCTGCTCTGGGCGTTGGGTTTCTTTCTCGCCGAGTATAGCGCGTCGGCGAAATGGCCGTTTGCCGTTTGGCCAAAGAACCTCACACGTGTTGTTTCTTGTTTTATCAATGGCAAGAAAATCCCAGTTGTACACCAGAAATAATAAAATAAGAAACAACACGTGTGAGGTTATGGAGCAGAGCGACGCACGCACGCCCACCCTCTATGCCTTCTCGAGCAGCCGGGCAACCGTGAGCATTGCCTGGTCGAGCTCCCTGCGTTCCGTATCGCTTAGATGCGAATACAACTCGCGCGCCCGCTTGGAGCCTTCCGCGATGTGCCGACCGACATACGCGTGGCCGGCATCGGTCAACACAACAACGTGGCCTCGCGCGTCAGCGTCATCCACGCTCCTCGCGACATAGCCCATCTGCTCCAGCCGTGAGGTCATTTTCGAAACGTGCTGCTTAGAGGTGCGCAGCTCGTTTACCAGCTCATACTGGTGCATAGTGCCGCGCATGTACAGCAGTTCCAGCAGCTCCACCTGCGCCTGACCGAGCTCCCCACGATACGTATCTCGGTACGGCGCCACAATCTTACCCTCGAAGGCAACGCGCATGCGGTACGTAGGCGAGAGGCCGGCGTTCGCCACGCCGGCCTCACCAGGTTCACTCTTAGGCATCTACCAGGTCCTCGATCCGGCCGAGCGGAACTGAGCCACAGTGGGGGCGTGCGAGTTCAAGCCACCATCCACATTGATAACCTGTCCGGTAACGTAGCCACTCTCGTCGGAGGCAAAGTACGTGCACGCATGCGCGATGTCCGCGGGGCTTCCGTAGCGATTGACCTCGATGTTGCTCAGGAAGACGTCCTTGAGCTGCTGCGGAACGTGCGCCTCGTTCTGCGGGGTCACGATAAGCCCCGGTCGAACGCAGTTGCAGCGAATGTTCTCCTTGCCATACTGCAGGGCCACGGAGGAGGTGAGCATGTCCACGCCCGCCTTGCTGCAGGCATAGGCAGTGGAGCCCAGGTCACCCGAGATGGACGCCATGGACCCAATGTTCACAATCGAGCCGCCGCCCGCGGCGCGCATGTACGGCAGGACCGCCTTGATCGCATAGAAAGTGCCACGGACGCCGGAGGCAAACATCGCGTCCCAGTCCTCAAGCGAAATCTCGTCCACGCGACCATCCTTGAGGCCGACGCCGGCGGCGTTGTTCACGAGAACGTCGATGCTGCCATGGTCTCGCGCCGTGTCCGTCAGGTACGCACGCGTGATATGCTTCGATGCGGAATATGTTGCGCAAACCATGAAACATCAGGAGGAAAGATGGACGACCTGACCAGCATCACCGCTGACGACCTCGCTGCCTCGCACGAGAACTTTTCGTCCGAGCGCGTGAACGCCGTCGCAAAGAACGCCGTCACCGCCAGCGGCATCCGCGCCGCCGCGCGCCGCCCCGAGGGCGTCGCCACAAACGCGCTGGGGTTCGATATCGAGGTCACGCAGGGCGAGAGGTGCAACCAGGAGCGCTCCGGCCGTTGCTGGATGTTCGCAAGCCTCAACACCATGCGCTACCGCGTCATCAAGAAGTACAACCTCAAGACCTTCGAGCTCTCGCAGGCCTATCCCCTTTTCTGGGACAAGCTCGAGAAGAGCAACTGGTTCCTCGAGAACATCCTCGACACACTTGACGAGCCTCTCGACGGCCGCCTGGTGTCGTTCCTGCTCACCGACCCCATCGGCGACGGCGGGCAGTGGGATATGTTCCGCAGCCTCGTGAAGAAGTACGGCGTGGTGCCCAAGGAGGCCATGCCCGAGACCGCCTGCTCGAGAAACACCAGCGACATGGACCGCTACCTCACGCGCTACCTGCGCGGTGCTGCCAAGCGCCTGCGCCAGAGCCACGAGGCCGGCGTCGAGATGGCCGACCTGCGCTCCATGAAGAAGGAGATGATGGACGAGGTCTACCACCTGCTGGCCGTCTGTCTGGGAGAGCCGCCCGCAAGCTTCCCCGTGCGCCTGCGCGACAAGGACGACAAGCTCGTGCTCACCGGCACCTTCACGCCCAAGGAGTTCTTCTCGACCGCAGTTGACATGGACGTGGACGCCTATGTGTCGCTCATCAGCGCGCCCACGGCCGACAAGCCCTTTGGCCACACCTACACCGTGAGCAGGCTGGGCAACGTCTTCGAGGACCACGGCGTGCGTTACCTCAACCTCCCGCCCACAGAGCTCAAGCGCGTGGCGATCGCGCAGCTCAGGGACAACCTGCCCGTGTGGTTTGGCTGCGACGTTATCCAGAGCTACCTGCGCGACGAGGGCATCATGGACACCGCGGCGCTCGACGTGGACGCACTCTTTGGCTTCCCCGTGGAGGGCAACATGGACAAGGCCGAGCGCCTGGACTACGGCGAGAGCCTCATGACCCACGCCATGGTGCTCGAGGGCGTGCGCCTGGACGAGAAGGGCGAGCCCACGCTTTGGAAGGTGGAGAACTCCTGGGGCAAGGACCACGGGCGCGACGGCTTTGACACGCTGTCCGACGCATGGTTTGACGAGTACGTCTACCAGGTCGTTGTTGACAAGAAGTACCTCACCGAGGAGGAGCGCCATACCTACGAGACCGAGGAGCCCACTGTGCTTGCGCCATGGGACCCCATGGGCTCGTTGGCGTAACAACAAGAATGAATGAGACAAAGGGACTGTCCCTTTGTCTCATCGGGAAGGAACCACATGGGAAGTATTGATACGAGTTGGGCGCGCGAGCAGGGGGCGGCCTTTGGGGCCGAGCGCGCCAACCGCGTTGCGAGAAACGCCGTGACCTCCATGAACGTGATGGCCGCCGCGCGCGACTACACACGCATGCGGACCTACCACGACACCTACGGCGTCTCCATCAAGCGCACCGGCGAGGTCACCAACCAGCGCCAGAGCGGCCGCTGCTGGATGTTCTCGGCCTTCAACGTAGCTCGCGCTGCCACGATGAACCTGCTCGACGTGGACTCCTTTGAGTTCTCGCAGGCATTTGGCATGTTCTACGACAAGCTCGAGAAGGCCAACGCCATGCTCGACCACGTGATTGCGCTGGTCGACCGCCCTGACAACGACCGAGAGCTTGACCACGTGCTCGAGTGGGGCATGAGCGACGGCGGCTACTACTTCGAGGCCATGGACCTCATTGCCAAGTGGGGCCTTGTCCCCAAGGACGTGATGCCCGAGACGGCCTGCACCAAGAGCTCCGCCGAGATGGACGCCCAGCTCGATCGACTGCTGCGCCGTGCCGCCGCGGACATTCGCCGTGCTCATCGCGCGGGCGCCAGCGCCGACGAGCTTGCTGCCAAGAAGGACGCCTGCATGGCCGACGTCTACCGCATGCTCTCCGTGTGCCTGGGCGAGCCGCCCGCGACCTTTGACCTTGAGGTCAAGGTTGGCAAGAAGGCCAAGGTAGACGCCTCAAAGCTCACGCCAATCCTCCCCAAGGACGACCCCGAGAAGGAAGCCGCCGCAGACGCCAAGGATGCCGAGAAGGACACCCGTATGCTGCTTCGCGACGCCGGCATCACCCCGCGCGAGTTCGCCGAGCGCTATGTTCCCTTCGACCCCAATGACTATGTGCAGCTGGTCTGCATGCCAGGTGGCTCTCGCCCCTGGAAGACGGCGTGGCACGTCCTGCTCGAGGAGCCCATGGTTGGCGGCACCCCCAACCGCTTCCTCAACATGTCGCAGGAAGTGCTGGAGCAGGCCGCCATCGCCAGTCTCAAGGCGGGCGTGCCCGTGGGCATGGACGCCGACGTCATGCAGGAGTTCCCGCGCCACATCGAGGACTTCCCCGGCGTACTGGCAACCGACGGCCTCGACCTCGAGGGCCTCTTTGGCGTTGGCCTCAAGATGAGCCGCGAGGACATGCTCGACGTGCGCGAGACCTCCCTCACCCACGCCATGACCTTCCAGGGCGTGGAGCTGGACGACGCGGGCAAGCCCGTTGCCTGGCGCGTCGAGAACAGCTGGGGCAAGGACTCCTGCAAGGACGGCTACCTCTACATGAGCGCCGACTGGTTCCGCACCTATGGCGGCGCCGTGACGGTCATGCGCAAGTTCGTCCCCGCAGACGTCCTCGAGCTGTGGGACAAGACGGAGGCAGTCGACGTCGAGCCATGGGACGGCGTTGCGGCCGGTCTCGGCGTGAGGTCGTAGGGCTGCGAGGTTTCTCGCACGCAATGCGGACAGTGCGGACCATTGGAGGAGATATGGCTACATCACAGGACACCCCCGTTCGAAACATCGTCTTTGACATGGGCGGCGTGCTTCTCGACTTCAATGGTCCGCTGTTCTCGCACGTCTTCACTGCCAACGAGGAGGACGCCGCGGCACTCAACGCGGCGCTCTTCGCGAGCCCCGCGTGGCCGCTGCTCGACGCAGGTGCCATAAGCGAGGACACCATCGAGCGCATGGCCCAGGCAAGGCTTCCCCAGCGGCTCTGGCCCAACCTGCACGAGTGCATGGTGCACTGGCACGAGCACCAACCCGTCTTCGTGGAGACAAACGCCGTTGTCGAGCGGCTGCACGCCGCGGGGTATGGCTGCTACGTGCTCTCCAACGCGGGCACGCGCTTTTGGAGACAGAAAGACCGCATTCCCTCCTTCCCTCATATGGACGGCTGGGTAGTCTCGGCGTTCGAGCGCATCATGAAACCAGATCCAGCAATCTACCTGGTGCTCTGCGAGCGCTATGGCCTTGATCCAGCAAGTTGCCTCTTTGTGGACGACAACGCGGACAACGTGGCGGGTGCCAGGGTCGCCGGCATGCAGGCACACCAGTTCACAAGCGCACAGGAGCTAGAGGGCTACCTCGACGGGCTTGGCCTTAGGTTCTGAGCCAATTTCGCAGCCTGCCACACCCAATCGATTCAACTGCGCCCCTCGGCCGCATGGCCAAGGGGCGCTTCTGTGCATACTAGAACTCGGCGAAGCCCGGCTCTCCCACGTGGCAGATGTCATCGCCGTTGGCAAAGTCGGTCACCGCGGCGACAAAGGCCTCCTCGTCCCCCGTATGGAAAGCGCAGGTAAGCTGCACGTCCTCGGCAAATACGGAGTCTCGCACGCGTCCGCCGGCATCTGCCACCATGCGCGTGAGACGATCGTAGGCTGAGTATGGAATCTGCACCACTACGCGCGTCACCAGCGTCATCTCGACGATGACGCCTGTCGCATGGGCCTCCTCAACCGCCGCCTGCGTGGCCGCCGTATAGGCTCGAACAAGGCCGCCAGGCCCAAGGAGCGTCCCACCAAAGTAGCGGGTCACCACACAGCACACATCCCTAAGGCCGGCACCGTGGAGCACCTCGAGAGTAGGCATGCCTGCCGTGCGACTTGGCTCGCCATCGTCCGAGCAGCGCTCCCGACCGTCCGCAAGAACCCAAGCCGGCACGTTGTGTCGGGCGTCATGATGGCGCGAGCGCACCTTCTCGATGAAGGCGTTTGCCTCGGCCTCGCTCGACACATGCACAAGCTGCGCGATAAAGCGGCTGCGACGGTCCTCGAACTCGCCCGTGACCTCGGCGCCATTCGTAAGAGTGAGATAGCCGGACCGTAACGTCTCCCCCACCGTTATGCCCTACCTTCCAGGCTAAAGAGGGGCTCCCCTGCGCGAACCCGCACGCCCGCGGCCACGGCAGGCATAGCCTTGCCAGATGCGTTCATCACAGAGACCATCACCATATCATCATGCCCGGCGGCACGAATCTTCTCGACGTCAAACGTGATGAGTGGCGCACCAGCCTCAACGTGGTCACCCTTCTCGACCAGCACGTTAAAGCCATCACCGCGCATCTCGACGGTGTCGACACCAATGTGGATGAGCACCTCCATGCCGTCGCCAGAGGTGAGCCCCAGGGCGTGCCCGGTATCCACGGCAGACGTGACTGTGCCCGCGACCGGCGCATATATGACGTTTCCGGAGGGCTTGACGGCCATACCCGGACCCAGCATCCCCTGTGCGAAGACTGGATCAGACACTTGGGAGAGCGGCGTTGCAACGCCATCAACCGGAGCGAGAACACCGCCAGGCTCCGCAGAGGCGGAAATGGCACGGGGTACCTCCGTCGCCGTGCGCCTCCCGCGCGAGAGCCTGTCAAAGATCCCCATGCAAACGACCTCCCCCCGGGCGCTGCGCCCCTCGTGCATACATACCTTGTGCAGGATACCCCGTCATTGTAATTGCGCTGCACGACGACAGGCGCCATCGTGCTAGAATCTCCCCTGCGAAGTGGGTCAGACGATCGCGGGGCCGGCGGCTTGCCGCAGGCCATGAGGAAAGTCCGGGCTCCACAGGGCAGGAAGCTGGCTAACGGCCAGGCGGGGTGACCCGACGGAAAGCGCCGCAGAAAAGAAGACTCCCGCTGCCCGCCTCGGCGGGTGAGAGAAAAGCTGAAACGGTGGTGTAAGAGACCACCAGCGTCGTGGCAACACGGCGGCTTGGCAAGCCCCTTCCGGAGCAAACGCAAATAGGAGCGCTATGGTGTGGCCCGCACCGCGCTCGGGTTGCGCGCTAGAGGGCGCCGGCAACGGCGTTCGTAGATAAATGATCGTCCACGACAGAACCCGGCTCATAGGCCCACTTCGCACTATTTGCTCAGGATGAGCAACCGGCAGCCCTTCGATGCATCCAAGCAAGTCTATTGACAGGCACTTCCCGAATCTCAAGGATTGCCTAGCCTCCGGAGTGAGGCACTGCGCAAAAATCGACTTTGACGGCCCAAATTCGGGACTTCGCTTAGTATCACCCCGTGAGTGCCATTTTTCTACCTGCTGTTCCTCAAAAAGTTAGTACATTCGTACTCGATGGTTCGCCGGAAATGGGCCGTCAATGTCGATTTTCATGCAGAGGGCCCCTCTTCCAGCACCCGAACGGCTGGCATCAAAAGAGCTGAAACTGCGGGTTTGTAAGCATGCAATATAGTGCCTCTTGAGCTAACAGCTGCTTTTTATTAAATGTTTTATGTCTAATCCCAAAATTGTTCTCAACGAGCCACCAAAAGTCTTGGTACAGCCCGAACGTCTTTATCTGCCCCCACGTCGCAGAAACCACTTTTATCCCCGCTGCTTCGATTACGTTCCGACGCGTGCTCGTATGATCGAGGCGATATCTGCCTGTATGGAAGTCGTAGCTGTCGTATTCGATGTCTCCCTTCACCGACGCATAGTACAGGTCACCAAACAGCTCATCAGTCGCCATCAGATTCTGCAGCCTTTCCGGTACAACAATTCGCTGGTTCGCAGCCACTTGAGGCATCGTCCTCCCGCCCAGCATTGGAGGGAGCGAGCTCGTTAGCGCAAGCAGGGTTTCTATTGGTGATGCCGTGTTTGGAACAACATATCGCAGAGCACGGCGTGCCTTGTTGAGCCCATATGCCCCAGGCATGAGATCCAGGAATGCCGATAAGTTCTCTGGAGTAGCAAGGGGATCTCGAGGCCCAGTGTAGCCCCTCCCCTCATCCGAGATAGAGAATCCCCCACAGAGATAGCACCCAATGACGGCAAGCTCCTGAATGCCCCGGCTCTGAGCCATCAATAGATAGGTGAGCTCGGGAGACGCCACCCTAACCGTACCCGCCAACGATTGAAAGGAACCCCTGGGCAATACGGACGAGAGTTGATGCTCCCGCACCCCAGGATTTGACCTTCGCCCACCCTTGCCTGGCAGGAGCAGGTGGAGCGGACGTTCTTCAGAACATCCAAACGGCAGTGGGCTCGAGATGATCTCGCCTTTATTTGCCGTCGCATGAGCGAGGCTCGTATCGGGCGAACAATCGGGGAGACACTCGTCTCCCCTTTTTGTAAGCCAATATCGCAATGCCGACTCATGTCCCAAGTACAGCCCCATGCCAGCCCCTTTCCTCGGTTGTCGGAGAGGGTAGCAGGACGTGCTTGCACTTCTCTGCCATTCTTCGGATCACTCACAGGCAGACAGCTGTCACAGATTTAAGAAAAGCCAGTTAGATAGGGGCATTGATTCATGGCAGTGACGACGAAACCGTGAAGTCGAAGCGGAACGTAATTCAAGGCTGCACGTCGCTATGACATCATCTTAGAACACTTGTGCTAGTCATGGGGGTGATGTAGACTGTCATGGAACATTCGTTCTGTTATCGAGTCATCCGGGAGGTGCCATGGACAAGCTCACCAAGCTGGGGATTCTCGCCGAGGCGGCGCGCTTTGACGCTGCGTGCACCTCGTCCGGCGTCACGCGCGGACCGCGCGAGGGCATGGTGGGCGATGTCTGCGCAAGCGGGCTCTGCCATTCCTTCTCGGCAGACGGGCGCTGCATCACGCTGCTCAAGGTGCTCATGTCAAACGCCTGCAGCTATGACTGCGCATATTGCGTCAACCGTCGCGGAGCCAGCTGTCCCAGGGCAACGTTCGAGCCGCGGGAGCTGGCCGAGCTCACGGTGGACTTCTACAAGCGCAACTACATCGAGGGCTTGTTCCTCTCGTCAGCCGTTCTGGGAAACCCGCATAACACCACAGAGCGCATGATTGCCTGCCTTAAGGCGCTGCGCGGGGAGTTTCGCTTTAACGGCTACGTGCACGCAAAGGTGATTCCCGGCACTTCTCCGGAGCTTGTGGACCGCCTGGGGCGCCTTGCAGACAGGCTCTCCGTGAACCTGGAGCTTCCCAGCAGGGCGTCTCTCGCCTCGCTCTGCCCGGACAAGGATGCCCGTTCCGTCATGGCCCCCATGGCGCAGATTGCCACCACACGCCACGCGGAGGAGCAGGCGCTCCTAGACTCCCCCGCCGGCAAGAAGGCGCTGGCGAGAAGTCGCAGGGGAAAGAGCAGCCACGTATCCGAGGGAATGCAGGTCACCTCGGTTGGGGCGCGCTATACGCTTGGACGGCCCACGAGCGCTGTTCCCAACGCGCTGCGCAAGTTTGTGCCGGCAGGTCAGTCCACGCAGATCATTGTGGGTGCCACCCCCGAGGACGACAACCACATCCTGCAGCTCTCGAAGTCGCTGTACGACCACTACGGGCTCAAGCGCATCTTCTTCTCGGCATACATGCCCATGGTCGAGGACAGTCGCCTGCCAGATCGCGAGACGCCCGTGCCCTTGCGCCGCGAGCACCGCCTTTACCAGGCAGACTGGCTCATGCGCTACTACGCCTTCACGCCAGACGAGCTGGCAACGCCCAGCCGCCCCTGGCTCGACCTCGATGTGGACCCAAAGCTTGCCTGGGCGCTCGCGCACATGGACGCATTTCCCGTCGAGGTCATGGACGCATCGCTCGAGACGCTGCTGCGCGTTCCCGGCATTGGGCCAGTTGGGGCAAGGCGCATCCTCGCAGCCAGGCGAACCAGACGCCTCTGTGTGGATGACCTGCAGGGGCTTGGCGTTGCATTCAAGCGGGCGCGCTATTTCGTGACGTGCGGCGGCAAGCGAGACCTTGCTGCGCCGCTCGATCCGGAACTCATAAGGCAGAGGGTGGTGAGCGATGCCGCGGGGAGCAAGTACAACGCAACCAGACGCCAGGCAGAGGGGCAGCTTAGCTTGTTCTAGCACGCGCGAGGCCGCTGCGGCAGGCAGTGCCGTCGAGCAAGCGAAGACAGAGGTGTTCTCCGCACTCGCAGGCGGCGAGGCCGTTGCCGTGTGCTGCGAGCGCACCACGGAATCTGTGCTTGCGGCCGTGGGCGTAACATACCTCGCACACGCCGAGCCACATCGCGTGCGGCTGGTTGCCACGGATGAAGCTCAGGTACGCCTAGGCGAGAAGATCGTGACGCTTGAAGACGAGGATGATGACTCCGTTGTGGCACTAGCCAAGCGGGTGTTCTCAGGCTTCGAGAAGCGCTGCGGTACCACCTGCGCACGGCGCGTCGTTCTCGCCTGTGCGTCTGACGAGAGCGACATGCCCGAGGTGGTCCATCGCTACCTGCGTTTGGGCTTCTCGGAGGGAAAGCGTCTCTACGAGGACGTTGCGGCACCAGAGGCGCTGGCGTTTGCCAAGCTGGTGCAGCGTGTCTCCTCGGAGTGCGAGCACACACGCCAGTTTGTGCGTTTTGCTCGCCTCCCCGATGGGACCTTTGTCTCGGTCTTCGAGCCCAACGAGAACACGCTACCGCTGGTGGGCACGCACTTTGCGCGTCGGATGCGGGAGGACCGCTTTGTGGTGGTTGATCCTGGGCACCTGGTTGCCATCTTCCACGAGCCAGGCGATGCCGCCTGCGCCGTCGTGGGTCTCGATGAGGACACCGCCGCCACGCTTGTCGCGCGCGTGGACGAGACAGACGAGAGAGAACGGCTTGTCCAGGCGCTGTGGCAGCGATTCTATCGCGCTATGGAGCTGCCGGGGAGAGGAGCCGCCAGCCGCGGGTATGACCTGCGTGCCTCCTGGATGCCCAAGCGATTCTGGCGCGGACTGCCGGAGCTAGGTGGTTGGTTGTGAGATTAATGCTGTCAGAGCATGGTCACGGTTGCACAGACCAATTTCGCACTCATTGCTTGTAAAGAAAACGGATATCGAAGTCTTTCTTATGCCACCTACAGATCGAACGCCAGGAGGAGACTACTTGCGACCTTGTAGGTCGTGTGACTGTAATCAGCCGTCAGGGCATCAGCCTAATCTTTGCATCGGGCAACCCAACGGCGAGCATAGCTACCACAGCGGGTCTTCATCGACGCTAGTTGCGAAGTTTCCCTGATGGCCATCTTTAGATTCTAGGCATCTGGCTTTGGCATTTCTCTAACCTCGTCGAGACTGTAGGTCTCAAGCCGCCCAGCGCGAAAGTCCTCTACCTGCTTGAGAATCCCATACTCGTACTCAAGCTGGTCTATAGAGTCCGACAGGGCAGCAGTCATGTAGTAAGACGTGGTCCTTCCCGTCTCCTTCGCTAGGCGGTCATACCTCTTCGCAAGGTCATCTGGAAGCCTTAACGTGATTGGTATTGTCATGTCTCACCTCTAGGATAGAAGTTGCATGTAGGGCATACTGGCGCATTGTATGGAACCAAGGCTGCTGCCGTCATGCTCCTGTTCTGATTACCAGTCAGATTGGCACTGCTCCAAAACCACGGGTAGTTACTGGTTCTGGTAATCGGCGTTTGATTACCAGTCAGATTGGCACTGCTCCAAAACGAGAAGGCGTCGGCGGCGGACTCGTCCACGGTTTGATTACCAGTCAGATTGGCACTGCTCCAAAACGACATAGGACACCACGAAGGCCCGAATGAATGACGGCTAGCCGGTACGAACCCCGGACGTGGAGAGGCTAGAGCAGCAAGTACCTACCGAGAAGGCCACGCAGCAGCGCGGGTTTCTCGGTAGGCACACGCCTACCAGCGAGAGAAAGGAGGGTCCATTGCACGTCTCAAGCGTGACATACCGACTGCAAGGCAAGGCGAGAGACGGAACGCGAACAAGCGTGTCAATCACGCTACGCCCGCCAAAGCCAAGCACGGGGCAATCGCCTGAAAAAGCGCCCAGGCCGAGGCAACGA
This sequence comes from Tractidigestivibacter montrealensis, assembly GCF_024741235.1. Classification (GTDB taxonomy): domain Bacteria; phylum Actinomycetota; class Coriobacteriia; order Coriobacteriales; family Atopobiaceae; genus Tractidigestivibacter; species Tractidigestivibacter montrealensis. The sequence goes on along the minus strand of NZ_JANSKA010000002.1, from coordinate 156,022 downwards.
CCCAAGCGCTAGGCGATGCCGGACGGGACGGCCAGCAACCAGCAATGCCGCCCCGTCCGGCGTGTCACGCACATTGTACCAGATAGAAGTCATGAGAGGAGAACGCAATGAAGGAGACTGCCTACACCATCGACGGCCAGGAAATCGCATTCATGGCCCCAAGCATCAAGAAGGATTTCTACTTCCCCGAGGACGCGAGGACCACCGAGAAGTGGAACGCGGTGCAGAGCCACGTAGACGAGTGCAGCAAGTCGGTGGAGTACTTCAAGGCCGAGAACCTGAAGCCCTGCAACTGCAGGGCGGCGCGGCTGCTCGACGCGCTGCAGGACTCCCGCTACGAGCTGTACACCGTGGCTGGCAAGGACTTCGTAGACGTCGAACGCAAGTACGAGTTTGATTACCAGTCAGATTGGCACTGCGAGTCAAAATACGGCTTTGCCAAAAATGTCTACCGTTAGGTGGACGCCCCGTAGGGGGCAGCTTGACTTCGCCAAGAGCCTCCTATTGGAGGCTCTATTGTTTTCAGATACTCATTGTGACCCTGACCCTCCTCCCTCGATACCGTCTATCCTGCAAACGGTCTTCGACCAAAGTTGACAGGTCTGAATATTAATACGTGGCATACGACGCTATATCGCGACCATTGTTGATGTCTGCATCCACTAGACGTGTCTATCCGAGCATTGAGCCGCTACACATTCGTCACCCGAATGTGTGGCGACCTGTACGGGATACAGATTCGGATGCGAATGTGTAGCGCCAAACCATCGAATGTGTTGCGGCGACCATCGAATGTGTTGCGGCGACCCTCAAGCTTGTTGCGAGCTGCCGCCGGCGCGGGCGAGAAGAACGCGCGCCGAGAAAGACGCCGCCACGCGCCCCACAAAAAAGAGGAGGCCCCTGCGCTGGGGCCTCCTCATCGCATCAAAGCTGTTTCTCGCGCCGTTAGTCCAGGTCGCCGAAGTCCGTCTGGAACGAGGTGTTGCCCGCGGCGATAGAGCCAGCGGAAGCACCGGGCACGGCAGGCGCGCTCACGGCAGGACGGGCGGCAGGGGTCGCCGCAGGCGCCGCACCAGAGCCGTTGGGAGCCGTTGAGAGCGGCTGCTGCGGGAACACGGAGTCCGCGTCGTCCATAAAGTGCTGCAGGAGCTTCTTGTACTCGTTGCGGAAGTCCTCGCGGGACTGCTTGAGACGGTCAATCTCGTCCAGCTCGTTCTGCTTCTCGGCAAGTGCCTGGCGAATGACCTCGCGAGCCTTCTGGTCGGCCTCGTTGCGGATGCGCTCCGCGTTGTCGCGAGCGTCGGCAACAAGCTTGTCGGCGCTCTGCTGAGCAACGATAAGCACGCGAGAGATCTGGCTCTCGGACGCGGCAAGGTCGTCCTGCACCGCGGGGGTGGGGGCGACCGTCGTAACCTCCATGCGCTCGGGGGCGGCGTTGAGCTGCTCCTCGAGGCTGGCAACCTGCGCCTGGGAGGCAGAGAGCTGCTGCTCGGCGGTGTTCAGGCGACCCTTGAGGTCCGCGATCTTCTGCAGCATCGCGTCAACCTCGCTGGAAATCTGCTCGAGGAAGGCGTCGACCTCCTCGGGGTCATAGCCGTGCTTCGAGGGAGAGAAGGTCTGCTGCTCGATATCTGCTGGTGTGATTGCCATCTTTGTCCCTTTCACTTCGACTCGTCGCCCCGGGCAGCGCCCGCCAAGCGGCAATGACGTTACAAAAGTATAGCCAGAAGCAGGCGCTCTATGGCCTCAAGAGCGAATATCGCCACAATGGGCGAAAAGTCTATACCGCCGAGCGGCGGAATGAAGCGCCTGAAGATGTTAAGCCACGGCTCCACGAGCATACCGATTGCACCGCGGAAGTCCTCGATCACGCCAGAGCCGCGCGGAATCCACGAGAGGACGCACCAGATGATGATCAGGATGTTGTAGATGCGGAAGAGCTGGGCAATTACGTTGGCTATCGTGTAGTTCAAGTGGTCCTCGCTGTCAGTCGTCGGTAGTCTTGTCGCCTGCCGCCTCCGAGAGCTCGCGGGTACGACGCAATGCCGCGTCGACCCCCGCACAGGCAACCTCAAACATACCCGACTCCATCGCCCGCAAACCCGCGGCCGTCGTGCCGCCGGGAGACGTCACTTTCTCCATATACGCACGAGGATGCTCGCCCGACGCCAGGAGCTGCTCCGCCACGCCGCGCATGGTGGAGAGCACGAGCTCGCGACAGGCCACAGCGGGAAGGCCGCGCTCCACGCCGGCACGGGTGAGGTCGTCAACGAGCAGGGCCACGTACGCGGGCCCACAGCCAACCACGGCGCCTTCGGCGTCAAGCTGGTCCTCTCGCAGCACCACGGCGCTTCCCAGGGCCGAGAAGATCGCCAATGAGAGGTCCAGGTCCTCCTTGGTGGCACGGGAGCCCGGGCAGACGGCAGTCGCGCCAGAGAGTACCTGCACGGGCAGGTTGGGCATGGCGCGCACCACGTGGGAGTGCTCAAGCGCTCGCTCAAGCGATGCCACCGAGACACCCGCCGCAATTGAGATCACAAGGCGGCCTGCAAGGCCCTCCGTATGCTCCGCGAGGACCCCAGGCAGCACCTGCGGCTTCACCGCCAGCACAACCGCATCAGGATCCTGGGCGAGAAGCTCATCGTTGCTGGTGAAGGTCTTGATGCCAAGCTCTGCAAGGGGCGCAAGTTTGCCCGCGGAGGGGTTGGCGACAAGAACGTGCGCCGGCGCCGCGGCACCAGAGGCCACGAGCCCGCGCGCGATGGCGGCACCCATGGAGCCTGCGCCAATGACGCCTATGACCTGCTCGATCTTCTCGGCCATGGCGCTTACGCCTCGAGGTCGCCGTCGGCGACAAGCTTGTCGATGTCGCCCTGGGTAAGCTCGATGCCCGCCGGCAGCACCGCAAAGACGCGGTCGCCCAGCGCCTCGACCGAGCCGGCAACGCCGTAGCTCAGGCCGTAGCAGAAGTCGAGGATGCGCTTGGCGGTCTCGATATTGGTGCCCTTGAAGATGAGAATGACGGGCTGGTTGGTGCGCACGCGCCTCACCACGGACTGGACGTCGTCGTACGAGACGGGACGCAGCACGTAGGGAGGAAGCTGACCGGAGGTCACGCGCGCGGAGGAGCCGCCGCGGTTTATCTCCGTGGTAGCAGCAGGGCTGCTTGGCGCGGAAGGCTCATAGGTGGGCCTATAGGTGGGCTCGGGCGGCTCGACGTAGCTGGGGCGCAGACGCGTGTCGCGCTGGTCGGCATAGCCGGCTGCGGGGTTCTGCGTCACCGGGCGGCCAGAGCGCGTGTAGACCGAGACGCTCTCTGCCTCGGGACGCGAGGTGTTGCCCAGAAGCTTGGTCGCGCTGCCCGTGGGGCGGCGGTCGCCGTAGCCGCGCTCGCGGTCGCGCTCGCGCTGCTCGTCGTCGCCGTCGTAGTAGTCGTCCTCGTAGTCGTCGTAGTCGTCGTCCCTACGGAAACGATCCCTGATGTTGTCGAGGAAGCCCATGATTCCCCCATCCATTTTGCGAGGTCCAACACCCCGCACCATTGCCAGATTAACCCAGAACGTACCTGGGGTCGAACACTGTTCTGCCAAGTCGAACGATCGTGGAGCCCTCCTCGACCGCAATCGGGAAGTCATCGCTCATGCCGCAGGAAAGGACCGGCAGCTCAAGCCCGCTGCGACGGGCAAGCTCGTCACGCAGTTCGCGTAGGCCGGAGAAGGTCCTTCTCGCCGCGTCCATGTCGTGCGCCGGCGCCATGGTCATGAGGCCGTGCACGCGCAGGGCGGGAAGCGCCAGGATGACGTCGAGCGCCGCGCGGACCTCGTCGGGCGAGAAGCCTGACTTGGACTCCTCCCCCGAGACGTTCACCTCGAGAAGTGCGTCGCTCGTCACGTTGTGGCCCACGCCGCGCTTGGAGATGGCCTCGGCCAGGTGGAGCGACGACACCGAGTGGATGAGCGTCACATTGCCCACGACCTCGCGCACCTTGTTGGTTTGCAGGTGGCCGATCATGTCAAAGCGGGCGCCATCCATCTGGGGGTACGCGGCAATTCCCTTGAGCTTGCGGACCAGTTCCCGGGGACGGTTCTCGCCAAAGGCTCGATATCCCACCTTCCAGGCAAGGTTGACCTGCGGCACGTCGACGGTCTTTGAGACGGCGAGAAGCTCCACCTCCGCCGGGTCACGCCCAGCGCGGGCGGCAGCCTCCGCGATGCGCTGGAGGATCTCCTCCCTGCGCTCGGCGAGAAACGCCGCATAGCCCTCGTCTTCTGTCTCATCCATCTAGACCAGCTCCCATTACCTTGATGAAACCCCACGCCCCACGCAGGCGCTTCCGCGCTACTCGCCCCACATCACGGCAAGGGCGCCGTGCCGTCCGCAGGACCCGTGCTCGGCGCGGTACGAGAAGAACCTCTCGGTGGCCGAGGCGGTCGAGACGTCGCAGCAGGCGATGGAGCTCCTTGGCACCCCGGCATCCACCAGCGCCGCCGTGACGGCAGCCCCCAGGTCGAGGTTGCGCTCACCCCAGATTACGCCAGGCCCAAACTCCGCCGAGAAGCGCGCGGCGAGCTCGGGAGAGACCTCATAGTCCTCGCGCCCGATGTGCGGGCCCACGTAGGCACGAACTTGCGAGACGGGCGAGCCGGTCTTCTCCGCAAGGGCATGTGCCGCCTTGGCGCTTATCCGCGCGATGGTTCCCCGCCAGCCGGAGTGCGCCACGGCAAAGCCGCCAGGGGCCACGAGAATCACGGGCACGCAGTCCGCAAAGCAGAGCAGCACGGGCACGTTGGTGGCGGTGCAGACAATCGCATCCGCGCCGGATGCGGCGTCAGCCTGTGCAGCATGGACAGCATCCGCGTCCGAGGAGCGCACGGTGACGATCCTGTCGCCGTGCACCTGGTGCGGGCTCACGAGCATGTCCGCGCAGCACTCCGCTCCCAGGGCGCAAAGCGCGCGGCGGCGGTTCTCGGCCACGTGGGACGGGTCGTCTCCGCAGGCACTCCCCAGGTTGAGCGAGGAGCAGCCTCCCGTAGAGACACCCCCCGTGCGCTCCGTGAACGCAAGCGCGACCCCCTGGGGGACGGAAGCATCTCCCAGAAGGGTCACGCCGTGCGACTGGTACCTTGTGAGCGTGGGCTCGGACATGGCGCTAGATGCGGCTACGCTTCAGGAAGTCGGGGATGTCGAACTCCTTGTTGTCACCGCTCGCAGCGGGGGCCGCAGGACGGCTCGCGGGAGCCGGCGCCGCAGTGTAGGGGCGCTGCTTGGACTTTGACGCCTGGGACTGCGGACGCGCCACCGGCATGGTGGGCAGCGTGGGCTGGATGTTGGCGTCATTGAAACCGGTGGCAATGACGGTGACGCGCACCTGGTCGCCCAGGGACTCGTCGACGACGGTACCAAAGATGATGTTGGCCTCGGGGTCGACATTCTTGGCAACGAGGTCGGCGGCGTCGTTGATCTCCTGGATGCCAAGGTCCTTGTTGCCGGCAATGGAGAGCAGCACGCGCGTGGCGCCATCGGTGGACGTCTCAAGCAGCGGGCTGGAGATGGCCTCGGCAGCGGCGTCGGTTGCGCGGGAGTCGCCAGAAGCGGTGCCAATGCCCATCATGGCCGTGCCTGCGCCCTTCATGATGGTGCAGACGTCTGCGAAGTCGAGGTTGATGAGGCCAGGGACGGTGATGAGGTCCGTGATGCCCTGGGTGCCCTGGCACAGCACGTCATCGGCCATGCGGAAGGCCTCGAGCATGGTGGTCTTCTTCTCGGAGAGGTCGAGCAGACGGTCGTTGGGAATCACGATGAGCGTGTCAACGTTCTCGGAGAGGTTCTTGATGCCCTCGGCGGCGGAGTTGTAGCGCTTGCGGCCCTCGAACGAGAAGGGCTTGGTTACGACGCCCACGGTAAGGGCGCCAACGTCGTTCTTGGCGATGTCGGCAACGATAGGTGCCGCACCGGTACCGGTGCCACCACCCTCGCCTGCGGTGATGAAGACCATGTCGGAGCCGGCGAGCGCCTGCTTGATCTCGTCCCTGCTCTCCTCGGCAGCCTCCTGGCCAACCTCGGGGTTGGCGCCAGCGCCCAGGCCCTTGGTGATGTCGGTGCCAATGTGGACCTTGATGTCCGCGTCAGAGATGGCGAGCGCCTGCGCGTCGGTGTTGATGGCGACAAACTCGACGCCGCGGATGCCCTCCTCGATCATGCGGTTCACGGCGTTGGTGCCGCCGCCGCCCACGCCAACAACCTTAATCACGGCGAGATAGTTGCTGGGGACCTCAGTGTCCTTCATCGTTTCCTCCTCGTTGGCGGCGGCCCTGTGCCAGCGCCCTTGCTGGTGCGTTCGTGCTTCGCTCATGTGACGTTTTTCGTCCAGCCCCTGAAAAGCGCTGGTAGAAACCCTAAACCTCAGGTTAAGCCAGATGCTCCCCACGAAGCGACGTATATTTGCACATTGGGTGTGCCCTCGTCAAACACTTTGTGCAAACGGTGAAAACCGCAGGTAAACGGTACCACTTTGTGGGCCAGAAACCCTCCAGTAAAGCTTGAGACTAAGGCTATTTGCCTAGTTCGAGCTCTTTGTCGACGTTCCGGTAGAGGTTGTGGTACCGGTGGTGGAGGTGCCGCTTGAAGACGTTGAGCCAGTGGTCGACGTACCCGAGGGCGACGTGGTGCCACTCGTCGAAGAGCCCGTCGACGCCGTAGTGTCACTCGTCGTGGTGCTCGTGGTCGTCGAGTCCGTCGTCGTGGAGCCACCGGTGGCGCCCGTTCCCGCTGTCACGTTGGTTGAGTCAATCCTTCTGTATGAGGGGCTCGAGGGTACGCGCACGTTGATGTAGGTGAGCTCGTCTGGGTACTCGGCAAGCAGGCTCTTCACGACCTCCTCCTTGGACGAGATGTCCGTAGGCGAACCCAGGGAGACCTCGACCCCGCTCGAAAGGACACACGAGATGCTTGCCTCGCTCGGCGCCGTGAAACTCACGATCTGGGATGCAAAGTCGGACGAGAAGCCGTCCAGATAGCTACGAACCGCGGCAATCACTTCATCGGTGGCCTTGGAGCCTGCCACCGGATCGACGGTCGCGGGGACCCCTGTGATGAGGATGGCGCCCACGGACGTGGCCTTCTCAAGGGCTACATCATCTGCGGACTGCTCGTCCGAGACGTCGAGGTTCACAGGCTCGAGCCAGACCTCCCCCTCGCCCAGGTACCACGCGACGCTTCTCGAGCTCATCACCACGACGGCCTCGACCGTGCGCTCGGTAACAGAGATCTTGAGCTTATCGGGAAACTCGCGCTCCACGCTCACCGACTCCACCCAGGGGTTCTTCATGAGGTTTTGGGTGATGGCGTTGGTATCAACGTTGAGAAGAGTCGTGCCCTCCTCGACCTTGGCGAGCTTCTGGATGTCATCGGCACTCACATGGTCGCTAGCCACGGCGTCGATGGAGGTGATCTGGAAGGTCGAGGTATTGCTCAGCACGAGAAACGCCACGCCGAGAACCGCAGCGACGATGGCCACAGCCACCACGACGCGCATCACGATGCCCATGGCGTCTGCGGTGCGTACCTGCCGGGCACGCGCCTCTCTGGCCTCCCTGCCGCTCTGGGGACGGGATGCTCGCTGTGGGTGCAGCACCGACGGGCGTGCCTGCGCTGTCCTTGGGGCCGCTGCGGGCCTGGGCGTGCGAGACGCGCGCGGCATCCTCGGCGCGGAAGGCTGCCGGGAGGAGCGGGACGCACGGGTACGCGGTGCGGAGGTAGGGCGAGAAGGCCGCGTGGAGCGCGATGAGCGCCCCTGCGTCGACCTCTGCGTCGCCTTGCGCGAGGTTGGCCTTCTTCTGTCGTTTGACGCCATGCCGTGCTCTCCCTATGCCCCAAACCCGAGCAGCTTGACCTCGGGCTGGAGGTCGATCTCATACTTGTCGCGAACGGCGTCGTGGACATGGCGCATGACCTCGACCACGTCGTGGGCGTGCGCGCCACCGTCGTTAACGATGAAGTTGGCGTGGACGTCAGAGACCACGGCCCCACCCACGCGGTAGCCCTTGAGGCCGCAGGCCTCGATCATGACAGCCGCAGAGCGCGAGCCGGGATTCCTGAAGACCGAGCCGCAGCAGGGCCTTCCCATGGGCTGGGACTGGCTGCGACGGCGCAGCCGCTCCTCCACATCGCGCGCGATGGCGTCGTGGTCTCCCGGCTGGAGGCAGAAGGTTGCCTCAAGGATGATCTCGGTGGTGGGCAGCGAGGTCACGCGGTAGCCCCACTCGACCTCGGAGGCCGCATGGCGCACCAGCCCCTTGCCCGGCCGCAGGCTCACCACGTCCTCGATGACGGCGCCAACCCACTCATGCCGGGTCCCCGCGTCCATGGAGACGGCACCGCCAACGGTGCCGGGGATGCCCGCGCAGAACTCGAGGCCGGTGAGCGAACGCTTCATGGACTCGGAGACGAGCTTGGAGAGCTGTAGCGCGGCGCCAGCCGTCACGCGCCCGTCATCGGCAAAGCTCATGCGCGAGAACTCGCGGCCGAGCGTGATGACGCAGCCGTCGTAGCCGGTGTCAGCGGCGAGGATGTTGGAGCCCTTGCCCATGACCACCCAGGGCACGCGCTCCTCGCGCAGGACCTCGACGGTCTTGAGCAGGGCCTCGTAGGTGTTCGCGCACACGAAGAGCGCGGCTGGGCCGCCAATGCGGTACGTCGTGCGGTGCGAGAGCCGCTCGCCGCGGATTACGTCCGCGTCGATGGCTCCCGACAGGCTCATGTATGCGTTGAAGACGCTCACGCCTACCGCTCGTCTCTCTTCTCGTCACGCTCGTGCATGGCGGCGATGAACGCGGGGCCAATCTGGGTGACGTCGCCCGCGCCCTGCGTGATGAGCAGGTCGCCCGGGCGGCAGGTGTCGCAGAGGTTCTGGATGAGCTCGTGGCGGTTGGGGATGTAGGCCACGTCGGCCACCGTGCCCGCGGCTTCGACCTGGGACGAGACGGTCTTGCCGGAGATGCCAGGGATGGGCATCTCGCCCGCTGAAAAGACGTCCATCACGCGCAGGACGTCCACCTTGTCGAAGGCGTGCGCAAAGAGCGGTTCAAGAGCCTTGGTGCGGCTGTAGCGGTGCGGCTGGAACACACAGACAATGCGGTCAAAGCCAAGCTGCGAGGCAGCGTCCAGCGTGGCGGCAATCTCGGTGGGATGGTGGCCGTAGTCGTCCACCACGGTGACGCCGTCAATGTCGCCAACGTGGGTAAAGCGCCTGCGCGCTCCCTTGAACTCCGAGAGCTTCTCGGCGGCCTGGGAGACGTCTGCCCCCAGAACGTCTGCCACGGCGATAGCGGCCGTCGCGTTCGCCATGTTGTGGCGGCCGGGGTTCGACTTGATGGTCACGTCGACAGAGGCGCCGGAGGGAGTCTTCACCGAGAAGCGCATGGCCAGGCGGTGCGGTGCCAGGCCCTCCTCGGGCGTGCAGACGTAGTCGTTGCCCTTATCAAAGCCATAAGTCACCACATGACGACCGGTCGAGCGGGCAAGCTCCACGTAGTGGGGGTTGTCACCGTTAACCACAACGGTACCCTTCTCACCCACCAGGCCCATGAAGGTGCAGAAGGTCTTCTCGATGTTCTCGAGCGTGCCGTAGTGGTCGAGGTGGTCGGCCTCGATGTTGGTGACCACCACCACGTCGGGGTTGAGGTAGAGGAAGGAGCCGTCGGACTCGTCCGCCTCGCACACAAAGTAGCCGCCCTCGCCGTTCCTGCCGTTGGTGTCGTAGCCCTCGACCACGCCGCCAATGAGGAACGAGGGGTCCCAGCCCAGGCGGTCGAGCATCGTCGCGATCATGGACGACGTGGTGGTCTTGCCGTGCGTACCGGCAACGGCCACGGTAATGGCGTTGTTGGAGAGGTACGACAGCATCTTGGCACGGGGCCAGATGGGAATGCCCAGCTCGCGGGCATGAACGACCTCGGGGTTGGTCTCGGGGATGGCGCTCGAGGTGACAACGACCTCGGGCGAGACGCGGTCGATGGTCGCAGCGTCGTGGCCAATGGTCACGTCGATGCCCGCATCCTCGAGCTCGCGCACGTAGTGGGAGCTCTTGAGGTCAGAACCGGTGACCTTGCAGCCGCGCTTGTTGAGCACGAGGGCGATGCCGCTCATGCCCGCACCGCCAATACCCACAAAGTGCGCGCTCGCGATGCTCTTGCCCTTCTCGGCGGCATCTGCGCCGGGCTTCTCCACGATGTCTGCCATGGCTACCCCTTCCAAAGGTGCGCGGCGAGAAGACCCGCCGCGGAAACTGGTTCGCCTAACCCATTTACTCTAGCCGATGGACGACCCGTCGCGGCCCACGACGGCAAGCCACCACGGACTCCGCAGGCGCGTCTATCGCCCTGCGGCGCGCTCCACGACGTCTGCCAACTTGGCTGCCGCCTGGTCCTGGCCCAGGCCGCGCGCGCTCGCGCGCATGCGCTCGCGCCTCTCGCCATTGTTCACCAGGTCGAGAAGATCGCGGGCAAACTCGTCACCATCGATGGTGTCATCGGCAAAGAGATCCGCTGCGCCAGCGTCCACCAGGTAGTGCGCGTTGGTGGTCTGGTGGTCGCCCGTTGCAAGCGGGTAGGGCACGAGCACGCTCGGCACGGCAAGCGCGGCGATCTCGGCGATGGAGGAGGCACCGGCGCGCGAGACCACGAGGTCTGCCGCCGCGAGAGCCTCTCCCATGTTGGAGATGTAGGGTACGACCTGCCAGCGCTCGCGCTCGCCATCCGCAAGGTGGAGCGAGGACACAACGTCGTCGTAGAGCTCCTTGCCCGTGGAGTGCACCACGTAGAGCCCGGGATTGGCAAGCAGGCGCTCCTTGAGGCGCACGATTGCCTCGTTCACGTGGCTCGCGCCAAGGCTGCCGCCAAAGACCAGAAGCATCGTGGCGTCCTCGGGGATGGAGAACGCCGCGCGGCCGGCCTCGCGAGAGGCACCAAGGACGCTCCGGCGCACGGGGTTGCCCGTGAGCACAATGGCGTCATCGCCGTGGACGTGACTCTCGAAGGCGGCACGCGCCTGGGGCAGCGACACGCACACGTAGCGCGCGTGGGGCGCAAGCGTCTTGTTGGCAAGGCCGGGCACCGAGTTCTGCTCGTGGAGCACGTAGGGGATGTGCTGCTTGCGGCAGCGATCCATGAGGGCAAGCTCGACGTAGGCACCAAACCCCACGGCGACGTCCGGCGCGCCCTTCTCGGCAAAGACCTCGCCCACGCGCGAGGAGGCCTTGCCCTCGCGCACAAGGGCCGAGACGAGCGTCCAAGGGCGAGAGCGGTCGAAGCCGGTCACGTGGATGGGCTCCAGCTCGAAGCCCGCCTGCGGGACGAGCGTGCCCTCGAGCTTGGCGCTCTGGCCAAAGAAGCGCACGTGATGGCCGTGGGACGAGAGCTCCTCGGCCAGCGCGAGCGCCGGGTTGATGTGACCCGCAGTACCTCCGGCGGCGATTGCCACCTCAAGACTAGTTCCTGCCACGCCTGCCATCCCCTCTTCCGGACCCACGCCCGCGGAGCCTCTCCGCGGCGCTGGGGCCAAGGTCTATCCGTCCGCCTTCGTACCTGCCCTGCCTGGCGCTCCGGCCGTTTGAGCCGCCCCGTTGCCGTTGCTGCGGCCGTCCCTGCCCGCCGCCGTCGACCATGCGCAGGCCAGAGCCGGAGCCCCCACGCTCGCCACGCTGCCGCGAGGAGCGCGGCGTGGGACTGCCCACAAGCGAGATGCCCGGGCCGGCTGCGGGCGCGGCGCCCCGTGTCCCATCGTCGCCATCCGCAAACTGCCAGGACTGGCGGCTGCGGTCGTGGACGGTCTCGGGCAGCGTCGAGCGCTTGGACACCGAGACGATCATGCCCACGAGCATGAGGCAGCTCATGATCGTGGAGCCGCCATACGACACAAACGGGACGGGCTTTCCCGAGAGCGGGATGAGTCCCAGCACGCCGCAGACGTTCACGAGCAGCTGGATGATGATGAGCGAGGTGCAGCCGGCGGCGATGAGCCTGCCGCACATGTCCGGCGCATAGCGCGCGATGCGGAAGCCCGCCCAGGCAAGGACGCCAAAGGCGGCGAGAAGGCCGAGCGTACCCACAAGGCCAAGCTCCTCGCCCACCACGGCAAAGATGAAGTCGTTGTAGGCCATGGGCAGGTAGGAGTACTTCTGCTTGCTCATGCCAATGCCCACGCCAAAGAGCCCGCCCGATCCAAAGGCATAGAAGCCCTGGATGAGCTGGTAGCCGGAACCCGTTGGGTCACTCCAGGGGTTGAGGACGGCAACAATGCGGGCACGCGAGTAGTCATCCTTGAGCGAGATCGCGAGCACCCCCACGATGCCGACTCCAAGCACAAGCAGAATCCAGCGACGATCCATGCCGGCGAGGTAGCCCATCACGATGAGCGTGGCGCCAATGATGAGCGTGGAGCCCTTGTCGGGCTGCAGCAGGATGAGCGCGAGCGGCACGCCCACAAACACCGCAAGGTTCTTCACGAACTCCGTGAGGCCCATGACCTGCTCGTCGTAGTAGCGCTCGGCGAGGTCGGCCGCCACGAGGATGATCGTGATCTTGGCGAACTCGGACGGCTGGAGCGTGAAGGGCCCAATGGCGATCCAGCGCGTGGCGCCATAGGCGTCCGCGCCCGCTATGGGCAGAAAGATGGCCAGCAGCAGGAGGATGGTCAAGATCCAGATGATCCTGACCAGCGTCTTTCCCCAGAGGTGATAGTCGCTCTTGGCAATGAACACGGCAAGGCCCGTGCCAAGCGCAGCAAAGATGAGCTGGCGCTTGAGGTAGTAGGCGGGGTCGTTGCCCAGAGCCTCGGACGCGAGCGACGTGATGGACGAGGCCGAGTAGACCATGAGGAAGCCAAAGCAGGTGAGGATTACCACCGCAGCAATGAGGATGAGCCGCGGCTTCATGAACCTCTCGGGCACGCCAAGGATGGTCTTCTCGACCGAGGAGCGCCCGGCACCCCTCCCCTGGCCGCCACGCCTGGTGGAGGTGCGAGACCGTCCTGCGGCAGAGCTTCGGTATGTGGACGCCTGGGCCACTAGCACAGCCTCCCCGCGGCCACGCGCTCGGCAGCAAGGTGCTTGAAGAGCTCGCCGCGCTCCTCCATGTTGTGGAACTCGTCGAAGGACGAGCACGCGGGCGAGAGAAGCACCACATCGCCGGCCTGGGCGCGCCCGCAGGCGGCCGAGAAGGCCTCGCGCAAGTGCGGCTCTCGCACGACCTCAAGCCCAGAGCCCGAGGCGGCGACCTCGTCCTCCAGCGCGCGGGCAATTCTCTCTCCGGCGGCGCCGTAGCACACGGCAACGCGGCAGCGAGCGGCAACCGCGTGCGCCAGTGAGGTAAGGTCGGTGCCCTTGTCGTGGCCGCCCAGAAGCACCACGATGTTCCCCGGCCTGAAGGCCGTGAGGGCCTTCTCGACCGAGTCCGTGTTGGTAGCCTTGGAGTCGTTCACAAAGCGCACGCCGGAAACCTCGCCGCAGGGCTCGATGCGGTGCTCGAGCGGCGAGAAGGCGAGAAGCCCGCGGCACACGTCCTTATCGGCAACACCCAGCTCGAGCGCCACGGCCGAGGCCACGAGGGCGTTCTCCTCGTTGTGCTCGCCCTTGATGAGAAGGTCGTCGGTGGGGACAAGGACGTGCTCGGCGCCGTCGAGGCGCACCACGAGGCGGCCGTCGCGCACGAAGGCGGCGCACGGCGTACCGGGGTCCTGGCGCACGTCCACGCGGCACACGCGCAAGCCCCGCGCGTCGAGGCGGCCAATCACGGCGCGGCACCAGTCGTCGCCGTCAGAGACCACGGCAAGGTCCCCCGCCTGGAGGTTGGCAAAGATCTTCTCCTTTGCCTGGGCATACGCCTCCATGCTGCCGTGCCACTCCACGTGGTCCGGCGTGACGTTCATGAGGCAGGCGACGTGCGGGTGCAGAAGGCGCGTGGTTGCCAGCTGGAAGCTCGAGAGCTCGGCTACGAACCACGATCCGGGCTGGCGCTCAGCAAGGCGGCTCGTGATGATGGTGCCGATGTTGCCCACGGCCTCGGCGACGCGTCCGCCCTCGCGCAGGAGCGCCGTGGTGAGCGTGGTCGTGGTGGTCTTCCCGTTGGTGCCGGTGATGCCCACCCAGTTGGCGGGGCTCTCGCGCCAGGCAAACTCCGGCTCGCCAATGATCTCCGCCGAATGCGCGGCCGCCGCCTGGAAGAAGACGGACCCCACGGGGATGCCCGGTGAGGCTATGGTCAGGTCAAAGGTGCCCTCGACCTCCTCGGTGCCCAGGACACAGCGAACGCCCAGGCCCTCAAGCTCATGCGTAACCTCGCCCTCGTGCGAGGAGGCGCCACCAAAGAGCGTGATGGAGGAGACCCTCTCGCCAAGCCCCACCAGGTAGCGGCAGACGGCCTCGCCCGTGTGCCCTATGCCAAGAACGGCGACGTTGCCAAGACGCGCCGAGGAGTTGCTGTCCTGCATGAGATGCCCCCTAGCCAAGCTGGAAGTACAGCGCAAAACCAAGGACCGCGAAGGCGGCCGAGACAATCCAGAAGCGGATGACGACCTTCGTCTCACTCCAGCCCTTCTTCTCGAAGTGGTGGTGGAGAGGAGCCATGAGGAAGACGCGCTTGCCCGTGGTCTTGAAGCTCACAACCTGGATGATCACCGAGAGCGCCTCGACGATGAAGAGCCCGCCCATGACAAGCGAGCAGATCTCGGTCTTGGTGAGCACGGCAAGCGCGGCGAAGGCGCCACCCAGGGCCAGTGAGCCCGTGTCGCCCATGAAAATCGAGGCGGGGTAGCAGTTGTACCAGAGGAAGCCCACGCAGGCACCCACGATGGTGGCAGCAAACACCGAGAGGCCAAGCTGATCCTCGTTGTAGGCGACCATGGCCATCACGACCATGACCACCAGCACCGTGCCTCCGGCGAGGCCGTCCAGGCCGTCGGTGAGGTTGACGGCGTTAGAGAGGCCGGCCAAAAGCAGGAAGACGAAGATCATGTAGAGCCAGGGCACGCGCACGCCGCCGATGGTGGTGGAGAGCACACCCAGGTCAAGCGTTGCGCCACCGGGGAACTCGATGGTGGGAGCGATTCCGCAGTAGTTCACCGCAACCAGGCAGAAGATCACGCAGACTATGGTGAGCCCCACCATCTTCTGCGAGGGTGTGAGGCCCAGTGAGCGCTTGTGCGCCACGGACTCGATGTCGTCGAGAAGGCCCAGCGCACCCGTCGCGAGCATGGCGAAGAGCGCAAGGAAGAGCATGGGCGACCAAGGCGCCATGAGAAGCGTGGTCACCACCACGCCGAGAAGGATCACGATGCCGCCCATGGTGGGCGTACCCTGCTTCACGAGGTGTCGCTTGGGACCGTCGGCCCTCACCTGCTGGCCAAGCCCCTCGTGGCGCATGAGCTTGATGAAAAAGGGCATCACCACAGCGGTGATGACGGCGGCAACGCCTGCCGCAAGAAGCACCTGATAGCTAGGGTATGCGGGATTTCCCACAATGAACATCAGCGAAGCACTCCCCTCGCGAACGCATCCAGACCGCAAGAACGAGACGCCTTGACCAGCACGAGGTCGCCCCGCGAGAAGACGGGGGCGAGCGTCTCCACGGCAGCGTCAACCGTGGGGAAGAGCTGCAGGCGATCCTCGGAGGCGCCCATAGTGCGCGCCGCCTCGGCCATCTCGCCAGCAAGGTCCCCGCCAACGAACACAAGCATATCAAGACCCTTGGCCGCGGCATAGGCGCCCACGTAGCCATGGAGACGGCGCTCCTCGCTGCCAAGCTCGCCCATCTCGCCCAGCACTGCCACGCGCATGCCTGTGGCATCCATCTCGGAGAGGACGTCGAGGGCGGCAGCCATGGAGGCGGGGCTCGCGTTGTAGGAGTCATCGATCACGCGCACGCCGCGCGGGGACTCCGAGACTGCAAGGCGCATGCTCGCGGCAGGCATCGCGGCCATGGCGTCTGCGGCAACGTCGCGGTCAAGGCCCAAGGCCTCAACCACGGCCATGGCGAGAAGGAAGTCGGGCACCACCTGGCGGCCGGGAACCGAGGGCGTGACCCGCCTGGACCAGCCGTCCCTGCAGGTGACGGTGAACGACGCATCACCCGTGCCGGTGAGCTCGACGTTGGTGGCGCGCACGTCGTCGCCCTCGCGCTCGCCCACGTAGGCAACGGCAATGCCCGCGGGGCGTGCGAAGCTCTCGGCAATGAAGGGCGTGTAGTCGTTGGCGCTCGTAAGCACCAGCAGCGGCTCCACGCCGCCTGAAGCCACCATGCCCGAGACCACCTCGGCCTTGGCGCGGGCGATGTTCTCGCGAGAGCCGAGAAGCCCAATGTGGCTCGTCCCCACGTTGGTGATCACGGCAAGCGTGGGCGCGCAGCAGGCAGCCATGCGACGGATCTCGTTGGGATGGTTCATGCCCATCTCGCAGACGAGGACCTCGGCGTCGTCGGGCGCCGAGAGCACCGTGAGCGGCAAGCCGATGAGGTTGTTGAGGTTGCCCTGGGTAGCGTGGACGCGCCGCGCGCTCGCGATGCCCGCGCGAAGGAGGTCCTTGGTCGTGGTCTTGCCCACCGAGCCAGTGACGCCCACCACGAGCCAGTTGGGGTGACGGGCGCGCCACTCGTGGGCAAGGCGGAGCAGGAACTCCTCGGCGTCGTCGTCCTGGGGGCGCACGACGGCGCAGCCGCGCTCGTGCGCAAGGGCGAGCAGTGCCGCATCTGGCTCGCGCGTCACCACGACGCAGGACGCGCCCGCCTCGACGGCGGCAGGCGCAAAGTCGTTGCCGTCGACCTTCTCGCCGAGGAACGCCACAAAGACGGAGCCCGCGCCAACCTTGCGAGAGTCGATCTCGACCGTACCTTCGACGCGCGCAGAGGGCGCGCCCTCAAGCAACTGCGACCCCGTGGCGAGCACGAGGTCTGCGATGTCCATGGAAAGCATAGGTTCCCCCTGACCTAGTTGGATGTCGACGCGGTGGTCGTGGAGGCATCCGGAGAGATGCCGAGGTCCGTGACAGCCGCCTCCATTATCTGCTTGAAGGTGGGCGCCGCCGAGGAGAGAGCCAGATGCGGCGTTCCGTTGAGGCCAACGTAGACCAGGACGTCGGGGTCGTCGGCGTTGGCAAAGCCGCAGAGCGATGCCACGTACTTGCCCGCCTGGTAGCCGCCGGACTCGCTTGCCTGCTCGCCCGTGCCCGTCTTGCCCGCGATGGTATAACCGTCGACCTGGCCGCGCTTGCCGGTGCCGTCAGTCATGACCGAGGTCATCATGTCGGTGAGCTCGTCGGCAGTGGTCTTGGAGATAACCTGCTCGCCCGTGGGCCAGCTGACCTCCTCACCGCCATGCGAGACAAGGAAGTGGGGCGTGGTGGGGATGCCGTCGTTTGCAACAACGCCAAACGCGCGCACGATCTGCACCATGGGCACGGCAAGGGCCTGGCCAAACGCCATGGCGCCAAGCGTTGCTCCCGTGTAGTTCTCGTAGCTGGTCACGATGCCCGTCGCCTCGCCCGGGTAGTCGATGCCCGTGGTGTGGCCGATACCAAACTTGTCCACGCCCTCGGCAAAGCGCTGCGCGCCAATGACCTCCTGGGCGAGAAGCGACACGCCTACGTTCGAGGAGCGCACGAGCATGGTGCGCACCGTCATGTCCTCGGATCCGCTGCGCGGCTCGTCGTCGGTCACCCAGTCGTCGCCGGCGAGAATCTGCACGGGGACGCTGTAGACGCTATCGGCGTTGAAGAGGCCATCCTCGACGCCAATGGCAACGGTCAGGATCTTGAACATCGAACCCGGCTCGTACGACGCGGTCACAGGTTTGAGCGTTAGGGCGGCGGAGCTGGTGTTGGCAAGGTCGGAGAGCTTGGCCAAGGGGGTCGAGCATGCCGCGTATATCTCGCCAGTCTTTGGGTTGGTCACCATGACCGAGCCGGAGTCGGAGTCGTAGTCCTCGACGGCCTGGGAGATGACCTCCTCGGCCTTCTCCTGGATGTCGATGTCAATGGAGAGGACCAGGTCCTCACCGTTCTTTGCCTCGGTAATCTGCGAGGTGCCGCCGGCAATGGGCGTGCCCGTGAGGCCGGTCTCAACGATCATCTGGCCATCGGTGCCCGAGAGGACGTCGTTGTAGTAGTACTCAAGGCCGGTCAGGCCGTCGCCATCGGAGCCCACCACGCCCAGCACCTGGCTTGCCACGTCACCATAGGGGTAGACGCGCTTGGTGTCGTCGAGGTAGTAGACGCCCTTGAGCTTGGCGTCCGAGAGCTGCTGCTTGATGGTGTTTGCGACGTCGGTGTCCACCTGGCGCTGCACGTAGGCGAAGGTTGAGTCGGTCGTAAGCGCGCCGGTGTAGTCGCTTGCGGAGCCGCCCAGGTTTGCCACAAGAATCCTTGCCACGCCCGAGGGGTCGGTGACCTCCTTGGGGTTGCAGTAGATGGTCTTGCAGTCCACGCTCATGGCAAGAACATTGCCATTGCGGTCGTAGATGGTGCCGCGCTTGGCATGGAGCGTAATCACGTTTGTGCGGTGCTGCTCGGCCTCCTCCGAGAGGTTCGAGGCGTCAATCACCTGGAGCCACACGAGGCGCCCCACCACAACGGCAAAGACAATCATGAGGACAAGGAAGATCGTGCGGGTGCCGTTGTCGAAGCCACCAGGACCCGACCCGCCCGGCCTTGACGCGCGGGCACGGTAACGGGCACGAGAGGCCTCGTCATACGAGGCCTCCGGCATTCCACGCCGCCCTTGGCGGCTCTGTCTCATGCTCTCTCTCACGAGGGAGTAGTCTACGCCTCGGGCGAGGCCGTATCGGTGTTCGTCACGGACTGCGCAGCATCCCCATCCGCCGAGGAGGCGGAGGCGCTGGCAGACGTGGCGTCAGTCGACGCGGTGGCCGCGGAGTCGCTGGCAGACGAGAGGTCAACCACCTCTCGGTTGGTGGAGAGGGTCATGCCGTAGTTCTGCGTGGCAATGCGGCTGATGCGGCTGGACGAGGAGAGCACGGACTTCTCGACCTGAAGGTCCTCGTTGAGCGTCTGCGCCTCCTTGATCTGGGAACGCAGGGCCGAGTTGGCCTGGAGCGTCGAGACGGTTGCCGTGGAGAGCGCCACGCGGCAGGCGCCAAGTGCGAGAAACACGAGGGCGCAGACGACGACCGTGCGGACGCGGTGGAGGAACTGGGGGCTCACGCCTGCGCGGGCGCGGGCGTCGAGTCCGCCACCAGTGACGACCGAGAACGACGGGCGCTGCTCGACGCGTTCGTCGCGGCGCTCGCGGCTCCTCTCGGCTACGTCCATCCTGACGGCCTCTGACCCCTGATACCTCATTGCTGTCCCTTGTCTCCCGGCTATGCCGGACGTTGTGCGTACTAGTGCGTTGGTGCTTCGTTGGTAGTGCGTTTAAGCTGCGTTTGTGGTGCGTGCTGCTTCGTTTGTGGTGCTATGCAGACGACCTTGCGGTCGGGTGCGACTAGTTCGCGCTCTCGTGCGTGACGTCGAGCTTGACGGCCACGCGCATGAGCGCGCTTCTCGACCGTGGGTTTGAGGAGACCTCCTCCTCGCCCGCGACGAGCGGCTTTCTGGTCTTGACGTCGACTATCGGCACGTGGCCGCATACGCACACCGGAAGGTCCGGCGGGCAGATGCAACCCTGCGAGAGCTCGGAGAAGACGTGCTTCACGATGCGGTCCTCGAGCGAGTGGTAGGAGATGACGCAGATCCTGCCACCGGTGTTTGCCCATCGAACGGCAGCGCGAAGGCCTTGGTCGAGGGCATCGAGCTCGTGGTTCACCTCGATGCGCAGGGCCTGGAAGGTCTTGCGTGCGGGATGACCACCGTGACGGCGGGCCGCGGCGGGTATCGCTCGCTTAATCACGTCGACAAGCTGGAAGGTCGTCTCGATGGGCGCCTTCCCGCGCGTCTCCACGATGGCGCGGGCGATGCGTGCCGCGTACTTCTCGTCGCCATACACGCGAAGGATTCGGGTGAGGTCGGCTTCGTTGTAGGTGTTTATGACCTCTTGTGCGGTTGGGGTGTCTTTCCCCGAATCCATGCGCATGTCTAGGGGAGCGTCCTCGTTGTACGAGAAGCCCCGTTCCGGAATGTCGAGCTGAGGGGAAGAGACCCCCAGGTCGAAGAGGAAGCAATCCACACCGGGGACCCTGGCGCCAACAAGCAGCTGGTCAAGGTCGCCGAAGTTGCCCTTGAGCGGAAGGAACTCCGCCTGGGGCGCCTCCCGCGAGAAGCGCTCGGTCGCCGCCTTCAAGGCCATGTCGTCTTGGTCGATGCCAATGGAGAGGCCGTCCGGGGCGATCCTTTGCGCAAGCGCGATGGAGTGTCCGGCCCCGCCGAGGGTGCAGTCGCAAACGACCTCTCCCGGCTTGGGGTCGAGCTCGGCGAGGACCTCGTCGAGCATCACAGGTACATGCCGATATTCGGATGTCAAGGCGCTCACCCTCCCCTTGCCTACTCGCCAAAGAGAAGAGACTCGAGACGGTCCACCGCGTCGTCGGAGGCGAACTTCTCGTTCCAACGATCGGCGTTCCAGATCTCGAAGTGGTCGCCCGCGCCGACGATCATGAGGTCGCCGTCGAGGCCCAGGCGCTGGCGCTGACCGCGGGTCGTCTCGTCGATCTTGCCAAGGGCAACGCGTCCGGCGGAGTCAATCTCCACCGTGGTGGCCATGGCGTTAAGACGAAGCAGGGTCTCTGCGTCGTTGCGGCTCCTGGGATCGAGGTTCAGGCTGTTGACCCATGCCTCGAACGCCTCGGGGGTGTAGCCGTAGAGTGCATCCTTGCGCGGGATGAGCTGCACGAGCTCGCCAAACTGCTTGCGCAGGATGGCGGGAAGGGTGACACGGGACTTGGAGTCGAGGCTGCGCTGGTACTGACCAGTCAGCATGTCGCCCTCCTCTCGTTGCCGCTCGCGCCCACGTTTGAACGTGAACAAACTATAGACCAAATCCGACACCTAGCCACACCTAAAAACACTTTGCGACACACAAGGGTGAATTTTTGGGCTAGACGGTTCGAGGGGGCTTTCGGAGGAGGGCGCAAGGGGGCTGCAATGGCCCCAGATGTTGTGGTTGGCTGCCGCACGAACACAACTCTGTCGGCGAGAGGAACGAACACCGGGAAACGAATTGTGTCGGTGGGGTGAAGGTGGCGGTGGGGCAAAGTGTGGGGGTGGGTGTGGGGCGATGGGCCCCGCGGCCGTGGTCCGGCGGGTCCATGGCGGCAAGCACCTCTCGGCCTTCGTCTCAGTTCTTTATCGGTTTCTGAGGTTCGCCTCCGCATTACCGCAGGTAATTATCGGCGCTGTTCTCAGATACCGATAAAGAGCGCCAAGGAGCCAAGCCTCTCCCCCGGGTGGCCGGGGCGCTCTCGTCGCTCGGGCAGCCGGGCCCCACGCGGCACCGTATTGCCGGGAAGCTCCCCATTATTGAACGATTTTCTTGGCGAGAAAATCATCTGCCCAGTTGGTGGCAATGACTCTGCGAAAAAACGCGCAATAATATCTGCCCAAGGTCATTGCACCTAGAAACCTGTGACTTTGTAGAAGCCCGCAGAGAGCATCATCGAGAACATCCGCAGGTAGATGAGTTGTTTTCCTCTCGCCAAATGCTACTAAGTCGCAGGTTTGCCGGGAGACCCCACCGAGGACGGATGTGGCGAGAGGTCCGGCAGCGAGAAGCCCGGCGCCCCACCGCTCGAGGCGCCCTACCGCCTGGGGTGGCCCGCCCTACTCGCGCACGTGAGCGCGGGGATGCGCCGCCAAGTACACGCCGCGCACGTGCGTGCGGTCGACGTGCGTGTAGAGCTGGGTGGTCGAGATGTCGGCGTGGCCCAGGAGCTCCTGGACAACGCGCAGGTCGGCGCCACCTTCAAGCAGGTGCGTCGCAAAGCTGTGTCGCAGCGTGTGCGGATGCAGCCCCTGCACCCCCACCATGCGGCCCGCGCGCTCCACGATCGCGTGCACGGACTGCCGAGAGATGCGCCCGCCACGCTGGTTGAGAAAGACCGCCTGGGTGGGCGTGCGCCCCACGAGCCCCGGGCGCCACTGCGTGAGGTACTCCCCCATCACGCGCGCAGCCGAGCCCATGATGGGCACCACGCGCTCCTTTGACCCCTTGCCAAAGACGCGCACGACCTCCTCGTCCAGCCGCACGTCACGCAGGTCGAGCCCGCAGAGCTCGGAGACGCGCAGGCCGCATCCGTAGAGCGTCTCCAGGATGGTGCGGTCGCGCTGGCCTGCCGCCGTCTTGGGGAACGGCTGGTCGAGAAGGGCCTCGGCCTGCTCCACGCTCAGGACGTCGGGCAGGCGCGCTGGCTTGGCGGGCAGCGGCAGGTCGGCCGTGGGAAAGTTCTCGCATATCTCGTCCGCCACCATGAAGCGGTGGAAGCCCTTGATGGCAGACACCGCGCGCTCGACAGAAGCGGGCGCAAGCCCCACATCCACCAGAGCCGCGACATGCGCCTCTATCGCCTGGCGCGTCACGGCGTCGGGGCTGGTGATGCCCTCTCCCTCTAGCGCCGAGAGGTAACGAGAAAGGTCGCGGCCATAGGCCGCGACCGTATTGGGTGATGCGTTCCTCTCGATGGAGAGGTAGTTGAGGTACTCGCGCAGTGCGCGCGAGAGGTCCATCGTGGCCATGAGCCGGCAGGGCGACAGCCGCTACCTGGGGTTCACGTCGTGACGGTCGACGCCCTCGTGGTGAGCGATGGCCGCGCGGACAAACTCGCGGAACAGCGGCGCCGGCTTGGTGGGACGGCTCTTGAACTCGGGGTGGGCCTGGGACGCAACAAACCAGGGGTGCATGGACTCGGGAAGCTCGATCATCTCAACCAGGCGGTTGTCAGGCGAGAGACCCGAGATGACCATGCCCGCATCGGTGAGCTGCTTGCGGTAGGCGTTGTTGACCTCGTAGCGGTGGCGGTGACGCTCGTAGATGAGCTCCTCGCCGTAGGCCTCGGATGCGAGCGTGCCGGGAACGACCTTGCAGGGGTAGGCGCCCAGACGCATGGTGCCGCCCTTCTCGGTAACGTCCTCTTGGTCGGGCATGAGGTCGATCACGGGATAGGTGCACTCGGGCTCAAACTCGCTGGACATGGCGCCGGGAAGCCCTGCCACGTTGCGAGCAAACTCGCACACCGCCATCTGCAGGCCCAGGCACACACCCAGGTACGGCACCTTGTTCACGCGAGCGCGGTTCGCCGAGAGGATCTTGCCCTCGGTGCCGCGCAGACCAAAGCCGCCGGGGACGAGAATGCCGTCGTAGCCGGCGAGCTCCTCGTCCACGTTCTCCTCGGTGAGCTCCTCTCCGTCGACGAGCTTGATCTCGACGTGGCGGTCGTAGTAGACGCCGGAGTGGTGCAGGGCCTCGATGACAGAAAGGTAGGCATCGGGCAGCTGGGTGTACTTGCCAACCACGGCGATGCGGGTCTTCTCGGGCAGGGAGTTGGCCACGTGCATGGCGTCGGTGAAGTCGTTCCAGTCGCTCATGTTGCGCTCGCGCGGCTCGAGGCCCAGCTTCTGGCAGACCTTCTCGTCAAAGCCCTGCTTGGCGAGGTGCATGGGCACGTCGTAGATGGAGGGGCAGTCGGAGTTCCCGAAGACGCAATCCTCGTCCACGTCGCAGAAGTGCGCGATCTTGGCACGGATGGAGGTGTCGACCTCGTGGTCCGAGCGGCACACGATGAAGTCGGGCTGGATGCCCATGGAACGCAGCTCCTTGACGGAGTGCTGCGTGGGCTTGGTCTTGACCTCGTGCGCAGCGGCGATGTAGGGAACCAGGCTCACGTGGATGACCAGGGTGTTGCCGGCGCCCTTCTCCTTGCGGAACTGACGCATGGCCTCGACGAAGGGCTGACCCTCGATGTCGCCGATGGTGCCACCGAGCTCGGTGATCACAACGTCTGCCTGGGTCTGCTCCTCGATGCGCAGGAAGCGAGACTTAATCTCGTTGGTGACGTGGGGAATCACCTGCACGGTGCCGCCGAGGAAGTCTCCTGCACGCTCGCGCTGAATGAGCGACTGGTAGATGAGGCCAGTGGTGAAGTTGGACTCGCGGGTGAGGTTCTCATCGATGAAACGCTCGTAGTGGCCGAGGTCAAGGTCGGTCTCCTTGCCGTCCTCGGTCACAAAGACCTCACCGTGCTGGAAGGGGCTCATGGTGCCAGGGTCAACGTTGAGGTACGGGTCGGCCTTCTGCATCATGACCTTGTAGCCGCGGGCCTTGAGCAAGCGTCCGAGAGATGCCGCCGTGATGCCCTTGCCGAGGGAGGATACGACGCCGCCGGTCACGAAGATGTGCTTTGTCATGTGGGTTTGCCTTCCCGTAGTGAAGCTGCTGTTTCTACGGGTCTTTATTCTAGCGCGAGAACGTCGTGGACGTGACGCCGCTCACCGACTGCACACGGTTGTTCAAGTGGTTTTCGGAATTGCAGACCACATGGGCGACAGACACCCGGTCGCCGCTACGGCGCGCATGACTCCTGACGCCTCCCCGTGGGGTTGCGGGGTTCCTCGGGTGATCCGCGGGAGTCCCGTGCTCAAAATTTGCGGTTGACGGCCCATTTTGGGCGAATCGTCGAGTACGAAGACGCTAACTTTTTGCGGAGCCGCAGGTAGGGAAATGGCACCAACGAGGTGATACTAAGCGGGATCCCGAATTTGTACCGTCAATCGCGTTTTTTGTGCAGGGCACCTTCGTCGAATGGGAAGAGGGACCCTTAGTACGCCCAAACAGCTGCCGGGCCTCGGATGCGTGCATCCGGGGCCCGGTGGAAAGTCGAATTTCGCTGGGAGCGAACATCCTAGAGATACTTGCGCCAGTCATCCTCGTCTTTGGCATCCTCCGCCTCGGAGGCACGCTGGGACACGCGCTTCGCCGCAAGCTCGGCGCGGCTCTGGTACGGCGCGTCGTTCTTCTCGGGGAATGTGGCAAGCGCGTGCTGGAAGACCTCGAGGTTCTCGTCGGCGCGTCCGCGCGGCACGGGAAACGTGACCTTGGAGGCCACATGCGTGCCAGAGGCAAGCTCGGCACGGAAGAGCTCCGCCACGGTTGGCGCGTCCCACCCAAAGGCGCCACAGCCAAATGCCCCCAGCACCAGCTTTTCGTAGCCAAGCTGGTCAGCGATGGCCATCACGAAGGCAATGCGCTCGCGCATGGCCGTGAGCAGGGCGTCGTCCGCAACGTGGTAGTTAGCCCGGGCGCGCACGGCATTGGGCGCCGCGCACACGATGACATCAGAGTACGAGTGGTACTTGTCGCGCTCGAAGCGCACGGCAGGCACGACAAGGGCACGGTTGCGATAGAGCTCGCAGTTGATGTTGCGGCGGCGGTTCTCACCATACCAATCGCGCTTCTGCGATAGCACGTTATAGAGGAACGACTCCGAGCAGAGCGCCTCCTCCTGTGCCCATGCGCCGCGCTCGTAGCCACCGCCGGGGTTCACAAACGAGGCAAAGTCGAGCATCGCCATGTCGCAGCGGCTCGCGATGCCACGACCGAGCCGCAGGACCGCCGAGGTGCTGTCCTCCTCGACAACCTCGACCTGGGGTACCACGCCCTCACGGGCAGGCGCGGCGGGCATGCCGCTTACCTCGCGCGTCCCGGCAAGCGACGCCGCGATCTCTGCCGAGAAAAGCTGGCCCATCTGGGCGATGTGCCTTGTGGCAAGCTGCGCACGACTTGGTCCGCGCCGTTCGCCACCCGCGTTCCTGCCGTTGCGCTGATGCTGACGTTCCCTATCTTGTGCCATCGGAATCCCCTCCGTAGCCGTTACCTGCGTGTTCTAGCATCTCGCGTGCATGGGCAAGCGACGCTTCGCCCGTATCGCCCGAGAGCATGCGAGCGACCTCGGCGACACGTGCATCTCCTGTGACCTCGTCGATCTTTGTCTCGGGCGCCTCACCCTCGGCAAGCGTCACCTTATGCACCAGGTAGTGCCGATCAGCCATGACGGCGACCTGCGCCAGGTGCGTGACCACAATGACCTGGTGCGTGCGGGAAAGGTCGCGCAGCACCTGCGCGAGCGCCACTGCCGTGGCTCCGCCCACGCCGGCATCCACCTCGTCAAAGACAAGCGTGTCGCAGCCGTCGGCGTCTCCCAGGGCAACCTTGCAGGCGAGCATCACGCGGCTCACCTCGCCGCCCGAGGCGATGCGCCTGAGCGGGCGCGCAGTGAGGCCGGCGACTGGCCGGTAGAGAAACTCCACGCGGCTTGGTCCCATGCTCCCCCATTGGTCGCGCGGCAAGCGTGTCTGCGAGACCGCAAGCGACGCCGAGCCCATCTCGAGGCGTGACATCTGTGCGCTGACCTCGGCCGAGAGGCGCGGAGCGCCCTTCTCGCGCACGTCATCCAGCGTGTCGGCGGCATGGGCGAGCTTCTTCTCGGCGGCATCGAGAGCCTTCATGGCGCGCTTCTCGGCCTCGTCTCCGCCCTCGCTCGCGGCCACCACGGCAGCGGCCTGCTCACGGCGGGCAAAGACGTCCTCCATGCGCGGGCCAAAACTGCGGCGCAGGCCCTCGAGGCGAGAGAGGCGCTGCTGCATCTGCTCGAGCGACTCAGGGTCCCACTCCACGCCGTCCGCGTAGTCGCGCAGGCTCGACGCCACGTCCTCGATGTCGATGAGCGAGGACTCGAGAGCATCTGCCCAGCTACCAAGCTTGGAATCGTAATTCGATGCATCTCTCAGCGCGCGAACTGCCGACGAGAGCGCATCCGAGGCGCCGTCGTCGCCCGCAACCAGGTTGTGCGCACCGGACGCAGCAGCCACGAGCGCCTCGGCGTGCTCGGCGCGCGGGAGTGCCTCCTCGAGCTCCTCGTACTCGCCCTCCTTGGGGGCGACCTCGTCGATCTTCCTGAGCGTGAACTCGGCTTCCTCGAGCTTCTCGGCACCGGTACGCGAGAGCTCGCGCACGCGATCGAGCTCGTCTGCTGCCGCGTGCGCCGCGGCGAGCGCGGCCTGATAGGCGTCAAGGGCCTCCGCGGCCTCCTCGCCAAGCCACGCGTCGAGAATCTCCACATGCGAGGAAACCGAGAGCAGCCGCTGGTGCTCATGCTGCCCGCAGAGGTCGACCGTCCGGCCAACGCCGGACGCCAGCTCGCGCACGGAACCCATACGACCGTCAATCTCCACGCGGCCACGACCGTCGGCCGAGACGCGCCGGCGCACCACGCAGCCGTCGGGGTCTCCCCCGCGCTCGAAGAAGCGGCCCTCGACCTCGAGGGAGTCCGCTCCCTCGCGCACCGAGCCGGCATCAGCGCGCTCCCCCACCAAGAGCTTGATTGCCGAGAGAAGCGCCGTCTTGCCGGCACCCGTCTCGCCCGTAAGCACCGTGAGGCCGCCAGAGGGCTGGATGGTGGCATCCCGAATGAGCGCGACGTCACGCGCGTGCAGCTCGTCGAGCATCAGCGACCAGCCCTGCCGTAGAAGACGCGCGAGACCGAGTTGTAGAAGCTCTGCGCGCTGTGGTCGAGAAGGAGGATGTCTCCCGGGCCACGGCGCACCGTGGCGTGCACGGGCACGCCCTCCTGGCACTTGCGTACGTTCTGGCCGTCGGCAAAGAAGTGGCGGGCTACCGGACGCTCGGGGCTCATCTCGATCTCCACGACGTCCGTGGGAGCCGTGAGGAAGGCGCGCGCCATGATGGTGTGCGGTGCGATGGGCACGCAGACCATGCCCGAGAACTCTGGCGTCACAATGGGGCCGCCCGCGGCAAGCGCGTAGCCCGTCGAGCCAGTTGCCGTGGAGACAACAAAGCCGTCGCCCCGCAGCGTGTCGATGTGGTTGTCCGAGACCGAGACCTCGAACTGAACCATGTCACCCTGGCCGCCGCGCGAGACGGAAAAGTCATTTAGTGCAAAGCTGTTCACCTGGTAGGTGCTGCCATCCTCGCACGCAAAGGTGCTCTCGATGGCAAGCGTTGCCCTGTGCGAGACATGCAGCTTGCCGGCAAGGGCGCTCCTGACGGTCTCGATGAGCTTATCCGGGCCTGCCGTGGTGAGAAACCCAAGGTGACCATAGGAGATGCCCAGCATGGGAATCTGCGAGTAGCCCACTATGCGTGCGGCGCGAAGCAGCGTGCCGTCTCCGCCGAGGGAGACAACAAGCTGGCAGGCGGAGGGGTCCTCGATGTAGTCCGGATAGCGCTTCTTGTCATGCGCCCACACGGCCTCGACGCCCTGGCCAGAAAGCCAATGCTCGAGGGCATGCGCGCCTTCCACGGCATCTGGACGCGCGTAGTTGGGGACGATAAAGACTTTCACGCAAACCTCCAGCCAAACAGGTGTACGGAGTACAACCTAAAGTGTACCCCCACTTGCTAGGCCAGGGCCACCGCTCCCCCGCTAACGACCGCCTTGAGGTCGAGGGCGGCGGGCGCCAAACCGCAGCGGCCGTAGAGGAGGTACTCGACGTTGCCCTTGTGGCCGCGCACCGGGCTCTCGCAGCAGCCCGCAGGTCCAAGGCCGGCGTCCGCAAAGGCCGCCGCGATGCGCTCCAGTGCATGCAGCCGAACCGCCGGGTCGCGGACCACGCCGCCCTCACCAACCTGGTTTCGGGCTGCCTCGAACTGGGGCTTCACCAAGGTGAGAAAAGCCCCATCGGTCGAGAGAAGCGAGAGAACGGCAGACAGCACGGTTGTAACCGAGGTGAAAGAGACGTCGCACACGGCAAGCTGGATGGTGCCCGCGCGCTCCGGCGTGGGAACGTCGACGATGTTCGTGCGCTCGAGGAGGGTCACGCGGGGGTCGCTTCTCAGCGACCAGTCGAACTGCGCGTAGCCCACGTCCACCGAGAGGACCGAGGCGGCACCGTGCTTGAGGAGGCAGTCAGTGAACCCGCCGGTAGAGCATCCCACGTCCAGACACGCTAGGCCGGTGGGATCAACGCCAAAGGCCTGAAGGCCGCGTTCGAGCTTGAGGCCACCGCGGCTCACAAAGGGGATGTGGCCACGCACGTGAAGGGGGATGCCCGGCTCAACCTGCTCGCCCGCACGCTCGAGGCGGCGGTCCTGCGTCGAAACCTCACCCGCCATCACGGCGCGCATCGCGTCCTCGCGGTTGGAGAAGAAGCCCTGCTCGACCAGCTCGTCATCGAGCCTGCGCCGGCGTGTCACGAGGCGTTGCCGCCCTCAGCGGCGTCCTTTGCGTTGGCAGGCGCGTCCTCCTTGGGTGCGGACGCGGTCTCGGGCGCAGCGGCGCCCTTCTCGCCGGGCGTACCGTCATCGGCGAGCATGGCCTTCTCCTCGGGCGAGAAGTCCGTGGCGTCAACGAGCTCGACGGCCTTCGAGCCCAGTGCAATGGCCTCGTCGAAGAGGTCGAGCGAACGCTCGAGCGAGACGTCGCGGTCGCGCACGGCGCCCACGATGTCGTCAAGCCGTCGCGTGATCTGGTCGAAGCTCTGGTACTGGGAAACGTCGGGCTTGGCCATGGCTACTCCGCGGTGTCGTCCGCAACGGGGGCAACGTCCGCAGCGTCCACAGAGTCAGGTCCCTCGGCGGCGGGGGCCGCGTCCGTCTCGGCTTCCGGCGCGTCTGCCTGCGGCTTTGCGGCCGCATGGAGCACCTGGCGGGCCTTCTCGTACACGTCGACCCCTGCGTTCACGTCGGCGGCGATGCTGCCCAGCACACCGTTGATGAAACGCGGGGACTCGTCGGTGCCAAAGGCCTTGGCAAGCTCCACGGCCTCATCGATAGCCACGGCCACCGTGATGTCGTCCTCCTCGACCATCTCGTAGAGGGCAAGGCGCAGGATGTTGCGGTCCACGATGGGCATGCGAGAGAGGCTCCAGCTAGCAGAGCTGGCACGAATGACGGCGTCGATGGCATAGCGGCGCGAGTCAACCCCCAGGGCAAGCTCCTGACCGTACGGATCGAGCGGACCATCGCTTATCGCGTAGTCTCCAGAGAGCACCTCCTCCACCGTGCGATTGTTGACATCGGCCTGGAAGAGGAGCTGTAGGGCTTGGGCGCGAGCAAGGGTGCGCCCTCCAAAGCGACCGGACACGTTACTCCTTGGGGAAGACGAGGCTGTCAATGCAGACGTCCACGGCGGTCACGCCGACGCCCACCTGCTCGGTGATGGCGTTCGCGACCTCGCTGCGAACATCGGCCGCAAGCTTGGTGAACGGATAGCCGTAGAAGACGGCAAGATGCACGCAAAGGCGCAGGCCGCCATCCTCGACGGAGGACTCGACCGCGGACTCGGGCGCAACAGAGTTGCTAGTGAAGACATTGATGAGGCTCGAGGTGATGTCGTTGCCACCCACGGAGGCAACGCCCTCGACGCGCTTGGCGGCGAGAGAGACGACGGTGGAGATGACTCGCTTGGAAATGCCGATGCCAGAAACGTAAAGCTCGCTTTCGGCCATAGGTGGCCCTCCTTGTGCTCGGTTCGTTGCCGCCACGCGACGGACGTGCTTGTCCGCCGCAGACCCCAAACACTGCCAGTATAGACGTTGCCGGCCCTTGGGACGCAGACGCCCGCGCGGCAGTGGCCACGCGGGCGCGTGTGCGGTTACGATGGCGCCGGCAGCGCCTGCGCTAGATGCTAGACGCGCGCGACGAACTTGCCGTCGCGGGTGTCGACCTTGATCTTCTCGCCCTGGTTGAGGTACATGGGGACCTGAATGGTTGCGCCGGTCTCGATGACGGCAGGCTTGGTGCCGCCCTGGACGGTGTCGCCCTTGAAGCCGGGATCGGTCTGGGTGATCTCGACCTCGATGAAGGTGGGCGGCTGCACCGCATAGAGAACGTCGTTGGCATACTGGAGAAGGCAGATGTCATTCTCCTTGAGGAACTTGTCGTTGTCGCCGATGAGCGCCCTGTCGACAGGAATCTGCTCATAGGTCTCGGTGTCCATGAACCAGAAGGAGGTACCGTCATCGTAGAGGTACTGCATCTCGCGGGTGCGCATGTCAACGCTCTCGAACTTGGCGGACTGCTGGAAGTTCTCCTCGTTCACGCGGCCAGTGCGGATGTCGCGGTACTTGGTGCGAACGTAGGTGTTGCCCTTGCCCGGCTTGACGTGCTGAGCCTCGAGAATGACGCAGTCCTTGCCCTTAATGTTGACGCCAAGGCCTGCCTTGAGATCGGTGATGGAAAGTGTAGCCACGAAAAGGTCTCCTTCTCCCTTGCCCGGGCACACCGGGCATTTTCGTACGGCGGTACAGTATAGACGCCTTGAGACGGTGGTGCGACCCGCTCAAGGCGTCTTCCAAAAACGTGCAAAAAGGAAGACGAGAAGGACGCCGGGACGGGCGGTCGGCATGCACCCGACGAACCGGGGACAATGCCGCGCACTCCCGCCAGTTAGGAATTTTCCGAACGTTTAGCCCCACTTAAACGGCGAAATCACGCGGCCTAAAGATTGCCGTCTCCCCAGCGCAGCGCCATGCCCAACGCGACTACCCTCCGGCGTTCACGTCGACGAGACGATCGCGTCCCACGTGTGCCGCAATCGTCCGCAGGACACCGAGGGAATCAGCCGCAATCATCACTACGCGCTCCCCCGTCACAGTCTCGACGGTAAGGCTGCGCACGTGCTCACGCACGATGTCGCAGCGCACTTCGTCGACGTCTTCCCACCTCACCTGGTTTCTGCCGCGTGCGGGGTCCTCTGGGACAAAGTCGATGCCCGTCTCGCCCAGATCCCACGTCCCGGGCCTGGGAAGCGGCCCCTGCAGCAGGTTGCCACGGGTCGTGAGCTCTGTCTGCGCGTTAAGCGCACGAGAGGTGCGAGGCGCGACCATGCTAGTGCCCCAGTCGACCGACGGTGTTGTTCCACAGGCCCTTGGCACCGGCGCCAACCACCTGGAAGAACGAGGGTGAGCGCAGGAGACGCTCGGCGGGAACGTGCTCGCGGATGGCACGCAGACACGCCTTGTTGTCGCCGGTCGAGAAGGTAAAGTGACGGCCGTCCTTCACGAAGATGGCAAAGCGGGGAATCGTCTTCTTCGCAATAACCGACGCCGAGACGTAATCGACCTCGTCCCAGGGAATCTGGATGTAGTCCTCGACGTTCTTCTCGTTGTAGTACTCGAAGGCCACGTCGCCCAGCATCACGTTTCCGCCGGAAGTGAGCCCGTCGAGGTTAGTCGCACGGTCCGTGTAGTCGACCTTCGTGTTCTGAGACTGCGCCATGTGGTGGCACCCTCCTCGATTCCGTACTACAGGCAACGGCGATAACAGCCGCCGCAACCCTCCCCCAACAAAATAACGGGGCCGCACCCCACCAGCGTAGCAGGGTGCGGCCCACAGTATGCGCCATTCTCGTCGACGCGACGTCCGGATGCCCGGAGCAGAAGCCTAGAGCAGGCCGATGAGGCGGCCGACGATGCCCACGCCAAAGAGGGCGAGGATGATGACGATCGGCGAGACGTTCTTCTTCAGCAGCTTGCACACGAACAGCGTGAGGGCCACGGCTGCGAGGCCGGGAATCAGGGAGTCGAGGTTCTGCTGGAGGGTGGTGACCTTCATCTGGTCAAGGCCGTTCGCACCGAGCGAGGCGTACTGCGTGAGCGCGCTCTTGATGCCCTCGGCATCGCCGGTGATGGTCGACCAGTCAATATAGGCACCAGCCTGCTGCTGAATCGTGGAGACAACCGGCTTGAAGCTGATGGTGACCCAGCGCTCGACCAGAGCACCAATGACGAACATACCAAGGATGGAAGCGCCCTCGGTGATCTTGCCAAGCTTGCCGCCCGAGAGGTCCTTCGAGATGTCGGCACCGGCCCTGTAGCCAGCCTCCTGGGTGTACCAGAGGAATGCAAGGCGGATGACGTTCCAGAGCACGAAGAACAGGATGGGGCCAAGCGGAGAGCCGCCCAGTGCCAGGGAGGCACCAAGAGCACCCAGCAGCGGGCGCACCGTATACCAGAAGACAGGGTCGCCGACGCCGGCGAGAGGACCCATCATACCAACCTTGACGCCCTGGATGGTGACGTCGTCGATGGGCTCGCCGTTGGCGCGGCCCTCCTCGAGGGCGAGGGTGACGCCGATGACGGGGGCGGAGACGTACGGGTGCGTGTTGTAGAACTCGAGGTGACGCTTCAGGGCCGCGATCTGGTCGTCCCTGTTGGGATAGAGCTTCTTGATCGCAGGGATCATGGCGTAGCACCAGCCGCCGTTCTGCATACGCTCGTAGTTCCACGAGCCCTGCAGATACTGGTGACGGTTGAAGACCGCAAGGCGATCCTGCTTGGTAAGGTGGATGCCCTTCTCCTGAATCTCTTCTGCCATTGCTAATCACACTCCCTTGCTAGCCTAGTAGTTGTCGATGATGTCGCCCAGCGGGTCGCCGGAGCCCACGGCACCGGAGCCGCCGTTCTGCTTGGCGTACTCCTTGAGGCCAAGGTAGATGAAGGCCAGGGAGAGACCAATAACGCCAAGGGCGATAAGGGTGAGCTGGGAAATGGCAGCGAGAACGAAGCCGAGCGCGAAGAAGGGCCAGACCTCCTTGGTAGCCATCATGTTGATGACCATGGCGTAGCCCACGCAGCAGACCATGCCGCCGCCAACTGCCATGCCGCCAGAGAGCCAAGTGGGCATAGCGTTGAGGGCCGCGGTCACGGCGTCGCCGGGGATGAAGCAGAGGGCTGCGGCCGGGATGGCGATACGGGCACCCTGCATGCAAATTGCGACGATCTGCCAACGCTCGATGCCGGCCATGTCGTCATTCTCGGCGCACTTGTCCATGCCGTGGACCATAGCCGTTGCGATGGTGCGGCAGACCATGGTGAGGAAGAGGCCAGCGACGGACAGAGGCACGGCGACGGCGATGGAGGTGGTCATGGCCTCGGTGGGGTCGGAGCCGCCGTTGATGGCGATAACCATCAGGATGGCGGAGGCGACGGAGGCGAGAGCCGCATCAGGAGCGACGGCAGCGCCGATGTTGGCCCAACCAAGGGCAATCATCTGAAGCGAGCCGCCCAGGAGGATTCCCTCCGTGGGGTGACCGGTCACAAGACCAATAAGCGTGCATGCGACCAGAGGCTGGTGGAATTCCCACTCGTCGAGGATGCCCTCCATGCCTGCCAGGAAGGCAACAATAATTACGAGCAAGACTGATATTGGTGACATAACCCCTCCTTATCCCTACTTGTTGGCTGCCTGCGCGGCAAGCTCGTCCTTAGCCTTCTTAATGACGGCGTCGTAGGACTCCGCCTTGTCGGCCGGGACCTTGCGGATGTCGAACTCGACGCCCTTGGACTTGATCTTCTCGAAGGTGTCAACGTCGTCCTGGTCCATGGCGAGGGCGTTGGTCACAACGACCTTGCCCACGGAGTGAGCCATCGAGCCAAGGTTGAGCTTCTTGACGGGCACGCCGCCCTCGATAGCTCGGAGGGCATCCTGCGGGGTCTCGAAGAGGAGCATGGCATGCGTGTTGCCAAAGCGGGGGTCCTTCGCGATCTCGCAGATCTTCTTGATGGGAACCACGTGCACGTGGACTCCCGGAGGAGCCGCCTGGATAATCATGGTCTTGCGGAGCTGGTCCGAGGCAACGCCGTCGGAGCAGACAATGATGCGGTCGGGGTTGGCCGCCTTGGTCCAGGTGGTTGCAACCTGGCCGTGGAGCAGACGGGTGTCGATGCGCGCGAACACGATCTTGATGTGCCCGTCGCCGATGACCGTTCCCTCCGGAATGGCGCCTGCGGGCGCCGCAGCAGCAGCCGCTGCGGCGGCTGCGGGAGCAGCCTCCTTGGGCTCGAGCTCCTCGGGCTTGATGCGAATGCCGTTCTTTGCCTCGGTGAAGACATCCTTGGCGATGGCAGCCGCGGTTTCCTCACTCATGCGATCGCCATAGGCCTGGATGAGCATGGGCAGGTTGAGACCCGTCACCATGACCCAGTCCTCGTGGCCCTCGCTCGCAAGCAGGCCGTTGACCTGGTTGAATGGAGTGGCGCCCCAAAGGTCGACGAAAAAGAGCACGTGCTCCTGCTCATCGAACGATGCGACGGCATCCTTCAGCTTCGCCTTGAGGTCATCGGGACCCATGTCAGGGGTCAGGGTCACAGCTGCGACATCCTTCTGCGGCCCAAAGATCATCTGGCCGGATTCCATGATCCCCTCGGCGAACTTGCCGTGGCTGGCTAGAACGATACTGACCATTCTTCCTCCTTACGCATATCTCGTACCGCCAACAGATAACGCGTCAAATGTGAAGAGGCGTTCATGCTTTCTTCTCCCATCCTTCATGCCTCGTTCACACCGGCTCCACATTATAGGACTTAGAAGGCTTTCGTATGTGAGAAATATCGTTGTTTGGAAAAATTGACTTGGTCGAGCAACTCCGTGTGTCATGCCACTTACCAGCCAGAATACTAAGACCTGAAGGCAAAAGTCGTTCATACAAGTTGGTGAACGGTATCCGTCACTTGGTCTCTTGAAAGGAAACTAACGAGAATCCCAAGGTCAGCGTAGAAATATCTCCTAACGCCGTTCACCGATTTGCGTGCCGCGAACGGAGAATGGTGAGAAACGCAAGCGATGCGAAAGGCTATTACCCGGACATCATTTTGGCGCCAGGGAGGCATATGGCGTTCCCTGTTTGCATAAAAATCGCCCTTCCGGCGACTATTTGTCTCCGGAAGGGCGCCTGAGTTGCAAATGGCGACAAAAACGGCCCTCCGGCGACAGCACGCCACCGCCGGAGGGCCAAATGGTGCAGGCGAGCGCGAATGCTCCCCTGCTAGCAGGGGATGCACACCAGCTCGTGCGGCGTCTGGGTAAAGACCTCGTAGCCGTTCTTGGTCACAATGCCAAAGTCCTCCACGCGCACGCCAAACTGCCCGGGCAGGTACGTTCCCGGCTCCACGGTAATCACCGAGCCGGCGGGGATGGGCTTGTCGTTCCTCATGTTGAACATGGGCTGCTCGTGAATCTCCAGGCCCACGCCGTGGCCAAGGCCGTGCACGAAGCAGTACTCGGGGAAGCCAGCCTCGCAGATGACCTTATGCGCAAGCTCGTGAATCTCGCGACCAATGACGCCCGCATGGATGGCGGCCTCGCAGGCCTCGTTCGCCGCACGCGTGGCCTCGTAGACCTTGCGCTGGAGGTCGCTGGGCTCGCCCACGCAGACGGTGCGCGTCATGTCGGAGTGGTAGTCGTGGTAGCCGGCGCCGTAGTCCATTACGATCATGTCACCGCGCTGGATTACGCGCTCGCCGGGCTGTGCGTGGGGGTTTGCGCCGTTGGGGCCGGACGCGATGATCGAGTCGAAGGAGAGCGAGTCGGCACCGTTGGAGAGCATCCAGCCCTCAAGCTCGGCGCGCACCTGCTGCTCGGTGAGGCCGGGCTTGATGTAGCCGCAGATGTGCTCGAACGCCGCGTCGGTGATCGACTGCGCGTGGCGCATGAGCTCGACCTCCTCGGCGTCCTTCACGATGCGCAGGTTGGCGATGTCGCCATGGAGGCGCGGCGTGAGGACAGCAACGGACACCTTGGCGCACTCCTCGCCCAGCGCATCAAAGAAGGCCAGGTCGCAGGTGTCCTCGACAGCAACCACGCGCGAGCGCGTCTCGCGGATGCGCTGTGCCGCCCACCAGGCGGGGGTCACGATGTCCATGTCGAGCTTCCAGGGGGTGTCTGCCCCAAGGCAGCTCTGGAAGGTGCCAAAGTAGCGAGAGTCGGTGTGGAGCCAAAGCCCGTCGGCGGTCACAAAGGCGGTATGGGCCACCTCGTCGTCAAAGGTGCGCTCGGCACCGGTAAGCCAGCGCAGGTCGGGGTTGTTGCGAAGGATCACCGCGTCGTAGCCCCTCTCGGCCATGAGCGCGCGGAACCTCTCGACGCGTGCGGCGCAGGCGTGTGCATCTGCCATGTTTCTCTCTTCTCCCTTGCAGTGCGGACGGTAGTGACGGGTTACGCCGCCCATAGACTGGCGACGCATGTGGAACCGATCTAACGCGAGGAGCACCACGCGGCGGTGTGCTCGGCAAGCTGGTCATCCTCGATGGCAGCGAGACGCACGCGACCGAGCGAGCGTGGGAGCTCCAGCATGAACTTGTTCGAACGGCGGAAGCGCTCGGCCTTGAGCGCGGAAGCCATGGCCGTGGGGTCGACCGCGCACTCCACGTAGCCCAGGCCCAGGCGGTCGAGAAGCTCGTCCTGCGTGAGCATGTCGTCGACCGAGAGACCACCCTGCGCCACAGAAAGGCGCGCCGAGAAGCGCATGGCCTCGGCAAGCAGGGTCGAGGAGGGCACGCCCTCCCCCACCAGGGGACGAAGCGCACGCACGAACGTGGTGCCGTAGCCAATGGACTGGCGCACGGCAACCGAAGTAGACGAGATGACCTTGCCGCGGCTCTTCATGCAATCGACCATCTGGTCGCAGATGGCGGCGCGGCCGAGCGCCGCGATATCGTTGGCGCGGTCGAAGAGCCGGCCAAAGGACTTGTCGGAGTCTGCCATGGCGCTGGTCACAAAGAGCGCGCGGGCGAGAAGGGCCGCCTCGTCGGTGCGCGTGACATCAACAACGTCGAGGTCGCAGTAGACATAGCGCGCGCTCCCGTCCTGCGTGACCATCTGGTCTGCCCCGGGAAGGTCGAGCGCGAGCGGGGTCACGCCGGCAAGAAGCGCGGTGGTGGGGTCGAGGGGAACCTGCGCGAGCGTCAGACCGCCGCACCAGGTTCGGCAGGCAAACGACGCGGTGGAGAGCGACCGCACGCCGCCCACGGCAACAGCCACGTCATCGCCGGTCACGCCAGTCTTCGCAAGCCCCTCGTACACGGCCTCGAGGGCCGCAGTCGAAGATGCCTCGGAGCCGGACGGAAGGCCGAGCTGGTGAACGCGGAAGCCAACGTCCACAAGGTCACGGCGTATTGCCTCGACGACGTCTGCGGGCGCCTCGGGAACGGAGGCAAGCACGGCTGCGCGTGGCTTTCCCACGTAGGCACGCAGGTCGTTGCCCATGGTGCCCACAAGATCGTCACCAACGCGGGCGTCGAGGGAGTTGCCGCGGAGGTTGACCCACTGGCGCTTCGCACGGATGCGCAGTGGAGCGTCATCCTCGGGCTCGGCCGTTGCGGATTCGGCCTTGGCCACGACCTCGGTCTCGGCCGCGAGCTCCTCTGCGTCCTTCTCGGCGCCAGCCGCCTGCCCGGCCTGGGTGTTCTCGCTCACAAAAGCCCCCTCTCCCAGAGCAACTGGCCAGACTCGCTGGCCACCTGCTCGAAGGTCCTGTTTCGAATGTCGATGGTGATGTCGGCCGTCTGCTGGTAGAGCGGGCGGCGATGCCGAAAGAGCGCACGCGCATGCGAGACGTCGCCCAGGTCTGGGCGACGCTCCGGGCAGCGCATCTGACGCAGCGAATCCGAGAGGTCGCCGTCGAGGTAGACAACCACGCCCATGCGATGCATGAGCTCGCAGTTCTCGGGCCTCTCGACCACTCCCCCACCACAGCTCACGAGCAGCGACTTGCGAGACGCAAGGCCCTCCAGGACCTTGGTCTCCTCGTCACGAAAGCCCTCCTCGCCGCGGGAGGCAAACACGTCGCACACGCTCATGCCCAGAGCGCGCTCGACCAGCTGGTCTGTATCTACGTAGGGCCGGCAGAAGAGCTTGCCCAGGTTGCGTGCGAGGGTGGACTTTCCTGCGCCAAGAAACCCCACGAAAAAGATGTGGTCGCAGCCCTCGTGGATGACGTAACCCTCGCCCAAAACTCGCTCTTCCTTGCTCCCGTGCATATCCGACGGGCTAGATTCTATCACCCGTCGCTGCGGCCAGTCGGACCGCTGGCCTCGCCCTCAAACTCGACACCGCGCAGCACGAGCGCCTCCCCCAGCCGGAATACCTGCGTGTACCAGAGGTCGCGGCGCGACTGCGGCCGCACCAGGACGGTACGCGCGCCCGCAAGGTTGCCAGCCAAGATGTCGGTGAAGACCTGGTCGCCCACAATGACCGTCTGCTCGGGACCCACGCCCATGCGTGCCATGGCAACCCATGCCGAGAAGGGCGCAGGCTTCATTGCGTGATCCACCACGGGGCACCCCAGCTCGCACGCTGAGGCGGCGACCTCCGTCGAGTGGAAGTTGTTCGAGAGCAGGCACGAGGCTATGCCCGCGCCACGCAGGCGATCGAGCCACGCCTTCACGGCTGGGGGCGCCACGTGAGTGTCCCTGGGAATGCAGGTGTTGTCACGGTCGAGAAGGACCAGGCGCACCCCGGCCGCCACCAACGCATCGACGTCGATGAGGTCGACCGAGGAAACGTAGCGTGTGGCGCGGAAGGGCGAGAAGGACCCAAGCGGCATGGCACTCACGCCCCGGAGTTCTGGGCTATGACCTGCTGGTGCTGCTCGTAGGTCTCAGAGAAGGCGTGCACCGAGCTCGTGATGTAGAAGTAGTAGTAACCGGTGTCCTGCGGGTTGGCGGCCGCAGTGAGCGAGGCCAGGCCGGGGTTGCAGATGGGCGTGGGCGTGAGCCCCATGTTGGTGTAGGTGTTGTAGGGGTCGTCCTGCGTGAGGTCGTCCGCGGTGACCTCTCGGCCAAGCGTGTATGCAAGTGTCGCGTCACTCTGGAGCGGCATGCTGGTTGCAATGCGGTTGTAGAACACCGACGAGATG
The DNA here is from genome assembly GCF_024741235.1 of Tractidigestivibacter montrealensis. Classification (GTDB taxonomy): domain Bacteria; phylum Actinomycetota; class Coriobacteriia; order Coriobacteriales; family Atopobiaceae; genus Tractidigestivibacter; species Tractidigestivibacter montrealensis. The sequence continues at coordinate 116,443 of NZ_JANSKA010000002.1, read as the reverse complement.
AGCGAGCGGTCGTCATCCGTCAGGGCCTCCTTCTCGATGATGGAGGCCATGGTGAGGATGTCGTAGTTGGTGAACGACACGCCATAGCGCGACTGGAGCGTCTGGCGCGCGGCGTCGAGACCGAGGGTGGAAACCTCGGCCTGGTACTGGCTGAGCATCGCGCGGATGATCGAGTCTGCAGTGACGGTCTGACCCGCAAAGTCATAGGTCTTGGGGAAGAGGAAGCCCTCAAGCGAGTCGTTTGCCGCCTCGGAGAGGAAGGGGTAGTCCGCCACGTAGTTGGATGCCTTGGCCTGGGCGATAAAGTCACTGGAAGAGATGCCAAACTTCTCCTCCACAAGCGAGGCCACCTGCGCCACCGTGTAGCCTTCGGGCACCTGCAGGGTAGAAGCCGTGGAGTTGGGGCCTGCCACGAGCTGGTCGATCACGTTGGTTGTGGTCGAGCCCGTGAGCAGCGAGTACGTACCGCTCTTGAGCTTCTGCTCGGCGTTTTGCTTCTGAACCTCCTGGACAAAGCCCGAGGTATCAGAGATGACGCCCGCCTGCTGGAGGATAGAGGCGATGCTCGCGGTGCTCGAGCCATCGGGGATGGTGACCTCGACCTCCTGTCCGGCAGCAACCTGCGGCTCGTTGGAGCTGGAGCCCTGGGTGAGCCGGGGAAGGACGAGCACGAAGAACAGCGCGACAAACACAGCGACGCCAGCGAGAACGGCCACAACCACGGCGATGCCCTTGGGGCCATTACCGCGGCCGCCGCTGGAGCCCCGTCGCTGGGGGCTCTGGTTCCGGGCGCGCCTAGTCGCCGCGGCGGTACGCGCAGAGAGATGGCTCGTCGTGCCCCCAATGGCACCGGTAGACCCCGGCGTAGGAGAGCCCATGCGATGCCCAGCCGCAGGACCGGCATGGCGCGCCGAGGCCAAGTGCGACGAAGCACCCGCATGACCCGTGGGACGTCCCTGAACCGAGGCGGCCTGCGCCTGGGTGCGCGGGGCACCGTCCGTTCCCTGCTGAGTCGCATCGGGCGTGCGGAAGTGTGCCGCGCGACGATGGGGCCTCTCGTTGTTCTGGTTGTTCGTGGGCATGTCGTTTGCCTCTCAGACCGTGAGTCACGCCTGCCGTGCATCAAGCCAGGCCTGCAGGAAGAGCGATGCGGCAACCATGTCTACCTTGCCGCGCATGGACTTCTCGGAGAGCCCCTGCTCGCGCAGGATGCGCTTGGCTTCCACCGAGGAGAGCCTCTCGTCCTCAAACTCGAGGGGAAGGCCCGTGGCCGCGGCAATGCGCTCGGCCACCGCGCGGACGCGCTCGGCCTGAGGGCCCTCCTCCCCCGCCATGGTAAGTGGGCGTCCGCAGACGAGGACCTCGGGCTCCCAGTCCTCAAGCACCCTGCGGAAGCTGCACGCGACCGAGGAGACCTCGGCCGCCGGAAGTACGCACACCGGCGTGGCGATGCGGCCCTGCGGGTCGCTCACCGCCACGCCGACGCGTGTCTCGCCAATATCGAGCGCGAGGGCCCGCACCTATGCCCCCAGGGCAGCCTTGGCCGCATCCAGGGCAGCGGTGATGCCCGAGGCGTCAGAGCCGCCTGCCTGTGCCATGTTGGGCCTGCCGCCGCCGCGGCCGCCAACGAAGCCGGCAATCTGCTTGATGATGTCGCCAGCCGAGAAGCCCGCAGCCACCGCGGACTCGGTGCCGGCGGCGAGAAGCGCCACCTTGCCATCAGACGTGGTGGAGGCCACGACGCAGGCGACGGGCTCGCCCTTGGCGCCGTCGCGGATGGAGTCCCAGACGGAGCGCAGGTCCTTGCCCGAGATGCCGTTGAGCTTGGTGAAGACGCAGCGGTATGCGCCCAGGTCCTTGGCGTTGCGCAGCTCGGCAGCCACGACGTCGCCCGAGGCAGATCCCTTGGCCACGCCAATGTTGCGCTTGGCCTCACGAAGCTCGTCGCGCATCTGGGAGACGCGCTCGGGGAGGTCGGCGGGGCGGCACTTGAGCGTTGCCGCCGCCTGGTCCATGAGGGCGAGCCTCTCGTCCACGTACTCGATGGCGCCCATCGAGGTCACGGCCTCGATGCGACGGGCGTTGGAGCCCACGGAGCTCTCGGAGACGATCTTGAAGAGGCCCAGGTCCGCGGTGTTGCGGGCGTGGGTGCCGCCGCAGAGCTCGCGGGAGAAGGGCTTGTCGGAGCTGCCCGTGGAGACCACGCGCACGCGCTCGCCGTACTTCTCGCCAAAGAGCGCCACGGCACCCGATGCCTTTGCCTCGTCGATGCCCATGACCTCGGTCACGATGGGCTCGGCCGCGAAGATCTCGGCGTTGACCATGCCCTCGACACGGTCGAGCTCGTCCTTTGTCATGGCCTCGAAGTGCGTGAAGTCAAAGCGCAGGCGATCTGGGGCAACGAGCGAGCCCGCCTGGCTCACGTGGTCACCGAGGACCTTCTTGAGGGCGGCGTCAAGCAGGTGCGTCGCGGTGTGGTTGCGACGGATGAGCTCGCGGCGCCCGTGATCGACCACAGCGGTCACGCGGTCGCCAACAGAGATGGCGCCATCGGTGACCTCGGCCACGTGGCCCACGAGGCCGCCCTCGTGGTGCAGTGTGTTGGTGACGCGTGCGGGGCCCACGATGCCGGTGTCGCCCACCTGGCCGCCCATCTCGCCGTAGAACGGCGTGCGGTCAAGCACAAGCTCAACCTGGTCGCCCGTCGCTGCCTCCTTGACGGACTCGCCGTCGCGCACAATGGCCACCACCTCGCAGCCAGAGAGCTCGTCGTGGTCATAGCCGTCGAACTCGGTCGCGGGGAGGCTGTCGGAGAGAGCAACCCAGACGTTGTTGGCCTTGCCCCAGGCGTCGCGGTTGGCCGTGGCGCGGGCACGCTCGCGCTGGGCCTCCATGGCGGCGTCGAAGGCGTCCATGTCGACAGAGTGGCCAGCGGCACCGGCAATCTCACGGGTGAGGTCGATGGGGAAGCCGTAGGTGTCGTGCAGGGTGAAGGCGACGTCGCCCGAGAGGGGCTCGCCCTCGCCCAGGCGCGAGAGCTCAGCCTTGAGCTGCTCCTCGCCGTTGTCGAGGGTTGCGCCAAAGCGCTCCTCCTCGGCGTTGATGATGCCGTCGATCAGTGCCTGCTGCTCGACGAGCTCAGGGTAGGTGTCACCAAGAAGGCGCGTGACCTCGTGGGCGTAGGTGGTGAGGAACTGGCCCTTGATGCCCATGAGGCGACCGTGGTAGACGGCACGGCGAAGCAGGCGGCGCAGCACGTAGCCGCGGCCCTCGTTGGAGGGCAGGATGCCGTCGCCGATCATGAACGTGACGGCACGGGAGTGATCGGCCACGATGCGCAGGCTCTTGTCGGTAGTGGCAGAGTCGTGGTAGCGCACGCCCGCGAGGCCCTCGCCCACGCCGATGAGGGTGCGCAGGATGTCGCCCTCGTAGTTGGAGCCCTCGTGTTGCATGATGGCCGCGATGCGCTCGAGCCCCATGCCAGTGTCGATGTTGCGGTGAGGCAGCTCCGGCATGGAGCCGTCCTCCTGGCGATCGTACTGCGTGAAGACGAGGTTCCAGAACTCGAGGTAGCGGTCACCGTCATCGCCGGGCTTCTCGCCCTCGAACTCGGGACCCTGGTCAAAGTAGATCTCGGAGCAGGGACCGCAAGGACCGGTGGGGCCGGCGGCCCAGAAGTTGTCCTCCTCGCCCAGGCGCGAGATGTGGTCGTAGGGAACACCCTGCTCGTGCCAAAGCTCGATGGCCTCCTCGTCGTCCTTGAAGACGGTCATATAGAGGCGGTCCTTGGGCAGGCCCAGGTGCTCGGGAGAGGTAATGAACTCATAGGCCCACTCGATGGCGTTGGCCTTGGTGTAGCCGCCAAACGAGAAGTTGCCGAGCATCTCGAAGAACGAGAGGTGGCGAGCGTCGCCGATGTTGTCGATGTCGTTGGTACGCAGGCACTTCTGGCAGGAGCAGGCGCCAATCTCCTTCATGGTCTTGGTGCCCTGGTAGTACTCCTTGAACTGGTTCATGCCGGCGTTGGCAAGAAGCAGCGACGGGTCATCCGGCACGAGCGAGGAGGACGGGTAGAGCTTGCAGCCCTTGCCCTCGAAGAACTTGAGGAAGTCCTCACGAATCTCTGCCGTGGTCATGGTCTTGTAGTCAGACGCGCTCATGTCTCTCCTCGTCTGTGGACGACGCCGAAGCCTTGGCCGCCGGGCTAGTGTCGTCGCCGTCCTGCTTGTTGGTTGCAACGTTCCTATTTTTACTCATATCGGCCGTGTACACAGCGTTTTCATCGTCATTACTTGCGGTATTTGTGGCCTTGCGCGCACGAGACCACACAGAGGAGGTCACAAGGCGCGTGCTCTCGAAGAACTTCTCGTCATCCAGGGCGTCATAGACGGCCTCCGCATTGCCCTGGGCGTCTTGGTGCGGTGTGCTCTGGAAGAGCGCGCCGTCCTCGGAGACCAATTGGCGCTTGGTGCGCGTCTCGAAGTAGTAGACAAAGACGCCGCGGATGGCCGCCGTGAGCGGAATGGCGAGGACCATGCCCACGATCCCGCCCAGGCAGTTGCCAATAACGATGCCCACAATGGAGAGGACGGGATGGATCTTGACGGCGGAGCGCATGATGAGCGGCGAAATGACGTTATCCGTCACGTTGGCCGCAACCACCATCACCACGAGCGACCAGAGCGCGAGCCAGGGGCTCTCGAAGAGGGCGAGCAGCGTGGCGAGCGCCGCCGAGACAAAGGGGCCAATCACAGGCACAAAGTGCATGAAGAACGTGATGATGGCAATGAGGCCCGCGTAGGGGTGGCCGAGAAGCGCCAGTCCCAGCCACACGGCAATGCCATTGATGAACGAGCAGATGAGCTGCCCGCGCATGTAGCCGCCCATGGAGCGGCTCATGACGGCGAGGAGCAGCGTAATGTCGTCCTTCCGAGTAGGACCGGCAATCGTGGCAAGCTCGCGCACAATCACGGGATAGTCCTTGGCAAACCAGTACGCAAGGATGAGCGCCAGGAAGAAGTTTACGAGGTTGTCAACGGTGTCGAAGAGCCCCGAGACGGCGCCGTTCGAGAGCTGGCGCACGGTGTCTGAGGCCATGGAGCTGCCGGCAGACGAGACGGTCTGGACAACAGAGTTGACCATGTTCTGCAGCTGCTCGTTATCAGAGGTGCCGTAGCTCTCCCAGAAGCTGGAGAGGGCGTCCTGCACGCTGCGCACGTAGGTGGGCACCTGGCGAAGCACCTCGACAGACTGCTGCACAAAGGTGCCACCGAGAACCACGATGACGGCGGCGAGCACCGCAAGCACCACAAGTAGCGAGACAAGCGCGGCAAGCGCACGGGGAACGCGGCGGTCCTCGAGCGCGTTGGTGATGGGGCTGCAGATGAAGCCGATGATGATACCCATGAGCAGCAGCTCGACGGCAGCACCAATCATCGAGAGGCCCCGCACCGCAAGGACGAAGACCGCAATGGCGCCCACGATTGCCCAGGCGACCACCAGGCGCCTGCGCCAGATGACGTACTTCTCGTCAGCGTCCTTGTTCCCCACCGGCAACTCCCCTCGTTGAAAAGCACCTCATTGTAGCAAGGCGGGGGCATTGGCCGTTGGCGGCAGGGGACGTGCGGCAGTTGCGCCTCCCGCACACAAAGGCGGCGCCGGAGTCGCAGCCCCGGCGCCGCCTGTGGCGCTACTTGCTCATGAGACCCTCTGGGTCGATCTTGTCCTGCACGCGGCGTAGCGTGCGGCGCAGGAGTCGAGAGACCTGCACCTGAGAGATGCCCAGGCGCTCGGCGATCTCGACCTGCGTCATGCCCTCGAAGAAGCGCATGCGGATGACGTCCTTCTCGCGCGGCGAGAAGTCCCTGATGGCGTCCTCGAGAACGATGCGGTCGTCCGAGGCGGCAAGGTTCTCGTCCTCGGTGGCGTAGTGGTCGATGACCGAGGGAGCGTCATCGTCATCCGAGGAGCCGCCGCCCTCGAGCGGCACGGAGCTGTACGCGCTTGAGGACTCCATGGCCTCGAGGACGTCGTCGACGCTCGCGCCCACGCGCTTGGCGATCTCCTCGACGGAGGGGCTGCGCGAAAGCTCGTTGGTGAGCTCGTCGTTTGCCTGGTTGACCTTGGCCGAGAGTTCCTGCAGACGCCTGGGCACGCGGACCGACCAGCCCTTGTCGCGGAAGTGACGCTTGATCTCTCCCAGGATGGTGGGTGTGGCATACGTGGTGAACTCAAGGCCTCGCGACGGGTCGAAGCGATCGATGGCCTTGATGAGGCCAATCGTGCCCACCTGAATGAGGTCGTCCAGGGGTTCTCCCCTGTTCTTGAACTTGGAAGCGAGGAAGCGAACCAGGTTGAGGTGGCTCACGATGAGTTGGTCGCGGACCTCGGGGTCTCCCGTAGCCTTGTACTGGCGGAAGAGCTCGCGCGTGCGGTCCTTGTCCCAGGCCGCCTTGCCCTTTGGCGTACGGTGGAGCGAGCGGTGGCGGGCCCTCTCGGCACGCGCCTCAGAGGCCTCGCGCGCAGTGCGCTCCTCCTCGGTCTCTTGGGTTGCGACGTTTGGTGTGTTCGCGGTCTCCTGCGCGTTCGTGGTGCTAGCGCTAGGCATTCTGCACGTCCATTCGCTTGGAGAGGTGCAGCGTACGGCCATCCTCCGAGATGCTAAAGTCGTCGCATACGGCGCCGAGAAGCACCTCAACGAGGTCGATAGGCTGGGGCTCGCCGGAGGGGTCAGTGGCCTCGTCGGGGTCCTCGTCACCCAGGGAGAAGTCTGCGGTCATGCCATCTGGCGCAAGGCCAAAGACGATGTCGCAGGTGGTGGGCCTCGTCGCACAGGCGTAGACAAAGCCCTCCTCGGCGGCCATGCGTACGTCCTCGACGTCATCCACGCTCATGTCGCAGCAGACGGCGAGGTTGGAGGCGGTCATGCGGACCGCCCGGGCGAAGCGCGCCTCCGCGGGCACGCTGAGCTTGACGATACTGGTGCTAGGCATTGTTCTCCTCGTCATCTGCCGCGGTCTCTGGGGTGGAGACGGGCGCGGCGTGCTTGGGCTTGTGGGGCTGCTTCTCCGCAGCGGAATCAGATTCCGCGGAGGGCGCAGGGTCTGTGGCGGGCGCGGGCTTCTCAGCCTCAACCGGCGCATAGGTCACGTACGCGGTGGTGCGCTGCTGTGCGGATGCAGGGTTCCCCTCGCCCTTCTCGCCGTCCTTGCCTGCGGCATCCTCCAGACGAGCCTGGGGCGCCTCGCCCTTGCCAACGAGCTTGGAGACTGCGCCGGCAACGGCACCAGCAGCACCGGCAACGCCCTTGCTCACGGTGTCCGTCACGACAGAGGCCGTGCCCGTGACCGTAGAGACGTCGCCCAAAATGTTGTTGAGGCTGTCGAGGCTCTGGGTGGCGCCGTCGATGGTCTCGCCGGCCTTGATGAGAAGCGGGTTGACCTGCTTCATGGCGGGGTCGAGGTCGTCAACCATGCCGTCGACCTTGGCGATGATGGGCTGCACCTGCGCGATGGTCTCGTTTGCCGAGGTAGTGACCTCGTCTACAGAGGCGCGCGCCTTGCGGATGGTGAGCGCGAGCTCGACCACGGCCCAGATGGCCACGATGACAAGCACGACGAGGGCGATGTCCAGAGGACTCATCTTGTGTCCCTTCTCTTGCGACGTCCCTCGGGAAAGCCTGGGGCACGACGCACCACACGTACGCCGACATTCTACCCGTTTGGATGAGCTTGGTCGCATGCCAGACACCTGTTGGGCGCCAAAGGCTCTGGGGGTTGGACAAGCTGGGGAGGAGAGGGACTGGGCACCGTTGCCGGAGTGGCGCCGGGAGGCGGGCTGCCGTCACCCGCGCTGCAATGCCGCGCGATTTCGCCGTTTGGGAATTTTCCGAACGGTTAGGGCGCGCCAACCGTTCGGGATCCGCGGCATCCCCGCGATGCCGCGGGATTTCACCATTTACGTGGCCCTAAACGTTTGGATTTTTCCTAACTGGCGAAATGGCGCGGCATGGACGAGAAGAACGAGGCCTCCCGCCAACGCCGCTCCTCGCACGGCCTATGCTCGCGCGCCCTCGAACTGCATGCGGTAGTACCGCGCGTAGGTGCCGCCGCGGGCGAGAAGCTCCTCGTGCGTACCGCGCTCAACAACGCGCCCGGCGTCAATCGTCGCAATCTCGTCGGCGTCCTTGATGGTCGAGAGGCGGTGCGCAATCACGATGGTCGTGCGCCCGCGCGAAAGCTCGGCGAGAGACTCCTGCACCGCGTGCTCGGACTCGTTGTCCAGGGCCGATGTGGCCTCGTCCAGGATAAGGATCTTCGGGTCCTTGAGAAAGACTCGCGCGATGGCGATGCGCTGCTTCTGCCCGCCCGAGAGACGGGTACCCCTCTCCCCCACCTGGGTCTCGTAGCCGTCGGGCAGCGTCTCGATGAACTCGGCGATGTTGGCCTTCTCGGCAGCCTGCTCTATCTGTGCCATGGTCGCGCGCGGGTTGCCGTAGGCAATGTTCTCGGCGATGGTCCCGTCAAAGAGGTAGACCTCCTGCTGGACAATGCCAATGGCCTCGCGCAGGCTTCGCTGGGTGACCGAGCGCACGTCCTGCCCGTCGATGATGATGGAGCCGGAGTCCACGTCGTAGAAGCGCGGGAGAAGCGCGCAGGTGGTGGACTTGCCGCCTCCGGACGCACCCACCAGAGCAATAGTCTCGCCGGGGCGAATATCCAGGTTAAGGCCACGGATGACCTCGGGGTTCTCGCCAGGGCCCTCGCCGTCCCCGCTGTCGTACGCAAAGTGGACGTCGTGGTAGGAGATGGCGCCCTTGGTCACCTTGAGCGCCGGCGCGCCGGGGGCGTCCTCAATCTCGGGCTGGGAGTCGACCATCTCCTTGAAGCGACGGAAGCCGGCGATGGCCTTCTGGAAGGTCTCGGTAAAGTTGAGGATGTTCTCGATAGGCGTGGTAAAGAGCGAGATGTAGAGGGCGTAGGTGGCGAGATCCGTAGCCTCCATCTGCCCCTGGGCAATGAGCCAGCCGCCCATGACCACGATGAGCGTGTAGAGGGTGCCCATGAGCGCGGCAATGCCTGCCTGGTAGCGGCCCATGGCGCGATACATGCGCACCTTGGAGTCGAGGTATGCCTCGTTGCTCTCGCGGAACTTCTCGCGCTCAACGTCCTCGGCGGCAAAGCTCTTGACCACACGGACGCCGGCAAGGCTGTCCTCCAGGCGCGAGTTCACGTTGGAGATGCGCACGCGGTTCTCGCGGAAGACGGCCTTCATCTGGAGGTTTGCCCTCAGGTTGTAGATGACGAGAACGGCAAGAACAACGCCCAGACAGACGGTGAGCGGCACGTTGATAAACGACAGGATCACAAACGAGCCCACGACCTCGATGAAGCCGATGAGCAAGAACTCGGGTCCGTGGTGGGCCGCCTCGGAGATGTCGAAGAGGTCGCTCACCAGGCGGCTCATGAGGTCGCCGGACTTGTTTCGGTCAAAGAACGAGAGGCTCATACGCTCGTAGGCGTCGAAGAGGTCCTCGCGCATGCGGCTCTCCATGCGCGCGCCCATAACGTGGCCCCAGTAGGCCACAAAGTAGCGGCACCCAAAGCGCACGGCGTACATGACGACAAAGCCCACAAGAAGGTAGACGAGGGCGGACGTGATGGCATCCGAGCCCTGGCGGAAGAGGCCACCCGTGAGCGTGCGGAGGATCTGGGGGAAAGCGAGGTCGATGCCGGCGACGACGATGGCGCAGATGATGTCTGCGATAAAGAGGTGCATCTGACCTGCGTAGTAGCCGAGAAAACTAGCGAAGAGTCCGCGGCGGCGCTGTGCCGTGGGCTTGGGTGAAACGGTACTCATGAGTGATCCCTACGTGTGACGCGAATGTTGTCCGCGCGACATCATAGCGGATAGGCGGGGCGATGACGGAGCCGAGGGGCACATCTCGACAGCGGAGGCGGAGGAAACCCTCGCTCCGGCGTCGTTTTGGCGCCGAGGGGGCCGTTTCGTACGCGATTGCTTCGATAACGTGGCTTCAGGAGTCGTTTTCTCGCCCGAGCACGCATTTTCGCAGCTACGTCATGCCGAGAAACACGAACCGGGGCCGGCGCTGTGCTGGCCCCGGTCGCTGGGACGCGCTGGGATATAGGAGGAAGAATGACGCGTCCCTACGATGAGACAAAGGGACTGTCCCTTTGTCTCATAAGGGGACCTGCTCGACCGCCGGGAGAGTGCGGTCGAGCAGGGAGGGTGGAACTAAGCCTCGGGCTTGGTCAGAGGATCGACGTAGTACTTCTTCGTACGATCGTCCGAGATCTTGCCGGAGTAGTTGAGGCCAAAGGCAAAGTCATAAGTGTTGCCGTCGGCGTCGGTGTAGCACTCCATATCGCGGGGCACGTCCTCAAGCTGCTTCTCAACCTCGACCATGTCCTTTGGCATCTGCATGGGGAGAAGCCCAGAAGGCTCATCCTGGCCGGCGACAACACGGCATGCAGCCTCGGTAGAGCCGGACATAGAGACGAGAATGGCGTCAACCTCAGACTCGAACTCGTAGACGCACATGGGCTGGGTGATGTCGAGAATCACGATGCAAGGCTTGCCAGCCTCTTTGGCAAGCGCTGCCGCCTCAAGAATCTGATCGAGCTGGTTCTCGTTGGTCATGAGAGAGGTGCGGCCGAAGTAGCTACGGTTCTCAATCTCCACGCCCTTGGCGCTCTCGTGCTCTGCCCACTTGGAGCCGTCGGAAGGATCGCCAGCAATCGAGGTCTGACGCACGTACTCGGAGTCTGCAGTATAGGGACGATACTGCAGGGAGAGCGGGATGAAGTTCCCGTCCTGGTCGCAGCCGCGACGTGCAGAGGCGTTCGTGGGAGCCTTGGCGCACACGAGCACGTAATCAACGTCGGCAATATCAGCGGCGGTAAGACGCGTGAGATCCTCGGAGGCAGGCGTGGCATCGCCGGTCTTCTCGTCCGCCGGACCCGTCAAGGTGTCCGCAAGAGTGTCGGTGACAACATCGAAGTACTTCTCGAGTGTGCCCTGGACAAGCGGAAGTTCGCACGTTGCGGAAGCGGTAGTCCACTTGAGCTTACCCATGCCAGAAGCGGTGGTTGCGGCAGGCGTATAGCGCATCGGGACGTAGACCTTCGGCTTGTCGGAACCCTCTGCCTTCTTGATAACGCCACCGTGGTTCTTGAGCATTACGATACCCTTTACCTGGGCGTCAAGAGCCTTGGCAGCAATCTCTTCGTCGGTCTTATCGATGGTAGTACGAGCGGTGTCCGGGTCGACGTATGCATTCTCGAACATTCCGGTGTAGAAATAGCCGAGCAGGACACGCTTGGCTGATGCGCGGAAGTTCTTCTCCGCCTCCTCCTCGCCGAGCTGCCCCTTCATATCCTCATAGGCAGACATAAGCAAGGTGGGATCGTTGCAGCCACCCATCTGGTCTACGCCAACCTCGACGGCCTTGGAGGCACGCTTGGCGGGAGTCCACACAGAGGTGTCCTCAAGGCCCCAGCAGGTCCAGTTGCCATCGCCGTCGGGATCGTTGAGAACTGCCCAGTCGGTGCAAGCGGCTCCCTCGAAACCATACTCGCCGCGGAGAAGGTCGGTGACTTTGTGAGTGGAGAAGCCAGAGCCAACCAGCTCGCCGTACTCGTTATCCTCGTCGAACGCGACGGTATAGGACGTCATTACGTTGCCAGCGCTGCCAGTCTTGCCTTCGAGCTTGAAGGCGCCGTCCACGAAGGGGATCATGAGCGCATTAAAGTTGTTGCCAGGGTAAACGGCGAACTTGCCCTGATCGCTGTGGCCCTCGCGGCCACCCTCGCCCGCGCCCTCGGCAGGCCAGTGCTTGACCATTGCGACAACGGAGTCGTCTCCCCAGCCCTGGTCCTCTCCGTTCTCGTCGACCGTCGACTGGACACCGTCGATGAAGCTGCGAACCATGTCGCGAGAAAGGGCAGGGTCCTCACCGAAGGTTCCGTTGAAGCGAGCCCAGCGCGGGTCGGAGGCAATGTCAGTCTGGGGAGCGAGGAAGTTGGCGATACCCATCTTGCGGAGGTCCGCTGCCTGCCCGGCACCCGCTTCCTTTGCAACCTCTGGGTCAAACGTTGCCGCAAGCGCAAGGTTGCCCGGCCAGTCATAACAGTTCTTGCCCTGACGCGGGTCAGACGAGAACAGTGCCGGAATCTTGTTGTCGGAAGCCTCGACATATGCCTGGACCGCATTGGCAAGATTCGCCTGCTTGAATGCGGGATAACCAGAAGCAGCGTTGAGGATGCAGCGAACTCCACCGTCAAGGAATGTCTTACGCTCATCGTTGACGAGGTCGTCGTCATCAATCTGGCGCTGGTGGGCCGAGAAGCACATGAGGCCGGCAATCTGCTCGATACTGATTCGCCCAGCAAGATCCTCGGCACGCTCCTCGGCGGAAAGGCGCCAGTCCTCGTAGGGAACCAGCTCGCCGGTGCCCTCGAAGTCCTTGAACGCGTAGCCGTCCTTCTCGATGAGCTTGAGGCCGGAATCTGGCGAGTAGGACAGCTGCTTGCCGTCGCCGTTATCGACGATGGTGTATCCGTAGTCGGTTGCCGTCTCGGTGTAGCCGTTGCCCTTCTTGTTCGCAGCGTCGTCCGTGCTCGTCGCGGTTCCACCGGACGAGCACCCAGCAAGCCCTGCGAGCGCCGCCGCGGCAGCCGACCCAGCAAGGAAGTTCCTGCGCGTCAGGTTGTTTCCCATTCTTTCTCCTCTTGTCGTGCGGTCCCCCTCCCACAGGGGGCCGCAGCCTTCCCTCCGCACGGCCATGTGGCCGTGGCGATTCCCGCGTAGCGTTAGGGCCTACGGGCGGGGCGCTCCCAACGCCCACCCGCGTGGCCCGTCATGAGACAAAGGGACTGTCCCTTTGTCTCATTAGCCGTAGAAGTCGAAGTTGATGGTGTCGAAGTCGGCGATGTCGAAGTCGGCAGCGTTGCCCTCAAGCGTGTTCTTGTCGACGACCTTGAGCGTAATGTCCTTGGACGAGAGGTGCAGCGTGATCTCGTCCTCGGTGCCCTCCCAGGTGCCCGTGTCGGTGAGGAGGTCGGCGTGCGCCTCGAGAGGCTTGACCTCGCAGGTGCCGTCATCGTTCAGGTTCACGTCGAGCATCTGCTCGCTGCCGCCGGCGGTGCCGTAGACGGTCTGGCCGGTAATCTCGACGGAGCCGCGCCACTGGCCCGCATAGGCCTTGTTGGCGTCAAAGTCGGAGCTGGAGCTGTCGCTCGACGAGCTGGAGGTCGTGCTCGTGCTGCTCGTGGTCGTGGAGGACGACGCGCTGGTAGACGAGCTCGACGAGCCACCGCAGGCCGCGAGCGGCATGCAGAGCGTTGCGGCAAGCAGACCCGCAACCAGTACCTGCTTCTTCATGCTAGGTTCCTTCCCCTCTGGCCGGGACCATCCCGGCCATCCCGCGCATCGGTATTCGGTGCGCCTTGCTCGAGAGTCATTACAAATCGATGAAGCCTCGAATGAGGGGAACCGTACTAACCTGTCGAATTTCTGGCGTGTCCTGCATCCTGAAACGGCAGACGGAAGGGCCAAGCGGTGGTGCGAGAGGCGGCGAGCGGTATTTCTCGGCGCCTACGCCTTGCCGGGAGCGTCGTTTTTGGTGGGATCGGCGCCGTTCGCGGCAGCGTCCGCGCCGGCAGCACCTGCGGTGCCCTTCTCGCCGTCATCCACCGGCTTGGGTTGAAGCCCTGCCCGGTCGCGCCCCGTGGCCTCAATGCGCCAGGCCTCCCAACCGCGGGGGCTGGGGTGATAGAACGCACCGCGCTCGAGGCCCTGGGGCAGGTAGCGCTGCTCCACCCAGCCAGCGGGATAGTTGTGGGGGTAGAGGTAGGGACCGTACTCGTCGGAGCCGGGACGATGCCTGTCGCGCAGGTAGCTGGGCACCTCTCGGCGCGGTCCCTCGCGGACCTCCTTCAGCGCAGCGTCAATCCCCGCCTCGGCGGCGTTGGACTTTGGCGCAAGCGCCATATACTCCACGGCCTGCGCGAGGTTGATGCGGCACTCCGGAAGGCCGATGACCTCGGTTGCCTTGAATGCCGCCTCGGCAACGAGAAGCGCCTGCGGATCCGCATTGCCAATGTCCTCCGAGGCCAGGATGAAGATGCGCCGCGCGATGAACTTGGGGTCCTCCCCCGCGTCGAGCATGCGCGCCAGCCAGTAGAGCGCCGCGTCTGGGTCGCTTCCACGCATGGACTTGATGAAAGCGGAGATGATGTCGTAGTGCATGTCGCCGGACTTGTCGTAGGACAGACCGTGGCGTGGGTTGGCCTCAAGCACGTGGGCTCGCGTGATGCGCACGGGCGCCTCGGGCGTGGCGGTGCCTGCCGGAGCTGCCATCTGGCTTGCCAGCTCGAGCGAGGTGAGAGACGCCCGGCCGTCGCCGCCGGCAAGGGTGACAATCTCCTCGAGCGCGTCGTCATCGAGGGTGAAGGCGCCCTTGAGGCCATACTCCGAGGTGACTGCGCGGCGCACGATGGTGCGGATGGAGTTATCATCGAGCGGCTCGAGTTCCACCACGCGCGAGCGCGAGAGCAGTGCGGAGTTCACCTCGAAGTAGGGGTTCTCGGTCGTGGCACCCACCAGGACCACGGTCCGGTCCTCCACAGCGTGCAGTAGCGCGTCCTGCTGCGAGCGGTTGAAGCGGTGTATCTCGTCCACAAAGAGGATTGTGCGACGGCCCAGGGAGAGCAGGCGGCTTTCGGCGGCCTCTATCTCGCGCCGGAGGTCCTTCACAGTGCCCGTGACGGCCGAGACCTCGACAAACTCCGCGTGCGTCGAGTTAGCGATGATGCGCGCCAGCGTGGTCTTTCCCGTACCGGCCGGGCCGTAGAGAATCACCGAGGAGAGCGTGTCGTGCTCGATTGCCGTGCGAAGCCAGCTGCCGGGGCCAACGGCCTCGGTCTGGCCAACGTACTCCTCGAGGGTCTGCGGACGCATGCGCGCGGCGAGGGGAGCGTTCATCGTGCGCTTGTAGCGCTCTATGTTGGTGAAGAGGTTGTCCATGCAAGCGATTGTAGCCCAGGGGCGTGGGCGGGGCTCTTCTCTCGTGCATCGCAACTGAGAAATGACCGCCGAGACGCAACGCATTCGGGTGCGAATGTGTTGCGACGGGACTAACCTTCTTTCTCACCTAGCTCTTCTCGTGCTGGCTGTTTCGCTCCGCACGTTCGTTTTTTCTGTATTGGCCACCCAAACAGGCTGAGTCGACTCTGGTCGGCTAAGGTATCCCCCGGAACGTAGCGCAGGGGAGGAAACATGACAATCGCAGCCACAAGGCCGCTCATCGGCATCACGTCTAGGCCCCGGGAGGACCCCGAGAACCCAAACTGGACCATGACGGATGACCACTATGCTGCTTCGGTGGCAGATGCGGGAGGCATCCCGGTGGCCCTCCCCTACACCATCCCCTTTGGCTTTGACGCAACCAGCCTGGTCTCCGACATTGTGCGTCGCTTGGACGGCATCCTCTTCACAGGCGGTGGCGACATTGCCAGCGACTCCTTTGGCGGCCATGCCTACGCACCGGAGAGCCACTCCTCAATCTCGCTCACCTGCCCTGCGCGCGACGCCTTTGAGTGGACGCTCATGCGCGCATGCTGGGACGCCGACGTGCCAGTGCTGGGAATCTGCCGCGGCATGCAGGTCATGAACGTGACCCTAGGCGGCACGCTTGTGCGCGACATCAGCGACTACCCCACCAAGACCATCGTCCACAGCAGGCTCGACCAGCCGGACACCCCCGTTCACCACGTGCGCATTGCCGAGACGAGCCGCCTGTCAAAGATCCTGGGGTTCACTTCTGGCGAGGTGAACTCGCTGCACCACGAGGCCATCTGCAAGCAGGCGCCCCAGGGGCACGTTGTGGCGTGGGCCGAGGACGGCACCCCGGAGGGTCTGGAGTTTAGCGAGAAGACCTTCTTCCTGGGCGTGCAATGGCATCCCGAGAAGCTCCGCACGCAGCCGCAGCTCTTCAGCGCCTTCATCGACGCCGCGCGCGAGCATGGCGCGGCCAAGCGCGCGGCAGAGGAGCCTTCACTGTAGTGAAGGATTTGCCCTCTCCGCAGGCGATTTCTTCTCTGTAGTGAAGAAATTGACCCCCATCCCCCACGCCTACGGGCGCACGCACCTGAAGTAACCGCGGCGCGGAAAGAGCTCGCGCGCCTTGGGGAAGAGCTCCGAGCAGGTGGCCATGAAGTAGTCGTCCGTCATCGACGAGATGAAGTCCACCACCGCAAGGTCCGGGCCTGATTCCCAGTCATACGTGCGACCGTAGGGCGCGAGGTGGCGACCAAGCGGCTCGATGTGGTGACGGAAGATCGCGGAAGTCTCGTCGCCCGAGCGAAGAGCCTCGAGCTCGTGATCGTAGAGCAGCGAGAAGAGCTCCGAGACTCCGCGTGAAAAGTCCCCGTTGACCTCCGAGGCACCGTAGATCTTCTCGTAGTTCTCGCGCTTTGCCCGACGCATCTCGGCAAAGCCCTCCTCGCTCATCTCGATGCGTGGCTTGTCCAGGCTGTTCTCGACCACGTCCGCAACGAAGGCACCAAGCGCCCAGGCGTTGTACGCCCCTCCAAGACCGTCATCAAAGCTTTTCTCGGTGCAGAGGCCGGCACGAATGGCGTCCTGGCGGTCCTTGCCCACGTAGGCGATGATATCCGAGACGCGAACCACGCAGCCCTCGAGCGTCATGGGGCGCAGGCGTGCGATGGCGGGACCGCCCTTCTCCCAGCACTCCTCCACCCCACGGTCGAACTCGTCGAAGCCGGCAAGGGAACTAGTCTCGAAGACCTGCTGCTCGAACTCTCCGTTGTGGCAGATCACGCCATCAAGGGTCTGAAGCGCAAGGTTCCTGCCGTAGGTAACGTCGAGCACACGAACGCTCTGCACGTTGTGTGCAAAGAAACGGCCGGTACGAGCATGGTAGACGTTGTTGAGAAAGCGCTCGCCAGCATGACCAAAGGGCGTGTGGCCAATGTCGTGCCCCAGCGCAATTGCCTCGATGAGGTCGAGGTTGAGGCCGAGCGCGGCGCCAATGTCTCTGGCCACGCGCGCGACGAGCTGCACGTGCAGGCCGCGACGCGCAAGGTCGTCGTCTGCACGGAAGGAGAAGACCTGGGTCTTTCCGGCAAGACGGTTGTATGCAGACATGTGCATGATCTTCTCGGCGTCGCGCACAAAGGCCGGGCGAAGAACGCTTTCCTGATCACGCTCGGTCTTGTCACGACGAAGTGCGGCTGCATTTGGCGTGGCAAACGGCGAGAGGGTCCCACTTGTGCGGCGGATTGCAACGGCCCGCTGGGCCTGGGGCGAGAGCTGCCCCGTGAGGTGGGGTGCAAGCTTGTTGGTGACTTCCATGGCTGCCTCCTGCGAGTTATGTATCGAGGCAGATTCTAGCAAGGGCGCACGACAGTAATTAGGGCGGCGAAAAGGACGTCGGGCAGCCTGGAGGTCAAACGCTGCTCCTAGAAAGCTGCGACTTAATAGCAGTCTGCAGAGGGCCCATGTCAGAAAAGCCGCAGGCAGACGGCCCGCGGCTTATTGGAGGACTGCTATTAAGGCGCAGTTTTCTGCCTGCAGCGATAGCGCCGGCAGAGAATGAGACAAAGGTGAGACAAAGGGACTGTCCCTTTGTCTCATTCGACGACGAGGCAACCCATGTTGAGGCGGTGTGTCCACTCACCAATGACGTTGTCCATGCCACAGCGGGTAAAGACGCCGCCGAACTTCCCGTTGAAGAGGAAGAGCCCCTCCATGTTGCTCATCGCGGGAGCCTCGAGCGGGTCCTCGCCAGGCTTGAGCATGCCCCCGCGCAAGGTGGGCGTACGGTACTGCGGCGCGTATGCCTGTACCACCCCACCGTTCTTCGCGCAGGTGGCAAGTGTGCTCTCCCACTCCTCCTGCGTCTTACAGTCAAGGCCGGCCACCACGCCCACCGCGTTGTAGCCGCCTGCAGGCTTCGCGATCCAGCGGTCCTTGTCGGCATAGGGCGAGAGGTCCGAATTCTCGTCAAGCAGCACGGTCTGAGGGACGTGCGCATCGATGAACGCACGCTCCTCGGGCGTAAGGATGCCATCCACCGCATCAGAGTGCATGATCGCGAAGACGGTCTTCGTAGCGCAGGGCCAGGTCCTGTAACCGCCAATGACGCACGCCAGGCCGCGGCGCGCGGCCTCTGCCAGGGCGTCGGCGCCGGCGCAGGGCTTCTCGGCAATCTCGGACGTGACGGCGCGACGATACACGCAGGAGACGGGGCCACCGGGCGCCATGAGAAGGTCGGTGCCCGCCACGTGCTCGATGCGCAGGTCGCGAATGTCGCAGTACTGGGCGTAGAAGCCCTTGTCGGAAAGGCGCCAGAGGAAGTCCTCGAGCTCGTCTTTCGAGGCGCTCTCGGTGTAGTCGACAATGCACAGCGACGGGTGGCCCACGTTGCTGTCAAAACGGTCGGCATTTGCCCAGCTCACATATGTGTCGCGAATGGCGTCGATAGCCTCGCCCACCACGTCGTACGTCGTGATGTTGGGGTGCTTCTCGGCGAACTTGCGGTAGGTCTGGGTGGCCTGGATGGCACGGGTGACCTCGACGGTCGAGGTCATGCCCGCCGAGCCGTCTGTGTTGAGCTCACAGAACTGATAGTCGCCCGTCTCCTCGTTGAAGAAGACGTCCACGCGCGCGATGGGGATCATCTGCTCGTAGCCTGTTGGAATGAGCGTGAGCTCCTCAAGCTCAGGCGAGAAGCGGAAGAGCTTGCGAAACTCGGGGTTGCGCAGGTACTCGGCCGTGATCTTGTCCATGATGCGGCCCATGGTCTCGGCGGCGTCGCGCAGAATCTCAATCTGGGCGACATCGAAGATCTTGGGCGTCATTGCCCAGGAGACGGGTCCGCCGTGGTAGAGCGCGTGGGTGGTGAGTAGGTAACGGTCACCAGCCCCCCTGCTCTCAACATCACCGGCAAGCTCGCGCGCCGTCGAGAGGAACTCGTCCTCGAGCTCGCGTCCATGAAGGCAAGTCATATGGGTCACTTCCTGGTTACCGCAGTCGCAACGCGACAATTCGGCAAACGTCACCAATCTGTCTGTAAGTTGCTGCCCGATTGTAGACGCTTGAAAACAGCATCATTGATTCTGCACACTGTGTGAAGAGCCTGTGCGCAGGTACCAGGCAGACATGCGTGCCCATTTATGCCCCTCGAGAAGTGCTTCTCCCCACTACGGCCTGCTCATGAAGTGCATGCCCTTCTCCGGGTACACCGTGAGGCCGAGCTTCTCCTGAAGCGCAATAGACGCCTGGTTGTCGGGCCACACCTCACCCCAGGGCACAAGGCCGCGATCGAGCTGCTCGTTGATCTTTGCAGACTCAAGCGCGGTTGCCCAGCCGCGGCGGCGCTGCTCGGGGAAGACCTCCAACATGCCGATGGCTCCCTCGGGGTGCTCGCCAATGAAGGCGCAGAGACGTCCCGCCTCAAAGCCGCCTAGCACAAGCCCGCGTGCGAGAATGTCCTCCAGCTCGCCGGGAGCCAGGTACTCGGGGTGCGAGTAGTGCGAGGCAACAAGCTCGGCGTACGCCGGTGTGAGCGTGCGAATGTCAAGCGAGGGATCCACGTCGAGACTCTCTTGCTTCTCGTAGATGACCATGTTGCAGGGGGCGTCCTCGGTAAGGCCCAAGTCGCGACGCACGTCATGCACGGGTGCGGATCCAAGGACGCACACCAGGTCACGCGAGGCAAAGACGTCAAGCGCCTCGCGCAGGACCTTCCGGGAGGTTCCCCACACGAAGGTTCCGTGACGCGGCACCTCCAGCACACACACGCCCTTCTTTGCGACAAGGACCTCGCCAATCCCGCGGCGCGCGCACTCGAGGATGGGAAACGCCTCGCGCGGGCCGTCCGTGAGAAGCTCGATTGCCCGTGCGCGGCGGGTCTCTGCGGGCTCGGCCAGTGCGTGCATGATGTAGGCCAGGCGTTCCGCGATGGTCGCGGAGCCGTCGGCGTTGGGGTGCTCGTAGCCGTCCGCCATGAGGACGGGGCTTGCCTGCAGGAGACGCGAGCCCTCGACCAGGTGCATGCCGGGGTTTGCCGCCACCGCGGTGCGGATGAGGTCTGGCACGGCGGCAAAGCAGCTGTTCCGGTGCGTGGGGTGCGTCTCGTCCAGATGCCAGAGAGGCGTGAGCGTCCAGGTAGACGCCTCGGGCCACGCCTCGGCAACCTCGAAGAGGCTCGTACGGATGTCACGCGAGATGCGCATCTCCTGGCAGGGCTCGTAGCGGTAGTTCTCGCCCAGCTCCACCACCACGGCCGCGGGAGAAGCCTCGTCCGCCAGGCCAACGGTCGAGCCCGGCAGGAAGACCTGGCCGCCAATGCCCTGGTTGAGCACGTCCATGTCTAGCTGCGTGGCGAGAAGCGCCGGCCAATTGCGCGCCGGGTCGCCAGCGACAAAGCCCTGGGCGATGGAGTCGCCAATCACCAGCAGCTGGTCACGGGCGGCAACCGGCTCGATCACGTTCCCATCACCCACCACGTGACGCAGATCGCAACTCGTAAGACAGGGAAGCCACACGCGCACGTGGTGATGGCGGCCCATGCCGGGAAGACGTTGGAGGTTGCTCTCGGGCGCCTCGTTGGGGTCGTCGAGCGCAAACTCCACGCGCGTCACGCCGTCGTCGTTCTCCTCGGGGAGCACGCAGGGAAGGTGGCGGCCGTCGACGTCGCACGAAAAGCCGTCGAGGGGGCCATCCGGCGCAAAGGCGCACTCTGCGGCCTCGTCGAGCACCTCGCGCGAACCTCGCGGGAACGGTTCCACGCGCGCCTCGAGCACGACTGAGGAGGAGTCCGTCTCAAACTCCACGGTGATGCCTGCCGTGCAGGCTGCCATGGTGCGGTAGAGGCCAGGATGCCAGGCACGGCAGCTCCCTATGGCCTTGAGCTGGCTCTTTGCAAAGCGCCAGGGATGGGTCCAGCCGTGTCCCAAAGGCTCAGCCCACACGGCGCCGTGGAGCAGCCCCTCTGCGGGAACGCTCACGAGCACGCCGGCCATGTCCTTCTCGTCCATGAGTTCACTGACGCTCATCGCACGTCGCCCCTCTGCGATTCAGCCACGTTGTGTGCGCTGCGATTGTTGTTTGTGGGCATCTATTGTGGCAGAAACGTTGGCGTCGTGGGCGCCGGGCGATCGTACTTCAAGCGAGCTGCGGCAACTGACCCTCCGGCGTCCCCGAAGAGCGGCCTGCACTACTCGCCGTCCGCCGCGCGGCGAAGCGGCTCGTAGGCGGCAACAAGGTCATCGAGGCGCATCCGGGCGTTCGCCGGGCTCGTCGAGGGAAGCCCCGTGCACGGAACGCCGCAGACAGGCTCAATGAGCCTCTGGTAGAGCCGCGTGGCGGTGCCTCCGGTGCAGAACACGTGCGTGATGGGAGCTGCCGAGAGAATCCTACCCACGTCATTGGGAACGGGGTCGCGAATGGAGGCATCGCTCGCCCCCGCAATAGTACATCTTTGAAGCACGTCCCAGAGGGCAACGTGGTGGCGCAGGCACAGGTCGCGACGGGCGTCGTTCGTCCCGGGAACGCCCTCTTCCCACAGCGCCGCCATCACGCGCCAGAAGCGGTTCTGTGGGTTGCCGTAGTAGAAGCGCACCTCGCGCGACTTGGGGCTGGGTATGGTCCCCAGCACGAGCACGCGGCTATTCTCATCAAATATTGGATCAAGTGGATGAATGACAAGCTGGCCCGCATGGTTATGGGCATCTTTTCCTGTGTTACTCGCCATCGCGAACGGGCTCCGCAAACTCCTCGCCATCATCTAGGCGCACCATCGTGACCTGGCCAAAGCCCGCGCCGCCTGCGGCACCGGAATCGATGTCCCAGCGGTCGGCCACGCCGCCCGTTGCGTCACACGCCCCCACGCGCACCATCTGCGCAATGTCATCATCGTTTCTCACCGGGCGGTCGATTTCGTCAGTCATGGACGCCAGGTAGGGCGTGGGCGTATGGCCGGCAACGACAATGGGGCCCTCTCCCCTCTCGTTAAGCAGCCCCGTGGAAACCGACCAGAACTCGTCGCGAATCCACAGCAGGTCGTCGGGGGTCTGCTCGCCGAGAAGCGCATCAAGCGCGGAATCACTCCACACGCCATCCGCAGGTAGCGGGCCGCCGGGGCGAATGCCGGCGTGGGCAAGGATGTAGTAACGACCCGCCGCCTCGACGTGCGCCGAGAGCGGGAGGCTGCGCACCCAATCGATAAGCTCGCTCGCCTCGTCATCCGAGGCGCCCTCGAGCCCGGTAAGCGTTGACATGCCACCGTTGATGGCCCAATTTGCCTGGGAAACAGCGTCGTCCTTGTGGTCGAGCCCGTCGAGCATGAGATCCTCGTGGTTGCCCTTGAGCACGCGCACGTTTGGGAGCGAGCGCGTTACGCGCATGACGCCAACGGGGTCTGGCCCGCGGTCGATCATGTCTCCCAGACAGAACACGACGTCATCTGCGCCCGGGGAGACACGCTCAAGCACGCGCTCGAGCGTCGCGCGATGCCCGTGGACATCAGAGAAGACGTATGTCGACATGGCGGCACCCCCCGTCGTTGGCTATGAACACTAGCTTAGACCTGCGGCTGGTTTAACGCAAAGCATGCCGTGAGCGTAGCTTATTACGCTCCCGGCGAAGCGCCCAAGGACGCGGGCCGCCGATCTCGACCACGCGCGGGATGCGCGGGGCATCCCCGCTCGCCCGGTCGAGCTCGCGCAGGACCTCCTGTATGGTGGGCTCCAGGCGCTCCTTCTTGAGCATGCACTCCCACACCACGATGACGGTCCAGCCGTCCTGTACCAGCAGCGCATTGTCCCGAGAGTCGCGAGCCCGGTTGCGTTCGAACTTTGCCTTCCAGAACTCCACGTTTGTCTTTGGCAGCGGCAGGGCGCAGTGGGGGCAACGGTGCCAGAAGCAGCCATTCACAAAGATGGCAACGCGTCTGCCCGGAAAGCAGATGTCGGGCTTTCCGGGCGCCTTCTTCCAGTGAAGGCGATACCCGGTGTAGCCCGCCTCGCGCAGCCGCGCCCGCACCAGCAGCTCGGGTTTGGTGTTCTTGCTCTTGTTCGCCTGCATCACATGGCGCGTTGCCTCGCTTGTCAAGACGCGGTGGCACCACCTATGCGAGCGGGGCGTCCGAGGGAGCAGGCGCCCCCTCAAAGTTGAGATTGCCCGTGAGCGCACACGCGGCGTCGTCATCGAAGCCACGCGAGAGCACGGCAGCCGCCACCACTGGCGCGCGATCAAGGGCGCGCTTATACAGGTCACCAAACGAATCCCTGCTCACAGCACCCGTCTCAGGGTTTGTCCACGCACGGCGCTCGGTGTTGTCAAACTCCGATGCCGCAGACGCCCGCACGCGATGCGAGAGTGCGCAATAGGTGGAATAGGGGGCGCCGGTTATTGCGCGCTCGAGGGAGGCAACAGCGTTGCGATGCGGGTCGCGCGTGGCGTACAGCAGGCGCATGATGGTGCGGTAGCAGCCCACCGAAACCGAGAAGGTAGTGGGATCGATGGGCCTGTCGTACGTCCAGAGCGCCGCGTAGAAGTAGATCTTGTCGATGGTGGCAAGCACCTCGCGCGAAGCGCGCAGCGTATTTGCAAACGGGCGGTACTCCGCGATGGTCTTTGCGGTCTTGCGGTAGAGAACCGCCTCGTCGAGGTCGCGCTCGACCTCCATGTGGACCTTGCCGTCATATTCCGGACCCAGCCCGGGAACGCCCGCGCGCGTGAGGTCATAGGCCCAGGCGTTCACAAAGGGGTGGATCGTCGAGTCAAGCAGCCAATGGCACGAGAAGCCCGCCAGGTACGCCGCGCCCACGTCCTTCTCGCGCTTGGGAAGGCGGTCGCCGGCCTCGCGCATGGCGGCTAGGAGCCGAGCGGGGCGCTGATCGTGCATCAGGTTTCCTACCTTGGCCCACTTGGCCATGAGCGGGTAAATCGTGATGTAGAAGAGCGGGTCCGGACCTTGGCTGCCCAGCAGGAAGGCATCGCGCTCGTCGAGGGTCGTCAGGGGCAGTTCTGCCTTCGCGCGATCGGCAACGTCGCGAGCAAAGAAGTCGTGCGTGAGAATGGCTGGCATGGTGGCCCCTTTCCGGTTCTGCAGGCGTGCGGCCGCACAAGGCGCAAAACACACCCGTTTCGCCATTATGCCCCATCCGGGAGACGCCAGACGAGCAGTGCAACAACCAAATGGCGCAACGCACGCTGCCGGTTGTGCGTCCGCGGCCCCCAGGCGGCCGCACGGCGCCGCGTGGGGGGCCAAGCCGAACAAGCCATTACATAATCCTGACAGAAGCCGTGAGTTTCGACGGCATCCAAACGATAAAGTTTTGAAGCGTATGGGCGTGAGACGAGAAGCCAAACAGAGAGGAACACGATGTCTTTCAAGATGACAAAGGCCGAGAGAAGCTGGGTCATGTACGACGTGGGCAACTCTGCGCTGGTACTTCTCGCCACGAGCGTCATTCCCATCTACTTCAAGTCACTGGCAGACGGCCCCGCGCTTGTTGCCTGGAGCTATGCGGAGACCGTGGCCTCGCTGCTCATCGCCCTGCTCATGCCCATCCTGGGCTCCGTCGCCGACCAGCAGGGCATGAAGAAGAAGTTCATCATTGGGTCTGTGGGGACGGGCGCCGTGGCCTGCGTGGCCATGGGCTTCCCCACCGGCGCAATGGCGTTTCTCGTGATTTACGTGATTTCCTCTGTGGCGCTCAACACGTCGTTCGTGTTCTATGACGCACTGCTCGTCGACGCCACGACGGACGACCGCATGGACGACGTCTCAAGCCAGGGCTATGCGTGGGGCTACATTGGCAGCTGCGTGCCGTTTCTCGCCTGTCTGGCGTTTGTGTTGGTGAGGCCATTTGGCATGAGCTTGCAGACGGCCATGCAGGTCTCCTTTGTTATCACGGCGGGCTGGTGGGTGGCGTTTACGGTGCCCATGCTCAAGAACGTCGAGCAGACCCACTACAAGCCGCGCGAGGCGCACGCCCTGGCCAACGCAGTGCGTGGCATTGGCGCCACGGCAAAGCGCATCTGGCGCGACCCGTCCATCAGGAACTACATCATCGCGTACTTCTTCTACATCGACGGCGTGCACACCATCATCAAGCTTTCCACCTCGTACGGCGCGGACCTTGGCATTGATGGCACGCAGCTGGTGCTGGCTCTGCTCGTCACGCAGTTTGTGGCATTCCCATCGGCCATTGCATACGGCCGCCTGGGACACAAGTTTGGCACGCGCAATATGATTCTGGTGGGTATTGCCGGCTACACCTTCATCACGCTGTTTGCTGCGTTCTTCCTGCGCACGGCGGTCGAGTTCTGGATCCTGGCCATCATGGTCGGCCTCTTCCAGGGCGGTCTGCAGGCGCTCTCGAGATCCGAGTTTGGCAAGCTCTGCCCCAAGGACCACGCCAACGAGTACTTTGGGTTCTTCGACATCTTTGGCAAGTACGCAGCAATTCTCGGCACCTTCATCGTAGGCACCATGACGGCCGCCACCGGCAACAGCTCGCTGGGCGTGCTCTCGATTGTGGTGCTGTTCATCATCGGCTTTGTGGTGATGCTGCGCGTCCCCGAGCGCACCACAGCGGCAACGGAGGAGTAGCGCTTCTCCGCACACGGCGCACGGGGCTGGTACGCGGCGCGACGTCGCGGCGCAGAGAAGCAAGCGCGACCGTACCAGCACCCCTACGCCAGCAGCGCCGCGAGCTTGTCGACAACCTCGTCAACCTGCTCCTCGGAGATAACCAACGGAGGCAGGAAGCGCAGGATCGAGTCGCCAATGTGGTTGAGGACGAGACCCACCTCAAGGCCCTTGTCGACCAGCTCCGTCGCCACCGGCACGTCCAGCTGCGCGCCAAGCATAAGACCATGCCCGCGCACCTCAGTCACGTGCGGCAAGGCCTCAAGCCGCTGGCGCAGGTGCGCGCCACAGGCAATGACGTGCTCTCCCACCCTCTGCGAGACCAGCGCCTCGACCGTCGCGCGCCCCGCGGCGGCGGCAAGCGCGTTCCCGCCAAAGGTTGAGCCGTGGTCACCCGGCTGCATGAGGTCGGCCACCTCTGCCTTCGCCGCGACGGCGCCCATGGGGAAACCGTCCGCGATGCCCTTGGCCAGGCTCACCACATCCGGTTCGATGCCAGCCAGCTGGTAGCTGAACGGCGCCCCACAGCGGAAGAACCCGGTCTGAACCTCGTCGATCACGAGAAGCACACCGCGCTTCTTACACTCTGCCGAAACAGACCGCAGGTAGTCATAGGAAGCCGGCCACACGCCACCCTCCCCCTGCACGCACTCGAGCATCACCGCGCACACGGGGCCGCAGCTCGCCGGTGGGTTGTCCAGCGCTGCCACCAGCGCATCCACATCGTTCAGCGGCACGGCGGCAAAGCCGGCGGGCATGGGGAGAAATGCTTTGTGGAACACGTCCTGACCGGTCGCGGCCAACGTTGCCAGCGTGCGGCCGTGGAAGCTCTTCTGCGCCGTGAGAATGCCGGTCGCGCCGCCAAGCTTCTTCTCGCCCCAGCGCCTTGCCACCTTGATGGCACCTTCGTTTGCCTCGGCGCCGGAGTTGGCAAAGAACGTCTTCCACGTGGAGCCCGTGGAGCCAACCACGTGGCCCTCCTCGTCGCATACAGACGAGAGAAGTCCGGAGAGGTCGCGCGCAAGCTCGCCGCGGTTCTCGACGTAGTAGTAGTTGCCCACCTGCCAGACCTTTTCGGCTTGCTCCCGAAGGGCGGCCGCCACCACAGGGTTGCAGTGGCCCATGCTCACCGAGCCAATGCCGCCCAGACAGTCGATGTATGCCTTGCCGGTTGAGTCGGTGAGCGTGGCGCCTGAGCCCGAGACAAACTCAACGGGAAGGCGGCCGTAGGTGTGCATCACGTAGGCATCGTCAAGGGCCTTGGCGCTCTCATAGCTGGTGTCTGCCATGTTGTTCTCCTTGTTCTGAATGAGACAAAGGGACTGTCCCTTTGTCTCATGCTTGGGTGAAGAGGGTGCCCACGCCTGCGTCGGTGAAAATCTCGAGCAGCAGCGAGTGGGGGGACTTGCCGTTGAGGATGACCACCTCGGACACGCCGCGGTCCATGGCCTCCACGATCGAGCGAACCTTGGGCACCATGCCGCCCGCAAGCTCGCCGGATGCGAGGATGCTCTTGGTCTCGGCCTTGGTGAGCGAGCGGATAAGGCTTCCCTCGTCGTTGACGTCGGCAAAGAGGCCATCGACGTCCGTGAGGTATATGAGCTTGTCGGCGTGGAGCGCCTCGGCAACCGCGCTCGCCGCCTCGTCGGCATTCACGTTGAAGAAGCCGTCCGGACCGCACGCGACGCTCGCAATCACGGGAATGTAGTCGTCATCAAGAATTGTCTCGATGAGCTCGGGGCTCACCTCGCGGATGTGGCCCACGCGGCCAA
Source organism: Tractidigestivibacter montrealensis (assembly GCF_024741235.1). GTDB lineage: Bacteria > Actinomycetota > Coriobacteriia > Coriobacteriales > Atopobiaceae > Tractidigestivibacter > Tractidigestivibacter montrealensis. Next base: position 88,966 of record NZ_JANSKA010000002.1, on the reverse strand, counting down.
GCTCCGGCGAGACGGGCACCGCCTTGAGCGTCTTTCCATCCGCGCCCGAGATGCCCACCGCATTGTGGCCGTACTCGTTCAACGCCCAGACCAGCTGCTGGTTGACCTTGCCGATAAGGACCTCCTGCACGGCCTCCATGGTATCGTCGTCGGTGACGCGCAGTCCGTTCTTGAATTGCACGGGCATGTTGAGGCGCGTAAGCATGGCGCTTATCGCCTTGCCGCCACCGTGCACGAGCACCACACGCATGCCCATGAGCTTGAGAAGCTCGATGTCTCCCAGCACCTGCACCATGAGCTTGGGGTCCTCCATGGCGGATCCGCCATACTTCACTACGACGGTCTTCCCGCGCATCTTGTTAATCCACGGGAGTGCCTCGGTGAGCACCTCTGCCTTCCTCTGCGCGAGCTCGAGCTCGCCTTCCTCGCGACCTTGCATGCGTGCCTCCTGCCTTAGGGTTGTCTGGTCGTGGGGCCGCACCGTGCGCGGCCGGGCACAGGGCGCCCTAGGTGCGGTACTCCCCGTTGATCTTGACGTAGTCGTGCGTGAGGTCGCAGGTCCACACGCGCGAGTGGGCCTCCCCCGCACCCAGCGAGATGGCAATGTCTATCTCGGGCTGCTCGAAGCGGCGAAGCATGTCTTCCTCGTCCATGGGGACGGGAAGCCCCGCGCGCAGCACGGGCACGCCCATGAAGTCGATGTCCACGTCCTCCTGTGAGAACGGAACCCCGCACTTGCCGGCAGCCGCGGCGACGCGGCCCCAGTTTGCGTCGTGGCCAAAGATAGCGGTCTTGACCAGCGGCGAGTTTGCGATGGCAAAGGCAACCTTCTCGGCGTCCGCCTGCGTGGCGGCCCCCAGCACGTCCACCGTGACGAGCTTGGTAGACCCTTCGCCATCTGCGGCAATCTGGCGCGCAAGGTTGGTGCAGACGCCCTTGATGGCCGCGGCCACGGCCGGGAAGGCGGGCGACGCCTCGTCGATGTCCTCTCCTCCGGCGGCGCCCGTGGCAAAGAGGATGCACGTGTCGTTGGTGGAGGTGTCGGAGTCCACGGTCACCTTGTTGAAGGTCTGACGCACGGCCGAGAGAAGCGCGGCGTGTGCGGCCTCTGGCGTGAGCGGGGCGTCGGTCGAGAGCACGCAGAGCATGGTTGCCATGTTGGGCTGGATCATGCCAGAGCCCTTCACGAACCCGCCCACATGCACCGTGACGGAACTGCCGTCCGCCTGAGGCGCAGGGCCTGCGAAGGCAGCCTCCTTGGAGTGAGTGTCCGTGGTCATAACGGCACAGGCAGCATCGTGGGCGGCCGCGGGAGTTGCCGCAAGCGCGTCCACAATCGCGGGCACACCCGTCACGTACGGCTCAAAGGGCAGCTGCACGCCAATGACGCCCGTCGAGGCAACCAGCACATCCCGCTCGTCGCAGTTAAGCGCCTGGGCGACAAGGGCGCAGGCCTTCTCGGCGCACCGCAGGCCAGGCTCGCCTGTAGCTGCGTTTGCGTTGCCGGAGTTGAGCACCACGGCGCGCGCATGGCCAGAGGCGGCACGCGCACGGCTCACCTGTACCGGCGCGGCGCAGAAGCGGTTCTGCGTGAACGTTGCCGCACAGACGCTGGTCTTGTCGGCTACGACGAGCGCCATGTCCTTGCGCTGGGGATTCTTGCGAAAGCCAGCGGAAATGCCAGCGGCGCGCATTCCGACAGCGGCGCAGACACCACCCTCGCAGGGGGAAAAGCCAAACGACTGAGGTGCGTCGTCCTGTGTGGGTATGACTAGGGGCTTGCAGCTTCTCATGGTTGGTCTTTCTGGACGGGGACGCGCCGCATGCGCGCCCAAGACGGACGGTGCGGGTAGCCCTTGCGCCAGTCGGCGAACTCGGCTATGGACTTAGATGAGCGGGGCGGTGACTCCGATACCCTGGGTCTCTGGGAGGCCAAGAACCAGGTTCGCACATTGCATGGCCTGGGCTGCGGCCCCCTTGCCGAGGTTGTCAATCGCGCAGGACGCGATGATGACCCTACGTCGTCGGTCATCAAGGGCAACCCCAACCTGGGCGCGGGCGGTTGCCGCAACCGAGGAGGTCTGCGGCATGTGGCCAGCAGGAAGCGTGGAGACAAGCGCCTCGTCGGCATAGCGGCGCTCGTAGGCGTCCTGCACATCGTTTGCAGTGATGCCATCGGCTGCCGTCATGTACACCGTGGCGAGAAGGCCGCGGGTGAGCGGAGCCAGGTGCGGCGTGAAGACAACGTTCATCTCGCGGCCGGCAACCTGCGTGAGCGTCTGCTCTATCTCGGGCGTGTGGCGGTGGTGGGCAACGCCATACGCCTCTACGGACTCGTTGGCGTGGCAGTAGTGCGTGCGCGCGTTGGCGGAGCGGCCCGCGCCAGAGACGCCCGAGATGGCGTCGGAAATCACGAGGTCACCCGTGGCAAGGCCGGCCTCGAGCGCCGGGATGGCAGCGAGGGCCGTTGCCGTGGGATAGCAGCCCGGCACGGCGACAAGGACCGCCTCGCCCTTCTCGTGGCGCTCCCCCAGCACAAGAAGCCCGCTGCGGTTGAGCTCGGGCAGGCCGTAGACCGTCTGGCCGAGAAGCTCGGGGCTTGTGTGCGGGGTGCCGTACCACTGCTCGTAGACGGCCGCATCATGCAGGCGGTAGTCCGCAGAGAGGTCGATGACAGTGACGCCCAGCGAAAGCAGCTGGGGCGTGATGGCAAGCGAGGCAGTGTGGGGCACGGCGAGGAAGGCAACGTCTGCGTTCTGGGCGATGGCTTCTGGCTCGGGAAGCGAGAGCACCAGGTCACAGGCGCCCTCGAAGGCAGGGTACACGTCGGCAAGCCTGGTACCCGCGGCCTTGCGGTCCGTGGCCATCGTGAGCTCCAGGGCGGGATGCCCCAGAACGATGCGGCAGACCTCGACTCCAGCGAATCCGGTTGCCCCCACGACGCAGGTCCTTATACGCTCCATTCCCTCAATCACCCCAGAACAATGCATAAAATGCATACCATATGCAAGATTGCTTTTGTTTATTGGGTGCAGGATAGCACAGGGCATGGGTCATGTGCCATAGGCGACAATCTGTTTTTCTCCCTGACACAATCGGGAATACGCCCGAAACCCCAAGCAGGGCCCCGGGCGACGAGTTCCCACTATCTGCGAAACCTCCTACTTGCGTCCGCGGATACCGCGACCAATCGACTTCAGTACCTCGCGACGGGCGCTGCCAATGGGCGCGATGGGGTCAATCACCTGGCGAAGCGGGCTCTTCTCGCTCACCGCGCGCTCGTGGCCTGCAATGTTGCCAGGGGTACCACCACCGTTCGCCTGGGCCTGGCGCTTGCTAAGCCCCACAAGGATGGCCTCGTAGAAGGGCGTCTCGCGCGCGTGGCTCCAGAAGTGCTCAGAGAGGTCGATCCACCCGTGGGTCCAGGGCTTTGCCGCGCCGGCAAAGTGCACAATCTTGGGGTTGCGGCGCGACGCGAGGTACGCGTCGTACACTGCGGCGGGAGCGTTGGGATAGAGCTTGGTCGCCCTATGGAAGATGTCATTCGTAACGTTCCACGAGGCATCGAGGTAGGTGACCCTCCCCTCGCACTCGGAGTTCAGGATGTCCTGATCGTTGTAGATGAAGTCAGTGCGCTGGGACACCTTGAGCCACTCCGGCACCGTGTGGAGAGCACGCATGGCCTTGGTGTTGAGGACCAGCACGCCCGCCTGGAAGTAGTCGTAGGGGTCCTTCAACTTGAGGACACCGCGGGTGTAGCGAAGGCGGTCGCCATCGGGGAGGTTGAGGTTGGCGAGGTAGTCCACGTCACGCGTGGCGGCAACAAGGTTGTCCCCAAGCTCGGTGTCGAAGAGCTCTGCTACGTCTCCCTCTACGACGAGGTCGGAATCGAGGTAGAGCACCTTGTTGTAGGCCGAGAGGACATCCTGCACGAGGAAGCGGTAGTAGGTCTCGATCGAGATGTGCTCGTTGTTGGTGTCGAGGTCATAGCCCTTGACCATGCGCCACACGTCAAAGAAGGTAATGCGGGCGTTGGCATGACGCCCCAGGTGGGCACGCATGGTTGCCTGGTGGTCCCCAGAGATGTTGCTCGTGAGCACCACCACATCGTAGAAGCGCCTGGGGTCACCGTTCTTGAGCATGGAGTCGATGGCCACCGTAAGCACAGGCGCATAGGCGTCATCGGAGGCAAAGACCACAGGGACGACCTTTGGCGCCTCGGCAGGCTCGCGGTCAAGGAAGAGCGGGGTGAAGGTGGGCGCGGGCTCGGGGTTCTCGAAGTGGACGCACTGCAGCTGCTTGGTCTTCCAGCCCGCACCATCGCCGGTGCGCATGGCGTGCAGGTACCACACGTTGAAGAGGCGCTCGGCCAGGTGTCCCGGCGTGCGCACCGCCTCGCGGCTGTAGGTGGACATGTCCGTCTCGCGCACGAACTCCTCCAGCACGGGGAAGAGGAAGTCGCAGTAGGACGAGAAGATCTCCCTGCGCATGATGTACATGTTGCAGAAGCACGAGCGGTCACCCGAGAGAAACGCCTCGAAGTCCTGCGCGTAGTCCGGGAAGAGCCGGCGTACGATCGCCACGCAGCGGGCGAGGTCCTCGGCGTGCAGCGCCGGTGCGGCGGCATAGTGCTCGCGCGGCGTGGAGAAGTCACCGGGGAAGTCCTTCAGGCGCTTGAAGCCAGTGGTGATGAGGTCATAGCCCTCGACGCAGGAGCGGATGGTAGCGTCGTCCAGGCCGTAACGCCTGATGGCATCATCGTCGATGAAGTCATCCATGACCTCGCCGTAGGGGTTCTCCTCATAGACGTTTGAGGAGAAGTTGAAGTAGCGGCGGTAGTGGCAGAAGCCAATGTAGGGAGAGGTGGTGTTCTTCCATGCCCAGTACTGCGTGGTGAGCTCGCAGTACATGGGGTTCTTGTCCGAGATATTCTCGCCCTCGTCGTCGTGGAGCGCCCAGCAGAAGCGATTGTTCCTGTTGCCAGGGCCAACCTGGATGGGCTGGAGCATGTCGCTCTTGGGCACCACGACGTCCTTGTGCGTTGTCACGAGGATGCGGATGTCCAGCGAGTCAAAGCCGGCAACGTGCTTGATCTGCTCAAGCTGGGCAAGGTGCGTCTTTGCCCTCGAACGCATGAAGCGGACACGGGAGAAGTCTGCAGGGTCGGTAGCTTTTGGGTCGACGGTGGCGTCAACACGCTCGGCTATGGGCACGAGCTGGTTGAGAGAATCGTCCGCCGGCGGGAGCTCGCAGGCGCTCACAAAGTGATAGGCGCGATCGCGCACAAAGCGCCAGAGCTCGCGTGCGGCAGCCGCGGGGCCAAACTCGTCCGCAAGATGGGCTGCTGCCTGGTCCCACTCGGACATGGACACGCGGTCAAGTAGGTCGTTGGCGAGAAGCTCAAGCATTTTGTGGCGCATGCCGATGAGAGACGTGGCGAGCTCGGGTCGCGACTCGCGTACGGCGTAGTCTGCCGTTGCGTCGATGCAGGCGCCAAACTGCCGGCAGAAGTCGCCAAAGCGCGCGGCAGAGATGCCGCTTGCGCCCGTGACGCCCACGCCGTAGTGGTAGATGTAGCCCTTGCACTGCTCAAGCCCCACAGAGCGACGCGCCATGTCAGAGACAACAAAGACCTCATAGCCGTCCTCCGCGCGCTCGAGGCGCTCGCTGGTCATGGCAGAAAACGCGCGCTTCAGGAGGTCCGTCCTGTAGAGGCGCTGCGTGGCGCGCCAGTCGACAAGCTGGCCATGCGACTCGTCGAAGATGTCGAGCAGGATATCCGCGCCCTCGGCCACGCCGCTAGGACGGTTGACAAAGGCCGCAAACGAGCGGGCGGCATCGTCCGTGACGCCGTTCTCGCCCACCACAGTGATGCCAACGTGGAAAACGTCGGCGTCAGTGGCGTTGGTAGCATGGTCAAGTTCTGAGAGGAACTCGGGTGCCAGCTCGTCATCGCCGTCGAGAAGGAATGACCACTCCCCCGTCGCTGCCTCGACGCCCGTCTTACGCGCGAGGTGGAGACCGCGGTTCTCGCTGTGATGAATCACACGGAAGCGGGAATCCGCCTTTGCAAAGGAGTCGGCGATGGCCCCCGAGGCATCCGTGGAGCAGTCATCCACGACGATTGCCTCCCAGTCCTCGAGCTGCTGGGCCTTGAGGCTCTCAAGGCAGCGCTCGAGGTAGGCGGCCACGTTGTAGGCCGGAACGATCGCGGAGATTCTGGGCATTGTCCCTCCAAAGGACTACATACCTGCAGGAATGTTCTTGAGCCATGATACCAGCCTAATCCACGCTCTTCAGACTCTCCACCATGTCAACGGCGTCGAGGTGGCGCCGCATAGCGAGCATCACAAGCAGCGTGAATCCCATCGTGAGGGCAAACGCAAAGCCGTAGCTCGCCGCGTGGATGGTGCGCCCAAACATCACGTAGTCGACCTCGGCAGTGGTAACCACAAAGTTCTCGAGCCACGTCCCCAGAAGCAGGCCCACCGCGTCACCAATGGCAGCGGTGATGGCTATCTCGCGGAAGATATAGGCGTGCACCTCTCGGCGCGTGAAGCCAAGCACGCGCAGGCTTGCAATCTCGCGCACGCGCTCGGACACGTTGATGTTCGTGAGGTTGTAGAGCACGATGAAGGCAAGTGCCGCAGCCGAGACCACCAGCACGATGACAACCGCATCCACCACCGAGAGCATTGACCGGTAGAGCTCAATCGTCTCGGAGGAGAAGGCCACGGTCGATACGGCGCCCTCGTTGTGGAGCGCCTCGGAAAGCGCGGTGCGGCCGTCCGCGTCAAGTGTGGTTGCCACCAGGACGGTCGAGAAGGACGGCTCGCTCGCGTCCACCTTGGCCCAGGCGTTGCGTCCCACGTAGACGTAGTTCCCCACGTAGTTCTCGCAGATGCCAGTCACTGTGAGAGCGTGTCCCTCACCAGTGGCGTTGCCCACCTCGTCCACGTCACGGAGCACCACGGAGTCGCCAACGCTAATGCCCAGGCGGGTTGCGAGCTTCTCGGTAATGACAAGGGAGTCTCCGTCAAAGGGAATCTCTTCGTGCGCGGTGCGGCTCCGCAGCGTCACTGCGCCCTCAAAGGTCGACGCGTTCTGGGGCACAACCACGCTCACACGCAGCGTGTCTGTGGCGTCGCCGCTGGCGGCCGCGTGCATGGTGACCTCCTGCACGCGGTCCTCGCGCGTCACCTGGCCAGTCGAGGCAAGGATATCCTCCACGGCAGTCATGTCCTCATCGGTCGCGCCGTCCTTGATACCCACGGTGGTGTCGTAGTGAACGATGGGCCCGTACTGGCAGTCGATAATGTCCCAGATGGCGTCGTGGAGGCCAAAGCCCACCAGAAGCAGCGCCGTGCAGCCCGCCACCCCTGCCACCGTCATGGCAAGGCGGCGCTTGTAGCGGAACATGTTGCGGCAAGTGACCTTCCACGAGAACGAGAGCCTGTTCCAGAGCGGACGGATGCGTTCGAGAAGAATTCGCTTTCCCGGCTTGGGCGCCAGCGGAAGCATGAGCTGGGCGGGCGTCTCGCGCAGGCTCGAGACCACGGCACCCCAGGTGGCAACAAGCGTCACGCCAACGCCAACGCCACCTGACACAAGCGCCACCCGGGGATCAACGGGAAGGGGCCACGCCATGGCGGGCACGGCGTAGATGACGCCGTAGGAGGCCATGATGATGGCTGGGAGCGCCTGCGAAAGCACGGCGATGCCCAGAATCGCACCACCCACGCTGGCGATGGCTGCATAGGCAAGGTAGCGCGAGGCAATCCGGCCCTTGGAGTAGCCCAGGGCCTTGAGCGTGCCGATAAGGACGCGGTCATCCTCGACCATGCGGGTCATGGTGGTAAGTGCGACAAGCGCGGCCACGAGAAAGAAGAAGACCGGGAAGACGTTTGCGATGCCGTCCATGCGGCACGTGTCTTGCATGTAGGTCTCGACGCCCTCGTCCTGCGTGCGGTCGAGCAGGTAGACCTCGGGCTTCTCGAGAGAATCCACCTGGGTCTGGGCATCGTCGATCTTTGCCTGTGCGTCATCGAGCTGCGATTGGGCGCTTGCCTCCTGCTCCTGGTAGCTGGCAAGGCCGTCCTCGTAGCTTGCCCTGGCGTCCGTCAGCTGGCCCTCGGCCTGGGCGAGCTGGGCCTCGCTCTGGTCGAGCGTTGCCTGGGCGTCCGCAAGCTCGGCCTCAGCGCTCGCGCGCTGCTGTTCGAGCTGGGCCTTGGCGGCGTCAAGCTGGGCCTGGGCGTCCGCAAGCTGCGACTGTGCGGAGGAGAGCTGGTCCACCCCCGCAAGTGCCTGGTTCACTTGGTCGAGCGAAGCCTGCGCCGCGGCAAGCTGCCCGCGCAGGGTTTGGAGCGTTACCGGGTCTGCAGCGTCACCCAGCGCCTCCAAGGAAGAAATCTGCTGTTCGAGGGCATCGACTCCGGCGCTGGCCTGCTCCTTCTGGGCAGAAAGTGCGGAGGCCGCCTCGTCGAGCGAAGACGCGCCGGTTTGCGCGAGCAGGGCGGACGTGCTCGCCCCGAGTTCCTGGCACCGCTGGTCAAGCGTTGCCTGGTTGGCGTCGATCTGATCCTGCGCTGCCTGCAGCTGCGAGGCGGCCTCGGCGCGCTTCTGCTCGAGCTGTGCCCTGCCATCCTCGAGCTGCGCCCTGCCGGAGGCAACCTCATCCTCGCCCGAGGCTATCTGCTGTGCCGCGTCATCCAGCTGCGACTTTGCATCCGCCAGCTGCGACTCTGCGTCCGCGCGCTCCTGGTCGAGCTGGGCCTGCGCGTCGTCCACCTTGGCCTGGGCATCCTGGCGCAGGTCATCGAGACGTGCCTGGGCCAGCTCGTCCAGGCGCGCGGAGAGGGCCTCCTTCGTGGGCGAGAGGGCTTTCTCGTAAGACGAGCTTCCGCCAACGGCTGCGCCTGCACCGTTGACGCTCAGGTAGAGCATGGTCCACGGGTAGTCGTCCGAGAAGGCAGAGGGCAGGACATAGGCTACCTGCTTGATTGATCCGTCACCAAGCGTCGTAGTGCCAAAGGTGCCCGTGTAGGGGTAGCTCGGCGAGCTCATGAGCCCCACCACCGTGAAGGCGCGCACCAAGAGCGTGCCGTCGAGGTCATCCGCGCCGTAGAGGACCTCGACCGTGTCGCCCACCTCAAGGCCGGGCGTGGCGGCATCACCATCGAGCAGGCACTCGTCGGAAGACTGTGGCCAGCGCCCCGCCGTAAGACGCACGCGGTTGAGGTAGGAATCGTCCGAGGACTCGACCGCTTCGTCAGACGTGCTTGTCGCCGCTTGCGCCGCGTCAACGTCGAGCGACGCGATGCGCACGGCCATCTGCTCGTTGCCAACGCGCGCCATCACGTCGGTGGAACTCGATGGCATAACCGCCGTGACGCCCTCGGTAGACGAGACGCGCTCCACGTCCTTCTCAGAGAAGCCCTTCGTGGAAACCAGCCGCAGGTCATACAGGTTACAGCCGTCAAACCAGCGATCTGCGGCGAGGCGCATGTCTCGCCCGGACATCTGCAGGCCGGCCAAGAATCCGCAGCCCAGGGCCACGATGCCCGTAATGGCGAGGAAGCGTCCCATCGAGCCGCGGATGCTCCTCCACACGCTCCTTGTGAACGGCGAGGCTGCCACCCCTACCACTCGACCTCTGCCGCATCGAGCGGGTGCTCGTTTGTCTCGATGCGCTCGGCACGGCCCTCCCGCACGTGAATCACACGGTCGGCTATCTGGGTGAAGGCCGAGTTATGGGTCACAATTGCCACGGTGCGGCCGCGCTCGCGGCAGGTGCGCTGGAGAAGTCCCAGGATCTGCTTGCCCGTCACGTAGTCCAGGGCACCCGTGGGCTCGTCGCAGAGCAGAAGCTTGGGGTTCTTGGCAAGCGCACGAGCAATGGCAACGCGCTGCTGCTCACCGCCGGAGAGCTGCGCCGGAAACATGTCCTTGCGCTCGGCGAGGCCAACCTCGTCAAGCACCTCGGCTGCCGGGAGCGGGTTCGTGCAGATCTGGCTTGCGAGCTCGACGTTCTCGAGTGCGGTAAGGTTCTGTACCAAGTTGTAGAACTGGAACACAAAGCCAATGTCGTGGCGACGGTAGAGCGTGAGGTCGTGCTCCGAGAGCCCCGAGACCTCGCGGCCCGCGAGCCGGATGGACCCCGAGGTGCAGGAGTCCATACCGCCAAGCATGTTGAGGACAGTGGTCTTGCCGGCGCCGGACGGCCCCACAATCACGCAGAGCTCGCCTTCCTCGATGTCGAAGGACATGCCAGCGACCGCATGAACTTCGACGCTACCCATGTGGTAGGTCTTACAGACGTCCCTGAACTCAACAAATGCCATGTAACACGCCCAATCCCAGCGGTACCCAGCCATCAGTCCTTGTCCACATTATGCCCGGGACCGCGCTGGATGGCGGGTGGCGCCGGGTGAAGCCACGGCCTTGGCCCGTGGGCGGTACCCTCCTCCTGCTGGCGTTCGCGCTCGGCGAGCACGGCGCGGTATCCCTTGAGCGGATCAAACGGCGAGAAGATCTTTGCCCGCTCCGAGAGGGGCATGGGCTGGCGCGCGTGTGGCGTGGCGCATCCGCCCGCACCGCTACTCTCCACTTCGATGGCCCCCAATCTGCAGGTTGCGCTCGCGCGTGGTTGCCTCGGGGAGAAGGTCAACGCCTTTGAGCAGCGAGTTCTTGCCAAACTTGCGCTTCACGGCACTTATGGCCTCCTGCCGACGCCGCTCCCGGGCGTCTGCCTCGGGCGTGGCGAAGAGGCTGTCCTGGACGCCGGAAGCGTCCTCGGGAAGCACCCCCGTAGCGGTGAGGCCAAGGCGGTGCACCGGGCGTGAACGGTCAACGGAGGAATCGAAGATGCGCGTGGTTGCGGCCATGATCTGCTCGCGCGAGCTGGTGGGCACAAGGAGGCGCTCGGTGCCGCCGGCGGAGGCAACGGCTCGGTACCAGGCGCGGGGGTCCGAGCGATCACGGATGCCCGCGCGCTCCTCGGCCGAAAGGTCGTATCCCACGTACAAGTTCACGCCGCTGGCAACGAGCCGCTGGTCAACGAGGTCGAGAGCGAGGGAGTCTGCCATCTCGCGGGCGATGATGCGCGCACCGGCAAAGTCGCGGTTGCAGCCCAGAACCTGCGCCGTCGAGACGGAATGGGAGCCGGAGCGGTAGGCCTTGATGTCTGCCATGGTCACGGGCTCCACACCCCATGCGTGGTCAATGAGAATCTCCGCGTCAACGCCAAACTCTCGGTAGAGGGGCTCGGCCGGGTAAGTGGCAACCTGGCCCATGGTGTGTATGCCCATAGCCGCAAGTCGCTCGGCGATGCCTGGCCCCACGCGCCAGAAGTCCGTGATGGGGCGGTGGTTCCACAGCGTAGTCCTATAGGTCTCCTCATCCAGCTCGCCAAAGAAGTCCCTGCTGTGCTTGGCAGTGATGTCGAGCGCAATCTTTGCCAGGTAGAGGTTGGTGCCCAGCCCGCAGGTGGCGGGGATGCTGGTAGTCTTGACCACGTCCTCGCGAATGCGCTCACCAAGCTCGCGCGCCGTGCAGCCGTAGAGGTCGAGATAGCCCGTGATGTCCATGAAGGCCTCGTCTATCGAGTAGACGTGAATGTCTTCAGGGGCAATCCAGCGCAGGTAGACCGCATAGACGTCGCACGAGCGCTCCATGTAGAGCGCCATTCTCGGCGGCACCATCACATAGTCGATGGTCTGGGGGATCTCAAAGACGCGGCAGCGGTTGCGCACGCCCAGCGCCTTCATGGCAGGCGAGACCGCAAGGCAGATGGTCTTCTCAGTGCGCGTGGGGTCGGCCACCACAAGGCGCGTCGCGAGCGGGTCAAGGCCACGCTCCACGCACTCCACGCTTGCGTAGAAGCTCTTGAGGTCTATGCAGAGGTACTGGCGCTCTTGCACGCGCGCCGCGGGGGCTTCTGCCACGCTAGTGCTCGAGCACGATGCGGGGCTTGAGGTCCTCGACAGCGGCATCCCCCAGGAACCAGCGGACGATCTCGAGGCCAAACGGGATGGCGGTTGCCATGCCCTTGCTGGTGATCACGTTGCTGTCCACCACGGCAGGCTCCTCCGAGAGGATGGCGCCGTTCTCCACCAGCACGTGCTGGAAGTTGGGGTTCGAGGTTGCGGGGCGGTTGGTGAGAATGCCCAGCTCAGCCAGGATCGAGGGAGCGGCGCAGATGGCAGCAACGCCCTTGCCCGCCTGGTCGAAGGCCTTGACGGCAGCGGTGAGGGGCTCGCACGCCTTGAGGTTGAGCGTTCCCGGCATGCCACCAGGCAGCACGAGCATGTCGTAGTCATCGAAGGAGAAGCCCTCGTCCGCAATAGAGCGGTCGCAGGTGATGGTGACCTGGTGCGAGGAGGTCACGGTGCGCTCCGGCGTGATGGACACGGTATCGGTGGGAATACCCGCGCGGAAGAGCAGGTCAACCACCGTGAGACCCTCGATCTCCTCGAGGCCATTGGCTACAAACACCGCGACGCGCTTGTCGGTCGACTGCCTGAACATTCCGTACTCCTCTCATGAGACAAAGGGACAGTCCCTTTGTCTCATCATAAGAAGGGCGGCGCGCAAATGCGGCCGCCCTCGAAATCAACAGCTGCGCAGACGAGGAAACCCCGCCCCGTTGGCTTAGTCCTGATCGTCAATGCCCTTGTTGATGGCGTCGGCAATGACCTTGGGGTCATCGGAGCCACGCACGAGGCTCTTGAAGTCATCCTTCATGAGCAGGACGGCGGTCTTGGACAGCAGCTTGATGTGCGTGGTGCCAGCCTCGCCGGCGGGGACCAGCAGCGAGATGGCAATGTCGACAGGCTTCTCGTCGAAGGAAGGCCAATCGAGGGCGTGGTCGTTCTTGAAGACGATGACGGCTGCCTTCTTGATGGCGGCGTCCTTTGCGTGCGGCACGGCAAAGCCGTCGGTCATGCCCGTCTCGCCCATGTCCTCGCGGGCGATAAAGGCCTTGTAGACGGCATCGGCGTCATCGGTGATGCCAAGCTCGACTGCCTTCTGGGAGATGAAGCGCAGCACCTCGTCGCGGCTCTCGGCGTGCTGGTTAACAAAGACGTCGTTGGAAGTTACGAAATCGCTCACTGGGTGCTCCTTTGGACGTAGGAAACATGGGTCACCGTGCCCTGGCACGGTGACCTCTTTACATAATAGTAGCAGGGAAGCCCGTCGCGCCCAAGAATTGAGGTCGGATACGCCGCGCCTAAGTAACGGGAAGACCTTTGCCCAGCGCCATAAGCGAGAATACCCTGGCCGCTGCGAGGTGATAGTTCCTCTCGGCATGAGCCAGGGCATCTGCCACGTCGCCACAGTCGATAACCGTTGGCACAAGCGCGTCTACGCCCAGGTCCATGAGGTCAAGGGCACCGGGGTCCATACCACCCACTATGGCTATGCAGGGCACGCCCAACCGCTTGCAGCGCGACGCCACGCCCGAGACCACCTTGCCGTGAGCCGACTGCGCATCGGCGTGTCCCTCGCCCGTGATACAGAGATCTGCGCCGAGAAGTGCCCGGTCAAGCCCCACAACATCAAGAACCCAGTCGATTCCTGGAACCGACGTGGCGCCGAGGAAGAGGCGTATCGCCGCACCAAGGCCACCGGCTGCGCCGTCGCCAGGCTGGTCCGCGGCGCGCCCCAGAGTCCGCTCGAGGACTCGGGCGTAGGAGGCCATGCCCCGCTCGAGCTCCTCGACCTGCTCGGGAGTCGCCCCCTTCTGCGGTGAGAACACACGAGTTGCCCCGCGTGGGCCAAGGAGCGGGTTGTCAACGTCGCAGAGCAACCGGAAGCTTGCCCGCGAGACGAGGGGGTCAAGCCCTGAGATGTCAATTCTGGCCACGCGGCCGAGGTCTGCGCCGGTACCTTGGAGTTCTCCACCCGCGCCGTCGAGGAACCGCACGCCCAGCGCGCGCATGGCTCCCATGCCACCGTCGTTTGTTGCGCTGCCGCCAATGGCGAGCGTTACCTCGGCGGCACCGTTGCGCAGCGCGTGGAGCACGAGCTGCCCCGTGCCGTACGTGCTCGTGAGCATGGGGTTTCTCTCCGCGTGCGTGAGAAGCGGCAGTCCCGAGGCAGCGGCCATCTCGATGATGGCACGGTTCCCGGGGAGCATGCCGTAGATTGTCTCGACCGGTCTGCCAAGGGGGTCCTCGACAGTCGCGTCGATGCGAGATCCTCCGAGAGAGGCAACCACGGCATCGACGGTCCCCTCTCCTCCGTCTGCCACGGCAAGCCTGGTGCAGGACACGCCGGGAAGCAGGCGCGTTGCCTCCTCCTCGAGGATGTCAGCCGCGCGAGCAGAGCTGATGGTGCCCTTAAGCGAATCGGATGCGAAGACAAATCTCATGTGCGCTCCCCCTCTGTTACCTCTCTCGTCGCTACACGCCAGGCACTTGACACTGTCAAAGAGAGAGCCCTTCCGCAATAGCACGCCGGACCCTCACTATCATCTTCCCCATATTGGTTACAAGAAGCGGGCCGCCCAAGGAACAGAGGCGGCCCGCGTCACATACCGTTTGTCTACCGTGCGTTTTTGAGAATGTTCACGATATCCTCGACGTGTAGCTTCATGAAGTTGCCAGCATGATCGCCACCACGCGCCTCGACGGCACCCTCGGCCATCTCCTGAATTTGCTCGTCCGTGGGATTAACCCCCAGCTCATGCAGATTTGTGGGCATCCCGATGGAATGGCACCACTGATCCCAAGCCTCAATACCACGCAGGCCAGTCGCCATGGGATCGTGGAAGTCGTTCTGAACGCCCCACACGTTGACGGCAAACTGGGCAAAGCGCTCGGGATCAACATGGATAACGTACTTAGCCCAGCTAGACCAAATTGCCGTGAGTCCGGCACCATGGGCAACGTCAAACATTGCGCCAATCTCGTGCTCGATAGCATGGCAAGCAAAGTCGCCCACCCTGCCAAGCCCCGTAAGTCCATCATGAGACTTGGCGCCTGCCAGCAGCAGATTTGCACGTGCTGTATAGCTCGTGGGATGGGCAAGGGCCTCGGGAACCATGGTCTTGACGGTGCGGAGAAGACCCTCTGCAATCTCGTCGGTGAGCTCTACGTCACGCTCGGTCGTGAAGTATCGCTCCATGGTGTGCATCATGATGTCAGCTCCAGGCGCAGCCGTCTGGTAGGCAGGCAGCGAATAGGTAAGCTCAGGGTTCATGATGGCAAAGAGAGGACGCGCGCACTCATGGTTGTAGGAGCGCTTGAGAGTCTTGGGACCCATTGTGTCAATATCGATGACTGCCGAGTTCGACGTCTCGGAACCGGTACCCGCCAAGGTCGAGATGGCGCCAATCTTTGCAATCTTGTCCGTCGAGACCTTACCAAGGAATAGGTCTTCCAGGTCAAAGTCATTCGCAAGGCCATAGGCGATTGCCTTGGAGGAGTCAATAGCAGACCCACCTCCAATGGCAAGGATAAAATCGACGTCCTCTTGCTTGCAGAGTTCGACACCCTTCTTGACCAAGGAAAGACGCGGGTTGGGCACAACACCGTCAAGGTCTACGTATGTAATGCCCGCATCCTTAAGCCCCTTGTGCACACGGTCGAGAAGGCCGGTGGTGCGAACGTAGTCCCCACCCCAATGGATGAGTGCCTTATGTCCGCCAAACTCCTTGATGAGCCTACCGGCTTCATTCTCAGTTCCCTTGCCAAACAGAATCTTTGTGGGGACGAGATACTCAAAGTTGACCATTATCGGTTCTCCTTTCGTGCTTCAGCGTTTGCATCTAGTCCTTTGTGAAGTACATCGAGATGCCCTGTCCGCCTCCGATGCACATTGAGACCATCGCATCACGCTTTTCGGTGCGGGCGAGCTCGTAGGCGCACTTAATGACGAGGATGGCACCAGTAGCTCCAATGGGGTGCCCCAGAGAAATCCCGCCACCGTAGATGTTGAGCTTCTCGGAGTCAAGACCAAGGTCACGGCTCACGGCAACCGACTGAGAAGCGAATGCCTCGTTAAGCTCAAACATATCAATTGCTTGCGCATCAATTCCAAGCTGGTTACAAAGCTGGACCGTGGAGAAGTAGGGGCTGTAGCCCATGAGGGTAGCATCATAGCCCGCAACGGCCCAGCCACGGATGGTCAGCATGGGAGCACATCCAAGCTCCTCCGCCTTCGAGCGCTTCATCATAACCACGGCGGCAGCTGCGTCGTTCAAGCTTGAGGAGTTGCCTGCGGTTACAGTACCCGTGCCATCTGTCACAAAGCAGGGCTTGAGCTTGGCAAGGCTTTCGACCGTCACACCCTCACGCGGGCCCTCGTCGGTGTCGAAAACCGTCACGGCACCATGGCGACCCTTGATCTCAACGGGAACGATTTCAGTCTTGAACACACCGGAAGCAACTGCAGCACACGCACGCTGCTGAGAGCGAGCGGCGAAAGCATCCTGCTCCTCACGGCTTACGCCAAACTTCTTAGCAACGTTCTCGGCAGTAATTCCATTGTGGTTTCCGTCAAGCGGCCAAACGAGGGCGTCGATGACGCCATCCTCGAACTGCTTGTGGCCCATGCGCGCACCCCATCGCGCCGACGGCACATAGTATGGAAGTGTAGAGAGGGACTCCGCGCCGCCTGCCACAACCACGTCGCGGAAGCCCGTCTGAATCTCCTGAAGACCGTCAGCAATTGCCTGAACAGACGAGCCGCACTGGCGGTTCACGGAATACGCGGTGCACTCGTTGGGCATCCCGGCCTTAAGGGAAATCGCGCGAGCAAGAAAACCATTGGGACCCCAACCACCAACGTTGCCAATGATAACCTCGCCCACCTTGCTCGGGTCAACACCGGAGCGCTTGACCGCCTCTTTGACCGCAATGGCCCCCAGGTCAATGGTGGGGACGGTCTTAAGACTTCCACCAAACTTGCCGATAGCCGTACGTGCGCCCGCAACAATCACGACGTCATCGGGGTTCTTTTCAAACTGCCTATTGCTCATTGGTCTTTCCCTTCGTAGTGCCTGTCTTGAACATGGAGGAGCTACGCCAGCGACTGCACTTCTCTACTCGTAGTCATAGAAGCCATGGCCGGTCTTGCGACCAAGCTTGCCGGCGTCCAGAAGCTCCTTGAAAACGGGAGCAGGACGGTACAAATCATCGTGGTCATAGCCTTCGTAGAGATTCATGAGTGAGGCGTACACCACGTCGATGCCCGAGAAATCCATGAGCTCGCAGGGACCCATCGGGTGGTTGCATGCCAGCTTCATTGCAGTGTCAACGTCCTTGGGAGAAACGCCCTCGGAGACGAGCCAGGCACCCATGTTCTCGTACGGGTTGATGATTCGGTTGACAATGAATCCAGGTGTGTTGGGAGCGTCCACGGTCGTCTTGCCGATGGCCTCAGCAAACTCCTTGGCCTTCTCGTACGTCTCCACAGAGGTCTCCTCGCCACGAACCAGTTCGACGAGCTTCATAACGGGTGCGGGATAGAAGAAGTGCATCCCCATAACCGATGCTGGGCGCTTGGTCGCCGAGGCAATTTGGTCGATGTCGATGCCGGATGTGTTGGTCAGAAGAACTGCATCCGCATCGGCAACCTCGTCTACCTTCTCGAAGGTCGACCGCTTGAAGTCGAGTCGCTCGGGAACGGCCTCGATTACATACTTGGCGCCGACAAGCTCACCGTAGTCTGTCGAGTACGTAAGGTTACCAAGGATGGTGTCACATTCCCCTTGGGTAATCTTGCCCTTTGTAACCTTCTTCTGTACAAGCTTGTTGACAAGCGCCTTTGCCTTATCGAGCGGCTCCTGGGCAATGTCGATGTTCACGACCTGGAAGCCAGCAGTCGCGCACGCCTGGGCAATACCAGCACCCATGAGCCCGGACCCAATAACAGCAACCTTTATAGTATCCATCTCTGAATCCTTTCCGTGAGTATCTAAAGCTTGATAGCGATAGTCCAACGGCCTACTTTTTGCCGAAACTCTCCAGGAGCCCACAGGGCCCGTCCTGAACGAAGAGGCTTGGACTCATAGTCTTGAGATCATCTGCGACGATGGGATCGAAATCCATCATGTCTAGAACCTGCGTCTTGAGGTCGATGCCAGGGGCAATCTCGACGAGCTTGACCCCCTCTTGCACCAGTTCAAAAACAGCGCGCTCGGTTACGACGACCACTCGCTGGGCGCTCTTGCGAGCTCGTGGGCCATTGAAGGAGATCTGCCGCACGTGGCTGACCATCTTCCTCACGGCACCCTCTTTGAGGATGTGCAGTTCGTTGCCATTAAAGGAATACTCGGCGCCCTTGGCCGTGAACGTTCCAAGGTAGACAACGCACTTCGCATTCTGGGTGATGTCGACAAAGCCCCCTGCGCCGGTGCACCTCTCGCCCATCTTGGTTGAGTTGACGTTTCCCTCTCCGTCAAGCTCTCCCAGCCCCATGTACGTGACGTCAACACCAGCCCCGTCGTAGTAATCGAACTGCTCGGGATGGCTCACCATGGCATAGAGATTCTGGCCTATGCCAAAATCGATGCCGCCGAGTTGCACACCGCCATAGATGCCGCTCTCGACAGTAATCATGACCTTGTCGGAAAGGCCCTCCTCAGCACAGACCCGTCCCACCATGTCGTTGGGGATGCCTGTGCCGAGGTTGACGACGCAGCCGGGATACAGCTCCTGGCACCCTCGCCGTGCAATGAACTTACGCACGTTGAACGGAGCGGGATCAATCGCGGCCATCGGTCGCCTGAGCTTTCCCACATACGAGGGGTCGAAGTAGATTGAGGAAGTCATGCGATGGTCTTCCTCGGGATTGGGGCAAACCACCACCTTGTCAATAAACACGCCAGGAACCGTCACGTCCTTGGGGTTGAGCGTGCCGGTTTGGGCAACGTCGCGTACTTGGGCTATGACCTGCCCGCCATAGCGCTTGGTTGCGAGAACCGCGTTGAAGACCTCCAGCTTCATGGCTTCGTCCGTGGTGGTCATGTTGCCCATCTCGTCGCAGGTGGTACCGCGGATAAGAAGGGTGTCGATGGGCACCTCGTTGTACATCATGTATTCTTCGCCATGGTAGGTGACGACTTCAACGATGTCTGGCTCGCCTTGGGTTCGCTCGTTCATCTTGCCGCCCTCGATACGCGGATCGATGAAGGTGCCCAGACCAACCTTGCTCATCTTTCCTGGCAGTCCGCATGCCATGGCTCGGTAAAGCTGGGCAATCTGCCCCTGTGGGAGGCAGTACGCAACTACCTTGTTGCTCGCAATCATGTCCATCCACTTGGGCTGGAGACCCCAGTGCGAGCCGATGATGCGCGTCACGAGTCCCTCGTGCGCCAAGTGCTGAATACCACGGGCCCTATCAGACTGGCCGCACGAGTGCAGAAGGGTGAGGTCGCGCGGATGTCCAGTCTCGATAAACCGCTTCTCAATCGCCTTAAGGTTGGACTCAGAGGCGGAGACGAGCGTCATCCCAATTGTGCAAATGGTTGTCCCATCTTCGATTGATGCTGCCACCTCCTCAGGAGCGACAAAACTTGCCCGAAGGTCCCTGTTAGCCATGAATCAAGCCTTTCTCGGTGTTTTCTCCAAAAGCGACTGGCGAACTAGCTCAAGCGCAGCGCGCCTATCAGGCTTTTCGCCTCTCGTCTGAGGTATTTCATCCGCAAACGCAACGTGGACAGGAATCTTGAAGTGAGCAAGCCTCCCCTTGAGCGCCAGCTTGACCTCGTCCTCTGTGACGTGCGACCCCGTCTGTCTTACGCACAGGGCAACGGGAACTTCTCCGTAGAGGTCATCGGGCATCCCGCAAGCACAGGCCCCATTGATTCCCGGAACCTCGCAGAGCACCTCCTCGAGGGCAGAGCACCACACCTTCTCGCCACCGCGGTTGATCATGTCCTTCTTGCGGTCGACTATCCAAATCATGCCCTCACTGTTTGCGTAACCCATGTCTCCCGTAAGGAGCCATCCGCCGGGGAGCAGGTCGCTTGACTCATGGTGAAAGTAGCCCTCGGTAACGCACACACCGCGCAGGGCAAGCTCGCCCACCTCTCCAACGGGAACCTCATAGTGATCTTCATCGAGAAGAACGGCGTCAACTCCGGGAATCGGCTTTCCCGTAGCACCAGCATAGATTGAGGTTGCAGAGTCCCAAGGAAAGAGGAGCGCTGGCGAGCTTGTCTCGGTCATGCCATAGACTACCTGGAACGTAGCCGTAGGCATCCACTCGTGGAAGGCACGCATCTTTGACACCGGCTCATAGCTCGATCCGGAGAGCATGGCGCGCACACTTGGGAGGGAGGGGAAGTCCGACCTCAGAGGCAGAAGCTCGGCAAAGCTCGTCGGGGATCCGTGGAGGTAGGTTATCCCCTCGTCACGGATGCACTCGAGCACCCTCCTAGCATCGAACCTGCGATGGAGGAACACGGTTCCCCCAACGTAGATGAACTGTGCCAAGAGAGCAATCAGACCCGTAACGTGATAGATGGGGATGGGGACAAGGCAGGAATCTGCCGGAGTCGTTCCCATGAGCCTCTGGTAAATCATGGTAGCAAATACGAGGTTGTAGTTCCTAAGAACCACCCCCTTCGCTGCTGAGGTTGTTCCGCTCGTAAACATCATGATTGCTGGATCCGATGGACTTCCAGAGCCGTTGGCGGCAGGATAGGAATAGCCGCAGACCCCATCGAAACCATAGCCATGCTCAACATCACGGGACCAGATACACTTTTCTGGGTCAACGGGGAGACTCGCCGCCCAACCCTCGAACTCCTCGCCAGCAATCATGGCGCTTGGTTTGGCGATGTCCAGGAGCGAAGCCACCTCGCGCACACGATACTTGGTGGGTATCGGCACACAAACAGCACCGAGCTTCGATATGGCATATAAGGCAACCACAAACTCGAGGTCTGCGTGCATGAGAAGAGCGATGAGCGAACTGTGCCCAAGGCCCTTCTCGGAAGCAAGGTAAGCAGCAAAATCATCCGTCAGGGAGAGGAGACGCTCGTAAGTCGTTGGACGTCCCCAGTCATCAACAACTGCTGTAGCTTGGGGATTAGAGGAAGCTGATTGCACGAGCTGATGGTAAAGACTAGGTGCCATGTCATCGAAGGCGTACATCGTTCTGCCTGATACGGAATGTGTCGACATTCCTCGCTGAAGCGTCATGCTCCAGCAATCCTTCCCGGATATCATCTTTGACCACCTCCAAGATACATTGGTGTTCCTGCAATCCACTTCCAAAGACCTGCGAGCATAGACGGGGCTAGTCCGTTGCCTCAAGCGTCTCAGTACCGAATTGGTAGCGGTTGGACGATTTAAACAACCTCATGTAGTGCCTGAGCCAATCGGAAGCCTTGCTCTCAACGGCACGAGAGAGAAGCATGTAGTCGGGCCTCTCCTCGGTGGCAAGCTCTTCGCGCAAGCCGCGAACGTATGCGGCAGAATAGTCAGTCCAAAGGTTTACCTTGTTTATGCCGCCATCGACGGCCTTCTTGAAGTTCTCGTCTCCCGAGCCAGATCCACCATGCAAAACCAACGGATAGTTTCCAACCGCATGCTTGAGCTCCTTCAGGCGCTCAAAGTCTAGTTTGGGAACAAAGTCTTTAGGGTAGTTGCCATGTGCGGTCCCAATGGCAACGGCCAGGGCATCGCACCCGGTCCTCTCGATGAATTCGACGGCCATGTTCACATTTGTGTACATGTCCGCACTGCGGCCGTCACCAGCCGCGGCCTGTCCGACGTGCCCAAGCTCCGCCTCGACACTCACTCCATGGGCGTGGGCGAGAGAGACTATCTGAGACACGCGGCGAACGTTCTCCTCAAACGGAAGGCTTGAGGAGTCAACCATGACTGACGTATAGCCAGCCTTAATGCACCGGCAAATGTCCTCGAACTCGATTCCATGATCAAGTTGAAGGGCAACGGGCACGTCGAGGGGTTCTGCAGCAGCGCGCACCATTGCAGCAGCAACCTCTGGGGCAATGTGCATGTTCATCTGCCTCGGCGAAATGTCGATAAGGACGGCAGAGTGCTCCTCCTGCGCTGCCATGAGAGCGGCCCTTACGGTATTGAAGTCCGGGCAGTTGGGAGCTGGAACAGCATAGCTGTTAGTGCTCGCATGCTTGAGCATTTCGCTAACTGAGACGTACATGGAATAATCCTTCCGATGTTTGAGCCAGCCTGTCTCTCCGGCTGTACATCAGCGAATGTGGGAATGCCCTGAAAGAATGGAGGCGCCCGCAGGCGCCTCCATAACATCGCTCTTGGTTAACCCAACAGCTTGTCGAGGACACCGTTCTGTCCCATCTCCTGCTCTTCTGCAACAGGCTTGCGAAGGAGGAAATACAGGACACCAGTAACCATTGCGCCGATGAACCAGAACAGAACGAACTGAAGCGGGTTACTCATAAGGGCAATTACGAACACACCACCGTGAGGGGAGGGGGACTCGAGGCCGGCCATGCCCGCCAGGCCACCGGAAATCGCACCGCCAATCATGCAGGGAACGAGGCAGCGCCAGGTGTCCTGCACCAGGAACGGAATGACATACTCCTGGATGTAGCAGCATGCGAGGACAATGCCGGAAATGGTGGTATCGCGCTCCTGCTGGGTAAACTTCTTCTTGCCCGTGAAGCGATCGATAATCTGCGCGATGCAAATGCCAAGCGGGTTCTGCATGCCGCCACACATCTTGCAGGCGGTAGGACCATAAATGCCGTCAGCATTGAGGCCGTTGGTCACGAGGGCAACTGCCTTAGAGATGGGGCCGCCCTGGTCAATCGACATGCCAGCGCCAATAGCAGCGCCAAAGACAAAGCCGCCAACGCCCTGCAGGTTGGTGAGAGCAGAGGTGATAATCCCCATAAGCCAGCTAATGGGCACACCAATCACATACCACATAAGCAGAGACGTCGCCGCAGTCGCCACAACGGGAATGATCAGAATTGGGAAAATCGACTGAAGCGAATCGGGCACGTTCTTAGAGAGCCCTTTCAGCCATATGACAAGATACCCAGCGATGATGCCGCCGAGAACTGCACCAAGGAAGCCGGCCTTAATGGTGTTGGAAATGACGCCGACGGCAAAACCTGGAGCAAGACCGGGCTTATCAGCCATCGCATATGCAATGTAGGCGCCGATGATGGGAACGCAAACATTAAAGATGGCGCTACCGATGGCATACACGACCATTGCCGGCGTGTACTCGGTGTAGGCAAGGCCCGCCATCTCATTACCAACGTTATATCCCCCCATTGCCTTCGCGATGCCCCAGAGCACACCGCCGCCAACGATAAAGGGAATCATATAAGAGATGCCAGTCAACACTGCGTCCCACACAAACGCACCTTGAGACTGCTTCTTGGCACCCTTGCGCTGAATCTCGGCCATCTAGCCAATCGCCTCCAATAGCTCCGCCACGACTTCCGCGGCCTTGTCCTTTGTCATGACTTCCTTGGTCTTGCAGCTAAGCGTGGGAACCGGATCAAAGCGCTCCTTGCCCTTGATCTTGACGTCTGCGGCGACGATTGCACCGTCCGCACGAGCAATGTCCTCGTCAGTAATGACATGCTCGGCACCAGTTGCCCCTTGGGTCTCAATCTTTGCCTCACAGCCAGCCTCCTCCAGAGCCGCGCGAAGAGAGTCTGCTGCCATGAAGGTATGCGCAATGCCAATCTGACAAGCGGTGACGCCCACGATGTACTTCTTCTTTGCCATCTGTCTTTCCTCCTCTCCCGTAACACTCGTGCTTGAACATCCCTCATGCGCTTGCGTTTGTGCCGACCATTAATGGATGGCCTCGCATGGCTGAATCATATTTCCTTCACAGTATTTGAGGGCTGAAATCCCCTATTTGGTATTGCTTACATGTTTTCACCATTGTTTGTTCTTATTTTTGTTCTGATTTTTAAATTCTAACGTGATTATTGTAGGATTTGTTCATATTTTCTTCATATTTATGGCTATCTAACGCCTTCTTGATGGGCAACGCACTTAGAATGCAGACACATGGAGTTCAGAATCCTCGGAAGGAGATAGTGGTGAGGGTCGAGAAACAAGTTTCTGACACGAGCTTCGCGGTGAACAACGATGTCGTCATCCATCTGCTGCTGATATTCATGGGTGTATGTATTCTGATCGCAGCATTCCTCGCGGCAACGCAAGATTTGCCCTTCGCGCCTAACCCGATTCTCATGAGGTACACCACGGGCTATCTGGGCATACCGTTTGCAATTCTCTTCATCGCATACAACGTCCACAGAATCGTGAATCGACACAATGCCATCCTCATTGATGAAAACGGCGTGACCGACCACACGACATCGTTCTCTGCGGGATTCATCGCTTGGGATGACATCAAGGAGGTCTACCTTCTCCGCCTTCACGACGATGACTACATGTGCGTGGTCCCTGCCGATTTCGACACCTGGTATGCAACGCTCAACAAGCGTCAACAGCGCCTCGCCAAGGCGAACATGGACGCGGGCTTTGCGCCCATTCGAATCCAGTTCAAGAAGGTAACCGAGAAGGTCAAGTCAAAAGAGGGCGTTGCCTTTTGCAAGAAGATTCAGCCTAAAAAGGTCTCACGTGTCAGAAAGCCAAAATACTAATGCAGGAAGCTCTTCTTAAGGTTCTATCGTTTGCCATCGTTATCTGCATAGGCATCGTCTTCTCCAAACTTGGTTCTCTCGGTGACGGTGCGGGACGGCTCATTTCCAAGGTCGTGTTCAACCTCACTCTGCCCTGCGCCATCGTAAGTGCCTTTGGATCTGCCGAGTTTCACGCAGAGCTACTTGGGCTAGTGGCTCTTGGTCTAGCAGTAACCGTCCTCCAGTTCTTCCTGTCCCTTTTTATCTATCGGTCCTTGGACAAGAAGGAGCTCACGTATCAGCTCTCAAACGTCACTGGTTACAACATTGGGTGTTTCGCGCTCGCGTTTATCCAAGAGTTCTTTCCTCCGTCGGCAGTTATTGCAGCATGCCTCTTTGATGCGGGAAACGCACTCATGGGAACCGGGGGGACCCTTGCGCTGATAAAGTCCTTGGTTCTTGGTGAAGAACACCAGGACAAGTGCAAAGTCTTCGCAAAGACACTATTCTCTTCTGCCGCCTTTGACGCTTATGTGATACTCATCATCCTAGGAATACTTGGTATCAAGATTCCAGGCGAAATCATTCAGCTCATCTCGCCTATGGCAAATGCGAACGCCTTTCTCTCTATGTTTATGATTGGCCTCATGTTCAAGCCATGCGCTGATTCCACCGGACGACGAGAGCTCAATAGACTCCTCACCTGGCGCTATGCATGTGCCGTGCTACTATCATTTTCAGTCTTTCCGCTCCTGCCCATAGGCGATGAGGTTCGCGCTGTCCTTACGATTTTGGCGTGGGCACCCATCCCTTCCACCGGGCCGGTGTATACGCTTTGGTGCGGCGGGAACGAGGGATTGGCAAGCATGGCGAACGCAATCAGCGTTCTAGTTGGTATCGTAGCGGTCACGATTATCATTACTTCGACGGGGGTCCTCGATTGAACATTCTCTGCTTTGGTGAACCCCTCATTAGACTTGCAACCACAGGCTATGAGCGTCTTGAGGACGCCCACAATCTCGAGGTCACCTACGGTGGCGGTGAGACAGTCGTTGCGGCATCTTTGGCGTCCCAGGGAGAAAACGTTGCCTTTGCTTCAAAGGTTTCAGCAAACAGACTGGGCACCAATTCCCTCATGATGCTCGCGCGCTGTGGAGTCGACACCTCGCGCGTACTCAGATCAAACGAGCGCATGGGGCTCTACTACTCCGAACGCGGCCGCTCAATAAGACCTTCTATTGTCACATACGACCGCAGTGGCACAGCCATGGCCATGGCATCCCACACCGATTTCGATTGGGACCGCATGCTCAATGGCGTCGATCTGTTCTTCTTCTCCGGTGTAACTCCGGCCATCTCGGAGGAGATGTACATGGCATGTAAGGAGGGCCTCTACGCATGCCGCGGCCGTGGGATACACGTCGTGTGTGACCTCAACTACCGCAGTACGATGCTGGAGCCAAGCGTTGCCCTAGAGCGCATGCACCAGCTGCTGCTCAACATTGACGAACTTATTGCCTCGGAAGACGATATCCTCTCGATAACGAGCGCAAGCATCTCAAGGGGCGAGACCTTTGACTACTGCCACACCAAGCTCAAAGGACTGTTCCTTGATTATCCACTCCGTGAGGCATGTTTCGTCGTTAGGCAGAGCGACCGCTATGACTTTGGCAGCTTCCGAGGCGCACTGCTCACCCGCGACGGAGAGTATCTCTCCAAGACCCAGAGGGCTGCAATAACGGACCTCTCGAGTAGCGGAAGCATCTTTGCTGCGAGCATGGTTCACGCACAGTGCTGCAAGTGGGATCCACAGTTCTGCATCGATTACGCAACCATGGCAAGCGCCTACAAGGCAACCGTCGCAGGAGACCTTTGCTTTGCCACCGAGACCGAGCTGGCCAGCCTCCTGGCAGATACCGCCCAGCCCTCAATTCGACAGTAGTCCTACCGATACAAATCGGTCCCCACTGCCCCGTGGTCCTACTCGCTCCTGAGCGCCTCAACCGGATCTTCGCGCGACGCCTTTGCCGCCGGGATGAGCCCCGCAATAAACGTGAGCGCCACGGAAATCGCAATGAGAGCCACGGCCGCCTGAGGCGGGAGCTGTGCGAGGTTCGCCACGTCGAAGTTGCTCTCGATAATCGCGTTTGCAGGGATGAGAAGCGCCAACGTGATGAGTATGCCCATGGCACCGGCAACGAACCCCTCAATCACGGTCTCGGCATTGAACACCTCGGAGATGTTGTGCTTGCTCGCGCCAATCGAGCGCAGGATGCCAATCTCCTTCTTGCGCTCCAGCACCGAGATGTAGGTGATGATACCAATCATGATTGACGAGACCACCAGCGAGATGGACACAAACGCAACCAGCATGGCGGTCACCATGTTGAGGATGTCCGAGACCGAGCTCATCATTGCCCCGACCATGTCCGACCAGCTCACGACCTTGCTGTCCTCCCCAGCTTCCCGCTGCATGTCGTTGTAGCCGTTGAGAATAGATATGACATTGTCCTTGGCGGTGAAGTCCGTAGGATAGATGTCAATCTCCGAGGGCTTGTCCAGATCGGCGTATCCCAGCTTGGTGAGGTTGCCCTCGTAGGTAGCGCTCCCCGAACCCAAAAGCGAGCTCATGATTCCCTTGAGGTCATCTTCGGTGAGATTAAACTGGAACGCATCCGCAAGCTTGGACTCATCCACCTTCATCGCGCCCGCCATGTTGCCCATGAAGTTCTGGATGGATGCGGTGAGTGCCGTCTTGAGCCCAGCCTCAATCTGCGTCGTCGCCTGGGTCATTATCTGCGTCATGGCGGACTGCACGTACTGGCTTACTGCGCTTGTAATGGCAGTGGTAAGAGCGCCCGCGACCTTCTGCTGGTAGAGCGCAAGGACCTTGTTCACGACGTCCTCCCCCACGCCCTCGGGCGTGGTCGCCTCAGAGCCCGTAAGCTTTCCAACGGCAGCGGTCAGCTGCTGCTTGAGGTCATCGGTGTCGATGGCGTCCTCCACTGCGGCCCGGATCTTCTCGCTCACCGCGTCTGACGCAATGTAGTCCGCGACGCTCCCGTCCGGGTTCTCTTTCTGCCAGGCTGCCCAGCCCTGCGCCACCTGCGTGAGAGCCTGCGCCAGCCGCTCCTGCCCCCCATCCTTGAACTTCACGCTCACTCCCGAGAGCGCCTCGCGAACCTGTTCCTCCGTGAGGTCGGGGAAGAGCTGCTTGAGGTCGTCAGCCGAAAGCTGCGGGATGGCGGCGGTGTCGAGTTGGAGTTCCGAGGGGTCCATCTGGGGCACGGTGATGGACGAGAGGTCCATCGACGACAGGTCGAGGCCGGAGAGGTCCAGATTCGACGCGCTCGAGGCAAGCGCAGCGCTATCAAACGAGAAGGCCGACTGGAACTTGGTCCCGTCAACGGTCACAAAGGACGAGAAGTCCAGCTTGCTCGTGTTGCCCGCCGCCTCGTCCTCGAAGGTCTCTCCGGTAAAGACGTCCACGTCGGGGTTGGCAATCTGGCCCTGGACGATCTGGGACCCCTTGGCCGCCTCGATGACCTGCTGCGTGAGCGCCTTGGTGTAGTAGATGCCCGAGGAGAGCGTGTGTGCGCGGTCCCCCTTCTTGGGCTGCACCACGCCCACGATGTGGAGCTTGGTGCCGTTCTCGACAAGAGACTTCATGTACTCATCGTCGTCGGAGCGATCTGACCACACCCCAAGGCTGTCCTCGTACGTATACATGTCGCTCGCATTCACAAGCGAGAACGTTGGCGCCATAAGCTGGTCGTAGGTGTAGGTGGCAGAGGTGTCATCGGCGTCGACAGCCTCCCCCGAAACGTACTCGCTCACCATCTTCTCGAGGTCGCCGTAGTCGCGCAAGCCCATGTCGTAGGCGAGAAGGTCGAGCAGCTTCCCCTTGGAATCGAGCACCAGAACCAGCTCGTCCGCCGCCTCCGGCCAGTGGCCGACCTTCACGTCGTACTGACCCTCGAAGAGCGATGGAGTGTCGGGCAGCTCGGAGAACACGTTGGTCGACATGCCCATCGGGGACGCACCGGCAGAGTTCATTCCCAGTGACGAGAAAGACGACTCCGGGTTTACCTGGACGGGGCCATTCGACGTATCAGCCAGGAAAATCTGCGGCGTGACATTGTACTTGTACTCGATGGCCGAGACCTGGTCGCGAATGCCCCCGCCATTCTCGTCGAGGTATGTCTTGAGCGAAGCGGTGTCGTTTGAGCCCACGCTCTGGGCCATGTTGGAGACCATGGGCGTGGTGGCCACCGTACCGTCCTCGCTCAAGTCGGCATTGTCTCTGCTCGACAAGCCGTCGCCCTCCGCGCTAGCAGTAGAGAGCATCGATGACATGTCCACGCTCTGCTCGGAAATCTGGACCGGATAGGCCGAGAGGGTCTCCTCCTCGACGTTGTTGATGTAGTTGTTGACCCCATTGGCGAGCGAGAGAATCGCGGCAATGCCGATGATGCCAATCGATCCAGCAAAGGCCGTCATTATCGTGCGGCCCTTCTTGGTCATGAGGTTGTTGAACGAGAGGCCCATGGCCGTGAGGAACGACATCGAGGTCTTGCGTGTGGGCTTGGCGGGACGGCGCTCCTCCTCCAGGCCGGGCTCGAAGGGATCTGAGTCGCTCGTGATGTGGCCGTCGCGCAGCTCGACGATGCGCGTGGCGTACTGGCGGGCAAGCTCGGGGTTGTGCGTGACCATCACCACCAGGCGGTCGCGCGAGACCTCCTTGAGGAGGTCCATCACCTGCACGGACGTCACCGAGTCAAGGGCGCCCGTGGGCTCGTCGGCAAGAAGAATCTCGGGATCGTTGATAAGGGCGCGCGCTATGGCCACACGCTGCATCTGCCCGCCCGAGAGCTGGGCCGGCCGCTTATCCACGTGGTCCGCCAGGCCCACGTCGGCAAGCGCCTTGAGGGCGCGTTTGCGCCGTTCCGCGCGAGAGACGCCAGAGAGCGTGAGTGCCAGCTCCACGTTGGCGAGGATGGTCTGGTGAGGGATGAGGTTGTAGCTCTGGAACACGAAGCCAATTCGATTGTTGCGGTAGGCGTCCCAGTCACGGTCGCGGAAGCGCTTCGTGGAGATGCCGTCCACCAGAAGGTCGCCGGAGTCAAAGTGGTCGAGGCCGCCCACCACGTTGAGCATTGTCGTCTTGCCCGAGCCAGAGGGGCCGAGAACCGCCACAAACTCGGAATCGCGGAAGGCCACGCTGATGTGGTCGAGCGCCACCTGCGTAAAGTTCCCGGTAACGTACTTCTTTGAGATGTCCCTGAGCTCGAGCATGCGGTTCCTGTCGGTTGACGTCATTCTGGCTCATCCCAGCTTACCCAAGGCGGCCTTCAGGAAACGCTCCAAGGACTTGGTCTACGAAAGCGATACCAAACTTGAGGGCCGGCTGCGCGGCATGTTTCCCAAGCGGGCTTGCGGAGTTTAGCTCCTTTTCTTAAACACCCTCTACGTTTCCGCAGGTCGCTGGCAACCGTTTTAAGAAAGGGAGCTAAACTGCGCCTCCCGGTACCGCCGGAAGCCATCGGCGGCCACGCTCCTAGCGCCCGCAGCAACCGTCGACGCTGCACCGCCGGCGGCACGACCCTCTCGCCCGCTGCGCCCTTGGGTAGAATTGAGCGTGCAACTTACGCGCCGCTCGGCGGCGAGACGGAGAGGAACGCCATGGCAGACGCCAACGAGGAAAAGATCAAGCAGGAGATGGACGAGGTGCTGCACGGCCGCTCGAAGGCGGCGCAGGGCCCGGCCGGCTTTAAGCAGAATGAGTACACCAAGATCCACCACGTGATTGGGGTCATCTCCGGCAAGGGTGGCGTGGGCAAGTCGTTTGTCTGCGGCAGCCTTGCCGTTGAGCTGGCACGCTCCGGCGCACGCGTGGGAATCCTGGACGCGGATATTACCGGCCCCTCCATCCCCAAGATGCTGGGCCTTGCCGGCGAGCGCGCCACCGCAGTGAACGACATCCTGGTGCCCGCCACCACCAAGGGCGGCATCGAGGTCATGAGCGCCAACCTCGTCCTCGAGAATGAGACCGACCCCATCGTGTGGCGCGGTCCTGTGATTGCGGGTGCCCTGCGCCAGTTCTTCGAGGAGTGCGCTTGGGGCGCGCTTGACTACCTGCTCGTCGACATGCCCCCGGGAACGGGCGACGTGCCCCTCACCGTGTTCCAGTCCCTGCCCATCGAAGGCGTGGTGGTTGTCTCATCGCCGCAGGACCTCGTGCAGATGGTCGTGGGCAAGGCGTTCAACATGGCATCCATGATGAGCGTGCCCGTGCTTGGCCTTGTCGAGAACATGGCCTATGTCACCTGCCCCCATTGCGGCGAGAAGATCTGGCCGTACGGGCCGAGCCACCTTGCGCAGACGGCAGACGAGTACGGCATCGACGCTCTTGGCGAGCTTCCCATCGACCCCGCGCTTGCGGCTGCCTGCGACCACGGCACCCTTGAGGACGAGCTGCCGCAGGGCTTTTTGCCCAAGGCCGTGGAGGCTGTGGTCTCCATCTGCGAGTTCGATGACGCAAAGGCGTCATCGGGGGCTGCGGAGTAGCGTATGCCCTCTCGGCCGAGAAACACATCGCACGCGGGCCGCGGGCCGTCACGCCTGGCGCGGGAGCGAGAGCTAGCCGCGCAGGCACGTACGGTCCAGGTTCCTTCCCAGGTAGACGTAGCCGTTGTGGGGGGCGGGGCGTCGGGCCTCGCCGCCGCCATCACAGCCGCCGAGGCGGGCGCCCGCGTGGTTGTGGTCGAGCGCGCGCTTGAGTGCGGCCGCAGCATCCTCGCCACAGGCGGCGGGCGCTGCAACCTCGCAAACGCGGACCTCTCGGCCGAGAGGTACCGGCATCCCGGCTTTGTGTCCGCCGTCTGCGGAGAGCGCTTCCTCGCAGACGTGCAGGGCTTCTTCTCGGCATGTGGGCTTGCCGTCGTCGAGGAGGAGGGCGGCAGGCTCTATCCCGTGACGCGCGAGGCGTCCTCCGTACGAGAGGTGCTGGTGGAGCGGGCACGCAGGGCACACGTGACGCTTGCCTGCGGGCGCGAGGTTGCCGGCATCTCTCGTGGGACAGACGGCCTTCGCCTGAGACTTGCGCCCACGTTCGATGGCGGCAACCAAGAGGTGCTCTGCGCGAGGGCAGTCGTGATAGCCACCGGCGGCAAAGAGGATTCGCTCGCCCGCAGCCTTGGTCTTCCCGTGGTGGACGCGCGACCAGTCCTTTGCCCGCTTGCCTGCGAGGGGCTCGACTTCCCCAAGCTTGACGGACGACGGGCGCGCGTAGCGGCAACCCTCGTGCGGGATGGCGTCACCATTGCACGCGAGGCGGGCGAGCTGCTCTTTAGGTCCTACGGCATCTCTGGCATCGTGAGCTTTGACCTCTCGCGCAATGCGCAACCAGGAGACAGGCTGGTTCTCGACCTGCTCCCCGAGGTGAGCGCGCGCACGGCCTGCGAGCTAGCGGTGCATGGGGGCACAGCGGGCCTGCTCGACAACGAGGTTGCCGCCCAGCTGGGCAAGCTCAATGGCACGGCCGAGGACGTGGTTGCCCACGCAAAGGCCGTGGAGCTTCTCGTCACTGGTATTGCAGACGAGAAGCGCGCCCAGGTCACGGCCGGAGGCATTGACGTGGAAGCGCTTGACGCCTCGACGCTTGCGTGCCCTGGGGCGCCGGATGTGTTTGCCTGCGGCGAGGCCGTGGACGTCGACGGGGCCTGCGGAGGATTCAACCTCGCGTGGGCCTGGAAGAGCGGCATGGTGGCGGGAGCGTCGGCCGCACGCCTTGCTGGGAGGAGATAGCTTGATAGAGGTTTCAGGCATACGCGTGCCGCTCTCAAAACTGGATGGCACCGACTCGCGCGAAAAGGTTGTCATCCGGCAGGCCCTTGCGCGGCGGCTGCACGTGCGGCAAGAGGAGCTTGGCCGCGTCACGCGCCGCAAGCGCTCCATCGACGCGCGCAAGAAGGGCGACATCCAGCTCATCTTCACGCTGCGAGCAGAGCTTCCCGGTGGCGCTTCGGCAGAGAAGGCGCTTCTCGCCAGGCTTGCCTCCAAGCGCGAGGGCGGCGGGGTGCGCGTGGTGGAGGCTGCCGACAGGGACTTCCCGCTGCCGCTTGCGCACGCGCCGCACGACCAGGGGTCCATCATTGTGGTGGGGGCAGGCTGCGCGGGCCTCTTCTGCGCGCTCTCGCTCGCGCGCGCAGGCCTGGAGCCGCTTCTCGTCGAGCGCGGCGATGATGCCGCGCGGCGGTCGCGTGTGGTACGCCACCACGACGAGACAGGCGAGCTTGACCCCGAGAGCAACATCCAGTTTGGCGTGGGCGGTGCCGGGACCTTCTCCGACGGCAAGCTGCAGACGGGGACCAAGAGCCCCTTCCACCGGCTGGTGCTCAAGACCTTTGCGGATGCTGGCGCGCAACAGCGCATCCTGTGGGACGCAAAGCCCCACATTGGAAGCGATGTTCTGCCCGGCGTGGTGACCCGCATCATTGGCATGATCGAGGAGGCCGGGGGTACGGTGCGCTGCCGTTGCCGCCTGGTTGACCTCGATGTGAGTGGCGGACGCGTGCACGCGGTGACACTGCGCTCAGAGGACCCTGAGACGGGAATCGTCACCGAGGAACGCATGCCCTGCTCAAAGGTGGTGCTTGCCTGCGGGCACTCCGCTCGCGACGTCTTTGAGCTACTCGTGCAGCGCGGCGTTCCCATGGAACGCAAGACCTTTGCAATGGGCGTGCGCATCGAGCACCTTCAGGCGGACATCGACCGTGCGCTCTACGGTCCCTCTGCGGGTAACCCAGTGCTGGGCGCTGCGCCATACAGCCTTGCCGTTCACCTGCCTTCGGGCCGCTCGGCCTTCTCGTTCTGCATGTGCCCCGGCGGCTACGTGGTCTCGGCCGCTAACGAGCCGGGCGGTGTGGTTACCAACGGCATGAGCTACTCGGATCGCGCGGGGGAGAACGCAAACTCAGGGCTGCTTGCCAACGTGTTCCCCGAGGACCTTCCCGGTGACGACGTTCTGGAAGGCGTCAAGCTGCAGCGCGCATGCGAGAGGGCAGCGTTCGAGGCGGGCGGAGGTGGCTTTGTGGCACCGGCACAGCTTGTGGGAGACTTCCTGCATGGAAGGCCGTCCGCGGAAGGCGGGGGCGTCGAGCCCACCTATCCCAGAGGTGTGTCCTGGGGAGATGTCTCGCGCTGCCTTCCCTCTTACATCACCGAGACGCTTCGCGCGGCGATTCCCGAAATGGGGCGCAAGCTTCGCGGCTTTGACCGTCCGGATGCGGTGCTCACGGGCGTTGAGACAAGGTCAAGCTCACCCGTGCGCGTGACGCGCGGAGACAATCTGCAGAGCGTGGGCGTGCGCGGCCTTTGGCCCGTAGGCGAGGGTGCCGGCTACGCCGGCGGCATCATGAGCGCGGCTGCCGATGGGCTGCGTGTTGCAGAGGCCGTTGTGGCGGATGCGGCAGAGGAGCTTGGGGCTTAGCACTTGGGCGTGTGCCACACGCAGGGGCTTCGCCCTAGCGCTGCCTGAACGTCACCGACCTGTTGAGAACAAACTGCATGAGCCCCGCGGTCACAAGGGCTACAAGCTTAGCCACAAAAGGCGTTGAGACGGGCTGTGCGGCCTGCATGGTAAGAGCGGCAATCACCAGCTCCTGCACGAACATGCCGCAGAGCCCCACGCAGAAGAAGACAACGTAGCGCCGGACAGGGCTATCCGTAACGTGAAAGGTGTACTTACGGTTGAGAAAGAAGCTCAGCGTAAGTCCAGCCGTCACGCTTGCGGCGTTTGCAGCGAGCGGCTCCAAGCTGCCCAGCGACGTGAGTGCGAGAAAGACAAGCATGTCGACAGCAGAGCAGACGCACCCAAGGAGCGCGTACGAGACGAGCTGTCGAAATGCCTGGTGCATGGCAACGCCGGCGCTACTTGTCCCTTACCGCATCGGCAAGACGTTTGAGCTCCTCATCCTGGTTCATGCCCGTGAGGAACGCGACACCATTAAAGACGGGGACATCAAACTCGCCATCGGGACGGACCACGGCAACGTATGCGTCGGCGTCCTTAAGCGCCTCATCAAGGTCGGCAACAGCGACTGCCTCGACATCCGCCTCGATGCCATCGGCCGCAAGCAACTTCTTGACCTTATAGGCTACGGTCGCAGAGGTTGCGACTCCAGAACCACATGCAACGACGATCTTTGCAGCCATGATGCCTCCTTGATAGCTTGGCAACCGTCACACGACTCATTTCTGGCGAAACACATCATACCCCACGTGTGCAGCCGAACCCCCGGGCGCGTTGGCTTCCGAGCCTTGGGGTGGCCAAAGAGACCACATGTGGCATGCCGCAATTTGGTGCAGGCATCAGCGCTTCCCGCGGTACTTGCGCCGCGTCGCGTGGGCGCTCCCCTTTCTTGCGCCTGCCTTGAGACGTTTCATGACCTCTTCCTCGCTCGTTCCCTCAAATTGGCTCTTGAGTTCGACGAGCTGGTCACGAATGCGAGCCGCCTGTTCGTACTCCATGTTCGCAGAGGCGCTTGCCATCTCCTCCTCGAGCGAGGCGATGACCCGCATGACCTCCTCACGTGGGAGTTTGGAGAGCTCGGCGGCAACTGCCTCTGCCGTGGATACCTCCGCGGGAGCGCCCTGTTCCTCTGCCCCCTCCCCCGAGGCGGTATAGAAGGTTCCATCCTTGCGCTTGCGCTTTCCCACGTTGGCCTGTGCCTCGGCGAGAAAGCCTGAGATGTCATTGATAGCCTTACGCACCGTCTGTGGCTCGATGTGGTGCTCCTCGTTGAACTTCTCCTGGAGGGCACGGCGCCTGCGCGTCTCGTCGATTGCCTCGCGCATGGAGTCTGTTATCTCATCGGCGTACATGATGACCTCGCCCGAGACGTTACGGGCAGCGCGCCCCATGGTCTGGATGAGCGAGCGGCGGTTTCTGAGGAAGCCTTCCTTGTCGGCATCGAGGATGGCAACGAGCGAGACCTCGGGTATGTCGAGCCCCTCTCGCAGGAGGTTGATGCCCACAAGCACGTCGATCTTTCCCTCGCGAAGGTCCCGGATGATGTCCACTCGATCGAGCGTTGCGGTGTCTGAGTGCATGTAGTTAACGCGGAACCCCTCGTCCAAGAGGTGATCTGTAAGGTCTTCTGCCATGCGCTTGGTAAGGGTGGTCACAAGTACGCGCTCGTGGCGCCCCACGCGCTCGCGAATCTCGGAGATGAGGTCATCGATCTGTCCATGGACCGGCCGAACCTCGATCTTTGGATCGAGAAGGCCAGTGGGACGGATGATCTGCTCCACCTCCTGCTGCGTCACCGACTCCTCGTAGTCCCCCGGCGTTGCGGAGACGTAGATGAACTGCGGAATGCGGGCCTCGAACTCGTCGAAGCGCAGGGGCCTGTTGTCCAGCGCCGAGGGAAGGCGGAAGCCGTGCTCGACAAGCGTGACCTTGCGCGAGCGGTCTCCCTCGTGCATGCCGCGAATCTGTGGGACCGTAACGTGGCTCTCATCGATGATGCAGAGCATGTCCTTGGGGAAGTAGTCGATGAGCGTGTAGGGGGGCTCGCCGGGAGCGCGACCGTCAAGGTGGCGCGAGTAGTTCTCGATGCCGTTGCAGTACCCCATATTCTCGAGCATCTCGAGGTCATAAGCCGTACGCTGCGAGAGCCTCTCGGCCTCAAGCAGCATGTTGTTTGCCTTGAGCTCGGCCACGCGCTGCTCAAGCTCCTCAGAAATGGTCTTCAACGCGTGGGTGATCTTGGGACGCTCGGTAACGTAGTGCGAGGCAGGCCAGATGGGAATGGCGTCGAACTCGCGCACGACCTCTCCCGTCATGTTGTCCACCTCGGCGATCTGCTCGACCTCGTCTCCAAAGAACGAGATGCGCAGGGGGTTCTCGGCATAGGGCGGGAAAACGTCCACGGTGTCACCGCGCACGCGGAAGGTGCCACGCTGGAGGTCGTAGTCGTTCCTGTCGTACTGGATGTCTATGAGGTTCTTGATGAGGTCATCCCGCTCGAGCGGCACCTCCTTATCCACGTTGGGCGCAAGGCCAGCGTAGTCCTGAGGGCTGCCGATACCGTATATGCACGAGACGGACGCCACCACAATGACGTCGCGACGCGAGAGCAGGCTCGAGGTGGCCTGGTGGCGCAGCTTCTCGACCTCCTCGTTGATGGAGGCGTCCTTCTCGATGTAGGTGTCACTCTGGGGAACGTAGGCCTCTGGCTGGTAGTAGTCGTAGTAGCTTACGAAGTAGACCACCGCGTTGTTGGGGAAGAGCTCGCGCATCTCGCTGGCCACCTGGGCGGCAAGCGTCTTGTTGGGCTCCATGATGAGCGTGGGGCGCTGCACCGCCTCGATGGTCTTGGCCATGGTGAACGTCTTTCCAGAGCCGGTGACGCCCATAAGCGTTTGGTAGCGCAGGCCTTCCTCAACGCCATGCGCGAGCTTCTCGATTGCCTGTGGCTGGTCTCCCGCAGGCTCGAAGGGCGAGACGACCTTGAACGGCGTACCAGCCTGTTCGACGCCAAAGCGCTTGAGCTCGCCGCCAAAACGCTCGCCTGTGCTTGAAGCTTTCGCCATGGCCCTCTCCTCTCCCTGGAGCCAGAGTATAACAGAACGCGTGTTCTATATCTAGGTTACCGCAAAGTATTTCTCGATAGTGCAGCACCTCCTGCGGCCGGATTACTGCTCGACCGCCAACCCTGTGGGATAGCTGTCACGGTACCCCTGATACGCCTCGTTCACGCGGCGCAGGTACTCGCGCGTCTCCGTGTACGTGATGTTGTCTGCAAGCTCGCCAGGCTGGGCGAGCCACTCCTCGACCTTCCCCATGCCCGCGTTGTAGGCGGCAATAACCTCGTCCGTCGAGGAGAGGTTCTTTTGGAGGAATGCAAGGTAGGCCGTACCATACTCAATGTTTGTCGCTGGGTCGAGGAGGTTTGACGGGTCATAGGCGTTTGAGTCGACAAGCCCCATGCGAGCCAGCTCGGAGGAGGTCTGCGGCATCACCTGCATGAGGCCGAGGGCCCCCGCAGATGACTGGGCATTCTCGTCCCAGCCCGACTCGCACTTGATGACGGCGGCAATGAGCAGCGGGTCCACGCCATGGCGCTCCGCCGACGCCTGGATGTCACGAGCGTGGCTCACGGGATAGAGCGTGCGCCGGGCGAGCGTTGTGGGGGTGACGGCGAGAAGGACGCACGCCACGACCACGATACCCACCAGCATGAGCGGCACCACGCGATACCAGCGGCCAAACCGGCGGCTACGCGTACGCCTGCGCCGGGGGCGGGAGCGCCTGGCAGGGCGCTTGCCTGCCGCGGGACGGCCGTTCGTGGGTGTATGCCTCCTTGCGGCAGGTCGTCTACCCCTTGGATTCGAGGAACGAACGCTCATCGGGGGGTTCCACCCTCACGCGCCGGGGACCGCACCCAGCCATCCCGCTCGCGCGAATCCCACCAGGCACGAACCTGCGCGGCCAAGGCCTTCTCGTCTCCAACGTTATCGAATACAACGTCTGCGTGCGAACGCAGGTACTCGTCGGAGGGCTGCAGGGCAACGCGTCGGTTGAAGTCCGCCACGTCCATACCACGCCCCTGTGCCCGCACGCGACGCAGGCCAAGCGGCGCAATCACGCAGAGCACCTCGTCTACCTGGGAAAGCATGGACTCGACGCGGTCGAGCAGCGGAACCTCAACCACGCAGACAGGGGCGTCACCAGAACTCTCCTCCCTGGCAAGCGTACAGGCAAGCTCATCCGAGATGAACGGCAGCTCGATGGACTCAAGATGCGCCCCGCTCTCGGGCGTGGCAAACGCTCTCCTGGCGAGAAGCGTCCGGTCTATCTCGCCTGTTGCGGGGTTCACGAGGTCTTCGCCAAAGGCCTTTGCAACTGCGGCCGAGCAGGCACTTCTCGGCGAGAGGACGCTCCGTGAGACCTGGTCGAGGTCTATGCGCGAAGCCCCCAGCTCCTCAAGAATCCGGGCAACGGTCGACTTGCCCGAGGCAATGCCGCCGGCGAGAAATACCTTGTACACAGGATGCCTCCAGCTGCGATTTGAGTGCGTTCAAGGGATACCATCATCGCACGCCGAGGGGCGCACGTCAGCTAGGACTTGACCTCGAACTTCTCATGACACTTGGGGCAGGTAACGCGAAGCTTGCCCTTCCCTCGCGGAACGCGGACCTTCTGCCCGCATGAGGGGCACTTCACGTGCTTGTAGGTGCGCAGCTCGTTGGCCGCGCGACCGGGATTCTGCAGCCATGGCCTCACAGGCCCCATTGCCGTGAGAAAGGCGTCGTTCTCGCTCATGCGGGCGTAGACGTTCTTGGAGCACATGCGCCAGACCGCATAGACGACAAGCGCCATGGAGACCCAGCTGAGCCAACCGGTGTGCATAAACAAATCGACAATGGCGAGAATGACCGCCACCCAAACGCAAAGATTGGCGAGGTCATCTGGTCCGCGGCGTCCGTTCATGAACTGCTGCGCTCTACGGTTGAAGTCGCCCTGTGCCATATCTCCCCCATCGCCAACGCCACCCACTGCGGCTGCGTGCCTGCGGAATAGTCAACGAACACACGTCTACCCAAATGGGAGGGTGGCATACGGCAAGCCCGTGCGGAATGGAGGCCACGTGGAGCAGGCAGAGGTGCGACGAGGATGGCCAGAGAAAACGGCGCAACCCCGAGTGCCGCGGATATCGAACGGTTAACCGCCCCTAAACAGCGAGAATGCGCGGCATTGCAGAGTTGCCGCGCATTCCGAACGGTTAGCCACTCTTAAACGGCGAAATCTCGCGGCAGGGCAGAGCAATCCCGCGAAGTGCAGCCGTTCCCCTAGTGCCCCTTGATGGAGTCGAGGAACTCGCGTGCGCGCGCGGAAGTGGGATGCTCAAAGAACTCGTCGGGCTTGCCCTCCTCGACGATCGCACCATCGGCCATGAAGACCACGCGGTCGCTCACACGACGGGCGAACCCCATCTCGTGCGTGACCACCACCATGGTCATGCCGCCGCGGGCAAGCTCGACCATGACGTCCAGGACCTCGTTGATCATCTCGGGGTCAAGCGCCGAGGTGGGCTCGTCAAAGAGCATCGCCTTGGGGTGCATGGCCAGGGACCTCGCAATGGCCACGCGCTGCTGCTGGCCACCGGAGAGCTGCGCGGGCATCTTATCTGCCTGCTCCGCCACGCCAACGCGGCGCAGGAGCTCCATGCCCTCCTCACGGGCCTTGTCGCGCGGCACGCCAAGCACCTCAACGGGGCCCATGGTCACGTTGTCGATGATCGAGCGGTGCGCAAAGAGGTTGAAGGACTGGAAGACCATGCCAATCTCGGCGCGCGTGGCGGCAAGCTCCTTGCCCTCCTGCGGGAGCGGCTTGCCCTCGATGAGAACCTCGCCGGAGTCGATGGTCTCGAGTCTGTTGATGGTGCGACAAAGCGTGGACTTGCCCGAGCCCGAAGGGCCGATAACCACGACAACCTCGCCCTTGCCAACTTTGAGGTTAATGTCCTTGAGCACGTGGAGGCTGCCAAAGTGCTTGTCCACGTGGCGAAGCTCGATGACGGGAGTGCCCTCTGCGGGGAGCGCCTCGCCGGTTTGCGTCTGTGTCAACGTAGCCTCCTTTGGCTAGACGGGGTTCTCGCTCGTGCGGGAGATGATGCTCGTGCCGGAGCGACGCGCCAGCGACACCGCCAGGTGGTTGATAGCGTAGTTCACCAGGATGTAGAGAATCGCGACGACAAAGTACACCGAGACAAGCGCGTCGTAGTTAGTGATGAGCACGCGCGCGTTCTGCAGCATATCGGGGAAGCTCACCACGTAGGCGACGGTGGTGTCCTTCACCACAACGACAAGCTGCGAGATGAGCGAGGGGATCACGTAGCGCACGGCCTGCGGGAACACGATCTTCATCGTGACCTTCATCTTGCGCATGCCCAGCGAGTACGCGGCCTCGGACTGCCCCTTGGGAACGGCGTTCATGCCACCGCGGAAGACCTCGGCAAGAACGCCGGAGGCCGCGAGGCCAACCGGCAGCGTGATCATCCAGAACGAGCTCATCTTCACGCCGTAGGTGGGGACCACCAGGAAGAAGAAGTAGATGAGGAGCAGGCTCGGGACGCCACGGAAGAAGTTGATGATCACGCGGCAGATGCCGGAGAGCACGCGAGACGAGCTCATGCGCCCCAGCATGAGAAGGAAGCCCAGCACGATGGCGATAAGGCCCGCCATAAGCGAGACTTCAATGGTGCCCAGGAAGCCCTTACCAAGGAAGATCCACGTGGTAGGCCGCGCGAAGAGCTCCCAGTAGCGCGGGGCGAGCTGCCCCGTCACGTAGAAGCGTCGGACGACAAGGCCAATGCCCACAGCCACAAGCACCAGCGAGACGGCCGTCCAGAAGCGGATGCGCCTGCGGGTACGGGGACCCGGCGCCTCGTACAGCGCATCGCGCATGGAGGTGGAGTTGGTTGCGCTCATCGGACAATCCTCACCTTCTTGTCAATGGCGTTGCCAATGACGCCAATCACAAACGCCGTGCCCGCATACATGAGGGCCGAGATAACAAAGGGCAGGATGCCGCCGACAGTGCGCGTGTTGATGTAAGACACGAGGCCCGTGAGCTCGGGCGGAGAGAGCGGGACCTGGGAGCCAAGGGCCGTGGTGAGCAGAACAGCCACAGCAAGGTTGGTCATGGGCAGCACCGCCGAGCGAAGCGCCTGTGGGATAACTACCAGGCGCAGCATCTTGCCAAATCCCATGCCAAGCGATCGCGCGGCCTCTATCTGCCCCACGCCAATGGTGTTGATGCCGCTCATGAAGTTCTCGGAGCCAAAGGCCGAGGCGACGAGAATCACCGTGACGATCACGCAGAAGCGGTAGTCCATCACGAGCTTGAGGTACGGCAGCGCGTACACCAGGATGATGAGGAGCGAGACGCCGGGGATGTTGCGGAATATCTGCACGTAGAGATCGCCTACCACGCGCAGTGGCTTGATGGGGCTCACGCGGAACACGGTAATGATGAGTGCCAGAAGCATGGCGAAGACAAACGACACGAGCGACATCCACCACGTGCCGAGAAACGCTTGGACGTACATGTCCCCGTACTCAGAAAGAAGCTCCGAGATGCTCAAGGCTCCCCCCCTCTCCAATTACGAACCAAGGCCCCCTGCGCCTTGCGACGCAGAGGGCCCATACCAGACGTTGCCTGGTGTTAGGCGCCAATCGCGGGCGGCTCGGGAACCTTATCGATGCCGGTACGGTCACCGATGCAGATCTTCCACAGCTTAGCCCAGGTGCCCTCGTCCTCGATCTTCTTGAGCCAGGTGTTTACGAAGGTGACCCCGTCGGAGTCGAGCTGCAGGCCAATGCCGTAGGGGTCCTCGGGACCAAAGGAGTCGCCGGCAAGGCGATACTTGCCGGGGTTCTTGACGATGGAGCTCATCTGCATGGTGGCGTCGATGACGTAGGCGTCGACACGACCCTGCTCGAGGGCGGTGCGGGCCTCCTCGTCGGTGGTGAACTCCTGGACGGTCGCGGTGGGCGCATACTCGGAGAGGATACTCGGGCCGGTGGAGCCGGACTGGGCAGCAACGGTCTTGCCGGCAAGGTCATCGACGGAGTTGATGTCCGAGTTGTCGGCAAGCACGAGGATGCCCTGCTGCGTGGAGTAGTACGGACCGGCGAAGGAGATGACCTCCTTGCGCTTGTCGGTGATGGAGTACGTGGCAAAGACGGCGTCGACCTGGTCGTTCTGGAGGACGGACTCGCGCGTGTCCGAGGTCACCTTGGTGAACTCGTACTTGGACTCGTCACCCAGGATGTAGCGGACGAGCAGCTGCGCAAGACCGGCGTCAAAGCCGCGGAGCTTGTTGTCCGTCTCGTCGAGCGAAGCAAAGAGCGTGGAGGTCTGGACGCCGCCCAGACGGAACTTGCCAGCGTCCTTGATCTTCTGGGCCCAGGTGCTCCCGGAAACCGTGGCGTCATCTGCAACATCGCCAGCGGCCAGAAGGCTGTCGAAGGCGTCCTTGTCGATCTGGGTTGAAGCGGTGGAATCAGTGCTCGACGAGGAGCTGCTTGTGGTAGTAGCGGTGGAATCGTTGCTGGTGTCCGTGCAGCCGGCG
This sequence comes from Tractidigestivibacter montrealensis, assembly GCF_024741235.1. Lineage (GTDB taxonomy): Bacteria > Actinomycetota > Coriobacteriia > Coriobacteriales > Atopobiaceae > Tractidigestivibacter > Tractidigestivibacter montrealensis. Next base: position 46,249 of record NZ_JANSKA010000002.1, on the reverse strand, counting down.
AGGGCAACAACGCCCGCGGCGGCAACGCTGCCAAGGCCAAGGCGGATAGCCTGGCGACGGCTCACGGAAGTGCTCGAAAGTGACTTCATTAGAGTCTCCCCTCTCTTGGTGGTGCGACAACCCCTCCCCCACCCACCTGAGGGCAGCGCAGACAGGGATGTCTCTCGTTTTCCTAGTGTAGCAATCGGAATTGATACTCCACCACAGGGAATTCCGATAGCCAACCATTTGGAAACCAGATACCAGGACAACTTGAACTTTCTTTCTATACCCCAAAGCAGGCGGCTTACGACCCCTAAAGAAAAATGCAGGGCCGAGAGGCTCGGCCCTGCGAAGCGTTGCGCCGTTCTCGCCGGCTACGCGCGCTGCTGGCGAATCATCCAGATGGTCTTTGAGAGGCTGGCGATGTAGTCATCCATGAGGGCGCTCACCAGGTGGTTGTTCTCCTCGTCTGCGGCGACCTTGATTGCGGTCACCTCGTCGAGAAGCGCCGAGAAGTCTGCAAGGACGATCTCGAAGACCTGAGCGCTGCGCACGGGTGCGTCGTCGCGCTCCTTGATGCTTGCCGTTGAGAGAACCTCTCCCAGGCTTGCGATGGGCTTGCCACCCTGCTGAAGGATGGTCTCTGCCACGTCGTCGACAATGGGGAGCAGGCCATCGTAGAGCTCCTCGAGCTTTGCGTGGACCTGGAAGAAGTCACTGCCCGAGATGTACCAATGCAGGTTCTGGAGCTTGTGGTACTCGACGGTGACGTTGGCGAGAAGGTGGTTAAGCTTGGATTCCATTGTATCCTCCTGTGTCTGTTCTTATTAGTAACTGTTCTTAATTGCTGTTGTTAGTATTCCACCGGAGGAGATCTTCATTATCGAGAATTATTACTATTAGTGTTCTACATATCTTGCACACAAAAAAGGGGAGCCACCTGAAGGCGACTCCCCCATCACGTGCATTTGCTCGACGCTAAACCGATACGAGCAAGAGCTACTCGGCAGCAGGCTCAGCCTCGGCCTCAGCGGCCTCGTCCTTCTCGGCAGGCTTGTCGCTCTCGGGCAGAGGCTTGACCTCGACCTCGGTGCCCAGGGTCTCGGCAGCAGCCTTCATGGACAGGGAGATGCGACGACGGTCGAGGTCGATCTCCATGACCTTCACCTGGACGGTGTCGCCAACCTGGCAGACCTGCGAGGGGGCGTCCACGTGGCTCTTGGCCATCTCGGAGATGTGGACGAGGCCCTCGACGCCCTCGCCGAGGTCAACAAAGGCACCAAAGGTGACGAGCTTGGTGACCTTGCCCTCAACGATGGCTCCCACGGGGTACTTCTTGACGAGCGTGCGCCAAGGATCCTCGGTGGTCTGCTTGAGACCAAGGGAGATGCGCTCGCGGTTGAGGTCGACGTCGAGCACCTGAACCTCGACCTCCTGGCCGACCTTGACGACCTCGGAGGGGTGGTTGACGTGGTTCCAGGAGAGCTCGGAGATGTGAACCAGGCCGTCGATGCCGCCGAGGTCCACGAAGGCGCCAAAGTCCACGATAGAGGACACGGTGCCCTTGAGGCGCATGCCGGGCTTGAGCTTGGAGAGGATCTCCTGGCGCTCGGCCTTGCGGGCCTCCTCGAGCACGACGCGGCGAGAAAGCACGACGTTGTTGCGGTTGCGATCCATCTCGATGACGCGGGCCTCGATGCGGGTGCCGAGGTAGGCGTTAAGGTCCTTCACGCGGCGAAGGTCAACGAGGGAGGCGGGCAGGAAGCCGCGAAGACCGATGTCGAGGATAAGGCCGCCCTTGACGACCTCGATGACCTCGCCCTCGACGGTCTCGCCGGAGTTGAACTTCTCCTCCACGCGGTTCCAGGCACGCTCGTACTCGGCACGCTTCTTGGAGAGGACGAGACGACCCTCCTTGTCCTCCTTCTGAAGGACGAGAGCCTCGATCTGATCGCCCAGCGAGACGACGTCGGCAGGGTTGACGTCCTTGCGGATGGAAAGCTCGCGAGCAGGAATGACGCCCTCAGACTTGTAGCCGATGTCAAGCAGGACCTCGTCGCGCTCGATCTTGACGACGGTTCCGGTGACAAGATCGCCCTCGTCGAAATCGGTAACGGTACCGTCGATGAGGTTGTTCATCTCCTCGTCGGAAATATCATCCAGCGCGAAGATGGACGAGTTCTGAATCTCACTCAAAGGTGGACCCCTCTCGAAACGGGGCCCCGGTCGTCATGGTCTGCGCTTCCGCGCTCGCGCACGAACGCTTAGGCGAACTTACATGCTCTCGGGGGCCGACAGATACGCTGCATGGCGGACGCGCATGCACTGGATAGATTAGCCTGTTCGTAGGCATAATTTCAAGCGTCAGGTGTCTTTTTTTCTAAATGTGCGGGAGCGCCGAGCAGCCATGAGACAAAGGGACAGCCAGAGACAAAGGGACAGTCCCTTTGTCTCATACGCGTGGGGGCGTGCCAGTCAAATGACGGGCGCGCCCCCACGAAGGCATTGCGACTATGCAGGTTCCACTACTAGACCGTGAGGATTGTGGTGAAGTAGCCCACGATGGAAATCGCGAGCATGAGCAGCATGGTCTTGCCGGCAGACCAGTTCTTCTTGACCATGAGCCAGTAGGTCACAAAGGAGATGATCAGCACCGGTAGCTCGGGGAAGATTGAGTCCAGGATGCTTGCGATGTTGATCGTGAGGTCGCCGCTGGTGTAGACGAGGCCAATGTTGAACTTTGCGTACTGCGCGCAGATGGCGCCCACGACGATGAGGCCAACGACCTCGGCGGCACGGGTTACCTTGTCCTTGATGCCGCCCGAGAGCACCAGCTCCGCAGCGTTGGCGCCGGCCTTGACGCCGTAGGAGAAGAGGAACCAGGTGAGTGGCAGCATGATGGCCAGGAAGACCACGATGTAGAAGATTGGGCCGGTGACCTCGCCGTTGGGCGACATGCCCAGAGCAATGGAGAGCAGGATCGGGATCAGCGTGCCGGGGAGCAGCGAGTCACCGATGCCGGCGAAGGGCCCCATGAGCGCGGTCTTGATCGAGTTGATGAACTCAGAAGAGATCTCGTCGTTGCCCTCTGCCTTGCTCGCCTCCATGCCAAGGACGATGCCGGGGACGATGCTGCCCAGGTACGGCTCGGTGTTGAAGAAGACCTCGTGGCGCTCGAGCATCTCCTGCTGCGCCTCTGGGTCGCCAGGGTAGAGGTCCTCGCGGACGTCAGCCAGCATCTTGATGATGGCCGGGCCTTGCATCCTCTCGAAGTTCTGCACGGACAGGTTGTAGAACATCCAGTCCCAGTACGCGCGGCGAATGGCACTCTTGCTAAGCTTCTTGGCGCCGCCCATCTCCTGGTCCTCGGTGGTGATGTCGTTTGCCATGTCTACTCACTCCTCTCAGGGGCAGCAGCGGCGTTGGTGCCGCGGTAGTCGAGGTAGGCAATGCCCAGCGCGAAGATCACGATGGTGACCATGCCGAGCTGGAGCACGGACATGAGCGCAAAGCCAACGCAGAAGAGGATGAGGTCGACGTCACGCTTGCAAATCATGCGCATGAGGAGCATGAAGCCGACGAGCGGCAGCATGTTGGCGAAGATCTGGAGGATGTCGGTCACCTGGACGGGAAGGGCGTTAACAAGCGCGGTGATGAGGTCCTGGCCAAAGAAGTTGATGAGAAGAATCGGGAAGAAGCGCAGCACGAAGTTGGTGATCTGGCCAACGAGGGGAATGCGAGCGGCGGCGTCGAGCTTACCGGCCTCGACATCGGCGTCCTGCTTGTGGACGAAGTACAGGTTGATGGCGCACAGGCCATAGACGGCGAGAACGCCTAGCGACGACAGCGGCACGGCGAGCGCAAGAGCGTACTCCTTGCCGGCACCGGCGACCATGGCAAGCGGGATGCCAATCCACGCGGCAAAGTTGACGTCGGCGGGCATGGTACCACCGGGGGTCACGAGGCCGATGTAGAGCATCTGGATGGCGGCGCCCATGATGATGCCGGTCTGGACGTCACCAAGGATGATGCCGATGATCATGCCCGAGACCAGCGGTCGACCGATCGTGTACCAGCCTGCGAGGCCTCCTATGAGCACCGGCGAGTAGATGGAGCCCATCCACCCGAACAGTGCCAGGAGCAGTGCCTGTAGAAAACTCATGGCAGTACCTTCCTTTCCTCTGACACCAGGACCTATCCCGCCGTGGCGGGATCTTGCTCAGGCCAAGGTCCGCGCACGGACCCTAGAACCTGTCCTTCACGTCGTCCCACTCGACGACGGGTTGGCTGGGAACCTGCTGGAAGAACACGTGGGCACCCTGGTCCACGACGTCCTTCACCGCCTGCGCCTCGTCGGGCATGAGGTGGGAGGTGAGGGTCACCTCCGTGGTGCCCTTGCGCTTGGACATGGGGCCAACGTTGAGCTCCTTGGGAAGCTCGGGTACCTTCTCCAGCAGACGCTTGTACGTGATGGGAGACTTCATGAGCACGAGCGTGCGAACGTCGTCCCCCATGGCCTTCTCGATGAGCGGCGCCGCGTCGTCCACCGTGTAGACGCCAGCCTTCATGTCGGCCGGGACGGCGGCCTTGAAGACCGAGCGGAGGATCGAGTTGCTCGCCGTGAGGTCGTCGACGACGATGATGCGCTCGATATGGTTGCCCTTCACCACGACGGTCATGCACTGGCCGTGGATGAGGCGGTCGTCGCACCTAACGAGAACTACCATGCTTACCCCTTCCCTTTTCGCGCCTTCGCGCGCGTCATGCCGTGGTTTGGCCACGGCCCCATGACCTGTGCGAACCCGGTCAACCGGTGCACAGGAGCATGCCCCGTACCTGCGCGGTCATGATGCGTGACATCTCCCGCGAGGTCTGGCTCACAACGACGACCCTGGGAAGCTCCCCGGAGACGCTTCCTGCCTTGGCGATGTCTCCCAGGTCGACGGGAACGCCGGCGAGCAGGGCCTCCTCGCCGGAGCCCATCATGAAGATGGCATCTATGGTGAAAAGCGAGGTGAAGATCGAGAGGACGTCGACGAGGCGGTCGACGATCGTGCCCTCGGGCTCGCCGCTGTTGGCGAGGGGTCGGCTTATCTCGGCATACGAGCCGTTTCTCAACGGAAGGCGCTTCCCACCCTGGGCGATGCCCACGAGGACCTCGGAGCCTAGGCTCACGAGCAGGTGGTTCTCGCTCGCCTCCTCCGACTCGTCGTGAAGGATCTTGTACTCCGCACAGTCCTCCGCACGCTGCTCGAAGGTGGGAACCTCGAGGCAGCGCGAGAGTGAGTCCGCAAGGCCACGGACGGCGTCCCAGGAGTCATCGCAGTGAAGAATGCCCACAGCGCGAAGCGTCTTCTCGAACTCCGCGTCAGAACGCGAGAGATGCGCCGCAACCACACGCGGGAGGTCCGCCGGGGCAAAGTCTCCCCCAAGCGAGATGGGCTCGGCGCAGGGCTCGAGCGCCATGTCATACTGGTAGAGCGTGGCACCACAATACGTAAGGCTCACGATGGCAATGCGGCCATAGCTCGCGTTCACCATGACGGGAATACGGCTCCTGCCCTCCGTGCGCACGCGGGTAGTGTCCTCGGCGAGCACGCCCACCGTCATGAGGTAGGCGATGTTGCGCGTCACGGTGGCCGGAGACAGGCCGCTCACCTGCGCGATCTCCACGCGCGAAAGGGGTCCGTGATCGACGATGGCTCGCATGATGCGGGCTCGGTTGGCGTCTGCGGCGTACTCGGTACTGCCCGACATGTCTCCACCTCCAAAGGCTCAATCCATACCCGGAACGTGACCCCTGGCCCGTAGGCCACCGCCGTGCAACTGTTATAGCCGTACTTATTTTCTGCATGAAAATATATAGGTTTCCGGGAGATGAATAGAGGTCTCAACCGCCAGCGGTCAAATAGAAACGTAGGCGACAAAAGCGCCACAAGGCTTAGGCCAATGGGGTTCTCACGAGTAACCTTGCATCGTAAGCCGGGGTTCTGTAGGGTCACATTGGGGTATCAGTGCTCACGGGAAGAGCCCGAGTTAAGGCAAGACGGGGGGTTGACGGCATGATAAAGGCGGTTCTCTTCGACCTCGACGACACCCTGCTCGACATCAACTTCACCGCATTCATGACGCGCTACGTGGCGGGGCTCTCTGGGCTTCTCGGCGACATCTCGCGCACTCCCGCGCCACTCATGGGCGTCCCCTTCACGAGGGGCTACCTTGCCATAGAGAACCGCAGCCGCTCCGACGACCTCACCAACCACCAGGCCTTTAATCGCGAGTTCCGCGCGCTCACAGGCATCCCCCTGGATGACCCCGTGATTGCGGATGCCATCAACTACTACGATCGAGAGATTGTTCCCACCCTGCGTGGCGGCATAGTTGCGGCGCGCCCCCAGCGTGGTGGGCGCAAGACCGTCGACACGGTGCATGAGCTGGGCCTCACCTGCGCACTGGCGACAAACCCGGCCTTCTCGGAAGCCTGCGTCGAGGCGCGCATGGGCTGGGCGGGCCTCTCGCCCGAGGACTTCGTGCTGGTCTCGAACTGGGACAACGCGTATAGACTCAAGCCAAACGCCCGCTTCTACCAGGAGTTTGTGAACGCGCTTGGCCTCACGTGCGACGAGTGTCTCATGGTTGGCAATGACTCACGCCGCGACTTCCCTCACCCCGACTGCGGGCTGCGGACCATCTACGTAGGGCACGCCTGGCCGCGCCGGGCCGTATGGCACGGGCCCATGTCTCGCCTGGCCCGCGAGCTCCCAAACGTCGTCCGGAGGTTTGACGGCGAGGAGACCAACCGGCGTGACATCGCCTCACTCTAGCGCTACCGTTTCCTCCAACCGCGCGCAGAGCAGCGCACGACAACGGCTGGAGGGCCCATGGATTGCAGCACCTACGACACCTATCTCGACATCCTAAGGCGTGAGCTTGTCTGCGCCCTTGGTTGCACCGAGCCCATCGCCGTGGCCTACGTGGCCGCCCTCGCGCGCGACGCGTTGGGTGCCACACCGGAGCACCTCGAGGTCTCCTGCAGCGGCAACATCATCAAGAACGTAAAGAGCGTGACGGTACCCAACTCCGGTGACCAGCGCGGCATAGAGGCCGCAGCAACGCTGGGTGCCGTTGGCGGCGACGCCACGCGAGCGCTCGAGGTGCTTGAGGGCGTGGGCGAGAAGGACCGTCAGCGCACGCGCGAGCTTGTCTCGGCGGGGTTCTGCTCGGTCTCTCTCGCCGAGGGCGTGCCCAACCTCTACGTGCGCGCGGTCGCCACGGGTCAAGGCCACACCGGCGTGGCCTGCGTGGCAGGCCGCCACACCAACGTGGTCGAGCTCTCGCGCGACGGGATGACCGTCAGCGTCGATGGCGTCACGACAAACGAGCAGGACACCTGCGGCGCCGACGGCGAGCCGGAGGAGCCGGGCCTCTCGTCCCTCTCGCTGGAGGGAATCTGGGAGTTTGTACACGAGGTCTACGTCGAGGACATTCGCGAGATGGTCGAGCGCCAGGTGGAGCTCAACGCCGCAATCTCGGACGAGGGGCTGTCGGGCGACTGGGGCGCCCGCATTGGCAAGACGCTCCTGCTCACAAGGCCCGATGACATCTCGTGCCGCGCGCGGGCTGCTGCCGCGGCAGGCTCCGACGCGCGCATGAGCGGCTGCGCCATGCCCGTGGTCATCAATTGCGGAAGCGGCAACCAGGGCATCACCTGCTCGCTGCCGGTTGCGGAATACGCCAGATACCTGCGCGTCCCCCACGACGAGATGCTGCGCGCAGTGGCGCTCTCGGACCTCACGGCCATCCACGCCAAGCGCTTCATTGGCGAGCTCTCGGCGTTCTGCGGCGCGGTGACGGCGGCGACCGGAGCCGGGGCGGCCGTGTGCTACCTGCGCGGGGGCTCCTTTGGGCAGTATCAGGCGACCATTGCGAACACGCTGGCAAACGTGGGCGGCATCGTGTGCGACGGCGCCAAGCCAAGCTGCGCGGCAAAGATTGCGGCAGCGGTGGACGCGGCGATTCTCGGCTGCGACATGGCCCTGGCAAACGTGGACTTTAGGCCTGGCGAGGGGCTTATCGGCGAGACGGCCGAGGAGACCATTCGCTCTATGGGCTACGTGGGCCGCGTTGGCATGCACCCCACCGACGTCGAAATCCTAAACATCATGATTGGCAAAACCGTTTGCTCATGAGACAAAGGGACAGTCCCTTTGTCTCATTCAAGCCCCACCAGGCGATAGCCGGCCTCCTCGACGACCTTGCGGTACGCGTTCTCGTCGATGGGAGACTTTGAGCGCACGTGCGCGCGGCCACCGGCAAGCGAGACCGTGGCCCAGGTGCCGTCGACGGAATCGAGCGCGCGGGTGACGTTCTCCACGCAGTGCTCGCAGCTCATGCCGCCAATTTCAAGATTTGCCTGGTAGGGATAGTGGCTCTCGTCCTTGTCGTCAATCGTGCGCGCACGAAACTGCTTGCCTGCGGACTTCTTGGCGCCGCTGCAGCAGTCGCGCGTACCCGTGGCGGTTCCAACAAAGCGACGGATGGCAATGGCGAGAATCACGACAACGGCCAGGATAAGAACGATGTCGATCGGCTTCACGGGTGCCTCCTCTTGGCGCAGCCGTACTGTCGCTGGGGCATACGTCTACGCGATCATTAGTTAACCAAGGCCAACTATACCACTGAGAAGGACGGACACATCGGACACCCCTGCAGAGGTCGCACGGCGCGATCCCTGCCTCTATACGTCCGCGTCGGAGAAGCCCTCGTCGTCTATAAGCGCATTCCCGTCCGCCGCCGTGGTGGCAAGCTCGTCGCAGCGCTCGTTGAGGTCGTGGCCCGCGTGCCCCTTCACCCACACAAAGCTCACGTCGTGCGGCGCCATGGCCGCAAGCAGCCGGTTCCACAGGTCGACGTTCTTCACCGGCTGCTTCTGAGAGGTCCTCCAACCGCGCCGAATCCACCCGTCGATCCAGTGATCGTTGAAGGCCTTCACCACGTACTGGGAGTCGGAGTGCAACTCAACGCTGCATGGCCTGGTGAGCGCCTCCAGCGCGGCGATTGCCCCCATGAGCTCCATGCGGTTGTTCGTCGTGCGCCGATACCCCTGCGAGAGCTCGCGCTTGTGCGTCTGACCTGCAGGATCGGTGTAGAGAAGCACGGTACCAAAGCCGCCCGGGCCGGGATTTCCCCTGGAAGAGCCGTCAGAGTATGCCACCACGCGCATCCGCGTCTGTCTCTGTGCCACGCTACCCCCTACTTCGCGTCTGCCCACGTGGCACCGGAAGAGACCTCGGCGATGAGCGGCACCTTGAGCTGCGCCACGCCCTCCATGGTCTCCTTGACCAGCGCGGACGCTGCGTCAATCTCGTCAACGGGCACCTCGAGGTCCAACTCGTCGTGAATCTGCAGTACGAGCTTGGACTTGAGGCCCTCATCGGCCAGGCGCTTCTCGACGCGAACCATGGCAATCTTGATGACGTCTGCCGCCGTGCCCTGCATGGGGTGGTTCATCGCCGTACGCTCGCCAAAGGCCACCAGCTGCTTGTTCCTCTGCTGGAACTCACGGATGTGGCGCTTGCGGCCGTACATGGTGATGGCATAGCCGTGCTCGTGCGCAAAGGCAACAGACTGGTCAAGGTAGGCGCGGACGCCGGGATACGCCTCGAAGTAGCGATCGATCATCTGCTGCGCCTCGGCTCGCGGAATCTTGAGCGAGGTGGCAAGACCATACGCCTGCTGCCCGTAGACAATGCCAAAGTTCACGGCCTTGGCGCGACTGCGCAGCTGAGGCGTGACCTCCTCGACGGGAACGCCAAAGACGCGCGCGGCGGTCGCGGCGTGGAAGTCCGCGCCCTCGTTGAACGCCGCAATCAGGTGCTCGTCGCCGGAGAGGTGCGCAAGCAGCCTCAGCTCGATCTGCGAGTAGTCGCAGGCGAGAAAAACGGAGCCCTCGGGCACCGTGAAGGCGGTGCGCACGCGATGCCCCAGCTCAGAGCGGGTGGGGATGTTCTGGAGGTTGGGGTCGGAGCTCGACAGGCGCCCCGTGGCCGCCACCGTCTGATTGAACGTGGTGTGAATGCGATGGTCTCCCTTGATAAGCGCCGGCAGCGCGTCGAGGTAGGTCGACTTGATCTTGGCACGCTCACGGTACTCCAGCACCTTGGCCACCAGCTCGTCCGTCTGAGCGAGGTCGGCGAGGACCTTGGCGTTTGTCGAGTAGAAGCCCCGCTTGGTGCGCTTCATGCCAAACGTGGGCAGCTTGCGCACGTCAAACAGGATGTGCGAAAGCTGCTGCGGCGAGTCGATGTTGAAGTCCTCCCCCGCCATGGCATGGATGTCCGAGGCCATCTGGTCGATCTCGGCGCCCAGCTCGGCGGACTGACGTGCGAGAATCGCGGGGTCAACGGAGAGACCCACGCGCTCCATCTGCGCAAGCACCGGCAAGAGCGGCATCTCTATCTTGTCCATGACGTCCGCGGACCCGTCGTTGGCAAGGCGCTGCGCGAGCACCGGCACCAACAGGCGCGAGGCAACGGCCTCGACAGCGGCAGTAGGGGCCACGTCCTCCTCCGGAAGTGCAGACGAGAGGAACTGCTCCGCCAGGCCTCGCACCTCAAAGGAGGAGCGGTCGGATTCCAGCAGGTAGGCAGCAACGCCCACGTCGAAGATGCGATCCGGGGCAACGCTTCCGGCTGCCATGGTCTCGGGCAGTGACGAGTCGACCGGCGAGAGGCGGTGGAAGAGTGCCTTGACGTCGCCCGAGGCCACGTGGCCCTCTGCGAACGCCAGTCTGAGCGCGGCGTCCGCGGAATCGCCGGCAAAGCGCAGAAGCACGTCGTCGGCAACGGAAACCCACAGCGTGTAGCCCTGCGAGAACAGCGTGCCTACGGACGGGTCCTCCTCAACGGCGCAGCCAAGCCAGGCTCCAGCCTTGGCGGCGTCCTCGAGCGCAGCGGTAGCGGCGTCATCCTCGAGCGGCTTAGGCACCAGGACGACGGCCGGAACGGCGGGGGCTGGGGCAGCCGCGGCATCTGCCGCGGCGTTCTGCTCGCCTGCGGCCGTCGCGTGCGGGGCACCTCCGCCAAGGCGGGCCAGCCTGCCCGTGAGCCCCGTGAAGCCAAGCGCCGAGAAGGCCTTGGTGACCTCGGTAGGATCGAAGGTGGGGAACTTGGCGTCGGAGAGCTCGATGTCGATGGGGGCGTCGGTGCGGATGGTCGCGATCTCGCGGGAGAGCAAAGCATCGTCTACGTGCGCGCGGAGGTTCTCGCCCATTTTGCCCTTGACCTCGTCAGCATGGGCAATGACCTCATCGAGGTTACCGTACTTCACGATGAGAGCGGCTGCCTTCTTGGGGCCAATGCCCGGCACGCCGGGGATGTTGTCCGAGGTATCGCCCTTGAGGCCGTAGAAGTCCGGCACCAGCTCAGGAGTGATGCCGTGATAGAGGTCGTCAACGCTCTCGGGGGTCATGATCTGAACCTCGGAGACGCCCTTCTTGGTAGAGACGATCTTCACGTGCTCTGTAGCCAACTGGTACATATCGCGATCGCCGGTGAAGAGGAGCATGTCATAGCCGGCCACCTCGCCGCGCCGGGCCAGGGTGCCCAGGATGTCATCGCCCTCCCAACCCTCGAGCTCGCAGACCGGCACGTCGAGCACGCGGAGCAAATCCTTCACCATGGGGAACTGCTCATGAAGTGCCTCATCCATGGGCGGACGCTGAGCCTTGTATTGGGGGAGCTTCTCCATGCGCACCTTGGGCTTGCCCTTGTCGAAGGCGCAGATGACGCCGTCAGGACGGAAGGTCTCGACCATCTTGATGAACATGTTGAAGAACCCAAAGAGGGCGTTGGTCGAGCGGCCATCCGGCGCGGTCATGGGCTGCATGATGGCGTGGTAGGCGCGATGCATGAGCGAGTTTCCGTCAATGACGGCTATGGTTCGGCTCGCTGCGGACGTGGTGGTCGTGACCGCGGTGGTGGATTCTGGCATGAGTCTGTCCCCTCTCGTGTTGACCAACCTATTCTACCGAGGAGCCAGACGGAATTGGCTACCGCTGCACGATGAGCGAGAGGTACCCACAGCTTCGCAGACGCTGGGAGGTCAAACGGCAGACCAGGAGGCGCTCGATGAACGATGGGCGGGTCATCATGCATCGAACTGCCCTACCTTGCACAATTTTTCGGTCCTGTGCGCCGAACTGGCCTTCGTTACACGTACTTTTGGCAGGTCTCCGAGTGTCGCAATTCGATTGGCACTACATGTTGTATGAATTTGCATGCATTAAACTACATGTAGTAATCGCTACTTGGCCTACCCTTGAAATCAGATGTAACGAAGGCCAGTTCGGCGCAAAAACGCGCGATTATGTGTGAAGGGCACTTCGGCGCAATCTTTGAGCGATAGCGCCACCCCCAGAGGCACCCGGCGCACGTCGCGCCGGTCCTCGCCAGTCGCGTACGTCTTCCCCGTCCCCCAACCTTCCCCTCCTCGAAATTGCGTAGAAACAAGCTCTTCCAGCTTTGGGAAACAAAGCCACGGTACAGTGGTGTGCGTACAAGGGCGCCAGACGGGCAGCAACCCTCGCCTCGGTGCCTCCGGGAAAGTTCAGGGACAGGAGAAGAGGCAGTATGGCAACAGACAAGGTCTCAGAGGAATACGGGAGCCTGCTGTTCACCGACAAGGACATGCAGGAGCGTCTCCCCAAGCCGACCTACAAGAAGCTCATGCAGGTCATCAAGGAGGGCGCGCCCCTCGATATCGACATCGCCAACGAGGTCGCCCACGCAATGAAGGAATGGGCTCTCGAGAAGGGCGCCACGCACTACACCCACTGGTTCCAGCCGCTGACGGGCATCACGTCCGAGAAGCACGACAGCTTCATCTCCCCCAAGGGCGACGGCTCCGTGCTCATGACCTTCTCCGGCAAGGAGCTGGTCCAGGGCGAGCCCGACGCCTCGAGCTTCCCCTCCGGCGGCCTGCGCGCCACCTTCGAGGCCCGCGGCTACACCGTGTGGGATCCCACCAGCCCCGCCTTCATCAAGGACGAGGTACTCTGCATCCCCACCGCCTTCATCAGCTACACCGGCGAGGCGCTCGACAAGAAGACCCCGCTGCTTCGCTCCGAGGTTGCCCTCGAGAAGCAGGCCAAGCGCCTGCTGGCGCTTTTTGGCCAGAAGCCGCACCGCGTCTACACCACCATTGGCCCGGAGCAGGAGTACTTCCTCATCAAGGAGGAGGACTACCAGGCCCGCCCCGACCTCATCCTCACCGGCCGCACGCTCTTTGGCTGCGAGCCCGCCAAGGGCCAGGAGCTCGAGGAGCACTACTTCGGCGCCATTCGCCCAACGGTCAACGAGTTCATGAAGGAACTCGACGACGAGCTCTGGAAGCTCGGCATTCCCGCCAAGACCAAGCACAACGAGGTCGCGCCGTGCCAGCACGAGCTTGCCCCCATCTTCGAGAGAGGTTCACTCGCAATCGACGATAACCTTCTCACCATGGAGAAGATGAAGCTCATCGCTTCTCACCATGGCCTGGTGTGCCTGCAGCACGAGAAGCCCTTCGACTACGTGAACGGCTCCGGAAAGCACAATAACTGGTCGCTGTGCGCCGACAACAAGAACCTCCTCGAGCCGGGTGACGACCCGCAGGACAACCTGCAGTTCCTGGTCTTCCTGGCCTGCCTGGTTGCTGCCGTTGATGACCACGCCGACCTGCTACGCATGTCCGTGGCCTCTGCCGGTAACGACCACCGCCTCGGCGCCAACGAGGCGCCCCCGGCGATCATCTCCGTCTTCCTGGGCGACGCCCTCACGCCTATCGTTGAGGCGCTCGTGAAGAAGGAGCAGCCCGAGGCCCACGATCGTGAGTCCATCGATCTGGGCGTCCCGCAGCTGCCCGAGGTCCTGCGCGACAACACCGACCGCAACCGCACTTCCCCGTTCGCCTTCACCGGCAACAAGTTCGAGTTCCGTATGTGCGGCAGCCAGCAGAACCTCTCTGACCCCAACGTCATCCTCAACACCGCTGTCGCAGAGCAGTGCGAGCGCTTCGTGGACTACGTTGCCGATCGTGCCGACGAGGACTTCACCACCGTCGCCATGCGCTTCGTGCGCCACACCTTCCGCGATCACCAGCGCATCCTCTTCGACGGCAACGGCTACTCCGAGGAGTGGGAGGCCGAGGCAGCTCGACGTGGCCTGCCCAACCTTAAGACCACGCCGGATGCCCTTCCCGCGCTGGTCAAGCCCGAGAACATCAAGTTCTTCGAGAAGTACGGCGTCCTCAGCGAGACCGAGGTCCATGCCCGCTACGTGGCAAAGGCCGAGCAGTACGCAAAGCTGCTCAACATCGAGGCCAACACCATGGTCTACATGACGCGCCACATGTACCTACCCGCCCTCTTCGACTACTCCGGCGACATCGCCACGAGCGTCGCGACCAAGGCCGAGCTGGGCATTGACGCCAAGGCCGAGAAGAAGATGGTGAACGTCCTCACCGACGGCATCAACTCCATCTCCGACGCCGTGGATGACCTTGAGGCCAAGAACGCCCAGGCCAAGAATCTCGAGGACCCGCAGGCTGCCGACGATTGCTACCGCGATGTCGTCATCCCCGCGATGACCGCGCTGCGCACCGCCGTCGACGACATGGAGAAGGTCTGCGGCCACGATTACTGGCCAGTCCCGAGCTACAACAAGATGCTGTTCTACGTGTAAACACGAGCGGCAGCGAGTAATGAACGAGGCCCCGTCGCAATTTGAGTTGCGGCGGGGCTTCTCGTTCTCTCGTTGTTATCGCAATCGACGGCTGCAGCGTCGGGTCCCCGGACCCCCAGCATGACCTCGAATACTCCAGGCTGACGCTATGGTCACGTGCGGAGCAGTATTCTCTAGTCGGTTGTTCGCGCAACGAGGCCCTATGCGTCTGAAAAAACTCCCCCTACGCGCGGTGCTCGCTTGGCATACGCACTCCGTCCACAATGCGCACGATGCCACAGTAGACCAGCGCAATGCCGCAGATGACCATGGTCGTGTCAGCAAAGAGACCAGGCGAGAACAGCACCAGCACACCCAGCACGATGGCGAGAATGGCACCCACCTTGGCGGTTCCAGCCCTCGGCAGGCCAAGCGCCTGCAAGGCATTTGCGCCGTACAGGGAGTTGAGGCC
Source organism: Tractidigestivibacter montrealensis (assembly GCF_024741235.1). Classification (GTDB taxonomy): domain Bacteria; phylum Actinomycetota; class Coriobacteriia; order Coriobacteriales; family Atopobiaceae; genus Tractidigestivibacter; species Tractidigestivibacter montrealensis. The sequence continues at coordinate 31,096 of NZ_JANSKA010000002.1, read as the reverse complement.
GGAGACCAGGATGAAGATGCCCAGCAGGATGAAGATCCACGTCACAAAGAAGCCTGGGATGTTCACCAGAAGGATGCCAAAGAGCAGCTCGACGATACCGGCGTAGAGGTCGGCAGTCGAGAGAATCACGCTCCAGCGCGTGAGCGCGCTCGCCAGAGAGACAATGCCCATGACAACCAGCACCCATCCAAGCATGACGGTGATCGTAAGCATGGCGGATTGCGGGTTGGTGAAGAGAATGATGCCCATAGCCGCCAGCGCAACGCCAGAGACGATGGTTCCCAACTTAGTACTCGCAAACTTCTGGTCCATGGTATGCCTCCAGACGCGCTAACAAACTGACACACTCTGCTCATACCCAACGGAAGCGCCAGCCAATACAAAAAAAGCGGGTGCCCCCACGCGATAGCGCAGTGAGCACCCGCCAATGAGACAAAGGGACTGTCCCTTTGTCTCATAGTGCGTGAACGTCGCCTTTTGTGAAGCTCACAAAGGCATCGTCGCCCACCTCGTAGATCTTGTGGGTCTTGGGGTTGAAGTCCTGAATCTTGACAAGGGTGTTGCCTACCATGACCTGGTAGTTCTGGTAGCTGCCCATGAAGCGCGAGAGCGTGACCTTGCAGTGGAGGACGCCCTCGTCAGCGAGGGTGGCCGCCTCGGGACGCAGCACCAGGGTGATGTCATCGCCCACGCTGTGGGCGGAAACGCCGTCAACCTCAACGCCGTGCCCCTCGATGGTCGCGACACCGGTGTCACCCTCCTTCTCGGCAAGCTTGCCACGCAGGAAGTTGGACTCGCCAATGAAGTCGGCCACAAACTCGTCGACGGGACGATAGTAGACGGCGTGCGGGTCGCCAACCTGGTCGATGACGCCGCGCTTCATGACAATGATCCTGTCGGCGATGGCCATGGCCTCGGACTGGTCGTGCGTGACGTAAACGGCCGTGATGCCCGCCTCCTGCTGGATGCGGCGCACCTCGGTGCGCATCTCAACGCGAAGCTTGGCGTCAAGGTTCGAGAGGGGCTCGTCGAAGAGCAGGACCGAGGGCTCGATGACCAGGGCACGCGCCAGCGCAACGCGCTGCTGCTGGCCGCCCGAGAGCTGGTTGGTCATACGGTCTTCCATGCCCTCTAGGCCAACCATGCCCAGGATGCGGGTGACCTTCTCGCGTATCTCCTCAGCGGGGAGCTTGCGAATCTTGAGGCCATACGCCACGTTGTCGAAGATGTTGTAGTGCGGGAGTAGGGCATAGCTCTGGAAGACCATGGCCGTGTCGCGCTTGTTGGGGGTAAGGTCGTTGATGGGTTCGCCGCCCAGGTAGATCTGTCCCTCGTCCGGGCTCTCGAAACCAGCGATCATGCGCAGGATGGTGGTCTTACCGCAGCCAGAGGGGCCGAGCAGCGTCACGAACTCACCGGGCGCTATCTCCAGGTTGGCGTCGTGGACGGCGTAGAAGTCCTTCTTTGTCTTGGGGTCCTGATAGATCTTGGAGATGTGCTCAAGGCGCACACCCTTCTTCTCCTTGGCCATGGGTTACTCCCCCTCGCTCTGGGCGTTGATCTTTGCGCTGGTGCCAAAGTGCTTGATGAAGACATTCATGAGCACGACGGCCGCGTACGTGATGATGATGAGGATCGTGGCAAAGGCGCAGGCAATGCCATAGGCGCCCTTCTCGGCGTACTCGTTGATCTGCACGGTGATCATGAGCGTCTGCGGCGTGACCAGCAGGATGACCGCCGAGATTGCCGTGATGGAGCGCACAAAGGCGGTGACGAGGCCAGAGAGGAACGAGTCCTTGATGAGCGGCAGCGTCACGGTCATGAAGACCTGGAAGCTGTTGGCGCCCATGTCGTAGGCGGATTCCTCAATGGACTTGTCGATCTGGCGCAGCGCCGAGATGCCCGAGCGCGTACCGGTTGGCAGCGACCTCACGATGAACACGATGACGAGAATGGCCGCCGTTCCGTAGAGCCCCTGCATAAACCCGGAGTGGAAGACGCCGCTCGAGAAGCCGCGGATGAAGCCGACGCCCAGGACGGTGCCGGGTACGGCCATGGCGAGCATGGAGACAAACTCGATGAAGCCGCGGCCGGGGAAGCGCCGCTTCACCACGAGGTAGGCGATGACCATCGAGAGCAGGGCCGTAAGCGGTGCCGCAATGAGCGACAGGCCAAACGAGTCGGCAAAGGCCTCGAAGCCGTGGTGGAGGGTAAAGACCTGGATGAACCACTTGGGCGTGAGAGAGTAGTCATAGCCCCACGTCTTGAACAGTGCGCCAAATGGCACGCACACGTAGAGCGCCACAACAAAGATGGCGACGGCATCGCACAGGACGGAAAGCGGGATGCGCACGGAGTTGTCGGCGATGAGCATGCGACCGCGCGCGGCTTTGCCCGTGAGGGTAGCCGTGCTCTTGCGCTCGAGCACGTACTTCTGAACGATGAACATAATGAGCGTTATGCCGAGAAGCACGCACGACATGGCCGAGGCGCCCTGCTTGTCATAGGCGCCCGTGATCTGCAGGTAGATGGACGTAGCGAGCGTGTCATAGGAGCCACCGATGATCATGGGGTTCGCAAAATCGGCGATGGACTCCATGAAGGAGACGAGAAACGCGTTGCCCATGCCCGGCAGGATGAGCGGCAGTGTGACGCTGGTGAAGACCTTCCAGCGAGAGGCGCCCATGTCGCGCGCAGCCTCCTCAAGGGAGGGGTCGATGTTTCTCAGCAGTCCCCTGAACATCATGTAGCACACGGGGAAGAACGTGAGCGTCTGCACGAGGGCAATGCCCCAGAAGCCGTAGACGTTGTTGTCATAGATTCCCAGAAGCGTGCGGGTGATGAGGCCCGCCTTGCCAAAAAGCAGGATTACCGAAAGCGACAGCACAAACGGCGGAGAGACCACGGGGAGCATGGAGACGAGCTTGAAGAGCCCGCTCATGAAGCGCGACTTGAGGTTAACGTACACCTCGACGTAGGCAAAGAGCAGGCCGATGAGCGTGGCCACTATGCCTACGAAGAGCCCCAGGACCAGCGTGTTGCTGATGGCCGTCTCGAAGGACGGCATCGCCAGCACGCGCTGGAACACGGAAAGCGTGGGGCCGCTCTCCCCTACCACGGCATCGACGAGCAGGATTGCCAGCGGATATAGGATGAATAGGGTCAAGAACACGATCAGGACGATGATCGTGGTGACCAGTATTGGATCTGCCAGCAACTTCTTCTGGTCCAGCCGAGCACTCTGACCTCGTGCCATGGCATCTCTCCTCTCGCTTGACGCACTCCGCCCCGAGGCATGCGACGCCCCGGGGCGGAAGGCAGGGTGCTACTCGGTCTGGAAGCGGTCGTCGCCGCCACCGAGGGCGTTCATGATGTCAGAGACGTACTGCTCGGTGTTCTCCTTGGCGTCCTCGAAGTCGTAGTCCATGACGTTGTTGGGATCGAGGCCGTACTCCTCGACAACCGCCGGCTGCTTTGCGTCATCGATGACCAGGAACTGGTAGGCGCCAACCTCCTGGGCACGCTCGACGCACTGCGGCGAGAGAGCGTACTCGATCCAGAGCTTGGCGGCGTTCTCGTGCTTGCAGCCCTTGAAGATGGCCGTGGCGCCAACCTCGTAGGAGGCACCGGAGGACGGGATCACAAGGCCGATGTTCTGGTAGCCGTTGTCGACGATCTGGTAGATGGCGTCGTGCAGGAAGCCGATGCCGATGGTGCACTCGCCGGTGCCCACGTTCTTGGACGGGCCAGAGCCACTCTTGGTGTAGACCTGCACGTTCTTGTCCAGGTTTACCAGGTACTTGATGCCGTCGTCGTGGCCGTACTTCTGGATGACGGTGTTGAGGATGAGCTTAGCCGTGCCGGCCGTGTTGTAGTTGGACATCCAGATGAGGTCCTTGTACTTCTCGTCGAGAAGATCGGGCCAGTCCTGCGGGGCATCGAGGCCCTTGCGCTCGAGCTCGTCCTTGTTGTAGAAGAAGCCGAGGATGCCCTTGTAGATGCCGTACCAGTTGCCATCGGCGTCACGGAACTTGTCCGAGATGAGGTGCGAGGCGTTCTTTGCCTCGTAGGGCTCGAGGATGCCCTTGGTCACGGCAACGTTGTAGGGATCGGTAGTTCCGCCAAACCAGACGTCTGCGGAGGGGTTGCCGTTCTCCTCTTCCACCTTTGACTCGACCTCGCCCGTGGAGAGGCGCTGATAGGAGGTCTCAATGCCAAAGAGCTCCTGGAAGTGCTGGGCGCAGGCGGCCACGTGCTGCTCCTCGCAGGAACCGTAGACCACGAGCTTACCGTCCTTCTTGGCGGCCTCGATCACGTCATCGCTCGCGATGCGGGACAGGTCGTCCGAGCCGGAGCTCGAGCTGGTGTCGGTGCCACTCGAGCTTGTCGCGTCCGAGCCGCCTCCGCATGCCGCAAGGCCAAGGCCCGCTGCTGCAACAGCGGTAGTACCGAGGAACTCCCTACGAGATACGTTCTTCATGGGACACCCCAATCCAACGGGCCTTCCTGAGGCCCGTTACGTTGCGCCGTGGCATGCCGCGGCTCTCCCTATGCCCCCAAGGCAAAATAGCCTTGGTTCTTTTATCAAGCTTTACACTTCTCGTTAACTTTTCTTACAAAATTCGACAACCGAGGGAGAGTGTCCCCCCAAGCGGCATACTGGGGCCGTGAGCGGGGCTTGGTTGTTCTCGCATGGGGAAGCGGCGCCGGGCTTACGCCAGCAGCGCCTTGATGCCAATGCCGATAAGCACGCAGCCGCCAAGGATCTCGGCGCGGTCGCCGAGGATCGTGCCCAGCTTGCGCCCAAGCGCCAGCGCGATGACGCAGCAGATGGCGGTGGTAATGCCGATGGTGCACACGGAGAGGAGCAGCTCAACGGTCTGGGCGCGCAGCGAAACGCCAACCGCAAAGGCGTCGATAGCAGTGGCGATGGCCTGGACGAAGAGGGTCCAGAGGGTAAGCCTCCCCTTCGCGGGCGCGGGCTCGCAGTTGCGGCACGCGCGAATGGACGAGACGCCCTCGCGCACCATGTTGCCGCCGATGATGCCCAGGATGACCAGGGTTACGATGCCCGCGTAGCTCTCGATGAAGTCCGCTGCGACGCCACCCAGGTAATAACCCGCAACCGGCATGAGCGCCTGGAAGACACCGAAGAAGACCGGCATGAGCGCGATCCTGGAGATTCGCTCGTCCCTGAAGGCAAAGGTGTTCGAGATGGTGACCGAGAATGCGTCCGCCGAGAGGGCGAGGCCGAGTACGACAATCTCCAGCAGGCTCAATCTGACTCCCTGAAGGCAGACGACAATCAAGCTCGTAATGTTACCCAAGCAATCGCAACGTAAGGTAATAGCTGTGCCGCTCCCCAAAACGCACAAGTTAGATTATCCTAAAAGCTTGATTTGCATCCATTGCTGGCCGTGGACGCGGCCTGCGTTGCGTACCCCGAGGAGTGCGAGCATGCCCTCTCTGATAACGCACCACATCTTTGGCGAGGACGCCGCACAGCGCCTTCCCGAGGGTCTTGTCGACGGCGAGGAGGAGCTTCTCGCCTTCCTGCTGGGCAACGAGGGCCCCGACCCCTTCTTTGTGCGCTTCCGCACCATCCCGGCACGCGTTGCCACATGTCGTCACCTCGCGCATGACATGCACGCCAGCCATATAACCCAGGCATTTGGCGACATCCGCTCCTCGGTGGGGCACCTGCCAGTCGAGGACGAGCGCATTGGCAGAGCGTTTGCGCTGGGGCTTCTCGGCCATTATGTGCTGGACCGTACGGCGCATCCGCTGATCTACGCGCAGCAGTACGCTCTGCTGGAGCAGCCCGGCCTCTCCGACGCCACGCATGAGATCCGCGCGATCATCGAGAGCGACATAGACTCCTGGATCCTCTGGGAGAAGCGCCACGTCACGGTGCTCGAGCACCACCCGGCTTCCGACCTCATGCGCACCACACGCGTCGACCGCGTGGGTGGCACGATCTTCTCGCAGGTGGCGTTTGCCGTCTTTGGCCTCAACGTGGGTCCCGAGGAGTACGGTGCAGCGGTGAGCGACTACCAGTGGGTGTATCGCCGAATTGAGCCGGCGGGGTCTGCCAAGACCCGCCTTATAGGAGCAGCTGAGCGCCTGGCGCGGCCGCACTCCATGGCGGAGTCGTTCGCCCACCGCGTGGCGGAGTCCGACGAGTGCGCCTCGGCGAACCTCGAGCGCCGCGAGTGGACTAACCCCTTTACGGGAGAGAAACGCCACGCGAGCTTTGCCGACCTGTTCGAGGAGGCGCTTGTGACGTATCCGCAGCTGGCGGAGGCGTTTGTCCGTGGGGACAGGGAGCGCTTCGACGCGATTGTGGGCGGCCTCAACTACGACGGCCGCCCGGTGTAGGCGCGACCGCAGGCGCCGCACCGATTGCGTCGGCTGCGCAAACGAGCCCTCGGGCGAGAAAATGGCGCCCGAACAGGGGTTTTGTACGTAATCTTTGCTGTAACGAGCCCTCCGGCGCCAAATTGACGCCGGAGGGCTCAATTCGTACACGATAGCTACGAAAACGCACCTTGGGGCGCCAGCGCGTGGGGCGGGCGCCAGCGGGATGAGACAACGGGAAGCTCCCTTTGTCTCATATCCACACGAGGGTGTTGGGGGGTGCGGGGTCATCTCCCCCGTCGCCGGCACTGTCGGTGCCGCCTGCAGCTCCAGCGGTAGAGCCCGTCCACTCGGACGACTCCTCAAGCCACGTCCTTGTGGGCTCATCGAGCTCGGGTGTGTCCTTCTCGACGCCACCCTCCATCCAGAGGAGCTTATCAGGCTCGCCCTGCGCATCCGGAGAGGACCACAGCAGGCCGTCCCTCCCGGCTGCGGCATCGGACCGCCGGGCCCCACTTCTTTTGAGCGAGAGGTGCCTCTCTCTCATCTCGGTCATCCTGAGCGGTGCGGACGAGGCGTGTGACATGGCCTTTTCCTCCAATCGGGAACGAGAAGTGGCACAGGCAGGCGGCGAGAAGCGCGCCAGGCAGCGATCCCAAAAGCGCTCGGCCGGCCCCAAGTGGAACCGGCCGAGAAGAAGCTCCTAGAGCCCCAGCTCGCTGGCAACCTCACCGGCACAAGCAAGGCCATCGGAGATAGCGGCTACCACGAGCGACGAGCCCGAACGCGCGTCGCCGGCGGCAAAGACGGGCACCTTACCCTCTCCCACGGTGCGGTGAGAGCCCGCGGCGGCTAGCTTGGGCCTCACGCCACCACGCACCTCCTCGGTCGTGACGCCCAGCGCGTCGTAGACCGAGGCCTCGGGACCGGTGAAACCCATGGCGAGAAGGACCAGCTGCGCCGGAATCTCGCGCTCGGAGCCCTCGATGGGCTCGGCCTTGCCGTGGGACCAGTCGAGCGAGACCACGCGCAGGCCACGGACGCCGCCGTTCTCGTCCTCTAGCACCTCAAGCGTGTTTGTCGCCCAAGTGCGCGGGTCTGCGCCCTGCACCAGCTCGGCCTCCACCTGGCCGTAGTCGGTCTTCTTGACGTTGGGCCACTCCGGCCACTGGTTGGAGGCTGCTCGAACCTCGGGCGGGGCCGGCAGGAACTCCAGCTGGTGGACACTCTTGGCGTGCTGACGCAGCGCGGTTGCCACGCAGTCGGTGCCGGTGTCACCGCCGCCGATGACTACCACGTCCTTGCCCTCGGCGCTTACCGCAGGCGTCTCGGCGTGGCCGTCGAGAAGCGCCTTGGTCTGTGCTGTGAGGTAGTCCACGGCAAAGACCACGTTGGGGTTGTCCGCGCCGGGAACGCGCAGGCCACGCGCCTGAGCGGCACCCGCGGCCACGACCACGGCGTCGAAGCCGGCAAGCTCGGCGGCAACCTCGGGCGAGGTGGCGTCGGCACCGCAGCGAATCTCGATGCCGCTCTTCTCCATGAGGTCGAGCCTGCGCTCGACGACCTCCTTGGGGAGCTTCATGTTGGGGATGCCGTACATGAGCAGGCCGCCTGCACGGTCGTGGCGCTCGAAGAGCGTCACCCGCGCACCGCGGCGCGCGAGCTCCCACGACGTAGCCAGGCCGGCGGGGCCGGATCCAACCACGGCGACGCGGGGTGCGTCCTCGGCGGCAGCAGCAAGCGGCGCGGGGCCGCCCGCAGCCCACTCGTGGTCGGAGATGGCGCGCTCGTCATCCTTGATGGTGGTGGGCTCATCCTCAAGGCCCAGGTTACACGCGGCCTCGCAGGGAGCGGGGCACACGCGGCTCGTGAACTCGGGCAGCGGGTTGGTGAGCGCCAGGCGCTCGGCGGCATCGTTCCACATGCCGCGCCACATGAGGTCGTTCCACTCGGGAATCAGGTTGTGCAGCGGGCATCCCGAGCTGCGCGCCTTGCCAAACGAGAAGCCCGTCTGGCAGAACGCCACGCCACAGTACATGCAGCGACTGGCCTGCGAGCGCTGGTCCTTCTCGTCCAGCGGCACGGCAAACTCGCCAAAGTCCTTGAGTGTCTCGGCTGCGGGCCTCTCGCCGTGGGCGACCCTTCCGAGGTCGATGTAAGCTCCGACCTTGCCCATGGCCTACCTCCCGTTCCTCATGGTCTCGAAGGCGATCTCGATTGCCTCGTCGTGGGTCTTGCCCGCGGCCTCAGCGGCCTCGGTGAGCTCGAGGGCAACCTCGTACTCGTGCGGGATGACCTTCACGAACTTGTCCTTGATGTCGTCGAACATGTAAAGCATCTTGATGCCGCGCGGGCTCTTGGTCCTTCTCGCGTGCTCCTCGATAAGGGCACGGATGGTCTGGAAGTCGCGCTCGGTTGGCCGCTTAAGTTCGACCATGTCGGTGTTGCAGCGGCTAGACAGCGTGCCGTACTCGTCGTAGACGAAGGCCACACCGCCGCTCATGCCAGCGGCAAAGTTGATGCCAACCTCACCCAGGATGAGCGCCATGCCGCCCGTCATGTACTCGCAGCCGTGGTTGCCCACGCCCTCGCACACGATAGTGGCGCCGGAGTTGCGCACGCCAAAGCGCTGGCCGGCCAGGCCATTGATGAAGCCCTTACCGGCCGTGGCGCCATAGAAGGCCACGTTGCCAATGGAGACGTTCTCGTCGAACTTGTACGTGGCGCTGGGTGCGGGGGCAACCGTGAGGATGCCGCCCGAGAGGCCCTTGCCAAAGTAGTCGTTGGCATCGCCGATCACGTTGATGGTGATGCCGGCCGGCAGGAAGGCGCCAAAGCTCTGGCCGCCGGAGCCAACGCAGTCGATGGTGATGGAGCCCTCGGGAAGTCCCTCCGGGTGCGCACGCGTGACCTCGGAGCCGAGCATGGTGCCCACGCAGCGGTTCACGTTGGCGATGTCGGCGTGGAAATGCACCGGGGTGAGCGTGCGGCGCGCGGTCTCGGTGTAGGGCACAAAGAGCGTGGCATCCAGCGTGCTCGAGAGCTCGTCTGCCGGACCCATCTCGGGCAGGAAGTGACGGGCGGCAGCGCCGGGCACGCTCTTGCCAAACTCGTTGGTGACACTAGCGAGGACGGGCGAGAGGTCGATGGTGTTTGCCTTCCAGTTGCCCGGGACCTCCACCTGGCGCAGGCACTCGGGATGGCCGACCATCTCCTGGACCGTGCGGAAGCCCAGCTCGGCCATGATGTGGCGCAGCTCCTCGGCCACCAGGTACATGAAGTTGACCACGTACTCGGGCTTGCCGTGGAAGCGCTTGCGCAGCTCGCAGTTCTGCGTGGCGATGCCCATGGGGCAGGTGTCCGTCTGGCAGTCGCGCTGCATGAGGCAGCCAAGCGAGAGCAGCGCGGCCGTGCCAAAGTCAAAGACCTCGGCGCCGAGAAGCGCGGCCACGGCCACGTCGCGACCGTCCATGAGCTTGCCGTCTGCCTCCAGCTCCACGCGCGAGCGCAGGCCGTTCTTGAGCAGCGTCTGCTGGGTCTCGGCAAGGCCAAGCTCCAGCGGCAGGCCCGTGTGGTAGATGGAGTCACGCGGCGCGGCACCGGTGCCGCCGTTGGCGCTCGAGATCAAAATCTTGTTCGCGCCGCCCTTGGCAACGCCCGTGGCGATGGTGCCCACACCCGCCTCGGAGACCAGCTTTACCGAGACCGTGGCCTTGGGGTTGGCGTTCTTGAGGTCAAAGATGAGCTCGGCCAGGTCCTCGATGGAGTAGATGTCGTGGTGCGGCGGGGGCGAAACAAGGCCCACGCCAGGCGTGGAGTTACGCACCTTGGCGATCCACGGCCAGACCTTTGTGCCGGGCAGGTGCCCGCCCTCGCCGGGCTTGGCGCCCTGGGCCATCTTGATCTGAATCTCCTCGCCGGAGACCAGGTAGCGGCTCGTCACGCCAAAGCGCGCAGAGGCAACCTGCTTGACCTTGGAGTTTGCGGAGTCGCCGTTGGCAAGCGTGGTCTCGCGGTCGGGATTCTCGCCACCCTCACCCGTGTTGGACTTGGCCCCAATGCGGTTCATGGCAATCGCGAGCGCACGGTGTGCCTCGTCAGAGATGGCGCCAAAGCTCATGGCGCTAGTCTCGAAGCGCTTCACGATGGAGTCAGCGCTCTCGACCTCGTCCAGGGGCACGGGCCCTGAGGCCAGCGGCACAAACTCGAGGAGGTCGCGCAGCATGATGGCGCGGCCCTTGGGGTGGAGCGCCTTTGAGTACTCCGAGAAGAGCTCGGGACTGTTCTCGCGCACGGCACGATGCAACAGGTAGATGACCTGCGGGGTGATGATGTGCTCCTCGCCGCCAAGCGGGCGCCACTTGGTGATGCCGGAGCTTGCCAGCTGCGTGGGCGCGGGTGTCTTGAGCAGCGCCAGCGCCTCGTCATAGCGCTCGTTGCACTCGCGCTCCACGCCGTCCTCGTCGAGGCCTCCCACGCGCGAGACGGTGCCCGTGAAGCAGCGGTCAACAAAGCCCTGGTCAAAGCCAACGATCTCGAAGATCTGCGCGGAGTGGTAGCCCTGCATCGTGGAGATGCCCATCTTAGACATGATCGAGGTGATACCAGCGTTGACCGCGCGGTCGTAGTTGGCGATGCCCTCCTCGGCGCTCACGCCCAGAGAGCCGCGCTCCGCCAGGGCGGTAATGCACGCGTGCGCCATGTAGGGGTAGATACCCGAGGCGGAGTAGCCCACGAGCGTGGCGTAGTCGTGCGGGGTGATGGCGTCGCCGCACTCCACCACGATGTCCGCCTTCATGCGGATGCCGGTGCGGATCATGTGGTTGTGGACGGCCGAGACCGAGAGGAGCGACGGGATGGGAACCTGACCCTCGCCCGCGCGGTCGGAGATGACCACCACGTTGGCGCCGGCGCGCACGGCCTTCTCGACGCCCGCGCACAGGGACTCGAGCGCCGCCCTGAGCGCGCCCTCCCCCGCCTCGCGCGGGTAGGTGGCCGAGAAGCACGCGGCATGGAAACCCTGACGGTCAAGCGAGGCGATGCGCTGGAACTCGTCCTTGGTGAGAATGGGGTCATCCAGGCGTAGGAGCTGGCAGTTCTTGCGGGAGTCCTCGAGCATGTTGCCGTGGTTGCCCAGGTAGAGCACAGAAGACGTCACGAAGCTCTCGCGCAGCGCGTCGATGGGCGGGTTGGTGACCTGCGCGAAGAGCTGGTTGAAGTAGTCGAAGAACGAGCGCGGGTGACCGGAGAGCACGGCGAGAGGAACGTCGGAGCCCATGGACGCCAGGGGCGGCTTGCCCGTGTTGGCCATGGGGCGCACGGCCTCCTCGACGTCATCGAAGTGGTAGCCGTGACGGGCCAGGCGCTGGGTGAGGGACACTTCGGCATCGATGGCCTCGAAGGGGTTCTTCTCGCTCTTGGCAAGATCTGCCACCGAGAGGGTCTCCTCGTCGATCCAGTCGCGGAAGGGCTTCTGAGCGGCAAAGTGGGCCTTGACCTCGTCGTCCCAGATGATGCGGCCCTGGGAGGGATCGACGACGAACATCTGGCCGGGACCGAGCGAGCCCGTCTGCAGAATCTCGTCGGGCTCGACGGAGAGGGCTCCCGCCTCGGAGGCAAGTATCATGCGGTCGTCGTGCGTGACGTAGTAGCGAGCGGGACGCAGGCCGTTCCTGTCCAGTGCGGCACCGGTGATGCGGCCGTCCGAGAAGGCGATGGCGGCAGGACCGTCCCAGCTCTCGGTGAGCATGGACTGGTAGCAGTCGTAGGCGCGGCGCGCGTCGGAGAGCTGCTTGTTCTTGTCCCACGGCTCGGGGAGCAGCATCGTGACGGCGCGCGAGAGGGGCCTGCCGTTCATGGTGAGGAACTCGAGGACGTTGTCAAGGATGGCGGAGTCCGAGCCCTCGCGGTTGATGACGGGCATCACGCGGCCAAGGTCCGCGCCAAGCACGGGCGAGTAGAACTCGGACTCGCGGGCGCGAATCCAGTTGACGTTGCCGCGCAGCGTGTTGATCTCGCCGTTGTGGACGATGTAGCGGTTGGGGTGGGCGCGCTCCCAGCTGGGCGTGGTGTTGGTGGAGTAGCGGGAGTGCACGAGGGCCAGAGCCGACTCTGCGGCGGCGTCGTTCAGGTCCAGGTAGAAGTTGCGCATCTGGGTGGCAACGAGCATGCCCTTGTACACGATGGTGCGCGAGCTCATCGAGCACACGTAGAAGATCTTGCCCTCGAGCGCGTGGTGGGCGGCTGCGGTCTTCTCGATGGAGCGGCGGCACACGTAGAGCTTGCGCTCGAACTCGTCGCCCGCGGGCACGTCTGCCGGACGCCCAAGGAACGCCTGGTAGATGGTGGGCATGCAGGCCAGTGCCGTCTCGCCCAGGTCATGCGGGTCGATGGGCACCTCTCGCCAGAAGAGCAGGGGGATGCCCTGCTCGGCGCAGCCCTCCTCGAAGACGCGGCACGCCACCTGCGCGCCCTCCGCGTCCTGCGGGAAGAAGACCATGGCCACGCCGTACTCGCCCTCGTCGGGGAGCAGGTGGCCGTACTTCTGAGCCTCCTTGCGGAAGAAGCGGTGCGGAATCTGGAACAGGATGCCGGCGCCGTCGCCGGTGTTTCTCTCCAGGCCCTTACCACCGCGGTGCTCGAGGTTCACAAGGAGCGTGAGCGCGTTGTCGAGCAGCTGGTGTGACTTCTGGCCCTTGAGGTGAGCGATCGCGCCGATGCCGCAGGCGTCGTGCTCGAACTCCTCCCGGTACAGGCCCTGACCGGTGCTGATGTCCTTGGCCACCTGGTTGGATGCCATGTATTCCCCTCTCCAAGCGCCCGCGCAGGCGGGCGTGCCATGCGGGTTCCTGCCGCCTTGCTGCGGCGGGAACCCCTTCGTACCGATGGAAGTCTATGCTGGGTGTGTTTCGTCAAGAAAAACGGGGCTAGCTTGCTGTCCAACATACACACGCCCGAAACGCGTTCGAAAAATGGGCGGGATTGAGTTGCCGGGCAATGCAATCCCGTTGCCGAGCAAATCAATCCCGCGTGCGACTCAGTTACCGGGCAACTCAATCCCGTCCGCCGAAGTGGCGCCAACAACTCCATCCGGACGGCGGATGCTGAATCCACGGAGAGGTCTCGTGGAGAGGGGTTGCCATGTCCGAGCATCGCATCACCGGAACCGGCAGGCTTCTTGACGAGGAGGGCCGCCTTCGCGAGCCCGGCTGGGCAACGCGCCCGCCCTTTGCCTACGATCACGCGGACATCCAGGCGCCGCCGTGGCGCATCAAGGATTGGGACTACTACCTCATAAACGACGAGCGCTATGCCGTGGCGCTCACCTTTAGTGACCTGGGATACCTTGGGCTTGTCTCGGCGTCTGTCCTGGACTTCTCAGTACGAGCCTTCAAGACCACGTCCGAGACGGTACCGCTGCCGCTGGGTTCGATGGGGCTGCCGGCCAGCTCGGACGCCGGCGACATCTGCTGGGAGAACGCGCGCTGCCGCGTGGGGTGGCGTCACGTGGGAGACGCACGGCGCCTCTCGTTTGCCATGCGCGACTTCGATGATGGCGAGGACCTTGAGGTGGAGGCCCTTCTCGACCAGCAGCCTCGCGACTCTATGGTCATCTGCACTCCGTGGGACGAGGATCCCCACGCGTTCTACTACAACCGCAAGATTGTGGGCATGCGTGCGTGGGGCGGCTTTAGGCGGGGCGCGCTTTTCCACGAATTCTCGCGGGAAGACTCGTTTGGCCTTCTCGACTGGGGCCGTGGCGTGTGGACGTACGAGAACACCTGGTACTGGGCAGTTGCGCAGGGGCGCCAGGGCGGGCGCGTGGTGGGCCTCAATCTTGGATACGGCTTTGGCAACACGCGCGCGGCCAGCGAGAACATGGTCTTCGTGGACGGCGTGGCCCATAAGCTGGGGCGTGTTGACTTTGGCATCCCTGTTGGCGAGAACGGCTACGCGTACCTCTCGCCATGGCACGTGACCGACGATGAGGGAAGGCTTGACCTGGCCTTCGATCCGCAGATTGACCGCACTGACAACATCGACCTTGCGGGCATTATCGTAAGCCGGCAACACCAGGTGTTTGGGACGTTCAGCGGGACGGTGCTGCTCGACGATGGTAGCGCGCTCTGCGTGGACGGGCTGCGTGGCTCGGCTGAGCACATCTACAACAAGTATTAGCGGCAGGCGCGGGTGGTCGCGGCGGGACGCGGTGGCCGCGGCGAGGCGCGGTGGCCGCGGCGTCACCGGAGCGTGCGTTTTGGCGACAAGTGCGTCCAAAATGGGCTCTCCGGTGACATTTTGCCGGTTCCGGCGACACCGCCCCTCGCCCTAGCGTCGGCGCCGCAGAGACGGCGGACACGAGGAGCCGCACCCCCTAGACGGACGTTGCCGCAGCCAGGTACACCGTGCGGAAGTCGGTCCCTGCGGCGCGCGCCACGGCACGAACGGAGTCGTACTCCGGGTAGGCGCGGAGAAGCCCATCTCGCTCGCAGACCTTAACGCGCACGGTGCCGTAGCTTGTCTCGACGTCGCGCCACGAGACGTCCATCACGCTGCGCTCCATGCGTTGGCGGCGGATGCCGATGGTCGTGGTCTCGGCAAACACGATGCGCTCGAGTGCCTCGCGGTGGGCGTCATCGCAAATGATGGCAAGCTCGTAGGCGGGCCGGTTCTTCTTCATGAAGACAGGCAGGAAATGGGCATCGCGAGCGCCCGCCGCCATGAGGTCCTCGAGCACGGCGCCGAGCATCTCGCCCGTGCTGTCGTCGATGTTGCACTCGAGCTTCCAGATCCAGTCGCCGGGAGCGGGGGCGGCGCTGGAAGCAGTGCCGTCGCCGGAGTCCACATCCTCGATGAGCAACGCGCGCAGGATGCTGGGCGGATCGTAGTCACGCTTGCCCGCGCCCATGCCACAGGCCTTCACCGAGAAGCGCTTTGGCAACAAGGTCGAGGTCATGGCCGCGGCGGCAATCGCCGCACCCGTAGGCGTGACCAGCTCGCCCTGGCGCGGGCCCACGCTCAGCGGCAGTCCCGTGGCCGCGGCGATGTTCACCACGGCAGGCACCGGCACGGGAATCACCCCATGCTGGCAGCGAACCATCCCCGTGCCCTCGACCACGCGAGGCACGATGACCTCATCGACGCCAAGGCTGTCCAGGCAGACAGCCGCCGCCACAACGTCCACGATGGCGTCGATAGCCCCCACCTCGTGGAAGTGCACCTCGTCCACGGGCACGCCGTGCGCTTTGGACTCTGCCTGGGCAAGCAGGCGGAAGGCCTTCTCGGCAAGAGACCGCACGCGGGGCGCAAGGTCGAGCGACGCGAGCACCTCCCGCACCTGTGCGTAGCTGCGGTGATGGTACCCGTGCGCATGCGGCGCACCGCCCGGCGTCCACTCGGGATCGTACAGGTAGGCCAAGTCATGGTCGTGGCCGTCATGCTCCTCGTCCAGCGCCACGTCAAAGTCACAGCAGTCGAGCCCTGCCTTCTCCACGCGACCAACGTGCAGCTCAAAGCCCTCGCCTGCAAGCGGAGCGAGCGCCGCGCGCACTGCCTCTTCGCTGGCGCCAAGGTCTAGCAGAGACGCCACTGCCATATCGCCGCTGATGCCGGTCTGGCAGTCCCAGAAAAGCGTGCTCACGAGGCGCTCCCTCCCACCGCAAGGCGGTTGATCTGCGTGGCCAGATAGGCCGCGCCAAACCCATTGTCGATGTTGACCGTAGCCACACCGTTGGCGCAGGAATTGAGCATGCTGAGAAGCGCAGCCATGCCGTTGAACGACGCCCCGTACCCAACCGAGGTGGGCACCGCGATCACCGGAACCGAGACAAGCCCGCCCACAACGCTCGCAAGCGCCCCTTCCATTCCAGCGACCGCCACCACGCAGTTTGCCACACGAATGCCGTCCTCGCTGTCCATCTGGTCGAGCAGCCTGTGGAGGCCGGCCACGCCCACGTCGTAGTGGCGCGTCACACGGGTGCCAAAGAACTCCGCCACGCGCGCCGCCTCCTCGGCCACCGGCGTGTCCGCCGTGCCGGCGCACGCCACGGCGACGTGTCCCACCAGCGGCACCGGCACCTCCGGCGCAACGCTCAGGATGCGCGAGACCGGGTCGTAGCTGGCCTGCGGCAGCACATCCTGCACAAGGCTAGCCTGGTGCTCACTCGCGCGCGTCCCCAGGGCCCGACCGTCCGCGGCAACAAGGTGCTGGAAGATCTTGGGCAGGTAGACGTCGGGCTTGCCCTCGCAGAACACCACCTCGGGAAAGCCGGTACGCTCCTCTCGGCTGGTGTCCAGTTTGGCAAAGCCCAGGTCATCGTAGCCGGTTCCACTCTCGCTCATGCGCGTGCCTCCCCCAGCGACTGGTTCATGGAACCCGTATGGTAGCCCGCCAGGTCCATGGTCACGTACGAGAAACCCAACGCCTTGAGGTCCGCGGCAACCTGTTCGGCATGCGCGACGAGCAGCCCAAACTCCTCGGGCAGCACCTCGATGCGGGCAATGGGGTCCTTCTCGCCATGGACGCGCACGCGTACCTGCGTGAGGCCCAGGTCGAGAAGTTCCTGCTCCGCGCGGTCCACCATGGCCAGGCGCGCGCGGGAGATGAGCTCGCCGTAGACAAAGCGCGATGACAGGCACGCGAAGGACTGCTTGTCCCAGGTGGGAAGCTCCAGCTCGCGCGAGAGCGCGCGGATCTCCGCCTTGCGCAGCCCCACGTGGCGAAGCGGGCTCAAGATGCCCTGCTCGGCAACGGCGCGCAGGCCAGGGCGGTAGTCGCCCTCGTCGTCCACGTTGGAGCCCTCGGCAACGTGCGCCACGCCCCTCTCGCGCGCGATGCTGCGAATCCGCTGGAAGAGCTCACTCTTGCAGAGATAGCAACGGTCCTTGGGGTTGTGGTCAAAGCCGGGGATACCCAGCTCCTCCGAGTCCGCCAGCACGTGCGCGATGCCCTCGCGCTCGCAGAAGGCGTCTGCCTCGTTGCGCTCGCGCTGCGGGAACGACTCCGAGCGCGCAGTGACCGCAAGGCACTTCTCGCCCAGCGCCTCGTGCGCGGCATGCAGGAGCAGCGTGGAGTCAACCCCACCCGAGAACGCCACGGCGACGCTTCCCTGCTCGCGCAGATACTCCACCAGCTGGCGGTACTTCTCGCGCATCTCCTGGGTCACCGGCGGCACGCGGCGCGCCACCGGGTTCTCGCTGGCAGTCTTCTCGTCCAAGACGTCACACCTCCTGCAACGGGCGGCCGGCGAGCCCCTGCCCGCCGGCCAAAGCACCAACCATGGTAGGGGATGCCCGCCTCACCGCCTCGCCGCGATTAATTGCGCAACAAGTTTTAAAAAATCGGACGAACAATGGCGCTGTCAGCGAATCAAAGAGAGAGAGGCAACATCATGTCACGTACCTGCCCTTACTGCGGAAAGAGCCTTGAAGACGGCGCCAGGTTCTGCAAGCACTGCGGACGGAAGCTCGACGAGACAGCCGCCGGCAGCACCGCCCCAGCGCCGACAGCGCGAAAAGTTCGCCCGAGCAGTGCCACCGGGGCCCAGGCCGGCCGATACTCCCATGCGCTGGAGAAGGGCCGCACCAGAACCTATGACGCCGGAAGCAGCTCGGTTGTCATCAGCCGCGACAGCATCCAGGTCCACACCAGCAAAACGCAGCATCATTGTCACCGACAAGACGGGCTACGAGGTCATCCCCATGCGGTCCGTCACCGCAGCGGGGCTTGGGTCCGCCAACAAGTACATCGGCATTGCTCGCATGCTCATCATCCTGGGCGCCATAGCCGTGGCCGTGGCCCTCTTCGGGGTAACCCAGGTAGGGCTACTGGGCGTCCTGCTCATCATTGTTGGCGCGGTTCTCATCGCCATGGGCAACAGGGCAAGCGTCTATGTGGAGAACGGCTGTTCCAAGCACTTCCTGCCCGTAGTCTCCAAAGACACCGCCGAGGCAGAGGAAATCGTGAGAACCATTGCCGACACGTCGAACGCGGTGAAGGCCGAGTAGGCCATCCCACCGCAACGTACCCGCTACCTGAAGACCGCCATCAGGAGCGTTGACGCCACGATGATCGCCAGGCCCGTGAGCGAGCGCCTGGTGTAGGTCTCCTTGAAGACCGCCGCCGAGAAGGCCATGGCCACCACGATGGACAGCTTGTCGATGGGCACCACGACCGAGACCACGCCCGTCTGGATGGCGTAGTAGTAGCAGAGCCACGAGGCGCCCGTGGCCACGCCGGAAAGGCAGATGAAGAGCAGCTCGTGCCGGTCGATGCCGCGCACCTCGCCCAGCTTGCCGCGCATCGCCACAACCACCCATGCCATGACCAGCACAAAGCAGGTTCGGATAGCCGTGGCGAGGTTTGACTCCACGCCCTCAATGCCCACCTTGGCGAGGATCGACGTGAGCGCGGCAAAGACCGCGGAGCCCACGGCGTACCACATCCACGAGCGCCCCTGGACGTCGTGGTCCTGCTGCTTGCGCTCGATCATCATGAGGGTGCCCACGAGGATGCCCACGCAGCCAACGAGCTTCACGGCAAGGTTCTGGGTCTCGCCAAACAGAACGATGGCGAGGAGCACCGTGAGCACCGTGGAGCACTTGTCGATAGGCACGACCTTGTTGACGTCGCCCATCGAGAGCGCCTTGAAGTAGCAAATCCAGCTCGCGCCGGTGGCAAGTCCCGAGAGCGCGAGAAAGAGCAGGGAGTTGGTCGTGATCTGGGTAATGGTGGGAATGGAGCCAACCACGCCCGCCATGAGCCACGCAAACGCCAGGACGACGATGGTGCGAACGGCCGTGGCAACGTCAGAGTCGGTGTGCCGGATACCGCACTTTGCAAGAATTGATGTGATGCCCGCAAAGACCGCCGAACCAATCGCAGCCAGAACCCACATGCACGTCTCCTCTCGTTGCGCTGAATACCCCCGGTTATGTTAGTTGTTCTCGCGCTCGGTTGCGTCGCGCTCCGAACGGTCGTCGTGGCCGCCCGTCTCGGAAAGCAGGCCTTGGCGCGCGGTCTCCAGGTCGTCGCGCTGCTCGGCGGGAAGCTCCGGGTAGTGCGGGTCGCACGCCTCGAGCGTGCGGACGATGGCCTCCGAGACGAGCCAGCGCGCGTAGAACTTCTGGTCCGCCGGGACAACGTACCACGGCGCCTCCTTGGTGGCGGTGCGGTCGATGCACTGCTCGTAGGCTTCCATGTACTTGGGCCACAGCTGGCGCTCGGTCACGTCGGACGAGGAGAACTTCCAGTTCTTGGACTCGTCGTCGATGCGGTCGAGGAAGCGCCTGCGCTGCTCGGCGCTGCTCACGTTGAGGAAGATCTTGAGCACGCGGTAGCCGTTCTCCCAGAGGTAGCGCTCGAAGTCGCGGATCTGGCGGTACCGCTGCTCGAAGAAGTCGTCCTTCGAGGTGTCGAGCACGCGCTTGGGCATGCGGTAGGTCTTTTGGAGGTCGTGCACGCGCACTACCAGCACGTCCTCGTAGTAGCTGCGGTTGAAGAGGCCAATGCAGCCTCGACGCGGCAGCCTGGCGACGGCGCGCCAGAGGAAGTCGTGCGCGAGCTCCTCGGAGGAGGGCTGCTTGAAGCTTGCCACCGTGACGCCCTGCGGGTTGATGCCGCTCATCACGTGCTTGATGGTGGAGTCCTTGCCTGCTGCGTCCATGGCCTGCAGAATCACCACGACCCCCTCGCGGCCCTCGGCGTAGAGCCTGTCCTGGAGCTCGGCCATGCGCTGGGTGTTTGCCTCGGTGAGGGCCTCGAAGTTGGGCCTGAGCCTCTTCTCCACGTGTACGTCTGTGGGGTAGTCGTCGAGCTTGAAGTGGCCCGAGCCATCGAACCTGCAGTCCTTGAGCTCCTGGAACTCCATATGCATGCATCTCCTCGAAGTTCGCGGCAGGCGCGCGCTGTTGCGCGCTTGCCACCTCTCTACCTACCCCATGTGGGTGGGGCCAACGCCGGTGATTGGCGCAGCGGCGCCGGAAGTGGCGTGGCGGTCCTCGCCCTCCTCGCGCATGAACGCAGGCATGTCGGCCGTTCTCGCTGCGTCCGCGATGTCGAGAAGCGCCTTGGCAACCGCGTCCTCGGTCACCGCCCCAATATGCCAGCGCGCCGCTGCCACAACCTCTGGCGCCGCGTTCGAGACGGCAACCGAGTTGGGCACGCCCTCGATGATGGCCAGGTCGTTCTCGGAGTCCCCAAAGACGCAGACCTCGTTGATGCCAATTCCCAGCTGGTCCATGAGCACCGTGAGTCCGCTCATCTTGGAGATGCCCACAGGCAGGATGTCTAGCGTGGAGGAGGTGGCGCTGGGGAAGACAAAGTCGAACTCCGGGAAGTCGTGCGCCAGGTCGCGGCGGAGGGCCTCCATGTGGGCTCGCGAGTGGTCGCTGTGGATGTTGTTCTTCACGTACGTTCCGGCCGGAATGTGCGCGGACGTGCGGCGGAACGCGTGAAAGGCCTTGGGGTGGCGCGCCAGCTCCTTGTCTGTGATGCCTACGACAACGTCAACGTTCACGCTGTTGTTTTCGTAGGCGGTGAGGGCGGTTCTCTCGCCGTCGCGTTCGCGCAGGTAGGCAACAAGGCGCTCGAGGCTTTCGCGCGCGGGCGCCTCCTGGTAGATTACACGGCCGCGCAGACGCACAACCTGGCCGTTCACAAAGACGCCGGTCTGGAAGCAGTCTGCCGCGTCGTTCTCGAACATCCACGACATCATGGCGACGGTCCTGCCAGAGATGGGGCCGGCGAGCACACCCGGCGCGGCATTGGCGGCGCGCACGGCGGCAATGGCCGCGTCAGACGCGCGACCCTGGCCATAGGGAATCAAGGTGTTGTCGAGGTCCGAAAGTGCAAGCTTTATCACGGTGCCCCTTCCTTCTCGCGCGCGGTCTGCCGAGAAGAGCATACGGCAGCGCGGGGCCAGACACGGGATTCCGTTACCGGGCAACGGGATTCCATTGCCCGGTAACTTAATCCCACGGGGCGAGAGCCCTCCACGCCCGACACAAACAAACGCCCCGCCACCAAAGCCATCCGGCTTCAGCGACGGGGCGACAAGCGCTTTCGCGCGAGAGGGACGAGCAGCACCTACTTTGCGGCGCCGACCGTCTCCTTCTCCTCCTTGAGCTTCTCCTCAACCTGCGAGTCAAGCTCGGCATCCTTCTCGGCAAGCATCTTGGCCTTCTTGTCGACATCCATCATCGAGATGTTGTCCTCGTAGACCTTCTTGCCGGTGGGGTGCTCCTCGACCCAGATGCGGTCGCCCTCGGGCGCCCACTTCTCGGCGTACTTAGCCGTGCGGGCGCACAGGTGGTCGACGTCCTCCGGCGAGGTGTACTCCGTGGACTTGGCTTCTGCCTCGTGAACCATCTTGGGCAGAACCTGCGGGTTCTCGAGCATGGGGCAGGGGCGCAGCATGTTGTCGTTCCAGGGCCAGTTGGCGCGGTACTCCTGGAAGATGGGCTGCTGCAGGCACTCCAGCCAGCTCTTCTCGTGGATGTTGGCGTTGGAGTAGTGGATGAAGACGCAGGGCTCCACGTCACCGCGGGCGTTGACGTGGCAGAACACGCGGCCGCCGGCGATGCAGCCACCCACGAACTCGCCGTCGTTCTGGAAGTCCATGGCCATGATGGGCTTGCCGCCCTTGTAGTCGCGGATCTTGCGGATGCGGTCAATCATGTACTCGCGCTGCTCGATGGTGGGCATGAGGTCGGCGTTGGCGCCCTCGCCCACGGGCATATAGTGGAAGTACCACTGCCACAGCGCACCGTGCTCAATGATGAAGTCGTAGTACTCGTCGGAGGTGACGTCCTCGACGTTGTTGCGCGTATAGCAGGTAGAGATGCCAAAGGGCACGCCGTTCTCGGTCATGAGGTCCATGGCGCGAACAACCTCGTCGAACGAGCCGTCACCGCGGCGACCGTCGTTGGCGGTCTTGAAGCCCTCGAGCGACATCGAGAACACGATGTTGCCCAGGCGCTTGCAGTCGTCGCAGAGCTTCTGGTCGATGAGCGAGCCGTTGGTGAAGAGGCCAAAGATGCAGTCGTCGTGCTTCTCGGCAAGGCGGACGACGTCCTTCTTGCGCGCCAGGGGCTCACCGCCGGTCATCATGAAGAAGTGCGTGCCCAGCGCCTTGGCCTCGGTGACCAGGCGATCCATGTCATCGAAGGAGAGGTTGAGGGAGTTGCCGTAGTCGGCGGCCCAGCAGCCGATGCAGTGCTTGTTGCAGGCACTCGTGGGGTCGAAGATGATGATCCAGGGCACGTTGCACTGGTACTTCTCGGCAGACTGGGTAGTCTCGCGCAGGCCGCGGAAGGCGGACTCGTAGGCGCCGTTCAGGACGGCGGTCTTCAAGATGTTGGGATCAACGCGGTCCCTCACCAGCTCGATGAGGAAGTTCTCCCACTTGGAACCAGGGTAGAATGCCTTGCGCAGGGAGTTTGCCATGTCGGGCGCGGTGTCAGCGAGGAGCTTGCCGCCCATGTCCAGGAACTTGTTGATGGCCTCCTCGGGGTGATCGCTCCTGACGCCCTTGATGGCCTGGTCGATTGCGATGCTAAACGCCTTGCGCTCGGCTGCGTGCGCGATTTTCGACTGCATGGTTCTTCCTTTCGCCCAGTGGCGGTGGTCGAACTGCCTTCCACCGATTTTTCGCACCTTTGTATGGACGGTCAAATATTTTGACCCAGATTTGAAAAAAATCAACCCCGGATCGAGAAAGCCTGAAGAAGCGTTAACAAAAAGGGGACGAGAAGGACACGCGCAGCCGAGAGCGGCGGCGCTTCTCGGCGCGCGGCGGCAGGCGGCGGCGCGCGGCGCAAGGTTGTGTGTGCCCCCATCAACGCCGCGGGATTTCGCCGGTTAGAGCGGTCTAACCGTTCGGAATCCGCGGCATTCTCGTCTTGCCGCCCATTCTCGCCGTTTAGGCACCTCTAACCGTTCGGAAAATTCCTAACCGACGAAATCCGGCGGCATCGCGGCGCACGACCCGGCGGCATCGCGGCGCCGGCCACGGCGGCAATTCTCGCCAAAAGCGCAATCTCCCCCGCCCCCGCAGCACCGCACCCGTCTAGAATAAAAAAGCTGCCGCCTCGCACCATCGCCCGCGGCGCCCAGGCATCCCCGCAAGTTCGCAAGGTCATTTGGAGGCATCGTGACCATCGTCGACATGCTGCGCAAGAACGCCGAGCTCTACCCCACCGAGGTCGCCCTCGTGGAGGTGAACCCACAGCGCCGCGAGAACCGCCACATCACCTGGCGCGACTACGAGCTCGTCGAGACCACGGATGACGAGCCCTTTCGCCGCGAGATGACCTGGCAGGTCTTTGACGAGAAGGCCAACCGCTTTGCAAACCTGCTGCTCTCGCGCGGCATCCGCAAGGACGACAAGGTCGCAGTCCTGCTCTACAACTGCATCGAGTGGCTCCCCATCTACTTTGGCGTGCTCAAGAGCGGCGCCACGGTGGTGCCGCTCAACTTCCGCTACTCCGCCGACGAGATCCGCTACTGCGTCGAGAAGTCCGACGCCGACATCCTGGTCTTTGGCCCCGAGTTCACCGGCCGCGTCGAAGAGATCGTGCCCCAGATCCAGAAGGGCCGCCTGCTCTTCTACGTGGGCGACGATTGTCCCACCTGGGCCGAGCCCTACCAGGAGCTCGTTGGCCTGTGCTCCTCGGCAGACCCCATGATCCCGCTCTCCGAGGACGAAGACGCGGCGGTCTACTTTAGCTCGGGCACCACAGGCTTCCCCAAGGCCATCCTGCACCACCACCAGAGCCTCACCCAGGCAGCCATCATGGAGCAGAAGCACCACGGCCAGACGCACGACGACGTCTTTCTCTGCATCCCGCCGCTCTACCACACCGGCGCCATCATGCACTGGATGGGGTCGCTCGCCGTGGGCGGGCGCGGCGTACTCCTGCGCGGCGTGAGCCCCAAGACCATCCTCGAGACCGTCTCCAACGAGCGCTGCACCATCGTGTGGCTGCTCGTCCCCTGGGCGCAGGACATCCTTCTCGCCATCGAGCAGGGCACGGTCACGCTTGCCGACTACCACCTCGACCAGTGGCGCCTCATGCACATTGGCGCCCAGCCGGTGCCCAAGAGTCTGGTGCGCCGCTGGCTCAAGGTCTTCCCCAACCAGCAGTACGACACCAACTACGGCCTCTCGGAGTCCTGCGGTCCCGGCTGCGTCCACCTGGGCGTGGAGAACGTGGGCCACGTGGGCGCCATTGGCGTTCCCGGCTACCAGTGGGAGTGCAAGATCGTGGACGAGAAGGGCGAGGAGGTCGCGCCTGGCGAGGTTGGCGAGCTCTGCGTGAAGGGCCCGGGCCTCATGGAGTGCTACTACAAGGACCCCGCGGCCACGGCCGAGACCCTCATCGACGGCTGGCTGCACACCGGCGACATGGCGCGCCAGGACGAGGACGGCTTCTACTGGCTGGTCGACCGCAAGAAAGACGTCATCGTGATGGGCGGCGAGAACCTCTACCCCGTGCAGATCGAGGACTTTCTCGCCTCCAACCCCGCCATCCAAGACGTGGCCGTCATTGGCCTGCCCGACGAGCGCCTGGGAGAGATACCCGCAGCGATCATCGAGCTCAAGCCCGGCTACGAGGACACCACCGAGGACGACATCAACGAGTTCTGCCTGGCGCTCCCCCGCTACAAGCGGCCGCGCAAGGTAATCTTTGCCGAGGTGCCGAGAAACCCCACGGGCAAGATCGAGAAGCCGCTCCTGCGCGAGAGGTACGGGGCGGCGCACCTGGTAGACCAGGAGAACAAGGCCTAGACGGCCCACCGGAGAGGCAACACAGGCGGGCAGTCCGCCGGGAGAGGAGAGCGCATGGGAAAGCAGCTACTGTCGGGCAACGAGGCCATCGCCGAGGGGGCGTGGTCGGCAGGTGCGGGCGTGGGAACGGGCTACCCCGGCACCCCCTCCACCGAGACCCTCGAGAACCTCGTGCAGCACGGTGACGTCTACTGCGAGTGGTCGCCCAACGAGAAGGTCGCCCTCGAGGTGGGCATTGGCTCTGCCATGGGCGGTGTGCGCACGCTGGTCACCATGAAGCACGTTGGCCTGAACGTTGCGGCAGACCCCTTCATGAGCGTCACCAACACGGGCATCAACGCAGGCCTCGTGCTTCTCGTCGCCGACGACCCCTCCATGTACAGCTCCCAGAACGAGCAGGACACGAGGAACTACGCCGCGTTTGCCCGCGTGCCGTGCTTGGACCCGTCGGACTCCCAGGAGGCCTACGACTTCGCGCGCAAGGCGTTTGACATCTCCGAGCGCTTCGACACGCCCGTCATTCTCCACGAGACCATGCGCATTGCCCACACGAGGACCATGGTCGAGTGCTCCCACGAGCGCGACCTTGATGCCGCCGCGCCCCGCGACTACCAGAGCCAGCCCAGCAAGTACGTGATGATGCCCGCCTACGCCGTGGCGCGCACCCGCGTGACCAACGAGCGCGAGGACGCCCTGGTTGAGTTTGCCGAGACGAGCGACCTCAACCGCGTCGAGATGCGCGACACCAAGGTTGGCATCATCGTCGCCGGCGCCCTCTACAACCACGTGCGCGAGGCGCTGCCCGAGGCATCCACGCTCAAGCTGGGCCTCACCTGGCCGCTGCCGCCCAAGCTCCTCGCGAGCTTTGCGGCCTCGGTCGAGAAGGTCTACGTGGTGGAGGAGTCCTGCCGCTACTTCCGCGACCACGTGGCCGCGCTGGGCATCAAGCTCTCCGAGCCGCCCGCGGCACCGCTCCCCCGCTCCGGCGAGATCTTCCCCGCCGACATCCAGCGGAGCTTTGGCGTGGCCACGCCCGCGCACCTCGAGGCCGCGAAGGACCTTCCTCCGCGCCCGCCCGCGTTCTGCGCCGGCTGCCCGCACCGCCTGGTCTTCAACGAGCTGCGTCGCATGAAGGCCATCGTGACCGGCGACATTGGCTGCTACACGCTGGGCGCCGTCGCGCCCTTCCGCGCCGTCGACTCGGTGATCGACATGGGCGCCTCTCTCAGCATGAGCCACGGTATGGAGCTTGCCGGCATCCCCGAGCGCACCAAGCGCCCCGTGATTGGCGTCATTGGCGACTCCACCTTTGCGCACTCCGGCATCACGTCGCTTCTCGGCACCGCCTACAACGGGGGCAAGGGCACGCTGCTCATCCTGGACAACCGCACAACCGCAATGACCGGCACGCAGGGCAACCCCGTGAACGGCCTCACCCTCTCCGAGCAGGGCGCGCGCATCAGCCCGCTGGTGGACGCGGACGAGAAGCCCTCGGTTCTCGACCGCCCGGCGGGGCGCCCGCTCGACCTGCCCGCGCTCTGCCGCGCCATTGGTGTCGACGAGGTCATCGAGGCCGACGCGCAGGACCTCAAGGCCGTGCGCGCGGCGCTCAAGCAGGCCGTCTCGCACGAGGACCTGCTCTCGGTGGTCATCTTCCGATCTCCGTGCCGTCTGGTTGACCGCACGCACAAGCCCGCGCCCGTCATCCGCGACTGCCGCCGCTGCGGCACCTGCGTCCAGATTGGCTGCCCTGCGCTGGGCAAGGACGAGACCAACTACGCCATCATCGACCCCACGCAGTGCGTGGGCTGCGGCCAGTGCGAGCAGGTGTGCCCCTTTGGGTGCATCCAGTCCGAGTAGCCCGGCCCAGGCAAGGGAGGTAGACATATGCCACACGCAACAGCATCCGCGGCAAGCTCGACCGTCCACATGGGCGAGCGCGTGCAGCTTGACCGCACCATGACCGTCCTTCTCGTAGGCGTGGGTGGGCAGGGCACGATTCTTGCCGGCAACATCCTCGCCATGACCGCCTCGGAGGCGGGTCTCGACGTGAAGGTCTCCGAGATCCACGGCATGAGCCAGCGAGGCGGGTCCGTCTCGACCATCATTCGCATGGGCGAGCATGTGGACTCGATGGTGTGCGACCCGGGCACGGCCGACGTCCTTGTGGCGTTCGAGGCCATCGAGGCCCTGCGCAACCAGCAGTTCCTGAAGGAGGGCGGCCGTCTCTTTGTGAACGACGAGACCATCGTCCCCGTGCCCGTGAACATTGGCAACGCCCAGATGCCCCACAGGGTGGGGGCTCGCCTGGACGAGATTGGCGCCGTGCGCATTGACGCCGGCGAGATCGCACGCAGCGTGGGGAGTCCCCGCTCGACCAACGTGGTGCTGGTGGGCGCGCTCTCGACGGCGCTCCCCTTTGCCGTGGACGAGTGGCGCGACGCCATTAGCCGCCGTGTGCCGCCCAAGACCGTGAAGGCGAACCTCCAGGCGTTCGACGCCGGCCGCAAGGCCGCCGAGCGCTAACCAGCGTTGAGCGCCGGACGGCGGGGAGCCGTCGTCCGGCGCAGCCGCCGAAGGCGACGCCCCTGGCAGAGCCCCCAGAGCCTGGCACGGTGCCCTCGGCAGCCCAACCCCCACGCTTCGATTGCTGCAATGGTTTCGCATGACTTCTCTGCTTCTGGCAATCGGTGGCAGTTTTAAGGCTACTATCAGTATCCCTGAATGGTGAATGCCCTCGAGACGGTCATCACCAGCATCGCTGCCGCATGGGGGGATCGGCATGTCAAAGCACTTCAAGCAGGATTGGACACCTCGTCAGGATTCCAAAGAGAGCCCGGCTCGCCGCAACCAGACCAGAAGGGCTTTTCTCGCCTTTTCGGCAGGCGCACTGGTCGCGCTCGGTGTAGGCGTCGCGTTGGCGCGGACTCCCAGCAAGAACGATGCAGCATCGACGAATGGCGGCACGTTGGGAAACGACAACGCGGCCAAGACGCCAGGCGCCCCCGATGCCCCCAACGACCCGCGCGCGGCCCAGCTCGCCGTGGACCCCAACGCCCAGACCGAGTGGAACTACAAGAACAACGGCGAGAAGATCGTCTATCTCACCTTCGACGACGGTCCCTCCAAGAACACGCAGCGCGTGCTCGACATCTTGGACCAATACGGCGCCAAGGCGACGTTCTTCGTGGTTGGCCATGACCCCGACCACTACGACATGATCAAGAAGGCCTACGACGACGGCAACACCATCGGCCTGCACTCCTTCACCCACGACTATGCCCAGGTCTACTCATCCGAAGATGCCTACTTCGACGACCTTGACCAGATTGCCCAGGTTGTCAGTGACCAGATTGGCTACGTACCTTACCTCGTGCGATTCCCCGGCGGTTCGTCTAACACCATCTCCGAGAAGTACTGCTCGGGCATCATGGACGTTCTCGTGAATGACGTCCCAGCGCGCGGCTACCAGTACTACGACTGGAACGCCTCGAGCGGAGACGGTGCCACGTGCTCCACCGACCAGGTCATCCAGAACTCCTGCGCATACGACAACTACCCCAACATCATCCTGCTCTGCCACGACGCTGCCACGAAGGACACCACCGTCGAAGCCCTGCCCAAGATCATCGAGCACTACCAGGCGCTGGGATACCAGTTCCAGGCCATTGACCGGACCACGATGGTGCCGCACCACAAGGTGGCCAACTAGCAGGCGCCGCAGGGCGCCTATTAGCAGAGAAAGCCACGGAAACCGCCGCTGTGGCGCCGTTCTGACGTCGGAGGGCCCATTCTAGCAGCAGGTGCGTACGAGACCCCCGCTGTGGCGCCGCCCCGGCGCCGCAGCGGAACAGCCGTCGCTACGCGTACAGTCCCTTCGAGAAGTACCTGTCACCGCGGTCGGGAAAGACCGTCACGATGGTGGCGTGCTCGCCCTTCTCGGCAAGTCGGCCCGCAAGCGTGAGGCTCGCGGAGAGAGCCGCGCCAGAAGACGAGCCCGCAAAGATCCCCTCCGCCCGCGCAATGAGGCGCGACGCCGAGAAGGCCTCGTCATCCGTCACCTTGATGACCTGGTCCACCAGCGACATGTCCATGGTCTTGGCCACAAAGTCGTTGCCGATGCCCTCGATGTCGTAGTCGCCGTGCTCGCCACCACCCATGGTCGAGCCCACCGGATCAGCAAGGACGCCCACGACCTTGGGGTTCTTCTCCTTGAGGTAGCGCGCCACGCCCGTGTACGTGCCGCCGGAGCCAGCGCCTGCAACAAAGTAGTCCACATTGCCGCCCAGGTCGCGCCAGATCTCGGGACCGGTGGTCTCGTAGTGCGCCTGCGGGTTCGTGGCGTTTTCGAACTGACGGAGCGCGATGGAGTTGGGAATCTGGCCGAGAAGTTCCTCCGCCTTGGCAGCCGCGCCCAGCATGCCGTCCGCGCGCGGAGTGTTCACGATGCGTGCCCCCAGGGCGCACATGAGCGTCTGCTTCTCCTCGGAGAACTTCTCGGGCACCACAAAGACCACGTGGTAGCCGCGACCGATAGCCGCGAAGGCAATGCCCAGGCCCATGTTGCCGGCTGTGCCCTCAACGATGGTGGATCCCGGCTTGAGCAGGCCCTTCTCCTCCGCCGCGCGCACCATGTAGAGACCCGTGCGGTCCTTCACCGACCCGGCGGGATTCCACAGCTCCAGCTTGGCAAAGATGTCCACGCCCTCGGGCGCGCCCACGTTGTTGAGCTTGAGCAACGGCGTGTTTCCAACGAGCTCCTCGGCAGAGTCATAGTAGTGACGCATGGCTAGGCCTCCCTGCTTGCCGAGATGGCACCCTCGACGTCCGCGAGGATGTCGTCCTTGTCCTCAATGCCAACGGAGAGGCGGATGAGGCCGTCGGTGATGCCGACCTTCTCGCGCACCTCTGCAGGAATCGCCGCGTGGGTCATCGTTGCCGGGTGGCAGACGAGGGACTCGACGCCACCAAGGCTCTCTGCCAGCGCGACCAGGCGCGTGGAGCGGAAGAACGCCCGGTAGTCGTGGCCCGGCGCCAGCTCGAACGAGATCATCGCCCCGGCGCCCGACGCCTGGCGGCGCTGGACCTCGTAGCCGGGATCGTCCGGGAGGCCAGGGTAGTGCACGGCCGCAACCTCGGGATTTCTCGCCAGCGCCTCGGCGATGTACTGGGCGTTCTCCACGTGCCGGTCCATGCGCACACCCAGCGTCTTGATGCCGCGCACGAGAAGGAACGAGTCCTGCGGCCCCAGGACCCCTCCCGTGGAGTTCTGTATGAAGGCAAGGCGCTCCGCCAGCTCGTCCGTGGATACAACCAACAGGCCCGCGACCACGTCCGAGTGCCCACCGAGGTACTTGGTCGCGGAGTGGAGGACAATGTCCGCACCCAGCTCGAGCGGACGCTGGAGCCAGGGGGTCATGAAGGTGTTGTCGACAATGGAAAGCACGCTGTGCTCACGCGCCGCGTCGGCAATCGCCGCAAGATCGGTGACGCTCATGAGCGGGTTGGCAGGGCTCTCGACGAGAACCGCCTTGGTACGTGGCCCAATTGCGTGCTCAAACTCGTAGGGCTGGGTGGTGTCGACCATGCGGTACTTGATGCCAAAGTGGTTGAAAACCTTATCAAGCACGCGGTACGTGCCGCCGTACACGTTGGTGGGGATGATTACCTCGTCGCCCTGGGACAGCAGCGAGAGAACCGCGGTGATAGCCGCCATGCCGCTACCAAAGGCAAAGCCGGCGACGCCGCCCTCGAGGTCTGCGATGAGGCTCTCGAGCGCCGCACGGGTGGGGTTACCCGTACGGGAATACTCCCAGCCAGAGACGGTGCGCCCCACCTCCACCTGCCGGTACGTCGAGGTCTGGTAGATGGGGACATTCACCGAGCCCGTGGCTGGTGTATTCGCTAACGTAGGAGTCGACGGAACGCTCAGCAGGTTTTCGACACTTCGC
>NZ_JANSKA010000001.1 GCF_024741235.1 Tractidigestivibacter montrealensis | reverse complement strand
TGGGACTATTGGCAACGGCAGGGAGCGGCTACGTCAATGCTGGTCTAACAGAGAGATAGTTGTTCTTGCTTCTCACGGAATGAAATGGATGCCATGTGGAATGAAATTCTCGATTTTGAAGATTCGGCACCATTCGCCGGCAGCTTGAACGCGGTCGCCAGCTATATCCTTCAGGCTCTATGAGGGGTTTCCTCAAACGGGTTCCCATGCCACACCCCCAGTGCGTCGTTGGTACTCGCCGGCCCGCTGACACACGCGGCCCTTAACCCATACATGATGTCGATATCCTTGGAATCTGACATCATTCCAAAGTATGAGATGCGGGTATGAGAAGACCCAGCGGCCCGTCTTGCCGGCGACTATTTCGGCATGGCACAAATTTGCGGTTGGGCTATGGTTTTTCTCGGCCACCCCAAGTAGAAGCGTGGGCTAACTTCATGGAACCGCAGGCAGATAATTGCACTCTGCCAGATAGCACATGAGGATTTTAATCAAAACTGCTGCCAAACGGAAAAGCCCCTCCGGCCGAGGCCGAAGGGGCATCAGGGCGTTGCCAAAAACCGCCACTAGACCTGGTCGATCACCACGTGTCCGTCTTCGCGCACATGTACGCGCCCCTCCGCAAGGAGCTGCGCAACATGCGGGTAAATCTGGTGCTCGACCTCGTGGATGCGAACCTCGAGCTGGTCGACGGTCCAGCCCTCCTCTACCTCCACCGGCCGCTGCGCGATGATGGGACCGCAGTCGTAGTCGCTGTTGGCAAAGTGGACCGTCACGCCCGTGACCTTAACGCCGTAGTCGAAGGCGTCCTGAATGGCGTGCGCCCCCTTGAAGCTGGGCAGCAGCGCCGGGTGAATGTTGACCACGCGGTTGGGAAAGCTGGCAAGAATGGGGTCGTGCACCATCCGCATGTAGCCCGCCATAAGCACGTAGTCCACACCAGCGCGGCGCAGCTCGGTGGCTATGACCTCGTCGGCAACGATTGGGTCAGCGTAGATCTCCTTGGAGAGCGTAAGCGTCTGGATGCCCGCCGCCTCCGCACGCTTGAGCCCGTACGCGCTTGGCCGCGAACTCACCACTAGCTCGATGCTGGCATCAAGCTTACCTGCGGCAATAGCATCGATAAGCGCCTGCAGGTTGGTACCCGAGCCGCTAATGAGCACTCCCAGCTTAATGCTCATCGATAGGTCACCTTGCCCTCGCCCGCGACGCACTCGCCCATCACGAACGGCGAGAACCCCTGGGCAACAAGCCCCTCGCAGACCTCGTCCACGTCGTCGCGACCACAGATGATGCTCATGCCAACGCCCATGTTGAAGGTCTTGTACGCCTCGTCGGGCGTGAGGCCCGCAGCGCGCACCATGTACGTGATGACCGGCGGCACGTCCCATGCGGGGCCATCCTCGCCGCCGCGGTCGACCACCGCGTCAACGTTTGCGGGCAGCGCTCGGTTGAGGTTCTCGGTGATGCCGCCGCCGGTGATGTGTGCCATAGCGTGGATGGGCACGCCGGCCTTGAGCGCGCGTACCAGCCCGCCGGCGTAGATAGTGGTGGGACGCATCACGGCGTCAGCAAGGCTCTCGCCACCCAGCTCGGGAAGCGGGCGCTCCAGCTCTTCCACGGTCTTGCCCTCAATGGCCACCTTGCGTACGAGCGAGTAGCCGTTGGAGTGGATGCCAGAGCTGGGGAGGCCGAGAATCACGTCGCCCTCGTGCACCAGGTGCGGACCAATCATCTTTGGCCGGTCGACTACACCCACCACAAAGCCAGCCAAGTCGTAGTCGTTAGGGTTCATGACGCCGGGGTGCTCGGCCATCTCGCCGCCAACCAGCGCGCAGCCGGACTTGCGGCAACCCTCGGCAATGCCACCCACAATCTTGGCCACGTGCTCGGCGCGCAGCTTACCAATGGCAACGTAATCCAAGAAGAAAAGCGGCTCGGCGCCAATGGGCACAACGTCGTCCACGCACATGGCCACAAGGTCCTCGCCTACGGTCTCGTGCCGGTTGAGCAGCTGCGCAATGGCGAGCTTGGTGCCCACGCCATCCGTGCCCGAGACCAGCACCGGGTCCTCCATGTCCTTGTACGCAGACATCGAGAAGCACGAGCCAAAACCGCCCAGGCCGCCAATGACCTCGGGCCGATTGGTCGAGGCGACGGCCGCCTTAATCGCATCGACGGCGCGGGCACCCTCGTCCACGTCGACTCCGGCATCTGCGTACGAGACGTGCTGGGGCTTATCTGCCATCTTGGGCGTCCTTCCTAGCTGGGGTTGCATCGTTGTTCTCGGCAGGGCCGTTGTTCTCGTCCACGGCGCCGGCGGCCTCAAAGCGTGCCGCCGAGTCCTGCTCGACCTCACGCGCAATCTGGTCGATGCTCATGTGCGACTCGAGCGACGCCTGCATGAGGTTGTGCGGCTTGTAACCGGGCAGGAACTTCTCCTCGTAGAACGAGCGCGGAATGGCTACCGGGTAGTCGCCGGTGAAACAGGCCGTGCAGTAACCGCCGTGGGGCACGCAGTCGATGAGGCCCTGCGGCGAGAGGAAGCCCAGCGTATCGGCGCCGATAAAGTCGCGCATCTCTTCGAGCGACATGTTGGCGGCAATGAGCTGGTCCTGGTTGGCGGTATCGATGCCGTAGAAGCACGGCCATGTGACCATGGGCGAGGCCGAGCGCATGTGGACCTCGGTGGCGCCGGCGTCGCGCAGCATCTGGACAATCTGCTTGGACGTGGTGCCACGCACGATGGAGTCGTCCACCATCACGATGCGCTTGCCGCGCACCACGTCGGGCAGCGGGTTGAGCTTGAGCCGCACGCCCATCTGGCGCAGGGCCTGCGTAGGCTGGATGAAGGTACGCGCAACGTAGCGGTTCTTGATGAGGCCGGTGCCGTACGGCAGCCCCAGCTCGGCGGCGTAGCCCTCGGCCGCGGGCGTGCCGGAGTCTGGCACCGAGATGACAAGGTCGGCATCAACGGGGGTCTCGCGCGCAAGGCGGCGGCCCATGTTGTGGCGCATGAGGTAGAACGAGCTACCGTCCTTCACCGAGTCAGGGCGCGAGAAGTACACGTGCTCAAAGATGCAGTCCGCACGGGGCTGCGGCGGCACGCCCTGCTCGGATCGGAAGCCATCGTCGGAGATGCGGATTATCTCGCCGGGCGCGACCTCGCGCGCGTAGGTGGCGCCAACAATGTCCAAGGCGCAGGTCTCGGAGGCAACGACCCACTCGCCCTCGCCAAGCTTGCCCAGGACCAGCGGGCGAATGCCGTGCGGGTCGCGAAACGCATAGAGGGCATTCTCGCGGGCGAGCACCATGGCGTAGCCGCCCTCAAGCATGCGCATGGTGTGCGCAATGCCCGTACGCAGGCGATGCCCGCGCTGCGTGAAGTAGCCAATGAGCTTGGCCGCAACCTCGCTGTCGGTGCTGGAACGGAAGGGTATGCCCATCTCAATGAGCTCGGCGCGCAGCGCGTCAAAGTTCACGAGCGTGCCGTTGTGGGCCAGCGCGATGATTACGTCGTTGATCATCGAGAGGTGCGGCTGCGCGGACTCCCACCCCTTGGCACCGGCGGTGCCGTAGCGGCAGTGGCCAATTGCCACCTTGCCTGGCATGGCGGCAAGGTCTGCCTCGGAGAAGACCTGTGTGACCAGGCCAAGGTCCTTGCGCACCAGAACGGTGCGCCCGTCTCCCACCGCAATGCCCGCCGACTCCTGCCCGCGGTGCTGCAGTGCCCGCAGGCCAAAGTACGCCATGCGCGCTGGGTCGCGGTTGGGCGCCCACACGCCAAAGACGCCGCACTCGTCGTGCAGCTTGTCGTCACTGGGCTCCGGCGTCCACGACGCTTCCGTCACGATGCCACCTCGCTCTTGGGGACGCACACCAGGATGGTGCGGCCATAGCCATCAATATAGTTGCAGGTGCAGAGAGTGAGCACGTGGCTCGTCTTGCCGATGAGCTCGGAGGCGTCAGAGCGGCTGGTCACGGCCTTGGCCAGAAGGCCAGAGAGGTACGAGTGGAACTCGTCGTCGCTGGACCAGTCAAAGACGCGCACGTTGGTGTCGTTCTCGTCAGCGTAGTAGAGGAAGAGCGGCTCCAGCTCGTACGTGGCGTCCTCGGTGACGTACCACACGGTGCTCACGGAGTCGAAGGCCTCCTGCTTGTCCATGTCGGCAATAGGCTTGAACATGGCGCCGTTGCGCAGGTGGTGACCGTAGATGATGGTCTGCTGGTCAAGCATGCCAGGCGCCTGGTTCTGGTAGTCCATGAAGACCTGGCCGCCCAGCGAGTAGTTGCCCTCGGCGTTGGTGTGGAGGTACTTGTCGTTGTCCGACGCCTGGTACACGGGGAAGCTCACCACGGTGTTGGGGATCTGCACCCAGCCAACGACCTCGGGGTTAACGGCCTTGAGGCCCGCCCAGTCCACCACAGGCGGCTGGTTGCCCTGGTCATCCACCGTAGCGTAGGCCGCGAGCTTCTCGTTCTCGACGTCCTGCTCGTGGTACTGCCACTGCGAGTAGCCGTACATGCCCGCAGCCGCCACGATAAGCGTAATGCCCACAATGAAGAGCACCGTGGAGATGATGCGGTTGCGACGCTTTCGCGGGTCGCGGGAGCGGCGGCCAGAGAGGTCGTACGGGTCGGTCTCGCGGTAGCTGTCGCTCTTCATGCGGCGGTTGTGGCGAGAGGAACCGGCGCCCTTGGCCGACGGGTCACTGGTTACCACCGGGATGAAGCCAGCAGAGCGCTGGTCACCTGCGGTGCCGCGCGGCGCGTCGCTGCGCGAGGAAGCTGCGGATCCACCGCCGTCCGGCTGGCTAAAGTGCTTGCCCTGACTGTTTGACACGTGATTGCCTTTCTCGGACGTACTGGGCTAGGAGAGCTTGCTTCCCACGTACGCCGCGGCTGCGGGCTTGTCGAAGTTGCCGTTGGTTGCCTTGGTGAGCGCGCCCATGACCTTGCCCATGTCACGCTTTGACGTAGCGCCCAGCTCGGCGATGAGGGAATCGGCCAGCTTCTCGAGGTCGGCACCCTCGAGCTGGCGCGGCAGCAGCTGGGAGAGGACGTCCGCCTGCGTCGAAAGCTCCTGGATGCGCTCGGCGTGGGACTCGGCGCCAGCCTTGCGCAGGCCGTCGAGCTCCTCGGCGGTGACCTTCTGGAGCTTCTTCACCGCCTTGGTGAGGTCGGCCTCGGTGGCGTCGCGACGCTCATCGACCTCAACCTGCTTCACGGCCTGGTTGACCTGGCGCAGGATGGAGAGACGGGCCTTGTCGTGCGCCTTCATGGCAAGCTTAATCTGCTCGAGCAGCTCTTCCTTCTTCATGCGGTGCTTTCCTCCCTGGCCGCGGGATAGGCGCGGCCGCGTGCGGATGGCTGGCTCCTACGCCTCTGCCATCTGCTGCTTCATGTGAACGATCTTCTCGCGATACTCCGGCATGGTGGCCCCCAGGATCTGGATGGCGTAGATGGCCGCGTTCTTGGCACCACCAATGGCCACGCAGGCCACGGGCACGCCCGAGGGCATCTGCACCATGGAGAGCAGGGAGTCCATGCCGCCCAGGTCGCTCGTCTTCATGGGAACGCCCACGATGGGCAGCGGAGTGTAGGCGGCAACAACGCCGCCCAGGTGAGCGGCCTTGCCCGCGGCAGCGATGATCACCTTGAGGCCGCGGTCTGCCGCGGTGGAGGCCCAGTCATGGACCTTCTGCGGCGCACGGTGCGCCGACGCGATGACCAGTTCGTACGGAACGCCCAGCTCGTCGAGCTGAGCGGTGCATGCCTCCATCGCCGGCATGTCCGACTTAGACCCCATGATGATTCCCACCAGCGGCTTGTCCGCCATAGGACCCCCTTTGCGTTGGGTTCAGAGACCCTCACAGTATAAATGGAGCTGAGCGAACCTGGACGCTGGGGCCTATCATTGACCAACAGCAACAGATGGCACGGGAGGCACCGCGGCGCACGGCGCGAGCCAACTACGACCCAAGGGGTATCGCATGGACGCAAAGAACCTTGTTCTCTACAGGCGGGAGGGCGCGTACATTCCGCGCGTCGCCGCTGTGCACGACCTGTGCGGATACGGCAAGTGCTCGCTGGGGATCGCCATCCCCGTGCTTTCCGCCGCGGGATGCGACGTCTGCCCGGTGCCCACCTCGCTCTTTTCGGCGCACACCAAATTCCCCACGTTCTACATGCACAATACGACCCCAATTCTTGGCGACTACCTGGACGCCTGGGCCAAGGAAGGCATTGAGCTTGATGCCATCTATTCCGGGTTCCTGGGATCTGCGGCGCAGGTTGGCGTCATTCAACGGCTGTACCGTGAGCACTCAACGGCACTGCGCGTGGTTGACCCGGTGATGGGCGACGGCGGGAAGATGTACCCCACGTACACGGCCGAGCTGTGCGAGAAGATGCGCGATCTAGTTGACGGGGCGGACATTCTCACCCCCAACCTCACCGAGGCGCACCTGCTCACCGGCATGCCGTACCACGGCCAGGACCTCTCGGAGGCCGAGGTCGAGCGCTACGTGGCACAGCTGGTGGGGATGGGCGCGCGTCTTGTTGTGGTGAAGGGTGTCGTGCGCGGCGATGGCCTTATCAGGAATTATGTGGCTGGCGAGAAGGTCGACCTGGTAGAGGTTGTGGGCGAGCAGTTGCCGTTCATGACGCACGGGACCGGGGACCTGTTTGCCTCCACGCTTACCGGGGCAGTTATGTGCGGGCGCAGCGTGTATGATGCGGTAGCGTTTGCCACGGACTTCGTGCGAGACGCCATGCGGGTCACGCGGCTGCAGCCGGACAACGAGGTGCGTGGGGTGTCGTTCGAGAGCCTGCTGGGGCAGGTTGCCGCACTGGTGGGTTAGCCGCGCCGCCGACGCGGCGGGCGGCGCGGGCTCTCGGCGCGGCTCTCGGCAATGCCGCGGATTCTCACCGGTTAGGAATATTCCGAACGGTTAGACCCCCCCTAAACGGCAAAATCATGCGGCATCTCGGACATGCCGCGGATTCCGAACAGTTAGCGGGCCTTAAACGGCGAAATCGCGCGGCATCTCAGCCGGAACCGCCCGCCGAGGAACGCCGTAGCGTTCGAGCAGCGCCTTGAAGAACGGCCGGTTCTTGGCCTCCTCAAAGCTAAACCGCATGATGGAGGCATTACAGAGTGTGAGGCGAGATTCCCGTCGCCGCTCGGCGAGAAGCGCCTTGCCAGAGATCTTCTCGCCTGCGCTACTTCGGTCGGCATACTTTGCTGCGCCGTCGAGCTCGCCAAATATTGGCCGAGCCACGCCCGCCTCCCAGACGTAGTCAACCCGGAACTCGCACCCCGGATGCGACGGGTCTTCCACAAGAACCTGCAGCTCTGGCACACAAAATCCCAGCTCAATCATGATGCCGCGCGCAACAGACTCACCGCCGTTCTCGGAGCGGCCATCCGCCCAGCCAATGGTCTGAAGCGCCTGCCGAGAGCCACGCGCGCGTGGCTGGGCTTGCACAAAGCCCGCTAGGTCTTCTCGCGAAAGGCCGTAGTCGCGCAGCGCGGAGTCCGCGACGGCAAGGCCTTCCGGCATGGAGATCGTCCGCAGGCAGTCCGCAATGGTTCTGTCCAGCGGCGTTGCCTTTACGCCTGCCACGACCTCGAATTTCTCGCTATCGTCTGCATGCAGACGATGCCTCGCCACGTGCTTGCTTTGGTGCCCCTTGCCGCCCTTTGTATCTAAGATGTGAACGACGGAGGGTTCGGGCTCGGAGACCTGCAAGCCATGGGCTATCGCAGCCGAGGTTCCGCAGAACACCCATGCCGGATGCAACGCTGCGGCAGCTCGCACCACCTGAAGAGCCTGGGCGCCTGGCGAGAGAGACCTCCAGTACGAATCCCGTGCATACACGTGCGGAAATGGCGCCACTACGGTACCCGCTTCCGCACGGCGATCGAGAAGCCTCTTTGTTCGGTCGCTCTTCACGCAGAGGCACATACCGCGCGTCTCCGCCGCCGCGAACGCCTCCTCAACCTCGTCCTGCACCGAGCGCCAGTACCCTCTGCTCACGCTTGCCCCCTCCGGCAACTTTTAAGTGAGCTACTTGTACCAAGTCCGGAGGCAACTTGTTCTGACAACTGTCTGACAGCTAACTTCCACGCAGCTCAGAGGGGGTATTTTTCTCCCCTATCCCAAAGGAATTCTGTAAGCGGTAGGATGCGGGCCGCAGGAGGTGGCCTAGCAAGGGGCGCCGAGGATTGCGGCGGGATGCTTGCATTACAACGTAGCTACCACCCGTTAGTGGACTCTCGGCAATGCCGCGGATTCTCACCGGTTAGGAATTTTCCGAACGGTTAAAGCCCCCTAAACGGCGAAATCATGCGGCATCTCGGACATGCCGCGGATTCCGAACGGTTAGCGGGCCTTAAACGGCGAAATCGCGCGGCATTGGGGCGTGCTATGACCCAGCACCACGGCGGCGGGCGCGGCAGTCGCCGCCCCTACTTTGCGCCGCTGCCAGACCCGCTGTTCGCCGAATCGCTGCTCGTAGAGGTATCGCTCTCCGTAGAGCTGCCACCCGTAAGGTCATTCAGAATCGCGACCGGCGTAAACGACGTGGTGACCTGGTCGCGCAGCTCCTCCTCGAGCGTCTCATCCACACCCGTGATGCTGCAGTTGAAGTTCACGCCCGTGGAGCTCTG
Source organism: Tractidigestivibacter montrealensis (assembly GCF_024741235.1). GTDB lineage: Bacteria > Actinomycetota > Coriobacteriia > Coriobacteriales > Atopobiaceae > Tractidigestivibacter > Tractidigestivibacter montrealensis. The sequence goes on along the minus strand of NZ_JANSKA010000001.1, from coordinate 720,923 downwards.
CGTCTTTGACCACACAAACGTGATAAACGAGGTCACGTCGCCCGTAGGCTTGAGGAATCCAAAGAGTTGAGCCGTTTTGAACTTGCCGTTCTCGTCCATGTGCACGTTAACGTGGTAGATCACGGTGTTGATGTTGGGGTTGAGCAGGCAGTTCACCGAGAAGGCCGAGGCCTGCACCTGGGAGCCTGCAAAGCACTCGAGCGCGTCCTCGGAGGTCGTGTCGATCACGGTCACTTCGACGGTACCGGTGTTCTCGTCTGCCTCCTGCACCGAGAAGTCCTCGGGGAACTGCGTGAAGCCATTGCCCCACTCCACGCCGCCACGCAGCGCCGACGCCACCGTGGCAACCGTCACATCGTGAGCGAGGTCCGCCGTGTTGGAGCGGCGCACCACGCCAAAGATGACCTGGCCGGCAACAACGATCACGAGAAAGACCAGCACAAAGCCTACGGCCGTCTTTGCGATGACCTTGCCCACGTTGGATCCAGAGGGGTCGTCCGCGGAAAGCGGGTCAATGTCGACGCCGGTGCCCTTCTCCTTGCGACGGCTGCGCTCGCGGCGGGCAACCTCCTCGTTGGAGTGGCCCGTCTCGTCAACGGTCTCAAAGAGCTTCTCGGCCTCGTCGCCGGTAAGGGCATTGGTCTGGCGGCGGGCCATCTCGTTTTTCGGCTTAGCCATCAAGCTCTCCCTCGCCCGCAGGGTCGTTCACGGGACCGGCGGCCTCGCCCGGCGCAAGTCGATGCGCTATGGCATCGCAGATAAGGGCGCCCACCACGGTCTTTGCGTCCTCAATCCTGCCGTCGAGAACCGCGTCGACCAGCTCGGAAAGGTCGACAAGGTCCACATTGATGAACTCGTCGGCATCGGGGCTCGACTGGTGGTAGCTCAGGTCCGTCGCCATGTAGAGGTGAATGAGCTCGTCGCAGAAGCCATCGGACGTAGCAATGGTGGTGAGATAAGCCATCTTCTTGGCCTGCATGCCGGTCTCTTCGGCAAGCTCGCGGTGGGCAGCGTCGAGCGGGTCCTCGCCGGGGTCCAGCTTGCCGGCAGGAATCTCTACCGTCACGCGGTCGAGCGCCATGCGGAACTGGCGCACCAGGCAAATACGGCCCTCGTCCGTAAGCGCGACAACCGCAACGGCACCGGGATGACGCACGACGTCGCGCACAGCGGTACGGCCATCTAGAAGCTTCACACGCAGGCGGTTGACGTTGAAGATGCGGCCGGTCCAGGCCACGTCCTCGGAGACGGGATGCTCTTCCAGGCTGGCATCGCGCGGATCGTCCTCGCCCAGCACCAAATCGCGGGCCTGGGGGACACCCGAGACGTGGTCCTGGCTCGAGCGGTCTCCGTCAAAGGTAAGGTCATCGGCCGCCGAGCGCATGTCCGCAGTCGCCGAGCGGAGGTCGTCCATCGTGGGAACCGCCTCAACGTACTGCGGACGAATCTGCGAATCGTCTGCGGGCGACCCCTCGTAGGAGTACTCCTCGTCCATCTCGTCGTCCGTGTCCTGCACCCGTGCCACCGCTCCATGCCTCCAAATACGTCGTCTGCCGCGTTGCGTGAGCGCGCCCGCGCTACCCGTTGTTGCGGGGAAGAACCGCCTTGGCACCAATGTCGTGGCGCATGGTCTTACCCTCGAAGTAAATAAGGTCGCACGCGGCGTACGCCTGGCGGCGGGCCTCCTCGAAGGTGGGCGCCACGGCCGTCACGTCAAGCACGCGGCCACCGGCGGTGACCAGCTGTCCGTTGGCGTCGATGGCGGTGCCGGCGTGATAGACGGTGACGCCATCCAGCGCCTCCGCGCGCTCGATGCCCAAGATGGCCTTGCCCTTCTCGTAACTTCCAGGGTAACCCGCGCTGGTGAGAACCACCGAGACGGCCCAATCGTCATCCCAGGAGATCATGTCTGGCGAGAGGGTCCCCTTGTCGCAGGCGAGAAAGACGTCGACAAGGTCCGCCTGCATGCGCGGCAGGACCACCTGGGTCTCGGGGTCGCCAAAGCGTGCGTTGAACTCGAGGACCTTGGGGCCATCCTTGGTGAGCATGAAGCCACCGTAGAGGCACCCGGAGTACGTGATGCCCTCGGCACGGAGCTCGTCGACCACGCGTTGCTCGATGGCAACCATGGCGGCGTGCTCCTCGGGCGTGACCATGGGGACGGGCGAGTAGACGCCCATGCCGCCGGTGTTGGGACCCTTGTCGCCGTCGAGGGCGCGCTTGTGGTCCTGTGCCGTAGCCAGAGGCACGAGCGTGGTGCCGTCGGTAAGCGCGAGAAGCGAGCACTCGGGGCCGTCAAGGGTCTCCTCAACAATCACCGTTGCACCGGCGTCGCCAAAGCGACCCGAGAAGCACTCGCGCACACCGGCAAGCGCCTCATCGACGTCCTTGGCAACAATGACGCCCTTGCCTGCGGCAAGGCCATCGGCCTTCACCACGCAGGGGCCGTCAAGCCTGCGGACGTACTCCTCGCAGGGCTCCTGCTCGGTGAAGGAACGCCAGGCTGCGGTGGGCACGCCCGCGCGTGCCATGACCTGCTTGGCGAACTTCTTGGAGCCCTCCATGCGCGCTGCGGAGGCATCTGGCCCAAAGCACGCGATGCCGGCGGAGCGCACGGCATCTGCAACGCCCTCGACGAGCGGCGCCTCCGGGCCAATGACCACGAGGTCAATGCCGTTCTCGCGAGCGAAGTTGGCCACGTCGACGGGCGAGTTCTGGTCGATTGTGGCAACCTCGGCCATGGTGTCCATGCCACCGTTACCCGGGGCCACCCAGAGCTTGCCCGCACGCGGAGACTCGGCAAGCTTGACGAGAAGCGCATGCTCGCGCCCGCCCGCACCCAGGAGAAGAATATCGACCTTAGACTCGCCCACGTGTCCTCCCTCGTTTCTCGCAATGGCATGACGCGCCCGGGCAACCCGGGCGCGTCGACGCATCAGTTAGTCCCAGTACCGGTTAATGGTCTGCTCGCGATCCGGCCCCACCGTGATGATGGAGACGCGCACGCCAGCCAGCTGCTCGAGGAAGTCGATGTAGTCCTTGGCCTCGCGCGGGAGCTGGTAGAAGTTGCGCACGCCAGAGATGTCGCACTTCCAGCCGGGCAGGGTCTCGTAGACGGGCTTTGCGTGGTAGAAGACGGACTGGTGCTCGGGGACGGTGGTGTAGCGCTTGCCGTCGCACTCGTAGGCAACGCAGACCTTGATCTCGTCCAGGCAGCCAAGGACGTCAAGCTTGGTGATTGCCAGGTCCGTGAGGCCGTTCACGCGGGCGGCATAGTTCACGACCACGGCGTCATACCAGCCGCAGCGACGCTTGCGGCCCGTGGTCACGCCATACTCGTGGCCAACCTCGCCCAGCTTGTCGCCCACCTCGTCGAAGAGCTCCGTGGGGAAGGGGCCCGAGCCAACGCGCGTGAGATAGGCCTTCGCAACGCCCAGTACGCGGTCGATGCGGGTGGGGCCAACGCCCGAGCCGGTCACTGCACCGCCGGCGGTGCAGTTGGAGGAGGTCACAAAGGGATAGGTGCCGTGGTCAATGTCGAGCATGGTGGCCTGTGCGCCCTCGAAGAGGATGTTCTTGCCGGCCTCGAGCTGCTCGTTGAGGAACAGCGAGCTCTCCACGATGTACGGGCGGATGCGCTCGGCGTAGGGCAGGTAGGTCTCGCAAATCTGGTCCACGGTATAGGTGGGAAGCTCGTAGACCTTCTCGAGGATGGGGTTGGTGTAGGCCAGCGCGGCCTCGAGCTTCTCGCGGAAGATCTTCTCGTCCAGCATGTCCTGGATGCGCAGGCCCGTGCGGTTCATCTTGTCCATGTAGCAGGGGCCAACGCCACGCTTGGTGGTGCCGATGAGGTTCTTGCCAAGCTTCTTCTCGTGCGCGCCGTCAAGATCCTTGTGGTAGGGCATCACGATGTGGGCGTTGCCGGAAATCTTGAGGTCCTTGCAGGAGATGCCCTGGGCCTCGAGCGTGTCGATCTCACCAAGGAGCACCTCGGGGTCGACGATGCAGCCGTTGCCAATCACGGGATAGACGCCCTGGTACATGACGCCCGAGGGAACCTGATGGAGGGCGAGCTTGTGGCCGCCGGCAATGACGGTGTGACCTGCGTTGGCTCCGCCGGCGTAGCGGCAGACGACGTCAAACTCGCCCGAGATGAGGTCCGTCACCTTACCCTTGCCCTCGTCGCCCCACTGCGTACCCACGAGAACTGATGCAGGCATTGCTCCCCCTCAAAAAGAGTGTGATAGACCGGGCGCACGGCGCTTGGCACACGACGCCCCTAACCAAGTCAGTATACGGCATGGCCAGCGGTTATCGGGAGCTGCGCTACCGGGTCAGAAACATCCCACAGGCGAAACAAGCATTGCTCGGAAAAGCCGGGTGCTCCCGCGGCTGATGGCGCATCTGGCGAGAGGAGCGCAGGGGGACGCTAGTCGTCGTAGTGCGTCGTGACTTCGAGGAACTTTGTCTTGTTGCCCACAAAGGTGAGAGGCACGTCGCCGAGCGCGCCAGAGCGGTTCTTCGCGATGATGAAGTTTGTGACGCCCATATCCGGGCGGTCGTCGCGAGCTGCCTCCTCCTCGTCCATGGAGCGGTCGAGAAGGATGACGATGTCGGCGTCCTGCTCGATGGCGCCGGACTCGCGCAGGTCCGAGAGCTCGGGGCGCTTGCCGGTGCGCTCGGTCACGCGACGAGAGAGCTGCGACAGCGCGATGACGGGGCACTCGAGGTCCTTGGCCATGATCTTGATGCCTCGCGACATCTCCGAGACCTCTGTGGCACGGCTGTCCGCACGGCGCATGCCGGCAGGAGGCGAGAGGAGCTGCAGGTAGTCCACCACAACAAGGCCAAGCTTCTTGCCGTGGAGCATGCGGCGGGCCTTGGCGCGAATCTCGGTGACCGTGGTGCCAGGGGTGTCGTCAATCATGATGTCCAGGCCCGAGAGCTCGTCTGTGCCTCGGATGAGCTCGGGCCACTGGTCGTTCTGGATGTGGGCCGAGCGAATCTCCTGCAGGCCAACGCCAGACTGGGCAGAGAGCAGGCGCTGCGCAATCTCGATCTTGCTCATCTCGAGCGAGAAGAACGCGACCGAGGCACCGTTGAACGCGGCATTCACGGCCAGGTTGAGCGCGAAGGAGGTCTTGCCCACGCCAGGTCGCGCGCCGATGACGATCATCTGGCCAGGGCGCAGCCCCAAGAGCTTTGAATCGATGGTAGGAAAGCCCGTCTTGACGCCCAGCTCGGCGGTCTGGTTCTCGCACATGTCCGAGAGCTGGTCGAAAAGGTCGCTCATGATGGAGCCAATGGGCTGGTAGCTCGAGCGCACGTCCCTGTTGGTGACGTCGAGCAGCATCTTCTCGGCCTTGTCCACGACCTCCTTGGTGTCCTCGGGCGCGTCGTAGGCGAGGGCGGTGATCTGCGCGGCGGCAGAGATCATGCGGCGCAGCGTGGAGTCGCGGCGCAGCATCTCCACGTGGCGTCGCCAGCCCACAAGCGCCAGCGAGTTATTGCCAAGGTCCAGTAGGTATGGCCTGCCACCCACGCGCTCCAGTTCGCCCTGGCTTTTGAGGAAGTCCGCGAGCGAGATGGTGTCGACCGCCATGTTGCGATCGAACATCTCGCGCATTGCCAGGTAAATCTTGCGGTTGGAGGGAATGTAGAAGTCATCCGGCTCCAGCTCGATGAGGCACTCCTGCAGCACATCTTGAGAGATTATCATGGCCGAGAGGACCGAGGACTCCGCCTCGGGGTCCTGTGGCATCGCAACGTCCGACGTCGCCGTCATCTGGGTTGGGTTGATGTCGTAGCTGTCCTGTGCCACGAGCCGTGCTCCCTCCTGCTGTTGTGCCGCCGTCTGCCCTCTGGATGCTACCCCAACGCGCGGTAGCGGACCGTGGTTGGCCACCCGCCATTCGCAAGCCCTCTACCTGCGGCAAGAGAGGAGCGTGCGAAGTCTTCTACACGCGATGTTGAAAACCTCTCTCGCTGAGCGGGCGTTTTGAGACTTTTCAACGTTTTCAACAATTTGGCGAATGGTGTGTTGGTAATCGAGAAACCTACTTTGCAGAGTCGCCTTAAATATTCATTACGTGCGAGATGAACCAGCACGTTTGCCCCAAATATCCGAAAAATTAGCGTTTACCCAGGTAGCAAGGCTTATTAAATGCATTTTTCGAACGTTTGCCCCGCATGCCACACGTGCATGCGGGGCAAATTTGTGGTAGTGCGCTTAACAACCGAGTCTCGCGACCCCCGCCCCTGACCTGCGAGAATTGTTGAAATCCCCAGGTGGGAGCAGGTTTGGTCGAAAACTCCGAGGACTACTCGGCAGCCTCGGTGGTCTCGGCGGCCTCGTCCGCAGCCTCAGCAGCCTCGGGTTCGGCGGCCTCCTCGGCCGCAGGCTCCTCGGCAACAGGCTCGTCGCCCACGAGGACGATGACCTTCGCGTTGATGTCGCGGTAGAGGTTGATCTCGACGGCGTGGCGGCCGGCGGTCTTGATGGTGGCGCCACGGACGATGCGCTTGCGGTCAACGTCGACGCCGAGCTGGGCCTTGATGGCCTCAACGATCTGCTGCGAGGTGACGGAGCCAAAGAGCTGGCCCTCCTCGCCAATCTTCGCGTCGACCTTCACGAGCTTCTCGTCGAGGACGGCCTTGGTGGCCTCGGCGTTGGAGATGCGCTCGGCCTCGCGCTTGGCGATGCTGTCGCGGCGCTGCTCGAGCTGCTTGAGGTTGCCCGGGGTGGCAGGCTGGGCGATCTTGTTGCGGAAGAGGTAGTTCTCCGCATAGCCCTGGGCCACGTCGACGACGTCGCCCTCTCCGCCCTTGCCCCGGAGCTCACCCAGGAGGATGACTTTCATGGGACACTCCTTCGTTCAGTCGGCTATGCCGACTTCTGATCTTGATCCGTGTTGCTCTGGATGGTGGTCTTCACGCCCCTGGGAAGATGGCGGAAGTTCTTCCACACGTCAATGAGCCCCACGATGGTCATGACGTAAAACTGGTCTTCGAGAACGAGCCCGGCAACGATGGTGCACGCGCCTGCGAACGCCCCCACATGCCTGGTCCTGATGAGCCAGGCGATGATGGCAAAGCCCTGGACCGCAAAGGCAATCCTGAGCGCCACCAGGAGGTTGGCCGAGACCATGTTCACGATATTGGTGTACGCCTGCGGGACCACGCTCACCGCCGCGAAGCCAAGGATATCGGCCACAAGGACGCCAACGAGCCACACGGGCACGTCGTAGTCCACAAGCGACGGCATGGAGACGCGAAGCCCTTCTCGCCTCACAGACGCGCGGGCGCCGAGAAGCGAGCAGAGGTACTCGGCCAGGGCCACAACGAGGTACGCGCTGGGCCAGTAGAGCTGGAGCACCGAGCGGAGCGACTCGATCTGGGCAACGGCCGAGACGGACGCAACGCCAATGCTCTTGGCATACTCGTTCACAAGCTGCGTGATCATGTCGGCAATGGAGGAGTCCATCGACTGCAGCTGGATGGCATCGACGCCGATGAGCGCGAGCGTGCCGCACCCAATGAGCGCAAACGAAACCGAGAGCGACAGTCTGCTGCGCGATGTGGCCCATGCCGTCCCGATGCCAATGACGCAGGCAACGAGAACGCTTGGCACCGTGGCGACCTGCGCCACGAGAGCTACGACCGCCGCCGGCACCAACGTGCAAGCGAGCGTCGCAAGCGCCTGCAATGGGTTGCGCGCAGCCAAGGTGATGGCCGCACCGTACCCAATGGCAAAGCACCCGAGCATGGGGATGTATCCGGCGATAACACCGCCGAGCGCGCAGATGACGAGCCCGGCAACGAGCGACGAACCGCCGCGTGGTGCCTGTGCGCCATCCCCCGCGGGAACAATCCCGCCCTGTTCGGGCGAGGCACCCTTGGAGTTAGACGCATCCCAGAGCGCAAGCGCCCTGGTTTGCTCGTCTGTACGCTTCTCCACCGTCATGACCTAGTGGTTCTTTCTCGAACCCCGCACCTAGCCGCGGTTGCGGCCGCCGCGGCTGGAGACCACGGGGACGGTGTAGGGCAGGAGCGCCATAACGCGGGCGCGCTTGATGGCAACCGCGATATCGTGCTGGTGCTGCGTGCAGGCGCCAGTGACGCGACGAGGCTTGATCTTGCCACGGTCGGTCATGAACTTGCGGAGGAGCTGCACATCCTTGTAGTCGATGTACTCGGTCTCCTCCTTGCAGAACTGGCAGTACTTGCGACGCGGCTGGCGCTGAAACTCTTGCTTTTTCTGCTGCTGAGCCATGTCTGGTTTGCCTTTCTAACGGCGGCCCTAGGGCCGCCTCGCTGTTACTAGAACGGAATGTCCTCGTCGTAGACGTCTGCCGCAGGGGGCGTGGAGACGGGCGGCACGGCAGGTGCGGGCGCGGAGTAGCCCGGCTGTGCGGGGTACTGCGCGGGTGCGGCCTGCTGCGGCGCTGCCGCATAGGGCTGCTGCGGCGCGTTGTACTGCGGCGCGGGAGCTGCCTGCTGCGGTGCGGAGCCCTGGTTCCTGGACGAGAGGAACTCGACCTCGTCCACAACGACCTCGAGCTTGCTGCGGCGCTGACCTTCCTTGGACTCCCAGGAGCTATAGCGAAGCTTGCCCTCGATAGCGACCTTGGAGCCCTTGCTGAGGTAGCGCGAGAGCGGTTCGGCGCGTGCGCCGAACACAACGCAGTCGACGAAGTTGGGCACGTCCTCCCACTCGCCAGTCTGCTGGTTGCGACGACGGTCGTTGACCGCGACACCAAAGGAGAGAACCTGGGTGCCGCCGCCGGTGGAACGAAGCTCCGGGTCCCTGGTGAGGTTGCCCGAGATGTTCACCCTGTTAATGCTCACGTTGCTCACTACCTCTCTCTGCGGGCGCATGGCCCGCCTTCCGCTGACTAGTCCTTGTCCGTACGGGCCACGATCATGTGGCGCTTGACGGCATCGCTGATGCGCAGGACTCGGTCGAGCTCTGCAATCTGGGAAGGATCTGCGTGGAAGTTGATGAGGGTGTAGTCACCCTCGGTGAGGTGGTCGATCTCGTAGGCGAGCTTGCGCTTGCCCCAGTCCTCGACGGAGTCAACGGCGCCGCCGTCAGTGGTGATAGCGACCTCGATGCGCTTCATGACGCCCGCGCGAGTCTCCTCGTTGCTGGTGGGATCGACAAAGAACAGCAGTTCATAAGCCTTCATGGTGTCACCTCCTCTGGGCTGATGGCCCTAGGTCGTGAAGGTTTGCGCCCAGGGCAGGAAGCATGCGATTTGGTATCGTATCACAGCACTTGCAGGTACGACCACCCATGGCCTGCGAATGTGTATCCAAATCCATAACCATTCTGCCTGCGCGCGCATCTCCAACCGCCGCGTCTCCTTCTCCGTGCACCAAGGGTACGGCTCGCTCCTGACACTAATTTGGCGCTGGGCGAGCAGCGCGCGGGCACGTAGCTGTCACGCGCGCCCCTGGGGGCGGCAGACACAGCCAATGCGGTTTGCAGAATCTGGTAACGGGACTTCGAACCTCCACGGTTCCTCCACAAGTCCACGGCAGGACCCGCCACACCGACGCGGCACGGCAACAAAAAGGGCAGACGCCCAATGGCATCTGCCCTGACTTTCAAATGGCGGAGGGGGAGGGATTCGAACCCTCGTACCCCCGAAGGGGTAAACGGTTTTCGAGACCGCCGCATTCAACCACTCTGCCACCCCTCCGTGGGGTGAAAAGCGGCGCCCCCAGTGGGACGCCGCTGGATTTACTGGCGGAGAGTCTGGGATTTGAACCCAGGATACGCTTTAGGCGTATACACGATTTCCAATCGTGCTCCTTCGGCCACTCGGACAACTCTCCAGGAACCGCGACGGCTAGTATATCGTAAGTTTGCCGGTAAGGGGAAGTTGTTTTTCTCTCCACCGGTTCTTCTTGCCCGTGCGCGTCAATGTGCGAGAAAATATACACCTGTCCAACCCCAGGGAGGCCGGATGCCGGAGCTTTTCTCAAAGTTTGGCCCCGAGATGGCGGCCGTATCTCTTCCCGCCTGGCTCGACCTGGCGGCACTTATGGTCGGTGCGGTCTCCGGCGTCCTGGTTGCCCGTGAGCGCAAGCTCGACCTTGTGGGCTTTGTGGGCCTCGCGATGCTCTGCGGCCTGGGTGGCGGGCTTATCCGTGACGTCACCATGCAGGTGGACTCGGTCTACATGCTCTCCTCCCCCTACGCCATACCAGCCGCCGCTGGCATGGGCATCTTTGCCTTCCTGTTCCCAAGCCTCTTCGATAGGTTCTCCAACCTCATTGAGTGGGTCGACATCGTCTCTGTGGGGCTCTTTGCGCTCATGGGAACTGACAAGGCCATCGTCTATGGGCTCCTGCCGTTCTCGGCAATCCTCATGGGCACCTTGACCGGCGTGGGCGGCGGCATGCTGCGCGACGTCTTTCTCGGTGATATTCCCCGCATCTTCAAGCCGAGCAACTACTATGCGCTGTGCGCCCTGGCTGGCTCGACCGTCTACTATGTGACGGTCATGGTCTTCTGGCTTGGGAAGCCCTGGGCGGCCTTCCTGTGCGTCGCAATGACCGTGGGCCTCAGGCGCTGGTCGCTTCACTACAACGTGATCTCGCCCAACGACGTGAACCTTGCCCCGCGCGTGGCCGGCGGGGTTCGCAAGATCACCTGCCGCGTCTCGAGAACCAAGAGCTCAACGAGAAGGAGCCGCAGCTCTGCTCGGCGCCGCAACGGCTAAACGCAGGCAACGTACAGAGAAGGACGTCACGGGTTCTCCCGCGACGCCCTCGTTGCTTTTGCAAGCTTGTGACAGACTGGCCTACTTGTCCACCAGGCCGTGACGCACGCGCCACTTGCGGCGCTCGACTTCAGAGAGGATGCGCTTGCGCATGCGGATGTTCTTGGGCGTAATCTCGACCAGCTCGTCGTCCATGATGTACTCGAGCGCCTCTTCCAGCGTGAACGTGCGCGGCGGCGTGAGCTGCACCGCGATGTCTGCGGTGGAGCTGCGCTGGTTGCCTAGGCTCTTGGTGCGCGCGATGTTCACCACGATGTCGCCGGGCTTGGAGCGCTCGCCCACGAGCATGCCCTCGTAGCACTCGTCGCCGGGGCCAACGAAGAGCGTGCCGCGGTCCTGCAGGTTGCCCAGGGCGTAGGCCACGGCCTTCTCGGTGGACATAGAGATCATGGCGCCGTTCTGACGCTTGCCCAGCTCGCCCTCCATGGGGCCGTACTCGAGGAAGTTGTGATAGAACACAGCCTCGCCGTGGGTCACGTTGAGGATGCGGTTTTTGAGACCCATGACACCACGTGTGGGAATCTTGAACTCGAGGTGGTCCTGCTTCACTCCCGAGACCATGTTGGTCATGTTGCCGCCGGAGTTGCCAAAGAGCTCGATGACCTTGCCAGAGTACTCGCCGGGGCACTCGACCACAGCCTCCTCGATGGGCTCGAGCTTGTGGCCGTGGCCGTCGTCCTTAAAGAGGACGCGCGGGCGGCCAACCTGGAACTCGAAGCCCTCGCGGCGCATCTGCTCCATGAGGACCGAGAGGTGCAGGATGCCGCGGCCGGCAACCTCGACGCCGGTCTTGTCGGGCAGTTCCTCGATGCGCATGGTGACGTTGTTCTCGCGCTCCGTCATCAGGCGCTCCTTGAGCTGGCGGCCACCAACAATGTCGCCATCGCGGCCCACGAGCGGCGAGGTGGATGCCTCAAACACAACGGACATGGTGGGCGGGTCGATCTCGATGGGATCAAGCTCCACGGGGTTCTCGGGATCGGTATAGACGTCGCCAATATCGGTGTGGTCAACGCCCACCACGGCGGCAATGTCACCCGCCTGGGCCTCGCTGCACTCCTTGCGGCCCAGGTAGTCAAAGGTAAAGAGCTGCTTGACCTGGCTCATCTCGCGGCTGCCGTCGTTCTTCACCACAAGGATCTTGTCGCCGGCGTGGATGGTGCCCGAGTAAATGCGGCCAATGCCAATGCGACCCACGTAGTCGGAGTGGTCAACGGTCACGCACTGCATGGCCAGCGGCCCCTCGAGGTCCACGTCGGGCGCAGGCATGGCGTCGACGATCATGTCAAGCAGCGGGTACATGTCTATGTTGCCATCGTTGGGGTCGAGGCGCGCAAAGCCGTTGACGGCCGAGGCGTACACCACGTGCTCCATGGCAAACTCGAGCTCCTCGTCGGTGGCGCCCAGGTCCATCATGAGGTCGAGGCAGTCGTTCAGGGCCTTCTCGGGGTTAGCGCCGTCGCGGTCGATCTTGTTGATGACAACCATGATTGCCAGATGCGCGGCAATGGCGTGCGAGAGGACGAAGCGCGTCTGGGGCATGGGGCCCTCGGCCGCGTCAACCAGCAGCAGCGCGCCGTCTGCCATCTTGAGCACGCGCTCGACCTCGCCGCCAAAGTCAGCGTGGCCCGGGGTGTCGATGACGTTGATCTTGATGCCCTGGTACTCGATGGAGATGTTCTTGGCCAGGATGGTGATGCCTCGCTCGCGCTCCTGGTCATTGGAGTCAAGCACGCGCTCCTGGACCTGCTGGTTCTCGCGGAAGGCGTGGGTGGCCTTGAGCATCTGGTCAACCAGCGTGGTCTTGCCGTGGTCGACGTGGGCAATGATTGCGATGTTTCTAATCTGCTCCTGGAGCATGGGTACCTCTCGTCTAGCTTGCCAGCGTACATACGCCAACGCAAATGGATTTCGCGGCAACTTTATACCAGCGCAAGGGCACTTGAGCCCCACGTGGCATCGTTCCACGCAAACTGCTACATGGTACGCCAAACCTGCGTCCCGAGACTACAATATGCCCCGTGCTGGCTTTTCTCCAACTATTTGAATGAAAGGTGCAAGTAATGCTCTCCCCTCGATTGACACAGCGGGCATCGGCGATTGCCCTTGCGGCAACCCTTGGCCTCTTCCCCGTCTGCGCTCTGGCAGACGAGCCGCAGGTACAGGCGCCAGCAGTGGAATCCGCAGCAGTCGCGACGCACGCCCAGAAAGAGCCTGCCGCCGAGAAGGCCGCCACTACCGAGAACCCCACGTCCACCGCGGACGCAACCGTGACGGAGCCCAAGCCACAGGATGCGGTTGCTCCCGAGGAGTCCCAGCAGCAGGAGCCTGAGTCCCAGCCGCAGGAGCCCGCCGCACAGGAGCAGGAGCCCCAGCAGACAACTGCCCAGACGGGCGAGAAGACGGGCGAGAAGCCCGAGGAGAGCGCCGCAACCGGCACCAACGCAGATGCCACCGCCAGCACGGTCACCGAGCCCAGCGCCACCAGCACAGGCGCAGTGGCGACGGAGGCCCCCGCGGAGACCAGCGTGGCAGCAACCAGCGAAGAGTTCGCGACTACAGCCGCCACGACAGCAGCGACCACCGCTGCAACCGCCAACGAGCCGCCCGTCAAGATGTATCGCATCTACAACCAGTGGTCCGGCGAGCACCTCTTCACTTCCAGCATCGATGAGGTCAGGACTAACGTGGCGCTTGGTTGGACCGACGAGGGCCTTGGCTGGGAGGCACCCCAGAGCTCCAGCACGCCCGTCTACCGTCTCTACAACCCCTACTCGGGCGACCACCACTACACCACGAGCAAAGACGAGTACAACCAGCTCGGCGCCCTTGGCTGGAGCCAGGAGGGCATCGGCTTCTACTCTTCGGACAACGAGGGGCTTGCCGTCTACCGTCTCTTCAACCCCTACGTGACCATTGGCACGCACCACTACACGCTCAGCAAGGACGAGTACCAGTACCTTGGCACCATTGGATGGAGCCGGGAGGGCATTGGCTGGTATGCCGTTGACAGCACCTCCTGCACCATTACCGCCTCCTTCGGCGATGGGGCCGGCTCCACCGAGAGCACCGTCTCCACCAATAAGGGTGGGGTCACGTACGTTGTCCTCCCCTCCTACGCCAATGCCAGCAGTGTGAAGCTGAGCTTCTCGGGCAATGGCTCCGCAGTTGACGCGCAGCTCGGCCTCCCCGCGGGCACCGTTTCCGTCGCAGCTGCCGGAAGCGCCGTCGACCTCTCCAGCGCCCTTGGCTCCACCATCAACTACTCGACCAGCCTCGGCACTCACCCGCTGGTGATTCTCAAGTCCGGCAACGTGGGCACCATCTTTGTCACGAGCGTCGACCCCAGCCAGGACCGCGCCTGGGTCGAGGCGAGCCCCAATCACAGCGCCAAGGCTAACGTCAACATCACGATGGTCGCCAGCGATGGCTCGCTCGTCTACAACAAGGACGGTGAAAAGCACTCCACTATCAAGGGCCGCGGCAACAACACCTGGGGCCTTGGCGTGAAGAAGCCCTACCAGATCTCGCTCAACAAGAAGACGGATCTGCTCCAGACCGGCAACAAGGACAACGTCAACAAGAAGTGGGTCCTTCTCGCCAACGAGAATGACCCCACGCTGCTCCACGACACCGTTGCCTATGATATGGGCCTTGAGCTGGGCATGGTTGGCACTGAGGGCACGCCGGTTGACCTCTACTACGACGGCGAGTATCGCGGCAGCTACTACCTCTGCGAGAAGGTCGAGATTAAGGACGGTCGTATCGACATCCACAACCTCGAAGACGACGTCGAGAAGGCAAACAAGGGCACGGACCTGAGCACTGCCGAGACCGCACAGGCCACCTACACCCACAACGGCAATACGTACACCTACCAGTACGCCGTGGGCGTGAAGGTTCCCGATAACATCACTGGCGGCTACCTGGTGGAGAAGGACGGCGCCTACTACCGCAAGGAGAAGTGCTGGTTCAACACGAGCATCGGCATCTTTGTGGTCAAGAGCCCCGAGGTCGTCTCGAAGAATCAAATTCTCTACATTGCCGAGCAGTTCCAGACCGCCATCGACGCCATGGAGAACAGCCAGTTCAACCTCACCGACAAGGCGAGCTTCGACCTCGACAGCCTTTCCAAGAGCTACCTCGTGAGCGAGTTCACCAAGAACGTCGACTTCTTCTTCACCTCGACCTACTTCTACAAAGACAAGGACAGCAACGTCATCTACGCCGAGCCGCTGTGGGACTTCGACGGCTCGATGGGTGTAAGGAACGATGACGGCGGAGCCAACTTCAAGAAGTACTCCGGCTACAGCGTCCCCGGTAGTGACTACCTGTGCAGCATTCCCTCCATCTGGAAGCGCGCACAGGAGATCTGGAAGCAGGAACTGAGCCAGCTCATGACCAACGTGGTTCTCGGCGGCACCAATGCGGTTGGCAGCAACGGCTACCTCCACTCGCTCGCCTACTACCGCAACCAAATCTCTGCCTCGCAGGCTGCCAACCAGGCAATCTTTGGCATCAGCCACTTTGGCAACGAGTTTGCGCCCTACTCGACCTACGAGGAGAACTACCAGTACATGGTCAACTGGCTCACCTGGAGAACCGAGTGGTTCAACCGGTACTTTGCCAACGCGGAGAAGGCCGAGAAGCACACGTCCAACTACGACGGAACCGACTACGGCCTGGTCTACGACTACAACTACTACGTTGAGAATCACCCCGAGGTCACGGCCGTGGTTGGCACCGACTCAGACGCTGTTCTCGCTTACTTTGTCCAGAACGACATGCCCCGCGGGGTGAGGGCGTCGCTCAACTTTGACCCCGCCACGTACAAGGCGCGCTACGCGGACCTCGCCGCGGCTTTTGGCGTCAACTGGGCCTCGTACTACCAGCACTACATGACGTACGGCTTCTACGAGGACCGCTTGGCGATCTAGTAGGGGACTTCTGTCGGCGGGCCCTACTCCAGCAGATTCTCTACCTCACCTGCGGGGGCAGGGTCCGTCCAGGCAAAGTTGTCACCCGTACCCTTACCGTCAACCAGCGAGAAGGCCGAGAAGCTCGTACGGCCGCGCTCGCCAAACTCGAGAAGGACCGCGTCCTGGTAGGCGCCGCGGTCATCGGCAACGGCGCCCTCGTAGGCAAGGGCGTAGCGCACTGGGTCGCCAAGCTTTGCCGCCGCGTCGCCGTGCGAGTGCGCAAGGCTGCGCACCTTCTTGCGGGCGCCCTCAAGGCACTCCTCCGGGCCGTCGTCGGCAAAGGTGTAGCTGGCAACATGGCCGGCGGCATCCTCGACGGCGAGAATCACGTCCAGCTCCACGCCCTCGGCAAGCACGTCAAACGCCTGGCCCATGAGGGTGCTTGAGAGATCATCCAGCTCCGGCGAGACTCCCTGTCCGTCCTTCTCAGCACCCATGAGGCCTCCCTGTTGCCTGCGTTGTTCTGACACACACATGGTAGCTGTTCCTACCCGCAAGGCAGAACGACTCTCCCCCGCCTTCCTCCCGTTCGTTAGCGGTTTTTGAGAACCAGAGGTCACGTTTGCCCAGTTGGCGAGAAGGACGTTTCTCAGATACCGCTAAAGAAAGAGAGGCACCGGAGAGGGAGAGGGCAAGCGCGGCTGGTAACAAAAAGAGGACCCCACGGTAGCAACCGCAGGGTCCTCGAACGTGTGGTGGAGACAATGGGGTTCGAACCCACGACCTCAGGCTTGCAAAGCCCGCGCTCTCCCAGCTGAGCTATGTCCCCTTATAAATAATCACCCCAGCGGCGACTCGGCTAACGCTGGGGTGACTATTGTCAAAAGGTGGTGGGCCTGACAAGGTTCGAACTTGTGACCTCCCGGTTATCAGCCGGACGCTCTGACCAACTGAGCTACAGGCCCAACGCAAGAAGGAATACTACACCCCACCCTACCCAAGGTCAACAGGCGCATCGCAGAAATTTGGAAGAATCTTGTTGGGACTCAAATCAAGACTCTGATGAGGAGCCTCACCAGCAAAGAGCTACACCGGCGAGGAATCCTTAGCGCCTGATGGAATGCGTTCTTGCCACTCAAGGAACATAAAAATGCCCTATCGGACGGGTTTTTAGAAGTTGCTGCACAAAAAGGCTCTATCGGACGGGCCATCTTTGGATATATCATCAGCTATTAAACTATATATCCAGTGTCCTGTATATTTATAAAGTTATATACGTGATTTTGAAAACTTAGTTACCTATTTGATATAGTTCGACAAACAGCGCCATTCGATAGCCCCTTTTTGTGCAGAGGAGCGAAATATCCCGTCCGATAGAGCAATTTCTTGCAGAATGTCCCCTGCAAGAAGCGGGGACGCAACATTACGGCTTCTTGCTCACACCGCCCGTCGACCTCGTAGTGAGTTCAACGCTAAGAAGCCACCGGACTCCTCTCCAAGCTCAGAACCACCAGGTGAACAGGGACATCCACGGCTACAGGACTAAGGTCACCTCGAGAATCACACGATACAACAAGAGCATGGAGCGCTACTTTGTGATGGACAACGTCTTTCTCGTAAGCTTCATGCTCGCCAATCCAGACTTCAGGCGAAAGGGACCTAGCCCATGGGGGTCACGGGGTCTCTGCGCGCGACGATGACTAGACGGCGCAACAGCATCTCGAACTCACTCCGGAGTATCTTCGTCGCGCGCTGCCTACCTCGGCCTGGTGCAAAATAACAACCTCGTGTTCTAACGGCCACCGCGACACCGGTACGCACGATGTCGCAGGTGTTGTGGCACCGTCTTGTCACGCAGCAGTTTTCGTGACCACCGTTGTATGTTTCCGCAGTTTGGGTAGGATAGGCGGGCAACAGCACAACAGGGGGTACCTCATGTTCATAGAAATGGAAATCAAGACGGTGGTGATCGGCGGGGGTCCGGTCTCTTCCCTCATCGTTCTTCAGCCCACGCAGCAGAATGAGGACGAGCCGCTCAACCTCCCCATTCGCATTGGCTCCGTGGAGGCCACGGCTATCAGCATGGGCGTCAACCCCGATGCCAGTGCAAGGCCCATGACGCACGATCTGCTCAAGTCTGTGATTGAGTCGCTTGGCTCTCATCTGCGCAGCGTCCTGATAACCGACGTCTCCGGGACCACGTTCTACGCACAACTTGACCTCATCAACGCCGGTGGGCACGAGGTCCGCGTCGACTGCCGGCCGTCCGATGCCATCGCTTTGGCAGTTCGCTGCAACGTGCCGATCTTCGCCGAGAGAGCAGTCCTTCGGACCGCCGCCATGCCGGACTTTGGCGCCATCGAGAACCAAGAGCATGACCAAGAGATGCGGGACTTTCACGAGTTTGTGGAAGGCCTCTCGCCGGATGACTTCAACGTGACCGACGGCGGCGACAACGCCCCACAGAAATGAGACAAAGTGAGACAAAGGGACAGTCCCTTTGTCTCATCGGACCGCAAGAACAAGGACCCGGCAGCCAACTCAACGGCTGCCGGGTCCTTTTCGTTGCAAGCCCCTGCTACTCAATGAGACAAAGGGACTGTCCCTTTGTCTCCCTCACTTTGTCTCACTTTGTCTCACTCGTCCTCGTCGAGGAGGTCGGGCGAGACTTCCTCGTCTCCGCCAATGTCGACGGACTCTTCCTCGTCGGCGTCCTTGGCACCGGCCGCTGCAAGGTCGAGCATGCCCTGGTTGGCGTCGTGCTTAGGCGCCTTCTTCTTGTGGGCCACCATGCGCGCCACGGCAGAGACGTGGTCGCTCTCGGCGAGGTTCATGACCTTCACGCCCTGCGTGGAGCGTCCGAGCTTGGGGATATCGCTCGTTTTGACGCGGATGACCACACCATCGACTGAAACGATCATGAGCTCGTGCTGCGGCCCCACCACGCGGCAGGCCACGAGGTTACCCTTCTTCGCCGTCATGGCAATGGTGAAGACGCCCTGGCCACCACGCTTGTGCTCGGGGTAGTCGGCCACCGGGGTACGCTTTCCATAGCCGTTCTCGGTAATTACGAACAGGTCACCGTTGCCGTTGGTGATCTCCATGCCCAGCATGGAGGCGCCGTTCTTGAGGGTGATGCCGCGCACGCCGGAGGTGTCCCTGCCCATGGCACGCACGTCGGACTCGTCAAAGAGGATGGCCTTGCCGTCGGTGGTCACAAGGATGACCTTGTCGCCGGCGCGCACGCGTCTCACGTTGACCAGCTCATCGCCGGACTTGAGGTTGATGGCAATGAGGCCGTCACGGCGGGTGCGGTCGTACTCGGACATGGCCGTCTTCTTGACCATGCCATTCTTGGTGGCAAACATGAGGTAGTCATCGGCGGGGAAGTCGCGGCAGGTGATTACGGCCGTGGGGTGCTCGCCCTCGGAGAGCGAGAGCACGTTCACAATCGCCGAGCCGCGCGCCTGGCGGCTACCAATGGGCAGCTCGTGGACCTTCAGGCGGTAGACGCGACCAAAGTTGGTGAAGAACATCACGTAGTCGTGGGTCGACGCCACAAAGAGGTCCTCGACAAAGTCGTTGTCCTTGAGCGAGAGACCCTGGACGCCCTTGCCGCCACGACGCTGTGAGCGGTAGGTGGCAACCGGCAGGCGCTTGATGTAGCCGGAGTGGGTAACGGTGACCACCATGTCCTCCTCGGCGATAAGGTCCTCGACGTCGAGGTCCTGTGCCTCCTGGGAGGAGATGCTGGTACGGCGCTTGTCGGCAAAGCGCTCAACGATCTGGCCAAGCTCGTCCTTGATGACGCCCAGGATCTTCTCGCGGTGGGCGAGAAGGTCGCGGTAGTAGTCGATGAGCTTGCGGAGCTCTTCAATCTCGGCGGCGAGCTGCTCGCGGGCCAAACCGGTGAGCTTGCGCAGGCGCATGGCGAGAATGGCGTCGCATTGCGGGTCGTCCAGGCCAAAGCGCTCGTTCATGCGGTGCTTTGCCTCGACCTCGGTCTCGGAGGAGCGGATGATGTGCACTATCTCGTCGATGTTGTCGACGGCGATGAGCAGGCCCTCCTTGATGTGGACGTCCTTCAGCGCCTTATCGAGGTCGAACTGGGTGCGCCTGGTCACCACGTCAATCTGGTGGTCGATGTAGTACTGCAGCATCTCGCGCAGCGTGAGCGTGCGGGGCACGCCGTCGACCAGGGCGATGTCGATGGCGTTGAAGTTGGACTGCAGCGCCGTCTTCTTATAGAGGTTGTTGAGGACCACCTGCGGGATGGCGCCCTGCTTGAGGTCGATGACAATGCGCATGCCCTTGCGGTTGGACTCGTCGCGCATGTCCGAGATTCCCTCGATCTTCTTCTCGTTGACCGCCTGGGCGATCTTCTCCTGGAGAAGGCCCTTGTTGACGGCATAGGGAATCTCGGTGACCACCAGGCGCTGGCGGCCGTTCTTGACCTGCTCTACGTGGACCTTGGCGCGCACGGTAATGCAACCGCGGCCGGTCTCGTACGTGTCGCGAATGCCTTCGGTACCCATGATGACACCGCCCGTGGGGAAGTCAGGCCCGGGGAGCACGGTCATGAGCTCGTCGGTGGTGGCATCGGGGTTGTCGATGAGCATGTCGACGGCCGCCGCGACCTCGCGGAGGTTGTGGGGTGGCACGTTGGTCGCCATGCCAACGGCGATGCCCGAGGAGCCGTTCACGAGGAGGTTGGGGAACCTCGACGGGAGGACGGCGGGCTCGGTGAGCGACTCGTCGTAGTTGGGCTGGAGGTCGACGGTCTCCTTGTTGAGGTCGGCGAGCATCTCCATGGCAGCGCGCGTGAGGCGGCTCTCTGTGTAACGCATGGCCGCCGGGGGGTCACCATCGATGGAGCCAAAGTTGCCGTGACCGTCGATGAGGGGCAGGCGCATCGAGAAGTCCTGCGCCATACGAACCATCGAGTCATAGATGGCAGCGTCGCCGTGGGGGTGGTACTTACCCATGACCTCGCCGACCGTCCAGGCAGACTTCTTGTGGGGCTTGTTGGGCGTGATGCCCGCCTCGTTCATGGCATAGAGGATGCGCCTGTGAACGGGTTTCAGGCCGTCACGCACGTCCGGCAGGGCGCGCGCCACGATGACCGACATCGAGTACTCGAGGAAGGACTGCTTCATCTCGGTAGCCATGTCAGTGGGCTTGAGCGTGCCGCCATGGATGTCGGTGAGGTCGAGGCGGGTACCTGCCTCGTCAGAGATCGTGTGGTCGAGATCAGCGCCGCCGAGATGTCCTACATCCTCGGCGTCATCGTCATCGTCGTCCGAGTCATCATCATCGACGTCGTCGTAGTCCTCGCCGTCGAGCTCGTCGTCTTCGAGCTCGTCACCCTCGTCCGGGCCCACGCCGTTCTCGAGGTCGTCCTCGTCATCGGCTGGGCCATGGTTCCTGTTGTTATCGTCTGCCACGAGTTGCCTTTCTCATCTCTCGCTTGTAGCGCCTGGTAGAGGCCTTAGATGTCGAGGAAGCGCACATCCTTGGCGTGCGTCTGGATGAAGTCCTTGCGCTTCTCGACCTGGGTTCCCATGAGGTCCGAGACGGCGCGCTCGGCCGCCATGGCGTCATCGATGGTCACCTGCAGGAGGATGCGGTTCTTGGGCTCCATGGTGGTCGACCACAGCTGCTCGGGATCCATCTCGCCCAGGCCCTTGTAGCGCTGGACGGTGTATTTGGTGGAGTCCTCGAACTTCTTGGCCTCGACGGCAAGCTCCTCGTCGGTGTAGATGTACTTGCCGTGCTTCTTGCCCTTGGGCTTGAGCTGGTAGAGGGGCGGCTGTGCCACGTAGACGTAGCCGGCCTCAATCATGGGCTTCATGTAGCGGTAGAAGAACGTGAGAAGAAGGATGCGGATGTGGGCGCCGTCGACATCGGCATCGGTCATGATGACGATCTTGTGGTAGCGCGCCTTGTTGATGTCGAACTCCTGGTCCACGCCCGTGCCAATGGCCGTGATGAGCGAAGTGATGGTATCGCTCGAGAGGGCGCGGTGCTCCTGCACGCGTTCCACATTGAGGATCTTGCCACGCAGGGGGAGCACTGCCTGGATGGAGCGGTCACGCGCCATCTTGGCCGAGCCACCTGCGGAATCGCCCTCGACAATGAAGAGCTCAGTCATCTCGGGGTCGCGCACCGAGCAGTCCGCAAGCTTGCCGGGCAGGCTGGCACTCTCGAGAAGACCCTTGCGGCGCGTGGCCTGGCGCGCCTTCTGCGCGGCGAGGCGGCCCTTCGCAGCCTGCGAGGCCTTCTTCAGGATCTCCTTGGCCTGATTGGGGTGCTCTTCGAGGTACTCGGCCATGCCCTGACTCACGATGCGGTTGGTGAGCGTGCGCATATAGGAGCTGCCAAGCTTTGCCTTGGTCTGGCCCTCAAACTGCGGGTCGGGGAGCTTGACCGAGATCACGGCAGTAAGACCCTCACGGATATCGTCGCCCGTGAGGTTGGGATCCTTCTCCTTGATGATGTTCTGGCGCTTGCCGTAGTCATTCACGGCCTTGGTGAGGGCGGTCCTGAAGCCCTCGAGGTGCATGCCGCCCTCCTCGGTGTAGATGTCGTTCGCAAAGGAGAGGGTGTGCTCGGAGTAGGTGGTGTTCCACTGCAGGGCCGCCTCGACCTCGCCCATCTGCGAGAAGGGAGCATCGGGGTCTGACTTGCCCTCGATGTAGATGGGCTTCGAGAGGCCGGGGAGGACCTCCTTCTCGTACTTCTGGCCGTTCCAGCCGTTGAGGTACTTCACGAAGTCGATGATGCCACCCGAGTAGCAGAACTCGTCCACGCGGGGCGTGAGCTCGCGCTCGTCGGTGAGGATGATCTTGAGGTTCTTGTTGAGGAACGCCGTCTCCTGCAGGCGGTCATGCAGGGTGTCGTAGTCGTAGACCGTCGTCTCGAAGATGGTGTCGTCGGGCCAGAAGGTGATGGTGGTGCCGGTGGCCTTGGACTTGCCCAGCTCCTTGAGCTTCTCGGTGACCTTGCCGCGCGCAAACTGCATCTCGTAGATGCCGCCGTCGCGCTTGACCTGGACCACCATCTTCTTGGAGAGGGCGTTCACCACCGAGACGCCCACGCCGTGCAGGCCGCCGGAGACCTTGTAGGCCTGGTTGTCGAACTTGCCGCCGGCGTGCAGGATGGTGAGGACGACCTCGAGGGTAGAGATCTTCTTCTGGGGGTGCTTGGCCACGGGGATGCCTCGGCCGTTGTCCTCGACGGTCACGGAGTTGTCAGGGTGGACCGTCACCTTGATCTTGGTGCAGAAGCCCGCCATGGCCTCGTCGACGGAGTTGTCGACAATCTCCCACACCAGGTGGTGCAGGCCGGCAGACGAAGTGGTACCAATGTACATGCCAGGACGCTTGCGCACGGCCTCAAGGCCCTCGAGGACCTTAATTTCGCTCGCATCGTACGAGTTGTCGTTCTTCTTTGCCACGTGACTCCCCTCAGAGCTCAGCAAGATACAGAGTCAAGTGTACTCCATGGGCACTTTCCTTCTCGGCACGCAAGAATTTGGTGGGTCTAAAACAGAATCCCTGCGCATCAGCGCCACGGAGAGGCGTGTTAGGGCCGAGAAGTTCCGTCGTTCGTGTCTCTGCTCTTTTCGCGCCTAAATGACAGGCTCATGGCCTTGTAGACGCTCCCTCTGAGAGATTCCGGTACAGATTCTGCAAGCTTCTTGACAGCATCCTGCTCGCTTCCGGTAAGTTCCGGCAGCGGTGTCTTGGGCATCTCGCCCGCAGCGGCACCGCTTACATGTTCCTTGCGAGGCGCTGCGCCGTGACCGTACTGAGAGACGATGAACTCGATCTCGGAGACCTCAAGGCCGCCCATGGAGAGGCGAGCCCTGTAGACCTCGCGGTTCGCCCTGAAGTCCACGGCGCGCATGCGTGAGTCCACGTAGACGCCCAGTATGGGGGCAGCGCCCTTCACATGCGGCTCCTTGAGGAAGACGCCGGTGGTGTGCGCACGTTCCACATCGCCGTTCACGTTGTGCCACACGTAGGCCGCGCGCTGGTTGGCACTCATGGAACGACGCGCCTCGGGGCTTGAGAACATGCCCTTGAGCAGCGACGATATGCCTTCGTAGTCCTCACTCACCAAACTCCACCACCTTCGAGCGCCCTAGGAGTTCGTCCGAGAAGTACCCAAGGTTGGTGGTTGTGACCACCGTCTGGATGCCGCTCTGGGCAAACTCGATCACGGACTGCCGGCGCGTCTCGTCCAGCTCGGACATCACGTCGTCCAGGAGCAGCAGCGGCCGCGAGCCGGTAACGTCTTCCGAGACAAGCACCTCGGCCATCTTGAGTGCCAGCACGATGGAACGCTGCTGACCCTGCGAGCCAAAGCTGCGGGCGTCTCTGCCGTCGATGGCAAATGCTACGTCGTCGCGGTGAGGTCCCACCGTGGTCTGCTGGCGGCGCAGGTCATCCGGACGTACCTCCTCCAAGCGTGCAAGGAAGCGCTCGGCAAGCTCCTCGCGCGAGAGTGTGAGGGGGTCGTCGCAGACGGTGCTCTCATAGGTGCAGGTGAGCTCCTCGCCGCCGGCGATGCTCCCGTAGACGTCCAGTATCTTCTCTCGCAGACGCCCAAAGAGGCGCACGCGGGCCTGGAGCAGGGTCGCTCCGCCCACGGCGACAGACGAGTCCCAGGCGCTCAGCAACGAGAGGTCGGGCCTCTCGTCCTTGAGCAGGCGGTTTCTCTGCTCAATGGCACGGGTGTAGGCGGCAAGGAGCTTTGAGTAGCCCACGGCTACCTGGCAGCCAAAGCCGTCCAGCTCCGCACGGCGGAAGGACGCACCGCGCTTCACAAGCGAGAGGTCATCTGGGCAGAAGAGCACGCTCATGAGCGAGGAGGGCATGTCTGCCGCCTGGCAGTGCTTGCCGTTGCGCGAGAACTGTCTGCGCTGTGGGGTAATGTCACAGGCAACATCCACCACGCGCCCGTCGCCCGCAAGCCGGGCGCGAATGCGGCCGCGCTCACAGCCAGCAAGGATAAGCTGCGAAGGCGTGGGGTGTCTAAAAGACGCCCCCGCCGTGAGCATCTGCAGCGCCTCGACGGTGTTGGTCTTGCCCACGGCGTTTCTCCCCACAAGAATCGTGGTCGTGGGCGAGAAGGACACCTCGCGCTCGCGGAAGTTCCTGAACTGCTCGAGCCCTAGGCTCTCTACGAGAAGACCCACGCTACATCCGGACGGGCATCAGCATGTAGAGGTAGTTGACCTTGCCGTTGGTCTTGAAGATGCCGGGCTGCATGTTGCTCTGCAGCTCCAGGACCAGCTCCTTCTTGTCGGAGATGGCATTCACGCAGTCAAAGACGTAGTGGTAGTTGAGCGCGATGGAGAGGCTCTGGCCCTCGACCTCAACGGGCAGAAGCTCGGTGGACTCGCCTTGGTCGGGCGAGGACGCCGAGAGGCGCATGACCTTGCCATCTGCATCGATGTCAAAACGCACGGAGGCGTTAGAGATGGCCACCACCGAGACACGCTTGAGCGCCGCGGCAAAGGCCTCGACCTCTATGTGCACCGAGGTGTTGCAGCTCGACGGCAGGAGCTGGCGGTAATCAGGGAAGTTCCCCTCGATCTTGCTCGAAATGAAGGTCGTGTTGCCAAAGGTGAAGACCACCTGGCTGTCGGTGGTGCCAATGGAGATGCGCTCCTCGAGGTTGGGCATCGACAGTACGTCGTGGAAGACGGAGCCAGGCACGATGGTGCGGAACTCGCCCTCGCCGGTCTCGGCGGAGGCGTCGCAGACGGCGAGGCGGTAGGAGTCCGTGGCAACAAGGCGAATGGTGTTGTTAGAGGCCGTGAGCAGGATGCCCTGCAGGATGGGGCGCGTGGTCTCCTTGGAGGTCACCTTGTAGACCTTGTCTACCATGCTGGAGAGCAGCTCGCTCGGAAGTTCCGTTGCGTCCTCAAGTGAGTACTCGGGGAACGCCGGCCAATCGGCGGGGTTCAGGGTGTTCAGGCGGAACGAGGACTTCTCGCATGAGATAGAGATAGTCCGCTCGCCGCCATCAAAGGTTACCGCAGCGTCATCCAGCGTCTTCACGATGCTTGTGAGCATCTTGCCCGAGACGACCGTCTCGCCGGGCTCCTCAACGTTCGCGGGGATGCGGTGGCGAATCGTGATGGTGAGGTTGTTGGTTTGGAACTCGAGGGTTCCCTCCTCGGCCTTGATGTAGATGCCCGAGAGCAAGGGAAGGGTTGAGTTTGTCCCCATGCCCTTGGCAACGACTGACAGTGCCTTGAGAAGCGAAGACTGACTTACGGTGAACCTCATGGCTGCCCTCTCTTATCTATTAGTTCTTTATCTATATATAAAAGCAATAGTAGTAATAAGGCCTGTCTAAAAGTCGAGAACTCGCAAACTCGCTGGTAGATGCCATAACAAATCTTTTGGCTCGTCTTCTTTGAGCCTGCGGTTCTCGACGGTCGAAGGCGTGTCGATAACTCTCTCTACATTGTGCACCCACTTTTCGAGGGTTTTCTTACGCCTTTCTCCCATCTTTTTGACCTACGTGTTCTCGGTGATGTTGTCGCGGATCTGCACCAGGCGATCGTGGTAAATCTTGTCCTCTTTGCGCTTCTTGTCCACCACGCGGATGCTGTTGAGCATCGTGGCATGACTCCTGCCGCCAAAGTGCTCGCCAATCTCGGCGTAGGTGGCGTCGCAGAGTTCCTTGGAGAGCCACACGGCGATGTGGCGGGCATTCATGATGTCCTTGTTGCGCTTCTCGCCCACGAGGTCCGAGTGTGAGATGTCGAAGTACTGCTCCACCGCGCGCTGGATCTCCTCAATCTTGTATTGCTTCTCGCCGTTTGGCCACGACTCCTTGGCGAGTCGGTTGATGTCCTCGCGCGAGAGCTCCTCGCCGCGCTGCTCGCGGTGGGTCTCGGCGATGAGGCAGCGCTGGCAGAAGCCCTCGATCACGCGGATGTTGGTGCCCGCGCGCTCGGCCATGTAGCTTATGTTCTCCTTCGAGATGGTGCCCGTGATGGCAAGCCCTACGTGCCCCTCGGCTGCGTCCTCGTGCATGCGCTCGCAGAAGGTGGTGATGAGGCGCAGCTTGAGCTCGTAGTTTGGTACCTGGATCGATGTCGAGAAGCCCGAGTCCAGCCTGCTCGTCACGCGCTCGTCGAAGGCCCCCTCGGCGCCCAGCTGCGAGGGAGAGCGGTCCGCTGCCAGCACGATCTGCTTGCCGGCGCTTGTGAGGTGGTTGAAGGCATCGAAGAAGAAGTCGATGGTGCCTGCCTTACCGGCGAGCTTCTGGATGTCGTCGATGATAAGGACGTCGATGTCGTAGTAGTTGTCGCGCAGAATGTCTGGCGCCGACCTCTCGCGGTGCGACATGGCCGTGGTGTAGTCGGTGATGAAGGATGAGCCGTCCTTGTACACGCAGACGCGCGTGGGGTCGTTCGCCGAGATGTAGTTCTGGATGGCGCGCAGGAGGTGCGTCTTTCCCAGGCCGCTCTTGCCGTAGATGAAGAGGGGGTTGTAGGTGCGGTTCTCACCGTTTGCCACCTGGAGCGCGGCCTGGTAGGCGAAGGTGTTCTCGTCGCCTACGACAAAGCGGTCGAAGGTGAGCTTGGAATCCATCTCCGAGATGTCATCTACCAGCGGGTTTGCTGCTCGCCGCTCGTGGCCGGCAGCCTCTTTTGCAGCGTTGTCGTCGAGCCACGCGTCCTCGGGGGCCCGTGGTTGCGGCGCGGGCGCCGGTGTTGGTATGGGAGCCACTGCCTGAGGAGACGGCGCCATCCACCTGCGAGCCTCCTCGGGTGTCACTGCCGAGCTTGTTGTGAGCGGTGCCGCGTCGGGGTCCTGTACAAAGGAGAGGTCGAGCGCAGTTGGCTCGAAGGCTGCCTCGGTGAGGCACTCGTTGATAATGTCGAGGTTCTTCGAGAGACGGTTCTTAACCGTGCGGCTGTGCGTCTCTACGTGGAGCACGCCGGGGTCGAGCGACACGGGTACGCAGCTGCGCAGCATTGCCATGACCGAGCCAGGCAGGTGACGCTTGCTTACCAGGTCAAACATGTCCTGCCACAATGCCTCGGTATCTGAGTCAATCTCTGGTCCCATGCCTGCGTGTCCCTCTCGGCGTCTGCGGGCGCATGTTGCGCCCCCCTGTCTCGTGCAATAGCCCATTATAAGGAAAATGTTGAAAACTCTGCCTTATGAACCTTGCAGGCGTCGAGAACTACGAGAAATGTTGAAAACCCTACGTATAGGCTGGCGAGAAGGTCAAACGACTTACACGAAGCTCTGCCCAAGCTGCGTGAGGTAGTACTTCTGGCCGACCTTCTTGAGGATTCCCATCTGCACCATGTTGGCAAGCTCGCGCGACCACGTGGGTGCAGACCTGCCATAGGTCCGCACGAGCTCAGTAGGGCCAACCATCTCGTGCGCCGAGAGGTACTCGAGAATGGTCTGCGAGCGGTCCGAGAGGTTGATGCGTCCAAGCTCGGCAGCCCATGCGGGAGGCTGCTGCTCGTCCGCGGGTGCGGGGGTTGGTGCGGGCGCAGGCGCGGGCACGGGTACCTGCTGCTGGTAGGCCGGGTGCGGGTAGCCCTGCTGGGGGTAGAAACCCTGCTGGACCTGGGTCTGCGCTGGCTGGTAGAACTGCTGGTAGCCTGGCATGTAGGGTTGCTGGTAGCCACCTGGTGCCTGCTGTGTGGGGTATAGAACCTGTCCGTACCCCTGTGGCATCTGAGGTTGTACTTGTTGTGGCGCCGTCCCCGCGGTCCTTCCCGGTGCGGCGCGCCTCTCGGCATCCTCCTTGGGCCTGGTGGAAATTGTCACGACGGTCCCGCCAGAGATGTTGTCCTCTATGGTGAGACTACCGCCCTTGTCGGTCATGTACTGCTGTACGTACGGGAGGCCCGACCCAACGCCACGAATGTAGTGCTTCATTTCCTCGGTTGCGGAGGTCGTGCCGTACTCCATGGCCAGGTCCTTCTCCTGAATGCCTGGGCCTTGGTCCGAGAAGCGCAGCGTGTTGCCCTCGTCGAGGATCGTGATGGTGGGCGCGATGAAGTAGGCGTGAATGAAGTTCTCGACAATCTCGCGAATCACGGTGAAGGGAATAGTGCTTCCCTGCTCGTGCGCGAGGCGGTTAACGGTTGCCGTGATCTCCTCGAGGTAACTGCGAATGTCCGTTGGCTCGATGACCACCACGCGCGGGGCGGCCGCCGCGTCGTCGTAGATGGCGATGCGGGCGGGATAGCGCACAGCCCCAAGCTCGCCCTGGGAGGCGTTGCTGCCGCCTTCGCCCTGGGAACTCTCTGTGGACTTCTCGTCCTTCTCGCCCGCGTCCTGGGGCGTGTTGTCTACGAACGGATAGAACGCGTGGTCCATCCCGCTTTACCTCTTGATTCTTTTCGCCAGCTCTGACTTTTCAACCACGTTTGAACCTTGGATGAAAACTTTCACTTGGATTTCTATGTGAACGAAAGTTTTCAACAAAGGATGAAACACGGTTGATAACTGGGTCTAAACGTGAAATACCGGCTGGAAAATCATAGCATCAGGACGAAAGTTGTCAGCAGGTTGGTACGTTCTTTTCGTCTCATGGAAGATTTCTTGCACTGCATTTCTGCGACTGGCGCGCCAGCGCTGAGCCTTACCATGAGACAACCCACCGAGAATCCGTGCAGTTATTCTGCATTAAATTGACATCTTGACGGAGAGACCCTTACAATCTTTGGGCTTAGTGCTCAAGACATTAGACCCGTATGGGAGGAATACATCATGAAGCGTACGTATCAGCCCAACAAGCGTAAGCGCGCCAAGACCCACGGTTTCCGTGCCCGTATGGCCACCAAGGGCGGCCGCAAGGTTCTCGCACGTCGTCGTGCTAAGGGCCGCAAGCAGCTCACCGTCTAACACACCATCATGGAGACCATCAAATCGCGTGCCGAATTTGAGAGGGTCTTCTCGCGCGGGAAGCGCTACAACGACGCGTTACTGCGCATTCGAGTGGTGCCAACGAGCGAAGGCGACCTGGCGAAGGTCGCCTTCGTTGCGCCAAAAAGGCTTGGAAACGCCGTCTACAGAAATAGGTGCAAGCGCGTCCTGCGAGAGGCAGCACGCGCTTGTTCGCTACCGCGTGACGGCTACGACGTAATCCTCTTCTCGACCGACAAGACCCATGACAGCTCCCCCGAGCGCGTGGCGACGTCCCTTGAGAGGTTGCTCGAGAGGGCCGGTGTGGTGTGTGGCTGAGTCCAAGGGGGAGTCTGCACTTTCGCGTACCGCTACGAGGGCCATTAGGTTCTACCAGCGTCGCATCTCGCCTTTGTTCCTGCCGCACTGCATCTACACACCAACCTGCTCGGAGTACGCTCGACAGGCCATAGTCAAGTACGGTCTGGCGAAGGGCGGGTGGCTTGCCGTGAGGCGCATCTTGCGGTGCCATCCCCTCCACGCCGGTGGATACGACCCCGTTCCCTAACTGTTTGGGGACACACACGGAGGAACCATGTGGGATTGGATTATTGACTTTCTCGCCGGCGTGCTCGCGGGCATTGAGGGATTCTGCGGGGACTGGGGACTCGCAATCATCATCCTTACCGTAATCATCCGCGTGCTTATCATGCCGTTGATGAACAAGCAGGTTGAGTCTTCGGCTCGTATGCAGGCCGCACAACCCAAGATCATGGAGCTGCAGGCCAAGTACGCCGATGACCCCGAGCTCCAGGCTCAGGAGATGCAGAAGCTCTACTCTGACATCCACTTCAACCCCGTTATGGGTTGCCTGCCTGTGCTACTCCAGATGCCTGTCTTCTTCGCGCTATTTACGGTGGCTCGTGACCGCATCCCCTCGGATGCAAGCTTCTACGGCATCATCCCTTCGCTCGCTGGATCTGCAGGTGGCATGATCAGCTCCGAAGGCTGGGGTCCTGCTGCTATCTACATCTTCTTCGTCATTCTCTTTGGTGTCCTCACGTTCCTGCAGATGGCCATTAACTCTGGCCAGGTGTCCGAGGACCAGCGCAAGCAGCAGCTCGGTATGGGTGCCATCATGGCCGTGATGATGGCCTGGTTTGGCTGGAGCATTCCCGCCGGTGTTGTCCTCTACTACAATGCCTCTGCGCTGTGGGGCATTGTGCAGCAGTACTTCGTGACGCGTAAGGTTATGGAGAAGGCCAAGGCAGAGGCTGAGCAGAGCATGCAGAACCAGTCCTCCGTCACCGTTGACGTAGTGCGCAAGGAGAAGAAGCCCCGCCCGCACAAGAAGAACTAACTTCTGAGGTTCTACATTCATCATTCTTACTAATAATGTTATCTATATGCATTATTAGTTATATTTACTTTGCTATATACCTACCTGTTTTGGAGGTTTGTGATGGAGGAAGGAATCCTCGACGAGGTAGTCGAGTCTGAGGAGGTTGTCTCTGGCGATACCGCTGCGCAGGGCTCTCCTAATGACGAGTTCGCCCAGATTCGTGAGCACTACGAGGCTGGCGTTGCTCTGACTGATGACGAGACCGACCGTATTGCCGATGTTGCCGTTGAGTACCTGCGCGGAATTCTCAATCTCTTTGGTGAGACGCACTCGTCCATTGACGAGTACGATGGCGATGAGGGCGAGCTCATTCTTGATGTGAGCGGTGGAGACCTTGCCGTCCTCATTGGCCGCCACGGTCGCACGCTTGAGGCTCTGCAAACGGTTATCTCCACGCTTTTGAGCAGCCGTCTCAAGTTCTACTATCCCATTGTTGTTGACATTGAGAGCTACCGCAGCCGTGCAAAGAAGAAGATTGAGCAGATGGCCCTCAATGCTGCTTCTCGTGCCAAGAGTCATGGTTCCAGCGTCAAGCTTGCTCCCATGAATGCGTACGACCGTCGTTTGGTTCACCTTGCGCTGCGTGATGATCCCGAGGTCACCACACACTCTGAGGGCGATGACCCTGATCGGTACGTTGTTGTGACGCCGGTTAAGCTGTAGTCCAGCTCTCATTGTTTCTACATGCGCTACAGTTTGGGAGGGTGAGATAGTCACCCTCCCTTTTTTCTTGCCAAAATCTTTTGATTCGTGAGTTTTTGGCAATATATATCTCTCTATGGAGCCATTAGTTTTTGATATAAGGAGTGAAGATGGCCAATACTTCCCACGAGGTTCTTAAGGATGAGTTGCTTGAGCTTCTTGCCTCTGATACAGACCTTTCGATGCTTACTGTGACCCCAGAAATGGTCGAGCTACTCATTCGACATTTAGAGCTCGTTGATGAGAAGAACCAAATTATTAATCTCACAAGGATTACCAACGAACATGAGGCCATTGTCCTCCATATTCTCGACTCTCTGTTGTTTATTGCTCATAACCCCACTGTATTGGGGCCAGGCGAGAAGCTATTAGATGTTGGTACTGGAGCTGGCTATCCAGGATTGCCTCTCACAATTGTGAGTGGTTGTCAGAGCACTCTCATCGACTCTGTTGGCAAGAAGGTCAATGCCGTTAAAGAGTTTACTAATGCGCTCGAGCTCTCTGATCGTGTCTTGTGCCTACATGCACGTGCTGAGGAAGTTCCTGAAGTTTGTCACTTTCGATTTGATGTTGTTGTTGCTCGTGCTGTTGCCCAAACGAATGTTCTCATTGAATATGCTACCCCTTGCTTGAGAAGGAACGGTACGCTTCTTCTTGGCAAGGGCAACCCTAGCGATGAGGAGCCTCAAGCTGCTTCTCGTGCTGCAAACATTTGCGGGCTTGAGGAATCAGGGCGGTTTGAATATGATCTCCCTCATGAGCTTGGACACAGAACCATTCTTGCATATACAAAGACTGGCAACCCTCGTATCAAGCTTCCACGTCAGAATGGCATGGCAAAGAGGAATCCCCTTGGACTCCAGTAATTCCCTGTAAGTATTTGATTACTTCCAAGCCTTGTGGACAGATATGTTGCGACTCTCACCGGACTGCATCGGTGAGAGTCGCATTTCTATGACGCGGTTGATTTCCGCTGTTTCACGTGAAACACGACTCATGATTTGCTTTACTGCTTTAAGGATCAACCCTAGGTGTCACTGTTGTCTTCAGTTTGGCATTAATCCCGTTATAAGTGAAACAGCTTCATTCTAGATAAGACTGACAATCGAAGCTTCTCGTATTCAGTAAGTCGTAATATAACCTAGAGAGACAATTTTGGACGTTTCACGTGAAACGATATCGTCGAATCTCAGACTCGCAATTTCACTTTCTTGTAGTTGGATAGGTTTTCAATATCGAATGGGGAGCAAAATTTTCGATGTTTCACGTGAAACGCCTTGTAATTGACGATGTTTGGCATATAGCTCAGCCATTGAAGATTAGTGATATATGCATTACTTTGAAACAAAGACTTCAGGCCAGTAGTGTTTCACGTGAAACAAGCATGTTGACTAGCCAGAGTAGAAAACATGGATGATTCGAAAAAGATTCTCGAAGTTTCACGTGAAACAATACCCTATGATTGTCACACACCACATTGGTGAGCAAACACAGTTTAGACGTAAACATACTCGGCAATTGGGGGTCATTCGTGGGCTTTCAAGACGTAAAACGCGGATTTACCAATAGAGATACGAAAGTTTTTGCGATTATCAACCAAAAAGGCGGCGTTGGAAAATCAACGACGGCGATAAACCTTTCTGCAGCGCTTGGAGAGGCTAAGAAGAAGGTACTAGTAATCGATTTAGACCCTCAGGGGAACACAACAAGCGGATATGGCATCGAGAAGGAAGATCTTGAGCACGATATGTATGATGTCTTGCTCCAAGACTTCCCAATTGAGGATGTAATTGTCGATACAGTTGAGGATAGAGTCTTTGTAGCTCCTGCAACGATTCAACTAGCGGGCGCAGAAATAGAGCTTGTATCTGCAATGGCGCGCGAAAGCATCCTCAAAAGCGTTGTCGATAAGATTAAGGAAGAATTTGACTACGTCTTTATCGATTGCCCCCCATCACTTGGATTACTCACAATCAATGCACTCGTTGCTTCAGATCAACTGCTGATTCCTATTCAGTGCGAGTATTACGCCCTAGAGGGTGTTACAAAGCTCATTGAATCAATGAAGATGGTTAAGAGTCGCCTTAATCCTTCACTCTCGATATTTGGTGTTGTCATGACTATGTATGACACGCGAACGACGCTCTCCCACCAGGTAGTTGAGGAATGCGAAAACTACTTTGGCAAGCAGATATTCAAAACGTACATTCCGCGCAACGTCAAGATTGCAGAGGCACCGAGCCATGGTTTGCCGGTAACGATGTATGCACGAATGAGCAAGGGCGCTTCTGCCTATACTAAACTTGCTAAGGAAGTGATTCGCCGTGGCTAAGAAGTCTGGTTTGGGCAAGGGACTTGAATCACTGATGGGCGAAGCGAACGCAGAGGTAGGTGCTCCAGCCGCAGATTCAACGTTGCCAATTACCAAGATTAAACCGAACAAAGGTCAGCCACGCAAGAACTTCAATCCTGATGAGCTTGCTGAGCTTGCCGATTCCATCAAGCAGAATGGCATACTTCAGCCCATTATCGTGCGTAAAAAAGGAACTACCTACGAGATAGTTGCAGGCGAGCGTCGCTACCAGGCAGCAAAACTTGCGGGTCTAGACGAGGTGCCTGTCGTCATCAGAGACATTAGTGATGAGGACGTATTCAAACTCGCACTTATCGAGAACCTCCAGCGCTCTGACCTCAACCCTATTGAGGAGGCACAGGGATACAAACAGTTGCTTGAGAATAATGGTCTCACCCAGGAAGAGGTAGCCCGTCTCGTCTCAAAGTCGAGGTCTGCGATAACTAATACGCTTCGACTGCTTGACCTTCCTGACGAAGTCCAGCAGCTTATGAGTGAGGGCAAGCTGACCGCTGGGCACGCACGAGCAATCCTTGCTGTCCCCTCTGAGGAGGGACGAATTCGTCTTGCAGAGAAAGTCGTTGCTCAGGGTTTGTCGGTACGACAGACAGAAACCCTTGCACCACTGTTTTCTGACAACAGTCATGCGGAGCCAGTGCATCGCCAGCCTGTACCCCAGTCTTTCAAGCGTGCGGCAAGACAGATGAGACTGGCACTGGATACCAACGTCAAGGTTAAGACCGTCCGTGGAAGGAACAAGGTGGAGATTGAGTTCGAGGACGAGGATGCGCTCGCCCACCTTGTCGACCTTCTCACGAGGGACTAGGAGTAGGAATGAAGAAACTACTTCGTGGTGTGGTAGTCATCGCGACTGCTGCTGGTGTTGGCTATGTGGTCTACAAAGAGGTACTCACGGACGAGGCCAAGCAGAATATTAAGAAGATGATGGAGACGGTTAAGACCTCCTACGAGCGCATAAACGAGGTTATTAACTCGGTGAGAGGTGACGTTATGCCAGATGATGGACCTCTACCTAACGTCCAGACAACCATGCAGCAATGGAAAGACCTTGGATACTAGGGAATCTACGGAAGCGGTAGGAAGAGATAATTAAGAACATATGTTCTAATGTAGGGGAGACGATCACTATGAGTGACTGCCTCCCCTTCAAGTAAAGCGCTAAACGGCTTACAGCTCCTGCATACGCTGCCTAAGCTGACCGCATGCGGCGTCGATGTCAGCGCCGTGGGAGTTTCTGATGGTAGCCTCCACACCAACGGAAGCCAGACGAGCAACAAACTCCTCGGCTCGCTCAGGGCTAGCGGGTTTGAGCTTTGAGCCGGGAACCTCGTTGAGCTGAATGATGTTTACGTGCGCCAGGGTGCCACGGCAGAAGTCGCATAGGGCTCCAAGCTCGTCCTCGTTGTCGTTGACGCCCTGGATAAGCGCGTACTCGTAGGTGGGACGGCGTCCAGTCTTGTCAACATACTCGCCCATCACGTCATAGAGGTGGATGAGGGAGTACTTCTTGACACCAGGCATGAGGATGTTGCGCGTGCTCTGGTTGGCGGAGTGAAGCGAGACGGCGAGCGTAAACTGCTCGGGCTCATTGGCAAAACGCTTAATCATAGGGATAACGCCACACGTGGACACCGTAAGGTGACGTGCGCCAATGCCTGCTCCCTCAGGGGAGTTGAGGCGCCGCAGAGCGGCAAGCGTGGCGTCATAGTTCATCATGGGCTCGCCCTGCCCCATCATTACCACGCTGGTAACACGCGTGTTGAAGTCATCGCGCACATGCATGACCTGCTCGTAAATCTCACCAGCCGTCAGCGAGCGGGTAAGGCCCGAGGCGCCGGTTGCGCAGAACGCGCAGCCCATGGCACAACCTGCCTGAGTGGACACGCACACGGCAAGGCGGTTCTTCGAGGGCATGCCAACGCACTCAACGGCAACGCCATCAGGAAAACGAAGCAGGTACTTGCGGCTACCGTCTTGCGAGACCTGTCGTGCTACCTCCTCGACGCCTCCGAGCGTGACGTAGTCCGCAAGCTCGGCTCGCAGCGCCTTCGACAGGTTGGTCATCTGGTCGAGTGAGGTGGCGTTCTTGACCCATACCCAGTCCTCGATCTGCTTTGCACGGAACTTGGGCTGGCCCAGCTCTGCGAGAAGGGTCTCAAGCTGGCCGCGCGTACAGTTTCTTAGGTCGAGCTTCTCGTTGTTTCGGTTGACGTCTTCCGTCTGCATTTCTGGCCCCTTGCCCTTGTCGTATGGTGTGGTGGAGTATCCTCTTTGGGTTACTGTCTCCGTGTGAGTTGAGTCTACCGCACGGCGGAGAGATGCGAGGGAGAGCACATGACAAGTCAGGACGTGTTGGGCCTCAAGGTTGTCGTTATCGCCGGCGGCTGGTCTGACGAGAAGAAAATTTCCCTGGACTCTGGGCGCGCGTGCCAGAAGGCGCTCACCGAGGCGGGTTTCAGGGGTGTTGACCTGCTCGATGCCGCAGATGGCGAGTTTGTGTCAAAGCTCGTTGCCGGCGGTTACGACGTGGCCTTTGTCGCCATGCACGGACACTACGGCGAGGATGGGTGCATCCAGGGCCTCCTCGAGATTCTGCACATGCCCTACACCTTCTCGGGTGTGCTTGGGAGCGCCGTGAGCACCGAGAAGGAGATTGCCAAGACCCTCTACCGCCAGGCTGGCATCCCCACGCCGCGCGGAACCGACGTTGCAGCTGGCACAAAGCTCACAGATGACGACACCGACCGCATCGTGGACGAGCTTGGGCTGCCGCTCTTTGTGAAGCCGGCAGCCAACGGCTCGAGCTTTGGCGTTACGCGCGTGACCAGCGCTTCTCAGCTTCGCGAGGCCGTCGAGCGGGCATCGGCCGGCGGAGACCGCGTTCTCATCGAGGAGTGCGTCACTGGCACCGAGATCACCGTTCCCGTGATTGGCAATGATGATCCAAAGGCTCTGCCCATTGTCGAGATCGTGACCGGTGCGGAGTTCTATAACCTCAAGGTGAAGTACGAGCCATCGTCGATGCACCACGTGATTCCCGCCCGTCTGGAGGCTGGCGTCTATGCCCTTGCCCAGGAGCTGGCCCTTCGTGCCCACCGCGCCCTTGGCTGCCTGGGTGCCTCGCGCAGCGACTTCATTGTGCGCAAGGACGGCACTCCGGTGATTCTCGAGACCAACACCATTCCTGGCATGACCGAGAACAGCCTCCTGCCCGATTCCGCCCGCCACGGTGGAATCGAGTTCCCCGAGCTCTGCAAGAAGTTCGTGGAGTATGCGCTTGAAGCTCATGGGAAGTCGGAGGCATAGCATGGCTCTTGCCGGTGCTGGCGAGCGAGACAAGAACATGGAACGAACTGCAGCCGCCCTCGAGCGGCTGCTTCTTCCTGGAACGCCCGAGGACATTCGTGCCAACTACCTAAGCCTTGCCGAGCGGGCCCACACCCATGGGTTTGACCTGC
Organism: Tractidigestivibacter montrealensis; assembly: GCF_024741235.1. Taxonomy (GTDB): domain Bacteria; phylum Actinomycetota; class Coriobacteriia; order Coriobacteriales; family Atopobiaceae; genus Tractidigestivibacter; species Tractidigestivibacter montrealensis. The sequence continues at coordinate 683,377 of NZ_JANSKA010000001.1, read as the reverse complement.
TTGAAGAGGACATCGTTGTGCTCGACACAGAGACTACGGGCCTCTCGTTCAAGGACTGTGAGCTCATAGAGATATCCGCCGCGCGGCTCTCTGGCCGTGAGGCGGTCGACCGCTTTGAGACCTTTGTCGATCCCGGCAGGCCGATTCCGCCAGAGATCCAGCGCCTTACGGGCATACGCGACATAGATGTCGCGGGCGCACCCAGCCCCGAGGAGGCCGTGCGCGCCCTGGCAGACTTTGTGGGCGGCTCCCCTGTGCTGGCACACAATGCGACCTTCGACCGCACCTTCATCGAGAGCGTACGCGGAGGCTCCGAGGTGTCTGACACCTGGATTGACACGCTTGCGCTCTCGCGCATCGCGCTTCCGCGCCTCTCGTCCCACCGACTCTCTGACATGGCAGAGGCGTTTGGCTGCGACTCGGTCACGCACCGCGCCGGCGACGACGTTGACGCGCTCTGTGGCATGTGGCGCATCATCCTGCTTGGGCTCTCTGACCTGCCAGCAGGGCTCCTGGGCAAGCTCTCCGAGATGCATCCCCAGGTAGAGTGGCCCTTTAGGCCCGTCATTGCGCACCTTGCCGTCGAGAGGGGCCCCGAGCCTTTCTCGCTCAAGGCACTGCGTCACGGGCTGGTCTCCCGCGAGGAGACGCGGCAGCGCGCAGACGCTGCCGAGAGCGATGGGCCGCTTGTCGCCCCAACCCCAGAGACCATTAGGGACGAGTTCACCGCGGGCGGCATAGTCGGACGCATGTACGAGAACTACGAGACGCGCCCAGAGCAGGTCTCGATGGCGCTCGAGGTACGAGACGCGCTTGCCACCTCGACACACCGGACAATAGAGGCGGGTACGGGTGTTGGAAAGTCCATTGCCTACCTGCTGCCAGAGGTCCTCTTTGCCCAGCGCAACAACGTGACCGTAGGCATTGCGACAAAGACCAACGCCCTTACCGACCAGCTTGTCTCCCACGAGCTGCCGGCACTTGCCCATGCGCTGCCAAAAGGGCTCACCTTCCACAGCCTGAAGGGCTACGAGCACTACCCGTGCCTGCACAGGCTCGACCGCGCTGCCGTGGAGGACCTGCCGCTTGAGCTGGCACGAAACGACGGCCGCTCGGACAACGCCATCGCGGGCGACATGCTTACGGCCATTGCCGTGACGTATGCGTTCGCCTGCCAGTCTCCTGACGGCGATCTGGACGCGCTGGGAATTCGCTGGCGGTACGTGCCGCGACAGATGCTCACGACCACTCCCAACGAGTGTCTGCGCACGCGTTGCCCGTACTTTCCCAACGAGTGCTTGGTCCATGGCGCGCGCCGCCGTGCTGCCAGCGGTGATGTGGTGGTGACCAACCACTCGCTGCTGCTTCGTAACGTTGCCGCCGAGGGAAAGATTCTGCCGCCCATTCGCCACTGGGTGGTCGACGAGGCCCACTCCTTCGAGGGTGAGGCCCGGCGCCAGTGGGCGCACGAGGTTTCCGGCGACGCTGCGCGTGCGGCATTTGAGCTGCTTGGCGGCACCAAGAGCGGCGCGCTGCACACGGTGATGACATCCGTCTCGGTGTCCAAGCTCGAAGGGGCCACGCTTGTGCAGGGGCTGCTCACCAAGACCGCGGCGTCCGTCTCGCGCGCGGCAGTTTCTACGGCCGACCTCTTCATGGCGGTGCACGAGCTCGGCACGCTTGCCAGAGGCGATGGCGGTTATGACATGGTGACCCTTTGGATTGATGATAAGGTCCGGGAGACGTCGCAGTGGGGTGCCGTTGCGGAGACTGGGTCTACTGCCGTGGCGCACCTGGATGAGGCGGCAAAGAACCTGGGTGAGGCCGAGGAGAAGCTTGCGGAGGTCGCGCCGCAGCTTGCCGCGGACCTCACGGAGTCCGGGCGCTTTGTGTCTGAGCTGCTCGAGAGCCTGCGCCTCATCCTGGGCGGAGAGGACCAGACGTACGTGTACTCCGCGGAGCTGTATCGCTCCAAGCGACGCATTGGCGCCGAGAAGCTCCTTGCCGAGAAGCTTGATGTGGGGGCAGACCTTGCCCAGAACTGGCTGCCCGAGATGAAGAGCGTGGTGTTCACCTCGGCAACCATGGCAGTGAGGGACGACTTCTCACACTTTGACCATGCGGTTGGTCTCGACCGGCTGCCCGCAAGTATGCACAAAGACGTGCGACTTGATTTAAGTTTTGATTACGATAAGAGCATGTCGGTCATTGTGACCAAAGATATGCCCGCGCCAAACGATAGTAATTACCTGGACGCACTTGTTGAGCTTCTCTACAGCGTGCATCGTTCTATGGATGGCTCGGTCCTCACGTTGTTCACAAATAGGCGTGACATGGAACGCGTGTACACTGCACTAGAGCCGCGCCTGACCAAGGTGGGGCTGGCGTTGGTGTGCCAGGAGCGTGGCTCCTCTCCGCGACGTCTGCGCCAGCAGTTTCTGGCTGAGAAGCGCACGTCGCTTCTCGCGCTACGCTCGTTCTGGGAGGGCTTTGATGCCACCGGTGACACGCTGAGGTGCGTGGTCATCCCCAAGCTGCCGTTTGCGAGTCCCAACGACCCCATCGTTCGCGAGCGCGACCTGCGCGAGGACCGCGCGTGGTGGCGCTACTCACTGCCCGAGGCGGTTATCTCGGTGAAGCAGGCTGCGGGGCGCCTTATCCGCACGTCGAGCGATCGGGGCGTGCTGGTGCTTGCGGACTCGCGCGTTGTTCAGAAGCGCTACGGCCGGGCGTTCACAGGTTCGCTACCCTCAAAGAGCGTGACCATGCTCGAGACCGAGAACGTGGGCCGCTACATAGAGATGTGGCGCTCGACGCACGAGCGATAGGCGCAGGCGCTACTGTTTTCCCAACTTGCGACGGGCATAGTCGACCGCGAGGGCATTGACCTCGCGGTCGATTGTGGATGCGGTGGCAGCGCAAGCCGCAATGCGCCGCGGCAGCCATTCGCCGCCGTAGTAGGGAATGCGCGCAAAGACCGCGGATCCCTCGTCGCGCTCTACGCGTAGACCTGGCCATGCGAGAAGCTCGAGGTAGCGCCTATCGCGAAAGAAGATGCGAACCTCCCGCTCGGTGCTGGCCCTCTGGGGCTCTGGGGGAAGCTCTTCTCCCGGCGCAATGAGCACATCCGTCATGCGGTCAAGGCGAAAGACGCGCTCGCCCTGGCGCGAGGGGTCGTAGGCGTCAAGGTACCAGACGCCATCTGCGTTGCGCAGCCCGCGCGGATCCACGTGCCGCCTCCGCGGAGCCTTGTCTGCAACGCCCTGGTACGAGAAGTCGAGCATGCCGAGCTGAGCTATGGCCTTGGAGCATTGAAGCAGCGCTTCGGCCGTGTGTGGATTGCCTGTCGTAGGGGTCTTCTCGCTGGATGTCGCCATTGCTCGGCCGTTGGTGGGGTGCTGAGAAGAGAGCGATGCCGCGATCTTCTGGCGTAGGGGCGCGTTTGCGGGGATTTCCATTTGGTCGAGGGCCGCCCTAACGGCGACGGTCTCTGACCTGGTGAGACGAAGCCTTCTCGCGTGGCTGCCAGAGCTACCCTCGAGCGTGAGGCGGCCGCTGTCCTGGCCTTCGGAGAGAGGGAGAATCGCTGCGCCCTCGCCTCCCGCGGCAAGGATGAGATCCATGCGATGACGGGCGTCCTGCTCGCTGATTCCCAGACGGCCGGCTATGGTCTTCACGTCCAAGCTGTCGCCTGTGTGGTCGAGCGACGAGATGATGGCAACAAGCTCACGGGCCTCTTGCAGACCTCCCTTGCGACCAGCGCCCTGCCTGCGACTAGCCATATGCAACGACCCCCTTGAGCTTGGAGCGCCAGGCAGAGACGAGCTCTGCCGGTGCGATGGGCGTGGCGTCCTCCGCGATGGCCCACGATGCCGCATCCTCAACGCTGCTTATCTCTACGCGCCAAAGGAGGGATGCGGGAGAGTGGCCATTATCCGCATTGGCTTTGGTACCAGAGGTGCCATCTGGTTCGAAGAGCGTACCCTTGCCTAGTGTGACCTGGGAAAACTCATGTGCCGACTCTGCCGGTATGGCAAACACCCCCTCGCACGTGACTGGCCCGAGCTGGAACGGCAGCTTCTGCCAGTCACGAACGTCGAAGTCCTCCGGAATCTCGAAGGACAGCCCCGCATCCCTAGAAGCCCGACGGACGCGGTCGATGCGATACGTGTGGGCGGAGCCCTTGACGGCGATGCCTCTCTCGTCGATAGACGGTGCCACCATATAGAGATGACCGCGCATGCCAAAGAAGCCATAGGGAGCAACTAGGCGCTGGACCGTTGTCCCATCGGCGCGTACGTAGTCTATCTGCGCGGCCTGCCCGGAGAGGTTGCACTCCTGAAGGGTCGCAAGCTGCCTGCTGGGAATCCTCTCCTCGACAGGTAGAGATACTGATACGGGGTAGTCGAAGGCATCGTCGATCTTCGAGAGCGCTATGCGAAGCTCGGCGCCGTAGGGGAAGTCCGGATCGTCGACAAGCGGGAGACAGGCAACGTCAAGCGCCATGGCATCCTCGTCCGAGAGCTCGGTGCTCTCGACAAACGAAGCACTATCCACGCGCCAGAGCGCTTCTTGGCCTTCGGCACGGCTCACCATGATGCCGCATTCGGCGAGCGCAGCCCTATCCCGCCGAAAGGCAGTGCGATATGAGTCTGGCTTGGTGAGGTCCGGATAGAACGAGTGCCAGATGGTGTCATCGCTTATGGTGTCCGAGCTCATGAAGGCGAGTGCGAGCGAGGCAATCCTCGTTGCCTGCTCGTCATCCTTCGAAAGCGCCGAATAGCCTTCTCGTTCGTCCAACCCAGTCCTCCCGCTTCTACTTTGGCGGCCCACGTAGACGCGTGGCCCATGCCGTTGCGTGTGCGCCATCACGTTTAGACGATAGTCGAAAGGAGGGAACCCGGCGAGTTGTGCGCGCGGAGAAATATGCAGGACCCGAGCACCATGATGAACGGTGCCGCATGTGGTCTCGTTGTGGGGGAATTGCCGTGCAGACGACCGTCCAGGGGGTGCCGGGGTGATATCGCTGTCCCTCAAGACGTATACTCAATACCGCATATGCGCATTCTCGCGACCTAAACGGCTGCGTGACCAGCGGAGGACGTACAGCATGGCCATGACACATGATTATTTGGACTACCTGGAGGACCAGATTGGCATCTCCCCTGCGAACAGCCAGGAGGAGCTCCAGGCGGCTCAGACTATTGCGGACCTCATGAAGAAGCATGACGTCGACGTCAACGTCGAGGAGTTCGATGCTCCCGGCAGCGGGCGCTTCGTGCGGTGCGTGCTTCTCGTGCTGATGTTTGTGGGGGTCATCCTCTCGGGCACGGGCATCTCTGCCCTGGGAGTCGTTTTGGCACTGGTGCCAGGTGTTCTGCTCATCCTCGATGGCCTTGGAATCGGCGGGGACTTCCTCTCCAAGCTTGGTCCCACGGCACGCAGCCAGAACGTGGTTGCCGTGCACCATGCGACGGGCGAGCTGGTTGCCAAGGGAAACAGGCCAATAGTCGTTGTTGCCCACTATGATTCTCCGCATGACAGCTTCCTGTACGGAAGCCCCCTCTCCCGTTACGTTCCCATGCTTCGCAAGGCGCTTAAGTGGCTTGTCCCAGCAGTCACCCTCTGTGCGCTGTTCCAAGCGTTCTCCTTCCTGCCCGCACCCCTTCGCTCGGTTCTTTGGGTTGCAGGCGTCCTGCTCGCCATTCCGCCCGTAGCTTTTGGCGCGGATGGCATCTATCAGAAGTTCTCCACCTGCTCGCTGGGTTCTAACGACAACAAGTCCTCGGTAGCGGCACTTCTTGGCGTCCTCGAGAACGTTCGACCCTCTGGCGAGAAGCCCGTCTCCCAGCGTGCCATCGAGAGGGAGCAGCGCGAGAAGGAGGCCGCCCAGGCCGAAGAGGCTGCACAAGCTGATGCTGCACAGGCAGCAGGGGCTGCAGAGACCTCTGCCGCCGCTGCACCCGCACCTCAGTCCGAGGAGGTCGTTGGCATCCGTCATGGCAAGGACGTCATTGCCGCCCTGGGCATCCTTCCTGCCGACTGCGAGATTGAGTACGTCGACTCCTCCAAGAGCATGAGGTCTTCCTCGATCGACGCCGACCAGACTACCGAGCTGCCCGGTAGTCCTGTGCGCACCGGTGAGCGCATCGACGCCCAGACTCAGGTCGGGGCTGCGGATTCTACCGAGAGCCTTCCCAGGCCATCGGTCTCTCACGTAGCGGATGCAAGCACCGAGCCCGTTGCCACCCCCATGGGCGGCGCGGACTCCACCGCTGCCGCACCAGCTCCCGCCGAGGCCCCCGCAGATGCCGATGCAACTGCCTCCGTGCCCGAGAAGACCCACTTCTTTGACCGCAAGAAGCTTGCGAGCATGCTTGACCGCTTTGAGGGACATGGCGTTGGCGAGAAGGACGACTCCGGCCTTACCACTACGCCTGACGATGATCTTGGATCCACGCGCCCCGCCGCCCCGACTCCGCGCAAGCGTCCCGAGAAGCCCGATGATCCCAACTGGGGAAGGTCGAGCTTCAAGCCGCAGGTCTCTGACGTGGCACGTCGCGCAGCCCTCTTTGACCTTCCTGACCCCTCTGAGCTGTCTGACCCCCTTGCGTCCGATTCCGATGCAACCCAGCTCGCGCCAGCCCACCCAGCTGCGACTCCTTCCCGGAGGAGCATGGGGAACCTGCTGAGCGACGCAGACGCCAGAAACGCCCAGCGCATTCGCGGCGGTGCCACCGAGGCGGACGTGCCTGTGATTACCCCTGGCACCACTGCCGAGGCGCCAGCACAAAACGTTGCCAGTGGCGAGCAGGACGGGCTGGACGTCATTAGCGCGGATGACCTGGGGGTGCAGGAGGAAGCGCCTGAGCAGCCCGCCGCGAAGCATCGCTTCAGCCTGTTTAACCGCAACAAGGACAAGGGTGCGCGCTCTCATGGCCAGAACCAGCGAGGCAGCTGGCTGAGCGAGGATCCCGAGAACTGGGACGAGAGCTCTGACTCTGATCCCTGGAAGGGTGGTGCCACCACGAGAAGTGGCCTGCGCCTTGTCGAGGACGCCCCCTCCGAGGCGCCAGGGTCTCCTCTTGAGAGCAATCAGGCCGGCACCGCGCCACTCTCTGACGTCTCCGCTGAGCGCGGCGCTGACGATGAGCCTCCTGTTGATGCACCCTCTGACGTTCCCACCGAGGATGACCTTCGCGCCGCCGTGCTCCATATGGGTGACGACGAGCTTGCCTGCCATGACATCTGGTTTGTCGCCCTTGGCGCTTCCGACCTTGATCATGCTGGCATGCACTCCTTCCTCTCTGAGCATCGGTCTGCAATTCGCGGCGCGTTTCTCGTGAACTTGGACTGCGTGGGTGCTGGTAACCTCTCGCTTCTGACGCACGAGGGCTTTGAGCCCACCCGCCGCGCAGACAGGAGGCTCCTCAGGCTCCTCACCGGAACGGCCTCTGACCTCAACGTGGATCTCAAGACCCAGGCGTTCGACTGGACGGACACCGACGCCTCCGTTGCCATGCGTACGTCCGTCCGCGCCGTCACGGTTATGGGTCTGGACGACAACGGGCTGCCTGCACTCTCGCGCACCGAGCAGGACGCGCCGGAGAATGTTGACGGAGACCAAGCCGCTTCTGTTGCCGAGCTGGTCACGGAGATGATTCGCCGCTCGTAGCTGTGTGTATGCCGCCTTTCAAGTAAGCTTGCGTGCCCAAGGGGGCCGGCCAGCGCCGGCCCCCTTACGCTCTCGCTACGCATCCGCACCTACCCATACCGGGAGGCAGCCTTCCTTCTCAGCTCTTCTTCCTGCGCCAGAGCGCAAGGATGATTCCGGCGCATCCGAGTGCCGCGCAGGCCCCGATGGCAACTCGAGCCGTCGTGTCTCCCGTTTGAGGGATGCCACCTGCTTCTCGCTGGCTTTCGCTGCTGGGACGCCAGGATTGCGTCTCTCCCGAGGGGGCCTCACCGCGGTAGTCCACGGTCTGACTTGGCGCATTCAGGTCCTTGTGAGATGCAACTTCCTGTCCGTCGCGATAGAGGGTCTCGAAGACGACCACCTCCTTGCCCTCGACAGACGACCCCGCAACCTCAAATGGCATCGCAACGGTGTCATCTGTCTCTGTGGGGACAAACTGCTGCGTTACCTCGACAGGGTTGCCACTTGCATCGAGGATTTGTTCGCCTCTCTCGGCATCCATAAGCGTTCCGCGAAGTTTGTAGTCTGTACCGGGAGCAAGCCCCTCAAAGGCCACAACGTCCACGATGCCGGTGCTCTCCTGGACCTCGCCCTCATGCCTGCCGGTCTTCTCGTCAGTTGCCGTTGTTTGTATTGAGGGTGCCGGCTCCTCGTGGTTATCAATGGTGCCCAGGTCAAGAATCGCATTGTGCCGCGATTGGGAGAACTCGGCGGTGAGCTCGAAGGAGACGAGTTCGTGCCCTTGGTTGGCGTCGGATCGCAGCTCCCGTACCTCGTAGCGGTCGTACGGAAGCGCCGCGAGACCCTCGATGGCTTTGTCATTGGCATTGGCGTCTCCACCAAACCACACGCCGCTTGAGGCGTCGAGCTTTGAGGAGTCTATCTGGGGCTCCGCTGCGCCTGTGCCTTCCTCGCTCAGAGCAGCGTCATTTGCGTTCGTGCGCTTCTCGAGGGGGTATACGGACGAGTCAAAGATGCCGTTCTCGTCCGTTACCACAACGTGCCGTTCCCCCGTGGTAAGGCTGGTGACAAGAAATGCGACGTTGACCATGGGCTTCTGGGAGCCCTCATCACGCTTCACAAGACGTATGTCCGTACGCACGACCTGGTCGTGTGCCGCATCCTCGGGCTTCGTAAGGTCCACGATCTTCCCGTCCTGCTCCACTTGGAACGTTGCAGACCAGAGCCTTGCCTCGCTGTCCAAGAGGTATCCTGCCGGTGCTGCGGTCTCTCGAATGGTATAGGTACCATACGGAAGTGCGTCTGTGCTGGTAGATGCAGTGCCGCTTTCGTCTGTGGTCAGCGTGAGGGCAACTTCACCCGGGTTAATCGTGGCACCGCCGACAAGAACGGGATGTGAGGAGTCGTTGGTCACCGCAAACGTGGCGCCCGCAAGCGTGGCGGAGCCAAGTGGGATGCTGCCCAGAGTCTCTCGATCAACCTTGCCAACGCGAACTCCTCCACGGATGACCTGGTCGTTGACGGGATCTTGAGCCGAGACCACGGTTCCTTCCTCGGTAATGCTCACCTCTGCCTTCCAGGTTTGGTTGAGCAGGTATCCCTTTGGTGCCGCGACCTCGCGCACTGAGTAGCTGCCATAGGGCAGCTGGTTGGCCATTGTCGTTGCGTGGCCCTGAGCGTCGGTCATAAGATCGATGCCCGTGATAACCTCTCCTGGTGCGTAGGCGATTCCAGAAATGACCACGGGACGCTTGGACTCGTTGGTTATCTGGAAGTGCGCTCCCTCAAGAGACGCGTCTCCTTGGGGGTCAGATGTCGCAAGCTCGTGGTCGATCTTATCGAGGTAGAGCCCTCCGGAGACGGGTGTGTCAGGAAGCTGGACGGTCTCCTCGCCCTCGTCGTGAAGCAAGATCGTCTTGGTCCACTGCTCGTTGAGAAGGTAACCCTCGGGAGCCTTTGTCTCCCGGAGGACGTACGTGCCATAGGGGAGCTGGATGATGGGAAACTTACCCTCAGCGTTGGCGGCGAGCGTGCATACCACTTCTCCCGGAGCAATGGCCATGTCGTTGTAGACCACGTCCCCCTCGGAAGCGTTGGTAATGCTTACCTCGGTTCCCTCGAAGGTGGCATCTCCCTGCGGGCCATCTGAGCCCAGGTTGATATCCACCTTAACCACGGGAGGCGTGTGGGGCCTTTCGACGGTCTCGTCTACGGTGCCGGCATCGGCCGGGTCCTTCGACCCGGTAACCGTAGCAACGCCCACCCAGCTAGAGTTGAGCTCGTAGCCCTCCGGCGGCTGGACTTCTCGCAGCTCGTAGGTGCCGTAGGGAAGAACGCTCCCACTTGTTGCCGTACCGCTGGCATCCGTCACCAGCTCAAGGTCAGAGATGACCTCACCAACGGCGTAGGTGACGTTGTCCACGCATACGGTGTGGTCAGAGACGTTGCGCACCTGGAAGCGCGCTCCAGCCAGGGTGGCATCGCCCTGTGCCACGCCCTCCCTGAGCTGGTGGTCTATCTTGCCCACGCGTATCGATCCGAGAAGGATCTCGTCGTTTATACCTCTGCCCTGTACGTCTTTCACGGCGCTGGTGTTGTTCCACCCGTCGAGGGCCTTCCAGACGGCGGTTCCGTTCTCGAGCGTAACGATGGCAACGTGCGTGGACGTGTCCGTGAGCGCGTAGCCCTCGGGGGCCTTGGTCTCTGTGATGCCATAGGTACCCAAGGGGAAGACCGTCTCGCCTCTCGAATTGGCAAAGAGCGGGTCTCCAGACACGAGCTGGGAGTTGCTGTAGGCTGCTATGCCAGCCTCGTCAGTTGCAAAGACCCAGGTACGAAGTGGATTACCAGATAGCTCTCCGATGGTGTTCCCATAGTAGGAGACGGTGAACTGCGCCCCCGCCAGCGAAGCGTTACCTTGCGGCACCCCTCCCGTCTTGCCGTCGAGCTTCTGCACGAGGGCGGCGTGCGGTGCGCTTGCCGGTACCTCATCAACGGGCGAACCCTTTACCTGCGTTGTTGTGCCCGCGCTCACAGAGACGGGATAGACCTGCTTGTCAAGCAGGTAGCCCTTCGAGGGATATATCTCGCGAACGTAGTAGCTGCCCGTTGGTACGCTTGCGAAGGTGGCGTGTCCACTCTCGTCCGTTGTCGCAGACTGCGCCAGCTGTGTGCACTGCTCGTCTGAGTAGAGGCCGTATTGCGCGCCTTGGAGCGAATAGCTGCCATTGCCATCTGTGATCGACTTGTTAGCCGACTGTTTGCCAAGCTCCACCTGGCCGTTTGCTGGCCCCATGGGGAACAGCACCCAGCAGGACGGATAGCACTTGGGTGAGATGGCGGAAATCTGGTTTCCGTTGATGAGCGAGTCTCCGGAGCCTATACCGTTTGACCGATGTGCGGAGTGCCAGAAGAGGTCCTCCCCGGAAGCGTTGCCCCAGAAGAATCCTACGTGGTCATCGGCGGTGTTGCCGTAGGCGTCCTTCCCGGCCTGAAGCACGGACGAGTACGGAACCGCGCAGATGATGTCTCCCTTCTGAAGCAGACCCGATGCCAGCAACTCCTCCTTGGAGTCGAACGTGTACGAGACTACGTCGTTGTTGCTGCAAACGGCAAACCAGTTGAGCAGCGACGTCCAGGTCCCTCGATGGACATTTGTGTTCACAAAGGTCTGGTACGGCGTGCCACCCACCTTGTTGAGGACATAGGCGACAAAACCGTTGCACTGCATGCCCGGAGAATAAGCGCCTGGATCGCCGTTGGGCCGGGGCATGTTGCCCGTCTCCTGGACTCCCTTGTAGGGGGTTCCCAGATAGTAGCTGTCATGCTCGTGTGTGGAGAGCTCGTCCACAACCTGTTGCCGCGTGACGCCGAGAAGGTCGCTAATGTATCTACTGCCGTCTGGGTTGTGCAGGTACCCAATGTTTTTGTTGCCTGCGGCCGGCGACTGCGCCAGGGCAATGCCGTCTAGCGCGATGCCGCCGCCCATGAGCTGCTCGACGGCGAGAACGGCCGCCAGCGCAATTGCCAGGACCTCCTGCCACAGCGAGCGCCTCCCCGCGTGTCCTGGCCCCACGTGAGGGCCGCCCCGCAGCTTGTCTCCGCCAATCAGCCTCGAGCGCGGTGCGTCTCTCCTCACGTGAGCGCGCCGTTCGCCCTTTTCGATTTCTCGTGCCTGCTCTTGTCTCATACGTCCTCCCTTGCGTGTCGATGGGCTAAATCAGGGAGGCCAAGGCTACCGAGAGGGGCTTGCGCCAAATTGACCCCGGGCTGGCACCCAACGGTCCCGCAGCCGGCAGCTTTCTTTCAGGCTATGCATCTGAACAGGGAAAACGCTCGTGTCACGAAAGGGCTTTGGTTCGCCAAAACCCGTAGCGAGAAAGTTGTTGCGATGACGGGTATATCTATTCCGTACAACTGCTCGTTACGTTTCGAGAGGGGAAACCAGAATGGATAAGGAGCTGCTCGACTACACCGCCTCGAAGGTCGAAGAGATGCTTGCCGCACCATCTGCCTCGGCAGAGACCAAGAGCGCCGCACAGGCCTGGAAGGACGCCATTGCCAGGGGCGACAACGCCGACGCTGCCACAAACAGGCTGCTCGACGCCATCAGTGCGCACCAGACCACCATCGACAACCTGATTGGATTTGCGGGATCCGACACGGGAAAGAAGGTCTTTGGTGAGGAGGGTGCCGCCAAGATGCTCGCCCACGCAGAGAAGCGCAAGGCGGCCGGCGCCAAGTTCTGCGACTGCGCAGCCTGCAGGCCCTGCCATGAGCTGCTGCACAAGTTTGGCCGCGAGGAGGCAGACGTCTATCTGTAGCCACGTGGAGCAGCTGGCCCAACCGGGTGTCGTTGCCTCTCGGTCCAACGGCGTTCGTCGCAGGTCCAAACGGCCAACTTGTGGAGTGAGACCACCCCAGCCGTAGGCTGTGATAGAATCACCACGCATGCGGGCATCGCCAAGTGGTAAGGCAATGGCTTCCCAAGCCATCATCCGCGGGTTCGAATCCCGTTGCCCGCTCCAGAAATATGTCGGGCCCCTTCGGGGGCCCTTTTTATGGGTACTAACCCATATGAGAGCAAGCGTCCAAGTATGGACGCACGTATCAAACCCGAAAGGAACTACCATGACTGCCATCCCCATGACGGACGAAGAATGCCGCCTGGCAACCGAGGCCATCTCGGAGCAGCTTGACCGATACGCAAACCTGCTGGTAAAGAAGGGCGTTGCCCTTCATGCCGAGCAGGAGCTGGTGCTCTCGGCACCCGTTGAGCGGGCTGACTTTGCACGCAGGGTTGTCCGTGCTGCATATCGCGTTGGCGCAGGTCACGTGACGGTCATCTGGCACGACGACCAGGTGACGCGGATGACCTATGAGAACGTCCCAACCGCATGGTTCGAGACGGTTCCCTCCTGGCAGCGCGAGCAGCTCAACTCCCTGGCAGAGGCCGGGGCCGCGTTTCTCTTCCTCGAGGGCTCTGATCCGTCGTCGCTCAAGGGCATTGACCCCGCCAAGCCGGCCACCGCATCGCGCGCCCGCAACGAGCAGTGCAAGTCCTTCCGCAATGGCATGGACTTTGGGCGCAACGCCTGGTGCATTGCAGGCGTTCCCGTAAGCGCGTGGGCTCGCGAGGTATTCCCCGAGCTCTCCCCGGCCGAGGCGGTCTACCGCCTGTGGGTTGCCATCCTCGAGACGTCCCGTGCCGAGGGAGACGATCCCGAGAGCGCTTGGGAGACGCACAACGCCTCGTTTGAGCAGACCAAGCGCATGCTCAATCGCAAGCACTACTCGGCGCTGCGCTATGAGTCCTCCAACGGCACCAACCTTACGGTTGGCCTTACCGAGGGCCACATCTGGGAGGGCGGCGCCGGCCGGCTCCAAGATGGCACGGTCTTCTTTCCCAATATCCCCACCGAGGAGGTCTTTACCTCCCCCGACCGCATGCGCGTCGATGGCGTTGTGTATTCCGCGTTGCCGCTGGTACACAACGGGCAGACCGTTCGTGACTTCTGGCTGCGCTTCGAGGGCGGTGCCGTGGTGGACTACGGTGCCAAGGCGGGCAAGGATGTCCTGCAGCACATCCTCGAGACGGACGAGGATGCCGTACGCCTGGGCGAGGTGGCGCTTGTCTCTAAGAACACGCCCATCCGCCAGAGCGGGATCCTCTTCTATGACACCCTGTACGACGAGAACGCCAGCTGCCACCTTGCGCTTGGCATGGGCTTCCCCGAGTGCGTGAAGGATGGCCTCTCGATGGACAAGGACCAGCTCATGGCCGCCGGCGTCAACCAGAGCCACACGCACGTTGACTTCATGGTTGGCTCCGATGACCTCAACATCTGGGGCGTCTCCGCCGATGGTACCGAGACACCGGTGTTCATCAACGGCCAGTGGCCCTGGGAGTAGGGGCAGCCTTCGGCACGTGGTAGAATTGCGCTGCTAACGTGGCTTTGGCCACGACATGCGCTCTTAGCTCAGTTGGTAGAGCAGGGGACTTTTAATCCCAAGGTCGAGGGTTCGACCCCCTCAGGGCGCACCACTAAAAACAAAGGTCAGCGAGCATATCTCGTTGACCTTTTTATTTAGACAAGTTAAGTGCGCCAACAGGTGTGCCAAGTATGTAGCGGCCGCCTAACGCCTCGCTGCCGTATCTCCGTTTGTTTCAAGCAGAAATCTTTTCTCGATCGTGCTTGCCAGCCCACCCCATGCGGGCCTATAGTCGCGCATAGCAACGACAGCCGCGCGAGATATCGCGCGCCACTTTTTGAAGGGGTGACCAACGCATGATTTGCACTGCACGCAGCCATGGCATGGTCTCCCTTCGACGCCAGAACCGACGAATCAGCCCCGCGATGTCGCGTGCGCTGGCATAGGTTCTTGTCGTCCTACTCGTCACAGACAGTTCTAGACAAGGCACCCAGCAGTGCCCGGCACGATCGGGGGCCCTTCGTGACGTCGCGAAACAACCACGGCGCTCGTTTGTTCGCATGTCTGCAAGGGGTATCAAGGCCCAACAACAGAAAGGTGCACCAACATGGCTGAGAAGGAAAAGGTCGTCCTCGCGTATTCCGGTGGTCTGGACACGTCCGTCATCGTGAAGTGGCTGCAGGTCGAGAAGAACATGGACGTCATCGCCATCTGCGGCAACGTAGGCCAGGACGAGAAGGACCTCTCCTGGATCAAGCAGAAGGCCCTCGACATGGGCGCCATCGCCTCCGAGGCAGTCGACATGCGCGAGGAGTACGCCGAGACAATCGTCTCCAAGGCCATCTGGGCAAACGGCAAGTACGAGGGCATCTACCCGCTGCTCTCCGCGCTTTCTCGCCCCATCATCTCCAAGCACCTCGTGGACATCGCGCACGAGTACGGTGCCAAGTACATCGCTCACGGCTGCACTGGCAAGGGCAACGACCAGGTGCGCTTCGAGACCTCCATCCGTGCGCTTGACCCGTCCCTCGAGATCATCGCGCCTGTGCGCGAGTGGGATCTCACCACGCGTGACTCCGAGATGGAGTGGGCCAAGGCCCACGGCGTGCCCGTGCCCACCACCCACAAGAAGCCCTACTCCATCGACGACAACCTGTGGGGCCGCGCCATCGAGTGCGGCGTGCTCGAGGACACCTGGAACGAGCCGCCCGCGGACATCTGGACGATGACCAAGAACCCCGAGGACTGCCCCGCCGACCCCGAGACCGTGGTTATTGGCTTTGAGGGCGGCCTGCCCGTCTCGATCAACGGCGAGAAGCTATCGCTGCTCGACTGCATCATCGAGGCCAACGAGATTGCCGGTCGCAACGGCTTTGGCCGCATCGACATGATCGAGGACCGCGTCGTGGGCATCAAGAGCCGCGAGTGCTACGAGTGCCCCGCCGCTCTGCTGCTCATCCAGGCCCACCAGTCGCTCGAGACCCTGTGCCTCGACGCCGAGACCCTGAAGCAGAAGGCCAAGCTCGACGTCGAGTGGGCTTCCACGGTCTACCGCGGCCTCTGGTACTCGCAGAACCGCGAGGCCATCGACGCGTACAACGCTTACACCCAGAAGTACGTCACTGGCGAGGTGCGCATCAAGCTCTGCAAGGGTGGCCTGTTCGTCGACGGCCTGCGCTCGCCGTACAGCCTGTACGATTACAACCTGGCCACCTACGACGAGGGCGACACCTTTGACCACACGGCCTCCAAGGGCTTCATCACCATCCACGGCCTGCAGTCCAAGACCTGGTCTCGCGTCCAGGGCCCCGGCTCCAAGCTGCAGTAGATTCGCTATCGGGCAGGATAGACTCGGCCTGTCCGAGAAGCACGCGGAAAGCGCTGCCGCCGTCGGGGTTCCCGGCGGCGGCTTTTCTACCAGCTCGTTTCCGCGAGCTGTTGCGGTAAGCTAGCAGGCACACTGGCACGGTATCGAGAGGGGCACGCATGGCACTGTGGGGCGGTAGGTTCGAGAAGGGCGTCGATGCCTTCACGCAGGAGTTTGGCGCATCGCTCGAGGACGACAAGGCCATGGCGCAGGAGGACATCAAGGGCTCTCGCGCGCACGCCAAGATGCTGGCCAAGCAGGGTATCATCTCCGGCGACGATGCCGCAGCCATCGACGCTGGCCTGGAGAAGATCTCGGGGGAGATTGCGAACGGCACCTTTGCCTGGGACGTTAACGACGAGGACGTCCACATGGCCGTCGAGAAGGCCCTCACCGCAGACATCGGTACGCCTGGCGCGCGCCTTCACACGGGCCGCTCGCGCAACGACCAGGTGGCGACCGACATACGTCTCTACGCCAAGCGGCTCTGCGCGGAGCTTCTCGAGGGTAACGTCGAGCTGCGTCGCACTCTATTGAGCGTTGCCGAGAAGAACCTGGGCGTGGTGATGCCGGGGTACACGCACCTGCAGCACGCGCAGCCAGTGCTCTTCTCGCACCACATGCTGGCGTACTTCTGGATGTTCTCGCGCGACTACACACGTCTTGTCGCTGCTCGCACTGCAGCCGACGCCAACCCGCTGGGATCGGCTGCGCTTACTGGCACCACCTATCCGCTCGACCGCGACTACACTACCCGGCTCCTGGGCTTTGACCATGCGATTCCCAACTCGATGGACGCCGTCTCGGACCGCGACTACCTGCTCGACCTCGACTACGCCTGCGCCGTAAGCATGATGCACCTCTCGCGCCTGTGCGAGGAGATCGTCCTGTGGAGCAGCACGGAGTTTGGCTTCATCACGCTCTCGGACAGCTACTCCACCGGCTCGTCCATCATGCCGCAGAAGAAGAACCCAGACTTTGCCGAGCTTACGCGCGGCAAGACCGGCCGTGTCTACGGTGACCTCATGGCGCTGCTCACCACCATGAAGTCGCTCCCGCTTGCCTACAACAAGGACCTCCAGGAGTGCAAAGAGGGCCCTGCCGATGCGGCCAAGACCTTGCTCGACTGCATGGCGATTGCCTCCGGGATGCTCGAGACCATGACCGTGAACGCCAGCACCATGCTTGCGCAGGCAGGCAAGGGCTTCACCGCTGCCACGGATGTTGCCGACTACCTGGCCAAGAAGGGCATGCCCTTCCGCGAGGCGCATGAGGTTGTGGGTAAGCTGGTGCTCTACTGTGAGAAGCACGGAAAGGGTCTTGAGGACCTGACGGCAGAGGAGTTCCAGGCGGCGAGCCCCCTCTTTGGGGATGACATTGCCCAGGACCTTGATCCTGCGGGCATTGCCAATGCCCGCGTGACCTATGGCGGTACGGGTGAGGCGGCCGTGCGCGCACAGCTTGGCGAGGCCAAGGAGCGCCTGGCAGCCGACGAGGGTCGGTAGGGCTTCCTAGGCCGGGAAACAATGTGGGGCGGACACGTTGTTGCGTGCCCGCCCCGCTGCTGTGTCTGCATGAAAAGGCACTATCGAACGGGACGTTGTGATCCGCTGAAAAAGCGCGCTAGTCCCCGAAGAGCCTGTGCGTGCGCGAGCGCATCGCGGCGCTTCTCTCGCCCGTGGCCTCAGCGTTCTTGTGGTATGCGCGCCCGTCAAACATGAGAACGTCACCCTCGCGGGTTCCCGGCGGAAGCTGCGATCGCGACACATTGCGCATGTGACCCAGACCCGCCTCCACAACGGCGACGTTGCCTTCAAAACGGTCCACGATGACTCGTTCCATGCGACGCTCCTTTCTGCGCGTATCAAGCGGATGGTCCCGGCCTAGGTTGGCGGATGACACTTGGAACAAGGTTCGAGTCCCTGCGCCTTGGCCTCGGAAAGGCTTATGGGAATCTTGCTCTTCCTAAGGTACTGGCAACCCTCTCGATGGTACTTTCCTCCGGTTTTTGTTGTGTAGACGGTGGGGTCGGAGCCGTCGCCGGCAGCGGTTTGGCTGCCGGTTGCTCCGGCGGCCGCCGCACCCGTGGCAGCAGCGCCCGTGGAATCGCTGGGCTCGCTTCCGGAGTCTGTGTCCCCGGCCACAACGGTTCCGTCTTTCTCGGCGCTGGCAGAGAGGCTCGTGCCGTCGGACTCTATGGTCACGGTGCCGTTGACGCCCGTTCCGTAGACCGTTGTCCCCGAGAGCGCGTCGAGCGCCTCTTGGGTTGGGTGGCCGTAGGAGTTGCCAATGCCGTAGGAGATAACGGCATAGGTGGGACTCAGGCTTGTTGCCAGGGCCGCGTTGGTCGAGGTTCTGCTCCCGTGGTGTCCTACCTTGAGCACGTCGACGTGGGTGTTACACGCTTGCGAGATAAGGCTTGAGGAAGCGTCTCCCGTGAAGAGGAACCTGTTCTGCCCATAGGTCAAAAGCACAATGGCGGAGGCGTCGTTGAGGTCGTCGTAAGAGGCGCCACCCTGCGGCCCAAGGATCTGAATCGAGTACAAGTCACTGTCGCCAATGGACTTGCCTGCAGATGCGCCGTGGGTCTCGATGCCGCGCGATTCTATGGCATCGAGGAAGTTCTCAAAGGTCTCCGTGTTGGTGGAAGCGTCAGGCGCCCAGAGCTCGCCCACGTCTAGAGACGAGATTACCGTGGTCAGACCGCCAATGTGGTCCTCATGGGGATGGGTGGCAACCACGTAGTCTATGCGCGAGTATCCCAAATCTTTGATGTACGAGAGGACCTTCTCGCCGGCGTCCGTAGGGCCACCGTCTATGAGCAGGGTCTTGCCGTCGGGAAGCTCGATGAACTCGGAGTCGCCCTGGCCAACGTCGATAAAGTGTGCCTTGAGCGGCCCTGCAGGCTGGGGCGCGGGCTTCTTGGCTAGCGCCCCAGCCTTGAGGGAATCAACCTCGCTGGCGTCCATGTGCTGGGACATGAAAGAAGCTGCGCTCTCTATGGCGGCATCTATGTCCGCGTCACTCATGGCAGAGAGGTTGCTTGCCGTGTACGAGACGTCTGCGTTAGCGGATGCACCGTTATCAAGATTGACGGTAGCACTAGAATCGCTCTCGATGAGCGTGCCGTCTGCAGCCAGGAGGTAGCGGCTGGCGGGGGCTACGGTATACGTGCCGGCATCGATGTCCTTGGTGACATCGCCCGAGAAGGAGAGCTCGATGGTCTGGGCTTCTCCGTCTTCATTGGTTACGGTTGCCCAGGCCTTGGCTCCGGTAGCATCAAATGACTGGTCGCTGCTTGCCGTGAGCGCGAGCGTTCCCGTGCTCGGCGCTTCCTGTGAGACCTGCGTGGGTTGAACGGTGGGGCTGGTGTCCTGTGAGGTTCCACCGCCCGCAATGGCACCAACAACACAGAAGAAGACAAAGATGGCAAGGGCTACGAGGAGCCCCCTCTTGAGACGGTGCTTGCCCTTGGCGCCTGTGGCGCGCTCTGCTCGCGGCTTCCTTCTCATCTTCATTGGTCGTGTCTCCCAAATGCTGCCTGAGCTACCAAACCAGTGCTTTTGTTCAAGTATTTATAGGCTTTCTTCAGGGGTGTCGAGACGTGTTCTCTGCCAGCGCGGTAATGGGAGGGCTGGTCGGCAATTGGCTAACGCGTGTGGCTCTGGGCAATCCGGCGCCGCTTGCCGGAAAACCAAGCCGTCCAGCTGGTATTGTCGACGCTGTGCTGTAGTATGAACTATGAGAACAAATGTTCTATTTTCCGTCTGCAGAATGGGGGGACGCATGGATAGCCATTACGTCAACGGAAGGATGCGGCAGGTTTTGCCTACAACAGAACCACTTGAGGTTGAAGGGCCTGATTACCTGCCACCATCTCAGATGGGTCCTGGACCAAGTTGGATGAGCAGGCGTGCCCGCGTGATTGTGACGGTGGTGCTCGCAGTGCTGGCACTGGTCTCGGCGTTTCCCGTGGCAACGCACTTCTCGGCCCCAGAGACATACACGAGCGTCAACGAGACGCTCGACAGCCAGAAGAGCACCGCTCTTGGGCTTGTCGCAACCGCCACAACGGCATCGGTGGCGGTCTCAGCCATCCCAGATGACGTGGGCACGCCCATTGCCAACCAGCTGGCAGACCTCTCGGGCAAGCTTGCAGTGGTTCTCGCCATCATCTACCTCGAGAAGTTTCTCCTTACCACCTTTGGGCTCATTGCCTTTAGGTGGTTCGTGCCCGCCGGGATCTTCCTCCTGTGCCTGTGGATGTGGCTTCGCGGGAGGTGGAGCCCCAGCCGGGTTCTGTTTGTCTGGGGCGTCAAGCTCTTGGTTGTGGCCTTGGCACTTGTAACGCTTGTGCCGGTGAGCACGGGCATCACCCAAAACATCACCACCCAGTACCAGACGTCCCTGCTGGCAGAGAAGGCAAGCCAAGAGGCCAACCAGACGAGCGAGACCGTCTACGAGGACAACACCAACCAAGACACCGAGGAGAGCCAGAACATTCTTGAGATGCTGGGGTCTGCCATATCCAGCGGGGTCGATGCGCTGGCCTCTGGTGCGGCGGATGCTGCCAATGCCGTGGGAGAGCAGCTCAACAGTCTTGTTGACGCCGTGGCTATGAGTATCGTGACGTCCTGCCTGGTGCCCCTTGCTGTGCTCCTGCTCTACTTCTGGCTCATCAAGCTGTTTACCGGTGCAGACCTTACGGGCTACGTGTCAAAGGCGCAAGGGGTGGTGGGATCGGCCGTGCGTGGGGCGAGCTCTGCCGCGCGTGGAGCCGTCAAGCGGCACCGTGCCTCCACATCCAAGTAAGCCGCCGCGGTAGAATCAAAGCATCAAAGACCTCGCTGCGAAAGGAACGCAGATGATCGATCGCTATACCCGTCCCGAGATGGGCCACATCTTCTCGCTGGAGAACAAGTACGCCATCTGGCAAGAGATCGAGGTCCTCGCATGCGAGGCACAAGCCGAGCTCGGCAAGATTGGCATCACCAAGGAGGAGGCCGCCTGGATTCGCAACCACGCCGCCTTCGACAAGGATGAGGTCGATGCCATCGAGGCCGTCACCAACCATGATGTGATTGCCTTTCTCACGGATATGGGCCGTCACATCGACGCAGACGTCCCCGAAGGCGACCCAAAGCCTAGCCGCTGGGTCCACTTTGGCATGACCAGCTCGGACCTTGGCGACACTGCGCTGTGCTACCAGCTGGTCCAGGCAACGGACATTCTTCTTGATGACTGCAAGAAGCTCGGTGAGATTTGCAAGCGCCGTGCCTTCGAGGAGCGAGAGACCCTCTGCGTTGGCCGCACCCACGGCATTCACGCCGAGCCCATGACCTTTGGCATGAAGTTTGGCAGCTGGGCCTGGGAGCTCAAGCGCGATTACGATCGCCTCAAGGACGCCCGCGCAAACGTGGCCTTTGGTGCCATCTCTGGTGCGGTTGGCACGTATAGCTCCATCGACCCCTTTGTCGAGGAGTACGTCTGCGAGCACCTTGGCCTGGTGCATGACCCGCTCTCTACGCAGGTCATTTCTCGCGACCACCACGCCTACCTTGCCGGCGTCCTTGCCACCACGGCGGCCACCTGCGAGCGCATTGCCACAGAGATTCGCAACCTTCAGCGCACCGACACCCTCGAGGTGGAGGAGCCCTTCCGCAAGGGTCAGAAGGGCAGCTCGGCCATGCCCCACAAGCGCAACCCCATCACCGCCGAGAAGGTCTGCGGCCTCTCTCGTGTCGTGAAGGCCAATGCCCAGGTTGCCTTTGACGACGTGGCCCTGTGGCACGAGCGCGACATCTCGCACTCCTCTGCCGAGCGCGTTGCGCAGGCAGACAGCTTCATCGCGCTCGATCACATGTTCCAGTGCCTCATCCGCATCGTGGACGGTCTACTGCTCTATCCGCAGCGCATGCTCGCCAACCTCAACAAGACCCGGGGCCTCATCTACTCGAGCAAGGTCCTGCTCGCTCTTGTCGAGACCGGCATCACGCGTGAGGAGGCCTACAAGATCGTGCAGGATGACGCCATGGCTACCTGGCACGAAGTCCAGGACTGCACGCCGGGCACGTCCTTCAAGGACAAGCTTGCGGCAGACAGTCGCTGCACCCTTACCTCGCAGCAGCTGGATGCAATCTTCGACCCGCAGAGCTTCCTTGTGCGCAAGGACGTAGTCTTTGATCGCCTGGAGAAGCTGGAGTTCGAGTAGGCTGCCAGATTGGCGCCACCTGCATTACGCATGACCAACAAGAAGGGGACCCATGTTCCACTACGACTTCAGGCCACGGGGTGTCTGCTCGCAGGCCATCCACGTTGACCTTAGCGACGATGGCACCACCATCGAGGGCGTCACCTTTGAGGGCGGCTGCAACGGTAACCTCAAAGCCATTGGTAAGTTGGTCAAGGGCCAGCCCGTCGACCAGATCGCAAACATTCTTGACGGCAACACCTGCGGCCCTCGCCGCACCTCCTGTGCAGATCAGCTGAGCCACGCGCTGCGCGAGGCCCAGGCTGCGGCGCGTGTCTAGGGGCTCGACGTGCTGGGCCATCGCCACACGCAATCATCTCGCCATGCGGGCATCTCTCGGCGCTCGTTCTTCAAGACGGGCGTCGCGGCCGCATCTGCCGCTGCAACCATTGGTGTCCTCGCGGGCTGCACAAACACCGCAGAGGACACAGCAGATACGGCTGAGCCCGTCAACGTCTCAGAGGACACGGGCACGAGCATCCTCGACGCCTTTACCTCAGTAAACCTGCCCTACTCTGCGAGCAACCAGTGGACGCTGCCTCTGGGCAACGTCCTCCACCCGGCAGAGGGCGTGTGGCTTCCCGTCACTACGGCAGGGGCCTCCGCCACCCCCATGGTAATCGCCTCCGCGTTTTCCACCTCTTCTGGCGAGCTCAAGGAGGTGGTCACCAAGACCGTCACGGGCACCACAACCTCGGTCATCTACAGCGTGGCGTGCTCGGACTCGGTCTACGCTTGGGTCGAGCTGGACATGATTACCCGCGAGTGGAGCCTCTTTGCCTCTGCCTTTTCGAACGGCGCCCTCATGGGTGAGACCAAGACTCTCTGGCAGGCAGATTCAGACTGGGATCCCGCGCTTGTTGCTTGCAGCGGCACTTCGGTCATCTGGCAAGTGCAGCCCTCCTCTTCTGGCTCAAAGACTGCCGAGAGCTCCTATTGCTATCTGTGGACCGTTGGTGCCTCAGACGCCCAGGCGGTTGTTGAGTCTCCGGGACGCTTTGCCACAGCGCCCACCGTCTGCGGGGACTGGGTGGTTCTCACTCCCCATGTTCGTGCAAGCGAGGGGACCTACTACGGCGTCACTGCCTACACCATCGATGACGGTCTCAAAACCAAGGTCGACCAGCTCGTGATGCCTGCCTCGGTAAAACCCTTCCGCGCCTGCCGCATGGGCGAGAAGTTCGTGGTCTCCGTCGAGGCCAACTACAGCTCGGGTGGTCTCCTCGGCAACATGGGCACTTACATTGGCTCTAGTGATGGCAGCGACTTCCTCTACCTCTCCCGCGAGCCATTCGAATGCGCTGCTGCCGGCAAGAATGGAGTCTACTTCATAAAGAGCCGTTCATCATACATTGTGGTTAACGCCGCGGACCAAACGTACAGCGTGCTCTCGTCGGTCGACCGAAGCGTGGATTATGGCGAGTACCCGGCGCGCGTTGGCGAGTGCAACACCTTTGTGACGTTCTCGTCGGTCAAGGACGCCACTACCGGCTACCCCGCTTCCGTAATTGTGAGAACCTTCCCCCTATAGCCTGGTTGGACTTAGGGGCTAGTGGGGTACACTACTATGGAACTAGTATGGAAACGGTGGGTTTATCTAATCACCGAGTACATCTAAGCATAAAGGAGGCCGCATGGCTTCGGACGAGAAGAAGATTCTGCTGGTAGAAGACGAGAAGGCAATTCGAGACGTCGTTGCTGCCTATCTCGACCACGAGAACTATATCGTGCGTGGCGTCGGCGACGGCCAGAGCGCCGTCGAGGAGTTCGAGAAGCACTCGTTTGACCTCGTGATTCTCGACCTCATGCTTCCCAAGCTCTCTGGCGAGCGCGTGTGCCGTGCCATCCGCGAGACATCCAACGTGCCCATCATCATGCTCACCGCAAAGGGCGAAGTCGAGGATCGCGTCATTGGCCTCGAGCTTGGTGCCGACGACTATCTCATCAAGCCCTTCTCGCCGCGTGAGCTCATTGCCCGCGTGCGCGCACTGCTTCGTCGCGCCCACACCGAGACCGAGCCTCAGCTCGAGGTCCTGGACTTTGGGGACCTGGTAATCGACATCTCTGGCCACAAGGTTATGGTCGAGGGCAAGGAGGTTGACCTCACTGCCTCCGAATTCAAGCTCCTCACCACGCTTGCACGCTATCCCGGTCGCGTCTACACCCGCATGGAGCTGGTCGAGAAGGTCCTTGGCTACGACTTCGAGGGCTACGAGCGCACCATCGACTCCCACGTCAAGAACCTGCGCGCCAAGCTGGGCGATGATCCGCGCAACCCGCGTTGGCTTTACACCGTTCACGGCGTGGGCTATCGCTTCGAGGCTCCCCAGGCCGATGATAAGGCCAAGGCGGCCAAGGCTAAAGCCGAGTAGGAGGCCATCGTGGCCTCGCATGGACCAAGTAACGAGCGCGCGGCCAATGGCGGCTCTGAAGTCGCTACGGGCCGCGGCTCGTTTAACACGATAAAGCCTGATCCCAAGCACAGCTGGACCTACTCCACCAAGATGGCCATCTCGTTCGCGCTTACCGCAGTCATGACGGCGGCCATCTTCGTAATGGTTCTGGCGGTTGTCTGGGAGAGCCAGTTCAAGGCCTATACCAGGAGCAACATGCAGTCGCTTGCCCAATCGGCGGCAGATACGCTTGCCATTGGGTACGACGCGGCTGGGGCTTGGACGCCAGAGGTCATCGCCAACGCGTCGTCCATCTCGGTCTCATCGCCAGATGTGAGCCTTCAGGTGCTGGACGAGGACGGCAACGTTCTCTATGACGACTCGGTAGACGCGTCTCACCACGGGGATTCCGGTGTCAACACGGGGACGACTGCGGTACCCACAGCATCGGAGTCTGTGGTCACGGCCAGCGTGGTGGACGCAAAGGGCAAGACGGTGGGTACGGTCCGGCTGTGGGCCTTTGGCTCGGACGCGCTTCTCACGTCCTCGGACGCAAAGTTCCGGGAGAGCTCCTACAGCGCCATCGCCGCGGCTGCCGCCATTGCGGTTGTGCTCGCGGTGATCATTGGGTATTTTGTCTCGCGCTCTCTCACCAAGCCAATTCAGCGCATCACGCGCACTGCATCGCAAATCAGGAACGGTGATCTTACTGCCCGCACCGGCGTGCGCGGAACAGATGAGATTGGCCAGCTGGGCGAGACCTTCGATGACATGGCAACCTCGCTTGAGAAGGACCTCAAGCTCGAGCACCGTCTTACCAGCGACGTTGCGCATGAGCTGCGCACGCCCCTCATGGCCATCCTCGCGACCGTCGAGGCCATGCAGGACGGCGTGCTGCCGGCAGACGACGAGCACCTGGAGACCCTTGCGTCCGAGACGCGCCGCCTCTCTCGCCTTGTCGACGCCATGCTCAAGCTCTCGCGTCTCGAGAACGGCACCACCGAGCTCAAGATTGAGCGAACCGATGTGGTCTACCTGGTCAAGAGCCTGGTGAGCTCCCAGCACCAGCTCTTCCACGAGAAGGGCTTGCACCTGCGCTTTAAGGATGACACTGCTCACGGTGAGTGCCAGGCGGACGTCGATCCGGACCTCATTCGCGAAGCCGTGGTCAACCTCATGAGCAATGCCATGCGCTACACCGACGAAGACGGTTGGGTTGTTGTCTCAGTGAGTTCGGACCACTCGGACGCCATCATCTCGGTGCGCGACACGGGCATTGGCATCGCCAAGGAGGACATCCCCCAGACCTTCTCGCGCTTCTGGCGCTCTGACGTGAGCCGCGAGCGCGTCTCGGGTGGCTTGGGCGTTGGACTCTCGATTACCAAGGAGATTGTGGACCGGCACAACGGCACCATCTCGGTTGATTCCGAGCTGGGCAAGGGCACCACGTTTACCATCCGCGTGCCGCTCAACCGTGGCCGCCGCAACCTCAAGCAGGCGCTGCAGGAGAAGCAGCAGGAGAAGTAGGGGTACTGCGACACGGTTACCCTGATGTGCTCGACGTTACCGGCCGTGCGCTACACTACTCACTGCGTGCCTGACCAGCGGGCGCACTATCAACAGGAAACGAGGTCTATCGTGGCAGACATCGAGCTTCGCCCGGATTCCCATGGCAAGGTCCGCGACATCTATGACTGCGGGGACGCCCTGCTCATGGTTGCGTCGGATCGCATCAGCGCGTTTGACTACATCCTTCCGGACGAGATCCCCTACAAGGGCGAGATTCTCACGCGCATCTCGGCCTTCTGGTTCGAGCGCTTTGCCGACCTCATGCCCAACCACATGATCTCGATGGATGTGGCCGACTACCCCGCCGAGTACCACCGCTATGCAAGCTACCTGGCCGGTCGCTCTATGCTGGTCAAGAAGGCCAAGACCATCCCCATCGAGTGCATCGTGCGCGGATACCTCACCGGCTCCGGCAAGAAGACCTACGACACCAACGGCACCGTCTGCGGCATCAAGCTGCCCGATGGCCTGGTGGAGGCCTCCAAGCTTCCCGAGCCCATCTTCACCCCGTCGACCAAGGCGGCCCTGGGCGACCACGACGAGAACATCTCCTTTGAGCGCTGTGCCCAAATTGTGGGTGAGGAGACCGCGACCCAGCTGCACGATGCCTCTCTCGCCATCTACAAGGCTGCTGCCGAGTACGCTGCCACGCGCGGCATCATCATCGCCGACACCAAGTTCGAGTTTGGCTTCATCGACGACAAGCTCACGCTTATCGACGAGTGCCTCACGCCGGACTCCAGCCGCTTCTGGCCTGCCGAGGGCTACCAGCCCGGCTGCGTCCAGCCCAGCTACGACAAGCAGTACGTGCGTGACTGGCTCAAGGCAAACTGGGACATGATCGGCGAGCCGCCCCACCTGCCTCAAGACGTCATCGAGGGAACGTCCAGCCGCTACCAGGAGGCGTTCCAGATCATCACCGGCCACGAGTTCGAGCCCATGAAGGAGTCCCATGTCACTGCGTGATACCATCGACGGCGCCCGCAAGGAGGCGCAGGAGGCCGGCGGCCTGAGCGGTAACGTCAAGTCCGCCGCACCCAAGGCCGAGAAGCCCGATCGTGGCGCAAAGGCCGAGAAGTCCGGCAAGGACGAGGCCGAGAAGCGCGACCCCATGACCACCAGGAGCTATCACAGCTCCGCGGCCGGTGCCAAGCCCAGCCGCGAAGCCGCCTCGACGGTTCGCGCGGCGTCGTCATCCGGATCGACCCCTGGCATGGGTGGCGGGCTCTTTGGCGGCGGTGGGTCGCCGGAGCAGAAGGAGGCCCGCAAGGAGGAGAAGCGCCGCCAGCGCGAGGAGGAGGACTTCCGCCAGCGTGGCTATGACCTCATCCTCCGTTCTAACGAGGAGTACCGCCGCACCGACCGCACGTGGTGGATTCTCATTGGCGTGGGCTTTGGCATGACCATCGTATCGCTGATTCTGGTGTGGGCGTTCCCCGCCGACAGCACGAACTACCAGACCATCGTGGGCATAGCGTCCGTGGCGTCGCTGGTGCTTGCGTACGGCCTGATCATCGGCGCCTTTGTGTACGACTGGCGCGTGCGTCGCCCCGTTCGCAAGGCGGCCGAGCGCAAGGTTGCCAGCTACAGCGACAAGAAGCTCGCCGAGCTCTTCGAGGAGCAGCGCCGCCGCGAGAACGCCGCAGACGCCGCGCGTCTGGCCGAGAAGGAAGCAGCCAAAGAGCGCCGCGCCAACAAGAAGAAGTAGCGCGCGTACCGTGGCATATGCCGTTTTTCGATGGTAGAATGTCTTCTCGCACGCCCTCGTAGCTCAGGGGATAGAGCACAGGTTTCCTAAACCTGGTGTCGGCCGTTCGAATCGGCCCGGGGGCACCACGTATTGTCGCAGGTCAGGGCCTTTAGGGGCTCTGACCTGCTTGCTTTTGTATGGCTGGCCTTGAGCGCTAAACTCAAGTCGCGACCATCGTGCTGTTACCTCGCAACCACCGGCGAAGGGGGAACCATGTTTAGCCCGTTTCGCGACGAACAAGGTCGACCCAAAGCAATCGGCGATGTGACCTGGGAGGATCTGTCCCAGCTCTCGGAGCTCGAGGAGGGCTTTGCCCTGGAGTTCAAGCAGACCTTTGGTCCCAGCGTGCGTCGGAAGATTCCCAAGATTGTTGCCTCGTTCTCCAACTCGCGCGGTGGATGGCTGGTGATTGGCATCGCGGACGATTCTCGCGAGGTTGTGCCCGTTCCGCGGGGTACCGCAGACGTTAGCCAGGTGATTGGCGAGCTCTGCCGCCGACACGTCTCGCCGGCGCCCCACTTTGAGGTCCGTTTCCTTGCAGACCCTACGGATGATGGCCATGGCGTAATTCTCGTGCGCGTGGACGAGGGAGACTTTCCGCCATACGTTGCCGACGGCATCGTCGAGATACGCGAGGGCTCAACCTCCGGGCCGGCGGACGGAACAGCGCTGGTAGACCTCTACGACCGCGCGACAAGCCGACGCTTGGACGTGCGTCGGTTTTGTCGCCGGACGGTCTACTATCCCATGGCCGATGACGCGGCAGACCCCGTTGCCCTCTTTGACCTCTACCTCTTCAGGCTCGGCCCGGAGGCCGACGAGGCAAACTCGCGCGCGAGCATCAACGAGGGAGCCGCCGCAATGCGCGCGGCCTTCGACTGCTATGGGATTGGCTGCCGCATCCAGCACGCGCACGACAGCCTTGTGTTTAGAACTTCTCAGCGAGACGAGACGGTCGTTGCACATTCGGCAATCGAGCTCCTCCCCAACGAGTCAATGAAGCTCTCGGTGCCCGCGGTTATGGTAACGGGAGATGAGCGCGAGCAAGCCCTAAGGGCTCTTGCGGAGCGCACCCTCTTCTCGCCGCGTCCGGATGCTCGCCTGATGGACGCCACGGCCACGCTGCGTCGCGTGACGAGAATGGCATCGCTGATCGATCGCTATGTGCGGCTGCGCGGTCTCTCTTGGCGGGAGTTCGCGGTGGCGTACGAGCTTGAGCACATGGCCGGGGTCATGCTGTGGTCCGAAAACGAGACGTACCTCAGCTACGCGGTGCGGCACGGTGCCCTCTATTGCGCGACTACCGACTGCATATCGCGCATTCGCTACCTCGACGACGGCGCACACGACACGTTCCGTGCGCGTCAATTTGCGGGCAGCCACTTCTTTGAGGCGTGCGGCCTGCCGCTTGGCTCGCCCGACCCGGAGGACGTTGAGCTGGTAAACGCGCTGCTCAGCACTAGCGGGGAACGGTAGGGGAGAGGTCCAGGACGGCGCGGGCCTCGGCACCGCCCGCGCAGCTGCCTCGAGCGGTGCAGCGTCGAACGCACGTACCTTACAATTGTGGAGCAACAAACCTTGCAATTGTGGAAGTTCTTACCTTACAATTTAGGAAACATCTATCTTGCAAATGTGTGATGGTTGCTCAAGGTTGGAGGCCAGATGATTCCAAGAAACATGGCATCACGTGCTCTTCAGCTATCAAACTGGTTTCCTGTAGTCTCGGTCACCGGCCCACGCCAGAGCGGCAAGTCCACCCTTGTAAGAGAGGTCTTCTCTGATTACACGTACGTCAATCTGGAGAATCCGCAGACTCGGCAGCAAGCCCTCAGCGACCCCGTCGGCTTCATAAGAAACCGACCAAATCGCCTTGTAATAGACGAGGTGCAGCTTGCTCCGGAGTTGTTCTCGATGATTCAAGTTGCTTCTGACGAGAGCAACGAGCCCGGACAGTACGTTCTCTCTGGGTCGCAGAACTTCTTGCTCCTCAAGCAGATCACGCAGTCATTGGCAGGAAGGGTTGGTCTGCTCAAACTGCTGCCGCTATCGTTCTTGGAGGCCAGGGCGGGGGATGGCAACCTTACGTCTGATTCCTTCATGTTGAGAGGCGGGTACCCGCGGCTCTATGACGTTGACATTCCGGCGGAGACATTCTATTCGGCATATATTGAGACGTACGTAGAGCGCGATGTTCGAGATTATCTTGGCGTGAAGAACCTCTCTTCTTACAGAACGCTACTGGGGCTCTGCGCTCAATGTGCCGGGAGCCTAATCAATGTCTCGCGCCTTTCAAGTGATGCGGGCGTTTCGAGGGAGTCCATCAACTCTTGGCTTTCCATGCTCGAGTCGAGCTATATCGTATTTCGGCTAAGGCCATACCATGCAAACCTGAGAAAGCGCCTTACCAAGACTCCCAAGCTCTACTTCTATGACACTGGCTTGCTGTGCTACCTGCTGCGTATTCGAACGCTAAGCCAGCTGCTCACGAGTCCGTACTTAGGGGTAGTGTTCGAAAACTTCGTGGTTGAGGAGCGGATGAAGACACACCTCAATGCAGGCAGGGAACCTGACCTCTACTTCTATCGTGACGAAAACAAAGCCGAAGTAGACTTGGTTGACCTGACCGATCCCGATCGAGCTTTCCTGGCAGAAATCAAATCGTCGCAGACCTATCGAAGTAGCTTTACTCGGTACCTGCATGCCGTTGGCGATGAGATTGGCATACCTCGTGAGCGACGCTTTGTTGTGGAGCGCGCTGAAGGGAATTTCGAGGCAGATGGTGCGCTGGTGAGAAACATTGCGACTTGGCTCGAGATGAGCTAGGGGGGCGGGTCTGCTCGCTTTCCGGATAACTGCCTGAACGAGAAGTACGCACGGTCGAGTGCCGGCCTCAGAGACAACCGGGCGTTTGTCCCTCTCACCCCCTGCCGTGCATAGTTCCTTGCATTTCTCGTCGCCATTGTCGATCCTGGATGCATGTGCACCTCGAAATTCGTGATGCTATAACCTCAGATCCAACAGGAGCAAACATGCTGAAGCCAGGGCTATATGAGCAGACCATTAGCCAGGCGCTTAGGGGCAAGATCAACGAGGCATCTTCTTCGCAAGACGTCTTCGAGGGGAACATCGATTCCGCCGAGGCATCTCGTATCCTCTCGGCATATGTCGAGAGGGCCGTGCGCCAGTCGCTCGATGGGGTTAGTGGGAAGGACGCTCTTCAACGTCAGGTGAAGATCGTTAATTCTATTATCAAGAATATGGCGGAGAGCGTCTCGCCAGATGACCCCGAGCTTGGGTTGTCCATTGCTGCCGATGAGGTTGACTCGCCTGCCAGACAGCTCCTTTCTGTTAGAGACCGCATGAACTCCGTTGGCCCCGCAACGGGTCGCACGCTCAGCTTTGTGAGGCCGGACACCTCCATCGCAAGGACCTCGCTCTTTACGGGATCGGCGCACGAGCCGCAGCTCTACACCGAGCTCAAGAAAGAGATTGAATCCGCGGATCAGATTCTCATGCTTGTCTCGTTCATTAAATGGAGCGGGCTTCGCCTCATCATGGACGAGCTGCGTGCCTTTGCCGGTCGTGGGGGAGAGCTCAAGATAATCACCACGAGCTATATGGGTGCAACCGATCCTAAAGCCGTGACAGAACTGGCCAAGCTGCCTGGGGCTCAAGTAAAAATCTCCTATGACACCTCACGAACCAGGCTGCATGCCAAGGCCTATGTTTTCAGGCGCAACACCGGCTTTACTACTGCGTACGTTGGATCTTCCAACCTCTCAAACCCTGCCATTTCTAGTGGCCTGGAGTGGAACTTAAAGATCAGTCGCGCTGACCAGCCAGATACGCTCAACAAGGTTGAGGCAACGTTCGAGACGTACTGGAACCAACCGGAGTTCGAAGACTATTTGCCCGACGACCAGGCAAAACTTGTGGCAGCCATCCAGCACGAGAAGGGTCGCGATTCGCAGCAGGGCCTGGGGGCCATAAGCTACTCATTCGACGTCACCCCCTATCCCTACCAGCAGAGAATCCTAGACAAGCTTCAGGCAGAGCGCGAGGTCCGCGGATGTTGGCGCAACCTCGTAGTGGCTGCAACTGGTACTGGAAAGACGGTCATCGCTGCTTTTGATTACCGCAACTACTGCAAGCGGTATAACGATGGTCGTCCGGCGCGGCTGCTCTTCGTGGCGCACCGAAGGGAGATCCTCGAGCAGTCGATTGCGTGCTTCAGGGGCATTCTTCACGACCAGAACTTTGGTGAGCTGTTTGTCGGCAACTACAACAGCCCGGATAGCCTTGACCACCTGTTTGTCTCGATACAGACGATAAACTCCCGCAACCTTACGGACGTCATCACACCAACCTACTACGACTACATCATTGTCGACGAAATACATCACGGTGCTGCTGAATCGTACCAGGCCCTGTTAGAGCACTTCACGCCAAAGGTACTGCTTGGCCTGACGGCCACCCCAGAGCGAGCCGACGGCAAGAGCATTCTCCCGTGGTTTGACAATCGCGTTGCGGCTGAGATTCGTCTTCCAGAGGCAATCGATCGCAAGCTCCTGTGCCCTTTTAGCTACTTTGGTGTTACCGACGATACGGTTGACCTAACGTCGGTCAGGTGGAGCCGCGGAGGCTATGACGAGAGTGACCTTGAGCGAGTCTACGTGTTCGAGACAGAGAACGCGAAAAGAAGAGCTCAGCTGGTGGCTCGTTCTGTCGAGAAGTACGTGACGGACATTGACGGCATACATGGGCTGGGCTTTTGTGTGAGCAAGGCCCATGCCAAGTTCATGGCCGAGCAGTTCTCGCACCTTGGGATTCCCTCGATTGCGTTGACGTCGGATGCTCCGCAGGAAGAGCGTGCTTCTGCGCGAGCCTGCCTCGTGGAGGGGAGAATAAAGTTCATCTTTACCGTCGACCTCTTCAACGAGGGCGTGGACATCCCCGAGATTGATACGGTGCTTTTCCTGCGACCAACACAGTCTCTGACTGTGTTTCTCCAGCAGCTTGGCCGTGGTCTGCGACTCTCGGATGGCAAGGAGTGCCTGACCGTCCTCGACTTTATTGGCGGGCAGAACCGCAGGTTCGATTTCCAGAGCCGATTCAAGGCGCTTCTCGAGCAAACGACCGACCCTATAGAGCGGCAGGTAAAGAATGGCTTTACAGCTGCGCCAAAGGGCTGCTACATCCACCTGGAGCGCATTGCTCAGCAACATGTGCTCGACAACATCAGATATGCCCTTGGCGGCAAGCCGGCAATTGTCGCTGCGATACGAACCTTCGAGGCGGACTTGGGCCTACCCCTTACCTTTGCGAACTTTGTGGCCCACCACCACCTGGATGTGCGAGACATCTACAAACACGCGTCCTTCTCTCGTCTCTGTGTCGAAGCTGGGGTGAGGGAGGACTTCCATGATCCAGATGAGAGCGACCTCACAAAGGCGCTCATGAGGTTGTGCTCCATCGATTCGCGCAATTGGATTGACTGTCTGATTGCATGCCTCAAGGACCCAGAAGGGCTCGATTGGGAGACGTGCTCCCCGCGCGAGCGGCGAATGCTCAACATGTTCCAGATCACCGTCTGGCCAAACTCCTTTAGAGACAGATCCTTTGCCAATGCGGCCGAGTGCATGCGCAGGGTCTGCGAGAACCGCACGCTCTCTCAAGAGCTGCGTGACCTGCTAGAACTGAGGAAGGGCGAGATTGATTTCGTAGACGAGGAGGTTGACCTGGGCTTTGACTGCCCGCTCAGTCTCCACTGCCAGTACACGAGGGATCAGATCTTTGTTGCGATGGATCGTATGGATCCGCAGAACGTGCGCGAGGGAGTCTCCTACGTCAAGGACAAGGCCATTGACGTGCTTGTGAACACTCTCAACAAGTCCGAGAAGGAATACTCTCCATCGACCATGTACGAAGACTATTCAATAAGCGAGACGCTCTTCCATTGGCAGAGTCAGAACAAGACGTCAGCAGATTCAACGGTCGGCAGGCGCTACATACGCCAGTGGGATGAGGAGCAGCAAAGGAAAACCAGGGTCGCCCTGTTCGTTCGCGAATACAGCAAGGATTCATATGGAACGCAACCATACACGTTCCTGGGACTCGTAGATCCCGTTAGTCATAGCGGTTCAAGACCTATGACTATCATATGGCGCCTACGGCGTCCGATTCCCGCAAAGTTCCTGCCCAAGACAAACAAGCTCGCAAGCTAAGGGGGCTGCTGCCCCCACCAACAACAAAGCCCCGGCCGCATTGCTGCGACCGGGGCTTATCTCACCAGCAGCCTTCCCTACGTCCCGCTGGTCGTCGAGCCGGTGTTGGTACCCTCGCCGTTGCCCGAGTTAGTTCCGCCGTTGTTGGTCGACGAGTTGCCATTGCTGTTCGAACCGTTGTTGGTGCCGGAGTTGGAGCTGCCGGACCCGCTTGAAACCACAATTGTGATTGTCGAACCAGACGTTGCGGAGGTGGCGGACTGGGAGATTACCTTGCCCTTTGCAACCGTGCTGCTTGCCTCGGTAGTTACCGTCACGCCGAAGCCGGCATTCTTGAGCGCGCTTTCGGCGGAGGACTCGTCATATCCCAAAACGTTGGGCACCGAGACGGAGGACGGGCCGGTGGAGACCGTAATGGTCACGGTGCTGCCCTTGTCGGCGCTCGTACCGGCGGAGGGGTTGGTGCTAATGACGTTGCCCTTCTCGACGCTGGGCGAGGAGGACTGCGTGACGCTCACCTCAAAGCCCGCGCTCTGGAGCGTGCTCGTTGCGCTGGACTGGGACTCGCCCACCACGTTGGGAACGGAGACCTGCTCAGCGCCCTGCGAGAGGTGATAGGTGATGGTGTCGCCGGCCTTGGCGGAGGTCTCGGCCGCAGGCTCCTGCTCGGCAACGTGGCCAACTTCGACGTCGGCGTTGTAGACGGAGTCACCGGCCTGCCCCTTGAGCCCGTACTTGTTGAGCAGGTCTTGCGCCTCTGAAGGCGTGCAGTTGGTGAGGTCTGGCACCGTGACCGATGCCGCTGGCTCCTCGCCCTTCGAGACCACAATGTCGATGCTCGAGCCCTCGGTTGCCGTTCTGCCGGCTCCGGGGGTCTGCTCGATGATCTTGCCCTCCTCGACGGAGGGGGAGTACTGCTCGGACACGTTGCCTATCTGGAAGCCGTGACCGTCGGAGTCGAGCTGGGCCTGGGCGTCGTCCTGCGTGAGGCCAAGGAGGTTGGGCACCGAGTAGGCCTTGGAGCCAGACCCCAGCACGCTTGCAATGATGAGTGCCACAACCACGATGCCGGCGATGGCGCCAACGATGGCAAGCACGCGGTTGCGCTTCTGCTTCTTCTGGCGCTCCTCCTCTTCCTGCGCCGCCTGCTCGGTGGCGGACTGAGGGCGCATCCTGCCGGTACTCTGCGTACGCGGCAGGCTCTGCGTGGAGCCGTTCCCACGCGACAGCGGGGTGGTAGGGGTGGCGGGCAGCATAGCCGTGGCGTTGTTGACCGCCTGCATACGACCGGAAAGATAGTCATGCAGCGTGTGGTAGAGCTCGTCGGCCGTCTGGAAGCGGTCCTTGGGGTCCTTCTGCATGCACTTGAGGATGATGGCCTCAAGCTGCGGATCCACGTTGGGGTTGATCTGGCTGGGTGGCACGGGCTGCTCGGTGACCTGCTTCATGGCCACGGTCACGGCGTTGTCGCCGTCAAACGGCACGCGGCCGGTGGCGGCCTCGTACATCACAATGCCCAGGGAGTAGAGGTCGGTGGTGGGGCCAAGAGGCTTGCCCTGGGTCTGCTCGGGCGAGACATAGTGCGCCGTGCCAAGCACGGAGTTATCGGTGGTGAGGTGGCTGTTCTTTGCGCGCGCGATGCCGAAGTCCATCACCTTGATGTTGCCGTCGGGCTGCACCATGATGTTCTGCGGTTTGATGTCGCGGTGGATGATGTCGTGGTTGTGGGCCACGGAGAGTGCCTGAGCGATCTGCGAGCCAATCTGTGCGACCTTCTTGCAGTCAAGCGCGCCATGCTTGCGGATGCCGCTCTTGAGGTCGGTGCCGCGCAGGTACTCCATGATGATGTAGTAGGTGTCGCCGTCCTTGCCCCAGTCATAGACCGAGACAATGTACGGGCTGTTGAGCGCTGCCGCAGCCTGCGCCTCCTGCTTGAAGCGCGCGGCGAACGAGGGATCGGTTGCGTACTGGGGCAGCATCGTCTTGATGGCGACGGTCCTCCCCAGAACCTGGTCCATGCCACGGTACACCGTGGCCATGCCTCCCGTGCCCACCTTGTCGAGGACCTGGTACCTTCCACCAAGGACCCTGTCTGCCATCTGCCTCTCCTATCACCCAAGCGGCAACACCGCGTCTTGCGTCTACGTTTGAAGTGCTCGGCGGTTCGTTTTCGTTACAAGAAACTCATCACGTGCGACAGCCGTGCCTCCCTCATCAGCTTGCGCCAAGTGCCTGGATATTGAGGCAGCTCGCAAGGACCTGCCCCGCCACGCCGGCGGCATACCCCTCGACGTCGGTGCCATCTGCTCCTTCGATGACGACCGAGATGATGAGCGTGGGGTTGTCGTACGGCGCGAAGCCGATGAAGAACGAGTTGATCTTTCCGTCCTCGATCTGGGCGGTGCCGGTCTTGCCGGCAACCTGGACGCCCTGAACCTTGGCCCTTCTGCCAGTGCCGTGGTCTACGACTCCGAGCATGGCCTCCTTTACCTTGGAGGCTGTGTCGGCCGAAATGGCCTGGCCAAGGGACTTGGGCTGTGTTGTAGAGATCACCGCTCCCTCGGGCGAGAGTACGTGATCGACCAGGTAGGGGTTCATGACCACGCCGCCGTTAGCGACCGCCTGGGCGACCATAGCGTTCTGCATCACGGTCACCTGCGGGCCGGCGGGGCTGGGGTGCTGGCCTACGGGCTGCCCACACGCCGCCCATGCGGTCTCCCACTCGGTCATCTCGGACGGCTCGGGCATGAGGGATGCCTGCGTGTTGAAGTCTTGGCCAACGTTGGTCCCGTAGCCAAAGGCATCGGCGTACTTTACCAGGTTGGAGGCACCAACCTGCACGCCCACCTGGCCAAAGACCGTGTTGGACGAGAGGGCGAAGGCTTCCTTTAGGGTGGGGGTCCCATAGTCGTTGTAGCCGTAGTTGCTCACCTCGGCGCCGCCGATGGTCAGCGCCGGCTCGGCGTCGTAGACCGTGTCGAGCGAGGTGGTGCCGGTGTCGAGCGCCGCGGAGAGCGTGACCGCCTTGAAGGTGGAGCCGGGCGAGTAGAGCGCCTGCGTGGTGCGGTCGAGCAGCTGCGAGCCCGAACCACCCGAGCTCATGATTTCATCCAGCTGGTCGTTGGAGTACGTAGGCGCGCTAGCCTTGGCGAGAACTGCTCCCGTGGACGGGTCGAGCACCACCACGGCACCCGTGTAGCCCTCGAGGGCAGACTCCGCCGCACGCTGCATCTGGGAGTTGATCGTGAGTGCCACAGTGTTTCCGGGCTCCTGGACTCCTGCCAGCGAGTAGAGCGCATTCTTCCAATCCGAGTAGTTGGAGCTACCCGTGAGCGTGTCGTTCATGGTGGACTCGATGCCCGAGGTGCCGTAGCGCGTGGAGATGTAGCCAACCGTGTGCGCCGCAAGCGAACCCTGCGGGTAGGAACGCAGGTAGGTGCCGTCCTCCTGGCGCAGGCTCTCAGCCAGCGTCACGCCGTCGGAGGTAATGATGGCGCCGCGCTGCGCGTAGGCGCTCTTGGCGATGGTGTGGTTGTTGGACGGCATGTGCTGGATGGTACTGGCGTTGATCACCTGCAGGTAGGTGAGGTTGGCGATAAGCGCCGCAAAGAGCACCGCAAAGGCGGTGATGAGCGCGGTGAGCCGCTTGCCCAAGGCCACGCGGCCAAGGACGCCGGACTCCTCGCCCTGCACCTCAAAGCGGGCGCGGGCGTGCGAGCCGTGGACAAAGGCGGACGCCTGGGCGCCCAGCAGCGACACGCGGCCGTTGCCGCTCTCGGGCGTGCTGGCCACAAGCTGCGCCTCGCGGCCCGTGCCCTCGTCGCCCGCACGCAGGAGCAGGCCCACGATGATGAAGCTCGAGAGAAGCGAGCTGCCGCCCTGGCTCATGAAGGGAAGCGTCACGCCCGTGAGGGGCAAAAGCTTGGTGACGCCGGCAATGATGAGGAACGCCTGGAAGCCGATGACCGTGGTTAGACCCACCGCGGCAAAGGCGGAAGAGTCGGACTTGGCGCGCGCCGCGGTAGCAAAGCCGCGCACGCAGAAGAGCATGTAGAGGATGATGACGGCACTGGCGCCCAAAAGGCCCATTTCCTCGGCGATGGCCGAGAAGAGGAAGTCGCTCTCGACAAAGGGGATGAGGGTGGGCATGCCCTTGCCAATGCCGGTGCCCACCAGGTCGCCGTCGGCGATGGAGTACAGCGACTGCACGATCTGATAGCCGCTATCCTGCGCATCGCTCCAGGGGTCAAGCCAGATGTCCACGCGGATCTTCACGTGCGAGAAGAAGTGGTAGCAGAAGAAGAAGCCAATGACGAGAAGGCCAATGGCAATGAACACGTAGCTCCACCGACCGGTGGCAACGTAGAGCATGACCACGAAGTACATGAAGAAGAGAAGCGCGCTGCCCAGGTCGCGCTCGAAGATGACGATGAGCAGGCTGATGCCCCACATGATGAAGAGGGGGAGCAGCATGCGGAAGCGCGGAATGCGGAACGGCCCCACGCGGTGCGCAGTGACGGAGAGCGCCTCTCGGTTGGAGGCAAGGTAGAAGGCCAGGAACAGAACGATGAGGATCTTTGCCAGCTCGCCCGGCTGGAACGAGAAGCTGCCAAACGTGAGCCAGAGCTTGCTGCCGTTCTTCTCGGTACCAATGATCATGGGCAGGATGAGCAAGATCACGCCCACAAGCCCCAGCGTGTACTTATAGTCTGCCAGCTTGTCGAGGTTGCGCACAAAGAAGAGCGTCGCAATCATGGCCGCAACCGAGATGAAGAGCCACAGGACCTGGTTATCGGCCAGGTCTGGGGCGAGGCGCGTGACAAAGGCAATGCCTAGGCCCGAGAGCAAAAAGACCACGGGCAAGATCACGGGGTCTGCGTCGGGGGCAAGGATCCGAATGGCCACATGGGCCACAGCAAACGCCACAAAGAGCCCCACGGGCACGGCGAGCGTGTCCAGGGAGAGCGTCACGTTGTCGTTCACGACGTACAGGGCGTAGAGCAGGACTACCGGCACGGCTGCCAGGCAGAGGAAGAGAAGCTCCATGTTCCTGCGGTTGCCACCGCGGATTCCCTCGTTGGCCACGGTCACTCACCCCCGTTTGTCTGCGTCGTGTCCCCAGTAGTTCCAGTAGCGTCGGTGCTTGTCGCGTTGTCTCCGCTTGTAGAGTCTGTGCCAGAGTCTGCGCCGGACTCATCCATTTGGGCGTCGCCTTCTGGCGCGGCCTCGCCTGCGGGGTTGCCCTCGGCCGTGACCTCGGCGGCCTTCTCGGCTGCCTTGGTCTTCTCGGCGTCTATCTGCGAACGGTATGACTCCACGGTGGAGAGGGCCGCCTCCTCTGAGTCAACGCGCACTCCACCATTCTCAAGCTGCGTTGCCACGTTTGTAGGCAGGTCGCTTACCTCCACCGCTGTGGTCTGCACCAGGTTGGAGAGCGAAATACCAAGAAGTTCCCCGTCAATACCCTGGTAGATGCCCACGGTGTCGCCGTCGACCCCCAGGTACCACTCGTTTTTGGCAAAGGCGAAGATGCCGCCGAGAATAACAACGGCCACTACCACCATGGCCACCACCACGCGAAGGGCAAAGCCCACCGAGTGCTTGCGTGCCGCCGCCGCAACGCCGTCATTCAGGATGTCGACCACAATGACAGTCACGTTGTCGGCGCCGCCCGCGGTAAGCGCGGCCGAGACCAGGTTGTCTGCGGCCTGCTGCGGTGTGGCGCTCGAGACGGCCACCGACTCTATCTCGCTGTCGGGGACCATGCTGGAGAGTC
Organism: Tractidigestivibacter montrealensis; assembly: GCF_024741235.1. GTDB lineage: Bacteria > Actinomycetota > Coriobacteriia > Coriobacteriales > Atopobiaceae > Tractidigestivibacter > Tractidigestivibacter montrealensis. The sequence continues at coordinate 643,459 of NZ_JANSKA010000001.1, read as the reverse complement.
CGTCGGAGCAGATGATCACGCGGTCGCCATTGGCCACCTCGATCGAGAAGTGGTCAGCGTACATATCCGGGTCGGAGCCCAGGGCGCGCGTGATGATTGAGCGCGAGGGGTGCACGCGGGCCTCGTCGGCGGTTATCTGCCCGGCGTCCACAAGCTCCTCGACGTAGGAGTGATCGCGCGTAACGCGTACCAGCGTGCCTGCGTGGAGGAGGTAGATGCGAGAATCTCCTACGTGGGCAATAGCCATGCGGTTGCCATCGATGAGTGCCGCCGAGGCCGTGCAGCCCATGCCGGGCTTGCCGCGGCCCTCCTCGGCCCCCTTGATAACGGCCAGGTTGGCGGCCTCAATTGCGGCGCCCAGGAGGGTGTCGTCTGCGGTTGCGGGGGCCTTCTCGCCAATGGTCTCCACGGCGATAGAGCTTGCTACCTCGCCGGCGGCGTGGCCACCCATGCCGTCACATACGGCAAAGCATGGCGTGCGAATGAGGAACGAGTCCTCGTTATGGCTTCTTACCAGGCCCACGTCGGAGCGGGCGCCCCATGAGATGAACGCGTTCTTGCCGCTGGTGGCGTCGGCTCCGGCTCGGCCTTCCACGGGGATGGTCGCGCGGCCGGGGGCGTTGACGGGTTCCTGGGGCTGTGTTGAGTCTGCGGATGAGGGCGTGCCCTCATCGCGGGGGGCGCTGCTCGCAGCCGAAACGCTTGCGGACGCCTGCTTGGCGGCGGCATGTGCGCCGTGTTCCACAGCAGCGTGCTTTCCCACCACCGTTGCGGTGTGGGCATCGGGAGCTGCTGCGTCGAGCGGTGCGTCCCTGAGCGGGGTCTCTGGGTCCTCGGCGGCCATTATTGGCGGCTCACTCGCATGACGGTGTCGCCAACCTGCACCTCGTCACCGTCGCGAAGGGTTACGGGCTGGTCGATGACGTGGCCGTTGACCATGGTCCCGTTAGTGGAGCCAAGGTCCTCCAGGACGAGGGCCGGCCCCTGGATGGTGAAGCGTGCATGCGTGGCCGAGACGTACGGCTCGTCAATCACGATGTCAGATGAGGGCGAGCGTCCCACGACCACGGGGCCAAGCACGTCCACGTGCAGGCCTCGCATGGCGCGCGAGCCCTTCTCGACGTCCACGCACCAGATGGCGGTGTCCTTGCGCTGGCCGCGCACCAGGCCCACGCCGGCGCGCATGGCGGCAAAGAGGAACACGTAGAGAAGGACCACCAGGATGATTCGCCCGGCGAAGAGAATCAGGTCAATCATGGCCTAGCTCTCCCTGAACTCGAGGTTCACGAGGCCAACGGTGATGAGGTCACCGTCGCGAAGGACGCACTCGTCCACGTCGACATCGTTGACGAGCGTGCCGTTGGTGGAGTTGAGGTCAACGATGTGCCAGTTGCTCCCGTCATAGGAGAGCTCGGCGTGGCGGCGCGAGACGTTGGGATCGCGCAGGTAGATGCCGCACTGCGAGCGCTCGCGTCCAATGAGGCACGAGGGTGCCTGGGCAGCGTAGGTGCGACCGCTCTGGCGGTCGATGAGCATGCAGCTGGCAGGGCGCGTTACGACCTGCTGAGGCACGGCGGTATTCGCGGGGATGTTGCGTCGGCGCGTGTCGGGCACCGTCCTAGGCGCCTGACGCGGGGCCTGCTGCTGAGGCGCGGGCGTTGGGAAGCCGGCCGGATGGGGCATTGCATCCACGACTGCCTGAGCCTGCTGCTGGAGGGCCGGGGAGACGGGCTGGACCACCGGCTGCACGCCGGCGGCGGGAGTCGAAACCGGCACGGCCACGGGTGCCACAACCTGCGAGGGGCTAGCGTCCACGTAGGGCACCGGCATAGGCGTGGAAGAGGAGGGCGAGGCCACTGCGGGAATCACGCCACCAGCGGGCTCGACGTAGTCCATGGGCATAACGTCCAGCCCAGCGTCGGTTCCACTGGGGGCTGCCTGGGGGGCAGGGGCGGGCGCCACGGGCTGCGGGATGGGGTTGAGATGGCCTGCGGACGGACGGCGGGGCTTGCCAATGGCCGCCGCGCCACCCACGCTGGAGTTGCCGCCGAGAAATGCGCGCTCCTCCTCGCGAAGACGGGAAAGGGTCTGCTCGTTGACGTTCTCGGCGTCGACGTAGAACTTGCCGGATTTGAGGGTCTCATCCACCATGAAGCGTACGAGCGGCCTGCCAACCAGGGCGTAGCCCTTCTTGTTGGCGGACTCGGAGATAAATTCGCCAAGTTCGTAGTCAATGCGCTCGTAGAGCGGGCGCATGAGAGAGTCGTCCTCGGCCGACACCAACACCGTGTAGAGAGCGGGTGCGGTATCCACGCCATCTATGCGGTACGTCTCGCTCTCCATCTTGCGGGCGGCATGCTTTGCGAGCTTCTTGAACGAGAACGGCTCTGCATAGCCCTGTGGGGCAGACTCGAAGACCGAGCTAATTCGGCCCTCAAAATCACTGAGAAAGCTCATCTGAATCCTCGCCTTCCTGGTCCCCGCTTAAAGGACCTCTCAGGACGGTTTCTACACACAAAAACAGACTCAAGAATACAGCAAGGCCACAGCCGTCCAATATACGGCCAAACCAATATCCGCTAGATTCCATTCTGCCGGCGAGAAGCCAAAACAAGATGATGGAAGTGGCGCCCAGCACCTGGCCAACAATGCCCGAGGCAACGCTTCCCCGCATTGCCACGGCAGAGGCGATGAGCGCCGAGATGCCACATCCCGCAACAATGACCCAGGTAGCGGGGCTTGCAAGCAGGATTGCCAGCGTCGCGATGGTGGTCTGTGCCGAGAATCCGCTGGAGGCCGCTGTGCTCGCCAGAAGCGAGAGGAGCGCGCCCGCGGCACCCGTGGCGGCTGCGGGCAGCGGATCCATGCCATAGCCTGCCAACGCTACTCCCGCCGCAGGGGAGTTGAGGCATGCCGGGGCAAGCACCGCCGCTGTGGATACGTGGTCGGTGCGTCCGCAGGTAACCCACCATGTTGCAAGGCACACCGCAACCGCCAGGGCAAGCGGGAACGACATCGATGTGACGTTTGCCGTCGCAAAGGCAACTACCAGGGCAACGCCGGCAAGTGCCGAGCCAATGGGTGGCCAGGCGGCACACGCCGCTGCAGAGACAAGGGCGCCTATCAGCGAAAACGCTCCCGTGGTACCAGGCAGCGCGGGTAGCGTGGCGTACATCGCAAAGAAGGTGCACACGGCAGACGCCGCCCGCTCAAGCGCTGGGGCAAGCCAGGGCAGCCGCACGTGCGCGGGCAGGTCGGAGGGCTCGGCGGCAACCGAGGGGTCGTCGTTCTCGGACTGGTCAACCAGCTCGCGCAGCGACTTTGCGCCTTCGGCTCCGTCGCCCAACGCGGGAAAAATGCCGCGCGCAAACCCCCTGACGGAAGAAGTCCGCTCCGCTGCGGTGGGGGACAGGGCGTGGAGCAGGGCCGCTTCGGCTTCCGGTGCGAGGTCGGGATCAAGTTTGGATATTGGCGGCTTGGGGCCGCGGATAATGGCATCGAGCGAGCCCTTGGGCGTGGCAGAGGCAAACGGACTTCTCCCCGTAAGCGCCTGCCAGGTCACGACTGCAAGAGAGAAGACATCCGTGCGCTCGTCGACGAGAAGCCCCTGAATCTGCTCGGGTGGCATATAGCCCACGGTGCCGCCGCGCGCGCCGCCGTAGCCAGCTGCCGAAGCGAGCGTTGCCATGCCAAAGTCCGCCAGCTTCACGGTGCCTTGGCGGTCAATCATGATGTTTGTGGGCTTGATGTCCAGGTGAAGCACGCCGTTCTCATGTGCGTACGTGAGTGCGGCCGCCACCGAGCGCAGCACGTGCGCGCACTCATCGTGCGTGAGGACGCCGTCCTCCACGCGGGCCAGCAGCTCGGCTAGGTTGAGGCCGTCGACGTACTCCATGACCAGGTACGCGTAGGTGCCGTCGGTCTCGAAGTCGTAGACCGTCACAATGTTGGGGTGGGCGAGAAGGCAGGCCGTGCGGGCCTCGGCAAGGGCCTCGTCAGCCGTGGATGCGGAGATGCCGTCCGCATCCTCTGTGGCTAGCAGGGGTATGCGCTTGATCGCTACGCGACGCTGCAGGCGCGTGTCCCAGCAGGTGCACACGGTGCCAAAGCCACCCGCGCCGCGTCGTGCGAGCACGCGGTAGCGCCCGAGGAGGGTCTCCTCGGGGATGGCGTGCGAGCCGGGCCTGACCGGTCGTACGGCGCTCTGTGTGGGGTTGGTGCTGCCCACGGCGACTCCTCGTTGTGCGTTTGTGGCTTGGTTTTCTGGCCGTGATGAGCCCATTCTACCTAATCGAGTTGGGCTGCAGTCTTTGGGGCGCTTGTATGTGGCCATTGGACGCAGCCGAAGGTCCTGCTAACCCAGACTTTCGTCAAACTTCTGTTGGCATTTTCGGCTGGATGCTGTAATATATCCCAGCACGCGGGCGTGGCGGAATTGGCAGACGCGTACGGTTCAGGTCCGTATGAGAGCAATCTCATGAAGGTTCAAGTCCTTTCGCCCGCACCATAAAATGCTAGAGCCCCTCTGCTGGTTTCCATCGGAGGGGTTCTTTTTATCATCGTCCGGCGCGAATCAGAAACGCGCCTTCCGGCGACGAAATATCGCCCAAGCGGGCGGTACATACCTCGCAGAAAAAGCGACACCGTCGCCCGCTGCTCCGGCGCCGCCGTTCTTCTCGGCCCCATTGCCCCATGAGGCTACTTGTCAGCGTCCTCGTCCTCATCCTCATCGTCGTCAAAGAGGTCCCAGTCGTCGTCGGACTTCTCGTGGTTGTAGTACTCCTTGCGCGTGCGGCGCTCAAGGACAAACGAGATGAGCAGGCATACCAGCATGCCGCCAATCACGAGGCACACCACGCCGGTCCTATCGCTGAAGAGCCAGGTGAAGAAGTCCATACGTAAGCCTCCCGGGCTTTGGGCCCGCAAGGGGCCAACGGATACCGCACAAGTATATACTTGGAGCGCCGCCGAGCCACAGTAGCGGCTTTGGCGCGCCGGACATCGCTGCGGCATATCGTCGCACATACGCAAGGGAGTTCACACATGCTCGACATTAAGTTCGTGCGAGAGAATCCAGACCTCGTAGACAAGTCCTGCGCCTCTCGCCAGAACGCGCATTGGGATCGCGAGCGCTTCTTCGAGCTTGACGAGGAGCGTCGCTCGGTCATCGCCGAGGTTGAGCAGCTTCAGGCAGACCGCAACTCCATCTCCAAGCAGGTGGGCCAGCTCATGCGCGAGGGCAAGAAGGAGGAGGCTGAGGCTGCGAAGGCCAAGGTCGCGGCCAGCAAGGACCGCATCGCCGAGCTTAACGACAAGCGCACCAAGGTCGAGAAGGACCTGTTTGACCTGGTTGCTGCCATCCCCAACATCCCGCACGAGTCCGTGCCGTATGGCGTCGACGACTCCGACAATCCCGAGGTCCGTCGCTGGGGCGAGCCCACGCAGTTCGACTTCGAGCCCAAGGCGCACTGGGACCTTGGCCCCTCCACTGGCATGATCGACTTCGAGCGCGGCATCAAGCTTGCCGGCACGCGCTTCTACCTGCTTGGTGGCGCGGGCGCCCTCATGGAGCGCGCGCTCATCAACTTCTTTATCGATACGCACGTGAAGGCCGGCTTCACCGAATGGTGGCCGCCTGTCATCACCAACTACGACTCCCTCTTTGGCACGGGTCAGCTGCCCAAGTTCGACGAGGACCTCTACCACGTGAGCGGCGGCATGTACCTTATCCCCACGGCTGAGGTCATGCTCACCAACATTCACAGGGACGAGATTCTCGACGGTGACAAGCTGCCGCTCTGGTACACCGCCTTCACGCCCTGCTTCCGCGAGGAGGCTGGCTCTGCCGGCCGCGACACGCGTGGCATCATCCGCGTTCACGAGTTCGACAAGGTCGAGATGGTCAAGTTCGCCAAGCCCGAGGACTCGATGAACCAGCTCGAGAGCATGGTCGCCGAGGCCGAGAGGTGTCTGCAGCTCCTTGGCCTGCCCTATCACGTGGTCACGCTCTGCACCGGTGACATTGGCTTCTCGGCCACCAAGTGCTACGACCTCGAGGTCTGGCTGCCCAGCTACAACAATTACAAGGAAATCTCCTCCTGCTCCAACTGCTGGGACTTCCAGGCACGCCGCGCGGACATCCGCTACAAGGACCCTGCGGAGTTCAAGGGCACGCGCCTGGTCCACACGCTCAACGGCTCCGGCCTTGCGGTTGGCCGCACCATGGCTGCCATCATGGAGAACTACCAGAACGCCGACGGCTCCATCACGGTGCCCGAGGTCCTGCGTCCCTACATGCGTGACATGGAAGTCATCAAGCCCCTCGCATGAGACAAAGCATGAGACAAAGGGACAGTCCCTTTGTCTCATTAGGGGGTGTCGTCTGGTGGCGGCACCCCCTCTTTTGTGCGCGGATGAGTTGAGCGCGCTAAGAGTTCTGCTGCGAGCTCTGCCACCCGCGGACCATGTTGGCGATTGCGTCGACGGCGGCGCGTCGCATGGCCGAGAAGGCGCTGGGACGCGCGGGGCTCCAGTCAACCGGATTGGCGCGGAGCATCTCACGCGCCTCCTCGATGACCTGCTGGCCGGTTCCCGCCTGGAAGGCGTCTGCGCCCGAGACGGGCAGGTTGACGTAGATGTCGGCGGCCTGCGCGTGCAGGCGGTCGAGCTGGTTTGCGCCGCACGACATGGTCCTCTGCGCGATGGCAAGCGGCTTGAGATCGTTGAGAGGCTCGAGCTGGCGAATCATCCCCACGCCCACCACCGCGTCCACAGAGTTTCTGTCGAACAGTGGCGTGGGGAGGTTCATGCGGCAGCCGCCGTCCATGTAGACGTTGCCTCTGTAGGTGGTTGGCGCGATGACCAGGGGGTATGAGGCCGAGGCACAGGCGCAGCTTGCCACGTCAAGGTCGTCACCCGAGACACAGGTCCAGCCGGCACCCGTGCTCTTGAAGAGCTCTGGGTCGTTTGTGAACACTGTGAGCTCTCCCGAGACAATGTCCACGGCAGGCATGGCGACCGGCATGATGAAGTCTGCAAAGGTGTGGATGCCCGCCTCGCCAAGGACGCCGCGGGCAAGCTCCTGCATCTTTTCTGATTCGACGATGCCGTTCGAGGTCACCATGTTGATCACGCGCAGGCGCAGGTTCTTGAGGGTGCCCGTCTCCACAACCCGGCGATCCAGCTCTACCAGCAGCTCAGCGACGCGCTCGGGCGAGAGGCCCGCCCCGACGAGGGCGGCGACAAGCGAGCCCATCGATGTGCCCGCAACTGCGCCAATGTTGATGCCCTCCCGAGCCAGAACCTCGACAACTGCGACTTCAGCATACGAGCGGAAGCCGCCACCGCAGAACGCAACGCCCACTCCGTCGACCTTGCTCATGCATTCCTCCGTCCCCAAGACAACCACGTTCTAAGGTACCCGGAGAAAACGCCCTCTGTAGCCTTGGGTGCATGCCGCTCGCCGAAGAGAATTGCCGGTGAATGACAGATAAGAACATATGTTCGCATTCTTGGCGCCAATAAGGTAGACTGAGTGAAACACACAATCCAAAGGGGAGGGGCAAAAAATGACAGCGAAGGACAAGCAGAAGAACGGGATGCAGGTTGTCGCCCGCGAGGAGCGGCTTGGGGATGTCTCCGTGGTCACGTCCGGCTACGCCGAGGACGGGTCCCTCATGGTAAGCGAGGAGGTTAGCGGCCCCTCCGCAAGCGTAGCGTATGGGGAGTCCTCGCATAAGGTACGTGTTGTCTTCTCGCCAGAGGCCATGGACGGACTTGACCAGCTTCTGGGAAATGGCGCCAAAGCAGAAGGGGAGATAAGAACCCATCTTGGCTCGTTCTTCCAGGGTGGCAGGCATGCCCTCGTCGACCTTATGGATCTTTGCGATGCCAAGGGCGTGCCGTACTCGTATCAGGCGCTAGGACCCGCCACGGGCGTGACGTATCGGCCCGCAGTAGAGGAGATTTAGGCTTATCGGATAAGAAAAAGGCCAGACGAGAAAAAATCGTCTGGCCTGCGCGTTCATGGTGCGCCGTATAGGATTCGAACCTATGACGCCCTGATTCGTAGTCAGGTCCTCTATCCAGCTGAGGTAACGGCGCGTGCGGTTAGATAATATGGCACGATTGCGGGCGCCAGTCAAGAACTTTTCTCTGCACACATACTTGTCGCAAAGCCGCCACATCCGTGGCCGGCAAAAAAGAGACCGAAGGCGCTGCCGCCTCCGGTCCCCTATGCTCACGTCCAAACTAACGGCCCTTGCTTGTGGGCCAAGCTCGTACGTCAATTCTCTGGCGGAGAGCTGGGGATTCGAACCCCAGATTCCCTTGGAGGGAATACTCGCTTAGCAGGCGAGCACCTTCGGCCTCTCGGTCAGCTCTCCGAACGTTGTGCCCAAGCATGATACCCCACAAAGCCGGCTTGTCACAACCCAGTTTTCCGAGTTGGGAAGTTCCTCAGCCGTTCCCCATCTCTTATGCGCGGCACGTCCTTGGAGGGAGGAAAGCCTCCATGCTTCATCACAATGTCATCGCGGTGATTGCGAAGCGTATTCCAAGAGAAGCGTGGCACAAGCTCGTCTGCCGAGACTTCCTCGCCCTTCTCCGCAAGCCCCACAAGCGAGGCGAGAAACCCAACAACCCGCCGGGAAGAGAAACCACCGTCGCGAATAACGCCAAGGTCAAGATCGTGGTCGCGCTTGGAGAGGCGCCTTCCGTCCGGATCGATGAGAAGGGGAACGTGTGCGTAGTTGGGTTCTTCAAAGCCGAGCAATCGTTGCAGGTAGATTTGACGAGCTGCGGACCCAAGAAGGTCGTGGCCACGCACTACTTGCGTTACCCCCATAAGTGCATCGTCAACAACAACTGCAAGCTGGTAGGCAATCACGCCGTCGCTCCTGCGCACCAGAAAGTCTCCGCACTCGCGCGCGAGCACCTCGGAGCAGTGGCCATAGACCTCATCGTCAAAGGAGATGATGCCCGCGGGGTCCTCATCGCTTGGCACGCGCAGCCTGGTAGCGGGCGGTCGCAGCCTGGCCTTTCTGGCAACCTCCTCGGGCGAGAGGTTTCTGCATGTTCCCTGGTACACATAGGTGCCGTCCGAGGCATGCGGCGCGGTTGCGGCATGCAGCTCGGAACGCGTGCAGAAGCATGGGTAGGTGAGCCCCTGCTCGCCCAGGCGCTTGATTGCCTCCGAGTACAGTTCTCCGCGCTCGCTTTGGAAGTAGGGACCCTCGTCCCAGTCCAATCCAAGCCAGTGAAGGTCATCCATCAGCAGGCGGGAAACCTCGCGGTCCTGTGCCCTGGGGTCGAGGTCTTCTATCCGCAGGACCATGCGCCCTCCTGCGCTTCTTGCACCGAGCCACGCCATAAGGGCCGAGAAGACATTGCCCAGATGCATCCGGCCAGAAGGCGTTGGCGCAAAGCGCCCTACCACCTGACGCTTGGCCGTGCGCGTGTTAGCGTCGAGCGAGGCCATCGTCGTGCTTGCGTAGTGGAGGTTCGCGCTAGCGCACATCGTGCTTGCCGTCCAGCCATGCGCCGTAGAGATACACCCGGAAGGGCTTCTCGTCGTTGGGGCCATCAAGCTCCACGGCCTCTTCTCCCTGGGGTACGCCAGGACACGCGGCCGCCTCCCTTGAGGCTATTCGCTCGAGCTCCAGATGGTCGTAGAAGCCAAAATCGCAGCCGTCATCCGTGGCGAGGAAGAAGCCCGGCGCGCTCTGAGCACGCAGGTAGTCAAGGGCGCCCGAAAAGAGCGTACGTCCAATGCCGTGGCCATGGAATGCTGGGTCAACGGCCAAAAGCGTGATCTCCCAGGCAGAGCGGGCGTCCCCGCGCTCCACAAGCTCCTGCGTGAGGGCTATCTCGGCGGTAATGGGGGCAAGCGCGAGGCCAATTCGCGGCTCGTCTGGGGTCCCCAACACCCAGGGTGCGTAGGCGCGCATGTGGTTGCGATACCAGAGGGCACCTGCGTCTGCGCGGGCCGTTCCAGCCTCCGATTGCGCGGGTCCGGCGGCGACGATGCCGGCAAAGCGGTCGCCGAGCATTGCCGCGCGCACATAGGTTGCATGCTCGAGGTGATGGGCAAGCTCTATCTTCTCGCAGAGGCCATCCCATTTGGCTGGCTCGTCGGGGTACCAGGTCTTTCCTACGAGCTTTGCAGCTGCGGACAACGCTCGTTCCGTTGGCTGCTCAAGTGTCAGCTCTTGGGTAAGCCTGGCCTTCCCGTCACATGTGCGTTCCTCACGCCACGCCATGTATGCACCTCTCTGAGTCTTGGGATTAGCTTCATATAGTGTCACATCTTCTCACAGTGCCGTTGGCAATGCATTGGGTACCATGCTCGTTGCGAGACCGCGGCCCTCTTGGCCGGCGCTCCTGATGGAATTCGGACGTTCGTGTATGCGGCGCGGGAAATGCGCCGGAAGGATGGCAACTATGAGTGACAAAGGGCCAGATCAGGACTTCACCCTGGGACGTCCAGTACTCGTATGCCGGTGGCGCTTGGCCTCAGGCAAGCTGCCCATGGAGAACCGTCACCTACGCGCGCTCTCTAAACGAGTGGTCAATGGCCGCGCGGTCTCTACACAGTTGGTTGCTTGGGCAAAGCAGCACATAGAGTGGACCCTGCAAGACGGCTCTGCCCGTAATCCGGACGGCGTCCTCATGCTTGTGCTTGACGACAAGGGCCAGGCGGCTATGACCGTGGGACCCTACGTACCCATAGAGACACCTACTGCATCCGTTCTCGCTAACCGTGCGCTTGAGGCATCGCGAGAGGCGGAGGAGACCGGCGTGGCACCGGAGACCCTGTGGGTGGTACGCGGAGACACGCTCGTCTGTGGAATGGACGCTTCGGCCGATGCTTCGGGTGCCGTTACGCTCGTACGAGACCTTGCCAATACAGTTGGCATTGCCGTTGCGTGTGAAGAGGGGGTTGCCCAGGGTCTTCTTGCCGGCACGCTTGCTTACGATGAGGTCTTTCTCGTCTCAGATGAGCATGGCATCGTGTGCGCCTCAGACGCTACCGGCCCGCGTGGTACCAAGCTTGCCGATGGCTACGCAAGGCTTCTCGACGCGCAAAAGAAAAAGCGATAGGTGCACCCCACATTGCGGTAAACGGTTCAATAATTGCGGTAAGCGGTAAGGGGGTTTGGCAAATTCCTGATATGCAGCAGCGGCGCCTCCAAAACCTACGAGGCGATACGGACCGCATCGCCCCAGTTCAATGAATCCCTAGTTAGAACAGGGTATTTAAGCCAACTTGAGCCCTGCTGTTCGATGACCTGCGATGCTCTCGTTGCTGTGTGAAGCCGGGTGTGTTGCGGTATCATAAAATTGTCTGGGTAACTGCTTTTCGCAGTTTTCAAGGCACAAGTCTCGGGGCCAGCCAGTCCCCGGGTCACAAAGTTTGGCAACTTCCGTCATGACGGCGGTATTGCTGAGAAGGAGAGGATATGGCGAGAAAATTCAAGTCGATGGACGGCAACGAGGCTGCGGCTTGGGTGTCGTATGCCTACACGGAGGTGGCGGGCATCTACCCGATCACGCCGTCTAGCCCCATGGCCGATCATGTCGACCAGTGGGCCGCCAAGGGCATGAAGAATGTCTTTGGTACTCCGGTGAAGGTCGTTGAGATGGAGTCCGAGGCCGGCGCCGCAGGCACCGTTCACGGCTCTCTTGGCGCGGGCGCCCTCACGAGCACCTACACCGCATCCCAGGGCCTGCTCCTTATGATCCCCAACATGTACAAGATTGCTGCCGAGCAGCTCCCCACGGTCTTTCACGTGAGCGCTCGTACGGTTGCTACGCAGTCGCTGAACATCTTTGGTGATCACTCCGACGTTATGGCTTGCCGCCAGACCGGCTTCGCCATGCTTTGCGAGAGCAACGTCCAGCAGGTCATGGATCTTTCCCCTGTTGCGCACCTTGCTGCCGTCAAGGGCAAGACCCCGTTCCTCAACTTCTTCGACGGCTTCCGTACCTCCCACGAGATCCAGAAGGTCGCGACGTGGGACTTCGACGAGCTGGGCGAGATGCTCGACATGGGTGCCGTGCAGGCCTTCCGTGACCACGCGCTCAACCCTGAGCACCCCCACGCCCGTGGCTCCCACGAGAACGGCGACACGTTCTTCCAGAACCGCGAGGCCTGCAACACCCTCTACGACGAGCTTCCCGACGTCGTCGAGGCCTACATGGACGAGATCAACAAGCGCATCGGCACGGACTACAAGCCGTTCAACTACTACGGCGCTCCTGATGCCGACCGCGTCGTGGTCTGCATGGGCTCCTTCTGCGACACGCTCAAGGAGGTCATCGACTACCTGGTAGCCAAGGGTGAGAAGGTCGGCCTGGTCGAGGTTCACCTGTATCGTCCGTTCTCCATCAAGCACCTCGTGGCCGTTCTGCCCGAGACTACCAAGAAGATCGCCGTCCTCGACCGCACCAAGGAGCCCGGCTCCGTGGGCGAGCCCCTCTACGAGGATGTCGTCTCTGCTCTGTACGAGGCTGGCCTCTCCAACATCACCGTCATCGGTGGCCGTTACGGCCTTGGCTCCAAGGACGAGCCGCCCGCGGCAGCATTTGCCGTGTACGACGAGCTCAAGAAGGACTCCCCCAAGCAGGAGTTCACCATCGGTATCGTGGACGACATCACCAACCTGTCGCTGCCCATGGATCCCGATGCCCCCAACACCGCTGCTCCTGGCACCATCGAGTGCAAGTTCTGGGGCCTTGGCGGCGACGGTACGGTTGGCGCCAACAAGAACTCGATCAAGATCATCGGCGACCACACCGACAAGTACGTCCAGGCGTACTTCCAGTACGACTCCAAGAAGACCGGCGGCGTCACCATCAGCCACCTGCGCTTTGGTGATTCCCCCATCCGCTCGCCCTACTACGTCACGAAGGCCGACTTCGTGGCTTGCCACAACCCCAGCTACATCGTCAAGGGCTTCAAGATGGTCCGCGACGTCAAGCCGGGCGGCACGTTCCTCGTGAACTGCCAGTGGGACGACGCTGAGTTCGCCGAGAAGATGCCTGCCGCCGGCAAGCGCTACATCGCGCAGAACAACATCAACGTCTACCTGATTGACGCTATTGACCTCGCCGCCAAGGTTGGCATGGGCAAGCGCACCAACACGGTGCTCCAGTCCGCGTTCTTCTCGCTGGCCAAGGTGCTTCCGCCCGAGGACGCCATCAAGTACATGAAGGACGCCGCGACCAAGTCCTACATGAAGAAGGGCCAGGCCGTCGTCGACGCCAACCACAAGGCCATCGAGGCCGGCGCCAGCGCGTACCGCAAGTTCGAGGTGCCTGCTGACTGGGCCAACGCTACCGACGAGCCCTCTACTCTCACCCTCGAGGGTCGCGAGGCCATCGTGAAGCAGGTCAAGGAGCTGCTCACCCCGATTGACATGATGGACGGCGACAGCCTGCCCGTCTCCGCCTTCGAAGATCACGCCGACGGTCAGTGGGAGCTCGGTGCTTCCGCATACGAGAAGCGTGGCGTTGCCGTTATGGTGCCGCGTTGGGATCCCACGAAGTGCATCCAGTGCAACACCTGCTCGTATGTGTGCCCGCACGCCACCATCCGTCCGGTTGCCATGACCGAGGAGGAGGCCGCTGCTGCCCCCGAGGCCATGCGTACCACCGACCTCAAGCTCCCCAAGGGCACCGGCTACAAGTTCACCATCGCCGTGTCCCCGCTTGACTGCATGGGCTGCTACAACTGCGTTGCCATGTGCCCCAAGAGCGACGTCAAGGAGGGTGGCGCCCTCACGATGGTGCCCCAGGAGGCCGAGGCCGATCAGGCAGAGGTCTGGGATTACGCCGTCAACAAGGTCACCGAGAAGAGCGAGCTTGCCGGCGATGCCAACATCAAGGCGTCCCAGTTCCACAAGCCGCTGCTTGAGTTCTCCGGTTCCTGCGCCGGCTGCGCCGAGACCAGCTATGCTCGCCTCGTGACCCAGCTCTTTGGCGACCGCATGTTCATCTCCAACGCCACCGGCTGCTCCTCCATTTGGGGCAACCCCGCGGCCACCTGCCCGTACACCACGAACGCCGAGGGCCACGGCCCCGCGTGGAACAACTCGCTGTTCGAGGACAACGCCGAGCACGGCTTTGGTATGGAGGTTGGCTACGAGGCCGAGCGTGACCGCGTTGTGGCCATGACCGAGGCCATGCTTGAGTCCGGCGCTTCCGACGAGCTCAAGACCGCTGCCACCGCATGGCTCGAGGCCCGCAACGACGCCGATGCCTCCAAGACCACGGCTGCTGCCTTCGTCAAGGCGCTTGAGGCTGCTGGTACCCCGGAGGCCGAGAAGCTCCTGGCCGAGAAGTCCTATCTCACCAAGAAGTCCTTCTGGATCTTCGGCGGCGACGGTTGGGCGTACGATATCGGCTTTGGCGGCCTTGACCACGTCCTGGCTCAGAACCGCGACGTCAACGTCTTTGTCTTCGACACCGAGGTCTACTCCAACACGGGTGGCCAGGCCTCCAAGGCCTCTAACCTTGGCCAGGTCGCGCAGTTCGCTGCTGCCGGCAAGACCACCAAGAAGAAGTCCCTCGCCGAGATTGCCATGAGCTACGGCTACATCTACGTCGCTCAGGTTGCCATGGGCGCCAACCCCATGCAGACCCTCAAGGCCATCCGTGAGGCTGAGGCCTACAATGGCCCGTCGCTGATCATCGGCTACAGCCCCTGCGAGATGCACTCCATCAAGAAGGGCGGTATGATGCACTGCCAGGAGGAGATGAAGCGCGCCGTCGATTGCGGCTACTGGAACCTCTTCCGCTTCGATCCTGCTGCGCCCGATGGCAAGAAGTTCGCGCTCGACTCCAAGGAGCCGAAGGGTGGCTACCAGGACTTCCTGATGAACGAGGCACGCTATGCTCGTCTCGTCAACGAGTTCCCCGGCCGCGCTCAGGAGCTCTTCGCCGAGAACGAGGAGGCCGCGATGGCTCGTTACGCGCACCTTCTCAAGCTTAAGGACATGTACGCCGACGCGTAGCGTGTCCATCTAGCAAGACTCGCTGCCGGCTTGTCCGTACAGCAAAGGAGGCCCCTGCCCTACGGCGGGGCCTCTTCTTGTGGACAGCCTGGCTTCTCTCGTCCCCTTTGTTCCTTATCGGTATTTAAGAATTACGCCGCTCGCCAACTGGGCAAACATGGGGTTCGATTCTCAAATACCGATAAAGAACGAGAATGGGACTGTGGGGTGCCGGCGGACCGGCCGGCAGAGGACCGCCCGCGTGCGGTACCATGGGACACACCACTCTGCAAGGCTGTGGCAAACGTTCGTCCAACCGGAGGCTTCCGTGAATCCCGTCATCGTGATTCCCTCGTACTGGGCCGAGAGCCAATCTCACGGCCGGCTGGGAGAGCGCGGCTCCTACGACTACTCCACGCCCATTACCAAGCCGCTGCCAGAGCTCGAGATATGCCTCTCGTCGCTTGAGCAGGTTCGCGGCGTGGATCGTGTCATAGTCCTCCTTGTTGCCGCCCCGTCTTGCGCCAAGTCCGCGCGCGCCCGCGTGAACTCCATCTGCCGCAGCCATATGGACCTGAACCCCATCGTTATTGGTGACGAGGAGGCATCGGCGGTTCAGGAGCAGTGCTCCGGCATGTATGCCAAGCTGCAGGGCGACCCCATTGCGCTGCGGGGCTACGGTGCCATTCGCAACATGGGCCTGGCGGTTGCCTCGGCCTTTGGCCACGACGCCGTGGTCTTCCTTGATGACGACGAGGTGGCGCTCAACGAGGACTACCTCATCGACGCCGTCTACGGCCTTGACTCGCTTACCCGTCAGGACCTGCCCATCCTTGCAAAGAGCGGCTGCTACGTAGACGTGCGCAGTTCCCCCTACGCGCCCGTCCAGACGGAGTGGTGCGAGCGGCTGTGGTCCAAGCACGTTGGCTTCAACGAGATGATGAAGCGCTACCTCACCTCGCCAACGCGCATTCTCCGCTCGAGCTATCTTTGCGGCGGGTGCTGCTCCATCCACGCCTCCGCGTTCACGCGGGTGCCCTTCGACCCCTACATAACGCGCGGAGAAGACCTCGACTACCTTCTTGACCTGCGTGCCAATGGCATCGACGTGTGGTTTGACAACACATGGCACGTGCGCATGCAGCCTCCGGAGGAGATGGCGTCTACGCCATCCATCTTCATGCAGGACGTCTACAGGTGGTTCTACGAGTACCGCAAGCTCGAGGCCATGAACGGGCGCCGAGACCTGCGCACCGTCACCCCCGAGTCGCTCATGCCGTACCCGGGACCATGGCTTACCCCACAGGTGCGCTCGCGCGTGAGGGGCACGGCCACCCGACGGGCCCTTGTGGGGCGCGACCGTGCAGACTACCTGCGTATCCTGCGCACCGGCTGCCGTGAGGCGGATCGATACGCGCAGGTAGCAACCACGCGCTACCTCTCGTTTGCAACTATCTGGCCGAGCATTGCCTCGTCCATCTGGAACAGTCGATATCTCCAGCGTGAGCTCCTAAGCACGGGCTCGCCCGCGAAAGGAAGCTCCCATGAGTAATGACAACTCGGCCTCGCTCTCGCCAAGCGTCATAAACATCGCCCTTAGTGCCGTGACGGCATTCCTGCTGCTTCTTGTAGCGTGGGGCGTCGCGGAGGGTAACGTCACGGCCTCCATGCTTGCGGGTGCGGGGCTTGCCGTGGTCATCGTTGCCTTTGGCACCATCAACCTGGTGCCAGACACCATGCGCGCCGAGGCAACCGAGAGGACCCTTGCCATTGCCTCCGAGACCCTTCGCAGCTGCAACCATGGCCTCACGCCCGATAACGCCGCGCGCATCTGCCGCCTGCTGCTTCCCGAGACGGCAGCGGTGGGCATTGCCGTAACCAACACCAAGAAGGTCCTTGCCTACGAGGGCGAGCACAGCGTAGGCACGCCTGCTGGCAGCGAGAACACAGTTCCCACGCTTGAGGTCCTCGAGAGCAAGCGCATGGAGACGTTTGTATCGATGGACGACGGTGACCAGACCACGCGCCACTTCAACCTGGTCCAGAATCGCTCTGGTCGCGCCTTTGGCATCATCGTGCCGCTTCTGGTGCAGGACGAGCCCATGGGTACAATCAAACTCTACTACCGCAGCGGCACGGACATCGACCGGACGCAGCTGGCCATCGCCAAGGGCTTTGGCGAGCTCCTCTCGACGCAGCTCTCGTCCTATGAGCTTGACCGCCAAGCCGAGCTTCTCGCACGCGCCGAAATCAAGGCGCTCCAGGCGCAGATCAACCCGCACTTTCTCTTCAACACGCTCAACACCATCGCGTCACTCACGCGCACGGACCCAACCAAGGCGCGCGACCTTCTCCGCGAGTTCTCGATCTTCTACCGCCGCACGCTCGAGGGGTCCGATCAGCTCATCCCACTTTCGCGCGAGCTCGAGCAGACGCGGCGCTACCTCAAGATCGAGAAGGCCCGCTTTGGCGAGGACCGCATTCTGGAGGAGGAGTTCGTGGAGCCCGGCTGCGAGAGCCTCCCCGTGCCCTCGTTCCTGGTGCAGCCCATTGTTGAGAATTCCGTGCGCCACGCCATGCGCGAGGAGGGCGCGCTCCACATAGACATCCACGTTGCCGTGGACGGCAACGACGTGCTGGTGGCAGTGGCAGACGACGGCCTTGGCATGGACCAGAAGACGGCCGACAGGCTCTTGGCCGCGGCCTCAAAGCCCTCTGGCGAGGAGAAGGGCACCGGCATTGCCCTCAAGAACGTTGCCGAGCGCGTGGAGCGCTTCTATGGCACGGGTTCCGGTGTGGAGATCATCTCCAAGCCAGGAGAGGGAACCTGCGTGACCCTGCGACTGGGCGAGGCGGCCCTGACGTTGCATAACGGGTCCAAGGGGTAGCATACTAACGGTAAACGGTAGGCAAAGATGCTTCTTTGCGTGTCTGCGGCGGGATGTGTGCCGCAGCGGAAGGTAGGTTGTTGCAATGCTGCGTGCGATGATTGTCGATGACGAGGCTCCCGCCCGTTCCGAGCTGCGTTACCTCCTCGAGGAGACCGGGCGCGTGGATGCCATCACCGAGGCGTCAAGCGCACGCGAGGCGGTCGAGCGACTCATGGAGGCGCGTGCGGACGTCATCTTCCTTGACGTCTCGATGCCCAAGACCAACGGCATGCAGCTCGCAGAGGCGCTCCACAAGCTTAAGAACCCGCCTGCGGTAGTCTTTGTGACCGCCTACAGCGAGTATGCACTCGAGGCCTTTGAGGTCGACGCCATCGACTACCTCATGAAGCCTGTCGAGACGGACCGCCTCAACCAGGCCCTGGACAAGGTGCAGTCGCGCGTTAAGCCGCAGCCCCAGTCGCACTCCTCGGTAGAGCGCATCCCCGTGGTGAAGAGCGGCCGCAAGGTGCTCGTCCCCATCGACCAGATTCGCTACATCGAGGCCAAGGACGACTATTCCTGCATCTACACGGACGACGACCGCTACCTCTCCACGATTTCGCTTGCCAAGCTCGAGCAGAAGCTCGCGCCGCACGGCTTCTTCCGCGTGCACCGCGGCTACATCGTGAACCTCGAGTACGTCGAGGACGTCGAGGTGGTTTCCAGCGGCATCCTTCAGCTGGGCATCAATGGCATTGAGGGCAAGAAGATCTCGGTCTCGCGTCGCCGCGTGGTTGCCCTTAAGCGCGCGCTTGGTCTCTAGGGCCTGACGGGCAGCGGGAGCGACAGGGTAAGAGAGAGCAAGGCTAGGATGCGCTACGACATCATCTCGGACACGCATGGGTACCTCTCGAAGAGGCTGCTCGACGAGCTTCAGGGTGCAGACACCATAGTCCACGCGGGGGACATCTGCTCCGCGTCCGACTACCGCGCGCTCGGCCAGATTGCTCCGGTACAGCTATGCCTGGGTAACAACGACTGGTCATACGACTTTGGCCCCGAGGTCAAGCGTGTCAAGGTTTTCTTCTCGAGCGGATTGCGCTGGGAGGTCTGCCACTATCGCGAGCGGCTTGATCTCAAGCTCTGCGACATTGCCATCTGCGGCCACACGCACCGCCCGTTTGCCGAGAGGGATCGTGCAACAGGCGTGCTGGTAATGAACCCCGGCAGCCCTACCTACCCGCGTTCCGGTGGCCCCAGCATGGGGCGCATCATCTGCGAGGAGGGCAAGGTCGTCTCGGCACGAATCATCCCCCTGGATGAGGGCGAGTAAGCACCGTATCGCCGGCTATCAACGTATTGCTGCGTCCTTCTCGTCCAACATCAGCGGCACCACAAGCTTGGTGTAGAGCGCAAGCCAGATGAGCGAAACGCAGAAGCCAGCAATCACGTCGGAGGCGTAGTGGACGCCCAGGTAGATGCGGCTGATGCCGATGAGGGCGATCACCAGGCCAAAGCCAATCACACAGAGCCAGCGCACAAAGCGGTCGCGCTCGTAGTGCCACACCATCCAGGCGAGAAGTCCGTAGAACGCCATTGCCACCATGGAGTGTCCGGAGGGGAAGCTGTAGCCCGTCTCGGCGATAAGGCGAAAGCCATCCGGCCTGGGTCGCTGCACCAGCTGCTTGAGCAGGACGTTGAGCGCTACCGCGCACACCAGGTTCACCGCTGCGCAGGCTCCCGGCCGGCGGCCCGGGGCAAACGCCTCTACCGCCAGCAGCATGGCGAGAAGCGCTACGGGCTGGGCCAGCTCAGAGATTGACTCCATGTACGGCGTGAGCCACGGCTGGCGAAGCGTCTGAACAAAGAGCAGGTAGGCACCGGTGTCCAGCTTGGTGAGCTCGCCTTCGCCAACCTCCTCCAGAAGCCAGATGAAGATGCATGCAGCCACGGCCGCAAGAACCAGGCGAAGGTTCTCTCGCACCAACCTCCCAAAGGCGTGGCCCTTCTCTGCCAGCTGATCGGCCATGCAAGTCCCTTCCCGAGTACAGGGTACAAAAGGGGCGGATGCCGCAATGGCATCCGCCCCGCGTTACGTACAAGTCTAGGCCATGTGGCGCCCTGCCAGGCGGCAACGCGCCACGCACCCAGCGCCAACCCTTACAGGTAGGCCTCGAGCTCCTTCTTGAGCTCGGCCTTGGGCATGTTGCCCACCATGGTGTGGACGGGCTTGCCGTTCTTGAACAGGATGAGCGTGGGGATGGAGACAATGCGGAACCTGGTGGCAAGGTCTGCCTCCTCGTCCACGTTGCACTTGTAGACGTCGAGCTTGTCGCTCAGCTCGCCAGAGATCTCCTCGACCACGGGGCCAAGTGCGCGGCAGGGGCCGCACCAAGAGGCCCAGAAGTCCACAAGGACGGGCTTTGCGGAGCTAGTAACAACGGAATCGAACTTGTCAGTGGTGATAGGGGTTGTAGCCATGTCTGCCTCCCAGCGGATGCGGACGCCTTCGCCCGCGGTTTCGTGTCGAGACGGCTTATACCCGATTTACACTGGGTGTGACATGGGGCGCAAAATGCTATCTCCATTATCACATGTGAACGGTCGCTTGCCGTGGCGAGTGGCCCTTGGGAGAATGCAATGGCAACAGAGCGGGACAGGCGTCGCGAGGCGTACGTGGAGAAGGCCAGGGCAGAGCTTTCTGACCTGGCGGCGCGCGGCGTGCGCATGGGTGGCAACGCCTTCTCCGCGGTTGTTCTCGCCAAGGGAGATCTCTCTCCCGAGGAGCAGGCTGGCGCAGAGCTTCTTTCTGGCCCAGACGGTGTGGCGCTGAGAAAGTCGCTGGCCAAGTTGGGCTACGAGCCGGAGGATTGGTGCACGATCTGCCTTCCGGAGCCGGGGAGTCCTGGTGTGCTGCCTGCCCCCCTTGTGCGAGAGGCGCTTACGGCACTTGACCCCGCAACCCTTGTATGCTGCGACGAAGCGGCGGCGCAGGCCGTGCGTGATGCCTACGCGGATGACCTTGCGGAGCTCCAGAGCTTCCAGGAGGCGATGCTGGAACCTGGTTATGTTGTCTCTGTGCACGGGGTGCGCGTGCTTGCTCTTGGCGGGTTTGCGTCCGCCCTGAGCGACCAGCACCAGAAGCAGCTCATGTGGGCTCGGCTCAAGCAGATACCTCCCTTGGGCGAGCCCTTCTGACGTTCAAACAACCTCCAGACGCGGTATCCTTGAGCTGTATGCTGTCCATTGCGACAAGGAGCTACGCCATGCCAAACATTCCCGCACCTGTCGACGCTACCAAGACCGCGGCCTGGAAGGCGCTTCAGGACCATTACGACAAGCTGGTCTCTGAGGGCATTAGCCTCAAGGAGTGGTTCGCCGAGGACGCAGACCGCGTGGACAAGTTCTCCTACGACCTCAACGACCTTCACTTTGACCTCTCCAAGAACCTTGTGACTGAGGAGACCGTCAAGCTCCTATGCGACCTCGCGCGCGAGGTGGGCGTCGAGGAGCACCGCGATGCCATGTTCGCTGGCACGCACATCAACACCACCGAGGACCGTGCCGTGCTGCACACCGCGCTGCGCCGTCCTGCCGCAGACGCCGGCAAGCTCGTGGTGGACGGGCAGGACTGCGTCGCCGACGTCCACGAGGTTCTCGACCGCATGTACGCCTTTGCCGAGCGCGTGCGCTCGGGAGAGTGGAAGGGCGTCACGGGCAAGGCCATCAAGAACGTTGTCTCCATTGGCATTGGCGGCTCCGACCTGGGTCCGGTCATGGTGTACGAGGCCTTGAAGCCCTATGCCGACGCTGGCATCAACGTGCGCTATGTCTCCAACATCGACCCCAACGACATGGCCGAGAAGGTCAAGGGCCTCGACCCCGAGACTACGCTGGTGATCATCGTCTCCAAGACCTTCACCACGCTCGAGACCATGACCAACGCGCGCGAGGCCAAGGCATGGTTGCTCAACGGCCTCAAGGCGTCTGATGCCATCGACGGCTCTGACGCCTCTGTGGCAGAGGCCGTGAAGCACCACTTTGTGGCCGTCTCCACCAACCTCAAGCTCGTCGAGGACTTTGGCATTGACCCGCAGAACGCCTTTGGCTTCTGGAGCTGGGTTGGCGGGCGCTACTCCGTGGACTCCGCGGTGGGCCTCTCGCTCATCATTGCCTTTGGCTCCAAGGTCTTCGAGCAGTTCCTCGCCGGCTTCCACGACGTTGACCGCTATTTCTGCGAGACGCCGCTCGAGAAGAATGTCGTGGCGCTCATGGGCCTCATCAACGTGTGGTACACGGACTTCTTTGGCGCCGAGAGCCATGCGGTACTTCCGTACAACCAGTACCTGCACCGCTTCCCGGCCTATCTCCAGCAGCTCACGATGGAGTCAAACGGCAAGTCCACGCGCTGGGACGGCACGCCTGTGACCTCCACCACCGGCGAGATCTTCTGGGGCGAGGCGGGCACCAACGGCCAGCACTCCTTCTACCAGCTCATTCACCAGGGTACGCACCTAATCCCCGCGGACTTCATCGCCTTTGTAAACACGCCCAACCCCGCCAAGGATGGCGAGCAGGACGTGCACGAGCTGTTCCTCTCCAACTTCCTTGCGCAGACCAAGGCCCTCGCCTTTGGCAAGACAGCCGACGAGGTCCGCGCCGAGGGCACGCCCGAGTGGATGGTGCCTGCGCGCTGCTTCTCTGGCAACCGTCCCACCACGTCCATCTTTGGCGTCAAGCTCAACGCGCATGCGGTGGGCGAGCTCATTGCGCTCTACGAGCACATCGTGTTTGTCGAGGGCACGGTCTGGGGGCTCGACTCCTTCGACCAGTGGGGCGTCGAGCTTGGCAAGCAGCTCGCCAAGCAGATCACGCCCGCGTTCCACGACGACGAGGCGCTGGCGAAGCAAGACGCGTCGACCCAGGCGCTCATCGCGTTCTATCGCGCTCACAGGGAGTAGACGGCACGCGGGCCGCGACCAAAACTCCGCTTCGGGCGTCAATCTGACGCCCGAAGGACCGTTCTAGCAGGAATTACGTATGAAGTGGCCTCTCGGGCGTCAATATGGCGCCCGAGAGCCCCTTTTTGTGCCAATCGTGTTCGGGATTGCCCTTTGGGTGCCGTTTTCTCGCCGAAGCATACGTTTCCGCAGTGGCGGTGCGCCGCGGTTCCGGTCCACTCCCGCTCAGGCGATGAGAATGTCATTTCGTGTACACCTTGTACACGAAATGACAGAAAAACGTGTACAGACTGTACACGAAATGACATAAAAACGTGTATATCATGGTAGAAATAGCTTACGATCGTATTTGATGAGCTTGGGCGGGGATGGAGGAGACCTTGTCACAGGACTCGTTTTACATGGGGAGAAAGATCGAGAATGCCATCCGCGCTTGGTTCAAGCGCGGCGCCATGCATCCGCTGCTTATTCGCGGCGCCCGCCGCACGGGAAAGACCAGCGCCATAGAGCACGTGGGGAAAGAGCTTGCGGGTGAGGGCTTCGTCAAGCTCGACTTCCAGACGGACCTAGAGAACATCGAGCGCATCTTCGACGGTCCCACTGATGACCTCAATCGCATTGCGTCGAGAATCGCTGAGTACAAGCGCCTCTCGCTTGATCCTGAGCGCACCCTGCTCTTCTTTGACGAGGTTCAGCTGTCTGAGAAGGCCCTCAATTCCCTGAGGTTCTTCTCCGGCTCGCCATGGCGCGTCATCGCGAGCGGAAGCCTCTTGGGCGTGACCACAAAGAGCCGCCGACTCCCGTTTCCCTCGGGAGTTCGTCAGCTTGAGATGCACCCCATGGACTTTGAAGAGTTCCTTTGGGCATCTGGCGAGAAGGCAATGGCAAACGCCATACGCGAACATGCACAAAGCTGCGAGCCGTACGTGCTTCACGAGCATGTGCTCAATCTCTATCACCGCTTCCTGGTGGTAGGAGGCATGCCTATGCCTCTTCACGTCTGGCTTGAGACCGGCTCGCTTGACATGGCCATGGAAGAACTTGCGGAGATTGACGCCACCTATACGGCAGACATGACTGATCCCGAGAATGGCATCAGTGGGATTTCTGCTAAGCGTATTTGGGATAGCCTGCCCAAGCAGCTCCTTCGCGCCTCCACCAAGAAGTTCAAGTACGCCGACGTTGTGCGTGGTGGTCGGCGCGCTCGTCTGTTGGAGCCATTAGAATGGCTCGAGGCCGCTGGCGTTGTGACTCGCAACGAACTCACCAAGGATACGCATGTCCCGCTCAGCGCATATAACGACGAGGAAGGCAGTTACTTTAAGGTGTACGTTGCGGACACGGGGGTTATGTTCAAGAAATATGGCATTTCCCCGTCACTCTTCTTGGACGCCACGATTGCTTCGCAGCTCTCTTCCGACTTCCGTGGTGCTCTTGCCGAGAACTTCGTGATGCAGTCCCTGCAGGCAAATGACATCAAGACGTTCTACTGGATGCCAGAGGAGGACTCGTCGCGTGGTGAGGTTGATTTCGTCTTTCAGAACGACCACGCCGAGGTAGTGCCTGTTGAGGTCAAGTCGGCGCGCAACGTGCGTGCGAAGAGCCTACAGCGCCTTATGGCAGAGGGAGGATCACCGTATGCCATAAGGCTCTCAGAGCAAAACTTCTCGCGGAGTACCAACGAGACGGGCACTGAGCTTAGGTCGCTGCCTCTGTACGCAGCCTTCGCGATAGGATGCTAGCCCTCGCCCTAGCAGTTGCCCACGTGGACGTGCGAGAGGTACTCTCGCGCCACGTCTGCCAGGCGCATCACGGTCGCAACGGGGGTGGGCTGCGCGTTGACCATGTGCCAGCGTGGGAAGAAGCGCGTGACGTGCAGCACAATCTTCTCGTCCACGCTGACGAGCCATGCCGCCTCCTGGCGCATGGCGGCCTCGGAGTCGCTCACCCCAGGCACCACAAGCGTGGTCACCTCAAGATGGCATGTGCTGCTCGTCCCCAGCGCCTCTATGGTGTGCCGCACATCATCAAAGCTGCCACCTAGCTCGCGGTATCCCTCTGCCGAGAAACACTTAAGGTCGATGTTCGCCGCATCCACAAGTGGTGCCAGCGTGTCGATCACGTGGGCGCTGGCACAGCCGTTGGACACCAGCACGTTGGCAAGGCCGGCCTTGTGCGCCAGCACCGAGCAGTCGTGCACGTACTCCCAGCCCACCAGGGGCTCGTTGTAGGTGTGCGCAATGCCTATGACGCTTGGGTCGCGCTCCGCGCACTCAAGCGCTAGGTCAACTAGCTCCTGAGGCAAAACCTCGCGCCAGGGAACGCCCTTCTCGCCCTCCTGAGATATCTCGAAGTTCTGGCAGAAGGGGCAGCGCATGTTACACCCGTAGCTCCCCACCGAGAGCACACGCGCTCTAGGATGCCACTCTGCCAGTGGCTTCTTCTCAACAGGGTCGATCGCCACCGAGGTGAGCCGGCCGTAGTTGCCCGCCACCACGTCCCCGTCCTGACTGGTGCGCGCACGGCAGAAGCCCGTGCCGCCTTCCGGAACCACGCAGTGACGCCAGCAGACATCGCATGTTGCGCCACGGCTCACGTGTGCCTCACGACCTCAAAGCGCTCGAGCGCGCAGTCGTCGCGCCTAAGGTCAATGTGACCCTTGCCGGCGGCAATGCGCAGCTGCTCGGAGACCGTGTCCACGCCATCAAGATCTGGCAGGAGAAGCCCGCGCCGGCCATCCGCGGTGCTTACGATGACGCCGTAGCGCTTGGGATCCAGCTGGTCTGCGGACTCCACGGGTTCCGGCGCGCCCAGCACGTCCACGTCGTAGACAAGCTCGTCAAGCTCGCTGGCCGTGACCGGCGGAAAGCGCGGGTCGTGGCGTCCGGCCGAGATGGCGTTCGCGCATATCTCCTCGGCAAGGCTGTCCTGCACCGGCGCGATGGTGCCAATGCATCCCCTCAGCTCGCCGTCCTTCTTGAGCGAGACAAACGCCCCAGCGCGGGTGGAGAGCAGCTCTGCGGGCAGGCCGGGCTTCTCGTCCGGCGTGATGCGCCGCCGCTCGCGCACGTAGGTCTCGAGTGAGAGGCGAGCCAGCGAGACGTACGGGTCCTCCGCCGCCTTGCGGCGGGCCAGGTCTGCCTTGTGGAAGGCCTCGTACTGCTCGAGAAGCGCGCGGCTCTCGTCTGCGCCCTCCTTGCCAACGGGCGTGAACGCCGCCACGCCATAGCCCACGCCAAAGGGTCCCTCGTAGGAGAGAAGCTCGGGCTTGATGGCCGTGCGGTCGAGCGCGCCGGCCATGATCTGGAAGCTGCGCAGGCCGCACTCGGCCGCGCGCTCGGCAAAGCCACGGTCCATCGTGAGCAGGGGCAGCAGGTCGCCGGTCGAGAAGGCCTGCGTGACCTTCTCGTCAAACTGTGGGCCTTCCGGCGCAAAGCCGTAGGGGCCGCTCTCGAGCAGCTTGTGCGAGAGGTCGCCGGAGGCCACGTAGACCACGCGCCGGCCAAGCTCGCGCGCCACGCGCTGCACCAGCATGCCCATGTGGTAGTGGTCCTTGGGCGAGAGGCCCGAGATGCCCATGCGCACCACCTGGAAGTCCTTGGTGTGGCGCTGGATAAAGTGAAGCGGAATCATGGTGCCGTGGTCGAGCGTTGGGTCCCTCTCGCCTTCGCAGCCGGCCGAGAGGCCCTCCTGCTGGCAGGCGCATGCCAGCGCGCGAACAAACTCCTGGTCATAGGTTACCTCGTAGCGGGCCTGGGGTGCACCAAACATCGAAAAGCCGCCCCGCGCCCCGCGCCCGGGGGAGATGTGGATGTAGTCCGCGTACATGATGGCGTGCGGGCTCGAGATGACTACCGTGTCCGGCGCAAGCTCGGCAATGCGACGCCCCACCTCGTCATATGCGGCGATGGTGGCAGAAATCTTCTCCTTGCCGGAGCCCACTCCCGGAATGATGAGCGGCGGGTGCGGAACGGCGAATGCGGCAACAATGCTCATGGCAGGACCTCCTTGGTCGCTACCAGAGTCAATACCCGTTGTGGTGGGCTGTGCGCACTAGTTTCGGCATCCGGATGCCCGGCGCCGCCAAAGGCGCGAGGCGTCCTGCCTAGTGCTTACCCTTCTTGGGCTCGTGGTCGAGAAGGAAGCGAACAAGTGCCTGGTAGCGGCCCTCACTCATGGGAGCGCGGGGAATGTAGACACAGCGCTTGCTGCCAAAGTCGACAACGGTTGCCTCGTTGCTCGAACGAGAGTGCTTGAGCTCGGAGAGGGGGTACTCCACCACGCGGTCGTCCGGGCCCTCCTCAACGAGTTTGTCCTCGGTCACCACGATGTGATGCTGGTTGTTCTCGCCCATGAGGCCCAGCGTGCTCTTGCGTGCGAGGAAGGTGGCAAAGCGGCTCCAGCTGGTGGTGATGGAGGAGGTCACAACGGCAACCACGAGCAGGACCATGGTCAGCACGATGTTGTCGCCCATGGTTACAAGCACAAAGATGAGCAGGGCCAGCGAGAGAATCGCGGCACCGTTGAAGAGGTCCTTCATGCGGTCGGGGCCGTAGAGGTTGGCGGCGCGGGCCAGCTCGTACTCGCTCATCTCGTAGGTGAGCGAGAAGAGCGGCTTGCCGTACTTCTCGTCGAGCTTTGACTGGCGAACGGCTTCCTCGTTTGCCTTGCGAGCCTTTGTGCTGGGCTTCTTTGCCATGGGTCCTCCTTGTTGCCATCGCATACGTGCAGCATGGTAGCGCATCGAGGCACGCAAAGCGGACGCCGACGAGTGCGGAATGCGGCAAGCAAGGGTTGTGGGGGGGGTGTGGGGTAATTGTCAGCCAGGTGTGCTTCTCCGATGAAAAGGACCGTTCGCGCCCGCGGAGTGGTTGAGGCGCGCGCGTTGGGGAATGATATACAGCAAGCAGAGGAGCGCTGCGTGACTGGCATAGGCCTTACGCTGCGACCTGCGTGAGCTTTAAACAGCTTGGCAGCTGCCAAAAGTGGGGGCCTTCGGATCTGATCAATCCGTGGGCCCTCGTCCATTATCTGGGGCGAGAGGCTCACGGCAGCGCCGACCCTCCGCTTCCTACTTTGTCGATATTGAGTGGAACTCGTAGTCGTGGACGTGCCTCGAGACGGAGTACTCAAACGGCCGTCCGTCATCGAGGTAACCCACCTGCTCGACCTCCAGCAGCGGCTCGCCCTCGGGGACGTTGAGCCTCTTGCGCTCCTCGGCCGAGGGCATCACGGCGCGAATGACGCGATGCGCGCTGGCAATCTTGAGGCCAAGGTCCTTCTCGATAAACGAGTAGATTGATGTCTGGACGTTCTTGAGCTTGAGATCCGTCACAACATCGATGGGCATGTAGGTGTACTCAATCACGCGGGGGATGTCGTTTGCGCGCCTAACGCGACACACATGGTAGGTGAAGGAGTCGTCATCAACGTCAAGAGCCTCGGCCACATGATGTGGCGGGCGAACGACGGAGAAGTCGTACACCTCGGTCCTCACGGATTCGCCGCGCGCCTGATGCTCGGCGAGGAAGCCCGTCATCTGGCCGGAGGTATCGTTTGCGTCCGGAGCCGCGCTGGAAGTCTCGACCTTCTTCACGAACGAGCCAGACCCACGTCTGCGTGAGATAAGACCCTGTGCCTCTAGCTCGCCCAGCGCCTTGTTGATGGTGATCTTGCTTACCTCGTACTGCTCGCACAGCTTGCTTACCGAGGGAAGCTGGGAGTAGGCCGGATACGTCCCGTTCTTTATTGCAAGGCGCAGGTCATCAATGACGATTTGATACTTGAGCACGTTCTCGCCCCTCTCGGTAATAGACATGTCAACTGTAAACCGAGTACCTACCTCTGGCAGCTGGGACAACCGTCCACCGCTAAATATCTACCGCTAAAAGTAAACCTGCTCTCAATCTAGACAAAGCAGCCATGCAAATATAATCTAACATGTGAAGTTAGAGACAAGCACATGTCCAAATGACACTCGACATCCGGCATTAGCCGGAAGGGAAGGGGGTAAGCAAGCGGTGGCACAGCAGACCTACAAGCTGCCCGACGACTTCTTCTTTGGCGCTGCGATGTCTGGCCCGCAGACCGAAGGTCACTGGCGCGACGGCGGCAAGATTGAGAACCTGTGGGACACCTGGTCCAACCTCCGGATCGAGGACTTCCACAACCGCGTTGGCTCCTACGCAGGAAACGACTTCACCAACCGTCGCCACGATGACCTGGTGCTCCTCAAGTCTTTGGGGCTCACCTCGGTGCGCACGTCCATCCAGTGGAGCCGACTCCTCGACGCAGATGGCAACATCAACCCAGAGGGCGAGAAGTACTACCACGAGCTCTTCGCCGACGCCCGCGAGGTGGGCATCGAGATGTTCGTGAACCTCTACCACTTTGACATGCCCACGTACCTCTTCAAGCGCGGCGGCTGGGAGAACCGCGAGGTTGTTGAGGCGTACGCACACTACGCGGGCAAGGCATTCCGCGCCTTTGGCAAGGAGATTCGCTACTGGTTCACGTTCAACGAGCCCATCGTCGAGCCCGACCAGCGCTACACCAACGGTGTGTGGTACCCGTTCATCAGGAACTATGCCCGTGCCCGCGCGGTGCAGTACAACATCTCGCTGGCTCACTCCCTTGCCGTCCGCGAGTACCGCGCGGCAAAGCAGGAGGGATACCTTCTCGACGACTCGCGCATTGGCCTTATCAACTGCTTCACGCCGCCCTACACGCGCGAGAACCCCAGCGCAGCAGACCTCGAGGCCGTGCGCATGACCGACGGCGTGTGCAACCGCTGGTGGCTTGACCTCGTGACCAAGGGCGAGCTGCCCCAGGACGTCATCGACACGCTCGCCTCGCGCGGCATCGAGCTGCCTGCGCGCCCAGAGGACAAGCTCATCCTGGCTGACGGCAAGGTCGACTGGCTCGGCTGCAACTACTACCACCCCGAGCGCGTCCAGGCTCCCGCCCAGGACACGGACGAGAACGGCATCCCCAGGTTTGCCGACCCCTACGTCTGGCCCGAGGCCGAGATGAACAAGAGCCGCGGCTGGGAGATCTATCCCAAGGGCCTCTACGGCTTTGCCATGAAGGCCCGCGACGAGTACCCCGAGCTTGAGTGGTTTGTCTCCGAGAACGGCATCGGCATCGAGCGCGAGGACCTCAAGAAGGACGAGAACGGCGTCATCCAGGACGACTACCGAGTGGACTTTGTCCGCCGTCACCTCGAGTGGATTGCCCGCGCAATCCAGGACGGCGCCAAGTGCCGCGGTTACCACTACTGGGCCGTCATCGACAACTGGTCCTGGGCCAACGCCTTCAAGAACCGCTACGGCTTTGTTGAGGTTGACCTCGAGGACGGGTACAACAGGCGACCCAAGAAGTCTGCCGCCTGGCTCAAGCAGGTAGCTACGACCCACGTGGTCGACTAGCTTATATCTGGTAGCAAGATTGGAAAGGGGAGAGAACATGGCCGAGGACACCGCCGAGAAAAAGTCATTTCTCGACAGCTTTGCGGAGGTATCTGCAAAGGTAGGCAACCAGGTTCACCTGAGGAGCCTGCGCGACGCATTCGCGACCGTCATGCCCATCTACATCCTGGCGGGCATCGCGGTTCTTATCAACAACGTTGTGTTCCCGCTGTTCCTTACAGGAGACGCGCTGGCCAATGCGCAGTACTGGGGCAACGCGGTCACCCAGGGCACGCTCAACGTGGCAACGATCGTGCTCGCGGGCATCATCGGGTACTGCCTCGCCAAGAACAAGCGCTTTGAGAACGCTATTGCTTGCGTGGTCATTGGCATCGCGGCCCTGTGCATCATGATGCCCCAGAGCGTGAACAGCGCTGCGGCGTCCATCCAGGACTTCACCG
Source organism: Tractidigestivibacter montrealensis (assembly GCF_024741235.1). Taxonomy (GTDB): domain Bacteria; phylum Actinomycetota; class Coriobacteriia; order Coriobacteriales; family Atopobiaceae; genus Tractidigestivibacter; species Tractidigestivibacter montrealensis. The sequence continues at coordinate 612,768 of NZ_JANSKA010000001.1, read as the reverse complement.
AGCTCACCTACAAGAGCACTACGGACAAGGACGCGGAGCCCTACACCGTGACGCGCGAGGAGGTCGAGTCTGGCCTTGCCATCCCCGATGGCTACGAGATTTCTTCCGTTGGCTCCAACAGCGTCTCAAACGTGTTCACCAAGACCTACACCGGCACCAACGGCCTGTTTGGCGCCATCATCATTGGCCTTGTCGCCACCACCGTGTTCATCAAGTTCTCCCAGAACGAGAAGCTCCGCGTGAACCTGGGCGAGGGGATCCCGCCTGCGGTTGCAGACTCCTTCAACACCATGATCCCCATGCTCATCACGCTCGCGATCTTTGGCCTTGTCGCCGCTCTGCTCCACGGTATTTGGGCGACCGACCTCATGACGCTGATTAACACCTGCATCGCCGCCCCGCTCAAGGGCTTCGTGAACGCAGGCCCCTGGTTTGTCATCCTGGTCTACACGCTGGCCAACCTGCTCTTCTGCCTGGGCATTCACCAGTCCACGATCTCTGGCGTGCTTGCTGAGCCCATCCTCACCATCCTCATCACCGAGAACATGGCCATGTTCGCCGCTGGCGAGCCCATCCCCGCGGACCACTACATGAACATGCAGATTATCAACACCTTCGCCCTTATCGGTGGCTCTGGCTGCACGCTCATGCTCCTCGCCGACACGTTCCTGTTCTCCAAGAACAAGGCCTCGAAGGACATCGCCAAGCTGGCCCTGCTCCCCGGCATCTTCAACATCAACGAGCCCGTCATCTACGGCTACCCCATCGTGTACAACCTGCCCCTGATCATTCCGTTCGTGCTCATCCCCGACCTGTTCATTGGCCTGACCTACGGCCTCACCTGCGCCGGCATCCTGGCTCCCTGCGTGGTCATGGTTCCCTGGACCACCCCGGTCTTCATCTCTGGCTTCCTGGCCGTAGGCGGCGGCACCGCCGGTGTGGTCGCAGTGATCTGGCAGGTCATCGAGTTTGCGCTTGGCATGCTCATCTACCTGCCTTTCATGAAGGTTTCCGAGCGCGCTCAGGCCAAGCAGGCCGAGCTCGCCAACGCGGAGGCCTAGCGAAGGGCTACGTTCTATCGAGTTGTTCCCGGCCGGCGCGAGGTCGTGCCACGGCTTGCGCCGGCCGGTAGGGCGCCAAACCCCTGCAGGCGAGGCGCACCCGCGTGCCAGACCGCTGCGGCAGGCGAGGCGCACCAAGCGCTGCCCCCTGGGGAAGGCGCGCCAAGAGAGGGAAAGGGAAGTTGTCCCGTCGCGAGGGCGGCGAGGCCAAAGAAGTGGGAGTTTCACCATGAAGACCATTCTGCTCGCTTGCAATGCCGGTATGTCCACCAGCCTCCTCGTCCAGAAGATGCAGAAGGAGGCCCAGGCCCAGGGGCTGGACGTCCAGATCAAGGCAAACCCGCTGAACAAGGCGCTCGAGATGATTGACCAGGCGGACTGCCTGCTCCTTGGTCCCCAGATTGCTTATGCCAAGAAGGAGGCCGTCGAGGCCGCGGGCGACAAGCCCGTCGCCGTCATCGCGATGGTCGACTACGGTCGCATGAACGCCAAGAAGATCCTCGACGACGCCATGAAGCTGATGGGCGAGTAGGACCTGGCGCCTAGGCGCAGTGCACGGCACGGCATCACTTGTCATAAACAGGCGCGGAAGCGCGGAAGGGGACGGCATGGCCACCGAAGAAGACACCCTCGAGGCAAACCAGGAGACGGCATTCCAGATCATCGCCACCGTGGGTTCGGCAAAGTCGCAGTACATCGAGGCTATCCAGAAGGCGAAGGAGGGCGATATCGCAGGCGCCAAGGCCCTTATCGAGAGTGGCAACAAGGATTTCAACGAGGGGCACACCGCGCACCTGTCGCTTCTCCAGCAGTCCGCCATCGACAACAAGAACGTGACCTTCTCGCTCATCCTTGTGCACGCGGAGGACCAGCTCATGCAGGCCGAGTCGTTCCGCATCATCGCCGAGGACTTCATCGACGTGTACGAGAAGATTAACGCCAAGAACTAACCCAAGGCCTACCCGGGAGAGCTTCGGTTACATTGCCCCTCCCTCTTTGCGCCCGTCAGTCCCCTCACTGGCGGGCGATTTCTGTGCCGCGGATCGAGCTGGACGGTGCCTGCGGTCTTCTCGCCCTGCCGTTCTTTGTCGCGTTTTCGTGGCGCGAGAGTGACGCGGCGCCTTCTTTGGTACAGTGTTCTCCAGCGCGTTGGATGGGTGCGGGTGACGCAACACCTCGAACCTGGTCAGGGCCGGGAGGCAGCAGCCATAAGGGGCCTCTGGCGGGCACCCGTTCCCATCGAGCGCGCTGTCATGCCCCATGGGTCGTGGCAGCCACGGCCGCTGGGGCTTTTTTGTAGCCCGCTTGCTGGATGGCATTCTCGCCTGAACTGGGAGCCTTCATGGGATTTGTCGACTTTATCGCCAACCTGCTGCGCGATCCGCGTGCGGCCATCGCCGGCTGGATCGCGGCTGGGCCGGTTACCGCGTACGGCTTTGTCTTTCTCATCATCTTTGTCGAGACGGGTGTCGTGTTCTTCCCGTTCCTACCGGGTGACTCGCTGCTGTTTGCGTCCGGGTTCTTTGCGCAGGGCGGTGGGTTCAACATCTTTGCGCTTCTCGGCGTGGCTTGGGTCGCTGCCATCCTGGGAGACCAGTGCAACTTCATGATTGGGCACTTCTTTGGGACGCGGATTGTGGCTTCGGGTAAGGTCAAGGCCATGACCCCAGAGCGCATGGAGAAGAGCGAGAAGTTCCTGGACAAGTGGGGCCACCTGGCCATCTTCCTGGGGCGCTTCTTTCCGTTCATCCGCACGTTCGTGCCGTTTATCGCCGGCATGGGCGGCATGCACTGGCGCAACTTCGTGGTGTTCAACGTGCTGGGCGGCGTTACGTGGTCCACGCTGTTCACGCTGCTGGGGTACTTCTTCGGCGGGATTCCTGCGGTGCAGGAGCACTTCGAGCTGGTGGTCGTGGGCATCATCCTGGTGTCCGTGATTCCGGCCGTTGCCGGGGCGATTCGCGCGCGGCTGCACGCCAAGAAGGCCGCCGACGCCGAGTAGCGTGCGGTCGGGAGCGCTGGTCGCCGCCACAGGGCCGGGTTGTCGCCGCTGTTGCCAGCTTGCGTCGCAGCCCTCATTGCCTCGTTTCCCGAACGTTTAAGGTGGTCTAACTGGCGAAATCTCGCGGCATTTGCTTATTGCCGCGCTCTCAGAACGTTTAGGCGGGTCTAAACGTTCGGAATTTTCCTAAACGGTGAGAATCGGCGGCATTTGCCGCGAAGCGCCGGGAAACGGGGGATTGTCGCCGATGCCTTTTCGCATAGCGCAATAGTGTGTACAATTTTGCATTCAAGTTCCTGAAAATCCCAGTTGAGTTTTTCGGTGCGCTGCCAAATTGTACAGATTTGTTTATTGCGACACCGAACTCGTTGATCGATAGACCCGCAAACGGCTTCACTGCCGGTCGGGGAACGCAACATGCTGTTTGTGCCTTTTGAAACGCATCTTATGACGAAAGAACAAGACCTTAATCTCCGAGTCCTATTCTCAAGCCGTAGCGGCACCTCTCCCACATCATTTAGGCGCCGCCGCGGCATCCGGCTCTTCTCCCATTCCCTCCGGATGCATCCCGCGAGGGGCCTGGCGCTGTAGCTGGGCCCCCATTTTTGTGGCTCATGGGGCTTGCGCGGGCGGCGCAGATGCAAACGAGAAGAAATTCGACATTTTCGCCATTGAGAACGACGTTATCTGTCGAATTTCTTCTCCGCGGTACCAGCGGCGGGCGCCGATGAGGAGCGGGCGTCGATGAGGAGTTGGTGGGCAGAACCACGTCATGCGCCAATGGTGACAGTCAGACAACCATTCGCGCCAAATGGGGGATGTGGCGCGCGCGGCGCCGTACCGTATGTTCAGACGACAACCTCCCTATGCCGTCTTGCACCAACGTCCGGGGCTCTCCCTCCCGTTTACGGCCCGGACGCACCAGAGCACGTGGGGCCCGACCGCGCATCCGGGCCCCACTATTCTTATCTTGCTCAAGAGCGCGCCCGTCCGCCGGACGTCTGAAGAAGCGCTACATTACGGTGTGACAGCTGCAGCCACAGGCATTACAGAGGGAGCCCATGAGTCCCGACCACCTCGACCACCAAGGCTACAAGGACCCGCGGTCACGCCAGCCGCATGCACGCGCTGCTACATCGCACAGCGACGCCCCGCGCGCCCGTCAGGTCGCGCGCCGCGGCAGGCTGCAGCCCATAGCCCCGCTCGCACTTGTCCTGGCAGCCGTTATGGTGGTTGTTCTCGTCCTCGTTGCGCGGGGCTGCGCCACGGACAACGCGTCGGGCCAGATGGAAGCCGGTGCCCAACAGGCTGCGGATGACCGGACCTCCACGCAGCCCGCGGACAGCGTGAGCTTTTGTGCCGTTGGCGACAACCTTGCCAACGAGAGCACCCTCACCTACGCAGACTCGTGGTCGGGCACCACGGGCGACCTCATCTATGACTTTGGTCCGCTCTACGACAACGTTCGCAATGCCATCTCCGGCTATGACGTTGCCTTCGTGAACCAGGAGACAACCCTTGGCGTCTACCAGGGGCACGGCTACGCGGGTTATCCCAGTTACAATACGCCGGACTCCATGGCTCAGGCGGTGTCCGGCGCGGGCTTTGACGTGGTGAATACCAACTCAAACCACATCTACGACACCTGGACGGACTCAATCCTCAACGCCCAGAAGGTCTGGGCGGGCTACCCCAACATTACGGTCATTGGCTCCTATGCCAGCGAGCAGGACCGCCAGAACGTGCGGACGGTCGAGAAAAACGGCATCACGCTGGCGTTTCTCTCGTACAGTTACGGCCAGAACGGCTACACGCAGAGTCAGCTGCCAAACGACTACTACGCCGTCCCCTGGGACGAAGAAGCCATGAGGGAAGACATGGCCCGCGCCAAGGAGAAGGCAGACTTTGTGATTGTCTATCTCCACATGGGGACCGAGTACACCAACACGCCAAACGAACAGCAGGTAGAAGCCGCGCAGGCATGCGCGGATGCGGGCGCGGGGCTGGTCTTGTGCAGCCATGCGCACGTGATTCAGCCCATGGCGTGGGTCCAGCCTTCGGATGGCTCTGGCTCCACGCTCGTGGCGTATGGGCTGGGGGACTTTGTCTCGGGCTACCACAAGCCCGACTGTGTTCTCTCGGGCATGCTGAGCTGCGACTTTGTCCGTGGCGAAGACGGTGCGGTGGGCATCCAGAACGTGGTGTGGCACACGCTCATCGAGCACGCGGAGGGTGATACGGATACCGTCTACCTGGCGCGTGACTACACCGATGACATGGCGTCTGCAAACGAGCTGCTGGCCGACCTCGACAATCCAGGAGAGTGGATTCGCTCCACCACCAGCGAGGTCATGGGCTCGGAGTTCCAGATAGACCAGTGACGGCATGGACAACGCCAACGCCGGCGCTGCTGGCATTGCCGCTGCCTTCCACCGCTGCTGGTCAGCAGCTGCAATTTGCGACGAATAATTGACCGGATGCGCCCCTCTTTGGTGCCGCGTACGCCCGCTGCCTACCCTTATCGTCGAACAAGCGGCCCTCGGGGCCGGAGGGAACGTAAGGGGAGTGGGAATGGCTAAGAGCACAACGAGAAGGAAGTTCATCGGCTCGACCATCGCGTCGGTTGGCCTGCTGGGCGTCACTGCCGCCGCAAACGTCGCGGCGAACAAGTTCAGCTCGCTTCTCGACCACTACGTGGGCGGACGTCCTGCGACGGTCGAGAAGGTCGAGGGCTCCGAGGGCTGGGATGCGGAGTACTACACTTCGGACTACCGCGGCCGCAACCAGGCAACCGAGGCTGCCAACGAGCTGGTCACCGAGATCGAGGCCGAGGGCATCGTCCTCATGAAGAACGACAACGCCGCGCTGCCGCTCTCCACGTCCGAGACCGTGAGTATGCTCGGTCGCTACGCAGCCGACCCGGTCTATGGCGGCGCTGGCTCCGGTACCGTTGACGCCAACTCCTGCATCAACTTCTACCAGGGCATCAGCCAGGCGGGCTTCACCATCAATGACACCGCCTACGACTGGATTAACGACAACTACTCCAACTACGCCAAGGCTGCCATCACCATGGACAACCCGGCCACGGCCTCCTACTACATTGGCGAGATTCCCTGGTCCGACTACAGCTCCGACGCCCAGTCTTCCATTAACGGCACCGTTGGCCTGGTCTTCATTGGCCGTGGCGGCGGCGAGGGCGGCGACCTCTCCCGCAACCTCAAGGCAGACGTGGAGTCCGGCGTCTCCGAGAACTTCACGGCCAACAGCGAGACGGCCAACTACGAGGACGGCCAGCACGAGCTCGAGCTCACCGCCGAGGAGAAGAGCGTCATTGCGGCTGCAAAGGCGGCCTGCACCAAGGTCATTGCGGTGCTCAACCTCTCTACCTCGATGGAGCTTGGTCCCCTGGTCTCCGGCGACTATGAGGTCGACGCGATTCTCGAGGTGGGCTCCATTGGCGCCACCGGCGCGGCTGCGCTTGGCCAGGTGCTTGCCGGTACCGTGAACCCCTCGGGTAAGACCACGGACATCTGGGCTGCAGACTTTACGGCAGATCCCACGTTCAAGAACTTTGGCGGCAAGCGCTACACCGACATCGAGAACTACTACGCCAAGAACGCCAACAGCACCGCTTCCGACGGCACCGCCTACTTCGTGGAGTACGCGGAGGGCCTCTACTATGGCTATCGCTACTACGAGACCGCAGCCGTCGAAGCCGAGGCAGGCAACTACGACGGTTTCGACTACGACAAGGCCGTTGTGTTCCCGTTTGGCTATGGTCTCTCGTACACCACGTTCTCCCAGACGCTCGACTCCGTGAATGCGGACGACGAGAAGGTCAAGGTTGAGGTCACGGTTTCCAACACGGGTTCCGTTGCCGGCAAGGACGTCGTAGAGGTGTACTACTCGGCCCCCTATATCGCAGGTGGGCTCGAGAAGGCAGCCGTCGTGCTGGGCGGCTTTGCCAAGACCGATGCGCTTGACCCTGGTGCGAGCCAGCAGGTCATCATCGAGTTCCCCGTGCGCGACATGGCCTCCTACAGCTCCGACGAGCAGGCGTACGTGCTCGACGCGGGCGACTACGTCATCAGCCTCCGCACCGACTCGCACACCGTCGTGGACCAGAAGACCGTGTCCCTCTCGGCCAAGAAGTACACGACCGACTCCGCCACCGAGGCGCAGATCACCAACAAGTTCGACGACATGACGGAGTACATGGAGAAGAACGTCAAGACCATGTCCCGCAAGGACTTCAAGGGGACCTTCCCCGAGGAGGCCGCCGACAAGAGCGCGGCGGACTGCGGCGTGGAGCTTGTGGAGTGGAAGCTCGAGGACCACGAGGACCCCAACGCCACGATGCCAACCACCGGGGCGGACAACGGCCTGCAGCTCATTGACATGCGCGGCCAGGACTTTGACTCCGAGGCGTGGAATGACATTCTCGACCAGCTCTCCGTTGAGGAGATGGCCGCCTGCCTGAACGACGATGCCTACAACACCCCCGAGGTCGAGTCCGTGGGCAAGCCCGCAACGGTAGAGCCCGACGGCCCTGCCGGCTTCACCTCGCTCACCGGTCCCACCGGCAACTGCTCCTACTGCTCCGAGGTCGTTATGGCGCAGACCTGGAACGTGGAGCTCATGCACCGCATGGGCCAGATGGTTGGCCAGGAGGCCCTGGCCTCTGCGTACAACGGTTGGTACGCGCCGGCCATGAACACGCACCGCTCGCCCTTCGCCGGCCGCAACTTCGAGTACTACTCCGAGGACCCGCTGCTTGCCGGCAAGATTGGCGCGGCAGTGGTGAGCGGTGCCGCCGAGAACGGCTGCTATGCCATGATCAAGCACTTCGCGATGAACGACCAGGAGTCCTACCGCGTGCAGCACGTCTGCACCTGGGCCACCGAGCAGGTTGCGCGCGAGATCTACCTGCGTCCGTTCGAGACCACCGTCAAGGAGGCCACGTACGAGATGAAGTACATCTCGGACGACAAGGGCACAGTCTCGACCAAGACCATGCCCGGCTGCACCGGTGTGATGAGCTCGTTCAACTACGTTGGCGCCGAGTGGGCCGGTGGCCGCAAGAGCCTGTGCACCGGCGTCCTGCGCGACGAGTGGGGCTTCAAGGGCATGGTCATCACGGACTTCGAGCTCTATGACTACATGAACAAGAACCAGGCCATCTATGCCGGCACCGACCTTCAGCTCACCTACTCGGCAATGACCGGCGAGTACCAGGGCACCAACACGGCGACCGTTGTCTCTGAGATGCGCGAGTCCATGCACCGCGTGCTCTACACCGTTGCCAACTCCAACGCGATGAACGAGATGGTGCCGGGCTCCAAGATTACCTACGGTGTTGCCCCGTGGCAGTACGGCGTGTGGGGCGGCTCGGCGGTGCTCGTCGCCCTGGCGGCGTTCTTCGGCTACAAGGCCGTGAAGAACCACAAGCTCATGGGCGCCGAGGGCAAGGACGGAGAGGCTGTCGATGTCCCCGAGGTCAAGAAGGGCGACAAGAAGGCGTCTGACGAGAAGTAGCAAGGCAGTTCTACTCGCATAAAGCAAGCGGCCCGTCCCCGGGTGGGGGCGGGCCGCCGTTGTGTGAAGTGCCTTCTCGCCTTAGAACGCGGGGAGGACGTCTTGGCCGTACGTGTCGGAGAGGTACTGCTTGAAGTCATCGCTTGTGAGGACACTGACCAGCGCGGCAATACGGTCGTCGTCCTTCTTGTCCGGCGTGGTCACGATGTAGTTGGCGTACTGCTCTACGGCCTTGCCGTCCTTGGACTCCACGGCCACGGCGTCCTTCACGTGGAAGCCCGCCTCGATGGCGTAGTTGCCGTTGATGACGGCAAAGTCAACATCTTGGAGCTGGCGCGGCACTGCAGCTGCCTCGACCTCAACAAACTGCAGGTTGTGGGGGTTCTCGGCAATGTCGACCGAAGTGGCCTCAAGGTTGTCGGGGTCCTTGAGCGTGATGAGGTTCTCCTGTTGGAGGAGAAGGAGCGCGCGGCCCTCGTTGGTGGGGTCGTTGGGAACGGCAATCTGCGCGCCGTCTGCGATGTTGGCGAGGTCAGAGGACTTGCCAGCGTAGATGCCAAACGGCTCGTAGTGGATGGCGGCCACACCCACCAGGTCTGCGCCGTTCTCGTCGTTGTAGTTGTTGAGGTAGTTGATGTGCTGGAAGTAGTTGGCATCGACCTCGCCCGAGCTGGTCACCTGGTTGGGGATGATGTAGTCGGTGTACTCCTTGGTCTGGAGGTCGATGCCCTGCTCCTTGAGCTTGGGCGCGGCAAAGTTGTTGAGGATCTCTGCGTGGGGTGAGGGGGACGCGGCAACCGTGAGCGTCTGGCTCTGCGCCGAGTCGCTGGCGGCAGAGCTGCTGGAAGACGAGCTGGAGCCGGAGTTCCCGCAGGCAGCGAGGGTGGTTGCGGCAAGTGCGGCGAGGCCGGTGCCAATGAAGTTCCTTCTGGTGAGCATGACGGGTTCCTTTCTGTTGGAAAAATGATGAGAGTGGTGGTAGGAGCGCTGCCGAGAAGCGCAACGCGTTCCTGCTAGCGGTGGTCGATCTTCTTTGCGATGGCGTCGCAGGTGCTCTGGATCACCTGCACCAGGATGATGATGAGCACGAGAGTGGCGATCATGACCTCGTCCTGGTAGCGGTAGTAGCCGTAGCGGATGGCGATGTCGCCCAGGCCGCCCGCGCCAACTGCGCCTGCGATGGCCGTGTAGCCCAGGACCGCGATCAGCGTGATCGAGATGCCGCGGACAATGGAGGGCAGGGCCTCGGGAAGCAGGGCGGAGACCACGATGCGCGGGATGGACGCCCCGCAGGCCTCGGCTGCCTCGATTGCGTCGCGCGGGACCTCGGCCAGGGACTGCTCGACCATGCGCGCCACAAACGGCGTGGTGGAGAGCACCAGGGGAGGAATCACGCCCTGCACGCCGGTGGTGGTGCCAACCAGGGCGCGCGTGACCGGGAACATCGAGACCAGAAGGATGATGAACGGGATGGAGCGCCCAATGTTCACCACCCAGCCGAGCACGGCATTCAGGGTGCGCATGGGGTGAAGCCCGCGCGGTGCGGTGACGCAGAGAACAACGCCCAGGAAGATGCCTATGACGTACGAGAAGGCCGTGGACACAAAGAGCATGACTAGCGTGTCGGCAAGCCCCTCGCCAAGAAGCGAGCCGTACTGGGTGAAGAAGGATGCGAGGCTACTCATCCCAGCTCTCCTTTCCCAGAAGCTGACGGGTCACTTCGTGCTGCGGGTTTGCGAAGACCTCGGCGACGCTGCCTTGCTCGACCACGTTGCCAGAGACAAGCACGGCAACGTCCTTGCAGATGTCCTCGACAACCTGCATGGAGTGGGTGATCACGATGATCGTGACGCCCGTCTCGACGTTGATCGTGCGCAGGAGGCGCAGGACCGATGCCGTGCTTGCGGGGTCGAGGGCCGAAGTGGCCTCGTCGCAGAGGATGTAGTCCGGATGGCATGCCAGCGCGCGGGCGATGGACACACGCTGTCTCTGGCCACCCGAGAGCTGCGCCGGATAGGAGCTGGCGCGGTCTGCGAGGCCAACGCGGTCCAGGTAGCCCAGGGCCTCCTCGCGGTTCTCTGCCGTGACCTTGCCCGTGCTAGCAAGGTAGGGGAAGCAGACGTTCTCCAGGGCGGTCTTCTGTGCGAGAAGACCAAAGCCCTGGAAGATCATGGCCACGTGGCGGCGGTACTCGCGGAGTGCGGCACCTTTGAGGTTGGTTACGTCCACGCCGTCAACCACCACGCGCCCGGAAGTGGGCTGCTCGAGGAGGTTGAGGCAGCGGACCAGCGTGGACTTACCGGCACCGGAGATACCAATGATGCCAAATACGTCGCCGGTGGGGATGGTGAGGGACACGTCGTTGAGGGCGTGGACGCTGCTGCCTCCCTCGAAGGTCTTGCAAAGATGTTCCAGAGAAATCAAAACGTGCGCTCCGCTCGATGCTGCCTGCTGGTAAAGTGCACGACCCTGTGCAAAAGCCGTGCTGGTAAGACGCCCGGTCCCTTCGCGCTGGCGGCCCGCGCCGGGTGATGCGGCAGGTTGCTAGCGACGAGGATGCCCGGGCTTGGGCATCTGCTGGCGCATGAGCGCAAAGGTGTATGTGCTGCTCGTCGTGTTCATGGTCCAACACTGTAGCTAGCGTCTGGCTGAATCTCAAATCGTTATTCGCGTTGACTGGCTATCGCGGTGGATGATAGCGGTGGGCAGAGCGCCTACGCGTGCTCCGGAATCACGGCATCCGCGCAGAAGGTCGACCCATTTGCCGAGAAGGCCAGCGTCCCGCCATAGCGCTCGACGATCGCCTTCATCGAGCGCGTCCCAAAGCCGTGGTTGAGAGGGTCGCCCTTAGTGCTTGCCGGCACGTCGCCTTTGAAGCTCTTTGCACTGGCAGTGGGGTCGTAGTAGTTCTCCACGTGGATGGTCACGGTTCCGGCGCGCCTGCGCACGATGAGCGAGGTGGACCTCCTTGCCGCATCGTTCAGGTGCTCTACGGCCTCGATAGCATTGTCGAGCGCGTTGCCAAAGAGGGCGTAGAGGTCCGCCGGCGCCATGAAGCCCAGCGACTCGCCGTCTGCCACGCAGGTGAGGGTGATGCCGCGGCCCTCGCAGAGCAGGCTCTTCTCGGTGAGGATGGTGTCCAGGGCGTCGTTGCCGGTGCGGACCTTGGAGTCGTACACGTTGACCTCGCGTGCGACGCTCTCGAGGACGTCCTTGTCAACCGTTCCGTCGCCCGCCGCAAGCGAGCGGATTTGGTGGCGAAGGTCGTGGCACTTGATGTTGATCGCCTCGATGTTCTCGCGCGAGAGCTGGTATTGGCGCTCCTGCTCGGCAAGGAGGCGCTCCGCGGCGGCCTTCTCGGAGGAGAGCTGACGCACCACGACCAGCTCAACCTCGACAATGATCACAAAGACGCAGATGAGCGCATGGAACGCGCGCAGGTACAGGACGATGCGCACGGGGAGGCTTCCGGTGACCACGTACTTCAGGATGAGGTCAAAGCCGATGATGCCAAAGACGACCACGACGATCATGGCGAGCATGGCGGGGTTGCCGCGCCCCTCGAGGCCCTTGGGGTCGACGTGCCTAATGAAGAGCAGGTAGGAGGCAACATAGATTGCCGCGCAGGCTCCAATGGTGAGCCACGGCGTGCCGCCCACCACAATTCCCGGCATACCTGCTGCGTCGAGGACGAGCGCTGCCGCCTCGCCGACACCGCTTGCTAGGTTCTGCAGAGCGTAGCCTGCGGTTGCGCAGAACACCGCGGCCCAGGGGCTCACCTCGAAGCAGAAGAGCAGGGCCGGCATGAGGGCGAGAAGAAACAGCGTGCAGCTGGCAAGCGCTCCTCCGAGCGCCAGCTGCGAGGACCAAGCGGAATTGGCCCCAAGGGAAAGGACGTTTCCGTTAGAGACTTCGTGGACACCAACAAGAAGGGACACAACGAGGCTAGTAACGAAGACTGTCGCAACCGCACCGAGGCCGCGCGTCCAAGCGTGGGGCTTTGTCGGCTGCCCGTGCGCAAAGAGACACGCTGCAACAAACAGCTCGGAGAACAGTGAGGAACATTGGATGGCGTATCCAAGACTTGTGGCAAGTGCTTCCCACGCTGCCGTCATATGGTGCCCCCAAAGTAGCGGGCGAGCGTCTCGAGGCACGGCTTCTTGCGTGAGCGGCTGAAGTACAGCGTGGTTCCGTCATCCATCTGGAGAGAGTCGGCCAGCACGGCACTCACGTGCGCCATGCTGGCCAGGCACCCCTGGCTCACGGTGATGAAGAGGCCCTGCGGAAGCTCTTCTCGTGCGCCGCTTATGCTGCCGCGTCTGCGCAGCGGCTGGGCAAGACCGGCAACATGGTAGAGAAGGTCGTGCTTCTCAAGCTCAACGAAAACGATGTCCCTTACGTCGACAACGCGCGTGCCGGCGGACGTCGGAAGTGCCATGGTGTGCGTCGCGTTCTTCTCCATGGCCTTGAGAGCCCGCCCCATGCGCATGGCAAAGTCACCATAGCCTACGGGCTTGACCATGAAGTCCAGCGCATCCACCTGGTAGCCCTTGACCGCGTACTGAGCGAGGTTGGTCACAAAGATGAGGGGCGTGGTGGCGTTCTCCTCGCGCAGGAGCTGGGCTGCCTCCATGCCGTTGATGCCGGGCAGGTCGATGTCCATGAAGATGAGGTCAACGGCTTCTGCGGAGGGAAGCTCGAACGCGGTTGCCAGTCGGGTCACCAGGAAGCGGACGTCCTTCTCGGCGCCAAAGCGGTCGAGGTGGGCTGCAAGCGTTGCTGCCGCCTCGTCATCATCTTCGACGACAAGCACCTTGTACGTGGCCAAGCGGCTGTCCCCTCCCGATTCTGTCTCGCCGGTGACGGATTTGGTCACCCTTTGCACGACCCAAGCTTAGCTGAACTACCTTGCCATCTGGTTTTGGATTACGGCGGGGAATGTGCCTCGCCTGCGGGAGCATCGGAGGGAAGAGATGGGAAAGAAGAAGCCCGGCGCCAGCGCCGGCGGCGCGCGGACCGTGAGCCGCGCGCGCAAGGTGGGGAGGGTCATCAAGACCATCCTCAAGTCCGCGTTGGTCGTGGTTCTGGCGGCGCTCATGGTTGCCGTCAACGTGATGCTACCTGGCTACGACAGGATGATCAACAGCATGCTTGGCATCAGTCAGTCGTGGAACAACACGGTGAGCACCGATGGCGTTGACCTGCAGTACAACAAGGCTGACTACACCAAGGACACCATTGGGGACGCCGAGAAGGCACTCGACCAGCAGATTGCTGCCGAGGGCGTCGTGATGCTCAAGAACGATGGCAACACGCTGCCCTATGCGGCGGGTACGACCTTCTCGTTCTTTGGCGAGAGCTCCAAACTCCTCGGCTCCTCGCAGTCGATGGTGAGCATGGTCACCGGTTCAAAGCCGACCAGCGACGCGCTGAACAACGCGCTTGAGGCCGAGGGCTTCTCCGTGAACACCACGCTGCAGGACTTCTACGCCAACGGCGCCGGCAAGGACTACAACATGGGATCCGGCTCTGTGAGCTTTGGAGACGGGGAGAACTTTGCCATCAACGAGTGCCCGCTCACGGTTATGCAGGACGCAGGCGTGCTCGACTCCACCAAGGGGACCACGCCGGTCTTCGTGCTTCGCCGCGTTGCGGGCGAGGGCCGCGACATGCCGCGCTCCATGTACAACCACGCTACAAGCGAGGAGGACAAGGAGAAGAGCTACCTCGAGCCCGACTCGACCGAGCTGCAGATCCTCCAGTACATCAACGACAACTTTGATGACGGCTTGGTGATCGTGAGCACCGCCTCCGCCGTCGAGCTGGACTGGCTCCAGCAGTTCCCCAACATCAAGGCGTGCCTGGTCGTTCCCTCCACGGGGACCGACGGCATGAGCTCGCTCGCGGGAATCCTCTCCGGGCGCGTGAACCCGTCCGGGCGCACGGTGGACACCTTTGCCGACGATCCGCTCTCCAGCCCTGCCGCGCAGAACTTTGGCGACTACCAGTACGCTGACAAGGACGGCAACCTCACCAAGTACAACTACGTGAGCTACGAGGAGGGCATCTACGTAGGCTACAAGTACTACGAGACGCGCTACGAGGACGCCGTTCTTGGCCAGGGCAACGAAGGCGACTACAACTACGACAGCGAGGTCTGCTACCCGTTTGGCTATGGCCTCTCGTACACCAACTTTGACTGGTCGGGCTTCTCGACCAGCTGGGATGACGAGAAGTGCACGGCGAGCGTGACCGTCACCAACACCGGTGACGTTGCCGGCAAGGACGTGGTGGAGGTCTACGCGCAGAGCCCCTACACGGACTACGACCGCGCGAACGGCGTCGAGAAGGCGTCCGTCCAGCTGGTGGGCTTTGCAAAGACCAAGCTCCTCTCTCCGGGCGAGAGCCAGACGGTCGACGTGGGCTTTGACCGCTCCCAGCTCGCCGCGTATGACTCGCAGGGCGCCGGAACGTACATCTTTGATGCCGGGACCTACTACGTGACCGCTGGGCGCAACGCGCATGACGCCGTGAACAACGTGCTGGCCGCCAAGGGCGCCAACGTCAGCGGCAATGCCGCCATGGCAGCGTCCTATGTGCCCGAGAACACCGAGGTCGACACCACGACCTACGCGACGGACTCGCTTACCGGCAAGAGCGTTACCAACAGGTTCGACGACGCCCGCGGCGACGTGACCTACCTCACCCGTGCGGACTGGACGGGCACCTTCCCCAAGCACGACGGCACCCCCTACCAGGGCGACATCTCCGATTGGGGCGGCGAAATTAACGCTACGGACGAGAATGGCAACCCCGTGCCCTACACCTGGTCCAAGGTCGCCTCGGATGACCTTCTCGCCAAGCTCGACTCGACCGATTCCGGTAACCCGGACGTGAGTGGCACCTTTACCGACACGCCCACCTACGGTGCCAAGAACGGTCTGACGCTTGCGGACATGCGTGGGCTCGATTACAACGACCCCACGTGGGACTCCCTGCTTGACCAGCTGACCGTTGAGGACTACGACGTCTCCATCAACCGCGGCGGCTACGGCACCATGCCGCTGGACTCTGTCGAGAAGCCCTTCAACGTTGATGCGGACACGGCAAGCTACCTCATCTACGGCGGCACTGGCCACGTCTTCGAGGGGCCCTCGACCCTTGCGCAGACCTGGAACCAGGAGCTCTACACCGCATTTGGCAACATGATTGGCAACGAGTCCCTGATTGGCGGGGCAGCGGGTTGGTATGCCCCCTCGATGAACATCCACCGCACGCCCTTCTCCGGGCGCAATGGCGAGTACTACTCGGAGGACGGCTTCCTGTCCGGCGAGGTTGCGTCTTGCTCCGTCAAGGCTGCCGCCGAGAAGGGCCTCTACGCCACGATCAAGCACTTCGTCCTCAACGACCAGGAGAACCACCGTGGTGACCGCGCCGGGCAGTACTCCATCGCAACGTGGGCAAACGAGCAGGCAATCCGCGAGATCTACCTCAAGCCCTTCGAGATGGTAATGAGGGCCGGCAACGTGGAGGAGAGCTACGTCGAGAAGGGTGCGGACGGCGCACTTGTCGCGAAGACCCGTGAGATTCCCGTCGCACAGGCCATCATGACCGGCTTCAACCGCATTGGCGCCACGTGGGTCGGCGGAGACTACGACCTGCTCACGGGCGTGGTCCGCGGCGAGTGGGGCTTCAACGGCTGGATCATCACCGACAACGCCAACACGGGCACGTTCATGGATGCCAAACAGATGATCGAGGCGGGCGGAGACACCAAGCTCACCTACCAGAGCAACGCCGGCAACGTCTGGACGTTCGAGAAGGACAACCCCGAGGCGTACCACTACGCCCGCGAGGCCATGCATCACCTGCTGTACGTGACGGCCAACAGCCACGTGATGAACGGTGCGGCGCCGGGCGCTACCATCAACTACGGTCTGCAGGCGGTGGACAAGGTGCGCATCGGCGTGACCGTTGGCGGTGCCGCTGGAATCGCGCTAGTGTTCTGGACCGGCTGGCGCAACCACAAGAAGCGCGCTGCCGAGAGGGCTGCCGCGGCAGCGGGTACTGCTGCGGGCGACGGCGACAAGGCGTAGCGGCCGAACGGTGAACGCGTAGCCACGCTGGTGCGTTTGACTTGGCGGGCCTGTCCTTTTGGGTGGGCCCGCTTTTCTCGGCACGGGCACGGTTTCGTGCGTGCTTGCTGCGCAGATGTGCCCCCCGGCGAGGAATTGACGCTGGAGGCAGGGTTCCGTACGCCGCCGCTGCGCAGATGCGCCCTCCGGCGAGGAATTGACGCCGGAGGGCCCGCTTCAGACGGAATTCCGTACGAAACACCTGCTTCGGCGCCCGTTTCTCGCCGGAGGCGCGTTTTTCTCCGCCGCGACCACGCCGCGACCACGCCGTGACGTCCCACCGCTCGCGTGCCGGTAAGCGGCGCATCCTTCGCAATCCACGGCACCGGCACCGCAGGCTGTGACAGGTGGGGCAAAGCTGCTCCCGTGGCCCTCTTAATGGACTCTGAAATCACCCCATGCGGGGCAAGGAAGGGAAGTCCAAACAGGAGGGAACCATGGAGGAGAGAAGCGTAACGAGAAGGAACTTCCTCGCGGGGTCTGCGGCTGCCGCCGCGCTCGCGGGGCTGGCGGGCTGCTCGGCCGGCACGGCCGGCGGCGACGCGGGCGCGAGCGCCGCTGCGTCCGCGCCCAGCGCCGACAAGTACCCCATCGACCCGGACGGCTCGGACGTCCAGGCAAAGTGGACGAGCGAGGAGACCCGCGACGGCTGGACCCGCTACACCAACCCGGACGGCGGCGCCGAGCTGGGCGTGATGGACACCGCCAAGATCATCCAGGTGGACGGCCTGGCCTTCAAGGACATGAACGGCAACGGCAAGCTGGACCTCTACGAGGACTGGCGCCAATCGGACGAGGACCGCGCCGCCGCGCTGGCAGAGCAGCTCTCCGCCGAGGAGATCCTGCCCCTCATGTTCCACAACGGCATGATGAGCGCCACCGCCCCGCTCGATGATGACTCGACCGAGCTTCTCGACGAGGGAATGCGTGCCGGCGTCTCTCGCGCAAATTCGGATATCGATTCCTTTGCCTCGGACATCAAGTGGATCAATGCGGTCCAGGAGTACTGCGAGAAGAACGGCGGCTGGGGCATCCCGTACATGAACTCGACCGACCCCTACCAGCTCTATGACATCCCCGACAACCACTGCCTCACCGCTGCGATGGACCCGGAGCTCTGGAAGAAGGCCGGCATGTACACCGGCAGGGCTTGGCGCGCTACGGGTGCCCGCGTAAACCTCGGTCCCCAGGTGGACATTGGCACGAACGTGGTTTGGACCCGTCTCGGCGGCTCCATGTGCGAAGATCCCGCAGTGAACCGAGATATGACCAAGGCATTCGTTGGCGCCATGCAGTCGACCACCGATGACAACGGCAACGACCTGGGCTGGAGCACCGATTCGGTCGCCTGCATGCTCAAGCACTACTGCGGCCCCGGTGCAACTGAGGGCGGCCGCAACGACCACAACGACGCCGGCAAGTACGACGTCTTCCCCGGCGACAACTACGACGCCCATCTCATCCCGTTCATCGACGGCGGCATGCACCTCGACGGCGAGACCGGCGAGATGGCCGCGATCATGCCCAACTACGGCATTGCCTACAGCGATGACGAGGAGTACGGAGAGATCGTTGGCGGCGCCTACAACAAGAAGGCCCTCGACATTCTGCGCGAGACCGCCGGCTGGGACGGCATGATCACCACCGACTGGCAGATTCTTCGCGCGACCGACTTTGGCAACCGCTGCTTTGGCACGGTGGCAGACCTCACCGAGCCGGAGCGCTTCGAGAAGATTCTCGACGCTGGCGTCGACCAGATCGGCGGGGACTGGGCGCCCGACGTGGCAAAGGACGGCTACGCGCTGTACGCCAAGGACAACGGCGAGGACGCCGCCCTGGCCCGCGTGCGTACTTCTGCCCGCCACATCTTCACGGTCATGAACGACGTCCAGCTCTTCGACAACCCCTACAACGACTCGAGCAGGGCCAAGGAGGTCCTCGAGGACTCCGACGCTGCGGCGTTTGGCCAGGAAGCGTCCAACAAGGCCATCGTCATGCTCAAGAACAAGGGCAACGTTATCTCAAAGCAGGGCATCACCGGTAAGCCCAAGTGCTATATCCCCCAGAAGCTCTCCGGCGGCGGGATGTTCGGCGGCGGAAGTGCGAGCTTCTCGCTTGCCATCGACGAGGACGCGGCGAACGAGCTCTTTGATGTCGTGACCGACACGGTCGGCGAGCCAACGGGCGAGCCGCAGGCCTTTGGCCCCATGGCCGCTCAGGTAGATACGAGTAAGAAGGTCTACCAGGAGTCCGACTGCATTCGCGCGACGGCTGATCAGCTTGCCGATTGCAAGTACGCGATTCTCGTCATCGCCAGCCCCAACACCGGTGCCGGCGAGGGTGGCGGCGGGATGTTCTCGAGCGAGCCTGTTCCCGAGGACCAGAAGTATCTGCCCATCTCGTTGCAGTACCGCCCCTACACTGCCGACGGTCCCAACGTGCGCCGCGTTTCTCTCGCCGGCGACAAGCTCGAGGACGGGACGAAGGAGAACCGCTCCTACTACGGCAAGTCGGTCACCGCTTCCAACGAGAGCGACCTCGACATGGTGCTCAACACCCGTGCCGCGCTTCCCGCCGACGCCAAGCTCATCGTGATCGTCGAGGGCACCAACAACGCCCAGTGCTTCCACGAGTTTGAGCAGGCTGCGGACGTCATCCTCTGGTCGTGGGCCTCTTCCGGCCGCAACTTTGGCAAGGCTTACGGCAGGATCCTCAAGGGCGAGGTCGAGCCCTCCGGCCTGCTCCCGTGCCAGATGCCCAAGGACATGGACACCGTCGAGGCCTCCCTCGAGGACGTGCCCCGCGACCTCGATCCCTACGTGGACTCCGAGGGCAACGCGTACGACTTTTGCTTTGGCCTCAACTGGTCCGGCGTCATCGACGACGACCGCACCAAGACCTACAAGGTCGCGCCCCTCACCAAGCCCGAGACAATCACGCGCTAGCAGTCGCACTACCGCACGCCCGGCATCATGCGCATGCCGGGCGTGCCTTGCTTTCAGGTGAAATACACTCAAGGGGAAGGGGAAACCGGGGGGGGGAAGTGATGGGGGTACCATGTTCAAGGTACTTATCGTCGAGGACAGGGCGCCTGATGCTCAAGCACTCAGGCGCATGCTGGCCCACTATGGGCAGGAGCATTCCGAGGAGTTCCAAGTCACGACCGTCTCCACTGCCATGGAGCTCCCCGAGGATCACAATCCCTACGACCTCATCTTCATGGACATCGGTCTCCCCGGCATCAATGGCATGGAAGCGGCGCAGCTCCTGCGCAGCTACGATACCCAGACCCCGCTGATCTTCGTGACCGACCTCGCGCAGTACGCCGTGAAAGGCTACCAGGTCGACGCCCTGGACTTCATCGTGAAGCCGGTCGAGTACTATGACTTTGCCCTTAGGCTCGACCGTGCACTCCGCATTGTGCGACGGGGGAGGGCTGAAAAGGTCACTGTTGTCACCCGCGACGGTATGCGCATATTTCCCATTTCTGAACTCGTGTTTGTTGACATCCTCGGCCATGATCTGAGCTACCATCTCGCGAACGGAGAGATTGTCTCGCTACGTGGAAGCCTTACCAAAGCCGCTGGGCAGCTTCCCGAGGAGAGCTTTGTCCGCATCTCAAACAGCTGTTTGGTCAACATGGGACACATCTGCGCCGTGCAGCGCGACTGCGTTCGTGTGACCACAGGGGAGAGCCTTTTCTTCAGCCGGCCCAAACACAAGGCGGCTCTTGCGTCCATTACCGACTACCTGGGAGGCAGCTTCTGATGGGGTTTCTCAGCTCTAATGTCCCCTACCTTGTCAGCCCTATTCTCACGACCGTACAGATTGCTGTTGCCATGTGGCTTTTTGCCCGCAGCTTGCCAAAGAGGGAGGGCTTTGTCTGGCGCGCGGTGGTTGCCGCTTGTGTTGTGGTTTCGTTTGTCTCGGTCATGACGCTTCTGGGCTCGTCGCTCGGCGAGCTTCCCTTTGTTCCCTCGGGCCTATCATGGCCCAATGTCTCCGTGGTTGTGTTCGTGTCTCAGTTCGTCACGTTTTCGCTGGTTATCGCCCTCTGCTACGGCCTTGTGCTTCTCCTTTTTGAAGCTACCTCTCCGGCGGCGCTCTTTTGCGTCTCGGCAGGCTACATCATGCAGAACATTGCGAGCGGTCTGGACGGGCTTGTGCGAACCATCTTGGTGCCCATGGGTCTTCCCGTTGATACGTGGGGCTTTACGCTGGTGGGGATGGTTGGGCTGTGTGCTGCGGTGTATGCCGTGTGCTATCGGACAATCGTCCGCAAGATTGAGCGGTATGGCTTCTCGCCCGTTCAGGGTGGGTCGGCGCTTGTCGTCGTGATGATGGTCGTGCTGGTGTGCCTGGCCTTTGACCTTGCCAACAAGTGCTTCTTAACCGCCTACGGCTTGCCCACGCGCATTGTTGTACTGTACCGGGCAGTCCACTTTGCCACCTGCATGTTTGTGCTCTGGATGGAGTTCGAGCTGCTATACAACAAGCACCTCGAGCAGGATGTTGCCGTGATGCAGCGCGTCCGCTCCGACGAGGAGCGCCAGTACCAGCTCTCCAAGGACACCATCGACGCCATCAACGTCAAGTGCCATGACATCCGGCATCAGATTCGCCAC
Source organism: Tractidigestivibacter montrealensis (assembly GCF_024741235.1). Lineage (GTDB taxonomy): Bacteria > Actinomycetota > Coriobacteriia > Coriobacteriales > Atopobiaceae > Tractidigestivibacter > Tractidigestivibacter montrealensis. The sequence continues at coordinate 591,407 of NZ_JANSKA010000001.1, read as the reverse complement.
CTTGAGGAGGGTGGAGTGGCGGTCGAGAAGGGCGCCCTCGAGGACCTTGCCCAGGAGGTGCGCATCTACGACTCCAAGGTGAAGACTGGAAACGACGCGCTGGACACCATCCTCAGCGAGAAGCGTCTGCTATGCGAGCGAGAAGGCACGCGGCTCACCTGTATTGCCGACGGTGCCGCGCTCTCGGGCCTCTCGCCTGCGGATCTGTACTCGCTCTTTGGAAACCTCCTCGACAATGCCATCGAGGCGGTGCGCCGTCTGGACGGCGCAGAGCGCAGAACGATCAGCCTGGTTGTCTCGCGGCGCGGTGACATGGCGGTGATTCACGAGGAGAACTACTTTGACGGGGACGTGCGCTTTGAGGGCGGGCTGCCCGTCTCGACCAAGGGCGACCCCCTCAACCACGGGTTTGGCACGCGGTCGATGAGCCAGATTGTGGAGCCCTACGGCGGTTCGATGAGCATGCGCGCCGAGGGCGACCGCTTTGGGGTCACTATCGTGCTTCCGGCGTAGAGGTTGACGCCGCAGCGGCGGTTTCGGGACGCGTCCCTGTTTCTCGTCGGAAGCGCGTTTACCGCTGGAGGCGCGTTATTCTCCCCTCAGAAGGTGGTGCCGAGTGAGGCCGTGGTCGCGCGCGGCCGTCGTTCAAGGTGACGCGGTGGAGCATGGCCCATCCCCAATGCCCGCGGGTATACTGGGACTCTCAGGCAAGAGGCGCGGAGGTCCCATGGAATCGCTCTACACGAAGTACCGCCCAAAGACGTTCGAAGAGGTCGTCGGCCAGGAGCACGTGGTCGAGACCCTCAAGCGCGCGGTTCTCGAGGGCAAGGTGAGCCACGCGTACCTCTTCTGCGGCCCGCGCGGCACCGGCAAGACTACCATGGCGCGCATCCTGGCAAAGGCCCTCATGTGCCAACGCGGCGCAGGTCACCTGCCCGACGGCACCTGCGAGGAGTGCCAGCTCATCGCGGCGGGCGAGCACCCGGACGTGCTTGAGCTGGACGCCGCCTCGCGCACGGGCGTCGACAATGTCCGCGAGGAGATCATCAGCCGCGTCAACTATGCGCCCGTTCGCGGCAGCTACAAGGTCTACATCATCGACGAGGTCCACATGCTCACGCCAGCGGCGTTCAACGCGCTGCTCAAGACGCTCGAGGAGCCCCCGAGCCACGTGGTCTTCATCATGTGCACCACCGACCCGCAGAAGATCCTGGCCACGATCCTCTCGCGCGTCCAGCGCTTTGACTTCCACGCCATTGGTCCCAACGAGATGCAGGCCCACCTAGCGTACGTCTGCTCGCAGGAGGGCTTTACCTATGAGGACGCCGCGCTCGAGCTTATCGTTCGCCACGCACGTGGCGGTATGCGAGACGCCCTCACCTCGCTCGAGCAGGTCTCGGTCTTTGGCGACGGGGCAATCACGCTCTCGGCCACCCAGGACCTCTTTGGCGAGGCAAACGGTGCCGTTCTGGGCAACGTCACAAAGGCAATTGCCGAGAGGGACGTGGCGTCACTTTTTGAGGAGGTCTCGCGGCTCGCCTCAGAGGGACGCGACCTGCTGCAGTTTGCGCGCGAGCTTGCGTCGCGCATGCGCGACGTGTACGTGACTGCGGTGGTTGGCGACCCGTCCAAGGTCATCGCGGCATCCCCGGAGGAGCTTGCGAACCTCTCGTCCGAGGCTGCGGCATTTGGCTCTGCGGACCGTATCGCGCGCGTGCTGACCATCCTGGGCGAGGCCTCAAGCGAGATGCGCACGGCCACCAACCAGCGCCTCGTTCTTGAGATTGCGCTGACGAGAATTGCCCGGCCAGAATCCGACCTCACGCTGGAGTCGCTTGCCGAGAGGATCGGAAACCTCGAGCGACAGGTTGCCGCGCTTTCGGTGCCCGGCCGCGTGGCGGCGCCGGCTCCCGCGCCGGCTGTGCCAGCACCAGCTCCCGCGTCTGCCCCAATCGTCGCGCCCGTCTCGGCACCAGCCCCGGCTCCGCAGCCGGTGGCCCCCACGCCGCGCCCAGCGCCTGCGCCAAGGCCAGCCCCCGCTCCGGCGCCGCGGCCAGCTCCGGCACCTCGTACGGCACCGCAGCCCGCGTCTGTCTCGGCTCCTGTCCCGCATTCGGAGCCGGCACCGCAGCACGCTCCCGCCCCGCGTACTTCGGCTGCGCCGAAAGCTGGCGCTCCCATCACCGATGGCGCCACACTGCAGCGCAACTGGAAGCGCGTCACCGAGGGCCTCATGACCAAGTCGGCGTCCAGGGGTTCTCTGCTCCTTAACTCCAGCATCGTCTCGGACGATGGTGCAAAGCTCACCGTGTCCTTGCCTACGGGCTCGCACTTTGCGGCCCGCATGCTCGAGCGTGCGGATGTCCGCGAGCTCTACCTGCCCATTGTTGCGAGCGTCTTTGGGCCACGCGAGGTCATCTTTGTTGAGTCGAGCCTCTCCAGCCAGGCGATAGCCCAGTCCGACCGAGCTGCGACGGCTCCGCGCCCGGTATCCGCTCCTGCGCCTCAGCCAGTACCTGCACCTGCGCCACAGCAGGCGCCAACGTCGTACCCCATGCCGTGGGATCCCGTAGCTCCCGCGGAGCAGCCCGCGCCCGCTCCGGAGCCCCCTGTGGTCGAGCGGGTTCCGTACAGCGATGCTGATGCGTCGGCGTATGAGGAGGACGCAGAGTTTGGCGCCCCCACTCCGGCTCCGGCACCGCGGCCCGCGCCGGCACCCAAGCCAGCACCGGCGCCTGCTCCGGCCCCCAAGCCAGCACCGACGCCTGCTCCGGCCCCCAAACCGACTCCGCCCGCCACGCCCCCGGCAGACGACGCCCCGGTCCTCACCGAGGAGTTCGCGAACATCGCGGCGATGCTCGAGGACGCCTTTGGCGGATCCGTTGTCGTGAAGCCAGACTCGCCTGGTGCGCCTACCGCTTCGGATGGGGAGGGCACAGACTAGCCAACGTTCTTATCGGCCTTATACCAGCACGCATATCAACCAGCAACCAGGAGGAAGACATGTCCAAGGGACCCAGAGGCGGATACAACATGGGCGGTATGAACCGCAACCAGATGATGGCCCAGGCCCGCAAGATGCAGGAGCAGCTCGTTGCCGCGCAGCAGCAGGCTGCGGCAACCGAGGTCTCGGCCTCGGCGGGCGGCGGCTCGGTAAAGGTCACGGCCACCGGCGATCTGCGCATCAGCTCCATCACCATCGACCCGCAGGCGGTTGATCCAGAGGACGTTGACATGCTGCAGGACATGATTCTTGCCGCCGTGAACGACGCCCTTGAGCAGGCCGAGTCTGCCACCGAGAAGGCTATGAGCGCCGTCACCGGCGGGCTCAACATCCCGGGGCTCTTCTAGGGATGGACCAGCTCAACGACGGGCACGCGCTGCAGCGCCTCCTCGACGAGCTGGGCAGGCTACCGGGCATTGGCCCAAAGTCCGCCCAGCGCATCGCGTACTACCTCCTCGAGGCCGACGCAGAGGAGGCGCGCAGGCTGGCTACGGCGATTCTCGAGGTAAAGCAGCAGGTTCACTTTTGCCCCATCTGCTTTAGCTACGCCACGCGCGACACCTGCGACGTGTGCTCTGACGCCTCGCGCGACCGCACGACAATCTGTGTGGTCTCCGAGCCGCGCGACGTCTCGGCCATCGAGCGAACGGGCAGCTACCACGGGCTCTACCACGTGCTTGGCGGCGTGATTTCGCCCATGGACAAGATCGGCCCCGAGCGGCTCCACGTGAAGGAGCTGCTCTCGCGCCTTGCCTCGGGCGAGGTTCAGGAGGTCATTCTCGCCACCAACCCGGATGTCGAGGGCGAGACAACCGCCACGTACCTCTCGCGCATCATCCGACCGCTGGGCGTGCGTGTGTCTCGCCTTGCCAGCGGGCTTCCCGTTGGCGGGGACCTCGAGTATGCCGACGAGGTGACGCTTGGCCGCGCCATCGAGGCGCGTCGTGAGGTATAGCAGCGCGGAGGGCTAGGATGGTACGGGTTGGACAATGCAGGGGGAGACAAGATGGGCTACGCATCGAATGACGAGAGGTACAGGCACTCCGTGCACGCTGCGGGAAGGCATGCCGCCGGCGGCCACAGGGTCTCCGGGGTTGGGGCGCACGCCATTCCTGAGGACGTTGACGACAGCACCGCTCCGCGTCAGTGTGCCGCGCCGGTAGACTCTCTCCAAACGCTTTCTGCGGGCCAGGGTGCCCGCGTGACCACGCGCGAGAACGCTGCCGAGGCAGCCGACATCGCTCGCGACCGTGCCGAGCGTCGTTCGCGTAACCGTCGTCTCAGCGGGCGCAACCGTCCGGAGTACGGCTCGAAGCCCGAGCGCAAGCCTGCGAACCTCAAGTCTGTCCTGCTCGTTATTGCTGGCGTGGTGGGGCTCTTCGTCATTCTCGCCATCGTTGCCTTTGTCACCTTCCTTGGCGCGCAGGATAACACGCAGAGTGCCGAGCCCGCTGCCACCACGGCGGAGGAGCCGCAGCAGGTCCAGACCACTGCGGACGGATCCGTTACGTATCAGGGTGTCTCCTACGCCATCGAGGCTGCCGGCGACGGTACCTATGCCGTGGTGGCAACCGACTCCCAGGGCAACAAGACGCAGGAGTTCACCGTGAGCGGGACTCCCGTTACGCTCATCCTGCACAACTCGGTCATTGTGGTTCCGGAGAATAAGTCCGATGGGACCTGGGACGTCGTGGCGTACACGATTGGTGGCGACTCGGAGCCCGTGGCGGTGGCTGACTCCTCGGGCAACGCCATTACGGGTACAGGCACCATTGCGTCCGCTGCGCTTGACGGTTCCGTGGTCCACGTGACGGACTCGACCGGTGCCACTACGGATGTGTCGCTCGAGTAGGTAGGTGCTCCGTAGGGCTCCGCTTTAGCCGCGGATTCCGAACGGTTAGCCGCCCCTAAACGGCGAAATACCGCGGCAAGCGTTCCGCCGGCCCCACGCCAAGCGAGGCTTGAGAAAGGCATCCTGCCGTCTTGTCTTGCCCACAAAACTTTCTTAATTTTGGGCTAGACAGACCTTGTGCACTCTGCGTATAATAGCTCCCGCACAACGCGCGTGGGGTATTAGCTCAGCTGGTTAGAGCGCCGGCCTGTCACGTCGGAGGTCGCGGGTTCGAGCCCCGCATATCCCGCCATTGTGAACTCAAGGAGCCCCGCAAGGGGCTCCTTTCTTATGCGTATGAGATGTGCGAGAAGCGCTTGCCAAACGGTGTGCGCCTGCCTACCGGCTGTGTCATTCCGGCAACGCATTACGGCAGCGTCTCCACCACTCGTCCGAATTGATACGTCAAATAGTACAATTCACCCCGTGCCGTTACCGGACTGGTATCATTGGCACGATACGATTCCCAACCGCACTATGGAGACGCCCAGCATGCTCGCTACCACGAACGACAGCGCGCAACTGCAGAGAAAGACCAAGCTCGCCGTATTCGACTTCGACGGCACGTCCATCGACGGCCAGTCCGGCGCGCTCTTCTCGGTGTACCTGTGGCGTCACGGGCTCATGTCTGTTCCGCGAGCCCTCGCGCTCGCCTGGTGGGGCCTGCGCTACAAGCTGCACTTGCCCCAGAGCCAGGACGAGGCTCGCGAGCTCGTCTTTGGCGCGCTCGAAGACCTGAGTCATCGGGACATCGACAAGGTCATGCACGAGTTCTACGAGAGCACCCTCAAGGACCGCTATCGCCCGGAGGTCGTCGCAGAGGTCGCCAAGCGGCATGGCGAGGGCTGCGTCACGCTGCTTGTCTCGGCAACGTTTGCACCCATCGCCGCGGATGCCGCCAAGGCGCTTGGCGTGGACGACTACATTGCCACCGGCATGGAGCGCGACGCCGAGGGCAACTATACGGGTCGCGTCGAGGGAACCGTGGTGCAGGGACCCGAGAAGGTCGCGGCGGTCACGCGTTGGGCGGACGCCCACCTGGGCAAGGGCGCATGGACGCTTGCATATGCCTATGGCGACCACCATACGGATGCAGCGCTGCTCTCGGCGGCCGCTAAGGGTTATGCAGTGTGCCCGGGAGAGACGCTTAGGAAGTTGGCACGGCAGCACGGCTGGGAGATCCTCGAGTGGGGAGACTCTCCTGCAAAGATGAGCCGGAGGAGAGGCTAGCCCATCGGGCTGCCAGGAGGTAGCAATGGAAATCTCGAGAAAGACAGACTACGCACTTCGCATGCTTGCGGCTCTCGTCCAGAAACCGGAGGGCGTGGTTTCGGTGCGCACAGCCGCTAAGGACAATGATGTCCCGTACTCCTTTGCGCGGTCTATCCAGCACGACCTTGCTTTGGCAGGCATCGTTGAGAGCACGCGTGGTGCCCATGGCGGCATGAGGCTGGCCGTCGACCCGCGCACCACGTCGCTTCTCAAGCTCGTCGAGGCAGTGCAGGGCCCCATCCTCATTGCCGCCTGTGACTATGCGGGGGAGGACGGCGGCCCCTGCCCGCGCATGGCCGAGTGCCACTTCAACCCCGTCTGGTGCAACGCCGAGCGCATGCTGCGCGTCTACTTTGACTCCGTGACCCTCTACCAGGTTGTGATGGAGGGTAAGATGCCGCAGATGACGGGCTCGTTCAAGCTCGTGGGCAGCAAGCGCAAGCCAAAGGCCGCGGACGAGTAATGCCGCCCGTCGCGGACCCCGGTGCCCTGCCGGCCGTAGAGGATCTCGCCGCGTTTCGCTCCACGGTGCTTGCGCGTGGGCGCGAGCTCTATCGTGACCTGCCGTGGCGCCGCACGCGGGACCCCTATGCCATATGGATCTCTGAGGTAATGCTCCAGCAGACGCAGGTCTCGCGTGTGGATGGCCGCTGGCAGCACTGGCTGGAGCTCTTTCCCACGGTTGACGCCCTGGCCGCCGCGGACTCTGCGGACGTCTTGGACGAGTGGCAGGGCCTGGGCTACAACAGACGAGCGCTCTCGCTCTGGCGCGCGGCGCAGGAGGTCTCGGAGGCGGGCGGCTGCATGCCATCTGACGAGGCTGCGCTCAAGGCGCTTCCCGGTGTGGGCCCGGCGACGGCTGCGGGAATCCGCGCGTTTGCCTTCGACCTGCCTGGGGCCTACCTCGAGACAAACGTGCGCGCCGTTCTTCTCCACGAGCTCTTCCCTCGGGAGGAGAGCGTGCCAGACGCGCGGCTGGTGCCCATCGCGCGTGCCACGTGCCCGCCGGATGCCAGCGACCCAGCGGATGACACGCGCACCTGGTACTATGCGCTTCTCGACTATGGGGCGCACCTCAAGGCGACCGTCCCCAACCCCTCGCGCCGGTCTCGCTCGCACGTGCGACAGTCGCGCTTCGAGGGCTCTCACCGGCAGAAACGCGCCGAAGTCCTGCGCATCCTTCTCGCTCACCGAGCCGATCCGCGCGGGGGCGTGGACATTGAAACTCTTTGCGTGGAGCTTTCGCGCAAGGAACGCGCAGCGGGTAGAAGAGGTGTGGACGTATCGGATGCCCAGGCGTTACTGGTGGAACTCTCGAGAGAGGGTTTTTGTCATAATAACGGTAACATTTGGTGCACCTGATGCTACTATGGGTACCGCCTGCGAAGGCAGGTGGGGCACGGCTTCGTGACCCAATGTTTCCCCCAAAGAGGGGGAAGGAGAGGAGCAGTAATGGCAGTCGATTTCGAGAACTCGCAGACCAAGAAGAACCTCGAGGCAGCGTTCGCTGGTGAGTCCCAGGCCAGCCGCAAGTACTCCTACTATGCGAGCAAGGCCAAGAAGGAGGGCTACGTCCAGATCTCTGACATCTTCACCGAGACCTCCGGCAACGAGTCCGAGCACGCCAAGCTCTGGTTCAAGTATCTGCACGGCGGCGACGTGCCCGACACCCTGACCAACATCAAGGATGCCGCTGCCGGTGAGAACTACGAGTGGACCGAGATGTACAAGGGCTTCGCCGAGACCGCTGACGAGGAGGGCTTCAAGGAGATCGCTGCCAAGTTCCGCCTGGTTGGCGAGGTCGAGAAGCACCACGAGGAGCGCTACAACAAGCTCGCCGAGCGCGTCGAGAAGGGCGAGGTCTTCAACCGTCCGGGCGTCAAGGTCTGGAAGTGCCTCAACTGCGGTCACCTGCACGTTGGCCCCGAGGCCCCCAAGGTCTGCCCCGTCTGCAACCACCCGCAGAGCTACTTCGAGGAGCAGGCGATCAACTACTAGCGCTTGCCGCATAGGTTTCGCCAATCTGACGAGAGACAAGAGGCGCCCGTCCCGGATTCCCGGGGCGGGCGCCTTGCTTGTGGGGCGAGAGGTTCGCTTTATTTCTCGGGCAGAGCAGATGTCTGGTCGTTCCCGTAACGAAGGGCCTCGTACAACGCTGCGTTGGTGCTGTTCTCGTAGGGCGAGACATAGAAGAGGCCAACGAGTCCAAGCGTGAGGTGCGAAAGGATGTTCCAGCCAATGAACGACAGGTCAAGCACAAAGGCATTCCACTTGTTGCCGTCCATGAGGGTGCGGCTCTGCTCGCACGCCTCTGCTGAGGAGAGCGCGGGGTTCTCGGCGAGGAGAAATGGAATCAGCCGATATTCGTAGGCCTTCACAACGCCGGGAATCACGAGCAACAGGGCCCAGGCGAAGATTTTGAGGTCCCGCAGGAACATGACTTTCACGATATTGAGGTAGCTGCTGTCAAATGCCCAAAGAACTTCTCGTACGTTTGCCGGCTCGCGGAGGTTGAGGAACAGGAAGCGTTGGCAGCCCACCTGGAGGGGGAGAACGAGTAACACTCCGATCAGGATGCCGAGAACCGCGATGACAACTAGGGCTGTAAGCCCAATACCCACGAAGAATCCTGCAACCAACTGGCTGTTGGTCGAGAGGGCAGAGGCGGGGTCCGCGAGCATGTGGGTGGTTTCGGAGAGGCCCTTGCTGCTTGCGTCGGAGGAGCCGCGTGGCAGCGACGACGAATAGGTGAGCAATGACAGGATGGCGGCGACAAGGACCGTCTTCCAGTAGTTGCGCTTAAATGCGGCCTTGCCACGGTGCTTGAGCTCTGCCCTGGTCCACATGATGCGCCTCTTTCTATGGGTCTGGAAGTGAACTGCTTGGGCCAATGGCCCTGGTGACAGCATACGGCAAGAGCGCCGAAAGAGGCACTAGTGCCGCTCAATGACCAGCTTGGCGGCCCGGAAGTCACCACGGGACCCACTATGGGACTTGTAATTATCGCTTAGAACGATAACAACCTATCCAAACCTTGTGGAACTACGAGGGTTCCTTCTCGTCGCAAGGGTGGCTATAGTTGGGAACCATGAAGAGGACACAGACATACCAACCAATTCTGGGCAGGCAGATGCTTTAGCCCGACCGCGAGTAACAGTGACGTTGCCACGCGCTCGGGCTCATCCGGAAGCACTAGCTATCAGCAATTGCGATATCACGCTTTCAGCGCATTACGAGAAACAAGGAGCAAACATCATGGCTTTCGAACTCAACCCCGACTTCGCCAAGGACCCCGAGAAGCACTTCAACACCCTGCAGGTCCACGCCGGCTGGTCCCCCGATCCCACCACCGGTTCTGCGGCACTTCCCGTCTACGCCTCCGCTGCCTTCGAGTTCAAGGACGCCGAGGACGGCGCTTCCAAGTTCGCCCTCTCCCGCCCCGGTAACGTCTACGGCCGCCTGACCAACACCACCACCGACGCCGTTGCAGCTCGTGTGGCCGCGGTCGAGGGTGGTACCGGTGCCGTTGCCGTTGCCTCTGGCCACGCGGCCGAGATTCTCGCCCTTACCAACCTGGTGGGCGCGGGCGACGAGATAGTCGCCTCTGACTCGCTCTACGGCGGCACCTGGAACATCTTCCTGCACACCCTTGGTGACCTGGGCGTGAAGACCACCTTCGTCGAGAACAACGACATCGACGCCTTTGTCGCTGCCACCACGCCCAAGACTAAGCTCTGGTACGTGGAGACCATCGGCAACCCGCTTGTGGACGTCGCGGACGTCCCGGCGTTGGTCCGGGCTGCCAACTCCCTGCCGTCCCCGGTGCCCGTCTTTGTCGATAACACCTTTGCTACCCCGTACCTCTATCGTCCGGCCGAGGATGGCGCGGCCGTCGTGATCGAGTCCCTCACCAAGTGGATTGGCGGCCACGGTGCCACGCTGGGCGGCGCGGTCATCGATACCGGCAAGTTCAACTGGAAGCAGGACCCCGAGAAGTGGCACACCCTTGCCAAGCCCGACCCCTCCTACCACGGTGCCGTCTTCGCGGACGTCGCGCCCGCCGCGCCGTTCTCCACGCGTGTCCTAGCCAACAAGCTGCGCGACTTTGGTCCCACGCTCTCTCCGTACGCCGCACAGCTCATCGGCATCGGCCTCGAGACCCTGTCCCTGCGCGTCCAGCGCCATTCCGACAACGCACTCGCCGTCGCCAAGTGGCTGAAGGACAACCCCAAGGTCGCGTGGGTCCGCTACTCTGGACTCGAGGATGACCCTTCGCACGAGGTTGCTTCCCGTCTCCTCAAGCACGGCTTTGGCGGCGTAGTGGTCTTTGGCGTCAAGGGCGGTCGTGAGGCCGGCCTCAACGTGGTGAACAACGTGAAGCTCTTCACACACCTCGCCAACGTGGGCGACGCAAAGTCCCTCATCATCCACCCTGCCTCCACCACGCACTCGCAGCTCACTCCCGAGCAGCTCAAGGCAGCGCACCTCTCCGAGGACCTCATCCGGCTCTCCGTTGGCATCGAGGACGTGGACGACATCATCGCCGACCTCGACCAGGCGATTGCCAACGCGTAGGCTGTCGGTAGCGACTCCCCAGCCCCTCTCGCGCTCCTAGCGCTTGTCGCCAATACGCTGCTTTTGGCGAGAATTGCAACACATACGGCCCTCCGGCGACAATCGGTCGCCAGAGGGCTTGTTTTGTGCGCAGTGGCTGCAATAATGTGCCTTTCGGCGACATTGGGGCACGCCCCCGCGCACGCTAGTTCCTTCGATTGATGTAGCGGTCGGGCTGGCCGGCACTCGGGCAGACGTCGGCCATGGGGCACCCTGCGCACTTGGGCGAGCGTGCCGTGCATACGTCGCGCCCAAAGTGGATCCACTCCTCGTTAACGTTGCACCACAGCTCGCGCGGAATCACGTCGAGAAGGTCCTTCTCGGCAGCCGCTGGCGTCGTTGCGCGGGTGAGCCCAAAGCGCGTTGCCAGGCGAAACACGTGGGTGTCCACCGCAATGCCATCTACTACGCCAAATGCCTTGTTCAGCACGATGTTGGCCGTCTTTCTCCCCACGCCCGGCAGTCGGCAGAGCTCCTCCATGGTCCCGGGAACCTCTCCGCCAAAGTCCGAGACGATCATCTGTGCCGTCTCCACGCAGTGCTTGGACTTGGCACGCCAGAAACCAATGGAGTGTATAACCTCGCCAACCTCCTCGGGGTCTGCGGCGGCCATGGACTGGGCGTCAGGCCAGCGCGAGAAGAGCTCCGGCGTCACGCGGTTCACGCCGGCATCGGTGGTCTGTGCCGAGAGCAGCACGCATATCACCAGCTCGAATGGGTTCGCAAATGTGAGGGCGCTCTTTACGCCGGGGTACAGCTCGCCCATGCGCCGGCAGATCTCTGTGGCGCGCTCCCGCTTTGACTTCTTTGACTCCCGTGGCATAGCAGCTCCTCTCGTCTGTCGTCAATGATACCCAGTGGGCCGCAATTTGACATGGCGGCAATGCTCGCCGTGGCCATTCCACCGGGGCTTCGACAAAGCCGCTCGGGCACCCAAAATCACCGCTCGCACCGTTATGTGGAACCGTTCCCGCACTCATTTGCCCAACACCTGTGCGTCCCCGGTCAGTTTGCGTTTATGGAATATAATTGGAGAATGACGGGGGCGACGGCCAATAAACCGCACGTCACACCCCATGGGGGACACAAACGACGCGTGAGGAGCGAGCATGCAGACTCGTGACAGTTCTCTGTACTTGAGCGACGACGACCTCTACCTGCTGGCAAAGGGCGAGTGGTACCGCAGCTACGACAAGATGGGTGCGCATCAGGCCGTCGACGAGAACGGCACCGAGGGCTTCCACTTTGCCGTCTGGGCGCCCCAGGTGAAGAGCGTTCACGTGATTGGGGAGTTCAACAACTGGGATGAGGGGGCCAATCCGCTTGCCAAGACCAAGACCGGCGATGTCTGGCAGGGCTTTGTCCCCGGCGTCCAGATGGGCTCGCTCTACAAGTTTGTGATCGAGACAAACTCCGGCAAGCGCCTCTACAAGGCAGACCCGTACGCGTTCTTTGCCGAGAAGGCCCCGGGCACGGCCTCGCGCACGTATGACATCAATGGCTATACCTGGAGCGACGAGGCGTGGCTTGCCAAGCGCGCAAAGGAAGACAAGCTCAAGTCCCCGCTCAACATCTACGAGGTGCACCTTGGCTCGTGGCGCCGCCACGGAGACGAGCCGCAGGGAGACCCGCGCCCGGATGGCACCTACCCTGGCCCCGGCGACCCGTTTCCCGCGCAGCGCGGCGAGTTCTACTCGTACGATGACCTCTCCGTCGAGCTGGTGGACTACGTGCGCACCATGGGCTACTCGCACATCGAGCTCATGCCCGTCATGGAGCATCCGTTTGACGGCTCGTGGGGCTATCAGGTGACGGGCTACTTCGCCCCAACCTCGCGCTACGGCGAGCCCAAGCAGTTCAAGCACTTTGTCGACGCCTGCCACAAGGCCGGCATCGGCGTGATTCTCGACTGGGTGCCCGGTGGCTTCTGTGCCGATGAGCAGGGCCTTGCCACCTTCAACGGCGAGATGCTCTACGAGAACGAGGTTCACCCCAACTGGGGTACGCACAAGTTCGACTTCTCGCGTGGACAGGTGCGCACCTTCCTTATCTCCAACCTGCTCTACTGGATTGACGAGTACCACGCCGACGGCATCCGCATGGATGGCGTCACCTCCATGCTCTACCTCAACTTTGGCGTGGACGACCCGCGTCTCAAGAAGTTCAACTCGCGCGGCACCGAGGAGGATGACGACGCCATCGCGTTTGTCCGCCAGTGCAACTCCACGGTGGGCAAGTACTACCCGGATGTCTCGATGATTGCCGAGGAGTCCACGGCGTGGCCGCTCGTGACCTACCCGCCCGTGGACGGCGGCCTGGGCTTCAACTTCAAGTGGGACATGGGCTGGATGAACGACACGCTGCACTACATGCAGACCGACTTCCCCTATCGCCCGGGCAACCACAGGTTGCTTACGTTCTCCACCATGTACCAGTTCAACGAGAACTTCGTGCTGCCGCTTAGCCACGACGAGGTGGTCAACGGCAAGTGCTCGCTCATCACGCGCATGCCCGGCGACTACTGGTGCCAGTTTGCAGGCATGAGGGCGCTTGCCTTCTACCAGATGACACACGCGGGCGGCAAGCTCAACTTCATGGGCAACGAGATCGCCCAGTTCATCGAGTGGCGCTACTACGAGGGCATCCAGTACTTCCTTGCCGAGCAGTACGACACCCACCGTCACCAGCAGCAGTTCGTTGCTGCGCTCAACGCGTTCTACAACGCGCACCCTGCGCTCTGGCAGCGCTCCTACACGAGCGACGGCTTCGAGTGGATCGACGCCGACAACGCCAAGCAGTCGATCATCTCGTTCATCCGTAGGGGCGACAACCCCAAGGACGACCTCGTCATTCTCATCAACTTTGACGTGAACGCCCGTGAGGACTTCCGCCTTGGCGTGCCCGAAGAGGGCTACTACGAGGAGCTCTTCAACTCCGACGCCGAGCAGTTTGGCGGCTCCGGGGTGGTGAACATTGGCAAGCTCGAGACCAGCGAGACTCCGTGGAACGGCCGCGAGCAGACTGTTGTCCTGCGCGTGCCGCCGCTGGGCGGCCTCATCCTGCACCGCACCGGAGCGTTGAGGAAGCGTCGCGCCACCACTACGCGCGTAAAGACCGCCACGACAAAGGCCACGGCGGCAAAGAAGCCGGCAGCAAAGGCAAAGGCTGCAGCCGCCGAGAAGAAGGCGCCCGCCAAGCCTGCAACAAAGAAGCCCGCGGCCAAGAAGACGGTGGCGAGCAAGACTACGACAAAGCCCGCAGCTAAGGCTGCCGCAGAGAAGAAGCCCGCGACTCGTCGAGCGTCTTCGACAAAGGCGCCAAAGACCAAGTAAACCGTCATTCGTCACGCGCGCCATACCGTCAGGCAACGCGCGCGTGACGAATGCGCCCGTATAATGAGACGGGAACGTTCCCATGTAATGTTGGGGCGTTCCGTCCCGCAGAGCATGACATTGGAGTCACATGGCACAGGAAAAGATCTTCAAGGACACCGCAGATTTCGAGAAGCAGTATCGCGAGGCTTGCATGGCAGACCTCAGCAAGAAGTTCGAGGACTGCACTCAGCTCGAGCGCTACCAGGTGCTCGCGACGCTCATCGCGAAGAAGTCTCGTAACGTTTCTGTGGCAACGCACCAGAGGGGCGAGAAGAAGGTCTATTACTTCTCCCTCGAGTTCCTCCTTGGTCCGCTGCTTGACAACTATCTTCTCAACCTTGGCGTTCACGACCTTGTCGCTAAGGGCGTGGAGGACATGGGCGGCTCCCTCGAGACCATTTGCCGCCAGGAGGCAGACCCTGGCCTGGGCAACGGCGGCCTGGGGCGTCTCGCCGCATGCTTCCTCGACTCCATGGCACACGAGGGCATTGCCGGCTACGGCAACGGTATGCGCTACCACTATGGTCTCTTCCGCCAGGTCATCGAGGGCGGTCGCCAGGTCGAGAAGACCGACAACTGGCTCGAGAACGGCTTCCCCTGGGAGTCTCGCCGCGACTCCGACACGGTGATTGTCCAGTTTGGCGGCCAGGTCGTGCGCCACGAGGACGAGACTGGTCGCTACTGGTTCACCCAGGAGGGCGGCGAGAAGGTGCGCGCCGTTCCGTATGACGTGCCCATCGTTGGCTATGGCACCAAGAAGATTAATCGCCTGCGCCTCTGGAGCGCCGAGCCCTACGAGGAGAACTTCGACCTCGACGCGTTCAACGCCGGCGACTACGCCAAGGCGAACAAGTTCCGCTCCGACGTCGAGGCCATCTCTACGATCCTCTATCCCAACGACTCCGGCGAGCACGGCAAGATTCTGCGCCTGAAGCAGGAGTACCTGTTTGTCTCCGCTGGCCTGCAGACCATCCTCGGCACCTACGAGCGCGACTTTGGCCCCGACTGGGAGCACCTCGCCGACCACGTGGCCATCCACACCAACGACACGCACCCAGCCATGTGCGGCCCCGAGCTCATGCGCATCCTGGTAGACGAGCGCGG
The DNA here is from genome assembly GCF_024741235.1 of Tractidigestivibacter montrealensis. GTDB lineage: Bacteria > Actinomycetota > Coriobacteriia > Coriobacteriales > Atopobiaceae > Tractidigestivibacter > Tractidigestivibacter montrealensis. The sequence continues at coordinate 576,148 of NZ_JANSKA010000001.1, read as the reverse complement.
TGTGGACTTTGACCTAGCGTTCAAGATTGCCAAGCAGACCATCTCCTACACCAACCACACGGTCATGCCCGAGGCACTGGAGAAGTGGCCCATCGACACCTTCCGTGCCCTCATGCCGCGCCTGTACATGTTCATCGAGGAGATTGACCGCCGTTATCGCGAGAGCTTCCCCCACTCCTTCGACGACTGGGGAGAGATGCTCAAGAACACCGCCATCCTCTGGGACGGCCAGGTGCGCATGGCAAACCTCTCGATCATCTTCAGTCACTCGGTGAACGGCGTCTCCGCGCTTCACACGAGCATCCTCGAGGAGGGCGTGCTCAAGGACTTCTACCGCCTCAATCCCGAGATGTTCAACAACAAGACAAACGGCGTCTCGCACCGCCGCTTCCTTGCCGAGGCCAACCCCTCCTACGCGCGCCTGATTTCCGGTGCCATTGGCACGGGCTGGCTGGACGACGCCTTCGAGCTCGAGAAGCTCACGGCCTACGAGCAGGATGCTGGCTTCCTGGACGAGATGGAGAAGGCCAAACTTGCCGACAAGCAGCGCCTTGCGGCGTACGTGAAGGAGACCTCCGGCGTCGACCTCGACTGCTCCATGGTCTTCGACGTGCAGGTCAAGCGCTTCCATGCCTACAAGCGTCAGCTGCTCAACGTGTTCAAGAGCCTGGACATCTACAACCGCATCCTCGCAGACCCGCACTTTGACCCGCGTCCCACGGCGTTCATCTTCTCGGGCAAGGCTGCCCAGAGCTACACCTTTGCCAAGGAGGTCATCCGCCTTATCAACTCGGTGGCCGACGTGGTGAACAACGACGCGCGTGTGAACGACAAGATCAAGGTCGCCTTCGTTCCCAACTTCGCCGTGTCGAGCGCCCAGCTCATCTATCCTGCCGCCGAGATCTCCGAGCAGATCTCGACCGCCGGCACCGAGGCATCCGGCACCTCCAACATGAAGCTCATGATGAACGCGGCCATCACGCTGGGCACCTATGACGGTGCCAACGTCGAGATTGCAAAGCTCGTGGGTGACGAGAACATCAAGATCTTTGGCCTGCGCACCGAGGAGGTCGAGGCGCTGCGTGCCTCTGGCCACTACTTCGCTTGGGACCAGTACAACGCCGACCGCGAGCGCCTTGGCCGTGTGGTGGACATGCTCTCCGACGGCTCGCTCGCACGTCTCTCGGGCAACTTCGAGAGCATCCACGACTACCTCATGGTGAGCAATGATCCGGACCTCGTTCTGCGCGACTTCCGCTCCTATGTTGACGCTTGGGACGAGCTCACCACCGCCTACGGAGACCGTGCCGCATGGAACAAGGCGGCGCTGCACAATACCGCCAAGGCCGGATACTTCTCTAGTGACCGAACCATTCGCGAGTACATGAGTGACATCTGGCATATTGAGGCATAGGAACTACCCCGCAAACCTGCGGGTTGAAGGCATGAGGCATGTGTTGGGACGTTAGAAGGGAATGGGGGACCTTATGAGCAAGAAGGAATGCATCGCGATGCTTCTTGCCGGAGGGCAGGGCAGCAGGCTTGGCGCGCTCACCAGCAACGTGGCAAAGCCGGCAGTTTCGTTCGGCGGCAAGTTCCGCATCATCGACTTCGCGCTCTCTAACTGCGCGAACTCGGGCGTCTCGACGGTGGGCGTGCTTACCCAGTACCGTCCGTACCTGCTGCACTCCTACATTGGCACCGGCGAGGCGTGGAACCTCGACGAGCGTGACGGCGGCGTCTCGATTCTGCCGCCCTATGCCACCCAGACTGGCGGTGCCTGGTACGAGGGCACGGCAGACGCCGTGACGCAGAACCTTGGCTACATCGACCAGAACGACCCGGAGTACGTCCTCATCCTCTCGGGCGACCAGCTCTACCGCATGGACTACGGCAAGATGCTCGAGAACCACAAGCGCCACAACGCCGACCTCACCATCGCCGTCATGCCGGTGCCCTGGGAGGAGGCCTCGCGCTTTGGCATCATCACGCAGGACGATGACGAGCGCATCCTCAAGTTTACCGAGAAGCCTAAGAAGCCCGATTCCAACCTCGCGTCCATGGGCATCTACATCTTCAACGCCGACCTCCTCGAGAGCTCCCTCAAGGAGGACGCCGTCGACCAGACGTCCGAGCACGACTTCGGGAAGAACATCATCCCCAAGCTCCTGGCCGACGGCAAGCGCCTCTACACCTACGAGTTCAGCGGCTTCTGGCGCGACGTGGGCACCATCTCGAGCTACCACGAGACGAGCATGGACCTTCTCGGCCCCAACCCCGCCTTTGACCTGTACAGCGAGGACTTCCCCATCATGAGTAACGCCTCCACGAGGCCGCCCGCGTTCGTGGGCCGCGATGGCGATGTCGATGACTGCCTGGTCGCAAACGGCGTTCAGGTTTACGGCAAGGCCAAGCACTCGATTCTCTCGGTCGACGCCTACGTTGGCGAGCATGCCACGGTTGTCGACTCCGTCCTGCTCCCCGGTGCCGTCGTGAAGAACGGCGCGCACGTTGTTCGCGCGATCCTGGGCGAGAACTCTGTCGTCGAGGAGAACGTGAACCTCGGTAGCGTCGACTCTACGAAGGACACGGCCGTCATTGGGAATGACGTCGTTGTCGGGAAGGGGGAGTAAGCAATGGAAAAGGTCATCGGCCTCATTACGTGCAACTACTCGGCCAAGTCCCCGAGCGCGCTCGTCGAGAGCCGCCCGGTTGCGTCCATGCCGTTCCTCGGCCGCTATCGCCTGGTGGACTTCCCCCTGTCCAACATGGTGAACGCTGGCCTGCGCACCGTGGGCATGGTCATGCCCTACAACTACCGCTCGATCATCGACCACGTGGGCTCTGGCAAGGACTGGAACCTCGACCGCAAGAACGGCGGCCTGTTTGTCCTCCCTGGCTCTGCCTTTGGCACCTCTCGCACCGGCGCGCGCTTCCTGCTGCGCGACCTGGTGCACAACAAGGTCTTCTTCACGAGGTCCAAGTCTGACTACGTGATCTTCTCGACCGCCAACTTTGTCTACAACATGGACCTCAACGAGCTGTACGACGCCCACGTTGCTTCCGGAGCCGACGTCACTGTGCTTACCAAGCAGGCCAGCGGCAATGATGCCGACGTCACCGGCTTCGAGCTGGACGGCTCTCGCGTCACGGGCGTGAAGCACGGCGTCTCGTTTGGCGACACCGCTTTCCTCGATTGCTTTGTGATTAGCCGCCAGCTGCTGCTCGACATGTTCGACTGGTACGCTGCCACCGACTACCTCGACCTTTTTGAGGCCATGGGCAACGACTACGGCCGCGTGAACGTTCAGGCGTACAACTTTGACGGCTATGCCGCGGCCGTTTTCAACAAGAAGAGCTACTACCGTTCTAACATGGACGCGCTTGATCCTCGCATCAACGCTGAGCTCTTCCCCGAGGGCCGCTTCATCAAGACCAAGGCGCATGACACCTCGCCAGCAAAGTTCGAGGTGGGCTCCCACGTCACTAACTCGCTTGTCTCCGCGGGCTGCCGCATCTTTGGCAACGTGGGCGACTCAATCCTGGGTCGCAACGTCATTGTTGAGAGCGGCGCCACCATTCGCGGTTCCGTGGTGATGCAGGACTGCGTCATCAAGAGCGGCGCTCGTGTTGAGAACGCAATTGTCGATAGGAACAACGTCGTCCCAGCAGGCACCGAGCTTCGTGGCACTCCCGAGGACGTCCTCATCAAGGAAAAGGGTCGCGAGTAGAGGTGGGAACCATGCCAACAAGCGCACACCGCAGGAAGCTGAGGATTCTCTTCGCATCCTCAGAGGCGGTGCCGTTCGCCAAGACTGGCGGCCTGGGTGACGTGGCGGGATCCCTCCCGCGCGCGCTCAAGCACGCCGGTGCTAAGGCGGCAGTCATATTGCCCAAGTACGGGACCATCCCCCAGGAGTACCGTGACCGCATGAAGCATGTCGCGGACTTCTACGTGCCCCTGGCGTGGAGGAACGTTTACTGCGGCATCGAGAAGCTCGAGCTTCAGGGTCTCGACTTCTACTTTGTGGACAACGAAGCCTACTTCAAGCGCGACGGGCTCTACGGTTACTTCGACGATGGCGAGCGCTTCGCCTTCTTTTCAAAGGCCATCTGCGAGGCCATTGTCAAGGTGCCCGAGCTCGCCTGCGACGTCTTGCACTGCAACGACTGGCAGACTGCGCTCTGCCCTGTCTTTCTCCGCGAGCTCTACCGCGGCGCCCCGCAGTGCAACAACGTCAAGACCGTCATGACGGTCCACAACATCAAGTTCCAGGGTCAGTACGGAGACAAGATGCTCTCCGACATTCTTGGCCTTGCCGACATTCCCGCCGCTCGTGACCAGCTCTATTGCGACAAGGACTCAATCAACTTCATGAAGGGCGGCCTGTGCTACGCGGACGCCCTCACTACCGTGAGCCCGAGCTACGCCTACGAGCTGCAGATGCCGTTCTACGGAGAGGGGCTCGACCCCATCTTCCGTAGGCGCTCCAACATCCTGACGGGCATCCTCAACGGTATCGACACGAGCATCTGGAACCCCAAGACCGACGGCATGATCACGGCCAACTACTCTGCCGATGACCTTGCCAACAAGGCCGAGTGCAAGCGTGCGCTCCAGGAGGAGCTTGGCCTGCGCCAAGACCCCACGCGCCCGCTTGTGGTGATGATTGGCCGCCTTACCAACCAGAAGGGCCTGGGCCTTGTCCGCTATGCCATGGACGGCATCATGAGGCGCGGCGTCCAGGTTGCCATTCTCGGCACCGGTGACGCAGACCAGGAAGAGGCGTTCCGCTACTTCGACCAGAAGTACGGCGACATGATGTGCGCGCGCATTGCCTTTGACAACGCGCTTTCGCACCGCATGTACGCTGGCGGCGACATCCTGCTTATGCCGTCCGAGTTTGAGCCCTGTGGTCTCTCCCAGATGATTGCCATGCGCTACGGCACGCTTCCCCTCGTGCGCGAGACGGGCGGCCTGCGCGACTCGGTGGTCCCATACAACAAGTTCACTGGCGAGGGCACCGGCTTCCGCTTCTCCAACATGAACGCGGACGAGATGGCGGACACCCTCCTGGGGGCCTGCGAGCTTTTCTGGACTAACCAGGAGCTCTGGACTAAGCTCATGCTCCAGGCTATGGCGACAGACTTTAGCTGGCGCCGTGCCGCAAACGATTACATGGACATCTACCACGGGCTTCATCCTGAGGTCATTAGGTACAACAAGAGAAGAGACAGGTAAGGCTTGAAGGCGCGGCACGTAACTTCCGAGAGGGAGTACAGAGATCCCTTTGGCGCCGTCCGGTTGGGCGGCGCCGTTACTGTAGGCATCGACGTCTGGGATGACGAGGTGGTGTTCTGCACGCTTCGCACCTGGACGGACGGGGTGGGCGAGCGCCTGCTCGAAATGCATGGTGAGAAGCGCGGTGGCGTGACGCACTTCTCGGTCACCTTTACCCCGGACAGGACCGGCATCATCTGGTACAGCTTCGACATTGAGGCATCAGACGGCGCCGTGTGGCGCTATGGTGCGCAGCCTGGCTGGACTACCGGCGAAGGCGCGTTTGCCTACGGCGACCCCCCGTCGTTCCAGATAACCGTCTACAAGCAGCGCGCCATCCAGCCTAACTGGTATCGCGGCGGTATTGTGTACCAGGTCTTTCCCGACCGTTTTGCCCGCGGGGAGGACTGGCGCCGCAGGGCCGACGTTGCCATGGAGCGCCCGCACATCGCCGGCCCAGGTCGTGCCGTGGTCGACGATTGGTCCACGCCTCCTGCCTACGACAAGGACGAGAACGGCCGCATCAAGCGCTGGGACTTCTATGGCGGAACCCTCGAGGGCGTTCGCGAGAAGCTGCGTTACCTCAAGGATCTGGGCGTGACGGTGATCTACCTCAATCCCATATTTGAGGCCGCAAGCAACCATCGCTACGACACCGGTGACTACATGGCCATCGACCCCATGCTTGGCGACGAAGAGAGCTTCCGCCGCCTGTGCGTGGACGCCGAGGAGATGGGCATCTCGGTGATCCTGGACGGCGTCTTCAACCATACCGGCTGCGATTCTCGCTACTTCAACAAGTACGGGAACTACCCAGACTCCGTGGGCGCGTACCAGAGCACCGATTCGGTCTATCGCTCGTGGTACACATTCCACGATGACGGGACTTACGACAGCTGGTGGGGCGTGGACGACCTTCCCGCCATCAACGAGAACGACCCCTCCTACCACGAGTTCATTTGCGGTCGCGAGGGCGTGGTGCGCCGGTGGCTGCGCGATGGCGCACGCGGCTGGCGCCTGGACGTTGCAGACGAGCTGCCCGACAGCTTCATCGCGGACATCAAGCATGCGGTTCTCGCTGAGAAGCCCGACGGCCTTCTCATTGGCGAGGTGTGGGAGGACGCCAGCAACAAGACGGCCTACGGCTCGCTGCGCCAGTACTTTGAGGGCTCGGAGCTTGACGGCACCATGAACTACCCGCTGCGCGAGGGACTTCTCGCCTTCATGCGCAACGAGATTGGCGCGCAGGAGCTCACGAGGCGCCTGGAGCAGCTGGGCGAGAACTACCCTGGCCAGGCGCTCTACAGCGAGCTCAACCTCCTGGGCAGCCACGATCGCGAGCGCCTCTTCACGACACTGGGCGGCGCGCCCAACCCCGACACGCTCTCCGAGTCCGAGCGTGCGTCGTATCGCCTTGACCCCGGTCAGCGTAACCTGGCCAAGAGCCGCCTGTGGGCAATTACGTTGCTGCAGATGACCCTGCCCGGCGTCCCCTGCATCTACTACGGGGACGAGCGCGGCATGGAGGGCTTCCGCGACCCCTACAACCGCGCGGCCTACCCCTGGGGCGGCGGTGACAAGGACTGCTTTGACATCTACCGCAACGCCATTGCCGTGCGCAAGACGCTCGACGTGCTGGTGGACGGCAGGTTCAACCCGTTTGCGGTGGGCGATGACGTGTTTGGGTTCTGGCGCAGGAGCCGAACCAAGAGCGACTGCGTGTGCGTGCTGGTCAACGCCAGCCTGAACAACTCACACACTGTGCGGATTCCCATCGAGAGCGGCATGGAGGTCTCGGATGTTGTCTCCGGCCGCGACCCCAAGGTATCGCAGGGCCAGGCGGAGGTCTTCCTCTGGCCGCTGGGTACGGCGGTGCTGCACTTCCATAGGCACGAGCGACTCCAGAAGCCGCTCGAGCGCGGCATGGGCGTGTTGTGCCACGTGACCTCGGTGCCCAACAACGGCAAGCCGGGAACGCTGGGGGCGCCGGCCAAGCGCTTCGTGGACTGGCTGGCCAGCTGCGGCCAGCACTACTGGCAGGTGCTTCCCGTGAACCCCACGGACGAGTTTGGTTCGCCCTATGCCGGCCTGGCCGCCAATGCAGGCAACGTTGCCCTTCTCGAGCGAGATCCCGAGGAGGTTCTCGCCGACGACACGCTCTTTGGCGACGGCCACTTCGCCGAGTTCTGCGACGATAACGACTACTGGCTCACGCCCTATGCCACGTTCTGTGCGCTGAAGGACAAGTTCGACGGCGCACCCTGGCAGGCTTGGCCAGAGCAGTATCGCAGCTATTCGCCGCGCCTTGCGGATGACCCCGAACTGGCGCCGGGCATCGAGACGGCGCGCAAGCTGCAGTTTGAGTTCCAGCAGGAGTGGAACGAGCTTCGCGCTTACGCCAACGAGCGTGGCGTGCGCATCGTGGGCGACATGCCCATGTACGTCTCGGCGGACTCCGCGGACGTGTGGAGCGAGCCGGACATCTTTGACCTGGATGGGGACGGGCATGCGGCCATGCAGGCCGGCGCCCCTGCCGACCAGCTCTCCGCCGAAGGGCAGCTCTGGGGCAACCCCACCTACGATTGGGACGTCCTGCGCTCTGACGGCTACGACTGGTGGCTTCGCAGGCTTGACCGCGCGTTCAAGCTCTATGACTATGTGCGGCTTGACCGCTTCATTGGGTTCTCCTCGTACTACGAGATTGAGGCCGGCAAGCCGGCAACCGAGGGCGCGTACGCCTTTGGCCCAGGCGCCAACCTCTTCCGTGCGGCCAACAAGCTCTTTGGCGGGCTGCCACTCATTGCCGAGGACCTGGGCAACGTCACACCGGCAGTGCGCGCCCTTATTGCCGAGACGGGCGTGCCCGGCATGAGCATCGTGCAGTTTGCCGACCAGGACGTACGCAACGAGTTCACGCCCAACAGGGGTTCTGTGGTCTATACGGGCACGCACGACACTGAGACCCTTGTGGGCTGGTGTGCTCGCAGCTTTGCGGACGGCGATGCCGAGAAGGCCGTCGAGCTTGCGCGTGACATCGAGCGTCGTACCGCTGGCGTGGAGAATGACGTGGTGATCATGCCGCTGCAAGACGTGCTGCTCCTGGGCAACGATGCGCGCATGAACGTGCCCGGCGTCGCCGAGGGCAACTGGACGTGGCAGGCGGATGCGGCAGACGTTGAGGCTGCGGCCGCCTGGCTTCGCGAGCTTGCCGATGAGTCCGGAAGGGCAGTCGAGGGGTAAGGGCTTCGGAGAATAGCTCTTTTTCTTAATGGGCCGTTGTGTTTGCGCAGGTCGCGACTATCGCGCTTAAGAAAGGGAGCTATTCTCCGGTCCTTTGCGCTTTCTGTTGCGACGCTTTCCGATATCGACGAGGGTCGTGGGGCCGTGTCGCTTACGTAAATTATCAACAACGTTAAGAAATCCCAAAATCATTTGTAAGCGTTCAGTTATGATTGGCAACGTCCTTTACATGAACCTTATCTTTGTCCAAAGGATCTGCCATGGCACTCACGCGCAAAGAGTTCGACGTCCTTAGCACGCTTGCCACCTCCCCGGACGATGCCCGCGCTCAGGCTGCCTCTCCGGAACTGGATGAGCTTCGCAGCATGGGGCTTGTGTCAGGTACCGCCATCACCGAGCTTGGCCGCAAGGCGCTGGAGCCCTATCGCGTAGAGAACGCGGTCATCATGGCCGCTGGCCTCTCGTCTCGCTTTGTGCCCGTCTCGTACTGGCGACCCAAGGGGCTCACGAGCGTACGCGGCGAGGTCCTCATTGAGCGCCAGATTCGCCAGCTCCACGAGGCGGGGGTCACAGACATCACCGTTGTTGTTGGCTATCGCGCAGACGAGTTCGCCTACCTTGCCGAGAAGTACGGCGTTCGCCTGGTGACCAACGACCTCTATGCTGAACGGAATAACAACTGGACGCTCTGGCTTGTTCGTGACCAGCTGAGGAACACCTACGTCTGCTCCTCGGATGACTACTTTGCCCAGAATCCCTTCGAGACCTACGTCTACCGCGCCTACTATTCCGCCGTCTACATGGACGGCCCCACGGACGAGTGGTGCCTGGGCGTGGACGAGAATGACCGCATCACCTCCGTGACGGTTGGCGGCAAGGATGCGTGGGCCATGCTCGGCCACGTGTACTTTGACCGCGCCTTCTCCAACACCTTCGTGCGCATTCTCGAGAGCATCGTGCGCAGCCCGTTCTACGAGGAGAAGTACGCCGACGAGCTCTGGGAGACCATCTTTGCACGCAACCCCGACTGCCTCTCGATGGACATGCGCCGCTATCCGGCAGACCAGGTCCTGGAGTTTGACTCGGTGGACGAGCTGGTTGAGTTTGACCCCGGTTTTCTCTCCACTGTCGAGTGCCTTGCCATCGACAACATCGTGGACGTCCTGGGGTGCGAGCGCACGCAGCTGCACGACTTCTATCCCATCAAGAACGGGCTCACCAACCTCACCTTCCACTTTGCCGTGGGGACAGACGAGTACGTCTATCGCCACCCTGGCATTGGCACCGAGAAGTTCATCAACCGCACTGCCGAGAAGGACGCAGACACCGTTGCCCACGAGCTGGGCATCGACCGCACCTTCGTCTACGAAGACGCCGAGAAGGGCTGGAAGATCTCGCACTTTGTGCCCAACGCAAAGAACGTGGATCCGTTCGACTCGAGCGAGGTTGCTCGCGCCATGCAGCTTGCCCGCACCTTCCACGAGTCTGGTGCGCGCATTGACGCGACATTTGACTTCTATCGGGACGGTCTGGGCTACGAACGCCTGCTCAAGAGCCACGGGAACATCAACATTCCCGGGTACGACGAGCTGTGCGAGAAGGTCACCCACCTCAACGAGTACTGCACCGCTGACGAGGGCTTCTCTGCCTGCTTCTGCCACAACGACTACCTGCCGCTCAACTTCCTCATTGGCGAGGACGGCTCGATGAGCGTGATCGACTGGGAGTTTGCCGGCATGGGAGACCCTGGCAACGACACGGCGACCTTCATCATCTGCTCCCAGTACAACGAGGAGCAGGCCAACGCCGCCATTGACGCCTACTTTGGGCGAGCGGCGACCCCGGTCGAGCGGCGCCACTTCTGGGCACGCGTGGTGCTCGGCGGTTGGTGCTGGTACGTCTGGGCGCTCGAGAAGGATGCCGAGGGGGCGGGCGTGGGCGAGTGGCTCGACATCTACAAGAGCTACGCCGTCACATATGTTGACAAGGTTCTCTCGTGGTACGAGAAGAACGACACCATAGCTGCCTAACAGGCTGTTGAGAGGGGACAATCATGCCGTATGGCTTTGGCGCTGCGCTTACCTGGGCGCTTGACACGGTAATTCTCGGCATCGCGCTGGCCAACCCAGCCTTTGCCGCCACGCCGCAGGCAATCGCGCTCGCCGCCTTCACGAGCACCTTCCTGCACGACGCGAGCTCGGCGGTCTTCTCGTTTGCCTACATGGGAATTCGCCGCAAGCTGGGTGAGACCTGGCGCACGCTTCGCAGCAAGAGCGGCCTGGTCATCGTGGGGGCAGCCCTCATTGGAGGTCCCATTGGCATGACGGGCTACGTGGTTGCCATTAACAACATTGGCCCTGCCTACACGGCGGCCATCTCGGCCTTCTTCCCAGCCTATGGCGCCGCGCTCGCGACTGTGGTCTTGAAGGAGCGCATGCGGCCCTACCAGTGGGCAGGACTTGCTGCGTGCCTGGTTGCGGTTGCCGTGCTGGGCTGGACGCCCGTCGATGGCGTGCCTGGAAGCTGGACCGTGGGCATCATTGGCGCTCTGGTGTGCGTTCTTGGCTGGGGCACCGAGGCCGTGGTGATCGACTGGGGCCTGCGCAACGCGAGCGTGGACGACGAGTGCGCCATGCAGATACGCCAGACCACCTCTGCCCTTACGTACGCGTTGGTCATCCTGCCGCTCCTCGGTGGCTGGCCAAGCGCCATCGTGGCTCTCACCTCGAGCGCCATGTCAACTATTGCGCTTGCGGCGCTCTCGGGCACGGTGTCGTACCTGCTCTACTACAAGGCAATCGCCACCCTTGGCGCCTCGCGCGCCATGGCGCTCAACATTACGTACTCTGCCTGGGCCATTCCCTTCTCGCTTCTGCTTCTGGGCACGATGCCCGACGTCCGTGGCGTGGTGTGCGCCGTTGTCATCATCCTTGGCGCCATTACGGCGGCAACGGACGTGAAGACCCTCTTTGGGCACGGGGAGAAGGCCGCTGCCTAGACTGCCCGTGAGACAAAGGGACAGTCCCTTTGTCTCATTTGCGAGGACGCTTCGACCCTGGTCTCGTCACCTGCTACAATCGCTGAGAAAAACAGTCAACATGCGAGCCCGCGCGCCTGCCGTGCGGGCCGCTTTGCATGTTCTTTGGCAGACCGTACGCCTGGCTGCCATGAGATGCCTCCCAAGGAGCCGCCTCCATGTTCATTAACAGGGTTTCTCGCCAGCTGCTCTCCGCGCCGGAGCTCGTACCGCTCCTGCACGAGCTGGGCTCTGGCAACGACGCATCCCTTGCCGTGGGTCAGAGCGCCCGACCGCTGGTGATTGCGGCCCTCTGGGCGCGCGACCCGCGTCCGTGCCTTGTTGTTGTCTCGGGTGAGGAGGCGGCGGACCGCACCGCTCGCGCGCTCGCCGCATGGCTTGGCCAGGACGTTGTTGCGCGCTATCCCATGCGCCGCGACCATCCGTGGGCCGAGGCTGCCCCGGATGATGCCGTGATTGGTACACGCTGCCGTGCGATTGCCCGGCTGGCCGCGGGCGAGAAGTGCGTCGTGGTGGCGTCTGCCCCAGCGCTCTTGCGTCGCGTGCCGCCGGCGGGCTCTGGGTACTTTGCCTCAAGCACGTTCTCCGTTGGCGACGAGGTCCCCTTCGAGGATGTGGCGCCACTGCTGGTGGGCATGGGATACACGGACGTGGGTGACGCCGAAGATGTGGCAGTGCCCGGCACTTTCCACGTGCATGGCGACTCCGTCGACGTCTTTCCCGCGCAGGCAACGTCCCCGGTGCGCATCGAGTTCTTTGGCGATGAGATCGACCGCGTGCGTCGCATGGTGCCCTCCACGGGCCAGACCATTGGCGAGCTGGACTCCGTTGACGTTGTGCCCTGTCGCGAGATGGCCTTCACCAACGAGACCATCGCCCGCGCGGAGAAGGCCCTCTACAACCGCGCGCAGAACGATGCCAAGGTGGCAGCCGACCTCGAGGCAATCCAGGCGCGCTCCGCTCAGCCCTCGCTCGAGAAGTACCTCCCAGCGCTTTATGGCGGCTCGGCCAGCCCCATCGAGCACATCTCGAAGGACGCCCTTGTGGTTCTTGCCGAGCCTCGCGCGCTCTTCGACGACTGCCAGCGCGCCATGGATGACATCTTGGCCTCCGCGTCCTCGGCGCACGTCTCGACGGAGGGACTCTACACAAGTCCGCGCGAGATGGACTTTGGTCGCCAGCAGCGCCTGTCCCTCTCGTCGATACTTCGGGTGGGCGGCTCGGTGACGGCGGAGCTCAAGGTGCGCCAGCCCAACGTGGCAGGTGCGGACACCAAGCTCATTGGGGTTGTGCGCCAGCTTGTAAACGACAACGTGAGCGTGGTGTTTGCCGCGCCGGACCGCGGGGCCCGCGAGTCTCTTGAGCTGCGCCTTACCGACGAGCACATCCCCTTTGCGGAGTCGCTTGGCTCGGCAGCCGAAAACGCCGTGCCCGTTACCTCGGCAGACGCCAACGGTGCCATTACGCCCCTGTGTCGCGGCTCCGTGACGTTCACGGACGCCCCGGTGCCCGCGGGCATCGTGGTGCCTTCGGCGCACTTGGGCGTGCTCTCGATCTCTGACCTCACGCCGCGCACGGCGCGCAACCGCCGTCGCGCCAAGCGCGTGGACCCCACAAGCGTGACCTTCCCGTTCAAGCCCGGAGACTACGTGGTTCATGCCACGCACGGCATCGCGCTCTTCTCGCAGATTGTGCGCCAGGAGGTTGCCGGGCGCATGCGCGACTACTTCCTCTTGGAGTACGCCGGCGGCGACAAGCTCTACGTGCCGCTTGAGCAGGTCGACCGCATCACGCGCTACGTGGGGCCAGACGGCTCCTCCCCGCGCCTCACGCGCCTCAACACGGCGGACTGGTCGCGCGCCACGGGCAAGGCACGGCGCTCCGCCAAGAAGCTGGCGTTTGACCTGGTGGACCTCTACACGCGCCGCGCCTCGGTGACAGGCTACGCCTTCTCGCCGGACACCCCCGCCCAGCTGGACATGGAGTCGAGCTTCCCCTATGACCTCACGCCCGACCAGGCCTCGGCCGTGGCGGACATCAAGGCCGACATGGAGGCGAGAAAGCCCATGGACCGGCTGCTCTGCGGCGACGTGGGCTTTGGCAAGACCGAGGTTGCCCTGCGCGCGGCGTTCAAGTGCTGCCAGGACGGCAAGCAGGTCATGGCGCTGTGCCCCACCACCATTCTGGCCGAGCAGCATTTCGAGACGTTCTTTGCGCGCTTCTCGCCCTTTGACCTGGACGTTCGTGTGCTCTCGCGCTTTGTGACGCCGGCCCAGCAGCGGCAGGCGCTTGAGGGGTTTGCCGCAGGCACGGTGAACGTGCTCATTGGCACGCACCGGCTCCTCTCGGCAGACGTCAACCCGCATGACCTGGGGCTCGTTATCATCGACGAGGAGCAGCGCTTTGGCGTGCAGCACAAGGAGCAGCTCAAGAATATGCGCGAGCAGGTCGACGTGCTCACGCTCTCGGCCACGCCCATCCCGCGCACCATGCAGATGGCCATGAGCGGCGTGCGCGACATGAGCCTCATCATGACGCCTCCGCCGGGACGCCTGCCCGTGAAGGTGCACGTGGGGGAGTGGGACCCGGACCTGGTTTCGGCCGCCATCCGCAACGAGCTTGAGCGCAAGGGGCAGGTCTACTACGTGAGCAACCGCGTGACCACCATCGACGACGCCGTGGCGCGCGTGATGGAGGCGGCGCCCGAGGCGCGCGTGGGCGTGGCGCACGGCAAGATGAGCGCCCGCGAGGTCGAGGACGTGATGCTGCGCTTCCAGGAGCACGAGATCGACGTTCTGGTGGCCACCACCATTATCGAGAGCGGTATCGACAACCCACGTACCAACACGCTGATCATCGAGGACTCGCAGCGTCTGGGCCTGGCCCAGCTCTATCAGCTCAAGGGTCGCGTGGGGCGCGGGCGCACGCAGGCGTACGCGTACTTCATGTTCCCCTCCACGGCGCCGCTCACCCCCGAGGCAACCGACCGCCTCACTGCCATCAACGAGTACCAGGACCTGGGCAGCGGCATGCGCATTGCCATGCGTGACCTCGAGATTCGAGGCGCGGGCTCGCTCATGGGCGCCGAGCAGCACGGCAACCTCTCCAGCGTGGGCTTTGACCTCTTCACCCAGATGCTGGGCGAGGCCGTGGCCGAGGCTCGTGGTGAGACCGCCGAGGTGGAGGTGCCTGAGGTCACCATCAACCTCTCGGCCGACTTCTACCTTGCCGAGGAGTACATGCCCGAGGTGGACCAGCGCGTGCTTGCATACCGCAGGCTTGCCGCGGCTACCGAGCTTTCCGACGTGGATGCGCTCCAGCGCGACCTCGAGGAGAGCCACGGTGCGCTGCCGCTTGCCGGTCGCAACCTCCTTGACCGGGCGCGCATTCGCATCCGCGCGCAGCGCCTGGGCTGCACGTCCGTCTCGCTTACCAACGGGCGCCTGGTCTACCAGGGGATTGATGTGCCGAGAAAGACGGCGCTCAAGCTCAAGGAGCGTGGGGCCCTGGTCTACCCCAAGACGCACAAGCTGGCGTATCCCTTCCGCGCAAAGCAGGAGGAGGTCATGCCTGCCGCGCTTGGCGTGCTGGAGGAGATTGGCGGCGGAGACGAGACGGACGACGAGTAGGGCGGGGCTTGGCGCCGGCTTGCGCCGGGTGGCGGTGGGCGGCAGCGCTGCGGGCCGGCGCGCCGCCACACGTTTGGGCCCGAAGCTGTATCCCGCGCAGGCCGATACACGTTCGTGCCCCGAATGTGTATCGGCTCGCCACACATTCGGTGCCTCGCCGTCCCCGTGCCGCCTCTTGCCCTATGCTGACGAGAGCTGACAACCAGCGTGACGCGAGGAGAGGGACGACCCCATGGCTTTGAGCAAGGATGATAGGGCAAGGCTCATCAAGTCTGGCAAGCTGGCACGCACGGCGCTTGCGGCTGCGCACATGGGGACGAGAATGACGCCGCATTCCGGCGAGGATGCGGCCCCGTCCGAGGTATCCCTGCCCGGTGACATCACCGAGTACCTTCGTGGCGCCCTTCTCGTCGAGGACGCGGGCGACGGTCTTGTGCAGCCCTACCGCTTCTCCGAGAAACAGCTTCGCTACCTGGACTCCGTTGGTCGCGGGCGCCGTGCCCGCGCGACCTCGGGCATTTGCCTGGCGCTTGTGACCACGGGCAGTGAGGTCTCCTTTGACTGCCACGTGACGGCTGCCCTGGATCCCGCGCACCCGCTCTACTCCGAGGTCATGGAGCACCTGGGCAGTCTTGGGCAAGCAGAGGACGGCCTTATCGACGGCATCGACGCCGTGGTGGAGGGTGGCCAGTCCCATACCGTCGCCGTGCGAGACGGTCGTATTGCCGTGCGCTTCGACAATCCGGAGCACCTGCCCCTCGAGGTTCGCATCTACCTGCCGCTCATTATGTCCGTTGCCGTGGGACGCCTTGTCTCGAACGGCACGGCCGCCCCGGCACCCCGGCGCGGCTACCTGCTGGCCCTTGGCGACTCCATCACCCAGGGCTTTGTGGTGGGGTGCCCTTCACTCTCGTACCCGGCGCTCCTCTCGGCGGAGCTTGGCCTTGACCTGGTGAACCAGGCCGTCTGCGGTTACGTCTTTGACCAGAAGACGCTTACGGGTATAAAGGCGCTGCGCAAGGAGCCGCCTGCGGCAATTACCGTGGCCTACGGGACCAACGACTGGGGCTGCGAGGGCTCGGGCAAGGAGATTCGCCGCGACGCCTCCGCCTACCTTGACCGCCTGTGCAAGCTCTTCCCCAACACGCCCATCTACGTGCTCACGCCGCTCTGGCGCGCCGACGAGGCGGACGAGGCCACGCTGGCTGGCATCCCTAATGGCAAGTCGCTTTCGTGGGTGCGCCGTGCCATTGAGCGCGCGTGCCGTGGCCACGAAAACGTGACGGTGGTCGACGGAGCAAGCATCTTGCCGAGAAGCCCCCTCATGTTTGCTGACGGTCGGCTGCATCCCGGCTCCACCGGTGCGGGGATTGTCGCCGAGGCGCTCGCCGCAGCAGTGCGCAACGGCGGCGGCGTCGGGGTGGGCGGCCGCGGGCCCCAAGCGGACCCCGTGTCCGCGCCCGTGCCGGGGCCGGAGGTCGCTACGACCGCGGACGCCCTTTGCGCCGTGGACGCCGAGAGTCTCTCGCGCCCCGGCGTTCCCGGAACGCACTGCGAGTTCGACCGGCTCGTGCGCACGGTCTGGCGCCTGCGCCAGGAGGACGGCTGCCCGTGGGACCGCGAGCAGACGCACGAGTCGCTTGTGCGCTACATGGTTGAGGAGGCCTACGAGGCTGCCGAGGCCCTGCGCGCAGATGACGCCTCCCACATGGCGGAGGAGCTCGGCGACGTGCTCTACCAGGTGGTCCTCAACTCGCAGGTGGCTGCGGAGGAAGGCGCTTTCACCATCGATGACGTGTGCCGCGCCATAGATGAGAAGCTCGTGCGCCGTCACCCCCACGTCTTTGGTGGCGTGGATGCCGAGACGCCCGAGGACGTGGCTCGCATCTGGGACAACGTGAAGCGTCGCGAGCGCGAGACGGCGGGCGCCAGCGCCAGGGAGCCTGAGGTCGGGCTTCTCGACTCCGTGCCGCGCGCTATGCCGGCGCTCATGCAGTGCCAAAAGATCAGCGCTCGCGCGGCAAAGGTCGGCTTCGACTGGGATGACGTCTCTGGCGTGTGGGACAAGGTGCACGAGGAGCGCGATGAGTTCGAGCGCGAGCCGACAGGATCACAGGCCCGCGCGCTCGAGTTTGGCGACCTGCTCTTCTCGCTGGTGAACGTAGCGCGCATGGAGGGCATCGACGCCGAGGGGGCCCTGGCACAGAGCAACGAGAAGTTCCGTCGCCGCTGGTCTCGCATGGAGGACCTGGCGCGTGAGAAGGGCTGCGACCTTGACGCACTCTCGACTGCGGAGCTGAACGAGCTTTGGGACCGTGCGAAGCAAGAGGAGAGCCACTCCTGAGCCTGGCCGCGGGCACTTCTGGTATACACTGGGACACGCGGTGCATCCGCGCTGTCACGCCAAACCAAACTAGAAACGAAGCAACGGCATGAGCAGATATTCGGGCACAGAAATTGCGTTGAGAGGCTCCACAGACGTGTCGCCAAGACCGGCGGTCTACACCTATTCTGCAGGTAGAACCCATCGTTCGGCCTTCTCCTCCGTGATGGAGGGCGTTCGCGTTGAGGAGGACGGTCCTACCGGTCACCACGTGGGCACGGGCACCGCTACGCGCTCGTGCTCCGGTCGCGCCCAGGCTTCCGCAGTTCGCCGGCGCGCCTCCCGCGGCGCCTCCGTCAGTCGCGCAATCGCGACCCGCTCTGTGGGTGCCGCTAGTACTACCCGCACCCGCACGCGCACTCGCACCGGGCACCGCTCGCAGCGTGCTGCTGAACATGCCCCCAGCGCCGTCTCGGATGTTGCCTCAAGGGCAGCAGATGTCGCGTCGGGCGCTACGTCTGCGGCCTCCGCGACGGTCTCGCGTGCTGAGGAGTTTGCGGGCGCGCATCGCCTCCCGGTTATCATCGCCACCGTTGTTATCGTCACGGTGATCATGCTCTACGGCCCCGCATGCAATCTGTACGCCGCCTGGCGCTCGGGGTTTGACCTCCAGGCCACCTACGACGCCACCACTCAGAGCAACGACCAACTCACCAGCGAGGTCGATGCCCTCATGACACCAGAGGGTGTCCAGGACCTCGCGCGCGAGCGCGGCTACGTTGGCGAGGGTGAGACGGGCGTGGTGGTCGAGGGCCTCTCGGATACCAGCGCCGACGCCACTCCCATGGGCACGGGTACGGTCGTCTCGGCGGATGTCCCCTGGTACGTGAACGTCGCAGACGTCATCTTCCAGTACCACACGGATACCTCGGGAAGCGGTAACTAATGCGCAGGGTTGCAGTCATCGACATTGGCACGGTCACCTGCCGCCTAGCGGTGGCGGACGTCGAGGGGTCCCGCGTCGTGCGACTGGGCAAGCAGTCGAATATCTGCAACTTGGGGCAGGACGTTGACAGAACGGGCAAACTTGCGCAGGAGGCCATGGAGCGCGTCTTTGCCTGCGCAAAGGCGTATGTGAACTCGGCGCGCGAGTCTGGTGCCGAGGCCGTGTGCTGCACCCTCACAAGTGCCGCACGCGACGCCTCCAACTCGCCCGAGCTTGGTGCGGCGCTTGCCTCGCTTGGCCTCGATCCTCTTATCATTCCAGGGCAAATTGAGGGTGCCCTCACGTTCATGGGCGTTGCGCA
Source organism: Tractidigestivibacter montrealensis (assembly GCF_024741235.1). Classification (GTDB taxonomy): domain Bacteria; phylum Actinomycetota; class Coriobacteriia; order Coriobacteriales; family Atopobiaceae; genus Tractidigestivibacter; species Tractidigestivibacter montrealensis. The sequence continues at coordinate 557,331 of NZ_JANSKA010000001.1, read as the reverse complement.
GGACTTCGACGGGCGTCGCATCCTGGTGGCCGACAACGGCGGCGGCTCGACCGAGCTGGCCGTGGGCGAGCTTTCCGGCGGCACGCTTGACCTGGGGTGGGTCACCTCGGTCCAGGTTGGCTGCAGGCGCCTCACGGAGCGCTTCCTCTCTCGCGAGGATCCGCCTTCCGCAGAGGACCTGGCCCAAGCCCACGAGTACGCCGCACAGACCTTCTCGCAGGCGCTTAAAGAGGCAGGGGGTCGCCTTGGTGACCCCAAGACGCTCGTGGTCACGGGCGGCACGGTCACCACGCTGGTGGCCATCGACGCCGGTCTCGACCCATATGACCCTGCGTACGTGCACCTTCACGAGCTCTCTGGCGAGAAGGTCGATGAGCTCGAGCGCCGCCTTGCCTCACTCACGCAGGAGGAGCGTGCCGCGCTCAAGGGAATCCAGGCCAAGCGCGCTCCCGTGATCCTGGGCGGTGCCGTTGCGGTCTCAGAACTTGTGCGCCAGACGGGCTTCTCGAGCCTTACGGTGAGCGAGAGCGACCTTCTCTTTGGCCTTTCCATTGTCGCTGCTGCTATGCTAGATGGGCGCGAGTCTCCGGTGGTGTGGAAGCCCACCATGAGACCGCTTCGGCCGTCTGGGGAGTAGGGTTCCCAAGACAAGCTGGGGGCGTGGCGGAATTGGCATACGCAGGGGACTTAAAATCCCTCGCCGAAAGGATTGTGGGTTCGAGTCCCACCGCCCCTACCAGCCTTTGTTAATCCTGTGCCGCGGTCTTGGCCAACAGGTTCGCCGGTCTGCCGCTGGCGTGTTGTTTTGGCGCATGCGCCCAGAACATCCCGTTGCGTGTCCTACGTAGGGACAAGTGGTGTACAACTATGTCTCGCAACTTCGATGCGCTTGGAGTGGGGGAGGGGCAGCATGGCAGAGAACGGCATGGATGCGTTTGGGGGCGCGCCACAGGCGGTGGCGAGCAGGTCCACAGAGCGCTCTGCAGGCAAGGCGGGCTCTGCCCCGGTGTACTCGCAGCTGGCCGCCCTCCTGCGCGAGAAGATCGGCCTGCACGAGTGGGCCCCCGGTTCACGTATTCCCTCCGAGCACGAGCTCATGGCCCGCTTTGGCATTTCGCGCGGTACCGTGCGCCGCGCCATCAGCGAGCTCGTGGACGAGGGATTTCTCGTCCAGGTGCGCGGCTCGGGCACCTTTGTCTCGGAGCGCGCTCTCTCGCATCCCGCAGGCGAGCGGTCCCTCTCGTTTGGCGAGTCCCTCCGCGAGCAGGGCAAAGACTTTGTGACCCACGTCCTCGAGAAGCGCGTGATCCCCGCTCCCGCAGACGTTGCCGAGCACCTGCGCATACAGCCGGGCAGTCCGGTGCTCTACCTGCTGCGCGTTCGCACTGTCGACGGCAAGCCGGTCATCTGCCAGGAGGGCTGGGAGAACCTGGGGGAGTGCCCGGGCCTGGAAGATGCGGACTTCTCGTGTGAGACGGCTTTCGACGCCGTGGAGCGCTGCTCTGGCCGAAAGATTACCTGGTCGAAGTTGCGCTACTCCGCCTCTTCGGCAGGGGAACGCGCGGAGGCGCTGGGATGTGGCGAGAACGACCCCGTGCTGGTGCTGCGCCAGACCATAGGCCTTGCGGACGCAACGGTCATCGAGTGGGGCCTCACCTGGCTGCGTGCCGGCCAGGAGGTGGCTGGGACCTCGGTCCAGGACGGCTGGCTACCCACGGCGCTTGCCCCCGCGCTTGCCCCCTCTGAACGGCGTCGGCTCTCCGGTCTGGCCCTGGACATTCGCAAGACCGTCGTCGAGTTTGCGCACGCTAACCCAAACATGCCGTTCCACCTGGGTGGCAGCCTCTCTGCGGCAGAGATTCTCGCCGTGCTCTACGGGGGCGTTATGCGCACTGGAGCGGACGGCACCCCCTGGGAGCAGCGCGACCGCTTTGTGCTCTCCAAGGGTCACGCCTCTCTCGCGCTCTACCCGGCCCTGCTTCATGCGGGCCTGGTCTCGCAGGAGGACATTGACCGCGGGCTTCTCGGCCCCAATGCGGTGCTGTTCAAGCACCCCAGGCGAGACCCCGCTCGTGGCATCGAGACCTCCGGTGGCAGTCTGGGCATGGGGCTGGGCTATGCGTGCGGCCTTGCGATTGCCGCAAACAGGCGTGCGAGCGGCTCACGCGTCTTCTGCCTTCTTGGCGATGGCGAATGCAACGAGGGCTCGGTCTGGGAGGCTGCCGCGCTTGCAGGGCATATGGGGTTGGCGTCGCTCACGGTTATCGTCGACGTCAACGGGCTGCAGCTCGATGGCCCTACGGCGCAGATTCTCGACACGGGCAGCCTCGCGGAGAAGTTCCGCGCCTTTGGCTTCGAGGCAATCGAGGTGGACGGCCACGACGTGAGCGCCCTCTGGAGCGTGCTTGCGCCAAGCCATACGCGGCCGCGGGCCGTGCTTGCCCACACCACCAAGGGGAAGGGCCTCTCGTTTGCCGAGAACTGCGTGGAGTGGCACGACAACAAGCTGACCGACGAGCTCTATGCGCGGGCGGTCAGGGAGCTTGGTCGGGAGGTGGGCCATGTCTAGGGAAGCTGTTGCTGTGGAGTCTGCGGTCGTCGCAGACCCGGCCGAGTTCGACCGGCTGGACTCGCGCGTGGCCTTTGGCCGGGCGCTTGGAAAGATTGCCGAGAATGACCCGCAGGTCATGGCCGTTGTCTCGGACTACGGCCGCCGACTTGCGCTCGATGTGCTGCGCTCAAAGCTGCCGGGCTCCGTTGTTCAGTGCGGTATTGCCGAGCAGAACCAGGTCGAGGTTGCATCCGCCCTTGCCAACGAGGGCTTCCACGTGTTTGCGCCGTCCTATGCGCCGTTCATCACGGCCCGCGTGCTCGACCAGGTGCGCGTCAACTTGGGAATGATGGAGTCGCCGGTCGTGCTGGTTGGGCTCGGCGCAGGCTACCACGCGGGCATCCTTGGCCCCAGCCACATGGCCCTGGAGGACCTTGCGTGCATGCGCTCTATCCCGGGCCTCACCGTGGTGGCACCGGCGACCAACACCGAGCTTGCCTGTGCGCTTGCGGAGCTCGCGCGCAATCCGCGACCGGCCTACGTGCGCATCACGCAGGCGCCCGCGGGCGACCCTGCGCTTCCCAGTGGGGACTTCGAGCTTGGGCTCTGCCGCGTACTTGCGGATGACGCGCCCGGCCGCATGGCAGACGTTGCGATTGCTACCTGCGGCTCCATCGCGTCTCGCGCGCTAGCTGCCGCCCAGCTGCTGCGTGGGCGGGGGCTTTCCTGCCGCGTGGTGACCGTGGGTACGATAAAGCCCCTTGACCAGCACGTTGTTGAGCTTCTCGCCAACGCGCGGCTTGACGTGACGGTGGAGGAGCACAGCGTGGTGGGCGGACTTGGCGGACTTCTCGCCGAGGAGCTGCTCGACCGCGGCGCTACCCCTGGGCTGCTGCGCCTGGGTGCGCCCGACGGCTATCCCGAGGCGGACGAGCAGGCTCGCCTGCTGGAGCGCGCGGGGCTCACGCCCGAGGGCATTGCGGCCTCCGTGCTTGCCAGGCTGGGGTAGGTTGGCGCTCCGCCGCGCGGCGTAGCCGCGGACCTACTGCTCCATGAGGTGCAGGATCTGCTCGTTAGTGGCGTTCTCGCCGGTGCCGGTGAGGTAGGGGGTGCCGTCGACAAACGGGCAGCTCAGCTCGGAGGGATGGATGGCGGTTGCCACCATGAAGTCGCAGTCCTTCGACTTCTCGGGTGCCGTGCTCAGGGGCACCTGCGCAATCTCGTAGCTGCCCTTGTAACCGTGCGCGTCGAGAAGCTCTTCGATCTTCTTGCGCGCGATTGTCGAGGTGACAATGCCGGAGCCGCATGCGATGAGGATGCGCTTCTTCTTGTCCGACATGCTCGAGCTCCCTTCGGTGCGGGCGGCACGGCGCCGCTCGTGGGCACGTGACCTTATCAGCCATAGTAGCGTGATGGCGCGGTTCGCGGGGGCGGTGCCGTCTGTTCTGTCTGCGAAAAAGCGGCCGCCCCTGGGTTAGGGACGGCCGCTGCCTGGTGCAAATGGTGCCCCCAACGAGACTCGAACTCGTGTCGTCGCCTTGAAAGGGCGATGTCCTGACCGCTAGACGATGGGGACGCAGGTGAGAGTATATCAGAGCGACGCCACTCTACCAGTCGTATCCGTGCTCCTCCGCATATGCCTCGCCGGCAGCATGGAACCACGGGAAGCCGTCCGCCCAGGCGATGAAGTCTGGCACGTCCGCAATGATGGGCTCCGCCTCGTGGACGGCAAACGTTGCCTCCTCGAAGCCCCCTGCGGGAACCTCGGGCCTGTCGGGGAGGTAGATCTCTACAAACGTGGGTCTGAGCAGGGCGTACGCCGCTCCCTCGCAGAGCTCGCCGTACCCGCGTAGCGCACGGCGCGCGGCGTTCATGCGGCCCAGCTTGTAGAGGAGGATGGTGCGCCCCAGATTGAGCCAGGAGTTCTCACGACCGGCAAGGCGTGCGTCAAGCTCGTTGAAGCCCTCCTCGTCCTCCAGACGCGCCAGGGCAAGCGCAGCTGTGAGCCTGCCGCCAACCTGGTCTTTGGGTGACGCCGCCATGAGGCCGCGCGAGACGTCGAGCGCCATGTGGTAGCGGCCACCTGCAAGGCAGGTGCGTGCGATGGCGTCCCACAGGCGCAGCCGCGGCCGCGTGAAGACGTCGTCCCAGGCGTCACCCGTGCTGCCAAGGGTGAGCTCGTTCGCCGCGTCTGCCTTGGCCTCGATCTCGAGAAGAGCGTCGAGCCTGTCGTCGGGGTCCAGGTCTGCGGCAAGCACCTGCACGAGCCGTGCGTCCAGGCAGCCGCCGTCCTGCGAGAGCGCCTGGTCGCATGCTGCCGAGAGCGTCTGCAACCTGCGCTCGCGTGCCGCGCGGAACTCCTCGTCGTCGAGAAGGTCATCATCGGCGCCGGCGCGGTGGAATGCGTCCAGCGCGCCAACGAGCGTGGCGAACGACGCCTGCTCGGGGGAGTCGACAAAGGCCGAGGGATTCTCTCGCACGGCCAGGCACAGCTCGGCAAACCCCTCGTCAGATAGGGTGCCTATCTTCTCGCGGCGCCGCTGGGCGCACCTGAGCACAAGCTCCTCTCGTCCGTTCACGAGGCATCACCGTCCTGCGGGCCCTTCTCGTCCTGCTGGTAGTAGGGGGCGGAGAACTCCTGCGCCTCGGCGAGCGCCTCGGGATAGAGCTTTGCCGTGGTCCGCGCGACCCAGGAGCCAAGTACGCCGCGCCCGCTCTTGTCGTCGCCTTCCTGGAGCAGCACCGTTGCCTCGGAGACGGCAAGGATGAGCTCGTCCTCGCTGTAGGGCGGCACGGCGAGACGGGCAAAGACGCCGTCCGGCAGCTCCGTTTGCGTAATAAGCGCGGACGCGCAGCCCGGATAGGCGGCGATCAGGCGCTCGAGAAGCTGCCGGGTCTGGCCCATGTCGTGGCTCTTGTGCGCTAGTGCCAGCCGTGCGATTCCCATCCAGGCGTCGTCTGCGGGGCGTGCAGGGATGATGGTGCCGTAGCGCTTGGCCAGCGCGTCAAGGGATGCCTCATCCTCGAGCTTTGCGTAGGCAAGGGCAAGCGTGAACCGAACGTCCGCCTGGTCCGAGGGGTCCTGCTCCAGCAGGCGCTCGCCGGCCTCTATGCAGCTGCGATTGCGGCCACAGATGAGTGCCTCCTCGGCCAGCGCGGCCATCCACCGCCTATAGGGACGAAGGGCGATGTCGCGGCCAAGGGCAATGCGCTCATCGTCCCCGTCGTTTGGCACGGCGTCGCGAGCCTCCTGGCAGGACGCGAGAACCTCGTCCGCGCCTTCGTGGAGGAAGGAGAACTGGGCATCAAAACTGGGACTCACGCGCGAGGCGCGCATGCGGATAGCGTCGTGGCACTTGGGGTCGAGCGAGATGGCCTCGTCGAGAAGGTCGCGCCCGCGGTTGATGAGCGCGTCCGCCCTTTCTTCGCTCGAGAAGGGAAGCTGGTAGTCGATGACCTCGGCGGCAACGGCCACGAGGTGGAAGGCGCGGTCGGCATCGGATTGGGGAAGCGTGTCCCGATCACGGGCAAAGCGGCGGCCAAAGTCCGTGAACGCCTTGGCCGCGGCAACGGGGTTCCCCTTGGGCAGCGACAGCGCATAGCGCAGCGCCAGACGCTGGTAGTCCTCTCTCCTGGGGTCAAACGCCACGGTGCGCCTCCTTTCGTCGCTCTCATGGTATCCCATGCGTGGCACGACAAAGGACGCCACGGATAACTGGCCAGCCTGCCCATAAACGAGAGTTGCTATCTCTCGAATACCACGAGCGGTCATCAAAATGGGGTGAACGGTTGAAAAATGTTTCGAAACGAGGTCCCAAACGATTACATCTTGGAGAACGTTTGAAGGGAGGTGTATTGCGAACAGTGTTTTTGAACTATCGAAAAATATACAATACTTGATAAAACTATTTGGAAGATATCCAAAAATATCCAGAAATTATTGAAAATATCCAATACTCTAGGGTAGTTGAGTGAATCCCCAACTCCTTCTCAAGGTTGTACCATGCCGCGCACCGAGCGCAAACAGCGGAAACGGTCCGCAGCGCCCTACCCTAAGGAGGTAAGACGACATGAATGGCATCACGATCATCTTGATAAGTGCGGTGGTCCTGATTATTGGCTACCTCGGGTACGGGCGCTGGCTAGCTAAGTCATGGGGCGTCGATTCCAAGGCCCTCACCCCTGCGGTCCGCATGGAGGACGGCAAGGACTTCTCGCCCGCACAGCGCTTCTCCGTGTTTGCCCACCAGTTCTCCTCGATTTGTGGCGCTGGCCCTGTCACGGGTACCATCGTCGCCATGATGTTTGGCTGGCTCCCCGTGCTTCTCTGGGTCCTTGTCGGCGGCATCTTCTTTGGCGCCGTTCATGACTTTGGCGCCCTGTACGCCTCCGTCAAGAACAACGGCAAGTCGCTTGGCCAGCTCATCGAGAAGTACATTGGCAGGACCGGTCGCCATCTGTTCCTGGCCTTCTCGTGGCTGTTCTGCTGCATTGTCATCGCTGCGTTCGTCTCGATGGTGGCGGGCACGTTTGCTACCACCGCTGCTGCCGATGGTTCCGTTGACTTCGCCAAGTCCTACGCCGGTGGCTGCGCGGGTACCATCTCCATCTTGCTCACCTTCTCCGCCATCTTCTTTGGGTGGGCGTGCCGCAAGTGGGACCTCAAGGGCGTTGCAAAGTTCCTGTTTGCCCTTGCGTGCATCGCGGTTCCCTTTGCGCTTGGCATGGTGTTCCCGATTTACCTCAACGCCACTGGCTGGATTGCCGTCGTGACGCTCTACTTGATTCTCGCAAGCGCCATGCCCATCCAGACGCTCAAGACCCCACGTGACTTCCTTACGACCATCATGATGGTCGCCATGATCGCGTGCGCCGTCCTCGGCATCATCGCGCTGGGCATCAATGGCCAGGCCACTATAACGGCGCCGATGGTTGTGAGCTCCGAGACGCTCGACGCCCTGGCAGCTAAGGGCAACTACATCTTCCCGGTTCTGTTCGTCTCTGTTGCCTGCGGTGCCCTGTCCGGCTTCCACAGCCTTGTCTCTTCCGGCACCTCCTCTAAGCAGATTTCCAACGAGACCCACATGCTTCCCGTTGGCTACGGCGCCATGGTCCTCGAGTCCTTTGTGGGCGTGCTTGCCATCGTGACCGCTGGCATCATGTTTGGTGACATGAATACCGCCGGCACGGGCGCCCTCAACGCTGGCACCGCTTCAACGCCGTTCCAGATCTTCGCCGCCGGCGTTGCTCGCGGTATGGAGCTCATGGGCTTCAACGCCACGTTTGCTACGGTCTTCATGACCATGAACGTCTCTGCGCTGGCACTCACCTCCGTTGATGCCGTTGCCCGTATTGGTCGCACCAGCTGGCAGGAGTTCTTCTACGAGACCAACGACGCCGCCTCCCGCTCTTCCGAGCAGTCCGGTGCCCGCAAGGTCGTCACCAACACGGCCTTCTCCATCGCTGTCACGCTGGTCCTGGGCATCGCCCTGTGCTTTGGCGGCTACCTCAACATCTGGCCGCTGTTTGGCGCTTCCAACCAGCTGCTTGGCGGCATGACCATGATCACTCTCGCCGTCTTCTGCAAGTGCACTGGTCGCAAGGGTTGGATGCTCTACGTGCCCGTGGCATTCCTGCTCGCATGCACCTTCACGTCGCTTGGCATGAGCATCTATAGCTGCTGGACTGCCGTTGCCGCCGACCAGTCTTTTGCGGTGATCGCGACCAAGGGTCTGCAGCTCGTAATCGCCATCCTGATCGTGGTCCTGGGTGTCATCGTGGCGTACAACTGCCTGAAGGAGCTCTTCACCAAGAAGCCTGGCTCCATTCCCGACGAGGAGCCCGAGTGGTCTGAGCTTGGCCGCAAGCACGTTGAGGAGTCCAAGCGCGACGTTGCGGTGGACACCAAGACCGAGGTCACTGCGTAAGGCGGGTTCTCGCAGAGTGTTTGGCTGGGCGTCTGGTGCCGGTGGCATCGGACGCCCTTCCCGTATTCCTCCTGCTTCAAAATGTGATGAAAATATGTAGTTTTAGTCACAGCGGGGTGTCGGAGAAGACCAAGGGTATGGACGTCGGTGGAGCAGGGATACGGCCTTGTTCCTGCGCGAAGCCGCCTGCCGTAAGTGGCCTCTCGCTGGCGTCTATCTGATAGGATGGGGCCGCATTCAGGTTCGGACTGGCGGTGCGTTTTTCGCTGCTCGTCCGGCTTCAAGTTGTTCCAGGTAGGGCATCAGGGAAGGCCGAGGGGTCTTCTCAGGCATTTGCCGCCATCGGTGGCGGCCGGTGAATTGGAGGATGTGCTATGGGACGTTTTACCAACCCGCGTGACCTGTACTTTGGTGAGGGCGCTCGCCACGAGGTGAAGAACCTCAAGGGCAAGAAGGCCGTCATCGTCTCCGGTGGCCACAGCATGCGTCGCGGCGGCTTCCTGCAGGACGTTCAGAAGGACCTGGAGGATGCTGGCTTTGAGGTCAAGCTGTTCGAGGGCGTCGAGTCCGACCCGTCCATCGAGACGGTGCAGAAGGGCGCCAAGTTCATGCAGGACTTTGGCCCGGACTGGATTGTTGCCATCGGCGGAGGCTCGCCTATCGACGCCGCGAAGGCCATGTGGGTCTTCTACGAGTATCCCGACGAGAAGTTCGATAACATCATTCAGCCGTTCTCGTTCCCCGAGCTGCGCCACAAGGCTCACTTCTGCGCTATTAGCTCCACTTCCGGCACCGCTACCGAGGTAACGGCCTTCTCGGTCATTACCGACTACGAGCATGGCATTAAGTACCCGCTGGCAGACTTCAACATCACGCCTGACGTTGCCATCGTCGACCCCGAGCTCACCTACTCCATGCCTCAGAAGCTCTGCGCACACACCGGTATGGATGCCCTTACGCACTGTCTCGAGGCGTACGTCTCGACAGCAGCCTCCATGTTCACCGACGCCGACGCGCTGCACGGCATCCGTGAGATTACGCAGTGGCTGCCCGTCTCCTACACCGGCGATCATGAGGGCCGCAAGCACATGCACGAGGCCCAGTGCCTGGCCGGCCTGGCGTTCTCCTCTGGCCTGCTCGGCATCGTGCACTCCATGGCCCACAAGACCGGCGCTGCCTTCGAGAACGGCCACATCATTCACGGTGCCGCCAACGCCATGTACCTGGGCAAGGCCATCCAGTGGAACTCCAAGGACCCGCGCGCTCACGAGCGCTACGCCTATGTTGCCAAGGAGATCCTGCACCTTCCCGGCACCACCGACGACCAGCTTATCGACTCGCTTGTGGAGAAGATCCGCAGCATGAACGACGAGCTGCACATTCCGCAGAGCATCAACAACTACGCCAATGGCGGCGTGAAGGCTGACGAGACCGGCGAGCCCGTCATGGTCTCCGAGAAGGAGTTCCTCGAGAAGCTCCCCACCATTGCTGCCAACGCAGTTCAGGATGCTTGCACGCCGGAGAACCCGCGCGAGACCAAGGCGGAGGACTTCGAGAAGATCCTCAAGTGCTGCTACTACGACGAGCCGGTCAACTTCTAGTTCTTGCTCCAAGTAGCATTGGCGTTACCACCCGAGGGACGGAGCCTTTTGGCTCCGTCCCTCTTTTCCTTTGGCTAACCGCAGAGCTGTGGGCTGGTTCCTCGCCCTGCCTGGCAAGAATTTCTGGTTGGGATGCGGTTTTTGAGGGTACCCCCAAGTATCAAATGGTTCGAAGTTTGTTAAAGCGCAGGTCAAAGAATTGCGATATGCATAATGACATATAAAGACTTGAACAATAACTGCTGCTAACCGGAAGTGCGATGACCCTCGGCGCCCCTTGGAATCCGAGCGCTTGTACTGATGCAAAAGGCGACTTCCGGTTGGCAGCAGTTTTGGTTTCAATAATGATATGTAATCGTCATGATGGCAATTCGTCTACCAGGTGTTTAACAAATCTCGAACCAGTTTGTACTCAGTGGGTGCCCGATAAACCGTATCCCAACCGTCAATTGATGCCAGGAATCAGTATTGGGCGAACTAGGCCTCACCTGGGTCTGTGTGTAGCCGTCAGTGATGAGTGGGATGCCATACGGCTGCCGAGGCGCTCATTGCGTCAGCATCTTGTTTGTGCCAAGGTGTGGGCTGGAAGCTATGGGAGGGTCTTCGTAAGACGGGAGTTTGTTATGGAACTCAATGGCTACATCGATCACACCAATCTCAAGCAGAACGCGACGCAGGCAGACATCGAGCGCCTGTGCGACGAGGCGGCCAAGTACCACTTCGCGACGGTTGCAATCAACTCGTGCTGGACGGCGATGGCTGCCAAGCGCCTTGCGGGCACCGGCGTGGGCGTGACCACCTGCATCGGCTTCCCTCTGGGTGCCTGCTCCACGCAGGCGAAGGCCGCCGAGGCCGCCCAGGCCGTGGCGGACGGGACCACAGAGATCGACATGGTGGTCAATGGCGGTCACCTCGTCGCTGGCGACGACCAGTACGTCATCGATGACATAGCAGCCGTCGTCAGGGCTGCCCAGGGCCACCCCGTGAAGGTCATTCTGGAGTGCTGCCTGCTCAATGACGAGCAGATTGTCCGCGCCTGCGAGGACGCGGTTGCAGCGGGCGCCTCGTTCGTGAAGACCAGCACCGGCTTTTCGACGGGTGGCGCCACGGTGCACGACGTGGCGCTCATGCGCAAGACCGTGGGCGACCGCTGCAAGGTCAAGGCTGCGGGCGGCATCCACACCAAGGAGGAGGCGCTTGCCATGGTTGAGGCAGGAGCCGACCGCCTCGGCTGCAGCGCGGGCATCAAGATTGTCGAGGGCTGACGTCTGGTTTCATGGGGGCCGCCATACAACAACGGCCGTCCTGGCTCAATCCGCGCCAGGCCGGCCGTCTACCTTCGTCGGTATGATCCTAACTAGCTCACCACAACGGTGCCAAAACCCAACGACCTCGCAAGCTCCTCCATGGCGCCCATGCGCTCGTCAGTAGGGGAGGGCGCCCCCTCCATCTCCCCACGAACGCCAAAGTGGCGAAAGCGCATGAGCCTCAGCCTCGTGGAGGCCACCTTCTCCCCAAGCACCCCGGCTGCCCCACGCACCGCCACTTCGGGGTCGTTGCGGCCCACGGTCACAATGACGCGCAGCTCAGCAAGCTTATCCTGCTCCGCAAGAAAGGCGAGGTTCTTGCGGACTGCCTTTCCGCCTGTCCCCGTGAGCGAGACAAACCACGAATCATCCCAACACTTGAGGTCGAGCATCACGCCATCAGAGAGCGCAAGAAGGTCCTGATGCCCGGCAAAGTCTACCGTTCCGTTGGAGTCGATGAGACAACCAAGACCTACGCCTCGGCACAGCCCAAAGAGCTCGGAGAGAAACTCCGGATAGAGCATGCACTCGCCACCCGAGCAGGTGACCCCCCTAATGAAGGGCATGTACGACTTCACGCGCTCAAAGACCTGCTCCGCGTCGAGGTAGAGGATGCGGGGCGACGAGTGGTTGGGGCACACGTGGATGCACGTGTCGCACTTCACGCATGCGTCCTGGTCCCACTCGACGGCGCCACACACCATCTTGAGGGCTCCCGCCGGGCACGATCTCACGCAGGCGCCGCAGCCAACGCAGAGCCGCTGGGTCTCTGGGTTGTGGCAATACGCGCAGTGGATGTTGCAACCCTGGACAAAGATCGAGCAGCGCGATCCAGGGCCGTCCACCAGCGAAAACGGGATGATGTTGTTAATCGGTACATGAACGGACACCGCAGCGCTCCCTACAGACGAACCTTGCGGTCGGCAAGGTCGTTTGCCCGCCAGTTGCCCTCGCCGTCATGCGAGGTATCGGCGAGCACTGCCTCGCCACGGGCGAACTTCTCCATCTCCGAGCGCTTCACCAGGAAGCCCGTAATGCGAACCAAGTCCCCGTTGGACGAGTAGAACGAGAGGTACTTGTCGTCGATGGCAAAGGCGCCCTTCACAACGTCGAGAACGGCGTCGGGGTTGGACTTGGCCGTGGGCTCAACGGGGAAGATGTCGGAGACGCCGGCGTTGAAGAAGCGATGCATGCGGGCACTGTGACGAATGTGGTCGTAGAAGACCTCGGGCTCGTCGCCAACCTTGATGCGGACGCCCGGAGTCACGCCCGGCATGTCGGAGAAGCCAGCCTGCGCATGCAGCGTGAAGCGGTTGCCGGAGACCTCCGAGTACACGGCTGGGAACCCCAGGACCTGCTTGTAGACCTGGCACATGATGCGGTCGGCAAGGTCGTTGGCCTCGTCGTCAGTTCCGTAGGCGCGGCCGTCGTGAAGGCCAAGCAGCTTGGCCACGCATTCACTCATGCCGGCTACGCCAAACATCGCGCAGAAGCGGTCACGGCTGATGAGGCCCTCCTTGGCGAGGAACGAGGTCTCGAAGAAGTTCGACGTCTCGACAAGGAACTTGATGCGGGAGTTCATGTACTCGAGAAGCGCGCCCGTGGCAGACGGGAGGATGTTGTCCATGAAGTCATCTACGCTCGACGCCATGTCAGCAAGGCGCGGGAACAGCAGGCGGTCGAGGCAGTAGGCGCCGCCGCCCATGGGCAGCACGTTGTAGCAGCTTACCACCGTGTAGTCTCCGGGATAGGTCTCGCGGTGGATGCGATCGTTGGCAAAGGCGGGGTTGGCGCAGGTGAGCGTGGCCTTCACGGCGAGACGGGCAAAGTCGTCGGGCGTGACTGCCGGATCGTACTTCAGCGTGAAGTTGGGCACAGCGTTGGCAAGCTCCTGCTCAACCTCCATGAGCAGCCGGCCGGCACGCGTCTCCTCGGGACCAATGTTGGCGTGGCAGTAACCGCTTGCAACGGTGCGGTCAATGTAGTTGAGGAAGCGACGTAGGCGCGCCTTTACCTCCTCGTCGCTATAGCCGTCGAGGTAGGGGTCGAGCATGCGGTCAAGCTGGCCCACGTAGACGGGGCGGCTGGTGACCGAAGGCACGTTGTCGTAGACCATCGCGAGGTTCCAGAGCGCGTCATCCAGGGACTCCGCCGGCCTAAGGCGCAAGAACTCGCTCCCCTGGGCGAGGAACTTGCCGTAGTCCGGGCAGATGTAGCGCGGGCGGTAGGGCGCGTTGCCCTCGCACATGTAGTCAATGCCGCCGTGCTCGAAGAAGTAGTCTGCCTCCTTTGGCCGCTCGATGGGGTCGACGCTGTTCTCGGCTGCCTGCGCCAGGTGCAGAAGCTTCTGCTTGTACGTGAGGTTGCTTGCCGTGCAGATGTCGTAGAACTCCTTGGTGTTGTCGATGGTCTTCATGAACGAGCACTCCCCTCTCTTCCGCGTGAGCTTTGGCCAAGCTCGTCACGGAGCATGTCCTCGAGAAGCTCAAATGCCTCTCGGTCAATCACGATCTTTCTGCCCTCAAGGCGTGCCATCCCGCCATCCGCAAGCGAGGCTATGGAACGGCTCACCGTCTTGGTGCTTACGCCCACGCGTTCTGCCAGCTGTGCGCGCGTTAGCGGCACCACCAGGCATTCCTTCCCGCCCTCGCCATAGAGCTGACAGAGTGCGTAGGCAACGCGCTTCTCGCCAGTCCAGGCAAGCAGGGAGCGCTCGTGGCTCGATTGGCTCGCAAGTCGCTGGACAACCCAGCGCGAGCGAGCAAGCAAGGCGTCGGCGTCGCCGGAAAGCCATGCGAGGTAGTCCTTTCCGGAGGCGCGGATAAGCTCGGCATCTGTGGCCGCCATGAGCGAGCTGTGGTAGAAGGGGCTAGCGCCAATGGCCTCCATCTCACCAAAGGCTGCCGGTGCATGGAACTCGTCTATCACGTAGGTGCCGCCGTCAAGCAGCGGGCTGGTAGAGGCGATGGTGCCGCGCGTGAGGACGTAGACGGAGCCAAAGCGGTCAAGCTCGTGCACAAGCTCGTCGCCCTTGTCTAGTTTGACGAGCGCGCACCTGCTGAGAAGGGCGGCGGGGATTCGGCCTGCCCAAGGGGCGAGCCTGTCGCGAACCTCTGCATCCAAGGTTTCGAGGTAGCCAAGCGTGTCCATGTCCCCTCCTCCCCAAGATTCTTGGGTGCATGCTAAGGCCAAGCGCTCAGCAAGAAAAGGACATTTGTCCACTTTATGAGACGACCATGTCCACTTGTCGGTGGATGGCGTGGGGTCTGTCCCAAGCGGCCGCGCTGGACGCAAGAGCTAGCTTGCCGAGAGAAGCTTTCCTGCCGCACCAGCCTCGTTCATACGCTGCCTTACTGCTTGGGCAGTGAGGTTGGGGTTGACGGTAGAGGCAGACTCCGTGCAGATGGCGGCGACCGCAAGGCCGGCGGCACAGGTTCCCTCCAGGTTCTCACCCTGCAGATACGCCCAGATGATTGCCCCCATCATTGCGTCACCGGATCCCGTGGCGCTCACCACGTTTGCGCTGTAGCTGGGGAGCCGAAGCATCCCGTCTTGTCCCGCGCAGAGAAGCCCGTCGGCTCCAAGTGAAATGAACACCTGGTCAAGCCCGGTATCGAGAAGCTTTTTTGCTGCCAGCTCCAGGCTCTTCTCGTCGTGGATTGCGACTCCCGTGAGAGCTTCGGCCTCAAGGGCATTTGGCTTCATGGCGTGGAAGTGCCCCAGCAGCCCGGAGAGCTTTGCAGCCTTGGTGGTGGAGACGGGGTCGCAGAACAGGGGAGTGCTCACGTGCTCGGCAAGGAAGCGAAGGCTCTCGTGGGAGATGTTGGTGTCGACGAAGCATGCCGCGGCTCGATCGATGAGGTCGAGCCTGCGCTCCAGCACGCTGGGGGTGAGGCTGTCGAGAATCCCCATGTCAGCGATGGCCTGGGAGAGGTCACCGTGCTCGTCCAGGATAAAGACGCAGGTTGAGGTGGTTCCGCCGGGGACGGTCACCGACCCCTCGAGGTCCATGCCCATTCCCATGCACCCCTCGGAGAGCTCCCTGGCGCGCACGTCTTCCCCAAATGCGGTCACCAGCTTGGTGCTGGTTCCCAGTAGCGTGAGGTTGTGCGCAACGTTTCGCGCGGTGCCGCCGGGTGAGACCACGATGGTGCCTGGCGTGACGTCTCGCGGGGTGGGAACCCCGCCCGGCTTGCCAACCACATCCATGTTGGTGGCTCCCACCACAACGACATAGGGGGTGTCGGCAAGCACATATTGCCTGCCGAGAATCGCGCCCTTCTTGGTGAGGTTCGAGATATGGACGGAGACAGACGATCGAGAGATGCCCGCGCGGTCGGCGATCTCCTGCTGGGAAATGGAGGGGTTTGCGCGAATCCACCCAAGGATCTGCTGTTCTCTGTCAGTGAGCATTGCGTTCCCTCTCTCGTGCGTCGCCCTGCATTGCAATTCTAAACAATTATTTATTGTTACTAAGCATTTGCCGCTTGTCGAATTGTTTGTACCGGCTGCCCCACTTATCCGCCGCTTCATGAGCGGTCAAACAATACTAGTCATGTCGGTAGTTTCGACTTGTCATTTGTTGTGGCGTTACGCAGCGGCATCAGAGAGATGCCTGCGGAGGGGGCGACCATGGGCAAGCGCGTGTTTCTTATCGTCTTGGATAGCTTTGGCATCGGCGCCGAGCCAGATGCCGCAGAGTGGGGTGACGAGGGGAGCAACACCTTGTGCGCCTGCGCCACCACGGGTGAGCTCAACATCCCCAACATGACGTCTCTTGGCCTTCTCAACATTGAAGGCGCGCTCGAGTCCCCCTATGACGTGGACCTCAAGCCGGTCGCCTCGCCCACCGGTGCGTTTGCCCGCCTTCGCGAGGCGTCTGCCGGCAAGGACACCACGGTTGGGCACTGGGAGATGGCGGGCGTCATCTCGCCCAAGCGCTTCCCCACGTATCCCAACGGTTTCCCCCAGGAGGTGCTGGACGAGTTTGAGCGCCAGACGGGTCGTGGGGTTCTCTGCAACAAGCCATACTCCGGTACGCAGGTGATCAAGGACTACGGCCGCGAGCAGCTCAAGACTGGCAAGCTCATTGTCTACACCTCGGGCGACAGCGTCTTCCAGATTGCGGCGCACGAGGACATGGTGTCCCCCGAGCAGCTCTACGAGTACTGCCGCATCGCGCGCAAGATCCTCACGGGCGAGCACGGCGTCGCCCGCGTCATCGCGCGCCCCTACACGGGGGACTGGCCAAACTACGTGCGCACCCCGCGCAGGCATGACTTCTCTCTGGAGCCCACGGGCACCACGATGCTCGACGTGCTCAAGGACGCGGGCCAGGACGTGCTCTCCATTGGCAAGATCTACGACATCTTTGCCCACCGCGGGATAACGGACCACGTCTTTACCTCAGGAAACGAGGAGGGCATCGAGCGCACCGTCGAGGCGACCGGCCGTGACTTCACAGGCCTCTGCTACACCAACCTCGTGGACTTCGACATGGTCTACGGCCACCGCAACGACGCGCCCGGCTATGCGCGTGCCCTGAGCTACTTTGATAGCCAGCTCCCGCGCATCGTTGCGGGCCTGCGCGACGATGACCTGCTTATGATTACGGCAGACCACGGCTGCGATCCCGTGACGCCCTCGACTGACCACTCGCGCGAGTACGTCCCATGGATCGCGTGCGGACCGCGCGTGCGCGCCGGCGTCGACCTGGGCACGCGGCCTACTTTCGCGGACGTCTCAGCAACGGTTCTCGACTACCTTGGCTCACCCGCACTTCCCAACGGCACGTCCCACCTCGATCAGATTCTGGAGGCATAGCTATGGCACGAACCCCTACGCCGCACAACGAGGCCGTTGCAGGCCAGATTGCGCCGTTCGTCCTGATGCCGGGCGACCCGCTCCGCGCCCAGCGCCTTGCCGAGGCCTACCTCGAGAACGTCGAGCAGTTCAACGGCGTTCGCAACATGCTGGGCTATACGGGCACCTACCAGGGCAACCCCGTGTCGGTAATGGGCAGCGGCATGGGCATGCCCTCCATTGGCATCTACTCGTACGAGCTCTTCAACTTCTACGGCGTCGAGTCGATCGTGCGCATTGGCACTGCGGGCGGTGTGGCACCAAGCGTGCGCCTGCGCGACATCGTGCTTGGGATGGGTGCCTGCACCGACTCCAACTATGCCCACCAGTTCAACGTTCCGGGCACGCTTGCCCCCATCGCGGACTTTGGTCTCCTGCGCCGTGCGGCTGACGCAGCGGAGCGCCTGGGTTACCCCGCGCGTGTGGGCAACGTTCTCTCGTCGGACGTCTTCTACAACGACGACCGCACTGCGGAGCAGCGCTGGGCCAAGATGGGCGTCCTTGCCGTGGAGATGGAGTCGGCAGCGCTCTACCTCAACGCGATGCGCGCCCGCAAACGCGCGCTCACGATTCTCACCGTGACGGACGTTGTCTCTCGCGGCGAGGCCCTCACGGCAGAGGAGCGTCAGGAGAGCCTTACGCAGATGATGGAGGTCGCGCTGAGCTTGGCGACGCCAGACTTAAATGCATAGGGGCAACACGAGGGAGAGTCTCCCTCTGTAGATAGGAAGTTTGACTCCATGGGGTACCTCGTTCGGGAGAGGACGGGGCGGAGAAAGGGGACAGAAATGCCAGATCAGAGCAGCTTTACTCGGCGTGGCTTCCTGAAGGGCCTTGCTGGCGCATGCGCACTGGGCGCCACCGGAGCACTCGTAGGGTGCGGCGGTTCGTCCAGCGACTCGTCTTCCAGCAGCGACACCTCCAGCAGTACCGCCACGTCCGGGACCACGCACAAGGTTGAGATGGTTACCGATACCGGTGGCGTTAACGACCAGTCGTTCAACCAGATTTCGTGGTCCGGCCTCCAGCGGCTCCAGCAGGAAGAGGGCTGGGATGTCAGCTACCTCGAGTCCAAGCAGGAGTCCGACTACGCTACCAACCTCGACAAGGCAGTTGACGATGACGCAGAGCTCATCTGGGCAATTGGCTTTGCCATGGCAGACGCTGTGGGCAACGCGGCCAAAGCCAACCCCAACGTCCAGTTTGGCATCATCGACAACGCCAACCCCACCGACGCCTCCAATATCACCGGCGTTCAGTTCCGTGCCCAGGAGTCGTCGTTCATCGTTGGCTACATTGCCGCCTGCGTGAGCAAGACCGGCATGGTTGGCAACGTGCTTGGCGTCGAGAGCGACGTCCTGCGCCAGTTCGAGTTTGGCTACAAGGCCGGCGTTGCCTATGCCAACAAGGAGAAGGGCCTCAACGTTCAGTGCGAGTCCCAGTACGCCGAGAGCTTTGGCGATGCCGCCAAGGGCAGCTCCATCACGCAGCGCATGGTTTCCGACGGCTGCGACGTTGTGTTCCAGGCAGCTGGTGGCACCGGCGTTGGCGTCATCAATGCTTGCAAGGATGCCGGCATCTACGCCATTGGTGCCGACATGGACCAGTCCTACCTCGCTGAGGGCACGGTTCTCACCTCCGCCCTCAAGGAGGTCGACGTTGCCATCGTGGACGTCTCCAAGCGCCTTCTCTCCGGCGACCTTAAGGGCGGCTCCAACATCACCCTGGGTCTCTCCGACGGCGCAGTGGGCATCCCCGAGGACTACTCCCTCATGGGAGAGGACGTATACAACGACGCCCTCGCTGTGGAGGAGCTCATCAAGTCCGGCGACATCGTGCCTCCTGCGACCTCGGATGACTACGACAAGTTTGTCGCTAGCCTCTAGACGCGCAGTTGGGGGGTGCCTGGCGTGCGCGTCGGGCACCCCTCTTGGTTTGATTGCTGGGGGGCCATGGCCCCTCGCTTTTATGAGGAGGTGGACTATGGAGGCCAGTCCCGACTATGCCGTGCAGATGCATGGCATCACGAAGACCTTTGGCTCGTTCAAGGCGCTCGATGGCGTTGACCTCGACGTGAAGAAGCAGACGGTCCATGCCATCCTTGGCGAGAACGGTGCGGGCAAGAGCACGCTCATGAACGTGCTCTACGGCCTGTACCAGGCCGACGAGGGCGAGGTGTACCTCGGTGGGCAGAGCGTCCAGATACAGAGCCCGCTCGACGCGATTGCTCACGGGATTGGCATGGTCCACCAGCACTTCATGCTCGTCGAGAACTTCACCGTCACCGAGAACATCATTCTTGGCGACGAGGTCTGCCACTCGATGGGTGTCCTTGACATGGCTCGTGCCAAAAAGGAAGTCGAGAAGATCGTCGACGAGTATGGCTTTGAGGTCGATCCGGACGCGAAGGTCGAGGACATCACCGTTGGCATGCAGCAGCGCGTCGAGATTCTGAAGGCGCTCTACCGTGGTGCGGACACGCTGATTCTCGACGAGCCCACGGCAGTCCTCACGCCGCAGGAGATCACGCAGCTCATCAAGATCATGCATGAGCTTGTCGCCAAGGGTAAGACGATCATCATCATTACCCACAAGCTCAAGGAGATCATGGAGTCCGCCGACGCCTGCACCATCATTCGTCGTGGCAGGTACATGGGCACGGTGGACGTGAGCAAGACCACCGAGGAAGAGCTCGCGTCCAAGATGGTTGGCCGTCATGTGAGCCTTACCGTCGAGAAGGGGCCTGCCAACCCAGGCAAGACGGTTCTCTCGGTCAAGGACCTGCACGTGAAGGACGCCCGTGGAATCGAGCAGGTATGCGGGCTCAACATTGACGTTCGCGCCGGAGAGATCGTGGGCATAGCCGGCATCGAGGGCAACGGCCAGGACGAGTTCGTAGAGGCCATCGATGGCCTTGCGAAGGTGGATTCCGGCACCATCTCCGTGAATGGCGAGGAAATCCAGAACACCGTCCCCAGAAACGTGCTCGACCACAAGGTGGCGACCATCCCTGCGGACCGTCAGCGCTTTGGCCTGGTGCTGCCCTTCACCGTTGCCGAGAATGTCATTCTCGAGAGGCACCAGGAGGAGGCGTTTGGCAAGGGCGCGACACTCGACTATGGAAAGGTCCGCTCCTTTACCAACGGCCTCATCAAGGAGTACGACATCCGCCCCGCCGATTGCGTCGACAGCCTTGCCGGTGGGCTTTCCGGCGGCAACCAGCAGAAGGTCATCATTGCTCGCGAGGTTTCGAGCGAGCCGGATCTTCTCGTTGCCGTGCAGCCTACGCGCGGCCTCGACGTGGGCGCCATCGAGTTTGTCCATAAGGCGCTTATCCGCGAGCGCGATCGCGGCGCGGCAATTTTGCTTATCTCGCTCGAGCTTGACGAGGTCATGGACGTGGCGGACACGATTGCCGTCATCCACCACGGAAAGATCGTGGGCACGTTCAAGCAGGGAACGGTGAGCGAAGAAGAGGTTGGCCTGCTTATGGCTGGGGGTGGCAAGCAGTGAACAACACGGTCATCAAGGTGCTGAGGAAGCCCATCACCTCGGCAATCATAGCCATTCTCATTGGCTTTCTGGTCGCGGCAATCGTTCTTGCCAGCGCAGGATACGATCCGGGTGCCTCGTTTGCAGCGCTCTTCTCGGGCATGGTCGGCCGTCCTCGCTACATAGTCAACGTAATTATCAAGGCCACGCCGCTTCTGTTCTGCGGCATTGCCGTTGCCTTTGCCTTCAAGGTTGGCCTCTTCAACATTGGCGCCGAGGGCCAGTACATCCTGGGTACCGTCGCTGCGACCATCGTGGGCATCACCTGCGACCTCCCCGCCGTTCTCGAGATTCCGCTCGTTGTGCTCTCGGGCACCATTGCGGGCGCGCTGTCTGGCGCCCTCATTGGATGGCTCAAGGCAAAGTTTGGCATCCACGAGGTCATCACCAGCATCATGTTCAACTGGATCAGCCTCTACCTCTGCAACTACGTGGTCTCGCTCGACGTGTTCCACCAGCCCAACACCACGGGGACCTATGCGGTGCACGACTCCGCGTTCACGATGATCCTCCCCAACTGGAAGCTCTCTGACGATGGCCAGGCGGCGTTGGTAAACTTCCCCGTGCTTCGCGACGTCCTTGTGCGCTGTGACGTCAACGTTGGCATCGTTGTTGCCGTGGTGGCGGCTGTATTCATCGGGTGGCTGCTCAAGCGCACCAAGATGGGCTACGAGATGCGCGCCGTTGGCCTCAACAAGGATGCCGCCCGCTTTGCCGGCATCAACGTCGAGAAGAACATCGTGCTCTGCATGGTCATCTCCGGCGCCCTGTGCGGCGTTGCCGGCGCCCTCAACATCACCGGCATCTCGCCGCACGGCATTTCTACGCTCGCCGCGTTCGAGAACAACGGCTTCAACGGCCTCTCGGTGGCGTTCATTGCGGGCTGCTCGCCCGTTGCGTGCATTCCGGCGTCCCTGCTCTTTGCCGGCCTCATTTACGGAGGCCAGACGGTGCAGCAGACCATGGGCGCTCCGTCCGAGATCATCAGCATCATGATTGGCACCATCGTGTTCTGCATGGCCCTGGGTGGCGTGATTCCCATGCTCGCCGAGCACATCCAGCGCTCTCGCGCCGAGCGCGCCGAGCAGGCGTGCAAGCTTGCTGCCGAGGTGGGGGCCACTCCCGCCGCGCCTGCAGGGGAGAGCGGCTCCCAGAAGACCGAGAACGCGGCCGACCCCAAGGCACCGGCGGAGGCGTCTTCGAAGGTCGCCGAACCTACTGACTCTAGCGAGAAGAAGGGGGCTGATGGCGATGCTCGATAATCTTGTGCTCGTCCTCTCCATTACCCTCATGTACTCCACGCCCCTTGTCTTTGGCGCCCTCGGCGGCGTTATCTCCGAGCGCTCCGGCGTCACGAACATCGGCATCGAGGGCATGATGAACGTCGGCGCGTTTGCCGGGGTTGCGGGAAGCTACGTCTCGGGCAACCCCTGGATTGGCCTTCTCTGTGCGGGCTTGGCGGGCGGGCTGGTTGCCCTGCTCCATGCGGTGGCGTCCGTTACCTTCAACGCCGACCAGACCATCTCTGGCGTGGCAATCAACCTGCTGGCCCCCGGCATCGCGCTCTTTGCCTGCCGCCGCACGTTTGATGGCGCGGCAATGTCTTCCGTGGTCAACACGCTGCCCAAGCTCGTTGACACCTCGGGCTTTGGCGACTCTCCGCTCTCGAGCCTCAACCTCGACGTCACGGTGCTTCTCGGCCTTATCGCTGCCGTGGTCATGTGGTTTGTTCTGTACCGGACCAAGTGGGGCCTTCGCGTTCGCTCCGTGGGCGAGCACCCCGAGGCCTCCGAGACCCTGGGCATCAACGTCTATCGCACGCGCTACGTCTGCGTGATTCTCTCTGGCGTGCTCGCGGGCTTTGGTGGCGCGTCCATGACGCTCGCCATCATCTCTCAGTACACCCAGACGGCTATTAGCGGTCAGGGCTTCATTGCCCTTGCGGCAGTGATCTTTGGCAAGTGGACCCCACACGGCGCCTACCTTGCCTGCCTGCTCTTTGGCTTCACGCAGGCGCTTACCGTGATGCTGGGCGGCGGCTCTGTGGTGCCAACGCAGATCCTGGCAATGTTGCCGTACGTGATGACCGTCCTCGTCCTGGTGTTCTTTGTGGGACGCTCCGTTGCGCCAAAGGCAGACGGTGTGCCATACATCAAGGGCAGCAGATAGCAAGCGGCATAAGGAGCCTCTGAAAAGACATGGAACTAACCGACGAGCAGCTCGTGGGAAGGGCACTCGAAGCCCGCGAGCATGCCTATGTGCCCTACTCGCACTTTGCCGTTGGGGCGGCGCTTCTTGCGGAAGACGGCACCGTCTACCAGGGATGCAACATCGAGAACGCGGCATACACGCCAAGCAACTGCGCCGAGCGCACGGCCTTCTTCAAGGCGGTCTACGAGGGGCAGCGGCACTTCTCGGCTATTGCCGTTGTGGGAGGCCCGGAGGGGCAACCCGTCTCGGATTGGTGCACACCGTGCGGCGTGTGTCGCCAGGTGATGCGCGAGTTCTGTGACCCGGACTCGTTTATAATCATCGTTGCCCGCTCCCCGGAGGAGCGCCGCTCGCTTCTGCTGCGTGACCTTCTCCCCGAGGGCTTTGGGCCGGAGGACCTGGGGCACCATCGGGCTGACGAGGCGGGAGGCGGCGCCGCGTGAGGATGTACGACATCATCGAGAGCAAGCGAGACGGCCACGAGCTTACCGACGAGCAGATTGACTTCTTCGTTAATGGCTACGTGGCGGGTGACATTCCGGATTACCAGGCCTCCGCGCTCTGCATGGCTATCTTCTACGAGGGCATGACCGACCGCGAGATCGTGCGTCTCACCCTTGATATGGCGCACTCAGGTGACGTGGTGGACCTCTCGCCCATTCCCGGCGTCAAGGTGGACAAGCACTCCACCGGCGGCGTGGGAGACAAGACCACCCTGGTGGTGGCACCTGTCGTGGCGTCGCTTGGCGTGCGCGTTGCCAAGATGAGCGGACGTGGTCTAGGGCACACCGGCGGTACGCTTGATAAGCTAGAGTCCATTCCCGGTCTTACCACCTCTATTGACGAGCAGCGCTTCTTTTCCATTGTGGGCGAGATTGGATGCGCCGTTGCCGGCCAGACCGGAAACCTGGTGCCCGCAGACAAGAAGCTCTATGCGCTGCGAGACGTGACGGCTACGGTTGACTCGCTGCCGCTCATTGCCTCCAGCGTTATGAGCAAGAAGATTGCCGCTGGGTCTGACAAGATCCTTCTCGACGTGAAGTGTGGCAGCGGCGCGTTCATGAAGACCGTTGACGATGCCGTCGCGTTGGCGCAGGAGATGGTCCGCATTGGCGAGGGCGTTGGTCGCACGACGGCGGCACTCATCACGAACATGGACCGTCCGCTTGGCTGTTGCGTGGGCAATGCCCTTGAGGTGGGGGAGGCCGCCCGGACCCTCATGGGCGAAGGGCCGCAGGACCTTAGGGACATCTGCGTGGAGCTTGCGGCAAACATGCTCGAGCTTGCGGACAAGGGCGACATTGTCGCCTGCCGCTCGATGGCCCGTGCGCAGATAGAGAACGGTGCGGGTCTGGAGAAGCTCGCCCAGATGGTTGCCGCCCAAGGCGGGGATGCGTCCTACGTGCGCGACCCCAGCCGCTTTGGCTCTGATGCCTGCATGCGTGACGTGCGTTCCGGGCGCGACGGCTGGGTGCGCCACATGAACACCGAACGCGTGGGCATTGCCTCGGTGGCACTTGGCGCCGGGCGGGCGCGCAAGGAAGACTCCATCGACCCGCTCGCCGGAATAATCCTTCAGAAGAAAGCCGGCGACAAGGTGACGAAGGGCGAGGTTCTCGCAACGCTTCACGCGTCGAGCGAGGCGCAGCTCGACGAGGGGGAGCAGATTCTTCGCGACGCCTACGAGATTGGTGACGAGCAGCCTCAGCCTGAGCCTCTCGTCTATGCGCGCGTAACCCGCAACGGCGTGGAGCGGCTCGCCTAGGCGGGGGCTAAGAGCGTCCGCACAAGCGTGCCCCGCAAGTCCGGCTCTCTCGCCGTGGCTGCGGGGCACGTTCATTGGCGGCTGGAAATCGCCTCGCGCGGGCTATGCCTCGGGGTGTGACGGGTGCCAGTTGCGAACGGCCTCCTCGTAGATGTCGCCGTCCGTGCGGCAGGGGACAAACTCGTTGCCCTCATGCTGGCGCGTCTCGTCGCCCTTGGCCAGAAGGCAGAGAATGGCCGGACTCTCGCCCTCGTAGCCAAGCTGGACGGCGCGGCGAATGGCCTCCTCGCGGTCGAGAATGACCTCGTATGCCGTGCCCTCCGGCGTGGCATCTGCCATTTGCTGGCAGATCTCCTCTACGGGGTCGTTTGCCGGGTCCTCCTCAGTGTAGATGAGGTAGTCGGCGTACTTGGCGGCCTCCTGGGGAAGCTCGTGGCGGCGCTCGTACGCCTTGCCACCGGGGGCGCCAAAGACGGCAATGATGCGATACCCCGGGAACTCCTCCTTGACCGAGGGAAAGAACCGCTGGTAGGAGAGCTTGTTGTGAGCGTAGTCAACCAGCGCCACAACCTTGGTGTCGGGGCTGGGGAGAAGCTCCATGCGGCCGGGGACGCGCGCGCGAGAGAGCGGCTCGGCAATCCTCTCGCACCCAATGCCCAGGACCTCGCAGATGGCGATGGTTGCAAGGGCGTTGTCTACGTTGAAGAGGCCCGGCATGCCCAGGCAGATGGGCCCCTCCCAGCTTGGAGTGTGCGCGGTGAACGAGACCATGCCGTAGGCGCTCTGAATGTCAGATGCCCAGACGTCCGCCGAGCTGTCCTTGGCCGAGAAGGTCACCACGCGCTCGCAGCGCCGGGCGCGTTCGAGGATGGTATGGATCTCGTCGGAGTCGAGGTTCACCACGGCAACGCGCGCCTGATCAAAGATGCGGAGCTTGCTCTGGAAGTAGTCCTCGAAATTGGGGTGCTCAACGGGCGAGATGTGGTCGCGCCCAATGTTGAGGAAGCATGCAACTGCAAGGTCAAGGCCCAGGACTCGGTCGTACTTGAGGGCCTGGCTCGAGACCTCCATGTCCATGTAGGCAAGGCCGGCCTTGCGGGCGTTGGCGAGGTGACGCCAGAGGTCCGGGGACTCCGGCGTGGTGTTGTGGCTCTCCTCGCGCTCGATGCCGTCGAAGGTCTCGATGGAGCCCATGACGCCGGTACGTGCGTGCGTCTCGTTGCCGTCAAGCACGGCGCGGAGCATGTAGGACACCGTCGACTTGCCCTTGGTGCCGGTGATGCCAATGACAGTGAGGTCGTGGTCGGGGTGGCCAAAGGCCTCGGCCGAGGCGAACGCCATGGCGCGGCGCAGGTCCGTGGCGATGAGTGCGGGCGTCCCGGGGGCAACGTCTGCCAGCTCGGCTGCGCGGTCCCTGTCGCAAAGGTAGGCCACGGCGCCCTTTTCGAGCGCGGAGGTGAGATAGGCTGGCTTGAAGGCGGCGCCCTTGCACACAAAGACATGCGCTGGGACAATGACGCGCGAGTCGCAGTCGACCCCGGTGATGGGCGTGGCGCCCTTTTCGGCGGTGATGTTTGCTGTGGTGGCCAGCAGCCCCTCATTGTCGAGGAGCTGGGCAAGAGATGTGAGTGTAGTATTCATGGGTCAAGTATAGCAGGCGAGATGGGCGCGGGCTGCGCCGGGTGCGGGCGATGCGTGTGCCGCTTCCGGGTTCCGTGGTACACTCGCTAAACATGGGCGATTGGCGCAGTGGCTAGCGCAGGTGCCTTACACGCACAAGGTCGGCGGTTCGAATCCGTCATCGCCCACCATGAGAAGAGTCGGGGCCGGTCGGCGTGAGCCGGCTGGCCCCGTTGCATGAGCGCCGGCGGATGTGCGCCGGCAGACGGGAGACACCATGCCCCAGGAGAGCGCCACCCAGTCTGAGCGCAGCTTTGGCCGGTCTGTTGCCGAGATGCGCCCGGTCACGCTAACGCCAAACGTGATGAAGAACGCCGACGGCTCGTGCCTGGCGGAGTTTGGCGACACGCGCGTGCTGTGCGCGGCGACCATCGAGGAGGGTGTGCCCAAGTGGCGCGGCGCGAGTCGCGACGGCTGGGTCACGGCGGAGTATGCCATGCTCCCGGCTGCCACCAACCGCCGCACTCCGCGCGAGTACAAGGGCCGCAAGGGCCGCTCGATGGAGATCGAGCGCCTGGTGGGACGCTCGCTGCGTGCCGTCTGCGACCTCCGCCACCTGGGCGAGTTTACGGTGACGGTGGACTGTGACGTGATCCAGGCAGACGGCGGCACCCGCACGGCCTCCATTACCGGCGCCTGGGTGGCGCTCTACGAGGCGCTCGCAGCCGCCTGCGCGAAGGGGCGCATCAAGCGCGTTCCCCTTACGGGACAGGTCGCAGCCATCTCGATGGGAGTCGTGCGTGGCGTCGAGCTTCTCGACCTCGACTACCCGGAGGACTCGCACGCGGACGTGGACATGAACCTGGTGGGCTCCTCCGATGGCCGCATTGTTGAGGTTCAGGGCACGGGCGAGCGCGCGACCTTCGACCGCGAGCAGCTGGGGCGTCTGCTTGACCTTGGGCAGAAGGGCATCGACCAGCTTCTCCAGATTCAGCGTGAGGTCACGGGCTTTGGCGCATAGGCATCGCGGGGCGGATGGCCCGTTGCGGCGAAAGGACACTGGCATGGCGACAATCGACATCAAGGCGCTTGACCCTGAGCACACCGTGGTGGTTGCCACGGGCAATCCCCACAAGGTGACCGAGATCGAGGCAATTCTCTCAAAGTCCGTTCCCGGCGTGCACTTTGTTGCCCTGGGTGAGCTTGGGGACTTTCCCGATCCCGTCGAGGACGGCGCCAACTTCTTCGAGAACGCCCTCATCAAGGCGCGGGCGGCAGTCGCCGAGACGGGCCTCCCCATGGCCATTGCGGATGACTCCGGGCTCTGCGTGGACGCGCTTGATGGCGCTCCCGGGATCTTCTCGGCCCGCTGGGCTGGCGAGCACGGCAACGACGACGCAAACAACGACAAGCTCGAGCGCCTTATGGTCAACGTTCCCGATGAGCGTCGCGGTGCGCGCTTCCACTCCACCGTGGTGCTCGTACGCGGCGGCGAGGTCCTGCGTGGCGACGGCGACTGCGAGGGCACCATTGGCCACGAACGCCGTGGGGACCACGGCTTTGGCTACGACCCGCTGTTCCTGCCGGCAGACACCCCAGGCAAGACGATGGCCGAGCTCACGCCGGGCGAGAAGAACGCCATCTCGCACCGCTTCCACGCACTGGAAGACCTGGCGGGGAAGCTGTAGGCATAGACGCTATTTGCGCTCCTCGTTTGAGGAGTCTTTATTGGTTTGTCTCTTCTTCCGCATGGCACGCATGTAGAATGAAGCCGTCTGAGGCATGTGCCCCAGGCCACCATGGACGGGCAGGGGCCTCGACGTGGTGGACCCTTCTCATAGCAAACGCGACCTCGCCCTGGTGGCCGCACACGTCAAGCGTGGCTTAAAAGCCACGGGCGGGTGCCACGGGAGGTCACCCGCTTGCAGAAGGAGGGACTCCCATGAGAATCATCCGCACCAAGGACTATCGGGACATGAGCCGCAAGGCGGCGAACGTGATCTCGGCCCAGGTGATCCTCAAGCCCACCAGCGTCCTCGGCCTTGCCACCGGCACCACGCCCATTGGCACCTATGAGCAGCTTGCCGAGTGGAACCACAAGGGCGACTGCGACTTCTCACAGGTTAGCACCTACAACCTGGATGAGTACCGCGGCCTTACGCACGAGGACCCGCAGAGCTATCACTACTTCATGCGGCAGAACTTCTTCGACAAGATCAACATCGACCTTGCCAACACGCACGTGCCCGACGGCGCAAACCCCAACGCGGACGAGGCATGCTCCGAGTACGATCGCATAGTGCGCGAGGCTGGCTATCCTGACCTGCAGCTCCTCGGCATTGGCCGCAACGGTCACATTGGCTTCAACGAGCCCGATGACCACTTCTCCAAGGGCACGCACTGCGTTGACCTCACCGAGAGCACCATCCAGGCCAACAGCCGCCTCTTCGACAACGCCGACGACGTGCCGCGCCAGGCCTACACCATGGGCGTGCAGACCATCATGTACGCGCGCAGCATCCTCATCCTGGCATCCGGCCCGGAGAAGGCCCAGGCCGTCTACGACATGTGCTTTGGACCCGTTACCCCGCAGTGCCCCGCGTCCATCCTGCAGCTGCACACCAGCTGCACCGTGATTGCCGACGAGGCGGCGCTGGCGCTCTGCCCGGAGGCGTAGACTCGCGCCCGGCCTTCTCGTCCTTGGACAAGACCGGTTGGAGTTGCCTCTCGCAAAATGGCCCCTCCCAAAACTGCGGTTTAGTTGCAGTTTTGGGAGGGGCGTTGTTGATAGAAGCGCTGGTAAATTGATTGTGCCCTCTATGGGGGCTGCAATTAACCCGCAGGTTTTGCGAGAGGGGCTAATCCTTCTCTGCGGGTAGTCTACTTGAGCACCGCGAGTCCTTTGGAGTACGAGTTGAGCACCTCGCAGCCGTCCTCGGTCACGATGACCAGGTCCTCGATGCGCACGCCCACGTCGCCGGGGAGGTAGATGCCCGGCTCGATGGAGAAGCACTGGCCAGGGCGCACGGGCTCGTCGTGCGCTGACGAGACGTCGCCCGGCTCGTGGTCCTCAAGACCAATCTGATGTCCCAGCCGGTGCGTGAAGTACTGTCCCCAGCCCGCATCCTCGATGACGCCACGTGCGGCCCGGTCTATCTCGGCAAACGTGACCCCGGGCCGCACGATGGCCTCGGCCGCCTCGTTTGCGTGGAGAACGCACTCGTAGACCGCCCGCTGGTGCTCGGTGGGCTCGCCGTAGAAGAACGAGCGCGTCATGTCCGAGCAGTACATGTCCTGCCGGCAGCCCACGTCAAAGAGCACCACGTCGCCCTTGGCAAGGACGGTGCCGTCGGGGGAGTGGTGCGGGTCGGCTGCGTTTGCCCCAAAGCTCACGATGGGCGCAAAGGAGTGGTCCTGCGCGCCCAGCGAGCGATAGACGTCGAGAAGTCCGCCGGCAATCTCCTGCTCGGTTACGCCCTCGCGGACCTGGGCGGCGAGCCACTCCATGGCCTTGTCGTTGGTGCGCGAGGCGGTGCACATGAGCTCCTGCTCCTCCGGAGACTTTACAGAGCGGGCGTCGTCCACGGCTGCGGAGCCCAGCTTGAACTCTGACGCGGCGCCAGCCTCCTGGAGCGGCACCAGCCACCGTGCGGCGAGCTTCTTGTCGACGCCCAGCGGTGCGCTGTGGTCTGTGACCTCGGCGACCATGGGCACGGGGTCCTCGGTGTCGTCGAAGGTCCGCACGTCGTTGCACGCGGTGGTGGCGTCGGGGAAGAGACGGTTCGCAAAGAGCGTCGACGCGCCGTTGGCATTGAGGTAGAGCGCAAGGAACCTCTCGTAGGGCTCGGTGTAGTACCCCGTAAGGTAGTAGATGGACATGGGATCAGAAATGAGCGCCTGCGTGAGTCCCATATCGCGCAGGTTCTCGATCACCCGTGCCCTTCTCGTCTCGTCCATTGCGTCCTCCTTTGTCGTTGACGCCGGAAGTGTAGCACCTGGGACATGCGTCGGCGCGGCAGCTGGGCGCATGACTGCCAGCCCGTGGTCTTGTCGTGCTGTTTTCTTCCCTAACTGCAGGAACGGCGTTACGTCTGGGTATCATTACTTTTTGTGTATTCGATACTTGGTCCAACTATGGCCTGTTGGGAGTCTCATGGAGAACGACATTCCGCCAGTCAACCGCATTGACCAGATCCGCGAGGAGCTCAAGGCCCTCGAGGGTCAGCGTGTGAAGGTCCGCGCCAATATGGGCCGCTCGCGTATTGTCGAGCGTGCGGGCACCCTGGTTCACGTGCACCCGTCCCTCTTCGTGATTGAGGTCGAGGAGCGCCGCGGCCGCAAGGCTCGCCAGTCCTACCAGTACGTCGACGTGCTCACCGGCACCGTCGAGCTTTACGACATGAACACGGGCGAGCGCCTGCTCGACTACACGGCAGACCTTCCCGAAGAGTAGTCCCACCGGAGACCGCATGCCGCGCTCACGCCTACAGACCGTACAGGCGCCCTGCAAGATTAACCTTCACCTGGGCATCTATGCCGAGAAGGACGCGCGCGGCTATCACCGCGTGGACTCGGTCATGGTGCCGGTTGGTCTCTTCAACACCATTACGATTGAGTCTGCACCCGAGACCAGCGTCGCCTTTGAGCCTTCGTTCGATGGTCTTGTGCGAGGGAACGCCACCCAGCGGGCAATCGAGCTCCTCTCGCGGGCGCTGGGTGTGGAGGAGTGCGTCTCTGTTCGCATTGAGCGTCGCATTCCCAGCGGGGGAGGCCTTGGAAGCTCCTCGGCAGACGCCGGATCCGTTCTTCGCGCGCTTGCGGAGCGCTGGGATGTCGATCCGCTTGACCAGCGCGTTGTTGATGTCGCACGGCGCGTGGGCGCGGATGTTGCGTTCTTCCTCAACCCCGTGCCGTCGCTGCTGAGAGGCGCGGGAGACGTGCTCGAAAACACGTTCCCGGTGCTTGGGGGAGTGCCCCTTGCGCTGGTGATGCCGGCGGACTGCGCCAGCTCGACGCGCGAGGTGTACGAGGAGTTCGACCGTGTTCCAACTGCGCCGGAGAGTCCCGACGCACTGTGTGACACGCTCGCGAGGGGCGACGTCCCAGGCGTTGCGGCGCATCTCTACAACAACCTCGCACCGGCGGCGCTGCGCCTGAAGCCGGCGATGGGGGAGCCTGCGGCTTGGCTTGCGCAGCAGTCGGGCGTGATTGCATCGCAGATAACAGGCTCGGGTTCCTGCTCGTTTGCCATTTGCGAGTCTGCCTCTGGGGCCGAGCGTATTGCGCGGGCTGCGGAAAATGAGCATGGATGGTGGGCAAAGGCTGTGTTTACGGTTGGTTTGGACGGCCAAGTCTGCTAAAGTGTCGTCTGCTAACGGGACGTGGCTCAGCTTGGTAGAGCGCTCGGTTCGGGACCGAGAGGTCGCTGGTTCAAATCCAGTCGTCCCGACCATCTCAATTGCAGGCCAGGAGCGTGTGCTCCTGGCCTTTTTCGTGTGTGCTGTGTCCGCGACGCGATTTGCGACCTGCTCCAAGCGCCCGCACGGTCACGCTTCCCAGAGATATTGACGCAGATTCACCTTGCCATTTGGGAGAAACCCTACGCCCTCGGCCTCGAGCATCTTTCGTTGCTCGTCGGCACCACCAAAGGCAAAGCCAGGTGCAAGGCTACCGTCTGCAAACACAATCCTGTGGCAGGGAACTCCGCCCTTCATGCCAGGGCTTGAGTGCATGGCAAACCCAACGTATCGCGCCTTTCGCGGCTCGCCCATCATACGCGCTACCTGCCCGTACGTGGCAACGCGTCCCTCGGGCACCTGCCGGACAATGTCGTATGCCCGCTGGAAGAAGTCACTGCCTTCCATCATCTGCCTCACTTCGCCCGATGTCCTTGCCCTCTGAGCATACGCAAAAGCGAGCGCGCTGGCCTTGCTCGCCTGCGAGAGAAGGCTACTGCCATAGTGAAGTGGCCGTTCGGACGACGGCGGCACATCGCCAGCGACGTCCAGCGCCAGCCACACGTATCCCACCGCAGACAAAAGTCCTCTCGTGAGCCTTTCGAGTTCTGCCGTCGCCGGGGCTTGGATTCACATTGCATATTGTTAGTAGTTTCTAACATTTTGAGGTGTCGTAGGGCTTGCGTATGCACAGCTGCGGTGGAGATTGGCTGATGGCTGCCCATCCCGGTGTACATTCGACGGCGGTCGCAAGAAGACTGCGGGGATTTCACGGAAGGGATAGCATGGCCTTTGACCTCATAGCTTTTGACATGGACGGTACGCTTCTTGATGATGAGAAGCACGTGCTCCCCTCGACAATCGAGGCCATTCGTGCCGCGACAAGTGCCGGTAAGGTCGTGGCCATTGCCACTGGCCGCAGCCCCAGCATGATGCTGCCGTACCGTGAGCTGCTCCCGGATGTCTCCTACGCCATCTGCACCAGCGGCGCGCACCTGCTTGACCTGCGGCGTGACAGCCTGCTGGCCGAGCGCGCCTTTGATCCGGCAGTGATTTCCCAGCTCCTCCAGACGCACAAGGGCAAGGACGTGATGCTCGAGATCTTCTCGGGTACGGAGGCGTATGACGAGGCAGATAGCTTCAATCACCTCGATCGCTATGGGCTCCAGGAGTTCCACGACACGTTCGTGCGCGTGTGCCACGGGGTCGACGATATCGAGGGCTGGGTCCTCAACCACGCGTCGGCAATCTCAAAGTACATCGTGCATCCGGTCGTGGGCGAGGATGCGTGCGACGTCCTTGCCCGCATTCGGGAGCAGCACATCCCGGTGGAGGCCGCCTTCAGCCAGGCAAACTCGCTTGAGATCTCGCCCAAGGGCGTGAGTAAGGGCATCGCCCTCGAGGACCTCTGCGGGCTTCTCGGCATTCCCATCGAGAGGTGTATCGCGGTGGGGGACTCCGGCAATGATCTTGAGATGCTGCGCGCCGCGGGCCTTGGTATTGCTATGGGCAACGCCTCGCCTGACGCGGTGGACGCCTCGGACGTGACGGTTGCGGACAACAACCACGGCGGCTGCGCCGAGGCAGTCTACGACTACCTGCTGAAATGAGACAAAGGGACAGTCCCTTTGTCTCATTTCCTGTGCGCCAGCAGCAGCCAGGCGTCTGCGATAATCTGCGCGTGATCAAAGGCGAGGCCCTCGCCCTGCATACCGATTGAACGCGGGATGCCCGTAACGGCGCCGGCCTCTACGGAAAAACTGCTGGTCAGTGTAGTGTCGCCGGAGGTAAGCGTGAGCTGCGTGCGGCCGTCCTCCTCCGTGCTGTCAATGTCGAACCAGGCGGCAGCCGCAGCGTCGTCGCCGGCGTGCGCGGTTACGCCATGGTTGTCAACGGCCATGTGCGCCTGTGAGACAGTCCATCCGCGCGGGTCTCGACCGGGCGTGCTGTAGAGACCCACCGGCTCAAGCGCGAGGCCATCCACGCCGGTCTCCTCGAGGAGCTCTCGCCGCGAGGCCTCAAGCGCCGTCTCCCCAGGGCTCACAAAGCCACCCGGAAGGGCCCAGCACCCCAGGAACGGGTGGCCACCGCGGCGAATGAGCAGCAGCTTGATGGTGCCGTCTGGACCAACGCGAAAGATGCAGTTGTCTGCCGTGAGCGAGGGCCGCGGGTAGTCCTTGGGGCTGTAGGCTGCTAGGAACTCCTCCTCGGTAAGGCCGTTCTTGTCCCTGAGTGGTTCGGTCATGGCGAATGCGCTCCCTTTCTACGATAGGGGCCGGGCACCCGCAGTGGGATGTCCGGCCCCTATGCTACCGCGACCACGGATAT
This sequence comes from Tractidigestivibacter montrealensis, assembly GCF_024741235.1. GTDB lineage: Bacteria > Actinomycetota > Coriobacteriia > Coriobacteriales > Atopobiaceae > Tractidigestivibacter > Tractidigestivibacter montrealensis. Next base: position 523,151 of record NZ_JANSKA010000001.1, on the reverse strand, counting down.
ACGCTGCCGTTTACACGCCCCAAGCGCGCTCCACATCCACCGCAAGCACAATGGGGGTTCCGGCGCATGCGAGCTTCCCGTCCCGCATGGTGATCGACGAGCCGTCAACGAGGTTCTCGTACGTGCCGTCGGGAAGCGGCACCTCCACCTCGGCCGAGCGGGACTTGAGCGAGAAGACGCCAACCTTGCGCCTTCCATCGTGCTCGCGGCGCAGGACGGCAATGTCATTCTCGTCATCTGCTGCCACGAAGAGGGCGTCGTCCGCGTCCAGCTCCTCGTGCTTGATCTTGGCCATGTGACGCATGAGGTCTGAGAGGTCGACCCCCGTGTTCCAGTCAACGGTGTCGCGGTCAAAGAGGCTCGGCAGGTGCGAGCAGGCAGCCTCCTGCCCCGCGTAGACGAGCGTGGTCCCCTTATTGAAGTAGAGCATTGCCGTGTGGTTGCGCAGGTCAGACTCGCTCTTTACGTGCGAGGCAATGCGCGGCACGTCGTGGTTCTCGAGAAAGCGCAGCTTGTCGTAGTTCTGTGGGTAGATGTTCTCCTGGAAGTCGAGAAGGTCGAGGTAGCACGAGAGGGGAATCTCTCCCTTGAGGTAGCGCACGAAGGCCTCTTGGATGTCGTACTCGTACTCCATGTCAAAGGCCTCGAAGGCCTCTGAATCGCGCGCGCAGGTCATGCCCGCGGCGCGGCATGCGGCGCCAAACGAGCGGTGGACCGTCTCTGCCAGCCACAGGCAGCCTGGACGCACCTTGGCAACCTCAGCGCGGGCACGCTTCCAGAACTCCACGGGCACGAAGGAGGCAACGTCGCAGCGGAAGCCGTCGACGATGCGTGCCCACTGGCACAGGGTCTCGATCTGGTAGTCCCAGAGTGCCGAGACGTTGTAGTCGAGGTCGATGACGTCGGACCAGTCGCCCACGTGGTTGCCCGGCTCGCCGTTGGGCTTGCGGAAGAAGAACTCTGGGTGCTCCTCAAAGAGGACGGAGTCGGGGGAGGTGTGGTTGTACACCACGTCGATCATGCACTTCATACCCTCCGCGTGGATGGCGTCCACCAGCGCGCGGAAGTCGCTCATCGTGCCGTACTCGGGGTTGACCGTACGGTAATCGCGGTTGGCATAGGGGCTGCCAAGCGTTCCCTTGCGGTTTTTCTCGCCAATGGGATGGATGGGCATGAGCCACACGACGTCGGTTCCCAGCGCGTGGATGCGCGGGAGGTCGGGAATCACGGCGCGAAACGTGCCCTCGGGCGTGTGGTTGCGCACGAAGACAGAGTAGATAACGAGGTTGCGGATGGAGGTGCTGGTGTCCTGTGCCATATGTGTCCCTTCTCGGCAGAAGCCGGGTAGTGCGGTCGATGCACATGGTGGACCATCGCGTGGCGAGACGCAATATTTGTTTAAACAAGATGATGATGACGGAGCGGTAGCACCTAAAAGGGCGGTGCCCCGGCGGGGCTACTTCACGACAACGGCGTCCTCGGGAAGTGTCAGCGTGGCATCTGTGGCTATGAGCACGTTGTTGCCGCGCTCCTCGGGCTTGTCCGGCCACTCAGGCACGTAGGCCACGTGCGCGAACTGCGCCGAGAAGGCCTGCTCTACTTCCTCGAGGATGCGCGCGTGACGTCCCTGCGTTGAACAGCGCAAGTTGGCAAGATACACCCCGCCCGGCGCGAGCTTCTCGCGGATGAGCCGCGCGCCCTCGCCGGTCCCCAGCTGTCCCAGCGGGTGGTTGCCCGAGAACGCGTCGTTCACAATGACGTCATAGGGCTTCTCGGCGCGGCGCAGGTAGTCCCAGCCATCATCGTTCACCAGTGATATGCGGCCCTTGCCGTACTTCTCGATGAGGTCGTCGAGAAAGAAGCGCTCGCGGGCAATGACCGTGACACGCGGATCGATCTCCACGGCATCGACGTGGAGTTTGGGACGGTGTGCAACAAGCCACTTGGGCAGGGAGTAGCCGCCACCGCCAATGACCAGTGCGCTCGTGGCGTCCGGCAGGTCGTAGCAGACCTCGGCCATGGTGCGATGGTAGACACACGCCAGCTCAAAGTGCAGGTCATCGGGTAGATAGCAGACGCTCTGGAAGGTGCCATTCACGTTGAGCAGGCGCACGGGCGTACCATCGTCGTCTGCTGCCTCAAAGATGAGCGCGGGACCAAACTTGGTGCGACGCATTTCGATGCCGCGGCGCTTGAGCAGCCACGGAAGCGCAAGGACAATCGCAAAGAGAATCCATGAGATAACGATTATGACGATGAGCCAGGTTGGCATGTGCGCTCCTAACGAGGTGTGATTGCGGCGGGGGCGGACAGCACGGGTGCCTATACCCAAACTCCCAGTTTCTATTGTGAGTAGGAAACATCCTCGGCTATACTAGCGGATGCGGCAGTACGCGACGTGTACTCGCCCCATTCATCCACATCTAGGAGGACCTCACCATGATTCTTGGACTTGGCATTCCAGAGCTGCTCATCATCGTTGTCGTTGTGCTGATCATCTTTGGGCCCAAGAACCTTCCCAAGCTTGGCTCCGCTCTTGGTAAGACCGTCAAGAACGTGCGCGAGGGCATGGAGGAGGGCGACGAGAAGGACTCCAAGAAGGTCGAGGAGCCTAAGGCCGACGAGGCCGAGGACGTCGTGGCCGACGAGGATGATGCCGACGTCGAGGACGCCCCTGCCGAGAAGGCCAAGGAGGACGTCCAGTTCTGCCCCAAGTGCGGTACCGAGAACGCCGCCGACGCTGCCTTCTGCAAGAAGTGTGGCGCCAAGCTGGGCGAGTAACCCAGGCGCCCAAGGCACGTACCTCCCACGCACTACGAGGAAAGCAGAGTCATGGATAACAGCAAGGAAATCACTCTTACCGCCGAAGGTCGCCAGAAGCTTGTCGACGAGCTGGCGTACCGCGAGGGCGAGCTTCGCGACGAGATTGTCGAGCGCCTGAAGGAGGCCCGCTCCTTTGGTGACCTCTCGGAGAACTCCGAGTACGATGCCGCCAAGGAGGAACAGTCCCAGAACGAGTCCAAGATTGCCGAGATTCGCCAGACGCTCTCGGTGGCAAGGGTCGTCGCTGACGCCCAGCACGGCGGCATCAGGGTCTCTATTGGTACGACCGTCGAGCTCGAGGACGATCGTGGCAAGAAGACCAAGTTCACCATCGTGGGCACCACCGAGACCAACTCGCTCGAGCACAAGATCTCAAACGAGTCCCCCGCCGGCCAGGCCCTCATCGGCTGCGGCAAGGGCGATCAGGTTGAGTTCACCACCCCCGCTGGCAAGACCAAGAGCTACACAATCGTGAACATCACGCGCTAGGCAGGTCTCATACCACGCAACCTTGGCCCCTCTCCGGAGGGGCCTTTTTATGAGACAAAGGGACAGTCCCTTTGTCTCATCCCGCGCCAACGCAACGGCCAAAACGCTACAGTACAATGGTTTGCGCCGCGGCCGCCCCATCTGGCCGGCCAGGCATGGGAGAGAACATGCGCGCCTATGGGCGCGCGCGAGTACGAGGAGCAGCAATGGCCGATCAGACCAAGACGGGCGAGAACAACACGAATGACGAGAGGGCCCAGCGCCGTGCCCGCCGCCAAGCGCTCATCGATGCGGGCGTGAACCCCTATCCCATTGCGAGTGAGGTCACGGCCCACGCGGCGCAGCTCGAGAAGGACTACGCAAGCCTTTCCGACGGTGAGGACACCCAGGACGTGGTCTCCGTCGCCGGCCGCATCCGCGCGCTCCGTCGCCAGGGCAAGGTTGCCTTCATCGTCCTCGAGGACGTCACTGGCCAGATTCAGCTCTTCTGCCGCGTGAACGACCTGGGCGAGGAGGGCTGGGGGCTTCTCCGCCAGCTTGACCTCGGGGACATCATCGATGCTACTGGGCGCGTGCTGCGCACCCGTCGCGGGCAGCTCTCCATCGCCCCCACCAAGCTCGCGCTTCTCTCCAAGTCGCTGCGACCGCTGCCCGAGAAGTTCCACGGCCTCACCGACCGCGAGGTCCGCTATCGCCAGCGCTACGTCGACCTCATCATGAACCCCGAGGTCCGCGACGTGTTCCGCAAGCGCAGCGCCATCATCAGCCTGATCCGCCGTTACATGGAGGCCGACGGCTACATGGAGGTCGAGACCCCCATGATGCACGCCATCCTCGGCGGCGCCAACGCAAGGCCCTTCGTCACGCACTTCAACGCGCTCGACCGCGACTTCTACCTGCGCATTGCCACCGAGCTGCCGCTCAAGCGCCTCATTGTGGGCGGCATGGAGCGCGTCTTTGAGATTGGCCGCCAGTTCCGCAACGAGGGCATGGACCTCACGCACAACCCTGAGTTCACCTCGATGGAGGCCTACTGCGCCTACTCAGATCTCGACGGGATGAAGCGCCTCACCGAGGGCCTGTTCAAGGCCATCGCGCGCGAGGTCTGCGGCTGCGAGGAGGGTCACGAGGTCATCACGTACCAGGGCCAGCAGGTGGACATGAGCGGCACGTGGCGCTCGGTGCCCCTCTCCGAGGTCGCGTCGCAGGTGGTGGGCGAGCACGTGGACATGGACACACCCATCGAGCACCTGCGCGAGCTCTGCCGCGCCAACGGCATCGAGACCGAGGACGGGTGGGGCGCCGGCAAGCTCCTCTTCGAGCTCTACGACGAGCTGGGCGAGTCCACGCTGGTCGACCCCACGTTCGTGTGCGACTACCCCGAGGAGGTCAGCCCTCTTGCCAAGCGCAAGGCTGACGACCCGCGTCTCACGGACCGCTTTGAGCTCGTGATCTGCGGCCACGAGTACGCCAACGCCTTTTCCGAGCTCAACGACCCCGTTGACCAGGCCGGCCGCTTTGCCGAGCAGGTCGCAGCCAAGGGCATGGGCGACGACGAGGCCATGGGCTACGACTACGACTACGTGCGCGCGCTCGAGTACGGCATGCCTCCCGCAGGTGGCATCGGCTACGGCATCGACCGCATGATCATGCTCTTCTGCGACCAGCCTGCCATCCGTGACGTGCTGCTCTTCCCGCAGATGAAGCCCGAGGTCGTTACCCGTGCGGACATCGCCTCGCAGCTTCCCGAGAAGACCGACAACGCCGCCGCGTCGGTGGACGTGATCGCGGACGACGCCGAGAACGGCGCCGCCAACGAGGCCGCGCGCGACGCCTCTGCGCCTGCCCTCTCCACCGGTCTCACGCGCGACCAGGCATTCGCCCTGCTCGAGCGCTATAACAAGGACCCCTTCCACATCCAGCACGCCGAGACCCTCGAAGGCCTCATGCGCTACTACGCCGAGAAGTACGACCCGGCAAACGTCGACTTCTGGGGCCAGGTTGGGCTTCTCCACGATCTTGACTGGGAGGAGTTCCAAGATCCCGTGCAGCACACGGTTAAGGCGGGCGAACTCATCGAGGCCGAGGGCGGCACTCCCGAGCTGGTGCACGCCATCCAGACGCACAACTCCGACAACAACCCGGAGCTGCCCCAGCCCGAGGCCAAGATGGAGCGCGTGCTCTATGCCGCTGACGAGCTGAGCGGCCTCATCCAGGCGGCCATTCTCATGCGTCCCAGCAAGTCGGTCATGGACCTCGAGGTCAAGTCGCTCAAGAAGAAGTTCAAGGACAAGCACTTTGCTGCCGGTTGCAGCCGCGACGTTATCCGCCACGGTGCCGAGCTCAACGATATGGAGCTCGACGATCTGCTCGCAAGCATGATTGAGGCCATGCGCTCCATCGCGCCGGACCGCGAGGAGTGGCTCAAGAACCACCCCGAGCAATAAGCGTACGTTTTGTCCGCATGTTTGCCCGCTCCCGCGCGTGGGTAAACAGAGACCCAAGCAGACAGCGCGGGGCACGCAACCCTGCGCGCGGACCTTCGGGCCCGCGCGTTTCTTGTCGACCCGCATGGCATTGAGGAGACGTCAGCGCATGTTCGAGAAATTCACTGACAGGGCCAGGAAGGTTATGAGCCTGGCACAGGACGAGGCAAGAAGCCTCGGCCAGATGTATGTGGGCACGGAGCACCTGCTCCTGGCCCTCATCAAGGAGGGGGATGGCATTGCCGCCCAGGCGCTCACCAAGCTTGACGTCACGTACGACGAGACCCTCGCTACGGTAAAGCAGCTTTCCCAGGACGAGACCGAGCCCGTTCCCGGTGGTCACATTCCCTTCACGCCGCGCACCAAGCGCGTGCTTGAGGCTGCCTATCGCGAGACCATGACGCACGGCCAGACCTATATTGCCACCGAGCACCTGCTTCTGGGCATCGTGTCCGAGGGCAACGGCCGCGCCATGGATGCCCTGCGCGCCATGGGCGTGTCGGGGGACGCGGTTCGCAATGCGGTGAACGAGCTTGTCTCAAAGAACACCGAGGAGGAGAGCCAGTCCGCCGCCGAGGTGCGCATGGACCCCGGCGCCTTCATGGGCATGGGCGGCCAGCCGTCTGCCGACGATGGCTCCATGCTCGAGAAGTACGGTCGCAACCTCACCAAGCTCGCCGAGTCCGGCAAGCTCGACCCGGTGCTCGACCGCGACCGCGAGATCGAGCGCGTCATGCAGGTGCTTGCGCGCAGGCAGAAGAACAACCCGCTCATCCTGGGCGACCCAGGCGTTGGCAAGACGGCCATCGTAGAGGGGCTGGCACAGCTCATCTCGGCCGGCAACGTGCCCGACATCCTTCGTGGCAAGCAGATCTGGACGCTCGATGTGGCTTCGCTCGTGGCGGGCTCCAAGTACCGTGGCGAGTTCGAGGAGCGCATGAAGAAGGTCGTCGCCGAGCTCGAGGACAACCCCAACGACATCCTCTTCATCGATGAGATCCACACCATCATTGGCGCCGGCTCGGCCGAGGGCTCCATCGACGCCGCCTCCATCCTGAAGCCGCCCCTCTCGCGCGGCGAGATCCAGGTCATTGGCGCCACCACTGCCGAGGAGTACCGCAAGCACATCGAGAAGGACTCCGCCTTCGAGCGCAGGTTCCAGCCGGTCAACATCGGCGAGCCCAGCCCCGAGGACACCCTCGAGATTCTGCACGGCCTGCAGAGCCGCTACGAGGAGCACCACCACGTCCACTACACCGAGGAGGCCCTGAAGGCCGCCGTTACCCTGGCCGACCGCTACATCCAGGACCGCTTCCTGCCTGACAAGGCCATCGATGTGATTGACGAGGCGGGCGCGCGCACACGTGTCCACAAGACCACGCTGCCCCCCGAGATTGCCAAGGTGGACGCCGAACTTGCCCGCGTTCGCGACGAGAAGTCCAAGGCCGCGGCAGCCCAGGAGTTCGAGGACGCCGCACGTCTGCGCGACCAGGAGAAGGAGCTCGTGAGCAAGCGCGACGAGCTCGAGAGCGCTTGGCGCGAGAAGCTCGCCCAGAACGTGGTGACCGTGGACGAGAACGACATCGCCGACGTGGTCTCGAGCATCACCGGCGTGCCCGTCTCCAACCTCACCGAGGCAGAGGCCTCCAAGCTGCTGCGCTGCGAGGAAGTTCTCCACCAGCGCGTCATTGGCCAGGATGAGGCTGTGACCAAGGTCGCCCGCGCCATCAGGCGCAGCCGCTCGCCGCTCAAGGACCCGCGCCGCCCCGGTGGCTCGTTCATCTTCCTCGGCCCCTCGGGCGTGGGCAAGACCGAGCTCGCCAAGGCGCTGGCCGAGTTCCTCTTTGGCTCTGAAGAGGCTCTCATCACCTTCGACATGTCCGAGTTCATGGAGAAGCACACCGTATCCAAGCTCGTTGGCGCCCCTCCGGGATACGTGGGCTACGACGAGGGCGGCGAGCTCACCAAGGCCGTGCGCAGGCGCCCGTACTCGGTGGTCCTCTTCGACGAGATCGAGAAGGCCCACCCGGACGTCTTCAACGTACTGCTCCAGATTCTTGACGAGGGCAGGCTCACGGACGGACAGGGTCGTCACGTCGACTTCTCCAACACGGTCATCATCATGACCTCCAACATCGGCGCGCGCGACATCGCGCAGACCACCACGATGGGCTTCTCGGCATCCGGCGCCTCGGGCCTCTCGGACAAGGAGATCACGAGCCGCGTGACCTCCGAGCTCAAGAAGCTCTTCCGTCCCGAGTTCTTGAACCGCGTGGACGAGATCGTGGTCTTCAAGTCGCTCTCGGGCGAGCAGCTGCGCGGCATCGTCGAGCTCATGGTCTCCGACCTTCGCGATCGCCTCATCGCCAACGGCATGTCGATCAACCTCACCGACGCCGCCCGTGACCTCGTGGCCAAGCGGGGGACCGACCCGATCTACGGCGCGCGCCCGCTGCGCCGCGCCATCCAGACGCTCATCGAGGACCCGCTCTCCGAGGAGCTGCTGGAGGGCAAGTGGCAGCGCGGCGACATCATCGAGGTTGACGCCAACGGCGACGAACTGGTCTTCTCGAAGGGAACGGGTGAGATTCCCGCTCCGCGCAAGCACGAGCACATGGAGCTTCCCTCCGCGCGCGACCGCTGGTCGACCGACACTGGCGCTCAGCTGTCGCCGCAGGAGGGTGGGCTTGCCGCATCTGGCGCGTAGGCCCAAGGCGCAGTCAATCAAGCGCCCCCGCTCGTCATATACTGCTTCTAGGCTTGAGAATCTACCGGCCCGCCTCGTGCGGGCCGGCTTGTACAAGGAGGCGCCATGGATCCTGCCGAGCTAGACAAAGGGACCCTCACAACCCAGCAGCGCATCGATGGTGCAATCAAGATGACGGCGCCGGGAACTGCGCTTCGCGTGGCCCTCGACATGATAATTGCCGGTCACCTGGGTGCCCTTATCTGCGTCGGCGACACCCAGAACGTGCTTGCTGCCGGGGATGATGGTTTTGCCATGGACGTCTCGTTCACCGCAAATCGTCTCTTCGAGCTCTGCAAGATGGACGGCGCGGTCATCGTCGACAAGGATCTCACCAAGATCCTGCGCGCCAACTACCACCTCAACCCCGATCCGTCGCTGCCCACCACCGAGACAGGCACGCGCCACCGCACGGCGGCGCGCATGAGCCTGCTCACAAAGGCCATGGTCATTTCGGTCTCCGAGCGTCGTTCCGTGGTCAACGTCTATGTGGACGGCCATGGCTTCCAACTGCGTCCCGTCGCCGAGATTATGTCTACGGTGAATCAGCTCGCCGCGGCCATGCAGAACACCCGCTCGCAGCTCGATCGCAGCCTGCAGCACCTCACGAGCCTCGAGCTCGACAACTTCGTCACGCTTGGTGACATCACGAACATCTTCTACCTGTTTGAAGTGCTCATGTCCGCAGGTGACGAGCTCGACCGCTGCATTGTCCAGCTCGGCACCTCCGGTCGCATCACCGAGATGCAGCGCGAGGAGTTCCTGGGCGACATGGACGAAGCCTACAACCTCATGATCCGCGACTACGCCAAGGACTCCTCCGAGGAGCACGCGCGTGCCATCCGCAAGCAGTTCCACGAGATGGCTAACCCGCAGCTGCGCTCGCCCAAGGTGGTTGCGCGCATCCTGGGCTACGATGACTACGGCGAGGACACCATCATGACGCCGCTCGGCTTGCGTACCCTCTCGCGCGTCTCCGTGGTGCGCGAAGGCATGGCCGACAAGATTGTGGACGAGTACGGCTCGCTCCAGGAGATTCTGGAGGCCGCCGAGGATGACTCCTCCAAGCTGGGCGAGATTGGCGTCAAGAACCCGGATGCTCTGGCCAACAGCCTGCACCGCATGTGGGGGCAGAGCGAATGAGCGCCTCCGAGACATGTGCCTGCGCCGACGCCGCACGCGTGGGCAAGGAGGGCAACAAGCCCGATACCGTGGCGATTATCGTTGCCGGTGGCACGGGCGAGCGCTTTGGCGACCCGCGTGGCAAGCAGTTCGTGGACCTCTGCGGACTGCCGCTCATGTGCTGGCCGCTGCTCGCCTTTGACCATGCGCCCTCGATTGGTCACATCGTGGTGGTGTGCGCACCGGATCGCGTTGACACGGTGAACGACGAGGTTCTCTCGCGTGTAACTCTGCTCACGCCCGTCACGCTTGCCCCCTCGGGAGACACGCGCCAACAGTCCGTTGCGCACGGACTTGCCGCCATGCCGCGCGGTTACGACTTCGTAGCCGTTCACGACGCAGCGCGCCCCCTCATCGAGACCGAGGTCATCGAGGGCGTCATTGCTTGCGTGCGAGAAGACCCCAAGCTTGCGGGCGTCATCTGCGCCACGCGCTCGGTGGATACGCTCAAGCTGGTCGAGGACGGCGTGATCATTGCCACGCCAGACCGCTCGTTCTACTGGGCGGCCCAGACGCCGCAGGTGTTCCGTACCCGCGCGCTCACCTCGGCGTACAAGTCCGCCGCCTGGGAGGGCTACCAGGGAACCGACGACGCCTCCCTCGTGGAGCGCCACGGCGGCAAGGTGCGCTGCTATGACTCCCCGCGCGACAACATCAAGGTCACGGTGCCAGAGGACCTGGCAATTGCCTGCACGGCGCTCGAGCAGCGACTGCTGATGTAACGCTGACCTTCTTGTCGCGTGGCGCCCTTCGGCGTTGTGGTGATGCCCAGGGGCCCGTTTCTGCGGCTCTCGCGTATAAAATGCTTATGATTCACTCTGCAAAGGACCACTGCACAGACAGGTAGCCAGGCGCATGCCCCGGAGGTGGGCGGACATGACTCGCATTGGACATGGCTTCGACGTTCACGCCTTCACAGAGGGACGCCCCCTTGTGCTTGGCGGTGTCACCGTGCCCAGCGAGCGAGGCCTGGCGGGGCACTCCGATGCGGACGTTCTGGCACATGCCCTCATGGACGCCATCCTGGGTGCCATGCGGGCCGGTGACATCGGCCAGCTTTTCCCCGATACCGACCCAGCCTACGAGGGGGCGGACTCCATGGTCCTGCTCTCGCGCGTGATGGGACTTGCCCGCGAGCAGGGCTTCTCGCTTATCGATGCGGACTGCACCGTTGCTGCCCAGGCGCCAAAGCTCGCGCCCTACCGCGAGCAGATGCGCCAGACAATGGCGCAGGCCATGGGTGTCGACGTGTCACAGGTGGGTGTCAAGGCAACCACAACGGAGCACCTTGGCTTCGTGGGACGCGAGGAGGGCATAGCCGCCTGGTCTGTGGTGCTTCTCGACAAAGATAGCGGCCAATAGCCCTTCTCGGAGAGGGTATGGCGATGCCCCTCGTATGGCTGAGCCTCTCGATTCCGCCCTTGTTACCGGCGCGTTGGCCGTGTGGCACGTTTGCCCAGATGGCCCTCTGGGTTGCGTGGCGGGCCGGTAACAACGATGCCGCTCGCTGCACGCGCCATACCATGACGCCCGTCACGTTGCGTCAACTCCCATAGACACCATTCTGGTCTGTACTCATTTGGTGGGCGCGAGGTGCAGGTCTACCGAAGAGTCTGCGCAAACTTCGTGTGCCAAGCCCATGTGGGGTTACTCTGTCTCGCGTACGCGCGGTGGGGCGTCCGTCTCGCAACCCGCGCGTATCTGGACAGGCCGCGCACGATGTACCACGCACTTGAATCACTGCACCATCGCACCACGCGCCACATCACGTTTTAGGCACTACCGCACCTCGAAAGAACGACATTGCCCCAACCCGCGCGGCCGGGAAGGAATCGCATATGTCCATCACTGCAGGCAAGCTTCCTGCTGCTTACGCATCTCGCGGTACTCGCGTGCTCTTCGCATGCATTGCCCTCGTCGCGGGACTCGCACTTGCCCTCTCGCTGGGCACGTCCAGGGCGCATGCCGCCACGCTGGAAGAGACCCTGGCAGACGACGTCTTTGTGAACGAGCCTGGCAGCACCGGGCGATGCACCATCTACGCCGCCACCAACATGCTTCGCAGGGCGGCACTTCTCAACGGCGACCAGGACTGGAGCTCGATTACCACTTCGTCCATCCCGTCTTCCGGCGGCCTGCCCTTCGGCTTCTCGGTGAGTACGCAAAGCGCCACGTACACCGTGGCGCACGGCTACATCACGGGGTCGACAGTGGAGGAGAGGGCCAAAGAGCTTCTCGCCCTGCTTGGCGAGAACCCCGCAGGCATCGTGCTGTACACGAGCGCCGGAAACCCGCACGCCGTCACGCTTTTGGGTTACGACGAGGAGGCCGGCACCCTCATTGCTCACGACTCGCTTACAGGCGCCACCTCATCGCTCGAAGAGTGCGTGAGCGTGCGCGTCTCCAACGCAAACGCCTACTGGTACGTGACGAGTCCGGTGTCAGCGCCCGGCCCCACCTCGCTCCAGAACGCAACGGTAACGGTCGGGGACGCGGTGTATGCAGGACGGGCCGCGACGCCCCGGGTGGCGGTGACCCTTGATGGCACGACTCTCGTCGAGGGCGCGGACTTCACGGTGAGCTACGTGGCCAACGATTCCGTGGGGGACGCGCTTGCCGTCGTTACCGGCGCAGGGGACTACAGCGGAACCGCAACCGCCAGCTTTACGGTGCTCGATGGTACCGAGGCGCTGGTGGGGCGCTGCACGGGCACCGTCGACGCGTCGACGGCCGCGGGCCAGGGCGTCATGGCTACGTACTGCGCGGGGGTGCTCGGCCTGGCTTCCTAGGAGTCTCCCTCTCCAGCCGTTCCTTGGCGTGCTGCTACAATGCCAGTACTTGCGCACACATCCCAAGGAGCAAACCATGCAGATCTATAACACCCAGACGCACCGAAAGCAGGAGCTCGAGCCCATCGAGCCGGGCAAGATTCGCATGTATGTCTGTGGTCCCACCGTCTATGACCAGATTCACATTGGCAACGCGCGCACGTTCCTCTCGTTTGACGTGATTCGTCGCTACCTCATGTACAAGGGCTACGAGATCACCTTTGCCCAGAACCTCACCGACGTGGACGACAAGATCATCAACCGCGCCAACGAGCAGGGTCGCACCGCCGCCGACGTGGCAGAGGAGTTCTCCAATGCCTTCATCGAGCAGATGCACCGCTTTGGCATTCTCGATCCCGACATCCGCCCGCGCGCCACGCACGAGATTAAGGCCATGCAGGAGATGATCGAGTCCCTCATCGAGCAGGGCAACGCCTACGTGGCCGACAACGGCGACGTGTACTTCTCGGTGCGCTCGGACAACAACTACGGCGTCCTCTCCGGCCGCGACCTTGACCAGATGCGCGCCGGCGAGCGCGTGGAGGTCAACGACCAGAAGCGCGACCCCTTCGACTTTGCCCTCTGGAAGGCCGCCAAGCCCGACGAGCCCAGCTGGCCGAGCCCCTGGGGCGACGGTCGCCCTGGTTGGCACACCGAGTGCTGCGCCATGATCCACCGCTATCTGGGTACCCCCATCGACATCCACGGCGGTGGCGCCGACCTCGTCTTCCCGCACCACGAGAACGAGACCGCGCAGGCCATGTGCGCCTGGCATGAGCCCCTCGCCAACCTCTGGATGCACACCGGCATGCTCCGCGTGGACGGCGAGAAGATGTCAAAGAGCCTGGGCAACTTCTACACGCTCAAGGAGGTCCTTGACAAGTACCCCGCCGACGCCGTGCGCCTGCTCATGCTGCAGACCCACTACCGTGCGCCCCTCGACTTCTCCTTCGACCGTCTGGAGGGCGCCGTGGGCACCCTCGAGCGCCTGCGCACGTGCGAGAATAACCTGCTCTGGGCAGCCAAGAACGGCACCGGCAGCGAGGAGCTCGACGCCACGCTGGACTCTGCCGTGAGCGAGACGCGCGACGAGTTCACGTGCCAGATGGACGACGACTTCAACACCGCCGGCGGCCTTGCTGCGATCTTCTCGCTTGTTACCTCCGCGAACACCTACCTTGCCGATGCCGGTACCGCCGCCGGAGGCAAGGCCGCCAAGGCCGCGGCGGAGGCATTGGCCGAGCTTGCGGGCGTCCTGGGCGTCACGCTTGCCTCCGAGGAGGACGAGCTCCCCGCCGAACTGGTGGGCCTTGCCGAGAAGTACGCCGGCTACCAGGGCGACTCTGCCGCCGAGGCCGCGGATGCGCTTATCGCCGCTCGCCAGGCGGCCCGCAAGGCGAAGGATTGGGGCACGGCAGACGGCATCCGCGATGCCATCACCGGGCTGGGCCTGGTCCTCGAGGACACTGCCGCGGGCGCTCGCCTGCGCAGGGCGTAGGTGATGAGAATGGCACGAGGCGACGCACGCCGCGGCCCCTCCCGCAAGGGGCAGGGCTCTTCTCAAGCTGGCCGTGGCGGCCGGTACCGCGGACGCGATCAGCGCGCGGGTGGAAGCGGTGGCCGTCAGGGTCAGGGGAGCCGCGGCCAGCGCGGCCCCCAGCGTTCCGCTACACGCCCGCAGCGTGCGGGTAACCGCCAGGACCAGCAGCGTCCTGCGACGCTTGGCTCCGACCTCATCGAGGGGCGCCGCGCCGTTGCAGAGGCGCTTGACGCTGGCATTCCCATTCGCACCGCCTACGTGCAGGATGGCGCTGGCTCGTCCGAAGGGACTGACAAGACGCTTGACACGCTGGTGCGCAGGCTTGCCGATGCCGGCGTGGAGTGCGAGGTAGTCCCGCGCTCCCGCCTAGATCGCCTCTCGAGCCACGGTGCCCACCAGGGCATCGTCGTGCGGACCAAGCCCTTCTCGTACGCGACCATCGAGGACGTCATTGCCGCAGCGGGCGAGGGAGACGCCCTGGTGGTTGTGCTTGACCACGTGACGGACGAGGGCAACTTTGGTGCCATCGTGCGCTCTGCCGAGGTCGTGGGCGCAGCGGGTGTGGTCGTTGCCAATGCGCGCGCCGCCACGGTTGGCCCGGGCGCCTACAAGACCTCAGCAGGCGCGGTGCTGCACCTCCCCATAGCGCAGGTCCCCAACCTTGCCCGTGCGATCGACCAGCTCAAAGAGGCTGGCTTCTGGGCGTGCGCCGCAACCGAGCACGCGGAGCAGGACGTGTGGCACGCGCCTGTCTACGGCAGGCTTGCCCTCGTCATGGGCTCGGAGGGGGAGGGTATCTCCCGCCTGGTGCTTGACCACTGCGACTTTGGTGCCAGGCTTCCGCAGCGCGGGCGTGTTGAGTCGCTCAATGTTGCCCAGGCAACCACGGTCATGTGCTACGAGTGGCTTCGCCGCGTGAGCGAGGGGGCGCGCTCGGATGCCTAGGCGCCCGCGTCTTGCGCTTCTCGTGGTCGACGGCTACAACGTGGTCCACGGGACCCCGCGCTATGCCTCGCTCATCGACGAGCACGCAGGTGCTGGCGCACTGGCAGACGTGGCGCACCTCTCGCGCGACCCTTATGGACACGACCCATTTGACCGCGCCCGCGAGGCGCTCGTCGCCGACGTGGCTGCCTATGCCCAGGGCAGTTACGAACCCGTGGTGGTCTTCGATGCGGCGGGCAACCTCTCGAGCGAGCGCCCCAACTGGAGCACGGCGGGCGTGCGCGTGGTCTTCTCGCGCACGGGAGAGTCTGCCGACACGGTCATAGAGCGCCTGGTCACCGAGGCGCGCCATGCAGAGAGGGACGTGCTGCTCGTGACCTCGGACAACACCATCCGCTACACCGTGGGCGGGATTCCGGTGACCACAGTCTCGAGTGCGCTTCTCGCCCAGAACATGAGCATCGTGAACCAAGGCGTTGAAGAGGCGCGTGAGCGAGGGTCGCACACGCATCTGAGCCTGGAGGACAGGCTCGACGAAGAGACGCGCGCCAAGCTGGACAAGCTGCGCGGACGTAGGTAGGGGCAGGCCTTCTGTCCCCCTCGCGTGCCAGATTGGTCCAAACACGCTATCATGTCCTCACCGCCGGTATGGCTCAATGGCAGAGCAACGGTTTTGTAAACCGTGGGTTGTGGGTTCGACTCCCTCTACCGGCTCCAGAAACCTTCCGGCCGGAGACAGCTGCCTCCGGCCGAATTTCTTTTGTAAGCGGTAGGCCCGCAGGTGCAAGAAGGTGCTCCCAAGGCCCATCGCCATGCGGTGACAGTCATGTAGCCCACTAGATCTACCTGCGAGTTTGCGCGAATTGTGCGGGAATCGTGGGGTAGATACGCCCGGTACCGGGGTACGCGTTGACAGGATTATTTCCACGTCGTATTATTCACTCCGCTGCAGGGGGTTCGCCCCGTGCGGTACTTGAAAACGGAATGGGGATGTGGCACAGCGGCAACTGCGGCGGACTGTAAATCCGCTCCCTCTGGGTTCCTTGGTTCGAGTCCAAGCATCCCCACCATGCCCGTGTAGCTCAGTCGGTAGAGCACTTCGTTGGTAACGAAGAGGTCACCGGTTCGAATCCGGTCGCGGGCTCCATTTTTCAAGTGCACGGCTCCATGCCGGTGTAGCTCAGCTGGTTAGAGCACGCGGCTCATACCCGCGATGTCACTGGTTCGAATCCAGTCACCGGTACCAGGCTTTTCTGCGGCGCTTCGGCGCCGCTGAGCATAAATAGGCGTATTTCTGTACCATGGAATGGCCGGAGAGGTTCGTTCCAAAAGGAGGATTGGCAATGGCCAAGGAGAAGTTCGATCGTTCTAAGCCGCACGTAAACATCGGTACCATTGGTCACGTCGACCACGGCAAGACTACGCTGACCGCGGCCATCACCAAGGTTCTCTCCGAGACCGAGGACTGCAAGGCTGAGTACACCGCCTTCGAGAACATCGACAAGGCTCCCGAGGAGCGTCAGCGCGGCATTACCATCTCCGTTGCTCACGTCGAGTATGAGACCTGGGAGCGCCACTACGCTCACGTTGACTGCCCCGGCCACGCCGACTACGTCAAGAACATGATTTCCGGCGCTGCTCAGATGGATGGCGCCATCCTCGTTATCGCCGCTACCGACGGCCCCATGGCCCAGACCCGCGAGCACATCCTGCTTGCCCGTCAGGTCGGCGTTAAGTACATCATCGTCTTCCTGAACAAGTGCGACATGGTCGACGACGAGGAGCTCATCGACCTGGTCGAGATGGAGACCCGCGACCTGCTCTCCGAGTATGGCTACGACGGCGACAACACCCCGATTATCCGTGGCTCCGCTCTCGGCGCCCTCAACGGCGAGCAGAAGTGGGTTGATTCCATCATCGAGCTCATGCACACCGTTGACTCCTACATTCCCACGCCTGCTCGTGACAACGAGAAGCCGTTCCTGATGGCCGTCGAGGATGTCATGACCATCTCCGGCCGCGGTACCGTCGCTACCGGCCGTGTCGAGCGCGGCGAGCTCAAGCTCAACGAGCCCGTTGAGATCGTTGGCATCAAGCCCACTCAGACCTCCGTCGCTACCGGCATCGAGATGTTCCGCAAGACGCTGGACTTCTGCGAGGCTGGCGACAACGTGGGCATCCTGCTCCGTGGCATCAAGCGCGAGGACATCGAGCGTGGCCAGGTTCTCTGCAAGCCCGGTTCGGTTACCCCGCACACCAAGTTCACCGGCGAGATTTACGTCCTCACCAAGGAGGAGGGTGGCCGTCACACCCCGTTCTTCTCCGGCTATCGTCCCCAGTTCTACTTCCGCACCACTGACGTGACTGGTGACATCACCGAGCTCACCGACAAGGATGGCAACAAGGTCGAGATGGCTATGCCCGGCGACCACGTCACCATCGCGTGCGAGCTCATCCACCCCATCGCTATGGAGGAGGGCCTGCGCTTCGCTATCCGCGAGGGCGGTCACACCGTCGGCGATGGTCGTGTCTCCACGATTGTCGAGTAACTTCTCTTTGAAGTGACCTCAAGGCCCGGCATCCGCAAGGGTGTCGGGCCCTTCTCTTGAGATTCGCGCCTAAAGGCTCTGGGCCACGCGTTTCTCAGCGCTTCCATCGTGCAAGCAGGACTACCTATCGCGTGGATGTTATGTGAGGTAATCCACAGAATGGACGTTAACTTGACAGGAAGCGTTAGGTAATGGTAACGTTCTCCACCGCGCCATCTTCGAGGATGGCCTCGAAGTGACATGGTGTCTCAGGAGGATTCATGCGTACACTTGTTACACTTGCATGCACCGAGTGCAAGCGCCGCAACTACACCACGACCAAGAACAAGGCGAACACCCCTGATCGTCTTGAGATGAAGAAGTATTGTCCGTGGTGCCGTAAGCACACGCTTCACCGCGAGACCCGCTAAACTAGGTGGGTCCACACACGCCAGTAGTTCAATTGGTAGAGCATCGGTCTCCAAAACCGAGTGTTGAGGGTTCGAGTCCTTCCTGGCGTGCCAGAATTTCCCACCGGCTTTCCCTTCGGGGTTAGCCGGTTTCCATGTAAAGGCCAGTCTTTTAGGAGTCGCGAGGATGCCGAACAAGGACAGGAACAAGAGGAGTGTCCGCAAGGCGCGTGCCCAGAAGCGCGCCGAGCGCGAGGCCGCTCAGGCTGCCTCTGCCGCTTCCTCGAAGCCCCAGAAGGCTGAGGGCGCAAGTAAGCAGGCGGCTGCTGCCACTGCCAAGGCGCCCGAGAAGCAGAACAAGCCTGCAAAGGCGAGCAACAAGAAGCCGGGTCTTGGCAAGCGCATCAGCAACTACTTTGCCGCTGTGCGCACCGAGATGAAGCGTGTCGTGTGGCCCTCGAAGGACGAGCTCCGCAACTACTCTGTTGCCGTTATCGTCTCTCTCGTGGTCTTTGGCATTGCTCTCTGGCTTGTCGACACCGGCATCGTGGCCTTGCTCGTTGGCTACACGAGTTTGGGGGCATAGGCCATGGCTAAGCGCTGGTACGTCATTCACACGTACTCCGGGTACGAGAACAAGGTCAAGACCGATCTTGAGCACCGCATCGAGACCTATGGCATTGGCGACAAGGTCGTGGACATTCAGATTCCGACCGAGGAGGTCACCGAAGTCAAGGACGGCGGCAAGCGCGAGACCAAGGAGGCCAAGGTCTTCCCGGGCTACGTCCTCGTTCGCATGGAGGTAGACGATAACACCTGGGCCGTCGTGCGTAACACGCCCGGCGTCACTGGCTTTGTTGGCCTTGACGGCAAGCCCACGCCGCTCCGTCGCGACGAGTTCGACAAGATCATGCGTCGTGGTGGCGTGCGCACCAGTGCGGCCACTCCCACCCCCAAGCGCACCTCGACCAACATCGAGCCCGGCATGTCCGTGCGCGTTCTCTCTGGTCCCCTTGCAGATTTCGACGGCCAGGTCTCCGAGGTCAACGCCGAGGCAGGCAAGGTCAAGGTCATGCTCATGATCTTTGGCCGCGAGACCCCCGTCGAGCTCACGCTTGACCAGATCTCTGTCATCAGCTAGGAACTTCTGGCAGGTCCCGTATCGGTGAGGATGGCTTCTCGGGCGCCTGCGTGAAGATAGATACAAAGCACGCTCTCCAGGAGGAATATCATGCCCAAGAAGAAGGTCACTCACTTTATCAAGCTCCAGATTCCGGCTGGCGCAGCCAACCCCGCGCCTCCCGTTGGTCCCGCCCTTGGTGCTGCCCAGGTCAACATCATGCAGTTCTGCCAGGCCTTCAACGCTGCCACCAAGGATCAGGCCGGCGACATCATCCCCGTCGAGATCACCGTCTACGAGGACCGCACCTTTGACTTCGTGACCAAGACCCCGCCTGCGGCCCACCTCATCAAGAAGGAGCTTGGCCTGAAGAGCGGCTCCGGCGTTCCTCAGCGCGACAAGGTCGGCCAGCTTACCCAGGAGCAGCTCACCAAGATCGCTCAGATCAAGATGCCGGACCTCAACGCCAACGACATCGAGGCCGCCAAGAAGATCGTCGCCGGCACCGCTCGCTCCATGGGCGTCACCATCGCCGAGGACTAGTACCAACTAGGCACCATGCGCCCCTTACGGGGCGCCTCTCAGGATATGGCGGGCTTGCCGCCAACTATGTGGGAGGGCCAAAGCCCGTTGACCACAGGAGGTATCACATGCCAAAGCACGGAAAGAACTATAACGCCGCTGCCGCCAAGGTTGAGGCTGGCAAGGTCTACTCGCCCAAGGAGGCCATGACGCTCGCCAAGGAGCTCTCCTCCGCTAAGTTCGACGAGACCGTCGAGGTCGCCATTCGCCTGGGCGTCGACACCCGCAAGGCCGATCAGAACATTCGTGGCTCCATCTCGCTGCCCAACGGTACTGGCAAGACCGTTCGCGTTGCCGTCTTTGCCGAGGGCGCCAAGGCCGCCGAGGCCGAGGCTGCCGGCGCCGACATCGTCGGCTCCGACGACCTCATCGAGGAGGTCCAGAAGGGCAACATCAACTTCGACGCCGTCATCGCCACGCCCAACCTCATGGGCAAGGTCGGCCGTCTCGGCCGTATCCTCGGCCCCCGCGGCCTCATGCCTAACCCCAAGCTGGGTACCGTGACCATGGATGTCGAGAAGATGGTCAAGGAGCTCAAGGCCGGTCGCGTCGAGTATCGTGCCGACCGCTACGGCATCTGCCACGTCCCCATGGGTAAGGCGTCCTTCGACGTCAAGGCGCTTGTCGAGAACTACGGCGCGCTCCTCACCGAGCTGCTGCGCGTCAAGCCCTCGAGCGCCAAGGGCAAGTATGTCAAGTCCATCGTGATTTCCACCACCATGGGCCCTGGCATCAAGGTCGACACCACCAAGACCCGCGACTTCATGGAGGACTAGCTCCAGCCGCATAGTGGTACGCAAGCCCCGCTCACCCGAGCGGGGCTATTTTTATAAGACGAGGGGATTGTCCCTTTGTCTCATCGCATGCAATCCCGGGCGCTTATGTGTCGATGGCGTGTCTTGCCTGGGCGTCTTGACGCGCGGGTATCTAGCGTGCAAGAATAGCCGCTGTAGGTTTTTATCCTGCATTGCACACGTTGCACGTCCCGCTGCCAAAGACAGCCGGTGCCTTAGGGCTCAAAGGGGAAACCCGCCTGCCGAGGTGGTCTCAGCTATGAACCTATGAGGCCCCGTTTGGCTGCGCCAAGCGGGGCCCTCTCATGCGAGGGGCCCGCCGCGTCGGCGGATCGTGCCCGGAAACGCATGAGAAGGAGGTGTTCACATGCCAGCACAGTCCAACATCGACATGCTCGAGAAGGTCAAGGGTTCAATCGAGGCCTCCAAGGGTGTCTTTGTCGTCGACTACCGCGGCCTCACCGTCAAGGAGGCCCAGGAGCTCCGTCGCGCCCTGCGCGAGGCCAACGCACACATGAAGGTCTACAAGAACAACATCGTGCGCATTGCCCTCAATGAGGCCGAGATGCCCAACATCGACGACATGCTCAAGGGCACCTGCGCCTACGTCTTCTACGAGAAGGATCCTGTCGAGGCCGCCAAGGTCCTGAAGCAGGAGGCCGACAAGCTCAAGAAGATGCAGATCCTGGGTGGCATCGCCGACGGCAAGGCCATTTCGGCCGAGGAGGCTCTCGCATACGCCGAGCTCCCGTCCCGCGACGAGCTGCTCGCCAAGCTCGTGTACGTCATTGGCAGCCCGCTCTCCGGCATTGCGCAGGTGTGCGCTGGTCCCGCCAGGGGCCTCGTCACCGCGCTGCAGGCGGTCGCCGACAAGCAGGCCGCCTAGCGCCCTGCTGCACTACACGCACTACCGGCATTACCAGAAAAACCTGAGGGCACATGAGGTGCCCCAACGCAAAGGAGAATTAGCATGGCTGCTACCAAGGAAGAGATCATCGAGGCCCTCAAGGAGATGCCCGCCCTCGAGCTTTCTGAGCTCGTCCACGAGCTGGAGGACGTCTTCGGCGTTTCCGCCGCCGCCCCCGTCGCCGTTGCCGCTGCCCCCGCAGCTGGCGCTGCTGCCGCCGAGGAGGAGGAGAAGACCAACTTCGACGTTGAGCTGACCTCCTTCGGCTCCAACAAGATCGCCGTCATCAAGGTCGTCCGTGCCCTTACCAGCCTCGGCCTCAAGGAGGCCAAGGACAAGGTGGAGTCCGCTCCTACCGTCCTGCTCGAGGGTGCCAAGAAGGAGGACGCCGAGGACGCCAAGAAGCAGCTCGAGGAGGCCGGCGCCACCGTCACCCTGAAGTAGCTTCAGGTTTCTCGGACGCTCTGCTTGAGTTCAAGGGGTCGGGCCAGATGGCTCGGCCCCTTTTCTTATGAGACAAAGGGACTGTCCCTTTGTCTCATCGGCATGCCCAAGCGCCGCATCTGTCACCAATGGCTGGCCGTTCTCCGAGACCATCATGATTCCTTCACATGCGTCCCGTGGATTTTGCGGGAAAGGCGTGAAAACTTGGAGAATCTAATAGAAAATGCTGGGTAAGTCAAGACTTTTCATTGACGGAAGACGTGTGCTTGGCTAGATTACTAGTTTGCGACAATTGCCGCCTTCCACCCTTTTGAAGGAGGAAAAGCCTGGTGTCTACCGCAAAGACTTCTCTTACTAAACCGCAAGTCACCCGTACGCGCAAGAGCTTTAGCAAAATCCCGCCTGCGATGGAGCTGCCCAACCTTATCTCTGTCCAGAAGGATTCGTTCAAGCACTTCATGACCGACGGCATCGCCGAGTCCTTCGCGGAGTTCTCTCCCATTGAGAACTCTGCCGGGACCATGCAGGTGACCTTTGGCGAGCACCAGTTTGGTGACCCGTCCCACAGTCTGGCCGAATGCCGCGCCAAGGACCTCTCCTACCAGGCCCCCCTCTTCGTGGATGTGCGTTTCATTAACAAGGAGACTGGCGAGATCAAGGAGCAGCTCGTCTTCATGGGCGACTTCCCGCTCATGACCGACCGCGGCACCTTCATCATCAACGGCTCCGAGCGCGTCGTGGTCTCCCAGCTGGTCCGCTCGCCTGGCGTGTACTTTGCCGCCGAGATGGACTCTGGCGTTCTCGTCCACCGCGTTCAGTTCATTCCCGCGCGCGGCGCATGGCTTGAGTTCGAGGTCGACAAGCGCGGCCACCTTGTGGTCTCCATCGACCGCAAGCGTCGCCAGAGCGCGACGTCTTTCCTGCGTGCCCTTGGCATCGCCGAGACCGACGACGAAATCCTCTCGCTCCTCGGCGACTCCGACGTTGTCCGCTCGACCATCGAGCGCGACGTTGCGACCACGCGCGAGGACGCCCTTCTCGAGATCTACCGCCGTCAGCGCCCCGGCGAGCCTCCAACCGTCGACTCCGCACGCTCGCTGCTCGACGGCCTCTACTTCAACCCGCAGCGCTACGACCTGGCTCGCGTTGGCCGCTACAAGGTCAACAAGAAGCTCGGCCTTGATGTCGATTCCAACGAGCGCGTGATCACCAGCGAGGACATCGTGGCGGCCCTGCGCTACCTCCTTGCCCTCCACGCCGGCGACGAGACCAAGCACACCGATGACATCGACCACTTTGGCAACCGTCGCGTGCGCACCGTGGGCGAGCTCGTCCAGAACCAGTTCCGCATTGGCATGAGCCGCATGGAGCGCGTCGTGCGCGAGCGTATGGCTTCCCAGGACGCTGACGACATCACGCCGCAGTCGCTGATCAACATTCGCCCGATTGTGGCGGCCATCAAGGAGTTCTACGGCTCCTCTCAGCTGTCGCAGTTCATGGACCAGGCCAACCCGCTGGCCGGCCTCACGCACAAGCGTCGTCTCTCGGCCCTTGGCCCTGGCGGCCTTGCCGGCCACAAGTCCGGTTCCAGCCGCCGCACCAACGTGCCCACGGCCGTCCGCGACGTCCACAACTCGCACTACTCCCGCATGTGCCCCATCGAGACCCCCGAGGGCCCCAACATCGGCCTCATCGGCTCGCTGGCCCTCTATGCGCACGTGAACGACTATGGCTTCATTGAGGCCCCGTACCGCAAGGTCGTCGACGGCAAGGTTACCGACGAGATCGTGTGGATGACCGCTGACGAGGAGGAGAACCACAACATCGCGCCGGCCAACACCCCCGTTGACCCCAAGACGCGCCGCTTTGTGGTCGTTGACTCCAAGGGCAACATCACCAACCCCGACCGAGTCATCGCCCGTACGCGCGACTTCGACGGCTCCTTTGGTGCCCCCGCACAAGTCGAGGTCTCTGACGTCGACTTCGTGGACGTCTCGCCCCGCCAGATGCTCTCCGTCGCCGCGAACCTCATCCCGTTCCTCGAGCACGATGACGCCAAGCGTACCCTCATGGGCGCCAACATGCAGCGCCAGGCCGTGCCTCTGATTCGTCCGCACGCCCCGTACGTGGGCACAGGCATGGAGGCCCGTGCCGCCCTCGACTCCGGCGAGGTCATCCGCGCGGCTCACGCTGGTGTTGTCGACAAGGTCGACGCCGCTCACGTGGTTGTCTACTCTGACGAGCGCGGCGCCGAGGAGTACGACCTGCCCAAGTACCAGCGCTCCAACCAGAGCACCTGCATCAACCACCGCCCCATCGTGCACGTGGGCGATCACGTAGAGGCTGGCCAGCCCCTGGCTGACGGCACCTCGATCGATCACTCCGAGCTCGCGCTCGGCGTGAACCTCACCGTGGCCTACATGCCGTGGGAGGGCTACAACTACGAGGACGGCATCATCGTCTCCGACCGTGTGGTCCAGGAGGACCTGCTCACCTCGATCAACATCTCCCGTCACGAGATCGATGCCCGCGACACCAAGCTCGGTCCTGAGGAGATTACCCGCGAGATTCCCAACCAGTCTGAGGAGATGCTCGCAAACCTCGACGATGACGGCATCATCCGCATCGGTGCCGAGGTCGGCCCCGGCGACATCCTGGTGGGCAAGGTTACGCCCAAGGGCGAGACGGCCCTCACGGCCGAGGAGCGCCTGCTCCGTGCCATCTTTGGCGCCAAGGCCCACGATGTGCGCGACACCTCGCTCAAGATGCCTCACGGTGCCTACGGCCGCGTCGTCGACGTCGTTCGCTTTAGCCGCGAGGCCGGAGACGACCTCCAGCCTGGCGTGAACGAGCTCGTCCGCGTCTTCGTTGCTCAGCGCCGCAAGATCCAGCAGGGCGACAAGATCTCCGGCCGCCACGGCAACAAGGGCGTTGTCTGCAAGGTTCTGCCCGTTGAGGACATGCCCTACATGGCCGACGGCACGCCTGTGGACGTCCTTCTCGACCCCCTGGGCGTTCCTTCTCGTATGAACGTGGGCCAGCTGCTCGAGTGCCACCTTGGCTGGGGCGCTACCCACGGCTGGGATGACACCACGCCGGACTCCAAGACCTACGTTCCCGGCCCCATCCCCGTGGCCACGCCCGTCTTTGACGGCGCGACCGACAAAGAGGTCGCCGAGATCATCCGCCGTACCAACGTGAACCTCATGAACAAGGCCATGCTGGAGTACGGCAAGCACATGAACGCTGACTTCGTGCCGCAGCTCAACGATCGCGGCAAGACCACGCTCTACGACGGCCGCACGGGCGAGGCGTTCAAGAGCCCCATCACGGTGGGCACCTCCTACATCCTGAAGCTCGGCCACATGGTCGACGACAAGATCCACGCGCGTTCGACCGGCCCCTACAGCCTCGTCACGCAGCAGCCCCTGGGCGGCAAGGCTCAGTTCGGCGGCCAGCGCTTCGGCGAGATGGAGGTCTGGGCCCTCTACGCCTACGGCGCGGCAAACGTCCTGCACGAGATGATGACCATCAAGTCCGACGACACCAACGGTCGTGTGAAGACCTACGAGGCCATCGTCAAGGGCGAGAACGTTCCTTCGCCTGGCATCCCCGAGTCCTTCAAGGTCCTCGTCAAGGAGATGCGCTCCCTCGCGCTCGATATCGAGCCCATTTCCTACAAGAAGAAGGCCGAGCCCAAGCCCGAGGAGGAGAAGAAGGCCGCGGTCAAGGAGAACCCCGTGGACGTCTTCGCCAACATCAACACCACCGATGACCTCGTCAAGGGCCTTGCCCGCGACCTCGGCGAGTCCGACGACCTCGTCGGCGACGCCAACAGCGATAAGGAGTAGCGACTGTGGCAGAATTCGATACCACCGACTTCGACGCTATCAAGATCTCTCTCGCCTCTGCTGACCAGATTCGCAGCTGGTCGCACGGCGAGGTCAAGAAGCCCGAGACGATCAACTACCGCACGCTCAAGCCCGAGAAGGATGGCCTGTTCTGCGAGAAGATTTTTGGTCCCGTCAAGGACTGGGAGTGCGCCTGCGGCAAGTACAAGGGCATTCGCTTCAAGGGCATCATCTGCGAGCGCTGCGGCGTTGAGGTGACCACCGCCAAGGTGCGCCGCGAGCGCATGGGCCACATCGAGCTCGCCGCGCCCGTGAGCCACATCTGGTACTTCAAGAGCCCCGCGAGCTTCCCCATGTCGCGTCTGCTCGACATGAAGAGCAAGGACCTCGAGAAGGTCCTCTACTTCGCAAGCTACGTGATTACCGACGTCGACACCGAGGCCCGCGAGGCCGATGCCGACGACCTCAAGGAGGAGCTAGCCGCAGACCTCGAGGAGCTGGACGCCGAGCGTGACGACCAGATCGAGCGTCTGAAGGAGCAGGGCCAGGCCACCGGTGACGAGTTTGACGACGTCGAGCCCCTCTCCGAGGAGGAGGTCCGTGCCGGTATCGCCGATCTCGAGGAGGAGTACGAGGAGGAGAAGGCGCTGCGCCGCGAGGCCTACGAGCAGTTCATGCAGCTCGAGAAGCGCCAGCTCATCTCCGATGAGGCGCTCTTCTCCGAGCTCAAGCGCTACTACGGCATCTACTTCAAGGGCGGCATGGGCGCCGAGGCTGTGCGTGAGCTGCTCCGTGGCATCGACCTCGAGAAGGAGGCCACCGAGCTTCGCGCCATCATCGCGTCCGAGGACTCCCAGAAGCAGAAGCGCGAGAAGGCCATCAAGCGCCTGGAGATCGTCGACGCCTTCCTCAAGGGCGGCAACGACCCCGCCAACATGATCCTGGACGTCATCCCCGTGATCCCGCCCGACCTGCGCCCCATGGTGCAGCTCGACGGTGGCCGCTTTGCTGCGTCCGACCTCAACGACCTCTACCGTCGCGTGATCAACCGCAACAACCGACTCAAGCGCCTGCTCGACCTTGACGCTCCCGCAATCATCGTCAACAACGAGAAGCGCATGCTCCAGGAGTCCGTGGACGCCCTCTTCGACAATGGCCGCCGTGGTCGTCCCGTCACCGGCCGTGGCGGACGCCCGCTCAAGTCGCTCGCCGAGGCCCTCAAGGGCAAGCAGGGCCGCTTCCGCCAGAACCTGCTGGGCAAGCGTGTCGACTACTCCGGCCGTTCGGTCATCGTCGTCGACCCGCACCTCAAGCTGCACCAGTGCGGCCTGCCTTCGGCCATGGCGCTCGAGCTCTTCAAGCCCTTCGTGATGCGCCGCCTGGTCGAGCTGGGCAAGGTCGAGAACATCAAGGGCGCCAAGCGCGCCATCGACCGCGGCATGCCCGCCGTCTGGGACGTGCTCGACGAGGTCATCCAGGACCGCCTGGTGCTCCTCAACCGTGCACCTACGCTGCACCGCCTCTCCATCCAGGCCTTCGAGCCGGTCCTTGTTGAGGGCAAGGCCATCCATCTGCACCCGCTGGTGTGCGCCCCCTTCAACGCCGACTTCGACGGCGACCAGATGTCGGTCCACGTGCCTCTCTCCACGCAGGCGCAGACCGAAGCGCGCGTCCTCATGCTCTCGACCAACAACCTGCGCAAGCCTGCCTCCGGCGAGGTCGTTACCGTGCCTTCTCAGGACATGGTCTTTGGCACGTACTTCCTCACCACCGCCAAGGACGGCGCCGAGGGCGAGGGCCGCGTCTTCGCGGACTTCGACGACGCCATTCTCGCCTTCGACAACCGCGACGACTTGGACATCCAGGCCAACATCAAGGTTCGCGTGAGGCCCCAGGACGCCAACGTGGTCGAGGACGGTCGCAGGATCTTCCGCACCTTCGACAAGTGGAACAGCCCTGTGGACTACGACGTCACCGATCACGCGGTGCGTGTCGAGACCACCGTTGGCCGCGTGATCTTCAACACGCGCTGCCTGCCCGCTGACTATCCCTTCATCAACTACAAGATGAACAAGGGCGACATCAAGAACCTCGTCAACGACGCGTGCGATCGCTACAGCACCGCGGACGTCGAGCCCATCCTCGACGCTATCAAGGAGACGGGCTTCCACTACGCAACCGTGGCCGGCCTGACGGTCTCGGTCTGGGATGCTGTCATCCCGTCTGAGAAGCAGGAGATGCTCGACGAGGCGCAGGACAAGGTCGACGAGATTAACGAGTACTACGAGGACGGCTTCCTCTCCGAGAGGGAGCGCCACGTGGAGGTCGTCAACGCCTGGACCGAGTGCACCAACAAGCTTGGCTCCAAGATGCTCGAGGGCTTCGCCGAGGACAACCCCATCTACATGATGGCCGACTCCGGCGCCCGTGGTTCCAAGACGCAGCTCCGCCAGCTCGCCGGTATGCGTGGCCTCATGGCCGATATGTCCGGCGATACCATCGACCTGCCCATTAAGGCAAACTTCCGTGAGGGCCTGCTGCCGCTCGAGTACTTCATCTCCACCTACGGCGCCCGTAAGGGCCTCGTGGATACGGCGTCCCACACGTCCGACTCCGGCTACCTTACCCGCCGTCTGGTCGACGTTGCCCAGGATGTCATTGTTCGCGAGGAGGACTGCGGCACCGACGAGGCCGTGACCTACCCGCTCATCAAGCCGGGCGAGACCGACGTGGACGCCGACCTTATTGGCCGCTGCGCACTCAACGACATCGTTGACCCTGCCACCGGCGAGGTTCTCATCCCCCGTGACGGCTACATCGAGTCCAAGGAAGACCTCAAGAAGCTCGTTGCCCATGGTCTCAAGAAGGTCCAGCTCAGGGCCCTTCTCACCTGTAAGTCCAAGTACGGCGTCTGCCAGAAGTGCTACGGCTGGGACCTCTCGACCCGTCGTCCCGTCAACATTGGCACGGCCGTTGGCATCATCGCTGCCCAGTCCATCGGCGAGCCGGGTACCCAGCTTACGATGCGTACGATTCACTCCGGCGGCGTCGCTGGCGCTGACGACATCACGCAGGGCCTCCCCACGGTTGCCCGCATGTTCGACGTCGTCGGCAACGTCAACGAGAAGATCCTTGGCCGCGAGGCAGACCTCGCGCCCGTCTCGGGCACCCTGCTCGTCACGCCCGAGCAGACCGAGTACCTCATCCGCATCGTTGACACCGACGACCGCTCTCGCATCCTCGAGGAGTGGCGCATCCCCGCGTCCGCGCGCTTCATGCCGGGCATGGAGGACGGCGTCGAGGTCCGCGCCGGTGACCAGATTACCCGTGGCTTCGTCAACTTCCGCAAGCTGCGCAAGCTCACCGACATCGAGTCGACGATGCACACCTTTGTTGCCTCCGTCAAGGACGTCTACACCTCCCAGGGCGTTGACCTCAACGACAAGCACATCGAGGTCATTGCCCGCCAGATGCTGCGCCGCGTCCAGGTGACCAACCCCGGCGACTCCCAGTACCTCCTCGGCCAGTACGTGGACCGCTACGTCTTTGCCGACACGGTGCGCAACGTTGCCCTGGCTGGCGGCACCCCGCCCGAGGCAGAGCCCGTCATCCTTGGTACGCTCAAGGTGGCAAGCTCCATCGACTCCTGGCTCTCCAGCGCGTCGTTCATCCGTACCGCTGGCGTGCTCACCGACTCCTCCATTGCCGGTGACGTGGACCACCTGCTCGACCTCAAGTCCAACGTCATCGTGGGCAAGCAGATTCCCGCCGGCACCGGTCTCTCCGCGTACCGTGGCGTCGAGCTCACCTACCACGGCACCAAGATCGATGGTCCCACCTCCCCTCAGGCGCAGAGCCTGCCCGAGTGGGCGCCCGACGAGCTCAAGGGCATCGAGGAGAAGCTCCCCAAGCAGCTCGACTGGGTGGGCGACGACTACGGTTACGGCGGGGTCTACTCGAAGAACGGCCGCACCCTCTCCAGCGAGGATGCCAAGCTTTACCTCTTCGACGACCTTGGCGTCTCGCAGCGCTGGACCAACAAGTTCAGCGAGGTGGGCATCGAGACCGTGGGCGACCTCATCGGCAAGACCGAGGATGACCTGCTGCGCATTGACGGCATTGGCGCAAAGGCCATCGAGGAGCTCCGCGACGGCCTCGAGGCGCGCGGCCTGCTCTACATCCTCGAGCCGGATGACGACGAGGCAGACTCCGAGGACCTCTCGCAGCTCCTCAACATGGTCTTCTCGCCCGACGCTGATTCGGACATCATGCTGGGCACCGCGGCTCCTGCCAAGCACCACTACGACGACGAGCTCATCGGCGGCTCCGCTGACGCGCGGTCCAGCGACTCCGATGTCATCAACGAGGACCTGGGCTCTCTGGATGACCTGCTCTCGCAGGTGGTCAAGCAGGAAAACGCCTCCGATGACGGTGACGAGAACAACGAGTAGCCCACGCACGGGCCAGGTGGCGAACCTGCCGCACAGATAGATAGACGGGCCCCGGCATCGCGTCGGGGCCCGTTTTGTGTGCGAGCGCTTGCGTGCTTTGATGAAGCCCTGCGTACAGGCTGCGCCAAGAAGTACCACGATCCACGCAACGTACAGCGTGTCGTAGGGGAGCTGGACGCCAAGTGCGTTGGCGCCAAGGAGCAGCCAGAGCAGGCTGTACAAGATGGCATGCGTGATCACGAAAAGCCTGCTGCCCATGGGTATGTCAAACCTTCTTGTCATGTAAGGGAAGGCGAGCACGGAGGGGAGAAGGACGACCCAACACGCGATCTTTGCTACTCCAGCCGGGAGCGAGGCGGCAAGTATTCCAATGACAACCGATGCCTGTGCGTAGGCGTGGTAGCCAGCCTTTGAGCGGGGGCCGTTCTCCGTGGGGCTCTCCTCTGCCATTCAAGTTCAATAGGTGTGGTAGCGCGATCTTCCCCATGGGCTAAAGATAATGGTCTTATGCGTTGGCCCGCCGTGCTGTTGACCTACGGCAAATGGGCTCGTGTGCCAGCCAAGCGGTAACCGGGTACCATGAACCAGAATGAGAGTTGATTGTGCCGCCAACGGTGGGGGGAGGACCCATGAATGAGGCGTGCTCGAGGGGCCTTCTCGACGAGTACCTTTCTAACGACGACGTGGTCTATGACGCCACGCAGATTTTTGACGCGCTCTCTGACCTGACGCGCTTCCGCATTCTGGGGGCGCTCTCGCTGGGCGAGAAGAGCGTCTCTGACCTTGAGGAGATCTGCGCCGTCTCGCAGTCGGCAATATCGCACCAGCTACGGCTGCTGCGCGACCGAGGGTTGGTGACTGCCCGCCGAGACGGACGTCGGGTGATCTACTCGCTGGCAGACGAACATGTGACCACCCTCATCTCCGTTGGCCTGCTGCACGCCGCCGAGCCCGTGCGTGCCAGCGAGGAGTAGGTCACGCTCAGATGCCGTTTCTCTCGGCTGTCTCCTAGCGATGTCCTCCGTACACAAAACGGTGTTCTCTAGCGGAATCTGAGAACTGCGATACTCTTGACCTGCGCAATCGTCCGTCTGACTTCTCAAAAACCGACAAAGAACAGGGATGCGGGCGGGGTCGCTTTGCCGCTCGTTGAGGCTTGGCTGTAGGTGGATGTCTCCTCCTCAATCTCTCCTCCACGCCGCATTTATTGCGCGAATTTCCTTGATGACTAATCACCCAACTGGGATGACGCAGATTTGGCAAAGAATATCGCGCAATAAATCGGAGAGGACCGCGGGATACGCGCAAGGAACACACGCCAGCCGCAGAAAAAGTCTCATTTTTCTAAATCGGGAGCGGGGAACTGTGGAAGCTTTACGTCCGTTTCAGATATGCCTGCAAAGAACGGTGGCGGGGAAGAGTGCCGTGCGCTGGGCGCGGGACCTCCATTGACCCATATGCACCAACATGGTAGTGTACGTATGAACACGTGCTCATGTGTTCACTGGATTAGACACATGAGCGCCAAGGTGTACGGCTGAACCAATGGAGGACACGATGTCTTGCTCATGCTGCCACCACGAGGGTGAAGAGAAGGACGAGAAGGTCACCTGCGCTACCTGCGCCGATGATGACGAGGAGGCGCTCGAAGGCGAGGGTGACGGTGGCGAAGAGGACGATGACGACGAGGACCCGTCGGTCCTCATGCGTCGCATCATCGTAGCCGCGGTGCTTCTCGTCGCGGCAGTTATCATCCAGCGCCTGACAGACCTGCCGCTCTGGGCGCAGCTCCTCATCTACCTGCCGTCCTACGTGGTCGCGGGAGGTAGCGTGATTGCCGAGGCCGCCGAGTCTGTGGCGCATGGGCACCCCTTCGATGAGGACTTCCTCATGTCCATCGCCACCATTGGTGCCCTGCTCATTGGCTTTGTGCCCGGCGGAGAGCCCCAGTTTGCCGAGGCCGTCTTCGTAATGCTCTTCTTCCAGGTGGGTGAGCTCTTCGAGGGCATCGCCGAGGGCAATTCCAAGCGCTCGATCAAGGAGCTCCTGGACATCCGCCCCGATACCGCAAACGTCGAGCGCAACGGCGAGGTGGCCGTTGTCGACCCCAATTCGGTGCAGGTGGGGGAGGTCATCCTGGTAAAGCCTGGCGAGAAGATCCCCCTCGACGGAACCGTGATTGAAGGCACCTCAAGCCTCGACACCCGCGCCATCACCGGCGAGTCCGTGCCGCGCTCCGTCAAGCCCGGCGAGGCTGCGTTCTCTGGCTGCGTGAACCTTTCCGGCGTGCTTCGCCTGCGCGTGACCAAGGCCTTTGGCGAGTCCACGGCAAGCAAGATCATCGACATGGTCAAGAATGCCGGCTCCAATAAGTCCCGCTCCGAGAAGTTCATCAAGCGCTTTGCCAAGGTCTATACGCCCATCGTGGTCTACCTGGCCATTGCAGTGGCTGTGCTTCCGCCGCTCGTCTCGGGTGACTTTGGCGCCAACTTCGCCAAGTGGCTCCTGCGCGCTCTCACCTTCCTCGTGGTCTCGTGCCCCTGTGCGCTGGTCCTCTCGGTGCCCCTCACGTTCTTTGGTGGCATCGGCAGCGCCTCCAAGCACGGCATCCTCGTGAAGGGGTCGAACTACCTCGAGGCTCTGGCAAAGGCGCAGACCGTTGTCTTCGACAAGACGGGCACGCTCACCAAGGGCGTCTTCAAGGTCACCACGGTCCACCCGTCGCATCTGACCGAAGAGCAGCTCCTCCACTTGGCCGCTCATGTGGAGCACAACTCCACGCACCCCATCGCGGCCGCGCTTCGCGATGCCTATCCCAGTGATCACGACGGCTGCACCGTGACTGACGTTACCGAGGAGGCCGGCCACGGCGTGCTTGCCACGGTCAACGGCCATAGGGTGGCAGTTGGCAACGACCGCCTGATGGATGAGGTGGGTGCCACCTGGCAGGGCTGCCATACCGCTGGGGGGACTGTGGTGCACGTGGCCGTGGACGGCGAGTATGCCGGTCACATCCACATCTCCGACGAGGTCAAGGACGACTCTCGAGAGGCGATTGCCAACATCAAGGCCGAGGGAGTCCACCGCTGCGTAATGCTCACCGGCGACCGCGAGGATGCTGCGGCAAGCGTCGCCCGCGAACTCGGACTTGACGAGTACCACGCAGAGCTTCTCCCTGTGGGTAAGGTTGATCAGGTTGAGCGTCTCCTCGGCGAGCGCGAGGGCGACGCCACGCTCGCCTTTGTGGGTGACGGCATCAACGATGCGCCGGTCCTCGCCCGCGCGGACGTGGGAATTGCCATGGGCGCCATGGGCTCGGATGCCGCCATCGAGGCCGCGGACGTGGTTCTCATGGATGACAAGCCCTCCAAGATTGCCGTGGCCATCCGTATTGCCCGCCGCGCCATCCGCATCGCCCGTCAGAACATTGTCTTTGCCATTGCGGTGAAGGTCGCCATCCTCTGCCTTGCCGTGGTTGGTCTCGCCCCCATGTGGCTCGCCGTCTTTGGTGACGTGGGCGTCATGGTGCTCTGTGTGCTCAACGTCATGCGCGTTCTGCGCTAGATAGCCCAACATACATCATTGCTTGAACCTCGCCGCCACCGGAAAATTTCGCTTTCGGTGGCGGTGGCCTATCTCAGGCTGACATGATGGGAATACTGTCAACTGCGTATGCCGTGGAGAAGGCCACGGCCGCAATGACAGAAGGGAACCGCCATGAAGCTGTTGCGTGCAATGCGTGAGCCCCTGAAGTACGTCCAGGGCAAGGGTGCCCTGCTCAAGTTCAAGGACGAGATGGGCTATATGGGCAAGCGCTGGCTCTTCGTGTGCTCGAAGAGCGGCTACAAGGCCTGCCATGACCAGCTTGAGGAGAGCTTTGGCGACGCAGGCGACTACCGTCGCTACGAGATCTTTGGCGGCATCTCGAGCAAGGGCGAGATTGCCAAGATGAAGGCAATCGTCGAGGAGGACAGCATCGATGCCGTGGTGGCCGTGGGTGGCGGCTCTGCCGTCGACACCGCCAAGGCCACGGCCTACTATACCGGCAAGCACGTGGTGATCATCCCCACCGTCGCAGCCACCGACGCGCCCTGCACGGGTCTCTCGGTCATCTACAACGACGACGGCAGCTTTGACAAGTACCTCTTCTATCCCACCAACCCCGATGCCGTCATGGTTGATTCCCAGGTCATCGCAAACGCCCCGGTGCGCTTCCTGGTCGCCGGCATGGGTGACGCCCTGGGCACCTACTTCGAGGGCCGCGCATCCATCCGCACCGAGTCTCCCAGCCTCGAGGGCACGGGCATCACGCGTGCCGGCATGGCGCTCGCCAAGCTCTGCTACCAGACGCTGCGCGACTACGGCACCCAGGCGCTTGCCGCGTGCGAGAAGCACGTGGTGACGCCTGCCCTGGACGCCATTATCGAGGCCAACGTCTACCTCTCCGGCATTGGTGCTGACAACGTCAACTGCGCGGCGGCGCACTCCTTCTACAACGGCCTTACCTCGCTCGGTGGTCACACCGTGCCCCACGGCAACTGCGTGGCCTTTGGCACCCTGGTGCAGCTCACGCTCGAGGGCGCAACGGAGGAGGAGTTCCTCGACGTGCAGGAGTTCTGCCTCGAGGTTGGCCTGCCGGTCACGCTGAAGGAGCTGGGCATCACCACCGACGACGAGATTCGCACCATCGCCAAGAACGCCTGCGTCCCCGGCGAGACGATCCACAACCTGGCAGGTGACGTCACGCCCGACGAGCTCTATGCAGCCATCGTGGCAACGGACGCCATCGGCAGGACTGTCCTTGGTCTGGATGACGACGAGGAGGAGTAGCGGAAACGCTAGCTCCATCAAGCGTTGCGGTGATGGGCGGGGTGCCACGCAGGTGGCCCCCGCCCTTCTCGTGCCCAGACGCCCCAGTTGCGTGTGCGTCACGTGAAGAAGGGATACGCCCGGTCCCGTGGCTTTTTGACAACTGCAGCGGGCGCGCGTAACGTATCACCTCGCGCCAATCCAGGGTGACGGTGCTGCGCTGCCCTTAAGATTCGTGTACACGCACG
Organism: Tractidigestivibacter montrealensis; assembly: GCF_024741235.1. Lineage (GTDB taxonomy): Bacteria > Actinomycetota > Coriobacteriia > Coriobacteriales > Atopobiaceae > Tractidigestivibacter > Tractidigestivibacter montrealensis. The sequence goes on along the minus strand of NZ_JANSKA010000001.1, from coordinate 487,968 downwards.
TAGATAGGTATAAAAGGAGAGAACTTTGCCTACCATTAACCAGCTCGTCCGCCACAGCCGCGTGAGCGTCAAGGCCAAGTCCAAGAACGCCGCGCTCCAGCACAACCCCCAGAAGCGTGGCGTCTGCACCCGCGTCTTCACCACCACGCCCAAGAAGCCTAACTCCGCCCTCCGCAAGGTCGCCCGCGTGCGCCTCGTGAACGGCATCGAGGTCACCGCCTACATCCCCGGCGAGGGCCACAACCTGCAGGAGCACTCCATCGTGCTCATCCGTGGTGGCCGTGTCCGTGACCTCCCTGGTGTCCGTTACAAGATCATCCGTGGCGCCTATGACTGCGCTGCCGTCCAGAACCGCAAGAAGGCCCGTTCCCGCTACGGCGCCAAGCGCGGCAAGTAAACCATCACAAGCAACGCAAGCCAACTGTTCTAGGGAGATACAAACATGCCGCGTCGTGCAGCAGCAGTGCGTCGTGAGGTCCAGCCTGACGCCGTCTACAACAACCGCCTCGTGACCCAGCTCATCAACAAGGTCCTCCTCGATGGCAAGAAGGCCACCGCGGAGCGCATCGTCTACGGTGCCTTCAACATGGTCGCCGAGAAGACCGGCGAGGATCCCCTCTCCGTCTTCAAGAAGGCCATGGACAACATCCGTCCTACGCTCGAGGTCAAGCCTAAGCGCGTCGGTGGCGCCACCTACCAGGTGCCCATGGAGGTCAACTCCCGTCGTGCCACCACTCTGGCCATCCGCTGGCTCGTGACCTTCTCGCGCGCCCGCAAGGAGAAGACCATGGCCGAGCGTCTCGCCAACGAGATTATGGATGCCGCCAATGGCGTGGGCGCCTCCGTCAAGCGTCGCGAGGACCTCTATAAGATGGCCGAGGCCAACCGCGCGTTCTCTCACTACCGCTTCTAGTTGGGGGTAGCAGTATATGGCACAGATGAAGTACAAGCTCGAAGACCTGCGAAACATCGGCATCATGGCCCACATCGATGCCGGTAAGACCACCACTACCGAGCGCATCCTCTACTACACCGGCAAGACCCACAAGATTGGCGAGGTCCACGACGGCGCTGCCACCATGGACTGGATGGTCCAGGAGCAGGAGCGCGGCGTGACCATCACCTCTGCGGCCACCACGTGCTTCTGGAAGGACCACGTCATCCAGATCATCGACACCCCGGGCCACGTTGACTTCACGGCCGAGGTCGAGCGCTGCTTGCGCGTCCTTGACGGTGCCGTCGCCGTGTTCGACGCCGTCGCCGGCGTCCAGCCCCAGTCCGAGACCGTGTGGCGTCAGGCTGCAAAGTACAACGTCCCCCGCATCGCCTTCATCAACAAGTTCGACCGCGTGGGTGCGGACTTCTTCCACGCCATCGACACGATGAAGGAGCGCCTCTCCGCCCCCGCCGTGGCCGCGCAGATCCCCATGGGCTCCGAGTCCAACTTCTGGGGTCTCATCGACCTGGTCACCATGACCGCGTGGGACTTCAAGGAAGACGCCAAGGGCATGATTTACCCCGAGCCCATGGATACCATCCCGGAGGAGTTTGCCGACCTCGCCCAGGAGAAGCGCGAGGAGCTGCTCGACGCAGCCTCCAACTTCTCTGACGACCTCATGGAGGCCGTCCTCGAGGAGCAGGACATCCCCGTCGACCTCCTCAAGGCCGCCATCCGCAAGGGCGTCATCGCCAACGAGCTCAACCCCGTCTTCGTGGGCTCCGCCTACAAGAACAAGGGCATCCAGGAGCTCCTCGACGCCGTCGTGGACTACCTGCCCAGCCCGCTTGACGTTCCCGAGATCGATGGCAAGAACCTCAAGGGTGAGCCCGAGGTCCGTCACGCGGATCCCAAGGAGCCCTTCGCGGCCCTGGCCTTCAAGATCATGACCGACCCGTACGTGGGCAAGCTCACCTACATCCGCGTGTACTCTGGCCAGGCGGAGGCAGGCTCCTATGTCTACAACTCCGTCAAGGACAGCAAGGAGCGCCTGGGCCGCATCCTCGAGATGAACGCCAACGACCGTGTTGACCGTGAGGAGTGCTCTGCCGGCGACATCGTTGCCTGCGTTGGCCTCAAGAACACCCAGACCGGTGACACCCTCTGCGACGAGCACAAGCCCATCATCCTCGAGTCCATTAAGTTCGCCGATCCCGTCATCGACGTTGCCGTTGAGCCCAAGACCAAGGCCGAGCAGGAGAAGATGTCCGTTGGTCTCGCCAAGCTGGCCGAGGAGGACCCGACCTTCCGCGTACACACCGACCAGGAGACCGGCCAGACCATCATTGCCGGCATGGGCGAGCTTCACCTCGAGATCATCGTCGACCGCCTGCGCCGTGAGTTTAAGGTCGACTGCAACGTGGGCAAGCCGCAGGTCGCCTACCGCGAGACCGCTGGCCACGCCGTGCAGCACGCCGAGGGCAAGTTCGTCCGCCAGTCTGGTGGCCGCGGCCAGTATGGTCACGCGATCATCGACATGGAGCCCAACGAGGAGGGCAAGGGCTACGAGTTCGTCAACGCCATCGTCGGCGGCGTCGTGCCCAAGGAGTACATCCCCTCGATCGACAAGGGCATCCAGGAGGCCCTGGAGAGTGGCGTCATCGCCGGCTACCCCGTGGTCGACATCAAGGTGACCCTCGTCGACGGCTCCTACCACGAGGTCGACTCCTCCGAGGCCGCCTTCAAGATCGCCGGCTCCATGGCGATCAAGGACGCCCTCAAGAAGTCCGATCCTGTCCTTCTCGAGCCCATCGAGGAGGTCGAGGTCGAGACCCCCGAGCAGTACATGGGTGACGTCATGGGCAACCTGTCCTCTCGCCGCGGCAAGATCGAGGGCATGGAGGATCGCAAGGACACCAAGGTCATTCGCGCCAAGGTGCCCCTGGGTGAGATGTTTGGCTACGCTACCGACCTCCGCTCCCAGACGCAGGGTCGCGCGAGCTACACCATGCAGTTCAGCGCTTACGAGCCCGTTCCGAAGGCCGTCCGCGACGAGATCGTCGCCAAGGCCGGCGGCACCGCTTCCTAGTTAACGACCACGAGCGATAGCTCATTTACGGAGGTTTACAGTGTCAAGCCAGAAGATCAGGATTCGCCTCAAGGGCTACGATCACGAGGTCGTCGACCAGTCCGCCAAGCTCATCGTGGACACTGCCCAGAAGACGGGCGCCCGCGTTTCCGGCCCCATCCCCCTGCCCACCGAGCGCAACCTTTACACGGTCATCCGCTCGCCCCACAAGGACAAGGATTCCCGCGAGCAGTTTGAGATGCTCACCCACAAGCGCCTCATCGACATCCTCGACCCCAGCAGCTCCACCGTCGACTCGCTTATGCGTCTCGACCTTCCTGCGGGCGTGGACATCGAGATTAAGCTCTAGTCCAAGCAACCTAGCGCCTGAGAGGGACCCGTCTCTGCGAGGAGACGGGTCCCTTTTCGTATGCGGGATTGAATTGCCCGGCATTTCGATTCCGCGTGGGATTGATGTGCCCGGCAAATCGATTGCATGCATACGGGTAGTATCTAGACTGTTGGTTCACGAGGCTAGGGGGTTGCATGTTCTGTCCTCAGTGTGGAAAGAAGCTTGGCGGCACGGAGAAGTTCTGCCCCAACTGCGGCTTTGACCTTTCGTGGCCCTCAAGGAGCGCGGCTGCTTCGGCCACCGCCGCTCCTGCCGGACAGCAAGCTCAGCCACAGGCGCAACCGCAGCAGGTGTCCCTTGCAAGCGCCCCCGCGCATTCCCCCAAGGCTGTGACAGCGTCTGAGCTCGTTACGCTCGCCGCTGCGCTTCTCATGGGCATTGCGGCCTTCCTGCCGTTCCTCATCGTCTCTGGCTCGAGCTACGACTACTCCGTTGCGCTTACGGATGCCCCGGATGGGGCGGTGCTCGTACTTCTCGCCATTGGCACCGCCGTGCTTCCCATGCTTCGTCGTCGTACTGCCGCGCTGGTACTCAGCTCAATTACCACCGCATTTGCCCTTTTCGAGATATGCTCGGTGGGTCTCATGCTGCTTAACTCCACGTACACCGTGTACTACGTCAACTTGGGCGCCGGGTTCTGTCTCCTTATTCTTGGCATAGCGATGGAGGTGCTCTCGATCGTTCTTCTCGCCCGCGACCATATGCACGAGAAGCTCGAGCGCCAGCGTGTTATGGGCTCCTTTATTCCGGCTAACGGGACCACTCCGCGCCAGCAGTAGGGTGGCGCCTGACGCCGTTTGGGCCCTATGGATACGCCCGACGGCGCGGAATGCGAATCCCCAGCTCCTGGGGCCAAGAAAATCTGCGAAGACATTGTGAATGCCCGGTCCTGCGTGTAAACTAGACAGGCTGCGCTAAAGGGGAGAGTTGTGTCTCGCCCCCATGCGCCGCTTCTACAGGACGTGGTCCGCTGGGGAGGGCAGAGGAGCTGCCCAATGGTCCCATGACCACCGAGGGTAAGGAATGAGCATGGTCAGCACGATTCTTGGCCGCAAGCTCGGAATGACGCAGGTGTGGGATGAGGACGACAACGTCGTCCCCGTCACCGTCATCCAGGCTGGCCCCTGCACCGTCTCGCAGGTGAAGACGAAGGCGACCGACGGCTACGACGCCGTCCAGATTGGCTTCGGAGACATCAAGTCCAAGCACGTCAACAAGCCCATGGCTGGTCACTTTGCCGCTCACGGCGTCGAGCCCATGCGCTACCTGCGCGAGGTCCGCGTCGAGAACGGCGAGGAGCACCACACCGGCGACGTTGTGACCGTCGCCGACTTCGCGGACGTCAAGTCCGTCGACGTCATTGGCACCTCCAAGGGCAAGGGCTTCCAGGGCACCGTCAAGCGCTGGAACTTCTCCCGTGGCCCCATGACCCACGGCTGCCGCAACCAGCGTAAGCCTGGCTCCATTGGCCAGTGCGCCTACCCCGCTCGCGTCCGCAAGGGCCTTCACATGTACGGCCACATGGGCGACGAGCGTGTCACCGTCAAGAACCTCAAGCTCGTCCGCGTCGATGCCGAGCAGAACCTCATGCTCATCAAGGGCGCCGTGCCCGGTGGCAAGAACGCCCTGGTCCAGGTCCGCATGGCCTAGGGGCCCACGCGAGTAGGCACACACTTAGGCTAACAAGGAGGACTCATGTCCAAGTACGACATCAAGAACGTCGAGGGGCAGGCGGCCGGACAGGCCGACCTCTCCGACGACGTCTTCGGCATCGAGCCGAACATCCCGGTCATCCATCAGGTTGTGGTCTGCCAGGACGCCTGCCTGCGTCAGGGCACTCACTCCACCAAGAACCGTCACGAGGTCTCCGGCGGCGGCCGCAAGCCTTGGCGCCAGAAGGGCACCGGTCGTGCCCGTCAGGGCTCCATCCGCGCTGCCCAGTGGACCGGCGGCGGCGTTGTCTTTGGCCCCACCCCGCGTGACCACTCCAAGCGCATCAACAAGAAGATGGTCAAGCTCGCTATGAGGTCCGTGCTCTCCGGCAAGGTCGCCGATTCCGAGCTCGTCCTCGTCGACTCCCTCACCTTCGAGAAGCCCTCGACCAAGCAGGCCAAGGCCGTTCTCGACGCCCTGGGCGTTTCGGGCAAGCGCGTCACCGTGGTCATCCCCGATGATGACGTCAACAGCTACCTCTCCTTCCGCAACCTGGAGAAGGTCAACTGCATCGCCGTCTCCGAGGCCAACGCCCGCAACCTCATCGACAACGGTGCCCTCGTCATGACCACCGACATCGCGAAGCAGCTCGAGGAGGTGCTTGCATAATGCAGTCCGCATACGACGTCATCATCCGCCCCGTGGTCTCCGAGCGTTCTTACGACCTCATGGAGCAGGGCAAGTACACCTTCGAGGTTGCCAAGAAGGCTCGCAAGGAGGAGATCGCCGAGGCCGTTGAGAAGCTCTTCAACGTCCACGTGCTCAAGGTCAACACCATCAACGTGCGCGGCAAGGCCAAGCGCGTCCGCTACCAGGTTGGCATGACCCGCAGCTGGAAGAAGGCCATCGTGACGCTCGCCCCCGGTGAGCAGATCGAGATCTTCGCTACCCAGCAGCAGGCCGACGCCGAGTAGCAATCCTGCCCGGCCCCTCCGGGGGTCCGGGCTCTCATGCCGCGCATGATGGATACGCGCGGTACCGTGGTAATCCGGTGTCACCCCGCCAATCCCTGAGCAGGGTGGCCAACGGAAACAGAAGGGAAAGAAGTAATGGCAGTCAAACACCTCAAGCCTACGAGCGCAGGCAGGCGCTTCCAGACGGTCTCGGACTTCTCCGAGATTACCGCCTCTAAGCCCGAGAAGTCGCTCACTGAGCCGCTGCGCAAGAAGGGTGGCCGTAACAACAACGGCCGCATCACCGTCCGTCACCAGGGCGGCGGCAACAAGCGCATGTATCGTCGCATCGACTTCAAGCGTCTGAAGGACGACGTGCCGGCCAAGGTCGCGACCATCGAGTACGACCCGAACCGCTCCGCTCGCATCGCGCTTCTCCACTATGTCGATGGCGCCAAGGCCTACATCCTCGCTCCCGAGGGCCTCAAGGTCGGCGACACCGTCATCTCCGGCAAGTCCGGCGTGGACATCAAGCCCGGCAACTGCATGCCGCTCTCCGAAATCCCCGTTGGTACGCTCGTCCACAACGTGGAGTTCCAGCCTGGCAAGGGCGCGGCTATGGCCCGCTCCGCCGGCACCTCGGTTCAGCTCATGGGCAAGGACAATGGCTACGCAATCCTGCGTCTCCCGTCCTCCGAGCTTCGCCGCGTGCTCCTCACCTGCCGCGCCACCATTGGCGAGGTTGGTAACGCCGAGCACTCCAACATCGTCATCGGCAAGGCCGGTCGTCACCGTTGGGCCGGCGTCCGTCCCACCGTCCGTGGTACGGTCATGAACCCTGTCGACCACCCGCACGGCGGCGGCGAGGGCAAGAACCACACCTCCGGCCGTCCTTCCGTGACGCCCTGGGGCAAGCCCACCAAGGGTTACAAGACGCGCGACCCGAAGAAGGCCTCCAACAGGCTCATCATCCGTCGTCGCAAGTCCAAGTAACGGTACACGAGTAGTAGGAGAAAGAAAGCATGAGCAGAAGTCTCAAGAAGGGTCCGTTCGTGGAGACTCGCCTCCTCGCGCGTGTCACCGCTATGAACGAGGCTGGCAAGAAGGACGTCATCAAGACCTGGTCCCGCTCCTCCACCATCTACCCGGAGATGGTCGGCCACACGATTGCGGTTCACGATGGTCGCAAGCACGTTCCCGTGTACATCACCGAGTCCATGGTCGGTCACAAGCTGGGCGAGTTCGCTCCCACCCGCACCTTCCGTGGCCACAAGGCTAACTAGGGGGTAAGCTCGAATGGCTAACACCGATTCCAACGAGGTCAGGGCCGTCGCACGTTACGTGCGCATCGCCCCGCGCAAGGCTCGCGCCGTCGTGGACCTCATCCGCAACAAGCCCGTCGACAAGGCCCTCGAGATCCTGCAGTTCACCAAGCGTGCGGCTGCATATGACGTCTCGAAGGTCCTGCGTTCCGCCATCGCCAACGCCGAGAACAACAACGGCCTGCGCGGCGACGACCTGTACGTGAAGGCCTGCTATGTCGACGAGGGCCCCACGCTCAAGCGCATCCGTCCTCGCGCAAAGGGCTCTGCTTCGCGCATCAACAAGCGCACGAGCCACATCACCGTCATCGTCGCTCCTCGAAAGGAGGCGTAGGGAAAGCATGGGTCAGAAGGTTCAGCCTACCGGCTTCCGTCTCGGCATCACCGAGGACTGGCGTTCCCGTTGGTACGCCGATAAGAACTACGCCGAGAAGCTCGGCAACGATCTCGAGATCCGCAAGTTCCTCGAGAAGCGCCTTGAGAAGGCAGCCCTTTCCCGCGTCGACATCGAGCGCGCTGGCGACAAGGTGAAGGTCACCCTGTACACCGCCCGTCCCGGCATCGTGATTGGCAAGAAGGGCGCCGAGATTGACGTCCTGCGCTCCGAGCTCGAGAAGGTCGCCAAGGTTGGCAAGGGCCAGGTTGCCGTTGACGTCATCGAGGTCAAGCGCCCCGAGCTTGATGCCAACCTCGTCGCCCAGTCCATCGCCGAGCAGCTCGAGCAGCGCGTTGCCTTCCGTCGCGCCATGCGCAAGGCGGTCCAGTCCGCCCGCAAGGCTGGCGCCAAGGGTATTCGTATCCAGTGCTCCGGCCGCCTTAACGGCGCCGAGATGGGTCGTCGCGAGTGGTACCGCGAGGGTCGCGTGCCCCTGCACACCCTGCGTGCCGTCATCGACTACGGCACCGCAACCGCCCGCACCACCATGGGTGCCTGCGGCATCAAGGTTTGGATTTATCAGGGCGAGAAGCTGCCTGGCCAGCCCAAGCCCACGCCGGCTCTCGAGGGTTCTTCTCGTCCCCGTCGCGCCCGCAATGAGAGGAGGAGCCGTTAATGCTCGCACCTAAGCGCGTTCTTCACCGCAAGGTCCAGCGCGGTTCCATGAAGGGCCACGCCAAGGGCAACACCAAGCTCTACTTTGGCGACTACGGCCTGAGGGCCGAGGAGGCTCACTGGATCACCAACCGCCAGATCGAGGCCGCTCGTGTCGCCATCACCCGTGAGATGAAGCGTGGCGGCAAGATCTGGATCACCATCTTCCCGGACAAGCCCATCACCAAGAAGCCGGCAGAGACCCGCATGGGTTCCGGAAAGGGCAACCCCGAGGAGTGGGTGGCCGTCGTGAAGCCGGGCCGCATCATGTTCGAGATCGCTGGTGTCGACGAGGCTACCGCCAAGGAGGCCCTGCGTCTCGCCCAGCACAAGCTGCCCATCAAGACCAAGATCGTCACCCGCGCCGACCAGGACGGGGAGGAATAGTCACCATGAAGTACAAGGACATCCAGGCCCTCTCGGACGAGGAGCTTGCCAAGAAGCTGGACGACAGCAGGGCCGAGCTCTTCAACCTCCGTTTTCAGATGGCCACCAGCCAGCTGGACAACACCGCTCGCGTCAAGCTCGTAAAGCGCGACATCGCTCGCGTTCAGACCGAGATTCGCGCCCGTCAGATTGCCGCGGAGAAGTCCGCTGCACAGAAGTAGCAGGAGAGAGATAAGACATGGCAGAGACCGAAAGCAGGAACGCGCGTAAGGTTCGCACCGGAACCGTCGTCTCGCTCTCCGGCGACAAGACTGTGACGGTGAAGATCAGCTACCGCAAGCACCACCCCAAGTACGGCAAGATGATGACCATCTCCAAGAAGCTCCACTGCCACGATGAGAACAACGAGTGTGGCCTGGGCGACACGGTGAAGGTCATGGAGACCCGCCCGCTCTCAAAGACCAAGCGTTGGCGCGTCGTCGAGATTGTCGAGAAGGCCAAGTAAGTAGCGAACACCCAGGATTCCCCATGTGCGCCGCTCGCGTGGGTGCACCTCTGGTGGGATATAGGTTCGGAGGAACATCACATGATTCAGATGGAGACCATGCTCAACGTCGCTGACAACAGCGGCGCCAGGCGCGTCAAGTGCGTCAAGGTCCTCGGTGGCTCCAAGCGCCGCTACGCTGGCCTCGGTGACGTCATCATCGGCGCTGTCCAGGAGGCAACCCCTGGCTCCGGCGTCAAGAAGGGCGACATCGTGCGTTGCGTCATCGTGCGCACCAAGAAGGAGGCCCGTCGCAAGGACGGCAGCTACATCCGCTTCGACCAGAACGCCTGCGTCTTGGTCGACAAGGAGGGCGAGCCCAAGGGCACGCGTATCTTCGGGCCCGTTGCCCGCGAGCTGCGCGATCGCAAGTACATGAAGATCGTCTCGCTCGCACCCGAGACGCTGTAAGGAGGCCTGGACACATGCCTAAGATGAACGTGAGGAAGGGCGACAAGGTCGAGGTCATCACCGGCAAGGACAAGGGCAAGCAGGGCGAGGTCCTGCGTGCTATGCCGAAGGATTCCAAGGTCATTGTCGATGGCGCTGCCATTGTGAAGCGTCACACCAAGCCTAACGCCATGAACCAGCAGGGCGGCATCATCGAGAAGCCCGCCCCCATCCACGTCTCCAACGTCATGCTCGTTTGCCCCGTCTGCGGCAAGCGTACGCGCGTTGGCCACGATGTCGATGACAATGGCCGCAGGGTTCGCGTCTGCAAGAAGTGCGGCGCGAAGTTCTAAGCCATTGCGCTAGGACATGCTTGAATCTCGAACCCGGTTGTCGCTTCTGCGGTGGCCGGGTTCGTGCTATTTTTCCCGCAAGGATTGCGGGGGAGGGGTTATGCGCGAAGTCAATAATGTGCTTGTCAAGATACCCGTCACCGAGGAAGAGGCTGAGGCGTTGAGGGCCGCCGCACCTGATGCGGTCTTCGACTTTGCCGCTCCGGTCGGCGAGACGTGCCGTCTTCCAAAGACGCCAAAGCTTGAAATTGCTGCCGACCGCGTGGCCAAGGCGGACGTGATTCTCGGCAACGTGGCACCGTCGCTTATCGCCGCCTCCCCGCGGCTCCAGTGGATCCAGCTGGGCTCCGCGGGCTACGAGGCTTACCTTACACCCGGCGTGCTTGCGCCTTCGACCATCGTGACCAACGGAACGGGGGCATACGGTCCGGCTGTTGCCGAGCACTCGTTTGCCATGCTCCTCTCACTCATGAAGCGACTACCGGCCTACCGGGACAACCAACGTGCCCACGCGTGGCTGGACGAGGGGATGGTTTCGACCATGGCGGGTGCTCGTGTCCTGGTGCTGGGCGCAGGCGACATTGGCCTCTGTTTCGCACACCTCTGCACGGCGGTTGGGTCTATGTGCGTAGGGGTGAGAAGACATGTGCCGAGCAACCTATCTCCAAAGTATGCGCAGGCCTTCGAGCGTGTGGTGTCCTTGGAAGAGCTTGCGCAAGAGCTGCCCCAGGCAGATGTGGTCGCAAGCTTCCTACCCAGCTCAGCCGAGACGCGCGGACTTGTGGACGCTGGGTTTCTCGGCAGCATGAAGACCGGTGCGTATCTGGTGAACGCCGGCCGAGGTGACCTCATTGACCAGGCGGCATTGCGTGCTGCCTTGCAGGAGGGCAGGCTTGCGGGTGCGGCGCTGGACGTCACAACTCCCGAGCCGCTCCCAGCCAATGATCCCCTGTGGGATGCGCCCAACCTCATCATCACGCCGCACGTAGCCGGCTTTTGGCACCTGCACTCAACGCTTGAGAGCGTGGTAGCCCTGGCGACAGAGAATCTTAATCGCTACGTAAGGGGCGAGAGCCTCAAGAACGTCGTTCGTGGCTGAGCCAAGCCCTGTATTACCATGAGAGAAGCCCAAAGGGCCGTGCCCCATTACCTACGGGGCGCGCAGGCATCGGGCGAACGACGCTCGACCAACCGAAAGGAGCGCCATGTACGGATATGGGTACGGGTACGAAAACTACGGATACGGTGGTCCAAGTTTTGGCATTGGCGCGGCAGGCGGTATCTTTGTGACTCTGGTCGTCATTGGCTTCATTGCCGCCATTGTGCTTGCCGTGGTTGTATACCGCAAATACGCAAGCGATGGCAACGAGCAGCCCCTGAGCTTCAAGGACAAGAGCACATGGGGGCCCTTCCTACGCTTCGACAAGCTCGTGATAGACAAGATCCTAAGGGCGCTCTACATCTTCTGTGCCATCTTCACCGCGTTCTTCTTCCTGGCGCTGGTGCTGGCGAGCCTGGCAGACGGCATCGTGGTATTTCTCATCACGCTTATCATGTGCGCCATCCTCTGCCTGATTATCGAGCTGCTCGAGCGCGTGTCCTTTGAGTCCGTGATGCTGAGCGTCATCATCACGCGCAACACTAGCGACATTAAGGGCATGCTGGGGAGCCGCCCCGCCTCCGAGCTGCCTCCCGCTGGCCCCGCGCCGCAGCCGCCGTTCCAGCCTGCGCCCGAGGCGCCGGCACACCACGCGCCGCAGCCGCCCGAGGCGCCCGATCAGCCCGAGCAGCCACAGGGAGCTGCAGGCCAGCCGGAGCCTGCCCTTGCACCGGAGACGCCAAGCGCCGAGCAGGCGGCCCCTGCCGCGGGTGGGTTCTGCCCCGTGTGCGGTGCGCCCGTCCAGCCAGGCTCTCACTTCTGCCCCGAGTGTGGCAAGAAGCTCGACTAGCCAGACGGTCCGAACATCCGGGCTTCATTAGTGCAAGGACCCCTTTCCGCCACGCGGGGAGGGGTCTCTCGTGTTGATACTGAGGAGAATTTCTCAGCGACAAAACCAGCAAACTTGAGGGCTGGCAGAAAAGCGCCGGAAACACTATGATTTGACCTTGCGTCGCTAGGCAGGGATTATGCTGTCTCGCGGTGTAGATGCTGGCTCCTGGGAGTGCCACCCCAGGGGGTGCGAGAAAGAAACCCCGCACGTAAACCACCAAGATTTAAGGAGTGAACATGGCAGAAGAGAAGTACGTGCCCCGCCTCAAGCAGAAGTACTACGACGAGGTCCGCGACGAGCTGCAGAAGCAGTTCAACTACGGCAACGTCATGCAGATCCCTCGCTTCGAGAAGATCGTCGTGAACATGGGCGTTGGCGAGGCCGCAACCGATTCCAAGGCAATCGACGGCGCCATCGCCGACCTGCGTGCCATCACCGGCCAGCAGCCGCTCGTCACGCACGCCCGTAAGTCTATCGCAACCTTCCACCTGCGCGCCGGCCAGGCCATTGGCGCCAAGGTCACCCTTCGTGGCGACCGTATGTGGGAGTTCCTCGACCGCCTCATCGCAGTCGCCATCCCGCGCATCCGCGACTTCCGTGGCCTCTCGCCCAAGAGCTTCGACGGCCGCGGCAACTACTCCATGGGCGTCACTGAGCAGCTGATCTTCCCCGAGATTGACTTCGACAAGATCGACCGTACGCGCGGCATGGACATCACCATCGTGACCACCGCTCCCACCGACGAGGAGGGCAAGGCGCTTCTCGACGCCTTCCACTTCCCGTTCAAGGCGGAGTAGGCCAAACCATCGCAATGACCTCGCCCGGGATGTCACCGGGCGGTCAAGATGCACTATGAAGGAGGATTTGTGGCTAAGACATCGATGATCGTCAAGGCGAACCGCGAGCCGAAGTTCTCGACGCGCAAGCAGAACCGCTGCCAGCGTTGTGGGCGTCCCCACTCCGTCTATCGCAAGTTCGGTCTCTGCCGTGTCTGCTTCCGCGAGCTGGCGAGCAAGGGCGAGCTTCCTGGCGTCCGCAAGGCAAGCTGGTAGGGCGCAGGGCTCTGGCGTCCAGGCGCCCATGCCATGGGTTTGGGCGAACCGGACACGCAGTTTCATCATGACGAAGGAGAAGGATCAATGAAGATTACCGATCCCATTTCAGATATGCTGACGCGCATCCGCAACGCGAACTCAGCGGGCAAGGCCGAGGTCTCCATGCCCTCGACCAAGGTGCTCGTCGAGATCGCTCGCGTCATCAAGGAGGAGGGCTACATCGAGGGCTACGAGGTGGAGGACACCAAGCCCCAGAAGACCCTTCACATCACGCTTAAGTACGGCAACAGGCGCGCCCGCGTCATCCGCGGCATCCGTCGCATCTCCAAGCCGGGCCTTCGCATCTACTCCCAGGCGGACAAGCTTCCCCGCGTCCTGGGTGGCCTCGGCACTGCCGTTATCTCTACTTCCAAGGGCATGATGTGCGACCGCGACGCTCGCAAGCTCGGCGTCGGCGGCGAGGTCATCGCCTACATCTGGTAAAACTCCCGCTGAATCAAGATAGGAGGAGACAATGTCTCGTATTGGTAAGAAGCCTGTCCAGATTCCGGCTGGAGTCACGGTGACCATCGACGGCACCACCGTCTCGGCCAAGGGCAGCAAGGGTGAGCTCACCCGCACCTTCTCTGAGCTTGTGAGCATCGCCCTGGACGGTGACGTCCTCACGGTCTCCCGCGTTGACGAGTCCAAGGAGTCCAACGCTCAGCAGGGCCTCGTCCGCACCCTCATCCACAACATGGTCGTTGGCGTCTCCGAGGGCTTCGAGAAGAAGCTCGAGCTCACGGGCGTTGGCTATCGTGCTGCGCTCAAGGGCAAGGACCTCGACCTCTCCCTCGGCTACTCGCACCCCGTCATCTTCGCTTGCCCCGAGAACATCTCGTTCGAGGTGCCCGACAACACCCACATTACGGTGAAGGGCATTTCCAAGGAGCAGGTTGGCCAGGTTGCCGCCGAGATTCGCGAGAAGCGTCCGCCCGAGCCGTACAAGGGCAAGGGTATCCACTACGAGGGCGAGCACATCCGCCGCAAGCTCGGCAAGGCCGCCAAGTAGTAATAGGACCAGGCACAAGACCATCACCCCGTCAGGTGGTGGCGTGACTAAGGAGAAGGAATGAACAAGTATCAGAAGAAGGCAGCTGGCCTCGCGCGTCGCAAGCGTCGCGTCCGCGCCAAGATCTTCGGTACCCCAGAGCGTCCCCGCCTCTGCGTGCACCGCACCAACGCCAACATCTATGCACAGGTCATCGATGACACTGAGGGCAAGACGCTCTGCTCTGCCTCGACCCTCGACCCCGAGTTCCGCGCAACCGGAAAGGTGGGCTCCAACAAGGAGGCCGCCGCGTTCGTGGGCGAGCTCGTTGGCAAGCGCGCCATCGAGAAGGGCATCACCACGGTGAAGTTCGACCGTGGCGGCCGTATCTATCACGGCCGTGTCCAGGCTCTGGCAGACGGTGCCCGCAGCGCGGGCCTGAAGTTCTAGGAGGATTCAATGGCACGTGATCGTAAGCGCCAGCAGGACACGGACCTTCAGGAGCGCGTCGTCTACATCCACCGCGTCTCCAAGACCGTCAAGGGCGGCCGTCGCATGTCCCTCGTGGCTCTCGTCGTCGTTGGTGACGGCAAGGGTAACGTGGGCCTGGGCATGGGTCGCTCCACTGAGGTGCCCCTGGCTATCCAGAAGGGCGTCGAGGACGCCAAGAAGAACATGTTCAAGGTTCCCGTTACCGCCGAGGGCAGCGTGCCCCACACGGTCGAGGGCCACTACGGCGCCGGGCGCGTTCTCATCAAGCCGGCTATCGAGGGTACCGGCGTCATCGCCGGCGGCCCTGTCCGCCCGCTCTTCGAGCTCGCCGGCATCACCAACGTTCTCTCTAAGTCCCTGGGGACCGATAACGCCATGAACATCATCAAGGCGGCTGCCGAGGGCCTGAAGGAGCTCTCCAGCCCCCAGGAGACCGCCGAGCGCCGTGGCATCACCGTCTCCGAGATGTTCGTCGGGAAGGAGAACTAGCGATGGCAGAGAAGAAGCTCACCGTCACCCTCGTCCGCAGCGCCGTGACGCAGGTGAAGAAGGACCAGACGGCCACCTGCCGTGCCATGGGCCTTCGCAAGATCGGCGACGTCGCCGTCCTGCCCGACAACCCCAGCGTCCGAGGCATGATCTTCAAGGTCAAGCACCTCGTGACCGTTGAAGAGAACTAGGAGTCATCCAAATGCAGCTCAATGATCTGCGCCCCGCAGAGGGCTCCAGGAAGAACCGCAAGCGCATTGGTCGCGGCAACTCTTCCGGCCACGGCACCACCGCTGGCCGCGGCACCAAGGGCCAGCTCTCCCGCTCTGGCGGTGGCAAGGGCGCCGGCTTCGAGGGCGGCCAGCAGCCGCTCGCTATGCGTCTTCCTAAGCTCCCCGGCTTTAGGAACCCCAACCGCGTCGAGTACGCACCCGTCAACGTTGACCGCCTCCAGGAGGTCTTCGAAGATGGCGACACCGTCGATGCCGAGTCCCTGGTCGCCAAGGGCGTCATCAAGCACACGTATGTTCCTGTGAAGGTCCTCGGTGACGGCGAGCTCACCAAGAAGCTCACTGTCAAGGTGGACAAGGTTTCCGCCTCGGCCAAGATCAAGATTGAGGCGGCCGGAGGAAAGGTCGAGCCGGCGTGCTAAACGGAATCGCCAACGCTTTCCGAGTGCCGGAACTGAGGAAGAAGATTCTCCTCACCGTGGGGATTCTCGTTCTCTACCGCTTCGGTGCGTACCTTCCCGTGCCTGGCGCCCCGTTCCAGGAGATGCTGAGCGCGTATGCGTCCGGCGTCTCCTCGAGCGGTGCCATGGCGGTGCTCAACCTGTTCTCGGGCGGCGCCCTTTCGCGCATGTCCGTCTTCAGCCTGGGCATCATGCCCTACATCACTGCCCAGATCATCCTCCAGATGTTTCAGGCAGTGGTTCCCTCGCTGGGTGAGCTTGCCAAGGAGGGGGAGTCGGGTCAGCGCAAGATCACGCAGTACACCCGTTACCTCACCATTGGCCTTGCTCTTCTCAACGCCATTGCCTACCTCTTCTACTTCAAGAGCTATGGCGTGACGTTCTCCCAGATGGGCATCTCCGAGGCACTCGTGAACGTCATTGTGGTCTTCACGATGCTCGTGGGCGCAGTGATCATCATGTGGCTGGGCGAGGTCATCACCCAGCGCGGCGTTGGCAACGGCATGTCGCTCATCATCTTTGCAAACATCATGTCCGGTCTGCCGTCGGCGCTCATCTCCTCGGTGACCACCAACGGCAATGCGCTGCTCACGGTCATCACGCTCATCGTGATCGTTGCAATCGTGCCGCTCATTGTGTACGTGGAGCGCGGCCAGCGCCGCATCCCCGTGCAGTACGCCAAGCGCGTGGTGGGCCGCCGGGTCATGGGCGGGCAGAATACCTACCTCCCCATTAAGGTCAACACGGCTGGCGTCGTGCCCATTATCTTCGCCTCCGCAGTGCTGTACTTCCCGGCCCAGATCGCCGTGTTCTTCCCGGGCGTGGGCTGGATTCAGGCCGTTGCCAACGCCCTCTCTTCGGGCTGGCTCAACTGGGTCCTCTCCGTGGTGCTCATCGTGTTCTTCGCGTACTTCTACACGTCGATGGTTTTCAACCCCGAGGAGACGGCCGACCAGCTCCGCAAGCAGGGTGGTTTCATCCCGGGTGTGAGGCCGGGAGCTGCAACGGCGGCCTACATCAAGAGCACCATTGACCACGTCACGCTTCCTGGTGCACTCTTCATGGCAGTCCTTGCCGTGGTGCCCACTATCATCTTCTGGTTCACAAACGACACGCTCATCCAGTCGTTTGGCGGGACCTCGGTGCTCATCATGGTCGGCGTGGCCATGGACACCATCGCGTCACTCGAGAGCCAACTCAAGATGCACAACTACGATGGCTTCTTTAAGTAGGCAATCTGTAACGCTGGGTGCCGGTCGTTGGGCCGGCACCCTTTTTTGAAGGGGGATGCACATGAACATCGTTTTGCTCGGTGCCCCGGGCGCAGGCAAGGGCACGCAGGCGCAGAAGCTGGTTGAGGAGTTTGGGCTTGCTCACATCTCTACCGGCGACCTTCTCCGCGCTGCAGTCAAGGTGCAGTCTGAGCTCGGTCTCCAGGCCAAGGCCTACATGGATGCCGGCAAGCTCGTCCCTGATCAGCTTGTCATCAATCTCGTGAAGGAGCGTCTCGAGGCGGATGATGCGCAGTCTGGCTTCATCCTCGACGGTTTCCCCCGCAACACTGCTCAGGCAGTAACACTCGACTCCGAGCTTGCTGCCATGGAGCGCAACCTTGACGCTGCGCTTCTCGTCGACGTGAAGCCCGACGTCATTGTGAAGCGCTTGAGCTCTCGTCGCACCTGCCGTTCTTGCGGCTACACCGCCCCAGCTGGCGTGGATGTGTGCCCGCGCTGCGGCGGCGAGATGTACCAGCGCGATGATGACAAGCCGGAGACGATTCAGAAGCGCTTGGACGTCTATCAGACGCAGACCGCACCGCTTATCGAGTACTATCGCGGTCACTCGATTCTCAAGGAGGTCGATGGAGACAGGCCGGTCGACGAGGTCTATGCCGACGTAAGGGCTCTCCTCACCAAATGATTCACATCAAGAGACCCGAACAGATCGAGCAGATGAAGGCCGCCGGGGCAGTGTCCAAGGCGGCCCTTCGTCGTGCTGGGGCTATGGTTCGCCCGGGCATCACCACCAGGGAGATTGACCAGGTTGTTGAGAGCTACATCCGTCTGCATGGCGCCACGCCCACCTTCAAGGGTTACGGCGGCTTCCCCGCTAGCATCTGCTCCTCGGTCAACGAGCAGATAGTCCATGGTATTCCGTCTCCCGCCGTTGCTCTCAAGGAGGGCGACATCATCTCAATCGACACGGGCGCCACGCTTGGGGGTTGGGTGGGAGATAACGCCTGGACCTTCTATGTTGGCGAGGTGTCGGACGAGGTCAAGGGCCTTTGCGAGGTTACGCGCGACTGCCTAAAGGCGGGCATCGAGCAGGCGGTACCAGGTAATCGCCTTGGTGATGTTGGTGCTGCCATTCAGGAGCTTGCAGAGTCTCATGGTTATGGGGTTGTTCGCGACTACGTTGGTCACGGCGTGGGCCACGTGATGCACGAGGATCCCAACGTGCCAAACTACGGCAAGCGTGGCCGCGGCGTTCGTCTGCAGGCTGGCATGGTCATCGCCATCGAGCCCATGATTACCATGGGTAGCTATGACTCCCACACGCTCTCGAATGGTTGGACCGTTGTCACCAACGACAACCTCCCTGCAGCTTACTACGAGAACACCATTGCCATCACTAAAGACGGCCCTGTCATTCTCACCGCCGATGAGGTTGGCCCCTGGTGCAATATGCAGGGTGGCAAGAAGGACGCCTAGCGCCCCTCTCGCGCATAATGTGCGTCCACGTTGTGCGAATTAAGTGCAACGTGGACGTTTGTGATGTTTTTAGGTAAGATATTTGGTCGCTGTCACAGCGTTGAGAGGGTTGAATTTGAGCAAACAGGATGCAATCGAGCTTGAGGGCAAGGTCATCGAGCCCCTGCCTAACGCCATGTTCAACGTCGAGCTTGAGAACGGTAAGACCATCCTCTGCACCATCTCGGGGAAGATCCGGATGAACTACATCAGGATTCTGCCCGGCGATAAGGTTGTGGTGGATATTTCGCCGTATGACCTCACAAGGGGCCGCATCACCTACCGCTACAAGTAGGCGCTGCTCACACAGCTGGTTATTCACGCCTGCGGCTGGGCGATGAGATAGAGCGCCAGGCAGCACCACCTGCCAGGCCAGATGTACTACCAGTACAGGTACTGTCTACTGGAAGGAAAGACACATGAAGGTACGTCCTTCGGTAAAGAAGATGTGCGACAAGTGCAAGATCATTCGTCGCCACGGCAAGGTATACGTAATCTGCGAGAACCCGCGCCACAAGCAGCGTCAGGGCTAGATAACTGAGAGGAGACTCACGTTGGCCCGTATCAATGGCGTCGACCTTCCGCGTGACAAGCGTGTCGAGGTCGGACTTACCTACCTTTACGGCATCGGCCAGACCACCGCAACCAAGATTTGCGCGGAGACCGGTGTTGACCCCTCCACTCGCGTCAAGGACCTGACGGAGGACGAGGTCACCAAGATTCGTGACTACATCGATGCTAACTACACCACCGAGGGCGACCTTCGCCGCGAGGTGAGGCAGAACATTGCCCGTCTGATGGAGATTGGCTGCTACCGCGGTCTTCGCCACCGCAAGGGCCTCCCCGTTCGCGGTCAGCGCACCCACACCAACGCTCGCACCCGCAAGGGCAAGAAGCGTCAGATCGGTGCAAAGAAGAAGGCGTAAGGGGATAACACAATGCCGCAGAAGAAGAATGCCCGTACCACCCGCGTGCGCCGCTCTGAGCGCAAGAACATCGCGGTGGGCCAGGCTCACATCAAGAGCACCTTCAACAACACCATCGTCTCCATCACCGACCCCCAGGGCAACGTGATCTCCTGGCAGTCCGGCGGCACCGTTGGCTTCAAGGGCTCCCGTAAGTCCACCCCGTTCGCGGCGCAGCTTGCCGCCGAGGCCGCTGCCAAGGCAGCCATGGAGCACGGCCTGCACAAGGTCGCCGTGTTCGTCAAGGGCCCCGGCTCCGGCCGTGAGACGGCCATCCGCTCCCTCCAGGCCGCCGGCCTCGAGGTTTCGGGCATCCAGGACAAGACCCCCATTCCGCACAACGGTTGCCGTCCGTGCAAGCGTCGTCGCGTGTAGCTAGGAAGGACACCACTAATGGCAGTTGACAGGACGCCTGTCCTTAAGCGGTGCCGTCAGCTCGGCATCGATCCCGTCGTCATGGGAATCAATAAGGAATCTCACCGTCAGCCCAAGCAGCGTCGCCGTCAGGAGAGCGAGTACGGTACGCAGCTTCGCGAGAAGCAGAAGGCCAAGTTCATCTATGGCGTTCTCGAGAAGCAGTTCCGCAGCTACTACAAGCTGGCTCTTAAGCGCGAGGGAATCACGGGCGACAACCTCATGACCATCCTCGAGTCCAGGCTCGACAACGTCGTGTTCCGCCTTGGCTTTGCTCGCACCCGCAAGGAGGCCCGCCAGACCGTTCTTCATGGTCACATCACCGTGAACGGCCACCGCGTCGACATCCCCTCCTACCAGGTGAAGGCTGGCGACGTGGTCGCCGTGGCCCCCAAGGCCAAGGACCTTCTCCCCATCAAGGAGGCCCTCATCTCCTCCGAGCACATGGCTGTGCCGGCCTGGCTTGAGGTCGACATCGAGAAGCTCCAGGGCACCGTGCTCCAGCTTCCCAACCGTGACCAGATCGACCTCGACATCGATGCCCAGCTCATCGTCGAGCTTTACTCCAAGTAAGCCCGACTCAGTTTGGAGGTAGCAATGTCCGAGTTCATCCGGCCCACCGTGTCGGTAGAAGAGATCAGCGACAACCTCGCGCGCGTGAGCGCAGAGCCGCTCGAGCGTGGCTATGGTGACACGCTTGGTAACTCCCTGCGCCGCGTTCTGCTGTCCTCCCTCGAGGGCGCAGCCGTCGAGGCCATCCAGATTGATGGCGTGCAGCACGAGTTCACCACCGTGCCGGGTGTCTACGAGGACGTCACCGATATCGTCCTCAACGTGAAGGGCCTCGTGTTCCGCTCCATGGGCACCGGCGATGAGGCCACCGCCTCCATCAACGTCGACGGCCCCATGACGGTCACCGGTGGGGACTTTGACGTCCCTGCGGAGTTCACGCTCGTGAACCCCGACCACGTCATCTGCACCCTCGGCGCCGACGCGCACCTCTCTATGAAGATGCGCATTGGCATTGGTCGCGGTTACGTCTCTGGTGACGACAACGAGCGCGAGAGCGACCCCATCGGCATCATCCACGTGGATTCGCTCTACTCGCCCGTGCGCCGCTGCGCCAAGTCCGTCGAGCCTTGCCGCGTTGGTCGCCACACCGACTACGACCGCCTGCTGCTCGAGGTCGAGACCAATGGCTCCATCAGCCCGCGCGACGCGATCGTCGAGGCCGCCAACATCATCAACCAGCACATGACGGCCTTCATGGGCCTCGCGGACGTCGACGAGCCCCAGGAGGACGAGTCGATTTTCGCGACGGGCGCCGAGGAGGACAACGCCGAGCTCGACAAGCAGATTGAGGACCTGGACCTCTCCGTCCGTTCCTACAACTGCCTGAAGCGCGCCGGCATCCACTCCGTGCGTCAGCTCGTGGAGTTCTCCGAGAACGACCTTCTCAACATCCGCAACTTTGGCGTCAAGTCCATCGAGGAAGTCAAGGACAAGCTCGAGTCCATGGGACTTTCCCTCAAGGCTTAGGCCGCCGCACGCATCGCATAGGAGAAGCTAGACATGAGGCACAACAAGAAGAGGGGCATGAAGCTCGGCACCGATGCCAGCCACACCAAGGCAATGAAGAAGAGCCTTGTCTCTGCCCTGCTTGCTAACGATCGCATTAAGACCCTTGAGCCGCGCGCCAAGGCCATTCGTCCCGACGTGGACAAGGTCATCACCTGGGCCAAGAAGGGCGACCTTCACTCCCGTCGCCTTGCCATCGCGAAGGTTGGCGACAAGGAGATCGTCCGCGAGGTCTTTGAGAAGGCCGCGCAGGGCATGTGGGCCGACCGCAACGGCGGTTACACCCGCATCATGAAGCTTGGCCCCCGCAAGGGTGACGGCGCCGAGATCGTCATCATGGAGCTCGTGACCGAAGCTGTCACGCCCAAGACCAAGGCTGAGCCCAAGGCTACCGTGACCAAGGTTGCCGCGGCGCCTGCCGAGGAGCCCAAGGCTGAGGAGGCCCCTGCCGAGGAGCCCAAGGCCGACGAGCCCGAGGCCGAGGAGAAGGCCGAGTAGGTCTGCCCCAGATACGGTAACGAGAAGGACCCCAGCCCCACGGCTGGGGCCCTTTCTTGTGTTTGGGGCCGTTGGCCCTCGTGGTAAGCTCCATGCGTAAGCTATCAAATGTGGAAAGCGAGCTCTCCTCACATGCAAGAAGCACCATACAGCCCTGCAACACTGCAAAGGCCAAGCCGTACGGAACGAGAAGTCCCCCTGGTTGATGGAGGGCCCGCAGCGGGAACCCTGGTGCTCTGCGTGGGTTATCGTGGGGCTGGTTTTGCAGGATTTGCCGAGCAGCCGGGCATGCGGACGGTCGCGGGTGAGCTGAGGCGAGCTCTCTCGACCGTTTTGCGTCGCGATGTTGAGCTTGTCTGCGCTGGCCGGACAGACTCCGGCGTTCATGCGCTATCGCAGTATGTGAGCGTCCCCGTGAGCGAGGGGGAGCTGGCCATTACTGGTCGCACGCTCTCGCGCTCGCTCGTGGCGCTTACGCCGGACGACATCTCCATTAGGGGGCTTTACCGCGGTGACGCGCTTTTCTCGGCTCGATTCGATGCCACGTCGCGATCGTATCGCTACCGCATAGCTGCGGGAGACGCTCGCCCCGTGCTTGCCTGGGATCATGCTTGGTGGTATCGCGGAGGCCTTGACGTTGCGGCCATGCAGGAGGGTGCTGCCTGCCTGGTGGGGGAGCATGACTTCAAGAGCTTTTGCAAGGCAGCTTCGGCCGAGGGCAAGCCCACCAGTCGCTTCCTGGAGCGCGTGGCTGTTTCGCGCGTTGAGGAGGCGGGAGAGCCCCTTGTGGCCATAGACGTTACGGGTAACGCGTTTCTCCACAACATGGTGCGCACCATCGCGGGCACCCTCGTCGAGGTGGGAAGGGGGCACCGTGACCCCTCCTGGGTCTCTCGGGTGCTTGCAGCACGCGACAGGGCGGCTGCCGGGCCATGTGCTCCCGCGCAGGGACTCACGTTTGTCTGGGTAGAATACCCCGACGGACTTCTCGAGCCCTGGGCCTAGCCCAGCGCCTGTTGTTTTGGAGGATATGCTTTGGACATGCTCGTCGACGTGATTGCCGAGTCGGTGCTCGACACCCTCGAGCTGGTGCCGTTCTTGTTTGTGACCTACCTCGCCATGGAGGCGCTCGAGCACTCCACTGGGGGTCGTATGCAGGGCCTTGTTGCGCGCGCAGGCCATGCCGGCCCCGTTGTGGGCTCACTTCTCGGCGCCATTCCGCAGTGCGGATTCTCGGCCATGGCTGCCACGCTCTTCTCGGGCGGCGTCGTGACCGTGGGCACGCTCGTTGCCGTTGTGCTCTCGACTTCGGACGAGATGGTGCCGGTGTTTCTTGCCCACCAGGAGCCCGTGGGGCGTCTGCTCTCGATCATGCTGCTCAAGGTGGTCGTGGGCATTGTAGTAGGCCTTCTGTTGGATGCGTTCCTTCATGCCGTGCGTCACGTGGGAACCCCTCAGCCGCATATTCACGACCTCTGCGAGCGCGCGCACTGCCACTGCGAGGAGGACGAGTCTGCCGAGCAGAGCGCGCCTGTCGAGCAGGGCGCCGGCGACGCCACACACGGCCATCACCACCATGGTCACGGCCACTGGGCCATCGTGCGCTCCGCTGCCGTCCACACCGTGCAGGTGACAGGCTTCATCCTTCTCGTCACGTTCTTGTTTGGACTGCTCATCGAGGTCATGGGCGAGGACTCGCTGGCCCAGCTCCTGGGGAGCCACCCCGTGCGCGCCACCTTCCTGGCAGCCCTTGTGGGGCTGATTCCCAACTGTGGCGCATCTGTCGCCATCACCGAGCTCTACCTTGATGGCGTCCTTGGTACCGGTTCCATGATTGCGGGCCTTCTCGCTTCGGGTGGCGTTGGGCTGCTCGTGCTCTTCCGCACCAACAGCAACGTGCGCCAGAACGTGGCCATCACCGCCTTCGTCTATGCGGTGGGGGTCGTCGTGGGACTTCTTGTGTCGGCTTCAGGTATGCTCTTCTAGATGCCGGGGTGCCCGGCTCCAGGTGTTGGGTGACGGGAGGGATTCCATGGCCAGACAGCGCGAGCGATTCGAGAGGACCGACGTCCCCCGTGACAATCCGCACCGCAACACCATTGCAGCCGTTGTGCTGGTAGTGGTCTTTGTTGCCGTTGGCGTTGTGGTCTCCATTGCGTGGCGGCGCGCCCAGGCGCAGTCGCACCTGGGGGACAGCAACCTGAGCTCCTCGGTGAGCAAGACGTCCACGGTCTCTGATCTGGGCTATACCGTCTCGAGCGACTCGTTCATGGGGGTCCTGCTCCTCACGACAGACAACTTGGACGCCTCGGAGACTGGTGGTGCCAATCTCTCCTCGGCGGAGCTTCTGGTCTACGACGAGACTGCTGCAACGGGCAAGCTCGTCTCCATCCCCACCGACGTGAAGGTCTCCTACAACGGACAAGACACCACGCTGGCAGAGCTCTTCAACAGCTCCGGCTCCAGTGCCTGCGTCTCTCCGCTCTCCACGGCTGCCAACCTGCCAGTCACGCACGTCATCGTCTCGACAAGCGAAGTGTGGGACGAGGTGCGCTCGCTCTCGGGTGCGGGTGTGAACTCGCTCATCAGCCGTGCGTCCGACTTCCTCTCGTCCATTCGCACCGACATGTCGTCGCAGGACATCCTCGATTTGGCCGAGAAGGTCCAGTCCGCGGGGACCGACGGCCTTGCCAAGGTCGACGCGCCCGTGGTGGATGAGACCACCACCGACGAGAGCGGCAATGCCGTCTCGACAGGCTATCGCGTGATTGACCAGGCGTCGCTCGGCCTTGCCGTGGGCACGCTCGTGAGCAACGAGGGCTAGGCCCCTGCCTCCGCGAACGTCCCGGTATAAGCGGCGAATGGCACTGGCGACTTTGACGCTGTGTCCCTCTCCTGGGCTTTATTTGTAGTAATGGTAGTTGCCCCCGATTGTCACGCTGGCTTCACGAACGGCTGATACCCTTTCGTCAACAGTTGGTTGGGGCTGTGAGGCAGCCCACTGGGACGGTCTTCGGGGAGGAGAGTCGCGCCAGGTTATGCCGAGCACCATGCACAGGGAGCCTATTGTCTCGGTTGTTATCGCCGCGCGCGATGACGCTGCCACGATACGTCGTGCCCTCGAGAGCATCCAGAACCAGACGCTGAGAAGCCATGAGACCATCGTGGTCGATGACGGCTCGACGGATGGAACGCCGGGCATTGTTGACAACATGGCGCAGAGAGACCTCACCATTTCGCTGGTGCAGGCTGACGGCTGTGGCCTGGCGGCTGCGCTTGACCTGGGTATGTCCCGTGCACGTGGCCGCTACCTGGTGTTCTTTGACGCAAACGGCTGGGCCAACCCTGACATGCTCGCAGACCTGGTTGGCGCGGCGGAGGAGTCCTCGCTCGAGCTTGCCATTGCGGGCTACTCGGCGACCGTCGTGGGCGACGGACGCCACCAGGATTCCGTCGAAGCAAACCAGCCCGCCTGCGTCTTTCCCACGCAGCACGACTTCCGCGCGGGTGCCTGGCAGCTCTTCGAGGGCAACCTTCTCACGTCGCCCTGCGCCAAGTTGTTCCTGCGCTCGCGCGTCGAGCGCCTGGGCCTCTCGTTTGCCGATGGTGACGGCGACTGCACTGATGCCCTCTCCTTCATTGCTGGCTACGTGCGTGACGTCGAGCGCGTGGGCCTCACGGGCAACGTCCGCTATCACGTGGAGTGCCGCTCGCTGCAGCGGCTGCCGGGCTTCTCGGTGCGCGACTATCGCGCACTCGAGCGACAGTACGGAACCCTTGTGGGCGTGTACCATCACTGGGGGCTTGACGGCGATCCCACCAGCATGGGGCTCATTCAGAACCGCTACTTCGAGTGCCTTGTGGATTGCGTGGCGGGCGTCTTCTCCGATCGCTCCGGCCTCTCTGCGGCCGAGCGTCGCCAGTTGGTGGGCGAGATGGTCTCCACCGATCGCGCGCGCCTTGCCGCCGACGTGGCGCGTCCCCGCGGCGTGGGCGCCAAGGCCATGCAGGGGCCCATCAGGTCCGGCAACGCCGGCCTTGCCTACACCGAGGGGTTTCTCGCCTCGTTCATGAAGCGCGGCGGCGAGAGGGGCCTGGGCCCGTTCTGCACGTCGCTGTAGGGGCAGCCGCGGACGCTGGGGCTTGCCCATGGGGCCGCTGCTACTCGCCCTCGCCGGCGCGACCCCTGCGGTGCCGCATGAAGCTCGTGATCGAGAACCACGTGTAGCTGGGGCTTGTGTGTCGCAGGCGATACCACACCTCGCTTGCGGCGGCTGGCAGCATCGAGAGGCGGCCAATCTTAGGGTCTGGCCGGCCCGTGAGCTCGCAGTAGAGCCGCTTGGCGGCTGGCGTCACAAGCGGCTGCTCCATCACCAAGTCGTAATCGAGCCGCTGGTAGACGGCTGTGACCGCCTCGCGCACGCCAGGATGGTCCAGCCCAACCGCGTCGATGGTGAGCCCGCAGTAGTTGATGCCGCGCTTGGTCTGCGCCGAGAGCACGCGCCTGTCCGTGACGCCCAGGCTCTCGACGATATCCTGCATGTCGTTCCAGCGCTTAATTGGCAGCAGGGGGTCACGGCGCGTGGAGGCGACGAGCTTCTCCTCTGTGTCCTCGCGGTAGTTGTAGTAGGGGCGGTTTACGTAGGCTATGCGATCCGTCTGGCAGAGCGTCTCCACCAGGAAGGGATTATCGGCCCAGGCGGCGCCCGGGTACTCGCGAAAGCGGATGTGCTTCTCGTCCAGAAAGGCCTTGCGGTAGAGCGCGGTCCAGATTGAGGGGTGGTGCTCGAGGAGGGCGACGCCGTCTCCAATGGCAAAGGGCTGGCTCGGTGGGTTCACGCGGTCCTGGTACAGGCAAACCGTGCGCAGCTCATTGGGGGTGCCGGCGTTGAAGATACGCCAGTAGGACGACTTCACAATGTCAACCGGGCCTCCGTCGAGCGAGTCTGCAAAGGCGAGAAGGTCGCCAAACATGTCGCCCGTGAGGTAGTCGTCCGGCTCGACAATGGCCACGTAGTCGCCGGTGGCGGCATCAATGCCGGTATTGCACGCGGCCCCGTATCCGGCATTGGGCTTGTCGATAACGCGTACGCGGGGATCGTGCGCGGCATGCTCTCGCATGATGTCCAGCGAGCCGTCTGTCGAGCCGTCGTTCACGCAGATGACCTCGATGTTCGCGAACGGCTGCATCTGGATGCTGGTGAGGCACTGGTCTAGGTAGCGCTCCACGTTGTAGGTGGGGACCACCACCGACACCTTGTGCGAGAAGCGCCTGCTGTCCTTGGACGTCCTGCTTTCTGGTTTCGTGGCTTCCACGTGACCTCCCTGCCGCCGACCGCCACGGTGCGTCCGCGGCCGTACCCTATAATACAGTGACTCGACGCGGTGCTGGCGCATTGCTCGCCCGCCCGGGACGTGCCACGAATGTCATGCCGACAACCGCAGCCTTGGATGGGATATGGATCGTCTCGCAATCGTGATAGTAACCTTCAAGCGCCAGGAGCTTCTCGGGTGTCTCTTTGACTCGATTGCGGGGCTTACGGTGGCGCCATGGCGCATTGTGGTGGTGGACAACGAGAACTCCACCAAGACGGCGCAGATGGTGGCAGACTTCTCCACACGCCTTACGGAGCAGTGGGGTCAGACGTCCTCAGAGCCCGATTCTGACGGCGGCACGGAGCGCGTGGTCTACGACCCGCAAGAGACCAATACCGGCGGCTCTGGTGGCTTCTCAGAAGGCGTGAGGCGTGCCTTCGAGCTTGGGGCCGAGTGGTTCTGGGTCATGGACGACGACGTTGCCGTGCTCCCCGAGGCTTTGGAGCGCCTGGAGCCGTGGTCGGCCCACTACGACGTGGTGCAGGGCCAGCGCTACGACTACGACAGCACGCCCTTCTTCTGGCAGCACCACTTCATGACGTCACTGTGCATCTACAACCCGCTCTCGCGCGCGGGCTTCAACGGTGCCGATCACTTGGACGTAAACGTCATGTGCTTCGAGGGCGCCCTGTTCAGGCGCTGCGTGGTCGAGAAGATCGGGCTGCCCGACTACCGCTTCTTCATCTACTACGACGACGCCATCTACGGCTACCTGGCAAGCAAGGTGTGCCAGCCCGTGCTGGTGCCGGACTACGTGCTGCGGCGTACGCGCGAGGTGCGCCACCAGGAGGTTGGTGCGTCTGGCGTGCGGCAGATCTCCTCCACCTCCGACATGACCCGCTACTACATCATGCGCAACCGCGGATACATGGCGCGCTACTTCATGCTGCACGGCGACTACAACCCCGTAGGGTATGGCTTTGGCACGTTCCTCTCGTTTGCAAAGGAGTTCCTGCGCCTGGTTCTGGTTGACCGAGGCCACTTTGGCCCCAGCTGGGCCAGGCTCTGGGCGGGGTATCGCGACTCAAAGAAGGCGCTGCACGATCCCGCTTGGAAGCCCATGCCGCCCTTGGCGTAGGCGTTGGCGCTACCTGCATCCTGAGGCTTATTTGAACTGTGACGCTTGCCTTACCGCAGCCTGACAAGCGAGGGGACGGGCCTTTACGCGCTTGGCATCGTTGTCTTTGGGGTGACATGCGCGGCGTGTGGAACGGTTACCGTGCGTCCCATGGCTCTTCGCAATAAAGACAACGCCGCTGGTCAGCCGCTTGTGCTTCGTGCGATTACTTCTCGTACATCGTAAGGTGGACGTTGGGGTTCTCAAGCGCCACTCGAGCTACCACGGCGCAGAGGGTCCCAAAAAACGCCCGGCGCTTTGGGTCGGGGTCGTCGCGGTAGCGAACGACGTCGACGCGGGTGCTCTCGGTCATGTCGCCAAGGCAGTCCTCTAGCGCGGCGAAGTTATTGCCAAAGTAGCTAGGAAACCTGAGCTTCTTTGCAATCTGCTGGAATATCTCCTGCTCAGAGGCATCGCTTGCCTCACGGATCTTCACGGTTGCCACGGCTCCTCCTAGTAGAGCTGCTCAAAGGTCTGGTAGTGGTCTGGCGTGTAGTACACGAGGCCATCGTTGGAGTACACAATGCGTTCTGGACCGCGATGCCCGCCCTGGTAGTTAATGTCGCATTCGTGCCAGGTGCGTCCCGGAGCGTCCGGCAGCGCACCGTCATCATTGTAGAAGACGCTGCCGCCAATGCTCTTGCCCGGGCAGACCTTGTCGAGGTTGCCCTCCTGCGGGTTCCACCCTGCCTCGCGGGCCCTTGTCTTCGAGATGAAGTTTGATGGAAGCTCTCCGTAGGTGTGCAGGTAGAGTGCCACGTCCTCCTTGCTGGTGTAGCTGCCGTCGCGGGAGATTGCGGTGGCTTGCGGCTGGTCTTGGGAATCCGCCTGTTGAGCGGTGCCGCTGCCGCAAGCAGCAAGAGAGAGACTCAGCACTACTGCCGTGAGCGTG
The DNA here is from genome assembly GCF_024741235.1 of Tractidigestivibacter montrealensis. GTDB lineage: Bacteria > Actinomycetota > Coriobacteriia > Coriobacteriales > Atopobiaceae > Tractidigestivibacter > Tractidigestivibacter montrealensis. The sequence continues at coordinate 458,521 of NZ_JANSKA010000001.1, read as the reverse complement.
ATGGCGAGCGCATGTGCAAGGTCGTGAAGCTTTCCCAAGGGTCCTCCCTGCGGCGTGGCGTTTGGTTCTTCTCGATTGTATGTGGGCTGTCTCCGGGTCGTTGCAGCGGGTGTCCCAAAGCTACGTGATTCCCCGCTGGCTGCATAAAAACGCTCTATCGAACGGGATTATGGAGACTGATGCACAAAAACGCCCTATCGAACGGTGCCCCCCGCGCAATGACATCAAACTTCAAATCAACGTTGCATGTAATTGCATATATTCATAGAAATATGTATATTCATGCAAATAATATTCAACTTTTGATGAGGATGCGTGGAGGAAACCGTTCGATAGGGCCCTTTTGTGCAGCCGGAAGAAAAATCCCGTCCGATAGGCCATTTTCGTGCACTAGTGCAGCGAGCTTTCAATCGTGCGCCGCTTTCCTGCAAGCCGAGGGCTCTGCAACTCGCTGGCCGAGGACGCCAATTATTGAACGTAATTCCTGATATTTACGGTGTTTGCCCAGTTACAGCTAGCCTGACCCAAGAATTTCGTGCGAAAACGACTGCTGGGGATAGTTCTGCGCGGCGATGCTCCATCCCGCCGTGCGTTGCTCGCCCACTGAGAAAACCTGCGGCTTAATAGCAGTGCCTGAGAAAGCCGCAAGTCATCTGCCTGCAGTTATTCTCGGCATCGCATGAGCCCAGCTGCAACTAAGCCGCAGGTTTCCGCTGCATTTGGGTGTCTTGGAGGCGAGGCTCCACCGCGGGGGCTACCGCAGACAAGAAACGGGCCCCGAGGCCAGATGGCCTTGGGGCCCGCGAACGCGGCAAAACCTACGAGAAGCGCTGTGCTACTCGGCGGTAAGCGTCTCGGTGATGCTTGCTGCGGCGGTCTTGCCGGCGCCCATGGCCAGGATGACCGTTGCGGCACCGGTGACGATGTCGCCGCCAGCCCAGATGCGGGGGTTGGAGGTGCGGCCGTTCTCGTCAGCAACGATGTAGCCCCACTTGTTGAGGTCCATGCCACCAATCTTCTTGGCGAAGGGGTTGGCGTTGGTGCCAATGGCGGAGATGGCCACGTCGCAGGGGATCTCCTCGATGGCGCCCTCGATGGGGATGGGGCGACGACGGCCAGAGGCGTCGGGCTCGCCCAGCTCCATCTTCTGGACCTTCACGGCGCACACGTTGCCGTCTTCGCCAGCGATGAACTCAAGCGGCGAGACAAGCGGCATAACCTCGACGCCCTCGGCCTTGGCGTGGTGAAGCTCGGCGCGACGGGCGGGCATCTCGGCCTCGGTGCGGCGGTAAGCGATAATGGCGCGCTCGGCACCCAGGCGCTTTGCCGTGCGGACAGCGTCCATGGCGACGTTACCGCCACCAAAGACCACGACCTGCTTGGCGTGCTTGGTGGGGGTGTCGTACTCGGGGAACTTGTTCGCCTTCATGAGGTTCACGCGGGTGAGGTACTCGTTGGCGAAGTACACGTTGGGCAGGTTCTCGCCGGGGATGTTGAGGAACTTAGGCAGGCCGGCGCCAGTTGCCACGTAAATGGCATCGAAGCCCTTCTCGCCCAGGAGCTCGTCGGCATTGGCCAGGTTGCCCATAACAGAGTTGAACTCAAACTTGACGCCCAGCTCCTTGAGGCCGTCGATCTCGCGCTTGACGACTGCCTTGGGCAGACGGAACTCGGGAATGCCGTAGACAAGCACGCCGCCGCCGGTGAAGAATGCCTCGAAGACAGTGACGTCAAAGCCGTTACGCGCAAGCTCGCCGGCGCAGGTGATGCCGGAGGGGCCGGAGCCAATGACGGCGACCTTCTTGCCGTTTGCGGGCTTCATCTGCGGCTTGCTGGCAAGCTCGGGCTGGTCGCCCAGGAAGCGCTCGAGCTGGCCGATGGCCACGGGCTCGGACTTCTTGCCGCGGATGCAGCGGCCCTCGCACTGGTTCTCCTGCGGGCACACGCGGCCGCAGATTGCGGGGAGCATCGAGTCCTCGTGGATGATGTCGAGAGCGGCGCCAAAGTCCTGCTCGCGAATCTTCTCGATGAACTTAGGGATCTTGATGTTGACTGGGCAGCCCTCGACGCAGAGGGGCTTCTTGCAGTCCATGCAGCGCTCAGCCTCGGCCAGCGCCATCTCCTTGGTGAAGCCCTTGTCGACGGGGCGGAAGTCGTGGGCACGCTCCTCCGCCGGCTCCTCGTTGTCTGGGGTGCGCGGGGACTTCATGTCGGGAACAAAGCGACCGTTTACCTGTGGCATGCGCAGTTCGCCTCCTCATAGGCCTTGAGGGCCTGGCCCTCCTCGGTACGGTATGCAGCCTGACGCGCGCGCAGGTCGTTCCAGTCGACCTTGGTTGCGTCGAAGTCGGGACCGTCGACGCAGGCAAACTTGGTCTTGCCGTCGATCTCGACGCGGCAGCAGCCGCACATGCCCGTGCCGTCGACCATGATGGGGTTGAGCGACGCGGTGATGGGGGTGCCGTACTTCTCGGCCGTGAGCGTGGAGAACTTCATCATGGGGACGGGGCCAACGCAGAAGACCTCGTCGACGGCCTTGGCCTGGAGCAGACGCTCGAGCGGGGCAGTGACCACGCCCTTCTCGCCGTAGGAGCCGTCGTCGGTGGTGATGTGGATGTGGTCGTCGGGCAGAAGCTCGCGGAACTGATCCTCGAGAAGAAGCAGGTCCTTGGTGCGGGCGCCCATGATGGCGTGAACCTCGTGGCCGGTCTTCACCAGCGTGCGCGCAACGGGGTACGCGATGGCAAGTCCAACGCCGCCACCAATGACGCAGGTGGTCCCGGGGGCCATGACCGTGGGCTGTCCCAGCGGGCCGGTGACGTCGAGAATGGCGTCGCCGGGCTCGTACGTAGAGAGCATCTTCGTGGTCTTGCCGACCACCATGAAGATGAACTCGACCCAGCCCTCCTCGGGGTTCCAGTCCGCGAAGGTGAACGGCACGCGCTCACCGGTCTCGTTGGCGCGAACCATGAGGAACTGGCCAGCGTGTGCGTGCTTGGCCATTTCCGGCGCCTCGATGCGGAACTTGAACACCTTCTCCGAGAACTGCGTCTTTTCGAGGATCTTATACATGAAGCCTGACTCCTCTCCTAAAGCCGCTTCAGACTTGACCCCGAGCGGAGATGCCCAAGGCCTACCAACGTCTTAGTTTAATTGTTGGTTGAACTGTAGATTACCCTCAACAGCGCCTACATGATTTATCGCAGCAGGTTTTTTTATCGCAGCAGGTTTTGAGGCGAGCGGTTGCTCGTTGCCGGAGCTAGCGTAGGGCGTCCGCGGGCATACCGTCTCTCACGACCTGCTCGCAGAGAGACGTCGCGTCCTGGGCCAGAATGAGGAACTCGTCCAGGAAACCGCCCTTGAGCTCGCGCAGGACGTAGTCTGCCACCTGCATCTTTCCGGGCGGACGACCAATGCCGCAGCGAACGCGCGAGAAGTCCCTCGTTCCGAGCTTGTTAGCAATGGAGCGCAGGCCATTGTGGGCATTAAGGCCGCCGCCCCACTTGGCGCGCACCTCTCCCGCGGGAAGGTCAACCTCGTCGTGCACCACCAGGATCTCTGCGGGGGTCACGTGCTCCTGTCGCATGAGCTTGGAGAGCGGGCCGCCGCTCGTGTTCATGAAGTCCTGCGGTTTGGCGAGAATGACCTCGCGTCCGCCGATGAGGGCACGGGCAACCATGCAGCCGGCCTCGCTCTTCCAGTAGCGCGTGCCGGCGCGCTCGGCCAGCACGTCGACGGTGGCAAAGCCAATGTTGTGACGCGTGCGCTCGTACTCTGGGCCGGGGTTGCCCAGGCCGCACACGAGCCGGATCTCCTTGGGACGCGCGGACATGACGCTCCTCTCGTCATGGTTGCTTGCGGTTACGGTAAGGGTAACGCAAGCGGTGTGGCAACGTTGAGAAGCGCGTGCTAGGCTTCTCGGCTGTTGCCGCCTTCTGAGGGGGATTTGTTCGTGGAAGAGACTGTGACTGGCGTTACGCCGGGCCGTGCGCGTCTGTGCGTGGCCCTTCTCGTGCTCATGGGCTTTGCGCTGGGCTGCTCGGAGTTCATCGTGATTGGCATCGAGTCAAACCTGGCAAAGGAGATGGGCGTCTCGCTTGCCACTGCCGGCCAGCTCATCAGTCTCTTTGCGCTGCCGTACGCGGTGATGACGCCGGTACTCGCCCTGGCGACGGGCCGCTTTAGGCGCTACTCCGTCATGCTGGTCTACCTGGTCCTCTTTTGTTTGGGCAATGCGCTCTCGGCGTTCGCGCCAAGCTTTGGCGTGCTGCTTGCGGCGCGCGTGTTGTGGGGTCGGTCTCCGGAGCGCTGCTGGCGGTTGGCGTGACTTTCGTCCCCGAGTTGGTGGGTGCCAAGAGGTCGTCCGGCGCGCTCACGCTGGTGTACGCCAGCTACTCGGTGGCGCTTATTGTGGCGACGAGCGTTGGCAAGATCCTTGCGAGCACGGTTGGCTGGCACGTTGCCATGCATGGAGCGTTTGCGCTCTCGCTTGTGGCCAGCGTTCTTCTCGCCGCGTTCATGCCGAGAAGCGGCAAGACCGACGAGCCTGCAACCGCACGTGAGCAGGCGCGTCTCTTTGGCGAGCCCAGCATCATTGCGGGCATGCTGGTGTTTGTGTTTGGCATTGGCTCTGTGTACACGTTCTACGGCTATGTAACGCCGTACATGGAGCAGGTGCTGGGGATGGATGCCGTGGCCGTGAGCGGGGCGCTCGTGGTGTACGGAGTCATCACGTTTGGCTCGAACCTGCTGAGCGGCTGGGTCGACATGCGCTTTGGGATTAAGGCGCTGGTTGCGGTCTTTCTCGCCCAGGCTGCGATTCTCGCGGGGCTGTATGTGGCGGGCTCGTCGATGCCGGGCTCTCTGGTTCTGGTGATGCTGCTGGGACTGGTCATGTACGTGGCGTCGATTCCCAGCGTGTCCCACTTCATGGACGTGGCGCGCAGGCGCTACCCCAAGGCGCTCACGCTGGCCAGCTCGCTCGAACCGCTCTCGTTTAACGTGGGCATTGCCTTTGGCACCTTTGTGGGAGGCGTCGTGGTCTCTGGCCCGGGGATCCGCGCGGTTGGCCTGGTGGGGGCCGTGCTCGCCGTGGTGGCAGCGGCGCTGGTGGGTGTCACGCTGGCGCTCACGAAGCGCGAGGAGTCGCGCGGATAGGGATGGCGTCGCCGGGAGGCTGCTATTGTTGCCGATTGCGTCAAACAAGCGCTCCGGCGACTTTTTGTCTCCGGAGGGGCCAAGGTGATGCAAAACGCAACAATGACGCCTCCTCGGCGACTGTTGCCGTTGGCGTCGGGGCGAGACCTGCGTATGCCATCGCGTTCGGAACGTGCCCTCTAGCGCCGTCTCCTACCGCACGGCGCGGTCGTGGTTCACGGGCCGATAGAAGAGCTTTGCCACCTCGGCCGGTTCGCGTGTCTGGCCGAGCGCCCACATGGTCTTTGCCACCAGGGCCTCCGTGGTCATGTCGTCACCGCGGAGGATGGCCGGCTCGTTGGCATACGCGCTCCCCACCTCATAGACGCCCAGGTCAAGGCCCTCCTCCGAGACCTGCGTGGTAAGCACGATAGTCTTTCCGCAGTCAATCCAGTCAAAGATCGCCTGCTCGAAGTGGGCGCCCTTGCACTCCGGGATGCCGCCAATGCCAAAGGTCTCGAGAATCACAGCGTCGTAGTCTGGTCCCAGCGCGTCGAGGATCCCCGGTCCCAGGCCCGGCGTGAGTCGCACCACAACCACGTGCTCGTCCAGCCGATCGTAGACGCGCGGCCGTCCTGCCCGTGCCGCCACGGGCGTGCCCGCTGCAGTGGGGATGGTCATTCCCTCTCGGCCCTCCCGCACGATGCGGTCGTTGCGGATGATGGCGGGCAACGGGTAGTTTACGCTGGTAAACGCATTGAAGCTCATAGTGCGCTGCTTGTGGGCGCGCGTCCCCACAATGACCGAGCCGCCAAACACAATGGATACGTCGTGCGAGTCGTCGTCGGTGGCGTAGAGCAGCGACTGGTACAGGTTGAGCTTGGCATCGGTGAAGGGGTTTGCCATGGGTTGCTGCGAGCCCGTGAGCACAATGGGCTTGGGGCTGCCCTGGATGAGGTAGGAGAGGGCCGCCGCCGTGTAGGCCATGGTGTCCGTGCCGTGCAGCACCACAAAGCCGTCGTAGTTGTCGTAAGCATCCATGATCGTGGCGGCTATGCGCTTCCAGTCGCTGGGGCGCATGTTGGTCGAGTCGATGTTCATGGGCTGAACGATGTCCAGGTCACACAGGCCGCGTGCCTGCGGAACGTAGCCGGCCAGTTCCTCGCCCGTGAGTGCAGGGGCAAGGCCTGTGCCGTCTGCCTCGGGCATGGATGCAATGGTGCCGCCCGTGGCCACCATGAGGATCCTCTTCATGCGTTGCTCCGTTCGAGAAGTGCGCCACTGCCGAGAAGCGACGGCGATCGGCCGCCAGGCGGCGGCCCGCAGTCCGGCGCCTACGCCTCCGGCCTCACCAGGATAGGGATGCTGTCCAGCTTGTCCGCCGTCGCCGCAGGCAGGTAGACCGTCAGTCGCGCGCCGCCGGTGGAGAACTCCGCCCAGCCTTCGCTGTCAATTGTGACGGTGCCGTCGACGCCCAGCACGCAGCGCCAGGTCTCACCCGCGTGCCCCGCACCCACGCACATGAGCTTTGTTGCGTTGCCCGCGCGCGTGGAGAGAAGCACCGCCGCGCCGGAGACGCCGTGCCGCGCCGTGCCCTCGCGCGTCCAGCCGATAAGGTCCTTCTCGTCAAACCAATCGCGCTGCTCGCCGTAGGCAAAGCGACGGCGTACCTCCATGAGCAGCTCAAGCTCGGGGACGGCGGGAATCTGGTCGTTGGGGAGGCCAAAGAGGTCGCCCATGAAGACGCAGGGATAGCCTGCCTCGCGCAGCAGGATGAGCGCATAGGCAAGCGGCTTGAACCAGGGCTCAACTGTGGACTCGAGGGCCTGGTCGGGCTGGGTGTCGTGGTTGTCCACAAAGGTCACGGCATGGATGGGGTCCACGCTCACCAGGCTCCCGTCCAGGATGTGAGTGAGGTCTATGTCGTCACCGGCGGTGGACGCGTGGTAGAAGTTGAAGTGGAGCGGCACGTCAAAGAGGCTCATGGCGCCCTCGCGTCCCAGGTAGCCCCGCAACTCGCCCACGTTTTGTGACCAGTACTCGCCTACGGCAAAGAGCTCCTTGCCGGTCTTCTCGCGCATGCGGGCAAGCCAATCGAGGTAGAACGAGCGACTCATGTGCTTCACGGCGTCAAGCCGCACGCCGTCCACGCCCGTGAGCCCCAGGTACCAAGCGCCCCACGTGGCCAGCTGAGCACGCACGCGGGGGTCGTCGAGGTCGACGTCGGCACCCATGAGGTAGTCGTAGTTGCCAAGCTCGTCGCTCACCTCGTGGGACCACTCCTTGCCCACAAAGCGGTAGACGCCGGTTGTGCCCTCGAGCTCATCGTAGTCGACGCCGGTGAAGTCCGTGATGCCCCACTGGTAGCGGTCAAGCTTTCCGGCACGCCCCGGGAACTCGAAGCGCGTGTAGGCACGAATCTCGCGCGGCTCGCCAATGGACTTTGTTCGGTCCTGGGCGTCGCACTCCTGTGCCAGCACCAGCTGCGTGCCGTCGGCACCCATGCGGTGGTTGAGAACAACGTCTGCCAGCACGTTGACGCCCTGCTCCTGGATGGCGTGAATGGCCGCCAGATACTCGTGGCGCGTACCGTACTTGGTGCGCACGGATCCCTTCTGGTCGAACTCGCCCAGGTCCCAGAGGTCGTAGACGCCGTAGCCAACGTCCTCGGCGCCCGCCTGCCCCTTGTAGGCAGGCGGCATCCACACCGAGGTAAAGCCCTCCTCCGCGAAGCGCGGGGCCATCTTGGCGAGACGCCGCCAGTGCTGGCCGTCTGCTGGGAGGTACCAGGAGAAGGCCTGGAGCATGAGCCCGTTCTTCGTGTTGATCGCCATGGGCGCTACTTCCGAGGCTTGATGCCCAGGCGCTCGCGGCGGGCGATGGCGTAGCCCTCGACGTTCTTCTGCTGGCTGCGCTCGATGGCGAGGGCGTCGTCGGGCACGTCGTGCGTTATGCAGGAGCTGGCCCCTGTGATTGCGCCGGCACCGATGTTGACGGGCGCCACCATCATGGTGTCAGAGCCAATGAAGGCGCCGTCGCCGATGGTGGTGTGGCTCTTGTGCACGCCGTCGTAGTTGCAGGTGATGGACCCGCCGCCAATGTTCACGCCGGCACCCATCTGCGTGTCGCCAATGTAGGAGAGGTGCGGCACCTTGGAGCCCTCGCCCACCACGGAGTTCTTGAGTTCCACGTGCGTGCCGGCCTTGGCGCCGCGCAGCAGGTGGGTGTGGCCGCGCAGGTAGGCGCGGGGACCGCAGTTGACGTCGTCGTCGATGGCGGAGTCAACGATCACGGTCTCGTCCACGGTGCAGTTGTTGCCCACCGTAGCATCTTCAAGGCGGCTGTTGGGGCCAACGGTGCATGCCTCACCCACGGACGTCTTGCCCCAGAGGAAGGTCTGAGGGAGAAGGACGGTATCCTTCCCGACGATGGCCTCGGGGCCAACCCAGACCTGGTCGGGGTCAAGCATCGAGACACCCGAGCGCACGAGGCCCTCGTTGATGCGGCGCTGCATGATCTTGGTGACCTGCGCCAGCTGGACGCGGTCGTTCACGCCGAGAAGCTCCTCGTAGTCGTCGCAGTGGACGGCCGAGACGGGCTCCCCCATGCCAACGTAGATGCCCACCATGTCGGTGAGGTAGTACTCGCCCTGGGCGTTGTCGTTGGTGACCTTGTCGATGTTGGTCGAGAGGCGCTCGCCGCAGAAGCAGTAGGCGCCGGCGTTGCACTCGAGGAGCGTTGCGCGCTGCTCGGGCGTGCAGTCCTTGTCCTCGATGATGGCGCGCACGCCGCCGTCCTCGATGAGCACGCGGCCGTAGCCAGTCACATCCGGCGGAGTCATGGTGAGCAGCGTGCAGGCATTGTGACCCGTGCGCGTGGCGTCGACCAGGGCCGATATGGTCTCGGGGCGAACGAGCGGCAGGTCGCCGTTGAGAACTACCACGGGGCCGGTAAAGCCGCCGAGGGCGTCGCGCACCACGCGCACGGCGTGGCCGGTGCCCAGGCGCTCGGTCTGCTCGACAAACTCGACGTCCTTCTCGTCCGCAAAGTACGAGCGAACCTCGTCGGCTCCGTTGCCCACCACCAGCACAATGCGATCAACGCCTGCCTTGCGGGCGGCATCGACGACCCACCAGGCAAGAGGCTTGTCGAGGACCCTGTGCATGACCTTGGGGTGGTGAGACTTCATACGCGTTCCCTCGCCGGCGGCAAGGACGATCGCGGTGACGGGCATGGCTGCCTCCTGTGTTCGTAGTGATTTTGGGCCTTCTGGCCGCTCCGGCGAGTGCCGGGAAGATACATGACGGTCCCATGATAGCTCAGGCATGTGCAGGGCCCGAGGGCCAGCGCCGGCCATGGCACTAGCTACGCGAATGTCCGCTGGCCTTTGCGCCGAGAAACGCCGCAAGCGCCACCACGGGCAGGCTTGCGGGCGGGAAGCAGAGCGCAAGCACGCAGGTGGAGAGCAGCCACTTTCTGGTTGCGGCTCCTACCAGGGCGCCCGTCGAAAGGGCGACGGCGAGCATGGGGTCGCCTCCGGTGATGGCGGCAACCGCGTATCCGGCGGCAACGCCGCAGAAGATGTTGGGGAAGAACTCGCCGCCAACCCAGCCGGTCTCCTCGCAGAGCTGTGTCAGGGCAAGCTTTGCCACGCAGGTGGCAAGCAGCACCCCGGCGCTCATGTCCTGCCAGCTGCCGAGAAGGACCACCGTGCCGGACTGGCCCGAGAAGAGCACCTCCGGCAGCGCCATGGCAACAAGCCCCAGGACAACGCCGCAGAGAATGGCCTTGGGAACGGTCTTCATGCGGCCGCACGCCAACTTTGCCGCCTTGCCGGCGTACGCGGCGACACGCGCGAGCACCCACCCAAGGGGAAGTGCAAGGAGCGCCCACAGCGCATTGGTGCCCAGCCCCAGGTAGTCGATGGCATCAAAGCGCGGGAAGCCGGAGCCAGGGCCAAAGAGGTGGGAGACTCCGAGTGCCCCGAGCACAAAGCCCGCGGCGGCCATTGCCCAGAGCAGGGCTCGTGGCCCGCGGCTGTAACGACGTCCCTCGTCGCTTGCGGCGGGGGAGAGTGCCTTCCACGCGGCAACGAGCGGGTGCGAGGCGTTGCGCGCCGCAGCCACGCCAGAGCGCCGCATGCCGTGCATTGCCATGGTGCCCAGCGCTGCGGTGAAGCCCGAGACACCGGCCTCGGGGCCAACGGCGCCGCCGAAGGCAATGGGCAGCGCAAAGAGCACCAGCGCCCATGGCCAGCTCTTCACCTGGTAGTCGCCCTCGGTGCGGCAGTGGCCAACCACCACGCCAAGGGTGTCAAGCGAGAAGCCCGCGTGGCTGGTGGCAACGCCCACGAGGACGCCACCCAGGGTGCAGAGAAGCACCGGTGCCACTGCGCCCAGAGGCTGGGGGAGTGCCTCGGCGACGCCCTCCCAGACAACCTCCTGGAGCAGGTCGACCGCCTTCAATGTGGCGAGGCAGCCCGCGCCCACTACCACGCCCGCCAAGAGTGCCCAGAGCAGCAGAACAAGGGCCGCGCGCAACAGAGCGACGCCGCGGGGGGCCTCCTCCGCGGCGTCGATGATCCTCTTGTGTGTTTTGGGCTTCTCGTCCGGCATGCGTCTAGACCTCGGAGTGGCCAGCTGCGCCCTGCGAGACCGAGTTGTTGGTGTAGACGTTGTAGATGCAGGTTGCCAGGGGCTCGGCGATGCTGATCTGCTTGATCTTGGAGCCAGGCTTGTTGGCGGCCTCGCAGGGGATGGCGTCGGTGACCACGCACTCGACGATGGGTGCGTTCTGCAAGCGCTCGACGGCCTGGCCGGAGAAGATGCCGTGGGTGGCAGAGACGTAGATGTCGCCCGCGCCCATCTCTTTGAGCTTGTTGATGGAGCCCACGAGGGTGCCGCCCGTGTCAATCATGTCGTCGTTGATGATGCAGGTCTTGCCCACGATGTCGCCAATGACGCCCATGACCTCGGCGGCGTTGTGCTTGGGGCGGCTCTTGTGGGCAATGGCGACCTCGCAGCCGAGGTAGTCGGAAAGCTTCTTGGCAACCTTGGCGCGCCCCATGTCAGGCGAGACGACCACGGTGTTGTCCCAGTCGAAGTCCTTGGTCTTGAAGTAGTCGCCAAAGTTGTACAGGGCGGTGAGGTGCGTCACGGGAATGTCGAAGAAGCCCTGGATCTGGCCTGAGTGCAGGTCGAGCGTGATCACGCGGTCAACGCCGGCGGCCTCGAGGAGGTTTGCCACCAGTCGGGCGGTGATGGGCTCACGGCTGGAGGCCTTGCGGTCCTGACGAGCGTAGCCGTAGTGGGGGATGACCGCCGTGAAGCTCTCCGCGCTTGCGCGGGTGGCGGCGTCGGCCACGATGAGGGTCTCCATGATGAGGTCGTTCACGTTCTTGCTCGCAATGGTCTGGATGAAGAAGACCTCGTCGCCGCGGACGGACTCCTCAAAGCGGGCATAAATCTCGCCGTTGGCGAACTTCTCGATCTTGAGGCCCTGAAGCTTGAGGTGGAGGATGTCTGCGATGTCCTGGGCGAGCTTGGGGTTGCTGGTACCGGAGTAAAGCTTGATTTCCTTCTGGTAGGTGGTGGGCTTGCTCAGGTCTTCGTACATCGACTGCCGTCCTTCCGTCTGGGACCTATCCCGGCTATTCAGGCTGTTCGTGCCGCAACGATGATAGCGCAGCCAAAGCGCCTGCCGCCACATTACACGCGCGTTTCATGGGTATCCCAAGGCGAGGGGCGTCACTCTACCGTTCGCGGAGAATTCAATGCATCCCAGCTTTTGTACCAGGTGAAGGCAAATGCGAGAAGAAAAATGGCTGGGGTAGTAGGATTCGAACCCACATTCCAGGCACCAAAAACCCGTGTCCTAACCGTTGGACGATACCCCAGTGAGCGTGCCACCCGCTAAGCGGGCTTCTCGGCTAGTGTATCAGAGTGTGGCCGCGCGAGGCGCCGTGCGCTCTCGTGCCGAGAGGGGGATCACATCATGATGAAGGCCATCCAGCGGTTTGGCGGCGCGCTCTTCACGCCCGCCATGCTCTTCGCCTTTGCGGGGGTCGTGGTGGGTCTGGGAACGCTCTTCACCACCGAGTCCATCATGGGGCCCATCGCGGCGGCCGGCACCACCTGGACCAAGTGCTGGACCGTGATTCTCGACGGCGGTTGGACGGTCTTCAACCAGCTTCCGCTGCTCTTTGCCGTGGCGCTTCCCATTGGCCTTGCCAAGAAGCAAGCGGGCCGCTGCTGCCTCGAGGCGTTTGTCGCCTACCTCACGTTCAACTACTTTGTGAGCTCGATGCTCTCTGCCTGGGCGCCCGAGTTGGGCGTTGACTTCTCGGCCAGCGCCGGGAGCGCGGAGGGCATCGCGACCATTGCAGGCATTCGCACGCTGGACATGGGCATTGCCGGCGCACTTCTCATCTCTGGCGTGGTCATCTCGCTCCACAACCGCTTCTTCGATACGCGCCTGCCAGAGTGGCTGGGGGTCTTCTCCGGCTCGACCTTTGTGTACATGGTCTCGTTCATCGTGATGCTGCCGATTGCTGTCGTGGTGGTGCTGGTATGGCCCAAGGTCCAGGTGGGCATGCACGTATTTCAGCAGGTCATCCTCGACGCCGGCACGGCGGGTGTGGGAATCTTCGTCTTCCTTGAGCGCGTGCTCATTCCGTTTGGCCTGCACCACCTGCTCTACGCGCCCTTCTACTACGATAACGTGATTGTGCAGGGAGGCATCTACGCTGCCTGGGCAAACGCCCTGCCGGGCCTTGCGGCCTCCGCGCGCCCGCTTGCGGAGCTCGCACCGTGGGCGTCACTCACGGCCACGGGCTGGTCAAAGCTCTTTGGCATTCCTGGCATCGCCGCCGCGTTCTACGTTACCGCCAAGCCCGAGCGCCGCAAGCGCGTGCTGGCGCTTCTCGTTCCCGTGACGCTGACCTCGGTGCTCTGTGGCGTGACCGAGCCCATCGAGTACACGTTCCTCTTTGTGGCGCCCCAGCTCTTTGTGGCCCACGCGGCGCTTGCCGCCTGCCTCTCCATGACGATGAACGCTTTTGGCGTGGTAGGCGTCTTCTCGGGCGGCCTCATCGAGATGTCCTCGCTCGACTTTGTGCCCCTCTCCGCCACACATGGTCAGACCTATCTTGTGGCGCTGGCAATTGGCCTGTGCTTCACGGTCATATACTTCCTGGTTTTCCGCTTCCTCATCCTGCGCTTTGACTTCAAGACGCCCGGAAGGGCGAGCGACGAGGAGGTACGGCTGCACACGCAGGACGAGTACCGAGACGCCCACGGGATGCCGCGCGCGCAGGACGGCAAGCGCCTTGGGGTCGAGAGCGAGAAGCTCGACGCCCACCAGGAGGACGCCTATGCGCTGCGACTTGTGGAGCTTCTCGGCGGCGCCGAGAACATCGAGGGCATTACCAGCTGCGCCACGCGTCTGCGGGTGGGCGTGCGCGATCCCGAGAAGGTCGCGGAGAGCGATGCCTTTGTGGACGCTGGCGCGAGGGGTGCCGTGTGCACGGGCCGTGCGGTCCAGGTGATCGTGGGTCTCAATGTGACGCAGGTGGCAGAGCGCGTCGAGAAGGTCCTGGGCATCGATGGGTGAGGGGCACCCCTGAGAACGCGACCTTGTTGGAAGTTTAAACAAGTGGTTGAATGACAAGGTAGCAAGTTATTTCGGCGAAGATGCGGTGTTGCTGCCGTGCCCGTCCGTACTCCGCCGCTTGGAACGAGAGGCTTGGGACTAACGTGGCCGAGTGCGTGACGGCGTTCTTCGATATCGATGGGACCCTGGGGTGGACCGACCCGGTTGCCCGCGAGCACATGAGCGATACGGAGCGCAAGCTCTCGCCGGTTCCCAGCCCTATCGTTGCAGATGCCATCAGGCGCTTTGTGGCAGCGGGCAACCGCGCGTTCATCTGCTCGGGGCGCTCACCGCTCGACATTCACCCCAAGATGGCTGCCCTGCCCTTCTCGGGAATGGCGTGCCTTGCGGGTGCCTACGTGAAGGTAGGGGACGTCGTACTTCGCGACGTAGCCCTGCCACCCGAGGTGCTTGCCTGCGTGGACGAGGTGCTTCTCGAGACGGGCATGGGTGCGCTGCTGGAGTCTGTGCGTGGCTCTGTTGACGTGCGCGGGGGCACGGCTGGAACGCATTGGCCTTCCCCAGCGAGCGTTGCGGAGGCGCTTGAGCGCATTCCGGGTGGACGTGCGCACAAGGTCGTGCTGCCCACGCCCACGGCAAAGCTTGTGGTCAGCCGGCTTGCCGGAGCGGTGGGCCTCTCGATTATGGAGCTCGAGCTTGGCAACAGCGAGGTCGGCCTTGTGGAGAACAGCAAGAGTGGTGCCGTGAAAGCCATTCTCGACTATCTGGGGGATGCGGGCACCACCTACGGCTTTGGTGACTCCGAGAATGACCTCAGCCTGTTTGAGCAGGTAGACGTGCCCGTTGCCATGGGTAATGCGTCACCGGTGGTAAAGGCTGCGGCCTCGATGGTGACCGACACGGTAGATAACGACGGCGTGGCAACGGCCCTTGCCACGCTGGGCCTCATCTAGGTCCGTCGGATTACCGACGCGATGACGGGAAAGACGCACATTGCTGTTGGGGCCGCGGCCGCGCTTGTGGTTGCAAAGTACGTTCCTGCGGCGCTGACGGCAGGGGTGCCGACGATTGCCGGAGACGCTTCGGCGCTCGCCTGTCTTGCCGCTGGTGCGGCGGGTGGCCTTCTCCCCGATACCGATGTTTCGACGAGCGAGGCTTCGCGTCAGCTGAGAAGGGCGTGGTGGCTTCTCGTTGCTGTGATAGCCGCGACGTTTGCGGCGGATGCCCTGCTGGGGCTAGATCTGGGTGCGCAGACGGTGGCGTTTGTTCGCGCTGCGGGCGTGTATCAGGTTGCCGGCATTGCCGTTATCGTTGCTGTACTTGCTTGCGGGCGGGCCTCCGGACATAGGGGCTTCTCGCACTCGCTTGTGGCTGCGGTGCTGTTCTTTGGCGGGGCGTACCTTGCGGTGCCGGAGATTGCCCTGGCATTGACGGTGGGGTACTTCTCACACCTGGTGATTGACCTTCTCAACAAGATGCCGGAGCGGCTCTTTTGGCCCGTTGCAAAGGGGCAGTCGCTGGGGCTGTGCAAGTCCGCCGGCGTGGTGGACGGTGCGCTTCTCGTCTTGGGCGTTGTCGCGGTGGTTTGCCCTGCTCGCGGGGTGGCTGTAACCGTCACGCAGAGATGTCCCGGGCGCGCTTGCGCGCGCTGGGTTGGCGCCACAAGGGCCGTCGCAGCAGCAAGTGCGTACGAAACCCTCGCTGTGGCGTTATCCCTACGATGCGGGCGCGCCGCTACCTCCTCGACACGGTGGTGAAGCAGAAGAGCTCCGGGTGGTGCCGCACCTGCGTGTACTCGAACATCACGCCGTCGGAGTTGTATGACTGGCTCTCCACCACGGCAACGCAGTTGTAGGGGTCGAGGTCCATGTAGCTACAATCCTCGTCGGTCGCAAGCTGCACCGTGATGCGGCGCCGGCTCGTGAGGATGCGCATTCCCAGGTTGTGCTCGAGATAGCTGTAGACGGACTTCTCGGCCTGCTCTGCGGTAAGCCCGGGAACGGCGGAGGCAAGGAAGTAGTCGTGGTCAATCTGGCGCGCGACGTCGTCCAGCGTGCGCACGCGCACCACGCGCACAAGTTCGACGCCCTCGGCAAAGCCGGTGCGACGTGCCAGGCCTGCGCCACAGGTGACATGTTCAAATGACTTGACCTGCGTACCAGGCACAAAGCCGTTCCTCCGCGCGTACTCGCCAAAGGATTCCACGCCCTCGAGGGATCCCTGGGCGCTGTGTGCCTCTCGCTGCCAAATCACGCGCACGCCGCGGCCGTGCATGGGCTGCACGTAGGCGTCATCTGCAAGCATGGAGACTGCCCTGCGCAGCGTGTTGCGCGAGCACCCATACTCTGCCGTGAGCTCGCCCTCGGAGGGAAGAAGCTCCTGGTACGAGTAGGTACCCTCTTGAATCTTGCCCTTGAGGTCGCGGTAGATACCCTCAAAGATCGCCTTAGGCATGTGGTCTCTCCTCGCTTGCGGACCGCCGGGCCCAGGGGGCGTGGCGGGAGCGGAACATGTGCGGTACCAGATATCCTAGAACTCCTGAAAGCTATTTAGACGAGTAACCGGTGGCCGCTTGCGCCAATATAGCAATCTACCTGCGAAAACAATAGATGTATGACAACTCATACCTACCGTTCACCACAAAATAGATACCGCTCAGTCAAAACTTGTTTGAACAAGAAATGCATCACGCTATTGTCATAGGTGAGAAACGGGGCGGTGCCTGAAAAACCTCGGCAATCGGCCCCGCACAGGTGCAAGAACGACGAGATACGTCGTTCAAGCAGGAAGCAACGGGAGGATCACGATGGGGAACATTTCGAGGAAGCAGTTCATCACGCTCGGTGCGGCGTCGGCGGCGGTCCTTGGCCTCGCTGGCTGCGGTGGCAGCTCCAGCAGCGACGGCTCCAGCTCGTCTGACACCAGCAGCTCCAGCACTGATGACCGTTCCGGCAACGTCTACTGGCTCAACTTCAAGCCCGAGCTTGATGAGACCGCCCAGGCCCTCGCCAAGACCTACATGGAGAAGTACCCCAACGTTAAGGTCAAGGTTCAGACTGCCGCGTCCGGCACCTACGAGCAGACCATGACCTCCGAGATGGACAAGACTGACGCCCCCACGCTGTTCAACATTGGCACCACCGCCGGCGTCAAGGAGTGGGGTTCCAGCGCCATGGACCTCTCCGGCACCGATATCGAGAAGGCCCTCTCCACCACCGACTACACCTACAAGGATTCCGATGGTCGTCTGGTCTGCGCCGGCCTCTGCTATGAGACCTATGGCATCGTCGTGAACGCAGACCTGGTTGAGAAGGCCGGTCACAGCGTTGATGACATCAAGGACTTCGACTCCCTGAAGGCTGTCGTCGAGGACATCCACAAGAACGCCGCCACCCTCGGTTTTGACGCCTTCGCTGCCACCGACCTCGATGACGCCTCGTCCTGGCGCGTGACTGGCCACCTTGCCAACCTCGAGTACTACTACGAGGAGAAGGACGACGGCGGCTGGGACGCCACTCCCGCCACCATCAAGGGCACCTACCTCCCCAACTACAAGAAGATCTTCGACCTGGCCATCAACAACTCCGCCGAGGACCCCACGACCCTCTCCACTGGTGGCCACGATCCTGCGACCGAGTTCACCTCCGGCAAGGCCGCATTCTTCTTCACCGGCTCCTGGGACTACGCCACCATCGCGGCTGCCCAGAAGAACACCACGATGATTCCGTACTACTGCGGCGTGTCCGGCGAGGAGAAGGCCGGTCTCAACAGCGGTACCGAGAACCGCCTCGCCATCAACGACGCTGCCTCCGATGAGGACAAGAAGGCCACCATGGACTTCTGGCTCTGGCTCGTCACCGACCCCGAGGCCTCCAAGGAAATGGTCGCTCAGCTTGGCGTCCTTCCCTACACCGATGCTGCCAAGGGCGACAACGGCTACCTCAACAAGGCCGAGGAGCTCTCCAAGGCTGGCAACTACACCATGGACTGGGCTACCAACTACCAGCCCAACGTTGACCAGTACCGCAAGGGCCTGGTGTCCGCGCTCAACGCCTACACGGCGGATCAGTCCGACGCCAACTGGGATACCTTCAAGACCGCATTCGTCGACGGCTGGGCTCAGAACTACAAGACTGAGAACGCCTAGTCTCATCTGACCTCTGACTGGCATACGGGGGCCAGGCGTTATTAGGGCGCCTGGTCCCCGTTCCTTTTCTCACGCGGGAGTGGAAAAGCATGAAAAGCAAAGCCATAAAGCAGAGCTCCCAGATAAAATCGACTAGACGCTTCTGGTGGCTCTTTCTTTTGCCCGTGACGGCCGCGTTCTGCATTGGCTTCGTGTGGCCGTTCTTCCAGGGCATCTACCTTTCCTTCTGCAAATTTAAGACCATTTCGAGCGCCAAGTTTATCGGTCTTTCCAACTACGCCTCCGCCTTTGCGGACGAGTCCTTCCAGCACTCCTTCTGGTATACGGCGCTCACTGCCATCGTGTGCCTGGTCCTCATCAACGTGATTGCGTTCGCCGTTGCCTACGCGCTCACGCAGGGCATCAAGGGCTCCAACATCTTCCGTACGATTTTCTTCGCGCCTAACCTCATCGGCGGTATCGTTCTGGGCTACATCTGGTCGATGATCTTCGATGGCATCCTGCAGCAGTACGGCACCTCGGTGGTCCTCGAGACCAAGTATGGCTTCTGGGGCCTGATTATCCTCATGTGCTGGCAGCAGATCGGCTACATGATGATCATCTACATTGCCGGCATCCAGGCCGTCCCCGAGGATATGATCGAGGCCGCCAAGATTGACGGCGCAACCAAGGCGCAGACGCTCTTCAAGGTGGTTATCCCTAACGTCATGCCGTCGATCACCATTTGCACGTTCCTCTCGCTCACCAACGGCTTCAAGCTCTTCGACCAGAACCTCGCGCTCACGGATGGTCTGCCATACGAGCAGCTTGCCGATGGCTCGACCATCAACACAACCGAGATGATGGCCCTGAACATCTACAACACGTTCTACTCTGGCACCGGTGCGTCGCGTGGCGTTGCCCAGGCAAAGGCGGTCATATTCTTCATCCTCGTGGCAGCCATGGGCCTTGCGCAACTCTCGTACACCCGTAAGAGGGAGGTGCAACAGTAATGGCAAACCAGCAGCCACAGACGCTCACATCCGAGGCGCGTCACAAGAAGATCCTGACCATCGTCTTTACCATTATCTGCATTGTCTGGGTTCTCCCCGTTGTGTGTGTGGCGATCAACTCCTTCAAGCTGAACACCTTCGTTAAGACCGAGACGCTCGCCCTCCCCACCGACGAGAGCTTTGCCGGATGGTCCAACTTCATTACCGGCATGACCTTTGGTAACTACCCGTTCTGGAGTGCGTTTGGCTACAGCGCCCTGATCACCGTGCTCTCCACCGTGCTGATTCTCATCTGCTGCTCCATGGCGGCCTGGTACATTGCCCGCGTGGACTCCAAGTTCTGCAAGATTCTGTACACGCTCTGCATCTTCTCGATGGTCGTGCCCTTCCAGATGGTTATGTTCACGCTGTCCAAGACGGCCGACACCCTGAAGCTCAACACGCCGTTCACCATCCCCATTGTCTACCTGGGCTTTGGTGCCGGGCTTGCAATCTTCATGTTCGTTGGCTTCGTGAAGTCCATTCCGCTTGAGATCGAGGAAGCTGCCGCAATCGACGGCTGCGGCCCAATCCGCACCTTCTTCCTGGTTGTGCTCCCCATGCTCAAGCCCACGCTCATCTCCGTTGGCATCCTCGAGATCATGTGGGTCTGGAACGACTACCTTCTCCCGTATCTGGTCCTGGACATCAACCAGTACCGCACGATCCCCATTCAGATCCAGTACCTCAAGGGCAGCTACGGAACGGTCGACCTGGGTGCAACCATGGCAATCATCCTCATGGCCATCATCCCCGTCATCGTGTTCTACCTCTCCTGCCAGAAGTACATCATCAAGGGCGTTGCCGCCGGCGCCGTCAAGGGCTAGGCCAACGACCGGGCACGTCTGAGTTTGCCCCCTCTTTCCCACTCTCTCCGCGGGACCCGCTCTGGGTCCCGCGGAGGGGGGACCTCCTCAAAGACATGCAGCCTATCGTGGGGACGCGGGCCCCGGCTGCGACCTAAGGAAGGAATCCGAGAACCATGGCAGAAGTCAGCCTGAAGCACATTACCAAGATCTATCCGAACATCGAGAAGACCAAGAAGCACCACTTTGGCAAGAAGGCCGCCGAGCCCGAGAAGAAGAGCAACCTCAAGGTCACCGACGAGGGCGTCGTGGCCGTTGAGGACTTCAACCTCGACATCGCCGACCGCGAGTTTGTTGTCCTTGTCGGCCCCTCCGGCTGCGGCAAGTCCACGACGCTGCGCATGATTGCCGGCCTCGAGAGCATCTCTGGCGGTGAGCTTACCATCGACGGCAAGGTCATGAACGAGGTGGCCCCCAAGGACCGCGACATCGCCATGGTCTTCCAGAGCTACGCCCTGTACCCCCACATGACCGTGTACGACAACATGGCCTTCCCCCTGAAGCTCCGCAAAGTTCCCGAGGACCAGATTGACCAGAAGGTTCGCCAGGCGGCGGAGACCCTGGGTATCACCCAGTACCTTGACCGCAAGCCCAAGGCGCTTTCCGGTGGTCAGCGGCAGCGCGTGGCCATTGGGCGCGCCATTGTGCGCGAGCCCAAGGTGCTCCTCATGGACGAGCCCCTCTCCAACCTGGACGCCAAGCTCCGCAACCAGATGCGCGCCGAGATCATCAAGCTCCGCAAGCGCATCAACGCGACGTTCGTCTACGTCACGCACGACCAGACCGAGGCCATGACCCTGGGCGATCGCATCGTGATCATGAAGGACGGCGTGGTGCAGCAGGTTGGCACCCCGCAGGAGGTCTTCAACGAGCCCGCCAACCTCTTCGTTGCAGGTTTCATTGGCGTGCCGCAGATGAACTTCTTCGACGGCCACCTCGAGAAGACGGCATCGGGCTACGTGGTCAACGCGCTCGACACCAAGATTGCCATCTCGCCCGAGACGGGCAGGGACCTCGAGGCCGCCGGTGTCACCTCGCTCGACGTCACCGCAGGCGTGCGCCCCGAGCAGATCCAGCTTGCCAACGCGGACGAGCCGGGCGCAATCTCCGGCACCATTGACGTCTCCGAGCTCATGGGTTCGACGGTCCACGTGCACGCGAGCGTCAAGGGCTACGACTTTGTCCTTGTCATCCCAACCATCGACTTCGACGGCGCCCTGGGCAGGTCCTTTGCCGATGGCGCACCCATCTCCTTCAAGTTCGAGCCGAACGCTGTCCACTTCTTTGACAAGACGTCCGGTAAGAACATCATCAAGCCGTAGCCTTCCCTCCCTCCCGCGACATCGGCTTGGTGCGGCCCCGGCCCGCTTTCTCGGACGGGTCGGGGCCCTTTTGCGGGAGCGACATCGATGACGGCCTGCGCGTGAGCGCAGAACGAGAGAAGGAGAGAAACATGGAGAGAGCAAGCGGCGTTCTTATGCCCGTCTCGTCGCTTCCGGGTATTGTGGGCATTGGCACCTTTGGTCGCGAGGCGTATGACTTCGTGGACTTCCTTGCCCGCACCCACCAGCGCTACTGGCAGGTGCTACCCCTCACCACCACGAGCTTTGGCGACTCGCCCTACCAGTCCTTCTCCGCCTTTGCGGGGAATCCGTACTTCATAGACATCGAGGACCTTGTCCGCCTGGGTTACCTCACTGAGCAGGACCTTGTTGTCTTGCCCTTTGAAGACGACCCAGAGAACGTCGACTACGGCACGCTCTTCCGCGGACACAGGGATCTGCTCGAGCGTGCGCTCCCGAGCTTCTCGGCAGCGCCGCCCGAGGACTTCGAGGAGTTCTGCGAGGCGAACGGCTCCTGGCTCGAGCCTTACTGCGAGTTCATGACCGTCAAGGAGGAGTTTGGCCTCAAGGCGTACTACGAGTGGCCGCAGCAGTACCGCAGCCGAGGCAAGGCGAGCGCAGCGCTCTGCGCCAAGCACCCCGAGCGCATGCGCTACCACCAGATGACGCAGTACTTCTTCTATCGTCACTGGAAGAGCCTGAAGGACTACGCCAACGAGCGCGGCGTCCTTATCATTGGAGACATCCCCATCTACGTCTCGCGCGACTCTGTGGAGATGTGGGCCACGCCGGAGCTCTTCCGCGTGGACGCCACGGGCAACCCCACGTGCGTGGCCGGTACCCCGCCCGACCAGTTCTCCTCGACCGGTCAGTACTGGGGCAACCCCATCTACGACTGGGCGGGCATGGCCGAGGACGGCTATGCCTGGTGGGTCGAGCGCCTGCGCGCTAGCCTCGAGCTCTACGACATCCTGCGCATCGACCACTTCCGCGGCTTCGAGTCCTACTGGTCCGTGCCCTTTGGCGCGCCTGACTCGAGCTTTGGGCGCTGGGCCAAGGGTCCCGGCAGCGACGTCTTTGACGCCGTCGCCGAGCATCTGGGCGAGCTTCCCATCATTGCGGAGGACCTGGGCTTCATGACGCCAGAGGTCATTGCCATGCGCGAGCACACAGGCTTCCCGGGCATGAAGATCCTGCAGTTTGGCTTTGACTCCGAGGGAGACTCCCTCGACCTTCCGCACCACTACGTCGCAAATACCGTGGCTTATGTGGGCACGCACGACAACGAGACGGCCATGGGATGGTTCAAGGACACCGCCACGCCTGACGTGCGTGAGAAGGCCACACGCTACCTTGCCCTCGCCCCCGGTGAGACCGTGGCGCAGGGCTGCAACCGCGCCATTGCCGCCTCGGTGAGCGACACCTGCATCTTCCGCATGCAGGATCTTCTCGGGCTGGATAACTCCGCTCGCACCAACACCCCCTCGACCGTCGGGAAGAACTGGCGCTGGCGCATGCTGCCGGAGGCCATTACGCCCGAGGTCGAGACAGAGCTCTCTGATCTGACCACCACCTATTACCGGGTCCCCGGCACGAAGGAGCCCGAGCTTCCCAAATAGGGGAGTGCTTGGGGACGCGCCCGCCTTGCGCGGTATGCGCCTTTCCGTCATGTCACCGCGACACTTGGAGGTATCGCAACACATGAAGATCGATCTTGAGGCTCGCTCCCAGGAGAAGTACGGTCGTCCGCTCGCCGAGCTTGACGACTCCGCCATCTGCGCCATGCTCGAGGACATTGTCCGCGAGCACGCGGCAACCATGCCCCTCAACGAGGGCAAGCGCCGCCTGTACTACCTCTCGGCCGAGTTCCTCATCGGCCGTCTGCTCACCAACAACCTCATCGAGCTTGGCGTGTACGACGACGTTAAGGCCCAGCTTGCTAGCGCCGGCCACGACCTGGGTGCTGTGGAGGCGCGCGAGGTCGAGCCGTCCCTGGGCAACGGCGGCCTCGGTCGTCTCGCCGCGTGCTTCCTGGACTCCATCGCCACGCTGGGACTCCCTGGCGACGGAGTTGGCCTTAACTACCACTACGGTCTCTTCCACCAGCGCTTTGTTGACCTGCAGCAGGCCGCCGAGCCCGATGGCTGGCTGGACCGCCAGGACTGGCTCGTGAGGGACGAGAAGGCCTACACCGTGGAGTTTGGCGGCTTCTCGGTGAAGTCGCGCCTCTATGACATCGACGTTCTGGGCTACGTGCGCACGACCAAGAACCGCCTGCGCCTGTTTGACCTCGAGAGCGTCGATGACTCGCTGGTGCCGGTGAACTCCATCGACTTCGACAAGGGCGAGCTCGCCAAGAACCTCACGCTCTTCCTCTACCCCGACGACTCCGACGACGCCGGCCGCCTGCTCCGCGTATACCAGGAGTACTTCATGGTCTCCAACGCGGCGCAGCTCATCCTCGACGAGGCAATGGAGCGTGGCTCCAACCTGCACGACCTGCCCGACTACGCCGTGGTGCAGATCAACGACACGCACCCCTCGATGGTCATCCCCGAGCTGGTGCGCCTGCTCGTGGACGTTCACGGCTTCGAGTTTGACGAGGCCGTCTCGGTGGTGCGCCGCATGGTGGCCTACACCAACCACACCATCCTCGCGGAGGCGCTCGAGAAGTGGCCCCTCGAGAGCCTCAAGACCGTTGCCCCGCGCATAGCGGAGATCGTGATCAAGCTGGACGAGCTGGAGCGCGCCGAGAACGGCAGCGACGACGCCGTGGCCATCGTGCGCGACGGCGTGGTGCACATGGCCCACATGGCTATCCACTACGGCTTCTCGATCAACGGCGTGGCAGCGCTGCACACCAAGATTCTCGAGGACACGGAGCTTCACCCCTTCTATGAGCTCTACCCCGAGAAGTTCTCCAACAAGACCAACGGCATCACCTTCCGCCGCTGGATCATGGATGCCAACCCGGCACTTTCTGGCGTGCTCGATGACGTCCTGGGCACCGACTGGCGCACCTCGTGCGACCTCTCGGGGCTTCTCGCCTTCAAGGACGACGACGCGGTTCTCGCTCGCCTGGATAATGCAAAGACGCAGGCCAAGGCCAGCATGCGCGAGTTCCTCTGGGAGACGCAGGGCGTGCGGATTCCCGAGGACGCCATCATCGACGTGCAGGTGAAGCGCATCCACGAGTACAAGCGCCAGCAGATGCTTGCGCTCTATATCATCTGGAAGTACCTCGACATCAAGAACGGCAACATTCCCGCGCGTCCGCTCACCATCATCTTTGGCGGCAAGGCGGCACCTGCCTACACCATCGCGCAGGACATCATCCACCTGATCCTGCTGCTCTCCCGCTGGATTGCGGCAGACCCGGTTGTCTCGCCGTACCTGCAGGTGGTCATGATTGAGAACTACAACGTGAGCGCTGCCGAGCGTGTGATTCCCGCCGCTGACATCTCCGAGCAGATCTCTCTTGCCTCAAAGGAAGCCTCGGGCACCTCGAACATGAAGTTCATGCTCAACGGAGCCGTGACCCTCTGCACGCTGGACGGAGCAAACGTCGAGATTGCCGACCTTGTGGGTGACGAGAACATCTACACCTTTGGTACCTCTTCCAAGGAGGTCGAGCGACTGTACGCCGAGCACGCCTACGATGCGCACGCGCACTACCTGCGCCCCGGCGTGAAGCTCCTGGTCGACTTCATCACCAACCCCGCCTTCCTTGCGCTGGGCAACGCAGAGCGCCTGCACCGCCTGCACGACGACATGGCCTGGAAGGACTGGTTCATGGCGCTTCTCGACATTGAGGAGTACATCCAGAAGAAGGAGCAGGTGCTTGCCGACTACGAGAACCGCGATGCCTGGCGCAAGAAGTCGCTGGTGAACATTGCGAAGGCGGGTGCCTTCTCGTCCGACCGCACCATCCGCCAGTACAACGAGGACATCTGGCACCTGTGAGACAAAGGGACAGTCCCTTTGTCTCACAAAAACGGCCTCGGAGCGAAGTTGCTTCGGGGCCGTCGCTATATGAGTTGCGCCATGAGACAAAGGGACTGTCCCTTTGTCTCACATCCCTTCGAACGCGGCGCAGATTGCGTCGAGCAGCAGCACGGCGTAGGTCTGGGCGTCGCCGATGGTGAAAATGCCCTCGAAGTTGGGGCCAACGGGCAGCTCGATGCGCACTACGGGCACGGTCTCGCGCGAGCTCTCGACGGCCGTGCGCAGGCGCAGCGGCAGCGTGTCGACGTCGTCCATCACCACGTTGGAGGTGGTGGTGCCATCGGGCAGGGGAGCGGCAGAGAGCACGAGCACGGCCTGGGCTCCCTTGCAGGCGTCGGACGCCGCGGAGTCCACAAGCTCGAGGCCCGAGGCGTTTGTCGTGGCGCTTGCCAGGTTCCAGATGCGGCCCGCGACGTTTCTCGAGATGGGGTCCTCGCCGGTGATGCAGAGCTTCACGACCTCGAGCACGCCTGCGGCGCGGGCAAAGCCCATGCCGCCCTGCGGATGCGGACCAGCAGCGGGGTTGCCGCCCCACACGTGCTTCAGGCGGTCGATGGCATCAAAGGTGTCGGGGAAGGCCATGCCGTCTGCCAAAAGGCCAACGCTCTCCTGGAACTGCTTGACCGCGGCCTCGGTGTGGGCACCGTACTGGCCGTCGACCGCGCCGCAGGAGAAGCCCAGGACGTTGAGACGCTCCTGGAGCTGGCGCACGTCGTTGCCATGGAAGTTTGGGAGGCGCAGGTAGAGCGTGCGGTCACCAAGCTGGTAGCACTCGTCCACCAATGCGGCCCAGGTAGCAGTATCAATGACGTCGCCCAGCGACAGACCGTGGTCGAGCCTAAAGCGCGCGACGGCGGTGGCTGTCGAATGGCCAAAGGTCTTCTCGGCAGTTTCCTTCTCGTCGATCTTATATCCCAGCGAGCCCAGGCGCTCCTGGATGTCCTCCACGGCGGCGCCCGACGCGCCTTCGCGAATTGGTTCCATACCCTAGTTCCCCTCGATATCGTGGGCGTGAGGCAGCATCCGGGCTAGCCCCTGCGTTCCACAAAGAAGTCTGCCATAGATTCGAGAACGGCGTGTGCGTCTCCTGCGAGCTCGACGCCCTTGAGGCTTGCCTTTGCGCTGCGTGCGAGCCCATGGGCGTAGCTGCGCACTGCGTCGATGGCCCCCGCATCCTCCATGAGCTCCACCGCGCGGGCAAGCACTGACGCATCCGTAGCGTGCGACGAGAGAATGCCGAGAAGCTCGTCCCTCTCGGCGCCTGCAAGATGCTCGAGCGCCCAGCACACGATCATGGTGCGCTTGCCCTCGGTGATGTCGCTCCGGAAGTCCTTGCCCTGGGCCTCGGCGTCGCCAACGAGGTTGAGGAGGTCGTCCTGCAGCTGGAAGGCGAGGCCTGCGTCTATGCCAAAGGAGCCAAGCGCCTCCACCTGTGCGTCCGTTCCGCCACCGCAGATGGCGCCAATGGAGAGCGGCGAGGCGGCGGAGTAGAACGCGGTCTTGTGCGTGGCCATCGTGAGGTAGTCACCCGTGGTGACGTCCCAACGCTCGTCGCGCGCCCAGCCGAGGTCGAGCGCCTGACCCTCGACGGTGCGCTGCTCCATCTGCGCAATCTCCTCGAGCACGCGCAGCTTGGTTGTGCCGTCGAGCGATTCGTCCTCGAGCACGCCCCCGAAGGTGCGAACGATGCCGAGGTCACCAACGTTGATGGCCACGCCAATGCCTTCGGTGCGGTGCACGCAGGGCTGGCCACGGCGCATCTCGCCCTCGTCGGCGATGTCGTCGTGGATGAGGGCTGCGGACTGGAAGTCCTCTATTGCGGCCGCGGCCGAGAGGGCGCACGAGGCGTCTCCGCCAACGGCCTCGCAGCCAAGCAGCGCCAGCGCGGGACGCGTGCGCTTGCCGCCCGAGCGCGTGAAGCGCGCAAATGGGTCGTAAAGGTAACGTGAAAGGTCATCGCCCGCGTGCGTCTCGTCGGACAGGGGTGCGGGCGCGTGTCTGACGAGGTACGCCTCGATGGCGGGACGCTTCTCGGCGAGGTATTCCGCGAAGAGCCTGCCCCCGTTGCCCGTGTCTGTGGCGCTGCCTGCTGCCATGGCTAGCCCTCGTAGCCGTTGGGGTTCTTGCACTGCCAGTTCCAGGAGTCGCGGCACATGTCGTCGATTGTGTACTTGGCCTCCCAGCCCATCTCGCGCTTGGCCTTGGAGCAGTCGGCGTAGTTGGCATCGACGTCTCCGGGGCGGCGCGGGTCGATCTGGTAGGGGAGGTCCTTGCCGCAGGCGCGCGAGAAGGCCTTGATGATCTCGAGGACCGAGGTGCCCTTGCCGGTGCCGAGGTTGAAGATCTCCACTCCGGTGCGGCCGTTCATCCAGTTGAGAGCCGCGGCGTGGCCGGTGGCCAGATCGCAGACGTGGATGTAGTCGCGGACGCCGGTGCCGTCTGGGGTGTTGTAGTCATCGCCAAAGACGTGCACGCACTCGCGCTTGCCGATGGCAACCTGCGCGACGTAGGGCAGGAGGTTGTTGGGAATGCCCTTGGGGTCCTCGCCCATGAGTCCCGAGGGGTGCGCGCCAATGGGGTTGAAGTAGCGGAGAAGCACAACGTTCCACTCTGGGTCTGCGGTGTGGAGGTCTGTCAGGATCTGCTCGATCATCCACTTGGTCCAGCCGTAGGGGTTGGTCGCGGGCTTCTTGGGGCTCTTCTCGGTGAGCGGGAGGCTGTCCGGGTCGCCGTAGACCGTGGCGGAGCTGGAGAAGATGATGTCCTTGCAGCCGTGGTTGCGCATCACGTCCACGAGCGTGAGGGTGTTGCCCAGGTTGTTGGTGTAGTACTCGATGGGCTTGCTCACGGACTCGCCAACTGCCTTGAAGCCGGCGAAGTGGATTACGCGGTCGATGTGGTTCTCGTCAAAGACGGCGTTCATGGCCTCGCGGTCGTTGACGTCAGTGCGGTAGAAGGTGAGGTTCGCTGCCGCTGCGTCGCCCACGATGGTCTTGATGCGGCCGATGACCTTCTCGGATGCGTTGGAGAGGTCGTCGACAATGACTACCTTGTAGCCGTCCTGAAGGAGCTCCACCACCGTGTGGCTGCCAATGAAGCCGGCGCCGCCGGTGACGAGCACGCAGGTGTTCTTTGGGTCTTTTGCTTCGCTCATGGGTTTCCTTTCGGGTCTTGTGACAAGGTACCTCGCGGCGAATAAGCCAAGAAGACAGTATACGTTGCCGATGTGTACGCGGCGTTGGGGTTGGTGGGCGCCGAGAACCTCGCCGGCAACGTGGTTGCTGCTACAACGCGCCCCCGGCGTCATTTCTGCGCCGGAGGCGCGTTTCTCTCCGCCGCGGCTGCTGAGGCGCTCCCTCTGGCGCCGGCGGCGCGGAGCTCCACCTCCTCGAGCATCTCGTCGTAGCCACGGAGGGCGGCAAATGGGATGAACTGGCGCCCCCGCTCGGGGGAGGCCATGGCACGGCGCGGCCCGTCCTCAACAATGCGCTGGACAATGCCCCTAAGCACCGCTTCCCTGCGCTCCTGCTCGCGCTCGCCTATGTCTGGCCACGAGGATGCCAAAGGCAGCCGGCCGATCTCTTGGCGCACGTTCTCACGCACGGTGGCCCCCGATCTGCAGGTTGCGTTCACGGGCATTGGCGGCGGGAAGCAGACTCGTGCCAGAAAGCACGGTGTTGGGCCCAAAGCGCCGTCGCGCGCGCATCACGGCGCCGGCCAGCCGTGCCTCACGCGCGTCTGCCACGGGGTTGTCGAAGATCGTGGGGGCTGCGATGGCCGCCGGGACAACGCCGCCCAGCCACAGGCACACGCGGCGTATGGGCACGTTGCGCGCAACCGTCTGGTCGTAGAGCGCGAGAAGCGCGTCCGTCACCTCTCGCTCGCCGGCTGTTTGGTGCCCGAGGCCCCTCTGTCCGCCGCCGTGCCCAAAAAGCTCGGCCTGGCCCGAGTAGCCCACGTAGAGCCCCACCGTGTCGCATGCGAGCGCCCGCTGCCGCAAGTCCAGGCAGCTCTGCCAGGCCATCTCGCGCAGCACCACGCGCGCCTCGCCAAAGCCGTAGTCGCGCATAAGCACCTGGCCGTTGGAGAGCGAGCGCGCCCTGGGCACGTACCCGCGGGCGTCCGCAATGGTGCAGGGCTCGAGCCCCCAGGCGTGGTCAATGAGCCATTCGGCGTTGCGGCCAAACTCCCCGCACAGCCACGTTGGGTCCGTGGCGCAGATGCCCGCAAGGTCGTAGACGCCCGCCCGAGCGAGCCTGCGCGCAATGCCGGGCCCTATGCCCCAGATGTTCGTGATGGGATGGTGGAACCACACGTCGCGGCGAAAGGTCTTCTCGTCCAGCTGTCCTATGCCATCTGCGGCGTGCTTGGCCATGAGGTCGAGCGCCACCTTGCAGAGAAACATGTTGGGGCCTATGCCCGCCGTTGCCGAGACGCCCGTCTCCTCTCGTACCGTGGCGATGATGCGCTTTGCGAGCGCCCGCGCGTTGGGGCCATAGAGCGCCTGGTAGGGCGTCACATCGAGAAATGCCTCGTCCACGCTGTACGGCCAGGCGTCCTGACTGGACACGTAGCGCAAGTAGATGGCGTACACCTGCGCGGAGACCTCCATGTAGCGGTGCATCCTGGGCATGGCGGTGATGTAGGGGATGCCCTGGGGTATCTCGCGCACGCGGCAGCGGTTCCTGACCCCCTTGGCCTTGAGCGCGGGGGTTATGGCCAGGCAGATGGTGTTGGGGCTGCGCGTTGGGTCTGCCACTACAAGGTCCGTGGCGAAGGGGTCCAGGCCCCTGTCGGCGCATTCCACACTTGCGTAAAACGACTTGAGGTCGATTGCCAGGTAGGTCTTCTCGAGTGCGTGCGCATCTGGTGCCATGGCTCCTCCATTCCATCTAAGAACACATGTTCTAACTCGCATAAGGTTATACGGCGTTCGCGCGACACAAATAAGCGCGTTCCGCTCGGAGAATTCACTACTCGTTCGCTTGTCGATAGGGAACACATGTTCTACTCTCTGGGCATGGAATATCGAACGCTCACAGACGGAACGCGGCGTCGTGTGCACCGCGAGTACGTGGATGTCATCGCGCGCTTTGGGCGTGACGGCTCCCTGGAACCCGTTGCGGTCATTTGGAAGGATGGGAGGAGTTTTGCAATCGATGAGGTAACAGAGGAGGGCACATTTGGCGCCGAGACGCGCGGGCGACGGCAGGCCTGCTACCACGTGCGCTTTGGCGGGCACGAGACGGAGCTCTACCTCGAGCGGCGCAGCGCCGTTCCGGCGGTGGGCCAGCCCGAGGAGCTTCGATGGTGGGTCTTTGCCTACGACCAGACGCGCTCGCGCGAAGCGGGGGAGTAGTGACGTGCTCGATCTGCTGTCTGCACCGCCCGCGCCGCCTACGACCCGCCCACCACCTTTTTCAAACTTTTTGTTTGAACGGCGTTATAGTTTGTAAGCAAGAACGCCGCCATCGGACAGGCACCACATCCACGGCAGCGAAGCCCACAGGCACCACATGGGCGGTACGCAAAAAAGCATCGCACCAGAGATGCGCCCCAGGCAGGCATCACACCGAGGGAAAGGAAAGCACCATGGCAGGCTCCAGCATTACCAGGCGTTCGTTTGTGTCGGCGGCAGTAGCCGCGGCAGGCCTTGGACTGGCAGCGTGCGGAGGCACACAGTCCCAGTCCACAGGCTCGACGGCGACAGACACCACGTCTACGGCAGAGGCAAAGACGCTCACCGTCTTTGCGGCAGCCTCGCTTACCGAGTCGCTCACCGAGGCGGGCAACCTCTTCAAGGCGGTCAACGACGGTGTGGACATCAGCTTCAACTTCGACTCTTCGGGCACCCTCAAGACACAGATCCAGGAGGGGGCAGACTGCGACGTCTTCATCTCCGCCGGCCAGAAGCAGATGAATCAGCTTGATGCCAGCGCCACCTCCGGCAACGACGAAGGTCTCGACTTCATCAACCACGATACGCGCTTTGACATCCTCGAGAACAAGGTCACGCTCTGCGTGCCCGACGGCAACCCCAAGGCCGTCCAGGGCTTCGATGACATGGCCAAAAAGCTCCAGGCCCACGACATCCTGCTGGGGATGGGCAACTCCGATGTGCCCGTGGGCCAGTACACCCAGAAGATTCTCGCCTACTACAACCTCGACGAGACCGAGCTGGCAAACGCTGGCTGCATCACCTACGGCACCAATGTGAAGGAGGTCACCTCGCAGGTAACCGAGGCGGCCGTCGACTGTGGAGTCATCTACAAGACCGACGCCACGTCGGCAAACCTCACCATGGTGGACGAGGCAATGGAGGAGATGTGCGGCCGCGTGGTCTACCCGGCTGCGGCCACCAAGAATGCCCTCCAGCCCGATCTCGCCGCATCCTTTCTCAGTTTCCTCAAGACCAAAGATGCCGGTGACTGCTTCGAGAAGGTCGGCTTCACGCCGCTTGCCGAGGCGTAGCGCGGCATGGACTGGTATCCGCTTCTCAACTCGCTGAGAATAGCCGCCATCTCCACGGCGGTGGTCTACCTTCTCGGCATCTGGCTCGCGGACGTGGTGGCGCGGGCGCCCCGGGTGGCGAAGGGCATCCTCGACGTGGTGCTCACGCTGCCCCTGGTGCTGCCACCCACCGTCGTGGGCTACCTCCTGCTGGTGCTTCTCGGGCCTAGGCGCCCCATCGGCTCATGGGTGCTGGCTACCTTTGGCGTGAAGCTCACCATGACCTGGTACTCGGCCATCTTTGCCACCGTGGTGGTGAGCTTCCCGCTCATGTACCGCACGGCGCGCGGTGCGTTCGAGGGCTTTGACCAGAGCTTGGCCGACGCCGGCCGCACGCTGGGAAAATCCAATACCTGGGTGTTCTGGCGCGTCAAGATGCCTGCCTGCCGTCAGGGCATCATCGCGGGCTCGGTCTTGGCCTTCGCGCGGGCGCTGGGCGAGTATGGCGCCACCTCGATGGTCGCGGGTTATACCCCGGGCTCTACCGCTACCGTCTCCACAACGGTCTACCAGCTCTGGCGTACCGGCGAGGATGGCCTGGCGTTCCAGTGGGTCCTCGTGAATCTGGCGATAAGCGCCGTGGTGCTTCTCGCCATGAACATGCTCGAGGCGCGTTCTCGCTCCGCCCGCGCGAAGGGGGCGGTCGCATGACGACGCTCGAGGTCGACATCACCAAGCGGCTCGGATCCTTCTCGCTTGACGTCTCGTTTGCCATCGAGCATCCAGATGAGATCATGGCACTGCTCGGCCCCTCGGGCTGCGGCAAGTCCATGACGCTCAAGTGCATCGCCGGCATCGAGCGCCCTGACTCGGGGCGCATCGTGCTGGGCGGGCGCACGCTCTTCGATTCTAGCACGCACGTGGACCTGCCGCCGCAGCAGCGCCGCGTGGGTTACCTCTTCCAGAGCTACGCGCTCTTTCCCACCATGACTGTCGAGCAGAACGTGCGTGCCGGGGCTGCCGGTGCCACGCGCGAGGAGCGCTTGGCGCGTGCGGCAAAAGAGATTGCCGCCATGCGCCTGGAGGGCCTTGAGCACCACAAGCCGGCCCAGCTCTCCGGCGGCCAGCAGCAGCGTTGCGCCATGGCGCGCATCCTCGCAAGCGACCCAGAGCTCATCCTGCTTGACGAGCCCTTCTCGGCGCTCGACGGGTACCTGCGCTGGCAGCTCGAGCTTGAACTTGCAGACGTCCTACGCGGCTTTCCCGGTGGGGCGGTCTACGTTTCGCACAACCGCGACGAGGTCTACCGCATGTGCGATACGGTCTGCGTGCTCGACCGCGGCCGCTCGGACGCCAAGGTGGGCGTGCGTGAGCTCTTTGCCGCGCCGGCCACGCTGGCGGCGGCCCTCATCAGCGGCTGCAAGAACGTGAGCCGTGCGCATGTGGCGGGCCCTGGTCTGCTCGTATGTGATGACTGGGGCGTTACGCTGGAGACTTCGCTTCCCGTGCCCGAGGGCGTCACGCACGTGGGCATACGCGCGCACTACTTCCAGGCGCATGCGGCAGGCGACGGCGCTGTGAGCGCCGCTGGCGGGAATGCGATTCCCTGCACCGTTGAGCGGGTGATAGACTCGACATTCTCGACGATCGTGATGGCCCGCACGCCCGGAGGCGCCTCACTTCGCTACGAGTGCGAGAAGGACGCCTGGGCTGCGCTTGGCAATCCCGTGCAGCTGGTGCTTGTGGCGCCGCCCCAGACGGTTATGCCGCTTGTCTCGGCGTGTAACGGCGAAACGCCTGACGCAATTACTTTGGACAACACAGGGAAGGGAGGCGCGCCTCGTGCGTGACGATTACGGCCGCGACATACGCTACCTGCGCCTCTCGGTGACCGACCGCTGCAACTGCCGCTGCGTTTACTGCATGCCCGAGAATGGCGTGCCCATGCTCTCGCACGCAGACATCCTCTCCTTTGAGGAGATGCGCGACATTGTGGCTGCGGCTGCGTCACTGGGAGTGCGTAAGGTGCGTCTTACGGGTGGGGAGCCCCTGGTGAGGCGCGGCATTGTTGACCTTGTGGGCATGGTTGCCTCTGTGCCGGGCATCGACGAGGTGGACATGACTACCAACGCCACGCTGCTCGCGCCCATTGCTGGCAACCTGCGTGCCGCGGGGCTCACGCGCCTTAACGTGAGCCTGGACACGCTCGATGCCGCACGCTACGAGGCCATCACGCGGCGCGGCACGCTTGCGGACGCGCTTGCCGGCCTCGAGGCGGCCCACGCCGCAGGCTTCACTAACACCAAGGTCAACTGCGTGCTTGTCGGCGGTGTGAATGACGATGAGCTGCGACCGCTGGCCGAGCTTGCGCGCGACCGCGACCTCACCGTGCGCTTCATCGAGCTCATGCGCATGGGGGAGTGCGCCGGCTGGCCCAAGGGACGCTTTGTCTCGGCAGACGAGGTCCTTTCAGCAGTGCCAGAGCTTGCGCCGGTGGGCGGCCAGGGCGTCTCGGAGCTCTACCACGCGCCGGGCTGGAAGGGCAACGTGGGTCTCATCCGGCCCATGACCCACCGGTTCTGCGGCAGCTGCGATCGCATACGCGTGACGGCGGACGGGCGTCTCAAGCCCTGCCTGCACTCCGCAACTGAGGTCAACCTGCGCGGCCTTGTCGGCCAAGAGCTGGTCGATGCCATGCGCGCGGGCATTGCGGCAAAGCCGCGCGGGCACAGGATGGATGACGGGCACGCAAGCGATTCGCTGCGTGCTATGAACGAGATAGGGGGATGAGCCATGGGGCTCACGCATTTCAACGAGGAGGGTCGCGCCCGCATGGTGGACGTGTCCGATAAGCCAAAGACCCAGCGGGTGGCTCGTGCAGCCGGCAAGGTCCTCATGCGTCTGGACACGCTGGAGCTTGTGCGCACGGGCGGCGTGCGCAAGGGAGACGTGCTTGCCGTGGCGCAGGTTGCGGGCATCATGGCCGCCAAGCGTTGCTGGGAGCTGGTGCCCATGTGTCACCCCGTGCAGCTCACGGGCGTTGACGTCTCGTTTGCGTACGAGGAGGACGGCATTGCCTTCACGGCAACAACGCGCTGCTGCGGCGAGACGGGCGTCGAGATGGAGGCGCTCACGGCGGCATCCGTTGCCGGCCTCACCATCTACGACATGTGCAAGGCCCACCAGCGCGACATGGTGATCACCGAGGTGCGCCTGCTCGAGAAGGACGGCGGCAAGTCCGGGCACTTTGTGCGCGCCGAGGGGGATGACCCCACGGCGCCGCTGGATGCGTCTGCGGCTGCGGCGCCCGCCGCGTCGGAGCTGCCGCACGGCACCGTTGTTGCCACCTGCATCTCGGAGAAGAAGGGCACGCGCAAGCACCCCGTCGACTCCATCGAGCTCGTGGTGGGCAAGGGCATTGCGGGCGACGCCCACGCCGGCACCTGGCACCGCCAGGTGAGCCTGCTGGCAAACGAGTCCGTGGACCTCATGCGCGCAAAGGGCATCGACCTTGCGCCCGGAGACTTTGCCGAGAACGTGCTCACGCGCGGGATCGACGTGAAGAGCCTGCCCGTGGGCACCACCGTGGCCGTGGGACCCGCGCGCATGGTGGTGACGCAGATTGGCAAGACCTGCCACAACGACTGCGAGATTCGCCGTCTTACCGGCATGTGCGTCATGCCCACCGACGGCATCTTCTGTGTGGTGACGCGCGGCGGCATCGTGCGCGCCGGTGACGAGGTTCGTGTGATGGGGGAGGACGAACTGGCATGAAGCTTGTGAGAACCGAGGACGCCATCGGGCACGTTCTGTGCCACGACATGACGCAGATTCTGCCCGGCGATGGCAAGGGGTCGCCGCGTTTTAAGGGGCCACGCTTCAAGAAAGGGCACGTGGTCACCGCCGAGGACGTACCCGTGCTGCTCTCGATGGGCAAGGAGCACCTCTACGTGTGGGAGGCCGGTCCCGGCATGCTGCACGAGGACGACGCGGCGCGGCGCCTGGCAGCGCTCTGCCTTGGGAGGGGGTGCGTTGCCGCCGGAGAGCCCCGCGAGGGCAAGATCGGCATCAAGGCGGAACATGACGGCGTGTTTCTCGTCGATTCCGAGCGCCTGCTCGCCGTGAACGACTGCGAGGAGGTCATGGTGGCCACCCGCAAGGGAGGCTTTGCCGTTTCCGCGGGCGACGACCTTGCCGGCACGCGCGTGATCCCGCTCGTGGTGAAGGAGTCCGTGGTGGAGGCGGCGGAGCGCGCCGCGGATGTCGAGAAGAGCGGGCCGCTTATGCGCGTGGAGCCGTGGCGCCTCAAGACGGCAGCCATCATCGCCACGGGCTCCGAGGTGGCCAAGGGCCTCATCGAGGACCGCTTCACTCCCGTGGTCGAGGCAAAGCTCGCGCGCTACGGCGTTGAAACCACCTGGCACGCCACGCCCGGTGACAACATGGATGCCCTGGTAGCGGCCATACACGAGGCGCTCGCGACCGGTGTCGACATGGTCGTGTGCACGGGTGGCATGAGCGTTGACCCCGATGACAACACCCCTGGCGCCATCAAGCGCGCAGGCGCGCGCATCGTGACCTACGGGGCTCCGGTCCTTCCTGGAGCGATGCTCCTCGTGGGCTACTTTGACGAGAAGGTCGCAGCCGGCGATGCCCGCACGGTGCCCGTGGCGGGGCTTCCGGGTTGCGTCATGTACAACGCGGCCACGGTCTTTGACCTGGTGCTGCCTCGTCTTGTTGCCGGCGTGGAGGTGCAACGCCGCGACCTGGTGCAGATGGGCGAGGGCGGGCTGTGCCTGCACTGCTCGCCGTGCACCTTCCCTGTGTGCCCGTTTGGAAAGTAGGAGACATGAGCCCTAGCGAGACAAACAAGTCACAGGCAGCAGACTGTGAGGCCTATACCGCTGCCGTGATAACCGTGAGCGACCGCTGCTCGCGTGGCGAGCGCGAGGACGCCTCTGGCCCAGCGCTCGCGGAGCTTCTCGGCGAGAAGGGCTACCGCGTCGTCTCTATGAGCGTGGTGCCCGACGAGCGTCCTCAGATAGAGGATGCCATCCGCGGGGCTGCGGGCGCGGACGTGGCGCTCGTTCTCACCACGGGCGGTACGGGCTTCTCGCCGCGCGACGTGACGCCCGAGGCCACTGCTGCCGTGTGCGAGCGCATAGCACCAGGCATCCCGGAAGCCATGCGAGCCGCGTCGATGGCCATTACGCCGCACGCCTGCCTTTCCCGCGAGACGGCGGGCATCCTTGGGGGCACACTCGTGGTGAACCTGCCCGGCAGCCCCAAGGCTGCGTGCGAGAATATCTCTGCGGTGATTGGGCCCATCGCGCATGGGCTGCGCATCCTGCGTGGCGGGCCCGCCGACTGCGCCGCGGAGCGCCGATAGCCTGCCTCCTTGGCGGCCCTTCCTTCCCTCCTCTCCTCCCTCCCCTTCTTTATCGGTATTTGTGAATTGCGATGCTCGCCAACTGGGCAAACGCAGGTCTCATTTCTCAATAACCGCCAAAGAACGGAGGGGGGAGGGAGGCAGAGACGAGAGGGGCCTCCTTACAGGCTCCGGACGTCTTCCCTGATGAACGTCCCCTCGTCGAGGTCGCGGAAGGCTTGCCGCAGCTCGGCAGTGCTGTTCATCACGATGGGCCCGCCCCATGCTATGGGCTCGCGCAGGGCAACAGAGCTCATGAGCAGCACCACCGAGGGCTTCTCGTCTGTGGCGGTGATGCCCACGCAGTCCCCTTCCACAAGCTTGACCGCGGTCTTCTCGCCCAGCGGCAGGCCGCCGATGAGCGCGGGCCCCTCGAGCGTGAACGCCAGGACAGAGCGGTCCTCGTCTACGGGAATCTCGACACTGTGGCCCGCCTCCACGGTGAGCTCGTAGTAGTCAAGTGGAAGGTGGCTGCCAACAAACCCCTGGTGGGACTTGCCATTCTCGTCAACATAACGCCCGGCGAGCAGTCGCAGCACAGCGCCGTCAAGCGGCACGGACTCGATGTCGTCGCGCTTCACGGCGTGGTAGGTGGGTTGTGCCATCTTCTCGGCTGCCGGGAGGTTAAGCCACAGCTGTACGCCAAGCAGGCGTCGTGCGGCTGGAATGGTCTCCTCGTGCTCCACACCCGAGCCGGCGCACATCCACTGCACCTCGCCCGAGGTCACGGTGTCCTCGAACCCCATGGTGTCTCGGTGGTGCATCGCGCCTTCGCGCAGGTAGCTTACGGTCTCGATGCCGCGGTGGGGGTGAAGTGGGAATCCTGCGGTGTAGTCATCCGGGTTGGTGCTGTCAAACGAGTCCAGCATGAGGAAGGGGTCAAAGTCGCGTGCGGTCTGGTCACCCAGTACGCGTACGAGGCTCACTCCGGCACCGTCCTGCGTGCGGTACCCCTTAACGACGTTGGCTACATGTCTGAGCATGGGTTTCTCCTTTGATTGGCCGTGGTGCGGCTTTGGTCATCGGGGGCCTTATACCCTACTTGCACAGTAGCATTTACGAGAACCGCGAGGGTGGACGTCGCAGGAGGATGGGTGCCACAGGTGAGGCCCGCCGCCGGAATCCGTTGCCGAGAAGGGCCCGCTAGCCCCACAGCGTATTGGCGGCAAGCCGAGAGAGCACCGCGCGGATGCGCGCGAGGTCTGCAACGGGAACGTGCTCGTTGGGCTTGTGGGCAACTTCGAGACTGCCCGGCCCGTACGAGAGGCACGTGGGGTTCCCGCAGGTACCCGCCACGACGGCAGAGTCGGTGTAGCCGGTGAAGACGTCCGTCGCCGGCGTCTCGCCCCAGGCCTCCTCGCTTGCCCGCGCAAGCGCCGCAAGCAGCGGCGACGCCGGGTCAAGCTCGATGGGCGGCCTGTCCCCGGTGCAGCGCACGTCCGCATGGGTGCCAGGCACGGCTGCCTCTGCCGCGGCGCAGGCATCGCGCACGATCTTCTCGGCATCCGAAGAGCCCGTGGGCGGCACCAGCCGCATGTCGATGGTCACGTGGCACTCGTCGGGCACCACGTAGGGGCTGTAGCCGCCTTTTATCTGCCCAAACGTGACGGTTGAGCGGCCAAGCTCGGGGTGGGAGGGCAGTGCCGCAACAGACCCGCGAATCCGGCAGACGGCCTCTGCCAGGGCGGCGATGGCGTCTGCGCCGCGCCAGGGCGTGCTGGCGTGCGCGGTAACGCCGTGCATGTCGATGACGTACCAGGTGCGTCCCTTGTGCGAGCCGCGCGCACGGCCGTCAGTGGGCTCGGTGTCGAGGACCCAGCCGGTGGCACTCAGCCAGCCGGCGCGGATGGCGGCCTCCGAGCCGCGCATCTCGTCCTCCTCGTCCACGGTGCACACAATCGCCATCGAGCGCCCGGGTAGGCTCCCGCGCCGACCAACCTCGTCAAGCGCATCCGAAAAGGCGAGAAGCGCGCAGGCCAGGCCGCCCTTCATGTCGCACGAGCCGCGGCCATAGAGCTCGCCATCGCGCAGAACGGGCGAGAAGGCCGGCGTGTCCTCGCTCCAGCCGGCGCCCACGCGCACGGTGTCCATGTGGCAGAGAAGGGTGAGGTCAGCAGGACCGGCAGAGGCGTCGCTCGTCCCTTCCGCGGGAATGAGCGCCCTCAGGCAACGGCGTCCTGGCAGCGCCTCGAGCTCTTCGATTTGTATGGACTCGGCAAGGCTGCCGGCGCGCTTGCGACGTTCCTCGAGCCACGTGTGCACAAAGTCCTCGATGTGGCCCTCAAAGGCACCGGGGTCTGTGCTCTCTATGCCCACGAGCCGTGAGGTGAGCCCTGTTGCCTCGTCGTCAGTGCGGCACTCGTTGGACATGCGCCTACTCCTTCTTCTGTGCCTTGGCCTCGTCCATGTAGCTGTACAGCGTGTACTTCGAGATGCCAAAGTAGTTGCATACCTTCTGTCCGGCCTTGGTGATGAGGAACGCGCCGGAGTTGTTGAGGAAGCCGATTGCCCTGACCTTGTCGTCCCTGGTCATGAGGGCAACGGGCTTGCCCACAAGCCGCACGCTCTGGTCGATGAGCTCGTCTAGGAGGTCATTCACGTTGTGGGGGATGACCTCCGGCTCGTCTGTAGCGGGGCTGGCAAGCGCGGTGAAGTCCTTGAGCATGTTCTGCAGCGCCATGATGGGCGTGGAGTCATAGTTGATGGCAAAGATTGCCACGGGCTTGCCCGTCTCGTCGCGGAAGAAGATCGTGCTCGAGCGTAGCTCGCGGCCGTCCTCGGTGCGCGTGTTGTAGGCAAAGTGGTCCTGGAGCTTGTCTGGGTCTGAGCTCAGGGCCTTAAGCACCACGTTGGAGGGGCCATCGCCGAGCTTTCTGCCAGAGACCTGGCCGTTCTCTATTGCGACGATGGTGCTGTCCGGATCCTTGGACTCCAGGTCATGGACAACGACCTCGCAGTTGCTTCCAAACTGTGCGGCAATACCCTTTGCAAGGCGAGAGAGAAATTCGACCTCGGACTTCTTCATGATTCCTCGATCCCTTTCTGGCGGGCCCGCTCAGTCGAGGCGCATGAGTTCTTAGCGCACGGGCGCGGGCTGCATGGCGCAGTTTTCTACATGGGCGGGGAAGCCAACAGTCAAGAAATACTAGCACCACGAGGGGCTTATTGAATGTAAGGGAACGCCTGTTTCAACGTAAACGCTTACGAACGCGATATGGTGTTGTCCAAGCACGGCGACATATCGTCCTTCCGCTCATTACCACCATGGGTTCCTCTGTCGTTGCGCCATAAACAATTCCCAGCTCATTGGTATTGTTTTCTCAAAAAGGCGTGCAGACTTGGTCAATCGGCGCGTCTACGTTAGTTTTCTCAAAATATAACGTTACCGTACACACCGGCAATCGACCGTACGCCGATGTTCTCCAGACCGCGACGAGCCGGACGCCAATTTGAAGCAAAATATTTGTTAGGTTGTATTACAAGAAGTGCGAAGTTTCGCCAATACGGTGATTTGCAGGAAGAGGCCAACGGGGAAGGACCTTGTACCTGCGCTTCGTTTGCAGCTGGGTAGTCGGGTGCCCATGCGGCGCAATCGCGTTCGCGCAACGCCCGGCCGTCGCGGCATGAGAGGGCCGCGATGAACACAGGTTGGGCCGTAGCTGATCTGCGGCATGTAGCAAGGAGGAGAGGTCCTATGCTACTTGTTGGAAACGGTCGGGTCGTAACCAGGGACCCCCAGGTGCCCTTCATCGAGGACGGTGCCGTTGTCATCGACCACGACAAGATCGTGGCAGTTGGCACGCGTGCCAAGATGGATGCCGCCTACCCCACGGCAGAGTTCATCGATGCCCACGGCGGCCTTATCATGCCCGGTCTTATCAACTGCCACACCCACATCTACTCCGGTCTGGCGCGCGGCCTTGCCATCAAGGGCTGCAACCCCACCAACTTCCTCGAGAACCTCGAGCAGCAGTGGTGGAACATCGACCGTCACCTCACGCTCGATGGCACGCGTGCCTGCGCGTACGTGACCATGATGGAGTCGTTCCGCAATGGCGTGACCACCATCTTCGATCACCACGCAAGCTTCCGCGAGATCCCCGGCTCCCTCTTTGCCATCAAGGACGTGGCGCAGGAGATGGGCATGCGTGCCTGCCTGTGCTATGAGGTCTCTGACCGTGACGGCAAGGAGAAGCTCGATCAGTCCATTCAGGAGAACGCCGACTTTGCCCGCTGGGCGGCCAGCCAGGACTCCGACATGATTGCTGCCATGTTTGGCGGGCACGCACTCTTCACGCTGCCGGACGAGGCGCTCGACCGCATGGTCGAGGCGAACAACGGCCTCACCGGCTTCCACATCCACGTGTGCGAGGGCATGAACGATGTCTACGACTCGGCCCAGAAGCATGGCTGCACGTCGATTCACCGCCTCCTCGACCACGGAATCCTGGGCGAGAAGACCATGCTCGGCCACTGCATCCACATCACCCCCGCCGACATGGACGTTGTTGCCGAGACCCACACCAAGATCGTCAACAACCCGCAGTCCAATGCCAACAACGCCGTGGGCACTGCCCCGGTGCTCGAGTTCTTCAAGCGTGGCATCACCGTGACCATGGGCACCGACGCCTACACCCACGACATGCTGCAGTCCCTCAAGGCCTTCGTGCCCCTGCAGCGCCTCAACTCCGCGCTGCCCAACGTGGCCTGGGGCGAGGCCATGACCATGCTCTTCAAGAACAACGCCGAGGTCGCCAACATGTACTTCGCCTCCAAGCCGCAGGGCAAGCCCCTGGGCGTGCTTGCGCCCGGTGCCGCCGCGGACGTCGCCGTGTTTGACTATCCGGCGCCCACGCCCATTGGCGCGGAGAACATCGATGGCCACATCCTCTTTGGCGTCGAGGGTCACGACTGCCGTACCACCATCGTGAACGGCCGCGTGGTCTACCATGACCGTGAGTTCACGGACATCGACAAGGATAGGATTGATACCTTTGTGCTCGACCAGTCCAAGAAGCTCTGGGGAGAGCTCAACGACCGCGAGTACTAGGCACCTTCCCGGCAGCGGCGCTCCAATGCCGCCGCTGCCACGACGTGCGCGGATCCCGTGGCGCCGCGCACGCCTCACGTCCCCACGGAAATGCGTTTCTGGAGAGGAATCGCAATGAGCGACATCATGCGTCCCATCCCGTTCGACCAGCTCATGGACTGGATCCTTACCGAGAAGAAGACCCAGGGAACCATCTTTGGCGAGTCTCGTCTCGCCAAGCTCGGCGGCCACGCCCGTCCCATCTTTGGCGAGAAGGTCGAGTCGCCCGTTGGCCCGGCTGCAGGTCCCAACACCCAGCTCGCGCAGAACATCATTGCCGCCTACGTCACTGGCGCTCGCTTCTTCGAGCTCAAGACCGTCCAGAAGATGGACGGCGCCGAGCTCTCTGCCTGCGTGAACA
This sequence comes from Tractidigestivibacter montrealensis, assembly GCF_024741235.1. Lineage (GTDB taxonomy): Bacteria > Actinomycetota > Coriobacteriia > Coriobacteriales > Atopobiaceae > Tractidigestivibacter > Tractidigestivibacter montrealensis. Next base: position 416,055 of record NZ_JANSKA010000001.1, on the reverse strand, counting down.
AGCCCTGCATCCTTGCTGCCGACGAGGGCTACAACTGCGAGTGGTCCACCGAGCTCACTGTGCCCTGCGCCTTTGACGAGTACGTCAAGGCGTGGGTTGCCTGCAAGCTCCTTGCCCAGGAGTTTGGCTTTGGCGACCCCGATGGCTTCGTCTTCAACATGTCGGTTGGCTACGACCTCGAGGGCATCAAGGGCGAGAAAGTCGACACCTACATCAACAACATGAAGGACGCCTCCAACACCCCTGTCTTCCAGGAGGCCATTGCGTGGGCCAAGGCCAACCTCGACCGCTTCCAGCACGTTGACGCCGCGTTTGTCGACTCCATCTCGCCGTGCGTCTCCCGCTCCGTCACCGAGTCCACACTCCACGGCTGCCCGCCGGCCGAGATCGAGCGCATCGCGACGCACCTCATCACCGAGAAGGGCCTGAACACCTACATCAAGTGCAACCCCACGCTTTTGGGTTATGAGTACGCGCGTAAGACGCTCGACTCGCTGGGCTTCGACTACATCGTCTTCGACGAGCATCACTTCAACGAGGACCTGCAGTGGGCCGATGCCGTGCCCATGCTCAACCGCCTCATCGCGCTGGCAAAGGAGCGCGGCGTCGAGTTTGGCGTCAAGCTCACCAACACCTTCCCGGTGGACGTCACCCGCTCCGAGCTGCCCAGCGACGAGATGTACATGTCGGGCCGCTCGCTCTACCCGCTCACTGTCTCGCTTGCAAAGCGCATTGCCGACGAGTTCGATGGCAGCCTGCGCATCTCCTTCTCCGGCGGCGCGGACGCCCTCAACGTTCGTTCGCTTGTCGACGCGGGCATCTGGCCTGTCACCGTGGCAACAACGCTCCTCAAGCCCGGTGGCTACCAGCACCTTGGCCAGATTGACGAGGCACTCGCCGGCATCGACGAGAAGCCCTTCTCGGGCGTTGATTCCGCCAAGGTTGCCGCCATCGTGGAGGACGCCCTCACCAACCCGCGCTATCGCAAGCCCGTCAAGCCTACGCCCGAGCGTCACGTGGGCCACGAGCTGCCGCTCATTGACTGCTTCACGGCTCCCTGCCGCGAGGATTGCCCCATCGAGCAGGACATCCCCGGCTACCTTCGCGCCTGCGAGGAGGGCCGCTATGCCGACGCCCTCAACATCATCCTCGAGCGCAACGCCCTGCCCTTCACCACGGGCACCATCTGCCCGCACACCTGCGGTAACTCCTGCATGCGCAACTACTACGAGGAGCACGTGCACATCCGCGAGTTCAAGCTTCTGGCTGCCGAGAAGGGCCTGGCTGAGGTTCTGCCCACGCTCTCCGCACGCGGCAGCGTGACCGGCCGCAAGGTGGCCGTCGTGGGCGCTGGCCCCGCTGGCCTTGCCACGGCGTCGTTCCTCTCGCGTGCTGGCGTAGACGTCACCGTGTTCGAGCGCACCGGCCAGCTTGGCGGAATCGTTCGTCACGTGATCCCGGGGTTCCGCATCTCCGATGAGGCCATCGATCACGATGTTGAGCTCTGCTCGGCATACGGCGCCACGTTCAAGACGGGTGTCGAGGTCACCAACGCGCGCGACCTTCTCGACCAGGGCTTCACCGACGTCGTGGTGACAATTGGCGCTTGGGCGCCGGGCCGTCCGGCCCTGCGCAGCGGCGAGGCGCTTGACGCCATCGACTTCCTGCGCGACTTCAAGGAGGATCCTGCCCAGTGCAAGCTCGGCTCTGACGTGGTGGTCATCGGCGGCGGCAACACCGCCATGGACGTGGCGCGTGCCGCCAAGCGCGTGCCCGGCGTGGAGCACGTGCGCCTGGTCTACCGCCGCACCCGTCGCTACATGCCCGCCGACGAGGAAGAGCTTGTCATGGCGCTCGAGGACGGCGTGGAGTTCATGGAGCTCCTCTCGCCGGGTGACCTTGCCAACGGCACGCTGACTTGCGAGGTCATGCGCCTTGGTGCGCCCGACGCCTCTGGCCGCCGCGCCCCCGAGCCCACCGGCGAGACCGTGGGCGTGCCTGCCACCTCTGTCATCACGGCCGTGGGCGAGCGCATCGAGCAGGGTCTCTATCAGGCCACCGGCTGCGAGCTGGACGAGAAGGGACGCCCCGTTGTCTTGGACTCCCTCGAGACCAGCGTGTCGCACGTCTTTGCCGCCGGCGACGCCCGTCGTGGTCCGGCCACCGTTGTTAAGGCCATCGCCGACGCCATGACCGTCACAACGGCCATTGCGGGTGCTTCCTTCGACGCCAAGGGCGAGGCAAACGTCGACCCCTGCTACGAGACGCCCCTCGCGTCCCGAGGAACCCTCGAGGCTGACGTCGCGTCGCTCGTCCACACGCGCTGCCTTGGCTGCGCCACCGTGTGCGAGACCTGCTGCGAGGTCTGCCCCAACCGCGCCAACGTTGCCATCCGCGTGCCCGGCATGCGCGAGCGCCAGATCGTTCACGTGGACGGCATGTGCAACGAGTGCGGCAACTGCGCCGTGTTCTGCCCGTACTCCGAGGGTAGGCCCTATCGCGATAAGCTCACCCTGTTCTGGAGCAAGGAGGACTTCGACGACTCCCAGAACGAGGGCTTCCTTCCCGTCGAGGGTGGCATGCTCGTGAGGCTCGACGGAACTACGGCAGTCTACGATGTGGACGACGTCGCCTGCAGCCTTCCCGAAGCGGTCCGCGCGACCATCGTGGCCGTGCGTGACGACTACGGATACCTGCTCGCCAGGAAGTAGGCACCCGGCGCCTTCGCGCCTCGAAGAACACACTGGCGGGGCGGCCGTGCGGCCGTCCCGCTGTAGCTCATATGGGGGACTGATTTATGGCACGTAGAAGAGACAGGGTTGCGGTTGTGAGGTGCGCAGGGGGACCCGCGCCCGACCGCTGCTCAGAGGGTTGTATCGGCTGCGGCTCATGCGTCGCCGCCTGCCGCATGCATGCAATAGAACTCAACGAGAACGGCGTGGCGCGTGTGAACCGCGAGGCCTGCATTGGTTGCGGCCTGTGCGCCCGCATGTGCGAGCAGCACATCATCGATATTGTCCCGCGCCACCAGCGCATCCAGGTGCTCTGCTCAAACCATGAGGTTGGCTCTGCGGCACGCGCGGTGTGCCAGGTGAGCTGCATCGCCTGTGGTGCCTGCGAGCGCGCCTGCACGTCGGATGCGGTCCACGTGACCGATAACCTAGCCGTCATTAGCCAGGACGACTGCATCTCCTGCGGCATGTGCGCGTCCAAGTGCCCGCGCGGGGTCATCCACGACGCGTTTGGCATTATCGCCAAGAGTCTCTAGGGAGGAGGAGAGATGGCAACCTACAGCTTCTTTGTGAACGGTCAGGAGATCACGACCGAGGAGAACAAGTCGCTCCTGCGCTTCCTGCGCGATGACCTGCATCTCACCTCCGTGAAGGATGGCTGCTCGGAGGGCGCCTGCGGCACCTGCACCGTGGTCATCGACGGCATTGCCACCAAGGGCTGCGTCATGACCACCAAGCTCGCCCAGGGCAAGCACATCCTCACCGTTGAGGGTCTCACCCACGAGGAGCAGGAGGCGTTCGTCTACGCCTTTGGCGCCGTGGGCGCCGTGCAGTGCGGCTTCTGCATCCCCGGCATGGTGATGAGTGGCGCCGCCCTGGTGCGCCAGAACCCCAACCCCACCGAGGAAGAGGTCAGGTGGGCAATTCGCGGCAACGTGTGCCGCTGCACCGGCTACAAGAAGATCATCGAGGGCATCCAGCTTGCCGCTGCCGTCCTTCGTGGCGAGAAGCAGATTGACGAGGACCTCGAGCGCGGCGATGACTACGGCGTGGGCAAGCGCGCCTTCCGCGTGGACGTGCGTCGCAAGGTCCTGGGCTACGGCAAGTATCCCGATGACCTCGACGAGCGCGACTTCCCGGACATGGCGTACGCATCTGCCGTGCGCTCCAAGTACCCGCGCGCCCGCGTTCTCAAGATCGATACCTCCAAGGCGGAGGCCCTGCCTGGCGTCCTGGGCGTCCTTACGGCCAAGGACGTGCCGGTGAACCAGGTTGGCCACCTCATCCAGGACTGGGACGTCTTTATCGCCGAGGGCGACATCACCCGCTTTGTGGGCGACGCCATCTGCCTGGTTGTTGCCGAGGACACCAAGACTCTCGAGCGTGCCAAGCGCCTTGTGCGTGTTGACTACGAGCCCCTCGAGCCCGTGCGCAACATCGCCGAGGCGAAGGCGCCCGACGCCCCAATCATCCACAAGAGCTTCAACGCCTTTGGCAACCTCGTTGAGCTGCACGACAACGTCTGCCAGAGCCGCCACGTCACCCGCGGCAACGCCAAGGAGGCCCTCGCGAACTCGGCCCACGTGGTCACGCACACCTTTGAGACCCCCTTCACCGAGCACGCCTTCCTCGAGCCGGAGTGCGCCGTTGCCATTCCCTACAAGGACGGCGTGAAGATCTTCTCGACCGACCAGGGCGCTTACGACACGCGCAAGGAAGTTGCCCACATGTTTGGCTGGGACAAGACCCCCGAGCGCGTGGTGGTCCAGACCATGCTCGTGGGCGGTGGCTTTGGCGGCAAGGAGGACGTCTCTGCCCAGCACCTTTCCGCGCTTGCCGCCTACCGCTTCAAGCGTGCGGTGAAGTGCCACTTCACGCGCCAGGAGTCCATCGACTTCCATCCCAAGCGCCACGCCATGCTGGGCACTTTCACCCTGGGCTGCGACGAGAACGGCAAGTTCACCGGCCTGGACTGCGAGATCAACTTCGACACCGGCGCCTACGCGAGCCTCTGCGGCCCGGTGCTCGAGCGCGCCTGCACCCACGCCGTTGGCCCCTACACCTACCAGAACACCGACATCCGCGGCTACGGCTACTACACCAACAACCCGCCCGCCGGTGCCTTCCGCGGCTTTGGCGTCTGCCAGAGCGAGTTTGCCCTCGAGTGCCTTATCGACCTCCTCGCCGACGAGGTTGGTATCTCACCGTGGGAGATTCGCTATAGGAATGCCATCGAGCCCGGCGAGGCGCTGCCAAACGGCCAGATAGCCGACTGCTCCACCGCCCTCAAGGAGACCCTGCTTGCGGTCAAGGATGTGTACGAGAAGAACGCAGACCACGCCGGTCTCGCCTGCGCCATGAAGAACTCCGGCGTGGGCGTTGGCCTGCCTGATGCTGGCCGCGCCAACATCCGCGTCGAGGGCGGCCGCGCCGTGATCTACTCGGCTACCTCCGACATTGGCCAGGGCTGCAACACCATCTTCCAGCAGGACGTTGCCGAGGCCACAGGCCTTCCCAAGTCTGCCATCGAGAACGGCGAGTGCTCCACCGAGGCCGCTCCGGACTCCGGCACCACCTCGGGTTCGCGTCAGACCGTCATCACCGGCGAGGCCGTGCGCGGTGCCGCCTTCCTGCTGCGCGACGCCATGCTTGCCGTCGAGCGCGGCCAGGAGGTTCCTGCGGCCCCCGTGTGCGCCCATGGAGACGGCGCCACCATCGAGTACGACGATGACACCCCCTACGTGGACAACCACCCGGGCGACCTCACGGCCGGCCACGCCGTGGTGCCCCAAGACCCGGTTGCGGCGCTCTCTGCGCTCGAGGGCCACGAGTTCCGCTATGTCTACTTCGAGCCCACGGACAAGCTGGGCGCCGACAAACCCAACCCCAAGAGCCACGTGTGCTATGGCTACGCCACCACCTGCGTGATTCTCGACAAGGACCGCCGCGTGAGCGAGGTCTACGCTGCCCATGACTCGGGCAAGGTCGTGAACCCCATCGCCATTCAGGGCCAGATTGAGGGCGGCGTCCTCATGAGCATGGGCTACGCGCTTACCGAGGACTTCCCGCTCAAGGACTGTGTCCCCCAGGCGCACTTTGGCACCCTGGGGCTTCTCCGCGCCAACCAGATTCCCCACATCGATGCCATCTACGTCGAGAAGGAACACCTGCTCCCGGTTGCGTACGGCGGCAAGGGCATTGGCGAGATTGCCACCATTCCCACGGCACCCGCCATCCAGAACGCCTATCACCGGGTCGATGGTGTGCTTCGTACCAAGCTTCCCCTTGAGGGGACGCCATATTCCCGCAAGAAGACGGCTGGCAAGGAGGCGGAAAAGTCCCGGTAACACGCGGATGCAACAATTCGTTTGCTCAACTGACGGTTTGATAGCGTTTGTCGGCGAAAGGCGGTAGGCATGGCCGAGTTGCTGAGAATGGAGAACATCAGCAAGCGCTTCGGTTCGTTCTACGCGAACAAGAACGTGACCTTCGACGTTCAGGAGGGGGAGGTGCACACCCTCCTGGGCGAAAACGGCGCAGGCAAGTCCACGCTCATGAACGTCCTCATAGGGCTTTACCAGCCCACCGAGGGCAAGATCTTCATGCACGGCAAGGAGGTGAGCATCTCCTCGCCGCGAGTGGCCGTGGGGCAGGGCATTGGCATGGTCCACCAGCACTTCATGCTCATCGATGATATGACGGGCCTCGAGAACATCATCCTGGGCGACAAGCGCCACAACTCGCCGCTTCTGCAGGAGGGCGAGGATCGCAAGACCGTTGAGGACATCATGGACCGCTACGGCCTTGAGATTGACCTCGACGAGAAGGTCGGCGACATGTCCATTGGCATGCAGCAGCGCGTTGAGATTATGAAGGTGCTGTTCCGCGGGGCAGACCTGCTTATCCTCGACGAGCCCACGGCCGTCCTCACCGACCTTGAGGTCGAGGGGCTCTTCGACATCATGCGTTCGCTCACTGCCGAGGGCAAGGGCATCGTCTTTATCTCCCACAAGATGCGCGAGGTCATGCGCATCTCCGACCGCGTCACAGTGCTTCGCCGCGGCGAGACGGTCGAGACGTTGCGCGTTGCCGACACCACCGAGCAGGAGCTCGCGGACCTCATGATTGGCCAGAAGTTCGTCGAGAACACCTACGAGAAGGTCACGGGCGCCACCAAGGACGAGTTCGTCCTCCAGAACGTCTCGTATCACCCCGAGATCAAGCATGGCGGCCTGAAGGACGTCTCGCTCACCATCCACAAGGGAGAGATCCTGGGTGTCGCAGGCATCGACGGCAACGGCCAGACGCCCCTGGCCGAGGTCGTGACTGGCCTGGTGAAGCCGGACTCCGGCAAGGTCATCGGCCCCGATGGAACAGAGATTGCGGTCTTCTCGCCCGAGACCTTCATCGATGCCGGCCTGGGCAACATCCCCGAGGACCGTAACAAGATGGGCCTTGTGGGAGACATGACCATCGCCGAGAACCTCGTGCTCAAGCAGACAGAGTCCGACCAGTTCTCCCTCGGCCATGGCAAGTGGCTCAAGATGGGCGAGATTCACTCCTACGCCGAGCGCCTGCGCGAGGAGAACGACATCCGCTGCACCTCCGTTGACCAGACGGCCCGCAGCCTCTCCGGCGGCAACCAGCAGAAGGTCATCCTTGCCCGCGAGCTTGAGGGGCACCCCAAGCTTCTTGTGGCGGTCTATCCCACCCGCGGCCTGGACATTGGCGCCACCGAGTTCATCCACAACCAGATCGTGGCCCAGCGCGACGCCGGGTGCGCGGTGCTTCTCATCTCGGCAGACTTCGACGAGGTGCTCAAGCTCTCCGACCGCATCGTGGTGCTTTTCGAGGGCCAGATCATGGGCACGTACCCGGGTGCGAATCCTCCCATCAAGGAGATTTCGCTCGCCATGGCAGGAAAGTAGGAGGGGGTTAACGTGGCAAAGAAGGCTCTGAGCCCGGAGGAGCGCAGCGAGAGGCGCCTGATGATCCTCACGCCGGTCGTCGCCGTGCTCCTGGCTCTGATCATTGGCGCAATCATCATCGCATGCCTGGGGAAGAACCCGCTCGAGGGCTATGCGGCCATGATCCAGGGTTCCCTGGGTGACGGCGCAAAGTTGAGCAAGACGCTCGAGCGCGCCTGCCCGCTCATCTTCACCGGCCTGTGCGCGGCGTTCGCCTACAAGTGCGGCGTCTTTAACCTGGGCGGCGAGGGACAGTTCATCATGGGTGCCTGCGCCACCGCAACGTGCGTGCTCGGCCTGGGGCTCGAGGGCCCTGCCGGCCTTGCGCTGGGGCTTGTCGCCGGCATCGTGGCTGGCGCCATCTGGGGGCTCCTGCCGGGCATCATGAAGATCACTCGCGGCCTCAACGAGATGATCACCACGATCATGCTCAACTACGTGGCCATGTACTTCATGGAGTACATCTACAAGAACGTCTACTCCGATAACGGCCTGCCCAAGACCATCGCCATTCCGCAGTCCGCGCGCCTGCCCGAGGTCTTTGGCACGCACGTGGGCGTCATTCTCGCCATCGTGCTGGGCATCTTCATCTGGTACGTCATCTTCCGCACGTCCTTCGGCTTCAAGATTCGCGCGGTTGGCATGAACCCCATTGCCTCGAGGGTCAACGGCTTCCCTGTGCGTCGCCTGGTTCTGCTCGCCTTCATCCTCTCGGGCGCCATTGCGGGCCTGGGCGGTGCCGTCGAGCTCCTCGGCAAGACCCCGTACCGCCTGGCCGATGGCTTTGGCTCGGGCTTTGGCTTTGACGGCGTGGCAATTGCCCTCATCGCTCAGCTCAACCCCATCGCTGCCATCTTCGTGGCGTTCTTCTTTGGCGTCCTCTCCACTGGCGGAACCATGATGCAGAGCGTCATTGGGGTTCCCACCGCCATCGTCGAAATCATCCGCGGCCTCATCATCATCTTCGCCGTCGCCGGCATGGCCGCCGTCAAGCTCCCCAAGATCAAGGCCTACGTCGCCGCAAGGCAGGACGCTAAGGCCAAGAAGGCCGAGGTGAACGCGTAATGGACTTCATGACTGCACTTCCCACCATCCTCAAGGCCATGACCATGGGCGCCGTGCCTATTCTGTTGGCGGCGCTAGGTGAGGTCTTCTCCGAGCGAGCCGGCCTCGTGAACATTGGCCTCGAGGGCGTTATGGCCATTGGCGCATTTGTGGGCTTCGCCGTTGGAAAGATGACCGGCAACCTTTGGGTTGGCCTTTTCGTTGCCATGCTCGCGGGTGTCCTCATCAACATGCTCTATGCGTTCTGCACGGTCACGCTCTGTGCCGACCAGGTGGTCACCGGTATGGCCATCAACATTCTGGCGCCGGCCATCGCGCTCTTTGGCTACAACCTCTTCGTTGGCTCCAACTCGGCCAATGCCACTGGCGACCAGATGGCGAGCATTGCCATTCCGGGGCTCTCGAGCATCCCCTTCATAGGCAACGCGTTCTTTAACCAGACGCTTCTTGCCTACCTGGCGTTTGTCCTGGTCCCCCTGGTGCGCTACTTCTTCAAGCACTTTCGCGCCGGTCTCTCCTTCCGCTCTGTGGGCGAGAACCCCCACGCGGCCGAGACCCTTGGCATCGACGTCGTGCGCGTTAAGTACCTGGCCTGCATCGTCTGCGGCGCGCTCACCGCTGCCGGCGGCGCGTTCCTCACCCTGTGCTACACGCCCATCTACACAGACGGCATCGTGATGGGGCGCGGCTTCATCGCCCTGGCAACGGTCATCTTTGGCCGTTGGAGCGCGCTTGGCGTACTGGGTGCCAGCCTGCTCTTTGGCTTCTTCGACGGCCTCAACGTGGCGCTCCAGGCCCAGTTCCAGGCTGCGCCGGTCATGTTCTTCAAGATGATCCCGTACATCTTCACCATCGTGGCACTCATCTTCTTTGGCTCCAAGCACGCCGGCCCCAAGGCAAACGGGCAGCCGTACTTCCGCGAGCAGCGCTAGTCCACAGCGGCACCCGGCCCGTCACCGAGGGGTGGGTGCCGCTTAGGTTACTCTGTGGTTTCATTCCCCTTGCGTACGAGTAACGTTCAGAGGGGAGAGTTTGGGATGAGGGGCGCACCCTGCGCCTCTCGCAACGGAGGAAGGAAAGGGCACATCATGAGTGAAAACAAGAAGTCTCTGTCCGCCGCTATGCTCGACAGGCGCCAGGCCATCGCCCTGGGACTCGGCAGCGTGGGTGCGCTCGCCCTTGCCGGCTGCGGTGGTTCTGGCTCCAGCTCCAGCTCGTCCGATAGCTCCGCCTCTGGGTCCGATTCCGAGCAGAGCAGCTACAAGGTCGCCATGATTATGAGCGGCATCATCACCGACGGCGGCTGGGATCAGGGCCACTATGAGTCCCTCAAGAGGGCCCTGGAGTCTCACCCCAAGTGGACCATGCTCGAGCCCAAGGAGAACACCGCTGACGCCGACGCTGCAACCGCGGCGCAGACCTACGTCGATCAGGACGTCGACCTCATCATCGGCAACGGCAACCAGTTTGCCTCCGACTGGGCAGAGGTTGTCGCCGACGCGGCCGACAGCCACCCCAAGGTTCACTTCCTGATCACCAACACCGACCCCACAGCCGAGATGACCGACTACGAGACCCTCGATCCCGTCGAGACGGTTCTTCCCGACTTCAAGCAGACGGGTGCTCTCGCCGGCGTGGTGGCTGGCCTCATGACGCAGACCAAGAGCATCGGCTTCATCGGCGGCATGAAGCTCCCCTCCACGATTACCAAGTACTCCGCATACCTGGCGGCTGCTCAGAAGATTGACCCGTCGATTCAGGGCCAGTACAACTTCGAGGCCGGCTTTACCGATGCGTCTCTCGGCACCAACCTCACGCAGCAGTGGATTGCCTCCAACAACGTCGACGTCATGTGGGGTGACGCCTCGGCTGTCGACAACGGCGCACGCCAGGCGCTCGAGGCCGCCGGTGCCGACACGCACTTCGACATCGCGCAGCCCATCGACATCGTGGGTGCCGACCAGCCCACCGTTGTGACCTCCACCGTCACCGACTGGATGATTGGCCAGGCCATGGACGAGATCGAGTCCGGCTCCTTTGGCGGCGGCAAGGCCATTACCGGTAACATGGACAACGGTGGCATCACGCTTGGAAAGTTCTCTGACAAGGTCTCCCAGGACGTTCAGGACAAGATCAAGGAGTACTCCGAGCAGATCAAGGCCGGCACCTTCGTCACCGACGATGAGGTCTCTGCCATCCAGAACACGCTCTAGGACGTTCACCGCATCAGGGGCCGCTTCCTTCGGGGGCGGCCCTTTTTTGGCTGTATACTCCTGTGAAAGGTAATACCAATCGGTTCATTGCTTCGAGCCGGAGAGGAGTAGGGGGCATGGCGCGCAAGGAGTTCTCGCACGGCGAGGACGTGGCACTGCTGAGAAGGGCCATCGAGGTCTCCAAGAGCTCGCGCGAGCACGGGAACACGCCGTTTGGGGCAATTCTCGTCTCGCCCGAGGGCGAGGTTCTTCTCGAGCAGGAGAACGTCGAGATCAAGACGCACAAGTGCACTGGGCACGCAGAGACGCAGCTCATGGAGCGCGCGAGCCAGCAGTACGAGAAGGGCTACCTCTGGGACTGCTCTCTCTACACGTCTGCCGAGCCCTGCTCGATGTGCTCTGGCGCCATCTACTGGGGAAACGTGGGGCGCGTGGTCTATGCCATGACCGAGCGCAGGCTCCTCGAGCTCACGGGCTCAAACGAGCAAAACCCCACGTTTGACCTGCCGTGCAGGAAGATCTTTGCCGCTGGCCAGAAGCCCATCGAGGTCGTGGGGCCGTTCCCCGAGCTTGAGGCCGAGGCCGCGGCTGTACATGCGGGGTATTGGGACTAGGGCAGGCACAGGGAAGCCTGTCCAGGAGAGGGAGGTACCAATGGCAGCAAACGTTACGCGCAGGGATGCCATCTCGCTTGGCCTGGGAGGCGCTGCGGCCGCATGCGGGCTTGCGCTTGCGGGATGCGGGTCCTCTTCAAGTGGGTCTGGCACGGACGCCACCGAGAAGACCAGCTACAAGGTGGCAATGGTCATCAGCGGCCCAAAGAACGACGGTGGCTGGGGCCAGGGCCACTACGAGTCTCTCACCAAGGCTATCGAGTCTCATCCCAACTGGGAGATGCTCGAGCCCAAGGAGAACACCGCCTCGGCGGACGCGGCATCTGCGGCGCAGTCCTACGTTGACCAGGACGTCGACCTCATCATTGCCGCTGGCAACGAGTTTGTCTCGGCATGGGGTGACGTTGTGGCCGAGGCGGCGGATTCGAACCCCAACGTGCACTTCCTCATGACCAACACCGACCCTGCCACCGACCTGGCAGACTACGAGACCCTCGAGAAGGTCGAGACGGTTCAGGTGAACCTCAAGCAGACCGGTGCCCTTGCCGGAGTTGTGGCTGGCCTCATGACCAACACGGGGGAGATTGGCTTCATCGGCGGGATGCGGCTCCCCACCACGCTCACCAAGTACGCCGCCTACCTCGCGGCCGCGCAGAAGGTGAACCCCAAGGTCGAGGGCCATTACAACTTTGATGCGGGCTTCACTGACGCGTCCTTTGGCACCAACATCACCAACCAGTGGATTGCATCGAACAACGTCGACGTCATGTGGGGCGACGCCTCGGCTGTCGACAACGGCGCGCGCCAGGCGCTCGAAGAGGCCGGCATCGACACGCACTTCGACATCGCGCAGCCCATCGATTCGGTGGGGTCGGACAACCCCAGCGTGATCACCTCGACCGTCACCGACTGGATGTTTGGCCAGGCCATGGACGAGGTCGAGGCTGGCTCCTTTGGAAATGGCGTCGTGATAGAGGCCAACATGGGCAATGGCGGCGTCTACCTGGGCAGCTATTCCAATAAGGTCTCGCAGGAGGTCCAGGACAAGGTCGCGGAGTACACCGAGCAGATCAAGGCGGACTCCTTCCTCAGCGATGACGAGGTCGATGCGATAAAGAACACGCTCTAGGCGCATGACGCCCAAAGCAGCGTTTCTGCAGGTAGTTGAGCACTGCGGGCCTTCCGGCGAGATTTTGACGCCGGAAGGCCCGTTTGTGCAGGAAGTGCAACTTATTCCTTCTCTGCGGCGTGGCCTCGCTCCGTGCCGCTGGAGCCCCCAGAGTTAGCTTGTCACTCATTCGGATGCGAACGTGTGACCCCCGCAGGTCGCTACAGATTCGAGCGACGATTGTGTGGTGTCGCTGCCAGGGACCCCGCAACTAGCCCTCCGTTAGGTACCTATATGCATAACGGTTAATCAATTTCGAAAGAATATGCAGCCGCTTGCGGAGTAGTGCCTACCGCCTGCGGGTGTGATGACACCAATCTGAAATGCTTACTTAATATCGACATTACAAAAAAACAAATAGTGCGATAACAAAACTTGTTGGTAGGTCCCGAGCAACACGGCACGACGATGGCGCAGAGCAATGCCCGCCATCACCCGTTGAGACGAGCAGCCCTCCCAACAAGCAACTTACTTCGAATGTCAGTTCAACCGCGCACCTGCCGGCAGTCACGATGGCTGCATGAGCGAGCCCCGATGGCTCGCCAAGAGCGCGGCACCTTCAGACACACATCAAGCGTGGAATCAACCCGCAGACGCTGCCAAGGCCGTCTGTGGGCAGTACCTGTTGGTATCCAACAACGAGAAAGTGGTGTGTGACATGGAGAGTGCACTTGATAAGTTCTTCCACCTCAAGGAGCGTGGAACCACCGTAAGGACTGAGCTTCTCGCCGGCCTTACAACGTTCATCACGGCGGCGTATATCCTTGCCGTGAACCCCTCGGTTCTCTCGGCCACGGGCATGCCGCAGGACGCCCTGTTCACCGCGACGGTCCTCATCTCCACCATCGGCACCCTGATGATGGCGTTTCTCACCAACTACCCCTTCATCCTGGCGCCGGGCATGGGCATCAACGCCTACTTCGCCTACACCGTGTGCTTGGGCATGGGCTACTCCTGGCAGACGGCGCTCACCGCGATCTTTGTCGAGGGCATCATCTTTGTGATCCTCTCGCTTACCAACGTGCGTGAGGCCATCTTCAACGCCATCCCCATGAACCTCAAGTACGCAATCACCGCCGGCGTTGGCCTGTTCATCACGATCATCGGCCTCAAGAACTCCGGCCTGGTCATCTCCAATGAGGCCACGCTTGTCTCGATGTTCTCGTTCCATGGCTCTATCGAGGCGGGCACCTTCTCGACCTCCGGCATTTCGGCGCTGCTTGCCCTTATCGGCATCATCATCACCGCAATCCTGGTGTGCAACAACGTGCGTGGCAACATCCTGCTTGGCATCCTCATCACCTGGGGCATCGGCATCATCTGCCAGCTCACCGGCGTCTACGTGCCCAACCCCGACGCCGGCTTCGCAAGCCTCCTGCCCGACTTCTCGCGCGGCCTCTCGGTTCCCTCGATTGCACCCATTGCCTTCAAGCTGGATTTCTCCAACTTCTTCTCGGTTGGTTTTGCGTCGGTAGTCTTTGCGTTCCTCTTCACCAACCTCTTTGACACCATTGGCACGCTGATCGGCTCCGCGTCCAAGGCAGACCTTCTCGACGAGAACGGCAAGCTTCCCAACGTGAAGGGCGCCCTGCTCGCCGAGTCCCTGGCCACCACGTTTGCCGGCCTCATTGGCACCTCGTCTACCGCGACCGCCGTCGAGTGCACCGCAGGCATCGCCCAGGGCGGACGCACCGGCCTCACGGGCATTACCACGGCCATCCTCTTCCTGCTGTCGCTGTTCCTCTCGCCGATCTTCCTTGCCATCCCGTCGTTCGCCACGGCGCCTGCCCTTGTCATCGTGGGCTTCATGATGTTTGGTGCCGTCACGCAGATCGACTGGGGCACCGCGACCGAGGCCGTGCCTGCGTTCGTCGCCATCGTGGCCATGCCCTTCATGTACTCTATCGCCGAGGGCATCTCTCTGGGCATCATCTCCTACGTGGCAATCAACGCCTGCTCGGGTGCTGAGAACCGCAAGAAGATCTCTGGCGTGATGTGGGTTCTGTTCGTGCTGTTCTGCATCAAGTATTTCTTCATCTAGTCGGTGGCACACGCGCTGTGCGCCTTACGTGAGGGGAGTACGTCATGAACGAGAACACATTTGCAATCAAGGGCGACATCGTCTGGTCGCGCCACAACCACACGCTCTCCTGGGCAAAGGACGGCTACCTGGTAGTTGTTGATGGTGTTGTCCAGGGCGTCTACCAGGAGCTTCCTGCCGAGTACGAGGACATTCGCATTGTTGACCACACGGGCAAGCTTGTCATCCCTGGCATGAACGACATCCACGTCCACGCCCCGCAGTACAGCTTCCGTGGCATGGGCATGGACCTCGAGCTCCTCGAGTGGCTTAACACCCACACGTTCCCTGAGGAGAGCAAGTACGCGGACCTCTCGTACGCCGAGCGTGCCTACGACATCTTTACCGACGACCTGCTCCACTCGCCCACCACGCGTGCGGTTGTCTTTGGCACCATGCACGTGGAGCCCACCGAGCTCCTCATGGACAAGCTCGAGGCAACGGGCCTCAAGACCTATGTGGGCAAGGTCAACATGGACCGCAACAGCCCGGATTATCTATGCGAGAAGGACGCTGCCACCTCGCTTGCCGACACGGTGCGCTGGCTCAACGACGTCGAGGCCAAGGGCTACGCCAACACCAAGCCCATCCTTACGCCGCGCTTCACCCCCACCTGCTCCGACGAGCTCATGGAGGGTCTGGGCAAGCTCAAGCAGGAGAGGGGCCTGCCCCTGCAGTCGCACCTCTCCGAGAACCTGTCCGAGATTGACTGGGTGCATGGCCTGGCGCCGTGGTCGACCTGCTACGGCCAGACCTACGAGCACTTTGGCCAGCTTGACGGCGAGGGCAAGACCGTGATGGCCCACTGCAACTACTCCACGGACGAGGAGATCGCCATCCTCAAGAAGCACAACGTCTTTATCGCAACCTGCCCGCAGTCCAACATGCAGCTGTCCTCGGGCATCGCTCCCATTCGCCGCTACCTGGTCGAGGGCATGAACGTTGGCCTTGGCACCGACGTTGCGGGCGGCGCGTCGCTTTCGATGTTCCGCGCGGTGGCAGACCTGGTGGGCTGCTCCAAGCTTCGCTGGCGCCTGGTGGACCAGAACCTCAAGCCGCTCTCTACCGCCGAGGCGTTCTACATTGCCACGGTTGGCGGCGGCGCGTTCTTTGGTAAGGTGGGCACCTTCGAGCAGGGCTATGACGCAGACGTCCTGGTCCTAGATGACTCCGGCCTGCGTACGACGCTCGAGTGCAACCCCGCCGAGCGCGTCGAGCGCTACATGTACCTCGCCGAGGAGGGCGGGCGCATCGTCGAGAAGTACGTTGCGGGTACGCGCGTGCTGTAGGTTGCGCTGGTGTTGCAGCGCCGGACGCCCCTGCGTCCGGCGTTTCTTTGCTCTAGAGGGCGTTGCTTTTTTACGTGAATAACGCCCAGCTCAGAGGGTATGTGAGACGATTGCAGATAGATGAACGGTCGGCAGCGGTTTGTGACCATTCGCCGCTGCCTCACCGCGGCCCCTCGCGGGGTCACTAACATTTTGTTATGCAGCAATACAGGTTTCTAGGAGAGGGAGCTTGTCATGGAACAGCTGAGGGAGGTCGGACGTCCCGTCAAGCGCGTCGATGCATACGACAAGGTCACGGGACGTGCCATGTTCACCGACGACCTCTGCCCCAAGCCCTGCCTTGAGGCGAGGATTCTCCACTCGACAATCGGCAACGGACGGGTGCTTTCGATCGACACCACCGAGGCCAAGAAGGTTCCCGGTGTGGTGGCGGTCTTCACCTGCTTTGACGTGCCCGATAGGCCTTACCCAGTGGCGGGTCACCCTTGGTACGCCGACAGCCACGCCGAGAAGCGCGACCTTGCGGACAGAAAGCTCCTCGACGACCGCATTCGCATCTATGGCGACAACATCGCCGTGGTCGTGGCCGAGGATACCGTGGCCTGCGATCGCGCCTTGCGCAAGATCAAGGTCGAGTACGAGGAGTGGCCGGTCGTCTACGACCCCAAGGAGTCGCTCAAGGGAACCGAGCACCCGGTTCAGGACATCAAGCCAGACAACCTGGTGGCCCACACCTGCGCGCTTACCAGCCCTGAGAACCTCGCCAAGTACGGCTACAAGACGGTGGACGACGCCATCAACGATCCGGCGTACCACCACATTGCCATCCACACCGAGACGGGCGAGCAGTCCCAGGTCCATATCGAGACCTGCACTTCGTTCTGCTACATGGAGGGTGGCAAGATCGTCTGCGTGGCCTCCACCCAGATCCCGCACATCATGCGCCGCGTGATTGGCCAGGCCCTGGGCATCCCCTGGGGCGATGTGCGCGTGATCAAGCCCTACATCGGTGGTGGCTTTGGCACCAAGCAGGACATCCACTACGAGCCGCTCAACGCCTGGATCTGCCAGCAGCTCGGCGGGCGCTGCGTGCGCCTTGAGCTCTCGCGTGAGGAGCTCTTCTGGGACACCTCGGGCCGTCAGCCCAAGTCCTTTGACGTCGAGGCCTCCTACGGAGACGACATGCTCCTGCATGCCCGTTCCATCCGTGGCTGGTCCAACACCGGCGGCTACATCCACCACGGACATGCACTGGTGCTCAACTCGGTGAACTCGTTCCGCTGGCTCTACCACACCAACGAGGTGGCCTCCAGAAGCGAGGCCTGGACCGTCTACACCAACGGCCCGCACACTGGCGCCATGCGCGCCTACGGTGTGCCCGAGGGCGTCTGGACGGCCGAGTGCCTCATGGGCGACATCGCCCATGACAACGGGTGGGACGGTGTCGAGTTCCGCCTCAAGAACTGCATCCGCGAGGGCTTCGTGGACGAGTTCACGCCCGGTGGCGCCGTTGCCGCCCACACCTGCACGCTTCCGCAGTGCGCGGAGAAGGGCAAGGAGTGGATTCACTGGGACGAGAAGAAGCGCGAGTACGCTAACCAGACCGGCCCCATCCGCCACGGCGTGGGCGTCGCGTTCTTTGTGTACAAGACGGCCGTCGCGCCGTTCGCGCTCGAGACGGCAACGTCGCGCGTAACGCTCAACCAGGACGGCACGGTGCAGCTTCAGATGGGCGCCACCGAGATTGGCCAGGGCGCCGATACGGTCTTCTCGCAGATGGCTGCCGAGGCCATTGGCGTCGACACCGAGGACGTCCACATCGTATCGTTCCAGGACACGGACGTGACCCCGTATGACCCCG
The DNA here is from genome assembly GCF_024741235.1 of Tractidigestivibacter montrealensis. Taxonomy (GTDB): domain Bacteria; phylum Actinomycetota; class Coriobacteriia; order Coriobacteriales; family Atopobiaceae; genus Tractidigestivibacter; species Tractidigestivibacter montrealensis. The sequence goes on along the minus strand of NZ_JANSKA010000001.1, from coordinate 398,066 downwards.
GCGCCTACGCGTCGCGCCAGACCTACGTCTCTGGTACGGCCGTCAAGAAGGCCGGCCTTGAGCTGCGCGAGAAGATCCTTGCCTTTGCGCACCGCCTATACCCCGCCGCCGGTGAGAACCTCGACCTGCGCGACCACGCTATCTGGGACGCCACCGGCCGCCAGGTATGCACGCTTGCCTCGCTCGCCCTTGAGGCCTACTACAACGTGGACGCCAACGACCAGCTGAGCGCCTATGCCACGGCCAACGTCCACACCAACGCCATCGCTACGGGCTGCACCTTTGCCGACGTCACGGTGGACATGCCGCTCGGCAAGGTTACGGTCAACAGGATCATCTCCGTGCAGGACAACGGCCGTCTTATCAACCCCAAGCTCGTGGAGCAGCAGGCACACGGCGGCATGGGCCAGTCCATTGGCTTCGCGCTCTCCGAGGAGGTCCAGGTGGACCCCAAGACCGGGCGCGTGCTCAACGATACCCTGCTCGACTACAAGATTCCCACGATGATGGACCTGCCCGACCTCAAGGCCGAATTCGTCGAGTCCGATGACCCCACGGGCCCCTACGGCAACAAGGCCGTTGGCGAGACGCCCATCATCTCCCCGGCGCCCGCCATCCGCGACGCCATTCTCAATGCCACCGGCGTGAAGTTCTATCACATGCCCATGACCCCGCAGCGTCTTGTTGAGGGCTTCAAGAGGGAGGGGCTGATCTGATGTACGACATTGAATCCCTGTACGAGGCCACGAGCGTCGAGGACGCCTGCCGTGCCCTGGCCGAGGACCCCCAGGCCATCGTCATTGCTGGCGGTACCGACGTGCTCGTAAAGGTGCGCGGCGGCAAGCTTGCGGGCGCACACCTGGTCTCGATTCACAACCTGCACGACGAGCTGGATGGCGTGACCCTGGCCGACGACGGCACGGTCGAGATTGGCCCCATCACGTGGTTCCACCACGTCACTACGAGCCCCGTCATCCAGGCTACGGTTCCCACGCTGGGCGAGGCCTGCGACACGCCGGGTGGCCCGCAGCTGCGCGTCTCGGGCACCATCGGTGGAAACGTGTGCAACGCTGCCACCTCGGCAGACAGCGCCTCGACGCTCTTTGCGTACGGCGCCCTGCTCGACGTGGTGAGCACGCGCGGCAAGCGCACCATCCCCATTGAGGAGTGGTATGCCGGCCCTGGTCGTTCCTACAGGGAGCGCGACGAGGTGCTGGTCAAGATTCGTATCCCGCGTGACCACTATGAGGGCTTTACCGGCCATTACTTCAAGTACGGCAAGCGTCGTGCGCTCGAGATCGCAACTATGGGATGCTGCTGCCTGGTGAAGCTGGGCGCAGACAAGTCCACGATTGATGACATACGCCTCGCCTTTGGCGTTGCCGCTCCCACCCCCATGCGTGCCACGGGCGCCGAGGACGCGGTGCGCGGCCTTCCCGTTGCCGAGGCGGTCGAGAAGATCGGCGAGCTCGCCCAGGCCGAGACGCACCCGCGCGACTCCTGGCGCGCGTCGAAGGACTTCCGCCTGCAGCTTATTGGCGAGATGTCGCGTCGCTCGCTCATCGAGGCCGCGCGCAAGGGAGGGGCTGATATCTAATGGCAATGCGCATTCTCAAGTGCACCATCAACGGCAAGCCGGTGGAGGTTGGCTACGACCCTCGCGAGTCGCTGCTCGACACGCTGCGCGACAGGCTTCACCTCACGGGCACCAAGCGTGGCTGCGAGGTCGGCGAGTGCGGTGCGTGCACCGTCCTCATCGACGGCGTGGCAACCGACTCCTGCCTCTACCTCACGGACTGGGCACAGGGCAAGGACATCCTCACCATCGAGGGCGTCCAGAAGGCGGACGGCTCGCTTGACCCGGTTCAGCAGGCCTTCATTGACGAATTTGCCGTTCAGTGTGGCTTCTGCATTCCTGGCATCATCATGAGCGCAATCGAGATGGAGCGCACGGGCAAGACCTACACCCGTGACGAGATCCGTAAGCAGCTCTCGGGCCATCTGTGCCGTTGCACGGGCTACGAGAACATCGTGAACGCGGTGGAAAAGGCCGTCGACGTGCTTGACGGCGTGATGGGTGAGGACGCCTAGTGAGACAAAGGGACAGTCCCTTTGTCTCATCTGAGGGTGCGTCACACAATCGGAGACGAATGTGTGACGCACCCTGCTTGTTACAGAATCGTGCGACGAATGTGTGGCAAGGCCATGCGTGCAGGCGCTGGCATGCTGACGGACGACGCCAGGGCGTCATGGATGATCGCTTGTGTGCTCGACTGGCTCTACCTGCGTTTTCTCAAACGCTACATCGCTGTTTACTCGCGGTGCCCCCGAAAAACAGTATCCCAACAGCAAATGCTTGCCAAAGTGGGGAAAGGTTGAACCGCTCGCTTCTAGCCCCAGCTCACCACGACGGTGCTGTTGTCATGCACGCCCTCGGAAGCAAGCTCCTCGCCGGCCTTTACGTCGTAGCCAGCTCGGCGCAGGCGTCGAAGGAACGCCACGAGCTTGGCGTTGTACTCGTTGAGCAGGCGCATCTCCTGCAGGGGAGAGATGAGCCCCTGAGGCCGACCGTGGATAATGCTCGAGATGGCATCGGCTACCAGGACGTTACTGTTTGCGAGAAGATCGTTGTAGAAGGCGTTGCCAGCACCAGCGCAGTCCGTCTCGCCAGGTGCAAACTTGAGCATCACCGATGTCCTGCCGTACATGGCGTACGTGCGAATGCGTGTGCTGGTCTGGCCCTCTGCGTTGCGCATGGCCCACCGCAGGGCATTTGTGGCAAGGGTGTCCGCCTCGGCCTGCGATCGGCCCGGCTTGGCAGCTGCAGTGAGGGCGCGGGCGTCTTCTGCAGAGATGAGCTCCGTTGGCTGCGGCATGTTGGCGTTTGTCTCGTTCATAGTTTCTCCGTTCTGGCGTCTTGTCGCATGAGGCGTATCTGGCGGGACGCAGGGTTTGTTGAGCCGATAATACCGCGATGTGCCTCTGCGCAAGGAGCAGTTCGCTTGGGGGCGCATGTTCACCGTTCGCCGAGCTCTTTGGGTGCTTTCGTTCTTATGGCACCGTTCGTCTGCCGTACGCCCAATAGATATTCAGAAAACCTTACAAACTGTTATGATGAAACAGCACCACCGATAGTCACGAGAAAATATAACGGTGGACGCCTAGAGATTGCCCGTCAGGGCTGGGTTGGCGTGAGGACGCCCCCAGGCGGGTGCAGTGCTGCAGTTATGCGAGTCTTTCGCAAGGTTTCCCCTGGACGTGAGGACGTCGGCCATGCGTGGACGCAGGAGAGGAGTCACCATGGCAGACGAGTACGACTACCACAAGATGTGGGGAGACCTTGGCATGGACGTCGAGGCGCACGACGGCCTTCTCGGCGTGGTGGGCGAGATGTACCAGACCATGTACCTCACGCAGGAGAACAGGCCGGCCTCCACGTCCTACCTGGACGGCGTTGCCGCAAACCTCCACTCCGGGCGCATCCGCGAGATGGTGGACGGCCGCAGCGAAGGCAGCCCCAAGAAGATCATCGGCAGCTTCTGCCTCTATGTGCCCGAGGAGGTCGTGACCGCGGCTGGTGCCGTGGAGGTTGGCCTCTGCGCCGGTGCCGAGTGGGCTCCCGAGGAGGCCGAGAGGTACGTGCCGCGCAACACCTGCCCGCTCATCAAGGGCTTCATGGGCTTCAAGCTTGGTCGCGTGTGCCCCTACATCGAGAGCGCCGACCTCGTGGTGGGCGAGAACACCTGCGACGGCAAGAAGAAGGCCTACGAGCAGTTCTCCAAGCTCAAGCCCATGTACATCATGGACGTGCCGCACGTTCGCAACGAGGACACCAAACTCCAGTGGCGTCATGAGGTCCACGCCCTTGCCGCAAGGATCGAGGAGGAGACCGGCCAGAAGATCACCGAGGAGAGCCTGCGCGCTGCCATCAAGCTGGCCAACGACAAGCGTCGTGCGCTGCAGCGCCTCTCGGACACTCGTGCGGCTGATCCGGTGCCCATCTCCGGCTTGGACTCGCTACTCACTGTGCAGGCCGCCTTCATGGACGACTCCGCACGCCTGACCGGGGCCATCAACGAGATGGCCGACGAGTGCGAGAAGCGCGTTGCCGAGGGCGTTGGCGCAGCTCCCAAGGGTGCCAAGCGCATCCTCTACACCGGCACCCCGATGGCGGTGCCCAACTGGAAGCTCTTCAACATCATCGAGAAGGCCGGCGGCGTGGTGGTTGGCGAGGAGTGCTGCACCGGTAGCCGCTACTACAAGGACCTCGTCCCCGAGGACGGTGCCACCATCGACGAGATGCTCGACGACATCTCCGACCGCTACCTCAACATCCAGTGCGCCATCTTCACGCCCAACAATGGCCGCCGCGACGACGTCATCCGCATGGCGCGCGAGCTTCACGCCGACGGCATCATCGACGCGTCTCTCTCGTTCTGCACCATCTACGAGATGGAAGCGTTCGACATGGAGAAGGCCGCGCAGGAGGCCGGCATCCCCTATATGCACCTCTCGACCGACTACTCCGCCGAGGGCGACGGGCAGCTCACAACCCGCATCCAGGCGTTCCTCGAGATGATCTAGGCGTTTGTCGCACTTGTCCCGTTGGGGCCCTCCGCCTCTCGCCCCCCCCCTGTCCCCTTCTGCCCCTCGTCCTCTCTTCGTCCCCCCCCTCATTCTTTATCGGTATCTGTGAATTCCATTAATCGCCAACAGGGCAAACGTCGAGTCCGATTAACGGAAACCGATAAAGAACGGGGAGAGGGGAGTCCCGGTTGACGTGCTGTGCACAAAAATCGCGGTTGCCGGTCCAAATTCGGGGTTCCGCCAAGTATCACCACACGGGTGCCATTCCCCTACCTGCGGCTCTGCAAAAAGTTAGAGTTTTCGTACTCGGCGATTCGCCCAAAAAGGACCGGCAACCGCAATTTTTGTGCAGGGCAGTCGCGACGCAAAGAGCAAGGGGACGAAATGCCTTCCGCTGGCGGGCGTATTCCTACCGCTCGGAGCCCACGTCAGATTGTCAAACAAAATGTATGGCAATCAGACTAATAATTTGACCCGCCGAGACGGACCTGTGTTCGTCTGGACACGTCACACGTACGCGGTGGGTGCAGGGGCACCCGGGGGAGGACTCGGATGGCAGCGCAGGTACAGACGAGGGCAGAGCAGGAGCTCGACGAGTCGCTCTTTAAGCGGGAAGGACTGCCGCCGGTGGGGTCGCTCGTCCCCATGTCCCTCCAGCACGTACTTGCCTCCTTCGCAGGTGTCATCACGCCGGCGATGATGATAGCTACCACCTGCGGGTTTACGCAGGAGCAGGAGACCGCCATCATCCAGGTGGCGCTCATCCTCTCGGCCATCGACACGCTGCTCCAGCAGTTCCCGCTCTTCGGTCGCATCGGTGCGGGGCTCCCCATCCTTACCGGCGTCTCGTTCGCGTTCCTGCCTGCGTTCCAAGCGGTTGGCGCGCAGTTTGGCTTCTCGGTGCTTCTCGGCGCAGAGCTGGTGGGCGGCATCGTCGCCATTCTCTTTGGCATCTTCTACAACAAGGTGCGCAAGCTCTTCCCGCCGCTGGTAACCGGTACCGTGATCTTCACCATCGGCGTCTCGCTGTACCCCACGGCAATCAGGTACATGGCGGGCGGCGCTGGCTCGGCCAACTTTGGAGGAATCAATAACTGGATCGTTGGCCTCATAACCTTTGCCGTGGTCTTCGCACTGGCCAACTTTGGCAAGGGTGTGCTCAAGCTCGGGTCGATCTTCTTTGGCATCATCATTGGCTGCATCGTTGCCATTCCGTTTGGTATGGTTGACGGCTCTGAGGTGCTCAGTGCCGGATGGTTCTCGCTCCCGCAGTTCATGCCGTATGGCATCGAGTTCAACCCTGCCGCCTGCATCACGCTCGGCGTGGTCTACGTGATGGTCAACGTCCAGCTTATCGGCGACCTCTCCGCGGCATCCGCGGGCTCGCTGGACCGCATGCCCACCGAGCGCGAGATTGGCGGCGCCATCAAGGCCCAGGGCCTGGTGAGCATTATCTCGTCATTCTTTGGTGGCCTTCCCACCTCGGCATTTGGCCAGAACGTGGGCATTATCGTGAGCACCAAGGTCATCAACAAGTGGGTCTTTGGTGGCGCGGCTTTCGTGTTTCTCGCCGCGGGACTCTGCCCCAAGCTCTCGGCGCTGCTGCTCATGATTCCGCAACCGGTCATTGGCGGCGCCACCATTAGCGTCTTTGGCACCATCACCCTGAACGGCATCCGAATCCTGGTGAAGGACGGCCTCACTCCGCGTGCCTGCACCGTCTTTGGCATCTCGGTCGCATTTGGCATTGGCATCGCGCAGGTATCCGGCTCGCTGGCCGGTCCCGGCATGCCCGAGTGGATCTCCACGATCTTTGGCACCTCGGCCATCACACCCTGCGCCGTTATGGCAATCATCCTGAACAGCGTCCTGCCGCCCGAGGACAATACGCCCGAGCAGCGCAACCTCAAGCCGCTTGATGAGACAGAGGGAGTTTCCCCTTGTCTCATCGACGAGGATGAATGAGACAAAGGGACTGTCCCTCTGTCTCATTTCTCGATGACGCGGCGGCCCTGCACGTAGACCTGGCGGATGTTCTCGGGCGTCGAGAGGTAGAGTATCCGCGCCAGGCGGTCCTCCGGGGCGTCGAAGACGCCAAAGCCCGTGAGGTCGGCGTAGGGCAGGCACGTGTCAACAACCTGCAGGTCAAAGGCACGTCCGGGCTCAAAGGTGCCCACGGGAAGGCCAAGCGCCTCCGCGCCGCCCGCTGTTGCCAGGTAGAGCGCCTCCACAACCGAGATACGCGCGTCTCCGCTCCCGCGCTCCGGCTCGGGCCGCTGTGCATCGACGCCCGTCTCGAGCATGCGCGACGCCATCACGGCCTGGCGGATGTCATCGTACATGTTGGGGCTAAAGCCGCCCGAGATGTCGGTGCCCAGGCCAATGCGCACGCCCTGCTCGCGCAGGCGCTTCACCGGCAAGACGCTGCTCGCAAAGTACGCGTTCGAGATGGGGCAGTGGGCAATGCCCGCGCCTACCTGCGCAAAGAGCGCGCCCTCGTCCGGCGTGAGGAAGGTGCAGTGCGCCATGATCGAGTGCTCGCGGAGAAGGCCAAAGTCGCGCAGCGCGTAGGGATCCTCCTTGCCAAAGCGCGCCAGAACCGTGTCGTGCTCCCACTGTCCCTCGTTGCAGTGGCTCTGGACGTAGGCGTCGTGCTCCGCGGCAAGGTTTCCCAGGCCGCGAAGGACCTCGTCGGTGCAGCTGGGGATGAAGCGTGGCGTGATTACGGGCCAGACGCCCTGGGGCGCGTCCGGTCGCATTGCCTCAACCTCGCGGATGAGCTGGGCGGTCTCCTCGACGGCCTTTCTGGGTGACGCGTCGCGGTAGTAGTCGGGGTTCGCCGTGGGGTCGTCCATCACCGTCTTGCCCACAAGGCCGCGCTGGCCTGCGTCAACGCAGGCGCGGGCAAGCTCCACCGTGGCGTCCAGGTGCGCGCTGCCAAAGTAAACCACCGTCGTGGTGCCGCGTGCCAGCAGCTGGCGCACAAGGTCCCCGTAGACCGTGCGGGCAAACTCGACGTCCGCGAACTTTGACTCCAGCGGGAAGGTGCGCTCGAGAAGCCACCGGTCAAGCGGCTCGTCCAGCGCGATGCCCGCCTGCGGCCACTGGCACGCGTGCACGTGCAGGTCGACAAAGCCGGGAAGGCCATAGCGGCCCTGTCCCAGCTCCACAAGGACGCCGGAATCGTGGTAGGCGCGCACCAACTCGTCGTGGCGCGGGTCGTCCTCGCGCACGACCCGCGCAATCACGCCGCCTGCGTCCACCTCGATGAGCGCGTCCTCGAGGTACTCGAATGAGCCATACGTGGGTGTGTGGAAAAACGAGCCGAGAAACGCCTGCCGTACGTCTGCTGCCATGCCGCCGACCTCCCGTTTGTTGTTCTAGTGGCCACAAGTCTACCGAGTTGGGGCGGATGAGACAAAGGGACTGTCCCTTTGTCTCATCCCGTCCAACGCCTACGACCAACCTTTTGCCGGCAGCGCGACAATAGCCCTTGCAATGCGCCCCGGAAGTGGTGTAATTGATGTGCTAACAAAAAGTTTGGCTGTAAGACACTTTTTCTTATCTGGTCCAGCAAGCGTCGGGAGCCGACGCAGAGAGAGGGGAGCACCATGGAGCCTAAGTTCAAGTGGGTCACCAATCACATGCCCAAGAGCGAGGACAAGAACCTGCAGGTCATGAGCCTGGAGAACGTTGCCAAGGCCCGCGCGTTCCACAAGAGCTTCCCGCAGTACTCCGTGACCCCGCTTGCCAACCTCTCCGGTATGGCTAACCGCCTTGGTCTGGGCGGCCTCTACGTGAAGGACGAGAGCTACCGCTTTGGCCTCAACGCGTTTAAGGTCCTGGGCGGCTCCTTCGCCATGGCTCGCTACATCGCCGAGGAGACCGGCCGCGATGTGGCGGACTGCGACTTTGACTACCTCACGTCCGACCAGCTCGAGCATGACTTTGGCCACGCGACCTTCTTCACCGCCACCGACGGCAACCACGGCCGCGGCGTTGCCTGGGCCGCCCACCGTCTGCACCAGAATGCCGTGGTGCACATGCCCAAGGGCTCCACGAAGACCCGCTTCGACAACATCGCCAAGGAGGGCGCCAAGGTCACGATCGAGGAGCTCAACTACGACGACTGCGTGCGCCTTGCCGCCAAGGAGGCCGAAGAGACCGAGCACGGCGTGATCGTGCAGGACACCGCCTGGGAGGGCTACACCAAGATTCCGTCCTGGATCATGCAGGGCTACGGCACCATGGCCGCCGAGGCGGCAGACCAGCTGCGCCAACTTGAGGTCAACCGTCCCACCCACGTCTTTGTCCAGGCCGGCGTGGGCTCGCTCGCAAGCTCCATGGTGGGCTTCTTCACTAACCTCTTCCCGAGCAACCCGCCCAAGTTCATGATCATGGAGGCCGGCGCCGCCGACTGCCTCTACCAGGGCGCCGTTGCGGCTGATGGTAACCCGCGCATTGTGGGTGGCGACCTCCAGACCATCATGGCCGGCCTTGCCTGCGGTGAGCCCAACACCATTGGCTGGGACATCCTGCGCAACCACGCGGACGCCTTCGTGAGCTGCCCCGACTGGGTCTCCTCCAAGGGTATGCGCATGCTGGCCGCACCTGTGAAGGGCGACCCGGCGGTCACCTCCGGCGAGTCCGGCGCCGTGGGCATGGGCGTCATCTCCACCCTCATGACCGACCCTGCCTACGCCGAGCTGCGCGAGGCCCTCGAGCTTGGCCCCGACTCCCAGGTGCTGCTCTTCTCGACCGAGGGCGACACCGACCCCGTCCGCTACCGCCAGATTGTCTGGGACGGCGCGTGGCAGAGCGAGAAGGCCGAGTAGAACCACCCCAACGCCTGCGGGCGTCATTGCAAAGGACGAGCCCTGCCTCCCAGGGCCATGGCGGCCGGTGCGCGCATGCGTGCCGGCCGCGTCCTTCTCGATGCTAAGATTGTCCGTACGAGATAACCAAGTCTGGATGCGGAGGGCGCGATGGCCAATCTCTACCTCGTTGAGGATGACCCCAGCGTGCGCGAGCAGCTGTCGGTGCTTCTCTCAAACGCTGGTCACCACGTCCAGTGTGCCACCCGCTTTGACCACCTGGTCGAGGACATCACCGCCGCCTTGCCCGATGCCGTGGTGCTTGACCTGGGCCTTCCCGGGACCGACGGCCAGTATGTGGCGCGTGCCCTCAGGCAGAGGAGCGACGTCCCCATCATGGTGCTCACCAGCCGCACCTCCGAGCTTGACGAGCTCATGAGCCTCTCGATGGGCGCCGATGACTTTGTGGCCAAGTCCGCAAACCCGCAGCTCATCCTTGCGCACCTTGAGGCGCTGCTGCGCCGCAGACAGCCGAGCAAGGCTTCCCGTGTCAGCGCGGGTGGCCTGAGCCTCGACGTGGTGCGCGCAGAGGCAAGCTACGGCGGCAAGACCGTCGAGCTCTCCCGCAATGAGCTGCGCATTCTCGAGTGCCTCATGCGCCAGCCGGGCGCCATTGTCTCTCGCGAGGACCTCATGGAGGCTCTCTGGGCAACCGACGCCTTTGTGGATGACAACACCCTTACGGTCAACGTCACCCGCCTGCGCCAGGCGCTTGGCAAGGTGGGGCTGCCGCACGCCATCACAACGCATCGCGGCATGGGCTACTCGCTGCGGGTCGATAACGCATGAGCCCTCTTACGTACCTTCGCAGCCACGCGCTGCGGCTAGTCTGCTCCGTGGCAGTGGTTGCCCTGCTCGCCGTCATGCTGCCTATGGTTGGCGTGGAGGCGGGCGCCACTCAACTCGTGGTGCTTCTCGTTGCTGTGCTTGAACTGGTGAGCATTGTGTGGGAGTGGCTGCGCGAGCGTTCGTTCATGCGGGGACTTGCGCGGCTGGCTGAGGGCGAGGAGGACGTGCTCGATGCCGCCGACACCCTGCCGGAGCCCAATTACCCCGAGGGCGAGCTTGCCTGGGATGCGCTGCAGAGCGTGGCCCAGGCCTCGCGCCGCAGAGGGGCCCAGCTCGAGGAGGAGATGCAGGACTATCGCCACTACGTCGAGCTTTGGGTCCACGAGATCAAGACCCCGCTTGCCGCGATGAACCTCACGCTGGCAAACAGCCGCGGCGAGGACGCTCGGTCCCTCTCGCGCGAGGTTGCCCGCGTGGAGGCGGACGTGGAGAACGCCCTCTACTACGCGCGCAGCACCTCGGTGGCCGAGGACTACCTCCTGCGTCGCTGCGAGCTGACGGACCTGGTGCGCGAGGCCGTGAAGTCCCGCGCACGCGCGCTCATCGAGGCGCGCATGGCCGTTGACCTGGGTGGCCTTGAAGACGAGAAGGACCTCTGGGTCTTCTGTGACCCCAAGTGGATGGTCTTCATCCTGGGGCAGCTCATCGACAACGCCGTGCGCTACCGCGCCGTGCCCGAGCACGACGGGCGAGAGGCGCGACTGAGCTTCTCGGCACGCGTCGAGGGTGCCGGCAGCGCCAGCGAGCGCGTGGTGCTCGACGTGGCCGACAATGGGTGCGGAATCTCCGAGGCGGACCTTGGCCGCATCTTCGAACGCGGCTTTACCGGCACCAATGGCCGGTCGCACGAGCGCTCTACCGGCATGGGGCTCTACCTTGTGCGGACGCTCTGCGAGAAGATGGGCCTTGCCGTGGGGGCCACAAGCGCCGTAGGCGTTGGCACAACCATGAGCATCGCCTTTCCCAGGGAGCGGTCGCGCGTCGTGTAGCAGGCGCTTCTCGTGCCGTGCGAGACGTGACACAAACGTAAGGTTGTGTCACGGCAATCGATGGCAGCCCAGACGGTTGCGGTCCACCATGTATCTCGCAATCACAAGGCGGGTGGCCGCAACGGCCCGCCCGCACCAACACGAGAAGGAGCCACACATGGCACGCCATATGGACAGCGGCAGCGCGAGCATGGCCCACGGCGCCCCGGCGCCCGTGCTCGAGGTTCGTGACGTAACAAAGACCTACGGCGGTCACAGCGCCACCACGCACGCACTCAACGGCATCAACCTCACCATCGCGGCGGGAGAGTTCGTCGCCCTCATGGGCCCCTCGGGATCGGGTAAGTCCACGCTGCTCAACTGCATTGCCACGATCGACGCGCCCACCTCGGGCACCATCATGCTTGCGGGAACGGACGTCTCGCGCATCTCCCGTTCGCGCCTGGCGGACTTTCGCCGAGAGAAGCTCGGCTTCATCTTCCAGGACTCCAACCTGCTGGACAGCCTTACCGCGCGCGAGAACATCTCGCTGCCGCTGACCATTGGGCGCGTGCCCGCCGCACAGATTGAGGCCGACGTGGTTGCGGCAGCCACCTCGCTGGGCATCGAGGAGGTGCTCGACAAGTATCCCTACCAGATGTCCGGTGGCCAGCGCCAGCGCGTGGCGGCGGCTAGGGCGCTTGTCACCAGCCCGCAGCTGGTGCTTGCCGACGAGCCCACCGGTGCCCTTGACTCCAAGAACGCCAAGCTCCTGCTCGAGAGCCTCGAGTCCATGAACCAGTCGAGAGGTGCCACCGTCCTCATGGTCACCCACGACGAGACCGCCGCGAGCTACTGCCGCCGCGTGCTCTTCATTCGTGACGGGCGTGTCTTCACCGAGCTCGACCGCGGCAGCGACTCCTGTCACGCCTTCTTCGAGCGGATCATGCAGGTTGTGGCCGTGCAGGGAGGGGTCGACGATGCTCGCTAAGCTTGCCTTTGGCAACATGCGCAAGCTCCTGCATGACTATGCCGTGTACTTCCTCACGCTTGTGCTGGGCGTGGCCGTGTTCTATGCGTTCAACACCATGAGCGTCCAGGGCGACTTTCTCCGCGGCGACGTGGGCGAGACGCTCAGCCAGGTGGGACAGATCCTCGATGGGCTTACCGTCTTTCTCGCCGTGATCCTTGGCTTTCTCATGGTGTACGCGAACAACTTCCTCATGCGCAGGCGCAAGAAGGAGCTTGGTCTCTACCAGGTGTTGGGTATGCGTACGGGGCAGGTGAACGTGGTTCTTGCGCTGGAGACGCTGCTGGTTGCCGCAGTCTCGTTTGGCGTGGGCATTGCCCTGGGGGTGCTTGTCTCGCAGGTCCTGCTCTTTGTCACGGCTCGCATGTTTGCGACGACCGTCCAGCACTTCTCGTTCTTCTTCTCAACGGACGCGTTTATGCTCACCCTGGCGTGCTTTGGCGTGATCTTTGTTGTGATGATGCTCTTCAACTGGATAACGCTGCGCCGCGTGAGGCTCATCGACCTCATGAGCTCTGCGCGACAGAACGAGAAGCAGTTTGTGCGCAGGCTGCCGCTCTCCATTGTGTTGACGGCGGCGGGCCTTGTGCTCATGGGCGTTGCGTACTGGCGCCTTATCAGGGACGGATTCCCCATGGATAACTCCATGCAGGGGGGCTTCATCATCACCACCATCATGGTCGCAGTGGGCACGTTCGTCTTCTTCTATGGCCTTGCAGGCACGCTTACCGCGCTGCTCACGCACATGAGGGGCTTCTATTGGCGCGATCTCCACATGTTCACGACGCGACAGATCGCCTCTCGCGTGAACACCACAGCGCTCTCCATGGGGGTCATTGCGCTCATACTCTTCCTTGCCATGACGGCCATGACCACGGGCATGAGCATCTGCAACACCCTCAACGCCATGGTCGAGAAGGGAACCCCCTACAGCGCGTCGATCTCGGTGCTCCCGACGGACCCCGTTGCGGATCCCATAGACCTTGAGGCAGAGGTTGCAAAGGTGGGCATCGACCTCTCTGCGGTGGGAAGCCACGCCACGGTGAGAATTGCCGTCATCCCGTCCGAGCTTGAGGGCGCCACCTCGACCTTCCAGCGCATCTCGGAGCTTACTGGGGAGACCATCCCCAAGGGGTTCGAGCACGCCATGGTGGGGGAGGTCGTGAGCCTCTCGGACTACAACGCCGCCCGTGCGTTGCTGGGAATGGAGCCCGTTTCGCTTGCGGATGGCCAGTACCTCCTGCTCTGCAACATGGACCAGGTGGAGCCGTTTGTGAACGGGGGGCTTGAGAAGGGCTTCTCTGTCACGGTGGGAGATGTCACACTCACGCCGGCGCGCGCCACGGTGATTGACGACGCCTCGGCCGTACTCCAGGACAACGGCCTGGGGGCCAATCCCGGCACGTTTGTAGTGGCAGATGACCTGGCGGCGAGCTTGCCCACGTACCAGCAGGTGATTGACGTCATGTACGCTGGCCCCACCGAGGAGGGCGACGCTGCGCTCAAGGGGTTGGAGGAGAGACTGAGCGATAGCCTGGGCGAGCGATCGGCGCTTACGACCGTCGACACCGTCACGAGCGTGCTTGCCGATGGCACAACCACAACGCGGCTCATCTCGTACATGGCCATCTACATTGGATTTGTGCTGGTCATTGCCTGCGCCGCCATTCTCGCCATCCAGCAGCTCTCCAACGCGAGCGATTCTGCGGGCAGCTATCGCACCCTCTCTGAGCTGGGGTGCTCCGAGCGTCTGATCTTTGGGTCGCTGCGGGCACAGGTGGCTATTGCCTTTGCGCTGCCGCTTGCCGTGGGATTGGCGCACTCGCTCTGCGCAATCAGCGTGTTGAACGAGCTTGTGAGCGCCTTTGGGTACAGCGACGCGCTTGACGGGATGACCCTGGGGCTGGTGCTGTTTGCGCTGGTGTACGGCGGGTACCTGGCACTTACGTACCGGATGGCCCACGGAATTGTGCGCTCCGCCGTGCGCACCACGCGCCGCGCGCTGTAGGTGCGGTCGGCGCTGCGGAAACTCACTCTCCGGCGTCATTTTTGCGCCGGAGAGCCTCCTTTCGATGGGATTTTGTACGAGGCGTGCCTTCCGGCGCCAACGCCCCGCATCCTTCTCGTCCCATGCGCGGAGAACAGCTCCTTTTCTTAATCGGCGGCCGCATTCCCGCAGGTCGGCGATTCTGCTAGTAAGAAGAGGAGCTAAACTCCGGCAAATGTTCGGCGGTCTGCCCGGCGGGCGTCCAACAAACTTGGTTACAAAGGTGAGTGCGACTTCCGCGAACGCCGCGCAAGAACGTACAATAAAATGCACAAGTGTCGACCACACCCCAACGAAGGGATTTGCCATGGCTTGCTTTGTCGTACCCGCCGCCGAGGGCGCCGTTGTGAAGGTCATCGAGCAGAAGGCCAAGAAGAGCAGCGAGAACACCGAGGCATGCGCCCGCCGTGTCGAGCGTCTCGGCTGGCTCTCCAAGATGCTTTGGGGCGGCAGCGCCCTTCTCGCCTTTGAGCACGTCTGGCATGGCGAGGTCGTGCCGTTCTTCCCGTTCCTTTCTGCCATGGCCACGCCTGCGGACGCTGCGGCGATGTTCGGCGAGATGGCGACGACCGGCGTCGCGATGGCCGTCGTGGTGACTGCCGCCTGGGGTGGCCTGTGCGCCGTCGCGAACGCGATTGAGCAGCGCGCCGCCTCCGAGCAGGCCCCGGCGCTTGAGGTGTAGCCGATGACGCTTGCCATCACCGTCCTGGTGGCTGTCGCCTTCACGCTTGTGTGGTACTTGCGCCGCGACAACGACCTCTGCTTGGGTCTGCCGTGCCTCATGTTCTGGGGCGCGTCGCTCATGTGGCTGGTCGACGCGGTGGCCGAGTATCTCCAGGAGGGCGTGGCTATCTTCCAGCCGTCTGGCGAGCAACTTTCCAACGACGCGTTCCTGGGTGTTTGCGTGGTTGCTCTTGGACTGGTCATCTGGGTTGTGACGCTTCTTGTGAAAGACCCGCGCGGTCGCGTGCGCGCTGCGGTGACGCACCGGCGATAGCGTCTTTGGAGCGTCTATCGAGAAGAACGTGGGACCTTGGCCCCGGCGGCATTTGAACTGCCTCCCATTTCTTGGACAAGTAAGTAAAGTCCGAGAAATGGGAGGCAGTTCAATTTCGTCGCCGGGGCCTTCTTCGTAGCCGGCGGCGACTTTCGCCGCCACGCTCCGAGGTGCGTCGATCTCCGCACCTACATCATGATGTCGAGAGAGAACGTTCCATCCTCTGCACGGGCCACCAGCGTGCCGCCGTAGCGCTCCGCTATCGCGCGCATTGAGCGCATGCCAAACCCGTGGTTGGCCTTGTCCGCCTTGGTCGTCTGCGGCAGGCCGTCTTCAAAGGTGGGCTGGGCGCCCAGGTCGTAGTAGTTCTCGACGCTTACGGACGTGACTCCCATCGTGCGCCGCACTACCACGGAAATCGACCGCCGACTCGCCCCGCGAGCGGCCTCGACGGCGTTGTCCAGGGCGTTGCCAAAGAGCGCGTAGATGTCTGCCGGCGCCATGAAGTCGAGTGCCGACCCGTCTGCCACGCAGGTGAGCGTGATGCCCTCGCGCTGGCAGACCAGGCTCTTCTCGGTAAGTATTGTGTCCAGGGCCTCGTTGCCCGTGTGAACTGCCGCATCGTACACGTCGACCTCACGCGCGACGTCTGCTAACGCGGCCGGATCAACCACGGCACCCCCGTCTGCCAGCGCTCGTATCTGATGGCGCAGGTCGTGGCACTTGATGTTGATCGCCTCGATGCTCTCGCGGCTCTGCTCGTACTGGCGCTCGCGCTCGGCGAGCACTCGCTCGGTCGTGTCCTTCTCGGATGCGAGTTTGCGGTTGACCAGCAGCTCGTATTCCATCCAAACCGTGAACACGCAGATGAACCCATGCACAAACCGGAGCATCAGCGCGTATGCTACTGGTATGCCCATCTCGCAGAGGCTCTTGATCACCAGGTCAAACCCAATGACCATGAGCATGACCACGGCCATCATTGCGATCATCGAGCGGTCGCTCACCTGCTCCAGGCCGCGGCGGCTCAGCCGACGGGTTATCAGCAGATATGCAATCGCGTACGTTGCAACGGTGACTACTAGGGTGATGAGGGCGAACGTCCCCAGTGGCACTTCTCGCCCCCTGGCCGCCTCCGGTCCGGTTCCCTCCATGAGCAGCCATGCCGCCTCGCCCACGCCGGAGGCAAGGTTTTGGATGGCATATCCCGCCGAGCAGCAGAAGAGCGCCGTCCAGATGGAGGCGTCAAAGAGGTAGGTCACGGCGACGGAGCATGCAACGAGCAGTGCGGAGAAGAACACCTCCTCGCCGGCATATGCCTGAGTTCGGGAGATGCCGGGCAGCATTCCCTCGAGGCAGAAGAGAAGCGTCAGGGCGGCGATGCACAGAATCGCCGCAAGAGCGAGCCTCCTGCCAAAGTGCTCTCGCGGCTCGAGGGCAACTGCAAACAGGCCAATCCCAAAGATGACGCGTGCGAGAAGGAACGTGGTGCTCAGGGCTGCAGTTGCGACCTCGCCCATTACGCGCTCCTTCCCACGTATGCCGTGAGGCGCTCGAGCGCCGCCTTTCGCTGCGACCTGCTAAAGAACAGCTCCGTGCCGTCCGACATGACCACCGAGGTCGCCCGTATCCGCGCCACCTGGGCCATGTTGATGACGCAGCTGGCGGCAATCTTGAGGAAGCCCTTCTCGGCAAGCTCCTCCGCAACCTTGGTGATGGTGCCGCGCACCCGCAGGGGGTTGGGCTCCCCGGCAAGGTGGTAGTGCAGGTCGTGCTTGACGATGTCGATGTAGAGAACGTCCTCAAGCCGCACCACGCGAATGCCGTCGGGTGTGGGGATGGACACGGTGCCCTTAGAGGTACGCCTAACCATGCGCATGGCACGGTCCATGCGAAGGGAGAAGTCATCGTACTGGACGGGCTTCACCATGAAGTCGAGGGCGTCCACCTGGTACCCCTTTATGGCGTACTGTGCCAGGTTGGTCACAAACACCAGCGGCGTCTGCTCGTCGTAGCCGCGAAGGATCTGTGCCGCCTCCATGCCGTTGATGCCAGGCAGGTCGATGTCCATGAAGATCAGGTCCGCCGGGTGGCTTGCGTTCACGAACTCCACCGCCGAGGAGAGCACGGTCACGGCAAACGAGAGACCCCTCTCTGCTGCATAGCGGTCTAGATGCCCTCGCAAGACGTCCGCCTCTGCGGGGGAGTCTTCCACGATAAGAATTCGGTACGCCACGGTTGCCTCCCAACTAAGTCGTGGCTCTCACCCGATTATGACAGCAGCCCCCAACCTGCGGGCGTCTTGACCACCATGGGGCCATCTGACGGAACCCCCACCGCGATTATGCGGCGGGAAGGCAAGATCCCAGGGGAAAGGGGAGAGATGGCAGACGAGAAGGACAAGCAGGCCAAGCCGACCAAGTCGGTAAAGCGTCCAAAGAAGGCGCTGTTTGTGATCATGTGCATCCTGTCGGTGCTCGTGGTTGCGGTGACGCTTGTGGTGGGCATCGTGGTGTCTCCGTACTTTGACCTCGTGACCACGTTCACTACCAAGCCGGACATGGCATCCACCGAGGTGCGGCAGGCAAGTCAGGCCACGAGCGACATCACCGAGGAGGTGGAGGCGGAAGGCGTCACGCTGCTCAAGAACGAGAACGACGCCCTGCCGCTTTCGGGCGTGACCAAGGTGAACGTGTTTGGCTCGACGGCTGGAAACAATTTCAGCTATGGCGGGACGGGCTCCGGAGCTGGCGACACCAGCAAGAACGTGACCTTCTACCAGGGACTTGAGGACGCGGGCCTCTCCGCGAACCCCAACCTTGAGCAGTTCTACGAGGAGAACGCAACTGCTGCCAAGGACATGGGCATTGTGGGCACGGACTGGAACCTCTACGAGCTGCCGCAGTCCAGCTACACCCAGGACGTCATCGACGACGCAAAGACGTACTCGGACACGGCGATCGTGGTGCTCACCCGCAAGGGCGGCGAAGGTTTTGACCTTCCCACGGACATGGCCGCCTATGAGGGCTCCGAGGCCGGCCGCAGCTACCTTGAGCTTTCGCCCAACGAGGAGGACCTTCTCGCCATGGTCGAGGGCAACTTCGATCGCGTGATCGTGGTGCTCAACAGCCCCAATGCCATGGAGCTTGGCTTTGTTGACGCCCCCCAGGTGGACGCCGCCCTGTGGGTGGGCACGCCTGGCGCGACGGGCTGCGACGCCATTGGCAAGGTGCTCACCGGTGCCGTGAACCCAAGCGGTCGCACCGTGGACACCTTCCCGTACGAGGCGGAGAGCGCACCTAGCTACTACAACTTTGGCGCGCACGACTACACCAACGTGCAGCACACCAACCAGTCCCTGTTCGCGGGCTCTGGTGATGCGACTTCCGGCACCGAGAACGTCCACTTTGTTGACTATGCCGAAGGCATCTATGTGGGCTACCGCTACTACGAGACCGCGGCGGCAGACGGCTACATCGACTATGACGCAACGGTTCAGTACCCGTTTGGCTACGGCCTCTCGTATACCACCTTCGACGAGAAGATCGCGGACTTCTCGGACGACGGCACCACCATCACGATGACCGTCGACGTGACCAACACTGGCGACGTTGCGGGCAAGGACGTGGTCGAGGCCTACTACAGCGCTCCCTACACGCCGGGTGGCATCGAGAAGAGCGCGGTTGTTCTCGCCGGCTTTGACAAGACTAAGCTGCTTGAGCCTGGGGAGACCCAGACGCTCAAGATCAGCTGGACGCACGAGGACATGGCGAGCTACGACTACACCGGGGTCAAGGCCCCGGGTGGTGCCTACGTTCTGGAGGCTGGCGACTACCAGGTGAGCTTGCGTCGCAACTCTCACGACGTGGTGGACACCCGCACGGTGACCATCGACCGTGACTACATCTACAACGACGCCAATGACGGCGCTCGCTCCACTGACGGTGTGGCTGCGACCAACCAGTTTGACGACGTGAGCTTTGGCGGCGGCGTCACGTACCTCTCGCGTGCGGATTGGGCCGGCACCTTCCCCACGATGGCCCCTGCCGAGAAGGAGGCCCCTGCCGAAATCAAGGACGCGCTGGACAACCCCGCGCCAGTCGAGAACCCCAATGTCGACGACGTGACCTATGGCGCGAAGAACGGCCTTACCCTGGCCGACATGACCGGTCTGAGCTATGACGACCCCCAGTGGGACAAGCTCCTCGACCAGATGACGCTTAACGAGCAGAAGATGCTCGTCTCCAACGGCGGCTGGATGACCTTCTCGGCCAAGAGCGTGGGCAAGCCCGCGATTGTCGAGTGCGACGGTCCCAACGGGGTGAACAACATCATGGCGAGCTACAACGGCACGCAGCTCACGGGCCAGAGCGTGCTTGGCTACACCTGGAACAAGGAGCTCGCGCAGCGTGTGGGCGAGCTGTTTGCCCAGGAGGCAACGGCGCTCAAGGTCGGCGGCCTGTACGCTCCCGGTGCCGACACGCACCGCTCGCCCTTTGGCGGCCGCAACTACGAGTACGTGAGCGAGGACGGTCTGCTCACCGGCGAGATCGTTGCTGCCGAGGTCCGCGGCATCCAGTCGCAGGGCGTGTACTGCTACGTCAAGCACTTTGCCCTTAACGACCAGGAGACGCACCGTGGCGATGATGAGCTCCTACAACCGCCTGGGTGCCACGCCCACTGCCGAGAGCCACGCGCTGCTCACCCAGGTGCTGAGGAACGAGTGGGGCTTCCGCGGGTCTGTCGTGACGGACTGCGTGCTTGCCGCTGACACCTCGAACATCAACCGGGCGCTGCATGCGGGCAACGACCTCTACCTCGCGTTCCTTCAGGACAAGATGCTTACCAGCGACACGCTGGACACGGCCGCCGGGCACCAGGCGCTGCGTAACGCTTGCCACAACATCCTCTATACCGAGGCGAACTCCTCGAGCACGTTTACGGTGGGGATGTTTGGGCAGAGTCCGCTGATCACCGCGGTTGAGGTTGTGCTTGCGGCAATCATCGTCCTGCTGGCCACGTACTTCGTGCGTCGCCACATGAAGATGAAGCGCTGGCGCGCGCAGCAGTAGCACTGCCGAGAATAACGTGGGACCTTGGCCCCGGCGGCATTTCGTCGCCGGGGCCTTCTTCGTGGCCGGCGGCGACTTTCGCCGCCACGCATTCGGTCCCCGAACCTGTGGCGTCCTGCGCGGGATACGCAATCGGTCACGAACCTGTGGCGAGCCGACACGCATTCGTCGCCCGAACCTGTACCGTCCTGCGCGGGATACGCAATCGGGTCCGAATGTGTAGCGCCACGCCCCGAGCCGCCCCGCCCCAACGTTTGCACGGGGAAGAATCGCTCCTCCGCGCTCACCGTCCACCGCGTCAAAAAGACCGTCTGCGAGAAAAGTGAACAGTTTGCCAAAGGCCCTTGAATTCCCTCTCGCACGTGCTTTAATTAGGTCAACCAAACAAAAAGTTTGGTAAGCAGACTTATTGTTTACGGCACCAAGTCAGCAAGAACGTTGCCCGATGCGAGGAGGACCCAATGAAGGAACTCGACTACGACAAGATCAAGGAAGCGGCGAAGGCCTACAACGCGGACATGACTGCGTTCCTGCGCGCCATGATCTCCCACCCCAGCGAGTCCTGCGAGGAGGGCGACGTTGTGGCCTGCATCAAGGCCGAGATGGAGAAGCTCGGCTTTGACGAGGTCAAGGTTGACGGCCTGGGCAACGTGATGGGCTTCATGGGCACGGGCGACAAGATCATCGCCATCGACGGCCACATCGACACTGTTGGCATTGGCAACCGCGACAACTGGGACTTCGACCCGTACAAGGGCTTCGAGGATGACCAGCTCATCGGCGGCCGTGGCGGCTCCGACCAGGAGGGCGGCGTTGCCTCCGCCACCTACGCGGCCAAGATGATGAAGGACATGGACCTCATTCCCGAGGGCTACAAGATCATGGTCGTGGGCAGCGTCCAGGAAGAGGACTGCGACGGCATGTGCTGGCAGTACATCTACAACGTAGATGGCATCAAGCCCGAGTTCGTCATCTCCACCGAGCCTACCGACGGCGGCATCTACCGTGGCCACCGCGGCCGCATGGAGATCCGCGTCGACGTGAAGGGCGTCTCCTGCCACGGCTCCGCGCCCGAGCGCGGTGACAACGCCATCTACAAGATGGCCGACATCATCAACGACGTCCGCGCCCTCAACAACAACGGCGCCGACGAGTCAACCGAGATTCGCGGCCTCGTCAAGATGCTCGACCCCAAGTACAACCCCGAGCACTACGAGGACGCTCGCTTCCTGGGCCGCGGGACCTGCACCGTCTCTCAGATCTTCTACACCAGCCCCTCGCGCTGCGCCGTGGCTGACTCCTGCGCCATCTCCATCGACCGCCGCATGACCGCCGGCGAGACCTACGAGTCCTGCCTCGAGGAGGTCCGCAACCTCCCCGCCGTCAAGAAGTACGGCGACGACGTGAAGGTCTCCATGTACATGTACGACCGTCCCAGCTGGACCGGCGAGGTCTACGAGACCGAGGCATACTTCCCCACGTGGATCAACAAGGAGAGCGCGCCGCACGTCAAGGCACTGGTCGACGCCCACAAGGCCCTCTTTGGCGACAAGCGCATCGGCTGCGAGAAGTCCATGGACAAGCGTGAGGGCAGGCCTCTGTGCGACAAGTGGACCTTCTCCACGAACTGCGTCTCCATCCAGGGCCGCTATGGCATCCCCTGCGTTGGCTTTGGCCCCGGCGCCGAGTCCCAGGCGCACGCGCCCAACGAGGTCACCTACAAGCAGGACCTCTCCACCTGCGCCGCGCTCTACGTTGCGGCCGTGAACCTCTATGACCCCAGCCAGGCAACCGGCGACGCCACCGAGTTCCGCGCCAGCCTCACCGGCAACGACATCAAGTAGTTATCTGCGTCCCGGTCGCGGCGCACCGCTGCGACCGGGTCCTCTGCACGTAGACCCAGCGGTCACCGGGAAGACCCAGTCACACGTATCAAAGAAAGGGAAACGAATGGACGCCATATTCCAGAACTACCTCGACCAGCTCGAGAAGCTCGACTACTCCAAGATGTACAACAACGACTTCCTGCACACGTGGGATAAGACCACCGACGAGCTCCGCGCTCTTTACCTGGTCGCCGACGCCCTTCGCAACCTGCGCGAGCGCAACATCTCCACGCGCATCTTCGACTCCGGCCTTGCGGTCTCCAACTTCCGCGACAACTCCACCCGTACGCGCTTCTCGTTTGCCTCTGGCACCAACATGCTGGGCCTGCAGCTCCAGGACCTCGACGAGTCCAAGTCGCAGATCGCCCACGGCGAGACCGTGCGCGAGACCGCCACGATGATCAGCTTCATGGCTGATGTCATCGGCATCCGTGACGACAAGTTCATCGGCGAGGGCGACGCGTACATGAAGGAGGTCTCGGAGTCCGTGGCGCAGTCCTACGCCGACGGCATCCTCGACCACCGTCCCACGCTCGTCTCGCTGCAGTCCGACTCCGACCACCCCACGCAGTCTTCGGCCGACCTGCTCTACCTCATCAACGAGTTTGGTGGCCTTGACAACCTCAAGGGCAAGAAGGTCGCCGTCACCTGGGCCTATAGCCCGTCCTACGGCAAGCCCCTCTCCTGCCCGCAGTCGCTCATCATGCTGCTCACCCGCTTTGGCATGAACGTCACCCTGGCTCACCCCGAGGGCTACGACCTCATGCCCGAGCTGGTCAAGCAGGCCGGCGTCTTCGCTCAGGAGTCTGGCGCCACGTTCACCCAGGCCCACTCCATGGAGGAGGCCTTCGAGGGCGCTGACATCGTGGTTCCCAAGAGCTGGGCTCCTTATGCGGCCATGGAGAAGCGCACCAAGCTTTACGCCGCCGGCGACTCCGAGGGCATCGACACCCTGGAGAAGGAGCTTCTCGCCCAAAACGCCACCCACATGGACTGGCACTGCACGCCCGAGCTCATGGCCAAGACCGCAAACGGCATGGACACCATCTACATGCACCCGCTGCCGGCCGACATCGAGGGCGTCTCCTGCGAGCACGGCGAGGTTGCCAACGAGGTCTTTGACGCCCACCGCGACGGCCTGTACAAGGAGGCCAGCTACAAGCCGTACGCCGTGGCAGCCATGATCTTCCTGCAGAAGGCCAAGGATCCCGTTGCCATGCTCAAGGAGCTCGAGCAGCGCGGCCGCAGCCGCTGGCTCGAGGCCTAAGCCGGGCATCGGGGCGACTGGCGCAGTACCCACAGGGGAACGCGCGGGCTGGTCGGGCCGAGCCTGTGAGCTCGGTTGGCCGGCCCGCGCTCTTTTTTCACACGACAAGGGGAGAACGGAGAGGAACGCATGGGCAAGAGAATCGTCGTCGCACTGGGCGGCAACGCTTTGGGGAAGAACCTGCCAGAGCAGATGGCGGCCGTGAAGCACACGTCCAAGGCCATCGTCGACCTCATCGCCGAGGGTAACGAGGTCATCGTGGCGCACGGCAACGGACCGCAGGTGGGCATGATCCAGGAGGCCATGACCCAGCTCACGCGCTCTGATCCCGAGAAGTACATTCCCTGCCCGCTCTCGGTCTGCGTTGCCATGAGCCAGGGCTACATTGGCTACGACCTCCAGAACGCCATCCGCGAGGAGCTGGCCAACCGCGACATCCACCACGGCGTGACCACGGTGCTCACTCAGGTCGAGGTCGACCCTAACGACCCTGCATTCGAGAACCCCACCAAGCCCATTGGTGCCTTCATGACCAAGGAGGAGGCCGACCGCATGGTGGCCGAGCGCGGCTACACGGTGGTCGAGGACTCCGGCCGCGGCTGGCGCCGTGTGGTCGCAAGCCCCAAGCCCCAGGCCATCGTCGAGCTTGACACCATTCGCTCGCTGGTCGAGGCCGACCACGTGGTCATTGCCTGCGGTGGCGGCGGCATCCCCGTCTACCACACCGAGGGCCACCACCTGAAGGGCGCCGCTGCCGTCATCGACAAGGACTTTGCCGCAGCCCGCCTTGCCGAGCAGCTTGATGCCGACGCGCTTGTCATCCTCACAGCTGTCGAGAAGGTCGCCATCCACTTTGGCAAGCCCGACCAGACCGAGCTTGACGAGCTCACGCCCGAGACTGCCCAGCGCTATATTGAAGCTGGCGAGTTTGCCCCCGGCTCGATGCTGCCCAAGGTCCAGGCGGCGCTGCAGTTCGCCCAGTCCGGTCCCGGACGCATGTCGCTCATCACTGAGCTCGACCGTGCGGCGGACGGCATTGCCGGCAAGACTGGTACCATCGTCCGTGGGTAGCATGTAGACATCGCAACGGCAATGCGCGCGAGGTGAGGGCCATGGAACCACGGGTCTTTTCGTTCCTCATTGATGAGGATGGCGGGCGCTTCTTTGGCCCGGGTCCCATGGCCCTGCTCGCTGGCGTTCGCGAGATGGGTAGCCTCTCTGCCTCCGCCAAGGCCATGGGCATGAGCTACACCAAGGCCATGCGCATTCTGCACGATGCCGAGCGTGCCCTGGGATTCCCGCTTACTGTGCGCTCAATTGGTGGCGAGAGGGGCGGAAGCTCGAGCCTCACGTCCGAAGGGGAGGACTTCCTACACCGCTACGAAGCCTGGCGCCAGGGTGTCACCGCTGCGGCAGACGCGGGCTTCTCGGCAGCGTTTGGCGGCGTTGCGGGGGTGCCCCGGCTGGGCTGCGTGGTCATGGCAAATGGCGAGGCTACGCGCTTTGGCAGGCAGAAGCTCGTGGAGCCGCTGCGTGGCCGGGCGGTGGTCTCGCACACGCTTGACGCACTGGTGTCACCGCGCCTGGACGTGGTGGTCTCCACAAGGTGGAATCGCGTCCGTGCCGTGTGCGAGGCCAGGCACGTGACATGTGTGGAGCCCGCAGGCGCGCTGCAAAGCCAAACGCTGCGTGCGGGCATCGAGGTGCTGGGCAAGCGCGCGGGCTACCTCTTTGTGCAGGGCGACCAGCCGCTGCTCTCTGGCGCGAGTGTCGAGGCCCTGCTCGACGAGTTTGCCGCGCATCCTGCCTGCGTAGCGCGTCTCGCGTGGCAGGACAAGCCGGGGAGCCCCGTGATCTTTCCGGGCTACCTGGCAGACGCGCTTCTCGGCCTTGAGGGAGACGTGGGCGGAGGCGAGCTGCTGCGCAGGAACCCAGATTTGGCCGCCGCTACGCGGCTTGTCGAGGCGCGCTACCCGGCCGAGCTAGATGACATTGACACCCCGTCTGACCTCGAGCGGGTTGCCAGCGAGCTGGTGGCTGTGCGCGAGGCCATGGAATCCGGGCAGGACATATGGCCCGCTGCGGGCGAGAAGGACAACGCCCCCGGCGAGCTGGGCTCTTCTCTGTAAGGGGATGGTTGTATGGTCGCACAGGCACGCAAGGTCCTGAGGAACGGCCAGCTGGTCACGCCAAAGGGAGTCTTTCTCGGCGACGTGGTCATCGAGGGCGACAAGATCGCGGACGTTGTTCCCGGTGGCGTCGACGAGGCGCAGCTTGCGGACGCTGAGGTCTTCGACGCCACGGGCTGCTGGGTCTACCCGGGCTTCATTGATGCGCACACACACATGCAGTGCTGGACGGGCATGGACTGGACCGCTGACAGCTTCGAGACGGGCACGCGCGCCGCGGCCTGCGGCGGTACCACAACCATCGTGGACTACGCCACGCAGGACAAGGGCATGACCCTTCACCGGGCGCTCGACGAGTGGCACAAGCGCGCCGATGGCACCTGCACGGCTAACTATGCCTTCCACATGGCCATCGCAGATTGGAACGACCATACCCGCGAGGAGATCGCGGACATGCGCGAAGCGGGGATCACGTCGTTCAAGACGTACTTTGCCTACGACCACCTGCGCCTGGACGATGCCCAGACCATGGAGGTGCTCGAGGCCATCAAGCCCTTCGATGGCATTCTCTGCGTGCACTGCGAGAACGGCACGCTTGTCAACGAGCTGCAGCGTAGGGTGCTTGCCGAGGGCATCACAGGGCCCGAGGGACACCCACTGAGTCGCCCGGCTGAGTGCGAGGCCGAGGCTATCAGCCGACTGATGTACCTCTCCGAGCTTACGGGCGCTCGCGTGAACGTGGTGCACTGCTCTACGCGCCTGGGCCTTGAGCAGGTGCGTGCTGCCCGCGAGCGCGGCGTGCGCGTGTCGCTCGAGACCTGCCCGCAGTACCTGCTGCTGGACGATACCCGCTACCTGGAGCAGGGCGAGGACGGCTTTGCCGGCGCCAAGTACGTGATGAGCCCGCCGCTGCGCAAGCCCACGGACATCGCGGCGTTGCGCGAGGCCGTGGCAGACGGCGAGGTGGACCAGATCTCGACCGACCACTGCTCGTTTAATCTGCATGGCCAGAAGGATCGCGGCCGTGGCGACTTCACTAAGATACCCAACGGGGGACCTGGCGTCGAGCACAGGCCGGCTCTCATCATGACCACGTTCGAGGGGCAGCTTGGTCCCATGGACTACCTGCACCTGCTCTCCGAGGGCCAGGCGCGCGTGTTTGGCATGTACCCGCGCAAAGGCGCGCTTGCCGCTGGCTCCGACGCGGACATCTGCGTGTGGAATCCCTCGGCACGCTGGACCATCAGCGCGGCCAACCAGCACCAGGCCGTCGACTACACCACCTACGAGGGCTTTGAGGCGCACGGGCGCGCCAAGCTCGTCTTTGTGAACGGCACGCTTGCCGTGCGTGACGGCGAGCCCACAGGCGAGAAGCCCGGCCGCTACGTGGCTCGCTAGGGCCGTGCGCGCCGCGGGCAGCGAGCTCCGCGGGTTTATCGGCCCCGTTTTACTTATCCATTGGCCGTCCGCGTATGCGGGCAGGAAGTGAAGGAGTTTCTCATGAGCAAGACCGCCATCGTCACCGACAAGGCCCCCAAGGCGCTTGGTCCCTACTCCGCGGGCGTTGTGTCCAACGGGTCCATCAACGTGTCCGGACAGCTGGGCATCGACCCTGCCACCGGCAAGCTCGCCGGCGACGACATCCAGAGCCAGACCCGCCAGAGCCTGACCAACGTGAAGAACATCCTCGAGGCCGCTGGCGCCTCCATGGCCGACGTGGTCGAGACCACCGTCCTTCTCGCCGACATCAACGAGTTTGGTGCCATGAACGAGATCTACGCCGAGTTCTTTGAGGCCCCGTATCCCGCGCGTGCGGCGTTCCAGGTGGCTGCGCTCCCCGGTGGCGGCAAGGTCGAGATCAAGGCCGTCGCGAGGGTGTAGGTCTGGTCCGTTCAGTAGTATTGCTCCCCAAGGCGGGCGGTGCTGGCTGGTGCTGGCGCCGCCCGTTTTTCTCGGCGTACGGGACGGCCGCGGTCGCGGAAAGTGACAACGAGAATCGCGGAATCCGACAAGATAGCAGCTAGAGAGCACTTCTGCTGACCAGAGCTATTATCGGGATGTTGCGAGGTTCTCTAGGCGATACTCCGCGATATCTGTTAGGGGAGGCCATTGTGGATGCCATTGCGTTTGAGCAGATGAGGCAGGGGCACGCTCTCATGGCTGCGTGCTGTGCCCTGTATCTTGCCTGGTGGGCCATCTTCTTCTGGCCCAAGGTGAGCGGTGGCTCTGCACACGGAGCGTTGAGGACCATCGGCATCGTGGCCATTCTCGGCGCGGTGGCGTGCGGCGTCTTTGGGGCCGCGCGCATCTGCGGAGGAGCGGCCGAGCTTGCGCCCACGAGGGTTGTGGTTGGGTGCCTGGTTGGTGCCGTTGTTCTCTACCTGGTGCTTCTCGGCATCACGCAGCGCATGTTCCAGCGTCAGCCCACCACCGAGCTGGTGCTCTTTGTGGCGTGGCTTGGCATGGAAGCCTGCTGCGCGCTGGCGCTTGGGGGCGCGGGTCAGACCGGCGTGGCGGCGCTGGTAGCGGTGCTTGCCGTGGTGGGGTTTGTCGTGAGCCTGGTGTGCTACGTGCTCTACTACAGGCTCGAGCCGCTGCCGTCGTTTGTCGACGGGTGCGTGCCGCTGGCGCTTATCGGTGTCGTGAGCATCGTGATTGCGTGCTGTCTGCCCGCCGGGGCATAGGCTCTTTTGGGTCCCGCTGGATCT
Source organism: Tractidigestivibacter montrealensis (assembly GCF_024741235.1). Lineage (GTDB taxonomy): Bacteria > Actinomycetota > Coriobacteriia > Coriobacteriales > Atopobiaceae > Tractidigestivibacter > Tractidigestivibacter montrealensis. The sequence continues at coordinate 369,652 of NZ_JANSKA010000001.1, read as the reverse complement.
TTGGCAGGGCTTCCCGCTGCGTCCGAAGCGCCGGCAGGCCGGAGCTCGCGCTACACTAGCTCCAGGCGGTGCTCGCGCACGGAGCCGGCAGTGACGGGCGTCTCGTCCCCGCACGCGCGCAGCTCGGCGGCAAACCGCACGGCAAGTTCAATGCCAGCCTGGTCATCGGCCTGGTTCACCACAATGTTATCTGCGTGTACCACGCCAGCTGCGTGCTCGTTGGCCACGAAGCGCGCGTACAGCTCGGGCGTGCACTCGTCGCTCGCGGAGCAGCCCACGGCCGCACACATGAGCTCCGGTCGATGAACAACCTCACCCACGCGCCCGCCAAAGCCAGACGCGCCCACCACTTGGATGGTCTGGCTGCTCTCAGCCGGAACCACGGGCTCGTGCGCGGCGTGCGCCTTGTGGGGCAACCTGCGTGCACCATCGGCCTCCACCAGCACGCGGTCGGCAAGTACGGAGAGCGTGCCAAAGCCAAGCGATGGCGCGCACAGCTTTCCGGCATCGCCCTCTGCACCGGGCGCACGGGTCCCCACGCAGACCACGCGGGTGTACCAGAGCGCTTGTTCCACGTCGAGCTCCGTGGGATCAAGCAGGAGCGGGCAGCCCTCAGGTGCCAGCATATGCGTAGACGTGGCTATGACCACGGTACATCCCAGCTCGCGTGCCAGCTCGTTAACGAGGGTGGATTTGCCCCCGCTCCCAACCACTGATAGAACGCCGCTATCCGTTCGCAGCAAATCAGCAAGATTCATGAGGAACCCTTACAAAAAGTCATATGCTCTAGTGAGACAGAGGGACAGTCCCTTTGTCTCATAAAGGGAGTTTCCCCTTGGCTCATAGCATACCGGATGAGACAAAGGGACTGTCCCCCTGTCTCATTTCGGACCGACGTTATACACTCATGTGATTAACGCCCGACGACGCCTCGGCACCAGTCGCGGCGCTCCGTCGGCAAACAGATTGGAGTCACCATGAAGATCGACGCGCGCAACCTTACCTGCCCCAAGCCCGTCGTACTCACGCTGGAGGCTCTGCCCAAGCTCGCCGCTGGCGAGTCCCTCGAGGTCGTCGTCAACGACTCTGTTGCCCTTGGCAACCTCACGCGCCTGGCGGCCGAGAAGAACTGCGACCTCACCACCACCGCAAACGGCGACGAGACCACCCTCACCCTTACCCCGCGCGGCGAGGTGAGCGCTTCCGAGAACGCTGCCTCCGAGGCCCAGGCCTTCTGCGACCTCCCCGCCACCGGCGCCTCCGTCATCGCCGTTGATTCCGACACCATGGGTCGTGGTGATGAGAAGCTCGGCCACATCCTCATGAAGGGGCTCATCTACGCCCTGGCGCATGGCGAGTCCGTCCCCAAGAAGATGATTTTCTTCAACGGCGGCGCGCACCTTACCTGCGAGGGCTCGGAGTCGCTCGAGGACATCAAGGAGCTCGAGAGCCGCGGGACGCAGATCCTCACCTGCGGCACCTGCCTGGACTTCTACGGCATCCGCGAGAAGCTTGCGGTGGGCGGCGTGACCAACCTGTACGAGATCGCCAAGGTCATGGCCGGCGAGCCGGGCGTCACTACGCTGTAGCGACAAGGCCTGCGCCATGATTTACCTCAATTGTGCCGCCACGTCGCACCAGCGTCCCGAGTGCGTGGTCACGGCCGTCGCGGACGCCATGCGAACCTTTGGCTCGTGCGGCCGCGGCGCCCACGAGTCCGAGCTTGCCGCGGCCCGCTCCATCGCCCTCGCGCGGGAGCGGGTGTCGGCGCTTCTCGGCTTTGGCCACCCCGAGCGGCTGGTCTTTGCCGCCAACACCACCGAGGCGCTCAACATGGCCATCCTGGGCACGGTGCCCGACGGTGGCCGCGTGGTGGCCACGGACTGGGACCACAATTCGATCCTGCGGCCGCTCTACCGCCTTAGGGACGAGAGGGGCGTGACCCTGAGCTTCGCGGCAGCAGACCGCCACGGCGTGCTTGACATAGACGCCCTGGTAAACGCTATCGTGCCTGGTACGAGCCTCGTGTGCCTCACGCATGCCTCGAACCTCACGGGCAACGTCCTCTCACGCGAGGAGCTGGCGCGCGTGGTCAAGGCCGCGCACGGCGTGGGGGCGCCGGTGCTTCTCGACTGCGCGCAAACGGCGGGAGCGCGTCCTATCTGCATGGACGAGCTGGGCATTGACCTCGTGGCCTTCACGGGGCACAAGGCCCTCATGGGCCCCCAAGGCACGGGCGGCCTTGCCGTGGCGCCTGGTGTGGACGTGCACCCGGTGCTGCGTGGTGGCACGGGCGTGCTTTCCTTCGAGGAGGGCCAGCCAGCGGGCTACCCCGAGCACCTCGAGGCCGGAACGCTCAACGGCCATGGCATCGCGGGGCTCTCGGCTGCGGCGGCATGGATTGCCGAGAAGGGCCTCGACACCATTCACGCCCACGACCTCGCGCTCGTGAGGCGCTTCGTGACCGGCGCGCGCCGCGTCGGGGCCACGGTCTACGGCGACTTCCCGGCAACGGGGGAGGGGCTTCTCGACCCCGGCTTTGACCACGCGCCGGTTGTGAGCGTGAACCTGCCGGGCTGGGATTCCTCCGAGGTTGCGGACGCCCTCGGCCACGACTACGACATCGCCGTGCGTGCAGGCGGCCATTGCGCGCCGCGCATGCATCGGGCGCTGGGCACGCAGGACACGGGCGTCGTGCGTTTCTCGTTTGGGTGCTTTACCACTGAAAAGGACGTGGATGCGGCGCTTTCCGCCCTGGCCGAGCTGGCTGCAGAGGGGGAGGGCGACGACGATGCCACGTCATAGGCGCGAGCCACGCGTTGTTGCGTCATTTGACTCGACGCACGAGGCGCTGGCCTGCGAGGCGGCCTGCAAGGAGGCGGGCGTTGCGGGAAGGATCATCCCAACGCCCGTGAGCATCCGCGCGGACTGCGGGCTTGCCTGGTCCATGCCACCGGAGGCGCGCGGAGACTTCGAGCGGCTTGCAATTGGCCGCTTTACCTGCGCCGGATTGTACGAGCTGGAACTCTAGGGGTATCTGCTCCTAGTTGGACGGAGGGGGAGACATGCTGGTTGTCGTGAGAGGCGCAGGCGACATCGCCTCGGGAATCGCCGTGCGGCTGCACCGCGCGGGGGCGTCCATAGTGATGCTGGACGTGGCGGTGCCAACCTCGGTGCGCCGTACGGTGTGCTTCTCAGAGGCGGTGCGCCTGGGAGAGGCCGAGGTCGAGGGCATTCGCGGTGTGCGTTGCGAGAGTGCGGAAGAGGCGACCAAGGTCGCGGCCACCGGGACCATAGCCGTGCTGGTTGACCCCAAGGGGGAGAGCATCCCAAAGCTGGCCCCGGAGGCCGTGGTCGACGCCATTCTCGCCAAGCAGAACCTGGGGACCACCAAGGACATGGCGCCTGTGGTGATCGGCGTGGGGCCAGGCTTCCACGCCGGCGAGAGCTCCGGCGCGGACTGCCACGCCGCCATCGAGACCAAGCGCGGCCACTACCTGGGGCGCGTTATCTACGACGGCTCGCCCATCCCCAACACCGGCGTGCCCGGAAACATCGGCGGCTACACCACCGAGCGCGTGCTGCGCGCGCCGGCAGACGGCCCCTTTGAACCCATCGCAAAGATTGGTGACCAGGTCAAGAAGGGTGACCTCGTGGCCAGGGTCTCTAGCGAGCCCCTCTACGCGACCATCGACGGCGTGCTGCGCGGCCTTCTCCAGGAGGGCTGCCCCGTCACCAAGGGCATGAAGTCCGGAGACATCGACCCGCGCTGCAAGGTGGGGCACTGCTTTAGCGTCTCTGACAAGGCACGCGCCGTGGGCGGTGGCGTCCTCGAGGCGCTGCTGCACTTCTCGCACAGGCTGGAGGGATAGCAATGGCCGAGAACAACGTGGCATCCGCTGGTGGCAACGACGTCAAGCTCACCAAGCTTGCCGAGTGCGCCGGCTGCGGCGCCAAGGTGGGTGCGGGCGAGCTTGCCAAGCTCCTCAAGGACATCAAGGTCCAGCGCGACCCCAACCTCCTGGTTGGCTTTGACAAGTCGGACGATGCGGCGGTCTACCGCGTGACCGACGACGTGGCCATCGTGGAGACGGTCGACTTCTTCCCGCCCATCGCCGATGACCCCTACACCTATGGTGCCATTGCCGCCACCAACGCGCTCTCGGACGTCTATGCCATGGGCGGCGAGCCCAAGGTAGCGCTCAACGTGATGGCCGTGCCCGAGGACATGCCGTCCGACGTGGTCCACGAGATCCTGCGTGGCGGCTACGAGAAGGTCTACGAGGCGGGTGCCTCTATCGTGGGCGGCCACAGCATCTACGACGAGGAGCCTAAGTACGGCCTGGCCGTCACCGGCTTCGTGGACCCGCACCGCATGCTCATCAACTCCGGCGCGCGCCCGTGCGACGTGCTTGTGCTCACCAAGGCGCTCGGCGTGGGCGTCATCACCACGGCCGCGAAGGGGGGCCTGGCAGACCCTGCGGACGTTGCGGCCGCAGAGCGCCAGATGATGTGCCTCAACCGCTGGGCTCGTGACGTGATCGTGCGCCACGACGTCCACGCGACCACCGACGTCACGGGCTTTGGCCTCATGGGCCATTCGCTGGAGATGGCACAGGGCGCAGATGTTCGCGCAGTGATCGACGCAGGCGCGCCGGCGCTTCTCGCCCACGCGCGCGACTGGGCTCGTCTTGGCATCCTACCTGCGGGAATGTATCGCAACCGCCACTTTGCCGAGGCGTCTGTGGACGCGACGGGCGTGCCGCAGGACCTTGCCGACCTCCTCTTCTGCCCAGAGACCTCGGGCGGGCTCCTCGTGGCGGTTGCGGCGGACGATGCGGACTCGCTGCTGGCCGACCTCCTCGCCGACGGGCGCGTTCCGGACGCGCGCGTGGTGGGCCGCGTGGAGGCCTATGACGGCGGCCCGCGCATCCGCTTGGGCTTTGCCGGGTAGAAGCGTCTTGACACATCCAATGCCAACCAAACGAATGGCAGGTAGAAACCTATGACAGACTCGCACGAGACCCTGCGCGACATCGCGTTTGTAGGACGCCTTCTAAGGGAGGCCGAGGAGGGCCGGGCCTTTGCCCTCGCAAGCATCCTCGCCACACGCGGCTCCATGCCACGTGGCGCGAGCGCGCGCATGGCGCTTCTCGCCGATGGAACCTGGCTGGGCACGATTGGCGGCGGCCGCATAGAGCAGCAGATGCAGGAGAGGTGCCAGCACGTGCTGGCAGGCGAGGAGTCCAACCAGCTGGAGTGGATGACGCACGCCAAGACGGGTATGGCTTGCGGCGGCGACGCCCTGGTGGGCGTTAAGCTGTGGGAGCCTGCGTTTGCCAAGGGCGTGCTGGGTGACCTGCTGGAGCACCTGCGTTCCGACATGCCTTTCGTGATTACTGAGCACTGGGTGGACCTCTCGGACGTGACCCTTGAGCTTACCAACCTCGACGAGCTGCCTCAGGGCGACCCCCGCTCTACCACGGAGACAACCCTCTGGGACGAGGAGAGCAAGACCTACGCAGAGCCTGCCGGTCCCGACCCCATTGCCTACATCTTTGGCGGCGGACACGTTGGCCGCGCCCTCACACCGGTGCTTGCTAGCGTGGGCTTTAGGGTGGTGGTCTTTGACGACCGCGAGGGCGTTGCGGTCTCTGGAGACTTCCCGGCGGCGGAGCGCGTGGTGCTCGGCGACTTCACGAAGCTCGATGAGAAGGTGCAGGTGACGTCGCGCGACTACGTGGTGGTGACCACGCACGGGCACGCATGGGACATCGACGTGCTCGAGCAGGTTGCGCGCGTGCACCCCGCCTATGTGGGCTGCATTGGCAGTAGGGGTAAGGCGGCCTTTGCCCGCAAGACTCTGAAGGAGCGCGGCGTTGATCCCACTTGGGTCGACGAGGGCATTCACCTGCCCATTGGTGACCCCATCCTCGCGGTGACGCCCCCCGAGATCGCCATCTCGATTGCCGCCGAGATGATTCGCTGCCGGGCGGAGCTGCGCCCCGCTTCCGAGCGCCCGCACCAGCATTAGTGAGACAAAGGGACAGTCCCTTTGTCTCATTGGCCCCAAAGCCCTTCTCGGCTTTGGAGCCTTTTGCTGTCCGATGGTACTTAGACCAGTTTGGTGCCGAGCGCCTCGACCTGTTTGCGCAGGGCCGGGGTTGGTTTGTTGGTGATGAAGGCGTCAAAGTCCTCCATCCGCGCGTAGACGTAGTTGCCATCGGTGCTGAGCTTGCGCGCGTCTGCCACGAGGTAGCTGTGGCTCGCGTTGGTGACGACGCGCTTCTTGAGCAGGCCGTCATCCACGTCGAACGTGGTGACTGCATCGTTTTCTAGGTCAACGCTCAGCGCGCCAATGAAGGCCTTGTTAAACCTGATGGGCTCGACCATGGCGAGGGCCGTGGCTCCCAAAAAGCCGTCGAACTCCAGGTTTACGTTGCCGCCCGTGCAGATGGCGGTAACCATGGGGTTTCGCGCCAGGATGCGCAGCACGTCGATCATGTTCGAGACAACCGTGAGCCTCTTGTTCCCGGTGGCGATGAGCTCTGCCAAGGCAATGTTCGTGGTAGAGATATCCAGGAACACGAGGTCGCCGCTTGAGATGTATTCGTATGCCTTCTCGGCAATGATTTTCTTTTCGGCCACATGGGTGTTGAGGCGCTTGCTAACGTCTCGCTCCGGCGCGATGATGGTGCCAATCGCGCCACCGTAGACGCGCTTGAGGAGTCCCTCGCTGTCAAGCAGCTTGAGGTCCTTCCTGATGCAGTCCTCGGTCACGTCAAAGCGCTGCGCAAGGCTCGTGACCGTCACGCGGCCTTCTGCCTTGACGAGGGCGGCTATGGCATCTTGTCGTTCCTTGGCAAACATGGGTACTCCCGTGGCGTGGGTCTTGTCGGCGGACATCCAGTTAATGATACGAAATAAGACAAAACCGGATAAAGACTCTAGGCGTTTGACGACGGCCAAGTTGTATTCGATCACACAGGTTTGAGAATTCCGATTGAATACGATAAATCAATAATAACATCTTGTAGAACAATAATAAACAAGATATAATCGTCGCAGACGGAGGGGGAGGTGCCCCGGCTTACAGGTGCCACACAAGGAGGCCGTGATGCTCACCACCAGGACGCAGCACATTAAGGACAGCCTGTTTGCCCAGCCAAGGCAGATTTCCATGGAACGAGCGACGCTCTTCATGGAGAGCTACAAGGCAACCGAGGGAGAGCCGCCCATCATTCGCAGGGCTAAGGCATTTCGCCACGTGCTCGAGAATCATCAGATTGTGATAGACGAGTGGGACCTGCTTGTGGGCAACAGAAGCGCTACTCCTAGGGCTGGTGTGGTTTCTCCCGAGATGAGCCCCTATTGGATTCTTGATGAGCTCGACGCTTTCCCTGCGCGGCCACAGGACACCTTTGAGATTAGCGAGGAGGACAAGGCGTACTACCGCAACGTCCTCTATCCCTTCTGGCAGGGCCAGACGCTCAATGACTGGTATACCGCCCATCGCGGGGATGACGTGACGGCAGCCGAGAAGGACAAGGTGTTCGCCGTCGCTCAAACAGACAAGGGACAAGGACATATCATCTGCGACTTTGCAGAGGTGCTCACCCGTGGTATCGGCGCGCTCCAGCAGCAAAGTGCAGATCTTCTCGCGCAGAATCCTACAAACAACTTCTACCAAGCCTCGTGCATTTGCATGGATGCGCTGTCTGCCTACATCTCTCGCTACGAGCGTATCGTGCGCTCTGCTGCGGAGGAGGAGGCACCGGCAGATGCTCACGCCACCATCGTGCTTCCCCGGACCCTCGAGCGTACAGCCGAGCTACAGCGTCTGGCCAACATACTTGCGCACATCGCCACCGAGCCCGCACGCGACCTCTACGATGCGCTTCAGCTTGTGTGGATCGTTTCCGTCGCTCTGCAGCACGAGTCAAACGCTAGCTCGCTCTCGCTTGGCCGCATGGACCAGTACCTGTTGCCCTACTACCGTGCCAGCAAGCGCGCGGGCGCCTCTGACGAGAGGATCAGGGAGCTTCTCCAGTGCTTCTACCTCAAGTGCAACACCATCGTGGCAGTGCGCTCCACCGAGTCTGCCCGCTTCTTTGCAGGCTTTCCCATTGGCTATAACCTTGTGGTCGGTGGCGTTGACGCAAGCGGCAACGACGCCTCCAACGAGCTCTCGCTGCTCCTTCTCGATCTTCAGCGCGACACCCGCCTTCCTCAGCCTAACCTGTCGCTGCGCATCCACAAGGGAACTCCGGACAAGCTTCTGCACAAGGCAGCTGAGATAATCCGCCTGGGTGATGGCATGCCGCAGTGCTTCAACGACGAGGTGAATATCCCCGCCTTCGAGAACCGCGGGGTGTCTATCGAGGATTCACGAGACTACGGCGTGGTTGGCTGCGTTGAGCTCTCGATTCCCGGCAGGATGTACGGCCTGCACGACATTTCGATGTTCAACATGCTCAAGTGTCTCGAGATCACCATGCACGCCCACAGGGAGGGCTTTGCCTCGTTTGACGAGCTGGTTCATGCCACCGAGGACACCATTCGCCACTACGTGGGCCTTATGGTTAGGGGCTGCAACACCTGCGACCTTGCCCACCGGGAAACCTCGCCCACGCCATTCCTCTCGACGCTCGTGCACGACTCGCTCGAGAAGGGCGAAGACATCACCGCCGGTGGGGCACGGTACAACCCTTCGGGCGTGCAGGGTGTTGGCACGGCCAACCTCGCGGACTCCCTCTACGTGATCAAGAAGGTAGTCTTCGAGGACAAGACCATAACCTACCAGGACCTTCTTACTGTTCTCGACCGCAACTGGACTGGCGAGGGCGACGAGGTCCTGCGTCAGAGCTTTGTCAACCGCTATCCCAAATACGGCAATGACGTCGACGACGTGGACCTTCTCGGCAGGCGCTTCCTCGAGTTCTACGGCCACTGTGTGGAGACCTACGAGAACCCCCGTGGCGGCAAGTTCCAGCCCGGATCCTACACCGTGAGCGCGCACGTTCCCCTCGGCGCGGTTGTGGGTGCGACGCCAGACGGTAGGCGTGCCGGCGAACAGCTTGCGGACGGCGGTCTTTCTCCCATGGTTGGCAGGGACCAGCATGGTCCAACCGCAAGCCTGCTCTCCGTCTCAAAGCTCGACAACTTCCTCAACTCAAACGGATCGCTGCTCAACGTTAAGTTCTCGCCATCGACGCTGGCTGGCGAGGACGGCCTCCAGAAGCTCATGGCGTACCTGCGCAGCTTCTCGAAGCTTGGGATTCAGCACATCCAGTTCAACGTGGTAGACAGAAAGACGCTGCTTGATGCACAAGCCCATCCCGAGAAGCACAAGAACCTCGTGGTGCGTGTCGCTGGGTACTCGGCGCTCTTTGTGGAGCTCTCGAAGGCGATTCAGGATGACATTATCAACCGCACCGAGCACGTGCTGTAGGCAGGCGAGCAGAGCGTGACCACCGCAACCATCACCAACGTCCAGCGCTTCTCCCTGCACGACGGGGGCGGGATTCGCACGGTCGTCTTTGTGAAGGGTTGCCCCTTCCGTTGCCCCTGGTGCTGCAACCCCGAGAACCTCTCGCCCAAGCCCCAGGAGGTCTGGCACAGGAGCCTGTGCATCAGGTGCTCCATGAGGTCGGGCGAGTTCTCGGCGGAGGCATGCCCAAAGAGCGCCGCTGAGTGCCCCACGGGTGCCAAGGAGCTTCTGGGGATCGAGCGCAGTGCAGAGGAACTTGCGGAGGAGTGCCAGCGCGACGCTGTCTTCTACGAGGAGTCCGGCGGTGGGGTGACGCTCTCGGGCGGGGAGTGCCTCTCGTACCAGGGGTTTGCTGAGGAGTTTCTCCAGTACTGCAAGGAGCGCGGCATGCGCACGGCAATCGAGACCACACTTGCCGTTCCCCTTGCGGACGCAGAGAAGCTCGTTGCCTGCTGCGACCTCTTTCTTGTCGACTTCAAGATTGCCGACAGGGAGCGGAGCATGGAGACTACGGGCATAGATCCTGACGTGCGTGACAAGAACCTCCGAAGGATTATTGGCCTTGGTGCCAGGGTGGTTGGACGTATGCCGATAATTCCCGGCTTCACCGACAGCCGTGGCAACGTCTCCCAGAATGTGGCGAGCCTGGTTGAGCTTGGCATAACGCGCGTCGACGTGCTCCCGTTCCACCAACTAGGGAAGGGCAAGTACGATGCAGCGGGAATGGATTACGCTCTCAAGGACATGCGACAACTGTCCGTAGACGATATCGAATGGGTTATCCGTCTCTGCGAGTCTGCAGGGCTTCACGCAATGGCAAACGGGGGGTGAGGCTTTCCGCGCAGGCTTCACGCATAGCAAATACCAGGCACATGATGGAATCGACTACAGAAGGATGATGAACAATGGAACTTTTTCTCGACACCGCTGACGCACAGGCGGTCAAGGAGCTGAGCGAGACGCTGACCATCGCCGGCGTCACGACCAACCCCACGATCATCACGCGCTCGGGCAAGACCCTCGAGCGGGTCATCGACGAGATGTGCAAGACCCTTGCCCCCAACCAGAAGAGCTTCTTCCAGGTTATTGCAACGGACTTCGACGGCATCCTCGAGGAGACTCGCAGGATCTGCGCGCTTCGCGAGAACGCCTATGCGAAGATTCCCGTCACGCCGGTTGGCCTTAAGGCCATCAAGGCCGCGAAGGCCGAGGGACTGAATGTTCTGGCAACCGCCATTTACAGTGCTGACCAGGCATTTCTTGCGGCGATGAACGGCGCGGATTACCTTGCGCCCTACGTCAACCGCATGTGCAACTACGGCGACGGTGTGGGTCAGGTAGCTGACCTGGTGAACATGCTCGCCACCAACGGCCTGCCGTCCAAGATTTGCGCTGCGTCCTTCAAGAACACCGAGCAGGTGCACGACATGATCTGCGTGGGCGCCCAGTCTGTGACGGTTGCTCCTGACATCGTCTGGACGATGGTCAAGCACCCCGGTACCGGCATTGCGGTGGAGGAGTTCTCCGCTGCATGGGAGAACTCCTTTGGTCGCAACACCATGTTCAAGGACTAGTGCGTGAGGCAAAGGGACAGTCCCTTTGTCTCATAAGGAAACTATAGTGATGCCGAGAGGGGCGCCCCTGTGGCGCCCCTCGCTTTTGTCTTGAGTGTACTTTGGCACTCATTTGCTGAGGCCAATCGTTGATCTGCCGCCTCACCGCCTCATTGTGAACGGCTTCGTTACGAATGGAGACCATTGGATTTCGCGGTGAATCCGTTCGTGCGGAGCGGCCTATAGTGCGGCCTTGAGAGTCACGGGCCGCAGCGGCCCAAGGGCTACTCCATTGTCCAAACCTCGAGTTGCAGCAGAAGGAGGGGTTTCATGGCGTGCAGGGCTAATGCGTTAGACCGGCAGACGAATGCTTCCATCGAGAAGGGAAAAACCAATCTGCTCTTAACAAACGCGACGATCGTGACGGTCAACGAGACGCGCGACGTTGTCTTCGATGGCGCAATGGCCGTGGTCGACGGCCGCGTCGCCGCCGTGGGACCCTCGAACGAGGTGGAGAAGGCGTGGGGTGGTCCGAGCGCCACCGCCGTCGACCTGGGCGGCAAGGTCGTGTTCCCCGGCTTCGTGAACACCCACAACCACCTCTTCCAGACGCTTCTCAAGGGGCTTGGCGACGACATGGTCCTCAAGGACTGGCTCTCGACCATGACCTTCCCTGCCGCGACCCACCTCACTCCTGACGACTGCCATGCTGCAGCCGTCCTGGGGATTATCGAGGGCATTCGCAGCGGCATGACCTGCGAGCTGGATTACATGTACGCACACCCGCGTACGGGGCTGGACGAGCCTATCCTCCAGGCGATGGACGAGTGCGGGATTCGTGGCGTATTTGGCTACGGTGCGATGGACGCCGGACTGGACTTTGGCGTGGACCCCGGCCTCATCAACAAGAGCGACGACATCATCAAAGAGCTCGATCGGCTGTGCAGCACCTACGATGGTGCCTCGGACGGTCGGCTTCGCGTGTGGGCGGCACCCGCTGCCCTCTGGTCGAACTCCGAGAGCATGCTGCGTGGGCTCTACGAGGTCGTCAACGATCACGGCGATGGCATTACCATCCACGTTTCGGAGACCCCGTTTGATCGCGAGGCAACTGTTGCCGAGCATGGCTGCGCGGGCACTGAGTGCCTCGAGAAGCTGGGCATCGATGGCCCCAACGTGCTGATGGTTCACTGCGTCTGGCTCACGGACGCCGACATAAAGCGTGCAGCGGCTCATGACTACAAGGTCTCGTACAACCCCGTGAGCAACATGTATCTCGCCTCCGGTGTGGCGCCGGTTCCCAAGATGCTTCGCTCGGGGGTCACGGTTGGCCTTGGCGTAGACGGTGCCGCAAGCAACAACGGGCAGGACATGCTCGAACTCATGAAGACGGCCGTACTTCTCCAGAAGGTCGCCGAGAGGGACCCGGTAGCGCTTACTGCCGAGAAGGCCCTCGAGATGGCGACCATCGATGGCGCCCGTGCTCTTGGCTTGGACGACCAGATCGGCTCTCTGGAGCCCGGAAAGCGCGCGGACTTCGTCGTTTTCGACCCCTACGCATCGCCAAAGTCTGTCCCGCTGCACAACCCCGTGTCGGACCTGGTGTACTCGTCTGCGCCTGGCTGCATCACTGACGTGGCGGTTGACGGTCGCTTCCTCCTTCGCGATGGAGAGATCGTCGTTCTCGACGAGTCCGCCGCGTTGAGAGAGGCGCAGCGCTGCGCCGATGACCTCTGCGAGCGCGCTGGTATCACCAATCGTGGCTCTGGCCACGCCTGGACGCTTCCGGCTGGCATGTAGGGGCTGCTCGGTTCTTGTTGTGTATTGGTTCGCGGGGCCATCTGTTTTCGAATGGAAATGACTGCGGCACTTTTGCGTAACGCCGGATGCGCTCCCGCGTAACCCCATGTCCTTAGCATTTCTTGTTGGAGAGGGGCCGTCTTCTACATCCCTGCGGGGCGAAGCGGCCTTTGGGAGCTATGGGAAGGACTTCTCATGTCTGCACAGAACAATGGCGTTACTCGTAGGAACTTCCTCGGCCTCATGGGAATGACGCTTGCTGCAGCGGCGGTCGTTCCTCTCGCCGGCTGCTCTTCCTCGTCGGACGGCGGTGACGCTGCGGCAGATGGTGGGGAGAAGACCCACAAGGCCGCAATGATCATCAACGGGCCGATGAACGACGGCGGTTGGTTTGCCGCCTGCTACGAGGCAATGACCGGCGCCGCATCCGACCTTGGCTGGGACACCGCCTACTCCGAGAACATCGACCAGGCAGACTACGTCACGACGATGCAGAACTACGTAAATGATGGCTTTGACCTCATCCTCCTGCCGGGCCAGGAGTACGAGGACGCCGCAAAGCAGGTTGCGAAGGACAACCCCGACGCCAAGTTCGCCGTGCTCATGGGCACCGATGACAACCTCAGTGGCATCGAGGGCATGTACTACGACGACGCGCAGGTTGGCAAGCTCGCCGGCTGCCTTGCCATGACGCTAACGGCGACCAAGAGCGTGGCCTTCATTGGCGGCCAGGAGCTGGACAACACCCAGGCAAAGCTTGCCGCCTACAAGGAGACCGTCGAGAAGCTCGACCCAAGCGCCCAGGTGGCGAGCGTCTTTGTAGGGTCATTCAGCGACGTCGCGAAGGGCAAGGAGGCCGGCTCGGTGATGTTCAACCAGCAGAACGTCGACGTCCTCTTTGGTGACGCGAATGCCGAAGAGACCGGTGCCATCGAGGCGCTCCACGAGGCCGTTGCCGCGGACGGCGTCCAGCGCTACGTCATCGGGCTCTCCAGCGACCTTGGCGGTGCGGATGACGACACCTACGCCAACAGCATCATCCTCGACCACAAGGTGATGTTCGAGGAGGCCATGAAGGACGCGGCAAGCGGCTCGTCCTTTGGCAACAAGGCCATCAAGGGCGACCTCGAGAGCGGTGCCGTGCGCATGGGCACCTTCTCCAACAAGCTGGTCTCCTCGGACAAGCAGTCCGCGTTCAACGACTACGTCACCAAGATTCAGAACGGCGAGATCTAGGAGTTGAGCTGGCTAGGGTAGGCCAGAGATGGGTGGCGTGGGTCCGCCTGCAGGAAAGGCGGCGGGCCCGCCGCGCGCCACACGGGAGAGCATACGAGGGGGATCAATGTCCGTGTCGTCCGCAGACAGAAAGAGGGGCATCGTTGGCCGTTCGGTGCCTCGTGTCGATGGGCGCGAGAAGGTCACCGGTGCCGCTGCATATGCAGATGACCTGCGCATCCCTGGCATGGTGTATGCGGGGTGCCTCCACTCTCGCTCTCCACACGCCACCGTCGAGGTCGATGCCAGCGCGGCCCTTTCGCTGGAGGGGACCCTGGCCGTACTTACCGAGCGGGACTTCCCAAAGCCGCAGAGCATGTACGACTGGTATTACTGCACAAGCCACCCGCGGTTTGTTGGCGACGTGGTTGCGGTTGTTGCGGCTCGCAACCCCCAGGCGCTCGCCCAGGCCCTGTCTTCCGTCAGGGTCACCTACCACGGGCTTCCCGTGGTCTCAACCGTCGAGGCGGCGCTGGCAGCTGATGCACCCCAGGTACGCGAGAAGGGCGTAGGGCTCCTGCCGGATGGCACCCCGGACCCCAATGCGCCAGGCAACGTGTTCCTCGACTCCTACCGGCCCCTTCGCAAGGGGGATGTGGACAAGGGCTTCTCGCGGTCGCGTTGGGTGCACGAGGGCGTCTATCGCACTGGATACGTCGAGCATGCCTACATCGAGCCGGAGAGCGTGACCGCAATTCCCATGGGAGACACCATGGTGATTCGCTCCTGCTCGCAGCAAGGTCACATGCCCCAGCGCTTTGTGGCCGACTGCCTGCAGATTCCCATGGCACGGGTCCGCGCCGAGCAATGCGTGGTCGGCGGGTCGTTCGGCGGGAAGTTCGAGACGGTGGGCCTCATGTGCGGGCGTGCGGCGCTTGTCGCAAAGACGCTCGGACTTCCCTGCAGGATGACCTACTCCCGCGAGGACTCGCTTCTCGAGAGCCCCAAGCGCCACCCATTCACCACCCGGATTCGCATAGGCGCGTCAGAGGATGGGCGCTTCCTGGCATACGAGGCAACCCAGGTTGAGAATGCCGGCGCGTACAACAACCAGGCCCCCTGGATGAACATCCGCGCCAGGGCGCACTCGGCGGGTCCCTATGACATCCCCAATGTGCGCACGGACACATATGCCGTGTTCACGAACAACCCAGTTCCTGGTGCCTTTAGGGGCTATAGCTCTCCTCAAGTCATCTTCTGCAACGAGATGGCAGTCGACGAGCTTGCAGACAAGATGGGGGTCTCCGTCATCGACCTAAAGAGGAAGAACCTCCTGCGCCAGGGCTCTAAAACGGCAACGGGCCAGACCCTCGTGCACCAGACCCTTCTTGTCGACATGATGGACGACATCGTGAGGGAGACGGACTATCGCAAGAAGGACGCGACGTGGCGCTCCCAAGCCGGTCGGCTGAGACGGGGCATTGGCCTTGTGACCAGCTATCGTGGCGTTGCCCTTGGAGGAGAGGGCTGGGACTCGTCCGGCGCCATGCTCACCGCGCTTCCGGACGGCAGCTTCACCCTGCGTGCCGCACTTATGGAGATTGGTCAGGGCTTGAGGACGGTCTACACCCAGATCTGCTCCGAGGCATCGGGGATAGCGTCCCAGGACATCGTGATAGTAGACGTCGACACGTCGGCGATTCCCGACTCGGGGCTCACCGTTGCATCAAGGAGCACGGCACAGGGTGGACAGTCCATACGCATGGCCGGCGAGGCCATGCGCGGAATGCTTCTCGATACGGCCCGCGAGCTCCTCGAAGTTGGGGAAGGCGAGAAGGTCGAGCTTGCAAACAGCGTCTGTTATGTGGCGAATGACCCGTCGAGGAGCGTCACGCTCGCACAGGTGTGCGAGGCACGGTCGTATTCCGGCAAGCCCATGGCCACCTACCAGTGGTATCGACCCCGGGAGCTGAGGAACGATGACTCGACAGGGCAAGGCGAGGCGTTTACGACCTATGCCTATGGATGTTGCGTTGCCGAGGTAACAGTGGACACCCTCACGGGCAAGGTGCGTACCAATCGCGTGAGTTCCTACCATGACGTGGGAAAAGCGATTAACCCAGAGCTCGTCAGAGGGCAAGTGTGCGGCGGCATTCTCATGGGCATCGGATTCGGGCTCACCGAGGAGGTGCGCATGGACCGTGGGAGGATGCTAGACGTCAACCTTGACTCGTACCTGGTTCCCACGGCAGCCGATGCACCCCACATCGACGTGCGGCTCTATGAGTGTGACGACCCAGAGGGGACGTACGGGGCAAAGTGCATCGCCGAGGCGGCTACCGAGATGGTGGGGACTGCCGTTGCACTTGCGGTGAAGCATGCGATTGGGTGCCAGGTGCGCCAACTGCCTCTCACCCCCCAACGGATACTCGGCCTTCTTGACAAGCAGGAGAGGGGGCAGCATGAATAACGATTCCGATTCCGTGCGTGTCCATCTCTGCGTGAACGGTTTGGACCATGACGTGCTGGTCGATCCGGGCGACCGTCTCATTGACGTGCTGAGGGACGACCTTGGTCTCACGGGCACGAAGGAGGGCTGCGGGATTGGCGTTTGCGGTGCATGCACCGTTCTCATAAACGGCAGAGCGGAGAATTCCTGCCTCGTGCCAGCGGCTTCGCTCGATGGCGCATCCGTTACGACCATCGAGGGCCTCTCCCATCGTGGGAACCTGAGCGCTCTCCAGGACTCGTTCCTTCGCCACCACGCCGTTCAGTGCGGATTCTGCACGCCGGGTCTTCTCCTCTCTGCAACCGCCCTGCTTGATGAGGATCCCCATCCCACAGAGGCACGCATACGAGAGGCCCTAAGGGGGAACCTCTGCCGCTGCACGGGATACGAGCAGGTGGTCGAGGCCATACTGGACACTTCGGGCACCGCCGTGGACGAGTCCCCAAGTGTCGTTGTTAACAGGAGCGAGGGAGGCGAGGAGAGATGATCGCAGCCTCCTACGCTTGCCCCAACACGCTCGAGGAGGCCGTCGCCGCCCTTGCCGACCCAGCCGCAATGGTCATTGCCGGTGGGACGGACCTCATGGTGAAGGGGCGCACGCGCAATTCCTATGTGGCCCGCGCCCTCGTGGATGTCACCGGCGTTAACGAGATGCGCGGGGTTACCGTCCATGATGGCCTGCTCGACATCGGGGCGGCAGAGCCCCTTGCGAGCCTCGTCGAGTCAAAAGTGGTGAGGAGCCTCTCGCCAGTGCTCTGGCAGGCGGTGCGCAGCGTCGGGGGCGTCCAGACGCGCAATCGCGCTACGCTCGGCGGCAACCTGGCCAATGCCTGCCCCGCCGCCGACGGAATCTGCGCCTGCGTCGCGCTTGGGGCCCTCATCAAGGTTGTCGGGTCGCAGGGGGAACGCACCATCGATGCGTCGGAGCTGTTCCGCCCCTGTCCCGCCTGCCTCGCGCACGAGGGCATGCTCGTGAGGACCTGCCTCTTTGCCGATCCCCGCGAGAAGAAGACCACGCTTGAGCCGGGTGAGCTCATCGCCCGAGTGCTCGTTCCGCAGCGAGCGGAGGGCGAGCTTGGCTCCTACGTGCGACTATCGACAAATAGGGGAATCGGGCTTGCGAGCGTGACCGCCTCCGCGATCGTGGTGCGTGAACAAGACGGCACGGTGCGCCTCGCGCGCGCGTGCGTTGGTGGCGTACTGCCGGCCCCCCGTGCGCTTGAGGGTTCCGAACTGCCCCTGGTTGGCACCAAGCTCGAGAATGCGGATGTCCTTCGGTGTTCGAAGTCGCTCGGCACGATCATGGACGAGGAGTGCTCGCGCCTTGCCAACGGCTCGTACAAGCGCAGGGTTGCCCCTGTCGTGCTGGGAGACGCCCTCCGCGCCCTTGGCCAGGAAGGCGAGGATGTCCCCGGCGTTCCCGGCCTCCGGCGGATTGCCGTTCCCAGTTGGGAGGAAGACCGATGAAAGCGATAGCCGCCAGCCTCGTGCTGTGCTCTGCCAACAGGGTGGAAGAGGATGCCGCCGTACTTCTGGACGGGAAGACGGTCGCGGGAGTGATTGGGAACGACCGGCTCCCCAACCTCGTCTCGTCTGGAGCGCTCGAGTCCGATGACATCATTGACAGGCGCGGGTGCCTCATCATGCCCGGCCTGGTCAACGCGCACATGCACCAGTACGGCGTGCTCTCGCACGGCATACCGCCGGCGCATGGCGTCACGGGGTTCGAGAGCTTCCTTCTCGACTACTGGTGGCCACGTGTCGAGGATCGCGTGAGGAAGAGGGAGGTGCTGGTTACCAGCCGGGCAACCATGGCGGAGATGCTCCGGAGCGGTACGACCTCCTTCTGCGACATCCTCGAGGCACCCCTCTGCGAGGGGGATACCCTCGTGGAGCAGGGCGAGCAGATCGAGCGCGCGGGGATGCGTGCGGTTGTCTCGCTCGAGAGCTCGGAGCGCGTCGACCACGACAACGGCGAGGCGTGCCTTGGGCAGAACGCGGAGGCCGCACGGCACTTTGCCTCCAGGGAGGCCGGCCTGGTGCGTGGCGCAATCTGCACGCACACGACGTTTACCTGCCCCTCCAAGATGATCGCCCGTGCAGCGGAGCTTGCCCGGGAATGCTCCTGCCTTTACCAGTTCCACCTCTGCGAGAGCCGCTATGAGCTCGAATGGGCAGAGACGCATCTTGGCAAGACCCCGCTCCAGGTTTACTGGGATGCGGATGCCCTGGGGCCGTCCACGCTGGCCGCTCAGTGCGTAAAGCTTGGCGAGGGGGACCTCGGGCTCCTTGCAAGCTCCGGAACCCGCGCCGCGCATCTGCCGATAAGCAACTGCGAGGTGGGTGGCGGCTTTGCTCCGGTGCCCCAGATGCTTCGGACTGGCGTTGCCCCTGGGCTGGGGACCGACGGTTACGTGAACGACATGTTCCAGGTCATGCGGGCGGCGTTTCTCGTCCACAAGGCGGCCTGCGAGACTACCGCCGTCATGGACTCCAGGCAGGTCTTCTCGCTTGCCACGGAGGCGGGGGCCAAGGCCATGGGGCTGTCGCGCGTCGGAAGCATCGAGGACGGGTGGGCGGCAGACCTCGTGACGTATGACATGCGCCAGCAGCCCACCCCCATAAATGCGGAAAACGTCTTCGACCAGCTCGTGGTCTTTGGAAGGGCGGCGAGCGTGCTCGACGTTTGGGTGGCGGGGAGGCCTCTCATGGAGGGCGGCCACCTCCTCACCCTCGACGAGGAGCGCGACAAGGCAGAGCTCAGAGAGTGCGCCAGCGGATTCTGGAAGGGGCTGTGACATGAGGTGCAGGATGTTCGGGCGCGAGGTAGCGTCTCCCATCGTTGTGGGGTCTGGCCCGGCCTCGTTCGATGCGGATGCGATGATCGCCCTTGCGAAGGCCGGCGCAGGCGCGGTGGTGACAAAGACCATCAACCTCGAGGCTGCTCAGAACCCCACGCGCCACATGGTCCAGGCGGGAGCAGGAACGCTCATCAACTGCGAGAAATGGTCTGACTTCCCCATGGGGCGGTGGCTGGACACTGAGCTGCCCAAGGCCGTCGATGCCGGGGTTCCCGTCATCGCAAGCGTTGGCCACACCAAGCAAGACGCCGCGGCCTGCGTAGAGCGCATAGAGGACCTGGGCTGCCTCGCAATCGAGCTCGTCTCGTACGACGAGTCGACGGTTCTCCCCATGCTCGAGGAGACAAGGCGCCGCGTGAGCCTCCCCATCATCGTGAAGCTTTCCCCCAATTCGCCAGACCTCGTGGCCCATGCGCGTCGATGCGTTGACGCTGGGGCAGACGCCCTCACGGCATGCGACTCCATGGGGCCGGCCCTTCTCGTCGACATCGAGACCGGCGCTCCCGTTCTTGGCGGTTCGGACGGCAGGGGCTGGCTCTCTGGTGCGCAGATACTTCCCTTCACGCTCGAGAAGGTCTGCTCGCTTCGTCAGGGCCTTGCGGGCATCGACGTGCCCATCATCGGGCTCGGAGGCGTAACCACGTGCCAGGCGGCAATCCAGATGGCCATGGCTGGCGCCACATACATCGGCGTATGCAGCGCAGCCATCCTCAAGGGCCCGGCATTCGTGACCAAGCTCAATCTGGACGTCGATGCGTGGCTCTCTTCGCACGGCCACGAGAGCCTGGACGAGATCTGCGGAGAGGTGCTTCGTCACCTTCCTCAGAAAGAGGCTTCATACCATATGACATGGGACGAGAAGACCTGCACCCGGTGCGGCCGCTGCGTTAGGTCGTGCCCATACGGCGCCCGCTCCATAGACGAAGAGGGCGTGATGCGCGTGGATGCAGCCAGATGTCGCAGCTGCGGCCTCTGCGTCTCCCTGTGCCGAAGCCTCGGGCTTGCTTAGGGGGCGCGGATGGGCGAGGAACGTGTCATAGGGCAGCCAAGGCCAATTAGGGATGCGGCATCCAAGGTTACGGGACGCAAGGCCTACGTAGGCGACATGTCCCTCCCCGGGATGCTCGTCGGCAAGCTGCTGCTTTCCGATCGCCCGCATGCCCGCGTGCTCAGCGTGGATACGTCCGAGGCGCGCACCATGCCCGGTGTCCATGCGGTCGTCACGTGGGAAGACTGCCCCGATGTCCGCTACAACAGCGCGCAGCGGATGATTGACGCCCAGGTGCCACTCACGGAGAGGGTCCTTGCCAGGGAGGTCCGGCATGTCGGGGACCGTGTGGCGGCGGTGGCCGCAGAGACCGAAGAGCAGGCCATGGCTGCGCTTCGAGCGATCAGGGTCACCTATGAGGACCTGCCTGCCGTTCTGAGCATCGACGAGGCGCTCGCGCCGGGCGCCGAGCCCGTGCACGGCACGAGCAACGTCGTGGGCGTGTTGGAGAAGGGTGACAAGGACATCGAGGCGCATCTGGCGGCCTGCCCGCACGTGGTGTCTGGCTCCTTCTCGACGCCGCCCATCCACCAGGGTGCAATAGAGACCCATTGCGCGATGGCGAACTGGAGCGAGGAGGGCAAGCTTACTGTCATCACGCCCTGCCAGAACTCCTTTGCATACAGGGTCATCCTCGCCCAGATCTTTGGCCTGCCCCTCAACCGGGTCCGAGTCGTGGTGCCCGCCATTGGCGGTGGCTTTGGTGGCAAGCTCGAGATGACCATCGAGCCCGTGGCTGCCCTTCTCAGCCGCAAGGCGAGAAGGCCGGTCAAGATGGTCCTCTCCCGCAAGGAGACGATCATGGCGACGCGCGTTCGTCATGGCTCCCAGTCGAGGGTGCGCATGGGCGTGGACGACCAGGGTAAGCTCTTGGCCATCGACGTGGACTGCGAGACCAACACCGGTGCCTACGCCGGAAGCGCCTTCAACGTTGCCGGCGCGCTCCTCGAGAACCCGTTCCAGCTCTACAAGGCCCCCTACGTCCACGTTCGCGTTCGACCGGTCTACACCAACACGGTCCCAGGCGGTGCGATGAGGGGCTATGGCGGGCCGGAGGTCTACTTTGCCACGGAATGCATGGTGGACAGGGCGGCCCGCGCGATTGGGGCCGATCCCGTCGAGTTCCGTCGCGAGAACATCATCGCGCCAGACTCGCTCAACGAGGAGGGGGTTCCCCGCGGGAACCCGCGTCCGGCAGACTGCCTCGAGCGCGCGAGCGAACTCATTCGCTACGAGGAGGAGCGCCGCGCCAAGAAGCCGGGAGACGATGGGGGCCGCTTTGCGTGGGGCATCGGCGTTGCCGTGGGAAGCCACGGCAATAACTGCCACGGGGTCCATCGTGACGTGGCGAGTCCCATGATCAAGATGAACGAAGACGGGTCCGCCGTGCTGTACACGGGCTCCCACGAGATGGGGAACGACACCCTCGGTACGCAGGCGGCGATTGTCTCTGAGGTAACCGGCGTGCCCCTTGACCAGGTGGGGATTGTTGCCTCGGATACCGATACGGTTCTCTGGCACATAGGGGACTACGCGAGCCGGGGGACCTTTGTCATCTGTGCTGGCGTGAAGCGCGCGGCAGAGCTGATGGCCTGCGAGCTTCGCAGGGAGGCGGCGCCGCTGCTTGGATGCGATTCCTCCGAAGTCGTTCTGCGTGACGGTCGTGCCATGCGGGGCGATGGGGTACCAGAGGTCACGCTTCGTGAGGTGATGATCCACTGCCAGGCGGTTACCGGCCGCGAGCTTTGCGTGCACGTGACCTATGAGGCGCCGCGCGGGGTCTGCTCGTACGGGGCGCACGCGGCCCTCGTTCGCGTGGACAGGCAGACCGGTGAGGTGCGCGTTGAGCGCTACGTTGCTGTTCACGACGTGGGCCATGTGCTCAACCCCCTTATGCTCGAGGGACAGCTCGAGGGCGGCATCGCGATGGGGCTGGGCTATGCGCTCTCGGAGCAGGTGAGCTTTGGGCCAGACGGGCGCCCGGTTCAGCAGACGCTTGGTCGCTGCGGCATGCCGAGGGCAACTGACATGCCGCTCGACCTGCGCACCGACTTTGTCTGCGCAGACGGCGGAGAGCCGGATGGGCCTTGGGGCGCCAAGGCGCTGGGCGAGAGCCCCGTGGTGCCTGTCGCTCCCTGCATTGCCAATGCGGTAAGCGATGCCATTGGAGTGGATATCCACGATTTGCCCATGGACCCAGCACGCGTGCTTGAGGCCATGGGCAGGGGAGAGGAGAGCTAGATGTCTGCCATCAAGATTCTGGGAATCTGCGGAAGCCCACGGAGGAAGAGCGCCTACACGGCGCTCAAGGCAGCACTCGACTCGGCGTCTGCCGCAGATCCCAACGTGGAGTGCGAGCTCGTCGAGCTGCGAGGCAAGAAGTTCAGCCTCTGCGTGCACTGCAACCAGTGTCTGAGGAAGGGGTCCGATCGCTGCACCGTCTTCCAAGATGACATGACGCCGCTCTACGACAAGTTCTACGAGGCAGATGGCGTCATCGTGGCAAGCCCCGTCTACGAGATGAACGTCACCGCGCAGACGGCGGCGTTTTTCGACCGCTTCCGCTCTGCCTGGAAGCGTGGAATCGACGATCCCGAGTTCTTCGTGCGCAAGGTAGGCGCTGGACTGGCGGTTGGCGGAACGCGCAACGGCGGACAAGAGATGACGGTCGATGCCATCAACCACTTCTTCCTTGCGCAGGGAATGACGCTTGTGACTGGAGGCAACGGCATGTACACCGGTGCCATGCTCTGGAACCCGGGTGACGGATCGACGGACATGGACGATCCCGCCGGCATGGAGAACGCGAGGGTCCTCGGGCGCAAGGTTGCCGTTATGGCAAGGGTCATGAAGGAGGCGAACCTGTGGAACCTTCAGGCATGATTCCGGTCACGCTTACCGTGAACGGGCGTGACTACCCGTTGCTGGTCCCTAGGACCGAGCGGCTCCTCTGGACGCTCAGGGAGCGGCTTGGGCTCACGGGTGCCAAGTGCGGCTGCGGTACCAACGACTGCGGCGCCTGCAGGGTCATCGTAGATGGAGTCGCACGCAACTCGTGCGTCCTGCTCACGCGGAACATGGAGGGGAAGAGCATCGAGACGATCGAGGGGCTGTCCGACGGGCTCACGCTCCACCCCATCCAACAGGCCTTCATCGATGCCGGCGCAGTTCAGTGCGGGTTCTGCACGCCTGGCATGATCATGAGCGCAAAGGCGCTGCTCGACTCCAACCCAGACCCAACTGAGGAAGAGGTGCGCGAGGCCATCAAGCCAAACCTCTGCCGCTGTACCGGATACGTCAAGATCGTCGAGGCGGTGCTTCTCGCCGCGCGACGAATGAGGGAGGCCGATGGCGAGAATTCCGCGCACGCCGTCGCTGCAACGGGAGGCGTATCGGCGTGAGCGACGTGCCCAGGGGTCTAGTCGTCGGCAAAGACCAGGCAGTGTACGACGCCCGCCAGAAGGTGACCGGGCGCCTGCGCTACGTGGACGACATGAGCATGCCCGGCATGCTGTACGGGAGGGTGCTGCGGTCCCCGCGGCCCCACGCGCGCATCGTTTTCATCGACGTCTCCAAGGCCAAGGCGGTCCCTGGCGTCCACGCGGTGGTGACGCACCTCGACGCTCCGCGTGTTCGCTTCAACGCAAATGGCGAGGACAGCGACGTCCTCCCGTCCGAGCGAATCCTGGACGACGTGGTGCGCTTCGTTGGCGACAAGGTCGCGGCAGTGGCTGCCGAGACGCCCGAGGAGGCGGAGAGGGCCATCGGGCTCATCGACGTGAAGTACGAGGACCTTCCCGCCTACTTCGATCCGGAGAAGGCTGCGGAGGAGGGGGCCTTCCCCATTCACCCAGAGATTCGCGAGAATGGCAACGTGCTCATCCCCGTGGATAAGTCTGCAGGAGACGTTGATGCCGCGCTCGTCTCGGCGGACCTCGTCGTTGAGGGAAGGTTCGAGGTTCCTGCCATCCACCATGCCGCAATCGAGCCCCATGCCTGCATCGCGAGCTACGACGACTTGGGCAAGCTCACCGTGTGGACCCCCTCGCAGGACGTGTTTGGCCAGCGCGCAAACCTCGCGAAGGCCCTTGAGCTTCCAGAGAGCCGCGTACGGGTGATAAGCCCTGCCATGGGAGGTGGCTTTGGGGGCAAGATCGACCTGGTCTGCGAGCCGGTGGCCAGTCTTCTCTCGATGAAGTGCGGTCGACCTGTCAAGCTCGTGCTTGGCCGGGAGGAGGACATCGTCTCTGGGCCAACGCGCCATGCCGAAGTCATCTATTCGCGCATGGGCTTCATGCGCGACGGCACGATGGTCGCATGTGACTACAAGGTCTTCCTCTCATGCGGCGCCCAATCCGGCGGAAGCATGTCGGTGGCATGGGCGGCGGGTGGCAAGTTCTTCAAGCTCTTCCGAGCCCCCAACCTGCGCTATCGGGCATATCCTGCCTATACCAACAGAAGCAGCGCCGGTGCCATGCGAGGCTTTGGCTCTCCTCAGCTCTTCTACGTGATGGCGTCGCAGATCAACGAGGCAGCCGCTCGCCTTGGCATCGACGCCTGCGACCTCTACCTCAAGAACGTGAACGAGCCCGATGCCATCGACCTTCTCGGCGAGCCCATCGGAAACATGCGCGCCGCCGATTGCATCCGCAGGGGCCGTGACCTCTTTGGCTGGGAGGAGGCCTTGGGAGAGGTAAGGAAATCGAGGGCAGGGCACAGGCGCTACCTCTATGGCTGCGCGTGCAGCGTGTCGCCCCACGGAAGCAGCCTCTTTGGCATCATGCCCGATACCTGCGGCACAACTATCAGGATGAATGGCGACGGTAGCTTCACGCTGCTCACTGGCGTGAGCGACATGGGCAACGGCTCGAACACCACCCAGATGCTCGTGGTGGCAGAGGAGCTGGGCATCCCCCTCGACCACATCTCGCTGGTCAAGACCGATACCGAGACGACGCTCTTCGATGTTGGGGCCTTTGCGAGCAGGGGAACTTACGTGGGCGCCGGCTCCGCACTCGCGTGCGCTAAGCTGGTGGCACAGCGAGTGAGGGAGGAAGCGGCCGAGATCCTCGGGGCGAGCCCGGAGCAGATTGAGCTTCTCGACAATGGCGCCCAGGTCAGAGGCGAGGTGGCTCGCAGGGTGAGCATGCGTCAGGTTGCGGAGAGCGCCCACAGCCACGAGCGCGACATCATCTGCTCCAAGATGTACGGAACGACGGCGGCGCCCATCTCGGCGGGGGCGCATTTCTGCCTCGTCCGCGTTGACTCAACAACCGGGAAGGTGAAGGTCCTTCGCTATGCCGCGGTGCATGACGTGGGCAGACCGCTCAACCCCCTGGGACTCGAGGGGCAGGTCGCAGGAGGCATTCAGATGGGCATTGGCTATGCGCTGTCCGAGGGGCTGGAGCTGGACGAGAACGGCAACATCCCTCACCGCAGGCTGCGCGACTGCCATCTTCTGCGTGCCACAGACATGCCCCGTGACGTGCGCATCGAGTTTCTCGACAGCGCCGAGCACACCGGACCCTTTGGCGCGAAGAGTGTGGGGGAGTGCGGGACGGTGCCGGTTGCCGGGTGCGTTGCCGCGGCCGTGTCCAATGCCGTCGGTCATGAGTTCCGAAGTCTGCCCATCAGGGAGGAGGACGTGCTGTGCGCACTGCGAGAATCGCGAACGCGCGGATAGTGACGCCCGATGGCATCGTTTCGGGCGACGTGACCTTCGAGGCTCCCGAGGAGGCCGGCCACAGTGGTCGCATTCTTGAGGTGGGTCCCTCGACGCTCAACGCCGACCAAACATTTGATGCATGCGGAGCGTGGCTCGTGCCCGGGGGTATCGATGCGCACGTCCACTTTGGTGGTTTTGGAAGCGTCCCCATTGCCGATGGGTTCTACCGGGGGTCTCGGGCTGCCCTGGCGGGTGGGACAACCACCGTTATCGACTTCGTGGAGCCGGACGGCGAGGAGAGCGTCCCGCATGCCATCGAGCGGCGTCGTCGCGACGCCATGACTTCCATGGTCGACTACGTCTTCCGCCTCGTGCTCACCGAGAATTACCGAATGCAGATGGAGCACCTTCCGCTTGCGGAGCGAGCGGGCATCCATGACTTCAAGCTCTTCACCATCTACGACGGGGAGACTCTTCGCGAGGATGACATGCGGTTCATTCTTGGCAAGCTAGCGGATGACCCCCACCGAACCTTCCTCGTTCACGCCGAGGACCCGGATCAGATCGCTCGCCTCCAGGCCGAGCATGGCGATTCCACGGACTTCTTGGAGTTGGCAAGAACGCGGCCTCCCGAGTGCGAGGCGCGCATGGTCCGCATGCTGCGGCACCTTGTCGACGAGACGGGCGCTCGGGTCTGCGTGGCTCACTCCACGACCGCTGCCACCATGGACCTCCTGGAGGGGCCTGTACCAGCACGTGGCGAGTTCGTTGCCGAGACCTGCCCACACTACCTTGCCTTCACCGAGGACTCGCTCAAAGGCAAAGGCGGGTGCCTCTTCACCATGACGCCTCCCCTGCGCGATGCGGGCAACGTCGAGGCGCTCTGGAACAAGGCCCTTGAGGGGCAGCTGATCCTCTCGACGGACCACTGCCCGTACTCTCTGCGCTACAAGCGCGATGCAACGTACCAAACGGTGCCCTGTGGCGTGGATGGCGTCTGGACGCGCATGTCGTGGCTCTATTCGGAGGGGGTCGCAAGTCGTGGCATGGACATGCGGCGCTACGTTCTTCTCACCTCCGAGAACGCGGCTAAGTTCTATGGGCTGTTCCCCCGCAAGGGGGCCATTGTCCCTGGTGCAGACGCGGACCTTGCGGTAATCCAGGATGGCGAGTGGCAGGTTCGCGTGGAGGATGCCCCAGATGCCCTGGATTACACCATCTGGGAGGGCAATCGCCTTCGGGGCAGGGTGGCGAGAACCTATCACGGCGGGCGGCTTGCCTTTGACGGGACGCGCGTTCTGGCTAGGCCGGGTAGCGGCAAGCAAATCGACAAGACGAGGATGGAAGCATAGTGCGGTACTTCGACAATCACGCGGACACGCTTACCGAGCTACCCGAGGGCGAGAGCCTGTACGAGAACCACAACGACGTGGACCTTAGGAGAACGTCTTCATTCGCGGACACATACACCCAGGTCTTCGCCTTGTGGCGGGATATGGCGAGCATCGATTCCAAGCAGGTAGATGAGGAGTTCGAGCGCGTCTATGCCCGTGCCTGCTCGCTTGTGAAAGCTCAAGCGGAGCGCATCGAGCTTGTGAAAGACGCCGAAGGTATGCGCGCTGCCCACGAATCGGGGCGCGCAGCCGCATTTCTCTCACTCGAGGATGCCTCGTTTGCAGGCTCGCATGTTAGTGATGCATACGACATGGGCGTTCGCTTCTGCATGCTCGCGTGGAACTACCAGAACCAGTATGCCTGCGGGGCAGCCTGTGACCAGCGGAGTGGCCTGACGTGTGAGGGGCGAGGCCTGGTTCGCACCCTCGTGGGCCAGGGGATGGTCATGGACGTCTCGCACCTCTCAGATGCCGGGGTGGAAGACCTCCTATCACTTGTGGATGGGCCGATAGTCGCCTCTCACTCCAATGCGCGTGCCGTGCGTGACGTGCCCAGAAACCTTCCGGACGCCTTCATCGCCGAGATTGCGCGTCGCGGTGGCGTCATCGGGCTCAACCTCTTTGCACCCTTCGTTGGGGATGTGCCAACGATCGACGACGTCCTCCGTCACGCGGACCACATCATGGAGGTTGGAGGAGAGGACGTTCTCGTCATGGGAGCGGACTTCGATGGCTGTGACGGCCTCTTCCCGGAAGGCATCAAGGGGGTCCAGTCCATTCCCGTGCTTCGAGCCGCGTTTGCCGACTCCTTTGGAGAAGAGCTTGCCGAGAAGATCCTCTATCAGAACTCGGAGGGCTTCATCGAACGCGTCCTCTAGGGAAGGGCGGAGAAAAAACAAGTGTTGTGCTCCAGATGGCCCATCGTGAGGGACAATGGGCTATCTATGCGTAATTTTAGATTTTATTTGCTTAATATTCATTAATTTCAGAATACGTAATCAGTCTGAGACATAACTGCGACACGCGAGAAAGCAATCACCCCTACCGTCATAACCAGCCATTTGGACAAGGTACAGGAGGCGGTCGCATGCATGGTAGGAAGGCACTTGTCGGTTGGGTCTCGGTGCTCATGGCGGTGTTATGCGTTCTGGTGTTGCCAGGTTGCAGCCAGGATTCCTCGTCCTCGGATGCAGCTTCCTCCTCGGGGGATACCGGCCGCACCTACAAGGTAGCCATGGTGCTCAGCGACAGCATCAACGACGGCGGCTGGGGCTCGAGCGCATACCAGGCCATGTGCGACGCGGCTGAGGCCCGCGGTTGGGAGACCGCCTACAGCGAGAACGTCGAGCAGTCCGACTGGGTCACGGTGATGCAGAACTACTGCGACCAGGGCTACGACCTGGTCTTCGCACCGAGCGGGCAGTTTGGTGACGCGGTCCAGCAGGTGGCAAAGGACAACCCCGATACGCACTTCACGATTCTCTCGTCCCAGATCACCTCGGACAACATCGAGAGCATGCTTCCCAACCTCGACCAGATTGGGTACCTCTCGGGTACCCTTGCCGGCCTTCTCACCAAATCGAACCAGGTGACCTTCGTTGGCGGCGTCGAACTTGACACGACTGTGGCAAAGGCGGCCGCCTTCGAGAAGACCGCCAAGATCGTGAACCCGAGCTGCAACGTATCCGTTGTGTATGCGGGGTCGTACAGCGACGTGGCCAAGGGCAAGGAGATTGCCGAATCCGCGATCTCAAGTGGCACCGACGTCATCTACGGCGATGCCTCCGCAGTCGACTCCGGCGAGCGCGAGGCCATAAAGAACCACCCTGGCGTCTACGACATCGCGCAGCCCTCTGACCTCGGGAGCTCTGACGATGACGTCATTGCCTGCTCCATCGTGACCGACAACCGGGTGATGATCGAGCAGTGCCTCGAGGACGTCGAAACTGGCTCCTTTGGCAACAAGCTCGTCGAAGGCTCCCTGGAGAACGGTGCCATCAAGATGGGCACCTTCTCGGAGAAGCTTGTCTCGAAGGACGTCCAGGACAAGTTCGCCGAGTACGAGAAGCAGATCGAGGACGGTACCTTCGGGGAGTAGGTCACTCCCATGGCTCTCGGGCTTTATCGAGAAAGGAGCACGTGATATGGATGTCAGCAGGAGACAGTTTCTGAAGGGCTCGATGTCGCTGACGGCGCTTCTTGGATTGGCAGGGTGCGGGCAGTCCTCTTCCGGCTCGTCCAATGCGGCGGATTCTTCTGATCATAAGTACAGCGTGGCGATGATACTGAACGACAGCATCAACGACGGTGGCTGGGGCTCGAGCGCATACCAGGCCATGTGCGACGCGGCGGAGTCTCGCGGCTGGGAGACCGCCTACAGTGAGAACGTTGACCGCTCCGACTGGGTCACGGTCATGCAGAACTACTGCGACCAGGGCTACGACCTGGTCTTCGCGCCGAGCGACCAGTTCGATGATGCCGTTAAGCAGGTTGCAGACGAGAACTCCGGGACGCACTTCATGGTTCTCTCCTCGGAGCTGACCAGTGACAACATCGAGAGCATGCTGCCAAGCACTGATGACATTGGATATCTAGTGGGGGCCCTCGCCGGACTCCTTACCAAGGTCAACCAGATTACCTATGTCGGGGGAATCGAGTTGGGGACTACGGCGGCAAAGGCCGAGGCATGCAAGAAAGCCGCGCAGATCGTCAACCCAGACTGCAGCGTATCAATTGTGTATGCAAATTCTTACAGCGACGTGGCCAAGGGCAAGGAAATCGCCGAGGCAGCCATCTCAAGCGGCACCGACGTAATCTTTGGCGATGCCTCCGCAGTCGACTCCGGCGAGCGCGAGGCCATAAAGAACCACCCTGGCGTCTACGACATCGCGCAGCCCTCAGACCTTGGCAGCGTGGACGACGAGATAATCGCTTGCTCTGTCGTGACCGACAACCGGGTGATGATCGAGCAGTGCCTCGAGGACGTTGAGAACGACTCTTATGGCAACAAGGTTGTCGAAGGGACAATCAAGAACGGCGCCATCAAGATGGGCACCTTCTCGGAGAAGCTCGTCTCGAAGGACGTCCAGGACAAGTTCGCCGAGTACGAGAAGCAGATCGAGGACGGCACCTTTGCCGCATAGCAGGCCTGCGCCATTGGGTTATCGAAATGAGGGGCTGGCAACGATTTCGGTTGCCAGCCCCTCAACTTGGCTGCCTTAAACTGGGCGAGCTTACCCCAGCAGCGCCTCGAGGATGCCGTAGTAGCTCTCGCACGCACGCTCAAGCTGGGAAATCTCGATGTATTCGTCCACGGTGTGAGCGAGGTCCTCCCTTGAGGGGCCCAGCCCGATCGTCGGGATGTGCGCCTCGCCGGCATAGTGGCTCCCGTTTGTGCAGAAGTTGTACTGCGTTACCTCTGGAGTCAGCCCCTTCTCCTCGAGATGGGACTTGATGCGCTGAATCCATTCGTCGTGCTCATCGTAGAGCCAGCCTGGGAAGAAGCGCTCCGCTTCGATGGTCTCGCCCGTGTAGCAGGTGGCCGATGCATGGGTGAAGCCAACCTCCGCCGAGAGCTGGGGGTCCTTCTCGGACGCCTTAGCTATGAGGTCCTTGACCGGCTCAAGCACGCCCTCTGGGGTCTCGTCCACAAGTAGCCTGCGGTCATAGGTGGCTCGGCATCCCTCCGGGACCACCGATGCGCCAGGATATGGCTCGCTCTTGATGTCCACGAGCTCGAGGATTCCCTTGCCAAGAACAGGATGCTCCGGAGGCTCGAGCCCACGCACTTGCTCGACCAAATCGCACATCTTGTAGACGGCGTTTATTCCCTTCTCGGGGTTTGCGGAGTGTGCCGGCTTGCCATGCGTGACCAACGTGAGCTCGGCTCGTCCTCGCTGGCCCACCTTGATGTTGCAATTGCTCGCCTCGCCGATGATCACGTAGTCGGGCTTGCAGATGCTGCTTACGGTGCGGGATGCGACGCCTTCGAAGCACTCCTCCTGCACCACGCCGGCGACGCAGATGGTGCCAGCGAAATCCCGCTTCTTGTCGGCGGCAAACCAGCCGACCGCCTTCGTGAACGCCGCGTCGGCGCCCTTCATGTCGCTCGTGCCCCGGCCCCAGATCTTCCCATCGTGAATCTGTGCCTCGAAGGGGGGATATGTCCACTTCTCGGCGTTCTCGGCAGGCACGGTGTCTATGTGGCCATCAAATAGAACCGTTGGTCCGGGCCGATTGCCACGGATGGTGCCAATGACGGAGCCATTCTTGTCTATCTGCACGTCGTCAAACCCCAGAGACTCCATCTCCTTGCGAAGACGATCTGCGACGTCCTTCTCCTCTCCCGAATAGCCCTTTGCCCGGATGAGGTCTTGGCACAGTTCTACAAGCTCCCGAGAACGACCCTCTTCCATCTGGTGACTCCTCTCAAGGCCGATGGTCCCGAACTTACGTGCAAACACGTTTGAGGATAGGAGCCGAAAGACAGTGAAGTGGGCCTGGCGGAGATGCCGTAACAGTTGGGTCGCTGCCCGTAACAACCGTCTAACACAACGCTTGGATGGGTCTCGTATCGCCTCGGAGCAGGAAATATACGTGACAAGCAAAGTGTCACGTCTCGCAACAATTGGAAACGCTGCCGCGCCGGTACAGCAACTCTTGCGTTACTGCAGCCGCTTAATCTCATTGGCGGAAGGACTGCCGAGGACCATGCGGTCCTTGACGCGAGTGGAGAGGAGGACGGCATGGCGGAGCTCATGCGCATGGAGCACATAAGCAAGCGGTTCGGGACAAAGCTTGCCAACGATGACGTTTCCCTGGGCGTCAACGAAGGCGAGGTGCACACCCTTCTGGGAGAGAACGGCGCTGGCAAGTCTACCCTCATGAACGTTCTTACCGGTCTGTACCAGCCTACGAGTGGAAAGATCTTCTTCCGGGGGAAAGAGACCAAGATCAATGGTCCCCGCGATGCGGCTAGCATGGGTATTGGCATGGTTCACCAGCACTTCATGCTCATCAACGCGATGACCGCGCTCGAGAACATCACGCTTGGCACGAAGAACAACCCCTCGCCGCGCCTGAATCGCTCTGAGGACAAGAGGAAGGTTCAGGAACTCGCGGATCGCTATGGACTCGAGGTCGACCTGGACGCGCGCGTTGCCGATATGTCCATCGGCATGCAACAGCGTGTCGAGATCCTCAAGGTGCTCTACCGCGGCGCAGACCTGCTCGTCCTTGACGAGCCAACTGCCGTTCTCACGGACGTCGAGGCCGAGGGCCTCTTCTCCATCATGCAGTCCCTCACGGCGGAGAAGAAGGCAGTCATATTCATCTCGCACAAGATGCGCGAGGTCATGAGGGTTTCCGATAGGATCACCGTCCTTCGTGACGGCAAATCGGTCACGACGCTCAGCTGCGCAGAAACCACCTCTCAAGAGCTCGCTGACCTTATGATTGGTCATCGCTTCCGTGAGAGCATCTATGAGAAGGTCACCAACCCTGGCGAGGCGGTCATGTCCCTCAACCATGTCTCGCTCTATCCAGAGCGAAAACATGGTGGCCTGAAGGACGTGTCGCTTTCCATTCACAGGGGCGAAATCGTTGGCGTTGCAGGCATCGATGGCAATGGCCAGTCCCAGCTCGCTCAGGTGG
This sequence comes from Tractidigestivibacter montrealensis, assembly GCF_024741235.1. Lineage (GTDB taxonomy): Bacteria > Actinomycetota > Coriobacteriia > Coriobacteriales > Atopobiaceae > Tractidigestivibacter > Tractidigestivibacter montrealensis. Next base: position 336,465 of record NZ_JANSKA010000001.1, on the reverse strand, counting down.
TCACCGGCTTCGCTCAGCCAACGTCTGGGACCGTCGACACCCCCTCGGGCAAGGTTGCCATCTACAGCCCCAAGAGCTTCATCGACGCGGGCGTTGCCGACATCCCCGAGGACAGGAACAGCATGGGCCTCGTTGGTGACATGAGTATCGCTGAGAACCTCATCCTCAAGAACACCGACGACGAGCGATTCTCGTATGGTCACGGGGCATGGTTCAAGTCCAGGCACATCCATGAGTTCGCGGAGCAGATGCGCGAGAAGAACGACATACGCTGCGCCTCCGTTGACCAACCGGTGCGTAGCCTTTCCGGTGGAAACCAGCAGAAGGTCATTCTCGCGCGAGAACTCGAGAGCCACCCGTCTTTGCTCGTGGCTGCCTATCCCACCCGCGGACTTGATATCGGGGCCACCGAGTTCGTTCACGATGCGATGATCAGGGAACGCGATGCCGGATGCGCAATCCTCCTGATCAGCGCGGACTTTGACGAGGTCCTCAAGCTCTCGGACCGCATCGTCGTTCTCTTCGAGGGACAAGTGATGGGGACGTACCCAGGGAAGGGCGCTCCCGTCAAGGAAATCTCTCTTGCCATGGCTGGGAAGTAGGTTGCAATGAGTGCAATTACCGACAAGAAGCAGAGGGAATCGCTTGCAATGAGGTACGAGCGCATCTTCTCGTTCCTGGCGCCCCTCGTAGCCATCCTGATCTCGTTTGTCATCGGCGGAATCGTCATCGCCTGCCTGGGCAAGAACCCCGTGCAGGGATATGCCCTGCTCTTCTCCGGCTCGCTTGGCAACCCTCAGAAGATTGCCAGCTCTCTTGTGAGCGCATGTCCGCTCATCTTCACCTCGCTTGCTGCTGCCTTTGCCTACAAGTGCGGTGTGTTTAACCTTGGCGGAGAGGGCCAGTTCATCATGGGCGCGGTTGCGAGCGTCACGGTCGCGCTCACCTCGGGAGTCGAGGGAGTGCCAGGCATTCTCCTCTGCATCCTCGCGGGCATCATCGTGGGTGCGGTGTGGGCGGCAATTTCCGCAGTCATGAAGATCGTGCGCGGCCTCAACGAGATGATCACCTCGATTATGCTCAACTATGTGGCCACGCTCTTCATGAGCTATGTCTACACGAGCGTCCTTCGAGATGGGGCAAATCCCCAGACGCCCTCGGTTCCCGATTCGCTCATGCTCTACAAGTTCCCCGGCTTCCGCATCCACGCGGGTGTCATCGTTGCGGTCATTCTCACCATCCTTGTCGCATATGTGCTCGATAAGACGTCCTTTGGCTTCAAGGTCCGTGCGGTTGGCCTTAACCCCCTTGCTTCGCGTGTGAATGGCTTCCCGGTGAAGGCACTCATCTTTGTGTCGTTCATCATCTCGGGTGCCATCGCGGGCATGGGAGGGTCCATTGAGCTTCTGGGCAAGCAGTACAGGCTCATGAGCGGCTTTGGGTCCGGCTTTGGCTTCGACGGCGTTGCCGTTGCGCTAATAGCACAGCTCAGCCCCATTGGATCTCTGTTCGTCGCTATCTTCTTTGGCATTCTGACCACAGGCGCCTCGTCCATGCAGGTGGGAATCGCCGTCCCCACTGCCATCGTTGAGATCATCCGGGCGCTTATCATCATCTTCTCCGTCTCCGGCATGGCGTGGCTCAGGCTCCCTAAGACGAAGCAGTTCCTTGCGGTGCTCGCCGCGCGGAGGGATGCCAAGCCAGCAAGGGCAGAGGGTGCGATGGCGTCTGTTGCCGGAACCACGGGAAAAGAGGGGGCGAGGGCGTAATGGACACGATTCTCTCGGCACTTCCTGACATTCTTTCGGCCACGATGAGAATGACCGTTCCCCTGCTCTTGGTGGCGATTGCGGAGCTCTTCAGCGAGCGTGCCGGCATGGTGAACATCGGCCTGGATGGTCTGATGTCTGGCGGGGCACTCGCTGGCTTTCTTGCTGGCTACTTCTCGGGCAACCCCTGGGTCGGTGTGCTCGCGGGAATGGTCGCCGGCGTCCTCATCAACCTCATCTATGCGTACTGTACGATTAAGCTCTGCGTTGACCAGGTGGTGCTTGGAATGGCAATCAACATTCTGGCGCCTGCCCTCGCCTCCTTCTTCTATAAGGTTGCGTTTGGCGACTCCTCCGCGCTCGCCCAGGGCGTCCAGATGGCAACGGTGAGCATCCCCCTCCTGAGCGACATCCCAGTGATTGGTCCGGCGCTCTTCCAGCAGACCCCGCTCGCCTATATTGCATATTTGCTCGTTCCGCTTTCTGCCATGTTCTTCACGCAATATCGCGCCGGCCTCAACTACTGTGCCGTTGGCGAGAACCCCCAGGCGGCGGACACTCTCGGCATCAACGTGATTGGGACCAAGGTGCTTGCATGCGTCATTTGCGGCGCCCTCTCCGGGCTTGGCGGTGCCTTTCTCACGCTGTGCTACACCAGCACGTACGCCGATGGCATCGTTGCCGGCCGCGGCTTCATCGCCCTCTCGGCAGTCATCTTCGGACGCTGGCAGTCCCTGGGCGTGCTTGTCGCCTGCATGCTCTTTGGCTTCTGCGATGCCTTGCAGATCGTCCTGCAGGTCAACATCCAGGGCACTCCGTACCAGTTCTTCCAGATGATTCCCTATATGGTCACGCTCATCGCGCTCGTGCTCTTCGTCTCGAAGCACATGGGCCCGGCGGCCAACGGCCAGCCCTACTACCACGAGTAGAGCCAAGGGGTCAGGCATCGCCTTCGCCCGGCTACGTCACGCGCGTTGCCGGGCATTCTTCTTGGTCATCTAGTCACCACAATAATACGTTGTCGCATTCAAGGGGTTACAATGGCGTGCAGCTCAAAGCCCTTATTCTTGGGAGCATTCATGCACATTCGTCCAGCAACCCCTGCAGACCTCAAAGGCGCGCTCGCCGTCTATAAGAGCGCCCGTGCCTTCATGTGCAAGTCCGGAAACCCCAACCAGTGGGGAGACAGCTTTCCTCCGCGCGAACTGGTAGAGCAGGACATCTCCACGGGGGCGCTGCGCGTCTGCGTGGACGAAAACGACGAGGTGCTCGGCTGCTTTGCGTTTCTCTCCGGTCCCGAGCCGGATTACGCGCACATCTTTGAGGGCTCGTGGCCCAACGACGAGCCCTACGACATGGTGCATCGCTTCGCCGTCTTGCGCCAGGGGAGGGGTGTCGGTGGCACTATGCTCGACTGGGCGCTGGAGCACGGGCGTAACCTTCGCGTCGACACCCATCGCGACAACAAGCCCATGCAGGGCCTTCTCGACAGCAGGGGGTTCTCGTACTGCGGCATCATCAGGATTGGCCGCAACGGCGATGAGCGCCTGGCCTACGCATGCTGCGACCCCAAGGCGCGGGAGGTCCCAGAGCGATGAGGCACGAGTCGGTTATCCAATCCGGGCATCTCTCATCAATCGTCGAGTTTCGCGAGAGGCTGTCCTGCGGTACCCGCCACGTCGTCGACGCCATCGTGATGGCTGGGCTCCTTGTGGCCGCGACGGCCGTGGGCATGGGGTTTGATTCCCTCGGGATGGGTGCTGCGTCAATCGTTGTGGTCTACGTGCTCTCCGTACAGCTAGTTGCGCTCTTCACAAACAGCCGCCTCCTCAGCGTGATTTCTACTGCCGTCTCGGTACTCGCGTTTAATTATTTCTTCACGTCACCGCGACTCTCCTTTGCAGCATGGGGCAGCCAGTATCCCGGAGAGTTCATCGTCATGTGCATAGTCGCGTTCGTCTCGAGCGAGCTTTCCGTAGAGCTGCGTCAGCGGATTCGAGGAGAGCAGGAGACCTCAAGGCTCCTGAGAGTGCTCCTCGAGACCGATCACATGCTCCAGGGGCTCGAGGGCCCCACGGAGGTTCTCGAGGCGACAGGAGCCCAGCTCGCTAAGCTCCTCGACCGAGATGTGGTCTGGTATGAGTCAACGGGCGAGAAGGTCGAGCCTCGACGGAGCTTCACCCCTGCTGGGGAGAGCCCGGCCTGGGGTCTTGATGTGCTAACCGAACCGTCGGTCGCGATGTGCGCCTTCGAAAATGGCGAGCCGGCGGGAGAAGGCACACCCCGCTTCTCCTCTGCCTCCGGACTCTACTTGCCCGTAGGGGACAAGCGACCGTCTGAGGGCGTCATGGGCATCCTCATGGGCGACCGACCCCTCGAACCCAACGAGAGAAGTGTCGCCTCCGCCGTCATTGGTGAGGCGACACTCGCACTGGGTCGTATTCGAGCGCTTAGGGAACGCGAGGAGGCGCAAATGAGCGCGGAGAAGGAACGGCTCCGTGCCAATCTCCTCCGCTCCATTTCGCATGACCTGAGGACGCCTCTGACCTCGATCATCGGTAGCGCCGACATTCTTCTCGACAGGGATGGGTCTCTCGATGTTACTGAATCCCGTCGTCTCCTCGAGGGCGTACGGTCTGATGCAGCCTGGCTCAGTGAAACCGTGGAGAACCTCCTGGCGATCACCCGCCTAGAGAATGGGGGGATGCGTCTTAATACTAGCCTCGAGCTCATGGATGACATAATCGAGGAAGCACTTCGCCACGTGGACAGGCGCGTCTCGGAGCATTCGCTCGTCGTTGAGCCTTCGGATGGCGACTGCCTGGTAGACGTGGACGCGCGTCTCATGGTGCAGGTGATAGTAAACCTGGTGAACAATGCGGTAAAGTACACGCCGGCTGCCTCGCACATCACGATTGCCCTGCGGAGAGACGGCAGCTGGGTGAAGACCAGCGTATCGGACGATGGTCCGGGGATACCACCCGGGGATCGTGATGGGGTCTTCGAAACCTTCTATACTGTGGGCCATGGTCTCGCCGATGGTCGTAGGAGCTTCGGCCTTGGACTTTCGCTCTGCAAGTCTATAGTTGAGGCTCATGGTGGCTCGATTCGCCTTGATTCCGCTAGGCCGCATGGGTGCGTGTTCACCTTTACGCTTCCCGCGCGGGACCTGTCTGGAGGGGAATGCCGGTGACAACTGCCAATGGCCAGCCCAGAATACTCGTAGTCGAGGACGACGCAGCAGTGCGCAACCTCATCGCGACCGCTCTGGACTCATATGGTTACGCGCGCGTCGTCGCCGTCACCGGTCGCGAGGCAATAGCGCGGGCAGCAACGGACAACCCAGATCTGGTTCTCCTTGACCTTGGACTTCCCGACATCGATGGCGTGGAGGTCGTGCGCTCAATACGCGGGTGGTCGCAGATGCCCATCATCGTCGTGAGCGCCAGAGCGGAAGATGCCGACAAGATCGACGCCCTGGACGCCGGTGCCGACGACTATGTGACAAAGCCCTTCTCGGTCGGGGAGCTTCTCGCTCGGATTCGCAGCTCCCTTCGCCGGCTGAGCTACTCGGGAGCAGCCAATGCCGAGCCCACACCCACACCGTCTGTCTTCGAGGACGGCGACCTTCGCATCGACTATGACGCGGGAATCGTGACGCTGGCTGGCAGCGAAGTGCATCTCACCCCAATCGAGTACAAGCTCCTCTGCCTCCTCTCGCACAATGTGGGCAAGGTTCTCACCCACGACTACATCCTCCACGAGGTGTGGGGAGACGGCCAGGGGGGCGACCTTGCCTCGCTTCGGGTATACATGGGTTCGCTCCGCAAGAAGATCGAGACCGACACCGCCCACCCCCGCTACATTCAGACGCACGTAGGGGTTGGCTATCGCATGGTTGGGATGGGCCAGGGCGAGGGCGCCACGCGCGACGCATAGTCCAGGGTGGTTTGGGCCAGGCCATCGCGCTTGTGGGCCTGCTTTCACACAATAAGGATAAATTAAGACAACATTACTAAATCTACTTGCGCCTTTAATGGCATCTTTATCGCTGACTCATTAGTTTTTTATGCTGCAGGTATGCTGAATTCGGCTGCGCTCCCAAACTAGGCTTTGGGGGGTGCCGCGATGGATAGGCTTTCCTTTGCGTCGACGCCATCGTCGATGCCATGCACGCCGCCCATGGCGGGATGGTGTGCATCTAGTTGAAAGGAGGGCCTTCGTGGAAGCTCCCAAGCAGGCTTCGTCCTCTCCAATCGAGGAGATAGCGAAGCTCACGCCTGACAAGGTCTTCTCTGCGATGGGAACGGCTGCGGCTGGTCTCACGTCCGACGAGGCGGCAAGCCGCCAAGCCCAGTGCGGGAAGAACACCATTCAGGCAACCAAGAAGAAGTCCCAGGTTGTCGTCTTTCTCTCAAACTTCACGCACCTCATGGCCATTCTGCTCTGGGTCGCCGGCATCATCGCCTTCGTTGCCGGCATGCCCGAGCTTGGTGTGGCAGTTTGGTTGGTGAATGTCATCAACGGGTGCTTCAGCTACTGGCAGGAGCACCAGGCAGACAAGGCGACCGAAGCGCTCAAGAAGATGCTCCCCTCATACGTGAACGTCATTCGTGACGGTCACGAGCAGAAGATCCTTGCGGAGGACCTCGTCCACGGTGACGTGATGCTCCTCGAGGAGGGCGACAAGATCTCTGCCGACGGTCGGGTTGTTCGCGCGAGCGACCTGCAGGTAGACCAGTCGACGCTCACAGGCGAGTCCAACCCCGTGCGCAAGACCTCCGATGCGGTGCTCGACGAGGACCTCACTGCCTCTGAGACCCCCAACCTCGTTTTCGAGGGCACCTCCGTCTCTGAGGGGAACGGTCGCGTGGTCGTGACGCAGATCGGCATGTCGACCGAGTTTGGCAAGATCGCGAGCCTCACCCAGAACATGGGCGAGAAGCAGAGCCCCCTCCAGAAGCAGCTTGATCACCTCACCAAGCAGATCACCGTCTTTGCGCTGTTCATGGGCATCGTCTTTCTCGTGCTTGACGTGGTGTTCGTCCACAACAGCATCGCTGCCTCCTTCATATTTGCACTCGGGATGGTTGTTGCCTTCATACCCGAGGGCCTGCTCCCCACGGTCACGCTTTCGCTTGCAATGGCCGTTCAGCGCATGAGCAAGCGCAATGCCCTCGTCAAGTCGCTCTCCTCGGTCGAGGCCCTGGGCTCGACGAGCGTCATCTGCACCGACAAGACGGGTACGCTCACCCAGAACGAGATGACCGTAAACCACCTGTGGACTCCATCTCGCGAGTACGAGGTCACGGGGGTCGGCTACGCACCCAAGGGCGAGGTCCGCGCTGATGGGCGCAGCTTCTCGGCCGCAGACGACGATGACCTCCGCCTGCTCCTCGTTGGCGGTGCGTTGTGCTCGAATGCACGCCTTATCGAGCCCGAGAAGGAGGGCGGACGCTACACGGTACTCGGTGACCCTACCGAGGCGTGCCTACTCGTCTCCGCGCAGAAGGCAGGCCTCGACCTCTCCGAGGAGGAGCGCCTCATCCCCCGCGTGCGCGAGCTTCCCTTCGAGAGCCGTCGCAAGCGCATGTCCACCATCCACCAGCTTGAGCGTCCCCTCGACGGGGCTACCCGCGTGGCGTTCGTGAAGGGCGCCCCCAACGAGTTGGTGCGTCTTTCGACGAAGGTTCGCGTGAACGGCGAGGTCGTCGAGATGACCGACTCCCTGCGCGACAAGATCATGCATGCCAACGACGGGTATGCGGAGGACGGCCTGCGCGTGCTTGCGGTTGCCTATAGACCGATTCATCGTGACGAGAAGGGCGTCCCCACTTCCGTCAGCGAGTACACCCCAGACGTCATCGAGCATGACCTGACCTTCGTTGGCCTCGAGGTAATGCAGGATCCCCCGCGTCCCGAGGTTGCCGCTGCAGTCGCTGAATGTCATCGCGCTGGCATCCGCGTCATCATGATTACTGGCGACTACGGTCTGACTGCAGTCTCCATCGCCAGGAAGATCGGCATTGTGAAGAGCGCCCACCCAAAGGTGTTCTCCGGCCCTGAGCTCGAGAAGACCTCGGACGAAGAGCTGCGCAAGGCCCTCGAGGGCGAGGTTGTCTTCTCTCGCATGGCTCCTGAGCAGAAGCTCCGCGTTGTTGAGAACCTCCAGGCAATGGGCGAGGTCGTCGCAGTGACGGGTGACGGCGTCAACGATTCCCCCGCGCTCAAGAAGGCCGATATCGGCGTTGCCATGGGCGTGACGGGGACCGACGTCGCCAAGGAAGCTGCCGACATGATTCTCACGGACGACAACTTCGCCTCCATCGTGAGCGCGGTCGAGGAGGGCAGGGCCGTCTACGCGAACATCAGGAAGTTCATGCTCTACATCCTCAACTCCAACGTGCCCGAGGCTGTCCCCTCCGCTGTCTACCTGTTCTCTGGCGGCGCCGTGCCGCTCCCTCTCACCACGATGCAGATTCTCACCATCGACCTGGGTACCGACATGTTCCCTGCCCTCGGCTTGGGCTCCGAGCCCCCGGAGAAGGACGTCATGAACCGTCCTCCGCGAGACCCCTCCGAGCCCCTGCTCACGGGGAAGGTCATGCGCAAGGCGTTCCTGTGGTACGGCATTCTCGGCGCTCTCTCCTCGCTTGGTGCGTTCTTCTTCGCCCAGTGGGCGGCGGGCTGGCGTCCTGGTGACACGATGTTCGGCGTTGGCGCGGACCTCGACCCCACGTACGTGAGGGCAACGACCATGGCGCTCGCGGCCATCGTGTTCTCGCAGATCGGCGAGGTCATGAACTGCCGCACGGAGCTTGCTTCTGTCTTCTCGGTGGGCCTGTTCTCGAACAAGCAGGTCAATAAGGGAATACTGTTCGAAGTGGCACTCATCGTGTTCATCACCCTGTTCCCGCCGTTCCAGGACGTCTTCCACACCTGCCCGCTCAACGCGTGGGACTACCTCTACCTCGTGCTTCTGCCCCCTGCGGTGCTTGCGCTCGAAGAGGCGAGGAAGGCAATCGTTCGCAGGCAAGGCCACTATGATCGCAACGGCGTCCGCATGGACACCCAGAGTGAAAGGTAGGACGTCATGAACGTTATCATCGTTGGGCTCGGCCGCATGGGCATAGGGCTCGCGAGGAAGCTCGATCGCCAGGGGCACAACGTGTGCGCCATCGACCAGAACCCCGAGCGCCTCGAGGAGCTCGGCGAGGGATACACCGGCCGCAAGCTCGCAGGCGTCGGCTTCGACCGCGACGTTCTCGCGAAGGCCGGCATCGACCGCGCCGAGGCGGTCATTTCCTGCACCACCTCAGACGAGGCGAACATCGTGATTGCGCGCATCGCCCGCGACTCCTACAGGGTTCCGCGCGTCATTGCCCGAATGTACGACGTGACCAAGGCCGATACATATCGCAGGTTGGGCATTCAAACCATCTCGACGACCGACTGGGGCGTGCGTAGGGCCTGCGAGCTCCTCACGTATCACCAGCAGGACTCGGTCTTCGAGGTGGGCACGGGCGAGGTTCAGATTGTGCGTGCCGACGTGCCGCCCCTGCTGGAGAACCTGCCAGTCAAGGAGATCACGGTGGTCGGCGAGATCAAGGTCGTTGCGATTTCCCACAACAACCAGACTTTCATTCCCACGTCTGGGACCCTGTTGGGCCACGGTGACGTGGTTTACGCGGCGGTGGCGAGCAGCTCCCTGGAGAAGTTCGCTCATATTCTGGGCAAGACGGAGTAGGGGGGATCTCTCATGCAGATCATCATTGTGGGCGGTGGCAAGACGGGGACCTACCTCGCGCCCATCCTCAAGGACGATGGTTCCTCGGTCACCATCATCGAGAACAGAAAGACGGCTGTCGAGAAGTTCCGTGCTGCCCTTCCCGACCTGGACATCATCTGCGGAAACGGGACGAGCCCCGAGATTCTCGAGAAGGCTGGCATCCTTAATGCCGACGTGGTCATTGCCGCAACGGGAAGCGACGAGGTCAACCTGGTTGTCTCGACCCTCTCGAAGGTCGAGTACCGGGTCCCTCGCGTTGTTGCGCGCGTTAACAACCCCAAGAACGCGTGGATGTTCAACGAGTCCATGGGTGTCGATGTGGGCATCAACCAGGCAGACCTCCTTGCGCGCTCCGTTCAGGAGGGGCTCGACATGGAGGACGTGTTCACGATCATGCGCCTGGGCAAGGACAACCACGCGCTCGTGCAGATCGAGATTCGCCCAGGTTCCAGCGCAGACGGCAAGCGCGTGAGCGAGCTGCAGCTCCCCGACGAGACTGTGATTATCGCAATCGACCGCGCTGGTGACGTCATCATCCCCAAGGGGGACACTGGTCTCTGCGAGGGCGACAACATCCTTGCCTTTGCGAGCGAGAAGGCTCGCGGCGTGCTTCGCCGCGCCTTCGCTTAGGTGGCTCCTGTCACCAAGACACCTTTTGCGGTTTGATGCCGTCCCGGATGCCGCGTTCAAGGTATCCGGGACGGCTTGCTCTAAAAAGACTACGCTGCAAAGAGGCTGGATGGACATGCTGCGTTAAAGTCTGCACGTCTCTCGTGTGATACTGGAGCCCGGTTATATGAGTTGAGAGGCAACCACCATGCATGTGATCGAGCACCTGCCCCTAGAGACGGAGCGGCTCATGCTACGCCGCTACACGCTTGCGGATGCGCCCGCCATCTACCGCATAAACTCTACCGAGGAGGTCACGCGGTACCTGCCCTTTGGGCCAATGATGTCCGAGGGGGACGCAATAAGCCAGCTGGAGCGCTTCTTCCTGCCCGCATACGCGCAGGCAGATGCCGGCCAGACTGGACCTGACGGCCTGCCTCTTGACCTCAAGTTTGCCGCATGCCCCAAGGGTACCGAAGGGCTTGTGGGCATGGTCTTTGTCGAGACGTCCGATGGCTCGTGCGAGCTCGACTACACGGTCGACCCTTGCTGGTGGGGGAGAGGCATTGCCACCGAGATGTGCCAGGCCGTGGTCGACCTGGCATGCACGCTGGGCCTCGGTCGCCTTACCGCTACGGTTGACGTGCGCAACGTGACAAGCGAGCGCGTTCTTGCCCACGTGGGAATGAAACCTCGCCGCCCCGCCAAAGGTACCTGGCAGGGCGGCGAGAAGAACGAGTGCCGCGTGCGGGAGCTTGAGCTCGAACCCTAGTGGTGGAACAGCCTCAGGCCCGTGAAGCACATGGCCATGCCGTAGCGGTCGGCGACCTCGATCACGTTGTCGTCGCGGATGGAGCCGCCGGGCTCCGCCACGTAGGTCACGCCGGAGCGGTGCGCGCGCTCGATGTTGTCGCCAAAGGGGAAGAAGGCATCGGAGCCCAGCGTCACGCCCGTCTGCTGGGCGAGCCATGCGCGCTTCTCGTCCGCGCCCAGAACCTCGGGCTTCTCGGCAAAGATGCGCTGCCAGGCGCCGTCGGCCAGGACGTCGTCGTGCTCGTCCGAGATGTAGAGGTCGATGGCGTTGTCACGATCTGGACGGTGGATGCCGTCAACAAAGTGCAGGCCAAGTACCTTGGGGTGGCGACGCAGCCACCAGGTGTCGGCCTTGCTGCCGGCAAGGCGCGTGCAGTGAATGCGGCTCTGCTGGCCGGCACCAACGCCAATGACCTGGCCGTCCTTCACGTAGCACACGGAGTTGGACTGCGTGTACTTGAGGGTGATGAGGCTCACGATCATGTCGATCTTTGCTGCCTCGGGGATGTCCTTGTTCTTGGTCACCACGTTGCCGAGAAGGTCGCGGTCAATCTTCGAGAAGTTGTGTCCCTGCTCGAAGGTGATGCCAAAGACGTCCTTGTGCTCGACGGCTGGGCAGACGTAGTTGGGGTCAATCTGGATCACGTTGTACTTGCCGTGCTTCTTGGAGCGCAGGATCTCGAGCGCCTCCGGGGCATAGCCGGGGGCAATGATGCCGTCCGAGACCTCGTGCTTGAGGTAGAGGGCGGTACGCTCGTCGCAGGTGTCAGAGAGGGCCGCCCAGTCGCCAAAGGAGCTCATGCGGTCCGCGCCGCGCGCACGGATGTAGGCGCAGGCAATGGGCGTGAGCTCGCCCTCGTCATCCACAAAGAAGGCCTTCTTGTCCTCCTCGGAGAGCGGTGTCCCCACTGCGGCGCCGGCGGGCGAGACGTGCTTGAACGACGCGGCCGCAGGCATGCCGGTTGCCTCGCGCAGCTCGCGCACGAGCTGCCAGGAGTTGAGGGCGTCGAGGAAGTTGATGTAGCCCGGCGTGCCGGAGAGCACCGTCACGGGCAGCTCGGAGCCATCCGCCATGAAGATGCGTGCAGGCTTCTGGTTGGGATTGCAGCCGTACTTGAGTTCAAGCGAGTTCATGTGTTTCCTTTCTCAAACTAGGCTCTTCGTCTCTTGTCTGCTGCTCAAACAGCGCTTCGCGAACTCGCCGCAGACAAGAGACGAAGAGCCTGGGGCGAGAAGAAAGACCTTGAGTGACGTAGTACGGCTGCAAGACCATCAGCCGTGACACACAAGCAACCCCAAAAGAGTTGCAACTACATCAGGGGGTGGAGGCGACGAGGACCGGCGGGCGCACGGCATGTCTTTCCTGCGGCGAGTTCGCGAAGCGCTGTTTGAGTCCGCAGGAAAGACATGCCGCGCTAACCCTCCGTCGGCCCTAGTCGCCGAGGTTCTTGTTGAAGATGCGCACCTCGCCCTCCACGTTGGTGTAGAGCGAGACCTTGTTATCGGGGTTGAGCGCCGCCCAGACCTCCTCGGGGCTCCCCACGCCTACGTGGATGGGCTCGCCCGCAAAGCTGGGAAGCGGGTTGCCGTCTCCCTGGTAGGTGCTGATGAAGTAGCCGCATCCGCCATCGGTGCCCTCGTACGAGAAGAACTCGCGTGCGCAGCGCCCGTCACGCGCGCGCTTGAGGATGGAGAGCTCAAACGAGCCATCGGGGTGCAGCACCGAGCTGATGCGCGGCGTGTAGTTGGGCTTATCCGGCTCGTACTCGCGCGCCATGCAGCCGGCGACAAAGTCGCTCTTCTCGACGATGGTGTCGGTCTGGTCGCCGTTGGTCACCACGAGGTCCTTGCCCATGGTGCGAACGGGGTGGTAGATGATGAGGCTGGGGTCCTCGAGAAGCGCGGGGTCGTGCGCCTCGGTACGAATACCGTCCTCGGTCTTCACAAACACGCGGTTCCGGCTGTTGGAGCTGCGTCCCATGATCCAGTAGTAGACGCAGTGGCTGCCAACCACAATGCCGCGTCCGGGATAGGGGTTGTCGCGCAGTAGCTCGAGCAGATCCTCCATGGGTCCTCTCTTCTCTCGTGCGCACGCGAGCGGGCCCGGCCCTAAAAGACAGCAGCGGGCAAGCACCCACTCAGGTGCGCTTGCCCAGACGGTCGGCGGGTTGTGTTCACGCTGCTTCCCCGTGGTGTCCCACGATTATCCGTCAGTAACAGCGCGTTTCCTGTGGCTTCACTGTATCACGCCGTGGATTCGTCATGGGCTTGGCCTGTGGAATTGCTGCACGAACGCACATGTTGCAAATCAATGTGGCTGTTTTGCATGTTCCGACAATTCCGGTATCTGGCTACCGACGCCTCTTGGGCTGTTGCGGCTCAACGCTCGTCCTTACATTCAAGTTACACACACGCAGACGGCTCCGTTGAGGGGCCAAACAAAGGGAGGTGCTCTCGTGGGCGAGAAGATGTGGGCAGGGGTTCTTCACGGTAAGAACGACATGCGCTACGAGGAGGTTGATAAACCAAGCCCTGGCCCCAACGAAGTTCTGGTCAAGGTCAAGCAGACCGGAATTTGCGGTTCTGATGTGCCGCGCGTTCTTGGTGATGCCGCGCACTTCTATCCAATCATTCTCGGTCACGAGTTCTCCGGCGTTGTCGCTGGAGTTGGGGAAAGCGTTACCTCCGTGAAGGTTGGGGAGAATGTTGCGGGTGCGCCGCTTGTCCCCTGCGGGACATGCGAGGACTGTCAGCGCGGTGACTACTCTTTGTGTAGCCACTACAGCTTCATTGGCACTCGTCAACCCGGCAGTTTTGCTGAGTACGTGGTAATCCCTGAGAAGTGCGCTGTGACCTTTGACGCTAGCGTCTCCTATGAGCAGGCGGCTCTTATTGAGCCTACTGCCGTCGCGCTCCACGGTCTCGAGCGCCTTGATTATCACGGGGGCGGTACCGTCGCTGTTCTCGGAGGGGGCACCATTGGAATCATTACGGCACAATGGGCCAAGGCCTTTGGTGCTCGTGAAGTTACCGTCTTTGATATTCTGCCGGATCGCCTTGAGTTTGCAAGGAAGATGGGTGCCACCAGTACAGTCAACAGTATGGATGAGGACTGGAAGGACCAGGTAAACGCCATAACCAACGGGCGTGGCTATGACTACGTAATCGAGACCGCCGGCAGCGTGGCCACCATGAAGATGATCTTCGACATCGTTGCCAACAAGGGGCAGGCGTCACTCATCGGCAAGATTAACCGCGATATCACCTTTACCCCGCAGGAGTGGGAGCACTTGCATCGCCGAGAGTTCACGCTTACGGGCTCATGGCTCAGCTACTCTGCCCCCTTCCCGGGCCACGAGTGGACCCTTACCGCAGATGCCTACCGCTCCGGCATGATGCCCTACGACGAGGGCTTTATTTACGCCAGGTACCCGCTCTCCAGGATTTCGGAAGCATTTGATGAGTTCAAGACCCCAGGACGGGTCAAGGGGAAGATCCTGCTCAACTGCGAGCGCTAGCACTACCTGCGGATTGGCCATTTTTCGGGAGAGAGTAGTCGAAAAATTCGACTACACAAAGAGAAGGGAAAGGTAATGCGTACTCCAGAAGACTGGAAAGACGGGGAGAAGATCATTGGCGCGTGCATGAACTGCGCGAGCTACGAGAACCTCTCCAAGACCATGGGGGAGCTCGATGATGCTGGAATCGACCTCTATCACCTAGACATCATGGACGGCACATTTGTCCCCAACATTGCACTTGGTCCTCAGGATGTTTCTGCCATTCGCAAGCTTACCGATCGCGTCTGTGATGTGCACCTCATGGTGCGAGATGCCGCGAGATATGTGGACACGTTCGTCAGACTCGGAGCCCAGATTGTGCATGTTCATGGAGAGGAGGATAGCCAGGTCACCCGCACGCTCCAGCATATTAGAGACATTGGTGCCAAGTCCAGCCTTGCAATCAGTCCCTGCACTTCATTCGAGACCGCCAAGGAAGCTCTCAACGTATGCGACTACGTATTAGTTATGCGCGTCAACCCTGGTTTTGCCGGCCAGAAGGCTCTTCCGTTCGTTGACGAGAAGATTAAGAAGCTTGTGGAGGCTAAGGACTACTACGGCTATAAGATTCTCGTCGATGGGGGCGTCTCGGCGCAAAGCGTGGCAGATCTCTGGAAGGCAGGGGTGGACGGCTTCTGCCTTGGCAATGCGGGGCTGTTTGGCCACAAGGAGAGCTACAAGCAGATTGTCCAGAGTCTTCGCGCACTTCCGCGCGACTAGCGAACAGCCCCTGTGAATCACGTAGACAGACAGCAAGAAGGAGTCGTAATGAAGTCCTCAGTGAAGGTTCTTGTGGCATGTGGTAGCGGCGTTGCAACGTCCACAGTCGCACAGGAGAAGGTAAAGCAAATCGCTGCCGATGCCGGCATTCCGGTCCAGGTCTTCAAAGGCACCATTTCCGAAGTCCCCACCAAGCAATATGACGTGGACGTTGTCCTCACCACGGCTAACTATAAGAAGCCTCTGGACAGGCCGTATATGACCGTGTTTCCGCTTATCTCTGGCATCAATAAGGATGCCTGCGCTAAGAAGCTCGTCGACCTTCTCAAGGCAGTTCAGGCAGAGTAACCCAACCGCTATCCAAGCACCCCGCGCTCGTTAGAAGGAGTCATCTATGGATGTCGTCATCAGTGCCATCGTGGGCTTTTTTCAAGAGTTCATGAGTCTGGGAGCCACCGTTCTGCTCCCTGTCGTAATCGCAATCCTGGGAATCTTCTTCAGGATGAAGCCGTCACAGGCCATCAGGGCCGGCCTTCTCGTGGGTATCGGCTTTCAGGGCGTCGTGCTTGTCATCAACTTCCTGATGCAGATTATGCAGCCGGTCTTTGACTACTACTCTGCGCTGGGTAGTGGCTATGACGTAGCAGAGATCGGCTTTGCCGCGCTTGGTGGCGCTTCGTGGACCGCACCGTATGCTGTCTTTGTTATCCCAGCCATCATCATTGTCAACATTCTGCTCATTCAGGCCAAGAAGACCAATGTCCTTAACGTCGACATTTGGAACTTCATGCATTTTCTCGTGCCTGGAGCCCTTGCGTGGGTTCTCTTCGATAACGCACTCATCGGCTTTCTGGTGACGCTTGCGCTCTCTGTTGTTGACCTCTTTGCCGCCGAGAAAATTGCCCCCTCTTGGGCGGAGTACTACGGCCTTGATGGCACGGCCTGCACCTGCCTGGGCTATGTGGTCTACGAGTACCCCATGAGCTGGCTCATCAACAAGATCATCGATCACATCCCTGGTCTTAACAAGATTGACCTCAACATCGACAAGCTCTCTTCCAAGATTGGTATCCTGGGCGATCCTGCCATCATCGGTCTCTTCGTTGGTCTGTTCCTTGGCCTTATGACCCAGCAGGACGTCCCTGGCATCATCAAACTCATGGCAGGTATGGCCGGTGTTCTCGTGCTCATTCCCCGTATGGTCTCCATCATGATGGAGGGTCTGACTCCCATTGGAGCTGGCGCCAACGAGTTTGCTCAGAAGCACCTTCACACAGACAGCACCCTTTACGTTGGTATGGACATTGCCCTTGCCCTTGGCGACACGACCTGCCTCACCTGCACTGCAATCATGATTCCCATCACCGTTGGCCTGTCCTTCCTCGTCCCTGACATGCGTTTCTTCCCTGCTGCCATTCTCGCCGAGGTCTGTTACGTGGCTCCCATGGCTGTCCTTGCTAGTAAAGGCAACGTGTTTAGGACACTCATCTGCATGACCGTCTTCATGTATCTCATGCTCTTCTTCGCAAACATGTTCGCCGACTACGCAACCCTCATGCTCAACGCCTGCGGCATTGACTTTGGTGGCGGCTACGTCACAGCATCTCACTTTGGCTATAACCCGGGCTGCCTGATTGTTGAGTTCATCGCTCGTGCCATGGGCATCTAGCTAGCCTAGTCCTTGAACGTTGATAATGTAGGAGATTCAGATGGTTACCCAGAGCGTCGATACTGCTGAGTGTGAGGCCGGCGGAAAGCTATTTGTGGCCCTCAAAGGGTCTGCCTCTACGAGCGAGGAGGCAATTAGAATCTGCGCAAATACGCTCCAGGCTAACGGCTGCGTCACCGAGAAGTTTGCAGATGACTGCCTCAATCGCGAGAAGGAATACCCAACGGGCATCTGCTGTGAAACACCCGTAGCGCTTCCGCACTGCCAGTCTGACGCCATCCGTCGCGATGCCCTGTGCTACCTACGCCTCGACGAGCCAGTGAGTTTCTACAGGATGGATGACCCGGAAGATGCGGTCATGACGCGCCACGTCTTCAATCTCGCCATCGCGCCTGGCCAGCATCTCGAATTCCTCACCAAGACCATCCGGCTGCTACAGGATAATACCGTCTTGGACAGATTTACGACCATGACAAGCAACCAGATAGCAAGTTATCTTGCAGAGCACCTCGCTTAGGGAAGGAGGCGGTATCCGCAATGAAGGAGCGCACTGCTGAGATTCTGTATCGTGTCGCTAACAATCCACGCCACGCTTTGAGGCTGTCGGTCTTGATGAGCGATTACCACATCTCGGAGAAGACGCTTCGGGCGGATATCGCCTCCATAATCAAGTTTGCAAGCCAAGACGGTGAGAGCCTGGTTGAGCTAACCGGGCACCACATTCGGGTTTGCGAGCCTGCCTCCGCAAACTCCCAGACGCTCAAGAGCATGTTGCATAGCATGGACCTTTACGAGTATCACCTTTCACCTGACGAGCGGCAATGCCTTATTGCGGCTGAATTGCTGCAACTCAAACCGGGCGAGTGGCTAACGGTGCAGGCGATTGCCGACGAGTTCTACTGCTCCCACAATACGGTCGCAACAGACGTAAGGGAGACGGGCTCGTTTCTAGAGAGGTGTGGGATAAGGCTTGTGGGCAAAAGCAGCTTTGGATTGCGTGTCGAGGCAAGCGACAAGCAGCGCAGGGACTTTCTTATTGGGGCATTCTCGCGCATCCTTACAAGGCGTCTTTGCCCTGGCAGCTACTTCCTCGACGTCCTAGAGGGTCACCTGCGGTTTGACGTCCACCTCGATGACGTCGACAGGAGCGTCCGAGCCTTCCTGCGCTCCACCAATTCGTATATCACGATGGACGCAGAGCATGAGATAGCCGCAACTCTTGTTGTCTTGCTCAACGAGCCGGAGGTCCCCTCTTCTGAGGATGGGGGAGAGGCGGACGATCTTGATCAAATTGGCAACCTGGTCAAGTCCGTTGCGATGGACATGGGTATCCGACTTGGCGCAGACCGGATTCTTGGTATCGAGCGCATCATTCTCAGCCGGGATATGACTCCGCAGATCAGACGGTTCGATGACTTTGACCTCTACTGCGCAATCTCTCATTTTCTTATGCAAGTGGGAAAGGACCTGGGGATTGACCTTCAGGGTGACGACCTTCTTGTCGAGGCGCTCTTCTCTCATATTAAGGGCTCTTCTCGCTGGGATGCCGATGGCTTCGAGCTGGATGCCTCTGGTGAAAAAGACGGTACGAGCGAGCTCGTGAACCGTGTTGATCGTGCCTGCACCCCACATTTCCACATCATCGAGGATTACCTATGCAGGACTCTTGGGAAGGGCATGCGAGACTCGATTGTCATCCATGTGTGCGCGGCGCTGTATCGATACGAGAGCAACGTTCGCGTATGCAACGTCCTAATTGCGTGCCCGAGTTCTGCAGCCACGGGAAGATATCTTGATGCCCAGGTGAAGGCTTATTTCAAGTTCAATATTCTCGGCATTGCCACGTGTAGGGAAGTCGAGGAGGGTGATTGCAAGCTCAACAACGTCGACTTTGTGATTTCGACCGTTCCCATCGACACGGATAAGGTACGCGTGGTCAACGTAAGCCCAGTGCTTTCGGTAGAGGATATCAACGAGATTCAGGAGCTTGCATTTAAGCTCAGCCGCGCAAAGGTTGTCCCCCAAGCAATTGACAACACTCTCGTGGCACGTCTCAGTGACATCTACCACGAGGGAAACGCCAATAAGGTCGCATTTCTCGATCGCGAGCTGAGCAGGATCCTCATGGAAGTCGAGCGGGTGGAAGGAAAGACCAAGCGGGACTCCATACTCATCTCCAATCTCAGGGAGAACTTCATTCAGATAGAGAATGGCTCGCTGGGCTGGGAGGATGCAATCCGGAAGGTCTCCTCTCCGCTCCTTGAGGCGGACTATGTCACCGAGAACTACATCGAGAAGGCCATCGCGAACGTCGAGGAGTACGGAAGCTACATCATTATCAGCCAGGGAATCGCACTGGCGCATGCTGCAAGCTGGGATGGGGCACTCAAGAACGGGCTTGGCCTGCTCGTGTGCAAGGACGGAATTCGTTTTGGCGAGGGCGAGGAAGTCGACCTGATGTTCTTCTCCGCGCAGTTTGATGGCGAGCACTACTTGGCTATGTTCCGTGAGATTAACAAGCTTGGCAGCGATGCAAGGGGCTTCGAGCGCCTGCGCGAGTCTGCGAGCCCTGAAGAGGTCCTTCGAAACCTCACGGAGATTCTCTCCGACTACTCCAAGTCGTCCGACAAGTAGCGTCTGCGGTTGCCCGACCGCTTCGATACCCAAGCGATAGCCATGTTGTTCCACGCGGGTGGAACCGTCAGAAGTGGAAGTGACATCCATGATTACCACGGTCACGCTTAATGCATCTATTGACAAGGCATATCGCATCAACGTGCCCTTAACCAAGGGGACCGTGATGCGAGTCGCGGAATGCGAAGACTCTGCGGGTGGAAAGGGCCTCAATGCCGCCCGGGCTATTGCGGCCTGCGGCGAGCCGGTTGTTGCCACGGGTTTTGTTGGCGGCAACAATGGGCGCTACCTCTGTGAGTTGGTTGCCAGAGATGGCATTAGGGAGCGCTTTGTTCGAGTGAAAAACGAGACGCGCTGCTGCGTCAATGTGCTTGAGCCAGGTGGTGGCTCAACAGAGTTCCTCGAGCCCGGCAGGCCAGTCGACAAAGCGGAATTCGATGAGATGATGGGAACTCTCCTCGGGCTTGCAAAACAGTCTGACGTTGTCACCATGAGTGGAAGTGCTCCTGCTGGGGCGGGAAGTGATGTGTACCAGAATTTGGTGCGTCTTGTGCGTGAGGTCGGGAAGCCCGTGATACTGGATGCCTCCGGCGATTTCCTCATGCAGGGCATCAGGGCGCTTCCCACGATGGTCAAGCCCAACATTGATGAGATTGGCCAACTCCTTGGCAGGAAGATCGAGGGTGTTAATGAAGTGGTGCGGGCGGCACGGGAGCTCCACGAGCGGGGAATAGAAATCGTCGTTGTCTCCCTCGGTGCTGCAGGTGCAATCATGGCATGTGACGAGGGAGTCTTCAGGGGCCATGCGCCCAAGATTCAGGCAGTTAACCCCGTGGGTGCAGGAGACACGATGGTTGGTTCCTTTGCAGTTGCCATCGCACGTGGGATGGAAGCCCCCGAATGCCTGCGCTTTGCCATGAGCTGCGCGTCTGCGAGCTGTCTCTCTCCCCATACTGGGCGATTTGACCCCGCTGTGGCCGACAAACTCTTCCAGGAGACTGCTGTCGAGAGTGTCGCGTAGGCGGCAGGTAGGCAAACCTTCCAAGTTTCCCAATAGCATCATTCCAAAAAGGAGAGGGTTCATGGAGTGCACTATCAGTTCTGATCAGATGTCGGTCGTGCTCACCTCACTTGGAGGAACACTTACCTCCGTTAAAGACTCCTCCGGATTGGAATACCTATGGCAACCGGATCCCGATGTATGGAGCGGACAGGCGCCTATCGTGTTTCCAATATGCGGGGGGCTCAGAAACGACAAGGCAATGACCAAGGAAGGGTACCTCATCAGACTCAAGCGCCATGGCTTTGCACGCAAGATGCAATTCGAGCTTGTTGACAGCTGGGAGGACTCGGCTACCTTCGTGCTGAGATCTGATGAGTCAACTCTTGCACAATATCCGTTTGAGTTCGAGTTGGCTGCAGAATACCAGGTGCATGCTCGCACGCTTGACGTGACCTATCGGGTAACTAATGCAGACGAAAAGCCGATGCCGTTCTTTATAGGCGGGCATCCTGCGTTTCGTTGCCCGTTGCGTGATGGGGACGCATATGATGACTACACCATCGAGTTCGAGCGCAACGAGACCGATGTCTGCACGCCGGTGCCATCTACGGGACTTATTGATGTTGCTCACAGGAACGTTGCGCCACAGGAGGGCAAAGTCCTGCATCTCTCACACCGGCTTTTCGATTTTGCCGAGACGATTTACGACTGCCTTGCGAGCCGTCGTGTAACGTTCTCTCATGGTGGCAAGGCCCCCGGCCTGCAGATTTCCTTCCCCCAAATGCCATACCTTATCGTGTGGTCAAAGCCTAACGCAGACTTTGTGGCCATCGAGCCATGGAGTGGCCTCTCGACCTGCTCCGACGAGGATGACATCTTCGAGCACAAACGCGGGTGCCTGGTTTGCCGCCCAGGCGAGA
The DNA here is from genome assembly GCF_024741235.1 of Tractidigestivibacter montrealensis. Classification (GTDB taxonomy): domain Bacteria; phylum Actinomycetota; class Coriobacteriia; order Coriobacteriales; family Atopobiaceae; genus Tractidigestivibacter; species Tractidigestivibacter montrealensis. The sequence goes on along the minus strand of NZ_JANSKA010000001.1, from coordinate 314,979 downwards.
CAATCGAAAGAGGCTTCTCGATTGAATTGCTGTAACAGGGATTGACCTGCGGTTCCCTGTGTCAGTATTGCGCGAGGCTGGGGCATTTGATGCGCTCCAGCCTCGTTGTGCTCTGTATGAAGTCCGGGGCATTACTTCTGGAGGATTGCGCCGCAGAAGATGGGTGCCTGCCCGCACGTCTCATACTGCAACGGGGTAAGATATCTCTCAAGATATCTTTTTAATTGGAGGTTGCGCTATGCCAGTTGTCGAGGAGTGCGAGGCCAAGCTCTGCTCGTGGGGCGCATCCAAGGCGGTGCGCATTCCCAAGGCGGTTTGTGACTCACTGCGACTTGTCGTGGGGTCCAATCTTAGCATTAGCTGCGGGACAGACGAGAACGGCCCCTTCATCATGATGCGTCCTGCCGAGGAGAGCCACAGGTGCTATTGCGATGCTCCGTACGTGTCGATTGACTCCCTCTTCAGGGGGCACGAGGATACTTCCCAGCCCGCCGAGGTGGATTGGGGCAAGGACGTTGGCGGGGAGGTCGTGGAGTGACTCATCTCGAGCAGGGTGACATCGTTGAGGTGGACTTTAGCCCGGCCTACGGTCACGAGCCGGCCAAGTACCGGCCGGCCGTCGTCGTGAGTGGATACGGCTTCAACAGCCGCTCCAGCATGACGGCAGTAGTCCCTGTGACTACGAAGAATAACGGGTACCCCCTCCATATCGACATGGGGAAGAGCCCAGTGAAGGGCTACGCCTGCGTAGAGCAGCTGCGCTGTCTTGACCTCTCGGCCCGTGGGTACCGGCTTGTTGGGGTCGCCGGCCGTGACGCAATGCTCAACATCATGTCTGCCATTAGGGGGATGTTCGAGCTGAAGTAGTCCGGGGCCGTTACGCCCCGCCTGTTTGTGAATTAGCCGCGATGACAGGCATGCGGCGCATCGTTTGGCTTGCTTGGGGCAAGCTACATCAGTTACACCCGCGCCGCTTGCGGCGAAAGAACTTGAGGGGGATTGTTTTGGCTGCTCGACCAACTGACAAGAACGACCGCGCGACCATCCGTCGCACGCTGCACTACTTCTGGGGAGTCACGCGCCAGAAGATTGGTGCCTTTGTGCTCTCCATCGTGAGCTCGGTGGGCTACATCGCGCTTCTCACCTTTGCGAACACCTACGTGATGGGCCTCATCGTGGACCGTGTGCAGGCCTCGCCCGTTTCGGCAGACCAGGTGCTTCCCGTGTTTGGACCCTATGTGCTGGCGCTTCTCGTGGTGAACGCTGTTGGTCAGACGCTCTCCAAGCTCCAGGACTACTCAGTCTACAAGCTGGAGATCAACGGTGACTACCAACTCTCTCGCCTGTGCTTTGACACACTCTCCAACCAGTCGATGACGTTCCACAACAGCCGCTTTGGCGGCAGCCTGGTGAGCCAGACCTCGCGGTTTGTCTCGGGTTACTCCGGCCTGGTTGACGTGGTGACGTACTCGCTGTGGCCAACGCTTGCCTCCATCGTGCTCACGGTGGGCATTCTCGCGCCGATCGCGCCGCTCTTTGTTGCCATCCTCGTGGTGATGCTTGTGCTCTACGTGGTCATTGCCTATGGCATGTACCGGCGCATTCTGCCCCTCTCGGCAGAGGCGTCGCGCGCCCAGAACAAGCTCTCCGGCGTGCTCTCCGATGCCGTGACCAACATCCTTGCCGTCAAGACCTACGGCCGTGAGGACTACGAGCGCGGGCTCTTTACAACGGCAGATCGCGAGGCAATGGCGGCCGAGAACGTCAACATGCGTGCAACCATGCGTCGCGGCTTTACCACGTCGGCGCTCATCACTGCCATCATGTTTGTGGTCTCGATCTTTGTGGTGGGCGGCAATGCCTGGTTTGGCATTAGTGCCGGCACGCTGGTCATGATGTTCACCTACACGTATAACCTCACAATGCGCTTCAACTACTTCAACTCCATGATGCAGCGCATCAACCGTGCCCTTGGCGACGCTGCCGAGATGACGCGCGTGCTGGACGAGCCCACGCTCGTGGCAGACGACGAGGACGCAAAGCCGCTTGCCGTCACCGAGGGACGCATCGACTTCGAGAACCTGCGCTTCCGCTATCCGGACGCACCCAAGGACGACTACGTCTTTGAGGACCTCAACCTTCACATTCCCGCAGGCCAGCGTGTTGGCCTGGTGGGCCGCTCCGGCTCGGGCAAGACCACGCTCACCAAGCTCCTCCTGCGCTTGGATGACGTGCAGGAGGGGCGCGTGCTGGTGGACGGGCAGGACGTGAGCCACTGCACCCAGCAGAGCCTTCGCCGTCAGGTTGCCTACGTTCCGCAGGAGGCGCTGCTCTTCCACCGTTCCATTCGCGAGAACATCGCCTACGGCAAGCCCGATGCTACGGATGAGGAGATTCGCCGTGCCGCCGAGGAGGCTAACGCACTCGAGTTCATCGAGCGGCTGCCGGACGGCTTCGACACCATGGTGGGCGAGAGGGGCGTCAAGCTCTCGGGCGGCCAGCGCCAGCGTGTGGCCATCGCCCGCGCCATCCTGGTCGACGCGCCCATCCTAGTGCTGGACGAGGCGACCTCCGCGCTGGACTCCGAGTCCGAGGCGCTCGTGCAGGGCGCGCTCGAGAACCTCATGCGCGGGCGCACGTCCATTGTGGTTGCTCACCGCCTCTCCACGGTTGCCTCGCTCGACCGCATCGTGGTGCTTGCACACGGTGAGGTCGTGGAGGACGGCACCCACCACGAGCTGGTCGAGCGTGGTGGCGAGTACGCGAGCCTCTGGAACCGTCAGACCGGCGGCTTCTTGGAGTAGGAGGAAAGATGCTGGTAGGAGAGGTCATCGAGGGGGTTATTGCGTACTGCGGCAACCTGGCGTTTGACACCGGCCTGCCGATAGACCCCGCCACCACGCGAGACCGCGTCACGTACGGAGAAGACCGCCTCGGTGTGGAGTGCACAGGCATCGTGACCTGCATCTGGCCCACGGTCGACGTCATCCGGCGCGCCAGGGAGCTGGGGGCTAACCTCATCATCTCTCATGAGGCCCTGTTCTGGAACCATGGGGATCGCAGGGACGTCTTGGCCCACAACACCGCGTTCCAGGCCAAGCTTCGCCTCTTGGACGAGTGGGGAGGGACGGTCTGGCGCTGCCACGACTACATTCATGCAGGTATTCCGCTTGCAGACGGCACACGCGCCGATGGCATCTTCTATGGGTTTGCCGAGAAGCTCGGATGGACCAGCTTTCGCGTGGGTGACACGTTTCGCTGTCTTGACTATGAGCTTCCCGCTGCGATGACTGCGCGCGAGTTGGCGCAACACATCGTGAAGAGGCTTGGGCTTGGCGGTACCCGGCTTGTTGGCGATGCTGCGGCGCCCGTGCGTCGTGTTCGCGTTCCCATGCATGTCCTAGGAGTACCCGAGCATGACACCGCAGAGATCAACCGCATGGACTCCGAGGGCGTGGACGCGCTCGTGACCATGGAATTCATCGACTTCACCACGAGCGAGTATGTGCGAGACGCCGCAATGTTCGGACAGGGGAAGTGCGCCATTACCGTGGGACACTTCAACCTCGAGGAGCCGGGAATGCAGTACATGGTGCGGTGGCTTCCGCTGGCGCTGGGTGCCGCCTGTCCTCGCGTGGACTTTGTGCCCATGGGCGACACGTACCAGTACGTGTTGCCCGCCTGAGCGGCCAGTGCCAGCCGCTCAGGCGGGGTGATCCTAAAGAAGGCCGAAGTCCTTTAGGCAGGTGTCGACATCTTCTTCGAACGTTGCCAGGGGGACGCCCAGCTCTTTCGCCTTGTTTGCATCCAGTCGATAGTCGCGGAAACGGTCAGCGTAGCGCTCATAGTCAGGGAGGATAAGCTTCTCTGTCTCAGCATCGCTGCAACCGAGTCTCTTCGCAATATACCTTGCGGATTCATAAGTCGTGAGGTCGTTCTCGCTTGCGATGTTATAAACGCCGGTTGGCGCCTCCGTAAGCCTACCAAAACCATCCGCTAGACGCTGCGCATATGTCATGCAGCGCTTCTCGTTTACCGTGAACTTTGTCGGTGTGTCTGTCTTTACGGCCTTCATCACACGTTCGAGGATTCCGGGGGACACTTTCACGTGGGCAAAGGGCAAGCCAAACTGCCATGAAAGGCGGAAGATAACATAGTCCTTGAGGTTTGCACGGATCCACGAGTCAACCTCAAGCTTCTGCTTGCCATAGTCGGTAACGCACAGGGGCTCTTCGGTCTCTTTGAAGGGGCCTGGTTGTGTCTTGCCGTTGAACAGCTGCTCTGTCGAGAGAAAAATCATTCGCTTTTCGCGCATAGCACATATGCGGGCGATTTCGATGGCAGACTCGCTGTTGATGCGGTGCGTTCCCTCGGGGTCCCTCTCGCAGTCTGCTGTTGTAGTGTTCGCTGCCGTGTGGAAGACAATGTCAAAGTCTGCCTTCTCGAAGTAGTCGGCAACGTCCTTTGTCTTTGAGAAATCCAGATCAGAATGGCTCACGCAGGTAAAGTCAAAGGCATCTGCGTTGTATAGACGTACGAGGCTTGCAATATAGCCGTTTGCGCCAGTAACAAGAATCTTGGGTCTCATGTGATGCCTCCTAGAGTTCGATGGAATCGACGCTTTGCTCAGCAAAGCGCCGCTTGAGCTCTTCGATGATGGGAACTCCTGCAGAACAGCCAATTCGAGTAGCGCCCGCATGGACCATGCTGAGAAACGTATCCGCATCGCGGATTCCACCAGCAGCCTTTACTTGCACGTTTGGTCCAACGTTCTCTTTCATGAGGCGTACGTCCTCAACCGTTGCGCCCCACTTGGAGAAACCTGTCGAAGTCTTTACAAAGGTCGGGCCGATTTTTCGTGCAATCTTGCAGAGGGCAATCTTCTCGTCATTTGTAAGCAGACAGCACTCGAAGATGGCTTTGGAGGGGACACCCACCTCGTTGCAGATGCTCACGATGGCGCTCATCTCTTCTTCGATGTATGCCCAGTTACCAGCTTTTACCTGCGTGATGTTGAGCACATAGTCAATTTCGTTTGCGCCATTTGCCAGCGCGTCTTTGGTCTCAAACTCTTTGGCGGCAATGGAAGTCTGCCCAAGGGGGAAAGCAATCGCGGCCCCGGTGTCTATGTCAGTTCCCACAAGCTGCCCCGAGCAGAACTTCGATTGCACTTGATTCACGGCGACCATCTTGAAGTGGTAACGCCTGGCCTCATCGCAAAGCTTGCGCATGTCGTCTTCGGTGGCGTCGGGGTGCAGGTTTGTGTGATCTACCAAACAAGCCAAATCATCAAGCGTGTACTTATTCATGTTCCAACCTTTCCCTCTAGAGGACCAGAAGCTTTGGTCCCGCTTCTACTTGGAAGGTATGTTATGAAATATGTCTAGTAATAACGCTGACCGTTTAAGAAATTTGTCGGCATTTTGTCTTGACTAGTTCTAAATAAGTCCGTACTATTGCGCTGCAAATGATGGATATGTGAACAACACGTCGACAGCTTATGAATTAGTTCGTTCATATACATGACTTTACTTACATAATGAATGGAGCGCGAATGAACATTCTTCTCGTATCGCATGGAAAACTCTGCGAAGGCATGCTCGATGCCTTTGGCATGCTTGTCTCGAGTTGTGAGAACATCTCTGCGTTTAGCCTTTCGGAGAGTGGCGTGGGGGACTTCCGCATACGCCTCGAGGCAAAGGTTGCTGAGCTAACCGACGAGGGTGACCTCTTAATCCTGGCCGATCTCAAGGGCGGAACTCCGTACAACGAGTCCTATGCGTGTTTCCTCAAGGACCCCGAACACATTCGACTGGCAGCTGGCCTCAACCTCCCCATGGTCCTTGAGGCTGGAATTGCCGCGATGGACTCCAGCGACCTTGATGCCATCTATAAAACAGCGCTTGAGGCAGGCGCTTTTGGAGTTCAGGGAACAGAGACTCCGGACGAGAGCGATACGTCCAATCAGGAAGACGACCTCTTCTAGAGATCAGACAAGGGTCCAGCGAAAACATGCAAAGCTGGCGCGTTTCAGTTGGGTCAACTCCGCGAAATGTCGCGGAATGGAAGGGAGCAATCATGCCTATCACGTTTGTACGTATTGATGACAGGGTTATCCACGGTCAGACGGTAACCCCCTGGGCAACCCAGAGGCCTTGTGATGCGATTCTCGTCATTAGCGACAAGGTCGCGGCAGACGATCTGCGCAAGAAAGTGCTTAAGGCCGCCGCTGGTCATTTGAAGCTTGGCGTCTATACCGTTCAGCAGGGTGTTGCGGCTCTGGATAAGGCACGCGCATCAAAGCACAACTTCTTCGTCATCTCCGATTCCGTCGAAGAGTTTGCAGCTCTGAAGCGTGCGGGAGGGGACTTTGGCAAGGTCCTTAACGTGGGCAACCTTAGCGCTACGCGTCCAGGAACCAAGAATCTTGGAAATGCCGTCTGCATTAACGATGAAGACGTCAAGTGCTTTGACTATCTGGCGGAGCAGGGCGTTGACCTGCAGTTTCAGATGATTCCGGATGACGGAGTCAGGACTTGGTCCACGCTCAAGGCCAAGTATCAGTCTCTGTAGTAGGTAATTGGCGAAAGAGGAGGAATGTATCATGAGCAACTTGTTCCCTGCCCTGATTTGCGGATTGTTCTGCTATCTGGGCGCTATCGAGTGTGCTAACCCACTCGGTACTACCGGTAGCTTCTACTGCCTGGGCAGGCCATTGGTCGCAGGTCTCATTGTGGGCCTGGCGTTTGGCGACGTTACCAATGGCATCCTGTGCGGTGTAGCCGTCCAGGCGGTCTTCATCGCCAATCTTTCCACTGGTGGTGCTACCAATTCCGAGATTACCTACGCCTCTTATGGCGGTATCGGCCTTGCTATGGCCTCCACCAAGGATCCGGCGCTTGCAGTCACACTTGCCGTCCTTGTTGGTAACACTTTCGGCCTCATCTTCTACAACCTTCGCATGGCTTTCTATTCCGTCTTCAACAACAAGGCGCTTGAGGCGGCCGAGAAGGGTGACGGCAAGGGCATCACAACGTGGCACATCGTGATTCCCCAGATTTGCACCTTCCTGCTTCGTTTTGTTCCGACATTTGCAGCAATCCTGCTTGGCGAGGGTCTCGTGAACGACCTTGCGAACAACGCCCCTGAGCTCATCACCCATATGATTTCCGTACTCGGCGGTGTGCTTCCTGCCCTTGGTATTGGCATGCTTATGAACATCGTGATCAAGGACAAGTTCCAGCTCGTCTTCTTCTTCCTCGGCTTCGTCCTGCTTGCCTTTGGCGGTCTTGACACGATTCCGGTGGTCTTTATCGCCGCAGCCGTTGCGTATCTGTACTACCTCGCCAAGTCCAAGACTGCTGCCGCCCCTGTCGCACAAACGCAGGGCACGGATGCTGTCTATGAGGATCCCGATCTCTTCTAATTCACCGAAAGGAGCTTAACTATTATGGCTAACAACGACGAGCCCCTGGTGAAGCGGGCGGATGGCAAGAAGGGCCTTACTAAGCACGATCTCAACCAGCTTTGGTATCGCTGGCAGGTTGGCTGGTTCTCCTCCAGCTCATACGAGAAGCTCGAGTCTCATGGCTTTGCGTGGTCGTACATCCCCTTCGCGGAGAAGTTCTACAAGGATGACCCCGAGGGCAAGGCGCGTCTGCTCACCCGCCACTCGCAGTTCTATAACACTGAGCCCCAGGTTGGCACCGTGATTAACGGCATCGTTGCTGCACTTGAGGAGGGAATTGCACTCGGCGACGATATTCCCGAGGAGATGCCCACTTCCGTCAAGACGGCACTCATGGGCCCGCTTGCTGGACTTGGTGACTCCGTAATTCAGGGCATCATCGTTCCTACCTTGCTTTCCATCGGCATGAGCCTCTCTTCTGACGGTAGCGTTGCGGGCCCAATCTTCTATATCGTCACCTGGCTGGCGATTGGCATGGCTATCTGCTATGGCATGTTCCGCTACGGCTACAAAATGGGTCTCGGGGCCATTGATAACCTCGTAGGCGAAAAGTCCATGCGCCTCATGGATGCCATCAACGTCCTTGGCATCATCGTTGTCGGTACGCTTGCTGCGGGCAAAGTTGCGGTTTCAACTATTGTCCAGATTCCTCATGGTGCAGAGATGGGTGCACTTCAAGATACCCTTGACGGCGTCTTCCCTGGTCTTCTCGCCCTCATAGTTACGATGCTGACCTGGTGGATGCTCAACAAGAAGCAGTGGTCCGCGACGAAGGTCCTGCTCGTTCTTACCGCCGCCGTCGTCGTGCTGTGCTGCATTGGATTCCTGTAAGGCCGTGCGTGGATGTAGCTAGTCCAGTGCTGGTTCTGTGGTAGCAGCCGATTTGCCTAGCAGCTGCAGGCGTAGCTGCTAGGCCTCTGGTGTCTTAATGGCAATTGGAGTGTGGTATGGAACCCCTGTTTTTCAAGCCGATTCCTTTTAAGACCGTATGGGGTGGAACGTCTATTAAGGAGTATTACGGCTATGACTGGATGCCCGATGGAACCGGTCAGGCCTGGGCGTTTGCGGCACAGCCCGATGGGTCCAATATCTGCCAGAACGGACCCTACAAGGGCATGACGCTCGGCGATTTGTGGAATGGACATCCTGAACTCTTTGGTGATACAAATCGTGAGTTCCCGCTTATTATCTCTATGCTTTGCCCCAGGGATGACCTCAGCATTCAGGTCCATCCGGATGTTGAGCATGCACGCAAGTATGGATATTCGCTCGGTAAGAACGAGGCGTGGTACTTCCTCAAAGCAGATGAGGGCTCTCAAATCGTCTTTGGTCACAACGCAAAGGATGAGCAGGATCTTCGCTCTTTCATTGCTGAAGATCGCTGGACTGACCTCGTTCGACATCTTACCGTGAGACAGGACGACTTCGTCTACGTGCCCGCCGGGACCCTTCATGCCTGCTGTGGGGGTGTGATTGCCTACGAGGTTCAGCAGTGCACCAACGTAACGTATAGGTTCTGGGACTATGACCGGACCGATGTAAATGGCAACAAGCGGGAACTCCAACTTGATAAGGCAATCGAAACTCTTCACTACGGGGACGCCGCCAACCATGAGTCGTATTCAACAACTGTAAATGCCTACGGTCGCTGTGAGCGCGTGACTTATTTTGATAGCGACTCGTTCCGCATCGAGAAGCTTGTGGTGAGCGATGGTGAATACGTGGTCAACGAGGCGACCTACGAGCTCGTGAGTGTGGTGAGAGGCTCTGGCATGGCAGGGGGAATTCCTGTCAAAGTGGGCGATCACTTCCTCATACCGCAAAGCGAGAAGGTCGTTATCAGTGGCAATCTCACCTGCATGATGACAACTGCCTAGATTGGAGGGTCGAGATGCTTCTCTGTCCATCGCTCATGTGTGCCGACTTCCTCAACCTTGGCGAGGAGGTCGACAGTCTGTGTTCTGCTGGGGCCGACATCATGCATCTTGATGTCATGGACGGCCACTACGTGCCGAATTATGCGCTCTCCCTTGGCGATGTTGAAGCCATTGCGAAACGCTCAAGCGTCCCCTGTGATGCGCACCTTATGGTCACGAATCCATATGATGCATGCGAGTTCTTTATCCATGCTGGTGCAAGCATTATCTATGTACACCCTGAGTCTGACTTGGCCATCAACTCAACACTGCTCAAGATTTCAAGGCTTGGGGCACACCCGGGAATAGCCGTGAACCCGGGTTTAAGCTTCTCCTCCGTGGAGGACAGCCTTCCCGTGGTGGATTACGTGCTGCTCATGACGGTAAACCCAGGCTTTGCCGGACAGCGTTACCTCGATTACGTGACACCAAAGATTGAGCGGTTCGCTGCCGAGAAGGAGCGGTATGGATTCAAACTTCTTATTGACGGGGCTTGTTCTCCTGAAGTTATCGCTAAGGTAAATGGGCTGGGAGTTGATGGAGCGATTTTGGGAACAAGCGCTCTCTTTGGGAAGGGGAGACCGTATCAGGATATCTTCAAGGAGCTCAGGCAGCTATAGCAAGGCAAAGATATCCGACATGGTGTATTTGGAATAGGGGCGCCGCATTTTGTGGAGCCCCTTCCTTGTGTTTATCGAAAAGTGTAGAAAAGAATGATAGTGATAAGTAAGGACTTATATCAATTGGTTGCCATAAAATTGGTCTGTATAGGCCCGATTCAAGCAGTAAAAGCATCGATTGTGCCTCGGTGGGGGTATCTGGCATGGAAACGCTGTATTCGGCAATAAAAGATGACCTTCTCGCCAAGATTAAGGATGGCACCTATGCCGAAGGCGAAGTTATCCCTACCGAAGTTGACCTCGCAAAGTCATATGGAGTAAGCAGGCCCACGATACGCCAAGCGCTTCAAATATTGGCCAATGAGGGATACCTGGACAAGCGTAAGCGCAGGGGAACCGTGGTCACCAAACCAACCCAAGATGACGGAATTGCGAGCCTTCCTACGGATAGGTCCAAGCTTCGGGGTGTCCAAAGCTTTGAGGACGAAATACGTGCCGCTGGCAGGGTAGTGAAGACCGTGCCCATTCTCGTCAAGGAAGAGGAGGCAAATCACGAGGTGGCCAAAGCGCTTGAGCTTAACGACGGTGCTCTTGTCTACAAGCTCGTACGGCTGCGCTATGTCGATGACACACCTAATGTGTTCATGGAGAACTACATTCGTGCCGACTTCTATCCAGGTCTTTCCGATGTGGACTTTTCAAAGGTCGGGCTCTATCACCAGATGAGGTCAATGGGTAGGCCGGTCCACTCGTTGACGCGCAGACTTGAGGTAATCAAGGCAGATCCTTCCTCGTCTACGCTGTTGGACGTACCCATTGGAGATCCGCTTTTCTACTTCCACACCTTTGGGCGTGATGCCGAAGGGCATATGGTGGAGTATTCAGTCTCTACCTATCGCGGCAGGAACAATACGTTTGAGTTTTCGGTTAATGAACCGGACTCGACTGCAATGCCCGAGCCGTTGCCCAGGGACTAGCAGGTACGTGCTGCATCTCGGGCTGCCTTTGCCTTTGCAGTATCTCCACGGTTTTCGTATTGCTTTGCAATCAGTGAATAGAGTCGCTTCTTGGTGGAAGAGTCGGCTGCTTCGAGCGCGGAGGTCATCTCGTCAAGGTACTTGTCTGACCCATCGAGTTCGATTTCCACGAGCCTATCCAGCTCGTCACACAGAGTCGCTTCCCCCTTGATGCGCAGTTGGTTGACAAAACTATGCGCAGCAGGGGAATTGCCTTTGCTCACATAATAATTTATGGCACGGGCTGCAAGGTCATTTCTCTGCGCACCGGGGGCTGCAATGTCCAACAGATCGTCGATAACCTCTTGTACGCCACTTGCATCTCCCGCGATGTCGCATGCGGCGAGCATGAGACACCCGTGGTTGTAGGCGGGCATGAGCCTTCGAACGTAGGATTTTTCAAGGTAAGACTTCAAATCTGTAGCGTTGCGTTTCTGATAGAGGGAAGTTGCGTGCGAGTTGATGAGTCGCAATGCGGTAAGGTGTGCGGCAATGACGCCGAAGAATACGATAATTACGATTACTACAATGCTTTGCGATGGCATGCGGACCAATCTCCCTCGGACTATAAGTGCTTCATACAATATGTACGTTATGTACATTACGTATGGAAGAAATGAGCCAAGTATATAAGATACTATCTATTAACAATATAGTATATGTAATAAATAATGTCAGATACGCTGCAGCAGCGAATGTGGGTTGTTGGGGGACAAGCATGAATCCACTCTACAAGATGATTCACGATGACCTGCGAGAGCTTGTAGATAACCAGACCTATCATGATGGAGAGACTATTCCCTCCGAAGAGGAGCTGGCGGCCGCATATGGTGTGAGCAGGCCCACCGTGCGCCGAGCGGTTCAGATGCTCATGGATGAGGGCGTTCTCGAGAAGGGCGGGCGTAGGGGCGTATGCGTCCGAGCCCGAAAAATTGACCAGCGTTTCGCCGTGACCCTCCGTAGCTTTGATGAGGAGATTCACGAGCATGGGCTTATCCCAAAGACCAAAGTTATCCTTGCCCGGAAGACTCTTGCAACAGTGAACATCGCCAACTCGTTGGGCATCAGAGAGGGGGATGCCGCCTTTCGCTTGGTTCGTCTTCGCTACGCCAATGACACGCCGAATGTTCTGGTGGAGAGCCTCATTCCCTACAACCGGTATCCCGGTATAGATAACGTGGACTTCTCGACTGCATCGCTCTATGCATTTTTTGATGACAAGGGCAACCCTCCCATGGTTGCCAAACGACGCCTTGAGCTTATGCAAGCCGACTCGAGCCTTGCTGCCTTGCTTGATGTGAAACAGGGGGACCCGCTCTTTCGATTTACCACTACTACCCTGGATGCGTGCGACAGAATCATTGAATACAGCATTGCTGAATATCGCAGCGATACCAATGCCTTCGAATTTGATACGCGCGTGCCCTAGGCTAGTGACGCAATGGGGTGATACTCGACGGAGCAGAACCCTGCTTTGCTTGGATATCCGTATAGCGATATTTGCGCGAACAGGATTAACTGATGAAAAATGCAATCCGTTACACTTTTCTACAGATAAAAATGTAGCTGATTACTTTTTTCTCAACTTAAGTGATGCCCTTCTATCTGGAAACCAAGATGGGGGCGGAATATGAAGCGCAATGTGATGGGCACTCTTATGGAATGGCAGTCCCGCAGTTCCCGTAAGCCTCTGCTTGATAATGGCGCGCCAGGTTGGCAAAAGCTACCTCATTAGAGAGTTTGCCAAGACGGTGTTTGACGACTACGTCTTTCTCGACCTTGGACGGCAGGTGCACTGCGCTTGTCGACTCGTAACTTTGGATTGACTGAGGGCATCGAGAGCGTTCCGCTCTATACGGCGTTCTACCTTAAGAGGGGTGCAATTGGCAGGCTTTTCCTTGCGGGGGAGTGTGCCGATGTCCTTGTCGCAACGGCACACGTAGATTCGAATGATGCCTACCGTTTGCGTGCTTGATTTGAACATATTTCAAAAATTGGAATCATCTCGGTTGTATTGGGGGATGATACTCTTTATTCCAGCCGGGCACCGAGCGCCATGAGTGGCGAAGGTGCAAGCGGCCCCACGAGAGCGGTTATCCGCAGGAGAAGGAGAGGCTCATGCCCGCGTTTACGTCCATCAAGGCCAAGGCCATTGGCATCGCTGTTGACCAGGGCGTCAACATGCTCTACGACGACTTCGATGGCAACCTGCCCAAGGTTGAGTCTCTCATCAACAAGTTTGCCGGCTCCGGCGATTCTATCAACGACGCCCAGCTCAGGCTCTTCAACATGGTCATGGGCTACATGAAGGACCCCACCAACAACTGGCGTCGCCTGGTCGACAACATCATCAACAACGTGGACAAGGACGTCGTCAAGACCTTCGTGCACAACTTCTTTGTGAACTCCGTGACCATTGGCGGCGCTCGCCAGCGCGAGGTCAACGACACCGAGGGCTGCAACTGCCCCTGGGCCATCCTCATGGACCCCACCACCCGCTGCAACCTGCACTGCAACGGCTGCTGGGCGGCAAACTACACCAACGCCAACCACAAGGACCTCACCTTTGAGGAGCTTGACTCCATCATCACGCAGGGCAAGGACCTGGGCACCTACATCTACCTCTTTACCGGCGGCGAGCCCATGGTGCGCAAGAACGACCTTATCCGCCTGTGCGAGAAGCACCCGGACTGCTTCTTCTCGGCGTTCACCAACGGCACGCTGGTGGACGAGAAGTTCGCCGACGAGATGCTCCGCGTGAAGAACTTCATGCCGGCCTTCTCCATCGAGGGCTTCGAGGAGGCAACGGACTCCCGCCGTGGCAAGGGCACCTTCGAGCGCGTGACGCACGCCATGGATATCCTGCGCGAGCGCAAGCTGCCGTTTGGCGCGTCCATGTGCTATACCAGCGCAAACTACGACTCCATTACTAGCGACGAGTACATCCAGTTCCTCGTTGACAAGGGTGTTCTCTTTGCCTGGATCTTCACCTACATGCCCGTTGGCCTTGGTGCTCCCGTGGAGCTTCTTGCCACTGCCGAGCAGCGCGCCGGCATGTACGACAAGGTTCGGAAGAACTGGCGAAACAACGTGCCCATCTTCTTCGCGGACTTCTGGAACGACGGCGAGTACACGGGCGGCTGCATCGCCGGCGCTCGTCGCTACATGCATATCAATGCAGCGGGCGACGTGGAGCCGTGCGCGTTCATTCACTACTCCGATTCCAACATTCTCGAGAAGACCCTGCTCGAGTGCTACAAGAGCCCGCTCTTCAAGAGCTATCAGGCGCACCAGCCGTTCAACTCCAACATGCTGAGGCCGTGTCCGCTGCTGGACAACCCCGGCATGCTCTCCGAGATGGTGCACGAGACCGGTGCCAAGTCCACGGACTACGTGCACCCCGAGGACGTGGACGAGCTCGAAAGCAAGACGCAGGCGGCAGCTGCGGCATGGGCCGAGAAGTCCGCGCCTATCTGGGCTGCTAGCCCCAAGGGTAGGCTGTCCGATCGTCTCGCCAAGGAGACCGGCGACCCCAACGCCTGGGTGAAGTACTAGGGGTCGTGGTTCTCGCCGATCGGTTGCGTGGCTCCGGCGGCACGTGGCGTGGCTCCGGCGGAACGTCTTTCTCGCATGTTCCGAGCGGTTAGGGTGACCTAACCGCTCGGATTTTTCATATGGGGACGGCGTTGAGGGATGTCCTGCATTTTTCGATTGGTTAGCTGCCTCTAAACGATCGAAATTTGCAGATCCGTTCTTTGCTTGCACTTTTCGATCGGTTAAGTAGGCCTAACCAATCGAAATTTGCACCTTGCATCCAGTCCCATGCCACGGGCTTCTCGCCAGGCGGCGCAAGGCGTTAAGATATGGCCTGCTTGAAAATGGCTGCGGCTGCTCAGACGGCTAGCGGCCCTCCCGAAAGGAACGTACATGATTCGCGAGCTCTGCAAGGACGACGCCATCCTCTCCAAGAAGTGCCAGCGCGCCACGCCCGAGGACGCGCCCCTGGCACAGGACCTCATCGATACCCTCCGCTCCGTCGAGGACGGAGCGTGCCTGGCTGCCAACCAGATTGGCGAGACCAAGGCCGTCGCGGTCTACCTCGACGACAACGGCGAGGCACATGTGCTCTACAACCTTCGCATCATGATGGGGCTTAACGCCAAGCGCACCGTCGAGGGGTGCCTCTCGCACGACGAGCCTTCCAAGGTCACCCGCTACGGCAAGGTCAAGGTCTCCTACGACGAGCTGGTCGACGGCAAGTTTGTGCCGCGCCGCCGCGACCTCACCGGCTGGGAGGCCCAGATGGTGCAGCACATGGTTGACCACTGCAACGGCAAGCTGGTCTAGGGAGGCAATCGTGGCGGACGAGAAGAACGTCATCGACCTTGGGCTGCCCGCAGGCAAGCTCTTTGCGCAGTACCCGGACCTTCCCGGCCTTCTTGCTGAGATGGGCATCGAGGACGTTGACGCCGAGAAGACCCTCCCCGAGGTTGCCGCGGACCTGGGCGTCGAGACAAGCGTGATTGCGTTTGCGCTTGAGGCCTCGGGCTACAGCGTGCAGGGCCTCAAGGCCGCAGACGACGGCTACAAGAGCCCACTCGACGACGTGATGAGCGTGCTGTTTGACAACTCCTTCCACGGTGAGCCCCTGCCGGATACGTCGTCTTCCGGCCCCATGCTGGCGCACATGGAGATGGCCATTCGCCGCGCCCAGGACGAGGGCAAGCTCCCCAAATGAGACAAAGGGACAGTCCCTTTGTCTCATGAGGCACCGGAGCTGTGATTTTCTGCAGCGGTGCTGACGGTTTTCTCGCCGTTGGCGCAAAACGGGCGCCCGAAGGGGCCTTGTCGACAGGATTTGCTCAACAGCGTGCCCTCCGGCGCCAATTGACGCCGGAGGGCTGATTTCATTCGGCTTGCTTCTTGCGGTGGAGCGTTGCGGCAGAGCACACGTGAAGAAAACATTCTCATCCGCTTGTCGCTTCCTCTGGGTATATGTTACTCACATGTACGTTGTCTAACATGTGGTGATTTTCTTCCAGGCTTCAATTGGTGTGCGTGCACAGAAGAACTTCGGGCCAAAGCCGGCCATATTTCGTTCGGACTTGTACACTAACAATGTCATTTGTTGCGCTTGGAGGGAGCACATATGGCAGAGAAGGGCATGAACAGGAACGCGCAGCGCTCCAGACGCCTGCTCAAGGAGGCGTTCATGGAGTTGCTGGCCGAGAAGCCCTACGAGAGCATCACGGTCTCCGATGTTGCCCGTAAGGCAGACCTCAACCGCGGCACGTTCTACGCGCACTTCGATAACGTGGACGACCTCATGAGGTCCGTGATGGCAGACACTGCAGACACCATCTCGGAGTTTCTCTCGCAGGCGGTGGAGAGCGGCTTTCTTGAGGACCCCCTGCCCGTGCTCACGCAGGTGGGAGAGTATCTCGACCAGAACCGGGAGCTTACGCGCAAGCTGGTTGAGTCGAGAAGCATCGAGTCCTTCGTCTTTGCGCTCGAGTCCCGCTTCCGCGAGTGGGTGCAGCAGCGCATTCCCGTGAACACGCAGCAGGAGAAGAAGGCCTGCGCCATGCTTACTGACTACATTGCCGGCGGCGTGCTGCAGACCTACCGTTCCTGGCTCGTGGGGGACTACCCAGGCGTGGAGATCGCCGAGGTCAACAAGTACCTGAGCGAGTTCGTGCGCACGACGGGCAAGGTGCTCCCCGAACTGCGCGAGGGGAAGTAGCCGACAAGGACGCAGCGCGCGCTCCTTTCCGCCCCGTTCGCGAGGTCTTCTCGCTCTCTCTTCCCGCTCGGGAAGAAGGCCGGAGCAATGGCGCACAATAGACGCATTGGGAACTCGAGACGGAGGCAACATGGAGACCAAGGACTTCACCCTGCACCGTGAGGGTGTCGACGGGGACTTTGACGTGACGCAGTATGGCACGGCCGGTCGGCCGGTCATCGCGTTTCCCGAGGGCGACTCCTCGTGCGCGAGCTGGGGGGAAGGCGGCATGGTCGACGCGCTGGCGGGGCTTATCGACGCCGGGCGCGTGCGGCTCTTCTGCGTTGACTCCGCCGACGATGCCAGCTGGTATGCGGGCTATGCCCCAGCGGACTACCGTCTAACAAGCCTTGGCGGGTACTTTGACCTGGTCGAGAACGAACTTGCCCAGCTTGTGCGCAACAAGGCGCCCGATGCCGGCGCGCCCATTGTTGTCGGAGCGGGCCTGGGCGCGCTCAACGCGACCATCGCCATGCTTCGCAAGCCCAGCCTCTACGGTGGGCTTCTCGCGCTTTCGGGCACCTACGACGCCGCGTGGGTTGTGGGGGACGCCATGTCCGACGCCTGGAGGGCCTTCTCGCCCGTGGATCTGGTGCGCGGGCTTGGTGACAACCCACTGCTGGTAAAGGCCCTGTCTGGACTACAACTGGCTTTTGTGTGCGGGACGGGCGCCGGCGAGGAGGGCGGCCAGACCCAGCGGACGCTCCAGGGCGAGCTTGAGGCCGCTGGTGTTGGCGCAACGTTTGAGTACTGGGGCGCCGACGTTGACCACAGCTGGAACTGGTGGCAGGAGGAGGCAAGGCAGCTGCTTCCGTGCCTGCTCGAGGAGGGTGGCCTGCAGCGCAGGCACGCGGCGTCCGTTGTGGGAGATGCGCGGGCAGCCGCGCAGAGTGCCAGCGCGGACGTTGCGGGCACGGGGGAGCGGCTCGAGCAGGCAAAGGAGCGTCTTGCCCAGATGCACGACGCGCTGGCTGCGGCTGAGGAGCGCACCAAGGCCGAGCAGCAGTCCGTTGCCGAGCACGCCAAGGAGGCCGAGCGCCTTGCTGCTGCCGCGCGCGATGCGTGGGCCGAGAAGGACCGTATTGCCGCACTGCTTGAGGATGCCATCCGCAAAGGCAACGAAGCCCAGGTAGAGGCCGATAGGGCTGCTGCCGAGCTCTCCTCGGCCCAGTGGATTGCGGGTGAAGCCGAGGCGGCTGTTGCTAGTGCGAAGTCCGATCAGGCGGCGGCCGAGGGTGAGGTCGCGCGGGCAGAGGAGGCCGTCGAGGCCGCACTCGCGCGAGAGGCAGAGGCAAAGGCGCAGCTGCAGGCCGTGCTCGACGAGGCATCGGCAAAGGAGCCGTCAGCTGCGGCGCCGGCGAAGAAGCCAGCAGCTTCGGCCAAGAAGACTGCGGCGACCGTGAAGAAGCCGGCAACGAGAAAGAAACCCGCGACGAGAAAGGCAGCCACCGGTACTAAGCGCACTTCTCGGACACGCAAGGCATCTGGCGGCCAGGGCGCAGCACGCTAGGCAGCGACTACAGCAGTGGGTCAAACGCGCGGGCGTACTGGGCAAACAGCCGGTCGAAGAAGTACGTGACCCCAAAGGTCGCGTAAATCCGGTGGAGCGACGAGCCCTCGTCCGCGTCTTTGCCAAAGGCCAGCACGTCGTCGAAGATGGCGTGCAGCGCCGGGTCCTCGCTTGCTGTCACAATGACCTTGTAGGCATGGCACCGCTCGATGACCGTGCGCTGCCTGCGGGCGAAGCCGTTCGACGTGGTCACAACAATGAGCAGGTCGTTGGGGGTGAGGGTGTCAAGCATCGCGGTGCTGGGAGAGTCCTCGGGCACCAGGTGGACGGTCTTGTCCTCCACAAGCATGGCCTGTTGGAACTCGCGTAGCGCCAACGTGGAAGACTCCGTCGAGAAGATCACGATACGCCCGCACGTGTTGAGCGAGTTCACGATTGGCAGTAGCTCACCTCTGGCGACAAGCCCGTCTATCTCGGTGTATATGGCGTCAAGGTCGCGATGCAGGTTGCGGTGCTCGTCCCTCTCGGCCCAGGCGTAGACCAGGTAGTGGCGGCGCAGCGCGTTGAACTCGTCATCGGAAAGCTCTCCCGCCTCCTTGATGTGGAAGCCAATCTCGCTCATGCTGCCTCCTAGCTGCTGGGTCGCCAGCTCGTACGGATGACAACAGTCTACGCAACGCGTACGTCGTATGCGTCCGCTCACCCGAATGACCCCGCGAGCGTATGCATCGGCTAGGACGCCTCATGAGAAAACCTGTTGGTGCCCAGCGAGAAAGAAGCCGGAAGCGTTGGCGATGGTCCCGTCGGCGGTCGCGTGCACAAAAATTGCGGTTGCCGGCCCATTTTCGGAGAATCGCCGAGTACGAAGCCTCTAACTTTTTGCGGAGCCGCAGGTAGGAAAATGGCACCTGTCGGGTGATACTAAGCAAAACTCCCAAAATGGGCCGGCAACCGCAATTTTTGTGCAAAGGGCCTCTGGTGAGCATAAAAATATCAAAGTTACTAATGCTTGCGATGGTCGAATGGCAATATCAGGTTCCGTTTGCCGGGAGCTGCAGGCATTTACATGGTCATCTCTCCCGCTGACCGCCAATACCGTGCTACCGGTTGGCCGCACTGGGTATCAATGGGGCTGGCGCCTGTTTGCACGAGAAGGGAAACAGCATGTACAACTTCACGTTTCACGTCCCCACTACCATCCACTTTGGCAAGGGCCAGATCTCGCACCTCGACGAGCTTGCCCAGTACGGCAAGAAGGCCCTGCTCTGCTATGGTGGCGGCTCCATCAAGCGCAACGGCATCTACGACGAGGCCCTGCGCATCCTCGGCCAGGTAGGCGTGGAGGTCGAGGAGCTCTCCGGCGTGGAGCCCAACCCCCGCATCGAGACCGTCCGCCGCGGCGTCGAGACGTGCAAGACCACGGGTGTCGACATGGTCCTCGCCATTGGCGGCGGCTCCACGATCGATTGCGCCAAGGTTGTCGCGGCCGGTGCCCGCTATGACGGCGACCCCTGGGACCTGGTGATTCATCCCGAGAAGATTACCGCCGCGCTCCCCATCTTCTCGGTGCTCACGCTCTCCGCGACCGGCTCGGAGATGGATCCGTTCGCCGTGATCTCGGACATGACCAAGAACGAGAAGTGGGGCACTGCCGCCGAGTGCATGAAGCCCACGATGTCCGTGCTCGACCCCACCTACACCTTCACCGTCTCGCGCCGCCAGACGGCTGCCGGCACGGCGGACATGATGAGCCACACCTTCGAGAACTACTTCACCATGGAGCCGGGCGCCTATGTCCAGCAGCGCATGGCCGAAGGGCTTCTCCGCACCATGATTCACTACGGGCCCATCGCGCTTGAGGAGCCGGATAACTACGAGGCCCGAGCCAACCTCATGTGGGCTGCCTCGCACGCGATTAACGGCCTGGTCAACGCTGGTGCCGCCAACGCCTGGTGCGTGCACCCCATGGAGCACGAGCTCTCTGCCTTCTATGACATCACGCACGGCGAGGGCCTGGCCATCCTCACGCCTGCGTGGATGGAGCACGTGCTCTCTGTCAGGACCGCGTCCATGTTCGCAACGTACGGCCGCAACGTCTGGGGCCTGCAGGGCACCGACGACATGTCCGTGGCACGCGACGCCATTGCCAAGACCCGCGAGTTCTTCTTTGTGACCATGGGCATGCCGGCCAACCTGCGTGCCGTTGGCATCGATGGCGAGAAGAACTTCCGTGTGATGGCCGAGAAGGCCGCCGCTGGCAGCAAGGGTAGCTTCGTGCCCCTCACGGCCGACGACATCGTGGAGATCTACCGCGCGGCACTCTAGCACCATCCGCGCGACCTGCCTGTCCGTCAATGCGCCCCTCTCGACACGGTCGAGAGGGGCACTCTTGTTGCTACGCCAGCGGTGCCACGTGGGCCGGCACGCCGCCCACAAACGAGAGTGACGGCTCGCCGGCAATGAGCGGACGGGCGTAGCGCAGGTAGGCCTCGGTTACGCCCATGCCGTCCTCGCGGATCATCTCCGCTGGTACAGCCTTCACGGCGTTTGCCACGCGGTTCACGTCGACCAGCTCGTAGCGAACCTCGTACGGGGCGTCGGATACGCGCGCGAGCGCACTCATGACGCCCGAGGCGCCGTCTAGGGCTGCGTTCACGCCGCGGGCACCAAGGCCGGCCGCCTCGGTGAGGTCAGCCTGGCTTGCCAGGTGGACGGCGCAGCGCTGCGTGGTGCACAGCTCGACGGCACGGGTCTTGCATCCCAGCTCGCGGCGAGCAAGGTCTGCCAGGTAGCGGCTCGTGCCCGAGAGCGCTGCAGCGTGCCCAAAGGCGTCGATGCGCGCCGTGGAGCCCGCGCGCTCACAGATGAGCGTGCCATCCGCCGTGCGCACGCCCTCGCTCACGGCCACGACCACGGTGTTCTTCTCGCCGAGAAGCCCTAAGAGCCTCTGGAGGAGGACCTGCTCGTCAAGCGGCACCTCGGGGAGGAGCACCAGGTCGGGCGCGTGCCCGCCCGCCGCACCGGCCAACGCGGCAGACGCCGCAAGCCAGCCGGCATCGCGACCCATGATTTCCACAAAGGTGACGCTCTTGAGGTCGTAGACGTCTGCGTCGCATGCCAGCTCGTCCACGGTGACGGCAATGAACTTGGCAGCGCTGCCGTAACCGGGCGTGTGGTCGGTGAGGATGAGGTCGTTGTCGATGGTCTTGGGCACGCCCACAAAGCGGATCCGAGAGCCCGTGGCCTCGCCGTAGCGAGAGAGCTTGGCAATGGTGTCCATGGAGTCGTTGCCGCCAATGTAGAGCACCGCGCGGGCACCAAGCTCGGAGAAGCGCTGGAAGAGCGTGCGGTAGGGCGTCTCGTCCGTGGAGGGGTCCGGTAGCTTGTATCGGCAGCTTCCCAGGTAGCTCGACGGCGTGTGGGAGAGAAGCTCGAGCTGGGAAGGACCCGCTAGGCGCTCATCGAGGTCCACGGTGCGGCCGTCGAAAAGCCCCTGGATGCCGTAGCGCATGCCCACCGTGTGAAGACCGGCTGTGCGCGCGGCGCCAACCACGCCCGCCAGGCTCGCGTTGATCGCCGCGGTTGGTCCGCCAGACTGCCCTACCAGCACGGTATTGCCCAAAGCCATGTGTGCCCCTCTCGATGCGCCTCCACCTGCCATGAGGATAACGCAGCGCATGCGGTGCGTCGTGTGGCATAGCAGGTTCGTGAGCATGTTAGGAGAAGGTAATTGTGTCGTTCTCGCGTGGTAAGGTAGCACGGTCCCAATATCAGCTGAAAACCCTGGGAGTTGCATAATGTTCGAGGCGCTAGCGAATTTCTTCTCGCTTATCGTGCAGCCGGCCTACGACCTCACCGGTAGTTGGTGGGCGGCAATCTTTCTCTTCACCCTGTTCTCCAAGGTCATCCTCATGCCGCTCTCGGTATGGTGCCAGAAGAACAGCATCGTGATGGTGCAGCTCATGCCCGAGCTGTTCCGCATTAAGTGCCGCTACTACGGTGACCGCGAGACCATCGAGGAGAAGCAAAACGAGCTCTATCACGAGAAGCACTACCATGCGCTTCTCTCGCTCATCCCCCTGGCCATCCAGGTGGTCATCCTCTTTGGCCTGGTTGACGTCATCCATTCCATCACGGATTCCGGCGCCCCCGGCACCGAGTTTCTCGGCCTTGTGCCCATCGAGAACGGCGGCGCGTCGCTCGTCATGCCATTGCTCGCGGGCCTCTCGGCCGTGATCATGGGCTGGGCCTCCAACCACATCAACCCCCTGCAGCGCGAGCAGTCCCGCGCCGAGAAGAACATGACCAACGGCCTCTCCATTGCCCTTTCGCTCTTCCTGGGCTTCTACGTGGTGTGCGGCATGGCCTTCTACTGGGTGTGCTCCAACCTGCTCTCGATTGTGGTGCAGGTGCTGTGCAACGTGATCGTGAAGCCGCGCGACTACATCGACTACGAGGACCTCAACGCCGCGCGCGACGAGTTCAACGCCATCGAAGAGGCCACCAAGGGTGACCGCAAGTGGTACCAGCCAGACCCACTGGCCCGTCGCGCCAAGGCGGACTACAAGCGCTTCTTCAAGGTGGATGGCAAGCACCTGGTGTTCTACTCCGAGAGCTCGGGCTTCTACAAGTACTTTAGGGGTGCTATCGAGTGGCTGCTCAACAACTCCGACGTGCGTATCCACTACCTTACGAGTGACCCCAACGACCAGGTCTTTGACATCGCCAAGCGCGAGCCGCGCCTCATCCCGTACTTCCTCGACCAGAAGCGTCTCATCACCCTCATGATGAAGATGGATGCCGACGTCGTGGTGACCTCGCTTGGCGCGCTCGACGTGTACTACATCAAGCGCTCCTACATCCGCAAGGACATCGAGTACATCTACATGTGCCACCACATGACCTCGATGCACATGACGGGCACCAAGCAGGAGTACGACAACTACGACACCATCATGTGCGTTGGCCCTCACCAGAAGGCAGAGATCCGCGGCATGGAGAAGGCCTACCACACGCAGAAGAAGAAGGTCCCCGAGATTGGCTACGACCTTCTCGACCGCGAGATGGCAGACTACGAGAAGATGCCGCACGAGAAGCACGAGCGCCCCATCATCCTCATCGCGCCCTCGTGGAACACGGACAACATCCTCGACACCTGCATCGACGACATGCTCAGCCGCCTGCTTGGCCACGGTTACCACGTGATTCTTCGTCCCCACCCCGAGTACGTGAAGCGCTACCGCCCGCGCTGGGAGGCGCTTGTCGAGCGTTACTCCAAGGTGAGCCCCGACGAGCTCACCATCGAGGCGGACTTCTCCGGCCACGGCTCCATCCTCGAGTCCGACGTCCTGGTGACCGACTGGTCGACGATTGCCGAGGAGTTCTCGTTCACTACGCTCAAGCCCTCGCTCTTCATCGACACCCCCATGAAGGTCATCAACCCGGACTACGAGCAGGTTGGCATCACGCCCACCGACATCACGCTGCGCAACCAGATTGGCCACTCGCTTGACCCCAAGGACCTCTCCGAGCTCGAGGATGTCATCGACGACATGGTCACGAACTCCTCGTCCTGGAACGACAGGATTCGCCAGATCCGTGACGGCTTCATCTACAACCTTGGCCACGGCGGCGAGGCCGCGGGCGAGTACATCCTCGGCGAGGTCCTCGCAAAGCAGGAGGGCAAGGACATTACCGCGGCTGGTGCGTTTGGGACGGGGAATCAGGGCGACAATGATGACTAGCCGCTCCCAAAAGGGTGCGCACCGCATTGCTGGGCGCCTGCTGGTCCTTGTGTGGGACGTCCTTGGCCTTGCTGCGATAAGTGCCTGCCTGCTCACGGCGATGGCCACGCCGGCCCTCGCGTACGTGGACCCCTCGGTCATGACCTACACGATCCAGGCGCTGGCCGCCGTGGCGGTGGCGCTCTCGGCGGTGCTGGGCGTGGCCTTCAGGCGCACGCGCAGGGCCCTCATGAGGATCCTGCACGTAGACGAGGGGGCGGGGCGCGTGGCCGAGCCCGCGGTCTCCCGCATCGACCCCTCCGGCAAGGCCGCGGCCGACGCGGCGGCGCGAGAGGCGCTTGCAGCCGCGGGCGGCAACGCGCGCGGGGCCGCCACGGGCCGCCCGGCGGGCGTCCCCTGGCGCCGCCGCCTCGCGCTCTCGCTTCTTGCCAGCGCGCTTCTCGCCTTTACCGTGCTTGTGGTGGCCCCGCTCGAGCTTGTGGCAGGCAGCTCGAGCAGCCTGCTCTTTGGCGTACGGCAGATCTGGCAGTTGGTGGTTGTTGCCGGTCTCCTCATCGCACTTGCCTGCGGGTTTGCGCTCACCGTGCTCCGCGGCCGCGCGTTCGACGTGGTCGTTGCCGTTGTGGCCGCCCTGGGCGTGGGGGCATTCGCCGAGGTCATGTTCATGAACTCGAGCCTTCCCGTTGCCGACGGCAACCTCGTGGACTGGACCCAGTACAACCGCATCACCTTCGTGAGCCTTGCCGTGTGGGTTGCCATCGTCGCTGGCCTCGTGACGCTTGTGGCAAGGCGCCCGCGTGTTGGCAGGGCCGTCGTTGCCGTGGCGAGCGTCGTTCTCATCATTGTGCAGTCTGCCGGTGTCGTGGACATCGTGGCAAAGGCGGAATCAGAGCCCGAGGCTATTACCATCACTGAGAAGGGCCTCTTTGACGTATCCGCCAAGAAGAACGTGGTCTGCTTCGTTCTGGACATGACGGATACTGCGGATGCCGAGAAGGCGTTTGCCGACAACCCCGCCATGCTCGATGGGCTTGATGGCTTCACCTGGTATCAGAACAGCGTGGGGTCGATGATTCCCACGCGCTACGGCATTCCCTCTCTGCTCACGGGCGTGCGGCCAAAGCCGGGCGAGGACGCGGCCGACTTCCTCGCGAACATGTACACGAGCAGCTACTTCCTGGATGACGTTGCTGCCCAGGGATACACGACGGGCGTCTACTCTGATACCGCTGGCTGGATCGACGGCTGGGATGGCTATCTGGGACAGCGCGTCGAGAACTTCGAGTCAACCTCCGAGGTTGCGAAGCAGACCCTCGATTGGCAGGGCACGCTGAGCATCCTGTACCGTTGTGCGCTCTATCGCGACCTCCCTTGGGTCTCCAAGCCGTTCTTCTGGTTCTATACGGACCAGATCAACCAGGGCATGGTCTCGAGTGCCAGCGCCTCGTCTCCTGACGTCACCCCCTACGCCATGGACGACCCGGCATACTTCGCGAAGCTCAATGAGAGTGGGCTCACCACGAACGACGAGGACGCCTCGTTCCGCTTCATCCACCTCATTGGCACGCACTGGCCCTACATCATGGATGCCGACGGCAACAAGGTCCCGGAGTCGAGTGACTGGGAGTCCCAGATGGTGGGAGCCTTCAAGATCGTGCGCACCTATCTCGACGAACTCAAGCGCCTGGGTCTCTACGACAGCACCACGGTGGTCATCACCGCGGATCACGGTACCTGGTACCTCACGCCGGACGAGATAAACGGAGTCACTACCCCCATCATCTTCGTGAAGCCGGCCCAGTCTGCCGAGGCAGACTCGGTGCCCTGCCAGATCTCGCAACAGCCCGTAAGCCACTACGACCTCCAAGCAACGATGCTCAAGGGCATGGGCGCCTCGCAGGACGTGCTCGACCACTACGGCGAGTACAACAAGGCCATCGAGGACCGCAATGACCCAGCTGATCGTCTGCGCTACTACCTCATGACGACGAGCAACGGCAAGCTGGACACCAGCTGGCGCGAGTACGAGGTCTCGGGTGATTCCCAGGACTTCGCGAACTGGCACCTTGATGGCAACGACTGGATCATCACCGATGACGATGCGGAGCGAATCTGGCACTGACGTCGGTTCGAGTTTGGAAGGAACGAAACCTTGAGAGGCAAGAACAGAAGGCTTGTCCCGGCGCTCGCGCTCCACGACGGGCTCTACGCCGCCGCCCTCGCGGCCGTGTGGGTGCTCGTGCCCGCCACGCCGGCCCTCGCCTACGTGGACCCCTCGGTCATGACCTACACCATCCAGGCGCTGGCCGCGGTGGCCGTGGCGCTCTCGGCGGTGCTGGGCGTGGCCTTCAGGCGGACGCGCAGGGCGCTCATGAGGCTTCTTCACATCGACGAGGACGCGGGCCGCGTGGTCGAGCCCGCGGTCTCCCGCATCGACCCCTCCTCGAAGGCCGCGGCCGACGCTGCCGCCCGCGAGGCGCTCTCGGCCGCCGGGGCCCCGGCGCATAGCGAGGGGAGACGCGCAAACAAGGAGACGGTCAAGTGGCCAAAGAGGCTTCTGCTCGCCCTTCTCGTCTCGGTCGCGCTGGTGATTACGTATCTCGTCGTTGCTCCGTTCGAGCTGCTTGCCGCCAATACCGCGGACTTGACCTATGGCCTCGATACCGTTTGGCCGGTGCTCGCCCGCACGGCAGTGCTGATCGCTGTCGTCGCAGCCCTCGTAATCTCCGTTATCCGCGGTCGTGCGTTTGACGTTGTGCTTGCGCTTGCTGCCGCCGTGACGCTTTGCGGTTATCTGCAGGCGATGTTCCTCAATGGATCGCTCCCCATCACTAATGGCAGTCTTGTCGACTGGGGCCTCTACAAGGGGCCAATGGTTGTGAGCGCGGCTGTTTGGGCCGCTTTGATTGCGCTGGCAGTAGTCATAGCCGTTTGGAAGCCGTCGGTCTCCCGCTTTGCGAACGCCGCGCTCGCAGGGGTGCTCATCATCGTCCAGGCGGTTGCCATCGCGTCGATCTGGCTCAACCCCACTACGGCCCCCGTTCCCAAGGACGAGGGAAACGTGTATACGGAGCAGGGACTCTTCGACGTCTCCGACAAGAAGAACGTCGTGGTCATTGTCCTTGACATGACCGACACCCAGTATCTTGAGGAGGTGTACGCGAACAACCCCTCGATGTTCGATTCGCTTGATGGGTTCACCTGGTATCAGAACTCGGTTGGGTCCCTTGCGCCCACGCGCTATGGCTGCTCGTACCTTCTCACTGGCCAGCTTCCGCAGGAGGGCGAGGACTTCCAGGACTACGTGAAGTCGTCTGTGAGCAACAGCACGTACCTTAGGGACATCAGTGCACTGGGGTATGACATTGGGGTCTATTCGGATTCGGGCTCGACAACCCATGGCGATCCGAATGCCCTCGCCGGGCTTGCTAAGAACGTCCATCCCCTTGATGACGGTGGCATGAGTGGCCTCGACGAGACAGGTGCGGTACGGATCATGTACAAGGCCGCGCTGTATCGTGACCTACCGTGGATGGTCAAGCCTTTCCTCTGGTACTACACCGACGAGCTCAACCAGCGGATGTCCACCCCCAAGGAGGAGGCGGATGACCTTGGTGATGTTCCCTACAACTTTGATGACCCGTCGTTCTACGCGCAGCTGAAGGCGAGAGGCCTCTCCATAAACAATGACGGGGAGGCAGGGTCGTTCCGCTTCATCCACCTTCTGGGTGCCCACTTCCCGTACACGATGGACGCGCAGGGCGAGCGGGTGGACGGCGAGACCACCTATGAGCAGCAGGCGCTCGGATCCTTCAGGATCGTCTCGACATACCTCGACGACCTCAAGGAGCTTGGCGTCTACGACAACACGACGGTCATCGTGACTGCCGACCACGGCAGGATCGACTTCATGTCAGACACCCCCATCGAGAGGCCGACGTCTCCGATTCTGTTCGTGAAGCCTGCGGGGGCTGCGCATGGGAGCCTTTCCATCGATGCGACGACTCCCGTCTGGGCGCCCGATGTGCTTGCGACCGTTATCGATCAGGCATCCGACGGCGACCAGGACTTGGTTGCAAAGTACGGGACTCCGGCGTATGACGTTGCAGCCACGTTCGACGACAAGCGCGTGCGCACATTTGATGCTCCAACGTGGGACGGGAACTATACGCCGCACATGTACCAGTTCAGCGTGATTGGCCCTGTGGAGGATTGGAACTCCTGGAGCCTCACGGGCGTTACTTGGGAGACGAACGAGCGCTAGACAGGATGCGCGAGAGATGCCAGCCGATGCCGTCTACTTCTCGGCGGCTTGCGCCAAGCGCATCTGGCGCTGACGCCGGTGGGAACGTAGGAGGAATGAGAACATGAGAAGCACGAGAAATGCGCTCGCGCTCCACGACGCGCTCTACGCGTTTGCCCTTACTGCCGTGTGGGTGCTCGTGCCCGCGACCCCGGCCCTCGCCTACGTGGACCCCTCGGTCATGACCTACACCATCCAGGCGCTGGCCGCGGTGGCCGTGGCGCTCTCGGCGGTGCTGGGCGTGGCCTTCAGGCGGACGCGCAGGGCCCTCATGCGGCTCCTGCACGTAGACGAGGGGGCGGGCCGCGTGGTCGAGCCCGCGGTCTCCCGCATCGACCCCTCCGGCAAGGCCGCGGCCGACGCGGCGGCGCGAGAGGCGCTTGCAGCCGCGGGCGGCAACGCGCGCGGGGCCGCCACGGGCCGCCTGGCGGGCGTCCCCTGGCGCCGCCGCCTCGCGCTCTCGCTTCTCGTCTGCCTGTTCGATGCATTTACGGTTCTCGTCGTGGCTCCTTACGAGCTCGTTGCCGCAAACTCTGCGTCGCTTGTCTTTGGCCTGGACAGCGTGTGGCAGCTCATCCTCGTGGCGGGGCTTCTCGTTGGCGTTGTCTGCGCCCTTGTCCTCTCAGTGTTCCGCGGGCGAGCGTTTGACGTGCTTCTCGCCCTGGCGCTTGCCGTTGGCATTGGCTCCTACGTGCAGACGCTCTTTCTCAATGGGGGCCTTACGGTTGCCGACGGCAACCTCATCGACTGGAGCAAGTACACCGGGGAAATGGTGGGGAACCTTCTCGTTTGGGGAGCCATTGCTGCTGCCTTGGTGACGCTTGCCGTTACGCGCGAGAAGGCCGGTAGGGCAGTCGCGGCGGTGGCGAGCGTTGCTCTCGTGCTTGTTCAGCTGGTGGGCGTGGTGAGCCTGTGGGTCTCGCCCCCGGATGGCTCGAGCATCCAGACCCAGAGGATTTACACCACCGAGCAGGGCATGTTTGATGTGTCGAAGAACAAGAATGTTATCGTGCTTGTCGTTGATACCGTTGACTCGCTCAAAACCAAGGCCGTCTACGACAATTACCCCGAGATGCTCGACGAGTTCACGGGCTTCACGTGGTACCAGAACAGCACCGGCTCGATGATACCCACGCGATACGGGATTCCATTCCTGCTCACGGGCTCTTATCCAAAGGCAGGGGAGACTTGGAACGACTTTTTTGGCCGTATCTACTCGGGTAGCACATTCCTGGACGATGTTTCCGCCCAGGGCTACTCGGCGGGCATCTACACCGATTCCTTTAGTCCCGATTATGCCAAAACGCGCACCATCAACGTGCATCCCCTTGATGCATCGAAGGCGCTCGACAAGCGGGGCACGCTCGAGATTCTCTACCAGTGCTCGCTCTATCGCGACATGCCATGGACACTCAAGCCCTTCTTCTGGTACTACACGGACCAGATCAACAATGCCATGTTCTCGAGCGAAGCTGAGAATGACCCCTCAAGCACGCCCTATGTCATGAATGACCCGGCGTACTATCAAAAGCTCAGGGAGCGAGGCCTCTCCATCAACAGCGAGGACGCCTCGTTCCGCTTCATTCACCTTGTGGGGACGCATACGCCCTACACGATGGACGCGCAGGGCAACCTCAACGAGGAAGGCACGAGCCTTGAGGACCAGACGCTCGGTACGTTCCACATCCTCTCCGAGTACCTGAGACAGCTCAAGCAGCTTGGGGTCTATGACCAGTCTACGATCATTGTGACGGCGGACCATGGCGAGTGGTACCTCACGGACGAGCCCCTTACCGAGCCCACCTCGCCCATCATCTTCGTGAAGCCTGCACAGGACGCTGGCGCCGACGCAGCGCCTTGCGCAATCTCCCAGGAGCCGGCCAGTCACAAGGACCTTCAGGCCACCATGCTTAAGGGCATGGGCGCCTCGCAGGACGTTCTCGACCACTACGGAGAGTTCAACGTGGCGCTTGAGGACCGACATGACCCCGCGGATCGCCTGCGCACCTACTGCATGCTTACGCACGACGGCAAGCGTGACTATGACCTGCTTGAGTATCAGATAGTTGGGGACGTCTCCGACTTCAACAACTGGCATCTCGACGGGAACGATTGGCGCAACGAGGAGGCCTGGAAGCAACGCGACGCCGAGAGGTAGCCTAAACCTCTAGGGCCAAGTTCGCGTAATCTGGGTTAACGGGGCGCCGTCGCCCGGAACGAGCGACGGCGCTTGTGGCACAGCATGATTGCCTGGTCGTGCAAGTGGAAGGGGCTCTCGATGGCGGGGTTTGGACATGCGAGAAAGGCGATGGCGAGCGACTTCGATGGGACGCTCTTCTTTGGGATTGGCGGTCGCGTCCATCCGCTCCATCGCTTTCTCCCTCGTGACCTCGCCGCTATCGAGGAGTTCCGAGCGGAGGGCGGCCTCTTTGGCGTGTGCACGGGACGCCCGCTCGGTGCCGTTCTCGACGATGCGGGGAACGCCCTCAGCTTTGACTTCGCCGTCACGAGCAGCGGAGCGTGCGTGAGTGATGCCGAGGGAAACACGCTGTTCTCGCGAGAAATACCTAATGACGACGTGCGGGCGGTCTTGGACGTTGCGCATGGGCAGACGTCGCGACCGTCATTCCTGGCTGTGAAATCAGGCTATCTTGTTCTTGGGGAGAGCAGCATTCCCGGGCTGCCCAAGGCGTTTCTCAAACGGCTGAGGGTCGTGAGCTCCGTTGATGAGGCGCTCTCGGTTGAGCCAGGGGAGCGCGGCGAATCGGTCCAGGTTGTCTCGCTGGGCTTTGCCAGCCAAGAAAGGGCTGCGAGCTTTGTTGCCGGGGTGGGAGAGCGGCTTGGCGGGAGGGTTGCGGCGTTTCAGAACCTCGACTCCGTGGACGTGGTGCCTGCGGGGTGTTCGAAGGGCACGGGGTTGGCAATCGCACGGGAGCGCTTTGGGCTGGGACTGGTTGGTGGCATAGGGGACTCGTTCAACGACCTGCCACTTCTTGGTGAGGCAGATGTGGCGTACACGTTCAACCGTGCGCCAGAGGTCGTTCGGGCGAGTGCCGATGTGCTGGTGGACGATGTCGCTGAGGCACTCGCGGACCTTGGGCGACGGTAAGGTAGTGAGACAAAGTAGGAGACAAAGGGGCAGTCCCTTTGTCTCATGGTCGACTGGCGAGCGAAAAGCGGGGGCGAGGCCATTGCGGCCTCGCCCCCCGAGCGCGATATTGGCGCCCGGGGGGCGTCTCCTACGCGCCAGCCTCAAGCTCCTCGCGGATGGCGAGGATGAAATCGCGCGTGTTGAGCTTGGTGGGGTTCTCCAGCGTGGTGATGCGTGCGAGGTCGCCCGTCATGCGGCCATCTTCGATGGTCTTGACGGTCGCGCGCTCCAGGCGCTTTGCGAAGTCGACAAGCTCAGGCGTTCCGTCCAGCTCTCCACGCTTTGCAAGCGCGCCGGTCCACGCGAAGATCGTGGCCACCGAGTTGGTCGACGTCTCCTCTCCGCGCAGGTACTTGTAGTAGTGGCGCTGAACGGTGCCGTGAGCAGCCTCATACTCGTACTGGCCATGGGGCGAGACCAGCACCGAGGTCATCATGGCAAGCGAGCCAAACGCGGATGAGAGCATGTCGCTCATCACGTCGCCGTCGTAGTTCTTGCACGCCCAGATGAAGCCGCCCTCGCTCTTCATGATGCGAGCAACGGCGTCGTCGATGAGGGTGTAGAAGTACGTGATGCCGGCTGCCTCGAAGCGCTCCTTGTACTCGGCCTCGTACATGTCGGCAAAGATGTCCTTGAAGCGGTGGTCGTAGATCTTCGAGATGGTGTCCTTCGAGGCAAACCACAGGTCCTGGTGCGTGGAGAGCGCGTACTCGAAGCAGCTGCGCGCGAAGCCCTCGATTGAGGAGTCCACGTTGTGCATGCCCTGGATGACGCCGGGCTGGTCAAAGTCGTGGATCAGGCGGCGCTCCTCGTGGCCATCGGCATCTGTGAAGACCAGCTCGGCCTTGCCGGCACCGGGCACGCGGTACTCGACGTTCTTGTACACGTCGCCGTATCCGTGACGGGCAATGGTGATGGGTCGCCTCCAGCACTTGACCACAGGCTCGATGCCCTTGACCACGATGGGTGCGCGGAAGATGGTGCCGTCGAGCATCGAGCGGATGGTGCCGTTGGGGCTCTTCCACATCTGGTGCAGGTGGTACTCCTCCACGCGCTGGGCGTTGGGGGTGATGGTTGCGCACTTGACAGCCACGCCCAGGCGCTTGGTGGCCTCGGCGGAGTCGATGGTCACCTGGTCGCCCGTCTCGTCTCGGTGCTTAAGGCCCAGGTCGTAGTACTCGGTCTTAAGATCGACGTACGGGCAGATAAGCTCGTCCTTGATGATCTGCCAGATGATGCGGGTCATCTCGTCGCCGTCCATCTCGACGAGCGGGGTCTTCATTTCGATCTTCGACATGCGTGCCTCCAGCGGGGTGTTGTTACGGACCTTCGTTGCCTTTGCGGCCCAAGCCTAGTCTGTGGTTCCAGTCTAGTCGACCAAGGCTACAGGACGATTTCCGGCGAGAGCCATGCGGACTGGTCACGGCTCACTACGCGCGCACAAGCATACGCGCGCGGCAGCGAGAGGATCGCTGCGCCACGGTATGCACCGGACGGCATGAGCTCAAGCGACATGGCGCAGTCGGCCACGCCATCGTCCACCAGGCAGAGCGGCAGCAGGAGCCGCATGGTACCAGTGGCGGGATCAAACGCCGGCGCTGCCATGCGGAAGCTTGCCTGTGCAAGGCGCAGCGAGAGGGACGTGGCATCCTGCAGTGCCCTGGCCATGCGTCGGTAGAGGCTGGGGTCTGCCTTTATTGCACGCGCCAGGTCCCTGCATGCGCCCCGTCCCAGACGGCCGCTGCCCGCGTCCACGCCCTCGCGCAGGAGGCGAGACGCCTCGGGGCTGTCGGCAAGTTGGTCGGCGAGGAAGGCGCGTGGCAGGCGCCCGACCTGCTCGCCGAGAAGTGCCGCGGTGTCCAGGATGAGCATGCGACCGGGCTGGCAGACGACGTCCTCAACGCGTTCGAGGTAGCTGGCCGGCTGGGGCAGATCGGGAAGCGTCGCCACAAGGCGGGCGCCAAGCTCGCCCGAGCCTGCCGTGGCAAATCCGTCGAGCTTCCAGGCAATGTCACCGACGTTGGGCGAGAAGACCGCGTAGACGTCCTCGCCAAAGGGAGTGAGCAGCCCCGTGTCAAACGCTGCGAGCGAGCCGTCTGCCGCCGTGGCAACGCGGTCCTGCTCAACGACACGATGGAAGGTTACGGTGAGATACTCGCGCAGGACGCCATAGCGGGACGGCGCGCCCACGCCCTCGCCGGGGAAGTTCCAGCGCTCGGGCGCCACCATGGTGGCAAGCGTCCCCAGGGTGCGCTCCCAGGAACCGATAACCGCAAACTGCGCAAACTCGCGAAGCGGGCTAACGATGGAAGTGCCCACGCCCTGCAGCGACGCACCAGAGAGGTCGCTCCACGCGCCCTCGTCGGCCGCGGGAAGGCCCTCAAGGCCAACCTGCTCGTGGACCATGCCGGTACCGTCGTCACCATCTACCAACGCAAGGCTCCACTGCTTGCCGGACAAGGGTCGTGACGTGCGGCGGATTGTGACCTCCACCGGGCCGGAGCCATCCTCGTGGAGGTAGCGGAGCGGGAAGGTGACGCGGCTCCTCGTGCCCGAGAGGGTCCCGGTCGAGCGGGCAACGCGCCAGTCCTCATCGAGCGTGCGGGTGACGTCGGCGTCGATGGGGAGCTTCTGGTAGAGCACGCGGAGAAGCTCGTCCTTGCAGTGGACCTCTGCCGAGAAGAGCTCGGGGAGGTTCTGGTGGGGGAGGGGCTGCGTGGCTGGGGCGGGTCCAGGGGCGGCTACCGGTGCGGGGGCCGGTGCCGGAGCTGGCGACGTGGCGGGTGCCGGAGTCTCGGGCTGTGCTTGGGCAGCTGCTGCGAGGTCCGCCTCCATGTCCTCGTAGGGGTCATAGGTAATGGTGAGGTTGATGCCAGAGTCGTTGGGCGTCTCGGGCTCCGGCTGCTCGCGGGTCTCGGCTCCAGTGGCCTCTGCCTGCGGCTCGTTTGGCTCTTTGGGGGTTTCGTCGGCAGGGGAGGGCTGCGGCGTCGGCGCAGGTGCTGGCGCCGGTTCGGGTTCCGGCACGGTTACGGTTTCAGGCTCCGGCTCCGGCGCGGATGCCGGCTCTGGCTCGGCCGGAGCTTCCGGTTCCGGTGCGGGCTCCGGCTTGGCCTCGGGCTTCTCAACGTGGCGTGGCTTTGTCGGTTTGGGGTCGTGCGAGCCCTTGCGACGCTTCCACGGCTTGCTCTTGCTTCCCTTCTCTCCTGCGTTGCCAGAGCCAGACTGTCCCGCGCGCTCGAGGTAGCCGTCGTACTCCTCGTTGGGCACAATCGTTGCGTAGACGCGCCCCTTTTTGAAGACGGTGAGCCGAACGAACTCGGGAAGCGCCTCCATAAGCGATTGAATGTCCTCCTGCCCAAGGTCCTGCGGCGCAATGCCGTCCTCCAGAAGCACCTCCTCGACGCGCGAGAGAAGTGCCTGGTGGTTGGTCCCAAGGGTGGACGAGAGAAGCTTGTACAGGTAAAGCCTGTTTCCTGGTGTGATTCTGGGCATCGTTTACGGCCTTCCTTTAAGAGCTCCTGGGTGGGAGCCTGAGTTTGCAAGTTTCTACAGTATCACCCGCGGGTGTCGGCGCACAGCGGATTCGGCGCGGATGGGGCTTGCGCCGACGAGAGCGGAGAAAATCTTCTCTCGGGCGAGAAAACGGCGCCGGGACGTGGGTTTCAGACGGGATTCCGTACGAGACGCGCCCTCCGGCGTCAAAATGGCGCCGGAGCGTGAGTTGTCGCAGGGATTCCGTACAAAAGGGCCCCTTGGGCGCCGCCGGGCGAGGAGCGCGCCGCCTGCCAGACCGCCGGCGGCCGACGGCACCACCGACCCTCCTGCCAGCTAGCATCAAAGATGTGCGGCAACCCCGGTGTTAGGAGGAACCCGTGAAACTCAATGTGCGCAGGACCGTCCTTATCGGCTTTGCGTTCTTCTCCATCTGCGCGTTCTGGCAGATGTACAACAGTGTGATTCCGCTCATGCTCACGAACACGTTCCACCTAGACGAGACCTTCTCGGGCATGATCATGGCTGCCGACAACGTCCTTGCCCTCTTCCTCCTGCCGTTCTTTGGCTCGCTCTCGGACCGCTGCCACAGTCGCCTGGGCCGCCGCATGCCCTTCATCCTCGTGGGTACGGCGCTTGCCGTGGTTGGCATGATCTTCCTGCCCATCATCAACAACGCGTACTATGCGGACGGCTCGGGCGCCCTTCTCGCCGCATTCATTGGCGTTCTGCTCTTTGTGCTTGTTTCCATGGGCACCTACCGCAGCCCAGCCGTAGCGCTTATGCCCGACTGCACGCCCAAGCCGTTGCGCTCGCCCGCAAACGCGATCATCAACCTCATGGGTGCCGTGGGCGGCATCATCTACCTGGGGATTGCCTCCGTGCTCTACAACAAGGGCCGCACTGCTGGCCTCGATCACGTGGACTACCTGCCGCTCTTTGTGATTGTGGCTGCCATCATGGTGGTCTCGGTAGCTATCGTGTTTCTCACCGTAAAGGAGCCCAAGCTCGAGGCCGAGGTCGCGGCATACGAGGCAAAGCACCCCGAGGAGAACCTTGTCGAGAAGGACGCCGCCACGGGCAAGGAGGTGCTCCCCGCGCCGGTTAGGCGCTCGTTGGGCTTCCTTCTCGCGTCCATTGCCCTGTGGTTCATTGGCTACAACGCCATGGAGACCTGGTTTACCACGTATGCGCAGGCAGAGTGGGGCATGGCGCTGGGCGAGGCAAGCCGCTGCCTCATCGTGGCCAACGTGGGCGCCATTGTCTCGTACATTCCCGTGGGGGCCATCGCCAGCCGCGTGGGGCGCAAGCGCACCATCCAGGGCGGCATTGTGCTTCTCGGCGGAGGCTTTGCGTTCTGCGCTGCCTGGACCTTTGCCGGCATGGGCTTCTCGCCCGCGCTCTACGTGGTGATGATCGTCCTTGGCATGGGCTGGGCCGGCATCAACGTGAACTCGCTTCCCATGGTGGTCGAAATGTGCAAAGGCTCCGACACCGGCAAGTTCACGGGGCTCTACTACACCTTCTCGATGGCCGCGCAGACGGTCACGCCCATAGCCGCGGGCTGGCTCATGCATAACGTGAGCTACCGGTCGCTCTTCATCTACGCCACGGTGTTTGTTGCCGCAAGCTTCGTTACAATGCTGTTCGTGCACCACGGAGACTCGAAATTGGTCGAGAAAAGAGGGCTCGAATCGTTCGACGTCGACTAGCGTGCCGCCGGCTCGGCGTGCCTGGCGTTGTCGACGCCTGGATGGAGGATTGTCGATGGCAAACTGCATCATTCGCAAGCATCCGGCGCTCTTCGCTGCCGGCATCGCCGCAGGTCTTGGGGCTGCTGCCGTGTATGGCATGGCACCCCGTACGGGCAACAAGACGGTTGACGAGCGCTGGAACGAGTTTGCGCGCTACCGCTACGCGCACCGCGGCCTCCACGACGACTCCCTTGGCGCCCCCGAGAACTCGCTTGCCGCCTTTAGGCGCGCCCGCGAGTACGGCTTTGGCGTGGAGCTTGACGTGCACCTCACCGCTGACGACCGCCTGGTTGTCATCCACGACTCCGACCTCAAGCGCATGACGGGCAAGGAGGGCACCGTCGAGGAGCTTACGCGCCCGCAGCTCGAGGAGTACCGCCTCAACGGCACCGACCAGGGCATTCCCACGCTTGGCGAGGTCCTGCGCATCTTCGAGTGGGACGGTAGGGGATCCATGCCCGCGCCGCTCATCATCGAAATCAAGACCTACTGCGAGAACGCTGACCTTCTCACCAGCCGCGTCATGGAGTGCCTGGACACCTTTGACGTGCGCTACTGCATCGAGAGCTTCGATCCCGCCGTGCTGGTGTGGCTGCGCCGCAACCGCCCCGAGGTCATCCGTGGGCAGCTCTCGATGGACTTTCTCGCGGACGACGCCGGTGCAAGCGCCAAGGCCCTGCCGCTGCCGCTGCGCGTGGGGGCAACCGCGCTTCTCGGCAACGTGGCCACCAAGCCGGACTTCATTGCGTACCGCTTCGACGACCGCGAGCAGCCCGCGGTGCGTCTGGTGTGCGGGACTCTCGGCGGCAAGCTGGTCACGTGGACCATTCGCAGCGAACGAGACATGCTGGCCTCCGAGGCCGAGGGTGCGCCGGTGATCTTTGAGGGCTTTGTGCCTGCGCCGCAGTCCTGCGTAGCCGCACACTGGGCCAGCGCCACGGCATAGCCGGAAGGCGGCTCTAACAGATTTTTTCGCCGCCGCTGGCTGACCCGCTGCCCTTGTGACCCTTTGCCCAGAGCTTTGCCTCGCGGTTGCGCATGTTCCACACTGTGGCCTCCATGCCCAGGGGCACGTAGTCGAGCTTCTCGAGGTCCTGGGGGAGGTATTCCACTAGACCGCGCTGGGGAGTGGGCGAGAAGTGCGCGGGTTCTGGTCCGGGCGTCGCCTCCAACGCGAAGACCTTGGCGCCGTTGGCAGCGAGGCGTTCCTCGTAGCCGCTTGTGGGGTCGTTGGGGAAGTCTGCCCGGGCGTCCTCGCTTGTCCAGAGAACCTGATAGCCCGCGGCGGCAAGCTCCTCGAGCGTGAAGAGGTAGAGGGGGTGGCTGTCTGTCTTGAGCCGCAGCGTGCCGTCCGGTGCAAGGATGCGGCGGTACTCCATGAGGCAGGTGGCATCCGTAAGACGGCGGCGTGCCTGACGTTTGCGGGGGAACGGCGTGGGGAAGTTGAGGTAGATGCGCGAGAGCTCGCCGGGGGCGAAGGCCTCGGTCACGCGGTGGCCGTCCCAGGCGAGAAAGACAACGTTCTTGAGGCCGCTCTTTGCGGCGAGGCCACCGGCGTAGGCCATGCAGAGCGGCTCGCCGTCCATGCCGAGGAAGAGCACGTCTGGCTCGCGACGAGCGGACTCCACCGTGAAGGCGCCCTTGCCGCAGCCCAGGTCAAGCCGGACCTCGCGAAAGCGCCCGGCGCCCGCCGCTCCGCCTGCTGCGGAGGTGCCGCCCAGAGGGTAGCAGGCCTCCGCCCAGCGTCCGGCGTAGTCCTGGGGCGCAGGCTCGATGAAGTCCGCGTAGCGCTCGAGGCGCTCCTCGAGGACAAAGTGCTTGGGTGTGCGTGCGTGCATGGGGCCTCGGCTATTCTTTGCTCGTCTCGGCGCTGGATGCGGACGCTGACGGCTCGGTGGATGCAGCGCTCGCGCTTCTCCCGCCGCCGAGCGTGAACGTGGTTGCGGCGTGCAGCATGTTGACCTCTGCCAGTTCGAGCTTGCCGTCGATGTAGGGCTGGTACATGGCGTCGATCGAGCCCACGCCCATCGAGCAGCCGCTGCACTGCTCGCACGAGCCGTCGCCGCAGAAGCTCAGCCCGCGGCGCACGATCTCCTCGCGTTCCTCTCGCGTGGTGTCCTTGATGAGGACGCTCTGTGCCATGGCAACCCCTTTGGTCGAGTGATTTCTCTTGGGAGTATAGGCCGCAGAGGTCGGGCAGGCACGCCGCGTGAAGGCTTAAGATAGACAGGTCGTGTAAGTGTCCTCGAATGTCAAAGGAGCCAAGATGGCTGACGATGCAAAGCAGCATGCACTTGACGCACACAAGGAGTGGCACGGCAAGATCGAGGTCGTGAGCAGGGCCAAGATCAGCACGCCGGAGGAGCTTGCCGTTGCCTACACGCCAGGCGTCGCCGTTCCCTGCCTGGAGATCCAGAAGGACCCGAGCCTCTCGTACGAGTACACCCGCCGCTGGAACCTGGTTGCCGTGGTGACCGACGGCTCCGCGGTTCTCGGCCTGGGCAACATTGGCCCCGAGGCGGGCATGCCCGTCATGGAGGGCAAGTGCGCCCTCTTCAAGACATTCGCCGACGTGGACGCCTTCCCCCTGTGCATCCGCTCCAACGACGTGGATGAGATCGTGCGCACCGTGCAGCTGCTCGCCGGCAGCTTTGGCGGCGTGAACCTAGAGGACATCTCCGCGCCGCGCTGCTTCGAGATCGAGCGTCGCCTCAAGGAGACCTGCGACATCCCCGTCTTCCATGACGACCAGCATGGCACCGCGGTCGTGACCTGCGCAGCGCTGATCAACGCGTGCCGTCTCACCGGCCGTGACCTCGGCGACGTCAAGGTGGTCTTCTCGGGCGCCGGCGCCGCGGGCATCTCCATCGCTCGCCTCATGAAGCGCATGGGCGTGAAGGACATCATCATCTGCGACCACACGGGTGCCATCTACGAGGGCCGCGACGGCCTGAACCCGGTGAAGCAGGAGGTCGCCACCTGGACCAACACCGAGAAGGTCCAGGGTTCGCTCGCCGACGCACTTAAGGGCGCGGACGTCTTTGTGGGCGTCTCCAAGCCCAACTTGGTCTCGCAGGACATGGTACGCTCGATGGCCAAGGACCCCATCATCTTTGCCTGCGCGAACCCCGTGCCCGAGATCATGCCCGACGAGGCGCTGGCCGCCGGCGCGGCCGTGGCGGCAACGGGCCGCTCGGACTTCCCCAACCAGATCAACAACGTTCTGGCGTTCCCCGGCATCTTCCGCGGTGCGCTTGACGTGCGCGCGAGCGACATCAACGACGACATGATGGAGGCCGCGGCCTACGCCATCGCCGGTCTGGTGGACGACGAGCACCGTGCGGCGGACTACATCATCCCTGGTGCCTTCGACAAGCGTGTTGCGCCCGCCGTTGCTGCAGCCGTGGCCGACGCTGCGCGCAAGAGCGGGGTTGCGAGGATTTAGCTTCGGGCGTTCGAGTACTCGAACGAACGGATTTGAGAGGGCGGGCCTTCGGTCCGCCCTCTTTTCGTGACGAAGCTGCACGTTATTCTGGCGGAGGTGTCTCTCCTTGGGTTACGGAGTCGCCATTCTCGCCTGATGGTTGCATCGAACTGCCCTGTGTTACACATTGGGGCGCTTTCGTGCATCGAACTCCCCTTCGTTACACGTAGTTTTGGGAGCCTCTCAAGTAGCCAGGGAACAGTCAAAGTAAGAAATCGCAGGTAGAGAGCAGAATCAACTATTTAATAAATTTGGGAATACTCAAATCTGTCAGAATTGGCGTGTAACGAAGGCGAGTTCGATGCAGTTTTGTCCGGAATTGTGTAACGAAGGCCAGCTCGGCGCAATCGACGAGTTCAACGTTACTCATTCCTTCGATTGTCGGAGCCGTAGGTGATTCCTTGGGAAAGCGTGGGAGACTCACACGTTTTTCCAACGAATAATGTGGGAGTTGCGTTGGCGAGACTTACGGCGCCTACTCCATGTGTGTCAGAACGCCTGCAAACAGTGGCGTCAGGGTCATGTTGTCAATGATGAAGTAGACAAAGGGCCGGTCTAGGATGACCTCCCGGACCTCGGGCTCGTCCGGCGTGGCCGTTGAGCAAGTCATGCCTATTGATGTGACCGCTGCCGCTTTTGTGCCTGTCTCGTTTACGTCGATGAAGGTCTTTTGGAGTACGGTGCTTATGGCAAGGTTGCCGTCCTTGAGGGTAGCCAGGCGCGAGAAGTCGGCGAGCTTTGGGTCGAAGGCATCGCGCACGCCCATGGCTACCAGCTGGTCGTTGAGTGTGGTCTGGTAGTCAAGCGAGAACTTGGGGAGTCCGGCGGATGCCTTAATGTTGGAGATTGGGTTTGCAATCACCTCATGCAGGGATGTGCCATCCAGCGACGCCACGAGGTCTGCGAGCTGCACGTCCTGCTTGGGGAGCAGCGCGACAAAGGCAAAGTTGTAGTCCTTATAGGGCTTCAGGAAGCCCTCTGCGAGGTTGTTCTCAAGGTAGGCGGTCTCGTGCGAGTGCATCATGCGGACGCTCTGCTCGTCTCCTTCCTCGGTCGTGAAGGTGTCGCCCTGCACGTCGCCTTCTTCATATGGTTCTTGCCAAACGTCATCAAAGGCCAGAGCGTTAATGAGAAAGAGTTGCTCATCTTCGGTAATGCGTTCCACAAGCTGGTCAATCATGCCATCAGTCTTGGAACTGACCCAGGAATTGATATCGTCGGCGGTTGTGGAGTCAAACGGTGCCGAGAATGCCTGCGCGTAAAGGTTGCCTTTACAGGTGGCGAGGTAATCATCCGAGACGCTGAGGTCATCTGACGCCCTCAGCCAAATGGAGTTTGCGCACTTGAGGGCGAGGGCGCCGCCATTCTGCTGCGTATCATAGAGGCCCTCGCCAGAGATGCGGCGGGCGTAAGCGCCCAGGTAGGTCGCAAGTGAGTCGATATCCATGCCCGTTGCGGTCTCTAGCTGGGAGAGCGTATCGCTTGTGGCACCGGTTTCCGCGAGGGCCAGGGCAAAGAGCGCCGAGAGGGGAGAGACAAGCACGTTTGCCTGCTGGTTTGTGGGATAGGTGCCCTGAAGCAGGCGAGAAGTGAAGTCAAAGAGTGCGTGCATAGTTGTTTGGTCTGTGAGAGCGTTAGCGATGGGCCCCTGAGTGAGCGAAGCGTCCTTTACATCTGCAGTGAGGTCCGTGGCAGAGATGGCTGGCGCGTTATCCTGCGCATTGTTTCTGCAGCCTGTGAGCGCAGTACCAAGCGAGAGCGCTGCGGGCATACCGAGGAGAGCGAGGACAGTGCGTCGTTTAACGAGGCGTTCCATGGGGACTCCCTTCGTATGGGGTAACGAAATTATATGTGGAGGAGTCCCTGGGATCGCTCGCAAGCTGCCCGACGAGCGTTTTTACGCGTTTATCGGGGGCTGTTTTCTAGCGAGCCTCACTCCCCGGGGCGTCGGTTGCGCTCTCGGCCCGTGTACCTACCCGGTTCACCACAACAATCCCTGCGCTCACCAGCACCAACGCGCAGATGGAGCGCACGGGGTCAACCTGCTGGTACTCGCCGAGGAGCACTGCAGAAAGCACGAAGCCAAACACCGGGTTCATGAACCCATAGACCGAGATGCGCGAGACCGAGTTTACGGAAAGCAGGAGCGACCACAC
Organism: Tractidigestivibacter montrealensis; assembly: GCF_024741235.1. Classification (GTDB taxonomy): domain Bacteria; phylum Actinomycetota; class Coriobacteriia; order Coriobacteriales; family Atopobiaceae; genus Tractidigestivibacter; species Tractidigestivibacter montrealensis. The sequence continues at coordinate 272,583 of NZ_JANSKA010000001.1, read as the reverse complement.
GCTGTATGCCGCCGCCGAGATGAACGCCATGTATGCGAGCAGCGCAATGGCGTTCGGTCCGGTGGGCGAAAGCGTCCCGCCGCCTGCCACGCCCATCGCCACGAGGCCCAGGCCGCCCACCACAAACTGCCATCCACTGAGCAGCACCGGGTCATGCCTCAGCGAGAGTCGCTGGATAAGGCAGGAAGACGTCGCCGAGCACAGCGCGCTGAGAAGGATCATCCCCTCGCCGTCGGGCGAGAATGAAAACGAGAAGCTGCCCAGGCTACCACCAAGATTGATGAGAACCACGCCAGCAAACCCCAGGAGGCACCCCGCCACCTTCCTGCCGGTAAGCCGCTCTTGGCGAAACGCCAGCGCCGAAAGCAGGATGGCAAAGAAGTTGGCGCTTGCCTCGATGACCGAGCTCGTGGTTCCCGCGGCGTGCGCAAGTCCCAGGTAGAAGAAGGCGTACTGCCCAAAGGTCTGGAAGAGTGCGAGCAGGCAGATGCCGCCAACGTCGGTGCGCTTGGGCGCCAGAGGCCTTCTGCGGGCAATGCTCACAAAGACGATGACCATTGCCCCGGCAAGAAGGAAGCGCGTTCCCGCAAAGAGCATCTGGGACGCGGTGTCGGTGCCCGCGATGTCAAACAGCGCGTAGCCAATCTTGATGCAAGGGAACGCCGACCCCCAGAGAAGGCAGCAGAACGCGGCCGCGAGCAGGGCTCCCCACGTGCTCGTAAGGAAACGCTCCTGCCGCTCTCCCATGTGGAACTCTGTGCTGCTTGCTCGTGCCATGTTGCTCCTCCCGCGTAGCCGGCGAACCAGTATACGCGGCGTGCTTGTAGTTCGCAGACAGCGTGAGCAGGGCTGTGGGGCCGAAATTAGACGTTTTGGGGCCGAGAAGCCCTCGAAAACGTCTAACACGAGCCCCGCAGCCCCCGGCGACCACCTCAGGTTGCGTCAGCAGGTAAGAAAGCGACCCCCGGAGGGGCCGCAGTCGGCCTTCCCCCGAGGGTCGTGTTCTTGATGTTCTTCGACCATCGGGGGAAGGCCGACTGCGGCTACCCCCTCTGGCTGCGCTTACGCGAAGTAGCTCACACCACCCTCGAACAGCGGCTGGTACGCGTTGCCGGGCACGTTCTTGTAGAGGCCCTCTCCGCTGCGCTCGGTGTGGCCCATCTTGCCCAGTACGCGTCCGTCGGGCGAGGTGATGCCCTCGACGGCCATGAACGACCCGTTGGGGTTGGAGCGCAGGTTCATGGACGGCAGTCGGTCGGCGTTCACGTACTGCGTAGCAATCTGCCCCGCAGCCTCCAGGCGCTCCAGCTCGTCGGCGGTGCAGACGAAGCGTCCCTCTCCGTGGCTGATTGCGATGTTGTGCACGTCGCCCACGTTGCACTTGGAGAGCCACGGCGAGATGGTCGACGCCACGCGCGTGCGCACGAGGCGGCTCTGGTGGCGCCCAATGGGGTTGAAGGTGAGGGTGGGGGAGTCCTCGCGCGCGTCCACGATGTCACCGTAGGGAACAAGCCCCAGCTTGATGAGGGCCTGGAAGCCGTTGCAGACGCCCAGCATGAGGCCGTCGCGCGCCTGGAGCAGGTCGCGCACCGCCTCGGTGACGGCGGGGTTGCGGAAGAACGCCACGATGAACTTGGCCGAGCCGTCGGGCTCGTCGCCGCCGGAGAAGCCGCCTGGGATGAAGACGATCTGGCTCTCGCGTATGGCGTGTACCATGGCGTCGACGCTCTCGGAGACCGCCTGCGGCGTGAGGTTGTTCACGATGACCGTCTTGGCCACGGCGCCCACGCGCTCAAACGCCCGCGCGGAGTCGTACTCGCAGTTGGTGCCCGGGAAGACGGGGATCACCACGCGCGGCTTGGCGTAGCTGGCACCTGCCGTGTGGCGCGTAGGCGTGACGCCTGCCTTCTCGGCGTCAAACGAGATGGGCGCGCATGCCGATCCCTCGGCCTTGCCCAGGTACGGATACACGCCCGAGAGCGCGTTCTCCCAGGGCTTCTGCAGGTCGTTCAGGATGGACATGCGCTCGCCGCATGCGTAGAGCGCGTACTCCGCGAGCGTCTGGCCAAACGCGGCAACGGTCACGCCCTTTGGCGCCTCGGGCAGGTTGGCGTCCTGCGCAAGCTCGATCACAAAGCTGCCGTACGCGGGGTTGAGCAGTGCCTCCTGGGTGAACTCGGGGCGCACGCGCAGGCCAATGAAGTTGCCCACGCACATCTTGAACATGGCCTCGGCCATGCAGCCGTAGCCCGGCGTGCTCACCGCGCGCGCGGCACCGGAGCCAATGAGCTTCTCGACGTAGTCAAACGCGGCGAGAAGGGACTCCGCTGTGGGAGTGATGCCGTCGTCGGCGTACTCCGGCACAACAACGATCACCTGGTCGTCGGCGTGCTTGAACTCCGGCGAGGTCACGCGGTCGACCTTGCCCAGACCGGTGGCAAACGAGACCAGCGTGGGTGGCACGTCGAGGTCTTCGAACGAGCCGGACATGGAGTCCTTGCCACCAATGGAGCCAATGCCCAGGTCGAGCTGGGCCATGAGCGCGCCGAGAAGAGCGGCCGTGGGCCTGCCCCAGCGCCTGGGGTCGTCGCGGAGCTTCTCGAAGTACTCCTGGAACGTGAGGTAGAAGTTCTTGTGCTCGAAGCCCATGGCAACGAGCTTGGAGACGGACTCAACAACGGCCAGGTAGGCACCCGTGTACTCGTCCTCGCTCATGAGGTAGGGGTTGTAGCCCCACGCCATGCCCGAGCACGTAGTGGTCTCGCCGTCCACGGGGAGCTTGGCTGCCATGCCAAGCGCCGGCGTGAGCTGGGTCGTGCCACCAAACGGCATGAGGACTGTCGCGGCGCCAATGGTGGAGTCGAACCTCTCTGCCAGGCCCTTGTTGGACGCTACGTTGAGGTCTGTCACGAGGGAGACCATCTTCTGCGCAAAGGTGTCGCCGGCCCACTCGTGGTGGTACTCGTGCGGCGCGCAGACATGAACCGAGGTGGACTTGGGCGCGCCATTGGACGAGAGGAACTCGCGGCTCACGTCCACGATGGTCTTTCCGCGCCAGGTCATGCGCAGGCGGGGCTCCTCGGTGACCTCGGCGACCACCGTGGCCTCGAGGTTCTCCTCGTGCGCATAGCCCAGGAACTCGTCCACGTCCTCGGGAGCCAGCGCCACGGCCATGCGCTCCTGCGACTCGGAGATGGCAAGCTCAGTGCCGTCGAGGCCGTCGTACTTCTTGGGCACGCGGTCAAGATCAATGAGAAGGCCATCGGCAAGCTCGCCGATGGCAACCGAGACGCCGCCGGCGCCAAAGTCGTTGCAGCGCTTGATGAGGCGGCACGCGTCGCCGCGGCGGAAGAGGCGCTGCAGCTTGCGCTCGGTGGGGGCGTTGCCCTTCTGGACCTCGGCGCCGTCCTTCTCGAGCGACTCCACGTTGTGCGCCTTGGAGCTGCCCGTGGCACCACCGATGCCGTCGCGGCCGGTACGGCCGCCGAGAAGCACGATCTTGTCGCCCGGGGCGGGGCACTCGCGGCGCACGTGGTCCGCGGGCGTGGCACCCACAACGGCGCCGATCTCCATGCGCTTGGCCACGTAGCCGGGGTGGTAGAGCTCGGAGACCTGGCCGGTGGCAAGGCCGATCTGGTTGCCATAGGAGGAGTAGCCGGCCGCCGCCGTGCGGCAGATCTTGCGTTGCGGGAGCTTGCCGGGAAGCGTGCTCGACACGGGCGCCGTGGGGTCGGCCGCGCCGGTCACGCGCATGGCCTGGTACACGTAGCTGCGGCCCGAGAGCGGGTCGCGGATGGCGCCGCCAATGCAGGTGGCCGCGCCGCCAAAGGGCTCGATCTCGGTGGGGTGGTTGTGCGTCTCGTTCTTGAAGAGGTAGAGCCAGTCCTCGTCGTGGCCGTTGACGTCGACCTTTGCCTTCACGGTGCAGGCGTTTATCTCCTCGGACTCGTCGAGGCCGGTGAGCTGGCCCGTGTGCTTGAGCCACTTGGCGCCAATGGTGCCCATGTCCATAAGGCAGACGGGCTTGTTGTCGCGGCCAAGCTGGTGACGTACGTCCATGTAGCGACGGAACGCGGCCGCTGCCTGGGTGTTGTCGAACTGGATGTCGGTGAGGCCGGTGCCAAAGGTGGTGTGGCGGCAGTGGTCGGACCAGTAGGTGTCGATCATGCGAATCTCGGTGATGGTGGGCACGCGCCCCTCGTGCGCAAAGTAGCTCTGGCAGAACTTGGCGTCCGCCACGTCCATGGCTAGGCCGCGGTCGCGCACAAAGTCCTCGATGCCCTTCTCGTCAAGATCGAGGAAGCCGTCCAGGACCTCGACGTCTGCGGGCTCCGGGTAGACGGTGGCGAGGGTCTCGCGCTTCTCGAGCGATGCCTCGCGCGCCTCGACCGGGTTGATCACGTAGTGCTTGATGGCCGTAAGGTCATCATCGGTGAGCGCGCCCTCCAGCACATAGACCTTGGCGTTTCTCACCGTGGGGCGCTCGCCCTGCGAGACGAGCTGGATGCACTCGGCCGCCGAGGCGTCGCGCATGTCAAACTGGCCGGGCAGGGACTCCACGGCAAAGACGCGTGCGCCCTCAGCCACCTCGGGCATCTCGCACGTGGCGCGGTCGGTCTGGGGCTCGGAGAAGACGATCGGCACGCACTGCTCGAAGAGCTCCTCGGAGATTCCCTCGACGTCGTAGCGGTTGATGATGCGCAGGCCTGTGAGCGACGAGATGCCCAGCATGTGCCGCAGCTCGTGGCTGAGCGCCCGCGCCTCCCCGTCGAATCCGTCCCTTTTCTCAACGTAGATGCGCGAGACCATCGAGGCCACCTTTCGTGATGGGTGTGGGCTGGGCACGTCGCGTGTGCGACGCCAAAGGACCGCCCACCATTCTACGGCAGCGAGGGCTCCGGCGTCGGAAGGTGGCGCGCCTGTCACACATTCGTTGCCAAAGCTCGACTAGAGATGTCAGCGGGTCGCCAGCGAGAGCCGCGTCGATCCGCCCGACAAGCGCTTGACGCCTGAGTCACGCACGGTCGCGATTTGGCTTTGTGTGATGCTGGGCTTTTGCTCGTCTCGTCCTCAGCCGTGCGTAATTCCGATGCCCGCGGGAGTGGGGCGGGGGAGCAGCTCCTTGCCGCCCCCGCGCGGAGTCCCCCTCGCGCGGCAAAACCTCACACGCGGAGTCCCCCTTGCGCGGCAAAACCTCACACGTGATATTTCTATATTGATGCGAGAAGACAAAAGCCCAGGTAATGTTAAGAGAATATCAAATAAGAAACAACACGTGTGAGGTTTCTGGTCCGGCTTTGCTTCTTTCGCAACGTGTGGTCGCTCAGATAACGCTTGAATCGCTCAGGTCGATACAAAACCAGCCCCCGAACGTGTGCCGTCTCGCAACACATTCGGGGGCCGAGAAGAACTCTGCGCCGAGAAGCCCCTAGTCGTCCTCGTCGATCTTCTGGAGCGTCGCCATGATTGGCGGGATGATCTGCTTCTTGCGGCTCACCACGCCCTTGAGCAGCGCCATGCCGTCCTTGGGCGTGACGTCGAAGGCCTGCGCCACCACGTCCTCGGCGCCGTTGCCGTAGATCATGAGGTCGGTGCTCTGCGACTTAACGTCGGTGAACATGTAGAAGATCATGGGCAGCTCCTCGGCCTTGGCGGCCTCGGCGAGGAACGGCCGCACGAGGTTCTCGGCAGCCACGCGGCTGTTCTTTGTCATGTAGCTGCCCTGGCCCACGCCAAACTTGGCGTTGCCGCGGCTGAAGACCTTGAAGTCCTGGTGGAAGACCTCCTCGGCGGTGCGGCCCGTGAGGTCGGCGCCAGCCTCGAACATCGAGTCGGCGTACGTCTCGATGTCCTCGCCGCAGATCTTTGCCAGCTCCTCGGCCGCGTGACGGTCCTTGGCCGTGCAGGTGGGGGAGCGGAACGTGAGCGTGTCGGAGAGGATAGCCGAGAGCATGAGGCCCGCGATCTTGGGCGGAATCTCCACGCCGGCCTCGGCGTAGGCACTGTAGATGATCGTGCAGGTGCAGCCCACGGGCTCGGCGCGGTAGTAGACGGGCGCGTTCGTCTCGATGGTGCCAATGCGGTGGTGGTCGAGGATCTCCATGATCTCGGCCTGGTCAAGGCCGTCCACGGCCTGCGAGCGCTCGGAGTGGTCCACGAGAATGACGTGCTTGCGCTTGATGTTGATCAGGTTTGGCGAGCTCACCAGGCCAAAGTAGGAGCCGTCCTCGTCGATGACGGGGAAGAAGCGGTGACGCGACTTTGCCATGATCTTGCGCGCGTCGTCCACGGACGTGTTGACCGAGAACTGCAGGATGCCCTTGCGCAGCATCTTGGCACGCACGGGCACGGACATGCCGATGAGACGCGCGGCGGCGAAGGTGTCGTACGGCGTGGTGATGATGGTGCAGCCGTGGCGCTCGGCGGAGGCAATGACGCGCTTGGACACGTTGGCACCGCAGCAGATGACCAGGCACCCGGCGTCGCACTCGACGGCGAACTGCTGGGTCTCGTAGCGGTTGGTGACCAGCACGATGTCGCCGGCCTTGATGGTGTCCTCCATCATCTCGGGCGTGGTGCCCACGCGCACGTTGCCCTTGGTCACGCGGCCGTTGGGGTCGCCCAGAAGCAGCGTGCCGTTGAGCGTCTCGATGATGTTCTTATAGGTGGTCTGGGCCTCGGAGAGCATGGCGGTATCGAAGATGTCCATGTTCGCGTTGGCGACGTCCTTCACCGCGATGAGGCCCTCGAGGTGCTTGTCCTCGTCGGTGATGCAGAGCGTGTCCACCTTGGTGTCCTGCATCATGTTCCAGGCGGCGAACAGGCTCATCTCGGCGTCGATGCCGGGCTGCTTTTGCACCACGATGTCCTTGATCTGCGGCGTCACCGACGTAATGAGCGGCGGCTCCTCGAAGCCAAAGTGCTTGAGCACAAACGCGGTCTCGCGGTTGAGGGCGCCTGCGCGCCTGGCCTCGTAGATCGGCTCGTCGATCTGGTTCTTGAGGTAAGCGTAGGAAATGGCGGCGCAGATGCTGTCCGTGTCCGGATGCAAGTGGCCGATAACGTTGACCTTGCGGATTGCCTCTGGCATGAATCCCCCTCAGTTCTCTTTGCACCATGCCCGCCGCCAGAGCGGTCGCGGCCGTACAGGTGTATCCCATCCCCCTCGATTGTGCCACCGGTAGTAACAAAAAAGATGCACGCATGGGCGAAACCGCAGGTTTTAGGCATGCAGCGGCATCCGATTGTGCATAAACGTTGAAGGGCGCGGCCCCGTGCGCCGCCGCCCGCGGGGTCGCCCACACGCCCTCCCGTAGAATGGGAGCATACACACGCCCGTGGCGAGCCCTTCTCGCCGCATGCGGCACCCCCACCCAAGGGCACGTTTGGCCCCAGACAGGAGCAGCAATGGCAGAGTTCGTGTACCAGATGTACAAGGCCCGCAAGGTCGTGGGCGAGAAGGTCATTCTCGACGACGTCACCGTGGGCGTCTATCCCGGTGCCAAGATCGGTGTGGTTGGCCCCAACGGCATGGGCAAGTCCACGCTTCTCAAGGTCATGGCCGGCCTCGAGGACGTCTCCAACGGCGAGGCCCGCCTCACGCCGGGCTACACGGTGGGGCTTCTGCAGCAGGAACCGCCCCTCGATGAGGACAAGACCGTGCGCGAGAACATCGAGATGGCCTTCTCGGACGTGATCGCCAAGGTCAACCGCTTCAACCAGATTGGAGAGGAGATGGCGAGCCCCGACGCGGACTTTGACGCCCTCATGGCCGAGATGGGCCGCCTCCAGGATGAGATCGACGCCGCCAATGGCTGGGACCTGGACTCCCAGCTCTCGCAGGCCATGGACGCCCTGCAGTGCCCCGATCCGGACGCCCCGGTGACCCAGCTCTCCGGTGGCGAGCGTCGCCGCGTGGCGCTGTGCCGCCTGCTGCTCGAGGCGCCTGACCTGCTCCTTCTCGACGAGCCCACCAACCACCTGGACGCCGAGAGCGTGCTGTGGCTCGAGCAGTTCCTGCACAACTATCCCGGTGCCGTCATGGCCGTCACGCACGACCGCTACTTCCTGAACGACGTGGCGGGCTGGATCTGCGAGGTGGACCGCGGCCAGCTCTACCCCTACGAGGGCAACTACTCCACCTATCTGGAGAAGAAGGCCGCCCGCCTGGAGGCAGAGGGCCGCGAGAACGCCAAGCGCGCCAAGAAGATGCGCTCCGAGCTCGAGTGGGTGCGCCAGAGCCCCAAGGCGCGCCAGGCCAAGAACCGCGCGCGCCTGGAGCGCTACGAGCAGATGGAGGCCGAGGCCAGGGCCACCAAGAAGCTCGACTTCTCCGAGATCCAGATCCCCGTGGGCCCGCGCCTGGGCGCCAAGGTGCTTACGGTGGAGCATCTCACCAAGGCGTTTGGCGACCGCATCCTTATCGACGACCTCTCCTTTGACCTGCCGCGCAACGGCATCGTGGGCGTGATTGGCCCCAACGGCGTGGGCAAGACCACGCTCTTCAAGATGATCGTTGGCCAGGAGCAGCCCTCTTCGGGCACGCTGGAGCTGGGCGAGACGGTCAAGCTATCCTACGTGGACCAGATGCGCGCCGGCATCGACCCCAAGAAGAGCGTCTGGGAGGTTGTCTCGGACGGCAACGACTACATCACCGTGGGCGACACGGAGATTCCCAGCCGCGCCTACGTGGCCACCTTCGGCTTCAAGGGCACGGACCAGCAGAAGCCTGCAGGCGTGCTCTCCGGTGGCGAGAGGAACCGCCTGAACCTGGCCCTTACCCTTCGCCAGGGCGGAAACCTCCTCCTGCTGGACGAGCCCACGAACGACCTCGACACCGAGACGAGCGAGAGCCTGGAGGATGCCCTCGAGCGCTTCCCCGGCTGCTCGGTGGTCACGAGCCACGACCGCTGGTTCCTCGACCGCGTGGCCACGCACATCCTGGCCTGGGAGGGCACGGACGAGAACCCCGGCAGCTGGCACTGGTTCGAGGGCAACTTTGAGGCCTACCAGGCCGACCGCGAGCGTCGCCTGGGCCCGGAGGCGTCCAAGCCCCACCGCCTGCACCGCAAGCTCACCCGCGACTAATGAGACAAAGGGAGTTTCCCTTTGTCTCATGCGCGGGCTGCTAGAAGGGCGGTTCCCCGACTCATTCAAACAAGTCGGCGAGCGGACGGTCGCGAGGCCGCCCGCTCGCTTTCTAGTGACGTATCATTTCCCCTTGGTGAGTAGTTGCACAGTAGTTGTCCGTCCATCAAGGAGGAAAGCAATGCCTATTGAGAAGCCATACCAGACGCGCAAGGTTGTCATTATCGGCGCCGGTCGCGTTGGCAGCCACGTTGCACTGTGCCTGATGTTTCGCCACCTCGTGAACGAGATCGTGTTTCTCGACGTGAACCGTGAGGCCGCAGAGGCCCAGGTCATGGACCTCGAGGACCTTGCCTCGGGCATGGGCGACTCGTTCACCATCCGTGTTGGTGACTACGCCGACTGCGCGGACGCCCACTTCATCGTTCTCACCGCCGGCCGCAGCCGCAGGCCCGGCGAGACGCGCCTCGACATGCTCGGCGGCACCATGAAGGTGCTCGAGGGCATCGTTGGCCCCGTGCGCGACTCCGGCTTCAACGGCATCGTGCTGAGCGTCTCCAACCCCGCCGACATCGTGACCGAGTACCTGTACCGCAACCTCGGCCTGCCGCGCGAGCATGTCTTTGGGACCGGCACCGCGCTCGACTCCGTGCGACTGCGCCGCATCCTCTCTGGCATCATCGACGTCGACGCCAAGCAGATTCAGGCCTTCTGCATGGGCGAGCACGGCGACTCCTCGTTCATCCCCACCTCGCATGTGACCGTTGGCTCAATCACGCTGCGCGAGTACCTTGCGATGAACCACCACTCCGGCACCAACATCGACTTCGACGAGGTCAAGCGCATGGTCAAGGAGTCTGGCAGCAAGATCGTGGGAGGCAAGGGCTGCACCGAGTTTGGCATCGCCTCGGTTGTCGCCGAGATCATCACGGCCATCCTGCACAACGAGAAGCGCATGCTGCCCCTCTCGGTGCACCTCGAGGGCGAGTACGGCGAGAGCGGTATCTCCGCAGGTACGCCTTGCATCGTGGGCTCCAACGGCATTGATGCCGTGCTCGAGATTGACCTCTCCTACGACGAGCGCCGCGCCATGCGCAACTCCTGCTCGATCATCCGCGGCTACGTCGACCAGGTCATGCCCGAGGTTCCCGCGCAGGAGTAGGGAAGGATTTCTCGGCACCTGGTGCGGTGCTGGAGCGACGCCGCGCCGGGTGCATACGGCACACGTTCGCACCCGAATGCGTGATAAGCCGAATGCGTGACAGACGGGCCGGCCGTGCGGGAATCCCGCGCGACCGGCCCAAGCCATAACGATGCCGATAAAAGCCTCGCGCCGAGAAGTGCCGACGCCCTACGCCAGGGTGCGCCGGATGCTCTCGAGCGCCTTCATGCGGTCGCTCCTGTAGCGGTTGGCCTCGTCCTCGTCCATGGACGAGCAGCGCACGCGGTCGCAGTCGCGAAGCGCCTGCACAATGGCCTCCATCACGGGCTGCGCCTGCTCGGTAGGCGTGACCAGGAGTAGCCTGGTCTTCGCTGCCCCGGTGGCCGCGATGGCACTGGGGGCCGCGGCAACAACGGCCGCAGCCTCGTCGCCCGCATCTGGGCGCTCTACGCGCGTCTCCACGGTGACCAGGCGCTTTGACTGCAAACGCTGCAGCGTACGCGCCAGCTGGAGCGTAGAGAAGCCACAGTAGTCCGCCAGCTCCTCTCGGCCCGAGAAGACCGTGCCAAGTCGCACAAAGGCAAGGAGCCGCACATCACGTGGGGTGAGGTCAAACCGCGCAGCCACAAGCTCGAGGTTCCTCTCGACCAGCTTCTCCTCGAAGTACAGGCCGAGAAGCGTATCGGCATCCATCTCGGGGTTCACGTAGACGGGCACGCGCTCCTCGCCCAGCTTGGCCGAGCGCTGCCACGGCATGATGTCACCGTCGCCGGCGGACTCTATGTAGAAGCGGTAGATGTCGGGACGGCGCGCGCGGTAGTCCTCCTCGTCAAAGACCTGCTTGTAGAAGTCGTTGTAGTACTCAATCACGTTGAGCTTCATCTGGACGACCTTGGCGGGGTTGGCGCCCTGGCTGGCCAGCGAGCCCCTGGTTCGCACGTAGTAGTAGACGGGCACCTGCAGCGGGTAGATGCGCTTGCAGTGCAGCTCGTACTCCATGTTGAAGATGAAGTCCTCGCACCAGCTGAGCGTGACGTCCATGCGCAGCTGGTACTTCTCGATGATGTCGCGACGGTAGAGCTTGTTCCACACCACGCCAAAGTAGAAGTCCGAGGGGTTCTGGATCATGTAGTCGCCAAACTCCTCGCGCGAGAGGACGCCCTCGGCGTCGATGTCGCCCTTGCGCGAGACCTTGCTGCCAATCACGCGGTAGAAGTCCGCGATGACCATGTCGCAGTCGTTGTCCTCCATGGCGCGCACGAGAAGGCGCGTTGCCTCGGGGGCAATCCAGTCATCCGAGTCGAGAAACTGCACGTAATCGCCTTGCGCGGCATCAAGCGCCTTGTTGCGCGTGTCCGAGACGCCGGAGTTTGCCTTGTGGAGCACGCGCACGCGGCTGTCCTTCTCGGCGTACTCGTTGCAGAGGGCGGGCGAGGAGTCCGTGCTGCCGTCGTCTGCCAGGATGAGCTCGAAGTCGCGGTACTCCTGCCCCAAGATGCTGTCGACGCACCTCCGCAGCGTCTCCTGGGCGTTGTAGACGGGAACGATGATGCTTACCTTGGGCATGACGCCCCTCTCGACGAGACCGTTGCGTGGTGAGCGCCCCGTGGCGGGCGCGCGGGCTTCAATTGTAGACTACGGGCTTTGCTATCCTTTAAGGTCGAGAAGGCCGGGTTGGGCGGTCTCGATCGGATTGGTGATGGTTCATGGCAAACAGGGAGAACAGCTACAAGGGTCGTGGGGGGCGAGACAGCATTCGCGTCTCGCACTACGTGCCGGAGCAGACGGGCGAGAAGGGCCCTGGCAACGATTCAGCGAGCGACGCCCAGAGGTGCGCGCAGGAGCGAGGCCAGCGGGGCGGCCAGCGTCGCCGCCAGTCGGCGAGCGACGTGCGCGTGCTGCGGCCGGGTGTTGTACCTGGCACGCAACCTCCCGCCAGGGCAGAGCAGGCCCGCACCTACGCCGAGCGCCACCGCAAGGAGCAACGCTCGCGCACCGTGCGCTGCGGGATTCTCATCGCCGTTGCCTGCGGGGTTGCCCTTGTCGTGGGCATTGTGGCTGCCCGCGGCGGAGTGGGATCCTTGCTCCCGGATAACGCCGGTTCTGGCAGTGGCAATGAGCCCGCGACCCAGGGAGCGAGCGGATCGCAGAGTGCGGAGCAGGGTGCCCGGGCCACGGGCGCCCAGAACGACGGCAGCATCGTGATGACGCTGGGCGGCAGTGCAGACACCTACGTCAAGCGTGGCGAGGGCTACGTGGACGGTGGTTGCTACGCGCACGACCGCACGGACGGCATGATCACCGACAAGGTCACGGCTTCGGGGGAGGTCGATACCACGACGCTGGGAGACTATACCGTGACGTATACCGTCGAGGACTCCGCGGGCATGGTGGCCACAGCCACGCGGACGGTGCACGTGGTAGACGACGTTGATGGCGGCTGGGACGACGACGGCATTTCGGTCTTCATGTACCACGACGTCTACGATGCGGCAAACCCTCCCGAAGGTGCCTCGAGCGACCAGAACCTCATCTCGACCACCCTGCTTGACCAGCAGCTTTCCTGGCTCAACGAGAACGGCTACTACTTCCCGTCGTGGGCCGAGGTGCGTGCCTACATCGAGGGTGGCCACTCGCTGCCGGCAAAGTCGGTGGTGCTCACCTTCGACGACGGCTCCGAGGGCTTCCTCACCTATGCGATTCCGCTGCTCGAGAACCACAAAATCCCTGCTACCTCGTTTGTCATCTGCAGCGACAGCGACATCCAGGACAAGCTCTCGAACTACGCCAGCCCCTACGTGGACTTCCAGTCGCACTCGTACGATCTGCACCGGGCGGGCACTTCGGGCAAGGGCCACGGCGGGCGCATCTACGACCTTACTTCCGACGAGGTCGCCGAGGACCTCAAGCAGTCCGCAGACATCCTCAAGACGAGCGATGCCTTTGCCTATCCGTTTGGCGACGTCTCCGACGCGGCGCCTGCAGGGGTGGAGTAGGCCGGTTTCCTTCTCGCGTTCACTACGCAGTACGGGCAGGTGCATCCGGGTGACGATCCCATGCAGCTCAAGCGCATGCGCGTGTTTGGCACCTACGAGCTGGGAAGCTTCGAGTACCAGGCGGCGCATGGCATAGGGTAGCGTAGCGCCTCTCGCGTGCCGGGGGCTTTCAAGCTACATGTCAGTGTGTCGGAACTTACGTGGCGACGGGTTGCCGGGTCGGGGCGTCTCGGTATCATCAGAGTGCAGGCGGCGCGCCCTTCTCGGCGCGTCGCATCGTTTGGGGCCAGCTGCCCCGATGGGGGCGGGGGTCTCTCATGGCGTTGTTTGACAGGAAGTCAAAGGGTGCTCGCGCGACCTCCGGAGCCGTGCGCGTGCCTCCCACGGCATCGCGGCATGATGGCAACACGGCCGGTCGCGATGGGCGTCGACGCGCGGCGAGTGCGTCGCCCGCTGCGTCTGCGGAGCGCCAGGCTGCTCCCGCCCGGCGCGTGTCAACAGGGTCTCCGTATGAGACAGGCAGCTACGGTGCGGTTGACGCGCGCGATGCCGAGGCGCAGGTCTACGCACGACGCCGCCGCGAGCAGGCGCGGCGCGACGCGCTGCGGGTTGTGGCGATTGCTGCTGTGGCCGTGGTGGTGCTTATCGTTGTGTTGGTGGTCGCAGGCGTGCTGGGGTAGGCGGCCGTTAGTCGAGTGGGCTTCTCGGCTAGTGGTGCCTGGCGAAGGAGCTTGCCGTGGAGGGCTGGGCCAGAAACGTCTGTGACATGGCGGATATGGCAACTATTACCAACGCGCAGGCCACAATGATGAGCAGCACGTAGACGAGGGTGCGGTTGTCGACGTGACCGACGTTGGACACCAGCTGAGAGAAGTGCGACGGCTTGTGCTTTGATGCGGGGGATGACGCGGAGTCCTTGCCCTGGTCAGCATGCATCTGGCTCTCTGTTTCAAGCCCCATCGTGACTTCCTCATCCCCCTGAAAAATCCCCTTGGGCCACAGTATGCGACAAATGAGCTTTCAGCTGCCTTACTCTTTCAAGTTCTCTTGGGATTCTCACGGAGGTCGATGGCGGAGGGCGGCCGAACTGGGGCGGGTTCCGATGTCCCGGTCATCGGCGCAGAATACGTCCAGCCGTGTGTTCTGCCGGTCTAGCGCGCTTCTCGTCCAGTGCAGTTCTCGGCCAGTGCGGCGCTAGATTATTGCGCGAAAAAGCTGGCTTGTTGAGAGTTTCCGCAGTTGAGGCTTTTTCGCCCAGGAATAACGTTCAATAATTGCGGGCGAGAGCCGTGTTCCAGAACCGCTGCCTAGAGGTTGTGGGCTAGGACTGCGTTCCAGAACCGCCGCCGGCGCCATGCGGCAACCAAAAAGGTACGGGCGTCGTGTAAGGGAAACAACCAGTTAGCAAGAGGGACGCGATTGTCGCGCCTGCGAGACCCTACGCTGCGAGGTTGCTAGCGGAGCGGCTCCCCGCAAGGCGACGGCTGGTCTCCACAGAACCGCGGCGCTTGCCGGCAACCTCGCAGAAGATGGCGCCACCCAGTATGAGCACCGTGCCGGCAACGTTTGCGGGCGTGAGGGCCTCGCCAAGGATGAGCACCGAGAGGATCACGGCCGAGAGCGGTTCGAGGTAGCCCCACACCGAGACGCGCTGCACGGGCAGCTGACCCATAGCGGAGAAGTACAGGTAGCAGCCAAGGCCCGTGTTCACGAGGCCCAGGCAGAGAATGGCGGGCCAGTTGGCCGAGAGGGGCACGGCCAGCTCTGAGCCGTGGGCGACAAGCGCAAACACGGCGACGGCGGCAAAGCTCGCAACCAGCTGGATCGCAGAGGCCTCAATACCGGCTACGGCGTTGGATGCGCGCTTGCTGCAGATGACCATCACCGCGTACATGACGGCCGACATGCCACCGCACACAAGCCCCCACGGCGAGAGCGCCACGCCTTTGCCCTGCGCCACCACGAGAAACGCACCGCAGATAACGGCCGCAAAGCCCAGCAGCTTGGCGGGGGTGAGTCGCTCGTGGAAGAGGACCGGCGAGAGCGCCATCACAATGACCGGCCCACAGTAGTAGGCAAGAGACGCAATGCCCACGCCAATGAGCTTGTATGCCTCAAAGAGGAAGATCCAACCCACGCCCAGCGCCGCGCCGGATGAGGCAAGGTAGGCAGCGTCGTGTGGGTGGTCGAGAAACGCGGGACGCTTGCGGGCGCCCAGCACGATGAGGGCAAGCAGCGTGCCGCCAAGAAGGGTGCGGAGCAGGACGATCTGCCAGCTGGGAAGCGAGATCTGGCTAGCAATGATGCCGTTTGAGCCAAAGACGAGCAGTGACAGCAGGTACTTCCTTGACGCGCGCGACATGCATGACCTCCCATGGCACCTCAATTTCCTCAAACACTTTCGCAGAATGTGTATGCTGAGAAAAGCGAATGTTTATCATGAGATACATGATGATTTGTCATGCAACCGGCGGCGGGATCACCCGCCATCGCGTCGTGAGCCGCAAGGGAGCTCCATGGACGCAAACATCCAGAAGTACCAGGCATTTGTCGAGACCGTACGAACGGGTAGCTTTACGCGGGCAGCGCGCTCGCTCTCGTACACACAGTCCGGCGTGAGCCGCATGATCGCCGACCTCGAGCGCGACTGGGGCATGACGCTTCTCGAGCGCAGCCGCGCGGGTGTGACGCTCACCAGCGAGGGGCGCGCGGTGCTGCCCTTCGTGGAGGGCGTGTGCGGCGACTACCGCCGCCTGGAGTCGCAGATAGATGACCTCAATGGGCTTGCCGCGGGCAGTATCCGCATAGGGACCTTCTCGTCTGTGGCCACACACATCCTGCCCAAGGTCATCGGCCGCTTCCAGAAGGACTACCCCGCCATCGAGTACGAGCTGCTCATGGGCGACTACACCGAGATTGACGGCTGGGTGGCGTCCGGCCGCGTGGACTTTGGCTTCCTCCCGCGTGCGCCGCGCTACTCGGGACTCGCCGAGCGCGTGGTTGAGCGAGACGAGCTCATGGCGGTGCTCCCGGTGGGCCACCGGCTGGCGGGGGAGGCGTCCGTGCCCGTCTCGGCGCTCTGCGAGGAGCCGTTCATCGTGCTCGAGCGCGGCCAGGACGACGAGATAACCCCCATCTTCGAACGCGCGGGCCTCTCGCCCAACGCACGCTTTTCCACCTGGGACGACTACGCCATCATGTCGATGGTCGAAAGCGGCCTGGGCCTCTCGATCCTGCCGGCGCTCATCCTGCGGAGAAACCCCTACGCCATCGTGACCAAGCCGCTCGAGCCGGCCACGTACCGCGACATTCGCGTGGTCTATCGCGAGGGAGCGCTGCCACGAGCCGCGCGCCGCTTCCTCGAGTACCTGTGAGCGGATTTTGGTTGAGACTCCCTACTCACCCGTCACGTCGCGGAACTCCTGCGTGCCGGCATCGGACCAGGAGGTCTTTCCAGATGCGATGACCTCGCCCGTCTCGTGCACGTATGCGTACTCGTCGAGCAGCGCCGCCTCTTCGATCGACCAGCTGCCATAATCCTCCACGGGGCAGCTCTCCAGCGCAAAGAGCGCGCACGCGCCGTTCGCAGACTCGTGATCATAGACGAGAATCACGACCTTCTCGCTGTCCTGGCAGAGAATGACCTGCTCATCACCCTTGGCGTTGTACGTCACCTGGTAGCCGTAGCCCTGCGACTTGAGCGCCGCGTCGTAGACGGCTTTGTAGCCCGCGTCTATCTCCTCGGCCTCCTGCTGAGCGACCTCGGAGGATGTGGTGTCTTCATCGGTTGGCGTGGCAGGCGTGTTTGCCTCCGCGTCTGGCAGACCGCCCAGGCTCTCGTCCGCTGCTGCCCGACCTTTCGAGACGCTTCCGTCAAAACCCATGGTCACAAGCTCGTCGCTCTGTTCGGACCCCTTAAGGCGCACCTCGGCGCCCGAGTTCTTCCAGCTCACTTGCCAGCTAGTGGTGCGCACCTGTCCGCCGTCATCCGCGATGCTGGTGTCCACGTGTGAGACTTCGTAGCGGCCCAGCCTGAGGACAAGGCGCGCATCCGCCGGCGAGAAGAACAAGGGCTCGCCAACGGCCTGCAGCTCAAGCGTGAACCTGCCGTCCGGGGAGGTTGACGTGTCAACGGTGCGGACGGCGTAGTTCAGCTCATACGCCAGTGCAACCAAGAGTACCGCCAGCACAACGGTGATTCCGCCTATAACGGCAAGGACGGTCTTTATTACGTGACCGGCTCGGTGCTTTTTGCCGTGGTCGGATGCCATGCTGCCTCCCTCTGCGTTGCGCGGTTACGCACGATGCTAGCAGGACTTTGCCGAGTGACGGCGGGATACAGCCCCTCTTGGGATAGAGTGTTTGTGAGAGGGGGGCGCCATGGAGGACAAGTTTCTCAAGCTTGCGGGGCTGGCGCTTGTGGCGTTTGTTGCCATGGCCGTCATTTTCCAGATTGCAGAGCAGCTGGATACTTTCGCGCGTGGCATCGCATGCGCAGCGGGGATCGGCGTGATGGTGGGGTTGCCCCTTTGTGTGCTGCGCACCTTCTTTGGTGACGATGCGCGCCCTCGGCCGGGTACCTGGAACGGGCTTGTCGCCATGGTTGCAATCTTTGCGTTCTCGCTACTCTTCTACGGGATGTCCGGCCAGCTTGACGGCAGCGCTGCGGCGGCCATGATTATGCTTCCCGGATTCGTAACGCTTCTGGGCATCTTGCGGGGCTGAGCGGGACCAGTGCACTTTACGGTGCGACGTGGTACCGGAGCGACCTTGCGGATATTTGACCGAACTTGACTGATTTTGATTGAAATTGATTGAAACTGCGAGACAATCAACCTAAGCGCGGGGCCCGTACGGCGATTCATTGGGGGAGCGTGCGGGTCTCGCGTCTGTACTGCATTACCATGTCGGCAGAGTGTTCTACCTGCTCTGATATTGCTTTGGGTCTAGGCGAGCCGTGGGGGTGGCGCGCATGCTTGCGCGTGAGCGACAGGACATCATCATTCGGCTCGTGCGCGAGCACGGTTCTGTCACCACGTCAGAGCTCATGTCCATGCTCGGTGCCTCCGAGTCGACTGTCCGCCGTGACCTAGAAATTCTCGACAAGCAGCACCAGCTCAGCCGCGTGCGTGGTGGTGCCACGGCGGTGGTCTCCCGCGCGCGTCTCGTCCTTCACGACGCCTCCGTTGCCCAGAAGCGCGACGTCAACACCGTTGCCAAGCGAGCCATTGGCGCCCGTGCCGCCGCACTCGTAGGCCCAGACGACTTTGTCTACATCGACGCGGGCACCTCGACCATGCAGCTTGCGGAGGCCATCACCCAGACGGAGGCCACGTACTTCACCAACTCGATTCCCCATGCGCAGCTTCTTCTCGCCAAGGGATGCAAGACCTACCTACCTGGCGGGATGGTGAAGCCCCTTACGGAGGCGCTGGTAGGGGAGGCAACCATAGCCTCGCTCGAGAACCTCCACTTTACGTTGGGCTTTTGGGGCACCAACGGCATCTCGCGCGAGGCCGGCTTCACAACACCGGAGTACAGCGAGGCAAAGGTCAAGGAGGTCAGCATGGGGCATACCATGCGTCGCTACGTGCTGGCCGACCAGAGCAAGTTTGACCAGGTATCTCTCGTCACCTTTGCGTCCTTCGAGGACGCGACCATACTCACCGACCGGCTCCCGCCAGACGGGAGCTTTCAGGATGCAGACAACGTCGTGGAGGTAGGGAGCAGCTCATGATTTACACCGTAACGTTCAACCCGTCGCTCGACTACATCGTTCGCCTTGACGACCTTCGCCTGGGCGAGATCAACCGCGTGAACTACGAGCAGGTCCTGCCTGGTGGCAAGGGGATCAACGTCTCCATTGTGCTCTCCAACCTTGGGCACGCGTCCACGGCGCTGGGCTTTGTCGCCGGCTTCACGGGCAAGGAGATCGAGGTGCGCATGAGCGCCTATGGTGCCACCTGCGACTTTATCCAGGTCAAGGAGGGCATGAGCCGCATCAACGTGAAGGCGAAGGCCAAGGAGGAGACGGCCATCAACGGCCTTGGCCCCAAGATCACGCCCGAGGACATCGACGCGCTCTACGCAAAGCTTGACGCCCTCGAGGCCGGTGACCTGCTCGTCATTGCCGGAAACGTGCCCTCGATGCTGCCCTCCGACATCTATGAGCGCATCATGAGCCGCCTCGACGGCCGTGGCATAGACATCGTGGTGGACGCCGAGCGCGACCTTCTCGTGAACGTCCTCCCGTACCACCCCTTCCTGGTGAAGCCCAACAACCACGAGCTGGGCGACATCGTTGGCGCCACCATCGCACACCGCGACGAGGTCGAGCCCTACGCGCGCATGCTGCAGGAGCGCGGTGCCAGGAACGTGCTGGTCTCCATGGGTGGCGAGGGCGCTGTCCTGGTCCCCGAGAAGGGTGACGTTGTCATGAGCGAGGCGCCCAAGGGGACCATGGTCAACACCGTGGGCGCGGGTGACTCGATGGTTGCCGGTTTCCTCACGGGTTGGATCGAGAGCAACGGAGACTACGAGACGGCATTCAAGATGGGCGTCTGCACGGGATCTGCCAGCGCATTCTCGGACAACCTGGCTACACGTCCCGAGGTCGAGGCCCTGCTCGCAAAGATGTAGGCGTTGGGAGAACCTTGCATGGCAGACGACACGCTCGACCAGATACGCGAGAAGTTCTCGCACGACCGCTTTGCGACCGAGGCCTGCGGCTGCAGGGTGGACGAGGCCCGCGCGGGTCATGCGGTTTGCTCGCTCGATCTCACGCCCAAGCACATCAACGAGAAGGGCGTCCCCATGGGTGGCGCCATCTTCACGCTGGCGGACTTTGCGATTGCCGTTGCCTCTAACCTGGGGCGCGTCCCTACGTTCTCGGTTTCGTGCAGCATCGAGTTTCTCAGTGTCGCAAAGGGGCACCGCCTGATTGCCACTGCAGACGTCGATCGCGCGGGCCACACGCTGGGGTTCTATACGGCTGTGGTGACCGACGAGCTAGGCACGCTGGTTGCAAAGATGACGTCTGTTGGGTATGGCAGATAGGCCGATTCGATGCAGACGAAGAACAGCTGCCCCGCCCCTGAGTCCCTCAGCAGCCTTCCTTCCCGCTTGCCCAATAGTCATCCGCACAACCGAGCTGACGGATTATCATCAACCTTACGTGAATTTGTTTGCTTTCGAGCAATTTTCTTTGGAAGGTGGGTACGGTGGACAAGAACTCCAGCATCTGCATCGTCGGCGGTGGCCCCGCGGGACTTTCGCTGGCCATGTACCTCGAGAAGAACGGTTACAACAACTACCGCATCTTCGAGCGCGCGGACCACGTAGGCGGCAAGGCATTCTCGCCGCTCATGAAGGTCAAGAACGCCAACGGCGAGTGGGAGGATCGCACCATCGAGATGGGCGCGGTCATGGGCTGCGACACCTACTTCGCCGTCCACGAGTGCGAGGAATTTGGCGGCACCACGCACGAGGATGGCCCCAAGATGGGCCGCAAGTTCATGAACACCGACGGCACGCCACTAAAGTCAAAGAAGATCGACCTTCTCAAGAAGGTCATGAAGATGAACAAGCTGTCGCGCCTGCTCGACAAGAAGTACAAGGGCTACGACGTCAACGGCCACCGTGGCGTTGCGCAGGGTCGCTACGAGGGTCCGTGCCCCTCGCCGGAGCTCAAGCTCGCGCACATCGAGGGCGAGAACCCCAACCTCAAGGATCTCTCGATGCCGTTCTCGGAGTTCCTCAAGAAGAACGGCTGCGAGGACGCCGAGCTGGTCTGGAAGGGCCCCTTCACCTCGTTTGGCTACGGCTACTTTGACGAGATTCCCGCAGCTTACGTCCTCAAGTACCTCGACGCCTTTACCGTGAGGCAGTTCCTCTCCACCGGCAAGCTCTGGACCTGGAAGAACGGCACCCAGTCCATCTGGCAGGGCGTGAACGACCACCTCAAGCACCCGGCCGAGCTCAACAGCACCATCACGTCCATCCGTCGCACGCCCGAGAAGGTCTACGTCACCGTGAACGGCGGCGAGGAGCAGGCCTTTGACAAGCTGGTCATCTGCACGCCGCTTGAGCTCTTCCTGGAGTACGGCGACGCCAATCAGGCCGAGCATGAGCTCTTCTCCAAGATCGTGCACAAGGAGTACTTCACGATGGCCGTGCGCACGGACGAGGACAAGGCGCCGGAGATCTCGTACTACTACTTTGACAACATGACGCCCGAGACCCGCGGCCACCTCATGGTCTTCTACCACCGCTGGCCGGACGCCGGCCCGCAGCCGCTGGTCACCTTCACGCTGCGCAACCACGAGGGCATGGAGGACGTGCCGTTTGACGAAGCACGCGACACCACGCTTGCCGACATGGCAAAGTCTGGCCTGCCGGTGACCAAGACAGAGCGCATCGACGACTGGTACTACTTCCCGCACGTGAGCTCTGCGGACTACGCGGATGGCTGGTACGACAAGGTCGAGGCCATGCAGGGCGAGAACAACACCTTCTACGCCGGCGAGGTCATGGCCTTTGGCGACATGGAGGAGACGGCCGAGTACTCCCGCGACCTGGTGAGGCGATTCTTCGCATAGGGGCAAGTGGGATGTGTGCCGTGGCGGCGTCGGGGTCCGTAGGGGCTCCGGCGCCGCTTTTTGGGTTCGTGGGTACAGGGGTTCTCGTTTTCCCGGCACTTCTCGGCGCGCGAATTACGCACGGCTGAGGGAGACTGCGACAAAAGCCCAGCACCACACAAAGCTGAATTGCGATCGTGCGTAGTTTGACGGGCGAGAAGGGGTCCGTCGGTTGCGGAGGCCGCTACCTGCGGCTCTGGGCATTGCCGTCGCGCCAGGTGGCGTAGGTCACGGCTGCCGCAACGCCCATTGCGAGCAGATCGAATATCCCTGCGTTCAACGTGTTGAGCGTACCGCCACCCACATAGCCCAGCGCCGCCTTGTGCGCACGGCGGACCGGTCCGCGAACGGTTGCTGCAAGGGTAGGTGCCGTGGGCTGTTCGGTTCTGGCCATGCGTGCTCGCATTCGCTCTGCTTGGGGTAATAACGGGCACTCTATTCGCAATGTGTCCGAGAAACGGTGCGGGGTCGTAGGCTTCGCCGTGGCCCTCTTACTGCAGGCCCATCCCTGCCGTACCATACGATTCACTAGGGCAATCCGAGGAGGTCCGCATGTCTCGCAGCAACTCCGCGCCACGCGCCATCGAGGTCCGCGGCGCGCGCGTGCACAACCTCAAGAACGTCGACGTATCCGTGCCGCTTGGCGAGCTGGTGGGAATCGCGGGCGTTTCGGGCTCCGGCAAGTCGAGCCTGGCGCTGGGGGTGCTCTACGCCGAGGGCAGCCGCCGCTATCTCGAGGCGCTCTCGACCTACACCCGCCGGCGCCTCACGCAGTCTAACCGCGCCGACGTGGACCTTGTCGAGCACGTGCCTGCCGCCCTTGCGCTGCGCCAGCGCCCGGGGGTGCCGGGCGTCCGCTCGACCTTTGGCACCTCGACCGAGCTGTTGAACGGCCTACGCCTGCTCTTCTCGCGCGTGGGCTCGTACACCTGCCCAAACGGCCACCGTTGCCCGCCAACCATGAACGTTGCCCTTGAGCAGCCCATCGTCTGCCCCGTGTGCGGCGAGAAGTTCTATGGCCGCGGTGCAGAGGAGCTGGCCTTCAACTCGACTGGTGCCTGTCCCACCTGCGGCGGGACCGGCGTTTCTCGCGTGGTCGATGAGTCCACGCTCGTGCCGGACGAGAGCCTCAGCATCGACGAGGGTGCGGTCAAGCCCTGGGGAAGTCTCATGTGGAGCCTCATGGCAGACATCGCACGTGACTCAGGCGTTCGCACAAACATCCCCTTTCGCGACCTCACGCCGCAGGAGCGCGAGTTCGTCCTGCACGGTCCCGCCGAGAAGCACCACCTTCTCTATCACAACGAGAAGACCAATACCGCCGGCGAGATGGACTTCACCTACTACAGCGCCGTCTACTCCGTCGAGAACGCGCTTGCCCGCGTGAAGGACGAGAAGGGCATGAAGCGCGTCGCCAAGTTCCTGCGTGAGGGACCGTGCCCGGACTGCCACGGCACGCGACTCTCGGCCGCGGCGAGAGACCCGCAGGTACGCGGTATCAACCTGGCTGAGGCCACGGCGCTGACGCTGGATGAGCTTGCCGCGTGGCTGCCTGGTGTGGCGGCGACGCTGCCGGCCGAGGTCGCACCCATGGCCGAGCAGATCGTGGCGACCATGGCCGAGCCCATCGCCCGCCTGAGGCAGCTGGGCCTGGGCTACCTGGCGCTGGACCGCGCCAGCTCAACGCTCTCCAACGGCGAGCGACAGCGCGTGCAGCTTGCCCGTGCCGTGCGCAATCGCACGACGGGCGTGCTCTACGTGCTCGACGAGCCGTCGATTGGCCTTCACCCGTCGAACGTGGAGGGGCTTCTCGGCGTGGTGGACGACCTTCTCGCCGACGGCAACTCCGTCGTGGTGGTCGACCACGACGTGCGGGTGCTGCGCCACGCGGACCACCTCATTGAGGTGGGTCCGGGCTCTGGCGAGAAGGGCGGCACCATCATCTGCCAGGGGAGCGTT
This sequence comes from Tractidigestivibacter montrealensis, assembly GCF_024741235.1. Lineage (GTDB taxonomy): Bacteria > Actinomycetota > Coriobacteriia > Coriobacteriales > Atopobiaceae > Tractidigestivibacter > Tractidigestivibacter montrealensis. The sequence goes on along the minus strand of NZ_JANSKA010000001.1, from coordinate 248,743 downwards.
GAGGAGGTCGAGAGGGACGGGGCTTCTCGCATAGCGCCCTTCCTCTCGGGCGAGCGCGTGATTCGCACTCGGCGGCGCGCCGAGAGCAGCGCCATGTTTGACCTGGGGCGCATTCATCTGGAGACGGGCCAGATCCACACCGTGCGACCGCTCTCCGTTGACATGCCGCAGGGTCGCATGGTGGCCGTGACAGGCGTCTCGGGATCGGGCAAGACGACGCTGGTGCTCGAGAGCCTGGTGCCCGCGCTCCAGGCGGGCATTGCGGGGGAGGCGCTGCCCGCGCATGTGCGCACCTGCGACGCGCCCGGCATTCGGCGCGTGTGCCTCATCGACTCCACGCCCATCGGCGCGAACGTGCGCTCGACGGTGGCCACGTACTCGGGCGTGATGGACGACCTGCGTCGCGCCTTCGCCCAGACCACCGACGCCAAGGCCCGCGGCCTGCATGCGGGGGACTTCTCGTACAACACGGGGTCGCTCCGGTGCCCCACCTGCGACGGAACGGGAACTATATCGCTTGACGTGCAGTTTCTTCCCGATGTCGAGATTGACTGCCCAGACTGCCACGGCTCGCGTTATGCGCAGACGGCATGGGAGGTCCGCCGGCACACCACGCGTGGCGCAGGTGGCGAGAAGGGCGACTACTTGAGCCTGCCGCAGCTCATGGAGATGACCGTGGACGAGGCGCTGGGGCGGCTTGGCCGGCTGCGCCGTGTGGCGGCCAAGCTGCAGACGCTCTCGGACATTGGCCTGGGCTACCTCACGCTGGGCGAGGCCACGCCGGCGCTCTCTGGCGGAGAGGCTCAGCGCCTCAAGCTCTCGAGCGAGATCGGCCGCAGCCAGGAGGGCACGCTCTTCGTCTTCGACGAGCCTACGATTGGCCTGCACCCGCTCGACGTTGAGGTGCTTCTCGGCGTGCTGCAGGGGCTGGTGGAGCACGGCGCAACCGTGGTGGTGATTGAGCACGACCTGGACATGATTGCCAACGCCGACTACGTGATTGACGTGGGTCTGGGCGGCGGCGAGGAGGGCGGCCGCATCGTGTGCGCCGGGGCGCCGGAGGAGGTTGCTGGGTGCGCGGCCTCGGTGACCGGGCGGTACTTGGCCGAGGAGCTGGGGGCGCCTGCCCGGAGCTGATTGCGTCTCTGCACGGGTACACATTCGTGATGCGAAGCTGTATCGACCTGCGCGCGCTACACATTCGGGTACGAACCTGTATCGCGCGGGGGTTCCGGCCGATACACATTCGGGTACGAACCTGTATCGCGCGCAGGATGCTACACATTCGGGCGACGAATGTGTATCGGCCGATTGCCGTGACGCCCGCGACGCGAACGGCGGTGCTGGTAAACTCTGCGCAGGCACACGGGCGCGCGCCCAACCTGGGACGGAGGGGTCATGGACATCCGACGCATGCTGGCGGGCAGGCTTCGTACTCACGAGCGAGAAGACCCTTTGCCCCTTTGGACGCCGTGGGGAGAGGAGCTTCTCGCGCGGGACGAGAAGGGCGCCGGCCTCGGCGGTCCCAGCGACGTCAACCGCGCAAGCTCTCCAGCCACGCATCCTCATCCCCAGTTTGCCCGCAGCGCTTGGGGGAGTCTCAACGGCTGGTGGGAGTGTGCGTTTGTCGCCAGCCCCGGAGGCGACGCGCCGGAGCGCACAGCCGCCGTACCAGCGACGTTCTCCCAGCGCATTCGCGTGCCCTTCTCGCCAGAGGCTTTGCTCTCGGGTGTGGGACGCCAGCTCAAGCCGGACGAGCTGCTGTGGTATCGGCGCTCGTTCGAAGCGCCCGCGCTCGTTGCCGGCGAACGACTGCTCCTCCACTTCGACGCCGTGGACTACGCATGCGCCTGCTACGTGAATGGGCGTCTCGCGGGCACGCACAGCGGCGGCTACCTGCCCTTCTCGTTCGACGTGACAGACCATCTGGCACCGGGCGAGAAAAACGAGCTTCTCCTGTGCGTCCGCGATCCCAGCGACACCGAGCCGCACCCGCGTGGAAAGCAGCTCCTCCAGTGCGGGACCATCTGGTACACCGCGCAGAGCGGCATCTGGCAGGACGTGTGGTGGGAGCGTGTGCCCGAGAACCGCGTCGAGGAGCTGCTCGTCGACGCCAGCCCGCATGCTGGCGATGTCACGGTGTGTGCCCGGGTGGTGCGGCCGGGCGAGGAGCTGCGCGTGTCGCTCCTCTCGGCAGACGGGACGCTCGTCGCCAGCGGCTCGGCGGTGGCTGGCGAGAACAGCCTGGCCGTTCGTGTCCCCGTTGACACGCCGCACCTGTGGTGCCCGGATGACCCCTATCTCTACGGTCTGCGCATCGAGTACGGCACAGACGTGGTGACGAGCTACTGCGCCTTTCGCACTGTTTCCGTAGAGCCGGACGCCGCGGGTGTGCCGCGCTTCTGCCTCAACCACCAGCCGCTCTTCCTGCGCGGTCTTCTCGACCAGGGCTACTGGTCAGACGGCCTTCTCACGGCGCCCTCGGCAGACGCGCTTGAGGCAGACATCAAGACTGCAAGGGACCTCGGCTTCAACATGCTGCGCAAGCACATCAAGGTTGAGCAGGACCGCTGGTACTGGCTCTGCGACCGCATGGGCATGCTTGTCTGGCAGGACATGGTGAGCGGCGGCACGGCTCCCTACGACATGTGGCAGGTCAACCAGAAGCCCAACCTGTCCCGCCTTGCCTGTGGACGCTTCCGAGACGACACCCCGTCCCACCAGGCACGGCTCTCCTCGGCAGACCCTGCCTATCAGGAGGAGTGGACGCGCGACTGCGAGGGTACGGTTCGCTACCTGCGAAACCATCCCTGCATCGTGGCGTGGGTCCTCTTCAACGAGGGTTGGGGGCAGTTCTGTGCGCGCGACGCTGTGCGCCGCGTGCGCGCGATCGACCCCACGCGGCCCATCGACGCTATCAGCGGGTGGTTCGACCAGGGCTGCGGCGACTTTGTGAGCGAGCATAACTACTTCCGCAAGCTGCGCGTGCACCTGCCGCGGGGCTCTTCTCGGGCGTTCGTGATCTCGGAGTTTGGCGGGCTCACCTGGCACGTCGATGACCACAGCTCATTCTCGGAGCCGTATGGCTATGCGGGCTTCAAGAGCCTGGAGGAATGGCGCCGTGCGGTGCGGGCGCTTCTCGACGAGGCATGCGCGCTCGAGGCCAGGGGTCTTTCCGGGTACGTGTACACGCAGCTCTCGGACGTGGAGGAGGAGACCAACGGCCTTCTCAGCTACGATCGCCGGGTTAACAAGCTGCTGTTCTAGGCGCTGCAGTCGACTGACGACCAAAGGGTGCTACCGAGAACAAATTCGACGGAATTTACCTCCCACGGGGACCCAAAATGTCGAAATAGTTCTCAGCAGCACCCGGTTAAAGCACCGGTTGAATTAATACGAGGAAAGCCTGTAACTCCCGACAATGCTGGACCAGCATTTGTTTCGAAAGTTATAACTCGTTTCAAATAAGCTGCGGCCTTGTTGCACATAGATATATGCATCCAGCTCCATCACTTCGCCTGCCACGAAAGTGGCAGGCGAAGTGATGGAATGGCTCATGCTGCCTTTTTACTATGCATTACCAAGGAGGAGAGATGCGAACAATCGAGCTCATACATGCGTTGCTTGATGACGGGGGTGACTCCCTCGAAGCGCTTGCCCAGCGTTTCGGAGTGAGTGCTCGCACCGTGCGCTCGCACGTCCATGCGGCGAATCAAGTACTTGAGGGGGTTGCCCAAATTAGATTCGCAAGGAAAGTTAATGCATACGAGCTCGAGGTCCTTGATGAAGATGGATTTCAAGCTTGGCTTGACCGAGGAACAAGAATTGAAAAAGAGCAGTCTGGCTCGTTTAATCGCGTTCCCCGCATCCTCAATTACCTTCTGCTAACCAATGCCTGGGTACGAATTCCAGATCTTGCAGAGCGTCTCTTCGTCTCTTCTCAAAGCGTTTCGGTAGATTTGCGTGAAGTTGAAGCTGAACTATCCAACTTTGGTCTCTTGCTTGTAAAGCGCCCACGGTATGGAATTCGAGTTGAGGGCCCGGAAATCAATAGGCGGACATGCCTTGCTTCGGTTATTTCTTCTTCTCTTGTGGGTTGTGCTGAGAATGCTGAGGAGCTATCTAAGCAAGCCAAACTAATTGGCAAGACTGTTGAGCGGGTACTTGGGGAGAACAACTTCTCGATTAGTTCTATGGCATTCCAGAATCTCGTAGTGCACCTCGTGGTTGCTATCGAGCGAATAGAGCAGGGTTGCTATGTTCCTATGGATTCCGAGCAGTTAGAGCGCTTGATGGCTTTGCCTGAAAGCATCACTGCACAACAGCTCGCAAAGGCTATCGGGAACGACTTCGGAATGGCCCTTCCAAACTCGGAGGTTGCGTTTATTACCATTCACCTTGCGGGGAAGCATTCTATTGATGCTCTTGCTCAAGAGGTTGATGCGGATGGTACGGTAATAAGCGGTAGTGTCTGGGATGTGGTTGGTGAAATACTCGAGGCCGTTCGGCTTTCTATGCGGATAGACCTTCGCAGCGATCTTGAGTTGCGAATGAATCTCGCTCGCCATATTGTGCCGCTTTCGGTAAGGCTTCGATATTGCATGCCTGCGAGGAACCCGTTGCTCGAGGAGACCAAGCTGCGCTATCCACTTGCGTGGTCAATGGCGCTTGAAGCGGGGAAAGTGCTTGAGCATCGTTACGGTGCCATACCCAATGGGGACGAGACTGGCTTTCTTGCTTTGTCCTTTGCACTTGCATTGGAGCGTCGGAGGACCCCAGCGCGCAAGATGCGTGTGCTGGTCGTCTGCGCTTCTGGCATGGGGAGCGCACGGTTGCTTCGCCAGCGTTTTAATACGGAGTTCGGCGAGTTGCTTGAGCAGTGCGATACATGCGACGCGGCAAGTGTGGCGGCAAAAGATCTTGCCGACGTTGATTACGTTTTCTCTACGGTTCCATTGCCCAATCTTCCGGTTCCGGTTTGCCAGATTAACTACTTTTTCGATAAGGATGCCGGAGATGGCATACGGCGCATTCTAGAAGGAACTCCAGGATTCAATGCGGAAGCCCTGTTTTCCCGTGAGCTGTTCTTTCCCCACGTGAAAGTAAAGGATAAGAACTCGCTTCTTGACATGATGGGCTCAGCAATGGTTGATGCCGGTGTCGCTGGACCTCAACTTCTATCGTCAGTAAGACTTCGTGAGGACGCGGCACCAACTTGTTTTGGAAACTACGTGGCCATGCCCCATCCAATGGAGCCTGTGGGGAGTAGGACCTTCGTGGCGGTTGCCCTTTTAGATGACCCCATTTGCTGGGATGAGTGGGGGCATGACGTACGTGCGATATTTCTTGTCTCTTATCAAAGCGGAGGTCAAGTCTCTGACGAAGCCTTTTCGCTGCTCGCAGACCTGTTTACTAATAACCAAGCAATTGAAAGGCTTATTGAAGAGCAGAGCTTTGAATGCCTGCTCGAAGAACTCGGGAAGGTGACTGAACAATGAGTACTGAGAATGATATGCAAGCAGATGATGAGATGCAGGAAATATCACTGGGGATTATCGCATCGTCAGGCCAAGCGCGCAGCCTTGCCTTTCAAGCGCTTGCGAAGGCCCGGAATGGAAACTACGGCGAAGCTCATGAGCTCCTGGAAGATTCAAAGCAGGCTGCTTTATCTGCGCATGAGTGTCAGACACATCTGCTTACCCGTGAGGCATCTGGAGAACACGTCGGCATAGATGTGCTCCTCGTGCATGCTCAAGACCATCTCATGACGTCAATGCTTGCCCAGGAGTTAATCGAGGAACTCATTCTCCTCTACGAAAAGAAAGCTGATCGAGGGGAGGTGTGTGTCTGAATTTAGTCCTGCAGTTAAGGGTTCTAGATAGTTGCGAATGGAGGGATACATGAAAGTACTGCTAGTTTGCGCGGGTGGGATGTCCACGAGCATCATCATGAAAAAGATGCGAGATTACGCAAGGACAAACGACATAGATGACTTTGAGGTTCAGGCAACTGGTGTTGGGAGTTTCCGCGATGTCATCGACGCGTTTGATGTTGTTCTGCTTGGCCCACAGATTTCTTATCGGTTTGATGAAATAGCTGGTGTAGCAGGTTCCAAGAAACCGGTCGGTGTGATTGCGCCCACCGACTATGCTCTCGGCAATTGCCAAGCGATCTTCAAGCAAGTTGAGAGCTTGCTCAAAGGCGAGTAACCAAGCAACTGCCATTTATTCCATCGCATTAATCATGTTAGGAAACATTATGGCCAATGCACAAGACAAACTCATGAAGGCACTTATGCCCGTTGCAACTTGGGTGGAGAAACGGAAGCATCTTCAAGCTGTCAAGGATGGCATGATTGGTGCCACCGCATTTATCATCGTGGGATCGATGTGCCTTATTCCAATGGCTCTGATGAACCTTATTGGCTCTGGGCCAGTCTATGACTTCCTTGGAAGAATCAACCCCTTCTTTTTGAAGATTGCCGGGTTCACTAATGACTATATCGGCCTCTACGCTGCATATCTGATTGCTCGATCACTCGCAAAGCGAGACGAAATCGATGGGCCAATCATTGGAATCAATGCAGTAGTTGTCCAACTGATTCTCACGGGATTCTCCGTTGATGGGGTGGACGGTGCCGTTGCCACTGCATACTTTGGATCTCAGGGGCTGTTCGTGAGCATCATTTCGGGGCTCATTACGGTCGATATCACGCAGCTATTCATCACTAGGGGATGGGTTATCAAGCTTCCAGATAGCGTACCCGAGATGGTCGCTAACAGCTTTAGTGCGCTGATTCCTGTAGCGGCGACATGCGGAATTGCCTCGCTCATCACTGTCGTGTCCCAATCTGCTGCAGGACAGGTCTTCCCTGCCTTGCTCCAGACACTTCTTGCTCCTGCCATCACTTCGATGGATACGCTTCCAGCACTCCTTATTGTGATTTTCCTCACGCAGCTCCTATGGTTCTTTGGGCTTCATGGTCCTTCTATTACCCAAGCGGTGTGGGCGCCATTTGCCATTGCCTACGCAACGGAGAACGTGGCGGCATATGCTGCGGGAGAAGCCGCCACGCATGTGTTCACCTATGGCTTCTATTACAACATCCTTCAGGTGACGGGCTCGGGTCTTACTTTGGCCCTCGTGGTATTCATGATGCTTTCGAAGTGTGAGACCTATAAGGCAGTCGGTAGAGCTGCAATTGTCCCCTCCCTCTTTGGAATCAACGAGCCCGTAATCTTTGGCCTTCCTATCATGCTCAACCCATTTATGTTCGTTCCCTTTGTTCTTGGGCCTCTCGTTCCGACCATCATTGCTTGGTTCGCCTTTAAGAGCGGTCTCGTTGGAATGCCCGTCGCAGTACCGCCAGGATTTATGCCTCCCGGAGTCGGAGCTTTTCTTATGACATATGACTGGAAGGCAGTTGTGTTGGTGTTCGTGCTTCTCGGTGTCATGGCCGTCTTTTACTACCCGTTCTTTAAGGCAATGGAACGTGAGACGCTTGCTCGCGAGAAGCAGCAGGAGACCGAGGCTCACGAGGCCTAGGTCAACGGTTCGACTACCAAGGAGGTAGCAGATGGAAAACGCAGGGAAGAATAGTATTTCGGTCGTCATCGCGGGAGGTGGGAGCACCTATACGCCAGAAATCATTCTGATGCTCCTTGCTAATCTCGACAGGCTTCCGCTGCGTTGTATCAAGCTGTATGACAATGACGGAGAGCGTCAGGGAAAGCTTGCATCGGCAGTGAAAATACTCATTGAGGAACGCGATCCCTCGATTGAGTTTGTTGCAACTACCGATCCGAAGATTGCCTATACAGATGTTGATTTCTGCCTAGCTCATATTCGTGTTGGTCAGCTTCCCATGCGTGAGCTGGATGAGAAAATCCCCCTGAAATATGGAGTTGTTGGTCAGGAGACATGTGGACCTGGCGGTCTGGCATACGGACTGCGTTCTATCCCGGGCGTGATTGAGAACATTGACTACATGGAGAAGTATTCTCCAAATTGTTGGATGCTCAATTATTCCAATCCTGCGGCAATTGTTGCCGAGGCGTGTAGGAGGCTTCGACCTCATTCCCGCGTAATCAACATTTGCGACATGCCCATTGGGCTTGAAGATTCCTTTGCGCGGATTCTTGGTTTCAAGTCTCGTAAGCAACTTGACTACCGGTATTTTGGGCTAAACCACTTTGGCTGGTATACGTCGGTGAAAGACCCCGACGGCAACGAACTGCTTCCCAAGCTCGTAGAGCATGAACTTAAGTATGGAAACACCATGCCCGGAGAGAGCATGGATGACTATACCGACCATACTTGGTATGACACCGCATTGAAGGTCAAGGATATTGTTTCCCTTGATCCATCGATGGCACCAAACTCGTATCTCCAGTACTACCTCTTCCCGGACGACATGGTTGCCCATTCTGACCCTCAATACACTCGAGCTAATATGGTTATGGATGGCCGAGAAAAGCGCGTATTTGGGGAATGTGCACGTATCGCAGAGGCCGGCACCGCAGAAGGCACTTCTTTGAGGATTGGTATTCATGCAGAGTTCATTGTTGACCTGGCAACGGCACTCGCTTTCAATACGCATGAAAGAATGCTGCTGATTGTTCCGAACAACGGAGCAATTGAGAATTTTGATCCCAAGGCAATGGTCGAAATTCCCTGCATTGTCGGCAAGGACGGTTACGAGCCACTTTCTATCGGTACCATTCCGACTTTCCAGAAGGGGCTTATGTATGAGCAGGTTTGTGTAGAGAAGCTGGTTGTTGATGCATACGAACAGCATAGCTATCTCAAGATGCTCCAGGCGATGAGCCTCTCAAAGACCGTTCCCTCCGCAAATGTTGCGAAGAAGATTCTCGATGAGCTTATCGTTGCAAATGAGGGCTACTGGCCAGAGCTCCACTAGCATTTCTGACCGCTGGTACCTTGCAGGCATAGCCCTGCAAGGTACCCCTTTTAGTTGGAGGTTACGATGGAAGAAAACTATTCGATATGGGAACATGCGCACACAAACCACGGCATAGAGGTGGACGAAGCGGTTTCCGCTCTGCAAAAGTGTATCCGACGGGCTCGCGAGGAAGATGCCGCAAGGTTTGCGTACGAATTGTATACGACAAGCCCAGCTCTGCTTGAAAAGGTCTGGAGTCGTCTTGAGTCGATTTCCGTGGAAGATATTGGATTCGGAAACCTCGATGCAGCAGTATATGTGCATACCCTCAACGAGATGCGCAAGAATTATCCCTACGATGATCCAGATCAACCGATGTTCTTCGTTCATGCGATTCGGATTCTCTGTCGGAGTGAAAAGGATCGCTCGAGCGATTTCCTGAAGAACATCATTATTAAAACGGCTGCGATGGGGCAGGTGCCTGAGGTCCCTGACATTGCGCTCGACAAGCATACACGTCGCGGTCGTAAACTCGGCCGAGGATCGCGCGAGTTCTATGAAGAGGGATGTCTGGTCTTCCCCCAAGCTAACGTTGACAATGACTACCGAGCACGATACGGCAAGGTTCTCGAGGAGTATTCCCCTGACAAAGCGGAACCGGGCGCTTTCAAGTTCGTTGCCGGGCGTTTCTAGGAAGGCTACCGATTGACGTGAAAGATGGTATTACGCAGAAAGGAAGTTCCTCGCCTCGAGTACTTGACGCGAAATTGGCCATCTCAATTATCGCTTCGGGCAGCCTAGCCTTCTGCGCAATCGTTTTCGAGACTTCAACAAACGTTGCCATCCCAGTCATGATGTCAGAATTGGGAGTGGATACTGCAACTATTCAGTGGATTACATCCGCGTATTTGCTGGTGTTATCTGTGACGATACCCGTATTCCCAGTTCTTAAGTCACGCTATCCCCTGCGGTGCCTTTTTACTGCTTCAACTCTTGCCTTCGTAGCGGGAACGATTCTGTGCTGCACTTCTGTCTCATTTCCCCAGCTCCTGACCGGCAGAATAATTCAGGGGCTGGGGACCGGCGTTGCAATGCCCCTCATGTTCAACATGGTTGTTGATCAGGTGCCCCTTGATCATCTGGGCATGATGATGGGTGTTGCCTCGCTCATCATTTCATTGGCGCCGGCTATTGGGCCTGCATACGGTGGGGTCGTACTAGAAGAATTTGGTTGGCGCGCAATGTTTGCATTTTCGATTCCCCTCCTCGCTGCAGCTTTCTTAGCAGGATTAGCCTGCATAAGACAGACAACAGAACTGGATAGGCGTCCGTTCGACGTGGCTGGATTCTTATTTGTCGCACTTGGATTTCTCTTGATTGTTGTGGGCGTGAACCGTCTCTCAAACGGTGGTATTACAGCTCTCGTCGTTGTTCTCCTCTTGGTAGGTACAGCTCTTCTCGTTCAATTTGTGAAGCATGTGAGATGTGCTTAGAATCCTTTGGTATCGCCTGAAGTATTTTCCTCAACGAGATTCATGGCCTCGGTGGCTGCTATCGCAAGTACATCCATGGTATGTCTCGGATATGCGTGGCTCATTCCCAATTACGCGCAAATGGCCATTGGTGCGGGCGCAAAAGTTTCTGGTCTTGTGATGATTCCAGGCTGCGTGGCGACCATGCTGCTCTCTCCGGTTGCTGGTCGACTTCTCGATAGAATCGGACCGCGTTTTCCAATTGCAGCGGGTGCTACATTGATGCTAATAGGTGCAATTCTGCTATGCACCCGCCCACTGAATGGCGCCTGGGGATTGGCAGTGTGGTATCTGCTTTCAGGAATGGGTCAAGGTTTCTTGGCTAGTCCTTCGATGACTTATGGTCTATCTTCTCTCAACGATGGCCTGCGGGCTGATGGAACTTCGGTATGCAACGCACTTCAGCAGTTGGGTGGCTCAATAGGCGTGAGCTCGGTTGCGGCGGCTGTGGGGGCTGCCCAAATCTCTGCGGGGGATAATACAGCTGGGATGATAATGGGCGGACAGATGGCATTCGTGTTGTTGACGTTAGTTGTGGTAGGTGTTGCTGTCTTCTCGACGATTGCTTTGAGGTTTGCGGAACCATAGCGTCCCTTAGAGCTAAATCAGTCAAGCTAGGAGCTACTAGCGCTGGCTGGCATCCCTTAGACGGGCTTCGCTGCTGAACCAACCAGGGCTGATCCGCTATCCATGCCGCTATGTCAACCCGGTGCAGCCGAGAACAAATTCGACGGAATTTACCTCCCGCGCGGCCCAAAATGTCGAAATAGTTCTCAGCAGCACCGGGGCGACGAGCAGCATCGGGGCGACAAAAAACGGGGGCGACCGCATGGCGGCCATCCCCCGTGGGTGCGCATCTCTCGCACGTGCCTACATGTGCTCGTGGCAGGTGCGCGCAATCACGTCGAGCTGCTGCTCGCGCGTGAGGTCGATGAACTTCACCGCATAGCCGGAGACGCGGATCGTGAAGTTGGCATACTCGGGCTTCTCGGGGTGCTCCATCGCGTCCTTGAGCTTCTCGACGCCAAAGACGTTGACGTTCAGGTGGTGCGCGCCGTTGGAGAAGTAGCCGTCAAGCACGTTCACCAGGTTGCCAACGCGCTGCTGCTCGTCGGTGCCAAGCGCGCCGGGGTTGATGGTCTGCGTGTTGGAGATGCCGTCGAGCGCATACTCGTAGGGCAGCTTCGCCACGGAGTTGAGGCTGGCGAGAAGGCCGTTCTTCTCAGCGCCGTAGCTGGGGTTGGCGCCGGGCGAGAAGGGCGTGAACGCCGCACGGCCGTCGGGCAGGGCGCCGGTGGCCTTGCCGTACACCACGTTGGACGTGATGGTAAGGATGGACGTCGTGGCCTCGGAGTTGCGGTAGGTGTGGTGCTTCTTGATCTTGGTCATGAAGGTCTTGAGCAGCCACACGGCGATGTCGTCCGCGCGGTCGTCGTCGTTGCCGTAGCGGGGGAAGTCGCCCTCGGGCACGTAGTCCACAACCAGACCGTCCTCGTCGCGCACGGTGCGCACGCGGGCATACTTGATGGCCGAGAGCGAGTCCACCACGTGGCTAAAGCCCGCGATACCGGTGGCAAAGGTGCGGCGCACGTCGGTGTCGATGAGGGCCATCTCGGCGGCCTCGTAGTAGTACTTGTCGTGCATGTACTGGATGAGGTCGAGGATGTTCACGTACAGGCCGGCCAGCCAGTCCATCATGATGTCGAACTTGTGCATGACCTCGTCGTAATCGAGGTACTCGCTCGTGATGGGGGCAAGCTCGGGGCCAACCTGCATGTGGTTGCCCTGCTTGTCGGTGTACTTGAGGTCCTTGCCGCCGTTGATGGCGTAGTTCAGGCACTTGGCCAGGTTCGCGCGGGCCCCAAAGAACTGCATCTCCTTGCCGGTCTGGGTGGCCGAGACGCAGCAGCAGATGCTGTAGTCGTCGCCCCACACCGGGCGCATGACGTCGTCGTTCTCGTACTGGATCGAGCTGGTGGTGATGGAGACCTTGGCCGCGTAGCGGCGGAACGCCTCGGGCAGGCGCTTGGAGTAGAGCACCGTGAGGTTGGGCTCGGGCGCGGGACCCATGTTCTCGAGCGTGTGCAGGAAGCGGAAGTCGTTCTTGGTCACCATGTGGCGGCCGTCCTGGCCAAGGCCGGCCATCTCGAGCGTGGCCCACACGGGGTCGCCGGAGAACAGCTCGTTGTAGCTGGGAATGCGCGCGAACTTGACCATGCGGAACTTGAGGACCAGGTGGTCGATGAGCTCCTGCGCCTGCGTCTCGTCGAGCTTGCCTGCCTCGAGGTCGCGCTGGATGTAGATGTCCAGGAACGTGGAGATGCGACCCACGGACATGGCGGCGCCGTTCTGGGTCTTGATGGCGGCCAGGTAGCCAAAGTAGAGCCACTGCACGGCCTCGTGTGCGTCGCGCGCGGGCTGCGAGATGTCGTAGCCGTAGAGCTTGGCCATCTCCTTCATGCCCCTGAGTGCGCGGATCTGCTCGGCGATCTCCTCGCGCAGGCGGATGACGTCGTCGGTCATGGTACCGTCGCCGCAGTTGAGGAGGTCCTCCTGCTTCTTGGCGATGAGGAAGTCGATGCCGTAGAGCGCCACGCGGCGGTAGTCGCCCACGATGCGGCCGCGGCCGTAGGTGTCGGGCAGGCCGGTGATCACGTGGCTGTGGCGGGCAGCGCGCATCTCGGGTGTGTAGGCGTCAAAGACGGCCTGGTTGTGGGTCTTGCGGTACTCGTTGAAGATCTGGTCATACTTGGGGTTGATCTTGTAGCCGTAGCTCTCGGCCGCCTGCTGCGCCATCTTGATGCCGCCGTAGGGCATGAAGGCACGCTTCAGGGGCTTGTCGGTCTGGAGGCCAACGACCTTCTCGAGATCCTTGAGCTCGGGGTCAATGTAGCCGGGGCCATACGCGGTGAGGCCCGAGACAACCTCGGTCTCGCAGTCAAGCACGCCGCCGTTGGCGCGCTCCTGCTTCTGGAGCTCCTGGACCTTGCCCCAGAGCTTGTCGGTGGCCTCGGTGGGGCCGGCGAGGAACGACTCGTCGCCGTCGTACTGGGTGTAGTTGCGCTGGATGAAGTCGCGAACGTTCACGTCGTCCGTCCAGTGACCTGTCGAGAAGCCCTGCCATTCTTCACGTAGTGCCATGCGTTCCTCCTGTAGTTGCTATGCCTGCGGAAGCCCCGACACGGCCGCGCCGAGGATTCGTTCCGCGTTTTCCACACGTTCCTTGCTGGGCGGCTGGGTGTCGCGCAGCGTGTAAGGTATGCCGAGCTCGTCCCACTTGTAGACGCCCAGGCTGTGGTAGGGGAGCACGTCGACGCGGCGGACGTTCGAGAGCGTCTTGATGAAGTCCGCGGTGCGACGGAGGTACTCGTCGTTGTCGGTGATGCCGGGGACCAGCACGTGGCGGATCCACACGGGTACTCCTGCGTTGGAGAGCCAGCGCAGGGCGTCGAGGATGTTCTCGTTAGAGTGGCCGGTGAGGGCACGGTGCTCGACGGGGTCGATGTGCTTGATGTCTGCGAGAACCAGGTCACAGGCGGCCATGATGCGTTCCCATGCCTGGTAGAACGGCTGCTGGCGGGTGAAGGGCGCGAGCGAGGTGTCCAGGCACGTGTTGATGCCGCGGGCGTGGGCGGCTTCGAAGAGCTCCGCCACAAACTCCGGCTGGAGCAGTGCCTCACCACCCGAGACGGTGATGCCGCCTTCACGCCCCCAGTAGCTTCGATAACGTTCTGCCTGGTCGAGCAGCTCGGCCGGCTCCATGAGGGTGCCGCGGTCGAGGGCCCAGGTATCGGGATTGTGGCAGTAGCGGCAGCGCATGGGGCATCCCTGGAGGAAGACAATAAAGCGCACTCCCGGGCCGTCCGCCGAGCCAAATGACTCGGTCGAGTGAATACGTCCCTGCATGGTTTGCCTCCGCCCCCGAGCTAGTCCAAACCCACACTGCGCGCTCAAATGTAGGGTGAGGACCTAGATGTTTCCTTGATTGAAATCAAGTAATGGGAAATTTCAGAGCAATACTGCGGGAGCGGCGGTGATAAATGGTGCACACCATATGCGACACCCTAGATTGGAAGCCTTATGCGAGGGACATTGATCTGGTAATGCTATCGGCGCCGCATAAAAACGTTTTATCGAACAGAATTTGGGCGACCGCTGCACAAAATGGCTCTATCGAACGTTGGCAATTCGGCTATGAAATCAATCATTGAACTATATTTGCATATCTATGCAAAATATTATGCAATTATGCGATTTCATACATATGTAGTTCAATTATTGATTACTGGTGCCGTAGGGTCCGGTTCGCTAGAGCATTTTTGTGCACGCTGATCCCAAATTCTGTTCGATAGGCGGTTTTTATGCGTCACGGCTGTCAGATGACAGTGCTATCCGTGCGCTACACCCCGCGCATGCCGTCGCGGTCGATGATGCGCAGCCGCCCGCGGCCCACGCGCTCGACCAGCCCCTCCTTGCTCAGCGAGGATATCGCACGAGAGACGGTCTCGGGCCGCAAGCCCACCGAGGCCGCAATGTCTTCCAGCCCAAGGTGGATTTCGGTGCCCATGCAGCGCTCGTCACGAAGCAGCAGGTACTGCGCCACGCGTCGCCGCGGGTCGCGAATGCCCAGCATCATGGCCTTTTCTTCCGCGTCATCCAGCTCGGTGCACACCATGCGGATGAGTCCCATGGCGGCGTCGGGGTGCTCCGAGAGCATGGCCTCGAAGTCCGTACGGTGAATGGAGCACAGCTCAACGCGGGTAAGGCAGCCTACGGAGTAGTGGTAGACGTTGTCCTCGAGGAACATTCCGTGCCAGATTGCCTGTCCATCGTGCAGCACGTCGAGTACGTACTCCACGCCGTCGGGGTCGATGCGGAAGGTTTTGATTCGCCCAGACCGTACGATAAGGACTGAGTCGATGGGGTCGCCCTCGTGCACCAGGATGTCCCCGCGCCGGTGGGTGGAACGAACCGAGCGGGCGAGAAGATCGTGCTTCGCGTTGTCGGGCAGGCCCGCGAACAGGCGAATCCTGTTCACGCAGGTGCCGTTTGCCGCTTTGAAGCCGCAGCCCTCGCACTGCTGGCAGGGTATGTTGTCGTCGTGGGCCACGTGCATGCCTAGTCCTGAGACGCCAGCTTGAAGCCGTCGAAGGTAAAGCCCGGGCTTACCACGCAGGAGACCAGCGCATCTTCGCTGGCGGGAAGCGTGCGCTGCCAGACCCCCGCGGGGACAATCAGCTCGCCACAGGCGCCGTGATTGTCTACGCGCAGCGTCACGCGCCGCGCGCCGCGCTCGTCAGGCTGCTCGCCGTTGCCGCCCAGCTCGAGCGTCACCGCACCGGGCCCGTGCCAGAGCCACAGCTCGTCTGCGTCGACAACATGCCACGCGCTGGCGTCACCCGCCGGCAGCAGAAAATAGATGCACGATGCTAGTGGGCGATTCCCACTAGCGTCTGTCGCCAACGCCGACTGCCACGTGCGGCGATACCACCCGCCCTCGGGGTGCGGTGCTAGGTCCAGCTCACCAATCACGCGCTGCGCGTAGTCGCTGAGCCGTGGTGTGCCATCTGCTGCCGCGCTGCTATCATGCTCGGTCATCGTGTACCTCCTGTGAGTGGTCATTGTGGGCGCGGGTCTCCATCATAGCCGCGGCGCGTGCGCTACGTCCGGCGCGCACCTGTGCGGGAGTCTCGCCAAAGTGCTCGCGAAACAGCCGATGGAAGTTGCTGGTTCCTTCATACCCAACCATTGCCGCGGCCTTTGCCACGGGAAGCCCCGTGTCCGTAAGCAGCTGGTGGGCGCGAAGCATGCGCTGTTCGCGAACGAGCTGCGAGAAGGTCCGTACGCACTGCGCGTGAAGCAGCCCAGAGAGGTAGGTGGGGTTGTACGAGAAGCGCTCGGCCAACCCCTGGAGCGTGACGCTCTCGGGATGCGCGGCTATTTCGGTGAGCAGCAGGGCGACAAGGTCGTCGGGGCGTCGGCGTCCGGGAGGTCGGCGAATCGCGGGACTTGCCAGCGCGATGGCCGCTGAGGCCAGGCCATCTATTACCAGCTCCCGCTCCTCCCGGCGCTCGGCGTAGGCAACCACCATGAGCGAGAAGATGTCCTGTAGCATGGCAGGGTCAACCTCGCCCGCCTTCGTTATCTCCGTGGTGTCTTGCTGCTCCTGGCCAAGGTTGTCAATCAGCACTTGAAAGAAGTTGGACGAGGCGGGCGCGAGGGGCATGAGCACCTGGTCCAGCCGCTGCTTGCCGAGAAAGGCATAGACCATGATGTCGTCTGGCCTGGGGTGGCGGCGCACGGTATGGACTACCCGTGCGGCGAGGGAGGGTCCAACCTCTCTGGCGGCGAGCGGCAGCGTGTGTGCATCGCGCGGAGCCTGCTGCATGGGTCGGGGGTGCTGCTCCTCGACGAGGCCACGTCGGCCCTGGACCAGGAGGCGCCCGACCAGGTCACCCGCTCGGTGGTGGCGCTTGAGGGGACTACGCGCATCATGGTGACGCACCGTCTGGACGCCGGGCAGCTGCGGCTCTTCGACGGCATCTTGGTGCTGCGCGACGGCCGCGTGTGCGAGCGGGGCACCTTCGACGAGCTCATGGCCGTGCCAGACGGCTACTTCCGGGCGCTCTATACCGTGGGGGAGTAGGGGGCGGGGCGGTGCCGGCGGTGGGGCGCTGCGGCTGGCGTTCCCGGCGGTGCCCCCTGCCGGCGTGTCGTAACTGGTGCTCCGGGGCTGTTTTGGGACGTTTCTCTCCCCACGGACGGTGTAATGTGTCGAGTATGGGCCCCGCCACGCTCGCGTGGTGGAGTCAAGCGCTACTGGCAGCTCGATGCGGGGGATGGTGTTTGCTGTGGATTCCGATGAGCCCGTTCAGTCTGCGAGAGGGACCGTCATCCTCTTCCTTGTGGTTACGTTTGCGCTGGACTGGGTGAGCTGGATTCTCGCTGGTGCCCAATCGGGATGGGCCATCGACGAGTCGAGCGTTGTATGGGGCCCGCTGCTTGCCGTCTCTATGTTCGGGCCACTTGCTGCCACAATTATCGTCCGTGTGGCGAGAAAAACCACCGTCGACGCCGGTTGGCGGCCTCGTATCAAGGGTGGGGTGCGCTGGTATCTGCTTGCGTTGGCTATCCCACCAGCCCTTACGCTTGCCGGCTCCGTGGTGTACTTTGTCTTCCTCTCCGGGGACTTCGATCCGGAGGCATCGCGCTTCTCCGCTGCCGCCATCGCCCAGCTTGGCATAGGCGCCGACCAGGTTCCGGCAATCTTTGCCGTCCAGGTTGCCAATGCTGTGATTTTCGCCCCATTCATCAACATGCTGCTTGCCATTGGCGAGGAAGCAGGCTGGCGCGGGTTTCTCTATCCCGCGCTGAGGGAGCAGATGTCGCGCCGCCACGCGGCGATTCTCACTGGAGCTGCATGGGGCCTCTGGCACGCGCCCCTCATTGCTATGGGGTATAACTACGGCACCGATTACCTGGGGTTTCCCGTGCTTGGCATTGTTGCCATGACCATCTTTTGCATGGCGTTTGGAATGTTTCTCTGCTTTCTCCGCGAGCGCTCGGGAAGCGTTTGGCCTTGCGCACTCGCGCATGGATCTCTCAATGCCGTGGCTGGCTTGGGCATGTGGTTTAGCCGCAGTGCAGGCGGCATTCTTGGGCCAATGCCGTTGGGGCTTCTCGGCTGCATCCCGGTGGTGCTACTGGCACTCTGGCTGTTGGGGCGCCTTGGCGCCCCGAGCGCGGACGTCGCTAGATAAGGCAGCTCACCAGGAGAATCGCAGGCAGAAGGCCTTGCTTGAGAATGATCTTGGGGTCGCTGGTGGCGGCTCCGTACGCGGCGACGGCAACCATCGACGTGCTAAGGGCAATCACCGCCGCCTTGCTGGGGATGCACAGCGCAGCCACAAGCAACAGAATCGCAAGGACGCCGTTGTAGACTCCCTGGTTCTTGAAGAGCGTGCTCACCGAGGGGCGCGAAAGCTCGTCGACGGTCATGTTGAACGTCTGCGCCGTGCGCTCCGAGGTGGTCGCGAGAGTTTCCAGATAGAAGATGAAGAGGAACTCCGCCGCAACCAGCACGGCAAGGACAGTAGTGATGACGGACATGGTAACTCCTATCGCTGATGTAGCAATTTTCTGTCGGTGTCTAGTCTAGGGGCGTTCGTTTTCTCTTGCTGGCCGCTCTGGCGAGAAAAATAAATTGTACACAATTGAAATTTGGGTTTGGATGGGGGCGAATCGTGTTTCGGAGGCCGCGAGCTTCTCGCCGTCCCCAGAGCTCCGAACTACGCACGGCTGAGTCTATCGTCGAGAAAAGCCCAGCAACACACGAACCTGAATCACGACCGTGCGTAATTCCGGCGCGTCGGTTGCTACGACAGGGGTTGGCGCTGGCGGTGAAAAGAACGTCGACGAGAGCGGAACCCCGCGGGAACGCTACCATGGGGCGTACATATTACGACGGAAAGGGTGACGAGATGGACTACCGCATGAGCATCGACGAGGCCGTTGAGTCGCGGCATGCCGTGAGGCGCTACACCGAGGAGCCCATCTCGGCGGAGGAGCGCGCGGCGCTGGAGGAGGCCGTTGCCGCAGCGAACGCCGACGGCGCGCTTCACCTGCGCCTGGCCTACGACGACCCGGAGGTGTTCTCGAGCGCGCTCGCCCGTCGCGCTGGCTTCACCAATGCCAACAACTATCTGGTCGTGGCTGGCCATGAGAGCAACAACCTCGACATGCGTGCAGGCTACTTTGCCGAGAAGGTCGTGCTTGAGGCACAGCGGCTGGGCCTCAACAGTTGCTGGGTTGCCGGTACCGCCAAGCGCCGGGCCGTTCGCCAGACGCTCGCCCAGAAGGACAAGCTCGTGGCCATTGTGGCGCTGGGCCACGGCGCCACGCAGGGAGAGCCGCACCGCTCGCGCACGATTGCGCAGGTATCGCGGCCAGTCAGCAACGTGCCGGAGTGGTTTGCGCGGGGCGTTCGCTATGCGCTGCTCGCCCCGACGGCCTTGAACCAGCAGACCTTCTGGGTGCAGATGCTGAGAAAGACCAGCGCCGACGGGCTGCCGCTGGTGGGCCTGAGCACCAACGGAGGCCCCTGCGCCCGCGTTGACCTGGGCATTGTGAAGCTGCACTTTGAGCTGGGCGCCGGCATGGAGAACTTTGCCTGGGCAGACCCGGTGGTGCACTAACGCCGCGCGGCGCTCCGCACGCCTGCGTGCTGCTCGCCGCGAGACGCCGCTACAGCACCTGCTCCATGCAGGTCTTCTGGATGCTCATGCCCATCGTCTCGTAGAACTTGCGCGCGCCGGGGTTGCACTCCCACACGTTGAGGGTCACGTTGTGGAAGCCGCCCTCGCGCGCAAAGGCAATGATGTGCTGGTAGATTGCCGTGGCCACGCCGTGACCGCGCGCGGCCTCGTCCACGCAGATGTCGTCGATGTAGAGCGTGCGGATGGGCTGGAAGTTGTTTGAGTGCGTGTGGTCCTCCACTACGCAGAAGCCGTAGCCCAAGATCTCGCCGGGTGCGGCGTCCTCGTTCACGGCGACAAAGACGGGCCGGTTGTCGTCAGCGATGATTTGGCGCAGCTCGTCGTCGGTGTACTTGCGCGTGCCAGAACGGAAGAGGTCCGGACGCCCCTTGGCGTGCACCTCGAGCACCTGCGAGAGGCAGTTGTCGATTCCGGGAATGTCTGCGTCGATGGCCCTTCTCACCTGCACGTATGTGGCCTTACCCTTCTGTGTGATCGTTGTACTCGCCAGCGTTTGCCTCCGAGAAGCCCTCGGGCGCGCGCTTCTGTACATAAGCGATGAACTCCTCGCGCTCCGCCTCGGTGCGAACGCGCGCAACGTACATGTGGTTACCCATGTCATCCGAGAGAACCCCAGGCACGCGCCTCTCCATCATGATGCTTCCGCCCCAGCGCGCAAGAATCTCGCGATGGCTGTGCGCGTAGGTATGGTTGTCTCGCCGGCTGGCGTACACGGCGAACCAGTTGTCGTGCGCGTCGTGCAGGCGGCGCTCGCCAAAGCACACCATCTCGGCCCAGATGCGATAGACGTCGGTGGAGTGCGCAAAGTTCATCATGTCTGGCGTGTAGCCGCCGGCTGGGCGGCAGTTGACCTCAAGGCCAACGTAGTCGCCCGCGTGCCCCAGGCCCTCGCGGTCCTCGGCGAGACGGAAGAACTCAAGGTGGACGAAGCGTGCCCGAATCCCAAAGGCGTGCACCGCCGCATGGCCCAGGTCGCGCAGACGGGGATCGATGCCAGGGCAGCAGTAGTACGAGAGGTCAAGGCCCTGCCGCGCGACGTCGGACATCGACGGCGGGAACTCCTCCTGGTTCTCGAAGACCGGCTTGCCCCAGGGGTCGATGATCGCGTCATAGGCGGCGATGCCGCTGGCGGGGACAAACTCCTCGAGCACGTAGGGTGCTGCCCCCTGCCACGAGCAGCGGCCGACAAGGTCTCCGAGCTGGTCATCGTTGTCGATGCGCATGGCGCCGCCGGCACCTACGCCGTACTCAGGCTTGGCGAAGGCCGGAAACCCGCCCCACTCCCACACGGCGCGGCGGGCGTCGTCAAGCGAGCCCACGCGAATCTGCCTGGCAGTGGGCACGCCTCCCGCTGCGTAGAGCGGCTTCATCTGGGCCTTTGACTGCCACTCGTCTATGGTTGCCAGGCTGACACCGGTGGTGACGTGGAAGTCGTCGCGAAGCCGGGCGTCGAGTGGCAGCCAGTGCTCGTTCATCGACTCGATCCAGTCCATGTGGCCGTGCTTCCAGGAGAGATACGCGACGGCACGAAACACCTGGTCGTAGTTCTCAAGGGAGTCAACGTGAACGTACTCGTCGAGCGCGCGATGCAGCTCCGACGAGATTGCCTCCGCGGGGGTGTCGCCAATGCCGTAGACCGAGGCGCCACACGAACGCAGGCGGTCGCACCACAGCCAGTAGGTCTCGGGGAACTGAGGCGAGATGAAGACGAAGTTCATGTTGCCCTCCCTGCTGCTGGTGGAATTGCGGTTGGAGCTCGTGTTTCCAAGGCTTCATGATAAGGCCATCTGGATATTCGCGGCGCACCTGGAGTTTCCCAGAGCTTCTTTCGAGCTTCCCGGAGCTCCCTCCGGGCTTCTCGACAGGCAATTATTGAACGAAAATACTGGCATTACGAAGTGACAACTGGCCAAACACAAAGGATTGTCGGAAAAACGCTCAATAATCTGAGAGTTGCGGGGAGTGCGTACGAGGATGCTGTAAAACGCTCCTCCGGAAAAAGATGGCGCCCGAGAAGCCCCTTTTCACGTAATCCCTGCCACAACGCGTCATTGGGGAAGGCCTAGGCTATGTGCGAGAAGCCCGATCGCACGGATTCTGGCTGCGTTTCGTGTTTCTTGTGTCGGATATCCTGCAAGGCTGTGAGAGTTAGATACAGTGAGCGCATCTGTACATGTGCGAATAGTACCTAAAGCCGGGAGACTGCATTTTGGAACTGTTCTCGCTGCATTTCCTGCTGTTCCTTGCAGCATCTCTTGCTGCCTACCATGTGGTGGGGCACTTTGCGCGCAAGTATGCCTGGCTCGTCCTGCTCGCCGCGAGCCTGGCCTTCTACTGCCTGGTGGGCAGGTGGCAGACGCTCGCCTACATGCTGGCCTGCGCCGCCGTGACCTGGGCGGCGCCCCTCGCGCTCGCGCGCATGGACGCCCGCTGCAAGGAGGAGCGCGCCGCAGCCCCCGACCGCGCGGCGCGCAGGGCCGTGAAGGCCGCCTGGGCGGGGCGCCGCAGGGCGGTGCTGGTGGCCGCGCTCCTCGCCTGCTTCGGGATACTGGCCTACCTCAAGTACTGGAACGTGCTGCTCTACGAGGTGGGGCTGGCGGCGTCCCCGACCAGCCTGGGGCTGCTGCTGCCCCTGGGCATCTCCTTCTACACCTTCCAGTCGGTCTCCTACGTGGTGGACGCCTACAACGGCCGCTTCGAGCCGCAGGGGAACTTCCTCAAGCACCTGCTCTTCGTCTCCTGGTTCCCGCAGGTCATCCAGGGGCCCATCAACAGGTACGCGCAGCTCTCCCCGCAGCTCCTGGAGTACCACGAGGCGCGCTCGGTTCGTTATGACCGCGCCATCCTGCGCTTTTGCTATGGCGCCCTGAAGAAGATTGCCATCGCGAACATGCTGGTGGGGGTCATCGAGGCCATCTTCTCAAACGTCACCACGGGCATCCCCGGCAGCGTGGTGGTCTTCGGCATCCTGCTCTACTCGGCGCAGCAGTACGGCGACTTCTCCGGAGGCATAGACATGGTGGAGGCGGCCTCCTCGCTCTTCGGCGTGGACATGGCCGAGAACTTCCGCCGCCCGTACTTCTCGGTCTCCCTCGCCGACTTCTGGCGCCGCTGGCACATCACCCTGGGCACCTGGATGCGCGACTACGTGTTCTTCCCGTTCGCGGTCTCGCGCCCCATGCGCGCGCTCGGCGCCAGGGCCTCCCGCCTGGGCGAGCACCTGGGCCGGACCCTGCCCGCCTGCGTGGCCAACCTCCTCGTGTTCCTGATCGTCGGCCTCTGGCACGGGGCGGAGCCCCACTACGTGGCCTGGGGCCTCTACAACGGCGTCGTGATCGCGCTGGCGGACCTCCTCGCCCCGGCCTTCCGCCGCGCGAACGAGGCCCTGCGCGTGGACACGGAGGGCCGCGCGCACCGCGTCTTCTGCGTCGCGCGCACCTTCCTGGTGGTCAACGTGGGCTGGTACTTCGACCGCATCTACGACTTCGGCGACAGCCTGCTCTGCCTGCGCAACACGTTCACCAACTTCGACGCCGGTGCGTTTCTCGTCACGCTGAACGAGGACGGCCTCACGATGCTCGACCTGCAGTTCCTGGTATTTGCCGCGTTTGCCTGCCTCATCGTCTTTGTGGTGAGCCTCGCGCAGGAGCGCGGCGTGGACGTGTCCGAGCGCATCCTTGGCTGGAACTGCGTGGCGCGAGCCGCCCTCTACTTCCTCGTCCTTGGCCTCATTGTCATCACGAGCTTCCTCACCCAGAACGTCGCCGGGGGGTTCATGTATGCCAACTTCTAGCGAGAAGGTCAGCACGGCCGAGAAGCCCAAAGTCACCGCGCCCACTGGCTCCCCCGCTGCCCACAGACCCCGCGCACCGCGCCACGGCTGGCAACGCGCGCTCGAGGTCGTTGTCATAATTGCGCTCATCATCGGCGCAAACGTCCTTATCACCCTGGGCTTCGAGCTCTACAGCTCGCTGGCAAACGTGATGTGGGACGAGTACCGCGCGGCGGCAGGCGAGAGCATCGACACCGTGATTGTAGGCTCGTCGACCGGCCAGCGCTCCTTCGACCCTTCGATCCTCGACGCAACCCTGGGCACCACCACGTTCAACATGGCCACCCCCGCGCAGGAGCTCGACGACTCCTACACGGCGGCAAAGCAGGCCATCGAGGACCACCACGTAAAGCGCGTGGTTCTCGCCCTTGACTACGAGTCCATCTCCACGGTCAAGTGGCCGGGCTCGCAC
The DNA here is from genome assembly GCF_024741235.1 of Tractidigestivibacter montrealensis. Classification (GTDB taxonomy): domain Bacteria; phylum Actinomycetota; class Coriobacteriia; order Coriobacteriales; family Atopobiaceae; genus Tractidigestivibacter; species Tractidigestivibacter montrealensis. Next base: position 224,790 of record NZ_JANSKA010000001.1, on the reverse strand, counting down.
GTGGCCTTTGCCCGCGCCAAGATGGCGGGGGAGTCATTCCCGCAGGCCGTGGCCGACTACTGGCAGCTCCTCACCAGCTCCTCGTTCTTCGATGGGGCAGACTCCATCTGTGCGCTCTTCCCGTGGGGCTACAATCACGTGGAGCTTGACGCCGAGCACATCGCGACCAACTTCAACGACCGCGTGAGCGGCACTGCGCCCGTCCAGGCGGCAGAGCGCGTCATGGACGGCTGGACCTACTATGGCAACGGCTACGGCAACTACGACGGCGTGCTCGACTACTCAACGGCGCGCGACCACCTTTCGGTGACGGAGGATGGACCGGCTGACTTTGACCAGCAGGGCCTCGACTGGATCCAGAACATCTGCGACCTCTGCCGCGAGCACGGCGTGCAGCTCGTGGTTGTGGTGACGCCACGTCCGGCGTTCAACGTGCTTGTCTACGGCGAGAAGTACCCCGAGCAGATGTCGCGCCTCCAGCAGGTGGTCGAGCAGGCCGGCGGCACCTTCCTCGACGCCAACCTTGCCAAGGGCGGCTGGTACGAGCCGCGCGACGAAGACTTCTACGACGGCGAGCACCTCAACCACGACGGTGCCACGCGCTTCTCGCAGGCGTTCGCGGGCGCGCTCCAGGTGCTGGACGCGGGCGGCTCTACCTCGGACCTCACGTACTCCTACGACCAGTGGGACCAGTATCTGGCCTCAATAGACGATATCTCGGCGGTCATCTCGACAACGTATCAGGAGGACAACGACACCGTTGTCGAGGCCATTGCCTACACCGGGTCCAACGTGCCGGTGGAGTATCGCTTCTCGCTTGTGGCAGAGGATGGCAGCACGACGGTCATCCAGGACTGGAGCAGCTCCGACAGCTGTACCATCCCGCAAGACAAGATCTCCGAGGGCTCGTCACAGGTGGAGGTCTGCGTGCGCCGGGCGGGCACGACCGTGGGCTACGAGCGCTACTGCATGCAGGACATTTCGGGCTAGGTTTCCTGGCTCAGGGAAGGAAGCGGACATGAGAAACGTAATCGAGTGGCTCGAGGCCACGGCCGTGGCGACGCCGGAGCGCGTTGCCGTGGCGGACCCATACTCGAGCCTCACCTACGGCGAGCTGCGCCGAGAGGCCCAGGCAGCCGGCACGTGGCTTGCGGCGCGCACCCAGCCCCGCCAGGCGGTGGCGCTCTTCCTCGAGAAGAGCTGCGGTGCGCTTGCCTGCATGCTGGGCGCCGTCTATGCGGGCGGGTTCTACTCGGTGATCGACATCCGTCAGCCGGAGGGCCGCGTCCACGCCATCGTCGACGCGCTTGCTCCCTCCTGCGTGCTCACCGACGCCGCGAACGCCGCGCGCGCCCAGGAGCTTCTCGGCGCCACGGGTATCAAGATCGCGCGCATCGAGGACATCGTGGACGGTCCCGTGGACGAGGAGCTTCTAGCACGCAGGCGCGCCCAGGCGCTGGACGTGGACCCGCTCTACGTGAACTTCACGAGCGGCAGCACGGGCACGCCCAAGGGCGTGGTTGTCTCGCACCGCTCGGTCATCGACTTCATTCCCACCTTTGACCAGCTCTTTGGCATTGGTGAGAGCGACGTGATTGCCAACCAGGCGCCCTTCGACTTTGACGTCTCGGTGAAGGACATCTATTCGGCACTGCGCTGCGGCGCCCGGCTGCAGCTAGTGCCGCGCGAGTACTTCACGCAGCCCACCAAGCTCATGGACTACCTGGCGGACTCCCAGGTCACAACCCTCATCTGGGCGGTCTCGGCCATGTGCTTCGTCTCGATCATGAACGGCTTCGACTACCGCGTGCCCACAACGGTGCGCCGCGTGCTCTTCTCGGGCGAGGTCATGCCGCCCAAGCAGCTGGCCGTGTGGCGCCGCTACCTGCCAGACGCCACCTACGTGAACCTCTATGGCCCCACCGAGATTACCTGCAACTGCACGTATTACGTGGTTGATCGCGAGTTTGGCAAGCACGAGGTCATCCCCATGGGTAAGGCCTTCCCCAACGAGCGCGTCTTTCTTCTGGACGAGAACAACCAGGAGGTCACGGCCCCGGGCGTGGAGGGCGAGGTCTGCGTCTCGGGCACGGCGCTGGGGCTGGGCTACCTGGGAGACCCCGAGCGCACCGCCGCGGCGTTCACGCAGAACCCGCTCAATGGCCGCTGGCTCGAGCCCATCTACCGCACCGGAGACCTGGCGACGTACGACCAGGATGGCAACCTGGTGTACTCGTCGCGCAAGGACTTCCAGATCAAGCACATGGGCCAGCGCATCGAGCTGGGAGACATCGAGGCGGCCGCGCAGGCCACGGACGGCGTGGATCGCGCCTGCTGCACCTACGACCAGCGCCGTAAGCGCATCCGCCTCTACTACGTGGGCACCATCGACGAGAAGGGCCTGGCAGACGCCCTTGCGGCGGTGCTTCCGCCCTACATGGAGCCCAACCATGTGCGCCGCGTGGACCAGATGCCGCTCACCAAGAACGGCAAGATCGACCGCAAGGCGCTCGACGGAATGGGGAGGTAGTCATGACCAACGAGGAGCTTCTCGCCTGCGCAACCGAGCTGGGCACGCCAACCTACGTCTTCGATACGCAGACCTTTGGCGCTCGCCTGGACGCCGTGCGAGAGATCTGGGGGCCCAAGGTCGACCTCTGCTACTCGATTAAGGCAAACCCCTTCCTGGTTCCCACGGCCTTGGCGCATGGCTACGCGCTTGAGGTCTGTAGCCCCGGCGAGCTGGCCATCTGCGAGCGCGACGGCGTGGACCCCGCGCGCATCGTCTACTCCGGCGTGTGCAAGCAGGCCAAGGACGTGCGCGAGGCCCTGCGCTTTGGCGCGGGCACCTTCACGGCCGAGTCGCTGGGGCAGCTGGCCCTGGTGGACGCCGAGGCCGCCGCTGCCGGCGTGCGCGTGCCCACGCTCCTGCGCCTGAACGGTGGCAGCCAGTTTGGCATGAGCCGAGAGGACCTCGTCCACGCCGTTGACCACCGAGACGAGCTTGCCGGCTGCGAGCTGGTGGGCATCCACTACTTTGTGGGCACCCAGCGCGCCAAGCTCAAGTGGCAGCAGCGGGAGCTGGCCATGCTCGCCGAGCTCATCGACGAGCTGCGCCGCGACCACGGATGGCGCGCGCAGCGCCTGGAGTACGGCCCCGGCCTCGCGGTGCCGCTCTTCGAGGGCCAGGACTTCTCGGACACGCTTGCCCCCGCACGCGACATTGCGCCCGGGCTTGCAGCCATGGCCGACCGCGTGGAGCTGCAGGTTGAGATGGGCCGCTTCCTGGCAACCGAGTGCGGCTACTACCTGGCGCGCGTGGTGGACGAGAAGGACAACGAGGACACGAGCTACGCCTTCATCGATGGCGGCATGAACCACGTGACCTACTTTGGCCAGATGATGGGCATGAAGGAGCCGCGGATCCGCAACCTCTCGCACGACGAGCGCGTGCGGTCTGGGGAGGCGGCGGGCGAGGCCCGTGACTGGGCGCTCTGCGGGAGCCTCTGCACCACGGCTGACGTGCTTGTGCGCAAGGCGCCCTTCGCAGACCTGCGGGTGGGCGACCTTCTCGCCTTCGAGAACATTGGCGCGTACTCGGTGACCGAGGGCATCTACCTGTTCCTGAGCAGGACCATGCCCGCTGTTGCCCTGCGCGATGGCCGCGGGGTGCGCGTTGTGCGCGAGCCCATGGAGACTTGGCAGAACAACTGCTGCTAGGCATTACGCGCGTGCATACTGCGATAGTCTCTTATCGAAATCGACGAAATGTGCTGGACATTTTGGAGGTAGCCATGGATGACGATTTGACGCTCGACCACATGATTGAGCTGCTTGAGGATGTCAAGGGTAACGTCGACTACGAGAACTGCACCACGCTTGTGGACGACCGCGTGCTGGATTCCTTCGACATCCTCTCCATTATTAGCTCCATCAACGACGAGTTTGACGTCTCGGTGCCTGCCAAGGACATTGTCCCTGACAACTTCAACAGCGCCCAGGCAATGCTCGACATGGTGAAGCGCCTGGTGGACGAGGAGGGCTAGGAGCCGACTCTTGGATCTACTCTCACTTTCGTTCGTTCTGTTCCTTGCGGTGTCGCTTGCGGCCTACTACCTGGTAGGCCGCATTTGTTCTCGCGTGCAGTGGCTGGTCCTGCTCGCCGCGAGCCTGGCCTTCTACTGCCTGGTGGGAAGGTGGCAGACGCTTGCCTACATGCTTGCCTGCGCCGCCGTCACCTGGGCGGCCCCCCTCGCGCTCGCGCGCATGGACGCCCGCTGCAAGGAGGAGCGCGCCGCCGCGCCCGACCGCGCCGCGAGGAGGGCCGTGAAGGCCGCCTGGGCCAGGCGCCGCAGGGCGGTGCTGGTGGCCGCGCTCCTCGCATGCTTCGGGATACTGGCCTACCTCAAGTACTGGAACGTGCTGCTCTACGAGGTGGGGCTGGCGGCGTCCCCGACCAGCCTGGGGCTGCTGCTCCCCCTGGGCATCTCCTTCTACACCTTCCAGTCCGTCTCCTACGTGGTGGACGCCTACAACGGCCGCTTCGAGCCGCAGGGGAACTTCCTCAAGCACCTGCTCTTCGTGTCCTGGTTCCCGCAGGTCATCCAGGGGCCCATCAACAGGTACGCCGACCTTGGTCCCCAGCTGCTTGAGGGACACTCCGCCAAGGGCGTGCCCGTCCGGCGGTCGCTCTTGCGCTTTGGTTACGGCGCGCTCAAGAAGTACGCGATTGCCAACATGCTCGTTGGCACCATCGACAAGATCTTCTCCAACGTGACGCCCGATATCCCCGGCAGCGTGGTGGTCTTCGGCATCCTGCTCTACTCGGCCCAGCAGTACGGCGACTTCTCCGGCGGCATAGACATGGTGGAGGCCGCCTCCTCGCTCTTCGGCGTGGACATGGCCGAGAACTTCCGCCGCCCGTACTTCTCGGTCTCCCTCGCCGACTTCTGGCGCCGCTGGCACATCACCCTGGGCACCTGGATGCGCGACTACGTGTTCTTCCCGTTCGCGGTCTCGCGCCCCATGCGTGCGCTCGGCGCCAGGGCCTCCCGCCTGGGCGAGCACCTGGGCCGGACCCTGCCCGCCTGCGTGGCCAACCTCCTCGTGTTCCTGATCGTCGGCCTCTGGCACGGGGCGGAGCCCCACTACGTCGCCTGGGGCCTCTACAACGGCGTCGTGATCGCGCTGGCGGACCTGCTGGCCCCGGCCTTCCGCCGCGCGAACGCCGCCCTGCGCGTGGACACGGGCTCGCGCGCCCACCGCGTCCTCTGCGTCGCGCGCACCTTCCTGGTGGTCAACGTGGGCTGGTACTTCGACCGCATCTACGACTTCGGCGACAGCCTGCTCTGCCTGCGCAACACCCTCACCAACTTTGCGCCCCAGCAGTTCTTCCTGTGGCTTGCGCAGGTGGGCGTGCGGGACTCTGACCTTAAGTTCATGGTCTTCACGGCAGTGGCCTGCGCCTTCGTCTTTGTCGTGAGCCTCCTGCAGGAGAATGACGTGGACGTCGATGGGCACATCCTGAGATGGAACTGCGTGGTGCGCGGCCTGTTCTACTCTGCAGTCCTTGGCCTCATCGTCATCACGAGCTTCCTCACCCAGAACGCTGCCGGGGGGTTCATGTATGCCAACTTCTAGGGGGAGGCGCTCCGGCGGGGAAACGCGTGACGCCGCTCCTCGCAGCTGGCGCAGGAAGGTCGTGGAGACGCTCGTCGTGCTTGCCGTTATCGTTGCGGTAGACGCGCTCTGCTCGTTTGCCCTCGAGCAGTACGGGTCGCTCTCGAGCGTCATGTGGAGCGAGTACCGCGCGGCGGCAGGGGAGAGCATCGACACCGTTGTGGTGGGCTCCTCCACGGCGCAGCGCGCCTTTGACCCTGCCGTCTTGGACGCGACGCTGGGCACAACCACCTTCTCAATGGCCACGCCCGCTCAGCCGCTCGACGACTCCTACACGGCGGCAAAGCAGGCCATCGAGGACCACCACGTGCGTCGCGTGATTCTGGGCGTGGACTACGAGTCCCTCTCGAACGAAAACTGGGCAGGCTCGCATGTTGCCTTCGCCCGCGCCAAGATGGACGGCGAGTCGCTTTCCCAGGCCGTGGCAGACTACTGGAAGCTGCTTGTGAGCCCCGCCTTCTTTGGGCGGGCGGACTCGCTGTGCGCGCTCTTCCCGTGGGGCTACAACCACGTGAAGCTCGACCCCGGAAGCGTTGTGGCAAACGTGCGCGAGCGCCTGAGCGGTGACAGCACGCTAGAGGCGGCGGCGGTCGTGAACGGCGGCTGGACCTACTATGGCAACGGCTACGGCAACTACGATAACGTCATCGACTACTCCCTGGCGAGAAAGGACACCTCTGTTGCCATCCATGGTCTGGACGACTTCAAGGAGACCTGCCTTGACCAGGTGGCCTCCATCGCCCGGCTCTGCCGCGAGCACGGCGTGCAGCTCGTTGTGGTGGTGACGCCGCGCCCGGCGTTCAACGTGCTTGTCTACGGCGAGAAGTATCCGGAGCAGATGGCGCTCCTGCAGCAGGTGACGGAGCAGGAAGGCGCCACCTTTGTGGACGCCAACCTGCTGCATGCCGAGACGTACAGCCCTCAGGACGCCGACTTTGGCGATGGCGAGCACCTCAACCGCGACGGCGCCACGCGCTTCTCGCAGGCGTTCGCAGGGGTGCTCCAGGCTCTTGACGCGGGGCAGGACGTGGGGACCCTCTCGTACTCCTATGACAACTGGGACCAGTACCTGGCCTCGATTCACCAGATCTCTGCCGTGGTGTCGCGCCTCGACGTGGACGGGGGAGGCTCCGCGACGGTCACAGCGCAGACCTACACCGGCACAGACGTCCAGGTGGAGTACCGGTTCCTGTTGGTTGACAAGGATGGCGGCACGACGGTCCTCCAGGACTGGAGCAGCTCGGACAGCTGCGACGTGCCCCGTGGGTCGCACGGTACGGTTATGGTCTGCGCGCGGCAGGTGGGCTCGGCTTCGGACTACGAGCGCTACTGCGTGCAGGAGCTGCCACACTAGCTGCGCTGACGACTGTTGCCTGTGCTGTCTGTACGTGCCGGAGGAGGCATCTAGTGACATCGAGAAGGGCGGATAATGGCACCCCCAAGCGGCCGCGGAGCGTGCTGCGCCGCGTCGTTGAGACCCTGGTCATCTTTGGCATTGTGGTTGGCCTGGACGTGCTTCTCGTCTACGCGCTCTTTCCCTTTGGCTCCACGAGCGAAGTCGTGTGGTCCGAGTACGCTGCGGCAGCCAATCAGGACATCGACACCGTGATCGTTGGATCATCGACTGGCCAGCGCTGCATCGATCCCAACGTGCTTGACGGTGCGCTGGGCACGAGCACCTTCTCGCTCGCGACGCCGGCCCAGCCGATCGAGAACACCTACCTGTCTGTGAGCGAGGCGATCTCCAGCCACCATGTTCGCCGGGTGATCATGGGAGTGGACTACGAGACCATGTCGCTTGACCCCTGGGACAAGGGCACCGTCACCTTTGTTCAGGCAAAGGCTGCCCACGAGTCGCTGCCCAAGGCGATTGGGGACTACGCCTGGCTGCTCACGATGCCTGGATTCCCCTCCACAACGAAGTTCCTGGAGGTTCTCTTCCCTTGGACCCTTGCGCACGTGAAGGGCGGGGTTGGGTCGATTGCGGACAACGTGCGCATGCGCCTTGACGGAACAACCACCATCGAGGCGGCGGAGGTCCGCGACTCTGCCTGGACCTACGTAGGCAAGGGGTACGGCAACTACAGCTACCAGCTGGATACGAGCAAGGCCAGGGAGGCAATGTCTCCCACCCAGCATGGGATTGCCGACTTCACCGATGCGAACATGGCGACGCTCCAGAAGATCGTCGACCTCTGCCGCGAGAACGACGTGCAGCTTGTGGTGGTGGCCACGCCGCGGCCTGCCTTCAACGTGCTGTGCTACGGCGAGAAGTACCCGGAGCAGATGGCGCGGATGCGCGACGCGGTCGAGTCCGGGGGTGGCGTGTATCTCGACGCGAACCTCCTCAAGGCCAGCTATTACGCGCCGACGGCAGAGGACTTTGCCGATGGCGAGCACCTTAATGCCACCGGCGCGGAGGGCTTCTCGGCAAAGCTTGCGGATTACCTGGGGCGCCCTGATGCTGGCGAGGACGTCTCGGGGCTGTCCTACTCGTATGACGACTGGTCCGAGTACCTGGCGTCAATCGACTACATCTCGGCGGTGACGCTTGACGGAAGCGTCGAGGATGGGATGGCGACGCTTTGCGCTACGCCGTACACGGGAACGAACGTGCAGGTGGAGTATCAGTTCTGCCTGTGCGACGCGGGCGGTAACGTGACGGGCGTGCTGCGCGACTGGAGCAGCGACGCAACGGTGACGTGCGCGGTTCCGGCGGACGGGAGCCTTACGGTGCGAGTGAACACGCGGCAGGTGGGGTCCAGCGCGGACTTCGAGCGCTACTGCATGTGGAGCTCGGCGCACTAGGACGCCGTGGGCACCCTGCAAAGCCGGAGGGGCCGTTGCCGCGGCAATCCCGTACGAGATGACCGCGTGCCACAGGCCATTTTGCAGAGAATAGCTCCTTTTCTTAAACGCCCGCCGCGTTTCCGCAGGTCGCCGTAATCGGTTTAAGAAATGGAGCTATTCTCTGCGGGGAGAGCTCCATGTACGGTCGTTGGGGCCAGGGGCGAGAACAACGAGGCATACGAGAAAGGCGAGGCAGGAGAAATTCCTGCCTCGCCTTTATTGCGTGCGATGGTTGTGGGACTAGCGGGTCGACTTGCGGGTGCGCTTCGTCTTCTTTGCAGCGGGCTTTGCGGGCGCGACCTTCTTTGCAGGTGCCTTGGGGGCCGTGGCGGGCTTTGCAGCGGGCTTCTCGGCGGCCGCCGGCTTCTTGGCGGGTTCAGCCTTGGACGCAGGCTTGGCTACCGGTGCGGCCTTGGGTGCGGGCTTGGCTGCGGGCTCGGCCTTGGGTGCGGCCTTGGGTGCGGGCTCGGCCTTGGCTGCGGCCTTGGGTGCGGGCTCGGCCTTGGCTGCGGCCTTGGCTGCGGCCTTGGCCTTTGCCGCGGGAGCTGCCTTTGCCGCAGGCGCGGACTTTGCCGCAGGTGCGGCCTTTGCCGCGGGAGCCGCCTTTGCCGCAGGTGCGGCCTTTGCTGCAGGCGTGGCCTTCTTCGCAGCAGGTGCCTTCGCGCGAGACGTGCGCGTGGCCTTGGTTCCCGCGGGCTTCTTGGCGGTCACGGGCTTGGCCGGCGCGTTCTTTGCGGTCTCGGCAACCTCCTCGGCGTGGTACTTCTCGGCCTCGTCCAACACGTAGGGGAGGAAGTACTGGACCTGCTTCTGCCACCAGGGCCAGTCGTGGTCCACGTCGGTTCCCCAGTAGTCGCACCAGGCGTTCACGCCCAGCGCACGGAAGGCGTCGTCCACGATGTGCTCGGTGCGCAGGCCCTCTTCCTCCCAAGCGCCCTGGCCGCAGCACAGGGCGATCTCGCGCCTGTTGTAGAGGTCGATGTAGGGGTGGTCGTGCGGGGTGTTGGGCAGGAAGTGAACGGGGGAGTTGAAGTACAGGGTGGTGTTCATCCAGTCGCCAAAGAAGAACTGCGCGTCGTATCCGCCGGAGAGCGCGATGACGCCCTGGAAGAGGTCCGGGCGGCGCAGGAAGGCGACAAGGGCGTGCGTTGCGCCAAGCGAGCAGCCCATCGTGAGCGGGCGCAGGTCAGAGCCGTTGCGCTCGTGAACGAAGGGGACGACCTCCTCGCATACGTAGTTGTAGAACGCCTCAATCACCTTGACGCGCAGCACGTTGTCACCGCCGCGGTCGGACCAACCCTCGGCGTCGACGGAGTCGAGGACAAAGAGCTGGACCTTGCCGCCCTCGATGTAGTCCTTCATGGCGTCGACCATGCCGAACTGCTCGTAGGAGTCGCTCATCGCATCCTGGATGGGAAAAGCGACGATGGGCCATCCGGACTCACCATAGACGCGGACGCTCATGTCCTTGCCAAGATTCTTGCTGTGCGCGGTTACCGTTTCCCGATTCATCTGACCGCTCCCCTCAATTTATTGCTCAAGGTTGCAGCTTTATGGTAGCAAAACTGCGTTTCGTGCGGTTTTCCAATCTGATGAATGCAGAACCATCGTTATGCTATCCATTTGTGCGCTGCGCGCCAGGAGGACGTAACCTCGTCCACCAAAGCTGGTCGACCACCGAACCTCGCAGTTAACGCCGTTGTCACGGCGTCCTGCTATGCTAAAACCTCATGCGGGCAGAGCTCGCTTCTGTGCGTTGGGGCTCAGGTAGGGGTAAGCGTTGCGTTTGCGGAGGTTGTCTCATGGTCAGGACCCTTGTTCTCGTGCGGCATGGTAAGGCCGAGAAGGCACCGGATGACTCGTCGGATCTATACCGCGAGCTCACTCCAGATGGCAGGCACGCCCTAGAGATTGCGTATCCGCGCACGTTCTCTCTGCTCGAGGACTATGACGACGTGAACGTGTGGTCAAGCCCGGCAATTCGGGCCATGCAGACGGCGCAGGTGGTCGCAAACGTGCTGGGCGTGGATGGCATTGAGGTTGACCAGACCCTCTACGACCAGAACGTGGACGCCATTTTCGCGCAGATTTCCACCACGTCCGAGGACACCGTGGTCATTGTTGGCCATGTGCCCTCGCTTGATGCCATCGCGTCGCGCCTGTTGGGCATGACCATCAGACTGAACAAGGGTGCCGCGCTGGCGCTCGAGCTGCCGCAGCCCGAAGCTGCGGCGGAGGGCGAGGTGGCCACCCCGGCACCCGCGTCGCTTCTCTGGTTTGTGGATGGCCCCAAGCCCAGCGTTTGGGGGTCGCTCGTCTCCATCGAGGGCGAGGTCACCGCATCTGCCGGTGAGCTTGCGGCCAGCGCCGAGCGCTTCTTCAGCAACCCCGATGACACTGACGCCCTCTGTGACTTTCGCATGGCCGTCCGTAGGCTCCGCTCGCTTGTCTCGTTCCTCTCCCCCTGGGAGTCCAAGAAGCAGGCCGAGCGTGCCGACAAGATCCTGCGAAACCTGCTTGACGCCACCGCGCGCCTGCGTGGGATAGACATCTTCTCCCAGACGGTCGACGACCTTGTCGAGGCAGGCGAGCTGGGCGAGAACAGCCTGCTTCCCGTTGCGTGCGCCCACGAGCGCAAGCTCGAGCGGAGCTCGTTCATGGAGCTGGTGCGCAAGAAGAGCCTCGTCAAGAAGCTCGACGCGCTGGTGGAGGAGCTCTCGAGCTTTCGCTGGAAGAAGTCCGTGCTTGCGCGCGGCCTTAGCGAGGAGGACCTCAGGTCTCGCTTTGACGAGGAGCTCGATGCCCTTGACCAGGCGCTCTTTGGCCTTGACCTCTCTAGTGCCAATGCGGTCTACGACGCCCGTCGCGACGCGAAGGAGCTGCACTACGTGGCTAACCGCCTGGGCGTGGTGCTGGGCGACGAGCGCGCGCAGATGAGCCAGTACATGGACGAGATTCAGCGCGACCTGGGTGCGCTCTGCAACGCGCGCACCAACGCGACGCTGGCAGACGAGTTTCGCCACAGCCCGCGCTTCCGCGGCGTGCGCGCAGACCTTGGTGTTGCCGGGCGCGACCAGAGCGAGGTCGTCTCGGCGATTGTCTCGGGCATGAAGCGTCGCGAGGCAAGCGACGAGGCCGCGGAGGAGGGTGCGCTGTCCGAGGAGGCGCCTGCCGCGGACGCCGCTGAGGTCGAGAGCACCGCCCCCACCGAGGACGCCACGACCGAAACCCCTGTGGAATAGGAGACGCAGCGCATGGAGTATCGCCGCGAGCACGACTCGATGGGGGAGGTCCTTGTCCCCGCGGATGCTCTCTGGGGCGCCCAGACCCAGCGAAGCCACGAGAACTTCCCCATAGGCGCCGAGCGTATGCCCAAAGAGATCATCCGTGCGTTTGCAGTGCTCAAGAAGGCCGCCGCGCTGGCAAACGCATCGCTTGGCCGCATGGACGAGAAGGACGCCGGGCTTATTGCCCAGGTGGCGGACGAGATCCTTGCTGGCAAGCTTGACGGGCAGTTCCCGCTGGTGGTGTGGCAGACGGGGTCGGGCACGCAGTCCAACATGAACGTCAACGAGGTCATCGCCAACCGCGGCAATGCCCTTGCCGGCGAGCGGCGCCTGCACCCCAACGACACCGTGAACATGAGCCAGAGCTCCAACGACACCTTCCCCACGGCCCTGCACATCGCGGCCGCCACGGCCATCACGCAGGACCTTCTCCCCGCAATCGACCAGCTCGTGGCAACGCTGCGACAGCTTGAGGAGAGAAGCGCCGGCATCGTGAAGTGCGGGCGCACGCACCTGCAGGACGCCGTGCCCATTGCCTTCTCGCAGGAGGTCTCTGGCTGGCGCGGCCTGCTGGAGGACTCGCGCGAGCAGCTCGAGGCAACACTTCCGGGGCTCTACCGCTTGGCGCTCGGCGGCACCGCCGTGGGCACCGGCCTCAACGCGCCAGAGGGCTTCGACACGGCCGTCGCCGCGCAGGTTGCCAGCCTCACGGGCATGCCGTTTGTCTCGGCGCCCAACAAGTTTGCGGCTCTCTCCGGCAAGGACGCGGTCGCGTTTGCACACGGCGCGGTGCGCACGCTGGCCGCTAACATGATGAAGATCGCCAACGACGTGCGCTGGCTGGCGTCTGGACCGCGCTGCGGCCTGGGCGAGATTCGCATCCCTGCCAACGAGCCGGGCAGCTCCATCATGCCCGGCAAGGTCAATCCCACCCAGTGCGAGGCCGTGACCATGGTTGCGGTTGAGGTCATGGGCAACGATGCCACCATTGGCTTTGCCGCCAGCCAGGGCAACTTCGAGCTCAACGTGTTCATGCCGGTCATCGCCTACAACTTCCTGCGGTCCACGCGGCTCTTGGCGGATGCCATCCGCTCCTTCGACGAGCGCTGCGTAACCGGCATCGAGCCCATCCGAGAGCGCATGGACGAGAACCTCCACCGCTCCCTCATGCTGGTGACCTGCCTTAACCCCTACATTGGCTACGAGAACGCGGCAAAGGTTGCCCACAAGGCCTTTGACGAGGGCACGAGCTTGCGCGATGCCTGCATTGAGCTGGGTTTTCTCACCCCGGAGCGCTTCGACGAGGTGTTTCATCCAGAAGAGATGGTGTGAGCGCGGGCGACCCTCGCGCGCACGGCAGAAAGGAGTTCTCATGAGCGAACAGAGCATCGAGACCCGCTGTGTGCAGGCGGGCTACACGCCGGGTAACGGCGAGCCGCGCCAGGTGCCCATCGTCCAGTCCACCACCTTCAAGTACGACACCTCCGATGCCATGGGGCGCCTCTTCGACCTGGAGGACACGGGCTACTTCTACACGCGTCTCCAGAACCCCACGAACGACCACGTGGCCGCCAAGATCGCCTCGCTCGAGGGCGGAACGGCAGCCATGCTCACCAGCTCCGGCCAGGCGGCCAATTTCTTTGCCGTCTTCAACATCTGCGAGGCCGGCGGCCACGTGGTGGCAAGCTCCGCCATCTACGGAGGCACCTTCAACCTCCTTGCCCACACGCTGGGCAAGATGGGCATCGAGTGCACCTTCGTTGACCCCAACTGCACGCCGGAGGAGCTAGACGCCGCGTTCCGCCCCAACACCAAGTGCGTCTTTGGCGAGACCATCGCCAACCCGGCGCTGGCGGTTCTCGACATCGAGAAGTTCGCCGCGGCGGCCCATGCCCACGGCGTGCCCCTCATCGTGGACAACACCTTCCCCACGCCCATCAACTGCCGTCCCATCGAGTGGGGCGCCGACATCGTGACCCACTCCACCACCAAGTACATGGACGGCCACGGCGCGTGCGTGGGCGGCGCCATCGTGGACTCTGGCAAGTTCGACTGGATGGCCAACGCGGAGCGCTTCCCCGGCCTCACGACGCCCGACGAGTCCTACCACGGCATTGTCTACGCCGAGAAGTTCGGCCAGGCCGGCGCCTACATCACCAAGGCAACGTCGCAGCTCATGCGCGACTTTGGCAGCATCCAGAGCCCGCAGAACGCCTTCTATCTGAACCTTGGCCTCGAGAGCCTGCACGTGCGCGTGCCGCAGCACTGCAAGAACGCCCGCGCCGTAGCCGAGTTTCTCTCCACAAGTGACAAGGTGGCGTCGGTGCGCTATCCGGACCTTCCGGGAGACCCGTACCACAAGCTTGCCGAGAAGTACCTGCCCAACGGAAGCTGCGGCGTGGTGAGCTTCGAGGTTGCCGGCGGTCGCGAGGCAGCGGAGCGCTTCATGGCGGGGCTGCGCGTCTTTGCGATCGAGACGCACGTGGCCGACGCGCGAAGCTGCTGTTTGCACCCGGCGTCCTCGACGCATCGCCAGATGACCAACGAGGAGCTGGTGGCAGCCGGTATCTCTCCCGCGATGGTGCGTATGAACTGCGGCATCGAGGGAACCGACGACCTTGTGGCCGATGTGGAGCAGGCCCTGGCGCGGGTGTAAGGGAGCCTGCGTTTCTCTTGTCACTGGTATGTGCAAAACATCCGCATGGCGACAAGAAAACACCATTCAGAGGGGTGGGCGCGAGCGTCCGCCACTCTCTTCCTACCGTTCGCGGATTGACGGTTGGCGTGGCTCCGTCAGCCGGGAAACTTGAAACGTTATGCGCCCGCCTGGGTGGGGACCCAGGCCGGACGACCAAGACAAGGAGAGGACCTTATGGCTAGGCTTCATGTGATGCAGCGTAGCGAGGCCCAGGCCGTCATGGACAGCCTGCACGAGGCGCTTGGCAGGCGCCTTGCGGTTAGCTCGCTCGCTCCCTGCCCGGTGGAGTTCACCGCGGCTTACGTCAACATGTGCGCCACGCAGAGCTGCGGCAAGTGCACGCCCTGCCGCGTTGGCCTGCGCGCTCTCTCGGACCTTTTGAACGACGTCCTGGAGAACCGCGCGGACGAGCACACGCTCGACCTCATCGAGCGCACGGCGCGCACAATCTACCTCTCGGCTGACTGCGCCATTGGCTACGAGGCCGGCGACATGGCGCTTACCGCTATTCGCGGCTTCCGCGACGACTTCGAGCACCACGTCCAAAAGCACGCCTGCGGCTTCACGCAGAGCCAGCTCGTGCCCTGCGTCTCCGGCTGCCCGGCGGGCGTGGACATCCCTGGCTACATCAGCCTGGTGGAGGCGCGCCGCTACACGGACGCTGTCCGTCTCATTCGCAAGGACAACCCGTTGCCCCTGGTCTGCGGCTATGTCTGCGAGCACCCCTGCGAGATGAACTGTCGCCGCGGCATGGTCGACGACCCCATGAACATCCGCGGCCTCAAGCGTTATGCCGTCGACCACATGGAGACGGACTACCGTCCCAACATGGCCGAGAAGACCGGCAAGCGCGTTGCCGTGGTGGGCGGTGGCCCCGCGGGCCTTTCGTGCGCGTACTATCTCTCGGTCATGGGCCACGACGTCACCATCTATGAGGCGCGCCACAAGCTGGGCGGCATGCTGCGTTATGGCATCCCAAACTACCGTCTGCCCCACGAGCGCCTCGACGCCGAGATCCAGTGGATTCTCGACTGCGGCATCCAGGTGAAGTGCGACACCAAGGTCGAGGACCTCGCTGCGCTGCGCAAAGACTATGATTCCGTTTACCTGGCCATCGGTGCCCACCTCGACCGCAAGCTGGGACTTCCGGGGGAGGACTCGGTGGGCGTGCTCTCCGCCGTCGAGATGCTGCGTGCCCTGGGTGACGAGGTCCGCCCGGACTTCTCGCACGAGCGCGTCTGCGTGATTGGCGGCGGCAACGTGGCCATGGACGTGGCACGCTCCGCCATTCGCCTGGGCGCCAAGAAGGTCACCATCGTTTACCGCCGCCGCGTCGCCGACATGACGGCCCAGGACGAGGAGATCGCAGGCGCCAAGGCCGAGGGCTGCGAGCTCCTCGAGCTCCACGCGCCCATCGCCATCGAGTCTCAGGACGGCTACGTCACTGGCCTGCGCGTGCAGCGCCAGATTATTGGCGGCCTTTCTCGCGGTCGCTTTGCCCCGCGGGAGGCGGACGCCCCCGAGGAGGTCATCCCCTGCGAGCGCGTGGTGGTTGCCATTGGCCAGGCCATCGAGTCCGGGCCCTTCGAGGAGCAGGGCGTGCCCTGCAAGCGCGGGCGCATTGACGTGGGGGAGGACTCCGCCGTGCCCGGCATGGAGGGCGTCTTCTCGGGCGGCGACTGCCAGAGTGGTCCCGCCACGGTTATCCGCGCCGTCAACGCAGGCAAGGTCGCCGCGGGCAACATCGACAACTACCTGGGCTTCAACCACCAGGTCATGCTCGACGTGGACCTGCCGCCCGTGCAGTTCAAGGGCAAGACGAGCTGCGCCAGGTGCGAGATGACGCTGCGCGAGGCCGAGGATCGCAAGCGCGACTTTGACCTCATCGAGAACGGGCTCACCGAGGAAGAGGCCCACCAGGAGGCGTCGAGGTGCCTGAGGTGCGATCACTTTGGCTTTGGTGCGTTCCGCGGGGGGAGGATCGAGCAGTGGTAACCCTTACTATCGACGGCAAGCAGGTCACGGTCCCGGAGCACACATCCATCCTGGATGCGGCCAGGTCCGTGAACATCAACATCCCAACCTTGTGCTTCCTGCGCGACATCAACGAGATCGGTGCGTGCAGGGCGTGTGTGGTCGAGATCGAGGGCATCGACCAGCTGGTGGCGGCCTGCAACAACACCGTGCTCGACGGCATGGTGGTGCGCACCAACAGCCCCAAGGTGCGCATGGCTCGCAAGGCCAACGTGGAGTTTCTCCTCTCGCAGCACGACTCCGAGTGCACGAGCTGCGTGCGCTCCGGCAACTGCACGCTGCAGACGGTTGCCAACGACCTTGGCATCACGAGCCTTCCCTACACCAAGCACCTCCCGCACCAGCCCTGGAACCAGGACTTCCCGCTCATCCGCAACAACGACAAGTGCATCAACTGCCTGCGCTGTATCCAGGTGTGCGAGAAGGTCCAAGCCGAGGGCATCTGGGACCTCACCAACCGCTCGAGCCACACCTGCGTGGGCGTTCGCGGCGGCGGCTTGATCGAGGACTCCGACTGCGCCCTCTGCGGCCAGTGCATCACCCACTGCCCCACTGGGGCGCTCCGCGAGCGCGACGACACCGACCGCGTCTTCGACGCCCTGGCGGACCCCGAGAAGATTGTGGTGGTGCAGGTGGCGCCCGCCGTGCGCACCGCCTGGGGAGAGCCCTTCGGCCTGCCGCGCGAGAAGGCCACCGCGCAGCGCCTGGTTACCGCGCTCAAGGGGATGGGCTTCGACTACGTGTTTGACACGGACTTCTCGGCTGACCTCACCATCATGGAGGAGGGCTCCGAGCTGGTGGAGCACCTGAAGCACCCCGAGGGCGTCAAGTTCCCCATGTTCACGAGCTGCTGCCCCGGCTGGGTGCGCTACTGCAAGGCGCGCCACCCCCGCTTCACCGACCAACTCTCCACCTCAAAGTCGCCCGGCCAGATGTTTGGCGCCATAGCCAAGAGCTACTACGCCGAGCTTCTGGGCGTCGACCCGCACCGCATCTTCTGTGTGGAGATCATGCCCTGCCTGGCCAAGAAGGCCGAGGTCGACATTCCCGTGCTGAACGACGCCTGCGGTGACCCCGACGTGGATGTGTCGCTCACGGTGCGCGAGGTGGACCGCATGATCCGCGCCGAGCACATCGACGTCTTCTCGCTTGCCGAGACGGACTTTGACCAGCCACTTGGCACGGCAACGGGTGCCGGCGTGATCTTTGGCGCTACTGGCGGCGTCATGGAGGCTGCGCTGCGCTCGGCATACTACCTGGTCACGGGCGAGAACTGCGACGCCGACGCGTTCAAGGACGTGCGCGGCCTCGACGGCTGGAAGGAGGCCAGCTTCGACATTGCTGGCACCACCCTTCGCGTGGCTGTGGCGAGCGGGCTGGGCAACGCCAACCGGCTGCTCAACGCGCTCGAGGCCGGCGAGGTCTCCTACGACTTTGTCGAGATCATGGCGTGCCCGGGAGGCTGCTCTGGCGGCGGCGGTCTGCCTATCCACGATGGCGAGGAGCTCGCGGGCGTCCGCGGCGACGTCCTGTGGGGCCTTGACCGCGTGGCCAAGCTGCGCCGCAGCCACGAGAACCCTGCGATCCAGGCGGTCTACCGCGACTACCTGGGTGCGCCGCTCTCCGAGCGCGCGGAGGAGCTGCTCCACACCAACCAGCACGCGTGGAAGATGCCGAGAGAGGCATAGGCGCTGCGGCTAGGTTGCAGGGTACTTTACGGCTTTTACGGCAACTCGCCCTCTGGCGTCAATCCGGCGCCAGAGGGCGAGCTATTGCGGGGTTCTCGTACGGAGTGTGTCTTTGGGCATCGTGCGCTGCCGCCGGGCGTGGCGAGAACTACTCCTCCACCTCGAGGAGCTCGATCTCGAAGTTGAGGTCCTTGCCGGCCATCTCGTGGTTGAGGTCGAACGTGATGTTGGTGTCGTCCTTGGCCGCGACCAGGGCGGGGAAGGGCTGGCCAGAGGGGGTGGCCAGCGTCACGTGGTCGCCCACCGAGAGCTTCTCGGCTCCGGGCATCATCGCGATGGGAAGTGTCTGGACGAGGTCCTCGCGCCTCTCGCCATAGGCCTCGGCGGCGGGGATGTGGACGTTTCTCGTCTCGCCGACGGTCATCTGGTCGACGGCGGCGTCAAAGCCCTTGATCATCTGGCCTGCCATGCACGTGAAGGCCAGCGGTTCGTTGCGGTCGCGGGACGAGTCGAACTTGGTGCCGTCGTCGAGGGTACCAACATAGTGCACCTTGACCTTCTTGCCTGCGTTGCTCATGGGTCCTCCTTGGGGCGGCCGCGCACGGCCGCTTGTGGCTGCAATGGCAACAACTCTACGCCACAATACCTGCGGCTGCGAGTGGCATACTGGTTCCATGCAGGTATCGTGGGGAGGAACGCATGGCGGAGCAGGACAAAGGTTTTGTGGGGGTGTTCGACTCGGGAGTGGGCGGCCTCACGGTGCTGGGGTGCCTTGTCGCCGAGCTGCCGCACGAGCGCTTTGTCTTCTTTGGCGACTCTGCCCATGCGCCCTATGGTGACAAGCCCCCCGAGGAGGTCCTGGAGCTCTCGCGGCGCATTGCCGCTTCGCTTGTGGACCAGGGCGCAAAGGCGCTGGTCATCGCCTGCAACACCGCCACCTCCGTAGCCGCGCAGGCGTTGCGCACGGAGTACCCCACCATTCCCGTGATTGGCGTGGAGCCGGCACTCAAACCGGCAACGCTCGCGCCGCAGCACCGCCGCATTCTGGTGATGGCCACGGCGGCCACGCTGCGGCTGGGAAAGTTCCAGCGTCTCGAGGACCGCTGGGGCGCGGATTCCGAGGTCATCGAGGTGCCATGCGTGGGGCTGGCCGACCTCATCGAGAAGGGCGACCCCGCGTCGCCCGCAATCCACGAGCTGCTCGAGCGCTACCTTGGTCCGTGGCGCGGCAAGGTCGACTCGGTGGTTCTCGGCTGCACGCACTACCCGCTGATTCGCGAGCAGATCCGCGAGGTCATGGGTGACGTGCCGCTCTTTGACGGTGGAGAGGGCACGGCGCGAGAGACGCGCCGGCGCCTTGAGGCGGCAGGCCTTCTCGCCCCGGATTCCCAGGAGGGGAGCGTGGAGCTTCGCTCAAGCATCGATACCCCGGATGAGCTGGCGATCTACCAGCGGATCTTCGAGCTGGCGCGACGCTAGGGGCCTGCGTACGGCGAGGGCGCCTCTTCCAACGCCCCTCTCTGCAACTTGCCCAACGTCCTTCTCTGCAGAGAATAGCTCCTTTTCTTAAACTGCCGTTGCGTTTCCGCAGGTAACGAGCACCGGTTTTAAGAAAGGGAGCTAAACTTTGCGGCTGGCAGTTATGCCCGGAGCAAGTATTGGCCGCCGCTCGTTGTTATTGCGCGATATTCCTCGTCAATAGAACGTTCGCCCAGTTGGCAACCACTACATCAAGGAATTTCGCGCAATAATTTCTACCGAGAAGACCCGATGCCCCGAGGCGAGGCCACGGACGAAGCTGAGGGGGCCTCACCCACCCACCCACCTACCCATCCATCCGCCCAGTCGTTCTTTAGCGGTTGTTGAGATTCGAACGTGACGTTTCCGCAGGTCGCAGTCAGCACGATTCTTAGATGCCGATAAAGAACGGGAGATGGGAGATTGGGGGAGAGGGGCGCAACGGCAAAGAGTACGGCCGGCACCCAGAGGGGGCCGGCCGCGTTGCGGTTCTCGCTATGTTCTGGCTTCTAGAAGATGCCGAGGAACCCGTGCACGAAGAGCGCGGCCACCGTCGCGCCCACAAATGGCGCGAGGCCTGGGACGGTGAGGCCGTACTTCCAGTTGTTGTCGGCCTTGTTCTTGATGGGCAGCACCTGGTAGGCCATGCGGGGGCCAAGGTCGCGCGCCTGGTTCATGGCAAAGCCGGTGATGCCGCCCATGCCCATGCCAACGGCCCACACCAGAAGTCCAACGCAGATGGCGCACAGCAGCAGGTTGTCGCCGGCGTAGTGCGCGATGGCGAGAATGCCCGAGATGAAGAAGAACGTGCAGAACGCCTCGCAGAAGAAGTCGTGGGGCAGGTTGTTCCTGGTGGGGTTGGTCGAGAAGATATTGCGCTGGGCAATGGGGTCAACCACGCCCTCGGAGTCCTTGAACTCGTCCTTGTACATGAACCACGCGGCAACGGCACCCACAAAGCCGCCGAGCATCTCGGCAATCACATACGGGACGAACATCTCCCAGGGAACCAGGCCAAGGATGCACTGCGCAAGCGCCATGGCGGGGTTCATGCAGATTGAGCCGCCAAAGATGAAGAGGCACACCGAGATGCCAAACGACCACGTGGTGATGGCGAACATGTGACCGGAGCCCTGGTACTTGGTCCCCTTGAGCACGGTGTCGCAGTGGACGCCAACACCAAATATGATCATGAGGGCTGTACTCCCAAACTCGGCAAGGATGTTGTAGGGCATGGAGGCTCCTTCTCGCTGTGCTGCCTGTGATGGATGTGGAGATGAATCTGCCGTTCGCAGCAAGAATCATACCGGTTACGGAACAGAATGAGGATATTTACGTATTTCTGCGAGAGAAACGCATAAGTCACGAGGATTTGGAGAAAGGCGCCTCCAAATCACGTAGGCGAGAATCCCGCGCATACAACAACAGGGCCGCCACCCAAAGGTGACGGCCCCGAAAACCGTGCAGCGCAAAGAGCGATGCCGAGAAGCGCAAGCCTGCCGAGAGGCGCAAGCCTACTTCTTGAGGGACTCCTCAACGGCGACGGCGCACGCAACGGTGCAGCCGACCATGGGGTTGTTGCCCATGCCGATGAGACCCATCATGTCGACGTGCGCAGGCACGGAGCTGGAGCCGGCGAACTGCGCGCTGGAGTGCATGCGGCCCATGGTGTCGGTCATGCCGTAGGAGGCGGGGCCGGCAGCCATGTTGTCCGGGTGCAGCGTACGACCGGTGCCGCCGCCCGACGCCACGGAGAAGTACTTCTTGCCGGCAAGCACGCGCTCCTTGAAGTAGGTGCCCGCGACGGGGTGCTGGAAGCGGGTGGGGTTGGTGGAGTTGCCGGTGATCGAGATGTCGACGTTCTCGTGCCACATGATGGCCACGCCCTCGCGGACGTCGTCGGCGCCGTAGCAGTTGACCTTGGCGCGCGGGCCGTCGGAGTAGGGGATCGTCTCGACGATCTTGAGCTCGCTCGTGTAGTAGTCGAACTGCGTCTTCACGTAGGTGAAGCCGTTGATGCGGGCGATGATCTGCGCGGCGTCCTTGCCCAGACCGTTCAGGATGACGCGGAGCGGCTTCTTGCGGGCCTTGTTGGCGTTGTTGGCAATGCCGATGGCGCCCTCGGCAGCAGCGAAGGACTCGTGGCCAGCCAGGAATGCGAAGCACTCGGTGTCCTCACCAAGGAGCATGGCGCCCAGGTTGCCGTGGCCAAGGCCGACCTTGCGGTCGTCGGCGACGGAGCCGGGGACGCAGAAGGCCTGCAGGCCCTCGCCGATGGCGGCGGCAGCCTCGGAGGCCGTGGTGACCTCGCCCTTCTCGGCCTTCTTCAGCGCGATGGCGCAGCCCAGGGTATAGGCCCACTTTGCGTTCTCGAACGCGATGGACTGGATGCCGGTGGTGATGTCATAGGGGTTGAAGCCACGGTCGGTGCAGAGCTTGAGGGCCTCCTCGAGGTCCTTGATGCCGTACTGCTCGCACGCCTTGTTGATCTGGGCGATGCGGCGCTCGTAGCCTTCGAACGTGATGGCCATGTGCTGTACCTCCTTCTCTCTACTCGGAGTTACTCGTGGACGGGGAACGTGGACTCGGTGCTGTGGGTCTCCTCGTCGGTACGAGGATCGATGAACTTCACAGCCTGATCCCACTGGCCGTAGTGGCCCATGGCCTTCTGGACGGCCTCTGCGGGATCGACGCCAGCCTTGACCGCGTCGGTGAACTTGCCGAGGTTGAGGAACTCAAAGCCCACGATCTCGTCGTTCTTGTTGATGGCCATGCGGGTGACGTAGCCCTGGGTGAGCTCGAGGTAGCGCGCGCCCTTGGCTGCGGTGCCGTACATGGTGCCCACCATGGAGCGCAGGCCCTTGCCGAGGTCGTCAAGGCCGGTGCCGATGGGCAGGCCGTCCTCGGAGAATGCGGTCTGGCTGCGGCCGTAGACGATCTGCAGGAACAGCTCGCGCATGGCTACGTTGATGGCGTCGCACACGAGGTCGGTGTTCAGGGCCTCGAGGATGGTCTTCTTGGGGAGAATCTCGGCGGCCATGGCGGCGGAGTGGGTCATGCCCGAGCAGCCGATGGTCTCGATGAGGCACTCCTCGATAACGCCGTTCTTGACGTTGAGGCTGAGCTTGCAGGCACCCTGCTGCGGGGCGCACCAACCAACACCGTGGGTGTAGCCGGAGATGTCAGTGATCTCCTTGGCCTGAACCCACTTGCCCTCCTCGGGGATGGGCGCCGGTCCGTGGTATGCACCCTTGGCAACCGGGCACATGCGCTCCACTTCTGCCGAATACTGCATGTGTTCTCCTCTCCGAACTCCCTCGCCGATGCCCCTTGCACCGACGCGATCGTTGCCGGCCATGCCGGTTAGAGCTCTGGTGCCGGAAATCCTCCAGCGCTTTCAAGTTTACGGCATGCACGGGGCTGCGGAGACGAGCGCGAGAAAAATCCCTGCGCTCGCTATGTGAGACCGTTCTCGGGTCGTATAATCGCCCGCATGCCAAACACGCGTGACATACGAACCGCTCCCATGTGGGCATGGAAGATCGGGATGCTTTCCTGTGCCGTCATCTGGGGCGCATCGTTTGTCATCATCAAAGACACGCTGGACGTTGCCCCCGCATGCTGGCTCATGGCCATTCGCTTCTTAATGGCCACGGTGCTCATGGCGGTTATCTTCTGGAAGCGTCTGCGTGACAACTTTGATTGGAGCCATGTTCTTGCGGGGGGAATCCTGGGCGTGCTGTATGGCGCGGGGTTTGCCGTCCAGAACCTCGGTCTTGCCTACACGACGCCGGGGAGAAGTGCCTTTCTCACTGCAACCTATTGCGTGTTGGTGCCGTTTATCAACTGGGTGGTCGTTCGCAGACGTCCGGGTGCGTCAAGCTTGGTGGCGGCGCTGCTGAGCATTGTGGGAATCGCGCTCATCTCACTGGGGGACGACATGCGCCCGTCGTTGGGGACTGGCGAGTGGCTCACGCTCCTCTCGGCGGTGCTCTTTGCCATCCAGATTGTGTTTGTCGACAGGCTCTCCAGCTCGCACGACATGACCACCATCTCTGTGGTGCAGCTGGGCTTCATGTCTTTGACCTGCGCCGTGTTCTCGCTGGTTCTGGGCGAGCAGGCACCGGCGCTATCCGGGCTTGGCACCTCGTTCTGGTTTTCCCTTGCCTACCTGGTGATTCTCTCGTCCTGCGTGACAACGCTCATCCAGAACGTGGGACAGACCGTTGTGCCGCCGGCTCAGTCTGCGCTGCTCCTCTCGCTAGAGAGCGTGTTTGCGGTTATTGCGAGCGTGATCTTCTACCACGAGCAGCTCACGCCCCAGCTGGTCCTGGGGTTCTCGCTGGTGTTTCTCGGTGTGCTTGCGAGCGAGCTTGGGCCCATGCTGCTGAGAAGGGCCACGGCACAGCGGGCGTGAGCGGCGTGCGGAGACGCGGGGGCTTCGCGGTCCCCGTGCGCTGGTTCTACTCGGCAGCTACCGCCGCAATGCCAAAGGCACCTGGGCCGGAGTGGCTTGCAATCACGCAGCCGGACTTGACCCACTCGATCTCCTGTGCGCCGTGGTCGCGCAGAATCTTCTCGACCAGCGCGCGGATGATGGGGTCGGGCGCGTTGCCCACCGTATACGTGAGGTTCACGCGCGAGAGGTCCATGGGCTCGCGGGTCACGAACTCCTCGACGAGCTGGCCCACGCACTTGACCATGGCGCCGCGGCGCTTCTTGGTAGCCACGAGCTTGCCGTCGAGCACCTCGACCGTGGGCTTGATGCGCAGGAGCGTCGCGCCGAGAAATGCAGCGTTGGAGAGGCGACCGCCCGCGCGCAGGTACTCGAGGTCACCGGGGATGAAGGCAAAGCGGATGCGGCGAACCTGGCTCTCGACAAATGCCTTGACCTCGTCTTCCGTGGCGTCGGGGTTGACCTCCATCATGCGGGCGACGTTGGTGACCACCAGGCGCAGCGCGCAGGAGACGGACTTAGTGTCCATCATGGTCACGTAGTCGCGGCCCTCTGCGGCGAGGTGCGCGCTGCGGTAGGAGACCGTGGTCGCCGCGGAGTAGGACAGGTAGAGGATCTTGGCCGTGGGGTACTTCTCGTGGATGCGGTCGAATGCTGCGGAGAAGTCCGCAGGTGTGCAGCCCGAGGTCTGTGGCAGCTTGCCCGTGGTCTTGTAGTACTCGTAGAGCTCCTCGGGCGGGAAGGAGTCGTCGTCGCGGGAGACCTCGCCAAAGTTCACGTGCATGGGAACAACCACAATGCCGTGGCGGCGTGCGGTCTCCTCGTGGATGTCGGAGCCGGTCTCGGTGACAAGGATGTAGTCTGCCATGGTTGCCTCCGCAGCCTTGGTGGTGATATTTCAACGCATCTCATAGCTATTGTACGGATATGTTGGCGCGCTACGGGCATTCGTCGGCGCGCGTGGGGATAATGCACACATGAGACAAAGGGACAGTCCCTTTGTCTCATCGGGGAGGAGCTGGCGTGATCCAGGAGACGGGCAAGGCATACGACAACCACTTCGAGCCCAAGGAGGCCAAGGCCGAGAGCTACGTGCTGCACTACCGCGACCGCTCGGCGCTTGTGCGCGTGGTGGCTGCAGGCGAGCGCGGCGCGGACGAGTTCTCCTCGGGCGAGATGATCGAGCTGCCGCGTTTGGTGGACTATCCCACACCGCCGGAGCGCACCGTGTTTGCGTTCCGCATTGGCGAGGATGACTTCTTCCTTGCGCTGGACGATGAGGTTGCGACACCGGCGGGATTCACTTACGAGCGCGTGGGGTGGCTGCGCGGGGTGGGCCCGGCCGACCTCGCGTTTGCCGCGGCTGTTGGGTCCCAGCTTGCCTCGTGGTATCGCGACAACAGGTTCTGCTCGCGCTGCGGACACGCCATGGAGCTTGCGCCGCGCAGCCGCGAGATTGTGTGCCCCAACTGCGCAAAGATCGTCTACCCCAAAATCCAGCCGGGCGTGATTGCCGCCGTGACGGATGGCGAGAGGATCGTGCTCACGCGCTACCAGGGACGCGCGCTCAAGCTGTGGGCGCTTGTCGCCGGGTTCACAGAGATTGGCGAGTCAGTGGAGGACACCGTGCGCCGCGAGGTCATGGAGGAGGTGGGGCTGCGCGTGCGCGACCTGCATTTCTACAAGAGCCAGCCCTGGCCCTTCTCGGACACGCTGCTCATGGGGTTCTGGTGCCATGTGGACGGGAGCCGGCGCATCCGCACCGACCACCAGGAGCTTGCGGAGGCACGCTGGTTTTCCCCGGAGGAGATTCCGCTGGAGCGCGCGAACGACCACGCCAGCCTTACGGGCGAGATGATTGAGCTGTTCCGCACGAAGGGTGCAGCCGGGCTGGGACTGTAGGGGCGGCGCAACTGCTACCAGAGGCCGTCTGCGGAGGGATGCTTCTTCTCGTTTGTTGCCACGGTGAGGCCATAGCCAGCGTTTACACAGCCGGCATCGCAGAGGACATCGGTGCCCATGAGGTAGCCGCAGCGCTCGTCGGCGAGGCTCACGATGAGAAAAGTCTGTTCTTCGGACTTGGCGCCACGTCCTGGGCCGGAGTAGGAAAGCAGAATATCTGTTGCCTTGCCTTTTTCCTTCTCAGTCATGGGGGTCTCAACGTAGCCAGGACTTACTGAGAGCACGCGGATACCTCGACGGCGCATGTACTTGAAGGCGCAGCCTGCAGCGTACCAGCGTGCGAAGTTCTTCGAGATCATGTAGGCCATCTGTGGGTCTACGTCCTTGTTGTGCATGAGAGATGCACGGCGGACGAGGCGCTTTACGAAGGCGTCCTCGTTAGTGAGGGCGAGGGGGAAGGCGCGGCGCGGAACCATCGCGCCAGGCAGCATGTAGCCCGAGTTGGAGGCCACGTCGACGATCACGCCGCCGTCCATCACCTTGTAGAACTCCTGGTTCACATAGACCGTGCCCAGGGCGTTGATGCGCACGATCTTCTCGGCGTCTGCCATGGATCCCGAGATGCCTGCTGAGTGAATTACCTTGGTGACTTGGCCTAGTTTTGCCGTGCGCTGGGCGAGGGAGCGAACTTCGGTGCGATTTGAAACGTCGCACGTGAAAGGTACCACGTGGTGGCCATTGGCATTGAGTGCGTCGGCCGTGCGCTGCAGCTTTGCCATCGTGCGGCCTGTGATGACAACGGTTGCCTCCTTGGGCAGTGTCTCTGCCACCGCGCGGCCAATCCCCGAGCCTCCGCCAGTAACAACGTAAACCTCGCCCATTGCCTCTCCTCGCACTCCCGTTCTGAAATTCCTGAGTAAACTTCAGGAATGATAGAGATAGCTCCTTTGGATTGTTGCAGTATTTGTCACTGCTCTGATTATTTTGTCATCGAAATCTATGGGACTCAAAAGTTAGGTGCCGTTCTTGTGCTGAGTCC
Organism: Tractidigestivibacter montrealensis; assembly: GCF_024741235.1. Lineage (GTDB taxonomy): Bacteria > Actinomycetota > Coriobacteriia > Coriobacteriales > Atopobiaceae > Tractidigestivibacter > Tractidigestivibacter montrealensis. Next base: position 197,639 of record NZ_JANSKA010000001.1, on the reverse strand, counting down.
GTCTGCCGTAGAGATGGCTGGATACACAAAAGTGCTCTATCGGACAGAAAAATCGCATCCGCTGCACAAAAGCGCTCTATCGGACGGTGCTGTTGACGAAGCTATATCAATTCCGAAAATGCATATGCAAAAATTAGACAATTACTAAAAAAATATGCATACATATGCAATCTTAGTAAAAAGATTGATGGTGAGCGAACGAAAGCACCGTCCGATAGAGCACTTTTATGCTGAAGTTTCGAAAACGCCGTCCGATAGAGCATTTTTATGCAGAGGTTGATCTTCCCCATGTCTTTGGAGCCTTCTGAATGTGGCAATGTTGGAGATGGATCTGGGGGGTGCTGAGAACGAACACCCCTGTGAGGTGGAGACAGGCCGAGACGTTGTCCAGGAGGTATCCCTGCAATGTTTCCGTTCGGCTACCGCTCGCAAAACTCCGGCGTCCGTTCCATGTCGCTGTGCCACAGTAATCAACACCGGCTGCAGTCAGCAGCCTCGGCCAAGAGGGGAGGGAACATGCGCATGAATCACCAGGAGCTGCCCATGGACCTTCTCGCCCTCGATCTACTCGGCCTAGAGCTTACGTGCGCGAGCGCACGCTAGGTCCGAGGTCCAGCAGGTATCATTAGACCCAGCTTGCGTTCGCGTCCCGCCTTGGGACAGCGGCAGCTGGGTCTTGTCGTGTGTCATGCCACCATCCCAAGGCAACCTGGTACCAGTCACTGGGTCCATATCCAATGGAGGTAGCAATGACCCGCAAGATCGCCATCTTCGACACCACCCTTCGCGACGGTGAGCAGTCGCCCGGCGCGTCCATGAACACCGAGGAGAAGCTCGTCATCGCCCAGCAGCTGCTGCGCCTGCACGTGGACGTCATCGAGGCAGGCTTCCCCATCTCCTCCCCGGGCGACTTCCGCTCGGTGCAGGAGATCGGACGCCTCGCCGGCGACGACGCCGTGGTGGTTGGCCTCACGCGCGCCGTTGACAAAGACATCGACCGCGCGGCCGAGGCGCTGAAGACCGCCAAGCGCCCGCGCATCCACACCGGCCTGGGCGTCTCGCCGCAGCACCTGCGCGAGAAGCTCCGCATCTCCGAGGACGAGTGCGTCGAGCGCGCCATCCACTGCGTGAAGTACGCCAAGCAGTACGTCGATGACGTGGAGTTCTACGCCGAGGACGCCGGCCGCGCAGACCAGAAGTTCCTGGAGCGCGTGATCCAGGCCGCCGTCGACGCCGGCGCCACCGTGGTGAACATCCCGGACACCACCGGCTACCAGATGCCGGATGACTTTGGCGCCCGCATCAAGGGCCTGGCAGACAACGTCCGCGGCATCGAGAACGTCACCATCAGCGTCCACACCCACAACGACCTGGGCATGGCAACCGCGCTTGCGCTGGCCGGCGTCAAGAACGGCGCAACGCAGATCGAGTGCACCATCAACGGCCTGGGCGAGCGCGCCGGCAACACCGCGCTCGAGGAAGTCGTCATGGCCATCAAGATGCACGGTGACGAGCTTGACGCCTACACCGACGTCAACACCCGCGAGCTCACGCGCTCGAGCCACCTGGTGAGCCGCATCACCGGCATGAACGTGCAGGCAAACAAGGCCATCGTGGGCGCCAACGCGTTCGCGCACAGCTCCGGCATCCACCAGGACGGCGTGCTCAAGGCACGCGACACCTACGAAATCATCAACCCCGAGGACGTTGGTGCCGCAGGCTCCGAGATCATCCTCTCCGCGCGCTCCGGCCACGCAGCCCTCAAGCACCGTCTTGCCGAGCTGGGCTACACCTTCTCCGCCGAGGAGTACGACGACATCTACAAGCGCTTCCTCGAGGTCGCGGATCAGAAGAAGGAAGTCTACGACGAGGACCTGGAGTCCATTGTCCAGGAGCGTCAGCGCGAGGTTGCGGCCGTCTACACCCTGGATGCCCTGCAGGTCTCCTGCGGCGATCCGCTGGTGCCCACCGCCACGGCTACCATCACGGACGAGTTGGGCGTGAGGCACGTGGTCTGCGCCACCGGCACCGGTCCCGTCGATGCCGCCTACAAGGCCGTCGACCAGGTGGTTGCCGTCCACGGCGACCTCGCGGAGTTCTCGGTCAAGGCCATCACCCGCGGCATCGACGCCATCGGCGAAGTCACGGTGCGCATCACGGCCGAGGACGGCAGAGTCTACACCGGCCGCGGCGCCGACAACGACATCGTGGTCTCCAGCGCAAAGGCCTACGTCAACGCCATCAACCGCATGATTCAAACCGCACGTTCCAAGGAGGGCAAGTAAATGGCACGTCCCATGACCATGGCCGAGAAGATCCTCGCAGCCCACGCGGGCCTTCCCGAGGTTGTGCCCGGCCAGCTCATCGAATGCGACCTCGACCTCGTGCTCGCCAACGACATCACGGCGCCCATCGCCATCAAGACCGTGCGCGAGATTGGCGCTGGCGTCTTTGACCGCGACCGAATCTGCCTGGTGCCCGACCACTACAGCCCCAACAAGGACATCAAGAGCGCCGAGCAGACCAAGGTCACGCGCAACTTTGCGCACGAGATGGGCATCACGCACTACTTCGAGCAGGGCTGCATGGGCATTGAGCATGCCCTTCTCCCCGAGCGCGGCATTGTGGGCCCTGGCGACCTGGTCATTGGCGCGGACTCCCACACCTGCACCTACGGCGGCATCGGCGCGTTCTCGACGGGCGTTGGCTCCACGGACGCCGGCGTGGGCATGGCGACCGGTCGCGCGTGGTTCAAGGTGCCCGAGACCATCCGCTTCGAGATCGACGGCAAGCTGCCCGCTGGAGCCAGCGCCAAGGACATCATCCTCTATGTGATAGGCAAGATCGGCGTGGATGGCGCGCTCTACTGCGCCATGGAGTTTGCAGGCTCGACCATTCGCGACCTCTCGGTTGAGGGGCGCCTCACCATTGCCAACATGGCCATCGAGGCCGGCGGCAAGGCTGGCCTCTTCGAGGTGGACGATACCGCACGCGCCTGGCTGGAAGGCCGCACCGAGCGCCCGTACACCGAGTACCACCCCGACCCGGACGCCACCTACAAGCAGGTCATCAAGATCGACGCGGCAGACATTGTGCCGCAGGTCTCCTGGCCGCATCTCCCTTCCAACACACATCCCGTTGCCGAGAGCCGCGACATCACCATCGACCAGGCGGTCATTGGCTCCTGCACCAACGGGCGCATCGAGGACATGCGCGCTGCGGCAGACGTGCTGCGTGGCAGGACTGTCAACCCCAACGTGCGCTGCATCGTGATTCCCGCGACGCAGACCGTGTGGCTGCAGTGCGTGCACGAGGGCCTCATGGACGTCTTCATCGACGCTCACTGCGTGGTCTCGACGCCTACCTGTGGTCCGTGCCTGGGCGGCTACATGGGCATCCTGGCGGCAGGCGAGAGGTGCGTGAGCTCCACCAACCGCAACTTCGTCGGTCGCATGGGAGACCCCACGTCCGAGGTCTACCTGGCGAGCCCGGCCGTGTGTGCCGCGTCGGCCGTGGCCGGCCACATCGCGCTGCCGTCTGACCTGTAGGCACAGGGGGGTGCGGCCTTTCTTCCCGTGCTCAGACAGCTTGGCTGCGCCAAGAACTCGCACAGGAGAGAAAGGCCGCACCCTTGGGTCGCAAGATAGCCGCAAGCTTGCAGCCGGCCACGGGCGTCCCACAGGCCGCGCTCTTTGCTTCTTTTGTTTTACCGGGGTGGAGGTTCCGTCAGGGTTCTGACGCGAAAGGCGGTTCCTCTCGCCTGCGTTTTTGTTTCAACTCCGGGGCAGCGGTCACCCTTGCCGCTCCGCGAGTTCCGCAGCCGCGCCTTTTGCGGCGAGGACTGTCCGAAGCGGGAGGCAAGGGTGGCCGCCGCTCCCGAGTAGAAAGGAAACCCATGCAGTTCCGAGGAACCGTCTTTCGCTACGGCAGAGACATAGACACCGACGTCATTATTCCTGCTCGCTACCTCAACACGTCAGATCCCGCCGAGCTTGCCAAGCACTGCCTTGAGGACCTCGACAAGACCTTCGTCTCTCGCGTGAAGCCAGGCGACATCATCGTGGCCGACGAGAACTTTGGCTGCGGATCGTCTCGCGAGCATGCACCCGTGGCAATCAAGGCTGCGGGCGTCTCGTGCGTCATTGCCAAGAGCTTTGCGCGCATCTTCTACCGCAACTCGATCAACATGGGTCTCCCCATTCTGGAGTGCCCCGAGGCCGCGGACGCCATCTCTGACGGCGACGTTGTGAGCGTTGACGCCGATACCGGCACCATCACGGACGAGACCACGGGCGCCGTCTTCCACGCGCAGCCGTTCCCGCCGTTCATCCAGGACATCATCAACGAGGGCGGGCTTGTCGCGCGCACCAAGCGCGTGCTGGCCGAGAAGAAGGGCGAATAGCAATGGCTAAGGCAACCTATCGCGTGTGCACACTGCCGGGCGACGGCATTGGCCCCGAGATCATGGCCGAGGGCAAGAAGGTCCTGGCAGCAGTGGGCGAGAAGGCCAATGTCGACTTTGTCTGCGAGGACCACCTCATTGGCGGCGCTGCCATCGATGCCTGCGGAAGTCCCCTGCCCGACGAGACGCTCAACGCTGCCAAGGCCTCGGACGCCGTCCTTCTCGCCTCTGTGGGCGGGCCCAAGTGGGACTCTACCGACCCAAACGCCCCTCGTCCGGAGCAGGGGCTTCTCGGCATTCGCAAGGGCCTGGGCCTCTACACCAACCTGCGCCCCGTGAAGATCTACGACGCCCTGGCGGGCGCCTCGACGCTGCGCCCGGAGGTCATCAAGGGCGTTGACCTGGTGATTGTCCGCGAACTCATCGGCGGTCTGTACTTTGGGCGCCGCGAGCGCTTCTACGATGAGCCTGGCGCGGGTGCCAACGGCGGCCGCGGGCAGCGCGCCTATGACACCATGGAGTACCGCGAGTACGAGGTCGAGCGCATTGCGCGCAAGGCGTTTGAGGCTGCCCGCAAGCGCCGCAACAAGGTCACGAGCGTCGACAAGCGCAACGTGCTGGAGACCTCCCGCATGTGGCGCGAGGTTGTGCATCGCGTCCATGACGAGGAGTTCCCCGAGGTCGAGCTTGAGGACCTGCTCGTTGACAACACCGCCATGCAGCTCATAAACAGGCCAGCGGACTTTGACGTCATCGTGACAGAGAACATGTTTGGCGACATCCTCTCCGACGAGGCCGCGCAGATCACGGGCTCGCTTGGCATGCTCGCGAGCGCGAGTCTGGGCGACGGCGTCTCGCTCTTTGAGCCCTCCGCTGGCTCCGCGCCGGACATCGCCGGCAAGGGTATCGCCAACCCGCTGGCGCAGATCCTCTCGGCGGGCATGATGCTCACCTACGCCTTCGACATGACCGAGGAGGCTGGCTGGGTCGAGTCTGCCGTGGAGCGCGTCCTCGACGACGGCTGGCGCACCCGCGACATCGCCGATGACGCCACGCCGGCAGACCACGTGCTGGGCTGCGCCGCGATGGGCGACAAGGTCGTGGAGTACCTGTAGGGGGCGTGCGCCTTCGTCGGCCGTGCGCTTCTCGGCGCCCGTGTCGCCAGAAGGCCCGTTTTGGCGACAATTGCAACAGAACAAGCCCTCCGGAGGCAAACTGTCGCCGGGGGGCACATTTTTGCGTGAATCTGCAACAAAATACCCCCTCCGGCGACACGAGGTGCCGGAGGGGGTAGCGCTCCTGCGCTCCTACAGCGACGTCTGCACCAGCGTGGGGTCGAAGCCTGCCTTGTGGATGGCGTCCACGATCTGCGCCTTGTGCTCCTCGCCGTACGCCTCGATGGTCACGCGCAGCTCGACCGCCGCGTTCCTGTTGGTCGAGACAAACTGGTTGTGCTCGAGCTTGATCACGTTGCCGTTCTGCTCGGCGATCACGCTGGCGACGCGCACCAGCATGCCCGGGCGGTCGGGGAGCAGCACGCTCACGGTGAAGATGCGGCCGCGCTGGATGAGGCCGTGCTGCACCACGCTCGACATGGTAATCACGTCCATGTTGCCGCCGGAGAGAATGCACGCCACGCGCTTGCCTTCGGCGGGCAGGTGCTTGGCGGCGGCAACCGTGAGCAGGCCGGAGTTCTCGACGATCATCTTGTGGTTTTCGACCATGTCGAGGAACGAGACAACCAGCTCATCGTCGTCCACGCAGATGACGTCGTCGAGGTTCTGCTGCAGGTAGGGGAAGACCTTGTCGCCCACCTCAAGCACGGCCGTGCCGTCGGCGATGGTGTTGGCGCTGGGGAGCTTCACCACGTGGCCCGCCTCGAGCGCCGCCGTGAGGCTAGCTGCGCCGGTGGGCTCCACGCCTATGACGCGGATCTTGGGGTTGTAGAGCTTGGCGAAAGTCGAGACGCCGCAGGCCAGGCCGCCGCCGCCCACGGGCACGAGGATGGTGTCGACCAGCGGCAGCTCCTGGATGATCTCCATGGCGATGGTGCCCTGGCCGGTTGCTACCGTGGTGTCGTTGAACGGCGGGATGTAGGTGAGGCCCTGTTCCTCGGCCAGCTCAACGGCACGCTGCTTGGCATCGTCAAAGACGTCCCCGTAGAGGATGACCTCGGCGCCGTAGCCCTTGGTGCGCTCGACCTTGATGAGCGGCGTGGTGGTGGGCATGACCACGATGGAGCGCGCACCTGCGTGGGTGGCGGCATATGCCACGCCCTGCGCGTGGTTGCCGGCGCTTGCGGTGATCACGCCGCGGTCAAGCTCCTCCTGGGAGAGCTTCGAGATCTTGTAGTACGCGCCGCGCAGCTTGTAGGCGCCGGTGCGCTGCATGTTCTCGGGCTTGAGCCACATGCGGTTGCCGGTCGCCGCCGAGAGGTACGGGCTCTCCACAAGCTTTGTCTCGAGCGTGACCTCTTTGACCTTCTCGGATGCCTCCTCGAAGGCCTCAAGCGTGAGCGTCTCTGGCATGTGGACCCCTATCTGCGCAAATGACGTGTGGGTGTGTTACGGCGCGTCGCCAACCTGCCGCGAACGCGCGCGCATTGCCTATAGTAGGTCTTCACGACCCGCCAGTTGGTGGTGCGTTTGTGAGAAGTTACCTCAATGAAGTCTAGGACCGGGAGACCGCATGCAGGGCGAGAACAACGCCGGCGAGAAGACGCCGCTCTTTGCCATCCACGACGCAAGCGTGGTGAGGGCGAGCAAGACCATCCTCCACGTGGACGACTTCACGCTGCACGAGGGCGAGCACGTGGCGCTTCTCGGCCCCAACGGTGCGGGCAAGTCTACCTTCATACAGCTCCTCACCAGGGAGGTCTTCCCGCTCTACCGAGATGAGCCGCCCGTGCGCTTTCGCGGCAACCCGCGCCCGCAGCTCACCGACGTGCGCCGCGCGCTGGGCGTGGTGAGCTCCACCATGCACGAGCAGATTCGCGTGCACCTGCCGTCCGTCGACATCGTGGTAGGTGGGCTCTTTGGCACGCTGGGGCTGCCCAAGCAGGTGGAGGTCACCGAGCGCGATCGTCAGCTGGCGCTCGACGCGCTTGACCGCCTGGGTATCCCCGAGGTGGCGGAGCGCGACGTGATGACCCTCTCGACCGGCCAGGCCAGGCGCGTCCTGGTGGCACGTGAGCTTATCCGCGACCCGCAGGTGCTTGTCTTTGACGAGCCGTGCACCGGCCTTGACCCCGAGGGCATGTACCACGTGCGCGAGACCATGAGCACGCTTGCCGCAGAGGGCCGCTCGATCATCCTGGTCACGCACTACCCCGAGGACATCATCCCGGCCATCGGGCGCGTGATGCTCATCAAGAATGCAGCCATCTTCGCTGACGGCCCCAAGGAGCAGATCCTGTGCGATGAGGTCCTCTCCAACCTCTTCGACGTGCCCCTTGTGGTGGACGAGCACGACGGCTGGTATTCGATGCGCGGGCAGTACGGGGCGTAGGCGCTGGTGGAGGGCCTGGTTGTAGAAGTTGGTGCGGGCGGGGACGCCGTTCGGGCGCAGAAGCTTGCGGCGCGTCTCGGCGTGCCCGTGGCGCCTGTGGGCACTGCGCAGGCAGCAGGTGGGCTGTGCCTTCTTGTGGGCGAGAAGGGCCTCTCGCTCGAGGGCGACGGCATGTCGCTTGCCGCGGACCTCTCACGCATGGTGCCGCGCCTTCGCGCGGGCAACCTCAATCGCGAGCTGGTCGTGCGCGCGGCGCGCATCCGTGGAGCGGCCGGTCCGCTCACGGCCGTGGACGCGACGGCCGGGATGGGGGAGGACTCGCTGCTCCTGGCTGCGGCGGGCTTTTCGGTGACGCTCTTCGAGCGCGACCCCGTGATCTGCGCGCTGCTTGCCGACGCGCTGGCGCGCGCGGCGTCGGACCCGGCGCTGGCGGAGGCGGTCTCACGCATGGAGCTTCGCGGAGAGGACTCCGTGCTGGCGCTTCCCGCGCTGGGCTTCTCGCCTGACGTGGTCCTTCTCGACCCAATGTTTCCCGAGCGCCGCAAGAGCGCGGCTGTCAAGAAGAAGCTGCAGCTCATCCAGCGCCTGGAGCGGCCGTGCGACGACGAGCGCGGCCTCATGGACGCCGCTAGGACTGCGGGCCCTCGCCGTATTGTGGTGAAGCGTCCGGCCAAGGGGCCATGGCTTGCTGGCGAGAAGCCCAGCTACACCGTGGCCGGCAAGGCCATACGCTACGACTGCTACGCGCTGTGAGCGTAGGCGGCGTGCCGAGAGACGCCCGGTCGCCGCACGCTGCGAGCCTCTCGGCCCCTCAATCTCACCACACGTATGCCCTAGACTCTTCCAGTTAACCAGACTCGTAGCCAGCGTCTCGCGCGCCGGCAGAGGGGGGCACGCATGCCCACGAAGGACACCACGACTCCGGTCAAGATTGTCATGCTCACCGGTTACCTGGGAGCGGGTAAGACCACACTCCTCAACCACATCCTTGCTAACGACGAGGGAATCCGCGCCGCCGTCATCGTGAACGACATCGGCGAGATAAACGTCGACGCAAGCCTCATCAAGAACGGCGGCCTCTCTGCCACGGACAGCCTCATCCCCATGAGCAACGGCTGCATCTGCTGCACGCTTGCCTCCGACCTGGCGCAGCAGCTCACGTCCATCGCCGAGACCGGCGACTTCGACTACATCATCATCGAGGCCTCGGGCATCTGCGAGCCCATTCCAATTGCCTACACCATCTCGTCCATCTGCGACCAGACCAAGGGTGGCACTGCTCCGCTCGACCTGGACAACATCGTGGCCGTGGTCGACTGCGCCCGCATGTACGACGAGTTCAACGGTGGCCACGCCCTTCTCTCCGACGACATAGAGGAGGACGACGTCGAGAGCCTTCTCATCCAGCAGATCGAGTTCTGCACCACGCTCGTGCTCAACAAGTGCGACCGCGTGACGCCCGAGCAGGTGGCCGAGCTCAAGGCCATCGTGCGCGGCCTGCAGCCCCACGCGCGCATCGTGGAGGCCGTGAACGGCAACGTCCCCATGGACGAGCTGCTCAACACCGGGCGCTTTAGCTTTGACGAGGCGTACGGCTCGGCTGCGTGGGTGGATGCCATGGAGCACCCCGAAGAGCACGAGAACCCCGAGGTCCTGGAGTACGACGTCTCCACCTTTGTCTACCAGCGTCGCCAGCCCTTCGACTACCACGCGCTCTCCGAGTTCGTGAACAACTGGCCCGAGTCCGTGATCCGCGTCAAGGGCCTCATGTGGGTCAACAACGACCCCGACATGTGCTACGTGTTTGAGCAGGCCGGCCAGCAGTTCACGCTCACCGAGAACGGCCAGTGGGCGGCGCTCATGCCTGAAGACGAGCTCAAGCGCAACATGGAGGAGGTCCCCGAGCTGCGCCGCGACTGGGATTCCAAGGTGGGCGACCGCATGGTTCGACTCTGCGTTATTGGCCGTCACATGGATCGCGAGGCTGTCGAGCGCGGCCTTGACGCCTGTCTCACCACGTGGGAGGGCGAGGCGCCTGCCGTCGACGGCCTGGAGTAGGGCAGCCGTTTGGGCTTGGAGCTGAGCTGGATTCTAAGAGGGGAGGGCAGCATGGACGAGAGTGACGAGACACGCCTGATAGGCGGTGGTTCCGGGGTCGAGAACGATGCGACGCAACTGATGGGTGGTGGCGCAAGGGTCGCGGGTGACCCCGACGCCACGGTGTACGCCCGTCCCGGCGAGAACCCCGACGCCACGGTGTACGCGCCGCCCGTGGCCTCCCGCACGACTGCGGCTCCCCGGCGTGCCCCGGAGCCCGTGCGCAACGCCGTTCCCTCGCCCTCGCAGACGAGCTACTACGGCTATGGCTACGGTGGCGCCGCCGGCGGCGATGGGCGCGGTGCTCACCGCGGCCCCAACCTCAAGCGAATCACGCTTGTGCTGGTGGGGGCGCTGGTGGCTCTCTTCGTCTTTGCGGTGGTGTCAAGCTGCGTGAGCGATGCCGTTTCGAGCGTTGCCGCCGGCGCCTCCAGCGGCGCTACGTCAAGCACCACGACGATGGGCACCACGACGGGCACTACTACGCCCACGACCACGGGAACTAACGGCTCCGGCAGCACCGAAGGCACCAGTTCCGGCACCGATACGGGCATCGACCTCGGTGGGATTGCGGACGCCCTGGGAGACACTGCCATCACCGCGCAGGAGGTCGTGCAGAACGTGGGTGGCGTCGCGCGGGAGGTGGCGTCCCAGCTCCCCTCCCAGGTCAAGGGGCTTCTCTCCTCTCGCTAGGCCCTGGACGAGTCCGTGATTGCCTGCGGTCCGGCAAGATTTTGCAGATTTCGATTGGTTAGCGATTCCGGCGTTCGGTCTGCGACCTTGCGCGCGAACAGCCTGCACACCGAGCAAACCTTTGCGTACCGCTCGCAGAATTGTTGCTGCACCGCAACACAGGGCTGGTAACGTTTTGACAATTTAAAAGTCGGGCGTCGAGAGGGGCTGTCATGCTCAATCGCTTCTGCAAGAGTCCACTGTGGGAATGCAACCGTACGCTCATCCGCGTGGCGCAGGGACAGGAGCCCGCTGACCTCGTCATTCGTCACGCCCGGCTGGTAAGCGTCACCACGCACGAGGTCCTTGAGGACGCAGACATCGCCGTTGCCGCAGGGCGCGTTGCGTACCTGGGCATTGGTGGCCACACGGCCGAGCACTGCATTGGCGAGAAGACCACCGTTATCGATGCCGCTGGCCGCTACGTGGCGCCGGGCTTCATGGATGGCCACATCCATGTTGAGTCTGCCATGGTGGGCCCCTCCGAGTACGCCCGCGCCGTGGTGCCGCACGGCACAACCGGCATCTACTGGGACCCGCACGAGGCCATGAACGTCGCTGGCCTGCCCGCGTTGAAGGAGCTCATCCGCGACTCCGAGCGCGTGCCGCTCAAGTGCATGGTCACGCCGGGCTCGTGCGTGCCCGCGGTGCCGGGCTTCGAGGACACCGGTTCCAAGATTGATGCCAAGGACATTCGCGAGACCATGGGCTGGGACGCCGTGGTGGGTCTTGGCGAGATGATGAACGACCCAGGCGTCCTTTCCTGCGACGAGGGTCCGCTCTCCGAGATGGACGAGACCCTCAAGGCCGACAAGACCCTGACCGGCCACTTCACCGTGCCGGACACGGACCGCCAGCTCAACGCCTACATCGCCTCCGGTATCTCCTGCTGCCACGAGTCCATCACGCGCGAAGAGGCGCTCGCCAAGCTCCGCCTGGGCCAGTATGCGCAGCTGCGCGAGGGCTCCGCCTGGCAGAACCTCGAGGAGCTGGCGCACGTTATCACCGAGAACAACATCGATACGCGCCACGTGAACCTCGTCTCTGATGACAACCACCCCGAGACCCTGGTCTCCGAGGGCCACATCGATCGCATCCTGCGCAAGGCTGTGGGCTATGGCATCGATCCCGTCTCGGCCATCCAGATGGTCACGATCAACGTGGCAGACTGCTTTGGCATGTCGCGCGACCTGGGCTCCGTCACGCCGGGCAAGTGCGCTGACCTCGTGATTCTCGAGGATCTCAAGGACTTCCGCGTGACGCACACCTTCATCGACGGTGAGCTTGTTGCCCAAGACGGCGCGGCGCTCTTCTCGCCAGAGTCCTATCCCTGGCCCAACTTCATGTTCAACTCTATGCACGTGGGGGCGGACATCAAGCCCGAGATCTTCCGCATTCCCGCCGTTCATGCGGACGGCTCGCCCATCGCGGGTGACCGCGCGCTGGTGCGCGTGATGACCTCGAGCGCCGGCTCCACCATCACCAAGGAGGAGCACCTCGAGGTGCCCGTGGTCGACGGCTGCCTGGAGGGATCGCCCGCAGACGACATCCTTAAGGCCTTTGTCTTCGAGCGCCACCACAACACGGGCTCGTTTGCCTACGGCTTTGCCAAGGGCTTTGGCATCCATGGTGCGCTTGCGCAGACCGTGGCCCACGATGCCCACAACCTGCTGGTCATTGGCGACAACGATGAGGACATGGCCCTGGCGGCAAGTCTCCTTGTGGACTGCGGTGGCGGCGAGGTAGCCGTTGAGGACGGCAAGGTGCTCGGCCAGGTGAAGCTGCCGATCCTGGGCCTCATGAGCCCCAAGAGCGTGGAGGAGGTCGCCGCCGAGGTCCGTGGCGCCGAGGCGGCCTGGGCAAAGATGGGCTGCACCATGCCCTCGCCGTTTATGACCATGGCGCTTCTCTCGCTTGCCTGCATCCCTGACCTGCGGCTCACCAATCGAGGCTACGTGGACTGCCACACGTACCAGTTTGTGCCAGTGGTTGTGGAGTAGGGCGAGAAGGCCGCGCGCGCCGGGATGTCCCGGTCCGCGCGGCCATAGCCGCTACCGTTGCGTTGCGCGCCTAGAGCAGCTGGTCGAGCGTCTTGCCGTAGCTGGGGAGAAACTCCGCCACAAAATCCGCGACCTCGGGCATTTGCGCGGCCATCTCGTCTACCTTGGCGCGGATACCCTCCTCGGCGGTCTTGAACTCGACGTTTCCGGACTGCGCCTCGTCGACGCACTTGATGAGGGCGGAAATCTTGTCGGCCGCCTTCACCAGGCGGCGCAGGTAGACGTCGTCCTCGTCCGCGGGGTCGCCGCGAAAGATCGCCTTGTAGGTGGGGCGCAGGTCTTCCGGCAGCGTGTCAAGCAGCGTGTCCTCGGCGCTTCTCTCCACGTCCTTGTAGGCGTCGCGGATGCCACGGTTGGCGTACTTCACGGGCGTGGGCATGTCACCGGTCACAATCTCTGTTGTGTCGTGGAAGAGGCCGATAAGCGCGGCCTTCTCGGCGTCAAGGTGGCGTCCGTGGCGGACGTTGCCCAGGGTTGCCAGGCCGTGCGCGATGGCAGCAACCTCGAGCGAGTGCTCGGAGAGGTTCTCCGGGCGAGCGCTGCGCATGAGTGCCCAGCGCTCGATGTACTTCATCCTCGAGACGATAGCGAAGAACGTGGACTGTTCAGTCATGGCAATCCCTCCTCCCAGAATGGTACGCTCGGATGAGACAAAGGGACAGTCCCTTTGTCTCATCCGAGAGAGGGAACGCACATGAAGGTCCTAATGCTCAACGGGGGCGCGAGCCCCAAGGGAAACACCGGCATCGCGCTGGCGGAGGTGGCAAACACGCTTTCCGAGCAGGGCATAGATACCGAGGTCTACCACCTGCCCCTCACACCCACACGTGACTGCATAAGCTGCGGCAAGTGCTCCAAGCTGGGTCATTGCATCTTTAATGATGACGGCGTGAACGAGTTTGTCGAGAAGGCCGCCCTAGCGGATGGCTTTGTCTTTGGTACGCCCGTCTACTACGCGCACCCCGCCGGTCGCATGCTGTCCTTCCTCGACCGCGTCTTCTACAGCGAGAGCGGCCAGTTTGCCTTCAAGCCGGGCGCCTGCGTGACCGTGGCGCGCCGCGGTGGCTGCACCGCGTCGTTTGACGTGATGAACAAGTACTTTGGCATCGCCAACATGATCACCGTGGGCTCGTCGTACTGGAACATGGTCTACGGTGCCAAGACCGGCGAGGCCGCGCTGGACATCGAGGGTTTGAAGACCATGCGCAACCTGGGGCGCAACATGGCGTGGCTGCTCAAGAGTATCGAGGCGGGCCGCGCTGCCGGTGTGCCTGCGCCCGAGGTCGAGGGTGGCTCCTGGATGAACTTCATTCGATGAGACAAAGGGACTGTCCCTTTGTCTCATCCTAGCGCGACGAGGAGGGAGACCATGGCTGCCGTGGCCGCAAATGCCGTGACATCGCGCGCGCCAAAGTGCAGCGGATGCCAGTGCGAACGCGTGCCGCCGCTCTCGTAGCAGCGCGCGTCGAGGGCGCGCGCGAGGTCGTCGGCATGGTGCATCGAGCTTGCCATGAGCGCCACAAGCACCGAACCAACCGCGCGAAGGCGCCGGCCCAGGCTGCCGCGTGCCACCTCGCCACCGCGTGCGACCTGCGCATCCATGATTGCCGAGGCGTCGTTTGCCAGCGTGGGGATGAAGCGCAGCATGAGCGAGAAGACCATGGCAAGCTCGTGGCCGGGAAGGCCCAGCCTGGTGAGCGGCGAGCAGGCGGCGTCAAAGGCGTCGCCCAGCTCGGTGGGCGTGGTGGTGAGCAGGAGCAGTGCGCCCACCACGATGGCGGCAAACACGCGCACCGGATAGAGCACCGCCGACCACGTGCCGCCCGTGGTTATCGTGATGGGTCCCGCGGCGAGAAGCACGCTGCCATCGCGAATGAGCAGCAGGTTGAAGACCGCAAGGAAGAGAAGCACCCAGAGCACGCCACGCACCGATGAAAGGACCTCGCCTGCCGGGACGCGCGCCGCAAGAAGCAGCGCGAGCACGCACGCCGCAAGCGCTGCCAGCCCAAGCGGCGAGTGAACGAAGAACGTGGCGACCATGAGCGCCAGGGCGCAGGCCGCCTTGGTGCGGGGGTCAAGCCGGTGGATGGGGGAGTCCGCAGCGTAGTACTGGCCCACGGAGATGCGAAGCGCCATGGCTACTCGCCCCTTTCGTCGGCGGTCGCGGACGTACCGGCCGCGCTAGGAGCGCTGGGCTTGTCGGCCGCGCCGGCCGCGCGGACGATGGCGTCTGCCAGGGTCTCGTTGGTGAGCGGGTCTCCCAGTGGCGGGCAGCCGGCATCTTCCAGCGCCCGCGCAAAGGCGAGCGGATGGGGGATGCCCAGCCCCATGTTGTGGAGCTTCTCGGCATTGTCTACCGAGAAGACTTGGGCTGACGTGTCCGTGAGCACCACGCGCCCGCCGTCGAGCACCGCCACGAGGTCTGCCCGCGCGGCGTCCTCCATGGCGTGCGTGACCTCCACAAGCGTGGTGCCGGCGGCGTTGAGGCCATCGAGGATGCGTCGCAGCTTGCGGCGGCCTCGGGGGTCAAGGCCGGCGGTGGGCTCGTCCAGGACGAGAAGGTCCGGCTCCATGGCCAGGATGCCGGCAAGCGCGCAGAGGCGCTGCTGCCCGCCGGAGAGCTGGAACGGCGAGGCGTCGTCCTTGTCCGCAAGACCCACCAGGTCGAGCGCGCACCTCACGCGCTGGTCCACCTCGCTGGGAGAAAGCCCCAGGTTGGAGGGGCCGTAGGCCACATCCTGCGCTACGGTCTCCGCAAAGAGCTGGCGCTCCGGGCGCTGCATCACGTAGCCCACGCGGCCATGGAGCCGACGCCGGTCGCGACGGTCTGCCGTGGGGATGCCATCCACCTCAATGCGACCCTGGTCAGGTACCTCGAGTGCCGCAATGAGACGCAGCAGCGTGGACTTGCCCGAGCCCGTCTGCCCCACCAGCGCAACGTGCGCGCCATGTGGCACGTCAATCGTCACGCCGTCAAGGGCTGCGGGCGCGGCGTCAGCGCGGCGCCGGCGGCGGGACTGCTCGTACGAGAAGCGCACGTCCTCTGCGCGCACCACGGGTGCTCCGCCGGCGTGAGGCGCATCGCCTGGTGCAGAGGCTACACGCCCAGCGCGGTGGCCGCGCGTTCTTCTCGCCAGCTCGGCGAGAAGCGCGTCCTCGTCGCAGGTCCAGGAGACGTCCAGCCCGCGCTCGCGCAGCTGCGAGGAGAGCTGTCCGGCGAAGGGCTCCTCTAGGCCCAGGCCGCGTACCTCCTCTACGTGCGAGAAGACCTCCTGCGGCGTTCCTGCCAAGGCAACGTGGCCGTGGTCGAGCACCACCACGCGGTCAGCGCCCAGGGCCTCGTCCATGAAGTGCGTCACGTGGACCACGGTGCAGCCCACGCCACGGAGCTTCTCTACGACCTTCATGACCGAGCGTCGCCCGCGCACGTCGAGCGAGGACGAGGGCTCGTCGAGCACCAGCACGCGGGGCTCCATGGCAAGCGCGCCTGCGATGGTCACGCGCTGGCGCTGGCCGCCGGAGAGTCGCATCGGGTCCGCCTTTGCGTAGCGCTCCATGGCAACGCGGTGCAGTTCCCGGCGGACCAGGTGCTCGATCCTCTCGGGCGGAAGGCCCAGGTTCTCGGGGCCAAAGGCCACGTCCTCCTCGACCACGCTGGTCACGATCTGGTCCTCCGGGTTCTGGAAGACCAGCCCCAGCTTCCGGCGTGCGCGGCGGTAGGCGTCAAAGTCCGCGGCACCGCTTGCGAAGACCTTCTCGCCCACAAGCGTGACCTCGCCAGCGTCCGGGGCGAGAAGCCCACAGATAACCGAGGCCAGCGTTGACTTGCCGGAGCCGTTGGCACCCAGGACACAGAGGTGCTCTCCCTGGCGCACGTCGAGAGAGACGTTGTCGAGTGCCCGCAAATCTCCATAGGAAAGCGTCACGTGCGCGAGCGAGACGATGGGCGTCTCGCTCGCGTTTGCGCTGGCGGCTGAGGTTGAGGCTGGCTGCGCCATCTAGCGGGCGTCTCCTGCGTTGTTCGCGCCGGGAACCTCGATACCCATTGCCTTGAAGGCGGGCCTCATGATGAGGACAAACACGACGCAGTTGATGACAATCTTGATGAGGTTGAAGGGCAGCAGCGCCGGCACGATGAGGGCGACCACGGCGTCGACGGGCATGCCGGTGTAGAAGGGCGTCACGATGAGGTTGCCCACGATGCAGGCCGCGAGGCACACGATGCCACCCGTGACCAGCCCGATGATGGCGCCGCGCATGGTGCGCTGCTTGCGGTAGATGAGAGACGCGGGCATGACCAGCGCGAGCGTAGCGAGGATTGCCATAACCATGCCGTAGACGCCGCTGGTTGTGGCGATGTGCACCAGGTACGGGATCACAGAGACCACGGCGCCGATTGCCGGGCCAAACGCAAAGCCGGCGATGAGGGCGACGATGCCCGAGGGGTCGTACTTGAGCCAGGTGACGCCGGGCAGGATGGGAAACTCAAGCAGCAGCGTGCAGATGGCGGCCATGGCGCAGAGAAGCGCGGTTACCGCGATGCGCCGGGTGTCCCAGCCCGAGGCTGCATGCGTGGAGTGGCTTGCGTTGCGTGATGAAGTGGGTGCCATAATGACTTCTCCGTTTCTTCCATCCGGACTGTAACCGTTGGTCCTGGAATCTCACCAGGTCAGCCGCCTTTTTAGCGGGTCGCGGACTTCGCGCGCCTGCGCGTCACCACCAGTGGGGAATCTCACCCCGCCCTGAAACTGTCAGAGGAACTATAGCACGTGAGAAGGAGCATGCAAGCGACATTTGGCCTCGTGGCTATGCCCGGGCGTTCTCCTTGGGGACGTAGGAGACGGATTCCTTGTCGGAAAATGTGGGACGGATTCCCGGGAAGAGGGCGAGCGCGGCGCACACCCACACCGCGGCACCCAGCGCGACCTCCACAGCGTAGAGCCACGGGTTTGACCAGGGCACCAGGAAGGCGAGAAGCACCACGGCGCCCGCAGGCGGCATCCAGGTGCGCAGGCCGTTCCAGGCGAGCACCAGCCCCACGAACGCAAATGCCGCCACGAGCGGGCTGGGCAGGCCAAAAGTGATCACGGCGTCTCTCGCCAGCGTGCCTATGACGCCTGCGATGGCAAGCACCGCCCAGGCGTGCCAGGGGCGCAGGCGCAGCGTGAAGTCGGGGCGGGTGAGCTCGGTGTAGGCTACGAGCAGCGGCGGAACTGCGAGGAAGAGGTTGCCGGTGGCATAGGCGGGCACCGCGAAAAGCGCAAACACCCCCAGGCGACGGGCCCAATTGGCGAGTGCCTGCTCGGCGGGGAGACGGAAGGGATGGTAGTCGATTGTCTCACGCAGGCCCACGCGCTCGAGGGCAACCTGGCCCAGCTCGACGAGGACCACCAGCACGAAGACGGCCACGGGGTAGATCCAGGAGTCGGTCCCCAGGAGCATGGGAAGGATCGCCGCCGAGAGCATGGGGGTCATGTCGGCACCGGCAATGTTCATGCACAGGGCGCAGAAGGCGTAGCCGATGACCGCGCGGACAGGCAGCGGAATGTCGGGGAAGGCAAGGTTCATAACCAGGCCAAAGACGGCACCGGTGGTCATAAGTGCGAGCATGCGAGGACGGTTGACGTTCCAGGCCTGCTTGGGCTGGATCCACGCGCCGCAGAGGATGGCGGTCATCTCGGGGAAGAGGACCTCGGGCGAGCCGATGAGCACCGAGGCACCCACCATGGCAACGACGAAGATTCCAGCCAGGAAGATGGGCAGCCAGCGCTTTTGGAATGACATGCGGAACGGCCTTCCGTGTTTGTGGTGTCGGGAGTGTAAGCGCAGGGTGAAGGCCCGCGCACAACATCCAACATCGTAGTCTACCTTGCTATACTCAAGAGCCAAGCGCGTGTATGCAGCGTGCAAAACCCAAACTGAGGAGCAAGATGTCCGAAAGTGGCACTACCGGCGACGACCACTTGCAATCGCTCGCCTGGAAGCTTCGCTCGATTGTTGGCGAGGACAACGTCCTTGTGAACGAGCCGATGAGCGAGCACACGTCGTTCGAGATTGGCGGTCCGGCCGACCTCTTTGTGATTCCCGAGGACTTTGACGAGGTCCATGACGTTATCGATGCCTGCAAGCAGGAGGGAGTGCCTTACTTCGTGCTGGGCCGCGGCTCGGACCTTCTGGTTGCGGACGAGGGGTACCGCGGCGTGATTGTTGCCGTGGCTGACGGCCTCGTTGGCGTGAGCGTCGATGACGACGAGATGTGGTGCCAGGCGGGTGTGACCCTGCGTGAGGCCTCCGAGATGGCATGCGAGCTGGGGCTTTCTGGCCTTGAGTTTGCGTGTGGCATTCCCGGTTCCATTGGCGGGGCCTGCTTCATGAACGCGGGCGCGTACGGCGGCTGCATGGCAGACGTCCTCAAGAACGTACACGTGCTGCACCAGGATGGCCACGAGGAGACCATTCCCGTTGACGAGCTTGACCTGGGCTACCGTCACAGCCGGATTGCGGACGAGGGCATGGTGGTTCTCTCGACGACCTTCAACCTTGACCGTGGCGACCCCGAGAAGATTCGCGAGACCATGGACGAGCTCACGCGCAGGCGCGAGGAGAAGCAGCCGCTCGAGCTGCCCAGTGCCGGCTCGACGTTCAAGCGTCCTGAGGGCTACTTTGTTGGCAAGCTCGTGACCGATGCTGGTCTGCGCGGCTACCAGGTGGGTGGCGCTGCTGTCTCGAAGAAGCACGCTGGATTTGTGGTCAACGTGGGCGGAGCCACGGCAGCAGACGTTCGCGCGGTTATCGCGCACGTCCAGGACGAGGTCGAGCGCCAGTTTGGCGTGCGTCTCGAGCCCGAGGTTCGCTTCCTGGGATAGCGCTCCAGGTGCGTTGTGCGCGCTTGATGGCACGTTTTTACGGTTGGTGGCAGTTTTTCGGGGTGTCCCCGAGTATTGGACGGCTCTGGTTCCGCGGAACCGCAGGTCAACGATTTGCGACTCTGGCTGTCTCACATAAGGTGTTTTCCGATTACTGCCACCAACCGTCATTTCTTGCAATGACTGCTCAAGAACCTAAGCGCAAGGGCCTTCGTGGGTGCTGCCTTAGAAGCTGACGGTTTTCTGTCGATATTCCTATTCCGCCTTATGCGTAGGTCTACCTGCGCGTTCATACGTTCATCACGACATTTCTCTACCTCTAGCTGCGGTGTCAGTTTCGTGCAAGCGGCTCAAGAACGTGCCTGTCCTCCGCGCGCTATTCTCAGCCAACAAACGTGGATGGGGATTGAGATGAGTGTAGTTCTGTGTCATGAATCGGCTTTGAGATATTGGTTGACCAAGATCTCTAACGAGGCGGTCCCATCTGTGAGCCCCTGCCAGAGTCTCTCGTTTTCAAGTGCCAACATGCGTGACGTGCGCCTTGATGCACTGTCCTTTGACTATTCCGAGAAACGACCGCTACACGTTTTGGTTTGCGATTCAGATTCGGTGCGAAATCAACGATGCCTGGTAGCACACCGCTGGAGCGGTGTGCTACCACCAGGATCGTTCTATGAACTCTCTGGTTCCAATCTCGTGAGTTCTCCCGAGTTCACATTTCTACAGATGGCAGCAGGAAGGTCTTTGCGAGAGGTCGTCGAAATCGGCGACTACCTGTGCGGCCTCTTTTCTATAGGCGACTCTGGCCACGGGTACACAGGTCAGCGTGACGCGCTCACAACACCTGAGTCGATCGCCGGTTTTCTTGATCAAGCCCCAGGAGCCTATGGCGCAAAGCAGGCGCGCCGGGCGCTGCGTTATGTCGTTGAGCGCACGGCGTCACCTAGAGAAATCATGCTCTGCAGTGCCCTTGTCCTTCCCAAGTCGGAAGGTGGGAGGGGGATTCGTCACATTGTCGCGAACCAAGAGGTCAAGGTTCCCGAGCACCTGTGGGAGTTCGCGGGTACCGATAGTTTCTACTGCGACGTGTATATCCCCAGTGCGCGTGGCGATGTGGAATACGATAGCGAACAGTATCACACGGGGCGCTACCGACTGGATCACACGCAGAAGCGCAGAAACATCCTGGAGGTCTCGGGTGTAAAAACGATGTCGGCTACGCCAGGGCAGCTCAGCTCTTTCGAGTACTTCCAGAACTTTATGTGGATGCTCAACAAGCGGTTTGGCCTTCGGGAGCGGGGCCTTACGGATGTGCAACTCGGTGCCCGACGTGACCTCTATGAATTTTTCAACGACCCGCACCGCATCCTTTTTTGAGTGCTGCAGACAATTAATCAAGAACCTGTTGCGAGAAATGACGGTTCGTGGCAGTTTTCGGAAAACCCTTTATGTGAGACCGGTGAAGCCGCAAATCGCTGACCTGCGGTTTCCCGGAACACGAGCCGCCCGATACTCAGGGGATCTCCGTAAAACTGCCACCAACCGTAAAAACGTGCCAACAGAGGGAGCATCTGACAAGAATGACGCAGGAGACACATCTTCCGTGAGCCCTATGATGACCTCGTCCCTAGTTCTTAAGGCTGTTGAGCGGGGCGGGGAAGCGACCGCCGCGATGTGCCAGCACGTTTCCGGCGAAGCGGTTCACGCTCATGACCGGCGCGCTGCCAAAGAGGCCGCCAAACTCCAGCATGTCGCCCTCCTTGTGGCCAATCGCCGGAATCAGGCGCACCGCCGTGGTCTTGGTGTTTATCACGCCGATGGCCATCTCGTCGGCGATGATGCCGGCAATTGCCTCCACGGGCGTGTCGCCGGGAATGGCGATCATGTCGAGGCCCACGGAGCACACGCTGGTCATGGCCTCGAGCTTCTCGATCGAGAGAGACCCGTCCTCGGCGGCGCGGATCATGCCAGCGTCCTCGGAGACGGGGATGAAGGCGCCCGAGAGCCCGCCCACGCTGGAGCTGGCCATGACGCCGCCCTTTTTGACGCAGTCGTTGAGAAGGGCGAGCGCGCAGGTGGTGCCGGGGCCGCCGCACTCTCCCACGCCGATGATCTCTAGGATCTTGGCTACGGAGTCGCCGGCGGCGGGGGTGGGCGCCAGCGACAGGTCGACGATGCCCTTCTCGACGCCCAGGCGGCGCGATGCCTCGCGGCTCATGAGCTCGCCGGCACGCGTGATCTTGAACGCCGTCTTCTTGATGGCCTCGGCCACCTCCATGAGGTTGGCGTCGTCGGGCAGCTGCTCAAGCGCGGCGGCCATCACGCCGGGGCCAGAGACGCCAACGTTTATTACGGCGTCGGCCTCGCCGACCCCGTGCACGGCGCCGGCCATGAACGGCGAGTCCTCCACCATGTTGGCAAAGACGACAAACTTCGCCGCGCCGTAGCAGTCGATGTCGGTGGTGCGGCGCGCGCACTCGAGAATGGTCTGTGCCGAGAGAAGCACGGCATCCATGTTGATGCCGGCCCTGGTAGATGCGATGTTCAGTGAGGAGCACACGCGCTCCGTGGTGGCGAGCGCCTCGGGCACCGAGTTGATGAGGCGACGGTCGGCGTTGCCGATGCCCTTCTGCACCAGCGCGGAGAAGCCGCCCATGAAGTCGATGCCCAGCGTCTGCGCGGCGCGGTCCATGGCGTGCGCAATGGGGGAGAGGTCCTCGTCTGCGCAGCACGCTGCCACCTGTGCCACCGGCGTCACCGAGACGCGCTTGTTCGCGATGGGAATGCCGTACTCGGCAGCAAGGTCGTCGGCAACGGAGACCAGATGCTCCGCCTGGTGCGTGATGCGGTCGTAGATCTTGTCGCACATGCGGCCCATGTCCTCATCGGCGCAGCCTGCAAGCGAGATGCCCATGGTGATCGTTCGGAGGTCAAGGTTCTGCTCCGTGACCATGGCAAGCGTCTCGGATACTTCCTGCGGCGTGATATCCATCTGGGCCCTTTCGCTGTGGCTGCTGGCTTCGTCACGCCATTATAGGTGAGCGAGCGTAGGAGCCGCTCCATGGCTCGCAATAGGAAAAGGCCTCGCAAAGTTGGCGCCAGGGAGGCCAGCCGTCGCCCTACCGTTGTCGTCCTACCGCAGTCGCCCTACTCCTGTAGCCGCCACTCGCGCGGGGTCATGCCCGTCTCGCGCTTGAAGACGGCATTGAAGTGGCTCTGCGAGCAGAACCCGAGGTACGTGCTTATGTCGAGAATGGATTGCTCGGTGTTTCTCAGCAGGGACTTTGCCTCGGCGACCTTCTCGCGGCGAATGTAGTCCGCAAGTCCCATACCGGTCTCCCGCTTGAAGCGAGACGAGAGAAACCCGCGGCTCACAAAGAGCGCCTGCGCAACGTCCTCGGTGCGGATGGGCTCAAAGATGTGACTGCGCACGTAGTTGGTCACGCCAAGCACCAGCTGGGACGGGTCCTCGCCAAGGCGCAGATGCCCCACGCGCTCGGCGTATTCTACCGCCATGTGGTAGCCCAGCTCGCTTACCTGCTGCGTGTCGCTTGCAAGCTCGCAACGATTGATATAAGAGTCGCTAAGGGAGAAGGCCTCGTCCGCATTCATCCCGCCGGCAATTGCCGCGCGAGAAACCACAGTCACGCTTGTCACAAAGGTGTCCTTCGCGTTGCGTAGCAGGTTGGGCGAGAGCACGCCTGCCCTGAAGGACGGCAACGCCGAGAAGTACGCGCGCAGCTCGTCGGGCCGGCCTTGGCGCACAAGGTCGCAGAGCACCTGCTCGACCTTGAGGGACGAGTTGCCCAGGGACTTCTCCTCGGGAAACTCCGCGGCGTGAAACTCCTCGTTGACGAGGTTGGATCCGATGGTTCGCTGTGCGTCGTCGTGAACAAGCACGCGGTCAAGCTCGACTTTCTCGCCCGTCGCAGCAAATGCGACGGCGCAGAGTACCTGCACGGTGGTAAGCAGTGGCAACGGCGTGAGCGAGCATATGCCCTCCTGGAACTGTGGGAGGTCGGCCGGAGACACCCCAAGCTGCGCTGCCATCTGGGTGACCTGTGCCGCCGGCAGCGGTGCCTCGGGGATAGGGCCAACCACCAGACGCGTGTCTCCCGCGCAAACGACGCCCACGTAGAGGCTGTCGCCCACAGACAGATAGCCAACGGGGCTCGCCAGCGCGAGGGCGTCCTGCTCGCAAAGGGCAAGCGGGTCTGCCGGCAGCCGCACCGGAATGTGGGCCGAGACGAGCTTCTCGCCTTGGTAGACGTGCACGGGTACCACTGCGATGCTCGCAAGGGAAGTGGCAAGGTAGTCAAGGCCATCAAGGTCCATCATGTGGTGTCCCTTCGGCGTGCGGAATCTGTAGGGTTCTCAGTAGAGGACAAAAGCATCAAAGCGAGAACAACAACGACAGTATAGACCGTGCGCCTCCTCTAGTCTGCTGCCATGCTCGAACACTCTGTCCAGGCGCAACGAAAGAGGGGGCACCATGAAGGTGTTCATGATTGGCGGTACGGGACTTCTGGGAAGCGAGGCGGCCCGCGAGCTCATCGCCCGCGGCCACGAAGTGACGGCTCTCGCGCTGCCTCCGGTGCCCAAAGGGGCAACGCTTCCGCCCGAGATGAAGATTGAGTTTGGCAACTATCTTGAGATGACCGACGACGAGATGCGCGCCCACCTCCGAGGCTGCGACGCCTTCGTCTTCGCAGCGGGTGTCGACGAGCGCGTGGAGGGGCCAGCCCCCATCTACGACCTGTACAAGAAGTTCAACATCGACCCCATCCGCCGCCTGCTTCCGCTCGCCAAGGAGTGCGGAGTCAAGCACGTGGTTATCTGCGGCAGCTACTTTGCCTACTTTGCCAAGAAGCACCCCGAGATGCAGTTCACCCGCTGGCATCCCTACATCCGCAGCCGCATCGACCAGGAGAACGCCGCCATGGACGTGGCAGGCCCGGACTTTGACGTCGCCGTGCTGGAGCTTCCCTACATCTTTGGCACCCAGCCCGGCCGCAAGCCCGTGTGGGTCTTCCTCGTGGAGAGCATCCGCGGCATGAAGGGCGCCACCATGTGGACGCGCGGCGGCACTGCCATGGTCACGGTGCGCCAGGTTGGGCAGGCAATCGCGGGCGCCGTGGAGAGGAACCGCGGTGGCAACTGCTATCCCATCGGCTGGTGGAACATGACCTGGGAGCAGATGCTGCGCATCGTCCACAAGCACATGGGCTGCCCCGACAAGCCCATCCGCACCATCCCCAAGTGGATGTACGCCATCGGCGGCTGGAACCTCCGCCGCGACCAGAAGAAGCGCGGCATCGATGGTGGGCTTGACATGGTGCGCTATGCATATCTGCAAACGTCGGAGCTCTTCATCGACAAGTCCCTGGGCGCCGAGCCCCTCGGCGTGACCGACGACGACATCGACGCGGCGATTGGGGACTCCATCCGCCTCTCGCTTGCTGTTGCGGACAAGAAGGCCGACGTCATCTCGATGAGGGGAGAGTAGCGATGGTACAGGCAGGCGAGAAGAACAGGGCGGCCTCGGTAGGGAGGCCGCGCGTCTTCATGACCGGTGCCTCGGGCGGCATGGGCATGGCGTCGCTCAAGCAGATGCTCCCAGACGTGGGTGACAAGTTCGACCTGGTAGTTCTCGTGCGAGACTCCGAGAAGAACCGTGCCGAGATGGCGCCCTTCGAGGGCACGCCGGGCCTCGAGGTGGTGTGGGGCGACCTCGACGACAACGACGCCGTGCGCCGCTGCCTTCTCAGCACCAGCCTGGTGCTCCACATCGCGGCGTTTGTCTCGCCTGCGGCGGACTACTACCCCGAGAAGGCAATGCACGTAAACTTTGGCGGCACCAAGCGCCTGGTGGACGCGATCCACGAGCTGGGGCAGGATGAGACCACTGCCTTTGTCTACATTGGAACGGTCGCCGAGACGGGCGACCGCATGCCGCCCATACACTGGGGGCGCGTGGGGGACCCCATAAAGCCCAGCGTGTTCGACTATTACGCCGTATCAAAGGTGGCTGCCGAGCGGTACGTGATTGAGTCCGGGCTGGCGCGCTGGGCTAGCCTCAGGCAGACGGGCATAATCGGCCCCGCCATGGTGCAGATACGAGACGCCATCCAGTTTCACAACTGCCTCTTCAACGTGCTCGAGTACTGCTCGGACAGGGACTCCGGTCGTGCGATGGCGCATCTTGCGGAGTACGACGCGGCGGGCACGCTTGACCCCTCGTTCTGGTGCCACATATACAACATCGGCGGCGGCGAGCCGTGTCGCGTGAGCACCATCGGCATGTACCGCAAGCTCTACGGCGAGCTTGGCTTCACGAGCCTCGACCCTGTGGTGGACAACAAGTTCGTTGCCACTCGCAACTTTCACGGCCAGTACTACCTGGACTCTGACAAGCTGGAGAACTACCTCCACTTTAGGGGCGACTCCATGCAGTACTTCTACGACGAGTACCTCAAGGCCATGGGGCCGGCGGCAATTGGCTTTGCTCGCTTCCTTTGCCGCATCCCCGGCGGCCAGCGCCTCATGGGATCAATCATCAAGGAGTCAACGTTCGACGCACTTCTCGATGCCGAGCACGGCACACGCCACTTCATCCAGGCAGGCATGGATGACAGAATCGATGCCTACTGGGGGAGCCGTGCGGCGTGGGAGGCACTGCCCGGGAAGGTGAGCGACATGCCCGAGTTCACCGACTGGGAGCACGTGGTGCACATCGACCACGGCTACGACGAGTCCAAGCCCGAGGAGGAGCTCTCGCTCGAGGACGTGCGCGGCGCCGCGGAGTTCCGCGGCGGCAAGCTGCTCTCCACGCAGATGCGCACTGGCGACTGGCGCGGCAAGCTCCGCTTTAGGTGCGCCTTTGGCCACGAGTTCGAGGCGAGTCCGCGCCTGGTGCTGGAGGGAGGGCACTGGTGTTCCGTCTGCGAGGCCAAGAGCTGGAACTACGGTGCCCGCGCGAAGGTGGACCCCTTCTTCGCACAGGTATGGAACCCGCTCCACTCGCCAGACGAGATGCGCGAGTATCCCAAGGAGTGCTAGGCGGCACGCTGGGCCACAGGGGCCTGGTATGCCTCACTCACCCCATGGCCCGTCGCTTGGGAGGGCGTCCCGCGCGGGCGCCCTCCTCCTTTCTGCGGTCAATGCTTTCGCAGGTGACGTAGGTGTGCCGACCAACTCGATAGCCATCAAGGACTCCCGAGTCAATCATTCTCGTTATTCTACCGGGGCTTACCCCCAACTGACGTGCGGCCTCTGCTGCGGAAACATGCGGCCCGGGAAGCACGTAACCTGCGCTGGTCTCGAAAAAGACGTAGACAGACTCCGAATCCTCCGGGCACGGGGTGTTTGTGGGTGCGGGGGGCTGCTCTCCTTGTGCGAGAAGAGCCGCCACATACGTGCGCATGGCGTCTCCCGCTTGCGCAAGGGCTTCCATGCGGCTCTCGCCATAGGTGAAGCATCCGGGGAGGTCGGGAACGGTGACGTCCCATCCGCCTTCTTCGTCCCGCGTGAGAAGTACCCCATAGATGAACTTGGCCATGTTGCCTCCTTACAGCCATCCGGCAGTCTTTGCGATGTTGCGGTATGTCCCAATGGGTATCTCGTGCTTTGATGTGGGAACGACGAGCATCTGACCACGCTTGCGAAAGACAATGTGGCTCCCGCGTCCTGGAACTTCCGTCCATCCTTCGCGGCGAAGCCGACTGAGTACGTTGCGAACTTCGCGCTCCTTGGGCATACCGTTCACCTCATAACTATAAACAGTTGACAATTAATGTCAAGCAATATATAGAACGTATGTTCTATATTATCATCAAAAGGCCAGCTGCCAGTTACTTGCTCTGCCGCTGACGGCCAAAATAACGCCGCTTAGCGGTGTCTGTACAACAACGACAATTAAACGACAAATACGTAAGAACTCACCTACGCCTACCCCATACAGTACGCACAACAGGAATGCGGGCCCACAAGGCCACGCGCGGGAAGGGAAACGGCATGGCAGATTCTCGGCTGTCGTTCATCAACAAGCCAGTCTTTGACTCTCGGGTGAAGTCCGAGGAGGTGCGCCCTGCCGAGAAGATCCTCGGCTACCTGGTGGGGCCCGTTGGCCCAGCACTGGTAAACGCGGTGCTGGCCAGCTACCTCAACGTCTTCTACACCGACGTCCTTGGCCTCACCCTGCTCTGGGGCGGTCTCTTCCTTCTCGTCTTTCCCATCATCTCGAAGGTTGCCAACGCCGTGGTCAACCTCTGGGTGGGCAAGCTCATCGAGCGCACGCACACGCGCCAGGGCAAGGCGCGCCCGTACCTGCTCATCTCGGCACCCATCTTCCTTGTGACCACGGTGCTCTGCTTCACGGTGCCCCAGCTGGGCCTTGTTCCCGAGGTCATCTGGGTTGTGGTGAGCTACAACCTCTTCTACCTCTGCGCGAACTCGTTCTACACCATGGCGCACAACCTCATGGTGCCGCTCTCCACGCGAGACTCCGAGGCCCGCGGCAGCCTCTCGGTCATGAACAACATAGCCATGACCATGGCCACGGGCATCATCATCGCGATGCTCTTCCCCATGTTCGTACTGCCCGTGATTGGCGCAAGCCGCGAGGCATGGGCCGTGATGGGCTGGATTCTTGGAGCCGTCGCGCTTCCGCTCATCCTTATGGAGTACTACTTCACCCGCGAGCGCGTGACGGAGGAGCAGGGCGAGCAAGCCGCCGAGGATCCCATGCCCTTCCGCGAGCAGATTCGCACCGTGCTCACTGACCGCTACTGGGTCATCCTGATGCTCTACCTCTTCATCTACACGCTCTCGAGCAACTTCAAGAACCTGTCGCTGCTCTATTACTGCAACTACGTGCTGGGTTCCTACAACGACGGCATCACGCTCACGTTGGTCAACGTGATTGGCGGCATCCCCATGGGCCTGGGCATCTTTGCAGTGTGGCCCATCGCCAAGCGGGCGGGGCTTCGAAACACCACGCTCTGGGGCTTTGTGATCGTGGCAGTGGGCTCGGCCATCTGTGCCCTCTTTCCCACCAACATGCCGGTGGTTCTCGCCGGGCAGTTCATCAAGAACGTGGGGTGCCTGCCCGCGGCATACGTCTTCATGGCACTCTTCGCCGACGTGCTGGACCACTGCGAGTGGCGCTTTGGCTTCCGTTGCGACGGCCTCTCCAGCGCCGTGTACTCCATCATCCAGACCGTCTGCGTGGGTCTCGCCAATGGCATCTTCAACCTCATGCTGGGCATGACGGGCTACGTGCCGCCCTCGGTCGTGGATGGCGTGACCGTGGCTGCCGCGCAGAGTGACGCCACCAAGGGCGTCTTCATCTTCTTCTTCCTGGTGCTCGACATCATCACCTCTGCGGTGATCGTGGTCCTGCTCTCTCGCCTCAACGTGGAGAAGACCATCAAGCAGGAGCAGGAAGAGATCAAGGCGCGCCACCAGGGTGCCGCTGACGAGAAGCCCGCAACCACCGAGGAGGCCTAGCCATGCGTGCGACCAACCTTACCGCCGAGAGCCTCACCAACCCGCTGGGGTTGGGCGTCGCCTGCCCACACCTGGCCTGGGTCGACGAGGACGGCATCTCCCAGAGCGCCTGCCAGGTGGTCTGCGAGGATGAGAACGGCGCGACCCTCTGGGACACGGGCCGCGAGGAGTCGGCGTCCATGCAGCTTGACTGGCCGGGCGAGCCGCTTGCAAGCCGCCAGCACGTCACCTGGCGCGTGCGCGTCTGGGACGAGAAGGGCGTGGCGGGTGCATGGTCTGAGCCCGCAGGCATCGAGGTGGGGCTTCTCTCGCCCGATGACTGGTCTGCCCGCTGGATCAGCGGTGACTACGACGTGCCTACCCAGCGCGTGGGCGCCCTGGGCAACTTCAAGCAGATGATTGCTGCCATGCATCCCGCCCAGCCAGACCAGGTGGTGACCGAGCCCATCCTCGAGGGCCGCTATCCCGCGGACTGCTTCCGTCGCGCCTTTGATGTTGCGGCCGGCCTGGTGCGCGCACGCCTCTACATCACGGCCTGCGGCCTCTACGAGGCGCGCATTGATGGCGAGAAGGTCGGCGGCTTCTGCATGGCGCCTGGCCACACGGACTACCGCAAACGCGTCCAATACCAGGCCTACGACGTGACCGAGGCGCTTGCGGCCGGCGGACATGAGCTTACGGTGCAGCTTGCCGACGGCTGGTACCGGGGCTCATGCGGCGCGTGGGGGCTGCTCAACCAGTACGGCACCCAGACCAAGCTCCTGGCGCAGCTCGAGCTTACCTATGCCGATGGCATCGTGGAGAGCGTGGAGACCGGCCCGGACTGGCAGTGGTCGAACGACGGTCCCATCCTCTTTGCCGACAACAAGGACGGCGAGATCGTCGATGCCACGCGCATGCCAAGCTACTCCGGCCACGCCCGCGCGACGCACCACGACGTGGTCCCCACGGCCTCGAACAACGTGCCGGTCACGATGCACGAGCGCTTCTCGCCAGCGCCGGGGAAGACCCCAAACGGCAGGCTCCTCTATGACCTGGGCCAGAACATTGCCGGTTGGGTGGAGCTGGACTTTGATGCCCACGGGGGGCAGCATGTCCTTCTCCGCTGCGGAGAGATGCTGGACGAGAACGGCAACCTCACGCTCAAGAACATCCAGTGCACGCGCGAGGGCTTTGCCACGCCGCTCCAGCAGGTGGAGTACGTGTGCCGCGAGGGGCATAACCACTACCGCACCACGTTCTGCGTCTTTGGCTTTCGCTACGTGGAGGTCGAGACGGACGCCCAGCTGGGGGCTGGCTCTCTCACGGCCATAGCGCTCTACTCCGACATGGCGCAGACTGGGAGCTTCGAGAGCTCCAACGAGCTGCTCAACCGCTTCTTCGACGCCACCGTGTGGTCGACGAAGGGCAACTCGCTCGACGTGCCCACCGACTGCCCCACGCGCGAGCGCCACGGCTGGTCGGGTGACGCGCAGATCTTCTTCGAGACCTTCTCGTACCTCTTTGACTGCCGAACGTTCGAACGCAAGTGGCTGCACGACCTCTTCGACTGGCAGAAGCGTGACGGAAAGCTGCCGCAGGTTGCGCCCGCCGGCGGTGTGGACTCCTACATGCGCTTCCTGGATGGCTCGGTGGGTTGGGCCGACGCGGGCATTCTCATCCCATATCGCTACTGGAAGCACTACGGCGACGCGTCGGTGCTCTCGGAGTTCTATGACGGCATGCGTCGCTATGCGGAGTTCATGGTGGCGCGCTGCGGCAAGACCGGCCCCTTTGCGCCGCGCGTGCGGCTCTCGCGCGAGAACCGCCGCTATCTGGTGAACATGGGCCAGAGCTACGGCGAGTGGGCCGAGCCCGAGGACGTCCACAAGATGGACTGGAAGGACACCGTGGCGCCGCACCCCGAGGTGGCTACGGCCTACACTGCCTACGTGCTGGGCTGCATGGCCCAGATTGCTGCGGAGCTTGGCCGCGCGGAGGACGAGGAGCGCTATCGCGCCTACTCCGAGGGCTGCCGCCGCGCCTACCAGGAGCTGAGCCAGCTTCCTGAGTACACGCTCGACACCGACAGGCAGGCTCGCCTCGTGCGGCCGCTCGTCTTTGGTCTGCTCGACGAGAGCCAGACGGACTTCGCGCGGGAGCGCCTGGTGCGCGCATGCGAGAACTACGGCTGGCGTCTGGGCACGGGCTTTCTCTCCACGCCGCTTATCATGGACGTGCTTGCCTCGTACGACCTGGACGCGGCATATCGCCTGCTCGAGAACGAGCAGATGCCGGGCTGGCTCTTCATGCCCAAGATGGGGGCGACCACCGTGTGGGAGTCGTGGGAGGGCACTCAGGCGCAGGGCGGCATCGCGTCGCTCAACCACTACTCCAAGGGTGCCGTATGCGCGTGGCTCTTCCGCGTGATGTGCGGCATCGAGCCGGACGGCGAGCGGCACTTCACGGTGGCGCCCAGGCCTGGTGGGCACTTCTCGCACGCTCGTGCTGCCTACCAGAGCTCCTGCGGGCGCGTGGAGAGCGGCTGGGTCCGCACTGATGGTGGCTGGCGCTTCTCGGTCACAGTGCCTTCCAACGCAAGCGCTACGGTGGTGCTGCCGGACGGCTCGCGCTACGAGGTGGCCGCCGGCACGCACGAGTTTTCATGCACGATCCGCAGTCAGGAGGACTAGCGATGGATTCCGAGTACTCAAGCGCAGCCGAGAAGGCCGTGGCAAGCCTGAGCCGAGACCAGCTGCTTGACCTGGGCGTTGGTGCGGACTTCTGGCGCACGAAGTCGTACCCGGAGGCCGGCCTCCCGGCGCTCACCGTGAGCGACGGCCCCTCGGGGCTTCGCTACCAGAAGCCTGGGACCGACGCCAAGGGCATGGTCATATCGGAGCCCGCCACGTGCTTCCCCGCGCTGGCGACGGCCGCCGCCACGTGGGATTCGGATCTGGTGGAGCAGATGGGCGCGGCCATTGGGCGAGAGGCGCGCTCGATGGGCGTGGGCGTGGTGCTGGGGCCGGGGCTCAACATCAAGCGGAGCCCGCTCTGCGGACGCAACTTCGAGTACTTCTCGGAAGACCCCCTGCTTGCGGGCACGCTTGCCACGAGCCACGTGCGCGGGGTGCAGTCCACCGGCGCGGGCTCGTGCGTCAAGCACTTTGCCGTGAACTCGCAGGAGTACAAGCGCTTTAGCAACGACAGCCTTGTGGACGAGCGCACCCTGCGCGAGATCTACCTGCGCGCCTTCGAGATGGTGGTTCGCGATGCCAAGCCGCAGATGGTGATGAGCGCCTACGTGATGCTCAATGGCATCTACTGCAGCGACAACCGCCACCTCCTGCGCGAGATCCTGCGCGACGAGTGGGGCTTTGACGGCGTGGTGGTGACGGACTGGGGTGGCATGCACGACCGCGGCGCCGCCTACGAGGCCGGCTGCGACCTGGCCATGCCTGGCGGCGGCAAGCACCTGCAGAGGCAGGCGGCGGCCGCGCTGGAGGCTGGCACGCTGCACGAGGAGCGCGTGCGCGAGAGCGCCCGCCGGCTGGCGGCCCTTGCCATCGCGCACGCCGGCAGCGCGGACGAAGCCGCCGTGGACGTGGCGGCAAACCGCGAGGTGGCGCGGCGCGTTGCCGCCGAGGGCCACGTGCTTCTGGCCAACGATGGAACGCTTCCGCTTGCAGCAGGTGCCCGTGTGGCGCTCATTGGACAGATGGCCGAGAAGCCCCGCTACCAGGGTGGCGGCTCGAGCCACATCAACGCTCGCCAGGTGGCTACCATGCGCGAACTGCGCCCTGGCTGGACGTACGCCGCTGGCTACGACGCGCGCACCGGCGAGACGAATGACGCGCTGATAGATGAGGCAGCGCGCGTTGCCCGTGACGCGGAGGTCGCCGTCGTGGTGGTCGGCCTGCCCGAGACCATCGAGTCCGAGGGCTACGACCGCGAGGACATGCGCCTGCCCGAGGGCATGAACCGCCTGGTAGCCGCCGTGGCTGCTGCAAACCCGCGTACCGTGGTGGTGCTTCAGTGCGGAAGCCCCGTCGAGCTGCCCTGGGAGGCCGACGTTGCCGCGGTTCTCTACGCGGGCCTTGGCGGCGAGGCCGGTGCCGAGGCCACGGTCGACGTGCTGGAGGGCGGGGTGAACCCGTCGGGCAAGCTGCCGGAGACCTGGCCGCTGCGCGCGGAGGACGCGCCGTGTGCGGAGTGCTGGGGCAAGCCGCACCGCCAGTCCCAGTACCGCGAGGGCGTCTTTGTGGGATACCGGTACTACCGGACCGCGGGCGTGCCCGTGGCGCACTGCTTTGGGCAGGGGCTCTCGTACACGAGCTTCTCCTACGACCGGCTCGCGGTGGATGCCGCCAGCCGGACGGTGAGCTTCGACATAACCAATGCGGGGCAGGTGGTGGGGGCCGAGGTGGCGCAGGTCTACGTTGCCGCGCCCGAGGGCGGCCTTCCGCACCCGCGCGTGCAGCTTGCTGGCTTTGCGCGCGTGGAGCTTGCCCCCGGCGAGACCCGCCGCGTGGGCGTGCCGCTTGACGAGAAGAGCCTCTCTGTGTGGGACAACGGCTGGAAGGTTGTTGGCGGCATCTACCAGGTGCTTGTTGGGTCCTCGGTGGAGGACGTGCGGCTGCGTGGTGCGCTGGACATTGCGGGCAAGGGCATCGCGGCGCCGGGCAAGTACGCAGGGACCTGGTATCGCTCGCCCAAGGGCAAGCCCACGGAGGCGGACTTTCGCGTGCTTCTCGGCAGGGCAATCCCGCCGGAGGCACATCACACCAAGGGCACGTACGACGAGACGGACTCGCTGCTCGAGATGGCGGAGACCTCCGGTACCTGCCGCTTTGTGGCAAACCAGATTAGGGGTGCGGTCGAGCGCCAGTACGACGACCCAACAGACCCGCAGTGCCGCATGTCCATCGCGTCGAGTGCCGGCTGCGCGCTGTTTGGGCTGGTGAACTGCTCCGGTGGCGCCATGCCCGAGGGCGTTGCGCACGCGCTTCTCAACCTGGCAAACGGCCGCGCGCCGTGGCACAGGGGCTAGCCCAGGCTGTGCTACTTGGCAAGCTCCTCGAAAGAGTGGAAACGCTCGTCTGCCGCCGGCAGCTCCTGCGGCACGCAGGAGCCCGTGAATCCAAACGTGTAGACGCCGGCTGCCTGCGCCGATGCTACGCCGGAAGGTGAGTCCTCAAACGCCACGGCCTCCGCGGGGGTCGTGGCGAGCTTCTCGAGAGCGCGGGCGTAGGGCTCCGGGTTGGGCTTGTGGTGCTCGACGTCGTCCCCGCCAATCACGACGTCCACGAGGTCGGCAAGGCCAATGCGCCCGAGGACGGTCTCCACAAGTGCGTGCCGCGTGGTCGAGACAACGGCGATGCGTGCGCCGGCAGCGCGTAGACGGCGCATGACCTCCCGAGCGCCCGGCGAGGCCTTTATGGGTAGCTCTTGGTAGATGACGTCGCTTGGGCGGCGGTGCGCGAAGAACTCCTCGGCGCTTACCCCAAGGCCGTGTGCATGGAAGAGCGCTGGAATTGACTCCAAACCATCTGTGCCCGAGAGCGATGCCTTCTCGGCCTCCGTTGGCGTGATGCCGTAGTAGGCGTAGGCCTCCTCGTCCAGCTCGATGCCAAAACGCTCGGTGTCTGCGAGCGTGCCGTCAAAGTCGAAGAGCGCTGCCTTGATGTGCGCGGGCCCGAGCGGCTTGTCCATGCTTTCTCCCAGGTTTCGAGGGTGTGCGTGCCCATTGTAGTGTCAGTTGCCTTTGCGATGACACATCCTGCCTGCAGAGTGATGCAGAATGGAGCCGAGGATTTGTTTGCGACGTTAGGGGCGACATGGGCAAGAAGCATGGTGGCAAGGGCGGCAAGAAGGATGTTGTCTGCGGCTGCAAGCACGTTACCAGGGAAGACGTTGAGGCGGCGGTGGACGCCGGCGCAACGAGCATGGCAGACGTCAAGCGCATGACCGGCGCGACTACCAAGTGCGGCAAGTGCAAGGGTCGCGTGAAGGAGTGCCTTGAGCAGGCGCTTGAGACGAGGGCTGCTGTGGAGGCTGCGGCGCCGGCACCGTCGGAGCCCGTGCCTGCGACTGAGCCCGCCGTCGAGAATCCCCTCGTCATCCACGGAATCTACCGCCACTTCAAAGGCGACTCCTACCTCGTGGAGGACGTTGCACATGACTCTGAGACCGGCGAGGAGGTCGTGGTCTACCGCAAGCTCTACGGGGACGGTTCGCTCTGGGTGCGGCCGAAGGCGATGTTCCTCTCGCCCGTCGATCGCGAGAAGTACCCGGAGGCAACGCAGCGCTGGCGCTTCGAGCTTCAGCACGTAGAGAGCGTGGCCAGAAGGGCGTAGGAGTGCCGTGTTGGCGTGAACTGCCACCAACCGTAAAAGTATGCCAATCTCGGGTTGCTGTGCCCCCCGGCCGTACAAAACCCTCCGGCTGTGCTAACGCATCCTCGGAACGGAAGCCCAGCGTGTTTCACGGCTCAGCCTCCGACCTGGAACTCAGAACCCAGAGTAGAAACCATTCTGGGCGGGTTCCAACGCTTGGAACCTGCGGAGTCGATTATCACGTGCTGCAGGGGGTGGCTCCCGGCTCATTGGCGATCCAAACTCAAGTCTGCAAATCAGAATCTCCATAGGGCAGAATCGAGCCAGGCAACAGAGGGGGGGCGGGTTGGTGGCACGCGAGGACATGCTGGCGTTTCTCGGCGGCACGGGCGCGGGACTCTCGCCTGCGGCGCAGACGGACCTTGCGCGGGCGGGGCTTTTGCTGGACGAGAAGGACCTGCAAGCCCTTGACCAGCGGCGACGCGCGGCACTGGGCTCGCTGGAGCGCGTCGAGCTGGGCGGAGGCGTGCTCTCGGTGCTCGTCGAGGCATTTGCGGACTCTCCCTACCTTGAGCGGGGCCGTCTGGCCGAGCAGCTGGGGGAAATCCAGGATGCCTTCTACGAGCTGCGCGACCAGGTTCCCATGGGCGTGGCGGACGCGCGCGTGGCGGAGGCGCTGCGCGAGGCGTTCGACTCGGCGCAGGGAGATGTGGACGCGCTGTTCGGCCTTTCCGCCGCAGACGTCTGCGGGCCCGGGGAGCTGGGCGTGGAGGACGCGTGGGAGCATAGCCCGTGGCGCACGGAGGAGGACTGGTGAGCAGGGAGATTGCGGAGACCAATGGCGCTGATGTCAGCGGCGGTGACCTTGACCGCGCGCGCCGCGGGGCTGCGCAGGTTTTCTCCCGCCTGGTCTGGCTCTACACGGCGGGGGAGTCGACCTCGATTGCCGAGGGGGAGGCCGAGCTTCTGCTTGGCTCGATGGCGTATGTGCTGGGCGTGTACGGAAACTCAGTGTCTGCCAGGAAGTTGTTGAGCGAGGTCTCGATGGCGTCCACCACGGCGTCGTAGTAGCTGCCCGAGGTGTAGGCTCCTTCGCCACCCTCCTGGAGCACCAATGTGGAGCCATTCTCGTTAACGAGTCCAAGGTCGTTGACGTAGGCGGCGAACTTCTCGGCAAGGTCGCCCGAGAAGAGCTTTGTCCACGTGCCTTCCGCGCGGGTGCCGGTGGTTGCAAACTGACCCATCATCCACTCGTAGGCCTCGTTTGCGATGTCGAGTGAGGTGATGGGGCACCAGCACATGGAGCCGGTGACGGCGTCGCTTATCGCGCTGCCGGAGGCGTCCGTGAACAGTGCGCCAATGGACGAGAGGTACGGCGCGTAGAGGGCGGAGTCGCCGGTCGCGCCCATGAGGGCGCTCTGGGCGCCGCCGCCAGAGTGGCCAAACGTGAAGACGCGCTCGGCGCCGCCGGGGATGGCGGAGGCGTTGTAGCGCAGGTAGCGCACGGCGGCCTTGAGGTCGGTGACGCCCCAGGGCGCGCCGCCGGCGAAGCTCGTGCCGTCCGAGTTGGTGCCGTTGCTGCGACCTCGGCACCCGGGTTAGGCGTAGACGAGCCCGGCCTCTGGGTAGTCCGTGAGGCCGTCTGCGCTGTATTGGGTGGGCGCGGCTTGGGCCGAGTAGCCGGCCGTGTTCACGGGGATGACCACGGGAGCCGTCGCCGCGGTGAAGTTGCCCACAGCGGCGGATGAGTTTACCGTGCAGGTATAGGTGCCGTCACCGTTTGAGGTTGCCGAGAAGTACGCGCCGGGGACGTAGATGCCCATGGTCTCGTAGTCTGTGGCGGCTGGCGTCGCGCAGTACTGGACGCCGATCTGGTAGTAGATGTCGTTCGTCTCGTCGTAACTCCACGCGGCGGGGTCTATGGTGACGGAGGAGAGGTCCGCGGGGTTGGTGCCCAGGGCCTCCGACGTGGCGCTGGTTGCGGAAGCGCTTGTCTCGCTTGCCGTCGTATCCAAAGACGTGCCGGTGGAGCAGCCCGCGAGCGCAATGGCTCCGAGAGCGCCTCCCGAGCCGGCTATAAAGGACCTGCGCGTGATGGTGCTGGTAGTTGCGTTGCCGTGAGAGGTTGCCATGATGTCCCCCAATCTCGAACCGCGTCGCGCCAAGGTGTGAGCCGGCTGTGGCACGTTCTTCGTCTTGTGGGGTTAGCCTGCGGTTAGGGGGATTCTATCCAGCGGGTCGGCGCGCTTGCCTTGCTTTGGCACCCAACATAACAGAGGCACATGGCTCAAGATCCCTGAAAGACCGTTCTCTGGGTCCTTCGATAATCACGCCAGGTCGTGGGATACTGTACTAAGAGAGCCACTACGAGTCCGGAGGCAGCATGACTTCAGGGACAGGGCGAGTACCCATAGAGGATGTTTACGCACAGGTAGTGCAGTTCTCGCGTGAGTCAGGCGCCCAACGAGTGATTTTGTTCGGCTCGAGGGCTCGGGGGACTAATCGTCCGAAGAGTGACATAGACCTCGCCGTCGAAGGATGCTCCGACTTTGCGGGGCTGTGCGACCGGCTTCAAAATGAGCTGTGGTGTCTCTTGAAGTTGGACGTCGTCAATCTTGATGATGACCTCCCCGCAGATTTGCGTGGCGAGATCAGGCGGGATGGGAGGGTGCTGTATGAGAAGGTTTGATAACTATCACAATGTCCTTGCCGCGCTTGGACAGGCGCCCAGCTAGGACATTTCCAACCCCTTCGTTCAGGGCGGCATTATCGATAAGTTCTTCATTCAGTTTGAGCTTGGGTGGAAGCTCTTCAAGGCTCTTCTTGCGTACGAAGGCGATCCAGTCTCAGCTTCGGGGTCTCCTCGCGACATCATCAAGGCCGCCTATCAGTACTTTGATTTCATGGATGAGACGTTGTGGCTTGAGATGTTGAGAGATCGAAACAACACTGCGCATGTCTATGATGAGAGCAGCGCGTTGCTGCTGGTACATGCTGTGGTTGATGCGTATATCCCGGAATTCCAGCGCGTTGAGCAGGGCTTGATTGCTCGATATGGAGATGTGCTCACGAGTTCTGATACACGCTAGTCGCGCTGCCCCCTCGACGCATGGCGCGCCTTGGCGTAAGGTTGGCGCATGGAGAAGAGACTCACATACCAGGATTACGCCCGCTTTGCGCGGCTATGCTTGACGGAGCTAGCACGCCAGTGCGAGGCTGAGGCGTTTCGTGCCACCGGTCCGGGTGGTCAGGGCGTCAACACGACAGACTCTGCCGTGCGCATGCGCCACGTGCCCACCGGCATCACCGTTGTGAGCAGGGAATCTCGTAGCCAGCTCCAGAACCGCGAGTGCTGCCTGGAGAAGATCCACGCCGAGCTGCTGCGGCGTTCGCGCAGGCCAAAGAAGCGCCATGCGACTAAGCCCACGAGGGCGTCCGTGCGTCGCCGTCTTGACGAGAAAGGGCGTCGTGGGGCAGTGAAGCGTCTTCGGCGCCGACCCGGTATGGACGAGTAGGGTAGGGGACGCATCCCCATCTCGCTTTGACTGGCTCTGGGGGATGACTCGGGGCTGCCTTACTGCACAAAATCGGGCTATCGAACGGAGATTTCTATGTTGCTGCATGAAAACGCCCTATCGGACGGCGCTTCGAGCTCGCTGACATCAAGGTTCTAATTAAGTATTGACTAGAGTGCATATTATATTTGAAATATGCAAAATTATGGAACAGTAATTTGACATTTGATGACAAACGCAGATGGCAGCCGTCCGATAGAGCATTTTTATGCAGCGACTACGAGAAAGCCGTCCGATAGAGCGTTTTTGTGCACAAAGTCATTGAGATTGGGCCGGCGAGAGGCCTGCGAAGCCAGAGCTAGACCTCCGAGACTGCAAACGCCAGCCGCGCTACCCCTCCTCCTCCGCGAGGAAGTCGAGCAACCGAACAATGCGCAGGTCGGGGACTATCCACAGCAGAAACGCGATGACCAGCGCCACAAGCGCAAGGTGGGAGCTGGGCAAAACCAGGGCAATGACCAGTCCAACTACCTCAAGCCCTAGAGTGAGACGCTCTTTGAGCAGCGACCGCTTTTCCACCATCGCACGGCGCTCTGCCTCCCTCTCATTGGCAGGGTTGGGCGGGCAGGACTGGCTCAGGTCGCGGCGAATGACGCGCTCGAGGTTCATGTATGTGAGCGACACCAGCATGTTCACAACAACGTAGCAGGTGGTGGGCAGTGCCGCGAACCCGGTCTTCTGCATCCAGTCGGTGGCAAGGGGGAAGAACGAGAGCACAAAGAGGAATGCGAGGTTCGACCAGAGCATCCGCCCGCTCACGCGGTTCACAAGCTTGAGCAGGTGATGGTGGTTGTTCCAGTACGTCCCCACGCCAATGAAGCTCACTGCATATGCGGCAATCGCCGGAAGCAACCCCAGCAGGTCGGCCAGCCTGTCTCCCTCCGGCGCGGTTATGCCAAGCACCATGATGGTGATGATGATGGCAATCACGCCATCGCTGAACGCCTCCATGCGGCCCTTGTCCATGCGGCTCCTCTCGCTGCAGTTACTGCGGACTCAGGATAGCGCGAGAAGGACGCGCCCCGCGGCGACGTTTCTGGAACTCTCGGTGCTACCCTAGAGACCTATCCAGAGAGGGGATGCCATGACAGGAAGCGAGACCCACGGAGGGGTCGTCGACGCAATTCTCCAGCGCTACGAGGGCCTTTCGGATGCCGAGAAGGCAGTTGCGGACTTCATCCTCAACCACAAGGGGACCGTCTCGTCGCTTTCGGCGGTAGAGATAGCCCGTCTGTCGGGCATCTCCAACACAACCGTCTCGCGCTTCGTCCGCTCGCTGGGTTACGCAAGCTTCGCGGACATGCGCTACGCCCTCGCGCGCGAGGAGACCGCGAGCAAGGAGCGCTCGTTTGACGACTCACGCGGCATTGGCCTTGCCGACGTCCAGGGCTCGCTCGACTACGTGCTCGAGACGAAGGTCGAGGAGCTGAGAAGCACGTTTGCCGCGCTGAGCGAGGAAAGCGTCACCAAGGCCGTGGGCATCCTCTCCTCTGCTCGCATTGCCATGTTTGTTGGCGTGGGCAGCTCCCTGCCCATCGCGCAGAGCGCTGCCATCAAGTTCTCGCAGGCAGGCGTCAACGCCATCTCTCCCTCCACGAGCGACGGCGCCATGATCACCGCATCGCTCATGCAGCCGGAGGATTGCCTGGTAGTGATTTCCAACTCCGGCCGCTCGGACCGTCTGCGCAAGGTCATGAACAACGCAATCGACCGCGGCGTCTCAACCATCGTGATCACGCGCAACGAGGAATCGCCCCTCGCCGAGCGCGCGGACGTTGTCCTTAAGGTGGTCTCGCGCGACCACCTGCTCGTGAACGACTTCGACTTCTCCCACAACTCGATCAACTACGTGCTGGAATCGCTCCTGCTGCTCCTTTTCCACAGCTCGCGCGACGCCAACGAGTACAACCTCGAGCTCTTCAACCGCACCATTGCAAGCGAGAAGGAAGGCTAGCGAGAAGGAAGGCCAGCGAGCGAGAGCGCCGACAGGCAGCAACGCTGACGAGCAGCAACGCCGGCGAGAAAAGCCGGCCACGTGGGATTTCCCTCACCATCGGGCGGCGCTTCCCACAGGGGAACCCCGCCCATTTCCATGCAACGGAGATAACGCCAATCGGTGAGACATTGCGCTCACAGACGCTCGCGGTACCACTGACGGAAAATCATTTTCAGAAAATCTAGCAAATATGGCATGCTTTTTTACGAAAACGGCATGAGTGCCGCAGAGACTGGCCGCATGGATGGGCCGCGCAAGCGGCGGATGGCTTGCGGCCGGCAATCACGCAGTTGGAGGGAGCAATCGGATGGGGATAGAACAGAAGCAGGTCACGCGCCGCGGTGCTGTTGCCCTTGCGCTGTCTGCCGGCCTCGGGCTGACGGGCGCACATGGCGTCGCTGATTCCTGGAGAGGGACCATCGACTCTGCGCTGGGTACGACGAGTACCGAGCAGACTGCAGACGACAAGTTCACGCCGAGCATCGCTTCGACGGACGACCTCGTGAAGGCCCACGAGGACCTTGGCCGTCGCGTTGGTCAGGAGGGCACCGTCCTCATGAAGAACG
This sequence comes from Tractidigestivibacter montrealensis, assembly GCF_024741235.1. GTDB lineage: Bacteria > Actinomycetota > Coriobacteriia > Coriobacteriales > Atopobiaceae > Tractidigestivibacter > Tractidigestivibacter montrealensis. The sequence continues at coordinate 156,017 of NZ_JANSKA010000001.1, read as the reverse complement.
AGGGCCAGGCCCTGCCGCTTGCCAAGGGGGCCAAGGTCACGCTCCTGGGCATGGGCTCGATGTATCCCTTCCTGGGTGGCAAGATGGGCTCTTCGATCACCACGGAGGACGCCGTCGACCTTGTCTCGGCGCTTGAGCAGGGCGGCTTCGATATCAACCCAACCATGACCAGCATCTACGAGACCCTGGGCGCCGTTGAGGACACCACGGCGGTAAACCCCACGCCCTGGATGCAGTCGGTTGCCTACAAGTATCGTCCTGCCGGGTTCGCGACCCCGTACGTGCCCAACGAGCCCTCCTTTGACACCTATGTGAGCGAGGGCGGGGCGAGCGAGGACTTTGCCAGCAGCTTCGCCGAGTACGGTGACGCGGCAATCGTGGTGATCTCTCGTCCCGGCTCCGAGGGCAGCGACTACTACCCCGGTGCTGCCGGCATCGACGCCGAGACATACGGGACAAAGAACCCGCTGGGCATCTGCACCAACGAGCGCGCGCTCATCCAGCTTGCCGAGGAGAACTTCGACAAGGTCATCGTGATGGTCAACAGCGGCTCGACCATGGAGCTTGGCGACCTCAAGGATGACCCCAAGATCGCGGCGATCCTGAACATCGGCTTCCCGGGCGCCTACGGTACGCTGGGAATCGCGGATATCCTCAACGGCACCGTGAGCCCCTCTGGCTGCCTGGCGGACACGTATGCGGTGGACACCGCCATGGCGCCCAGCTCCCAGAACTTTGGCTCGATCAAGGTCGCCGATACGAGCATGGTCACCTGGCCAGACTCCCTCATGGGTGCCATGGGCACCGACATCGCGGGCGGTTTCCTCGGCGGCGAGAACAGCACCGCCTCGGCCTACTACGTCATTGAGGCGGAGGGCATCTACACGGGCTACAAGTACTACGAGACCCGCTACTACGACTCCGTCACGGGTTCCGGCAACGCAACCGGAGCGGCCGGCGCCTCCAACGGCGCGTCGTCGTGGAACTACGACGACGAGGTCGTCTACCCGTTTGGCTACGGCCTCTCCTACACCACCTTCCAGCAGACGCTCGACGACGTCCAGATTAACGCGGACGAGAAGACCGTCACCGCTAAGGTCACCGTCACCAACACCGGCTCCGTTGCCGGCAAGCACGTGGCCCAGCTCTACGTCTCTGTCCCTTACACCGACTACGACAAGAAGGCTGGCGTCGAGAAGTCCGCCATCCAGCTGATTGGCGTTGCCAAGACCGACGATCTCAAGCCTGGCGACGACCAGCAGCTCACCATCACCGCCGACCTCTACGACATGGCAAGCTGGGACTCCTCCGCCAAGGGCGGCAAGGGCGGCTGGATCCTCGATGGCGGCGACTACTGCTTCGTGCTTGCTGAGGATGCCCACGATGCCGTGAACAACGTCCTGGCGGCGCAGGGCAACGGGGCCACGGGAGACGCCTCCCTGGTGAGCATCAAGCCCATCGGCTCCGAGGGCACGGTCGATGAGTCGACGCTCGCCAAGTCCAAGAACGGCACCGAGATTGAGAACCAGCTCGCAGATGCCGACGTGAACTACTACCAGCCCGGCTACGCAACACCTCTCTCGAGAAGCGACTGGAACGGCACCTTCCCGCGCACCTACGACGACCTCACCATTGGCGGAGGCAAACAGGAGGAATGGGTCAGGAACCTCTGCTGCGAGGAGTACCAGATTACGAAGAACGGCGAGGTCGCGGACGTCAACGGCGCACCCGCTGGCCTCACGCTCTCCAGCCTTGCGGGCGACGACAACATCGACGACGCCCAGTGGGATAAGCTCGTCGACGAGATCCCCGTGGACACGCTCTTCGCGAAGATCATCAAGGGCGGCAGCCAGTCCGACGTTATCCCCGAGATCGAGAACCCCGTGGTCTACCAGAACGACGGCCCCAACGGCTTTGGCACCACGCTCGCCGGCCGCGGCCTGCACGCCGACGACGTCAACGCCAACTACGTGCTCAACACCATGGCTAACGAGACGACCATCGCTAGCACCTTCAGCGAGGACATCGCCAAGAGCTGGGGCGAGCTTCTCGGCAATGACGGCCTCTGGAGCGGCAACTACCTCCTGTGGGGTGCTGCGGCGAACCTGCACCGCTGCCCCTACAACGGCCGTAACTTCGAGTACTACTCCGAGGATCCGGTGCTCTCGAGCCTCATGTCCGCGCGTACGGTCGAGGGCGCGCTCGAGTACGGCATCATCATCGGCCCCAAGCACTTTGCCTTCAACGACCAGGAGACCAAGCGCGCCGGCGTTGCCCCGTACATGACCGAGCAGAAGGCCCGCGAGGGCGAGCTCCGCGCTTTCCGCGCCTCCTTCGAGGACGCTGGCGCCCTCGGCATCATGACCGCCTTCGGCAGGGTCGGCGCAACTCCCGTCAACGGCTCCTGGGGGCTTCTCCGCAACATCTTGCGAGGCGAGTGGGGATTCAAGGGCCTCATGTCGACCGACATGGTGAACAACCCCGGCTATTTCCGCCCGGAGACGTGCATCTACGGCGGCGTCACGATGATGGCCGACTTCTCGACCGACGAGACCCTCACCGATGTCCAGGAGAGCTGGCCGTACATGACCCACGACCTCATCGCCAGCGACGCGACGCTCGTCGAGTATGCCCGCCAGAACATGAAGTACCAGCTCTACGCATTTGCCCAGAGCGCTGCGCAGAACATCAAGACCGTGCGAGTGACGCCCTGGTGGGAGATGGCGCTCAACGGCGCCACGGTGGCCGGCTACGGACTTGCCGCAGTGTTTGGTGCGCTCTACGTCCGCGATGCCGTCAAGGGTGCGCATGACGCCACGGAAGCCAAGGAGGAGAAGTAATGGGATCTGCCAAGAAGTCCATGGGGGCAGCCGGCGTCTTCTACGCCATTGTCTGCCTGCTGAGCATCGTGACGTTCGTGCTCTACGTGATGAACGCGACCCGCGCGTACTACGTCGACCTCAATCCGGTCATCGCTGCCCTGCTCGTTGTTGCCATTGCGGCGGAGGTCATCGTCCTTGCCCTTGGCCGTGGCAAGGAGGGCTATGCCCTGGCCATTGTCTCTGACGTGCTGCGCGTTGCCGTGCCCTGCTGCCTTGCGGTTGCCGGCGTGATGTTCATCTCCGCCCGCGTCGAGTCCCTGGCGCAGGTCCTTGGCTCGAACCTCGAGCTGGGTAACGTCGAGGCGCACGAGGCGGCCACCCAGGCCGTTGCGGTTATCGTCATCTCGCTGGTGACCTGGCTCTTCTCCGTGATTGCCGCCTTCCTGGGCCACGGCAAGAGCGCAAAGTAGCCAGACCTTGGCCGGCGGGCGCACGTCGGCGAGAATTGACCGTACTGGGCGGGCAGGGGATGCGTCCCGTGCCCGCCTTTCTTTGAAGTGGGGGATTGCATGCTGAAGCTACGGCGTTTTGCCTGCGAGGGCCTTGAGACCGGTTGCGTGACAGACGAGGCACGCCCTCGCTTCTCCTTTGCCTTCGAGAGCGACCGGCAGGGCGCGAGCCTGCGGGAGGTCGTGCTTGAGGTCAACGGCTGGACATGGCGAGGCACAGACCAGGTGGCGGTGCGCTACGATGGCGCGCCCCTCTCGCCATGCACTGTCTACCAGGCACGTATTTGTGCAACGGATGACGCCGGCGAGTCCGCCGAGGGAACGCTTAAGTTTGAGACGGGGCTTCTCGGAGGCCCGTGGGAGGCAGAGTGGATCAGCGACGCCGCTTACCACTTTGGCGAGAAAGGCGTGGCGCCTGTGCCCATGGTCTTCAGGCATAGCTTCACGCTTGGCGGCGAGGTGCGTCGCGCTCGCGTCTATGCCACGGCCTTGGGCATCTACGACATCTCGCTCAATGGCCAGCGGATGGAGGAGCGCTACTTTGCGCCCGGCTTCACCTCGTACGGCTCGACGCTGCAGTACCAGACCTATGACGTGACGGACCAGCTTGGCTCCTCAAACGAGCTGGTAGTGACCGTTGCCGGCGGCTGGGCTGTGGGGCCCTTCTCCTACACGCGCAAGAATAGGGTCACCGCAGACAGGCAAGCCCTACTCCTTGAGGTGCGCGTGGAGTATGCGGATGGCACAACGCAGACCCTGGGTACTGGCGAGGACTGGCAGGTCACCGAGGATGGACCCTGCCGCATGGCCTGCTTCTACGATGGCGAGACGTACGATGCCCGTGTGAGCCTGGGCAACGTCACCTGGCGCCCTGCTGTGCGCGAGGCCCTGCGCGTGAGCCCCGTGCTTGTCGCCGAGGATGGCGCCCCCGTGCGCGCCCATGAGGTCATGCGCCCCGTGAACTGCACAAAGGTGGGCGACGAGCTGGTCTATGACTTTGGGCAGAACTTTGCCGGCGTCGTGGACCTTGCGGTTGACGGGCACGAGGGCCAAACCATCACGGTGCGCCATGCAGAGATCTTGAAGCCAGACGGCACGCTCAACACTGACTTCCTGCGCACGGCCAAGGCAACCCTCACCTACGTGTGCCGAGAAGGGCGCCAGGAGTTCTCGCCGCACCTCACCTACATGGGATTTCGCTACGTTGCGGTGAGTGGCGTCGACGAGGGAGACATCAAGATTTGCGCCCACGCGCTCTACTCGGACCTTCGCACCACCGGCGAGTTTGGCTGCTCTGATGAGTGCCTCAACCGCCTGCAGCAAAACATCGTGTGGAGCTCAAAGTCTAACCTCATGGACATCCCCACCGACTGCCCGCAGCGAGACGAGCGTATGGGCTGGACGGGTGACATTGCCGTCTTTGCCCCAACTGCCTGCTACAACTTTGATATGGGCCGCTTCCTGCGCAAATGGCTGCGCGACCTGCGCTCCGAGCAGTACCGCACGGGCGGCATTCCCGTAACGGTGCCGGCACAGGGCTTTGGCTTTCCCACAACCATACCGCCCATGGCGGTGGACTTCTGGGGAGACGCCTGCGTCCTGGTGCCGTGGGCGCTCTACCAGGCCGAAGGCGACGTTGAGGTTCTCCGCGAGAACTTCGACACCATGAAGCGTTACGTTGACGCCTGTCGCTTCTGGGCGGGATTTGGCGTTGGCGACCATCGCTACATCTGGCACACGCCGGCCGTGCTTCACTTTGGCGACTGGGTTGCTCCCGACGTGCCCAAGATGGGCCAGTGGCAGGCTCGCAGCAAGTGGACGGCAACGGCAAGCCTCCAGCACACAAGCGCTCTCGTGGCCCGCATTGCAAAGATCCTTGACGAGAAGGACGCTGCCGAGAAGTACGGCAGCCTGAGCAAGTGCGTCTCCAGGGCGTACCGCAACGTTTTCACCGACGGTCATGGCAGGCTCAAGCAGGAGTTCCAGACTGCCTATGTCCTCCCCATCCAGTTTGGCATGCTCGAGGGAGACGAGCTTCACGCGGCAGTGGAGCGTCTGTCTCAGCTGGTTGAGCAGGGCGGCTACCGCATTGGGACGGGTTTTCCTGGCACGCCGTACATCCTCTTTGCCCTTGCGGATAACGGCGAGAAGGATGCTGCTTACCGGATGCTCGAGTGCACGTCCTGCCCCTCGTGGCTCTACGAGGTGGTGCATGGTGCAACGACCATCTGGGAGCGTTGGGATGGCCTGGACGAGAACGGCAACTGCCCCATCGGCGACGACGGCACGGACATCATGATCTCGTACAACCACTACGCAAGCGGCGCAGTGGGAGACTTTCTCTACCGTCGCGTGGCAGGCCTAGAGCCTCTTGAGCCGGGGTATCACAGGTCACGCGTGCAGCCGCTTGTTGGGGGAGACCTGCGCTCTGCCCACGGCGCGGTTGAGACGCCCTACGGCCGGCTGGCAAGTAGTTGGAAGCTTGATGGCACGTCCTTCTCACTAGAGGTCGTGGTGCCCCTGGGTACCATCTGCGAGGTCGTGCTGCCCGACGGGAGCACGCACGAGGTAGGGTGCGGCTCGTACTCGTTTGCATGCGAAGTGGAAGGTGCATGATGAGGAGCCTTTCGTTCAACGAGGGATGGCAGTTCAGGCGCATTGCCCTTGACGGCGAGAAGGATGCGCCGTTCAAGGCGGTTGCGCTTCCCCACGACGCGATGATTGGCGAGACGCGTAGTCCCCAGGCTGTCTCGGCCCAGAACAGCGGCTGGTTTGAGGGGCGCGACTACGAGTACGTCAAGACCTGGACCCCGTCCGAGGAGCTTGAAGGCAAGTCCCTTCTCCTCGAGTTCGAGGGCGTCTACCACCTTGCCCAGGTGTGGATTGACGGCAAGCTTGTTGCCGAGCGGCCGTACGGCTACACGAACTTCTACGTTGACCTTGCTGGGCTCGTGGAGCCTGGAAGGCCCTGCGAGCTGCGCGTTGTTGCAAAGAACTCCGACCAGCCAAACAGCCGCTGGTACTCCGGGGCCGGAATCTATCGTCCCGTCACGCTGTGGGTGGGGGAGCCGGTTCACCTGCTGCCAAGCGGCATTGCCGCACGGACGCTCTCTCTGGACGGCAGCAGCGCCCGCGTCGAGGTTTCGCTTGAGGCAAGCGGTTCCGGGCTGGCAACGGTCGAGCTGCTCCCCGAGGGTTCCCAGGAGCCAGTGGCAACCGGTCACGTTGAGCTGGGCGCAGACGGCTCTGGGTCGGCGGTGCTCGAGGTGCCGCAGCCCCGCACCTGGTCGCCGGACCATCCGGACCTCTACCTTTGCCGCGTTGACCTTGCGGCAGGGGGCGATGCCGTCGACCACGGCGAGACGCTCTTTGGCATCCGCACCCTCGAGTGGGGTGATGACGGGCTTCTTCTCAACGGCGACCGCATCGTGCTTCGCGGCGCCTGCATCCACCACGACAATGGCGTGCTGGGTGCCTGCGCCTTTGCCGACGCGGAGTGGCGCAAGGTCCTGCTCATGCGCGAGCAGGGCTACAACGCCGTACGCTCTGCCCATAACCCCTGCTCGAAGGCATTGCTCGACGCCTGCGATCACCTGGGCGTGCTGGTCATGGACGAGTACGTGGACCATTGGTACATCCACAAGACGCTCCACGACTACGTTGAGTACTTCGATGCGTGGTGGCGCCGCGACCTTGCCGACATGGTCGAGAAGGACCGCAACCATCCCAGCGTCGTGCTCTACTCGATTGGCAACGAGGTTGCCGAGACTGCCCAGGAGCGCGGCGTTCTTCTCACCCGCCAGATGGTCGAGCACCTGCATTCCCTGGATCCCACGCGACCCGTTACCTGCGGCGTCAACATCTTCTTTAACCTGCTGAGCTCGCTCGGGCTGGGACAGTACTCAGACGAGAAGGCGCGTCGCGAGGCCGAGCAGGCGGCGCATCAGGGCGCCTCGCCACACCGCGCGGTAGGAAGCGAGTTCTACAACAGGCTGGCCGGGCTTCTCGGCGCGGGATTCATGAAGAAGGGCGCTGCGCTGCCCGCATGCGACCGCGTCACGCGGGATGCCTTTGCGCAGATGGACATCGCGGGCTACAACTACGGCATCGACCGCTACAGGCATGACCTTCGCGTGTACCAGCATCGGCTTATCCTGGGGAGCGAGACTTTCTGCTCCGATGCGCAACGCTTTGCCGAGCTGGCTGAGAAGGAGCCGCGGCTTATTGGCGACTTTGTCTGGGCTGGCATGGACTACCTGGGCGAGACTGGCGTTGGCGCCTGGGAGTACAAGGACTACGCCCCGCGCGAGAGCGGGTTTGGATGGCTTACGGCGGGATCCGGGCGTGTGGACCTTACGGGCAAGCCGTTGGGCGAGGCCCTCTACACGCGCGTTGCGCTTGCCGGGGAGGCAGGCCCTTACCTGGCCGTTTGCCCCGTTAACCACACTGGGGAGCGGCATTCGCCGAGCGCCTGGAAGATGTCGAATGCCATCGAGTCGTGGAGCTGGGACGGCTGCGAGGGGAGAGCTGCCAACGTCGAGGTATACGCGCGTGCGCACGCGGTGGCGCTGCTCCTTAACGGGCGCGAGGTGGGGCGGAGGCTCCTCAAGGGTTCTTGCGTGGCTCGCATGTCCTGCCGCTACGAGCCGGGGACGCTTGAGGCCGTTGCCTATGACGAGGACGGTCGCGAGCTGGGCAGGCGCTCGCTGAGGAGCGCAGACGATTCAACGGAGCTTCGTACCGAGGTGGAGTATGCCGGCGTGCCGGGCGGGTTTGTGCGGCGCGACGTCTGGCATGATGGTGCGCCTGAGGAGGCCGCGGGTGTTGGCGCCGGCAGGCTGGCATTTGTGCGCGTGCGTTATACCGGGGCGAATGGCGAGACCCGGCCACTAACGAGGGGCGTGCTCACGGCTTCGGTTGAAGGTGGCGATCTTCTCGGCTTTGGGTGTGCCTCGCCCTTTAACGAGGGAAGCTTTGTTACGGGGGAGACCCAGACCTACTTTGGCGAGGCGCTTGCGGTGGTGCGCCCGGCCCCGGGGTCGGGCTGCGTGCGCCTCTCCGTTACTGATGGCACGCTTTCGGCGTCGTTGGAGCTGCCTGTCGTGTAATTTGCGGGCGAGGCCATCTTGTTGCTGGGGCTGCCGGGCCGTTTTCGGACAGATTGCACACCTTGGAGTGTCCATTCTGTCGGAAATATGCCCGGCAGCCCCACTTGCTTGCTCGCACTGCGGGCTCTTTGCGCGCGACCTCCCCTTGGTGCAAGAAATCCCCTCCGGCAATCGCTCACCGGAGGGGACGGGGAAGGGAGGGGCTTGTTCAGGTGGCAGATGGGCGGCTTGGCTGCCGCCTGCGGGGCCTACGCGCGCTCTGCCTCGGGCGCCGCGCCCTCGTTGCGCTCCTTGAGGGCTGCCTGCTCTGCCGGGAGGTTCTTCTCGACCGTGAAGAACAGGAGCAGAACTCCGCAGATGGCAAAGGCAACGGTTTCCACCCAGATGTAGCAGCCGGCGATTGCCGTCTGCGCCGCGGCGGTCTGTGCCGCAACGCCCAGCGCGACGTCGGCGGCCTGGTCGTAGCCAACGCCAGCAAGGATACCCGAGAAGATCGCGTTGCAGATGGGCGTGGCGGCCACGGCAATGCAGCTGTAGATCGACATGGTGAGGCCGTCGGTGCGGATGTGGTTCTTGTACTCGATGTGGTCGATTACGTCGGCGAGCATGGCAAGGATCATGTAGCCAAGCGGCGCGGACCCAAGGCACTTGATGGCAACGCCTGCGGCGACGGGCACAATGCTGCTCCCACCAAGCCCGGCGATGATGCCGCCAATCACGCCCACGATCATGCCCACGATGCACACGCGCTGCTTGCCAAACTTGTTGCACAGCGGGATCACAAAGAGGATGGCCGCCGCCATGGGAAGCGCGCCCATAATGCTGAGCAGCGACTGCGACGCTCCCCAGGCCTCCGCAGTGCCAAAGTAGCTGTTGTCTAGGACCCACTTGCAGAAGTACACCATTGAGCCGTTCTTGAAGGCGCCGCTGAACTGGTAGAGCAGGTAGGCAACAATGATGATCCACCACATGGGCTCGTGTGCGACAGAGGACAGCTGGCGCGCGAGGGACGGCGCTTCCTTCTGCTCGCCCTCGGTCTGCGAGGCGCTTACCTCCTCGGTAATGCGCTCGCGCGTGAAGCGAAACTGCAGGTAGACGGTAATGAGGGTGAAGAGGGCAATGGCACCCATCGCAAGAAGCCAGAGGTTCTGGTCCTCCTTCAGGAAGAACGAGACCAGGATGGGGAAGACCATGGTGCCGGCGCCCATGACGCCAAAGCCAGCGATGTTGGTGAAGGAGGCCATGGTCCCGCGCTTCTCGGTATCGCGCGTTGAGACGGCGACAAGGGTCGAGTTGGCGGTGTTGTAGATGGGGTAGGCCACCGAGTAGTACAGGTTGAAGGCGATGGCGATCCACACCATGCGCGCCATGCCCTCAAACGGCACAAAGAACATGAGGACTGTGGACACAGCAAGCGTGAGGGCCGAGAGCAGAATCCACGGGCGGGCCTTGCCGGCAAGGCAGTGCGTGCGCTCGATGAGCTGGCCCACCATGAGGTTTGCAATGACGATAAGAACCGTCGAGACAAGCTGCAGCGCCGTGAGGAACGAGAGATCAAGGCGCAAGACGTCTGTGAAGTAGTTCTGCAGCTGGCTTGTGAAGATGCCAGAGGCGAGAAGTCCGCCAAAGGGGCCAAGGAAGTAGCCAAAGATCACCTCGGGCGGCGTGACGCGGTCACGCTTTGCAAGCGAGCTGGTAAATGGGCTTTCCCAGAGCCCCTTGCTCTTCTGCGGAGCTGTTGCTTTCTCGGTCATGTGATCCCCCTGTCAGGCTGCGGTCCTGAGGTCCAACAATGATGACGAATTCGACAGATACTTGTTATGGGATATGTTAACAAGATTCTAGGTAAACGTGAAAACGATTTGCAGACGGTCGGGTTCTCGCGGTGACAGGTTTTCTGGAGAGGAGCCTCATGCCGATTAGAAAACAATTACCAACGTTTAGCGAAATTTTGGGATGAATTACCAAATTCCTGCTTGGAAGCCGGGAACAGGCAGGTATTGTAGACGCCAACAGGGGGCTAGACCAACATTCAGGGAGGCACCATGGCTTCGCGCCATCTTGCAATAGACATCGGAGCGTCGAGCGGCCGCGCCATCGTGGGCGAGCTGGACGAGCAGGGCCGCCTGCGCCTCACCGAGGTCCATCGCTTCGAGAACGGCCTCCTCCGCCGCAATGGCCATCTGTGCTGGGACATCGACGCCCTGTGGGAGAGCGTCCTTCACGGTCTCACTGCCGCGCACGAGCAGGGCCTCACACCCACCACGGTAGGTATCGACACCTGGGGCGTGGACTTTGTCCTGCTCGATGCCCAGGACCGTCGCCTTGGCGATGCCGTGGGCTACCGTGACGCGCGCACCCAGGGCGTTCGCGAGGAACTCGAGCGCACGGGCGCCCTTACCTTCCAGGAGCACTACGCGCGCACGGGCATACAGTACCAGCCGTTCAACACGGCCTACCAGCTCTGCGCCCTCAAGCGCGAGCACCTCGAGCAGCTTGCCGCCGCCCACGCCTTCCTCATGGTGCCCGACTACCTCAACTTCCTGCTCTGTGGCGAGAAGGCCAACGAGTACACCAACGCGTCCACAACCGCGCTGGTGGGGGCCACGTCGCGCGACTGGGACCGCGAGCTTCTCGGCCGCCTGGGCCTTCCTGCAGACATCTTCCTGCCCGTCCGCATGCCGGGCTGCTCGCTGGGCCACCTGCGTCCCGATGTCGCGCGCCGCGTGGGCTTTGACGCCGAGGTGGTGCTTCCCGCCACGCACGACACCGGCTCGGCCTTCCTGGCCGTTCCCACGCGAGATGACCATGCGGCCTTTCTCAGCTCCGGCACCTGGAGCCTTCTGGGCACGGAGCTTGCAGCGCCCGTGACCACACCCTCAAGCGCGGCCGCAAACTTCACAAACGAGGGTGGCTACCAGGCACGATACCGCTACCTCAAGAACATCATGGGCCTCTGGATGATCCAGTGCGTGCGGCACGAGTCCGCGCGCCCGGACGGCACCCTTCCTAGCTGGGGCGAGCTTGTCTCTGCCGCCGAATTCGCCCACAGGCAGGGCTTCCGCGCGCTTGTGGACGCGGAGGACACGCGCTTCCTCTCGCCGCGCTCGATGGTGGCCGAGGTCCGCGCCGCATGCTCGGACGCCGGCCAGCCTGTGCCCGCCACGACGGGCGAGGTTGCGTGCGTGGTCTACGATTCCCTGGCCGCAGACTACGCGCGCACCGTGCACCAGATGGAAGGGCTTACCGATACCTCGTTTACCAGCGTGAACATTGTTGGCGGGGGCTCCGCTAATGCCTACCTCAACCAGGCCACGGCCAACGCCTGCAACCTTCCGGTCTATGCCGGTCCCACCGAGGGCACGGCTCTTGGCAACCTCATCGTGCAGATGATCCACGCGGGCGAGCTTGAGGACCTCGCGTCCGCCCGCGCGGCCATAGCAAGCAGCTTTGACATCAAGGAGGTACTACCCCATGAGTGACGCAGGTATCACCGCCTACGAGGCGGCACGCGCGCGCTATGCAGCCTACGGCATTGACACCGAGGCCATTCTCGCACGCCTGGCGGCAAAGCCAATCTCCATGCACTGCTGGCAGGGCGATGACGTGCAGGGCTTTGACCAGGGCGATAACCCCGCCTCGGGCGGCATCATGACCACGGGCAACTATCCAGGCCGCGCCCGCAACTTCGAGGAGCTCACGGCGGACTTCGCCTACGCCGCAAGCCTCATCCCCGGCGCCAAGCGCGTGAACCTGCACGCAAGCTACGCGGTCTTCTCGGACGAGAACCCCTGGCACGACCGCGACCAGCTCACCTACGAAGACTACCGTCCCTGGGTCGAGTGGGCGCGCGAGCAGGGCTTTGGCATCGACTTCAACCCCACGTTCTTCTCGCACCCGCGCGTGAACCACGGCCTTACGGTGAGCTCCCCGGATGCGGAGACCCGCGAGTTCTGGATCCGCCATGGCATCTGCTGCCGCCAGATTGCCGAGAGGATCGGCGAGGAGCTAGACGACGAGGTCCTTCTCAACTTCTGGATCCCCGACGGCCTGAAGGATACCCCAACCGACCGCTATGGCCTGCGCAAGAACCTGGTGGATGCGCTTGACCGCATCTATGCCGAGCCCGCGCCGCACGTGGTGGACGCCTTCGAGCAGAAGGTCTTTGGCCTGGGCGTCGAGGGCTTCACGGTGGGCGACCAGGAGCTCTACGAGGGCTGGGCTGCGCGCCACGGCGGGAGCGCCTGCGTGCTTCTCGACACCGGCCACTTCAACCCCATGGAGAACGTGGCAGACAAGCTCTCCGCGCTGGCGCTCTTCTTTGACCACCTGCCGCTACACGTGACGCGCCCCATGCACTGGGACTCGGACCACGTGACCCTCTTCAACGACGACCTGCGCGAGCTTGCCGGCGAGATCGTGCGCGTGCCGGGTGCTTGGGAGAAGTCGATGATTGGCATGGACTTCTTCGACGCAGCCATCAACCGTATTGGCGCGTGGGCGTGCGGCATGCGTTCCATGGAGAAGGCCCTGCTCTTCCAGCTGCTCCAGCCCACGGACCAGCTCAAGGAGCTGCAGAACACGTTCCAGGACTCGCGCAAGATGCTGGTGCTCGAGCAGTTCAAGTGCATGCCCTTTGGCGACGTGTGGGACGAGTACTGCCGCCGCGAGGGCGTGCCGCTCGAGGGCGAGCTGTGGGACAAGGTCAAGTCGTACGAGGACGACGTTCTAAGCACTCGCGCATAAGCGCAGGCGAGAAGGGAAGCAACACTCATGGCAATGGTTGATCTGGACTTTGTGCAGGGCTTTGTTCGCATGTGCAACGACGGCTGGCTGCAGGGCTGGCACGAGCGCAACGGCGGGAACCTTACGTACCGTCTGAGCGAGAGGGACGTGGAGGCCGCGCGTCCGTTCTTTGGCGAGCCGCGCGAGTGGCACGAGATCGGCGTTGCCCTGCCAAACCTGGCGGGGGAGTACTTTGTGGCGACGGGCTCGGGCAAGTACCTGAGAAACGTGGCGCTTGACCCCGAGGCAAACATTGGCATCTGCGAGTTGGACGAGAAGGGCGAGCGCTGGCGCGTGGTATGGGGCCTTTCTGGCAGCGTCCCCACGAGCGAGTTCCCCACGCACCTCATGAACCACAGCGTGCGCAAGCGCGTGACCGACGGCGCCAACCGCGTGATCTACCACTGCCACGCCACCAACGTGATTGCGCTCACCTACGTGCTGCCGCTCACCGACCGCGACTTTACGCGCGCGCTCTGGCAGAGCGCCACGGAGTGCCCGGTGGTCTTCCCCGAGGGCGTGGGAGTGGTGCCGTGGATGGTCCCCGGTGGCGTTGACATTGCGCGTGCCACGAGCAAGAAGATGGAGACCTACCAGGCCGCAATCTGGGCCATGCACGGGCTCTTCGTGAGCGGACCGGACTTCGACACCGCGTTTGGGCTTGCGCATACCATCGAGAAGAGCGCTGACGTCTACGTGCGCGTTCTCTCCTGCGGCGGCGTGAGGCAGACCATCACCGATGACGACCTGCGCGCCATTGCGCACGACTTTGGCGTGACGCTCAACCCGGCGATGCTCTAGGGTCGTGGGCGCCCGGGGGTGCGGGCGGAGAGCCAGGCGGTGGCCTAGTCGATTGGCATCGAGACGACGATGAGCCTGGTGTCCCCCTCCGTGCTGGAGCTGACCGACCCACGGTGCGCGTCGACCACGCGCCTGGCAAGGCGGTCCAACTCGCGGCGCGTGACGCGTCTCTCGTCCTCGCTCTGCTCCGCCTCGTAGCCCTGCGCCGAAATCGTGACCATGTCCCCGCGTCGCCTCACGATGAACGAGATGTCGCGCTGCGAGGGGTCTCCAACGTGCCGAACCTGGTCGATCACAAGGTCAAGCACCCCGCCGACCAGCACGTATATCTCGGCCGGTCTCAGGAACGCCAGCGCCTCGCCATCCGCGATGGGCGAGAGGCTCATCCCGTTCGACTCGCAGACGAGGCTCTTCTCGGTGAGCACGGTGTCCAGCGCCTCGTTTCCCGTGCGGATGATGGCGTCGTAGTGGTTGACCTCGCTCACCATCTGGACGAGCAGGTCATTCACCTGGGGGTTGTCGAGCGCGCCCATCTGGCGGGCGTCCTCGGTGGTGCTGCGGACAATGTCGTGCATGCGCCGGTTGACGGCCTCGATGGAGAGCCTGCTCTCCTCGTACTGCCGGCTCCGCTCCTCGAGGATGTGCCGGTCGACCGTCGCCTCGGTCTCCAGGCGGGACCCAACCAGCGAGCGGTACTCAAAGCCGAGGAGAAAGGCGCAAAAGGCCAGGTGGACGCAGCGAAGCGCAAGGATGGTCGAGGGCGCAAGCCCTTGGGACTCAAGCTGCTTGAGCAGGACGTCCAGCCCGATCACCGCAAGGATGCACATCCCAAAGGCGGGGAGCATGCGCCCGTCTGCCACAAGCTCGAGGCGACTCCTGCGCACTTTTCGAACAAACAGCAGGTAGAAGCCAATGTACGTGACGAGAAGAACCAGGTCGTCGGGAATCGCGGCGAGCGATTCGATCTGCGTCAGCCGCGCCGTGCCTCGGAGGACCCCCTGAACGCCGGTGGCGAACCCCTGTGCGGTGTAGCCGGCAGAGGAGCAGAAGAAGGCAGTCCAGACAGACGTCGAGAAGACCGCCCACACCGAAGCCGCCGAGAGCAAAAGGAGCGAGGCAAAGGTGAGGAGGTAGCCTGCAACGTCAACCGTCCCGTCTCCCCAGGACGCAATGAGGTGCAGGGCGACGGGCGAGAGAAGCGCGGCTACGACAAGTACGCGCAGGGGGAGGGGAACCTTGCGCGTTGGCAGTGCGTCTGCCAGAAGGAAGACGGGGATCTCGATTTGCAGCAGAAGCCAGAGCGGCCCGATCACGCCTGCTGCCCCTGCCGCCCCGGTCATACCGCTCATCTGGCCCCTCCCAGGGTGCCAAAGAACGCGTTGACCTTCTCGACCACAGACGTGCGCATGGTGCGGCCTACTGCGAAGGTGGTCCCGTCGAGAAGCACGACCTCCGATGACCTGTACCGCTTGATCTGCACCATGTTGACGATGGTCCCCTTCGAGACGCGCACGAACTGCATCGCGGGCAACCTCTCCTCCACCGAGGCGAGCGTTCCCCGCTCGACCGCCGTCTGCCCGTCGGTTAGATGGAACTGCAGGTCATGGCCGTGCGAGTCGATGTAGGCAATCTCCGAGACCCTCACCACGGTGATGCCGCCCTGGGTCTTGAGCACCAGCGAGCGCGAGGCGTTTCTCTCCATCACGCGAAGCGCCTTGTCCATGCGCATGCAGAACGCCCCGTAGCTCACGGGCTTCACCATGAAGTCCAGCGCGTCGACCTCGTAGCCGCGAACTGCGAATTGGGCGAGGTTGGTTACAAAGATGATGGGGGTGGTGGCATCGAAGGTTCGCATGAGCGTCGCCGCCTCCATGCCGTCAAGGCCGGGCATCTCGATGTCCATGAGGATGAGGTCGGCCTTCTCGGAAAGCTCCACCAGCGAGCGGGCGGAGTCCCGCCAGGTAACGGCAAGCTCCACGTCATGCTCGCGCGAGTAGCGCCTCACATGGGCGAGAAGCGACTGCGCGGCAGCCGGCGAGTCCTCAAGAAGCAGCACCTGATACACCAAAGCCCCCCTTCACGTGCGACAAACCCGATGGTACACGAGCCGAGAGTGGCTGCCTGCCCTTCTCGACAAGTGGCCGCTGGCGAGTAACGCCGTGTCGTTCGAAGCCAAAAGGCTACTGGTCGCGACGTGGTCGAGACGTGCCGTCCCACGCGAGGGAGGATGACCCTCGGAAGGTTGCGGGGAGGGACCCGCACGCACACGAGGAGGGAATATGGCATCAACTACCAGGAGGAACTTCATTCTTTCGTCTGCCATGGCGGCGGCCTCGGCAACGGTGCTCGCGGCATGCGGGACCTCTGGCGAGGCGTCTGACGGCAAGCTGCCGGCTGCAGACTCGTACCCCATCAAGCCGGACGCCTCCGGTACCAAGGCCAAGTGGAGCGAGGAGGAGAAGGACGGCTACAACCTGATCACCCAGGAGGGCGGCGCGACCCTCTCGTACAGCCCCGAGTCAGGCCTGGGCATCATTCAGGTCGACGGCTATGCGTTCAAGGACCTCAACGGCAACGGCGTGCTCGACCTCTTTGAGGACTGGCGCCAGAGCCCCCAGGACCGCGCGGCCGCATGGGCGAAGGAGCTTTCGGTCGACGACGAGCTCCCCCTCATGCTCCATTCCTCCGTCATGGTCGAGGAGGCCAAGGACCTCTCCGCCGGCGGCGAAATGGCCGTGAGCAATCAGTTTGACCTGGGCGTTCGCACGGCGCTGAGCTTTGCCACCCAGGGTGACGGCAAGTCGCAGTCCGACTGGAACAACGCCTGCCAGGCGTACTGCGAGGCCAAGCCCAACAGCATCCCGTTCAACCTCTCGACCAACCCGCGCGACTTCGGCAAGTTCCCCACGAACCTCTCGCTGGCCGCGAGCTTCGACCCCGAGCTTGCGAAGTCCGTCGCCGACCAGATCTCCAAGTGCTACCGCGCCGTGGGCGTCACCTGCCTGCTCGGGCCGCAGATCGACATGTGCGGCGAGCCCAGGTGGAGCCGCATCACCGGCGCCTTTGGCGAGGACCCCGCGCTCTCGCGCGACCTTACGCGTGCCACCATCGACGGCCTGCAGTCCACGTACGTCGACGGCAAGGACACCGGTTGGGGAGCAGAGTCCGTCGGCACCCAGATGAAGCATTTCCCGGGTGACGGCGCCGGCGAGTCCGGCCGCGAGGCACACGGCGACTTTGGCAAGTTCAACGTCTACCCCGGCGACAACTTCAAGGCGACGCTCGTGAACTTCCTGGACGGCGGTCTCAAGCTGGACGACTCCACGGGCCAGGCCTCCGGCGTCATGACGTCGTACTCCATCGCGTACTCGAAGGACGAGGAGTACGGCGAGCTGGTCGGCTCGGCATTCTCAAAGTTCAAGATCGGCATCCTGCGCGACCAGTGCGGCTACGACGGCCTGATCTGCTCGGACTGGGGCGTGACGGACGACCCCGGCGGCTTTGTCTCCACCCCCTGGGGCGTGGCTGGCCTCACCAAGCCCGAGCGCTTCAAGAAGATCATCGACTGCGGCCTCGACCAGGTTGGCGGCGGTTCTGACCTCGAGTCGCTCAAGGAGGCCTACGACATGCTCGTGAGCGAGCTTGGGCAGGACGGCGCAGACGAGCGCATCCGCGAGTCCGCGCGGCGCATCCTCGTCACCTACTTCGAGCCCGGCCTGGTCGACAACCCCTACACCGACTCGAAGGCAGCGGTCAAGCTGCTCGAGGGTGACGAGCTTGCCGCAACTGCGCGCGATGCCGCCGACAAGTGCGTCGTCCTTCTCAAGAACGAGGGCAACGTGATCTGCGAGCGCTCCCAGAAGCCCAAGGTCTACGTGCCGGTGAAGTACACGCCTGCTCAGGCGGCCGGTGCCACGGGCAACATGGCGACGGGTGCCACGATGAAGCTCCCCCTCGATGCGACCAAGGTCGCGGACTGCCTTGACATCGTGAGCGACTCCATCGGCGACCCCACCGGCCCTGCTGACCAGGACGGGAAGCCCACCTATCAGGAGTCTGACCTCACGCGTCTCACTGCCGACCAGGTTGCGGACTGCGACTTCGCGATCGTCTTTGTCGACTCGCCTGCCACGGGCGACGGCGCAATCCCCAACGGCGACGGCTCCTACACCTACGTGCCCAAGACGCTTCAGTACCGCACCTACACGGCAGACGGAGCAAACGTGCGCAAGACCTCGATTGCGGGCGACAAGCTCGCGGATGGCAGCCAGGAGAACCGCGCGTACTTTGGTCAGTCCACGACTGCCCAGAACGAGAGCGACCTTGACTCCATCCTCGACACGGTCGAGCTCATGGCCGGCAAGCCCGTGGTGGTTGTCATCAACGCCAGCACGCCAATGGTCTTCTCCGAGTTCGAGGACAAGGTCCAGGGCATCGTGATGCACTTTGGCGCTGCCGACCTTCCGCTTGCCGACATCCTTGGCGGCAAGGTCGAGCCGAGTGGCCTCCTGCCCCTGCAGCAGCCCGCGGACATGGACACCGTCGAGGCGAACGACGAGGACGTGCCCCGCGACCTGGTGTGCCATGTCGATTCGGCGGGCAACGCCTACGACTTTGGCTTTGGCCTCGACTGGAAGGGCGTCATCGACGACGACCGCGTGACGACCTACGCCAAGGTCGCCCCGCTCACCGAGCCCCAGACCGTCTCAATCCAGCTGTAGGAACGTCTGAGCAGCCATAGCTCAGCAAGCGACGAAAAGCGCGGCACCCCATCGGTTCCGGTGGGGTGCCGCAAGAGGCGGTGCGTTGCCTACCATGCCTCTCGTGAGAAGTCCGAGAGCAGGTGCCTAATTCGATAGATGACCACGTGCTCGTCGTCGACGTAGTAGAACACCTTGAAGTTGTAGACGTTGACAGACCGGTACTCGTGAAGCACTGGCAGCGGTGGTTCAAAGTGGTAGATGGGGTGCTGCTCCGCCTCTTGGAACAGGCGCTCAAAGGCGGAGAAGAACTCGTCCTCAAGGCGCTCGACGAAGGCCTCGTCCTGATAGGTAAGTACGTAGTCCTCGAGTTTGCCGAGGTCCTTCACGGCCGCGTCGGTGAGCAGGTATTCCCTGCGCTTCACGACGTTCGTCTCGCCTTGAGGGCGGCTCGCGCCTCCTTTGCGCTCAGGAGGGTGAGGTTACCCGTCGCCTCGCTCTGCTCGGTCTCTCGAATTGCCTGCGAGAACGACCTCTCCTGCGCGCTTGCTGCGGCGTTCCAGGTGTCGTAGTCAACCATCGCCCACTTGGGGCGCCCGTTCTGGGTGAGGACAACTACCTCGCCCTCGTCGGTGAACTGGGAGACGGACTTGATGTCTGCGCGAAAGTCGCTCACGGGAACGATTCGTGGCATAGCTCTCACCTACCCGCTCTAGAAGAAATTTCTTCTATTGTAGCGATTGGAGTCTGTAGCGGCCTTCTGCCCCCCAATGCCTTCGTTCTTTAGCGATTTATTGAGAACTGAGACCGACGCTTGCCCAGGTCGCGCGAATCGCTTTTCTCAGCTTCCGCTAAAGAACGAGAGCAGGGTTCCGCGCGCAGGCACCCCTACTTCTTCTCGCCGCCCTTGCCGCTGGCCGCGCGGCGTGCCATGTCCTGCAGCTCGCCCGCGGCGTCGTTGGCCTTGCTGCGCCACTCGGTGACCTTGGTCTTGTTGTGGGCGTTCTCGTACTGGGTGGCAATGAGCAGCGCGAGTCGCATGCGCTGCTGCGGCCCCTTTGCCTCCTCGTAGTGCTTCTCCATCTCGGGAATGTGGCTTGTGTCGTTCTCGGCAAAGATCTCCCACATGAGGCGCGACTCCTCGGCCACGGGCTTCTCGGCCGTCTTCTCGATCTCCTCGAGCAGCGGCTTTGCGTCCTTGTAGCGCTCGTGCTCCATGTAGAAGCGATAGGCCTTCACCACGACCTCGCTGCGCTGGTTCTTCGACGAGCGCATGGTGAGCAGGACGTCGAACTGTCGAGACGCACCCTCGACGTCATCCTTCACGAGGTAGGCGTTGAGCTTCATATACTCCCTGTTGAACGGCGGGTAGAGCCACTTGGAGCTGGGCTTGTCGAGAAGCTCGAGCGCCTCGTCGCAGCGGCCGTCGCGCAGGAGCAGCGCAAACTTGTTGAGGCGCGTGCTGCGCATGACCTGCTCGACGATGAAGTATGCCGCTGCGGCGGCAATGAGCGCGATGGTGATGGGGTTGAAGTCCATGGGGTCTCCGCACGACGTCGGGTTACTGCAGGCAACAGTGTAGCCCCGCGATGAGACAAAGGATGAGACAAAGGGACAGTCCCTTTGTCTCATCGCGGGGCGTGGAGCGCCGGCGGGATGCGCTAGCTCCCAAATTTGCGAGCTTATCTCCCAAAATTGGGAGCTAGTCTCGCGCCAGTCGGTTGAGAGAGCTATCTTCGGTAGGGAACCTGCGGAACCCCGCTCGAGACAACGGAGAGACGGCATGGCAAAGGTCACGCTCAAGGACATAGCGCGCGAGGTGGGTCTCTCGCCCACCTCGGTGTCTCTCGTCCTCAACAACCGGCCGTGCCGCGTGAGCGAGGAGAACCGTCGCCGCATCAAGGAGGTAGCGCGGCGCAAGCACTACATCCCCAACCAGATTGCCCGCAGCCTTGTGATGCAGCAGTCGCACTCGTTTGGGCTGGTCGTGCCCAACATCCAGAGCCGCTACTTTGCCTCGCTTGCCAACAACCTCGAGGTTCTCTGCCGCGAGAGGGGCTACCTGCTCCTTATCACCAACTCCGTGGGCTCTTCCGAGAGCGATGCGGAGCTGGTCCGCCTGCTGGTGAACCGCGGCGTGGATGGCATCTTCCTTGTGGTCTCGGACGAGTTCACCACCGACAAGGAGCTGATAGACGACCTCACGCAGCTGCCCGTTCCTCTCGTGATGGTTGACCGTTTTATTGACGGAGTAAGCTGTGACCGCGTGCGCTACGACAACGAGCTTGGCGGCTACCTGGCCACGGATCACCTGCTGCGGCACGGCCACCAACACGTGGCGTGTATCATCAATCCCGATTCCAACACTGGTCGGCTGCGCCTTGCGGGCTATCGCCGCGCCCTGGGCGAGCACGGCATTGCGTTTGACCCCGGGCTGGTCTTCGAGAGCGACTACTACATTCCCGACGCCTGGCAGGCGGCCGAGGGGCTTCTCGCCACTGACGCCACGGCGGCGTTTGCAAGCAGCGACAACATTGCGCTGGGGCTGCTCAAGCGCGTGTACGAGCGTGGGCTGCGCGTGCCCGAGGACCTCTCGGTGGTGAGCTACGACAACAGTGCGGCGGACTCGCTCTTCGAGCCGGCGCTCACCTCCATCGAGCAGAACGCGCCCGCAATCTCTGAGGTCGCGGTGCAGATGATGCTTGCGAGGGTGGGGGAGCATGCTAGGGACGACGATGTGGCGGCGCCGGTCGAGCGAATCCTCACGCCGCGGCTGGTCGAGAAGGACAGCGTCCGGGCGCTGTAAGGGCGTCGAGCGACGGTGGCGCGCAGCCTTCTGGCACGAATTGACGGTTGGTGGCAGTTTTTCTCGGTACCCTAAAGTATCCGGCGGTTCGATGTTTGATAAACTGCAGGTCAGCGAATTGTTCCATCAGCAGTGACGTATAAGGAACTGAACCAAAACTGCCGCCAACCGGAAGTTGCGTTGCTGGAGACCTGGCACGGACCTGAAATCACGGCGTCTCCGTGCCCTCCCCGGTGGAGTCTAGCTCCATTTCTTAATACGGTTTCGAGCCAACTGCGGAAACGTGAAAGGCTTTTTAAACTCGTCGGAGAGGGTGACGGACGGGTCTCCGGCTGTAGGCTGGTTCGGTTGAGCTGCGAACGCGTCGCGCCGGAGGGTACGCTATCGCGGCGATTCCGTATGAGAGAGCCCTTCAGGTGTCGGAATGGCGCCGGAGGATACGTTGCAGCAGCAACTACGTACAAAAGGGCTCCTCCGGCGTCGGAATGGCGCCAGAGCGTGCGTTATCGCAGCAATCACATATGAAAGGGCTTCTCGGGCGCCATATTTACACCGGAAGGGAAGTTCTCGCAGCGGCGTCGTACAAACCACGCTTTGGGCGTCAATTGTGCAGAACTTGCGGCGCTGTCAAGATTTCTGAGTTCTTCTCGTCTAAGTAAAACGTTTTACCAACTACACTGCAGCTGTGAGTGGTAGAGACAAGTTCGTGAGCGGCAGCCGAAAGGTCTGCGCAGCGGCAGCCGAGAGGTCCGTGTGCCAGGCACTGGCGGAAAAGCCCGTGCCAAACGTCGGCCGAGCGGCTCACCAAAGAGGCGGAGCCACATGGCCCGTCAGCGAGAGGAGAAAGAATGGCTCAGCCTGTGTTGGGAACCCCATGGAAGAAGCTCGACGGCCCGGTGAGCGAGGATGAGATCGCGTGGGTCGACAAGTACTGGCGTGCCGCCAACTACCTGTCCGTCGGCCAGATCTACCTGCGCTCCAACCCCCTCATGCGCGCGGACTTCAAGAACCAGGACGGCCCCGACGGCTTCACCCGCGAGGACGTGAAGCACCGCCTCGTTGGCCACTGGGGCACCACGCCCGGCGTCAACTTCCTCTTTGGCCACGTGAACCGCCTCATCCGCGACCACCAGCAGAACGCCATCTTCCTCATGGGCCCCGGCCACGGCGGACCTGCCGGCACCGCGCAGTCCCTGCTCGACGGCACCTACCGCGAGATTCGTCCCGACATCACCAACGACGAGGCCGGCCTCCAGAAGTTCTTCCGCCAGTTCTCCTACCCCGGCGGCATCCCCAGCCACTACGCGCCCGAGACCCCCGGCTCCATCCACGAGGGCGGCGAGCTTGGCTACGTGCTCTCCCACGCGTACGGCGCGGTTCTCGACAACCCCAGCATGCTCGCGGTTGCCGTGGTGGGCGACGGCGAGGCCGAGACCGGCCCGCTTGCCACCAGCTGGCAGACGAACAAGTTCATGGACCCGCTGACCGACGGCATCGTCCTGCCGATCCTGCACCTCAACGGCTACAAGATCGCCAACCCCACGATCCTCGCCCGCATCTCCGACGGCGAGCGCGACGAGTTCTTCCGCGGCATGGGCTACCACCCGTACAACTTCGTCGCCGGCTTTGACGAGGAGGACCACGCCTCCATCCACCGTCGCTTCGCCGCGCTCCTCGAGGAGGTCTTCGACGAGATCTGCGACATCAAGCGCCGTGCGGCCGCCGGCGAGGCGTCCCGCCCGTTCTACCCGATGATCATCTTCCGCACCCCCAAGGGCTGGACCTGCCCCAAGGAGATCGACGGCAAGAAGACCGAGGGTTCCTGGCGTGCGCACCAGGTGCCCCTGGCGTCCGCCCGCGACACCGAGGCCCACTTCGAGGTCCTCAAGGGTTGGCTCGAGTCCTACGAGCCCGAGGGCCTCTTCGACGAGAAGGGCGCCATCCGTCCCGAGGTCACCGAGTTCATGCCCGAGGGCGAGCTGCGCCTTGGCGCCAACCCCAACGCCAACGGTGGCAGGCTCCTGAAGGACCTCAAGCTCCCCGAGACCTCCAAGTACGAGGTCGACGTCAAGAACGGCGGCCACGGCTTTGGCGCCACGGAGGCCACCCGCGTGCTGGGCGAGTACACGGCCGAGCTCATCAACAACAACCGCGACATGTTCCGCATCTTTGGCCCCGACGAGACGGCGTCCAACCGCCTGCAGCCGAGCTACCAGGTGACGGACAAGCAGTGGTTCAACGGCGACCTCAACGACGACCCCGCGAACGACGAGCACCTCTCGCCCGTGGGCAACGTCATCGAGCAGCTCTCCGAGCACCAGTGCGAAGGCCTTCTCGAGGGCTACATCCTCACCGGCCGCCACGGCCTGTGGTCGAGCTACGAGTCCTTCGTGCACATCGTCGACTCGATGGTCAACCAGCACTGCAAGTGGCTCGAGGCCACCGTGCGCGAGATCCCTTGGCGCAAGCCCATCTCCGGCCTCAACATGCTGCTCTCCAGCCACGTCTGGCGCCAGGACCACAACGGCTTCTCGCACCAGGACCCCGGCTTTGTCGACGTCCTTCTCAACAAGTGCTTCAACAACGACCACGTGGTGAACATCTACTACCCGGCCGACGCCAACCTGCTGCTGGCCGTGGCGGAGCGCGCCTACACCTCCACCAACTGCGTGAACGCGGTCTTCGCCGGCAAGCAGCCCGCCCCCACGTGGGTCACGCTCGACGAGGCCCGCGAGGAGCTCGCGGCCGGCGCCGCCGAGTGGAAGTGGGCGTCCACCACCGCTGACGGCGAGGAGCCCGACATTGTCCTCGGCTGCTGCGGCGACGTGCCCACGCAGGAGACCATGGCCGCGCTCGAGCTTCTCGACAAGCTGGGCGTGAAGTGCCGCCTGGTGAACGTGGTCGAGCTGCTCAAGATCCAGAACGCCTCCGAGAACGACGAGGCCCTCACCGACGAGCAGTTCGAGGCGCTCTTTACGGCCGACAAGCCCGTGCTCTTCGCCTTCCACGCCTATCCCGGCACGGTCCGCCGCCTCATCTGGGACCGCCCGAACCACGACAACTTCCACGTCCACGGCTACGAGGAGCAGGGCTCCACGACCACGCCGTACGACATGCTGCGCCTGAACCACATGGACCGCTGGGCGCTTGCCGCCGACGCGCTGCGCATCCTGGACGCCGAGAGGTGGGCCGACCAGATCGCCGAGTGGGAGCAGTTCCGCCAGGACGCCTTCCAGTTTGCCGTCGACAACGGCTACGACCACCCCGCCTTCACCGACTGGGTGTGGCACGACGCCAAGGACACCGCCGCGGCGATCAGCGCCACCAAGGCCACCGGCGGCGACAACGAGTAGCCGCTTGCTGCGCGCTCGTCTCGCATGTCTCGTCCGTCTCGCATAGCTACGCTTTAGGGCCCGTCGGCTTCGTGCCGGCGGGCCCTTCTGGTGAGCGCTTGCTGCTGTCTGCCGCTTTGTGGCTAGTCCTCGAACTCGTAGACCGTGGCGTAGAGCGGGCCCTCGCCCTCGTGCACCTCCACGATCTTCTCGACCTCCTCGGGAACCTTCGCCGTGGGGCAGGGCGCAGGGCCTGCGTACCTCACGCAGGTGCCGCAGCTGCTGCTGAGCGAGCGCGGCACGGGGGACATGCGGTTCTGCCAGCCGGTGCTCGTGAGCAGCTTGGCGTAGCGCGTGGCGCCAAAGTGCGAGTAGAAGAGGGCGATGTAGCTCTTGTCGGCCACGGTATCGCCCTACGCCTTGGTGAGGGTGAGCTTCCACCCATCTTCGGTATCCTCCACGGCCACGTCGTAGCCCTGGCTCTTGCCGAACCTGGTGACGTTCTCGCGTGCGGCCACGGCGTCGACCAGCACGGCCACGCCCTCAGGGTTGTCCTTCACGGCGTTTCTGGTGAGCACGACCGGCTCCGGGCACGAAAGCCCCTGTGCGTCGATAGTCTTCATGGCTACTCCTTTGCGGTCTTGAGGTTGGTGAAGGCAATCACGGCAACGACGACGATGCCAATCACCACGGCGATCATGCCGTTGACGGTGGGGCCGTCGCCACTGGCGGCGAGGCCAAAGTTGTGTGCGAACGCGGCGCCAACAAAGAGGCCGAGGATGGTCACGGCGCTATCGGTGTTGCCCTCGCCGGAGAGGATGAGCTGGCGCAGTGGGCAGCCGCCCAGGAGCACGCAGGCAAAGCCGGTGAGATAGAGGCCCAGGAAGTTCCACAGTCCGTCGCTGTGGGCGATGGGCTGGTTCTCGAAGCCCAGGTTGAAGTACGAGGTGCCGGTGGTGGCGGAGAAGATGAGGTTCATCGCCAGCGCGGAGACGAGCACGGCCACAAAGCCCAGGAGCAGGCGGTTCTCGCGGAAGAGAATCATGTCGCGGATGCCGCCCACCATGCAGAAGCGGGTGCGTTGGGCAAGCGCGCCCACGATGATGCCGGCGATGAGCGAGATGGCGAGAGGCGCGTGCATCGAGCCGGGGCCCTTCTCGCTAAAGAAAATGAAGGCGGGGGCAGCAACGATAAGCACCAGGAAGACGAGGGCGATTACGGGAAGGATGCTGCCCTCGGACTTGGAGACCTTACGGGTGCGGCTGAGCGAGTAGCCGCGGTTGAGGAACAACACGCCGGTGGCTATGCCGCAGACAAAGCCCACGAAGGCCACGATGGCGTTGAGGTCGCCGCCGGCGATGCGCAAGATCATGCGGAACGGGCAGCCCAGGAACATGAGGGCGCCAATCATGGCGAAGAAGCCCAGCACGAAGCGGGTCATGGGCGCGGAGCCGCCGCGGGGCGAGAACTCCTTGGTGGCCAGCGCGGCGAAGAGGCTGCCAAAGATGAGGCCGATAATCTCGGGCCTGATGTACTGGACCACCTCGGCTCGGTGAAGCCCAACGCCGCCGGCGGTGTCGCGCAGGAAGCACGCGATGCAGAAGCCCATGTTCTTGGGGTTTCCAAAGAGCACGAGCGAGGCGCCGATCACGCCCATGATGACGCCGGCAATGATCGTCATTGCCTTCTCGTTCTTGCTAAGGTTCATGTGGCACACTCCTTTCCTGACCGTCCGTGTGGGGCTGGGGACTCATATATAATTGTTTGGACTCATGAAAATTTGTTTGTTATTAGGCGAAAGGTACTGGTAGACCGATGAACGCGTATTTGGATAACGCCGCCACCACGTTCCCCAAACCAGACTGCGTGCCCCAGGCCATGTACGAGTTCATGACCACATGCGGCGCCAACGTGGGGCGAGGCTCGTATGCCAGCGCGTTTGACATCGAGGGTGTGGTGCTGGAGACCAGGGAGGCGCTCGCCGCGCTCTTTGGCGCGCCGGACGCCCGCGACATCGCTTTTACTCGGAACGTGACCGAGTCGCTCAACCTTCTCATCAAGGGGCTTCTCCACGAGGGCGACCACGTCATTGTCTCGTCCATGGAGCACAACGCGGTCATGCGGCCCCTCGTGCAGCTGGGGTCGCGTGGCGTGAGCTTCACGCGCTGCCCATGCGATGAGACGGGCATGCTCGATGTGGGTGCGCTAGCGGGGTGCCTGCAGCCAAACACGCGCGCCGTTGTCATGCTGCACGCCAGTAACGTGACGGGCACCGTGATGCCTGCGGCCAAGGTGGGGGAGTTCTGTCGTGCGCACGGGCTGGCGTTCATTCTCGACGCGGCGCAGACCGCGGGCGTGCTTCCCATAAACATGGAGGCTATGGGCATTGATGCCGTGGCGTTCACGGGTCACAAGGGGCTCCTCGGCCCGCAGGGCATTGGCGGCGTGGCGTTGACGGAGGAGCTTGCGCATCGTGTCGAGCCGCTGGTGGTTGGGGGTACGGGCTCCGTGAGCGACAAGGAGACCATCCCGAATTTCATGCCGGACCGCCTTGAGGCAGGCACGCCCAACCTGCCGGGTATCGTGGGGCTGCATGCGGCGCTGGGATGGCACGCCGCGCAGGGGAAGGGTGCCGTGCTTGCGCATGAGCTTGGCCTTACGCAGCGGTTCCTGGAGGGCTTGGAGCCGCTGGAGCGCGCGGGGCGCGTGCGCGTGTGTGGGCGCCATGACGCCGAGAAGCGCGTAGGCGTGGTTTCTCTCGCCACGCCGGGGCGTGATGAGGCCGAGGTGGCAACCCTCTTGGACGAGCTCTATCACATTAGCGTGCGCGTTGGGCTGCACTGCGCGCCCTCCGCGCACAAGACCATTGGCACCTTTCCCACAGGCACCGTGCGCTTCTCGTTTGGCTTCTTCAACACGCAGGATGACGTGGACTACGCGCTTGACGCGCTGAAGGAGCTCCTGGAGAGACGCTAGCTGTTGAAGCAGGGTGGTGGCGCGGGGTGCGCAAGCGTGGGATGTGGCTTTGGCAACAGGTGCGTCTTGCCACAGCCTGCCGCAGCCTTGCCACAGCCTGCCGCATAAGAGTAGGACACCTTGCTAGTTACCGGTACGTGGGATTCCCTTTGCGTTTCCGCAGGTTTTTGCCGAGAGGCGCGACGGGCCGGTAAGAACGGATGCAGCGCGGAGCGGCAGTGCGCCACGCTCCGCGTTCCGCGCGTGCAAGTACTTCTCGATGTGCACTTCATCCCATTCAACGCAGGCGTAATATCACGTGTAGTTATGCAAGATTGACTGCTTCGATGCAGGGATTTCCTCGCCGTTGCCGTATCCTTCTTGCATGACCGCATGAAAGGAACCAGGCATGGCGCGAAAACTTACCGACGCAGAACGTATGAACCTTGATTATCTGAGGGAGGCTCTCTGCCAAGTTCTGGAGCCCTCGCAGAAGAACAAGGCCGCGTCCGTGGCGAGCTCTCTAGTGCGCGTGCGGGGCGACGTGGTGACCGACGAGGACATCCAGCGGATCGTGGGCAAGTATGGCAAGGGCGCTCAGGTGGCGCTGACCGCGGCCATTCTCGCCGAGGCGCTCGACCCCGTGGAGGGGCAGGAGGGCGTCTACACCCTGCGTGTTCCGCCGCAGGTAGAGGACGCTGGCGAGAAGAACGAGGGCCTCGCGGACGCCACGGGTATGTCGGCAGAGAGCGAGCCCGCCCCCGCGGTGGCCGAGCCGCCCGAGGCGGCACCCACGGAGGACGATGCCGCCACAGCCAATGAGCCTGCTGCCGCGGCAGCTCCCGCGCCCGCCAATGCCCCAGAGCCCGAATCGCCCGCACAGCCCGAATCGCCCGCACAGCCCGCATCCCCCGCGCAGCCCGAATCGCCCGCGCAGCCCGAAGCCCCCGCGCAGCCCGCACCCCCCGCGCGCGCGGAGAAGCCCGGTCGCTCCTCGGCCCCGCGCACCCAGCGCGGGCGTCTGCGTCGGGTGGGGAAGGGCAGTCCCTCTCATCCCACGCAGCTCTCCGAGGTTCCCTACGTTCGCCGCGGCGGCCCCGCCGAGACCGAGGTCCGTGCCAAGATCCTCGAGCTTGACCAGCGCTTCTGGATGAACGGTTGGCTGCTCAGCCACCCCGGCGCGTACACGCTCTTCGAGCGCCAGCTCACGGCTATCAATGACGCCCTGGTAAACGGTGCGCTTCCCGGTGACATTACGCGTCGTCAGCTTGCCTACCAGATGGGTGGCGACGAGAAGTTCTTTGAGTACGGGTCCGACGGCCACAAGCTCCTGCGCGCGATGGGCATGGAGGACGTCATCCGCCACCGACCTATGCCCAAGCCTGACCTTCTCTACCACGCGCCGCGTCGTAGGAAGCACATGCGCGTGTTGGTGACCGAGAACCTCGATCCCTGGCTTGACGTGCACGACCTCATGTACGAGGAGGGTCGCACAACCATCCTGGGCGAGCGAATCCATGCCGTGGTGCTGGGCGGGGGCACGCCCATCCTCGAGCATAACCGCCTGGCGCTGCTTCTTGACACGCTGGGCGCGGACTCCGTTGAGGTCCTCTACTGGGGCGACATCGACCGAGCGGGCATCGACATCATGGTGCGTCTGCGTGACGTTTTGGGCGAGCGCTACCCCTTTGCGCCCTTCACCCCCGCCTACCAGCTCATGATTGACAAGGCTCAGGACCGCTACCCGGATCCTGCTGACAACGAGCAGACCTGCCAGGTGAACCTTGGCATGCCGGACATGTCGCTCATGTGCGAGGGCCTTACCGAGGAGGCTGCCGCCTATGCGCGCAGCGTTGTGGAGGGCTGCCGCCTGATCCCGCAGGAGATCCTCACCCGCCGCGACCTATGAGACAAAGTGAGACAAAGGGACAGTCCCTTTGTCTCATGCGAACACGAGGAGAACACCGTGAACAAGCCGCTCTTCATCGAGTACCCCAAGTGCTCTACCTGTAAGCGCGCCAAGAAGTGGCTGGACGAGCATGGCGTTGCATACGCTGACCGTCATATCGTGGAGGAGAACCCCACGGCGGCGGAGCTCGCGGAATGGCAGGCCCGCTCCGGGGTTCCTGTGCGGCGCTTCTTCAACACCAGCGGGCAGCTCTACCGGCAGCTAGGCGTGAAGGCTCAGCTGGATGCGGGGATGAGCGACGCGGACGCCTTCGACCTTCTCGCCACCAACGGCATGCTGGTCAAGCGGCCTCTGGTTGTGGGAGAGGACTTCGTGCTTGTCGGCTTCAAGGAAGCCGAGTGGTCTGAGCGCCTCCTCTAGGCGGGATTTTTATACCGGGTAATGGAATCCCGTTACCGGGTAATGGAATCCCGTTACCGGGGAGAAAAATCCCATCACGCGTGGCGAAGGATCTTCTCGAGCGGACGCCCCTTGGCCAGCTCGTCCACCAGCTTGTCCAGCACGCGTACCCGATGCATGGTGGGATCCTCCACCGCCGCTACGTCAATGCCGCAGACCTTGCCGCCCACCAGCGCCGCCGCGGGGTTGTATGCCGGCGCCTCGTCAAGCCAGGAGGCAAAGCTCACCGACCCTAGGCGCTCGTCGGCAAGCTCATCGGGCGCATAGCCGAGAAGCCACTCGATCACGGCGTACAGCTCCTCTCGGCTCCGACCCTTGCGCTCTACCTTGGCGGCGAGAAGGTCAACGTAGCGCTTGGCCGGCCCGTCCGCCTGCGCACAGACGAGCGTGACATCCACGCTCTCGCCCGGCCCCTTGCCAATGGCAGCGCGGATGTCCTTGCGAATGCCCAGCACGTAGTCGCGCCCGCCGTCATCGCGCTTGAACGCAACCACGCTTCCGTCGTAGGGCGCGCCATCAAAAGTTGCGTGCACCTTAATTCGCCCGGCGCCAAACACTCGCGGCACGTCGAGCGGCACCCGCACGAATGCGCCGTCGATGCCCTCGACCTTCTCGATTGGCGCGCTAAAGCTGTAGGTCTTCACGCCTGCTCCTCTCGGCGGCCTTGTGGGTAGTATTTTGCCCCGCGAGAAGTATACGCATGCGCCGGTGCGTCGGCTCCTCGCTGTTCCTGCGGCCCATCGCCGGCGCGGCGGCTTTCGCGGGTCCCATGTTTTCGTCGTGATATCCCGCTGGGTCAAGTTTGTTGCCATGCGGCACGCGCTGCTATGCGTCAGGCCCGCGCGTGCTATATCCAACGCATCGACGAGAGGGGAGCAACCATGGCGTTCCAGCTGCCTGCCTATCACCACCCAGATTTCTCAGCGCTTGGCTTGGACGACGCGCCCAACGTGAGGTGGGGGACCGTCGAGCAGAACGGCGTGATACCAGAGGGCTTCCACAGCACTTCAATGTACCCTGAATATTTCAAGATTGATGGCAAATGGAAGCTGGCGTCCTCTTCTCGCATGGATGCCTGCATCGTTCTGAGAGACGACGGCACCCTCCATGTGGTCACCGGCCGTCACCTCAAGCAGGGAGACCTTGTCGCCCTGGGAAGAAGCGAGGACGGCTCTGACGGAATCTACGTCCACACGGACGGCTTTGCGGACCCTGCCGCGTCCAATGGCGAGAAGTTCTCGTTCCGTCAGGGCCGCAGCCGCGAAACCGCCTACACGCGCGACTACGACGACCTCATCGAGCTGCTGAAATACGAGCGCGACCACGGGTTTGTCGAGTGGGTGATGGGCCCGGCGTTTGCGTTTGACGCGGATTCTCGTCATGCCATGCAGCGGCTGGTTGAGGAGGGCTACGTGGACGCGCTCTCCGGTGGCAACGCCCTTGCCACGCAGGACCTCGAGGGCGCCATGTTCCACACCGCGCTTGGCCAGGACATTCGCACGCAGCAGAGCATGCCAAACGGTCACTACAACCACTTGGATACCATCAACCGCGTGCGGCGGTCCGGATCGATCGCGCAGTTTGTTGATGACTATGACCTGCACGACGGCATCATGTACGCGTGCGTGAAGAAGAACGTCCCGTTCCTGCTAGCTGGGTCGATTCGCGATGACGGCCCGCTGCCCGAGACCATCGCGGACGTGTACGAGTCCCAGCACCAGATTCGCGTGCTCTCCCGCAAGGCCACGACGGTCATCTGCATGGCCACCATGTTGCACACGATTGCGACCGGCAACATCACTCCCAGCTATCACGTCGACGACGATGGCACCGTACGGCCGGTCTTCATCTATGCCGTCGACGCCTCGGAGTTTGTAGTAAACAAGCTGCACGATCGGGGGAGCCTCTCGGCAAAGACGATCGTCACCAACGTGCAGGACTTCATCTTCATCGTGGCCAAGGGCCTTGGGGTGATCTAGTGAGACAAGGGGACAGTCCCTTTGTCTCATTGGGGATAGCGCTGCAGTCGGAGTGAGACAAAGGGACTGTCCCTCTGTCTCATTGTGGAGCGCGTGTGACACTCGGGCAGTGGCAAGCACGCCGAGAAATAACTACTCACACTGTGCAATACTTCACACGGCGTGAATTAGTTCTCACTGTGTGAAGAAATGGGGGGCCAGGGCTTGAGCCAAAACGTCAGCGACGTTTCGCCGGCCGCACGCGATGTCCAACCGGCCGCAAGCGCAGAGGACACCCCGCAGGTCACGGACCGTCGCACGCGTCGCACGCGCCTCGCGCTCCGGGACGCGCTTGCGGAGGAGATATCCGCCACGGGCGACCTCTCTCGTGTCACGGTGACCGCTGTGACCAGCCGCGCGGGCGTCACGCGTCGCACGTTCTACTCGCACTACAAGGACATCCCGGACCTCGTGAACTGCATCGAGAAGGAAACGGTCGCGGAGCTCCGTCCGCTGGTGGCGCAACTTGCCAGCGTGCATCTCGACCAGCTCGCGGATGCCATAAATCACCAGGAGCCCTGCCCCGGCTCGCAGGAAGTGCTCTCCTACTTCAAGAAGCGTGGCTCGTACCTGCGCCCGCTTCTGGGCGAGGGTGGAGACCCGGCCTTCTCGCAGTGCATTCGCTCCATGGTCCACGAGGTCGTGGCCGGCCGCGCGCTCGACGGCATCGACCTGCGCGCTGTGGGCGCCTTCTTTGACTACTACCTCACCTTTGCGATATCTGCCGAGGTCGGCGTGCTTCTCCGCTGGCTCGAGGGCGGCATGCGCGAGAGCGTGCGCACCATGGCTCGCATCATGACCGCCCTCATGTTCGTGCGCCCCGGCGACCTGTACGACAGCCCCATAGAGCTCGACCTGCCCAGCTTTGCGCTGGCAGTCATGCTTCCCGACGAGGAGGACAACAACTGATGACCGAGAACAACGCAACTGCAGAGCCGCTCGAACTCACCGAGAACGGCGCGGAGCTCTATCCCGCAACGCCGCAGGACTTCACCGGCGCCGACCTGCGCCTGGGCATCGACGTGGGCTCGACCACGGTCAAGCTTGCCGTCATCGACGCCTCGGGGAACCTGGTCTACGCCAACTACGAGCGCCACCACACCGACATCCGCGCCACGGCCAAGGAGCTCTTCGCGGGCGCCCAGCGCGTGGTGGGCAACGTCCCCATGCGCGTCTCGATTACCGGCTCCGGCGGCATGCTGCTTGCCAAGTGGCTCGACCTCGAGTTTGTCCAGGAGGTCATCGCGTCCAAGCGCGCCGTGGAGGCCCTCATCCCGCAGACCGACGTCGCCATCGAGCTTGGCGGCGAGGACGCCAAGATCATCTACTTTGACAACGGCATCGAGCAGCGCATGAACGGCACCTGTGCCGGCGGCACGGGCGCCTTCATCGACCAGATGGCAACCCTGCTCAAGACCGACGCCATGGGCCTGAACGAGCTGGCCAAGGGCGCCACGCAGATCCACCCCATCGCCAGCCGCTGCGGCGTCTTTGCCAAGTCCGACGTCCAGCCGCTGCTCAACGAGGGTGCCCGCCCCGAGGACGTGGCCGCCTCCATCTTCCAGGCCGTGGTCACGCAGACCGTCTCGGGCCTGGCATGCGGCCACCCCATCAAGGGCTACGTGGCATTTCTCGGCGGGCCCCTCCAGTACCTCTCCGAGCTGCGCCGCCGCTTCTACATCACGCTCGACCTCGACGAGGAGCACCGCGTGGTTCCCACTAACGCGCACCTCTTCGTGGCCACCGGCGCCGCGCTGGCGGGCGAGTCCGAGAAGCGCGTGTCCTTTGCCGAGGTCATCCACTCGCTCGAGCAGCTGAGGGACGTCCAGGGCTCCGAGGTCCAGCGCCTGGACCCGCTCTTTGCCACCGAGGAGGACTACAAGGAGTTCAAGGAGCGCCACAACAAGGAGGTCGTGCCCAAGGGCGACCTGGCCAGCCACCGCGGCCGCGTCTTCATTGGCATCGACGCCGGCTCCACCACCATGAAGTGCGCCGTGGTGGGCGAGGACGGCGAGCTTCTCTACACCTGGTACGGCAACAACAACGGTGACGTCCTGGGTACCGCGCGCCACATCATGGACGGCATCTACGACGCCATGCCCGAGGGCACGACCATCGGCCACGTGACCACCACCGGCTACGGCGAGGGCATCCTCATCGAGGCCCTGCGCGCGGACTCCGGCGAGATCGAGACCGTCGCCCACCTGCGCGGCGCGAAGGCCTTCGTCCCCGGCGTCGAGTTCATTCTCGACATCGGCGGCCAGGACATGAAGTGCCTCCAGGTGCGCAACGGCGTCATCGAGCACATCATGCTCAACGAGGCCTGCTCCTCGGGCTGCGGGTCGTTCATCGAGAGCTTCGCCAAGTCCATGGACATGAGCGTCCAGGAGTTCGCGAAGGTCGCCGTGACCGCAAAGGCCCCCGTTGACCTGGGCAGCCGCTGCACCGTCTTCATGAACTCCCGCGTCAAGCAGGCGCAGAAGGAGGGCGCGACCATTGGCGACGTGGCCGCGGGCCTCTCGTACTCCGTGATCAAGAACGCCCTCTTCAAGGTAATCAAGCTGCGTGACTTTGACGAGATTGGCACGTACTGCGTGGTCCAGGGCGGCACCTTCATGAGCGACGCCACCCTGCGCGCCTTCGAGCTGCTCACCGGCCGCCAGGTCATCCGCCCCGACATCGCCGGCTGCATGGGCGCCTACGGCGCGGCCCTTCTCGCCCGTGACCGCGCGGGCGCCACGGGAACCTCGACGGTCCTCTCGCGCGAGGACATCGACAACCTCAAGGTCAAGCACACCAACGTCCACTGCGGGCGCTGCGCAAACAACTGCCTGCTCACGATCAACGACTTTGGCGGCGGCCACCGCTTCATCACGGGCAACCGC
This sequence comes from Tractidigestivibacter montrealensis, assembly GCF_024741235.1. Classification (GTDB taxonomy): domain Bacteria; phylum Actinomycetota; class Coriobacteriia; order Coriobacteriales; family Atopobiaceae; genus Tractidigestivibacter; species Tractidigestivibacter montrealensis. The sequence continues at coordinate 120,928 of NZ_JANSKA010000001.1, read as the reverse complement.
TGCGAGAAGGGTGCGGGCCGCTCGGGCAAGACCAAAAACGACGCCCCCAACCTCTTCGAATTCAAGAACAAGTTGCTGTTCGACCGCCCCTGCCTGGACGCAGAGACCGCGCCGCGCGGCACGGTGGGCATCCCCCGCGCGCTCAACATGTACGAGAACTACCCCTTCTGGCACGCATTCTTCACCAAGCTGGGCTTCTCGGTGATGATCTCTGACCAGACGTCCTCGAAGACCTACGACGCCGGCATCGAGTCCATGCCCTCCGAGTCCGCGTGCTATCCGGCAAAGCTGAGCCACGGCCACATCATGAACCTGCTTGCCAAGGACCCGGACTTCATCTGGATGCCCTGCATCCGCTGGGAGCGCAAGGAGGATGACACCGCCACCAACCACTACAACTGCCCCATCGTGATGAGCTACCCGCAGGCGCTGGGGCTCAACGTGGACGAGCTCTCGGACCCCAGTGTGGAATACCTTGCGCCCTTCGTTCCGTATGACGACAAGCGCGAGCTCAAGCGCCGCCTGTACGAGATCATCTCGGTCCAGCGCGAGCAGGACGCCGCCAAGGGCAAGGGACGCTTCCACGGGCAGCACATCACCCGCGCAGAGATCGACGAGGCCGTGAACGTTGCCTGGCAGGCCGACATCGACTTCAAGAACGCCATGCACCGCGCCGGCGACGAGGCCCTGGCCTGGATGGAGGAGCACAACGCCCACGGCATCGTGCTGGCAGGGCGCCCCTATCACAACGACCCCGAGATCAACCACGCCATCCCCGAGCTGGTTCACTCCTTTGGCTTTGCGGTGCTCACCGAGGACTCTGTGGCGCACAAGATGAGCCCCGAGCGCCCCATCCGCGTGGTTGACCAGTGGATGTTCCACAGCCGCCTCTACCGTGCCGCCCGCTTTGTGGCCACCCGCAACGACCTCGACCTCATCCAGCTCTTCTCGTTTGGCTGCGGCCTTGACGCCCTTACAACCGACCAGGTCCAGGAGATCCTCGAGGCCTCCGGCAAGATCTACACGGTGCTCAAGATCGACCAGGTCTCCAACCTTGGTGCCGCCCGCATCCGCATCCGCTCGCTTATGGCGGCCCTGAAGGAGCAGCAGGAGCAGCTTGAGGAGAAGACCGCCGAGGGCGAGGCCAAGGAGGTCGAGCCCGTGGGCGTGCACCTTGCCGACGGCTCTCTTGAGCGCGCCCGCAAGACCGACCTCTCGCGCCGCACGCCCGTGTATCGCGAGGCCAAGAGCGCTGCCTTCCAGAAGGTGCGCTATACCAAGGAGATGCAGGACGCGCACTACACCATCCTCGCGCCGCAGATGAGCCCCGTGCACTTTGAGCTGGCCGAGGCGGTCCTTCGTGACTACGGCTACAACCTGGTGCTTCTCCCGTCCGTTGACCAGGGCGCCGTTGACGCGGGCCTGAAGTACGTGAACAACGACATCTGCTACCCGTCCATCCTCACGGTGGGCCAGATCATGGAGGCCATCGAGAGCGGCAAGTACGACCTCTCGCACACGGCCGTCCTCATCTCGCAGACGGGCGGTGGCTGCCGAGCTACCAACTACATCGCCCTCATCCGCAAGGCGCTGCGCGAGAGCGGTCACCCCGACATCCCCGTGATCTCGATCAACATGGCCACGGGCCTGGACGAGGACAACCCCGGCTGGTCCATCAAGGACCCGGCCCTTCTCACCAAGGCCATCTACATCCTGCTCTACGGCGACCTCATGATGCAGTGCGTCTATCGCACGCGTCCGTACGAGGCCGAGAAGGGCTCGGTCAACGCGCTGCACGACAAGTACATGGCGCGCATGAAGGCAGCAGTGCACACGCTCAACAAGCGCAGCTTCGAGCAGATTTGCCAGGAGACCATCACGGCCTTCGACCAGGTGCCGCTCGTGAACGACCGCTCCAAGCCGCGCGTGGGCGTGGTGGGCGAGATTCTCGTCAAGTTCCACCCCACGGCCAACAACCAGCTGGTCAAGGTCATCGAGGCCGAGGGTTGCGAGGCCAACGTGCCCGGCCTTGTCGACTTCTTCCTCTTTGGCCTCACGAGCCCCATCAACATGAAGGGCGAACTTGGCTCCAAGGCCTCAAAGCGCCTCACGCACATGGCGGGCATCAAGCTCATCGAGGCGGCGCGCAAGCCCATGGACCGCATGCTGGCGAAGTCCTCGCGCTTCGAGCCGTACGAGGACATCTTTGAGCTTGCCGAGAAGGCCGAGCAGGTCCTGTCGCTCTGCAACACCATGGGCGAGGGCTGGCTGCTCACGGCCGAGATGGTAGACCTCATCGAGCACGGCACGCCCAACATCGTGTGCGCGCAGCCCTTCGCGTGCCTGCCCAACCACGTGGTGGGCAAGTCCGTGATTAAGCGCCTGCGCCAGATGCACCCCGAGAGCAACATCGTGGCCGTCGACTACGATCCCGGCGCCTCCGAGGTGAACCAGCTCAACCGCATCAAGCTGATGATCAGCGTGGCCAAGGAGAACTACCGCAATGACCACTCGCGCGGGTTCCGCCTGGAGAACCCCAATGACCCCACGGTGAACGACGCCGTGGCGCCGTACGTGGACGAGTCGCGCTACCACCACGATTCCATCGTGAACGAGGGTGGCGTGGGGCACGGCGTGCCGGCGATTCACCTCTCGGACGAGCAGCTCGCCCAGATCGAGGACGCCAAGCGCCGGGCTGGCGTGATCAAGTAGCGCGGGATTCTTTTGCCCGGCAACGGGATTCCATTACCGGGTAATGGAATCCCGTTGCCGGGTAACTTAATCCCGCAACCGAGAGGAGAAATCACATCGTGCTCAAGCTCGTCTTTGTCGATATGGACGATACCTTCCTCACACCCGAGAAGACCATCACGCCGCTCAACCGCCAGGCCCTCGACCTTGCGTACGAGCGGGGCATCCAGTTTGTGCCGTGCACCGGCCGCAACCACACCGGCCTTCCGGAGGAGTTGGTGCGCCATCTCAGCGTGCGCTATGCCGTGTGCTGCAACGGGGCAATCGTTCGCGATCTGCGCGAGAACCGCAACCTGCGTGAGGTCACGCTCGACCACGCACTTGTCCACGACCTCTGGCACCAGCTCGAGGCACGCGAGGTGACCTTTGACCTCTTTGCCGACGGCGGCGTCTTCACGGCGCGCGACCGCTGGCACATCATCGACGAGATGGACGTCTCCGAGGCCACCCGCTATGTGGTGACCTCCGTGCGCACCTGCTGCGACAAGAGCGTGGACCAGATGATCGACGCGGTGGGCTCCATCTGCCGGGTGAACGTCTTCTACCTCAACGAGAATGACAAACGCGCCGTGTGGGAGGCCGTGGACGCGCGCCCGGAGCTCACGCGTGCGTCGTCGCTGCCCTGCAACGTCGAGATTACCCACGCAGGTGCCGACAAGGGCGCAGGCCTCACGTGGCTCTGCCACTACCTTGGCTTCTCGACCGCAGATGCCGTTGCCTTTGGCGACTCGTCAAACGACATCGCCATGCTGCGCGCCGCCGGTGACGGCGTGGCCATGGCAAACGCCACCCCGGAATGCCTGGCCGCGGCGGATCACGTGACGGCAGGCTGCAAGGACTCCGGTGTGGCGCGCTACCTCATGGGGGAGGGAAAGCCCCTCTTCGTGGGGGCGTAGGCCTCTCTGCGCTTCTCGGCTACAGCGCTGCGCCGGGCACCCTCGGCGCCCCTCTCCGCAAGGGTGTAGACTTTCGGCTGGTGAGCAAAACGGCCCGCACGCGGCGGGCCACCACACGGCAATCCGAAAGGAAGACCGCATGAGCGACGTTCTCGAGCGCTTCCTGCGCTACGTGCAGGTTGATTCCCCCTCCGACCCGGACAACGAGGAGGAGGTGCCCTCGAGCCCTCTGGAGCACGGCATGGCGCGACTCCTGGCGGACGAGCTTTCCGCCATGGGCTGTCAGGACGTGAGTGTGGACGAGCACGCCTACGTGCTGGGTACCGTTCCCGCCTCCGCCGGCGCCGAGAACCTCCCCGCCCTCTGCCTGTGCTCGCACCTTGATACCACGGCCGACGCCCCCTCGCTGGGCGTGCGCCCGCACGTGGTGCGCTACGAGGGCGGCAGCCTCGTGGCGGGTGTCGTTGACGGCCAGACCATCGAGACCACGCCCGAGCAGGTGCCGGATCTCGCGGGCTTTGTGGGCAAGGACATCGTGTGCTCCGACGGCTCGACGCTCCTCGGCGCGGACGACAAGGCCGGCATCGCCGAGATCTGCGCGCTGGCGGCTCGTCTCCTCAAGGATCCGTGCATCCCGCACCCCACGCTCAAGCTGGCCTTTGTTCCCGACGAGGAGATTGGCCACGGAGCCGCGCTGCTCGACCTTGAGAAGCTCGGCGCGGCCTGGGGCTACACGGTTGACGGCGAGGCGCTGGGCGAGTTCAACTACGAGACGTTCAACGCCGCCGAGGCCCTGGTGCGCGTGCGTGGCGTGATGGTGCATCCGGGCTCGGCCAAGAACGTGATGGTGAACGCCATCACGGTTGCCGCCGAGTTCGATCAGCTGGTGCCCGCTGCCGAGAGGCCCGAGCACACCAGCGGTCGCGAGGGCTTCTTCCACCCCACGGTGATTCGCGGCACGGCGTCCGAGGTCACACTCTCCTACATCGTGCGCGACCACGACTCGCGGATCTTCTCGCAGCGCCAGCAGACGCTCAAGGACATCGCTGCGTTCCTGAACAAGCGCTACGGCGAGGGAACCGTCAGCGTGACCTTGCACGAGCAGTACCGCAACATGGCCGAGGCCTTTGGCGACTGTCCCTTCCTCATCGACAATGCCCTTGCCGCAAACCGCGAGGCAGGTGTGGAGCCGCAAGTCATCGCCGTGCGCGGCGGCACCGATGGCTCGCAGCTCTCGCTGCGCGGCCTGCCGTGCCCCAACATCGCCACCGGTGGCTACAACGCGCACTCGGTGCGCGAGTTCATCCCCGCGTCCTCGCTGGAGACCACGGTCGACATCCTGCAGAACCTTGTTGCCAAGTTCGCCGTACCGCAGACGGCCGGCGATCGGGCGCCCGTGCCTCAGGCGGCGCGATGAGCCCCCAGGTGGCAGATCTCTTCTCGGTGGCCGCCGCCGTGCTGCCTGTGCTGGCCTGCCTTGTCGAGTGGGCCGGCAGCGTTGGCATCTCGGAGCGTCACCACAGCCACCACGACACCTACGTAATCTCCTCGGCGCTCTCGCGTTCGCTGGCGTTTGCGATGGTACTCATGGGGGCCATTGGGCTCATGCTGGGCTGGCTCTGCGACGTGGGCGGCTTTGGCGCCAGCGCGGACGTGGTGGTGCCGTTCTTCTCGTCATTCGTGATCGTGGTCTTTGTGCTGTGGGCGTTCATGCGGCGCTACCGCGTCTCGCTCTACGACGACTTCATGGACGTGCGGCCCTACATTGGCCACATGCGCACCGTGAAGTACGACCAGATCGAGCGCATGGAGTGGACTGGTGTGCGCTGCGGGACGGGCTTTAGGAGCCTCGTGATTTACCCACCGGGGGAGCACCCAGTGAAGCTGCCGGGCGTGCTCGACCTGGAGCACATCCTCGTGCGCATCGACCGCGATGACGCGTTGGTTGGTGGCATGCCACAGCGGCGCTAGCTGGGGGTCTCTCGCCTGCGCGCGGCGCCGCCCCCATGGCAGCAGCTTTCGCGGAGCTTGCCTGAACCTGACGTATGACATTCGCCCTGCGGCTTCGTGCCCCTATGATGGTACGTAGCCGCTCAACTGCGTTTTCCGGGGGTTATCGCCTTGATCAAGCTCGTTCTCTCTGACATGGACAACACGCTCATCCCGTTTGGCGCGCGCCACGTCTCGCCGCGCACGCTCGAGGCTATCCACGACGTAATCAACGCCGGGATTCACTTTGGCCCGGACACTGGGCGCGACTACGTGGAGCTCATGCGCTTCTTCCACATGGACGAGCCCTGCTTCATGACGGGCATCATGTCTAACGGCAAGCGCGTGCGCGTGGACGGGCGCGACGTGTGGACCTACTCTATTCCGCACGACTGGCTCCAGCACGTAGCTGACGCGCTCAAGCCCGAGCGTGGCATGTTCCTTGTCTGCTTCCCCCTGGACACCAACCTCTTTAACCCTGGCTACGTGGTTGGCGCCTCCGAGGGGGAGATGAGCAAGTACGAGAGGCTCGTCCACTTCAACGGCGGTCGTGTTGAGGACGTTCCTGATATCGACTTCATTGCGGCTGCCATCGCCTGCAACGGAGACGAGAAGCGCCACGCCTACTGCCAGCAGCTCGTTACCGAGGCATGCCCCGAGGTGGAGACCATCATGTCGGTTCCCAACTGGTTCGACGTGCTGCCGCGTGGGATCAACAAGGCGTCGGCGCTTGATACCATCCTTGATGCGGTGGGCGCCACGCGCGACGAGGTCGTGGTCTTTGGCGACTCAGGCAATGACGTTGCGATCCTGAGCGAGGTCCACTATTCCGTCGCTGTGGCAAACGCGACGGACGAGGTCAAGGGAATCTGCAACTTTAGCTGCGGCGCGTCTGCGGACGAGGGCGTGGCGGACGCACTGTTCGAGATTGCCCGTGCGGCGCGTGCGCATGAGGTCCCGGCGTTCCTAAGGGAGGGCTAATGGTACGGCTGATTGCGGCTGACATGGACGGAACCCTGCTCGACGAGAACTCGCTGCTCCCCGAGGAGACCTTCGAGCTCATCGAGAAGCTGCGCGACCGCGGGGTCCTTTTTTGCGCAAGCTCCGGACGCAGGTACGAGACGCTTCGCTGGATGTTCGAGCCGGTTGCCGACAGGATGGACTACGTGGGGTCCCTTGGCACGCAGGTCTATGCCGACGGCGTGCTTCTCGACCGTGAGGTCTTCTCGACGCGCGCGGTGCTGAGGCTCTTCCGCACGTGCCAGGAGTTCGACTGCTTCCACCTGGTGCTCTACGATCGCACGCACACCTACCTGCTTAACGACCAGAGCAGCTATGTGCGCGAGCTCGACAAAGACCTTCCCAATGCCGAGCGCGTGTACGACCCGCCGTCGCCGGACGTGAGCATTATCAAGGCAGCCATCTGTTACGACCGCCCGCACGAGATCATGGACATGGTCTACGTGCTCGAGCGCGAGCTGGGCGATGTCTTCTCGTTCATGCCGTCTGGTAACACCTGGATTGACGTCACGCCGCGCGGGATCAGCAAGGCCACGGGCCTGGAGGCGCTGCTAGGCTATTACGGCATTGACCGTGCGGACGTGGTGGCGTTTGGCGACTCGATGAACGACTACGCGATGCTTCGCTACGTGGGGCATCCGTACGTGATGGGCAACGCGCGCTACGCGGTGAAGCAGATTGCCGAGAAGGTCGTGGGCACCAACGTCGAGCACGGCGTGCAGAATGAGATGCGCGCGATTCTCGAGGGGCTGGGGTAGGGCTGCGGCGGTGTCTCCTTGCGTGTCTCGGCGCACTTTTGTCTTCTCTATGGAGACGCGCTGCGGTGTTGACCGAGAGTAGGCTTGAGCATATAGTTACTTCTTGCGCTGAGGCGCAACCCATTGCGGGGTGGAGCAGTTTGGTAGCTCGTCGGGCTCATAACCCGAAGGTCGCAGGTTCAAATCCTGCCCCCGCGACCATAAATTCGCAGGTCAGAGGCTATGTCCTCTGACCTTTTTTCGTATCCGGGGGCAAATTGGGAGGAATTTTGGGAGGAATTTTCGCATAAGTATTTTTTGTGGAGAAGTCTCATGGCATAATTCCCGTCTCAGCATACTTGACAACGTCGGCCCTGCAACTTAGCTATCTGGCATCCCGGTCCTCCCGCAAATCGGATGCCGGGCATTCCAATCCCGTCATGGTGTCTCAGGTCAGCGCAAGGCCTCCCAAAGCTCTGCTGGAGGTTGCGCCCTATTACCAGAATCAAGCAAGCTTGTCAAATGAGAACCAAAATTTGATTCCGTAAGCGGTAGCCTACGACTTACACAAATCCCCCGGCAGGGCGCAACATATATGTGACAGGACAGGCACGTGAGGGACAGGAGACCACATGAGACGTACATTCGGCCACGAAGACCCCGACGGACTCGAGCGCGTGGAGCACGGGGACGGACGGCACCGGACCAGTCGGGTGGCGGCGCTCGCCGCCGCGGTCGCCGTCGCGGGGGCGCTCGCGGCGCCCACCGCGGCGCTCGCGGCGCCCACCGCGGCGCTCGCTGAGGGCACGTCGCTCTGGCGGCTCTACAACCCCTACGACGGGCAGCACCTGCTCACGACCAGCGAGTCCGAGTACGACTCGCTCCAGCCGCTCGGGTGGAGGGGCGAGGGCGAGGCCTGGGAGTCGCCGGACGAGGGTGACCCGGTCTACCGTCTCTACAACCCCTACAACGGCGAGCACCTCTACACCGGCGACGAGGCGGAGTACGAGTCGCTGGCGCGGATAGGCTGGCGCCAGGAGGGCGTGGCCTTCAGGTCGGAGGGCTCGGGCGGCGACCCGGTCTACCGGCTCTACAACCCCTACGTGCAGGTGGGGACGCACCTGCTCACGACCGACGCCTCGGAGTACGAGGCGCTGGCGAAGCTGGGGTGGGTCAAGGAGGGCGTCGCGTTCCGCGCCGCCCACGCGCACGACTGGCAGCCCGTCTACCAGAGCGTGTGGGTCCAGGACTCCGCCGCGTGGGACGAGCCCACGTACTCGACCGTGGTGAGGTACAGGTGCTCGCAGTGCGGCAAAACCTTTGACTCGCTCGCCGAGCTCGAGGCCCACGGCGACGCAGCCCATCCGGACTTCTATAGCTACAGCACCGTGTCCGAGAAGGTCCAGACGGGAACCAAGCACCACGACGCCACGGGGCACTACGAGCAGAAGGTCGTGGGGTACCGCTGCTCGACCTGCGGGGCGACGAAGTAGAGGACTGCAAACGCCGTTGGAGGATTGGGGGAAACATGTCCGCTGAGGCGATCGGCACGCTCGTCAACTCGTGGTATGCCGCGACCCTCGCATGGGGGCGCACCCACCCGTCCCTGGAGTTGCTCGTCCTGCTGACGGCCATCGTGCTCGCCCTGAGGCTTGCGCTCTGGGCAGGCACGCGCCTCCTCGCCGCGGGCATCGCCGTGAGAGTCCGCTTGCACGGGAGGGCCAGGAGCGAGGCTCCCTGCCCGGGCCAACCCTGATTGTCAGAGCCAAGGAATCCCCCTCCACGCCCCCGTCGGTTCGCATTGCCGACGGGGGCGCTCCCTTCCCGGTCCCCATCGCTCTCTCAGGACACTTTGGTCCCAGCCCCAAAACCCCTTTTCCCTTGGAGAACAATCGAAGGCGTCCGTTCGACTTCCCTTTGAAAGGAGCCTTCGATGTCAAGTCACACGCGCACGGGCGCCGCCCGCTGCCACGGATGGCGCCGACTGGGGCTAGCTTCGGTCCCCACCCCAAGGTGCCGTCTGACGCCCACAGGCGCCACAACCGGGGCCCGCCTACCAGGCGTACCCCTTTACTCGCCCTGGAACCGGAAAATCCCGCGTATGTTGGTCCACGGCCACGCTTTTGGGGCCTTAGAACGCCAAGACCAAGGAGAGCTTCGCAGCGTGACTGAGTAACTTAGTTACTGAGTTACTAGCTAGCTATCAAGCTATCAATCCAACTCATATAGCAACATAATCGCTAGCTATCAATCAAGCTTAGCTACTGACTTACCAACTAGCTCACATAGCAACTATCACTGATGGTTGCCATCACTCTATCTGGCTTGATGACTTGCTATGAGCTATCGAGCAAATCAATCGGCCAGGGGTTCGAGAGACCGGTAAATCGAGTGTTTGACTGGACGTGCTGGAGTCTTGCTGATTGGCAAATCCAGGCGCGCAGAGAGTGAGGTCCCTGCTTGGCAAGAGTTGCACCTGCGATGGCGCTGGGTCAGCGCCCCACCGCCATCGAGGGCATCTTCCAAGCTAGCGAATCTCTGCCCACTGAGAGAATACTTCGCATCGCCCTCGAATCGGAGCGTGTCGTGTCCTCCCATGCGCTGCAATATGACGCGTCCCGCGAAAGCGCGGGACGCGCTCAAGCAACCATGGTTAGGAGGCAAGAAATGGACGAGAAGATAGAGGCTTCATTGAGGAAGCGGCTTGCAGAGAACGAGAGGCGGATAGCGCAAGCCGAGGAGAAGGCGCGGGCCATCCAGGATTCCGTGGCCGACCTGCGTAGGGAGTCGAGGAAGATCAAGGCGCGTCTGCGCTATCAGAAGAGAAAGGACGAGGCGGCCGACCTGCGTGCGCAGAGGGACGAGCTCGAGGCCGAGGTGGAGCGCCTCCGTGCCGAGAACGCGTCGATGCGCATGCCGGACCCTGCGTTTTCGCGACACCTGAGCAAGACGCAGGGGGAGGAGCGCGCGGCCGATGGCGTTCCCCCGTCGGGCGCGTCCAACACTTCTGAGGGCCCTCGCGGGGGCCACCCGGGGTTCGCTGCCCCTCGCCTCTTCCACGAGTGACTGCCGACACGCAAGACCCGTATGGCGTCAGCCAGAACACCTCACGGTGTCCTGTCATCCGCCATACACGGCCGGGCCCGGCTCCGCCGGCGCCCACGGGGGCGGGGCCCCGTGGGCGGTCGCGCAGTCGCGCGCCGCCCGGCCGTCTTGCCCGCGGCAGGGGCCGCGGGAGGGACGCGGGCCAACGGCCCGCACCCCTCGGCGCCGGCGCGGCCGTCGCGGGATATCGACCCTAGGGACGAGGAAGGGGCATAAGATGTCGAACCAGTCGTTAGACGGGCGGGGGCCGAGCCCACGCTCCTGTAGGATGAGCCTCTACCTGACGCCCGAGCTCGCCGAGCGCGTGGAGGAGACTGCCGACTACCGCGGCGTGACCGCAAACGAGGTCGTCGTGGGCACCCTCGAGGAGGCGATGGGGCTGGGCCCCAAGGCCATGGCGCGAAGCGGCGGGCAGCGTCGCACGGGGTCGGAGGCGAGCCCGAGGACCGAGCGGCTGACGGTACGCATGACCGAGGGGGAGCGCGAGGCCCTGAGGGAGGCCGCCTGCGAGGCGAGGCTCACCGAGGCCCAGTACGTGAGGGCGCGCGCCTGCTACTCGAGGGCGCAGATACTCTCGGTGGACGACGCCGCCCTGAGGGCCGCCCTCGCGGAGATGAGGCGCGAGGGCGCGAACCTCAACCAGCTGGCACGGCGGGCGAACTCCCTCTCGGACCACGAGCTCTCGAGGGAGGCGGACGCGATAGCCTCGGCGCTCGACGCCCTGGCCCTGCAACAGGGCGAGACGTTCGAGAGGCTCCTGGGGACCATCTCGGCCCGCACGGACCTGAGGCTGGGAAGGCAGTAGCGAATCTCACGAGAGACCCTGCATGCGCGCCTGCTTGGCTCTTGGACAGTCCGTTCAGAACGCTCTCTGATAACATTACAAACAATTGATGCATGGCGTGCCGGGAGTTGTCCTAGGCATGTTGCCTCACGGCAGCATGCGGCCCCTGACACTTGCCACCTTGAAAGGACCACGAAATGGGTGCTGGGGCAGGCGAGATGGGTGTGGGGACGTCAACTCCCATCAACGAGGAGTTCTTCGAGCAGACCATCATCGAGCACATGGTCAACGTCCTCGGCTACGAGCACCTCTATGGCCCCAACGTGCCAAGAACCGACTCCCTCTACCACGACGTCTTCCTCATCGACGTCCTCCAGTCCAGTCTTTGGCGCATCAACCCCAGCCTGCCCGCCGTAGCCATCCACGAGGCGATTCTCAAGCTCAACGATGTTGACGCAGGGTCGCTCGCCCAGCGCAACGAGCGCTTCTCGGACTACGTCCAGTCCGGCGTGGAAGTCCGCTTCTTCGACGGCAAGGAGGAGCGAAATGATATCGTCCGACTCATGGACTATGACAGGCCGGAGAACAATACCTTCCAGGTCGTTAACCAGTGGACGTTCATGGAGCACGAGCGGAAGCGCCCCGACATAGTCGTGTTCGTGAACGGAATACCCCTCGTGGTCTTCGAGCTGAAGAGCCCCTCCCGCGAGGAGACGGACGCCTCGGACGCCTACCTGCAGCTAAGGAACTACCTCAAGGCGATTCCCTCCTTCTTCGTTCCCAACGCCTTCCTGGTTATGACAGACATGGCCACGACAAAGGTGGGTACCATCACCTCGCCCGAGGACCGCTTCAGCGAGTGGAAGAGCCTCGATGGCGACTACTCGAAGAACAACACGCGCTGGCAGACGACCATCGACGGCATGTTCCGCAAGGACCGCCTCTGCGACATCCTTCGCAACTTCATCTGCTTCAACGACTCCGACGAGAAGGTCGTTAAGATTCTCGCCGCGTACCACCAGTACTTCGGGGTGCACAAGGCTGCGGAGCGCGCCGTGGAGGCAATCGAGGGCGACGGAAGGATCGGCGTCTTCTGGCACACGCAGGGCTCGGGTAAGTCGCTCTCGATGGTCTTCCTCGCCCACATGCTCCAGGAGCGCATCGACAGCCCCACGATCGTGGTCATCACCGACAGGAACGACCTCGACGACCAACTGTTCGGTCAGTTCTCCCGGTGCTCTGCCTTCCTGCGCCAGACACCGGTGCAGGCGACCTCCCGCGAGGACCTGAGGAGGCTCCTGGAGGGCAGGGAGGCCAACGGTATCGTCTTCACCACCATGCAGAAGTTCACGGAGCGCGACGAGCCGCTCTGCGACCGCAGCAACGTCGTTGTGATGATCGACGAGGCACACCGCGGACAGTACGGCCTCACCGAGACCATCAAGGACGACGGCACCGTTTCCATCGGGGCGGCCAAGCAGGTTCGTGACGCCCTGCCGAACGCCTCCTACATAGGCTTCACGGGCACTCCCATCGCGCTCGACGGCAGGAACACCCAGGAGGTGTTCGGCGGCTACATCGACGTCTATGACATGACCCAGGCGGTGGAGGACGAGGCGACCGTCCCGGTCTACTACGAGAGCCGGGTCGTGGCCCTGAACCTCGACCCCGATGCCCTCGAGGAGCTCGACAGGGCCTACAAGGAGTACGCGGACGAGCACGACGAGGAGTCGACCGAGCGCAGCAAGCACGCCATGGGCGGCCTCGACGCCATCCTAGGCGCGCCGGAGACGATAGACACGCTCTGCCGCGACATAGTTGCCCACTACGAGCAGAACCGCGAGGGGCTCCTCACCGGCAAGGCGATGATTGTCGCCTACTCCCGCCCCATAGCCATGGCCATCTATTTCAAGCTCATGGAGCTCCGGCCGGAGTGGAGGGACAAGGTCGGAGTGGTGATGACGACGAGCAACAAGGACCCCGAGGAGTGGTACGACGTCACCCATGGGGTCTCCGACGGCTCCAAGTCCGGTGGCCGGACCCTCGACCACAAGAAGGACATGGAGCGCCACTTCAAAAGTGATGACGATCCGCTCAAGATCGCCATCGTCGTGGACATGTGGCTCACCGGCTTCGACGTCCCCTCGCTCGCCACGATGTACATGTACAAGCCCATGAGGGGCCATAACCTTATGCAGGCCATCGCCCGCGTAAACCGGGTCTACCCTGGCAAAGAGGGCGGCCTCATCGTGGACTACATAGGCATCGCGAGCGCACTCAAAGCCGCCATGCACGACTACACCAAGCGCGACCAGCGGAAGTACGGCGACATGGACATCGCCAAGACCGCATACCCGAAGTTCCGCGAGAAGCTCTCTGTGTGCCGAGACCTCCTGCACGGCTTCGACTACCGCACCCACATCTTCTCGGGGAGCAAGGATGAGCTCGCCTCCTGCATCGCCGAAGGGGCGGACTGGCTTCTCGACAGAGACCGCGAGGAGACGCGGGAGGAGTTCCTCAAGCAATCCCAACTGCTCGTGAGCGCCGAGAGCCTCTGCAAGAGCATGGTCTCCGAGGAGGACCAGCACGAGGCAGCCTTCTTCCAGGTGCTGCGCGTACAGGTCATGCGCATCCTCGGCCGCTCGGGCTCGGGGGGTGGCGGCATGAGCTACGAGGAGTTCAACAAGCGCGTCGGGGCAATCCTCGAGCAGACCGTCCAGAGCGAAGGCGTCATCAACCTCTTCGACGGGGGCGTAGAGGTCTCCCTCTTTGACGAGTCATTCCTGAATGAGATTGCCAGGATGAGGGAGAAGAACGTCGCCCTGGAGACGCTCAAGAGGCTCATTGAGGAGCAGGTGCGCTCCTACAAGAAGACGAGCGTCGTGAAGTCCGAGAAGTTCTCCGAGATGTTGCAGCGCACTCTCAACGGCTACCTCAACGGCATGCTGACCAACGCCGAGGTCATCGAGGAGCTTCTCAAGATGGCCCATGAGATGATGAGGGAGCGCAACGAGGGCGAGAAGCTCGGCCTCACGAAGGAGGAGCTCGCGTTCTACGACGCGCTCACCAAGCCCCAGGCGGTGAGGGACTTCTACTCCAACGAGCAGCGCGTTGCCATGACCCACGAGCTCACCGACGCGCTGAGAAAGAATGCGACGATAGACTGGCAGGAGAAGAAGACGGCGCGCGCTGGCATGAGGCGCGCCATCAAGCGACTGCTAAAGAAGTACAAGTACCCGCCCGACGAGGAGCGCGAGGCGCTTGATACCGTGATGGCGCAGTGCGAGACGTGGGCGGACAACCAGACGTTCCAGAGAGACTAGCGGGAGAGACAGGACATGGGAAGGCCAAAGGGCAGCAAGAACAAGCAGACGACGGCCACCAACACACAGGAGATCGGCTTCGAGGAGAAGATCTGGCAAGCTGCCGATCGGATGCGCGGCCACATCGACCCGTCCGAATACAAGAACGTTGTGCTCGGGCTCATCTTTCTGAAGTACATCTCCGACAGATTCGAGCAGAGGCACGCAGAGCTTGTGGCTGAGGGCGAGGGCTTTGAGGAGGACCGCGACGAGTACGAGGCGGATGGCATCTTCTGGGTCCCCAGGGATGCCCGCTGGGAAGCCGTGGCCTCGGCAGCGCACACCCCTGAGGTTGGCAAGGTCATCGACAACGCGATGAGGCAGATAGAGGCCGAGAACGACTCCCTCAAGGGCATCCTCCCCAAGAACTTCGCGCGCCAGGAGCTCGACAAGCGCATGCTCGGCGATGTGGTGGACCTCTTCACCAACGTGAGGATGACCTCCGAGGGCAACACCCAGGACGTGCTTGGCCGTACGTACGAGTACTGCCTCGCGAAGTTCGCCGAGCAGGAGGGAAAGAACGCCGGCGAATTCTATACGCCTACCTGCATCGTGCGCACGCTCGTCGAGATCATCCAGCCCTACCACGGCCGCGTCTACGACCCGTGTTGCGGCTCGGGCGGCATGTTCGTCCAGTCAGCCCAGTTCGTCGAGCACCACTCCGGGAGCATCCGCGACATCTCGGTCTTCGGCCAGGAGAGCAACCCTACCACCTGGAAAATGGCCAAGATGAACCTCGCCATCCGCGGCATCGAGGCGGACCTCGGCCCGCACAACGCGGACACCTTCTTCGAGGACCTGCACCAGGACAAGCGGTTCGACTTCGTGCTCGCCAACCCTCCCTTCAACGACAGCGACTGGGGAGGGGATAGGCTCCGCGACGATCCGAGGTGGGACTATGGGGTTCCGCCCGCGGGCAATGCCAACTTCGCCTGGATGCAGCACATGATCCATCACCTCAACGACCATGGGCGCATGGGCATGGTGCTCGCCAACGGGTCGCTGTCCAGCCAGCAGAGCGGCGAGGGAGACATCCGCGCAAACATCGTGAAGGACGACATCGTGGAGGGTATCGTCGCCCTGCCCGACAAGCTCTTCTACAGCACAGGCATCCCCGTCTGCCTCTGGATTATCGACAAGGGCAAGATGGGTCGCGCCGAGGAGGCCGGCAAGGTCCTCTTTGTTGATGCTCGCGAACTGGGCACGATGGTGACACGCAAGCTGCGCGAACTCAAGGACGACGACATCTCCAAGATCGCCGGTGCCTTCGACGACTTCCGTAAGGGTGTCCTTGAGCCCGAGAAGGGCTTCTGCGCCGTTGCCACGCTAGGCGAGATCGAGAAGCAGGACTACATCCTGACTCCCGGGCGCTACGTGGGAATCGCGGACGAGGATGGCGATGACGAGCCCTTCGACGAAAAGATGAAGAGACTTACCAGCGAGCTCTCGAAGTGCTTCGAGGAGTCCGTCCGCCTGCAGGAGGAGATTAAGAAGAACCTGGAGGCAATTGGGTATGGAATGTAATGATATGGTGCCCATAGGCAAGTTAATCGAGCTTTCGCGCAGCGGGGGTTGGGGCAGTGAGTCATCTTTTGATGGGTCCGCGCGGGTCGCCGTGATTCGAGGCGCTGACTTCCCCTCCGTCCAACAGGGAAACTACAAAGGCCTGCCCATTAGATTCGAGAAGAAAGCAAAAGTCGAGTCTGTCGAGTTGCGCGCTGGTGACATTGTCTTAGAGAATTCTGGCGGTACTGCTACGAGGCCTACGGGCCGCACAGTCCTAATTACTCAGACACTTATCGATTCCTACGACTGTCCCATTATCCCCGCAAGTTTCTGCAGGTTACTAAGATTCTCTTCTTCTATCGATAACACATTCGCATTTTACTGGCTTCAAGAGATGTACCGAGCCGGACGAACTTGGAGCTACCAGAACAGGTCGACGGGCCTCTCGAACTTCCAGTTCAAAGTTTTTTCAGCTACGGAGTACATACCTGTCATCTCTGCTGAGGAGCAGCAACGTATTGCATACATTCTTGCCGAGGTTGACAAAAAGATTGCCCTCAATAATCGCACAAATGGCTATTTGGAAGACCTTCTGCTGAGCCGTTATGACTATCTCTTCAATAAGGATGGCATTGAGCCAAATGGGGTTATAAGCGATATTGGCGAGGTGGTCGGAGGCGCAACACCTTCAAAAAAGAAGCCTGAATACTACACTCAACAGGGTATCGGCTGGATTACGCCGCGCGACCTCTCAAACACGACTGACAAGTTCATCGCTCATGGAGCAGATGATATAACCCAACTCGGCTATGATTCGTGCAGCGTAAGACTCATGCCGGCTGGAACAGTTTTGTTTAGCTCACGAGCTCCGATAGGGTATGTCGCTATCGCCGCAGACGAGGTCACGACGAACCAGGGTTTCAAGTCCATTGTTCCAAATGATGATATCGGCACTGCTTTTATCTACTGCTTCTTAAAGCAGAATAAGGAGAGGATTGCCGACGCAGGTTCTGGCACCACATTCCCTGAAGTCTCTGGGAGAACCATGAAAAGTATCGAACTGGTAATTCCCGACAAAGATCAATGTGCGGAGTTCTCCGAATGGGCAAGCCCCATCCTGGAACACCAGCAGATGCTTGAGGTTGAGAACCATAAGCTTAAACAACTGCGCGACACTCTTCTCCCCAAGCTCATGTCAGGTGAGATTGACGTCTCGAAGGTCGAGGTGCCTACGCCGCCAAATAGCCATTTATCTGGCCGTTGACTCGAATCTTATCCGATATCGCATCACAGAAACGAACGATTCCATCCTGTGTACAGCGAGAGGGAAGCGTTATTGGCATCGAAGCGTAGGTCTTGGCGTTAATGTTGCCTCTTGTGCTACCGGTGTTGAATGAGGCTACCCAATCCCAATAAGGCTTTGACTGAGCGTAATACTTGATATACCTCGGGTTGACTTCAGCTGGGT
Organism: Tractidigestivibacter montrealensis; assembly: GCF_024741235.1. Classification (GTDB taxonomy): domain Bacteria; phylum Actinomycetota; class Coriobacteriia; order Coriobacteriales; family Atopobiaceae; genus Tractidigestivibacter; species Tractidigestivibacter montrealensis. The sequence continues at coordinate 103,310 of NZ_JANSKA010000001.1, read as the reverse complement.
TGAGCGAGAACTTGATGAGGAACCCTGCATATGCAAATCGTCCATCACGTGGATCATAGAAGTAATTACGTCCAGTGCTGTTACCTGTGCGCGCAAACACAATGTCGTTTGGCTCCAGCATGTAATCAGTGGCGTTAGGGTCTTCCACTGATTTTCTCGATGAGAGATCGAGTGTTCCATCGTCTCGTATGTCGGTAATGCGCAGGTATGCTGGAAGGTCAGGTGTGTAATCGACAGCGGATGCTGCTATTCCATAGCGGCCACCATCCATGCTCAGCTCTCCGAGCGAAGTCTCAGTCATTCCAAGTACTTCCTGTGTGATGCCTTCACGTTGTTCTGGTCCACCATGGCGTAGCGCATGGTGGTGTCTATTTTCGCATGGCCGAGGAGCTTTTGCACCTGCTCGATGGGCATCCCCTTGTCAATCGCATGCGTGGCGAGGGTGCGGCGGAACTTGTGCGGGTGGACGCGCTCGACGCTGGCGGCCCTGCCGAGCTCGCGCACGCGCGCCTCAACGTTGCCTATGGAGACGCGCCGGGGCTCGCCCTTGAGGGACACGAACAGCGCGGGACAGTCGTCGGTGCGGGCTTCGAGGTACTCGGAGAGGTGCAGCTTCGCGCGTGCGTCGAAGTAGGCGGGGCGCTGCTTGTTTCCCTTGCCCGTGACCACGCACTCGCGCCCGTCGAGGTCGACGTCGGCGATATCAAGGCCCACGAGCTCGCCCACGCGCATGCCGGTGGAGGCGAGCACGTCCACGATTGCGAGGTCGCGGGCGCAGGTGCAGCTGCTGCGGATGCTCTCAAGCTCCTCGTCGGTGAGTACCGCTTTCGCGACCTGGGCGCACTTCACGCGATGGATGCGCCGCACGGGGCTCTTGACCACGTAGTCCTCGTCCTCAAGCCACGAGAAAAAGCTCGACATGATACGACGGATGTTGTCGATCGTGACCTTGCCCGCGTGGCGCTGCGCCTCATAGCCGGAGAGATAGGCGCGCAGGTCGTCGCTTGTCACCTGCGTATAGGGCTTTGCGAGGGCGGTCGTCATGTGTTCCAGCGTGCTTTTGTAGTAGGCGATGGTCTTGGGCGAGCAGCCCTCGACCTCTTTGGCTGTGAGGAAGAGGGTGAGGAGGTCTGCTTCCGCATCGGATGCCGCGCTGCAGGTCTGATTGCTGAGCGTGCAAACAAGCACGTTCTTCAGGGTCTTGAGCTGGCTGCCGCTAAGCAGGGCCTGCATCTGGCTTAGGATGCTGTTGATGATCACTTCCATGGGGGTTCCTTTCATTCGGGGATGAAAGTATTCTCAGGTCGTGATTGCAGCTGGTGCCTAGTGTACGTAGAGGTTGGACATGGTGATACCGCATCAAGTAGACACGTCGATACGCGGCCGCATGGGAGACGTGCGCAAGGCGTTCGAGGCTGGAGCGTTCCTCTCGGCCATATCTATGGCCCTCACGTTGCCAGATATATGCGGTGACCGTCTGTATCCCGGCTCTTCGTCGAGTGAGCGATACTCGAAGTGGTTTGACAAGTACGTTGCTCCCTCATATGTGGGGCCGCGACCTGACGGACCTGATGCCTGGGATATAAGGGGAGCCGATGTCGGGCCAACTTCATATTTTACCAGCTACTTTTCTGGCGACGACTGCTATCAGCTGCGCTGTGTGTATCTTCACGAGGGCGTCAATGCACCTCATGTTGAAAGGAACAAGACGCCCTTCAATGTCATACAGTTCCGGATCTTCGACGAGATGCCTGCCGGCTGCGACGGCATCGAGAAGATGCAGGGGAATCTGGAACCCGATGGCTTTCTCAAAATCGACCTCGACCTGAGGAAGTTCCTGGACAACCTCGAGGCTGGGATCGATAGATTCTTGAACGAACATCCCGAGATGAACGACGACAGGGGCTCTGACAGCTTTCTTTACCAACCCGTGCTCGACTTCCGTAGTGGGATTGCCAGAGAGATATAAATGGCTATTTGGCTGCGTAGTCGATGATGAAATAGGGGCTCATGCTGTGCCTTGAGGCCGAAGTGAGTATCCTGCCAGATGAGATGACCCTGCATTTGGACATCACGTCAGGCTCAGCCCGTTCGAAACGTCGGATTCTGAACCAGCAGCCGAAGTCTTTTGCCTTGTCACGATAGTAGCTGGGTATCCCCTCGGCAGGGGGCACTTCGCGCTTGATGGCGTCGATGTGGCACCACCAGCGGTCTTGGCCGCCGCTATGTATGAGCAGTAAGCGAGGATCGTCGTTTAGGAGGATGTCACCTGCGGTCTTGGCTGATACGGCACTCCCAAGCTTTCCGTACCATACGTATCCCAGCTTCCTGATAACGGCCTCATGAGTAGCTACTGTACCACAGTCAGGGGCGAAGTTCTCGGCGAACCTCAACGCGACCGTCCTCATTGGACAGCCACCTTGGAGACATCTATCTGACCTGACAGGAGTTTAGGAAGAAGGGCATCGCGGATCTGTTCGAGTTTGATTGATTCAATTGTTCGCGTTTTCATGGCTTCAAAGACAGGAGTAACTCTGTGCAAATAATCCCGCATCTGCTGTGATGAGGGCCATGGAATTTCAATACTAGAGAAAGCAGCCTTGTTTACGTTGAGCGTAGCGCTGCCAGTTGCCCCAATTCCGAGCAATTTTGACTTAATTGCTGAAAGCGCATAATAAAGATAGTATTCCTCACCCGAACGGTTAGGCACGACGGCGTTAATCTGTTGGTTAAAGTGCGATGGATAGGCAGTCAAACCAACAAGACCGATTGTAGCTATGCAAGATACAAGCACACTCCCCGCTGGCACCAGTTTTTTCGGTTGCGATTCGTTGCCTAGGTCGCTGAGCGCCCTGTCGGTAGAACAGAGCCATACGCTTGAATGCATGTCAGGGATTGTTACGAATGGATAGACGCCGCCATAGTACTCCGGCTTTTTCGTAGATGGTGTTTTGCCCGTAATAATATTGCCAGCAACAGAGTCGATGGTTTGGTATTGGCCCGCATCTGTAGCATATTGCTTCCAGATAGTTTTGCCTAACTCTTCCAAATAGCCATTTGTGCTCCTGTAATCAGCATCTCTTGCATGTGCACGGACTCCACTCTCGACTTGAACCGTGGGCAGCCAGAAGTCTGCTTCACTCTGCGGCGTCGGAAGAAGTTCTCGATGGCATGAGAGGAGTCTCTATATGCTCCTCGGAGTGCACGGTAGTCTGCCTTGGACAGCCACGGATGCTCCTGCTTTCACCCCTGGTAGTCTCTTCGAGAGCTCCCAATAGGTCGGGAATGTCCCCGTCTTCCCCAGGGTGTCTCTCTTCGCCTCGAGTTACTTGTTTGTATTAGGTTCCAGCGGCAGCATCCGAGCGCGTGCTCGGTCTGCTGCCGCTGGCGGCGTTGGGTTAAACCCGCCATGTCCTAATCATGTTCGTAACTATTGCACTCCGGCCGCTCCTCTTCGTCCCACCCTGCGCCATGGCCTTATCCTGCCTCGGTGACCATCTGCTCGAAGGCGAACTCGACTCGATTCGGGTGGATGTCGGGGTCGTATGTCCTGGTAATCACCGGCAAGTTGCCGCGGATGAGCACGAAGGATGGCTCACCCTCCTTGCACTCCTCATCGAGCGTTCGCGGCTTAATAAGTCTCGAGCGCAGGTAGCTTGAGGTCACGGGGTCGTTTGGGATGCCAACGAAGACCTGGCTGTCACATGCGGCGAGCAGGCCCTGGGAACTTGCATGGCCAAGCATCTGATCCAGCTGGCCTATCCCTTGGATGGCGACGGTCCACCAGATCTCGCGAGAGCGAGTCGCGTTGGCCCACGCCTCGACAGATGACCAGGAACCGCCTCGCATTGTTGCGAAGTCGTCCAAGACTATGCGTACGGGCATCCCGAGACGTCCCTCGGGAGTCGAGTCTGCGTGGCGCACCAGTGCGTCGACGAGCTGAGACATGAACACGCCCACAAGAGGGTAGAGCGACGAGTCAGTGTCACTTACCACAACGAAGAGTGCCGTGGGTCTCTCGCCAATGGGGGCGAAGTCGATCGCATCTGCCCTGTCAGAGAGCATGTTAAGCAGGTCTGGATCTCTCCACTGGTCGATGGCACCCGCCAGCGTTGAAAGCACGCACTCCCAGGTCTTGCCCGGGTTGGACGAGACACGCAGGTAGAGCTCGCTCGCCTCGTTCTTGATGCGCCGTGGCTTGCGCTTCTCCTCTGCCTCCAGCGTCTCCATTGCATCCGCGTAATCTCGGTACGCGGATATGAGGGCGTTCATCTCGGGCTGGAGACTGCCCGCGTTGGGGCCATGCCCGGCACCCCTTCCCGTGGCCATCTGCTGCGCTTGATACATCAACTCCGATGTCTTCTCGTCGACGTCCGCATCGGGGAAGAGGAATCGTATTCCTATCCGGGGGCGATGGGCCTTCCCTGCGTTGGGGCCCCGGTCATCGAAATGCGGCGGCCTCTCGCCCAAAGCGCTGGCGAGCTTGGTGATTGCCTCCTGTACCTCAGCTTGCGCGCCGTCCAACCGGGCTTGCGCGATTGAGATAGCAGTCGCTATCTCTTCCCGGTCCGACTGATTCTCGGCGAGAGAGCCCATGATCTTGTCAAGCTCACACGAATAACGTTCCAAGTAGCTGTCGCATTTGGCTTTCTCGTAAGCCTTGCTCGCGAGACTCTGGATGCCACGAAGGTCGTGAGAGTACTCCTTGAGTTCTGCGGTCCCAAGTATCAGGGATTCGAGCAGCAGCGATGCCTGCTCCTGCCAAAAGACCTCATATTGGTTGAGCCCGTCTACGGCGCAGAGCTCCCAAGAGAGGTTCTTCACTTCCCCGATGGTGACGGCACGGGAGAGGGGGTTCCAGCTGCAGTCGGACCTGGAGGGCTCTGAAAAGTCGAGTGTGCGGACTTCGTAGCCGGCGGCGGCGAGACCTGGTGCGAGGTGGCGCCGCAGCATGCCCTTCGGCTCGACTATCACATATGAGCTGTTGCACTGCATTACGTTGGGTTCGATAACGGTGCGGCTCTTGCCTGTCCCTGGTGCGCCAACCACCAGTAGGTTGTTGTTGCGACTTGTTTCGCGCTGGTTGGTTCCCAGGCATACGCGTCTCCCGAGGATAGTCTCGTCTGCGCTGATCATGGCCGTGCCCCTTTCCGTTCGATGGCTGGCCTACCCGGGGTCAGACGTCATTCTGGATGGGTGGCAGATCCACCATCTAGGCGAGGTCCCCGAGGCCTTTTGTTTTTCTCTGTTTTTGGTCGCGTATTCATCTTGGGCCTTCGAGGAAGGCTTGTGTAAGTCGTAGGCTACCGCTTACGGAATCAAATTTGGATTCCCGGTTGACAGAATTTACCTGTTATGTTAATAGCTCGCGACGAACATCAACAGACGGTTCGGCTCTCGGGGTAGAAGTCGCTGCCGTTGCAGGTGACGGGGACGAGCTGGCGTGAGGCGGAAACTTCCGCGACGGGGTGTCGGAAGTCCGGCAACCTCATCCCAGCGCTTTTCTTAACGAATCGTGCTCCTGGTACCAAATTGTTGGTGACAGTCATCCGGGAATGCATATGCACCCTGCAACTCGTCGGGCCTGGCTCGACCCAGCCGATGGACGGGAAGGCAGACTTGGAGTCCATAGATAACGACGGGGCATCGAGGGTGGGCTGTGCGGTTCAGATTCCCCGGAAACGGGCGACGAAGTGAAGGGGGTGCCGGGGGATAGACATGCGGGAGCGCTTTGTCCGCTGGTACCGCGAGGGCGCATACAGCGTAGACGGCCTCTTCGACATCGGCGGCACCACCGCGGACGCGCTCTCCACCGGCCGCGGGCGCCCGGGCGAGCACTTTGCCGCCCAGCTGGACGGCGTATACGCCTACAGCAAGGGCAGCATTCGCATCCCCTACGGCAAGGTCGACGCCGGGCTCATCTCGCGCATCGCCGCATGGTGCCTCCGCGAGGCCGGTTTCCCCTAGTACTCCCCCGCAAACTCCTACCCGACGCGCGCAAGCCCCGCCTCGGCGCTCTTGAGCGCCCCGCGATACCACGACTCCCCCTCCCTCACGGCAATAGAAAGCCCGGTCACGGCGCGAGAATACCAACCCCTCGCCCCCTCGAAGCTCTGGGCGCAGCCCTCGCCCTCCTCGCACGCCCTTCCCAGCCCTAGCGCCGCACTCCCCCAGTACACACGGGAGCGTCGCTCTTCCCCAGGTCGTAGGCCCGCCGATACCACCGGTACGCCTTGCCCGGGTCCACCTCGCAACCACGGCCATCGCGCAGGAAATCCCCCAGCTTGTAGCAGGACTCGGCAATGCCCGCCTCGGCGGCACGCCGACAGTGCGCAAACGCACGCTCGGGTATGCTCAGCGACTCGTCCGGCCGCGCTGTTAGCGTCGGGAGAGTTTAACCACATCCAGCCGGACGATAATCGCCAATTCCGGTCAGCCGATACTAGCCAATGCGCCGGCAGCCGGTTGCCTGACTCATGTGGTGGCTACACTCCCTTCGGTTGCGTCCCCCTGACCTTCGTCGCCTGCGGTACCGCCTCGACCGAGTAGGTGTCGAACCCGCATCCGCGGTAGCTCGGGCCGCGCATCATGAAGACCGAGGCCTTGTCGAATGCCCTGTATGCCCATAGGCGGTGGCGGGGGCGCTGCGGGCTCCCGTCACCGCCGACCATGTCCTGTGGCGCTTTGCCGGTGCCCTTGCCCTGCGACGAGAGGCGAGGTGCCTAGCACCTCTCGTCTCGGTCCTCCTCCTGCCTGGACGAAGTGAACAGCTCCCCGTCGTTCTCCCTGAGCGCCTCCTCGAGGGCCTCCTCCGAAATGCGGAGACAGCGGCCCACCCGAACCATGGGAAGCTCGTGGGCCATTCGGTAGGCCGTGGCCCGTGAGACCGAGAATCTCTGCGCAAGGTCCTCCACCGTCAGCATCCTTGCCACGTTGCGCCGTGAATATGACATGCGTCTCAGTCCTCCTTTGCTGTGACGAATACCTGCGGTTTTGTCCGGACAACGGGGATTCTGCGCCAAGGTCGAGCGGAAGTCGCTGAGGCTACAGGAAACTCGTGCGGGGCCTGGTTGCCCTGAGGGCTCTAGCGAGTGGGGGAGGCTGCTGGGCCATCGGCGCATGGCTGTGCGCCTGGCGAGCCCGCATACTGAGCTTGGGTCGGAAAGGCGGGAGGCGTGGCCGCTGCCACGCCGTCAACCTGCCTTGCTGTCATGTTGTCATACTGACATGCTGTCACGCTGGCCGGTCGACTTCTTGCGACTCGCTTGCCGCAAGGCCAGCCCATTCACGGCTTTGCATGCATGCGGCTGCCGCTCGCTCAAGGGGGAGTCCCTCGCGGAGGCCGTCTTGCTGGCCGTGGGCGAGTCTCAGGCCCATCCACCCGCATCCGACCATCTTCATAGAACGCGGCGCCAAACCTGAGAGGGTGGCGTCGTCCGGCCCCGCAACGTTCTTGCCTTCAGAGCGAAGGCCTCTCAGTGGGTCCGCCTATTTCGGGGATCCCAAAGGGACCGCCGCTGCCGAGAGGTTCTCTCTCGGCAGCGGCGGCTATGGCTGCTGGCATCGAATGCCGCCTCGCACCCTCTCGCGACACCAGCAGGGCACCCGCCCTTCTTATCAGGGCGTCGCGGTTGTGAGGAAGCTCGCTGCATCAAAATGGGTCGTGCAGCGCTAGAGTGGGGATGGCAGAAGGGGGCGCGCGGTGGCCGGAAGATGCAGGGACCCATGGAGGACCAGGGGGATCGACCAGCTCCCGGGGTGGCTCGTCGAGGGCATTCGGGAGGGGGCCTGCTCGTGCGCTGGGGTCCGTGACGTGCTGGTGTTCGGCTCGTACGCGAGGGGCGAGGCCCGGGCTGGCTCGGACATCGACATATGCGTGCTGTACGATGGCGCGCCGGGAGACTCGAGAGTGGTCTCGGGCAACGTCAGGGCAGCCGTCCACCCGTTCCTGGGGCGGGCGAGGATGGAGTGCGACGTCGTCGCCTTCCCGCTCGGCGACGACGGCGCGGGCGTCTGGGACCAGGGGTTCCGCGACAGGGTCATGAGGGAGGGCGTGAGCCTATGTTCCAGCAGGTGAAGGGCCTCGAGTACAGGGCCTGGATGGCCAGGGCGGACGATGACAGGAGCCTCGCGAGGAGCGCACTGGTCAGCGAGCGGCACCCCAGAACTGCCTGCTACCTCGCCCTGCAGGCGATGGAGGGGTACGTGAAAGCGCAGCTGACCTCCCTGGGCGAGGCGCCGGAGGGGGCACACGGGCTCCTGCTGCTCTTGGACCACCTCTACCTTGCGTCGGGGGTCGAGCCGGACCCCTCGGTCGCCGCCGTGGCAGGCCAGCTCTCGTCCTACGAGGCGAGCACGAGATACCCCGGGGCCCCGTTCATGCAGGAGGACGCGTCGAGGGCGGTGAGGTCCTACGAGGCGGTGGCGGGGAGCCTCAGCCGGGCGGGGTTCGAGGTGCCGGCCTGGGACGACCCGATTCGCTATTTCGACATCCCGCCTTCCGGAGGCGAGGCGACCGAAATCCCTTCGCAGGGACGGGATTGATGGACGGCGCGGGGGTGCGGTTGAGACTAGAGGCTCATGCCGCCCCGGATAATAATGTCTTTCAAGCGCGAGACGTCGGAAGGGGGTGCTCCAGCATTGCGGAGCCCGTCGAGCCATACGCGGCCTGGAGAGAGCTCGACGAGAACGGTTGGCAGAAGCCGGTCAAGTCGTCTCTCGAGGAGTCTTGAAAGTTCGTATGCTAGGAGGGCGGAGGAGGGCAAGTTGTTGGCTCCGATTCCGACAATGACCAGCAGCTGGTGACCAGCCTCATCGGCAATGATATTGCCGATGCTGTCTCGGCCGTACATTGAGCCCCCGTTGCACCTTTCTGCAAATTCAGCCAGCTGTAGTAGGGCGCCTTCGCGATAGCAATCGAGTCGGCGATCGAGCAGGATGCGTCCGGCAATCGCGTCGGCTGCATTAGCATCGGGCTCGCAGACGACCAGCCATGGGCGAGTCTCTTGAGTGAGCTCGAGCCACTCCTCGACCTGCGGGGGCAGAGGTCCCATGTATTTCTCCGCAAGGCATCTGAATCTGGGGAGCATGGCCCGTTTGGACGTATGCCTCTCGCTGGCCTGCTGCTTGGCGAGTTCCTCCTGCGTAATCGTGTTTGCCGCGTGGATCTCTTCGATGGGTACTGGTATGGGCCGATGCGTCCCACGTGGTACGCCTTGCGAATACGCATTGTCGCGGCCGTCTCCTGTCTCAGTCACCATAATGAGCCTCCCTGAATCGCTAGGTTTAACTGGCGTTTTGACTGAACGAAGCGATTCTGCGACAAGGGGCCGCGGAAGGCCACGTGGTCCCAGGAAACTCGTTTTGAATAGAATTCAAAAATGAGAACGTTGATGGGGGCTTCATGTCGGATGCCGCTCCGCGACGCTACCCCAGAAGCTTGCCGATCACGTCCGCGGCGGCCCTGTCATTCTCGGGGAAGGCGTGACTGTAGATGTCCATCGTGGTGGAGACCTTGCTGTGTCCGGCACGCTCGCTGGCGGTGCGGAAGTCCACGCCGTTTGCGATCATGAGCGAGATGTTCGTGTGGCGCAGCTCGTGGAAACGGAGCCCGACGTAGTGCCTGCGTACCCGCTTACGTCTGTTGCTGCGGGAGTAGGGCCTCCCGTCGTCGTCGACGGGGAAGCCATGCTCGTTCAGCCTTGGCGGCGCGACGCGATTCCCCTCGTCGTCGACGAACATGCCAAAGCCGTGCTTCTCGCAGAACCGCGTGAACCACGTGTAGTAGTTGTCGGGGTCCTGCGTCTCTCCGTCAGAGTCGATGATGACGGGCGTCTCGGGGGTCTGTTCGATCCCGAGCGCCGCGAGGAACCGCGCCTGCTCGTCCCTCCAGGAGAGGAGTCGGGCCGCGGTCTCGTCGTCGATGCCCAGGCGCCTCGCGGAGCGCCTCGTCTTTGGTCTCTCGTAGCCCCTGGACTTCTTGACGAGCTGCTGCTCGATGATGATGTAGGAGGTGCCTGGGGTCTCCGAGAGATGGAGGTGCTTCCACTGGAGCCCGAGCACCTCGCCTCTCCTGGCCCCCGTCGCGAGGGCGATGACTATGGCCATGAAGCGGCTCTCCTCGCAGGTGTCGTGTGGGCAGAGGACGAGCCGGCGGGACTCGGTCGCCGAGAGACTTCTCCTCGAGGTGCATTCCGGGCGGGGTGCCCTTAGTGACTTGTTCGCGGCGGGGTTCGACTGGATCAGCCCCTCCGCCACGGCGTCGTCGAGGACCTGCTTCAGTTTCTGGTGCAACATATGCAGCTGGCTCGCGCTGAGGCCGTCCCTGGTAGTCGCCCTCACGTACGTGGACTTGATGTCTTTGACGGTAAGCGACTCCAGGGTTCTCTTCCCGAGGTAGCGCTTGATTCTCGCGAGGACCGGCTCGTCTCTCTTGCAGGTGGCGGGCTTGACGTCCGGGGATGCGATGCGCGCCTCCTGCCACGAGTCGACGTACTCGGCGAGCGTGAGGTCAGACGAGTCCTCCGTGGCCATCCGGATTAGTTCGGCTTTGTACTCGTCCGCTGCCCTCCTCGCATCCGTCTTCGAGCCTTGCACGGTGCGTGCGGGCGAGTACACATACTTGCCGGTCTTGGGGTCCATCCCAATGTTGAAGCGCACGCGCCATCGGTTCTTGCCGCGCTTCTCTATGGTTCCGTTGCCAATGGGAATTCCGAACGTGTGTGCCATTTTCTAAATACCTCCACGCAAGCACTACGCTGGGCCCGCCCCGCCAGGCGTTGCTCGCTCGGTGGGGCGGGCCCAGCGTAGCGCTTGCGGACAGGGTGTTAAGAAAATTGAAACTCATGAGACAGTGCACTGGGAGGAATTTGGGAGGAATTTTATCAAAGCCCCCGAGACGCATATATGCGTTTGATAACTTCTGAGACCAAATATATACAAACAACTGCACAAACGTGAGTCTTCAGTAACATGCTGATAATTGCTGAGAATGGATACGCAGGTGCTCATAACCCGAAGGTCGCAGGTTCAAATCCTGCCCCCGCGACCATAAACTTGCAGGCCAGAGGACGTGTCCTCTGGCCTTTTTCATGCGGGATTTTCTTCCCTGGTAACGGAATCCCATTGCCGGGAAACGGGATTCCGTTACCTGGCAACTTAATCCCGCCTGTCTTGAGGGCAGTTCTTCGGCAGCTGAAAAAGTTTCTGTGAAGGCTTCCGTCCATGACAGCGGGAATGTCTCCCTCTTGGATTTCTTCATTATGATATGAGGGGTAACCGGGCAGTGACTTGACCTCACGCCGCCACACCAACATCCTGCGGAGAATGACATGGGTTCCAATTGGGTTGTTTGCTCTACTGCTGTGACCTTTGGGCGCGGTTCGGACGAACCCATCGAGCGTCTCAAGGCTGCCGGCTGCGAGGTTCGACTCAATCCCTATGGGCGTCCGCTGACAAAGGCGGAGATGCTGGACTTTGCGGGAGATGCCAACGCCATCATCCTCGGCAATGACGACCTGCCCGCTAGCGTCATCCGGCGGCTCAAAAAGCTAAAGATTATCGCACGCTACGGTGTCGGCTTTGACGGTGTGGACGTGGCTGAGGCCCGCGACCTGGGCATCGAGGTCACGTATGCCCCCGCATCGAACCGCGAGGAAACTGCGGACTTCACGTTTGGGCTCATCCTCGACCTGGAACGGCACATCTCGCAGATGGTCATAGACACGCGATCGGGCGGCTGGACCAAGCTGACGGGCACGAGCTTATACGGCAAGACCATCGGCATCATCGGCGTCGGGCAGATTGGATGTGCTGTCGCCCGCAGGACCATGGGATTCGGCATGGACATCCTGGGCTACGACATTGTGCAGCGCAACGAGGCCACGGTTTATGGCGTTGTCTACACCACACTGAATGATTTGCTGAGAAGGTCTGACATCATTACGATTCACCTTCCGCTGGACGAGTCGACGAAGAACCTCATTGGTGCACGCGAGCTTAGGCTTGTGAAACCGGGTGCCATTCTCATCAATACCGCCCGCGCGGGGATCGTGCGCCATGGCGCGCTTGATAGTGCGCTCCAATCTGGGAGGCTCGCGGGTTTTGCAATAGACGTCTTCTCCAAGGAGCCGCCAGAGCACCAGCCCTACTACGACTACGACAACGTGCTCGTTACCCCGCACGTGGCGGGCAATACCTACGAGAGCAGCCGCCGGATGGGCAATATCGTCGTGGACAACATCCTTGCTGTTAAGTCTGGCGTCGAACCACCGGATCCCATAACCCCCCAGCACCTCTACGAATCGATGATGGTGATGGGACAGTCGGCAGATAGCGAGTAGGGCATGGTGCCATGCTCTTGGGGAGCAATGCACAAGCGCCGGAGGGCCTCCACTCCGAAGAATCAGGTTATTCACCTTCATAGTAGATTTATACAATTACTCGCAGACATACGTGTGTCTGGTGAGCAAAATTATATGTAGAAACTATGTAGTAACAATCGTTCATAAAGAAAAATATACGTATTAAATTTCAAACACGCAGTTAAAATGTCACAAATACCTGCAATTAAATACAAATAATGCCTTCTCTAAAACACTGCTTGTTAATGTGATGAAACTGTGTTCAAATATGAGCAACAAGCAAGATAAATACATTCCTAGCTTGCATCACAAATATCGAAAGCAGGAGGGAAGACGTGATAGACCTCAGTCTTACAAAGTTTCCCAAGGTGACGGTCATTCTTCGCGGATACAACTACGAACAAGTTCGATGCGTTGTGAAGAGCATGGTCGGAACCAAGCTGGGCGCCGTTGAGGTTGCGATGAACACGCCCGGTGCGGCCCAGACCATCGAGAAAGTCGCAAATGAGTTTGGCGATGACGTTCTCGTCGGCGCGGGAACCGTCATTTCTGCTGCGCGTGCTTACGCGGCCGTCGAGGCGGGGGCTCGCTTCGCGCTCTCCCCAATCTGCTTTACCGAGGAGATCTTTAGCATCTGCAAGGCAAATGGCCTTCTAACCGTTCCCTCGGCCTTTTCGCCTTCTGAGGTCTGGAATATGTTCGAGATGGGAGCGGACATCGTGAAGGTCTTCCCCGCAGGCACGCTTGGCCCAAAGTACATCAAGGACATTCAGGCCCCTCTTAATCCCATGCCAATCATGGTTGTTGGCGGCGTGAATGGTGACAACTGCCAGGAGTTCTTCGACGAAGGTGCCTCATATGCCGGCATCGGGTCCGGCATCTTCGATCCCAAGCACATCATCGAGATGGATGAGGGTGCGCTTAAGGCCGACATTGAGGCGTTCGAGCAGAAGGTCCGTTGGTAACGGGTAGGGAGGCTAAGTTCCGATGGTACTCAATCTTTTTCCAGAGGACATTCTCCTCAACATTGACGCAGAGAGCTGCCAGGAAGTTCTTCACCTGGTATCAACCCACCTCTTTGGCGAGGGCAAGGTCAAGCAATCCTATGAGGAGCACCTGATTGATCGGGAGAGGGAGTATCCGACGGGGCTTGCGCTTGGGGACATCAACGTTGCGATTCCCCATACCGACTACCAGTACGCAAATACCACTCAGTTGCTGGTCGCTACGTTAAAGAAGCCAGTCGAGTGGCACAACATGGAGGACTCTGATGAGTCGATTCCGGTAAGCGTGGTTGTTCTTTCCGTGTTCGATAAGCCCGAGCACCAGCTTGAAGCCCTTCAGAAAATTATGGGTGTCTTGCAAAACCAGGAACTCGTTGCACAAATCGCTGACGCCGATTCCGCGCAACAGGTAATAGAGCTATTCAATTAGGAAGGGTAAAAGCATGGAGAAAAAGACGGTTATCGTGTGCTGCGCCTCATCGATGATTACGTCGACTATGGCGGTTGCCAAGGTGAAGGAAATTGCCGCTGCTTGTGGTGCGCCTGAGCCTCGCATTATTCAGTGCAAGTTCTCCGAGGTTCAGGGCAACCTCGCTTCGAATCACGTGGATTTCATTGTTCCTACGGGCAAACTCAAGGGTGTGGAGACGGGAGATGCGCCCGTAATTAAGGGGACTGCCTTCGTCACGGGAGTTGGCGAGGATAAGGCAAAGGCCGAAATAGAGGCTCAGCTTAAGGCGTAAGCGAAAACTGCAACCTAGGAGGTAGACGCAATGGACTTTGTGGTAACTGGTCTCCAAACCATCGCTTCGATGGGTCCTATGGTCATGATGCCAATCATCATCTTGATTCTCGGCCTCATCTTCCGTGTGAAAATCAATGTTTTACTAAAGTCTGCCTTGCTGGTGGGTATTGGCTTCGCGGGCGTCAACATGGTGATCAACTGGTTTGTTGCCCAGGTCGCCGATTCCGTAACCAACATGGTTGCGAACTGGGGAATCCAGACCTCCATCATGGATGTGGGATGGCCCGCTAGGGCCGCTGCGACCTGAGCGTTCCCCCTTGCCGCAATTGTTGTCTTCGTCGTTCTCGGCGTGAACGCCCTCATGTTGATTACCAAGACGACCAAGACGGTCATGGTCGACTTCTGGTCTTATAACCACTTCATTTTCACAGGCGCTCTGGTTTGGTATGCCACCAATGGCAATCCCTGGATTTCCATCATCGCCTCTGCTGTTGACTTCATCATCACAATCAAGATTGCGGACTGGACCACTCCTGTCGTCGAAGATTACTTCGAGCTCGAGGGTGTCAACTTCCCGACCTCTAACTCCGCAATCTGGGCTCCGGTTGCATACGCGCTGAACAAGCTTTGGGATGTCATCCCCGGCATTAACAAGATCGACATCAACCCCAAGGGAGTTCAGGAGAAGTTCGGCTTCGTCGGTGAACCCATGTTCATGGGCTTCATCATCGGCGCGGCAATCGGCCTTCTGGCAGGCGACTCGATTGACAAGGTCCTTATCGTTGCCATGAGCACCTCCGCAACGATGGTCCTCACCCCCAAGATGATGCAGATTCTCATGGAAGGTCTCCTTCCTTTCGCAAACGCCGTGAAGGAGATTCTCCAGAAGCGCTTCCCCGGTACCGACTTCGTAATGGGTATCGACGCTGCCCTGACCGTCGCCAATGAGTCCGCCATCACGGTTGGAATCATCATGGTTCCTATCACGCTCCTGCTTGCTGCAGTCTTGCCCGGCAACAAGCTTCTCCCCATCGCCGATATTGCTTACCAGGCGATGTGGCTCGCTGCGTGGCCTGTTGCGTTTGGTAAGGGCAACATCTTCCGTGGTATTCTCTCCACGACCATTATTACCTGCATCGTGCTGTGGATTGCTACCGCCCTTGCGCCGGTTCATACCCAGCTCGCGATCGCCGGCGGCTTCGTACTCCCCGATGGCATGCAGTTCATCTCCACCGAGGACGCTGGCGAGCACCTTATCGGCTTCTGCCTGCAGTGGCTCGCAGGCTTCCTTGCCTAGTTCCCTATACACGCAGTACCCGCATGAGGGGCGGAGCATCACGCTCTGCCCCTCTCTTTCCAACGAATAGCGAGGATGGCAATGAAGATCACCGGAGTTCAGATTTACGAGGTAAAACCAAGATGGATTTTCTGCAAGGTCGAGACTGACGAGGGTGTCAGCGGGTGGGGAGAAATGGTCTCAGGGACCAAAACGCGAACAGTCGTCGAGGGAGCAAGGGAGCTTTCCCAGCGAATCGTCGGTCGCGATCCCTTCGAGATTGAGAGGATTTGGCAAGAGCTGCACAGATCCTTCTTTCGTGGTGGCCCGATTAACGGGACCATTGTTTCTGGACTCGAGATGGCACTTTGGGACATCAAGGGTAAGGCTCTCGGCGTCCCAGTTTGGCAGCTTCTGGGAGGGAAGGCGCGCGACCGCGTGCGGGTATATTCCTGGATTGGCGGGGATCGGCCGTCTGATGTCGCGAATGGCGCCGCGGATAGGCTGGCGAAGGGTTTCCGCGCCGTGAAGATGAACGCAACGGAAGAGCTTCATTACGTTGATACCTACGACAAGGTTCAGCAGGTTGTCGACAGGGTAGAGTCAATCCGGAGTGCTTGCGGGAACGAAATCGAAATCGGTATCGACTTCCATGGTCGCGTCCACAAGCCAATGGCAAAGGTTCTCGCGTATGCCCTTGCCCCGTATCACCCCATGTTCATTGAGGAGCCTGTTCTTCCGGAGAACTGGGAATCGTTTGATGACATCTCCCGGGAGGTACCCATCCCTATCGCCACGGGAGAGCGCCTGTATTCGCGCTGGGAGTTCAAGCGCCTGTTTGTGCAGGGGGCAGTTGATATCATCCAGCCAGACGTGTCGCTCTGCGGGGGCATCCTCGAGATGCGTAAGATTATCGCGATGGCCGAGGCGTTCGATATGGCTGCTGCACCTCACGCTCCCTATGGGCCCATCGCTCTTGCTGCAACCCTTCAGGTCGATGCGTGCTCACCCAACGTGTTCATTCAGGAGCAGAGCCTAGGCATCCATTACAATCAGGGCTTCGATCTTCTCGACTTCGTTAAGAACAAAGAGGTCTTTCAGTATTCGGACGGATACGTTGATGTTCCCAGCGGGCCTGGGCTGGGACTGGAAATCGACGAGGAGAAAGTTAAGGCGGTTTCTGCCGAGGGCCTTGTCTGGAGAAATCCCAGCTGGAAGAACTATGACGGAACCATAGCGGAATGGTAGGTAGCCATGATTAACACCGTCCTCGGAGAGATTGACCCACAAGATCTTGGGACAACCTACATTCACGAACACCTCTACGTCTCTCCCGACGAGCTCGAACGCTACTATGACTACACTCTCGACGTGCCCTCGAAAAGTATCGAGGAGGCCGAGCTGTTCAAGGCGGCGGGCGGCTGTACCATCGTGGACATGACGCCGCTTGCATACGGTCGAAATCCCGAGGCCCTCCGCTTGATATCCAAGCAAGCTGGCATCAATGTGCTCTGTGTCACGGGATTTCACAAGGACCTTTGGCTTCCGCGCTGGTTTGACAGTCTGTCTGACGAAGAGATTGCTCACGAGCTGACACGCGAGATTGAAGATGGAATAGGCTTTTCGAAGGTCAAGCCGGCGGCTGTCAAGATTGGCACATCCTTGGGAAAGGTCACGGAGCGGGAGAGACGGGCGATTAAAATTGTCGCCCAGGTTGCATCTGAGCATCATCTCCCTGTTATTACACACTGCGACAAGGGCACGATGGGCATGGAGCAACTCGACCTGCTCGAGGCTGGGGGCATGAACTTGGCACACGTGTGCCTCTCACACACGGACCTAACCCTTGACCCCGCCTACATGAAATCCTTAATGAAGAGAGGAGCGTTCCTTTCCTTCGATCATGTTGGTAGGGATTTTGTGGGACATGACTCCGTTCGAGTGTCGCTATTGAAGGACTTTGTTTGCTCTGGCTTCGGTGGCCAAGTTTGCCTAGCGGGAGACATGGGCAAAAAGAACTACTTCAAGTCATATGGTGGTATGCCCGGCCTTGACTACATCCTCACCGGCCTCAAAGAGCAACTCCTCAAGGAGATTGAAGAACGCGACTACTGGCGGATGCTCGTGGAAAACCCCATGCACGTCCTAGATTGGTCGTAATCCCTCCGAAAAAGCACTTCCTCGCTCTCATTGTCTTACAGGAAAGGGAAACTATAATGCAACGCAAGATTGATCAGCTCGAACCATTTCAGAGGGCCATATCAAAGGCACACCTCGCGTCGGCGGGCATTTCGATTGACTCGCTGGAGGACCCCGATAAACCGCTCATTGCGATCGCAAACAGCTGGAATGAGGTCTGTCCTGGCCACGAGCCACTCCGGCAGCTTGCTGCCGAGGTTAAGAAGGGCGTGCTCGAGGCTGGTGGGGAACCAATAGAGTTCAACACTATCGGCATGTGTGATGGTGTCGCCCAAGGGCATCCTGGTATGCGCTACTGCTTGCCGCACCGCGACCTCATCACCGACTCCTGCGAGGCCATGATTGTGGGAGAGGGGGTTTTTGACGGAGCCGTCTACATGGGATCATGCGACAAGATCATCCCAGGCATGCTCAACGCCGCAGCGCGCATCAACCTCCCCTCCGCCATCGTTACCGCAGGACCCTGCTATGACGAGATAAAGCCCTCGCAATCCAAGGCTCTCCGTGCGGCGTTCCTGCGTGGCGAGGCTTCGGAGCGCGACGTTATTGAGGGGACGCTCAAGTACTACACAGGGCCCGGCATCTGCCCGTTCTTGGGCACCGCAAACACCATGGGGTGCCTCTCGGAAGCGCTCGGCATGATGCTTCCGTACGGCGCCCTCTGGCCGAGTTCGACAAGCCAGCGTAGGTTCAGCGCCAGGCAGACCGGTGCGCGTGTCGTCGAGCTTGTTCGCAAGGGGATTTGCCCTTCCGACATCATGACCCAAGGGGCCCTTGACAATGCAGTAAAGCTCCTTGCCTCTATCGGCGGGTCCCTCAACGCGATGGTGCATCTCCCGGCCCTCGCGCATGAGCTTGGACTGGAGGTTACCTGGGATAGGGTTGCCGACATCACCAGCCACACTCCCGTCGTGTGCAACGTCGTCCCCAATGGTGACATCAGCTGCATCAACCTCTACAAGGCTGGTGGCGTCCCCGCTGTGCTCAAGACCATTGAGGGGGACCTCGACACCTCGGCAATGACCGTTACTGGCAGAACGCTAGGCGAGAACCTTGACAGGGACGTTCCGGTTGACCGCTCCATCATCCGGACGCAGGATGACCCAGATTCGGTCTGCAATGGAATACAGGTGCTCTATGGAAACCTTGCTCCCGAAGGTGCACTCGTGAAAACCAGCGCTGTGCCGGCCGAGCAGCATGTTTGGACAGGCAAGGCCCAGGTTTTCGAATCCGAGGAGGAAGCGTTTGCTGCATACAATGCGCATGCCATCAAGCCTGGCACCGGTGTTGTCGTGCGCTACGAGGGTCCCAAGGGGGGACCCGGAATGAAGGAACTGCACCGCGTCACCGAGATTATGAAGGGCATTCCCAATTCGGCAGTTATTACGGATGGCCGCTTCTCAGGTGCTTCTGGCGGCCTTTCGGTAGGATATCTCTGCCCCGAGGCGTTCGAGGGAGGGGCAATCGCCCTCGTGAGGGATGGCGACGAGATTCATGTTGACCTCAACAAGAACCTCATCGAGCTGAACGTCTCAGACGAGGAGCTGAGTGCGCGTCGCGCATCGTGGGAGCCGGTTATTCACGAGAACGGAGGACATCTGCTCGAACGTTACTCGAAGCAGGTGGCTTCTGCGAAGACCGGTGCTGTGTTGAGCTAACTATTGCAATTCTTGCGGTGGGAAACTCCTTTGAGGTACCGTTCGGCTCTCGACGCCGTGCGGTACCTTGTTATTTAGTTTAGAAACTTTCCAACCACGTCCGCGAATGTTCTGTCGTTTTCGGAGAAGGCATCGCTGTGGATGTCCATCGTGGATCGTGGCGGAGACCTTGCTGTAGCTGGCGCGCTCGCTGGCGGTGCGGAAGTCCACGCAGTTTGCGATCATTAGCGAGATGCTCGTGCGCTGCAGCTCGTGGAAGCGGAGCCCTGGATAGTGCCTGCGTACCCGCTTGCGCCTGTTGCTCCGGGAGTAGGGCCTCCCGTCGTCGATGGGGAAGCCGTGCTCGTTCAGCTTAGTCTTCTTCACTGCTAATGTGATTACAGCTTTTCTCGGCATAGTTGGGAACTTCGGCAGATTGGATTCCTCAAATCCCCCAGTAGCATTTTCTGCATCTAACTCAATTGTCGGGCAACTCAATCCCGTTGAGCTTCTACGTCGCGTCCAGTGAGTTCGGTCTTTGGGTGCGTCCATATCGTGACGGACATGCCCGCGGATCACCATCTCATTTTTCGTGAGTCTGAAGCAGAAGAGCTCCGGGAAGCGGTCGGGGTTCCTCGTGACGGCTTGATTGAGCGCTCTGGTCTCCAGACCGTAAAGCTTCGCGAGGTCGCTGTCGAGCATGGCCTGCTCGCCGCGAACGGTGTAGATCATGCTCATCAACTCAGTTGCTAGGAAACGAAATCTCGCGAAAAAACAGCGCACGCCAATACAACCTCGTGCACTTCTCGGCGGCGTCTTTCCAGAAGGCTACGGATCGGCATCATTTTCGTGCGTGCTTTTAAACGTTGAAACTCGCTTGGGGCGTCGTTCCGAGGGTGCCATCGGCGACTATTATTTCGCTGGGAGCCGTCGTGATAGCGTGGCGTATCACTGACGTCCACCCTGGTAACCTGAAGCGAGCCGTCTACTGGAGGTGTGATGGCAATGGACAGGCTAGCTGCGTTCGAAGAGATGCTCGCGGACGTTCGGAAACAGGCGGCGTTCGAGCAGGCCGAGATGGACAGGCTCAAGGCGGAGGGCAAGGTGAGGACGGTCACGTACCGCCAGTACTTCTCCAACCGCATGCTCTACAAGATGATGCTCGACAAGTACGCGCAATACGGCCTGCTGGATACGTAGGCCGTATTGCGCGCTCATGCAACCGATGCAGTCTGTTTGCCGGGCAACGGAATCCCATTGCCCGGCAACTCAATCCCGCGCGGTCTAAAGAATCGACATCGCCGCCTGGTCGCCGCCGTGGACTGCGTCTCGAACAATGCCCGCCGCTTTCGAGTTGCCCACGTTGGTCACCTTTGCCCCAACGGCCTCCGCGGCCCTTGTGAGCCGCTCGACCTCATCAGAGTTGGGGTCCATGCCAAAGGAGTAAACGTACGTATCCGCAGAGACCACCAGCCTTTCACCTCCTGGCGTTCCCTTCTCGTCCGTCGCCTTTTCGCAGACCAGACCCTCATCCGTGAACGCAAGGGGGCATGTTGAGAGGAACTGCTTGATCCCCCGACGATCCATCTCGTCCAGAAGGGCGTTGCGATAGTAGCCAAAGGTCGAGGGGGTAAGACGAGGCTTGCGCGCCACAATGGTTACCTCGTGTCCTGCTGCTGCAAGGTTGAGCGCCGTCTCACAAGCCGTGAGCCCACCGCCGGCAATCACCACAGAGTGACCGATTTGGTCCATGTGGAAGAAGGTGTCTGCCGCGTCCATCGCCCGCTCGGCTCCAGGGAGAGGGCAGGTCCGGTTGTGTGCGCCAACTGCCAGAATCACATAGTCAGGGCTCTTGGCGCGCAGGTAGTTCTCGTCCACGCGGGTATGTAGCTCAACAGTTGTGCCTGATTCGGCAAGCTCGCGCTCGAGGACGCGCTCGAAGTCCATCCATTCCCGCTTGTCGTGGTCGTGCTCCGCAAAAAGAAGGACTCCCCCCAGTCTTTCCCCCTTCTCGGCCAGCGTCACCTTGTGACCGCGCCTTGCTGCCGTGATAGCCGCCTGCATGCCGCCCACGCCGCCGCCCACCACGAGCACGTTCCTTCTTGCCTGGGGCTTGGGCAGGCGGTCCGGGTAGTATCCCAGCCCAGAGTTGGGGTTGATCGAGCAGTCACCCATCACCGCGGGACTGTAGATCTTCATGAACTCTTCGGGGGGAAGTTGGTACCACAGCGGGATGTCGGTTGGGTGCTCGCAGAATCCCGGATAGCAGTGGAAGCAGCGCACGCAGCGATGGACCATGTTTTCTCTGCCATCGAGGGTCTTCTCGATGAAGTCGGGGTCGGCAAAGCACTGGCGTGCACACTCCACAAAGTCGGCCTTGCCTTCCGCAATGGCATCCTCTGCCTGGGCCACACTGTTGAAGCCTCCGACCACCGCAACCAGACTCTTGTGCAGGTGCGCCTTGATGGCTGCCGCGCGCTCCAGGTTCACGCCGTGCGGATCGAAGATGTCGCTGAATGTGTCCCCGCGGTTGCCCAACTTCTTGATGCCGTTCGACACATGGAAGATGTCTACCAGACCGTCGATCTGCTCGGCAAAGCCGCAGGAGTCTTCGAGGGTCATGCCGCCCTTCTCGCCATCTTCCGCACTCATGCGCAGCTCGAGCACCATGTCCTCGCCCATGCCTGCGCGCAGTGCGCGAAGGGCCATCTTGGGGAAGCGAGAGCGGTTCTCGATGGATCCGCCAAATTCGTCGGTGCGGTGGTTGAAGAGCGGCGAGACAAACTGCTGGATGAGAAAGCCGTGGCCTCCGTGCAGAAGCACCCCGTCGAATCCCGCTGCCGCCGCAAAGCGCCCCACCTGGAAGAAGTCGCGGCAGACCTTCTCCATCATCTGGCGGTCCATCCCAAAGACGTGTCGCCCATCCTCGCGCACGAAGTCGTCCGGTCCCCAAGGCTCCGCAGCATCATCCGCTTCGAGGCCCTCGTGGGACACCTCGAGGTATGCGAGGGCACCACCTGCGTGTATGCGATCTGCATACTCCTTTGCGGAGTCGAAGTCACTGCCGTAGAAGTGCCTCACGTCGATTGCGCGGTCCATGAACGCTCCGCGTCCTTCCTCGAAGTTGAGAGGAAGCTCGCCTGTCGCAACGCAGCCAAAGCCGCCCTTGGCACGGACTTCGACCATGCGGTAGATGTTCTCGCGTATCTCGGGGATGAAGTACGCCGCATGGAAGAACATGGTTGGCGCCGCAATCAGTCGGTTGCGATAGACCCTGCCACGAATCTCGATGGGATTGAATACATGGGGATACTTCTTTGCACCCGGCCTGTTCGCATACTGAGCTCGTGCCTCGTCGACGGAACGGACTACCGTGCTGGGTGCTGTCTCCCTGCTGCTTTTGCCTGGAAATGCCATGAGGGGGGTTCTCCTCTTCTCTGCGGGCTTGCCTTCTCGCTCTGCTGCGAAACGCTTTGCTGGCCTTTCGATAATCGAATCGTAGAGACTCATGAGTTGTCGTGGTTCTCTCCGTTTCTTATCATGTGATTTGGTTTCCCTATCATCGAGGGGAGAGACAATGACCCCCAAGCAGCTTGAGTACTTCGTCGCCGTTGCGGAGGAGCTTTCGTTCACGCGGGCGGCCAGACGGCTGTTTGTCTCCGAGGCAAGCATATCGACCCAGGTCAGGAGCCTCGAGCGCGAGATAGGCTGTCGCTTGCTTGACCGGGACAATCACCATGTGGCGCTTACTCCTGCAGGGACGTCGTTCTTTGCGGATACGCAGGCGATTCTTGCCCGCTCAAAGGAGGCTGTCGAGCGGGCAAGGGCCACGGATAACGGGCCCATTGGCGAGCTGCGGGTGGGCTACATCAAGGGATACGAGCAGTCAAACCTGGGCGACATGCTGTTTGCCTTCCACGCGCACAACCCCAACGTGAGACTGTCGTTCATGAGGGAAAACGTTGCCGAGCTGTATGATGCGCTCAAGGCCGAGAAGATCGATGTAGCCATTAACCTGCTGTATCAAGAAAGCAGTATGGCCCCGCTGCAGTGGGTGAGGCTGCGCGACTATCCGCTCTATGCGGTGGTGCCGGCAAATCACCCTCTTGCGCACAGGGATGCCATCGCGATGGAAGAGCTGGCAGCATACCCGCTTGTAGACATCTGCCGAGGTGAGGGCGGCTACGGCGAAAACGAGATTATCGGCAACACGCTACTTGCCGCAGGCTTGCGGCCGCATGTCTCGTATGTCTCTGAGGACGTAGAGACAAGCGTGCTATGCGTTGCGGCGGGGCTGGGGTATGCGCTCTTGCCGGGCTACCTTACCGAGACGCTGCCAGCAAGGGGGAAGGTCGTGGCGCTGCCACTCAAGGGTAAGGAACGCGAGATGCACGTGGTGGCAGCCTGGCTCCCCACGAGGAAGAACGAGCTTCTCGACGTGTTTCTCGACGAGTTCCTGACGGTTGAGTAGCCTTGATTAATAGACATACGTCTATGCAATCAATTTACCTGGTAACGGAATCCCGTTACCGAATCCCACTGCCCGGTATTTCAATCCCGCCTGGCACTGTGGTTGCATAGACACATATCTATGCAACTCAATTGCCCGGCAAAACAATCCCGCCGAGCAGCGCTGCAAGCGCGTCTACGTCCTCGTCGGAAGTGGCCCAGCTCGTGGCCAGGCGCACGACGGTGCGGCCGTCGGCCAGCTGCTCCCAGAAACTCATCTCCACGCGGGCAGAAAGCTGTGCATAGCGCTTCTCGTCAAGTGCGACAAACACCTGGTTGGTCTCCTGCGGGTGCATGAGCTCGCAACCGGCTGTCTGGAATGCTTGGGCAATGCGACCGGCCTGCTCAACCGCCCGAGTGCCAATCTGCTGGTAGAGGTCCCCGTCGAGCAGCGTCTCAAACTGGATTCCCGCGACCATCCCTTTGGCGAGAAGCGCTCCGCGGCGCTTCATGAGTGTGAAGAAGTGGGGGCACGTCGACGGCTTGGGGAAGACCATCGCTTCGCCGAGAAGCGCGCCGCATTTGGTGCCGCCAATGTAGAACGCGTCGGCCAGACGCGCCAGATCGCTCAGCTGCACGTTGTTGCTCGGTGCGGCAAGGGCGTAGGCAAGGCGCGCGCCATCGACGTAGAGCTTCATACTGTGCGCGTCGCACGTGGCGCGCAGCGCGGAGAGCTCGTCTAGCGAGTAGAGCGTGCCGTACTCTGTTGGCTGCGAGATGTAGACCAGCCCCGGCATGACCATGTGGTCGTGGTTCTCGTCTTGCTCCCAGGACGTAGCCATCGCGTCAACGTCTGCGGCGTTCAACTTGCCGTCTTTCTCGGGGAACTGGATGACCTTGTGTCCGCACGCCTCGATGGCGCCCGCCTCATGGATGCTCACGTGGCCGGAGTCCGCGGCGACGACGCCCTGCCACGGGGCAAGAAGCGCGTCGATTGCGACGGCGTTCGCCTGGGTACCACCAACCAGGAAGTGCACCTCTGCCTGCGGAGCGTTGCATGCCGTGCGGATGAGCTCGCGAGCGTGATCGCTGTGAGCATCCGTGCCGTAGCCCGGGTTTGCCTCCATGTTGGCGGCGGCCAGGCGCTCGAGGATGCGCGGGTGCGCACCCTGCTGGTAGTCGGATGCAAACGGCAGTCTCTTCTCGGCGTCCACTATCAATCCTTCCCAAGGCGTCACTCGGACACGCCTGATGGCGCCTTACGCCTCAACACATTACTCAAACGCTGTTGGAAAGCTATTCCTGATATGCTTTCAGAATGCCACTACCGCAGACGACAGACCGAGGGAGCTCCTCATGTTCATGATTATTCTTATTGTCCTTATCGTGGTTCTCGTACTCTCAACGGGCTACGTTGTGCGCCAGCAACACGTCGCCGTCATCGAGCGCCTGGGCAAGTTCCACGGGTTCGCCGGCCCCGGCTTCCACGTGAAGTTTCCCTTCATTGACGTCACGCACGACGTGAGCCTCATGACCGAGGACGAGCACATGACGTTTGACGCCAAGACCTCGGACAACGTGACCATCGAGCTGGACGTCTCCATCCAGTACCACGTGGACTACGGCGACGTTGAGAAGGGTGCGGATTCCGGCGTATACCGCAGCTTCTACACGCTGCAGGATCCCGTGGGGCAGATGCAGGACTACCTGGCCGACGCGCTGCGTTCGCAGATCCCCGCGCGCACGCTTGACGAGGTCTTCTCCGAGAAGGACGCCATTGCCCACGCTATCGATGAGGTTGTTGCGGCCAAGATGCTCGACTACGGCTACGTGCTGGTGACCACCCTCATTACGCGCATCAAGCTGCCGCAGGAGGTTCAGGAGTCGATGAACCACATCATCGCCTCGAAGAACAACCTCGAGAGCGCGACCAACGACGCCAACGCTGCCAAGGCAAAGACCGTCATTGCGGCGCAGGCCAAGGCCGAGGCAATGGCCGCGGAGGGCAAGGGCATTGCCGACCAGCGCGTTGCCATCGCCCGCGGCATCAAGGACTCCATCGACACCATCCGCGAGTCCGGCGTGACCGAGGAGGAGGCCAATCGCCTCTTTGAGTTCACCCAGTGGACGGACATGATGAACAACTACGCGGCAAGCGGCAAGGCAACCACGGTGCTGCTGCCCGAGGACTTTGACCAGAGCGGCGTATTTAAGAGCATTGTCGCGGGGAAGAAGGCTGGGGAGAAGTAGCGCCTCCTAGCCGCGCCTCAAACGGCGCTCTAGGCGCTTGCTCACTGCCACGAGCGCCATCACAATCACGTAATAGATCACGGCAACGGCGATAAACGGCTCGAACGCGCGGTACGTGAGCGCCTGCACGCTTTGCGCGGCGCGCATCATGTCCATGAGGCCGATGGTCGCCACAAGAGATGAGCTCTTGAGTACCGTGATAACCTCATTGACCAGCGCGGGAGCCACCGAGCGCAGCGCCTGGGGAATGATGATCTCCCACATCATGAGGTGATAGGGGAGGCCAAGCGCGCGGGCGGCGTCGTATTGGCCGCGGTCAACGCCCTCGATGCCGCCGCGCATGGTCTCGGAGACGGTGGCGGATCCATTGAGCCCCAGCGTGAGCACCGAGGCGGCAAACATAGAGATCTTATAGCCCGTGAGCTGCGGCGTTGCAAAGTACGCAATAAACAGAAGCACTATGAGCGGGATGCCTCGGAAAATCGACGTGTAGAAGTCTAGTACCACTCGCAGTGGCTTGCACGGCAGCACCTTGAGCACAGCGATGAGAAATCCCAGCGCAAACGCCAAGACCAAAGCGGCCCCCGTCACCTCAAGCGTGACGGAGAGGCCGCTTATGAACATTGGCGCATATGGTTCGATGACCGAGAAGTTCATGCCGCTCTCTCGCTAGTTTGCGCTGGTAGAGCCCACGCCCTCGGTTGCAGAGCCGGAGGCCGAGAAGTCCCCGCCCCATTCGAAGTCTGGGCCTACGTAGGTGCCAATGAACTGGTCGATGGTGCCGTCCTCGAGCATCTCGCCAATGCACTGGTCAAAGGCGGCGACAAACGACGCCCCCTTCGTGGCCATGATGCGGTAGACGCCCACATAGTCCTTGGTCTCGTCGCGGCTGAGAAGGCCAAGCACCAGGCCTTCGTTGGCGTCGCGCATGGACTGGCCCTCGGCACCGTCGCACAGGTAGGCGTCGATGCGGCCGGCGAGAACCTCCTGCAGGCACTGGTCGCCACCGTCGTAGGTGTGGACGTCGGCATCGGGCAACACGGCAGTGACAAACTTGTTCTGCACCGTGCCCGTGGTGCAGGCAATGCTCTTGCCGGCAAGGTCGTCAACGCTTGTGATGGCGTCGCCCCCAAGGGTGAGCACGCCAACGAGTGGCTGGTAGTAGCCACGGGTGAAGTCGTAGGTCTGCTCGCGCTCCGCGTTCGAGGACATTGCCATCGTGAAGGACGTGTCGCTTGCCTGGACGGAGGCCAGCGTGGCGGCGAACTCCTGCGGCTCGAAGTTGTACGTGAAGCCAAGGCGGCTGGCCATCTCGTCTGCCACGGCGATGTCCAGGCCGACTACCTTCTGGGTGCCATCGGACTGCATCTCGATGTAGCGGTACGGCGCGAAGGCGTCATCGCCCACAAAGGTGAGGTGCTGGCCGGCAAGGTCTGCTGACGATGCGTCGCCTGTGGTGGCTGTGGCCGTGGTGCTGGCCGTGGAGTCGCTCTGCTGAGCGCTACCGCAACCCGCGAGTGCGAGCGGCGCGAGGGCCGCCCCTGCTGCTATCACGCCGAGAAATGACCGGCGATCCATTGAGCCATGCTGTCTGGTTCCCATCTGCTCTTCCCCCATGTTCGTCTGCAGTGGCAGTCATTGTAGCCTACTAAAATCCTAGTTGCTTAGTAGGATACACATTGGAAGCTTTTTCGGAATGACGCTGCGGCCAGGACGCCAGCTTGGGCTGGTCCACGCAAAGGCGGCGCCTGGACAAAGCCGGACGCCGCCTGGGATGACGGGAAGCGTGTCTCTCTCGCCCTAGAGCTCTTCGCGTAGCTGATCGACAAGCTGCGAGAAGTACGTAAGCGCGTCCTCGACGGGCTTGCTCGTTGCCATGTCCACGCCGGCACCGCGCAGCAGCTCGATGGGAGGCTTGCTCGAACCGCCCTTGAGGCAGCCCAGGTAGTCCTCAACGGCGGGTGCCCCCTCGCTGAGGATGCGGTTTGAGATGGCGATGGCGGCAGCGTAGCTCGTTGCGTACTGGTAGACGTAGTAGCTGTAGTAGAAGTGCGGGATGCGCGCCCACTCCAGGCGGATGCCGTCGTCAACGGTCACGGCGTCGCCAAAGTACTGGGCGTTGAGCTCGCCCCAGCGCTCGCAGAGGGCGTCGGCCGTGACACCACGGCCGTCGGCGTTCATCTCGTTCACGTCGCGCTCGAACTTGGCGAACATGCACTGGCGGTAGAGCGTCGCGCGGAAGGACTCCACAAAGTTGTTGAGCACGTAGGCGTGGGTCGCGGGGTCTGTGGTGTGCTCGAGCAGGTAGTGCGAGAGCAGTGCCTCGTTGCAGGTAGAGGCCACCTCGGCCACGAAGATGGGGTAGTCGCAGTAGGTGGGCGACTGCGCATGGCACGAGAGGTACGTGTGCACGGAGTGGCCCATCTCGTGCGCCAGCGTAAAGACGTCGTCGAGGCTTCCGTCAAAGCTCGTGAGGATCACGGGGTTGGTGCCATAGGAGCCCGCGGAGTATGCGCCGGAGCGCTTGCCGGGTGTTTCGTACACGTCAATCCAGCGCTGCTCGAGGCCCTTGCGCACAATGGCCAGGTAGTCCTCGCCCAGCGGCTCGAGTGCCTTCAGGATGAGGTCCCAGGCCTCCTCGTAGGTGAAGCTGAGGTCCACGGAGTCGACAAGCGGCACGTACATGTCCCAGAAGTGCAACTCGTCCACACCCAGCACATGCTTGCGCAGACTCGCGTAGTTGTGGAGCGCCCCGAGGTTCTTGTGCACTGCATCCACCAGGTTGTCGTAGACCGAAGTGGGAACCTCGTTGGCGTCAAGGCAGTACTCCAGGGCGTCCTTGTAGCGGCGCGAGTCCGCGAAGAACTTGAGCTGCTTGACCTGGGCGGAGAGCAGTCCGGCGCAGGTGTTGCGGTGAGCTCCGTAGCTCGCATAGACCGAGTCGAAGGCGGACTTGCGCAGCACGCGGTCGTGGTTGCGCTCAAGTCCAATGAAGCTGCCGTGGCTCACAGGGTGCTTCTCGCCCTTAGAGTCCGTGGCGTCAGCGAAGGTGAGGT
This sequence comes from Tractidigestivibacter montrealensis, assembly GCF_024741235.1. Lineage (GTDB taxonomy): Bacteria > Actinomycetota > Coriobacteriia > Coriobacteriales > Atopobiaceae > Tractidigestivibacter > Tractidigestivibacter montrealensis. The sequence continues at coordinate 74,332 of NZ_JANSKA010000001.1, read as the reverse complement.
CGGCATTGTTGAGCTGAGAGAACACGCGCTCGGGCTGGGCGGCAGCATCGCCGGCGCGGGCGAGGATGGCCTCTTCCGCTGCCGAGAGGCGGTGCGGGCGCATGCGCAGCTCGCGCTCGATGGCGCGGCGGTAGTGCTCCAAGCCGGGCTCCTCGGCAAAGAAGGCGGTGAGTGTCTCGTCCGCCATGCCAAGGAGCTCTGCCGAGAACCACGAGCACGCCTCTTGCGTCTCGACCTCGAGGCTCATGACCTGGTCGGAATAGACCTGGTAGCGAGCCACGCGGGTATCAACGTCTGCCTGGCGGTCGGCGTAGTTGCCCAGACGGTTGAGGGTCACGTTTGCCTCGTCCGAAAGCTGCAGGTAGGCGAGAAGGTCCGCCGCCGAGGCGCTCATGCGCCCCCGGTACGCCGCGAGCTTTGCCGGGAACTTCTTGGCGTCCTCGAGTTGGCGCTCGAAGTCCTCGTCGTCTGTGCACATGGACGAGAGGTCCCAGCGGTACTTCTCGGGAATCTGGTCGCGAGACTGGTATTGCATACGTGCTCCTTAGGGTGGAGTGTTTTCAGACTTCCCCATGGTACACGCTGCAACGCGCTGCGGTACGCGCGCCCTGCTCGCCGGCTATGCGCGAGCGGGGAGCTGCGCCACGGCCTCACCCATCACGTGGCCTTCCATGGCATGGAGCAGCTCGTTGAGCCAGAAACCCTCCCTGAGCTGCGGTGCATTGTCCAGCGCGTAGACGCGCAGCGTGTAGGTGTGGTCGCGGTCGGGTGGCTGCGGACCGTTGTAGCGACAGGTGAGGAGCGGGTCATGGCTACCCACCAGGCGCGAGGCAGAGGAGTTCTTTCCCTGTACCATCCCGGCGAAGCGCTGGTTGGAGGCGTCCTCAGGGAATTTGGTGACGCTCGCGGGGATGTCGCAGGCGCACCAGTGAATCCAGGGAAAGCCGCACACGGGAATGGAGTCGATGTCGTAGAAGACCACGGCCAACGTGGCCGTGCCCTCGGGAACGCCCGTGACCTCGAAGGGGAACGAGCGCGTTGGCGTGCCAGCGTACAGACCGGCAGCGTCAGCATGCTTTGCAAAGGCATCGGGGATGTAGCCGTTCTCGTCGAGCTTCACATGCACGTCCATGGTTGCCTCCCTGTTTTGGGTGCCTTGTGCCTCTCGCCTATTGTATCCGCAGCCGCCATGGCTCCGTCCCTCGGTCCCTACCCCTCATCCACCTCCTTCTTCACCCCTCCTCGCCCACCTCCTTCTTTATCGGTATCTGTGAAACGGAGCCGACGTTTGCCCAGGTAATCGCCAACGAGATTCACATATACCGATAAAGAATGAGAGGGGCGAGGAGGGGCTCGGGGCTCGAGGAGGGGCTCGGGGCTCGAGGAGGGCGAGGAAGGCATGCTAGAATGGCCTCGCCCAACGCGAGTCCGCTGTGGCGGCCGGACGAAGGGCTCCCAAGCAGGTCGCGACCCCAGAAGCGACCACACCACGGAAGAGAGGCGCCCACCCCGCGACGCCGACAACATGTGAGGAGAACCCAATGCTCAAGAACACCAATCTCACCCGTCACCAGGCGCTCGCGGCCCTTGGCTCCGTTACCGCCGGCCTCGCGCTCGCCGCCTGTGGCACAAGCCAGACGCAGTCTGCGGACACCGCCTCTACCAGCGACGCATCGTCCTCCTCGGACGTCTCCGCCGCCGCTGAGGACGTGACCGTCCGCGTGGCCTCCCTCAAGGGCCCCACCACCATTGGCCTGGTCTCGATGATGGACACCACCTCCGGCATCCCCACCGAGGACGCGCCCACCGAGCCCGCAGAGGGCTCCACGGGTATCACCTACTCCTACACGATCTCCGGTGCGCCCGACCAGGTCCTGCCGCTGGTTATCCAGGGCGAGACGGACATCGCCCTCGTGCCCTCCAACGTGGCCTCGGTCCTCTACAACAAGACCAGCGGCGGCATCCGCGTGATTGACGTCAACACGCTGGGCGTGCTATCCGTGGTCACCGGCGACGTCTCAGTCGAGCAGTTCGAGGACCTCGCCGGCCACACCGTCTACCTCTCCGGCCAGGGCGCCAGCCCCGAGTACACGCTCAACTACCTGCTTGACCAGGCCGGTATCAAGGACCAGGTGACCATCGAGTTCAAGAGCGAGCACAGCGAGTGCGCGGCGGCCATCCAGGCCGACCCCACGGCCGTTGCAATCCTGCCCGAGCCCTTCACCACGGCAACGCTGGCCAAGGACTCCTCGCTCTCCGCGCCCGTGAGCCTGACCGACGTCTGGGACCGCTACGCCGGCGGTTCGGGCAGCCAGTTCGTGATGGGCGTGACCATCGCTCGCTCCGAGTTCGTGGACGACCACCCCGAGGCCATCTCCGACTTCCTCTCGCGCCACGCCCAGTCCGTCGACACCGTGAACGGCGACCCTGCTGCCGCAGCGCCCCTCGTGGTGAAGGCCGGCATAGTTGCCAGCGAGGCCATCGCCGAGAAGGCCATCCCCAAGTGCAACATCGTCTGCACCACGGGCGAGGACATGCGCTCGGCGCTCTCCGGCTACCTGCAGGTCCTCTACGATGCCGATGCCTCCTCGGTGGGCGGAGCGCTCCCCGGCGACGACTTCTACTACGTGGCCTAGGCTGCGGCCAAGGTGTCGGCGGAGAACAACAAGACGCCCGTGACCCCGCGCGACGCGCTGCGCCGCGCGGGCGCCGTTGCCTTCTGGCTTCTCGTGTGGAAGCTGGCGAGTATGGCAGTTGGTTCCGAGCTCCTGCTTGCTGGTCCCGCTGCGGTGCTTGTGCGCCTGGCACAACTTGTCCCCACGGCAGCCTTCTGGTCCACGGTGGGCTTTTCGCTGGCGAGAATTGCCGCGGGCTTTGCCGCGGCCTTCGTACTTGGCCTGCTGCTGGGTCTTGCCGCGCACCGCTGGCACGCGCTGGCCGAGCTTCTCGCCCCGGCGGTGAGCTTTCTCAAGAGCGTGCCCATCGTTTGCGTGATTGTGCTGTTGCTCATGTGGGTGGGATCGGTGCGGGTCTCGGCGATTGCGGTCTTTCTCGCCGTGTTCCCTGCCATCTACTACAGCGTGCTCGAGGGGCGCGCGGCGGCGAGCCCCGGTCTGGGCGAGCTTCTCCGCGTGATGGGCGTCCCCGGCTGGCGGCGCTTCCTGGCGAACACCTGGCAGCAGCTTCTCCCGTACCTGGTGGCCACGTGCAGGAACGCCTGCGGCATGGCGTGGAAGGCGGGCGTGGCCGCCGAGCTTATAGGGAGTCCCCGCGGCTCAATGGGCGAGCGCATCTACCAGGCAAAGCTCCTGCTCGAGACCGGCGACCTCTTTGCGTGGACCATCGTGGTGGTGGCGCTCTCATGGGCGTGCGAGAAGGCATTCCTCGCGCTCCTGCGTGCAACCGGCGGCTGGGCGCTCTCGGCAAGCGTGCCGCGGCCGGTGGCCGAGCGGCACCAGCAACCCGTACCGGCGGCTGCGATCTCGCTCGATCACGTCACCCTGGGCTACGACGGCGAGCCCGTTGCCACCTGCAACCTTGCGCTTGCGCCCGGGTCGCGCACGGTGCTCTCGGACCCCTCTGGCACGGGAAAGACTACGCTGGCCCGTACCGTCTGCGGCCTTCTCGCTCCGCTCGCCGGACGCGTGGAGGCGCCGGTCTGGGGTGAGCTCTCGGTGCAGTTCCAGGACACGCGCCTGGTCGAGGCAATGACTGCCGAGCAGAACGTGCTGCTCTGCTCGGCGGGCGCCCTTTCTGCGGGGGAGGCGCATGCGCTCCTGGCGGAGCTTCTTCCCGAGGATGCGCTGGGCAGGCCGGTTGCGGAGCTCTCTGGCGGGCAACGCCGCCGTGTGGAGCTGGCGCGGGCGCTCGCGCATCCTGGCACGGCGGTTGTTCTCGACGAGCCCTTTGCCTCGCTCGACGCCGCCTCGCACAAGTCGGCGGCTGCCTTTGTGGTGCGCCACCTTTGTGGCCGTACGCTGCTCGTTGCCTCTCACGCCCCCGGCGACGCCGAGTTTCTCGACGCGCGGCCGGCGCGGCTGGGCGTCGCGCGGCGTGGGAGGTAGCGCGATGGGCGTCTACTTCGCGTACATTTGGTCAAGCGTCACAAGCAGCACGTCCTTGCGACGCTCGCACTTTCGAATGGTCCCCGGTGAGACGCTCTTTTTGGTGAAGAGCATGATGTCCTCTGTCGCATACCCCTTGACCAGGTCGCGTTTGGCGTCGAGGTCTGTTAGCTCGGCCGTTTCATCAAACTTCTCCCGGAACTTGCATTCGCCGATGAGCATCTTGTGCTCCATTGGGTCTGCTGCAATGACGTCGATGTCGTCTTGTGAGCGAGTTACGGGGTTGGTTCCCCACCAGCTCCCCAATCGCGTGACAGCGATGGGAAGTTGACCAGCGCGCGCCTGCTCGCCCAACCACTCGAGGCACAGTCGCTCGAAGCGATGCCCAAGGTAATCATCAAGCTGCTGTTCGGGAAGGCGATGGACAAGGGCATCGCCAAAGCCCCCTTCAATATCGCTTATGCGTGGCATGACAAAGCGGAACCAGAAGTCATAACAGGCGTCGCAGATTCGGTAGATTCCACGCCTACTCAAGCGCTCGTTCTCCCCAAATGGCGTGACTTTCTCGATGATGCCGAGTTGGCAAAGAGATGAGAGGTACTTGGGAATCGTGGTTGCGTCTACGCCCACTTTGTCTGCCATAAGCTTCGTCCGATTTGCGCCTCCGGCAATTGCGCGGAGGAGGGACGCGTAGAGTGCTGGCTCCGAGAATTCCTGTCGCAACAGCCCGTATGGTTCGTCAAAGAGGAATCCCGAGGGGTTGAAGTAGAGGCTCGCAAGATTGTCCCTAAAGCTGCGGCTGGAATCTACCTGCTCCAGGTAGTAGGGAACTCCCCCAAAGCAGCCGTAATACTCGAACTGTTCCTGTGGGGAAAGTCCGGGGAACATCTGGGCAGCTTCTAGGTAGCCCAGCGGTCCAATTTTCATCTGGGCGGTCCGTCTGCCGTAAAGCGGGCTTTTTCTCCCTAATACGTCGCTCTCCATAAAGCCCTCGTTGCTGCCGCATAGCATCATGAATACTTCTGTTTGCTTGAAGATGTGGTCGATGGTGACCTGTAGCGCGGAGGGGATGGACTCGTTTCTTTGCGCGGCACAGGGAAGTTCGTCGAATGCGAAAACAAAGCGCTCTCGCTTGCCGCGCTCTGCGATGAACTCGAAAGCGTCCGTCCATGTGGCAAATGAACCCGTAGTGGTGGGAAAATCGAAGAACGAGTAGACGGCGCGGCTGAAATCCGCGAGGTTGTCCTTGTCGGCTTGGTCGAGGGCAGTAAAATAGAGCGTACGCCTGTTCTCGCAGAACTTTGAGATGAGGGTGGTCTTGCCAATGCGCCTGCGCCCATACACAACAACGAGCTGGAATCTCTTGGTTGCATACAGTTGCTCGAGCTGCGCGAGTTCTCTCTGACGTCCCACAAACATAATGACCTCCTCGTCTGCTCGAGTCCCTTTGCCCGTGCCGTGACGATGTATGCAGTGGCAAAACAAATATTATTCTATAGAGAATAATTCTTCTGAGAATAATAAGTACGAGAAAAGCACTAGACCGAATGGCTGGGGCGCTGACGCTGCGCAAAGGCCCTTATCGCCGAGACGCTACTGCTTCGAGTATGCCGCCCGCACGCTTATGCCGGGGATGGCGCCGATGCGGCCGGCCATCGCCGCGATGGTGTCCTGCGGCGCGTCCACGGCCACGGAGATCACGTTCATGTGGCGCTTGGGGTAGGGGATGCCCATTCGGCCGATGATGATGTCGGCGTTCTCGTGCAGCACCTCGTTGAGGCGCGCGACAGAATCCGGGTCCTCGACGATGATTCCCAGCACTGCTACGCGGGTCTCCATGGCTGCCTCCTGTGGCATGCGTCTCTCCGCTTCACCGACAGAATACGCGCCTCAGGCGAGAAAATGACGCCTGAGGCGCGACTTTGTTGGGATTCTCGTACGAGAGGGGCCTTCGTGCGCGGATTTCGCGCCGGGGCGGGGGTTCCCGACGGGATTCCGTACGTGAGGGGCCTTCCGGCGCAGTTTCGGCGCCGGAGCGGGGGTTCCAGCGGCGGCCGCGTACGAGAAGGGCTCTCCGGCGCGCGCCGCGCCCTACCGTGCGAGAAGCGGCGTCAGCTCCCCCTGTGACACGATCGTGACCTCGTGCATCGCGCGGCTGATGGCGGTGTAGAGCCTGCGGCGCGAGAGCGGCGTGTCGGGGTAGACCTCCGCCTGCGCGTCGGGCACCACCACGTGGTCGAACTCCAGGCCCTTTGCCAGGCGCAGGTCCATGAGCACCACGCCGCTCGCGGGCATGAGGGAGTTGCGGTCCACGAGCTGTACGCGGTCTCCCAGCTGCTTCGAGAGCCAGTTGGCGCGCGCGGCGTCGGCGGCGACGATGGCGGTGAGGCCCTCCTCGCCCGCGGCCTTCTCGGCAATGCGTGCCAGCTCGGCCACGTAGCGCCCTGCGTCGCCGTCCGCCACCTCCACAACGCACGGCGGCGTGCCCGCGCGCTGCACCGAGGTGAGGCGCGCCCGCTCGTCGAGCGGCAGCAGGCTCGTGAACAGCTCCGTTATCTCCGGGCTCGAGCGGTAGCTGGTGAGAAGCTCACAGGTCGCGACCTCGCCATGCGTTGCTGAGAAGATCTGGCGCACCTGGTCGAAGCTCGCCGAGCCCTCGCGGATGGCCTGGTGCTCGTCGCCCAGCAGCATGAAGTGGGCGCGCGGGAAGTAGCGCGCCAGCACCATGAGCTGCGTCACGGTGTAGTCCTGCACCTCGTCCACCATCACGTAGCGCGCGGACTTCTCGCCGCCGCCCATCACCAGCAGCTTGAGGTAGACCCACTCGGCCGCCGTGAGCGCGCTCTTGCCCAGCACGCGCATGCCAATGCGGTCGATGCGCAGCCAGTTGCCGCGCTCGATCTCGTCGTGAGCGCCGGAGAAGAGATGTTGCACGTAGGTGAGGGCGTAGGCGGCGCACTCATCATCGTCGGCGGGGCTTATCGTCTGGCCAAAGACCTCGACCTGCTCCTCCACGTCCAGGCCGAGCATCTCCTCCCAGACCTCCTCGCTCTTTGAGAGCGCCGCGAGCTTGCGGTCCAGGCGGTCGTGCAGCTCGTCCTTCACCAGCGCGGTGAGACGCGGGCCAACGGGGATCTGTGAGAACTTTGCCACGGCGCCCGCCACCGAGGACGCCTTGAGCATCACGCGCTCGCCGCAGCGGACCTCGCGCAGGTCGTCGGGCTCGAGCTTCATCGTGCGCACGCCCTCCTCCAGGCGTGCGAGCTCCTCCGGATCTCCGTCGCGCCCGTCGCCGCGCTCGGAGAGGCCCAGGCTGGCGAGAAAGCCGCGCCACGTGAAGATGCGCGGGTTCTTCTCGCCCATGCTTGGCAGCACCGTGTCGATGTAGTGGCGGAAGACGTCGTTGGGCGTGAAGAGGAAGATCTGGTCTGCCGAGAGGGTCTTACGCTCCTGGTAGAAAAGGTACGCCACGCGCTGTAGCAGCACCGAGGTCTTACCCGAGCCAGCGATGCCGCTCACGAGCAGCACGGGCACGTCCTCGTGGCGGATGACCGCGTTCTGCTCGCGCTGGATGGTCGCGGTGATGGCCGCGAGCTTCTCGGAGTGGTGCTTCTTGAGCGCGCCGAGAAGCAGCGAGTCCTCGATGGCCACGGTGGTGTCGAAGTAGGAGTTGAGCACGTCGCCCGTGATGTCGAACTGGCGGCGCAGCAGCAGGTTGACGGTGCGCGTGCGGCCGTCCACCTGGTAGGAGGTGGGTCCCATCTCCTGGTTGTAGTAGGTCTCGGCAACGGGGCTGCGCCAGTCCACGATGAGCGGGCGCTTGTGCTCGTCGGTCATGCCCGCGGCTCCAATGTAGACGTCGCGCGGCGGACGGCCGGGGCGCATCTCGAGCGTGACCTTGGCGAAGTAGGGCTGGCGCAGCAGTAGGAGCACGCGCTGCAGCTTCTCGACGGTGAAGTCGTGGTACTGGTTGTACGTGTCGATGACCGAGTTGAGCGTCTCGATGGCGGCGAGCGTCTCCATTGTCTCGTCGGTGCCGCCAAAGTCGGGGCGAATCTCCTCGCTCATCTCGCGAAGGTCGTTCGCGGCGCCCTTGTGGCTGGTCTCAATCTCCTCGGTGAGGGTGTCGCGCAAGGCGCAGAGCTGGGCGTATATCGCGCTCAGGTGGTCCTGCTCCTCACGGAACGTTGCGTCGTGCGTCTCGTCTGCCATGCGTCCTCCCAGTGCCCGGCACGAAAGCGTGACGGACTATTGTAGCGCGAGAGGAGCGGGCGGCGCGAGCCGGTACGGCGCCGGCGGTGCGACGTAGGCGCGGCGAGAAGGACCGCCGGCGCTAGGCCGTGGCGTCCTCGCCAGTCACGATGCGCACGGTGCAGGAGGGGAAGCCCCCGGCGTTCGAGTACGTCACGGTGCAGGGGATGCGGTCGGGGAGCGCCTTGGGGTCGAGGCCCGCGCCCAGCGCCAGCGCGCCCATCTCCTTTGTGTTGATGCGACCCACCAGCTCCTCGAAGACCTGGCAGCGCCAGGTGGAGCCAATGCCCAGCGGGCCCTTCTCACGCACGAACTCGCCCGGCGCCGAGGTGACGGAGTGCTTGGTCATCTCGAGGCCGGCGGCAAGGACCATCGTGGTGCTCTCAAAGACAAACTCCTCGAGCCTCTCGGGCTCGCGCCTACGTGCGGACATGCGTGTCTCCTTGGTGCATTGGTGTTCTCGATGCGGGCGCTGCGCCGCGTTGCGGCTGGTCGCGCAGTGCGTCGGCTAGTCGCAGGCCTTCTCAATGCGCCGGCGCAGCTCGTCGATGCCCAGGCCGGTCTGCGCGGAGGTGAGCAGCATCTGCTCGCGCAGCACCTCGAGCTGGCGCGAGAGAAGCTCCACCTGGCGCGTCTGCTTGGGTCGGCTGAGCTTATCGGCCTTGGTAAGCGCGACCACAAAGGGCAGGTTGTTCTCGCGGAGGAACGCGAGCATGTCCTGGTCGAGCTTCTGGGCCTCCAGGCGAACGTCGACGAGGGCGATGACCAGGTTGAAGCTGCGCTCCTGGGCAAAGTAGCCCGAGATGAGGTTTGCCCAGCGCTGGCGCTCGGCCATCGAGACGCGCGCGTATCCGTAGCCGGGCAGGTCCACAAAGCTAATGCCGTCTGCCTCGAAGAAGTTCACGTTTGCCGTCTTGCCTGGCTGCGACGAGACCTTTGCCAGCGCCTTGCGCCCCAGCAGCTTGTTGAGCAGCGACGACTTGCCCACGTTGGAGCGGCCGACAAAGGCCACCTCGGGCGTGGTGGGGGCGGGGAGCCCGTCGACGGTGCCGTATGAAGCAATGAAGCGAGCGTTCTGCAGGTTGAGCGCCATGGTTTCCTCTTTTCGCGATGCCTTTGGGTGACGATTCTACCCGAAGCGAGAATGGAGCCTGCCCGCCATCCCGTCTCGGCCCTGGATTCCATGGGTTCGGGGGGCCAATAAACGCTCGGATTCTGCAGCATTCGTGCAGCCTGCAAATTCCGATTGGTTAGCCCCGGTTAAACGATCGGAATTTGCAGCTGGATAACGGCTCTGCAGATTCCGATCTCTCTGCTAGACCAGGATTGACCTACGCCCTCGCCTCCCAGTAGTCCCAGAGCGGCTGGGGCTCTTCTATGAGGTCGCGCCTCGTGTGCGCGTACCTGCCTGCCGCGAGCTGGCCCGAGAGGGTCTCCCCCCGGTCGGCGTCGGAGTGCCGGGCCTGCTCGAGCCAGCGGAAGCAGTCGAGGTGGCGGCCCAGCCACCTGGTCGAGACGCCGTGGAAGGGAGCGAGGAAGATCTTGAGCCTCTGGTGCATGGCGTCCACGAGCTCGAGCTCGCCGCCCCTCGCGTCCCGGGTGGCGGTGGCGACGTGCTCGGCGACGCCGAGCGACGGGAGGACGCGCGCGTAGGAGGCGTGGTCGTCGGTCGAGACCCACGACCCGTCGACGACCCCCGCGAGCGAGCCGCGGAGCCCGGCGTCGGTGGGCCTGCCCCGCCCGCACACCGCAGCGAACTCGTCGCCGAGGTCGTTGGCGGCGCAGACCACGCAGACCTTCTCGCGCGATATCCCGCGGGCGTGGACGGACTCGCCGTTCCTGTGCGGCCTCCGGGGCATCCCGGTCCGCGACCTCGCCCTGTTGCCGGTGAGCGACTCGTTGAGGTAGGTGCCGTCGAACTGGCATGAGACGGTGGGGCCCGTGCGGAACGCCTGGAGCGCCGCGCCCATCACCTCGAAGAGGCGCATCCTCATGAACCAGGAGGTCCCGGGGCACACGTGGCACCTCCTCGCGAGCTCCCGGAGCGACTCGCCCGCGACGTGCCCTCCGCGTAGTCGGCCCAGGTCGATACCGGCAGCTTCGACGTCGCCACGACCGAGCCGGTCCTCGCCGAGAAGGTCCTGCCGCACGACTTGCAGCGCCACCTCTGCCGCCCGTCGGCGCCGTGCCCCTTCCTCGTGACGCCCGGCGAGCCGCACCTCGGGCAGCACGCGGGCTCGCCAGCGGCCCCGCCGCCGGCGAGCCCGTCCGCGATCAGGGCCCTGATGGCCTCCACGAGCCGGCGCTTCTCCGCGACCGTGAGCGCGCGGGTCTCCTGCAGTATGATGTCGAACATGTCCGGGGCCTTCCTCCTCGATTCCTGTGTTTGGCGACACGGATCATAGCGAGGGCCCCGGACGTTAATTTGGCTTGCTCAGGTCAATCTTGGTCTAACAGAGAGTTGCGCGTCAACTCCCGTCGTTAGGCCCGCCTGCGGGCGCCCTTGGCGTCTGGCGCGAACCCGATCGAGACGACCATCTCCGCCCTGTCCGCGCGGAGCATGAAAAGGCCCCGGTCCTTTGCGGGACCGGGGCCTGGGAGCCGTGTGCCGGCGAGGCGCTCGGCGTTGGAGTTTTTGCCTCTCGAGACGGTTACTCGGCGTCGGCGAAGCCGTTGGGGTTGTGGCTCTGCCAGTTCCAGCTGTCGCGGCACATGTCGTCGATGTCGTACTGCGCCTTCCAGCCCATCTCGCGCTCGGCCTTGGAGGCATCGCACCAGTTGGCGGCGATGTCACCCTCGCGGCGCGGGCAGATCTTGTAGGGGGAGCTCCTTGCCGCAGGCCTTCTCAAACGCGTGAATCACGTCGAGCACGGAGCTGCCGGTGCCGGTGTCCAGGTTGAAGATCTCGACGCCCGTCTTGCCGTTCATCCAGTTGAGCGCGGCGACGTGGCCCGATGCCAGGTCGCAGACGTGGATGTAGTCGCGCACGCCGGTACCGTCGGGCGTGGGGTAGTCGTTGCCAAAGACCTGGACCGCGGCGAGCTTGCCCACGGCGACCTGCGCCACGTAGGGCACGAGGTTGTTGGGGATGCCCTTGGGGTCCTCGCCGATTAGGCCCGAGGGATGCGCTCCGATGGGGTTGAAGTAACGCAGCAACACGACGTCCCACTCGGGGTCGGCGGTATGGACGTCCATGAGGATCTGCTCGATCATCCACTTGGTCCAGCCGTAGGGGTTGGTTGCGGGCTTCTTGGGGTCCTCTTCGGTGACGGGCGGGTTGTCCGGGTCGCCGTAGACGGTCGAGGAGCTCGAGAAGATGATGGACTTGCAGCCATGGTTGCGCATGACGTCGAGCAGCACGAGCGTGTTCTCGATGTTGTTGTGGTAGTACTCGATGGGCTTGTGGACCGATTCGCCGACGGCCTTGAAGCCGGCGAAGTGGATCACGCAATCGATATGGTGGGTGTCGAAGATCTTGTTCATGGCCTCGCGGTCCAGGACGTTTGCCTCATAGAAGGTGAGGTTCTTGGCGGCCTCGTCGCCCACGATGGTCTTGACGCGGTCGACGGCGACAGTGCTCGCGTTGGAAAGATCGTCAACGATGACAACCTGGTAGCCGCCCTCGAGGAGCTGGACGACGGTGTGGGAGCCGATGAATCCGGCGCCACCGGTGACGAGGACGCAGATGTCCTCGGGCTTAAGAGCTTCTGACATGTGATGTCTCCTGTACGGGATATTGCGACATATACACACAACAGGTATCGGAGCACATATGTCACAAAACGTTTCAAATTCCCTGCTCGATCAGGATGTTTCCCGCCGCACGGCGCTCAAGGCGCTCTTCGCCGCCGCGTCCGCGGCCGTCCTCTTCGGCCTGCCGCAGCGTACGTATGCGGCCGAGGCCTCGCAGGAGACCACCGATAAGCTCAACGAGGCCCAGGCGAAGGTCGATGAGGTGCAAAAGCAGCTCTACGGCATCGCCAGCGAATACTCGGCGCTCGCCTCGAAGAACGCGGACACGCTCAACAAGATCGAGGGCGTCCAGTCCCAGATCGACGCCAAGAAGAGCGAGCTCAAGAAGAAGCGCGAGGGCCTCTCCGACCGCGTCACCGCGAGCTACAAGTCGGGCGGCACCAACGTCCTGTCCCTGCTTTTGACCTCCGGCTCGTTTGAGGAGTTCGTCGCCAACACCCACTATGTGGAGAAAGTCAACAAGAGCGACCGCGACGCCATCTCGGATATCCAGACGATCCAGTCTGAGCTCGACAGCCAAAAGGCCGACCTCGAGAAGCAGAAGACCGACCTCGAGTCCCTCAAGGACAAGCAGACCGAGCAGATGAAGAGCATGCAGTCCAAGCAGGCCGAGGTCCAGAGCGTCCTCAACGGCCTGTCGGACGACGTCAAGGAGCTCATGGCCAAGCGCGATTCCGAGATCCTCGCCGCCGCCCAGGCGGAGGAGGAGGCCAAGAAGGCGACGGCCGCGGCGCAGCAGCCGACGTACTCCGGCGGCTCGAGTTCGGGCGGTTCCAGCTCGGGTGGCGGCAGCTACAGCGGCGGCACCCCGCAGCAGAGCGGCGGTTCCGGCAAGCAGCAGGCTGTCGTCAACGCCTGCTATTCCACGCCTTCGCCCGGTCTCAACTGGTGCGCCGCGTGGGTCACGAATGTCTTCCGCAACGCCGGTGTGGGCTTTTTTGGCGGCAACGCGTGTGACATGTTCAACGCCTACTGCTACAGCTCCGATCGCTCGACCCTGCAGGTGGGCATGATCGTCGCCGACTCCTCGCATGCCGGCACCGGTAGCCCCGGTTTGCTCTACGGCCACGTGGGTATCTACGTGGGCAACAACATCGTCATGAGCAACGAGGGCTCGATCACGTCAAAGTCGCTCGACTCGTTTATCGCGTTCTATGGAACCGGTTCGGGCGTGCGCTGGGGTTGGCTCGGCGGTATCGCGCTGTCGTAGTGCCTCATTTCCGTGAGTTGGCCTGGACTGCCGGCGGGGCATTAAGTTGCCTGCTCGGACAGTCCTGCTCGCACGAAGAGCACATTAAGTGCCCTTCGGCTCGTGCGGAACTCGCGACCAACTTAATGCCCCGCCGGCAGTCCAGGCCACTCGGGTTTGGGCGCTTCTTCGGCGCGGGGGTGGCTAAAACAAATAGAGTGAAGGCCCCATTTGGGGCCTTCTTTTGTATTAGATGAAATCGCCTACGCGGTGGACTTCGGGTTCGAGGTCTACGTCGAGCTGCTGCTTTACCTTGGCTATTTAAGCAATTGGAACGGGACGCAGTTTTCGGTCCTGCTTCACGGAGATAATCCGCGAGCCATTCCATCATCGGCCATGCGTCGATATCGCGGCGGTTCCGTCGTGCGGTGCGGGCTTGTGGCGAAAGGGACGGGCTTGTGGCGAAGAGCATCGGACGGGTGCTTTTGTCTCTGCCTGTCCCTATAAAGTCCGTGGGACAGATCGGATGATTGGAGAGCCCGTGACAAACGCAGCTGTACTGGATCAATACAAAGCGTGGCATGGAAAGATCGAGGTGACGAGCCGCGTCGATATTGAGGGTCCCGAGGACCTCGCACGTGTCTACACGCCGGGGGTGGCCGTTCCCTGTAAGGAGATTGCGCGCGATGTTGACCTGTCGTTCGACTATACGCGAAGGGCCAACTTGGTGGCCGTCGTCACGGACGGCAGTGCGGTGCTCGGTCTAGGCGATATCGGCCCCGAGGCGGGTATGCCGGTCATGGAGGGCAAGGCGGCGCTACTCAAGACACTTGCCGATGTCGACGCGTTTCCCCTGTGCATCCGTAGCAAGGACGTCGACGAGATCGTGCACACCATCCAACTGCTGCAGGGCAGCTTCGGTGCCATCCATCTGGAGGACATCGCGGCTCCCCGCTGCTTCGAGATCGAACGCAAGCTCAAGGAGACGCTCGAGATTCCCGTTTACCACGACGACCAGCATGGCACTGCTGTCGTCGCGGCAGCGGCGATGGCAAACGCCTGCGAGGTGACGGGTCGCGATCTTGACACGGCCGGTATCGTGATCGTGGGGGCGGGGGCCTCTGGTATGGCCGTGGCACAACTTTTGCTGGGGATGGGAGCGACCCAGATCACCCTGGTCGACAAGGATGGCATTGTGGAGCGGGATGACGACATCGTGACGCCCGATACTGCCGACACGGTCGACAAGACTAACCCGCGTGATATATCGGGTGAACTTGCCTATGCGATGAGCGGCGCCGACGCGGTAATCGGCGTGGCCGCGGGCGGGATCATCTCTGCCGACATGGTGCGCCTGATGGCGCCGAATCCGATCGTGTTCGCGTTGGCGAACCCGATGCCCGAGATCATGCCCGATGAGGCTCGGGCGGCCGGTGCCGCCGTTACGGCGACGGGGCGCTCGGACTTCGATAACCAGGTCAACAACGTCCTCGCTTTTCCTGGAATCTTTCGCGGTGCGCTTGATGTGCGCGCCCGCGAGATCAACGACGCGATGCTCTTGGCCGCGACGCATGCGCTTATCGAGTTGACGCGCGAGGACGGGTTGGCGCCGAACTACATTGTGCCTTCGGCCTTGGATAGACGCGTGGTCGAGCGCGTCGCAGCCGCCGTGGCCGACACGGCGGTGGCAACTGGCGTCGCCCGTCACTCCGCTGCGGAAGGGCATTAGCTGCACCGTTCGCCCTATCGCTTTTGGCAAATGCTCAATCGAGGCGGGCGGCTGAAAGAGTAGAGTGGTGTTGTTATCAGCCGTATCCGCGGGGAAGGGGATTCGACCGCGACCGTGCCCGAGACGCAAAAAGACATTCTGTCCTATCTGGACCATGTGACGCGCGAGTTCGATCCCGAGCGCATTGAGCGGTTCACCACGGTCGATATCGCCCGGGCCATGAGCATCTCCCGCAACCTTGCGAGCCAGTACCTCAACGACCTGGTGCGTCGGGGCCTGCTGGTGAAGGCGGGAATCAGGCCCGTGTGCTACTTCCACCGGCACGATATCGAGCGCTACCTGCAGGCACGACTCGACCGCTCCGCCTTCGATACCGTGGATGAGTTGCTCGGCATGCGCGGGACGATGCCCGGGAAGGGCTTTGATCGCGCGATCGGTCACTCCTTAAGCCTTTCCTCGGCGATCGAGCAGATGCGCGTCGCCATGGGGTACCCGCCCTGCGGTCTGCCAGTGCTGATCATGGGTGCATTGGGTACGGGCAAGACGTTCATGGTCAAGCTGATGCTCGAATACGGTAAAGGCGCGGGTCTCGTTGCACAAGACGGAGAGATCGTCACGGTCGATTGCTCCCGCTGTCCCGTAAGCACATGGGATATCGGGCGCGAGTACTTTGGCGAGGAGGGGCACTCGGGCTGGAGCGATCGTGCTCGAGGCGGCATCCTGCTGTTCAAGTACATCGATTTGCTGCCTCGCCCGCAGCGTGAGTTCCTGTTCACGCATGCTCTCCTGGCGGCTCGCGCCAACCAGGATTCCGAGGACCGGGGGCTTCGCTTTGTCTTCACTACGACGGTTCCTGCCGATTCCGACCTGGCGCGCGAATTTTCGCATCGCCTACCGGTGATTGTTCCGCTTCCCGCGCTGCGCGAGCGCACACCAGAGGAGCGACGCGAGATCGCGCTCCATTTTCTCAAAGACGAGGGGCGGCGTATGAGCGTGGACGTCCTGATCACGCGCGGCGCCTTCAACTGCCTGACGAATGCGGACTTCGATGACAATATCTCTGAGCTCAGGCGCAGCATCACTAATGCCTGCGCCGAGGCGTATCTTGAGCGGGGCGGGGCGTCGAACATCATAGTGAGGACCTATAGGCTTCCGGCCAACGTGCTGAGCCGCGTGACGGCGGTCCAGGCCGAGGGAGACGGAGAGCTTGTCGATACGACGAGGGCTGCTCGGCACGACGTCTCCACGCGCTCCGTAGATGCCTATCGACCGATGCTTGAGGTATTCGGACTGTTTAAAGATGGTGCGATTGACGCCGCAGAGCTCGAGCGGCGTATCGCCGCGAGCGTCAAATCGTTCGAGGACAACCTGGCTGCCGGACACGGCGCCCGCGGCCCGCGCCTCGATGCCTTCACCCGCCTCCTCGGCGAGACGGTGACGGGCATCAACGAACATCGCGGCAGCGCGCTATCGTACGCCACGGCGCGTGTTATGGCGCAGCTGGTCTATGAGCAGCTATGGCCCGATGACAGCTTGCCCTGCTGGAAGAACGAGAATAAGGCAGAGATCAACGGCATAACCACGTTGATCGTGTGTGCCCATGTGGGTGCAGCGCGCCTCGCCGAGGAGGTTGTCGCGCGCACCAAGTGTGTGTTGGGCATCGATGCCGATGCGCTTTCGCGGCTGGTTATTATCGCGCATATTGCCCTGATGGAAGGGGACGGGGCCCTTCCCCCGACAGCGCGGGGGAAGGCGGCCGGCTGAACGTCTTCATGGACGGAGACCGGGTTCGTATCCCGTGGATCGCGACTGTCGACTCGAACTGCGGTCTTTGAGTCGAAGCGGCGGGGCGGGATGTGTCGAGATGCAGTCTGAGTGGCGAAAGTCGCCCCTGCTTGGCGAAACGCCGGCGGGGGCGGCTTTCTTTATGGCGGCTTTCCGTACTCTGGGGCCACGGCAATACACGAGGGAAAAGAGGATGCCGCATGAGAAACGTGGTGCTTGCGTCTCATGGAAGGCTGGCCGCAGGCATGAAGAGCTCGGTCGAGATGGTCGTCGGGGCCCAAGAGCACCTGATGACGATCAGTGCCTACGTGGACGGTTGCACCGATCCCGCTCAGGAGCTCAAACAGATGGTCGACTCACTCGAGGAGGGTGACGAGTTGGTCATTTTGACCGATGTCTTGGGCGGAAGTGTCAACAACGAGGCCTCTCAGTTCGTTAACGAGCCCGGCGTGTTCGTCGTCACCGGCATGAACCTGCCGCTCGTGCTCACACTCATGATAGATAACGCAACGCCCACGCAGCAGCTTATCGACGCCACCGTCGCCGAGGCGCGTGAGCAACTCGTTCAGATTAAACCCGTTGAATCGAAGTCCGAGGAGGACTTCTAGACAAGGCAACGTCGGTCGTTGCGCACAACAGCGGCCGAGCCCGATCGAAAGGAATCATCATGATCGTTCTGTTCCGCGTCGACCATCGTCTGCTCCATGGTCAGGTCATCTTCTCCTGGACGTCCGCGCTCAAGCCCGATTGCATCCTCGTCGCCAACGACGATGTCGCCTCCGACGAGCTGCGCAAGACGACGCTGCGCCTGTCGAAGCCCAACGACGTTAAGCTCGTCATCAAGAACATCGACGATTCAATCGCCGCGATCAACGGGGGCAAGACCGACAAGTATCACCTGATGATTGTTGTCTCCAACGTGGCCGATGCGACTCGCATGGCGCTCGCCGTCGAACAGATTGCCGCCATCGACCTGGGCGGCACCAAGCCCACTGACGAGACCAAGCAGATCGCAAAGTCCATCAACCTCACCGACGAGGACATTGCGCTGCTCAAGAATGCCCAGGATCAGGGCATCGAGGTATACATCCAGGGAGTCCCCAGCGACAAGAAGGTCCCGTTCTCGGCATAGTGCCGGACGGCAGATAGAGGGAGAGGAAAACCTATGCTTTGGAAAACGTTCCTTGTGGGTCTTGTCGCCTTCATCGGCTACTGCGACCACGTGACCGGCAAATCGATGCTCCAGCGCCCGGTGGTCATGGGCCCGCTGGTCGGCATCGCGCTCGGTGACTTCCAGACCGGCCTTGCCGTGGGCGGCACGCTCGAGCTCGCGTTCATGGGCAACATGGCCATCGGTGCTGCCATCCCGCCCGAGATCACCGCGGGCGGCGTCTTGGGCACTGCCTTCGCCATCACTTCGGGTTCGGGTGCGGAGGTCGCCGTGGCGCTGGCGCTTCCTATCGCCACGCTCGCGCTGCTCATCAAAAACCTGTTCTACCTGATCATCCGTCCCCAGTTCATGCTCCATACGGCCGATAAGTTCGCCGCCGAGGGCAATGTCGACGGTGTGTCGCTTATGCACGACCTTGGTTACTGGCTCTACGTGATCGTCATGACGCTCGCCTGCGCCATCTCGTTCTATGTGGGAAGCCCCGTCATCGAGGCCCTGATCGCCGCCGTTCCCCAGTTCATCATGGACGGCATCTCCATCGCCGCCGGCATCCTCCCCGCGCTCGGTTTTGCCATGCTCGCCAATATGCTCATCAACGACAAGGTCGCTCCCTGGTTCGCTGTCGGCTTCCTGCTTTCGGCATACCTGAACATCCCGGTCTTGGGTCTGGCCCTGCTGGGCGGGGTCGTCACCTTGCTGATCCTGCGCAGCAACGGCACCCAGGCGCAGCCCGCCGTGGCAACCGATGACGAAGAGGATTTCTAGGCCGCGACCCGTACCGGCCGCAGCGCCGGATCGCAGCCATATGGCAAGGAGGCCATAAGATGACTGAGAACAAGATTACCGAGAAAGAGCTGCGCAGCATGTTCTTCCGCTCGCTCAACTTCGATGGCTCGTTTAACTACGAGCGCCAGATGAGCATGGGACTGTGCCACTCCCTCGCCCCCGTTATCAAGAAGCTCTATCCCGCCAAGGAGGATCGGGCTGAGGCGCTCAAGCGCCACGGCGAGTTCTTCAACGTGACGCCTGCCATGGCCCCGCTCGTCCTGGGCATCACGGCTGCCATGGAGGAGCGCAACGCCAACGAGGATGGCTTCGACACCAACTCGATCAATGCCGTCAAGGCATCGCTCATGGGTCCGCTGTCCGGTATCGGCGACTCGCTGTTCTGGGGCACCATCCGTCCCCTTGCGGGCGGCATCGCGGCGTCGCTGGCGCTCGCCGGCAACATCTTCGCGCCGCTCGTGTTCTTACTGGCGTTCAACATCCCCAACTACCTGGTGCGCTGGTTCGGCATTCACTGGGGCTACAAGATGGGCACCGATTTCCTGGCTAAGGCCGAGAAGTCCGGCATCATGCAGAAGGTGTTCCAGGGTGCGGCCATGATCGGCCTGATCGTTATCGGCGGCATGGTCGCCTCGATGGTGACCGTAAAACTCGGTTGGACGATCGGCAGCGGTGACGGCGCCATCGACCTCAATAGCGTGCTCGATGGCATCATGCCCAAGATGCTGCCGTTGGCGGTGACGTTCGCCCTGTCCAAAGCTCTGGGCAAGGGCGCGAAGGTCAACACGCTTCTTCTGGTCATCGTCGTGCTGAGCATCGCCGCCGCTTGGTGCGGGTTGCTCACCGCCTAGCCGGTAAGGAGGGAATACAGAGATGAGCCATGAGGATCAAGTCCGTCTGATGACGGATAAGATGGCCTCGTTCGTGGGCCATGTCGCAAAGGTCCTGCCCGATGACGTGCAGGAAAAGATCACGCAGATGGCTGCTGCCGAGACCGACCCGCTCGCGAAATCCATCTACGAGACGATGCACCGCAACATGCAGCTTGCGGAGAAGCTTGACCGTCCGAGCTGTCAGGACACCGGTGTGCTGCAGTATTGGGTGAAATGCGGCACCGGGTTCCCGCTCATGGGGGACCTCGAGGCGCTGCTCAAGGAAGCCACGGTCCAGGCGACCTTTGCCACGCCGTTACGCCATAACTCGGTGGAGACCTTCGACGAGGTCAATACCAAGCGCAACGTGGGCAAGGGAACGCCGACGGTGTTCTGGGATATCGTGTCCGACTGGGACGGCTGCGAGATCTACGTCTACATGGCCGGTGGCGGCTGCACGCTGCCCGGGCACGCCATGGTGCTCATGCCCGGCGACGGCTATGAGGGCGTCGCCAAGTTCGTGCTGGATCGCATGACGAGCTACGGCCTCAACGCCTGCCCTCCGCTGCTGGTGGGCGTGGGTGTGGCCACGAGCGTGGAGACCGCCGCGCTGCTGTCCAAAAAGGCACTGATGCGACCCATCGGTTCGCATAACGATAACGAGCGTGCCGCCAAGATGGAGCAGCTGCTCGA
This sequence comes from Tractidigestivibacter montrealensis, assembly GCF_024741235.1. Taxonomy (GTDB): domain Bacteria; phylum Actinomycetota; class Coriobacteriia; order Coriobacteriales; family Atopobiaceae; genus Tractidigestivibacter; species Tractidigestivibacter montrealensis. Next base: position 54,039 of record NZ_JANSKA010000001.1, on the reverse strand, counting down.
GGATGGCATCAACAAGATCGGTCTGGGGCCGCAGGGTCTGGGCGGCGCCCTTTCGGTCATGGGTGTGAACATCGAGAACACCGCAAGGCATCCGTCCGCCATCGGCGTGGCGGTCAACGTGGGCTGCTGGAACCATCGTCGCGGCCATGTAATCTTCGATGCCGACCTCAATGCGACCGTGACGACCCATTCGGGGGTAGAGCTGTAATGGTAGAGATCCGTGACGGCAAGAAGGTCCTGGTGACGCCGGTGAGCGCGGAGGATCTAGCCGATATCAAGGTCGGAGACGTCATCTATCTCGATGGCGATTTGATGACGTGTCGCGACGTGGCCCACCGCCGCCTCGTGGAATATGGTCGCGATCTGCCCTATGACATCCGCGACAAGGCCATCTTCCATGCGGGCCCCATCGTGCGCCCCATCGAGGACGCGGCACCTGGTGAGCCCGACTACGAGATGGTTTCGGTCGGACCGACCACCTCCATGCGCATGGAGAAGTTCGAGTATGAGTTCGTGAAGCAGACGGGCGTTCGCGTGCTCGTGGGCAAGGGCGGCATGGGTCCCAACACCGAGCGTGCCTGTCGGGAGTTCGGCGCCATCCACTGCGTGTTCCCAGCCGGGTGTGCCGTGGTCGCCGCCACGGAGGTGGAGTACATCGCCGAGCACCATTGGGAAGAGCTCGGCATGCCTGAGACGCTCTGGTGCTGCAAAGTCCACGGCTTCGGTCCCCTGATCGTCTCCATCGATGCTCAGGGCGATAATGTCTTCGAGCGTAACAAGGTGCTTTTCAACGAGCGTAAGGACGAGGCCCTGCAGGTAATCGACGAGCAGGTGAGCTTTATCAAATGATGCTTCACGAGTTGAATGAGCTGGCAGATACAATCGAGGCTGCTTCGTATTCGTCTGTCGAGGACGGTGTTACCATCACCGTGAAGCCTGTTCCGGATGCCTTACGTGAGCATGCGCTCGATCCGCGTGTGAAGAAGCGCATCGAGTCGCGGCTTGCGGCCAAGAAGGCCGCTGGCACAAAGGGCGGTGCGTTCAGTCTGCGTTGCACGCGCAAGCCGCCGGTGTTCGATGCCGGGCTCTACGGTGACGCATCGACGGTCGAGGAGCGGCTGGTCGAGATCGATGGCGACCATCGCATCGATGTGTTCGTTGTCCGCCCCAAGAGCTTTGCTGCGGGTCGTCCGGTTCTGATCCATTTTCATGGTGGCGGATTTACGATGGGCGGGTTTGCCTGGCAGGAACCTCAGATGCGCGCTATCGCCGAGCGCTCAGGCTGCACGGTTGTGTACCCCGAGTATCGCCTGGCGCCCGAGTGCCCCTTTCCCGGTCCGGTCCGCGATGCGTGGGGAACCCTGCTGTGGGTGCGCGAACACGCTGAGGAGCTCGAGATAGATCCGGAGCGTATCGTGCTTTCTGGTGATTCAGCCGGTGGATCGCTTGCCAACGCCTGCGTCATGTTGGACATTGAGAACGCTGCCGGCGACCGCTCGGCACGACTGGTGCATCACGTGTTCGAGGTGTATCCCTCGTTCGACTGGCGCGCGGCGCAGGAACAAGACGATTACCCCTGGTCGCTTGACCTCTACGATATGTGTGAGGACGAGCGCGAGCTGGTCGTCCCGCGTATCCTGAACATCAAGCGTTGTCGCGAGCATCGCTTGGGCACGCCGGTCGATTTGTACTTTCAGGGTGCGGACGTTTCCGACCCGTTGGCCTCGGCGGCTTGCGCCGACGATAGCGTGCTCGCTGAGTTTCCGACCGTTGTTGTCGCGGTCGCCGACTACGATTATCTGCGGATCGTCGACGAGTATATGGCGCGCCGGTTCGCGCGTCTGGGGGTTCCCGTCGAGTTGATCGAATACAAGGGTATCGATCACGGGTTTCTTGACAAGTTTCAGGACTATCCTCAGTCTCTGGAGCTGTGCTGCACGATTGCCGCGGATTTGGCTGCGTGTGCGCAAAACCAGTAACCACGGGCAAAATGCTCGGCAGGCTTCGCGCTCGCCGAGCGTTTTTTGATTACATAAATTCTCTCACGCGGTGGACTTCGGGCTCGAGGTCCACATCGAACTGTTGCTTTACCTCGGCTTGGATGTGGCGGATGAGCTCGTCGTCGTCGGCGGCGGTGGCGTGGTCGGCGTTGACGACGAAGCCGCAGTGCTTCTCGCTCACCTGCGCGCCGCCGCACGCATAGCCGCGGAGCCCCGCGTCCATGATGAGCTTGCCGACGAAGTGGCCCTCGGGGCGTTTGAACGTGGAGCCGGCGCTCGGCATCTCGAGCGGCTGCTTCTCCTCGCGGCGCTCACGGTAGCCGTCCATGTCGGCGCGGATCATGGCCGCGTTGCCCGGTGCCAGGCGGAAGGTGGCGGAGAGCACGATAAACCCGTCGTCCGCGATGCGGCTCTTGCGATAGCCGAGGTTGAGCTCGTCCACATCGAAATCGATGATCGCGCCACTGCCGCAGATGCCGCCGTCCTCGACTGGGCGGGAGGGCTTGTAGACACGCACGGACTTGAGGACGTCGGCCATCGAGGAGCCGTAGGTGCCGGCGTTCATGTAGCACGCGCCGCCGACCGACCCCGGGATGCCCGAGAGCGGCTCCATGCCCGTGAGCTCGGCCGCGGCGGCCGCCACGGCCACGTCTCAGAGAAGCGCACCGTATTCTGCAGCGTCCGGCAACCTCCTTCTGGGGTCCGGGTGGTCTCGGTCGCCGGAGGGGCTTGTTTGGCACGCTTTAGCTGCGTCATACGGCCTCTTCCGGCGACTTTTCGTCGCTGGAGACGCGTCTCTGACACGTTTTGCGTCATCCGGGGCCTTCCGGCGATTCGCGCCGCGGATCCCGGACGTTTAGACCAGCCTAAACGGCGTGATTCGGCGGGATGGCTGGGATTCCGCGGATTCTGAACGTTTCATATGCCCCGCACCCCTGTCAAGGGCAAGGCTCGCCCAGCCCCGGATCCGTCGACCCTGGGCCGGGCTGCATCGGCAGGCGCCATGCCAATCGGAGAGGTCTCCGCTGAAGTAGCCGGCGGACGCGGGCGTCGCGGCACTTTCAGATTCGTGGACACCGGCGGGGCCGGCCCACACTTCGCGTGATTCGGCAGTGGGGGTGGTCGCTCTCCTTCTTTGAGTCTAGTCACGCACGCGCTGCGCAAGGCGGTGTGCAAATCGTCCTCGCGAGCCTCCCCGACGCCTCCGGACCGGCATGGGTGCCTGCGGATGGTCATACGTCCGCGGGCCCTACGCGCGTCCCAGCTCGCGGTCGACCATGCGCCCCAGGGCCCACATCTCGGAGACGACCTCCGAGGCCACCGCAACCTTGGCGACGTTGGCGCCCTTCCCGCGCGCGACGAGGTCGCCGAAGCGCCTCTGGTTGCGCTCGTTGCACCTCACCGCCTCCGCCTCCACGGCGGCGGAGGCCCCGTGGCCCTCCCCGGGCACCGCCTTCCTGGCGTCCCGGTGGTTGGCGAGCGACGAGAGGCCCTCGACGACCGCCCTGCGTACGGTGGCGTCGCCCGCCTTCGTGATGCCGCCGCTCCTGCCCGTGCGCTCCCCCGAGTCGTGGCGCGAGGGGACGAGGCCGAAGTAGGACCTGACGCTCCTGCCGTTCCGGAAGCGCGAGAAGTCGTCGACGGTGGCCACGAAGGCGAGCGCGCACATCTCGTCGACGCCCTTGAGGCGGCAGAGCGCGTCAACGTAGGGCCGGAACCTGTCGCGGCCGGCGATCTCGAGGCACCGGCGCCTGAGCTCCCCCGTCCTCCCGATCCAGTCCAGGGTCGATGCAAGGTAGAACCCGAGCGCCTCCCTCTCGTCGCGCTCGGGGAGCTCGATGGACCCGACCCAGGCGACGTAGTCTCTCGTCCAGGTCTTCCTGAGGGCCCCGAGGCCGTGCGCTCGTCCCAGACGTGCCCGTGCCTCAGGAGCATCGCCGAGAGCTGCTGCTTGAGGCGCCTGGTGGCCGCGGAGGCGTCCTGGTGGGCGCGGACCATGTCGCGGGCGGCCTCGGCCTCCTCCGAGGGGACGTAGACGGCCCTGCACCTGCTCGATGGGGCGACGACCGCCTCGAGCAGCGCCCTGGCGTCGCGGCGGTCGTCCTTGAAGGCCCTGTCGGAGGCGCTCCTCGGGATGCTCGACACGGCGATCACGTCGCAGTCGAGGCCGGCGCCCCTGAGGTCGCGCGCCAGCTGGAAGCCGCAGGGGCCGGACTCGTAGACGAAGCGGACGGGCGCCCCGACCCAGGCGAGCGCCCACCCGGAGATGTCACTTGCCGAGGGGCACCCGACGAGCCTCGTCGAGCGGACCTCGGCGGTGTCGAGGCGGATGCCGCAGAGCGCCACCGAGCGCGCGTGCTGGTCGAGGGCGACGACGCCCGCGTGGCGCGAGTCGAGGGTATACTGTCCCATCAGAGGGCCGCTTTCCCTGTGTGCGGTAGGCTCGCCGCGGTTTGTATGGTGCAACCAGCGTACACGAGCCGAGCCCGCGAGGAGACAGGATGGGGGCCCTTCGTTCATGTCTGCCACATGGATGCGGGGCATATCGTCTAGGCCGGCCTAAACGGCGAGAAGGCGCGTCATCTCCGGAACACCGCGAGTCCGAACCGCGCGGACTCTGGGACCAACCTGCAAGCGCGCGTTCCGCCCTCGCTGCGCTCGCTGCCCGAGTGAATCAACCCGCATACGAATCTCCAGGGAGTCGGGGTAGAATGGCTAGGTTGGCAATGCCGGCGAGAAGGAAGGGGCACACACGGACACCAGAGACGACAAGCCCGACGAGCAGCCCAGGCACTCCATTCTCGTAACGCTTCTCATTGCTGCGGCAATCGTGCTGCTCGCGGGATTCCTTGCCTGGGGCGTCCCGACGCTGCTCAAGGCCGGCGTGCGCGAAGACGAGCAGGACACGGTCGCAGCCCCGGGCGCCGAGCCTGAGCTCCAAGGCCCAGACGAGCTGCCCGCCGCAGAATGAGACAAAGGGACTGTCCCTTTGTCTCACGTAGTTTTTCGCTGAAAGCGCGACGCCTGCGCGTCACGCCCCGTGTGCCCCCTTCATCATTGACCTAAACGCAACAAACGCAAGCAAGCGCGCAGTCGCCGCCTGGCGGCGCAAGGAGGGGGAACTGTGGATCTTCTCGAGCTACTCAAGGCAGCGGTCTATGGCGTGGTCGAGGGCATTACCGAGTGGCTGCCCGTCTCGTCCACGGGGCACATGCTCCTTCTCGAGCAGTTCATGCCGCTCAGCGTCTCGAAGGACTTCTGGGACATGTTCCTCGTGGTGATCCAGCTCGGCGCCATCATCGCCGTCCTCGTCGCCTTCTTCCACGAGCTCAATCCCTTCTCGCGCACCAAGTCTGCCGGCGAGCGACGCTCCACCTGGACGCTCTGGGCAAAGACCATCGTCGCCTGCGTCCCTGCGGCCGTGGTTGGCCTTCCTCTTGACGACTGGATCGAGGACCACCTTGGCAGCCCCTTCGTGATCGCCGCCGCACTCATCTTCTACGGCATTGCCTTCATCGTGATTGAGACCGTCCGCGAGAGCCGCGCACAGCGCTTGATGGCCGAGCCCGCCGCAGACTCCACCGTTGCGACAAGCGCGACCGGTGCGTACCGCCCGCGCCACTTCTCCGGTTCCGACAACGGCGCGTCCCAGCCGCAGCAGGAGCTCACGGTCTCGCAGGTGGCAGACGCGGACGCCCGCATCCAGGACATCGACGACCTCGACTGGAAGACGGCCCTGGGCATTGGCCTCTTCCAGGTGCTCTCCATCGTCCCCGGCACCTCGCGCTCCGGCTCCACCATCATCGGCGGCCTCATCCTGGGCTGCTCGCGCACCGTGGTCGCGCAGTTCACGTTCTACCTGGCAATTCCCGTCATGGTGGGCGCCTCGGGCCTGCGCCTGGTGAAGTACTTCCTCAAGGGCAACGCCTTCTCCGGCCCCGAGGCGGCAATCCTCATCACGGGTTGCATCGTGGCCTTTGTGGTCTCGCTTGCGGCCATTCGCTTCCTCATGGGCTTCGTGAAGAAGCACGACTTCAAGCCCTTCGGCTGGTACCGCATCGTGCTGGGCGTTGCCGTTATCGCGTACTTTGCGCTGGCGGTGGCCTAGAGGCTGGCACAGGCGCCAAAGCCGGCGCTTCAACCGCCGGCAGGCGAGAAAAACGAGCGTCCGAGAGGAGCGAGCGTCATGCTCAGGGAGTGCGAGGGCTACATCCCCTTTGCGGGCTACCAGACCTACTACCGGGTGGCGGGGGAGTGCCAGCCGGGGAGGCTGCCCCTGCTCGTCCTGCACGGAGGGCCTGGTGCCGCCCACTACTACCTGCAGTCCCTTGACGGCATCGCCGAGAAGTACGGTCGCGCCGTCGTCTACTACGACCAGATTTCGTGCGGCCGCTCCAAGACGCCGCCCATGCCGGAACGCTGGGGCTGCTCGCTCTTCCTCGACGAGCTGGCCTGCGTACGCGCCTATCTTGCCGCGACCTTTGGCTGGGACCGCCTGCATATCCTGGGCCAGAGCTGGGGCGGCATGCTGGGCATGATGTACGCCATCGGTGAGCCCTGGCACGAGCACGGCCACGAGGGTCTTGCCTCAATGGTGGTGGCCAGCTCGCCCGCGAGCATGGACTTGTGGCTCCACGAGGCCATACGCCTTCGCCACTACCTGCCGCGCGAGATGGACGAGGCCCTCGCACAGGCAGACGTCGACGGTGACTACAGCCGTCCCGAGGTACGTGCGGCAACGGCCGAGTATTACCGTCGCCACGTCTCCAAGGTTCCGGAGGACGAGAGGCCCGCTAACCTCCACAGTCCCGAGCCGGACCAGGTGGGCGACGAGTGCTACCACTTCATGCAGGGCATGAGCGAGTTTGTGGTCACGGGCGCGCTCTCGCACTGGAGCGTGGTGGACCAGCTGCCCACGATTGACGTCCCCACGCTCGTGACCTCGGGCGCGGCGGACGAGTGCACGCCGCTCGTGGCCAAGCAGGTGGCAGACGGCATCCCCGGCGCACGCTGGGAGCTCTTTCCCGACGGCACGCACTGGGTGCATGGCGAGCAGCCCGAGCGCTACAACGCCGTGGTTGAGCGCTTCCTCGAGGAGCACGAGTAGCGCATGAGCGCCCCGCGCCGCAGCGCCCGCAGCTCCGGCCGCAGCCCAAGTTGCCCCAGCTACGACGCCATCTTTGTGAGCGCGTAGAACGTTCCCGTGGACGCGCTGGCGAGCGTCTCTGCGTCCCAGGTTCTGGAGGTGACGTCGCTTGAAGTGGGGTCATGAACGGTGAAGGTGCCGTCGGAGCCCTTCTCGACCACCAGGATCCAGTGGTCATAGGGGGTGAGGCTGTCGGCCTTGACCTCCATGGCAACCACGGTTCCGGACGTTACCACCGCCGAGATGTTGTCAGCCGAGGTGTCGTAGGTGTGGTAGACCACGCCCAGAGCGTTTGCCTCGGTGGTGAAGAAGTCTCCGCTCAGGCTGGTGTCGCCGGTGGCAAGGCCGTCTTTCTCGGCCAGCTCCGCGATGGTCGCGGGCGTGTTGTCGGTCGAGCCGGTGAGGCCGATCGTCGCCATGGCCATCACCGTGGGGCCTGAGCCCGTAACCGCAAGCGCGCTGCCGGCGTAGTCCACCGTCCCCCAACGGGAGTCCCAGTCGAAGAGCTGCGGGTAGCTGCCAACCGAGGCCTCCTCGCCGTAGGCCTGCGCCGTTTTGTCAGACTCAAGGTAGCCGGCGACAAGCGAGACGGCATCAGGCTCGCTGAGTGCCAGCTCAACCAGGCGCTCATCGGGGTACTGGTCCGCGTTGCTCGCAATCTGGGCCATCTGGTCGTCCTGGTCAAGCCGCGCGGTAAGCTCCTGCGAGAGGCCGTCCGAGATGCCCGTGGCAACGCGGGGCTTCTCCTCTTCCTGCTTCTCCTGGGCGGCGTTGTTCGACACACAGCTCGAGATGGCAAAGACGAGAAGCACCACGGCAACGATGCCTAGGACCAGCGCTGCAACCATGCGAGCGTCAGGGCCGCCTGAACGCTTGCCGCGTCCTGCGCTTGCAAAGCCGATGCTGCGGTTGCGAAGCTCGTAGCCGCGCTGCTTGCCCCTTCCGCGCGGTCCAGAAACCAGCGACCTCTGCTGGCGAGGGCGGCCGGACCTGCCGTGATGGGCGCGTCGGGAGCCGCTTCCCTGTCGTGACAGGGGCTCTCCGTCGCGTGGGCGAGAGCTGTGGAGGCTGTCAGCGCTTCGCTGGGACCTCTGGGATCTGCCGTCGGAGTACTCCATGACCCCCTCCTTGCGTAGTGCGCGCGCAAGGATGCGCATGCGCACTAAGGTCGATGCAACTTAACGAATGACATGTGAGCAAGTTTGCCCTGCGTGGCAAACCCCACCTATCTTGCATGCACTATAAGACAGTGTTGCGTTTTGGACGCGCGGGAGTCCCCTCAGCGGTGCCAATGCTCTATAACACGGCCTCAAGCGGCGCTGCATTGGGCGTTGGAAGGAAAAGAGCGCACCTGCGTATTGGTATGGTGCTTGCGTGACTAAGCCGCGTCGCATTCAATTGTCACACTTTTTATACGTATAATCCGAGGGAAGTATTCACCCTTTTATGGGTGGACCAAATGCTCGATCCGTTAGTTGAGAGGCGTCACGTGGCTAAGCAGAGAAACGACAGGCAGGAAGCCATCAGGCAGATCATTCGCGACAAGTCCATTCGCACCCAGCGCGCGCTTGTGGAGGAGCTACAGGCACAGGGCTTCTCATGCACGCAGGCCACGGTCTCGAGAGACATCACAGAGATGGGCTTGCGCAAGCTTCCTGAGGGCATCTACGTGCTCTCCGAGGACCTGCACCTGCAGCGGATGCTCTCCGAGTTTGTGGTGGACGTGCTTCGCGCCGAGAACCTCGTGGTGATCAAGTGCCAGCCGGGCACTGCCTCGGGCGTTGCCGCGGCAATCGACGGCGCTGCGCTCTCGCACGCGCTGGGCTCCGTTGCCGGCAACGACACGGTGCTGGTGGTTGCCGTTGACGGCCAGCATGCCGCCGACCTGCAGGCACTTGTGAAGAAGCTCGGGAGCAGCTCGAAGTAGGGCGGTGCCGAGCGAGCGCCGCACCGGCACATCGTATAAACGCGCGAGACGCGCAGACAGCAAGCAAAGAGAGAGGGGCCCCGGCGTGTTGCCGAGGCCCCTCTCTGTGTTCCGCGCGTGGAAGGCGTGCTCCTAGACCCGCTACTGGCCTGGGGCCCCTCCGGTATTGGCGCCCGTGTTTGTCCCGGTATTCTCACCCGTGTTGGTCCCGGTGTTTGTCCCGGTATTGGTGCCCGTGTTGGTTCCGGTGTTCTCGCCTGTCCCGCCGTTTCCGCCATTTCCGCCATTTCCGCCGTTGCCCCCGTTACCGCCGGTGCCAGAGTTGGTCTCGGTGCTGTGGGTGTTGGTCTCTTCCGTCTCTGTGGGGGTGGTGCTGGTCGTGTTCTCGGTATTGCGGGTAGTGGTGGTGCTGTCGGTGACAGTGTTCCATGATGAGCTCGAGTTGGTGGAGGCGGGGGTGCCCACAAAGTCCCAGGAGCTGTTGTCCTTGTAGGTCACGGTCTCGGTGGACTTGGGGAACTCCTCGCGGTCCAGGCCCTTGAGGACGGTGTTCATGTAGTCCGTCCAGATGGGCTGCGCCGTGGTGGGCGTCGAGGCGAGCGCTCCCTTGTAGTGCGCGGCCTGGTTGTTGTCGCGGTTGCCGCACCAGACCGTTGTGGTGAGCTGCGGGGTGAAGCCGCAGAACCAGAGGTTGTCGGCCTTGTCCGAGGTACCGGTCTTGCCGCCTGCGGGCTGGTTGGCAGTGAAGTAGCGATGCACGTAGCTCGTGGTGTAGCCCGCGTCCACGACGCCCTCGAGGACCTCTCGCGCATCCTGGGCCACGCCCTCGTCGATGACCTGCTCGGGATCGTCCTCGTGCTCGTAGACCGTGTTGCCGTTGCGGTCCTCGATCTTGGTGATGGCGATTGCGTCGCGGTGGACGCCGTTGGTGGCAAAGACGCTGTATGCCTCGCACATCTCGAGCGGGGTGACGCCCGAGGAGCCGAGCACCAGCGAGGGGACGGACGAGAGGTCCGAGTCGATGCCCATGAGATGTGCGGTCTCGATGAGCTTGTCAACGCCAACCGCCATCACGACCTGCGCGTATGCGGTGTTGGAGGAGAGCTCGGTCGCGCGCGCGAGCGACACGTAGCCGTACTGCGCGTTCTCGTAGTTGTGGGGCGTCCAGGTGGACGTGATCTGCATGGGCGAGTTGCAGTTGAGAATGACGGAGGGGTTCATGCCATCGACCATGGCGGCCATGAGCATGAACGGCTTGAAGCTGGAGCCTGCCTGTCGCTGGCTTATCGCGAGGTTAATGGAGCTTTGGCCCTTGCTCTGGTCGTATCCGTAGTTGGTGCCGCCCACCATTGCCACGATGTGCCCGTTGGTGTTGTCAATGGAGACAAGCGCCGCAGAGAGCTCGTCGTTGCCAGAGCTGGAGACCAGGCTGTTCACCGCCTCGTCGGCGGCGTTCTGCTTGTCGGGCTCGAGGGTGGTGTAGACGCGCAGGCCGCCCTTGAGGATGGTGTCGTTGTCGAAGTCGTTCTGGAGGAGCGTCTTCACGTAGTCGGTGAAGTAGGGGTATGAGCCGGTCGTCTCGTCCTGGAGCGAGCCGGGGTTGAGGGTGAGCTCCTCGGTGGTGGCCTCGTTGTACTCGTCCTGCGTGATGTCGCCCATCTCGAGCATGTTGCCCAGGACCTTGTTGCGGCGCTCGACGCAGGCGTCGGGGTTCACGAACGGGTCGTAGTAGGAGGGCGAGTTGGGGATGCCCACAAGCGTTGCTGCCTCGGCCAGGGTGAGCTCGCTCGCGTGCTTGTTGAAGTACGTGACGCTTGCGGCCTCGATGCCGTAGGCGCCCTCGCCGTAGTAGATGGTGTTGAGGTACATGTTGAGGATCTGGTCCTTGGAGTACGTCTTCTCCATCTGGATGGCGATGTAGGCCTCACGCACCTTGCGCTTGAGGGTCAGGTCGAACTGCTCGGACGAGAGGACCGTGTTCCTCACCAGCTGCTGGGTGATGGTGGAGGCGCCCTCGGAACGGCCGCTGAGCTGGCTCGCGATGGCGCGCAGGATGCCCTGGGGGTCAACGCCGTTGTGCTGGTAGAAGCGCTCGTCCTCGACGTCGACCGTGCCCTTCCTCACGTAGTCCGAGATGTCGTCCAGCGTGACGGAGCGACGGTTCTGGAGGTAGTACTCCGCAATTTCGGTGCCGTCGGCAGCGTAGACGATCGTGGGCTCTGCCACGAGGTAGGCGTCTGCCGACTCGTAGTCGGGCAGGTCCTGGAGCCAGGAGTCGACCACGGCGCCCAGGGAAAGGGCGAGCGCCAATGCAAAGAGCGCTATAAAGCCAAACACGCCGGCGATGCTAAAGCCGACGGCGTGCGTACTTGCGTGCTTGCGAGCCCTGCGGGTTCTGATGCCCATGGAACCTCCTCGTGTGGACACAATCAAATTCATTATAGGGAATGGGCCTTGTGAGCTTGTGTCCGTTCTGCGTGCACACAACCTATGAAGGAGTTGGCCAGCATGTGTCGTCCGGCGGGCTTGAAACGGAGGCAGTGCGTCTCCGATAGTCTACCCGACCACGCGGTACAGCCGAATGTTATTGTCTTTGTAGACAAGCTGGAAGCCCGGGGTGTTTTCGTCTATGGACTCGATGCCAGCCCAGTCTTCCGAGTGATAGTAGGCGTTGGACTGCTGGGTTCTTCCCGTAACATCCATCTGGAGCACCCAACGTATGCCCCGGCGCTCGACCTCCGCGCGGACGCTCCCGTTGGATGCTATTTGGTCGAGGCAAGTGCGCACGATTTGCGCGCCATCTGTGTCCAGGGGTCCTTGCGCGTTGACCATTTCGTCGTTAGTCCTGTACAGCACTCGGATGTCGTTGGTCCCGTAGAGATACAGGCTTTTATCATAGGTAGAGTTTGCAACGGTGTCATTCCCCACGATTTCTTTAATGTCTTTCAGGTCGTTGCGAATTGTCTCGTTGTTAAGAGGGTTCCAGTGGCCATAAGCGCCATCTATTTCGTCGCGCGCATAATTGAGAGCGCCATAGTAATGGACGGGGACAAATGCTTCGACTGAAACAAGGACAATCACGATAAATGCGGGGACTGCGGCGGTCTTGTTGACTGGCGGCCACTTGGGCGATTTCCTCATTTGCGTCTTGGCAAAGCAGTAGATTCCTGAGACACCCTCCGCGGCGAAAATAATCGCGGGGATGACCAGAAACGCGGCAATTCGGTTGGAGTCTGTGTACCAGAAACCGGTCATGAACTGTCTGACAGGTCCCTCTACGGAACTTGCGACAATGCTCATGACTTGGAGCATTATGTACGACGCCACAAGACCAGGGCGGTGATGCCTTATGATGTCGGTTATTACTCCAATAGCAGCAAGGGCAAAGAGGAGCGGCTGGCCCTCTTTTGGTCCGTAGAGATGACTGCTGGTAATCAGAAATGCCTGGTTGCGGATGGCTTCGGGGAGGCTTTCGTAAGTGCCCCAGTAATTGCTGATGACACCCTGAAGGAACGGTGCGTTATAAAGGGCAACCCAGGCCGCGATTGCCGCCACTAGTACTCCTGCGGCCATTGCCCAGGCGCGTGCGAAAGAGGCGTCGTGGTGGCACTGCGTGCGAAATACGTGTACCGCAATGGAAGGCACGGTAAGCACGCCAAGCGAGAAGTCCGCGTTGGGATGCACAAGTGCAAGGGCGACAACGGTGACGAGGAGGGCGCCTGCGTAGAACGCACGCCTTCCCCTCTCGCCATGCATAAGCCCAAAAACCAACGCTACGCCCAGGGGCAGCAGCGCGAAGGCAAAGAGGTTGGGATAGAGGGGCCCAAAGACGACCAACGCATAGGGCATAGCAGGGAAGAGGCAGCACAGTACTGCCCCGGAAAGCAGTGCTGCTTTATCGTCCCGGAAGACCTCGGAGATGCAGAGCGCCATGGCAAGGGGAAATACGATAGAGCCTGTCACGATGATGGAGGCGTTGATAGCCATTGGGGCAGAGACCCCCGCCCAGAGGACTACGAGTGCACAAAGCCCGTGGAAGACTGCTGGGTAGAAGCTGAAAATGTCGTCCGGCCCGCCAAAGGGGTTGGCGACGGCGTCTGCTGCGGTAAGGTAGGGGCTTACGCGGAGCGATGACATGGTCTGGGAATCGGCAAACGCTCGGATGATACTCAGATGAGTGTCGTTATCCCACTGTTGGATAAAGCTACCTGTTGCAGTGCCTCGAGAGACAAAGACGAATAGGCATACGGCGGCTCCCACGGCAATGTAGAGCAGGGCGACTCGCAGGGTAAGCCCCTTGCCAAGTTCTGCCCGCTTATTGTTCCGGCGCGTGAAAAGAATAGCCGCAAGTAGGCAGGCAACGGTCAGGGGCACAAGCACGGTCAGGGGGTTCGCTGGAATTCCTACGAGCGCATATACAACCCCTGCAACTCCCAGCCATGCCGTCACGACGATGGGGGACAGGGCGAGAGAGGCACACGTGGGGATTCCCGCGGCGACAAACGCGAGGGATCCGGGCACAAAAAGCATAAGAAGCATGACGAGAACAGCGATGAGCATGAAACCTAACCTCACAAAGCGACAGCTGGTTGATGCCGTTTGTACGCTACCACTGTTGGTGCCACAATCGTGCTTTTCGTAGGGGGTTGTGTTCGTTCGGTGCCGGCAACATCACAAAGACCCTGCGCTTTTGGCTATTCTGTGACAACATGCTTGAATTCTGTTGAAGGGCCCACATTGTCTGCATCCACTCATATGCGTCTGTACTTCGAGGACGTTCTCAATGTCTTGTCGTGCTTTGCTGTTGTGGCACTGCACTGTTCGCTTACCGTCTTCGGCAAAGGTCGCGGAAGCGAGTGGGAGCTTGCGCTTGCACAGCAGGCGGCATTCATTTTCGCCGTTCCCGTGTTCATGATGCTGAGCGGGGCAAATCTTATGGAGTACCGCAGCCGCTACTCGACGTATGAGTTCTTCCGCAAGCGAGTCCTTAGAGTGGGCGTGGCCCTTCTCGTGGGAAGCGTTGCCTGCTACCTTGCATATGGCCTCTTCCCAGACTCCTTCTGGGGTGCGCGAGACGTTGTGAAGGACTTCTCCCTTGGGGAATTCGTCCATGGGTTTCTCGGCAACACGATTAACAACGTGTACTGGTTCTTCTACGCGATCATCGGGGTCTACTGCGTGACGCCGCTCCTCTCGCTTGCGGCAGACAGGCCTCGCCTTCTGCGCGGGCTTCTGGCTGGCGGGTTCCTTCTCGCCTTTGTGGTGCCAACGCTCACCTGGGCGCATCTTGTGATGCCGGAGGACGTGAGCGCCATGCAGGGGTGGCCGCTTCTCACGAGCACGGCTGTCTTCTACTTTCTTTTTGGCTACTACCTGCGCGAATATGTGCCAGACACCCCGGCGGTCCGCGCGGCGGCGGTTGTCGCAATGGTTGCTTCCCCGGTGCTCATGTACGCAATTGGGCATGCCGTGAACGTTGCGTCCACACAGTATGACTCGTTTCCCGTAAACGCATTCTTCCCGCTTGCCGCCGCGTATGCGGCTGGTCTGTTCTGCGTGGTCCGCATTCTGGAGCCGCGCCTTAGGGCGCTGGGCAAGCGCGCGAAGAGCGTTCTCACCGCGCTCTCCTCAGCATCCTTGTACGTGTACCTGTTCCACATACCCGTCATCAACTGGCTTGGGGTGAACGTCACGCCCGATCTGAGCGGCCGCTTTGTGCGGCATCCGCTCTACGAGGCGGTTATCGTGTTTGTGCTTGTTGGCGTTCCGAGCGTTGCGTATGCGGCGGCTAAGCGGACCGCCAAGCGCCGTGCGAGAGAGACGGCCTTCGCGCGGTAAGGTGCTTTGACGGGCTGTTTCCTGCGGCGGGCGAGAGGCGCCAACCTGCGCTATCCTTGTGCGTGCGCGGCCGCAGGTGCGGTCCGCGAAGACACGCGAACACACACGGAGGACAGAGCTTTGCTGCCAGTCGAAGAACAGCTGAAGGTCATCACGTCGGGCACCATGCAGATTGTGCCCATGGACGAGCTTCGCAAGAAGCTTGAGCGCGGGGTGCCGCTCAACGTCAAGCTGGGCGTCGATCCCACCAGCCCCGACCTTCACCTTGGCCACGCCGTCCCCCTGCGCAAGATGCGCCAGTTCCAGGACCTGGGCCACAAGGTCACGCTCATCATCGGCAACGGCACCGCGCTTATCGGCGACCCGTCTGGCCGCGACTCCACCCGCCCGCCCCTCACCGAGGAGCAGGTCGAGGCCAACGCCAAGACCTACGTGGCGCAGGCCATGAAGGTGCTTGATCCCGAGAAGACCACCATCGTGCATAACGGCGACTGGCTGAAGCCCCTTGACCTCTCCAAGATGCTCAAGCTCATGAGCCAGTTCAACGTGGCACGCATTCTCGAGCGCGAGGACTTCCACAACCGCTACACCAACGGCCAGTCCATTGCCCTGCACGAGTTCATCTACCCCGTGCTTCAGGCATACGACTCCGTTGTGGTGAAGGCGGACGTCGAGATGGGCGGCAACGACCAGATCTTCAACCTCCTTGCCGGCCGGGACCTCATGCGCGCCATGGGCATGGAGCCGCAGGTGGCGCTTACCGTGCCGCTGCTCGTGGGCACCGACGGCGTGAAGAAGATGTCCAAGTCCTACAAGAACTACGTTGGCCTCACCGATCCGGCGGACGACATGTACGGCAAGATCATGTCCATCACCGACGAGCTTGTGCCGCTCTACTTCCGCCTGTGCTCAACGCTTCCCGTGGACCAGATCGACGCTATCGATGCCCAGTTCAAGGACGGCACGGCCGATCCGTATGCCCTCAAGCGCGAGCTCGCCCGCAACATCTGCGACCTCTACCATGGCGTTGGTGCGGGCGACGCCGCCCAGGCGGCCTTCGACGCCACGTTCAAGAAGGGCGAGGTCCCCGAGGACATCGCGGAGTTCCCTCTCTCCACGGTCCAGGTGAACGACGAGGGCAAGGTCTACCTGGCCAAGCTCCTGGTGGACGTCAAGATCGCCAGCGGCACGGGCGAGGCCCGTCGTCTCATCGACGGCGGCGGCGTCAAGATCGACGGCAAGGCCGTGGAGCCCAAGTGCTACAACGTGGACCCTGCGCTCTTCTCGGCGGGCACCGTGTTGCAGATCGGCAAGAAGCGCTGGGCTAAGCTGGCGTAATGAAACCAAACTCTCGCAGCAATCGCTGCGTGTGGTGGGCCATCACGGGGCTTTGGTCCCTTCTTGTATGTGTACTCCTCGAGGTCGGCACCCTTATTGGAGCGCCGGCCTCGAGCCCCTTTGTCCTCGCTGAATGGCGTCCCACGCGCATGCTCGTGTTCTTTGTACTGGCGCTACCGCTTGTGTCCTGGGCGCGCAGGCGCCTCGCTGAGCTGCGCGAGGAGCACGAGCGGAGAAGGCAGCTGCCATCAGGCGAAGATGCGGACTCCAGGCACGTAACACCCCGCATGCTGCTCTGGCGGTCGCCCGAGTACGTCTTCCTCGCAATGTCTCTCTGTTCGGGCATCCTGTGCGCCTTTCTGCTTCCTGCATACGCCTCGTCCTCATGGGACGGCTTCACGCACTTCGATTACGCAAACGCGATTTCGTACGTTGTTGACGCGCAGTACACGGGCGCCGACGCCCTCATGGCATCGAGCAACGCTTTCGTGTGGTCCCAAGCAATCGAGGGACAAAACGTCTTTCCCACAAAGAACGATGCCGCCGCGCGCGAAGTTGTCTACGACACCCTTGAGGACGCCGAGGAGAACGATGCCCTCGTTGTCTGCGAGGGGACCAGCGCGTTCACCGGTGACACGTGGATTTCCGCCTCTCACGTGGGAAACATCCCCAATGCCGTGGGGCTTTGGGCGGGCAGGCTACTGCACCTGGGGTTTGACGGTCGCTACCTCATGGGCCGCATTGCGGGTGTGCTGTTCTACTCGCTGACAATGTTTCTTGCCATGCGCCGCATGAAAAGCGGAAAGCTGGCGTTGGGGGTCTTCTCGCTTTTCCCAACGCTGGTGATTCTCTCTGCTAGTTATACCTATGACACCTGGTCGGTATCGCTCATAGCGTATGCCTTTGCGGCGTTTGTGGGCAACTGCCAGAAAGGGGAGTGCGAGCTCACCCTTCATGATGCCTGCGCTCCTCTTGTTTCCTTTGTCCTGGGGGCGCTTGTGCGCGCAGTGTACTTCCCCCTGCTTGTGGTGCTTCTCGTGCTTCCCGCGAAGCGGTTCTCGTCCCGGCGCGACAGCGCGTTGTACCGTGCGCTGGTGGTGCTTGCAGCAGCGGCGCTGCTCGCCTCGTTTGGGATTCGCTTCCTCGTTGCGCCCGGAGGCGGAGATCCGCAGGGGTCTGCCGACGTCTCGCAGGGCAATCAGGTTGGCTTCATCTTGGCGGACCCCATCCGCTACGTTGGGGTGATGCTGGCTACCACGGGGCACGTCCTCGCCCCTGATCGCCTGGTGGCTTTCGAACCGTTGGCGTTCTCGGCGCCGTACGTTGTTGCTCCGTCTGTCCCCCAGAGCTCGGCAATCAATGGGCTGCTTTTGGGTCTGGTTCTTGTCGTGTGCGTCTTGGACCGCACGCAAGATGACCTTGTGCTTGCTCGCCCGCTGGTTAAGGCACTTGCGACGCTGGGTCTGGCGTGCGGGTGGGGGCTTGCCATCACGGGTCTGTACGTGTCCTTTACTGCCGTGGGGGCGCCTTTGGCGGAGGGGGTCCAGGTACGCTACCTGCTGGCGCTTCTTCCCCCGGCGGGGATGCTGCTTCTCGACTTTGCCGCAGTTGCTCGCAGGGACCCAGGCAAAAAGCTTCGCTGGCTTGCGCCTATCGCCGTGGTGGGGTCCTGCGCGCTGCTCGTGGCGGCGCTGCTCGTTACCTTTGGAGTTGCATAAGTCGCATTCGACACATTCGTGCGTCTCGGCGCAAGCCTTGGCTCAGAGAATATCTGAATATCTGCGCCTGCCACTGCGCAGGGGGGTGCATGTTTCTATGATTGCACTGCAGAATCCTCGGCCGGGGATGTTCCCCGCGTTGCATTTGAGTGACAGGGAGAAGAGTTTGACCACTTCAAGGGGCATAGAGCTCCTGGCGCCCGCCGGTGGGCCAGAGGCGTTCAACGCCGCGCTGGCTGCCGGTGCCAACGCCATCTACTGCGGTTTGGGCAACAATTTCAACGCCCGCCGCGGTGCGCACAACTTTACCGAAGAGACCTTTGGCGAGGCCTGCCGCCGCGCACACCTGGCTGGCGCGCGCGTCTACGTGACGGTGAACATTGCCGTTGCCACGCGCGAGATTCCGCAGGTGCTCGAGCTTATCCGCCGCGCCTGGCTGCTTGGCGCGGATGCCTTCATCATCCAGGACTGGGGGCTTCTCGCCGAGGTGCGCCGCAGCTGGCCGCAG
Organism: Tractidigestivibacter montrealensis; assembly: GCF_024741235.1. Taxonomy (GTDB): domain Bacteria; phylum Actinomycetota; class Coriobacteriia; order Coriobacteriales; family Atopobiaceae; genus Tractidigestivibacter; species Tractidigestivibacter montrealensis. The sequence continues at coordinate 35,564 of NZ_JANSKA010000001.1, read as the reverse complement.
ATCGAGTGCCACGTCTCAACCCAGGCAAACGTTCACGACGCCCGAGGCACGGCCTGGTGCCGTGAGCTGGGCGTGGCGCGTGTGACGCTCTCGCGCGAGCTATCGCTCGACGAGATGCGCACCATTGCGCAGGAGGGCGTGGAGCTTGAGGCCTTTGGCCACGGGGCCCTGTGCTTCTGCTATTCCGGCGTGTGCATGATGAGCTCGCTTGCCGGCGGGCGCTCGGCCAACCGCGGCCTCTGCGCGCAGCCGTGCCGCCTGCCGTACGACCTGGTGGACGAGGAGGGCCACGCAATCGAGGCCCCCGGCCGCACGCGGCCGCTCTGCCCCAAGGACTATTGCGTTGTTGATGACCTTCCCCAGCTTGCCGACGCGGGCGTGGCCTCGCTCAAGGTCGAGGGCCGCATGAAGTCGCCAGACTACGTGTACGCCGTGATCTCTGCCTACCGCGGAGCGCTCGACGCGCTTGCGGACGGCGGCGAGAAGGACGCGCGCGCCGACGCTGCACGCCACCGCACGTTGCGTCGCGTCTTCAACCGCGACTTCACGGACGCCTACCTCTGGGGCCGCTCCGGCGACGAGATGATGAGCTACGAGCGCTCCAACAACCGCGGCGAGCTGGTGGGCGAGGTCGTCTCGTCCCGCAAGCTGGAGGACACACTGGTGCGACGCGGCGGCTCGGACGGCGGGCGCGAGCGCATGCGGCGTCTCACCCGCGCGGACGTGGAGATTCGCCTTGACCAGCCGGTGGGGGAGGGCGACCTGCTCGAGCTGCGGCCGGTGGAGGATCCCTCCCAGTTCCTCACCGTGCGAGCCGAGCGCGCGGCCGCTGCCGGCGAGACGATCACCTGCCGCGCTTCTCGGCCCATCCCGGCGGGTGCGGTGGTGCGCGTGATTCGCTCGCAGGCCGCGATGGACGCTGCGGCGCGCGTATCTAGACTGGACGTGCCGCGCCGCCGCCCCGTCACCGTGAGCGTGCGGGCGCGCCTGGGCGAGCCCTTCTCGGTGACACTTGCCTGCGCGGACGGGAGCGCCGCTGCCACGGCAGAGGGCTTTGTGGTGGAGCCTGCCCGAACCAAGCCCGTGACCAGGGAGGACCTTATCGAGCACGTGGGTCGCATGGGGCAGAGCCCCTTCGAGCCGGTCTTGTTTGAGGTCCAGATGGACGAGGGCGCAGGCATGGGCTTCTCGGCCGTGCACAAGGTTCGCGCGCAGGCATGCGAGGCGCTTGAACAGCAGATTCTTGCTCCGTACGAGTCGCGCGCGGAGCGGCTTGCCGTTGCGCCCTCGGCACGCGGGGTGGCTGCGCGCCTGGTAGAGGAGCGCGAGAAGGACGGCCTTGCCGCGCCGGATGCGTGGACAAGGCCCGCGCCGGAGGCCTGTGCGCTGGTTGCTTCCGCTGAGGCGGCACGCTCCGCGTTTGACGCCGGTGCCACGCGCGTCTACGCGACGGCAGACGCGCTTGCGGATGGCGCCGCGTGGCCGGAGGGCGTGATTCCCTGGCTGGACGAGGTGTGCCGCGAGGGCGACCACGCCCGGCTGGACCCCTTGGTGCGCGCCGGGCAGCCCGTGGGTGTGGGCAACGTCTCCGAGCTGGCGCTTGCCGCCTCGCGCGGGGCGCTGGCCGAGATTCGCACCTGCATTCCCGTTCATAACGAGAGCTGCCTCGTAGCGCTGGAGGAAGCAGGGGCTGCGGGCTTCTGGCTCTCGCCCGAGCTCACGCTGGAGGAGGTCTGCGCGCTGGCGGGGGCGGCCTCCGTACCGGTGGGGCTTGTGGTCTCCGGGCGTGCCCGCGCCATGACCAGCGAGCACTGCGTGCTGCAGGCGGCCGGCCGCTGCATCCACGACTGCCCCAACTGCGAGCTGCGCCGCCGGCGCCTCTCGCTGCGCGACATCGACGGCAACCTTCTGCCGGTGCGCACGGACGTCCACGGGCGCTCGCGCATCTGGGCTGCGCATCCGCTGGACGCAACGCCGCAGGCAGATGCCCTTGTCGCAGCCGGTGTCACGCGCCTTATGGCAGACGCCACGCTCCTCTCGCCTGAGGAGTGCGCGTTTGCCGTCGAGCGCGTGGTGCGTGCTCTTGCCGCCGCGGCCGAAGGGAGGCGACCTGCTCCTCGTGTGCAGGGCGCAACCTCCGGGCATCTTTTCACGGGCATTGGGTAATATGTCACCTTGTAACCCATCATTGCGCTAGGAATTCGCACACCTTGATTTCGAGCGAGAACACAGGCGCGGGGGCACCCGCGCGGGAGGAGAGGACCATGGCAGAGAACGAGACCCCCAGCACCGAGCAGACCGCCGCCGACCAGGCAGCCGAGGCTAAGCCGGTGCTCAACCGCAAGCTTCTGTCCGAGACCATCGACATCATCCGCCAGAGCCTGCAGGCCGACGGCGGCGACATTGCCCTTATCGACTGCACCGACGACGGCGTGGTGACCCTCGAGATGCAGGGCGCCTGCGCCGGCTGCCCGCTCTCGACCTACGACATGTCCGAGGGCATCGAGCGCATCCTCAAGGAGCACGTGCCCGGCGTCACCCGCGTGCAGCCTGCGGTTCTCTAGGCCAGGTGCTGCCCCGTGTGGCTGAACGACTTCTACCATTCGCTCAACCCCATCGCGTTTACGCTTGGACCCTTCCAGGTGCGCTGGTACGGCATCGCGTACCTGGCGGGGTTCGTGTGCGCGGGGCTGGTGATCGCGCGCGTTGCCAAGCGCTGGAAGCTTGACCTCACCACCGACGACGTGCTTTCGGTGATGATTGACATCGCCGTGGGCGTGATTGTGGGCGCGCGCATCTTCTACGTGGTCTTTTACGGCGCGGGGTACTACCTCGAGCACCCGCTCGAGATCTTCGCCCTCGACCAGGGCGGCATGAGCTTCCACGGCGGGCTGGTGGGCGCTATTGTCGGCGGTACCATTGCGTGCAAGCGCTGGAAGCTCTCGGTGCTCACGGTGGCCGACCTCGCGGCCATTGGTGCACCCATCGGTCTTTTCTTTGGCCGCTGCGCAAACTTTGTGAACGGCGAGCTGTGGGGCAAGGAGACGTCGCTGCCGTGGGGCGTGATGTTCCCCAGCGGCGGCGCGGTGTACCGGCACCCATCGCAGCTCTACGAGGCCCTGCTCGAGGGCGTGGTGCTGTTCTGCGTGCTGTTCGCGCTGTCGCGACGCCGCCCGCCTCGGCCGCAGGGCACCTTCATTGGGGCGTTCCTCATGCTGTACGGCGTGTTTAGGTTCCTCATCGAGTTCGTGCGGCTTCCGGATGCGCAGCTGGGGTACCTTCTCGGCACCGGCTGGCTCACGATGGGCCAGGTGTTGAGCCTGCCGCTTGTCGCGGCGGGGATTGTGGTGCTGGTGCTGGCCTCGCGGCACGACCGCCCGCAGGTGGGGCACCTGGATGCCGGGGAGGCGTAGGCTGCAGCTAGGGCGTGACACGCAAAATCTGTGTTGGGCTGTCCTCAGGTTGTCGCTTTTGTAGTTGCCGGTAATGCTTGGCGCCAGAACTGCACAAAAATGCTCTATCGGACGGTTTCTGGCAGCTCGCGGCATAAAAATGCTCTATCGGACGGCGGTCGTTCTGGATGCTCATCAACTATTTAATCAATATTTCAGTTCTTTGAATATTATTAAGTTCATATACATATATGTGCAATTATAGTTGTAATTTTGATTTCCTGTGTCAGAAGCGACCGTACGATAGAGCATTTTTATGCAGAGACTTCGGAATCGCCGTCCGATAGAGCATTTTTGTGCAGAGTAAAAGTTTCAGGCTCAAGATTCCCGTGCTGCGACCTGTGCGCGGCACACAATCACAGCCGGATGTGTTGCGAGTCGGTCGCGCGGCGAGAAGTGCCAGCGTCTCTCGTCTATACTTCAGGCAACATTCAAACCGAGGGCACGGTTTGGGCAGCTGTGAGGCCTGCAAATGGATCCCGGTTCTACTCCGGGTCAGCAACCAGAACTGTGCTCAGATGCGCGCGCCGCGCTACCGCTGGCGCTGCGCCGTGAGGCTACCGTCGCCACTCGACGGCCCTGCCTGCCCTCGATGCTCCCAAGGGAGCAGATCACAGGGAGGCGGGTATGAAACCCACAAAACCCACTGGCATGTCGGGGCTTCGTCTGCGCGACCGCATTTTGGCGGTGGTGTTGTCGCTAGTCACGGCGGCGTCGATGGTGCCCACTCGCGCGCTGGCCGAGGCGGCAACAGAGGCGCGGCCTGCATCGACTGCCGAGAAGTCCACCGCCGCGAACGCCGCCGCGTCGGCAAGCATCTACTCCACCTACCTCACCACCAGCGCAAGCTCCACGGGTGGCACCTACGCCTACGCCGCCTCGGACACGCTGTGGGCGTGGGCGCGCGAGAAGGGCGCCAGCGCCCCCATCGACCCCGCCTCCCTCACCTACCAGTGGCAGGTCAGCTCTGACAACTCTACCTGGGAAGACATCCCGGGCGCCACCACGCAGTCTCTCCCGCTGGCAAGCTACGCCGGCCGCTATGTGCGCTGCACGATAACCACCGCCGACGGCAGCTCCTCTCGCACAACACGCAGCCGCAACAAGGTTGCCGCCGCGGGTTCGGTCAACCTCGTAAGCGTGTCGCTGAGCAACACCGGCACGCTCGCCCCAGGCGACACCCTCTCTGCAACGGCCAAGGACGCAAGCGGCGCCGACGCCACCTCAAACGCCAGCGTCACCTGGTCCTGGTACGCCAGCGACTCGGCGTACGGCACGGGCGAGAAGATCGCCGGAGCTACGGGTCCAACGCTTAACGTGACCTCGGACCTTCTCGGCAAGTACGTCTACGCGAGCGCAGACGGCGGTTACGGTGCAGCCAAGAGCTCCGTGGCTGGCCCCGTGCAGGAGGCCGGCGCCGTCACGCTGTACAAGGTGACCGTCGACGCCTCTGGCCGCGCGACGGTTGGGCAGACCATCACCGCCACGGCCTACACCGGCTCCTACACCCAGACGACCTCCGCGGACGTGGTGCACTACCAGTGGCAGTGGGCGGCAAGCAGCACGACAGATGACTCCGCGTTCACCGACATCCCCGGTGCCACCTCCGCCACCTTTACCGTTCCCGAGCAGACCACCGACGGAACGTCGCTTCTCGGCACGTACCTGCGCGTCAAGGCGACGAGCAGCAACTCCGTGGTCTCCACCAGCGTGCCGTCCTACTACGGGACCAGCACGCAGGACCCCGTTGGCCCCGTAGCGCTTGCGGGCGGCTATGACGTCTCGAGCGTGAAGCTCTCGTCCTCTGTCACAAACGCGCAGGTGGGGGCCACGCTCACGGCGCAGCCCCAGTACCAGGAGGCCTCAAGCTGGGGCACGTACGAGACGGACCTCCCCTCGGACGCCAAGCTCGCGTGCACCTGGTATGCGGCGGACGACGCGGCCGGCACCAACACGCGCGAGCTCACTGCAGAGGACGGCGCCACCGGAACTACCCTTGCGCTCTCCTCGTCGCTCGGGGGTGCGTACGTGTGGGCCAGCTGCAGCGCGCTCATGGCATCTGCCACAAGCGAGAAGGTCCAGGTGAAGGCAGCGGGCAGCTATGACCTCCACCACGTACTGGTGTCGCCAACCTCCGGCACGCTCCTCACTGGCTCCACCGCAACCGCATCGGTCTACGCCTCGCAGCTCTCGGGCAGCAACGTGGAAGTTACCGGCAAGGATGGCGTAACCCTACAGTGGTACGTCGCCACCACCGCCGACGCACCGGCAGAAGACTGGCAGCCGCTTGACGGCTGCACGTCGGCCAGCATCGAGGTTCCGCAGGCAGCTGCGGGAAAGTACCTCAAGGTCATGGCAACGAGCGGTGCCGCTTCCGTCTCCAAGTCCTTCGACCAGCCCGTTGCGGATAGCGCCACGCTCGCGGGCGCCGTCGCGCGCCTCCAGAACGAGAACTGGCGGCCAACGCTCAAGTACGGCACGGACACCAACGTGAACGATGTGCTTCTCGCCAAGCTTGCGGAGGAGGGCGTGGACACCACGGGCCTCGCTGTGCGCGTGACCAGCGTCTCGTTCCAGGACACCAACGGCAACGCCACTGTGGGCATCTCCACCGCAGACGCGGACAACGGCGCCATCACGTACTTCTCGTGCGACACGAGCAAGGTCTCTAGCTGGAACATGTCCTCGCTCCAGACGGTGGACTCGATCACGTTCTCGCTCACCCGCGGCGACGAGACCGCAACGTACACCCCCAACCGTACGTTCCAGGTGCCCTGGGACGAGAACGCCGCGCGCGCCGTGCTCCAGGCCAAGGCCGACGCCATCACGTTGGGCTTTGCCGATGGCGACTCCGCGGACTCCGTGACGCAGGCCTTCACGCTGCCGGCAAGCCTGGGTGGCGCAAGCGCAACGTGGACCGCAAGTGACGGCTCCGTGAAAGTGACCGGCGAGAGCTGGGACAGCACCCTCACGGCAACGCCCACGCGCGGCTCGGCCGACACGCCGGTGACGCTTTCGGCGACCGTGTCCTTCACGGGCTACGGCATGCCCGATGTCACGGTTACCAAGGACTTCCCAATTACCGTCAAGGCGGACCCCGAAGCCGTTGCCACAGCTCAGGCTGCCCTCGCAAGCAAGGTCGAGGCGGGCTTCACCTACGACAAGGTCAAGGCCTTCTCTACCGGTGCCGCCGTGGACCAGACTGCGGTCTCGGGCGACCTGCAGCTTCCCACCACGCGCACGCTGGGCGTGGACGGAAAGTACTACGCCGTCTCCTACAGCAGCAGTGACCCCCTCGTTAGCTTTAACGGCTACCACGCCACAGTCGTGCGCCCACTGGGCACGGCGCGCACCGTTGCCATTACCTGCACGGTCACTGACAAGTCAAACCCCGAGGTCACGGCCACCAAGACGCTCGAGTTCACGCTCTCGCCCGTGAGCGAGCAGGAGATAGACGAGGCGGTCTCGCTCATGCAGGACGCCAGGGCGGGGTATGCCCTGGCGCTTCTCGACGGGCAGAGTGCCACCAACGTGACGGGCAACCTGCGTCCGTTCTTGGGCGCCTATCGCGACGCCTCTGGCAACCTTGCCTGGGCGCACGACCGCGACACGCAGTCCGCGAACCCCGGCATTGTGCTGGTTGACCTGCCCGGATACAGCGACATGGGCGGCATGTCCTGGCGCACCTTCAAGTCAAGCCGCCCGGACGTGATCTCCCACGAGCTTCTCGCCTACACCAAGCCCACCGACAACACACGGGTTACCGTAATCTCGCGCCTTGCTGACGAGCGCTTCCAGGCCTACTACGAGTTCTACAAGGACGACCCCATGGTGAGCGACCAGCTCAAGGCCAAGCTGGCAAGCCTTGTGAACCAGGACGTCTCGGCCACGTTTACGGTGGCGGGCACGTCTGGCAAGGACGCGCCGGAGCAGGTTACCGCTAGCTGCGCGGTCATTGGCCCCAACGCTTCCGGCACCAGTGTCAGCTGGGCGCCAGAAACCTCGCTTGCCGTCGAGCCGGGCACCACCGCGGCAGACCTCACCAAGCAGGTCCTTGACGCCAACGGCATCACCTACGACGCCGACCTCTACACCTTCACCAAGGATGGCACCTCGCTTGGCTATGACGCCGCAACCGGCAAGTGGTGGCAGCTCTTCATCAACGGCGAGTCCGCAACCGTGATGGCCTCGAACTACGTCCTCAAGGAGGGCGACCAGGTCGTCTGGTACTACTCCGCCTGGGGAGACTCTCTTCCTGGCCAGGTCACCGGCTCGGTGAAGGTCATCGGCAAGGATGCCTCGGGCATCGACCAGGTGTGGGCGGACACCACGTCGCTCACCCTCGTGGAGGGCTCGACCGTGGCCGACCTCTCTGAGGCGGCGTTTGCCGAGAAGAGTCTCACGCACTCCTCGTCCACCAGCAGCTGGGGTTACTACCTGAGCACCATCACCTCGCCCGTGGACGGCTGCGAGCTGGGTTGGGACTCCGCGACGGGTGCATACTGGCACCTGTTCGTGAACGGCGCTGCCTCGCAGGTTGGTGCCAGCAGCGTGAACATTGCCAACGGCGACGAGGTCGTGTGGTACTACTGCACAGATTCTGACGGCCTTCCCAAGAGCGACGCCCTGGTCATTAACCCAACGGCCACGCGTCCTACCAGCTTGAGCGCAGCTTGGCCCGGCTACAAGGGCACTGACGAGACGGGCGTGGTGCGCGGGCTCTCGACGCCGGTGCCCAGCTCAAGCACGCATGCCAAGCTCGACTGGGCGCAGTCGCGCCTCACGACTGCCATGTACGTCAACGCGAGCGACGCGATTATCGTGAACGGCGAGGTATATGACGCCGCGCAGACACGGCTCTATCGTCGTGACGCGTCCACCGGCGTGGTTCTCGACGAGGCTCGCCTGGCCTCAAGCGTGGACTCCACTGCGCGCCTGCAGTACGCCGACGGTCTCATACTTGTGCCTCTGCACGGTGGCCGCATTCAGGCGCTCACCGCGGACACGCTGACCACGGTCTGGGTCTCTGCGGCGCTTCCCACCTCGACCAGCTCGAGCGGCAAGGCCGTTGACCAGCAGCTCCTCTCGTCCATCACCGTGCGTGACGGCAAGGCGTACTTCTCGACCGTGGCCCCTGACGGCAGCGATTCCTGCGGAGGCTACGTGGCCTGCGTGAGCTTGGCTAACGGCGGCCTTGTGTGGTCGCACGAGGGAACGGAGGCAGGCTACTACTGGACGGGCGCCGTGCCCACATCCGCGGGCGTGCTCACTGCCAATGATGCCGGGCAGGTCTCGCTGCTTGACGCGGCAACGGGGCGTGAGCTCTCCTCAGTCGACCTGGGCACGCGCTGCCGCGCCCAGCTGGCAGTAAGCGGCAACGTGGCCTACGCGGTCACCACCGACGGCGTGCTGCACGAGCTCTACCTGCGTGCTGACGGCTCTCTTGCGGCCGGCCGCAGCGTGAGGTTTGGCTCGTACTCCACCTCGTCGCCCACCATCTGCGACGGCCTGCTCTACGTGGGCGGGTCCTCCTCCGCAGACGTGACGCGCGGCGCGCTCTTTGTGATCGACCTTGCGTCCATGAGCGTCAAGCACGAGGCCCTGGTTCCCACGACCAGCGTGGAGGGTCAGGTTGGAACCGGCGACGTGAAGAGCGCACCGCTGGTGAGCGTGGCCGCCGACGGCAACACCTACGTGTACTTCACCTGCAACGGCAAGCCCGGCGGCGTGTACGCATACCGCCTTGGCGACGCCGAGGCAGCCACGCTCTACCAGCCCGCAAGCGACCTCTGGCAGTACTGCATGAGCTCCATTGCTTGCGACGCAAGCGGCAACCTCTACTACTTCAACGACTCCGGCACCCTCTTCAAGCTGGACGCGGGCGCAACCACGGCTGCGCCGGGCGAAAAGGGCCAGGGCGGCGAGAACAACGCTGGCTCTGTTGGCGGCAGGGGCAACGCTGGTACCAGCGGTAACGCAGGTGGTAACACTGCGGGCAGCGCCTTTGGCAACGCCACGTCGACCTCATCCGCAGCTAAGCCGTCAAAGCCTCACGTAACCGTCTCTGGTGGCAATGCGTCGACTGGCTCCGTGACAGCCGGCGCCCTCGCGTCAGAGAACAGCTCGCTTCTCGGAAGCTACTCGTCGGAAGACGTGACCGCCGTAACCACAACCGCATCCCCGGAGTCTGCCGCCTCGGGTGAGACCACGGCCACCGGCGAGCCTGCCGTGAACCAGGCGGGCCTTTCCATCTGGCCAATCGTCGGCACCTGCGTGGGTGCGGTACTGCTCGTCCTGCTGCTTGTCACCCGCCGACGCGGCAACCAGGACGCTTCCGAGGGGAGGCGCGGCTAGATGTCAGACAATGGCATGCAACTTGACAGCCAGCAGCCATCAAACGGCAGGCACGCTGCCAGGGTGATCCTTGGGGTTCTCGGCGCCGCGCTCATTGCCTTCTGCGTGTGGGCAATGTCCGTCTACGCGCGGGGCGGCGACCCGCTTGCCTGGGCAACCGGGTCTGCTGCATTCCAGACCACGGCCGAGGAGGACCAGCCCGCCGACCAGGACGCCGCTGTGTCGCAGGAGGCATCTCAGACGCTCAAACTCACCACGGACGACGTCTACACCGCGCTTGAGACGCTCCAGTTTGACGGCACGGACGTCTCGCTCGAGAAGGACGCCGTCCACGTGGTTCTCTCTGCGGATGGCATCTGGGTCGAGGAGGCAAGCGCGGATGCGCCCACAGACATGGCGCTTGCCTGTGCCCAGCGCTCCGCGGCCCTTGCCACCTGGGCCTCCGAGCAGGGCGTGGGCATCCCCAGCGTCACCTGGATCTGCGAGGACGGCTCTGGTGCCGTGCGCATGGCCGTGACCATGCCCACGGACGGCGCCCCCACCGCGGGCGACCTGTCCACGCTTCTCTCGGCAGCAACCGGCTACGGCATCTCCGGTAACGCGTATGCCCAGCTGGACGCCGGTGACGTCTCGCAGTTTGCGGGCATCGCACCTACACTTCCGGATGGCACGGCCGTCTCCATCGACGCTACTGTGACGTCAGCAGGCGAGAACCTCTCCGCCTCGGACGTCGCTACGCGTCAGAAGGATGTCGGCTCCGGGACAGTGGGCGTTACCGGGTCTGGTACCAGTACCACTTCCAGCACGGGTGCTTCCTCCTTGGGCTCTAGCAGCTCCTCGTCAGCAACCGGCACGCAGTCCGGAAGCGGTTCCTCCGACTCCGCCGTACAAGACGCCAAGGTTCGCGTCACCGTGACCATCGACGCCCGCGCCGACGGGGGCTCGTCCAGCTCGTACACCGTCTCGCTTAACCCAGACGCCACGGCATACGACGCTCTGGTGGCAACAGGTGCCAGCGTCAACGCGCGCAGTACGGCCATGGGCGTCTACGTTGCTGCCATCAACGGGTACGCCGAGAAGGACCAGGGCGGCGAGAGCGGCTGGAAGTACGCGGTCAACGGCAGCTACCCCAACTACTCTGCCGGCGCCTGCACGCTCTCTGATGGCGATGCGGTGACGTGGGTCTACGTCACGTCGGCATAGCGCCAGAGATTGGAAAGTGCGTCATACTCGTCACATGCTGACCATGCGAGACACACATACAGCCTTCGACACCTGCCACCCGGCTGTGCCGGCAGCCTACTTCGCCGGCACCATCCTCATCGCCATCTTTGCGATGCAGCCGGTCTGCGTGGGCATCTCTCTCGTGGGCGCACTCGCATTCTCGTTCGCCGCGCGCGGGTGGCGACGCACGCTCAAGGGTCTTCCCTGGCAGCTCCCCATGGTGGCCCTTGTCGCCGTGGCCAACCCGCTCTTCTCGGCATCTGGCTCCACGCTGGTGGCGCAGCTTGGGCCCATGGCCATCTACCAGGAGAGCATTGCCTACGGCGCCTGTGCCGGAGCGCTTCTGGTAGCCGTGGTCCTATGGTTTGAGGACGCTGCCTGCGTGCTTACGCAGGACCGACTGCTGCAGCTGGGCGCCCGCGCGCTCCCTACGGTGACGCTGGTGACCTCGATGGCGGCGCAGCTGGTGCCGCAGCTCATGCAGAGGTCGCAGTCCGTGCGCGCAGCCACGCTTGCCACCACGGCAGCCGCTCCGCAGGGCTCGCGCGACCGCGGCGTGCGCGTGACGGACCAGCTCATGAGCTGGTCGATGGAGGACTCCATCGAGCGCTCCGACGCCATGCGCGCCCGCGGGTGGGGAGCCACGGATCGCCGCAGCTGCTATCTGCCGGATTCCTTTCGCTCGTCTGACGCGCTCGCGCTTGCAGGAATTGGGCTGCTCGCGGTAACCAGTGCATTTCTCGTCTACGTTGCCTGCTCGCAGTGGCGCTTCTATCCCACCATGCCCCGTCTGGTTGTCTGGTGGGGCTACGTGCCGTACGCCGCGCTGGCGCTTCTCCCCACGGTGTTTGACCTGGGACAACGCGTGCGGTGGGGGAGGGTCGCATGAGCGCGCTCGAGTTTAGGGACGTGAGCTTCTCCTATCCTGCAACAGACACCGAACCCAACCCCGCGCCGGTCTTGGAGCACGTCTCGCTTGCCGTGCCCGAGGGTGCGTTTGCGCTGCTCACAGGCAGTACGGGCTCCGGTAAGTCGACGCTTCTGCGCCTTGCCAAGCCAGAGGTGTCACCTACTGGTACGCTCGTCGGTGACGTGCTCGCTTTTGGCAAGGATGTGCGCGAGTTCTCTCCGGTGGAGTCCGCCCAGACCGTGGGCCTTGTCTTCCAGAGCCCTGACAGCCAGATTGTCTGCGACACCGTGTGGCACGAGATGGCCTTTGGCCTGGAGAACCTAGGAACACCCGTGTCCGAGATGCGCCGTCGCGTGGCCGAGACGTGCATGTTCTTTGGCATGGAGCCGTGGTTTCGTCGGCAGACGGCAAGCCTCTCCGGTGGCCAGCGCCAGATGCTCGCCCTTGCCGCAACGCTCGCCATGCGGCCGCGCCTGCTGCTCCTGGACGAGCCTACCTCTATGCTCGACCCAGTTGCCGAGAAGGACTTCCTGGCCATGCTCTTCCGCGCAAACCGCGAGCTTGGGGTTACCGTTGTGGTGGCAACGCACGCTCCGGAGCCCATGCGCGACGTGGCTACCTGCGCCTTTCGCGTTGAGGACGGCCGCGTGCGCGAGCTCTCGCTCGACGATGCGGTTGCTGCCTGCGCGTTTAGGCCAGAAGACGTGGCGCCCGCAGGCAGCAAGCCCGCCGTCAGCGGCGAGAAACCTGCGCTTTCCCTTCGCGACGCGTGGTTCCGCTACGGACGCGATGCCGACTGGGTCCTGCGCGGGCTGGACCTCGCGGCGCCCCAGGGCGAGGTGACGGCCATTGTGGGCGGCAACGGTTCGGGCAAGACGACTCTCTTGCAGCTTGCGTGCGGCGCACTTGCACTGCAGCACGGGCGCCTCTCTCGTCCCCATGCGGCGTCACAGGCGTACCTGCCGCAGAGCCCGCGCGCGATTCTCTCTGCGCAGACCGTGCATGAGGAGCTCATGCTCTGGTCAAAGGGTGCAGGCTACGATGAGGCCCAGGTCGCGGCAATGATGGAGCGCTTGGGGCTTGCGGGCGTGGCGGCGAGAAACCCGCTCGACCTCTCCGGTGGCCAGCAGCAGCTCGTGGCGTTTGCAAAGCTGCTGCTCACGCAGCCAGATCTGCTCATTTTGGACGAACCCACCAAGGGGCTCGACGCGGCTGCGCGCACCAAGCTTGCGCGTCTTGTGCAAGAGTTGCGGCAGGAGGGTAGAAGCGTTCTTCTCGCCACACACGACCTTGCGTTTGTCTCTGCCGTGGCAGACTCGGTGTCGCTCCTCTTTGACGGGGCCGTCACCTGCACGGAAGGACCCGACGAGTTTCTCGCCGGGTCCTGGCTCTACCACGCGTAAGTTGTGGGCTGCGCACCGTCAGCCGCGCCGTCAGTGCGGCGTCAGCTGCTGGCTAGAAAGTGAGGAACGGCTCCTCCATGCCCTCCTCCTCGAGGTCATCTTCCGAGAGGCCGTCAAGCTCCTCCATGTCCTCGAGCTCAATCTCGTCGCCGTCATCCTCACCCCAGCCGTATGCGCTGGCAGCGAGCTCGTCCACGCTCGTGTCGGGAAGCGCGCTGGTCACTGAGCACAGGCCGTCGATGGCGGGCACGATCTTCTGCCACTGGGTGATCACCGGATCCTGCGGAACGCCCTCCAGCTCCACAAGGGAGTCGAGATAGATCTCGCTTGCGCCCTCAAGCAGGTCAGACTCGGCGCGAACGCTCGCGAACTTTGACGCAAACTTCTCCAGGGCCTCGTCCGCCGAGTCCGCCTCAACCACGCACGGCATGAGACAGTAGTTGTTTGCCTGGTCCTTGTCATCGTTGTAGCTAAAGTTTCCAACGTAGAGCATGGGGCCTCCTCCGGTCGATGGGTGCGGCACATGCCCATCTTAGGCAATTCGGCGCAGCTTGGTGACGGTTTCCCGCAAGCGGGCGGTCGTTGTGTCATAGAGTGTTGCATGTTGGGCTGCAGTCGGCAGAAGGCGAGAATCATGACAGCGAGCACCACAGGCACCAAGCGACAGCGCGTCTTTGCCGCGCTCGAGGTGCCCTCGATTGTCGCCGTTCCGGCGGTGCTCGTGGCGTGTGCCGTAAACGGCGTGCAGGCGGCCGCGGGGCTCACGCTTCTGTTGGTAGTCCTTTGCGTAGGGCTCTTCCTTGCCAGCTACGAGGCGTCGCGGCCGGCGCTTAGGCAAGTCATGCCTACCGCCACGCTCGCAGGGCTTGCGGCCGCTGGGCGCATCCTCTTTGCGCCCATCCCCGACGTCAAGCCCGTCTCGGCCATAACTATCGTGGCGGGGGCCACGCTGGGCCGGCGCGAGGGCTTTATGGTGGGTGCGCTGGCGGCGCTGGTCTCGAACTTCTTCTTTGGCCAGGGTGTGTGGACGCCCTGGCAGATGTACGCGTGGGGGCTCGTGGGCTACCTTGGTGGCGTGCTGGGGGAGCACGGCCTCCTCGAGCGGCGCGGCGCGCTGTACTTGTACGGGTTTCTCTCGGCGCTCATGTACGGGGCGATTCTCAACGGCTGGTACGTGATTGGCTACGTGGAGCCCATCACCTGGCCGGCCATCGTTGCGGCGTACGCGGCGGGCCTGCCGTGGGACTGCCTGCACGGAGCGGCAACGGTGGGCTTTCTCGCGGCGATCTGGGTGCCGTGGGGCGCGCGCATCCGACACGCCGTCGCCAAGTACGGCTTGTAGCGAGTGGCTTGTCGCGAGGCTCGCCGATACACATTTGGGCGGCGAATGTGTATCCGCTCGATACTCGTTCGGACCCGAAACTGTACCCCGCGCAGGTCGATATACGTTCGGGCCCCAAATCTGTATCCGCCAGCCCCCCCGCGGCCCTGCCGTCCGCACCCCCGCCCCGCGCCGCGACGGCCCCAAATGTGAAGAAACCCGGACTTCGGCCCAGCGTCACCAAACGTCGTGCTAGCTTCCCCTTGCGCCAGCGTCGGCAGAGAGTAAAATTTCATAGGTTCGATGGGTATCGACCGCGCTCGCAGCCACCGCCGCCCCGCAAGGAGCGCCCGGCCACGCGCTCTCGCGCCCGCAGCAAGCAAGAAGCGCGGACGCGTGCCCGCGCGCCGTGTGGATAGGAGACTCAATGTCCGGACACTCTAAGTGGGCTACCACCAAGCACAAGAAGGCGGCCATCGACGCCAAGCGCTCGTCGCTCTTCTCCAAGCTCTCGCGCAACATCACCGTTGCCGCCAAGATCGGTGGCGACCCCAACCCGGACAACAACGCCACCCTCGCCGCTGCCGTCCAGCGCGCCCGCATGGTCTCCATGCCCAACGCCAAGATCAAGGCGGCCATCGACAAGGCCTTTGGCGCCGGCGCGGACGCAGCCGTCTACGAGGAGATCACCTACGAGGGCTACGGTCCCGCGGGCGTGGCCGTCTACGTTGACTGCCTGACCGACAACAAGAACCGCACCGCCGCGGACGTCCGCTCCGCCTTCACGCACGCTGGCGGTAACCTGGGCACCACCGGCTCCGTCGCGTTCCAGTTCGAGCGCAAGGGCTCCATCGCCGTGGAGAAGGTCATCCACAGCGACGAGAAGAAGGTTCCCGATCGCGAGAACGCCGTGGACGAGGACGAGTTTATGCTCGCCGTCGCCGAGGCCGGTGGCGAGGACTACGAGGACGCCGGCGAGGAGTGGATTGTCTACACCGCGTACGACAAGATGCAGGACGTCCAGAAGGCGCTCGAGGCCCAGGGCATCGAGGTCAAGGGCTCCGAGCTCACGATGGTGCCCACCACCCCCACGGACGTCACGGTCAACGACGCCAAGAAGGTCCAGCGCCTCATCGACCGTCTGGACGAGCTTGAGGACGTCCAGAACGTCTACAGCACCATGAACGTCACGGACGAGATTGCCGAGGCCCTCGCAGAAGACGAGGACTAGCGCATCGAGAAATAGCGCACCTACCGGCGCCGGGAGCCACGAGCTTCCGGCGCCGTTTTTTCTTTGGCAGCGTCTTGCGCGCGAGCAGCAATGCCCTCCGGGTCCGTTCCGGCAGGCTATCTCATAGCCGACCGGAGGTCCCGTCGTTTTGCTCAAGTACACTTTAGTCATGTGTACTTGAGCAAAACCATGCCTTGGACTTCAGGCGCCTGGCATCTGAGTCCTAGCGGATAACGTAGAGGTTGAATCCGGATCTCATTAGCAACTGCCATCGAATATTCAGGGTATGCCTTTGCCCCAATGCTGTAAATCATCTGAAGTGTGGTGCGCCCATCGATGCGCTGACATGTATAGACATACATTGCGATATTATTTACAGCAAATCAGGGTTAGCCTGCGGCGAGAATTGCCTCGGGGGGGGGTCGTGGAAGAGACTGCATTACAGCGCGAGGACGCAGACGTCCTCGTTTTTTCTGGCGCGTTGGTACGCCCTGTCTTGGGCGTGGAAGACGCAACCCCTTCCACATCACAAAGCCCCGAGGCTTCGATTGCCGATTTTATCCGAGGGGTGGGGATATAAGTGCCCGCCGGAGCAGGAACTCTACGAACAAGTGCACCCAACCGCATCACTTCGGTTTCTGGAATCAAGGCAGTGGCCTTGATTCTTGTGTTTGTTTGGCATACGGGAGTGTTAAAGGCTCCAGATCTCGGAGCGAGGATGTGTGAGCTCTTTTTTGTCTGTTCCGGGGTCTTGGAAGCCTTGAATCATCACGGCAAGTATTCGTACACGCTTGACGAGACTGTCTCTATAGTTAAGAGCAAGCTGGCTAAGCTATATCCACTGTACTTCGTCACCTTCCTCATGGCTGCTCTGCTAGGTGGGGTTGGCTTGAAGGAGTGGACCATCGCTGACAATACCACTGCAGCAGTTCTGAATCTTTTGATGATGCAGACGTGGTTTTCAAACCTACAATTCTCATTCAATGGAGTTTCATGGTTTGTTGCAGACTTGATGCTCTGCTATCTCATTACACCCCTGCTGTCTTGGTGGATAAGGCAACGAGAAACATCAGCGGACGCATCTGTATTGCGTTCTTACCTCGTCCCTTTCGTTGTTCTGTTCTGCATTCGAGCGCTTTTGCAAATGGGTCAGTACAAGGGAGTCATTAACATCAGCAATCACTCTTTTCCTCTATCCAGGATGCTGGAATACGGAATGGCATTTGTTGCTGGAACTGCAATTCTTGCTCGGGGGGGGATATCAATGGGGCGTCACCAATACGGAGACGCTTTACGGCCGATTCTTGCATGGAGGTGGTATCGGTCTCCCTCTATACCGGTGCACTGTTTGCCTTGAATGACGTTTGGTGGTCGAGGCCTGCATGCACCGTCATTGCTATCTTCCTCATTTGTTCATTCGTATCCAGTCGGGGGGCGCTAAGCAAGTTGTTGTCTATAAAGCCACTTGAGATGTTTTCGACTCTGCAGATGCCCTTTTATCTTTTTCACCAGTTGGTGATTATCGCCGTTGGATATTTGCTCGGAAATCTGGGTGTTGAACATCGGTGGACAATCGTTGGAGCATTTCTTGTTACGCTTGGCGTGTCATATCTATGGGTTTGTCTCATTAGGAAGAACAGCGTAGCAACTTTGTAAGCTTGTTTACCAGGGGTTATTGTGTCCCCGAAAGATGGTATGGGGGAGAGGTTTTGGATACGATAGTAGTGGCAGTCGCCACACATAAGCCGTACAAGATGCCGGATGACCCAATCTACCTGCCTCTGCACGTGGGAGCAGGGCTCCATCCTGATATACTGCCTGATATGCAGGGCGATAATACCGGAGACAATATCTCTGCCCTCAATGCCAGCTACAGCGAGCTCACTGGCCTCTACTGGCTCTGGAAGAACTGTGATGCCCAATTCAAGGGCCTGGTTCACTACCGCAGGCTTCTGGGAAGCGCTGACAAGTCAAAGCAGCGTCAGAAGGATCCGTACGGGAAGCTCGTGGATGGCCCAGAGCTGCTCACTCTCCTGAGCAGCAAAGATGTGGTTCTTGCCAAGCAGCGCAACTACTACATTGAGACGGTCTACGACCACTATTCACACACCTTGGATGGTTCGCAGCTCGACAAGATGCGCAACATTCTCTCCGAGCGCTGCCCGGAGTACCTCCCGGCATGGGACGGCCTCATGAAGTCGACGCGTGTGCACGTGTTCAACATGTTCGTCATGCCGGCAGCCACGTTTGACGCATATTGCTCATGGCTATTCCCTCTGCTCGACGAGCTTGGACAGAGGATTGATACAAGCCAGATGGACTCCTTTGCTGCGCGTTGGCCTGGACGCGTGAGCGAGCGGATGCTAGATCCATGGCTTACCACCAATGGCATCTCGTATTCCGAGCTTCCAGTGGTGAGTCCCGAACCGGTGGACTGGGTTAAGAAAGGATCCTCCTTCTTGGCGGCAAAATTCCTTGGCAAGAAGTACGAGAGGAGCTTTTAGAGCATTCTTGCGGGCTCGCCGAGTTGAGAGGATGTGCGCAACGGCTGTGGAATGTCTACGATTAAGCGGTCTTGTCGCTAGACGCATCGCAAGGTAAGAATCAATCACTAATGTAATTTCCAGTTCTAACGGAGAAGCTCTTTTGTTAGAAGGATGAGAAGAGCTTCTGGAATGAAAGGCTAACCGTGGGTGCCAAGCGCAACGTATCTCTCTCGACTTTCGATGCCTTTAAGCACGTAAAAGTCGATAGCGATCTGATACGTGTCGAGGGGGATGTACTTCATCGGCTCCAGCGTGTTCTGCTAATGATGCTCAAAGATTTCGATGCCCTCTGTTCGCAAGAAGGTCTTACATATACCTTAGGCGGTGGTAGCTGCTTGGGGGCTGTTCGACATCATGGTTTTATCCCTTGGGATGATGATTTGGATGTAAACATGTCAAGGGAGAGCTTCGATAAGCTCTGCAAGGTTTTTGCTTCGCGACCGAGTACAAAGTACATTCTGCAGGCCCCTGGTGATTCAGGCTATGAACTTGGTTTTGGCCGAATTCGCCTGCGTAACACAACGTTAAAGACTCGGGATGACTTCGACGAGACGGAGTGCGGAGTCTATATTGACATTTTCATTATTGAGAATGCGCCCAGTTCTCCTGTAGCTCGCTTCTTCCATGGTGTTGTCTCTCAGGCCCTTGGCTTTAGGTACTCCTGCCGCAGGTTCTTTGAACATAAGGATACATACCTTGCCCTTGCCGGGGACGATGACAATTTCGCTCACATCATTCGAGTCAAGTCCGGAATAGGCCATCTCTTTTCGAGAAAAACGACCTCGCAGTGCTGCCTTGACTGGGATAAGTGGAACTCAAAGTATAGTGACAAGAACACCGGCTTCATCACCATTCCCGTTGGAAGAAAGCATTATTTCGGCGAGCTCCTTGCAAAGGAGAAGTACTTCCCGGCGAGTTCGGGGACCTTCGAGGATATGTTGGTTCCCCTACCGCATTCTGCTGATACTTACCTCAAGGGACTATATGGTCCCGAGTATATGGAAGTGCCCCCTGCTGATGACAGGGAAAGTCATGTGGTGTATGAGATAGACTTTGGGCCGTATGCGTGATGCATCATGTTCTTCATTGCTAGTTGCGCGATAGCCTTGGCATCGAATGGATGTACTTTCGCATTCAGCAAAATAAGTGATAAGCGCATGAAGTGAAAATGCCAGTAGCTTCAGTCCCTCATGTGAAACTCGAGTTATCCGTGCGGGTGGAAGGCTTATCTTATTTGCAAGCTGTTTGAGTATTAACGGTTCGCTCTGCTTACGGAAGGGGACTGCGACGAAATGGATACCGCAGAGACAGTGATTTTTGCGGGCGGTGTTGGAAGGCGAATGTCGGGCAGCACTCGTCCAAAGCAGTTCCTCGAGTTAAGTGGCCGTCCGATCATCGACTACACAATCTCTCGCTTTGCCCTTCATCCGCAGGTCTCTCATTTGGTTATTAGTTGTCTTGAGAGCTGGATTCCCTTTTTGGAGGACTGGCTTACCAAGCATAGATATCCTGTCCCTATTGACGTGGTCCCTGGTGGTCGAAATGGCCAGGAGTCCATCTTTAATGGCATTAAGTTTCTTCGAAATCTTCATCCCGGGGACAAAGAATCAATCGTCCTTATACATGATGGGGTTCGGCCGCTCATTGATGAGGACACAATTACTTCCTGCATAGCTTCCGCCCGTGATCGAGGGCCAACAGCCACAACCGCTCTTGCCACCGAGACGATAGTGCAAACCGGCCGCGATGGTTCTGTTCACACGATACTTCCGCGCTCTCAATGTGAGCTTGCGAGAGCACCTCAGGCTTTTAGGTTGGAAGAACTATATGCGGCTCATTTGCGCGCAATCGACGAAGGCAAGTTCGATTTCATCGACTCAATTAGCATGATGTCTTACTACGGCTACAAGATTTATACCGTCGAAGGGCCTGCGGAGAACATCAAAGTCACGACGCCAATGGATTACTACGCTTTTAAGGGCTTCATGGAAGCCCGAGATCAAGAGCTCATGTGGAATAAGTGAGTATTCAGCCACGCTTTTCAGATTAGGAATGCTAGGTGAATCATGGGTACACATTACCTAGAAGAGTTTGCCCGCCTCGCAGCAAACGATTCTGAGGATCTCATAAAGTCATTTTCCGGTAAGAAGATTCTTGTCACAGGTAGTACTGGCCTTGTAGGAAGCACCATAGTAAGGACCCTGCTCACGGCGAATGAGTTTCTTGATGCCCGTATTTCTGTTGTTCTTCCTGTAAGAAATATCATCAAGGCGAAATTGCTCTTTGGAGAAGGTGCGACCTACCTTGAGTGGTCTCTTGGCGACAGTCTGGACGAGTGTCCTTCAGCGGATTACGTTGTCCATGCTGCTGCCCTTACCGCGAGCAAAGATTTGCGATATAAGCCGGTCGAGGTAATTGGTGGTACCGTTTCTGGGACGACTGCTGTTTTGAACTATTGCAGACGCGTCGGCGTTGCAGGTTGTGTGTACATTTCGTCCATGGAGGTGTACGGAAAGGTCGACGGTGTGGCATCGGAGGACAACCTGGGTCTCGTTGACCCAACGGTAGTCAGAAACAGCTATCCGGAATCCAAGCGCCTAAGTGAGGCGTTGGTTGCAGCATATGCGGACGAGTACTCGGTGAACGCTTGCTCGGCTCGCCTTGCACAGACATTTGGAGCCGGAGCGTCCCGGGACGACACTCGCGTCTTTGCGGATTTTGCTCGTCGTGCTGTAGCGGGGGAGAGCATCGTCCTGCTCACCGATGGCTCGAAGAGTAACCCCTACCTTTCCACCCGAGACCTGCCGTCTGCGGTTTTCACGCTCCTTGTCCATGGCGAAAAGGGGCAGTCATATAACGTTGCAAACGAAGCGACGTATTGCAGCATTCGAGAGATGGCTGAGCTTGTCGCAAGCAAGTTCTCAAATGGAAAGTCTTCCGTCGAATTTGACATTGACAAAAAGAAGGCTGCCATGTATCCAAAGCCAACACATCTCATCTTGGATACAGCAAAGATTCGCAATCTGGGCTGGCGGCCTCATGATTGCCTCGAGGACATGTATGCGTCCATGATTCGATCTTGGAATGACCGGTAGTTGACCGCCAAGGAGTAACACGTGAAAGAGAAACTTCTTACAGTTTCAATTGCTGCCTACAATGTCGAGCAGTATCTCCGGCAGGCTCTTGAGTCACTTGTAGTACCAGAAGTCATGGATGAGATAGAAGTTCTCATTGTGAATGATGGCTCAACAGACACGACATCTGCCATTGGCCATGAGTTTGAGAAGAAGTATCCGGAGACCTTTCGGGTAATCGACAAGGAAAACGGCGGATATGGGACGACAGTCAACCGGAGCGTTTCCGAGGCTAGGGGGGTGTACTTTAGGCTTCTTGATGGGGATGACTGGTTCGATCGGGAAGGCCTAGTCGATCTGGTTCAGCGCCTGCACTCTGGGGATGCTGACGTGTATCTGACCCCCCGATACGTTTGTCGGGAGGGTAGCGACGAAAAGACCCTCGAGAACAACAGCTGGTATCAGTTCGAATGCCACACTTACAGCTGTGACGAGATGTCATTTGGGACATCCTTGGGAATGTGGTTCATTACCGTGAAAACTGATCTCCTGCGTAGCCATCCCTTTGACTTGCCTGCACACACCCTGTATACGGACCAGATTTTCACAGTTCGCTCACTCGCTTACTCGCAGACATTCCAAATCTGCCCCAGACCTCTCTACTGCTATAGGGTTGGGCGCGAGGGACAGAGCGTCTCGAGGGAAAGCCGAATCAAACACATCGATGATCAAAAGCGCTCTGTTGGGATGTGCCTAGACTACCTTGCAACCCAAAATGACCTCACCGAAGATAGCCGCGCGATTCTCGTTGACCGAGTGGCTCGCTATTACAATGTGCTGATTAAAACCCTGTTGCTGTTGCCTGCGTCTAAGGCTACCTGGAATGAAATCAAAGCGCTTGACGCTGCCACCAAGTCCAAATATCCAGACGTGTACTCCAAGGCCTGTCAGTCAAAGAAGTTCGGCGTGGTGAGATCCCTTGGCCATATTGGCTATTGGCCGGTGGCCATGCGGGGGATTGACAACTGGGAGTAGTAGCGAAGTTCCCTATTTAGCAATTATCGTTTGGGGGAGCCAATAGCGATTATGCTGGCTCCCCCAAAACATTAGGGCACGTAAACGTAAAATGACAAAGATACTCTGATAATGGATTAGTCCATTAGTGATTAATTGCCTCTTGTGGAAACTACTTTGCGAGCTTGGGGAATAGCCTGGCAAACTGCGAGTTTCTCGTTACTCGGCAATACACGAACGACATCGCGAGGTATGAGAGGCCTCCGACAACCACCTCAATTACCAGGATGACAATTGGTGACAGCACTGCGAGGGCAAGAATAAAGTGCACAGCACGAATAAGCGCAAGCATGCAAAGCCCAATGAGGGTAAAAGGCAAGGCATCCCGAAGGTGTTCCAGTAGCGGGAGCTCCCCTCGCACGAGTTGAGCTTGGACAAGTAACACGGACGCCTCTGCGGCTACCGTTGCAAAGGCTGTTCCCATTGCTCCCGCGGCTGGAATTGCAAATAGGTTAATCACAATATTCACTGCTGCACCAGTTAGCACAGAGACGGTGAAGCCTCGGTCTCGGTGGGAGGGGACAAGGTATTGGACACCGATAACGTTTGATGCGCAGATGAGAGGAATGATGAGGGAGAGCACCTCCATCAGCGGAACGCATTCCTCGTATCCGGCTCCAAAGAATACGGGAACAAATTCAGGTGCCACGGCAATGATGCCAAAAGTAAGTGCCATGGCGCATGCCTGCATAAACCACATAGTCTCACGGACAAGGTTCACCGCTTCTCTCTGGCGGCCGGAAGCTATGACCTCGGTCATCTTTGGAAGTACAACTGCGCCGAGAGCGGTAATAATCGCAAGGGGCATCTTTGAGATCTTCTCTGCATAGTCATATATGCCTGTCTGCTCCATGCCAGCCATGCCTCCGAGCATCACTTTATCGAGTAGGGTGTAGAGGCTCGTCGCAATCACTGGGATAAAGAGCATGAAATTGGGCTTGAGATGCATAAGCATCTTCGCCCAAGTAGGGTGGACGGGATCGACGTAGCGCTTTACGAAGGGCCATACGAGCAAGGCGTTAATAAAATATGGGGCGGAGATTGCAAAGACATAGGCCCAGGTGTCGCCCTCTGAGCGGACGAAGGCAAATATGAAGAGCATCCCTGCAAGTCGCGTGCAGAAGTTTCGTACCATGGGGACCTTGAATTCCTGGCAGCCATTGAGAAGCCAGGTTACGTCGACAACCGAGCCAATAACCCAGAGGCTCCAGATTAGGGAGATGAGGAGCTGGTTAGACCCGATGGCGAAGGCGTATAGAAAGTACACCGCCGTAACGGCGATGCCCACTACGAGGTTCATTGAGAACAGGTTCCAGAACGTCTCGGAACGGCTCTTCCGATCATCCCCGCACGAAGCTATCTCTCGGACACCGTAGTTGGTGATTCCTAGCTGGGCGAACAGAACGAAGTAGTTTGCGATTGACTGAGTGTATGTGAAGACGCCATTTCCGCTCGCGCCAATTGTTCTGGAGAGATACGGAGTCGTGATAAGAGGGACGATGACGTTGAGTATCTGATACGCAGAGTTAAATGCGAAGTTCTTCTTAATTGAGTTGGGCATGTCTCTACAATTCGTCGAAAACCAAGCATCGTCGTGGATGTGAAAATGACTTCATATGAATGATATCTCAGAATTACTTGTTTCTAACTAATGAATGGGAGTACCGGATAAAAACGAGTGGAACTGATAGCGGAGCGTTTGGATCTGGAAGTATTGGACATGGATACTTTGGAGAGTTTTGTTTTTACCTAAATAGATTCTAGGTGCATGCGGTGAACTGGCATTACCTGATATATGGTTTATCGACAGTATGAGTTGTCGAGAGCGTGGAGGATGAAAAGCTGACGACTAGATGGTTTTATTCGCCAGAATCTCTTGGAAGAAGATTTCCGAACCTCATATCTTATTCAGCTAAAGTGAATAAAGTCACTGCCGGTATTGATTGGGTATAAATTAATCCCTGCACTGGTTTTTGTATCAAATATACCTTATATATTACTATATTAGATATACATTACTTAATGAATGCCGATTGGACCTATATGAACGTCGAGGCTGCCACCAAAAGCAATAAGCATTTGAGCAAAATGACCTTCTTTGTTGGGTATGGGGTGCTGCTGCTCTTCCGACTGTCTGTCCTCTCGCTTTTGGCATTTCCAAATGGGTCAATTCAGAATACATTGTTCCATTTCGGATCCCTCTTCATATTGGCTGTGTCCTCAGCTATTTCCGTGCTCTGGGAAAAGACCCCGATAACAAAGTCGTGCATACCGACCTTAATTTTGTTTTTCGTTGGCGTTATCCAGCTAATACTCGTTAAGGACGCTTTGTGTATCGATTTGGCGTTGGTTTTTTTTGCCTCTCGCGATATTGACTTTCGTGAAATTGCGAAATTTACGCTTATTGTTGAGGGATGCGGCTGTGCTGCCATTGTCCTGGGTTCTGTGATCGGTCTTATCCCCAACTATTACAACACCAGATCAGATGGGACTGTACGATACTATCTAGGCTTTACATACAGTACGCTTCTCAGTCACCTTTTCCTGAATATGGTTCTACTCGTTCTTTATTTGCGCCGAGAGCGAATTAGTTATTATGTAATCGTCCTACTCGCATTCATTGATACTTCCATATTTGTGCTCACAAATTCTAGAAATTCATTTGTCCTAGGTTTAGCTGCGCTGTTGGCGGCAGTTATTCTCAAGAGAGGAGTCGCCGGACGATTTCGCTGCTTTGGCAGGTGCATGCAGTGCTGTGCCTGTATAGCCGTAGTTCTGTTTCCGGTGATATCACTTCTGGCTGCCTTGCTGTATAACCCGCAAAATGATGCCTGGAAGTCTGCAAATTTGGTTCTGAGCAATCGTCTTGCGCAGACTTCAGCATCAGTTGATAGGTATGGCTGGACACTATTCGGACAAGATATTGAATTCGTTGGTAATGGGTTGGTCCCTGGAGGTGATGGGTTGACGGATGCCGCGGCGCATCCTGATGGTGATGCTAATTTTATCGACAATTCTTACGTACACGTTCTTGTGATTAATGGTGTCTTGGTTGCAATGGCTACTTGGATGGCATTGATTATCTCGGCTCAGCAGTGCTTCCGAAACAATGATAGCTGGATGGCTGTCATCTTACTTGTGGTTGCGTTGCATTCCCTATTCGACCCTCAGCTATTACAGCTTGTTTATAACACCTTCTTGTTCGTGATTTGGCGCTCTATTGGCAGCAAATGCAATTCGAGCATGTGGAAATTACCCCATCATGAAATTAGCTCGGGGTCCGCTTAGTAGTAATATGGCGCAACTACCGCTGGCCGTAGTGGAATCCCATATCCGATGAGGCAGGCGTTATCCACTCGACGTTGCATAAGGGACTGATTACCAGACGACTCGAGACGGAAGTATTCTTCGGGAGGGACTTGGCGGGAGTTCCATCGGATGAGTTTGGGCGGACGATTGACGAATATTATCGCGTTTTGTAAATCGCAGCCTATTTCGCTCGTCTTATATGGCTACCCGGATGCCTGCGGAACCGTCTTGACCGATAATGGAGTCACTTTTTCATATAGTAGAGGCTCGTTCTTGAAAAAGCGTTGCAACCGTACCTAGGATGATTTGGACCTACATTTCTTGTAGGAAATGGAGCGAACTGAGGTATGTGGACGACTCCAATTCCGCGAGAATGATCAGTTTTTCATTTCTCATCCTATGAGAACGATTATTACAGACGCTGCTCTACCCCGAAAGGAATTCCTCGCCTTGAACCAGGTGAAGCCGAAGTCGCGTAATCAAACCTTCCAGTGGCTTGAAGCTCTGGCAATAATCATGGTCATAGATGATCATGTAAGTACAAGGGTTGGTATTCTTTCGAGTGTCTTTCCGTACAACTCATTTTATATGCCAATGCTCGTTTTTATCTCGGGCTATTTCTTTAAAGACAGAGGTGTAGGAGAGGGGATACAGCATAAGGTGCTTCATCTGTTAGTCCCCTATATCATTTGGTCCCTTGCTGGCGATGCTTTGTCATACATTCTTTATCGTTGCGGAATTGTCAATTGGTTCTCAAGCCCGTTCAATCTCCGTACAATCCAGAACCTTCTTTTCTTAGAGCCTCTGTCTTCCATTACTGGGGCGGGATGGTTTGTGATAATGCTCTTCTGGGTTGAGGTTGGCTATCTGGTTCTGAATCGCCTACTTTGTCTGGGCAAACGCAAAAAAGATTACGCACTTCTTGTCCTTCTGATAGTTATCGGGTTCGTCGATTTGAAACTATGCATGGATGGGCTGCCCGGAGCTAAGAGAATCTATCGCTTCGTGCTCAGGAGCATCTGGTATTTACAGTTTTACCACATGGGCAGAATGTTCCGTCTCTATTGGGAGAAGCACGTTGAGCAATGGAGGCTTCTCTATGCCTGCGGAGCTTGCTGTGCGGTCAACGTGCTACTCATATGCGTGTACGGCGATAAGGCGAACTTCATTGCAACGAGCAATATGAGGAACTTCAATTCCTGGTGGATGCCTCTCTGTACCTCCATCACCGGGACCCTGTTTTGGTACAAGGTCATGCAGATGATGTCCAGCCGAATCGGACGGGTTAAGATTGTCGACTTTGTTGCCGAGAATACTTTCACAATCATGATGTCTCACCTGATGTTCGTAAACATTCCTAATTTCATCGTTTACTTCCAGATTCTTAGAGGAAGTACGGAATTCAGTGACTTTCCAGCAAAGGACTTTGTTGCTGGTGCGTGGGTTCGTTATAGCCCCTCAACTAGACTTGCCGGCTTCTTCTGCGGGTTGCTCGGAAGTTTACTGGTCGCTTGGGTTATCAATAGGGTTAAAGAGCGGATTGCCGGATTGAGGCATGCTAGCCATTAGCAGGGAGTTGGCACGTCACGCTCTTGAACCTCCGAGTGTTCTTTCTGGTCTCGAAACGGCTTTCTAAAGCAGTCACCTCCCCTTGATAGCAGTCAGTGCTCCTACGAAGATTATTTATAGAATTCTGCGCATGCCAGGTATCTTTCGCATGACCCATATCACAACCGCTGATCCGAAGAATGCCACAGCCCACATGCTTAGCTCAAACAGCACAGGCGGCGCACCCCACGGCCCTAGCCCAAGCGCCTTGTATGCAATGTTCAGGAATATGGGATGTAGGACGTAGATGACAAAGCTATACGAGGAGGCGAAAGCGACTACGCCTTTTGGGCCATACGGCTTCTCGCAGTGACCCTTGAAGAGAAGAAAGACCATCAGCGAGATCCCGGCGACGAATACCGAGGAAGGCGAGCGTACCCAGTCACCGTAGTTACCAGAGGCGATATATGAAATCTGGGCGAAGGATCCCAGTACTACGAGGGAAATGCAGACAGATATTAATCGGGGGGGTGAGTCTATGTAAGTGAGGGCATGGTGGCCGAGCAGAAAGCGGAAAAGATAGGACGGTGTCCAGATCAGGGTGTCGACGGCGATGGGCAGCGCGCCATTGAGCGAGGGGATGCACACCGTTAGCACGAAAAGGATGATAAGAAAGGTCCTCAAATCCCCTCGACTGACGCTGGTCGTATAGGCTTTTACCATAGGCAGGAGCACGTAGATGCCCATCATGGCATAGAGGTATCAAAGGTGAGACCAGCTCCTGCCGGAAAGCAGATGGAGTATTGAGATTCCAAAGAGCTCAGTCGAGAGCTGGCGCGTTCCGGCATATTGTTCCATCAGGCAGAATGCGTAACCGAAAGTTGCGAGTACGAGTGCCATGCGCCGCTCGTATCTCCAAATGTCTTTCCAACGAGCCTGCTTCTCGGGATTGAGCAATAGCGCACCGGAAATCATCAGAAAGACGGGGACCGCCCAGCGTCCTAGAGGGAGCTGAGTTACGGTCCAGATGATTGCGCGGGATTCTCCGATAGCGCCTATGGGGTAGTTTGACATGATTCCCTGTGTGACATGAAGAAGTACAACCATTGCAGCTGCAAATCCCCGAGCCCATTCGAAGCAGAGAGTGGTCTTTCGCGGTTTGGTCTCAACGGCTGTGCCCATACCCGGCATCCCCAGTAGCCACTAATGCAACGGAAAGAAATGGCTGTTCACGAGATGGCTTTATTGTAGTGAACATCCCGAGGGGGCCTGCTGTCCTTTGGTGCGGTATTGAATATCGAATTCTTCCTAACCATGTCATTACCGTTATGCTTTTTCTAGGTCTGAGCTCTAGTTTCTGTCTTGCTTAGATTTCTCCAATGTGGACCTAGATGGTGCTGCGGATGACCGCGTCTGCAGACAAGCCCTTGCTCAGGAGCGAGTGCCAGCTCTTGCACTTATGCTAGGTGGAGAATATGAGCGAGGCGATTACCTGCCGTAGCACGTGATTTCCAGTATGAAGTAGTGTGCCCCCCTACATGGATCTCTCTTGGAGCTGCTCGTCCATTACTAGGACACGAAGGTGCCAAATGTTCTATTGAGTCCGTTCTTGGCGATCACGTCGTGAACCCCCAAGACCTGCCTTGTCGAAATCGAGCTGGGGCTCAAGGGACGCGGTGACCGGCGCTAGATAGCTGAAACCTCTGACATCCCCTGCAGTCGCACTCTCTGACCATCTCTCCTCGCTGACATCTGACGTGGCGCTGCAAGAGTGGAGCAAGGGCTGCTGGGGTCGAGCTTGTCTTGGAGCCACGCGTACATCATCACGGCCGTGTGACGTTGCTTGTGCCAACTCCCGCAGTTGTCGCACCAGGAGTTTATCGTTGAATCGTTTATCGCGATGACCTCGCTCTTCGGCTGCCCCGTGCTCGGCGGCTCGGGCGAGAGATGGCCCACCATCGCGAATTTTTAGATCATCGGCTCCGACGTGCCGGCCGACCTGTCGATTGATGCAATCGTCTCACCCGTTCTGGCGCCTCCGCGAACGTTCTCCGTCCTGTCGGCGCTGATCGACCCTCTCTGGCGTCTTCTCCCGAGATTCTGGCGTCGGGAAGTGTAGTGGCCAACGGTGGTCAGCGTTGCCGTATGCCCAAACTAGAAACTATTTCATGCTTGGGACCGCAGCCGTCTCGCCCTCAAGCCAGCGAGAGAGAAGTTAACGAATACTAATACAAAGGAGGTATTGGAAAAGATGGCGGCCGAGTTAGGTAGGGACTTCGGCGGTCCAAGGATGTAGGCTAATTGGATTCTGCCGCGGAACCATGCCGACGAGGCCGAAGGCCGGAGCTCTCAAGAGCCATGGCCGCAATGCCTACGAACATGAGAGAAGATCTAGCTGGGTATTGAAATACGTCTGGGGCCGATGCTTTGCCAGAAAATAGTTAGTTCCGTTCTGCCTAATCGCTATCGTAAGAGAATAAGCAACTCATCCTGTCGGAGGTATGAATGAGGCACTTTGGGACCAGCGTTAGAAGGAGTGCAGATCAGCTTCACCTTACGAGAGAGAACTATATTGAACGGCGCAAGGATGGGTCTCTAATATTCTCGTTCCTCCCCATGGATGAGAATGAAATCGAGAAGCACACGAAGGGATGTCTGTATAACTACGATTTGAACATGCGCTATTTTGAGTCCCTATCACGCGATGCGTTTGATAGATGGCTTGCAGGTTGGCTGAGTCTGCACAACTCCTTCTTTGAGATTGATGATATTCGGCCCTACAAAGGGGTGCAGGGCGAGTACATCATGGTACTAGATGAATATAAGCAGGTATATTGTGGCTGTACTAACAATATAAAGCGCCGGATAGAAACTCACTGGAACAAGAAAATGCCATTCGACAGACTGGTGTTCGGTAGTTATGAATATTCGAAACTCTCTATCGATTCATTTAGGCGGTTGGATACTACGCGGATATTCCTAAGAGTTGACCATTCGAAGCGAAAGACTACTTCGGATGAAATGTATGAAATGGAGAAAGAAGAGTTCGCGACAACAGATGATAAATACCTGCTGAATAGGACTGGCTTCGGTCTTCGTGGATACGAGGTTTCTATAGCCCCCTCAAATCGTATGCAGGGACTCGGATACAACAATTAGACCAAAGCGTTTAGGGAAATAAGCTCAAATCGGTTACGCTCTCCAAGCTTTTCTATGGCTTCTAGTCTGGAGGCAGAATGAAAGATGAAGTTTGGAAGATGGCTAAGTGGAACCTTAGCTGGGAAAAGATGAGAGCCGGAAAGAACAACGCTCAGGGTGTTTGCCAATTCTCAGGGGAAACTGGGGCAGTTCTGGACATTCCTTTTGGAGACATTAGCCAAACAAGAACATTGGAGGAAACAGGGAGCTACGCAGCTAGCTTAGAGCCGCCTCGGTATGACTATCTATTCGGGCAGACGCAGGATGGTCTGAATATTGTCCTTGGTGATGTCCAATCAATGGGGGTGGAATGGACATGCCCAGGAAATAGCCGGGAGAGATTGTCTGCCGGCGTTGTATATTGCTCTCATCACGAATTCGACCCGGCAGCTCTTATCGATAGCGCCGACTTAGAAATCGAGGGACTGAGGGAATGGGTTGGTGTCTGCCCCTCTCAAGAAATTGATTGCGTTGCAGCATTGATAGAGTGCCAGGACACGAGTGATGCTCTATTGCTGTACCAATCTGGGAGATGCTCAATTGAGCTTCAATACGGTATAGAGAGAATAAAACGGAACGCTAATGGCATATATTTGCCCTGCTTCGCACGAATTCATATAAGTTTTGGAGATGCGGTTGCGCTTGATGAACTGTGGTCGCATGAACTCTCGAGAGCGCGGTCCTTTCTAGCGCTCTGCTTTGGCTCTTTTCCGGACATCAATGACCTGCGCATATACCTGCGCGGGGATGTTCGCCCGGTCAACGTCTATTTGGCCTCTTGTTTGGGCGAAAAGAAAAATGTGAATCATCGAAATGTTCCCATTCCCTTTTCTATTGCGAGAGATTATCTCCCAGAAATGTTTGACTGCTGGATGAAAATGGAGGGTGATGAGGTTCAAGCAAGCAGCATGCTCACTTCGCTTTTGGGGCACTGGGATATGCCCTTTGATATGCTGCTTTTTGCAGCCACTTCAATGTTTGAATCCTTGGCTCGCGCGAATTCCGAGGATTTGTATGACAGGGAAACGCTGGAATCGTATGTAGAACCAATGCTTGCGGCAGCGGATAATTCGATTAAGGACAGAGCTAGAGGTCTTTTGAGCTTACTATCACGCCCCTCATACGGCATGCTCCTTGACCATGCTTATGAAGAGAGCGGAAGGTGGGGCAAAGAGCTCATTCCCGATTGGAAACGGTTTCGGAAAGAGCAGATAAAGCTTAGGAACGAGGGTGCCCATGCGTTAAGTGATGAACGCGAATACGAAATGATGACAAATCATTACTATGCACAGATTGTCTTGGCGTACGTGATCGAAATGAAAAGACTTAATGCACCTGATGCAATATTGGAGGCTTTTGAGAGTTCTTCGTTCATGAATGTGGCGAGACGAACTCTAAAAGAGAACTATTCACTTCATGTCTAAGGACCGGCTGTCTGTCTGGAGGTAAAGAGCTGAGGTGACGTGTTTGGAGTGGCTGGGGTCACCAGAAATGAAAGGTGGCCGTCTTGCCAGTACTTCGGGAAGATGAATCCTTGTTCTACCTGCCACTCCCGACCCCGTCAGGAAAGATGGCGTTAGGTATTCTCAGCCTGCTTGTCTTGTAATATCGCAATAGCATGAGCCGTAGCGCGTGATACAAGAGTTCAATTTAGGGCGGTACCCCAAAGACAAGAAAGGGCGCAGAATGGCTGGCGGCAGAATCGTGAGGCTTGAAAAGGAACCTACCTGGGAAAACATAGCCGACTCCATTAATGAGGATACTGCCGGTAGAAATGCAGAATTAGTTGCTTTCATTGAGATGTTGCAATGCATCGATGGCCCCTACACCGTCATGCTTGACGCCCCCTGGTGCGAGGGAAAGACGTTCTTCGTTAAGTCGGCTCAATGCATCATGAATGCGCTGAATGGTTCGCAGCTTTCAGAGGTCGATGTACATGATTCGCGAATCAAAAAAGTTATCGAAGCGCTTTCGGAGCATGATCGTCCAACGTTTCTCGCACTCTACTTCAACGCTTGGGATAATGATGATGCCGAAGATCCAATTAGCGCTCTGTTCGCGGCGTTGGCATCTCAACTTGGTCAAGACTATCTAACCAAGCAACCAGAACTGGAGAAGTGGTTGCTGAAGGTGGTAGATGCTGCGGTAGGAGCAATATCTCCCCTTAAGTCTTGCGCTACCGGCATCCATAATGCCCTAAGTGGCAAGGATTTAATCGAGGCATACAGGCAAAGGGCCAAGCTTCGGGAAGCAATAGCCTCCATGGCGGAAAACGGCAGTCTTGAGGTCGCAGACAGGCTCGTGATTTTCATCGATGAGCTGGACCGATGCAGACCAGATTTTGCCGTTCGATTGCTTGAGCAGGTGAAAAGCCTATTCCAAAGCGAAAATATAATCACAGTCTTTTCTGCTGACTCGGTCCAGCTTTCAAAGGCAATGGCGGGAGTCTATGGCGGGGGATATGCCTCTCAAAGATTTCTCGAACGCTTTTTCGACTACCGTGTGACCCTTCCACCATGCGACGCGTTCAGGGTGGTGACGGGCAGGGAGTTTAAGACGAGTGCAATGTCTCGGTTCGATGAGTTGGAAATAGAGCTGCTCAAGAGCAGAGAGCTAACTCCAAGGGATGTGATGCGGCTTCTGCCCAAGTTTGACGGTGCTAGAAGATACGCCAAAAGGTGTTTGGGCAGAGATAATTATTTCTACGATTTATGTTTAGCGGATATGGTTGCGACCTGTGCGTTCCTTCCGGTTCTTATCTTCATTCAAAGGGAGAACAGCGAGCTCTTCCGATCGATTACTCTCGGTACTGATTTTGACTCTCTGTATGAGGAGGGGCGTAAGTACCCCGCATTCGTTGATGCAGTACGTGAAAGTATCGGTGCTCTTAGGCGAAATTCGCCGGGCAATCCGAGTGGGCCAACTGAGGAAGAAATAGAGAGGTACGTACACGATTTATGTCTAGTCATCTTCTCTCCTGATGCCAGTGGAGAGAAAGTGAAAAGCACTCGACAGAAGCTGGGGATATACGAAAACAGTTTTCCTGCTGAGGTATACAAGGCTCTTAGCTTTCCCATTGCGCAGGATGATGACGCCTGAACTTGTTGTGGGGGCTGATGGGGAGTAGCGGATTGACCCGTTGAGTAAACCTCGTGTTCGCGCACCGTGAGGGGCTCTCGAGGACGCGCGAGTTTATCATCTTCGTCACACTCTCCGTCATCGGCCTGGGGCTGAACGAGGCGATCATGTGGCTGGGCGGCCGCCTCGTCGGCGATGAGTGGTACATGCTCACGAAGGTCCTCGCAACCACGCTGGTGATGTTCTGGAACTTCTTCTCCCGCAAGCGTTGGCTTGACGCGGGGTAGGGGAGGATGTCATTCACAATGCGGACGACAATGCCGTGCGATTAATGGCGCATGTGAAGATGGGCGCGGCTTGTCATTCGGTGGGTATTCGTGTCTGCAATTGCGCGGCTGTTGTAGCAGTCAGCGCTCCATGGGTATCGCTGCGGTAGACGCATGCTGCTAAGTGCGGTATTCGTATGGCAAATTTCAACCGCAGCTACCTCTCTTTCCAAGGGGTATATGGCCGGCTCTGGGTGAAGTATTTATATGTCAACGACCGGTATCCTCAGTTGTTCATCCTCCACCTTCCCACACGAATGCATCCGTTTGCTCCGGTCGCATCCCCTTGTTCTGTTACCGTTAATGAATGCGTCTGCAGACAATCTCGAACGCGGGCGCTCCCCTGATTAGCGTAGAGAGACTGGTCGATACCGTACCCGTATCCCGTAACGAGAACCTTGCCGGATTCATGCATAAATGCGGCATTTGCGAAGAGCGCGGCAGCGGATACGACAAGGTGATCGCAGCAACGTGTGACAACGGGTTGGTTGCACCTATCGTTCAGTCGCAGGGCGATCGCTTTACAAAGGTTGCGCTCTTCTCGCACATTCCCTTCGAACTCACAACAAAGGAAGACCGCATCCGCACGTGCTACACGCAAGCATGCCTCGCTTACGTTAACTTTGAGGTCATAGAGAACGCAGACATCCGCCGGACGTTTGGGCTTGGTGAAAAGAAAGCACAAGCGATGAGAATCATCAAGGACACGATGACTGCGGGTCTCATCAAGCGGGTCGACCCAGCCGCTTCCCCTCGCAATATGCGATACGTCCCATACTGGGCATAGAGTTGATCATGAAGTATCGCCAGGGAAATGATTGAGGTGCTCTGGGTGTATGTAGGCAAGAGAAGCCGCAGGTCTACGGGCTGGCCGCAGCTCTCCCTCCACTGTGTCCAAGTATCGCTAAGTATCGCTGACAAAGAGAGAGGGACCTCTTTGATCTCTTTCAACATAGATTCGAGCTCTTCGCGTGCGTCAGACTCTAATAGCGGCTTGCGTGTGCGGAATGGGACCCCGGACGTTTCTCTGGACCACCGCTACGCCGCGTAGCCCAGCTCCGCGCGCGGTGCTCACTCGGCGTCCTCCGTCCTAGTGCCTTCTTCGGCTTGCCGCCCCCGTGCCACTCGATGTAGGCGCCCAGCCCCTCGCGGAACTCCGCGAACGTCACGCCCCTCCAGTCGGTCCCGTGGAAGAAGTCGCTCTTGAGGGTGCCGAAGAACCCCTCGCACCTCGCGTTGTCCGGGCTCCTGGCCTTGCGCGACATCGAGCGCGCCGCGTGGCCGGCGGCGCACGCCGCCGCCCACTCGTCGGTCATGTACACCGCGCCCCCGTCGCTGTGCAGGACCAGCGGCCTCCCCTACGTCGGGCGCACGGCGGCGACCAGGTCCCCGAGTGTTCCGAGCGCCAGCCCCGCGTCGGGGTGCGGGGACACCCTCCAGCACACCGGCCAGCCGTCGAAGTGCATTCAGTCAAGTAAAAGTCGACAGTTCGCTCTGTCGATTTCCCACACTTCGC
>NZ_JANSKA010000012.1 GCF_024741235.1 Tractidigestivibacter montrealensis | reverse complement strand
CCACGGGAGGGGCCCCGCGCCGAGCGCGGGGCCCCTCCTTTTTTGTGCAGGCGTACTTGTTGATTTGTCTGGGTCGTACTCCTTCAGTGGGGTTCGGCCCATTTTTTGTTATCAGACCTCTCGTGGCTTGTGTCCGCTGTTTAATGGGGCCTCAGATCAACTGTCGGAGGTCCGAGTATCTCTCCAGCTGTTTACGTGATCGCCGGATATTCTACCTGGTCTCAATCCCAGCGCGACCGCCTCCTGGATGCCTCCTGCGGCATGGTGCGCGCGGGCGCCTGAGC
>NZ_JANSKA010000011.1 GCF_024741235.1 Tractidigestivibacter montrealensis | reverse complement strand
GCGAAGTGTGGGAAATCGACAGAGCGAACTGTCGACTTTTACTTGACTGAATGCATCGATGTCCTCGCCGAAGTCGGTGTGTTTCAATCCACGCCCCTCATGCGAGGGGCGACTTGAGCAGGTCCGCCTCGATCTGCGGGCCGAACACGTTTCAATCCACGCCCCTCATGCGAGGGGCGACGACGGCGTACGCGTTCGCGCCAACGCCAGATGCGTTTCAATCCA
Source organism: Tractidigestivibacter montrealensis (assembly GCF_024741235.1). GTDB lineage: Bacteria > Actinomycetota > Coriobacteriia > Coriobacteriales > Atopobiaceae > Tractidigestivibacter > Tractidigestivibacter montrealensis. The sequence goes on along the minus strand of NZ_JANSKA010000011.1, from coordinate 30,156 downwards.
CGCCCCTCATGCGAGGGGCGACCGGCGCTCTATGCGCTCGTCCCCGAGGCGCTCCCGTTTCAATCCACGCCCCTCATGCGAGGGGCGACCCCCTCGAATACCAGGAGTGGATTCTCACCAAGTCGTTTCAATCCACGCCCCTCATGCGAGGGGCGACGACGAAATCCTCTGGCATCTGCCTGCCATTGATGTTTCAATCCACGCCCCTCATGCGAGGGGCGACTCAAGCTTGAACTCTACAAGAACCTTACTAGCTAGTTTCAATCCACGCCCCTCATGCGAGGGGCGACATGACGCCCAGTGCCTCGCCCACGCGCGTCCCGCGTTTCAATCCACGCCCCTCATGCGAGGGGCGACTCGTGCTGTACTCCTCTCCGTCCCCATCCACAAGTTTCAATCCACGCCCCTCATGCGAGGGGCGACATGATGCCACGCGGGTCTGTGGCCGACAGCTCGGTTTCAATCCACGCCCCTCATGCGAGGGGCGACTGGGCAGCCACGCTCGCGAGGGATTAAGCGCACGTTTCAATCCACGCCCCTCATGCGAGGGGCGACCGGCGACAGGCTCGCCGGGCGCGTGGGCACGCTGGTTTCAATCCACGCCCCTCATGCGAGGGGCGACTACGCGCACCACCACCCCAAGGGGACGGCGGGGCAGTTTCAATCCACGCCCCTCATGCGAGGGGCGACAGAAGGCGTCGGCGGCGGACTCGTCCACGCCGTAGTTTCAATCCACGCCCCTCATGCGAGGGGCGACGGCCACGCTCTGGACGATGGCCGACGAGTCCACGTTTCAATCCACGCCCCTCATGCGAGGGGCGACCGGCGGCCAGCTCCCCGGCGTCCATCGGGCGCGAGTTTCAATCCACGCCCCTCATGCGAGGGGCGACCCTCGACGGCCACGAAGCGCGGCCACCTGAAGGCGTTTCAATCCACGCCCCTCATGCGAGGGGCGACCCGCCCTCGCCGCATCCACGCGCGACACGTACGAGTTTCAATCCACGCCCCTCATGCGAGGGGCGACGCGATGCGCCCGTACACCCTGACCTCGCGGCCCGAGTTTCAATCCACGCCCCTCATGCGAGGGGCGACTATCGCAGCAATCATCTCGTCCTCATGACGATAGTTTCAATCCACGCCCCTCATGCGAGGGGCGACGCCGCGCACCGTTGAAAGGCAAGGTAGAGCAAATGTTTCAATCCACGCCCCTCATGCGAGGGGCGACGCACGTCGACGGAGATTCGCATTGAGGACACCGGTTTCAATCCACGCCCCTCATGCGAGGGGCGACAGCAAAAGGTTTTAAAATGTCTGCATATCCTATGGTTTCAATCCACGCCCCTCATGCGAGGGGCGACTGCCGTTCCGCCACCATTGCGCATGAAGTGGTAGTTTCAATCCACGCCCCTCATGCGAGGGGCGACCATTCCGTGCCGTCGTGAGTCATGACAACATGTGGTTTCAATCCACGCCCCTCATGCGAGGGGCGACTTACATCTGCGGAGAACACGCTCAAGTCGACGCAGTTTCAATCCACGCCCCTCATGCGAGGGGCGACGTCGTGTGGAGACAGGACAACGAGAGCGACAACTGGTTTCAATCCACGCCCCTCATGCGAGGGGCGACGCGCTCGGAAGTCGGCTTTCCATTCGAGAGGTCGTTTCAATCCACGCCCCTCATGCGAGGGGCGACGACTCAGGAGCAGCAGGACACCCGCGCATTCGAGTTTCAATCCACGCCCCTCATGCGAGGGGCGACTAGGAGGTGGTTTAATGATTAATTACATAGAGCTGTTTCAATCCACGCCCCTCATGCGAGGGGCGACTGTAGTCGGTGGGGCTAATCCACGTGGGCTTGGTGTTTCAATCCACGCCCCTCATGCGAGGGGCGACGATGGTGCACCCGGCGAACGGAGGCAACAACCAGTTTCAATCCACGCCCCTCATGCGAGGGGCGACGCGCGACCAGCGGCGGACCGGCAGGGTCATGGTCGTTTCAATCCACGCCCCTCATGCGAGGGGCGACCGTCGGCTCGCACCACTTGCGCCACGAGGACTGGTTTCAATCCACGCCCCTCATGCGAGGGGCGACTGCCCGCTGCAGCTGGACGTGATAGAGCGCGCGGGTTTCAATCCACGCCCCTCATGCGAGGGGCGACGTATACGGTCGCATAGGAGCGCGAACGGCGTGTGTTTCAATCCACGCCCCTCATGCGAGGGGCGACCGGCTTTAGGAAGGGAGACTTCCACTACTACGAGGTTTCAATCCACGCCCCTCATGCGAGGGGCGACGGGAGTGCTGGACGTTGTAGGCGGTCTTGGGCCCGTTTCAATCCACGCCCCTCATGCGAGGGGCGACATCTATGATTATAGCTACAAGCAAAGCAGCACCGGTTTCAATCCACGCCCCTCATGCGAGGGGCGACGTCAAGCGTGCAAATGTAGCCATCGGTGATGTTGTTTCAATCCACGCCCCTCATGCGAGGGGCGACTTGAGCCGAATGTTGGTGAACCTTATGCGCGCGTGTTTCAATCCACGCCCCTCATGCGAGGGGCGACCACGGTCAACGTCCGAGTGCCCGTCGAGATGCAGTTTCAATCCACGCCCCTCATGCGAGGGGCGACCGTCGACCGGTGTCGCATCGTCGGCGTTGCCGGAGTTTCAATCCACGCCCCTCATGCGAGGGGCGACCGGCATAGGCGGTCTCCGGCCCAAGGGCGGACCCGTTTCAATCCACGCCCCTCATGCGAGGGGCGACGTCTGTTGGAACGGCGGAGAGATGATGCTGGTAGTTTCAATCCACGCCCCTCATGCGAGGGGCGACCTGCAATCCGTCTATGTATTCCTGCTTCCCAGAGTTTCAATCCACGCCCCTCATGCGAGGGGCGACACATGTCCTCTGCGAGCACCAGCAGCGCGAAAACGTTTCAATCCACGCCCCTCATGCGAGGGGCGACCTCAAGGAGCAAATCGCGGTTTAGCGCCGTCTCGTTTCAATCCACGCCCCTCATGCGAGGGGCGACCAAGTACCTTCTTGGCGTATGCCACCTCGTCCTCGTTTCAATCCACGCCCCTCATGCGAGGGGCGACGCCACCTTGCAAGCCTGAACGTCGGCAACGTCGATGTTTCAATCCACGCCCCTCATGCGAGGGGCGACCACGTCCCCTGCGTGGTCTTCATGATTGCGAAGTCGTTTCAATCCACGCCCCTCATGCGAGGGGCGACCGCATACCGGTAGTTGTCTGTGCAAGACGGAACGTAGTTTCAATCCACGCCCCTCATGCGAGGGGCGACACCCCCTAGTCGTCGCCGTCACCGGCCACGCTGATGTTTCAATCCACGCCCCTCATGCGAGGGGCGACGACATAGTCCAGAGGCACGAGAAGAAGAGCAACGTTTCAATCCACGCCCCTCATGCGAGGGGCGACCGCGCTGCGTGTCCCTCCATGCCTTGGAGTTGTAGTTTCAATCCACGCCCCTCATGCGAGGGGCGACGCGCTGGCGAAATAGAGGCTTCCGCTTAGCTGCTTGTTTCAATCCACGCCCCTCATGCGAGGGGCGACCATGTCCCTGTTCTTCTCCTACAACCACAGCCTGTTTCAATCCACGCCCCTCATGCGAGGGGCGACTGTAATCTTCAGGCACTTCATGATGTCTGAGTGATGGTTTCAATCCACGCCCCTCATGCGAGGGGCGACGGCTACCGGCGCGACCTCACGTTGTACGCCACGAGTTTCAATCCACGCCCCTCATGCGAGGGGCGACTACATAAAGGAGCTCATACGCGCGGATTTAGCGAAGTTTCAATCCACGCCCCTCATGCGAGGGGCGACTGGGGTCAGCGCGGCAACGTCAAAGCAGGTACCAGTTTCAATCCACGCCCCTCATGCGAGGGGCGACTTCCAGAATGCACGCTGCTCATACGATACGAACAAGTTTCAATCCACGCCCCTCATGCGAGGGGCGACACCAGTCAGCCGAACTACCAGAAGGCCATCGACGGGTTTCAATCCACGCCCCTCATGCGAGGGGCGACGTCGCCTTTGCCAGTATCCTGAGCTTGGTCTCAAGTTTCAATCCACGCCCCTCATGCGAGGGGCGACCAGATTGCATTGTTCTGGTAGACGTCCTTAACGGTTTCAATCCACGCCCCTCATGCGAGGGGCGACAGCCGAATCCCCAAGAGTAGGGGGGGACGACATGTTTCAATCCACGCCCCTCATGCGAGGGGCGACTAAAGACTTTCGACGAGCTGAGCGTCGACACCCAGTTTCAATCCACGCCCCTCATGCGAGGGGCGACTCGATGCACTCCTCTTCCTGCTCGGAGAGGTTCAGTTTCAATCCACGCCCCTCATGCGAGGGGCGACGAGATACACCACGCGCTCGTGCCAGTCGATGTTAGTTTCAATCCACGCCCCTCATGCGAGGGGCGACCGGAGGGCCGCATTCCCGAGAAGAACGCATACGAGTTTCAATCCACGCCCCTCATGCGAGGGGCGACGGCGCATCGCAAGCTTCCTTGGAAACGTCATCTCGTTTCAATCCACGCCCCTCATGCGAGGGGCGACCTAGTGCTCCATTGCGCGGCGCTGCGAGACCTCCTGTTTCAATCCACGCCCCTCATGCGAGGGGCGACACGGGGCTTTCTATTTTTCATGCCGTGAAGGCTTGTTTCAATCCACGCCCCTCATGCGAGGGGCGACCGACACGCTCTCGTTCGGCTTGCAGGTCTGCGACGTTTCAATCCACGCCCCTCATGCGAGGGGCGACATGACGCCTCCAAGCCATTCGGCGAACTGGCCGGGTTTCAATCCACGCCCCTCATGCGAGGGGCGACCCGCTAGACGAAGCGGTCAGGGTGTAACTGCCGGGTTTCAATCCACGCCCCTCATGCGAGGGGCGACTGCATTCTCGGCAAGTACACCGAAATCGAGTTCGGGTTTCAATCCACGCCCCTCATGCGAGGGGCGACACCAAGCGCGAATATTAAAGGCGTTTCAATTCTCGTTTCAATCCACGCCCCTCATGCGAGGGGCGACTGGCAAAGGCGACCAAATGGCTTGCCGGTGTATCAGTTTCAATCCACGCCCCTCATGCGAGGGGCGACGGGGTGCTGGGCGGTGGAATAGACGCTCCGCTTGTTTCAATCCACGCCCCTCATGCGAGGGGCGACCAAGCGTTTTTCTCGGATTTTGTATCTATGATAGTTTCAATCCACGCCCCTCATGCGAGGGGCGACGACGCGAGACAATGACGCTTCGACACGAAAGGTGGTGTTTCAATCCACGCCCCTCATGCGAGGGGCGACCTGGGCCGAGTGATGTCGCGCACGTCCACGCCGTCGTTTCAATCCACGCCCCTCATGCGAGGGGCGACTTGAGCCATGCTGTCTGGTTCCCATCTGCTCTTCCGTTTCAATCCACGCCCCTCATGCGAGGGGCGACAGCTAGATGTTGCGAAACTCTCAACATCACATACCCGATATAGTACTGGATTTCACAAAGTATCGTTGCGCAATCCTCTCCTATGCAATTGTCACGGTGCTATCGAACCAAAAAATAAGTGCGAACCCTATGTACCATTAATGGCAGCCTAGGGTTCGCACTAACAAGTTCTCAAATCATCAACGTATCGGATGGGTCATAACCCCTATCTGTGCCTATCACCTCAATCTTACTCCGGTACTCGTTGCCCAAATTGTAGAAGCGCAGACTGTCATGCTCTTGGTCAACAATCCCTGAAAGCTCGTGCTTTAGGGAAATAAACTCCGCGCTATTCAGTAGACACTCAAAAACCGAGCTTTGAACGCGCCTGCCTTTTCGAACGCAAGCTCGAGCCACAAGTCTCAATCTCCGCTTGCCTTCTGGAGTTTCGGTGTTTACGTCATAGGTAACCAGCACCAGCATGGAGTCCTACTTCCACATAAAGGGCGGGTAGCCTTCAATATCCCCGCGGATAAATCTCGCTAAGAGCATCGCCTGAACGTGGGGCACTAATCCCCACGCTACCTTGACACCCAGATAGGGATGGCGAATCACCTCGCGTTTCTTCTTCTGCCAAGCGTCCAGGAACTTCCGCCTGCCATTGTCTCTGAAGAAATAGGAGCCATCCTGCCGATGTTCGAATCCATCTGACCCAAGAATCCTGTTGTTGATGCAGGTCAAGACGATACGGTCTGCGAACGGAGCCCTCAGTTCCTCAACAAGATCCAACGCCAAGCTCTTGCGTCCAGGCCTCTCGGCATGCATTAGCCCAATATATGGGTCTAAGCCAACGCCCTCCAATGCGGATGCGCAATCTGTTGTGAGCAGCGAGTACGCAAAGGAGAGCATAGCGTTGGGCGCATCCAAAGGCGGCCTCCTACTCCGACCACCAAAGCTCATCGCTTTATCGCTGACAAAGATCAAGCTACCAAAACGCTGGAAATAGCATCGGGCCGCCAATCCCTCAATGCCACGAAGCTCTTCCATAGAGTTTGCTGTCCTGGCATTGCGTGAATAGTCAGCCAACTCCCTGGAGCATTTCCTCATGTCATCGGCATTTACCTGCAAGGGGTGATCTCTGATTGCTCTCTCTATTACCCATCGAGCGTTAAAGACTTTGGCGGCAATCATGTTCTGTGCAATCGTAAGGGATCGGTCCTCGTCATCCGAAATGCGATACTGCTCTTGTCGCAACAAGACGTTTCCCCGCTCTTCCCCTACGGTACGAGCAAGAAAACGCCCGCGTGGCGTAAAGAAGCCAAGGTCAATGCCGCGGGCGGCACACTCTCCAATCAGAGAAGGGCTTGCACCCTTATAGCCAAAATACTCTATCGCGTTAAGCGTGTGCAGAGGGAAGCGGCCTGCCTCCACTCCGCTCTTTGTAACAACAACGTTTTCATTGTCCAAGGAAAGATAGGCGTCTTCAGAGAGGACATAGAGGGTGTTTAGAAGTTTAATCACCTATGCCTCCATCATCGAGTCCATATATTCACTGATAGACTTGGTTTTTGACAAGGCGGGAAGGCAACGATCTTTGAGAGAGCATGCATTGCAAGACTTTCGCAAGTGCGGCTTGGGACTTATTCCGCGCTCAAAGTCATCGTGCATTCGCTTACATGCTTCCCTCGTTGCTTTCCGTAGCGACTCGCTCAGAGAGACACGCTCACGTGAACGCGTCGCTCCATAGAACAAGTACCCCTCGGACAGCTTGCAACAGAACATCTCTTCGAGTGAGTTGGCTTGCGCACACAGCTGTAAGCGATCCTCGTCCCCGATTTTGGTTGAGCCATTTTTATATTCAACAGGCAGAGGAGCCCAGAGTCCGCTCTCTCCTGAAAGCGGAACTCCCCCAGATGACTTGCGAAACTCGACAACATCGCACACGCCATACAGACCAAGTTCGTGGCTAACAACGCGAAGGCCACGCACCACCAATAGGTTACCTCGCCTCTCTCGGAGGCTCTGGTCATGACATCGCTCGTGCATTTCCTCGCCAGATATGGTTCGAGCGTTTTCTTCCCATTGTTGCTCAACCTGAATGAGCGCCCACTGACTGGGGCAAAAGGCATAGTGCTGTACTCCAGACAGCGGGAGTAGCTCATCATCTGTGTACATGTCTCTCATTACACAGAGGGCTTAATCCAGTCGAACTCCTGAAGTTCGACACCGGCAGGAATAGCTTCCTTCTCAACCTCGATGGAATAATCACTAAACTTGCGAGCAGGACCAGCGCACTTCTTGTGTGCCTCAATGGTATCGAAAAGCATGTGCGCCGGGGCGTTTCCCAATTTGCTCTCATGCTTGAAGATATATAGCTTTCTCGAGGTCATGAGGCCGCGCGCTGCGCTGCGGTCATTCTCGAACATGTTCATCAGGGCCTCCCAGAAAAGCTGGAGGTCCGCATCAGAGAAGCCAGTCTTTTCTGCCAGGGATGCCGAGACGAACCCCTCACAACGATAGAGACCATAGGGGACAAAAGACTTGCGACCCATGGTGCGCTCCTTGTCACGGTCCTTCTCGTTCGTTACCGCCATTCGAGTGATGCTCATCTCCTGCGGTACCACGGGATCCTCGGACTGGGAGAAGCACATTTGCACAGGTCCACGAACCTGTCCGCAGTTGATATCGGTCGTCATAACAGCGCCAAACGCCCGTATGTCGTAGAAGTTGTCACACATGAACTGTGTGACCTTCCTCTGCTCCTCAACCTTAGCGGGAAGCTTCTTCGATACGGGCTTAATGTCGTTATGGATATATGCCAGCTTGTTGCGCTCATTAAGGACAGTCTTGTCCTGTATATAAATCTTGTAACCAAGTTCGCCTTCGGTGGCGGCTGGAGCATCAATGGGTTCGCCCTTTACAAGGTCCACGTAATTCCTGACTTTACGCTTTAGACAGACATCGGAGACAATGCCAATTCCTGTCTCGGGATCGATGCGAGGCATGTTGCCAGCATCTGGGTCACCGTTTGGGTTGCCGTTCTCGACATCGAAATAGAACACGAAGTCATAGCGATTGCTGATTGGAGCACTCATTACGCATTCTCCTTCTCTTGGTCATCCGCGGATCCTTTGGCATAGAGAGCCTGCTTCTGCTGGTAGTACCCGATGAAGAACTGCCCTTGGTCGTCATACGAGAGGGTCTGGGGGAAGCCCTCCTTGCTATCGATGAGGGCCATAACCTCCTGGATCTTTCTGTCGAGCAGAAAACCATACTCGGCCTTTTCCAGATGGTGCTGCCCGTTTTTCAGCAGCTGTGGGAACACTCGCGCAGGTGTGGCGGAAGCCGAACCTATGTAGCGGTCGCGGATAGTCGAGTTGGCACCGGGAACTGCCTCCTCCTGAGCCTTCTCAAGTATTGCGAATAGCCGCCCAAGCAAGTACCCCATATTCAGGTTTTTCTCGTTCAGAGACACAGTCAGACTCCTTTCGACTTGAACATCTCCTACCTGCCGAGCCTTTCTTAATAGACATGCCTTGAGCATGGGGACACGCAAGTACATGGCATCGTATTTCTTGCTCCCCGAGCCGCTAAAACCCTTATCCGTCCGCATTCGCATAATGAGCTGCTCAAATAGCGACTGAGGAAAGGCGGTTCCTCTCAGCATCGCTTCGACAGAGGAGCAGACGAGGGTGTTTGGCACATTGTCTGCTTTGCCTTGGGCAGCAGTCTGGTAGATATACGCTCGCAGCGTCCGGGGGCGAAGGGAATCCCCCTTATAGTCCGAAACATCGATGTCCCGCAAAAATTCGGCGAAGTGATCTTCGAGAGAACCGAGTGTCCCCGTTTGGAAAAATCGAACAGAGATGCGTGCCATGTTAGGAGAGAGTCCAAGAACGAAGTATCTGGACGTGCGCGAGACGGGAACCGTGTCCCTGCCAACGCGAATCGCGTCGAGGCGCTGGCGAAGACTTGCAAGCAGCTTCTCATCCTCCCCCGCTTCACGGCTCTGCGCATCGGGGTCGAGAAAGAGAGAAAGCAGCCCAATGGATTCGTCCGAGTCATCCCCTGTCCAGAAGACAACGCGGGCGTCACCAATATCCACGTGATGCTCGGGAGAGTTATTCAGATACCGGATGGCAGTTCCGACATTAAAGGCAGCTTCCTGTGAAATAGAAGCATTCTTTGCCTGGTCATCCTTGTTGTGACCATATGAGCAGAACGCATTGCAGTTGAAGCTTATTAGCGATGCTCCAGAAGAGTTTGCTCCCGGCATTCCCATGGTCATCGGGAACTTCTGCGCGGGGATTCCCTCATGCCCAGTAATAGCACATTGAACTGTTGCTCCGTCGGAGTTGACCTGTCTTGCTATCATCCAGGCCTCTGTGACCGCCTTGCGCTCATGGACAAGGCTCATGTCCGGCAGAAAGCGGAACACGATCAGTCCCCCGCGTGCCAACGAATCGGAAATGTCCTGATCAAGACTCTCAAGGTCAAACGGGGAATCGAAGAACTTCATTACGGCAGCCGCAGCCAGATCATTCACGTTGCACAGTACCTTGCGATGAAGCTCCGCCGATGCCTCACGCATCTGGGAGCCTCGCTTTTCGTCCAGGCCTAGGAAGTATGCCGCCTTATCACAGAGGAAGTACGGCTGAATTCCACTGGAGCGGCTTTCCTGTTCTGGAACAAGCATCTGGCGAGCTTTGTTCTTCTCCGTTCCAAGAGAAACAACGCTTATAAGTCTCCCCGACTCGTCAAGCCTGAACTCCCAAGAGACACTTGCGACGCTCCAGCCAGCACGAGGAATGTCCGATCCCGGTTCTGCCTCTTTCAGCCGATAGTACCTGTCAAGGTCATCGAGAATCATGAGACGACCTCCTCGCGCGCAGCCGCGGTGTCTATGAAACCGTCCTTCATAACTGCACGGAAGAACTTGGGCGCCATGTCATGCTCAAAGTCGATGTCATAGAGCATGTATCCGAGGTCGACCTCAGTTCCCAAGTAGAAGGAAGTAACTCCCCCATTTGCAGCCTCGTGAAAATCGCGAACGGCGAATTCGCGGCAACCAAAGTACGGCTGGCTGAAGCACTGTCCCTTTCGTAGTCTCCGCAGCATGATGTTGTAGTGCTTTTCGGGTGTGTCCGTCTCGCCCGCCTGCTCCGTGAGGTCGAAGTGCGCCGTGATAATGTAATGGACATCACGCAGATACAAGGTCTGTCTTTGCTGCCTATTGGCAATTGGGTCCAGATAGAGCTCCTTGTCTTTCCCTTTGAAAGCTTGGCGAGCGTTCATGTAGCTGGCCTTCTCACCCACTTCGTTTCTCCTGAACGTATCAAACTTGATCTCGTTCATCACGCGAATGCCGTCGATGCGCCAGACGATGGCGGGCTTCCAATAGATTGCCTCTAGGATTCCGCGCGCTGCAGAAGGCGTCATCACGTCATAGCTCACGCGCTCTGCTTTCATCTCTGGCCTCGTGAAGCACGCCCTTGGACCAGAAACGTCTACCGCGATTCCATAGCCCATGTGTCCTCCTTTCGATCAAATCGTGCACGCCCCCGCCTCGTCTTCCAACAGAAGGCCTTTTTCCGTTGAGTAGGAACCAAGGGTTCCATCGTGAGGTTCAAGAACATACATGTTCATACCTCCCTCGCGTGCGACTGCAGACCTATCCTCAAGATCACGCAGCTGCCACGGTGCGACATTGACACTAAATCGCTGTATCTCACGCATCTCTCTGATATCTAAGCTGTCGTTTCTTATGGCAGCGAGAAGTCTTCCGCCTCTTTCTCCGAGAGGGACAAAGACACTCGTTCCCGAATCATCTACCAGACGGAACTCTCGTCCGCAGGACTCGAACGGCAAATTTCCACCCTCTAGCCTTCCCGGACTGGCAAACTCTGCCATTACATCGAATTGATCAGTCTCCTGTACTTGATATCGAGCCCTAAAGAAGTACCTAATTCCAGAATCACCAAATGGATCGCTCTGGTTAGCAATCGTCTCTCTCCCAAGCGCCCTCATGTTTCCAAGCCAGTATTTAGTAACCCTTATCTCTGGGCAATCGAAGACATAGACATGTCCGCAACCCAAGTGACCTTCTCTGTTACATCTGCCGGCAGCCTGCTTGATTGAATCTATCCCCGCAAGCTCCCTGTATACCACGGGAAAGTCTATGTCTACACCCGCCTCGATGAGCTGCGTGGAAACGACCTTGCACGGGAGATTGTTAGCAAGCCTTTCTTTTATTTTGCTGATTACCTCGCTTCGGTGGGCTGGAATCATTAAAGCACTGAGATGGAAGACTCCATCTGACTTTTCGCCCCCCGCCAGATGATCAAATATCTCACTAGCGGCCCTCCTCGTGCTTACGATGCATAGGACCTGGTTATATTCGCAGAGTCGTGCCGCAAGAGTTTCCTCGCAAATTTCCCCGATATTCTCAATCCGCACGCGAGACTCAAATACGTCTGCATGCCGCCCGCTCATCGGAACAATGTCTCTCGTGGTCACCGGAAAGGGCCACACCGCATCAAGTGCCGGTGGAGTTGCAGTACACAAAACAACCGTTGTTCCATAGTGAGTAGCAAGCTCATCAAGTGCCGCAAGGCATGGAGCAAGAACCCCATCCGGGATGCTTTGCGCTTCGTCCAAAATTATCACGCTATCGGCGAGGTTGTGGTTCTTCCGGCAGCGCGAAGGGTTGTCGGCGTATATCGACTCGAAGAGCTGCACATTAGTCGTGACGACGAGATTAGCATCCCAGTTTTCCATGGCAAGCCTCTCGCGCATAAAACGCTCACCATCCTCGTCCTCACGCTCATGGAACTTATAGGAGCTATGGTGCTCGAGCACCGAATCATCCCCGAACAGTCCTTTGAACGTTGCCGCTGTCTGCTCGACAATCGAAGTGAAAGGTATTGCATAAATAATTCTCTGTTGCCTGTTAGCAATTGCGTGCTCCAGCGCAAACGCTAGGCTAGAGAGCGTTTTTCCACCACCCGTGGGGACGGTGAGAGTAAAGACCCCAGGCTTTTCCTTTGCCGCATTTACGCATGCGGCATGGATATCGCTACGTGCGACATTGATGGGTGTCTGTTCCTGTTTGGACATCATTTTTGTCTTTTCAGCAAGAACTGCACGCATTTGCTCGAGTGTCAACCCGTGCTGCTCTCTGAGAGATGCCCTATCCGGATCGACAAATTTTTCTGTGTCAAGAAAATCGGCATCAACCAGGCAACTGAACAGCATCCGTAATAGAAAGGTCATGGAGTACGTAAGTTGCTTGGAATCGTTACCGTGGAGCCATTTTGGAAATGCTTTCATTAGCACATCAGTAGAAGGCAGCCCAAGCCCCAGGGAGGAAATGTCTACCGGTTCAACAGTTTTCTGGAGCCTCTCACTGAGAGACGTCCTCATTTCTCCCGAATAGCCATTGGGAAGGCCGCCGTGATGGCCGCATATTGCATATGAAAACAATTCCCCGACCGGGCCGTATCTCTTTGCAAGAAGCTGAGCGCCATAGGTCGAATGATCAACACGACCCTGATTGTCCTTGAGATAATCTTGGAACGCTTTACTCGCCTTTCCAGCATCATGGACTTTGCCAAGAATATATGCGAAATCTCCTGCACCAAACGGCTTCGCAAACTCTGCAGCAAGTTGAGCAACTGCAGAGAGATGAGCCTCCAGCAGCTGCCATTCACACTCTGGCATTCCATCCCTAGTGTGCGCGTAAAGCATGTTGCTCACCTCCTTAAGAGCACACTATCATCACGGCGCGACACTAATAAGCAGCCTTCGTTTTCCGCCCATGATTCGCTGGTGCACGATTATTCTCCACTTGCCAAGAAATACAGACATTAGCTACTAGCTAAATCGAAGCGAGGGAACTGCCCCTAGATACCAAAGGGGCTGTCAGCAGTTCTGTATGTTGCTCGTATCCTTGCCCGAACTGAGTCCAACAATTAGGGAAACATCAAGCTATGGTGCAGAAGCCAAGAGCCCAGATAAGCTATCAAGACTCCAGAACCCTCGTAAGCTCCTCAACATTGGCAGGAGTAAACACCCTGCTCGGCTCGGCATACATTGAGCCAATGATGCCTGCCAGCTCGCGTTCCTTTGAAAGCAGGTCGGATGGTGATTCGCTTGCCAGCACCTCACTCAAAAAGACCAAGCGAGGCTGGACCCCCACGAGCAGTCGTGGCGTAAGCTGCGCCGTAGAGCACTCCGCAATCAGCATCGAGTCGTCGGAGACAATGCCAAACATACAGGCTAGCTCCCACGGAATTGAGCTCATGTCATAGGTAAGACCAGCATGATGGTTGCGCGCATCGCGGGGATGGGGACGCACCACAACGTCATCAGCGTGCTGCAGCAAAATGCCCGCAACCTGCTCGTCGAGCACTTCCCTTCTCGCCATACCGTCCGTTGGCTGCGTAAGGTACACGATGTGCCAGCCGTGGTAGATGGAGAGCTCGCGAGAATCTACCGAGAATATGCGACACAAGTCACCAACGAGCTCAGCGTCATCAAAAGAAATTGGTAACTTTTTCGGCACTACCTGCAAATCGTTGTGGCTGAGTTCAGGAGCACACAGGTATACGGCCGCAAGCCTAGGCGCTAACGACAAAGAGAAGGGACCCAGAATGTCACCCACGTAACTTCCCAGTCCATCGTCGAAGAGCTCGAGCACGGCATCTGGGGAACAGGCAAGCAGGTCGATGGCCGTATCATACGGATAGGTACAAAGTACGCGCTCGTAGCTATCGAGCAACCAACGGCGGAGCGAATCAATGCCATCGCTATGGCGCTGCGCCATTCCAAAAGAGTTGTCTCCGGCTTCAATCTGAGCTGCAATTGCAACACTCGCATCTTCTGGGGACGGTACTCCCGGACGGACCGAGCCGCGTGCATCCAGGCTCTCCTCCGATGACGTACCGATCGTGAACACATGACGGAAGAACCCCATCTTGGCAAGCCTACCAGCGACTTCCCGGGAGCCAGAGAATGCCATGCGCAGGTAAAGGTCAGTATTCTGCAAGGAGAAGCCGGGGACACGCTCCACCAGGGTTACAGCACCCATGAGCTGCCAGGGCGTACCTGCGACTATTGCGTTTGTCAATGACACCTCGTCCTTCTCGAGTTACATGTAGAGACACATGCGGCCGCACTAGCAGGTTAACGCAGAGCGCGATGTTAAGATATACCCAGCGAGTGTTCCCCATATGGAAGGCTCTCATGAGCGAAAAGACCCCATCTTCGCAGCGGCAGAGCGAGCGGATCCCGTTCTCGATTACCTGTATGTTCAGGACGACCATCTTGTTCTTGTGCAAGCATTCGCTCTTCGAAATCATCCGCCGAAATGTGCTGGGCCACGCAGATGAGAGCCGCTCAAATAACGATATTTGCAGATATGAGCTCACCGAGATGCTTGCCGCCGGTAACTTTGCGGCCTCTATCGCATGTTCCATAGTTGCATATGTCATTTCGGGCTTTGCTTCATCGATATCAATGATTCTTGGTTTCTACGGGCTCTATCGGATATTCGAAATACTCATCGCTCAGATGAAGATTCTCCTCATAGATCCCTTTGACGAGAATGGAAACCCCAAGCGACACGGCGTCAAAAGCGTTCAACGTTCCATTGTGATCGTGATGGCAAACTACGTCGAAATCGTCTTTTGGTTTGCGACGCTATCGATTGCATTTTGGAGCTGTTCCTTTGGACAACCACAGGCGAGCTGAATCTACCTGGTGACAGCAAGCATGATTGGCTGCGTCACGAGCAGCACGGGAACCATAACGTCAGCATTAGAGGCAAACGGGCTGGACGCTGCATCATGTCTTATGAGGAACTGGCCGTACTACCTCGAGGCTTGCGAGGCCTTTGTGGGAGTCGTGATGAACGTCTTCTCAATCTCCTGCTTTGTGGGAGCGCTTCCTCCTATTCGCTCGCTAGCCGAGCTCAAAGCCGAGGAGACCGCCTCGTCCGGAGCAGCAGGCAACAGAGATCACAGCGCAAAAGACAGCCCCAGGAATTCGTAGGGTTAGCCTCGCCCCCATGCTAGCGCGAAGCCAGCCTGGCGCGAATTGCCTGCTCCACCAGCTCAAGATCCTTGGGAGAGACAATATCCAGCGCACGAGAGGGGTCTAGATAGGATCCGATGGGGTTGTCATTGAGGCTTAGCTCCGGGGTTATCTCTTTCCGCGAGTTCACATAGATGGCGCCAACAATTCGGTAGTAGTGTGGCATGTCCTGGCGGCGGATTGTACTAGACACGTTGAGCAGTGGCTTGAGACGTCCGCTCTTCTCGTCCATCGTGCGCATGAAGATGGGTGTGTCCGCGCAAGTCGGTCACGTTAATTACGCCCCGGCCACCTGCCTCCTCGTAGCGTTCGATAGCTCGATCGACATCGGACTCGTCTCGCAGAGGACTCGTTGCTTGGAGAAGAACGACCACGTCAAAGTAGTTGCCTGTTGTGTCAAGACGATCCATCGCGTCCACAATGCAGTCGATGGTCCTGGAGGTATCTGCGGCAAGTTCCGCAGGACGCAAGAACGGAACCCAAGCACCGCTATGACGAGCCACCTCGGCGATTTCCACATCCTCAGTGGAGACGAGACAAGCATCCACATATCGTGACTTGAGCGCGGCGTCTATCGTATAGGAAATCAGAGGACGGCCACACACCTCGCGGATGTTCTTGCGGGGAATCTTCTTTCTCCCTCCCCTGGCAGGGATAATCGCGAGAACGCGTTTGTCTCCAAGCATGTTGCACTCCTCACCAAGAGAAAATCGAAAAAATCAAGACTAGCCACTGGCCCCGATTGTACCGTCGTGAGGTTACGATTTGCCCACAGGGAATTTGAAAGGGGACAATCACAGTGCAGCACAGAAACAGGAAGGAAAATACGAGAGAAACGAGCGTGGTCATAGACGTCTTCCGGAGAGTCGACGAGACACTATCGCGCATCGACTATTCAGAAACTCATGACATCGATGACCGAAGCGTGGCCATGATTGATTTTGAATTTTCGCAATTAAAGCCCGAGGAGTCAGACAAGTACGCCATTGGAATACGAGCATTGCGGTGCGTTACAGGTAAAGAGCCACTTGGCCTTGACTTTCCAAGCCACGATGAGGCTCGCCAATATGATTCCATACTACGATTGACAGAAGATTTGGTCTACGAGCAGCTGCTCAAACGTCGTGCTGACGAACAAGTACTGCATATGCGATATAAGGACTCTTACAAGTACTACTTTCCTCAACCAGCAGCTGATGATGCAGGGCTCTACGTGATAAAGATTAGCCAAGAAGATCTTGATCTGCTGGTTGCACATGCGATAGAGGAACTTGGCTCGGAGAGCAAAAACTGCTGATCGCTCTCCCCTACGGCTCGTTCAGCCAGCAGTTCGGGCGTTCGCCCGCCATGACCTTACGAATGTTGCTCGCAAAGAACTCGTAGCGCTTCTTGTGGAACTTGGCCCCGTCCGGCAGGCCCGCCGTGTGGGGCGTGAGGATGACCTGGTCCATCTCGCGCAGCGGACTGTCCTGCCCAAGGGTTTCGTTCTCGTAGACGTCCAGGCACGCGTCGAAGATCTGACCACTTGCGAGTGCCTCAACCAGTTGCTTCTCGTCCACAACGGCTCCGCGTGAGGTGTTTATCAGGACCGCGCTTCTCTTCATGAGCCGGAACACTTCCGCGTTAACCATGTGGCGCGTGGCATCCGAGAGAGGAACGTGAATGCTCACGATTTCACTCTTGCGGCAGAGCTCCTCCAGGCTCACGGGCTCGAGATGTCCTCGGGCCGCACTAAGCCATTCTCCGCCCGAACGAAGGGAAGGAAGAGGGGCCCAGGCCAACGCGCCTGGACTCCGCACCAGGGCAACGCGCCCGGGCCCCTCTCGCCGCTACTCGGCCTTCTCGCCTTCGAACTGGAGCTCCTCGTAGCTCAGCGTCTTCTGGGGACGCCCGCCCTCCAGGTGCACCGACTTGTGCTCGGACTGGTCCACGTAGAGCTGCATCATGCCGGGCGTGCTGTAGTGGCCCGCGGTATCGATGAAGTACTTGACCGGAATGGCGTCCGCCAAATCCACGTCGGCGTAGCAGATGCCCTCCTCATCGGTGGGAAGCTGGGACAAGACGCAACCGTTAGGCCCGATGATTCGGGTGAAGCCATGACCCACCTCCATCATGGCGCGCTGATCGTCCGTGTCACAAATGACGTCGGCCTGCTCCTCGGTCCAGATTTGCGACGCCACCAGGGTGAAGGTACCGTTGGAGACCGCATAGTAGAGCGCCGCGTTGATGCACTGCTGGTCTGCAAAGGGGTGCGTGGGATCCGCAAGGCCAATTGGCCAGGAGCTCACGTGGATCTGCTCTCCCGTGGCGCCCATGGTGGCAACGTTCAGCGGGATGTAGTGCTCCCAGCATTGGAGACCGCCCAGCTCGCCATACTCGGTGTCAAGCACAGGCATGAGCGAAGTGTCACCGTCACCCCAGATGGTCATCTCCGCGTTGGTCGCCTTAAGCTTGCGGTGCTTGCCCACAAGCGCACCCGTGGGGTCAAACCAGAGCTGGGTGAGGTACAGCGACCCCAGCTCGCGCTCGGTGACGGAGATGCACACGTAGGCGCTGGCGTCGCGGGCCGCCTGGCTCAGCCGCTGCACCGCAGGCGAGGGAATCTCAACGGCATTCTGGAACAGCCGCGCGTAGTACTTCATGCCCGAGCCGGGATCGCTCATCCAAATCCACCAGGGATATCCGGGAATGGCCGCCTCGGGGAACGCGATCACGTTGGCACCGTTTGTCCCTGCCTCGCGAATCATGTCGCAAGCGTGGGCAATCGAGGCGTCCAGGTCGAGCATCTTGGGCGCATATTGCACCGCGGCCACCTTGACCTTGGGATAAATCATGCTCATGTTCCTCTCCTTCGTACTTGTTGTTGCTGGCATACGAGCTGGTCGAACGTCGTATTTCCGCATTATGGAATCTCAAGATTTCGCATCATGCTACGTTTGGTGCACGGAGTATAAAATCGAGTGGTCAATTGCCCCAGCTCAAGGGGCATTGGCCAAACAGTTGCACCTATTGGAAGGAACCATCCTGAACCGCCCGAGCAAAGATGACACGTACCTCCTGCAGTCGGTTGACAACGCACTTTCCATCGTCGACCTCCTCTGCGAGTCGGATGGCCTGGGGCTCGCAGACATCGCCTCAAGGCTCTCTTTGGGTCGAAGCTCCACGTACCGCCTTCTCTATACGCTCCAGCGACATCAGATAATCCGCAAGGACGCCGGCGCCCGGTACCATCTTGGCTGCCGCCTCATCGCCATGGGTCAGATCTCCCTCTCCAATGACGAGCTGGTACGAGCCGTGCACCCCTACCTCGAGCGCGTTGCCCGCGAGACGGGCGAGACCACGCACCTGTGCGTTCCCCAGGGAACGCGTCACATCACCTTTGTGGATAAGGTCACAGGCAGTGCGACCATCCACATGGGCTCCGCGGTGGGCGTCACCATGGACGCGCACGTGACGTCGGCGGGAAAGGTCTTCCTCGCTTGGTCAGCCCCAGAGACAATCGATGAGTACCTCGAAACCGGCCGCCTCGAGCAGGTCACCCCAAAGGCCATTACCTCTCCGGACGAGTTCCGAAAGGAGCTTGGCCGCATACGCGAGCAAGGCTGGGCGCAGAGCGACGAGGAGTGCGAGATTGGCCTAACCACGTATGCCTGCCCTCTCAACGTAGACGGCGTGATGCTCGGCGCGGTAACCATAGCCGGACCATCCGAGCGCATGCGGGCAAACCGAGAAAGGTACCTCTCGGCACTCTCGGCTGCGGCGCGAGACGCCATCGCCAGCCAGGCCTAGCGGAGCCTCCTGTTGAGGACGGTCGCCACGGCGCCGACAAAAGCAACCACCGCCATGATTGCAAACGAGGCATTCCAGCCAACCGAGCCCAGGCAGACGCCAAACACGGTGGAGCCGAGGAACGCTCCGGCCCACTGCGCGGTGTTGACGACAGCGGTCGACGTGCTTCGCAACGCGGGCTCGACAACCTCGGACGCTCCCGTCTTGCAGTAGCCCGCTTCCTCCATCGACACGCAGCCGTAAAGCACCATCATCGGCGCGTAGGAAGCGCTGGGAAACACGGGAATGAGCAGGAGCAGCACGCCGAGAAGCCCAAGTGCCACCGCCAGTGGCCACTTGCGCGAGCCAACCTTGTCGGCAATGATGCCGCCCACAACTCCCACCGGGATGCCGATGACGCTTGCAATGCTGGTAAGTGAGCCCGCGGTGGTCGAGGACACGCCGCCAACCTCGGTGAGGAAGGTAGGCAGGAAGTTGAAGGCTCCCATGTGCGCGACCATGAAGGTAAAGAACGCCGCAGCCACAAGCCACACCCCACCGTTGCGCAGAACCTGGCCCAGCGCAAATCCGGCCTCTCCCCTCTCGCCCGAGACCGCAGGCGGAGTGTCCATGGCAGACGGCACCCCACGGATAACAACCACCCAAAGCACCAGGCCAACAGCTGCAAGGCCTGTGCTCAACCACCAGAAGCTCCTCCAAGAACCCGCCTCTGCCATGATGGGGGCAAGGTTGAGATCGAGAATCTGCCCGATGGCCATGAAGCACATGAGGATACCCATGGCCGTACCGCGCTTCTCGTTAGAGAAAGCGCCACCAACTATCGAGGGCCCAATGGTCGCTAAGAACATGAGGCCAATGCCCTCAATGAACCTGCTGGCGAGCATGAGCGGATAGGTGGTCGCAACTGCGCCCACGGCGGAGCCTACGACAAGTGCCGCAAGCGAGAAGATGCCCGCGCGGTAGGCGCCGTACTTGGTGGTAAGCACTCCCATGGGAATCGAAAGGAAGATACCCGAGAGCGTGAATATCGAGATGAGCATCCCAGCGTCGGCCGTGGTAATTCCAAGGTCGCTCACCATGTTCGTGAGCACGGGAGATACCTTGTTCATGTAGACCGAACCGGCGGTCATTGCGACGAGCGTAACAACAAGCACGAGGACCGGAGCAACGCCGCCATCGGTTTGAGAAGTATCTTGGACAGTTCCCTTCATGTGCGTTCCTCTCTGCTACATACGCCCTGGTAAGAGTCGTTACCGGGAGGCAAACTTGTCCATGTTGGCAAGCTTTTTATACATGTCGATGTAACGGCCCGGCGTGAAATCGGGGTTCTTATCCGCCCACTGCTGAGCCAGGAAGCTCTTGTTAACGTACGAGAGATCGAGGGTTCCCAGGAACATCTCCTGCTCGTCTGAGCCCTTCGCACCAAACGGCTGACCAGCGTAGTAATGGATTGCGGGCACGTGACTCGAGGGACCAACAATGTGGCTGCCGCCGAGCATCGCGTTCTCTCGGATGCACCCAATGCAATTGGCGGACGCAATGTAGACATTGTTGGTGGCACTCAGGTACTCGACTGCGGTGCGAACGTTCTCTGCCGTCACGAACTCGTCGACCGCGGTGCAGTTGATGATCAGGCGGCAGCCAGATGCGCGGTAGTAGCGCATGATTTCGCCAAAGACGTACGTGTCATAGCAGATGCTCACGCCAACAGGGCCCCACGGGGTGTCAAACATGAAGGGCTCTTGGCCCCTCTCGGCCCACTTGGCCTCCTTGAAGGGCAGGTGCAACTTGCGATAGGTACCCACGACCTCGCCTTCCGGGGAGACAACGAAAGCGGCGTTGTAGACCGCGTTACCGTCGCGCTCTGGGGCACCATAGACGGCATAGAGCCCGTATTCCTTTGCCGCAGACGCGAAGGCCTTTGCGCAGGGGCCGTCGACGGACTCCGCAACCTGCCGATGCATCTGGGCGTCACCCTCGTGGTCTGCATCAACGTCGTATCCGGAGAGCGCCGTCTCTGGAAAGACGACGATATCTGCCCCGCGCTTGGACGCAGTGCGCATGTAGCCAATCATGCGATTGCAGTTTGCATGCGTGTCTCCCCACGTGGGCTCGAAATTGACGACTGCGACGGTGACGATGTCTTCCATCTTCCATCTCCCTTTCTTGAGCCTCTCCAACCCGGTTGACAATCCACCGCATGGGGTTGACGCATCGTTCGGGCCCAACCTTATGTACCGTTATGCGGTTTCTTGTCTTCTCATACGGTACATAGCGATGGTTTCCTCGTTGGAGCAGCAAAGTTACGCCGTCGTACTACCAAGATTGCATCGCTATTTCGCGATTTAAGGCGGGAAGCAACCCTAAGATGGGTGATGTACAAGCGGCCCTACGGGCCCAAGTCGATATCCAGAGAGAAGAATCGATGGAGAAGCTACCACCCCTCCAGAAGGTGTATGAGGCCTGGTCCGCCCTGGCGGACGGGCGCGTCGAGATGGGCGATCAGGAGGCGTCGGTGACCTCCTCGAACGGGGCAAAGCGCTACACCGTCACCTGGGATGGAGACACCTATGCCTCCAACGACAGTGCAAGCTACTGGCAGGGCTATGCCGGCTACCCCGTCATTGCGGTCATGATGAAAGAGGGACGGCTCCCCTACGACAGGAAGCTCGCGGAGAAGCTTACTGGCGTCGACTGGAATGACCTCAACAAGAAGCACAAGCGCAACTACCAGGCCGCAGCCGACGAGGCATTCGAAACGGCAGGCTTCACACCAGAAGAGAAGGCCAGGGCTCAGGCGGATGCCGAGAACATCCTGAAGACACTCTCCCAGCTCCCACTCCAAATCAAGCGAAAGGGCCACCCGGCAAAGGCCTAGCGGCCTTCCTTCCGGACCCTGCGGCGAATCCTCCTCACAATCCAGAAGGCACGAGAGCCAATGTGATTCATCAGCTGCCCGATTTCCTTCTCGAAGAAGCAGTTCACAAAGCCGCCGACAAGCAGTATGTAGAAGAAGCAGTACATCCAGAAGAGCGAGATTGCAAAGGTGCCGAGCGTCCCGTAGAAGGCCGTGAACTTGTTCACATGGTTCACGTAGACCGAGAAGACCTCGGAGAGTACGAACCAAGCAACAGCAACAAGCGCGGCGCCCAGCAGCTGGTCCTGGAAGCGCCTCTTTCCGTTTGGCATGAACCAGTACGTGGCGGCAATGAAAAGCCAGGCAATGACCATGGAGAGGACAATGCGCAGGGCCGAGAAGTCCAGCAGCCGGAAAGGAAGGTGGTAGCCAGGCAGATAGGTCTCGGCAAACTCTCTGATCTTCCCGCTGAAGACAAGAAGCATGAGGGTGAGAAAGACCAGCAGAAGGACGGTCGTCCAGACAAAGGAGATGAGGAGCCTCATCCAGTAGGGACGGGTCTCCTCCTCGTTGTAGGCGCTGTCCATGCCCCGCAGCAGAGCCATGTTCCCCTGTATCGAGGTCCACAGGAGGGTCACCACCGAAAGAGGGATGAGGGCCGAGGCTTGCTGGAAGGCTTCGGTCACAACCATATCCAGAAGGTCGCTTACGATGTCTGGCACAACCGCGTCGATAGCCTGGATTATCTCGTTCTGCCCAATGTCCGTGAAGGGCAGGAGCACCGAGATAAAGATAAAGATAAAGATAAAGATTGGAATGATAGCCAAGAAGTAGAAGTAGGTCACGCTGGACGCATGCACGCCAAACTGCCGGCTGTTCCACTCCTGCACGATGCCGGATATCCATGTTGCTACAGGAGATGGACTCGATGCTTTGACTTTGTCCATGCGATTGTCGTTGCCCATGAGGAGTTGCCCCAGCTCTTCCCGTCTTCCAGAGGAAGCCAAGCTCGTTGGCTCTCCCCTACATATTCCCTCGGAGCATCACGCCAAACGAGAATCCCGGGGGTTGAAGGTGCCCTTATAAGCCGGCTGGACTAGGCAATGCCTAAACCACAAAGCGCAATTGCTCTGTCAACTTCCTAGTCATCGTAGTCTCCATTCAGGTAGTCCCGCACGTCCTCATCGATGAACTGTGATTTGCGACTCTGGTACTTGGGCTGCGCCTTTGTCTTGAGCTTGTGAGCGCGCTTCTTGTGGGGCTTTGGGGAATCGGCAACTGAATGACGCGCTGTTGACAACGCCTTTGCATGATTGGCCCGCTTCGACCCATCAGAATCGGTATAGGAGATGGCCAACCGTTCCGCAAGAACGTCAACCTCGGCGTTAGTCCAACATGCCGCTACCTTCTGCTCAATGCGACAAATAACCTCGACGATATTCTCTGGGCAATCGCTTGTCGTTGTAACGTACGCGTACCGAAAGCCCTGAGGCGCATGCATCTCAAAGCCGCATTGATTTGCATAGGTTGTCACGTTGAAAATACGCTGGGGGGCAACGAGACCGTCCAACTCTGTCCTCAGCGCCCTCACGTGAGCCGTGTTTTGGGCTACCCCCATGTCAATCGTGATGCCGTTCGTTAAGATCTGCCCGTCCTGCCCGACCGGGGTAGCGGTGACACAATAGGCATCCTTGCAATTGTCAAGCCGCACCTCAATAGAGCTATAGAGGCTCTTGACCTCAATCGAGTACAGCCCGTGCGTAGTGAGAAGGGCAATATCGATTTCATCGGTGCTCTCGACTGTGGCAACACGACGCATTACCAAGCGTTGCCTCACGGGAACGTAGAGGTGCCACAGAAGCCGAGCATGTCCGAGCAGACCGGCATCAATCGCATCGGAGAGGAGGCTGAACACGACGTACTCGCCATACTCGCCACGCTTCCAGGCGTTACCCCTGTCTGGGGCCATGTGGAAAACGCCACTCTGGTCGTAGTAAGGCATCTTGAAGGGGTTGTTTGACTTCTCCCGAGCATCAAGGATGTCTTCTCGCAAAAAGCGTCGTGACTGACGGAACCATTCGCTCACGTAGTAGCGCTCCGACGCGAAGCGCCCTTTACGTGAGAAGTCTTCAATCTGCTGCTTGAGCGGCTGGATTTGCAGCAGAAGCTCGTCCATGGCGCGTCGCGAGGGCAGGAAACGGAAGTTCTTGAAGATCCCCCACCGGGTGTTCTTCTTGGTTGCCGAATCAAGCTGTGCCTGGAGCCTGTTAAGCTCGCGCTCGACCTGGGCCCTCTGTTTGGCGAGCTCGTGTGCCCGGGCGTCGTAAGCTGCCGGCGTCAGCGGCGCGCCACAGTTGGGGCATGCCTGCCCGCTGAACTTGAGGGGCACCGCCTGTCCACAGTTCCAGCAGATAAACCGTGTTCGGGGCTTCTTCTTGCCACCCATCGCCATCCGCCTTTCCTTCGACAACGGATGGCGTGACTATACGATTGGGACGCGACATTAATTAGCCAGCAATTGTCGCTAGCTAGCAACGAACCGTTGGTGCCGGTCGCGCATTGTGCGCCTGACCGCAAAGCCCAAAAAGTGTTATATGGCGGATACGCGCCGGCGCCTCCGCCTCATTTTTATCTCGTGGTCTGCTGGCTACAACAACTTCTTACCAGCGTTCCAGGCGCCGCCGACCTCCTCGCCAACAACGCGGTAGATGCGCCTCGTGCTGTCATAGATAATCGGGCGCATCTTGCCAAAGTCGACGCGTCCCTCGTCGTCGAGGATCGACTCGTCCACGCGAGTGTTCACGACGCGTCCAACGATGCGCGCGCCATGCTCGTCTCCCTGGACGTCTGTGACCTCGCACTCCATGATCAGGGGGAACTCCTCGATCACGGGCGCGTCCACATACTCAGACTTGACAAAGGTCATGCCAGACGCGGCGGCCTTGTCCACCTTGTTGCCGGTGGCGATGCCAAAGTAGTCAGCCTCCACCACGTGGGCAACGTCGGCCGGTGCCACCGTGAAGGCGCGCCTTGCCACAATGTTTGCCGTCGACTTGTGGTTCCCGATGTTGAGGCAGATCTCGTTGTCGCCGCACTCCCCCGCCCATGCCGTGTTCATAGCGTTGGGGGTACCGTCCTCGCCGTAGCTCGCAACAATGAACACCGACTGCGGAAAGAGCTCGCCTGCGCTTCCAAGGTCCTTCTTCATGCTGTCCTCCTCATTAGTTCAGCTTGCACGTGCCGTTTAGAAGAGTACGTTTCGCCGCTAGGGCATGCCGCTAGGCCTCAAGCACTGTCAGCGTTCCCTTGTGCAAGAGCTCCGCTCGGCCTCCGCGCGCGTCCTTGTCCGGCCAGGTCATGAATGCCATGAATGCATTGTTGCACCTTCCCGATCCTGCTGATTTTATCCATAAGAAGAGAGTCGCCCTGCAAGCGTTATCGAGGTGAACGATGCTTAATGACCTTTCCGGCAACGACCTGTTCTGCAACTACTACAAGGAATGGATATCCGTATACAAGGAGAACGCAGTAAGGCAAGTGACGCTCAACAAGTACCATCTCGCCCATACCTGGATAGAGAGACTTGCGCCAGACATGAAGCTATCGGAGCTTGATCGAATCTCCTACCAGAGGATCCTAAACGGGTACGCGAAGGAGCACGAGCGGCAGACCACGATGGACTTCCACCACCTGCTAAAGGGCGCAGTGCTCGATGCGGTCGATGATGGGCTCGTGCCCAGAGACCCAACCAGGAAGGCAATTGTCAAGGGAAAGCCACCACGCCCGAAAAAGAATCGCTATCTCAACCAGTTCGAGCTCCATCGGTTGCTCGCCGGGCTCGATTTGGGGTCAGAGATCAGCTGGGAGTGGTTCATCCTTCTGGTCGCAAAGACCGGGCTGCGGTTTTCCGAGGCGCTCGCAATCACCCCCGCAGACTTCAACTTCACCAGGCAGACGCTTTCGGTGAACAAGACTTGGGACTACAAGAACGGCGGGGGCTTCGTGCCGACAAAAAACAGGTCCTCCGTGAGGAAGGTCCAGATTGACTGGCAGCTGATAGTTCAGTTTTCCGTCCTGGTAAAGGACCTCCCGGAAGAATGTCCCATTTTTGTCAAAGAGAACGAGAAGGTCTACAACTCGACAGCGAACAACACCCTCGCGAGGCTATGCAAGAAGTCAGGGGTACCGGTGATCACGATTCACGGATTGCGGCACACGCACGCCTCCCTGCTCCTCTTCGCAGGGGTGTCAATAGCGAGCGTCGCGAAGAGGCTAGGCCACGCCAGCATGAACACAACTGAGAAGACCTATCTCCATATCATCCAGGAGCTGGAGAACAAGGACGTAGACCTGGTGATGCGCTCCCTCACCAGCCTCGTCTGATTGTCAGCGTAAGTCAATAGGGCGGCTCTCGCTGATGAAGGGTGATGAGGTTGTCGAGGTCTGAAAATAGTGAGCCTATTGCTTTCTGCTCAGGCAACGACGGGTAACACACATCGGTGTCCTCGATGGCTGACCTCGACACCGAGATGACCTTGATTCCTTGCATCAGAGGCAGGAGCTGCGTGCGAAACGCATCGGAGTTTATATAGAAGCCGAGGTAGCCTGGAGCAAACGCCTCGATGGGCCTGCACGGCATCGTGTGCAATCCCGAAAAGATAGTTTTGTCCTCGACGTTGCGCAGCTCAGAGCACTTACCGACCGCCTCGTCCTCGGCCGTGTCCGCGATTACCACATCGCCGTCTTGTAACGGAGGGCAACTCAGCGAGGATGCCTTCTGGTCGTCAGCGATACGAGGAATCCGGCCTCCGCCAGCGTCCAACACCTCGCCATACTTGATGAGCACATCACCGTAATGGATATCTAGGCAAGCTCCTTCCACCATGCTCAGCTCCGCACGGGAGAGCGTGTTGTTGCCAAGGAAGGTGAACGTTTCGCCGAACTTACGCTGTTCCCAAGGTTCAGTGAATCCGGCGAAGCGGATAGCCGGGTCATTGCCACTCATCGAGCCTCGCCCCCCAGAAGGTCCATGAGCTCGTGAATGCCGGCCATGTCGCACTCGTTACCCGTAAGCTGTCCAAGCATCTGCGAGAGATGGCTCTCCTCTTCGCGAATCTGCTCGTCCACCTCGGCGAACGTCGTCTCGTACTTCTTGGAGAGGTTCCTGACCCTGTCAACGAGGCAATCGATCTCGGCGCGAGAGAGTGCGGCGATTCCGTCCTCGACGGGACGGTTCCACTTGGCATCCAAAAGCTCGCGTGCCTGTTGGTCGGAAAGCCCTTCAATCGTGCTCTTGGTGCTTGCCTCGAGCCTCGCGGAGAGGCTCTTGTGCTCCTTCTTCGCAGCCTTCTGCTCCTCGAGCAGGGACCGGGCCTTATCGACCTGGTCGGCAAGCTCGTCCTCGTCGCCATCGGAGCGCAGCTCGTTGACCGCCTTCCTGAGCTTTGAGGCAACAAAGGCGTCGCCCGCATCGTTGAGCGCTTCGCCGAGGGCAGCCTTGTCGTCCTCCGTGAGGCCCTCGACTATCTCAGAAAGCTCCCCGTCGATGGCCGCCATGCGGTCGCTGATGGAGTCGAGAGCGCGCAGGTCGTCGGCGAGAAGCTCACGCTGGACGAGGTCGAAGGGCAGCACGTGGCCGCGCCAGCCATCCTGCACCTCCACCTCCTTGCCGCCCTTTTTCTTCGTCACCATGTTTGGGTCGACCCTCTTGACGGCGTCGAAGCCCTCGGTCTGGATGGCCTCGAGGTCGGCCTCGATGCCCTGCCAGGAGTCGTCGAGGACCTGGTAGGCGTCATAGGGGTCCACCAGCTTCTCGCCCCCGAGCCTGTCGAAGATCTCCCGGGCGAGCCCGTCCTCCTCGGTCGGCAGATTGACGAGCGAGGACTCGTCGACGAGCTCGTCATAGAGCCACTGTCCGAAGTCGGAGAACCGCGCGTCGTAGGAGTCCAGGTACCCGCGCACGGCGGGGCTGCTCCTCACGGTCTCACCCACGTCCTCGGGCCTGAGGCGAACGGTCGCGCCGCCAGCCGACTCGAAGAGCTCGTCGCGCAGGCCGGGCAGCGCGTCCCAGTAGTGCCCGAGCGCATCGACCTCGGCGACGGGAATGCCGCCGAACATCGTCGCGTAGATGTCCCAGGTCTCGGGAGCCTCTGACGAGTCAACGTAGCGTGGGATGTTGAGGTTGTAGCCGTTGTCGCGGATCTCCTGCTTTGGGACAACGCGGCAGAAGCGCTCGACATCCTTATGGCTTTG
Source organism: Tractidigestivibacter montrealensis (assembly GCF_024741235.1). Classification (GTDB taxonomy): domain Bacteria; phylum Actinomycetota; class Coriobacteriia; order Coriobacteriales; family Atopobiaceae; genus Tractidigestivibacter; species Tractidigestivibacter montrealensis. The sequence continues at coordinate 1,740 of NZ_JANSKA010000011.1, read as the reverse complement.
GTAGGCGTCAACGATGCGGCGAATGTCGCAGGCGCGGAGCCTGTTGTTCTTGCCGTCCTTCACGAAGCCCTTCGAGGCGTCGATGATGAGCACGTCGTCGCTTTGACGGCGCTTCTTGAGCACCATCACGATCGTGGGGATCCCCGTGCCGAAGAAGATGTTGGCGGGGAGGCCGATGATGGCGTCGATGTTCTCGTTCTCCACGAGCGCGGTGCGGATCTTCTCCTCCTCGCCGCCGCGGAACAGCACGCCATGCGGCAGGACGATGCACATCACGCCGTCCGGCTTCAGGTGGTAGAGGTCGTGCAGGAGGAAGGCGTAGTCGGCCTTGCTCTTGGGGGCGACGCCGTAGCCGTCGAAGCGCCTGTCGGAGTCCTTGCCCTCGGGGTCCCAGCGCTGGGAGTACGGCGGGTTCGAGACGACCGCGTCCACGAAGAGCGGCTCGTAGGACTCGGGGTGCCCCTCCTCGAACCACGGCCAGTCGTCCTCGAGCGTGTCGCCACAGCGGCACACGATGTTGTCCGGCGCGATGCCGCGCATCACGAGGTTCATGCGCGTTAGGTTGTAGGTGTTCTCCTTGAGCTCCTGGGCGTAGTACTTGATGGACCCGCGGTAGCCCTGCTGCCGTGCGACCGCCTCGCCGATGGTGATAAGCAGCGAGCCCGAGCCGGAGGTCGGGTCGTATACGGTGACCTCGCCGCGGCCCGCCAGGTTCTGTGCCACGATCCGGGAGATGAGGACGGAGACCTCGTGCGGGGTGTAGAACTCGCCGGCCTTCTTGCCGGCGTTGGCGGCGAAGTTGCTGATCAGGTACTCGTAGATGTAGCCGAGCACGTCGTAGCCCTGCTTGCCGTCCATGGGGATGTCCCGGATGAGCTGCAGGAGCGCGCCGATCGCCTTGGTCTGCGCCCCGGAGGTGTCCCCCAGCTTCGAGAGGCCGGTCTCGAGGGTGTCGAAGATCTTGTCGAACACGTTCCTGTGTGACGGCTTGATGAGGCGCGAAAAGGCGGAGAGAGCGTCCCTCACGTCCGAGACGTCGAAGTCCGAGCCCTAGGCGAGCCACGTCGAGTACAGGTCGTCGTACGAGATGAAGTAGCCAAGGTTGTTCTGGACGTAGGAGAGGGTCTCGGGGTCATCCTCCCTGACCGTCTCCATGCTCTCACTGTCGAAGCCGTTCTTGAGCAGGAACTGCTCCTCGCGGTCCGAGAGGAACTTGTAGAAGATGAAGCCGAGGATGTAGTCCTTGTACTCGCTCGCCTCGATCTTAGAGCGCATCTCGTTGGCCGACGCCCAGATCCGGGCGGCTAGCTGCTGCTTGTTCATCGGGTCTCTTTCCCCTTCCCCCTGTAGGCGGCGTCGAGAGTCTCGCCCGCCTCGTTTACCCACTCGGTCCAGCCGTTCTGGCTCCCCCCCGAGGACGAACACCGCAGCCGAGCTCGGGCTGCCGAAGGTCACGTCGTCGCAAAGGGTAGCCACCCCCGACGCCTCCCCGAGGAGCTCCTTCCTCGCTTCCGAGGCACCAACGTTCTTGAGAACGGGTCGAGAGAGGTCGACCTGCGAGCCAGCAAGGACCGTAAAGCGCCCCGTGCGCTCGTCGTAGCGCCCGTTCGCTACAATGCCGTTCCTCCTCGTGTGGAAGAGCGCAGGGCCGGCAGTGACCGCAACGTCCGTGCGGTCGAGGCCATAGTGCATTCAGTCAAGTAAAAGTCGACAGTTCGCTCTGTCGATTTCCCACACTTC
>NZ_JANSKA010000010.1 GCF_024741235.1 Tractidigestivibacter montrealensis | reverse complement strand
TGGGACTATTGGCAACGGCAGGGAGCGGCTACGTCAATGCTGGTCTAACAGAGAGTTTTCTTTCGAGACATTTGTGCCTTCTGCGGCTTACTTAATGAGGATTCTTCTACTCTCTGATTGTTCGCATCATTCGCTAAGCGGCTCTTCACCCAAGTTCTTTCTTGTTCTTTCTCTGTTGGTCATGTTCTAGCACCTCATTCTCTTTTATTTGAAGATGCCTCTTAGCTCCCGTTAACTCGGATACCTATAAAAACGCCATGCCGTACCTGCGCACTATTTGCGCAATACCAGTATGTTGGATTTTTATCACTAGATGGGATAATGCCAGATAAACACGATAGATTTTCAGAAGTGAATTCTTATGAATCTACTTCATTAGGTACACGATAGCGTGTAAACTCCTCTTCACAGAGGGGAGATACTATGCTGGTTTCATTAAGTGATTACGCATCGATTCAAAATCGAAGCGCAGATACTATTAGACGTCTTGCTGAACAGGGAAGGCTTGTCACCGCAAAGAAAATTGGTAGAAATTGGGTCGTTGACGATTCTGAACCCTACCCCTGCAATCATACAAAATGGACCGTTGCGAGTCTCTTTTCTGGCTGTGGTGGGCTCGACCTGGGATTTGTCGGCGGTTTCGAGTTCTTGAATCACTATTATTCGAGGCTTCCATTCGACATCGTCTGGGCCAATGAGCTCAATCCGGCTGCCTGCAGTACATATGAGTTCAATCTTGGAAAAATCATCCAGGGCGATGTTAATGAAAAACTAGACTCGCTCCCGAGTACTGTTGACGTCGTAATTGGCGGCTTTCCCTGTCAAGACATAAGCATTAACGGCAAGATGAAGGGCATTAAGGGGGAGCGAAGCAGCTTGTACATTGCCATAGTTGAAGCTGTGAAGCGCACTCATCCAAAAGTCTTTGTTGCCGAAAATGTTGGAAGTCTATTTCTCAAGTCCAACAGTGAGTCCTTCAAAAAGATTGTCGAAGATTTTGGAAGTCTCGGCTATAACCTCAACATACATAGATATGACGCTTCAAAATATGGTGTTCCCCAGACGCGTGACCGCGTTTTCATCGTCGGAACGCAACAGAACTTGCCTGAGTTTTGTCCGCCCAAAGAAACCACTCCCGATAACCCTATTACTGCTCAGCAAGCTATAGGCGATCTCGAAGAGATGGACTGGAATAAAGACTTCTCGCATATTTGGAGTAAGGCTAAGCGCTCCAGCGAACAGGGCAACCGCCATTTGATTGCTGACAGGCCTGGGTACACCATTCGTGCTGAATGCCACGGTAACATTCAGTACCACTATTCACTTCCCCGCAGAATCTCAATGCGCGAAGCCGCTCGCATTCAGTCTTTTCCCGATACGTTCAAATTTGTTTCTGGGCTTAGGGAAACCGAGCGCCAAATTGGAAACGCCGTACCACCTGTATTAGCATGGCATTTGGCTAAATCTGTTGCCGTGACCTTGGGTGGTATCAAACAGGATGGATCAAAAGCACTTTGAAACAGTCTTAGACTCTGTGGCAAAACAATTAACTGAAGATATGAGGACGCATCCGAATGCCTCGTGGTTTTCGGATGCGCTTTCATATGAACAACACGTACGCCAGCGATTGCATGATGAAGTGCAGCGTTCCGATGGGTCGAACTCTCCCAATGCCGTAGACCTTCATCCGAGCGGACAGACATTTCCCGATGTCCCTTGTGGTGAATTTGGTGTGGAAGTAAAGTTTACCAAGGCAGATAAATGGGTGAGCATCGCCAATTCAATACGCGAGACAAAACGTGTAGAGAGCGTTAAAACCGTTTATCTAATGTTTGGCAAGATGGGTGGAACCCCAGCTTCTCGTTGGAAGCTTTACGAGGAATGCGTTGTCCATGTTCGCACTTCCCATGAGCCTCGTTTTCAGGTCGATATGACTGGTGAGAAAGAATCCCTATTTAAGCTTATGGGAATTTCCTACGACGAATTTCGTCGACTCGATATATTGGATAAAATGCCTTACATTCGCAAGTATGCTCGCTCTATCCATCCGGAAGGTCACCTCTGGTGGCTTGAGGATACCAATAGTGGTGAGGAGCACAGCACCTCAGTTGACCCTATTCTCTATACATCACTCGACCCTAAAACAAAAATCCAGTATCGCGCCGAGGCCACCCTTCTTTGTCCCCAAGTGCTTAAGGACGGCAATCAGAATGGGAAGTACAACGACGTTGTAATGTTCATGCTTACTTATCATGGCGTGCTTTGTCATCAAGCGCGCGATCTCTTTTCCGCGGGTAGCGTGGCCCATGTAGCCAGATCAGATGGGTCAGGCAAATCCAACAAGGAGCGTGCGTTCATTATTCTTCAAGACGACATGATTGAAGCATCGAGGTCTCTAGACCCTGCTCTATTCAAGGAATACTGGAACGAAGAAGTTGAGCCAGACGAAAGACTTGCATGGTGGCTACATAAAGCTGATGAATATGCTACTAGGTGGCGTCCTTCCGATCACATGTTTCTTGGCTACCAGAGACGTAAAGGTCTCAAGTGATCAATTGCAAAGGCGGTTTCCTTTTTCTCTTTTTCTTTATATCAGGGGATGTCTTTTGAATCAGTTTAGATTGATGAGTTAGAACCCTGCAGACGCGAAGGCTTAGCCGAGGTTAACCCTTTGATGGACTCTCCTTCAATTGGCCCCTAGATAATTCTGCGAATCCCATCAAGAAACTGTGACTAAAGAACCTATGCTTTGCATCGCTTATTAAACCAAACGCAGAGAAAGCATTTTATGATTACGCGAATCGATCTCCCGCTCAGGGTACCTTTTGATTCAGAACAAACCGTCATTGACCATCTCAACAGGGTATGTTTTATGTTCGGTCCTAACGGATCGGGCAAGACGACCGTTAGTAGGCTTATTGCAAATGAGTCGACGTCCGCCGATCCAAAGTACCTCCACTGGGATGATGGCGGCGCCATAAGCACCTACGTATATAACCGCGACTTCATCGAACAGAACTTCAGGCACGTCGACAACGTCCCGGGCGTCTTTACTATAGGCAAGGACTCGGTAGAAGCCCAGAAGGCAATCGACGACCTTACCGCCAAAATCGAGAAGGAAGAGAAGTCAGCCAAAGCTGCCCAAGCCAACCTCGACCAATCGGAAGCCGACTGCGAGCACCTGACCGGACAGCTTCAAGAAGCTTGCTGGCAAATAAGGCGTGATCTACCCGGCTCATTTCAACCTGCTCTAAAGGGTACCGGGAAGAAATCCGCTTTCTACGACAAGGTCATCAAAACGCTTTCGTCGCTACAACCAGATGAGCCAACTCCCGATGCCCAAGAGTTGGACCAGAACGCCACTCTGGTATTTGACGACACGAAAACCGCTGTTCCACAGATTCCTCCTGTTGACTTCTCAGATATTCTCACACTCGAAGAGACTCCGGTGCTAAAGAAGGTCATCGTTGGCAAGGAGGATCTCCCGATAACCGCCATCATAAGTGAGCTTGGGAACAGTGACTGGGTGGCAACTGGCCGTCATTATATCGGTGAAGGTCCCATTTGCCCATTCTGCCAACAGCCAACCATCACCAAGGACTTCAAAACGCAGTTGGAACAGTTCTTCGACCGTACATATGCCGATGACATCGAGACTCTGCATCAAACCACTAACAGATACAAGAGCCTGACTTCCGAGGCCTCGAGCCAGATTGAAGGAATCCTCAATAGCTACGCCTCCTTCTTGAGTTCCGACAAGCTGCGCGCTTCATTGGAGGAATTCAGGCGCATCACTCAGCTGAACCTCTCTGCCCTCGCCGACAAGGGAACTAATCCCAGTTTGCCAGTGACCCTTGGCTCTTGTAGCGACACCTGCAAGGAGATTGCCAGCCTACTTGAAAGCGCACGAGAAAAAGTTGGCGAGCACAACCGTATCGTTTCAAACCGCGCTTCGCTCAGAAAGACCACGACAGACAGCATCTGGAAGTACATTAGTCTGCAGGCGAAGCCACGCATACAGCCACTTCAGGAACAGGCGGAAGTTTTGGCCAAAAGGATCAATGGATTGACGTCATCGGTTCAGAAATCCGAAGAGCGGATTAGCTCATGGAGGGCCAACCGCGATACGGCCGAAAAGAGAATAACCAACGTTCGCGAAACCGCCGACACCATTAACGATCTCCTTGTGAGGTTCGGGTTCACGAACTTCAAGCTCGATGTCGCCGACGACAATAAGTCCTACCGCATCATCCGTGAGAATGGTGACCTCGTCGAGAACACTCTGAGCGAAGGCGAGTCCAGCTTCCTGGCGTTTCTTTACTTCTACAATCTGATGAGCGGAAGTCAGACGACAACCGGCGTGTCCGAGAAGCGGGTCGTCGTCATAGACGACCCCATCACGAGCATGGATGCCGATGTCCTTTTCGTTACCAGCTCCCTTGTCCGAAGGCTCGCGCAGCAGGCCCGAAGCAAAGAGGGCCCGATTGACCAGCTCATCGTCCTGACCCACAACATAACATTCCATAAGGAAATAACCTACAGCCGTGCTGGAGATGGTGAATCCCAAACTTCCTATTACTTCATTCGCAAACGTGTTGGACATTCCACCATCGCGCGGTGCGCCAAGAACCCCATCAGCAGCACATATAAGCTCCTTTGGCAGGAGCTATACAGCGCCGATTGCAGGCCCCTGACTGCCCAGAACGTCGCTCGTCGCATTGTCGAGACCTTCTTCAAGCTGATGGGAGGGATTGACATCGATCAACTCGTGTCCGGAATGAGTAGCCCCGACCGAGAGGTAGCAAGGTCGTTTCTTTCGTGGGCAAACGCTGGGTCTCATAGCGCCTTCGATGATGAGACGTTCATCAATACAGGGGCAACGACCGAAAGCTACCGGCACGTTTTGGAGAGCCTCTTTGAATCCACTGGCTATGCCGATCATTGTCATCACATGATTCAATTGGCTCAGCAATCCCAAGCAAGCACGTAGTGCTTCACCTCCCAGCTATCACATCAAAGGACGCCCATCTGTGACGCCCCCGGACAATGCCCGTACCAACAAGGTGCGGGCATTTTTCTTGCCCGCCGACTCGGAAGGGCGGTCCGGATGGACGGTGAGCAGGATGGCGCGCAGGCGCAGCAGCAGGTCGAGGGGCAGCCGGAGGGCGGCCAGCAGCCGCAGGGCGGCGGGCGGGGGCAGCAGCAGTCGCAGCAGAAGCCGCAGGCGCAGCTGCAGGTAGGCGCCGGGAATGCGAATCCCGAGGACTACGAGGCGCAGATCAGGGCCAAGGACGCGAAGATCGCGGAGCTCTCCGCGAAGGTGGCCGACGCGGCGAAGTCCAAGAAGGCTGCCGACGACCTCGGCAGGCAGATCGCGGAGCTCAAGCGGCAGATGGAGGACGAGCGCACCGACTTCGCGCTCAGGTCCGCCGGGTGCCGCTCCACCAAGGCCGCGAAGGCTCTGCTAGCAGACCACGGCGGCGACGTCGCCAAGCTCAGGGAGGCGGAGCCGTGGCTCTTCTCGGACGCTGGACCCGAGGGCGGCGCGACCGGGCTGGAGCCCGCAGGGGCCTCCGGCGGGAGCGCGGAGAAGGAGCGGCTCAAGCACTGGCGCGAACTCGCGGGCCTTTCCGAGGATGACGAGGGTAAGGAGTAGCCCATGGCCGACAACAAGATCGAGTACGCGAAGAACTACGTGTCCGTGCTGGACGCCGTCTACAAGAGGGAGGCGACGAGCACCTGCCTGAACTCGCCTGCGCGCCTGGCGCGCGCGGGGCGCAACGCGAAGGAGATCATGATTCCGAAGATCGCGGTGTCCGGCCTCGGCGACTACACGCGCAACGTGGGATACAAGACTGGCTCCATCGACTTCAGCTACGAGACGAAGACCTTCGGATACGACCGCGGCATCCGCCTCATGGCCGACGTGATGGACGTCGAGGAGGCGGGTGTCCTGGACTGCTTCGTGCAGGCCGGCGCCGAGCTTCAGCGCACGCAGGTGGCGCCGGAGGCCGACGCCTACACCTACGCGCAGATAGCAGGACACGACGGCGTCACCGTCGACTCGGCCGACCTGTCTTCCGCGAAGGCGAAGGACGTCCTGGCTGCGCTGCGCTCCGTGACGAACGCGATGGACGAGGCCGAGGTCACGACGGGCAGCCGCTACCTCTTCATCACTCCGACGCTTAAGGGCGTACTCGACGACTACAGCCTCGCCGACCCCAACATGAGCAACCGCGTGCTCACGCGCTTCTCCCGAATCGTCGAGGTGCCGCAGACGCGCTTCTACACGAAGATCGACCTACTGTCCGGCGACTCGGACAAGTTCGGCTACGCGAAGGCCTCGGACGGCCGCGCGATCAACTTCATGGTCGTGGAGAAGAGCGCGGTCATCAAGTTCGACAAGCACGTGGCGTCGAGGGTCTTCTCGCCGGACGAGCTGGAGAGCCTCGACAGCTACATGATGAAGTACCGCAAGTACGGCATCGTGGAGCTGCTGGACAACAGGCTCGCGGGCGTGCACGTGAGCGCCGCGCCGGCGGCGTAGGTGGTGCGCGATGGCCGGCCTCGACGGCGTGGGGCCATCCGGCCCCTCCTTCCTCTTCTACCGGGACCGTTACGGCGGCGCCCTGGATGCGTCCTCATATGCGGAGGCGCTTCCCGCCGCGCTGAGGTGCGTGCGCGGACTGTGCGGAGGCGCGGCGCCGGAGGACGGGTGGGATGCGGTCGACCTCCTCGCCTGGGGCCGCGCCTGCTGCGCGGCAGCCGACGCCTTCGCGGAGTTCGGCGAGGGGCGCGTAGGCGGCTACGCAATCGGCGACTTCAAGGTGACGAACTACATGGAGAAGGGCACCACGGGGCGCGAGGTCGCGACCGAGGCGGCGCTCTCCGAGCTTGCGGGATCGGGCCTCGCCTTCTCGGGGGCGGGGCGGCGATGAGGTACCTGAGGCCGATACCGAGGCGGCTGCTCCCGGACGACATGCTGGTCTTTCCCTCGGACGGGCAGGGCGGCTTTCGCGAGGCTCGCCTCGTGCGCCACGTCCGCCTGCAGCTCGGGGACGCCGTCTCGGACGAGGCACACAGGGGCTCGGCGTACTCGGGCCGCGTCTTCGTTGACGCGGTGAACAGCTCTGGCGCCTTCGAGGTTCCGGCCGGGAGCCGTGTGGTGCTGGGCTCGCTTCCCGGCATGCAGGTGCTGAGCTGCAGGCGGTGCTGCGTGGTGCGCGGACAGGTCCACCACTGGGAGCTGGAGGTGGGATGATGGCGAGCTTCCCTGCGGGCGTGGCCGCTCGCGCGGTGCGCGACGCCCTGCGCGGGGCGGGCTACGCGAACGCCTACGACGTGCCCGTGGCAGCGTGGGTATGCTGCGAGCCGATCGTCGTCTCCTGCGGCACTTGGGAGCGTGAGAGCAGGCAGGCGGACGGCTCCGAGCGCGGGAGGCGCACCCTCGTCGCCCACGTGTGCTGCGACGACCCCGGGGATGCCGAGGCGACGGCGCGCGGCGTCGCGCTGGACCTCGCGGTCTGGGACTGGGCTTCGGCGGAGACGCCGGCAGGCACGAGGATCGTGGCCTGCGACGTCGGCCGGCCGGTGCCCTACGGGCGAGACCGCTCGGGCCGCTGGGTGTGGGATGTCCCGATGACGATGACGGGGGTGGTCGGCAATGGCTGACGAGACGCGGCGCGGGCGCTCCTCGGACGACCCCGACATCGCTAACAGGACGAAGTCGGGCGCGCGGGCCGACCCCCGCTCCCGCACCGAAGGCAGGCCAGCCGCCTCAGATACCGAGCGCATCGGGCGCGAGGCGCAGCGTCGCGCAACCGCCTACGCAAGGGCGCGTGGTCAGCTGTGAGCTCAATCACCTTCGCCGGGCACGACCTGACAGGCGTCGCGAGCGCCGAGCTCGTGGAGCCCGTCGCGCACGCCGTCTCCCCGGTGACCGCGCGGGTGCCCGGGCGTCCCGGCCTCGCGCTCCTCGGCGGCGACGTGGAGCCGCTCGAGCTCGCAGTTAGGCTGTTCCTCGACGACGCGGACGCGACGACGGTTGCGAAGCGCTCCGATGCACGTGCGCGGATTAGGTCATGGTTGCTCGCCCCCGCGGGCGGCGAGCTCGTCGTGCCAGGCGAGCCGACCCTCAGGTGGCGGGACGTTGTCTGTACGGGCGTCTCCGACTGGTCGTCACTCTTCGCGGATGGCTCTGCCGTCGTCACCTTCCTATGCATGGACCCCATCGCCTACGGCGCCTCCGGCTCGAGCGATGGCCTCTCCTTTGCCGTCGGTGGCACCTGGCCGACCTGGCCGACGCTCGCGCTCGTGGCCGAGGCGGGGACGGTTGTCTCGGTGGCGTGCGGCAACTCTGCTTTCACGCTGGAGCGCACGTTTGCGGCGGGCGACGTGGTCATGGTTGACTGCGCTGCGCAGGCGGTTACGGTGGGCGGCGAGGACGCGACGGCCGACGTGACCCTGGGGAGCGACTTCTTCGCCATCGGCCCGGGCGACGTGGCCCCATCCTTCTCGGGCTGCTCCTCCCACGTCGTGCGCTGGGTGGAGAGGTGGGCGTGATGGTGCCGACGCTCTACCTCTTCGACCGCTGGGACGAGCGCGTGGGCGTCCTTCCCACCCTAGGCTCGATGACGCATACCGAGGAGGTAGGCGGCGAGGACACGGTCGAGCTCGACTGCCTGGCAGCGCCTGAGAAGGGCGACCGGCTCGTGTGGCACGACCCAGAGGACGGCCGCTGGCGCGAGCACGAGGTCGTGCGCACCGACGAGCCCCTGGAGGGCGCCTGCCACGTGTACGCGGAGTCCTCCCTGTGCGAGCTTCTGCGCGACTACGTCGTGGAGGAGCAGCTGGTGGGCAGGACGGCGGTCCAGGCGATGGCGGCGGTGCTGGCGCGGACGCGCTGGTCGTCCGGCGACGTGGCGGTGGGCGACGCGAAGCGCAGCGCCCTTCTCTACCACACGAACGCCCTCGCCGCCCTGAGGCGCGTCGCCTCGGTGTGGGGCGGCGAGCTCCTCTGCGAGCTGGACGTCGAGGGCGGCCGGGTTGCCAGGAGAAGGGCATCGCTCCTCCCCCGCGTGGGCGGCTGGCACGGCGCGCGCTTCTCGTACGGGCGCAACCTCGCCGGCTGCACGAGGACCGTCCTAGAGGGCGAGGTCTTCACCGCGCTCTACGGATGGGGCAAGGGCCTGCCAATCGAGGACGCGGAGGGCAACCCGACGGGCGGCTATACCCGAAGGCTCTCCTTCGAGTCCGTTAACGGTTCTGTTAAGTGGGTCGGTGATGACGCGGCACGGGAGCGCTGGGGGCGCTGGGACGCCGCGCGCCGCGAGCGCGTCCACTCGTTCGGGCAGGTCGTGTTCCCGGAGTGCGAGGACCCAGCCGAACTCCTGGCGCTCACCAGGGCGGCGCTCGCGGAGTCCAGCCGGCCGCGCGTCTCGTACGAGTGCGACGTGGCGATGGTGGACGGCGGCGTCGGCGTGGGGCTCGGCGACGACGTGGCGGTAATCGATGCGTCGAGGTCGCCGGAGTGGCGGCTCACCGCGCGTTGCGTGCGTCGCGTGCGCACCTTCGGCGATGGCGCGACGCGGGCTCACGTGACGCTTGGCTCGGTCGAGCGGGCGACCTGGGAGCGGAGTGCCGAGATCCTGACGCGCGTCGTCGCGGTGGAGGAGACCGCGTCGAAGGCCTCCGACACCGTCGCCTCGCTCGAGGACCTCTCGGGAAAGGAGTTCTGACATGTCTGACGACGTCCTGGCCGATGCGACCGAGGCGGCGCTCGACGCCGACGGCCTCGGCAGGGTGAGCTGGAGCGCCAGCGACACATGGGAGCCCGGCGCGCTCGCAGCCTCGCCGCAGGACGCGCGCGGGCGCGGAATGCTCCTCACCGTGACGCGCGGCGGGAGGGCGCTCGACCTCTCGTCCGGCGCGACGCTGTACCTGGTGTGGCGCCACCGCCAGACCCACGCGCGGGGATGCGTGGCAATGGAGGCGGTCGACGCGGCTGCCGGCGAGTTCCGCGTGTTCTGGCCGGCGGCGATGGCCTCCCACGAGGGCTCATGCGAGTGCGAGGTCTTGCTCAGCTGGGGCGAGCGGGCAATCGCCTCTCCCGCCTTCGACGTGGAGGTGGGCACCTCCCTCGTGGGCACGCTCGCCGTGCGCGACGGCTTCACGCTGTTCGTGGATGCAATCAAGCGCTACGAGGACGCGGCCGCCGACGCGCTTGCCGTGGCGGCCGAGCTGAGGGCGGCGCGCGACGCCGGCGAGCTGAGGGGTGCGCCGGGCCCCGCAGGCCCCAAGGGCGACAAGGGACCAGCCGGCAGGGACGGCGTGGGCTGCACGCACTCGTGGGAGGGCAGCGTACTCACGTTGACCTCCGCGAGCGGCACGAGCTCGTCGGACCTGCGCGGCCCCAAGGGCGACGCGGGGCCTCAGGGACCGGCGGGCGCCGTCGGGCCCAAGGGCGACGCCTTCACCTACGACGACTTCACGCAGGCGCAGCTCGCAGCGCTCGTAGGCCCCAAGGGCGAGCGGGGCGAGACGGGACCGCGGGGCGCGACCGGCGCCACTGGCGCTCAGGGTCCCCAGGGCCCCAGGGGCGAGACCGGGCCGGCAGGCACGGCCGGCGCTGCCGGCAGGGACGGCGCAGACGCGACGATCGCGGACGTCACCGCCACCGTGGACGCCTCGTCGGGTACGCCCGCCGTCTCCGTCACGCTCGGCGGGACCCCATCCGCCAGGACGCTCTCATTCGCGTTCACCGGGCTCAAGGGCGAGGCGGGAGCCACTGGGGCGACTGGTGCCACTGGCGCGAAGGGCGAGGATGGCACGACGCCCGACCTCTCCGCCTACGCCACCAAGGCGTGGGTCACCGAGCAGTTCCCCGACCTCTCGGAGGTGAGCTACTGATGGGCATGGGCATCATCGCCGAGTCCGTCCTGGGCGACATCGCCAACGCGATTCGCGAGCAGAGCGGCGGCAGCGCGTCCTACAAGCCGGCAGACATGGCGGCGGCGGTCACGGCGCTCGACGGGACGAAGTCGGGCGATGCCGCCACGCTAACCCTGAAGAGCGGCTCGGGCGTCGTCTCCGACTCCGTCTTCTCGGACATCGCCGCGGCGATACGCGGCCAGAACGGACTCTCCACGAAGTACAAGCCCGGAGAGATGGCTCAGGCGATACGCGACCTCACCTGGGACGTAGGCCTTAAGCCGCGAGCCATCCTCTACAACCGCGGCAGGAGCATCGAGTTCAACTACCTCGACGGGCCGCAGCTCTCCTCTGGGGAGGGGGAAATCCTGGCCTCCTGGGAGGTCTCGACCGACGGCTATGCCAGTGACTCCGACCTGCCCTGGCACGACGTTCGCGAGCAGATCATCTTCGTCGGCGTCGACTCCTCCTTCAGCGAGGTCACCTTCACGGACATATCTCACTGGTTCCAGGGCATGACCGCGCTCATGAACGTGACCGGCTTCGACAACATCTCCGGCGTGGCCAAGGCGAACCAGACCTTCTCCGGTGACTCGGAGCTGAGGTCGATCTGGTGCGACGCCGCATACGCCCCTTCCATCTCGGCCGCGAGCATCCCGTTCTACGGATGCCGTAAGCTCGTCGGCGGGCACCTCACCGTGGCCAAGGACACGATGGGGAAGTCTGCCTTCACGACGGGCACCAATGGCCTTCTGGTCTGCAACACCGACGACCAGCGCTCCTGGGCGTTTGCGTACCTGTATTCAGACGGCTCCCTCGTTGTCAACCGCTACGGCGTCATCGACGCCAGCCGCACCGTCACCGCCTCGGGGACCCTCTGCACTAACGCGCGCTACAACGGCCTCGGGTCCATGCCCTGGCACGAGCTCCGCGACACCATCACGAGCGTCACCTTCGCCTCCGACATGTCCGGCGTCTCCGGCCTGTCCATGGACTACTGGTTCTACAACACCAAGTCCTCCGCGATAGCCTTCGACGGCTGGTCGAACGTCCACCCCGTGAGCATCGAGTACCTCTTCAACGGCTCGGTCAACCTCCAGACGCTCGACTTGCGCGGGCTCGACCCGTCCACGATTCTGAGGTGGAACTACGCCTTCTCGGGGATGTCCTCGCTCACGACGATCCTCGCCAGCTCATCGTGGACGCTGCCGACAGCGTTCACGACCAAGTCGAACACCTTCTACGCCGACTCCAAGCTCGTGGGCGGGAACGGAACCGTTTTCTCATCCTCGAAGACCTCGGCGGACTACGCCGTCATCGACAACGAGAGCCACGCCGGCTACCTGACCGCGGGGTGAGGCAGCTCCCCTACGCGCTCGCAGCAGTAGACGACGTCTCCCGCTACCACGACCGGAAGGCCGTCCATAGCCTCGAAGAGTCTCCACTCGAGCAGGCAGTCGTTGGCCGACGTGTGTATCTCGCTGACGCCGGAAATTCCGAATGCGCGGCACAGGTTGTCCTTGGATGCCCTGGAATGCCCTTCGCCGAGGCGGCATACCATCGATTTGATGTCGAGGAACTTCACCTGCGAGTACCCAGTGAGCCCATGGCTTTCCATATAGCTTCGGAGAAAGCGCTCGTCGAAGCCGCTCCCACTGAACGTGAGCACAGTCCTCTCTCCCACGTGCCACCCCTCGAGGAGCTCGTCGACTTCCACCTGGGAGAGCGGCTCCCTGCCTGCAAGGTCTTCCTCGGTGATTCCGTTCACCCACGCCGCGTCAGGGCTCAGCTTCGCCTGCCTCTCCAGCGGCAGGAACCTGTCATAGGTTCGCTCCTCGTCCGGTACGTACACCGAAATCGAGAGAAGGTCGTCCCTCTCCTCGTCGAGGCCGTTCGTCTCCACGTCCAACACAACGTAGTCGCTCGGGTCCACCATCGCTCCGCCTTTCACTCGGGTCTCTCTGTTGCTTGCAATTGAAATCCCGCGTAACAAGCACCTCTGTGACGGGCTGCGACCATGGTCGCGTCGGATGACGTCGTCAGGGGGTCAGGGTGGAGTCGGTGATCGTCGCACTCATCTCGGGCGGGATGACGCTTGCCGGCGTCCTGGCGAGCAACTCGAAGTCCCGTGCGGTCATGGAGCAGAAGATCGACGAGCTTTCCCGCCGGGTCGACAAGCACAACTGCCTCGTCGAGCGCACCTACGGCCTCGAGAGGGACGTTGCGCTCCTCAGGAACGACGTCGAGTCGCTCGAGAGGAAGGCGGAGCAGCAATGAACGAGTTCCTGACCGGTAACGAGTGGTGGTGGAGGCTCGCGCGCACGGTCGCCCAGGGTGTTCTTGGCGTGGTTGTGGCTAACCTCGACCTCATCGTAGGCACGATTGCAATCGCCCCCGAATGGAGGGCCTTCGTCGTCGCCCTCGTGATGGCCGCTCTCTCGCCCCTCATGGCCGAGATCGGCATGCACGTCGACAAGGAGGGCGGTGATCTCGAATGAGGGACTGGGCGAAGTGCGTGGCAGACCTCGACCTCCTCATGCAGAAGCACTTCACGAGCGGCCGTTCCGGCTACAAGATCCGCCATGTCGTCATCCACTACAACGCGGCCGACGGCACCGTCGAGGACGTCCACAGCTGGTGGCAGACGCGCACCGCAAGCGCACACTACCAGGTGGAATCCTCGGGCCGCATCGGTCAGCTCGTCTGGGACAGGGATACCGCTTGGCATGCAGGCAACTGGGCGGAGAACTGCCAGTCCATCGGCATCGAGCACGCCAATCGCCCGGACGGAACGATCACCGAGGCCTGCCTCGACAACGGCGCGCACCTCACCGCTGCCCTCTGCAGGCTCTACGGGCTGGGGCGTCCCCAATGGGACGTCAACGTCTTCCCGCACAAGCATTTCGCGAGCACCTCATGCCCAGGCGAGATTTACGGCTCCCAGAAGTCGGCCTACATCGAACGTGCCCAGCTCTGGTACGACCGCATGACCGGCCTTGGAGACTCCAAGCCAGAGTCAGCCCCCTCTGCGCCCTCCTCTGACATTGATGCCCTTGCCCGTGAGGCTATCGCCGGAAAATACGGTAACGGAGATGCACGTAGAGCAGCTCTGGGCTCGAACTATGCTGCAGTCCAGACCAGGGTGAACGAGATTTTTGGGGGCAAAACGGCCTCTAGCTCATCTTCTGTGGACGTCGACGCTCTGGCACGCGCGGTGATTCGCGGGGACTACGGCAATGGCGAGGAGCGTAGGCGCCGCCTCGGAGCAGACTACGCTGCCGTTCAGAAGCGCGTGAACGAGCTGCTTTCCTGATGCGCGAGGAGCTTGCTTGGGTGCTTGCGGACGTTGTCTTCGTCACCCTTGTGGTGCTGGTCGTGCCTGTAGCCCTTTTGCTTCGCACAGCCCTTGCCGTGCGTGGTTCCCTTCCAGAATGACCTAGATGCCCCGCCAGGACATGCGGCGAGCTCTTCGCCGCGTGCCCTGGCGGGGCAGGGCAAGGGGGTGAGCGCGCACTGCGCGCGAGGGGGTGCGCGGCACCCCCTATAGGTCCGTCAAGGCTTCGACTCCTGTCTTCCTGGGCGGTATTTGTTGAATCAGTTTCATCAAGAATGAAAGGTGACGTTCTGTCATGAGAATGCAACGGCGCTCATCCTATGAACCTGACTAGAGCTTAATGGCTTAGGGGTGGTACGAATTCCGGTACGAATGAGCCCGCCTGGAGCGTTGTATTGTGTAGCGGTCTGTAGTGTTCGGTTTTCGAAAACAGCCCATCTAGCTGCGATAACTGTCCAAAGTGTAGGGGAGTGTAATGGTTTGCTATGGGCCCAGGACTTCCCTGACACGGAAGAGGTCAGAAGTTCAAATCTTCTAACGCCCACCATAAACTCGCAGGCCAGAGGGTACTTCCTCTGGCCTGTATTTTATCTGTCCAAACGGTTTTCACCCCTGTCCAAATCGCTGTCCAAGAATTGCCCCAAGATCCCTGAACGCCAACAATAGATACTCCCCCCAGTCTGCGTTGAAATCTGCGGCTTAATTGCAGTCCTGGACGGGAGTTGCTGAGAATAACCGCAGGTAGATGGCTTGTGGCTTCTCGTCAGAGTGCAATTAAGCCGCAGATTTCGGTTCGAGGCTCCGTCGGTAGCTGCCGGTTTGCACGCGTCGCCTCCCCAGCGAGGACTCCGTCCGAGAATTGCCCCGCACCGCAGCCGCATAAGAAGTCTCGCCAAAACCGCCACCAACCGGAATTTCGTCTCGCTCACTCAAACGCCATGAGCGTCTTTCCGCTCATAAGGTCGTGCCACAGCCCCAGGCCACGCCCGCGCGCGTCGTACAGGCGAATGCATGCCGCGATGTCGGGGCCTGCCGCAGCGGCATCGAGCCCCACCTGTGGCAGGTCGCAAAGCACGCTGCGGTCGAAGACGGTCGCTCCGCGCTCGAGCGCCGCGCAATAGAGGATGTCCTGCTCGACGAGGTCCTGGAACATGTGGCTGCCATACGACAGCTCGGGGGAGAACCCGTGGGCGGCATCGGCGTATTCGACAATCGCCCGGAAGGCGGCTATCTCGGCAAAGGTGACGGGTACGCCCAGGTCAGGGGACGAGGTGCCAATCCGGCCGGGCACAAGAAGCACTGCGGTTGCGCCCGTCACCTCACGCACCTTGCGCGCGGCCTCGCCAACAGCGCGTGCAACGCCCGGCCGCTTGCCGTGCGGACATGCCCGATAACCTGCGGCATCGACCACACAGACAAAGTCGACGCTTGCCTGCATCGAGGCGCCCATGGTGTCCTCGGCAGCGCGGAGCAGCACCGGCCCAGACGCGGCGGGCACCTCGACCGAACCCGTGCCCTTGAAGGACTGCAGCGGCCGGCATTGCAGCAGGTTGATCACAAAGCGCGGCTCGGCCCCCTCGCCGCTTGCCCTGTCTACGTTCACGGTGAACTCGATGTCGACGGCGTAGTCGTACGCCTCCTGCAGCGCGCGAAGGATCTTGCGCATGGCCGTGGTGAAGCGCCGGTCGCCCGCAAGCCCCGCGCACGAGGCAAACGTCACCTCTCGCCGCTGACCGCGCTCGCGCAGCATGCGCTCGGCCTCGCGGTCGTGCTCCATCACCATGGGTCGCACCGACGCCGGCATGAGGGGCGCAATGTCTGTGCAGGGCTTCTCGGCAAATGCGCTGCCCGCGAGGTCGATAAGGTCGCATCCGCGCTGGCAGAAGCGGTGTCGGTCCGCATCTGTGACCATCGTGGTGGCAGCTGGCCTGTCCAGGCTCACAAGCCGCGGGTAGTCACGCTCGGTGCGGTCCACCGCCTTTGTGCCAAGGCCCATCACCAGCCTAAGCATGCCGGCGGAGGGGTCCATGTCCGGAAGCCATCGGTATGCGCTGCGAGAATAGCCAATGCCCGCGGCCGTGGGCATGAAGTACGCGTCGCCATAGCGAGAGCCGCTCACGCGCTGAACGAGAAGCGCCATCTCCTCCTCGGCTGTGTCCAAGCCGTTGCGCCGACGGTATTCCAGCGCCGAGGGGTTCATGGTTGACGCGTACACACGCTTGACGGCGCGCTCGAACTCGCGGAGCCGCTGCTCGGGGTCACCCACGTTGGGCAGGAACACCGAGTCGTACTTGCCGGCGAAGGCGTTCCCAAACGCGTCCTCAAGGCAGCTGGACGATCGCACAATGATGGGAACCTGGCCAAAGTAGTCCAGGACGCGACGGAAGCCCTGCTCAATTTCGGGCGGGAAGGTTCCATTCTCGATGCCCTGCGCCAAAGAATCCGCCACGCGCAGGTAGCCGTCGCCGCGTTGCGCGATGCGCAGCGGCCACAGGTCGTTTTCTACAATGAACGTATAGAAGACGTCCGTGCCCACGTAGAACGAGTCGTGCGGCTCCAGCAGGCCAACGACCTCGGGCAGGTTTTTCTCGACAATCTTGCGCGACAAAAGCATGCCGCAGGACTTGCCGCCAACCATGCCGGTCCCCACCATGCGCCGTCGCACGTCAAAGTAGTCGGTGGGCGAGAAGTACTTTTGCACAAGCGCACGCATGCGCGGGTCTCTCGTCATCATCATGTTGCACATCTTGCGACAGGCGCGCCGCATGTCCTCGCCGTGCTGGTAGCTGGCGCGCGCCTGCAAGAAGAACCGGTCCCAGGAGTCTACGTCGCGGTCGGCGGCGCCGTTCATCTCCTCGCTCATGCGCGCGTAGAAGCGGCTGGTGTCGACGCCCGAGGTGAGGGCGCGCACCTCTCCCGTGGCAAGGTCGAGGCGATGCGCGAGGAACATGGTGGGGGAGTAGCGGCGCCAGACCTTGAGGGGGTGGATGAAGAGGCCGCCCTCGTCCGGCGAGACGTCGATGAGGACCTGGGTCGTGTCGTGGATCTTTGCGATGGCGGCAAAGGAGTGGTCGCCCTTGATGATGGGGAAGTACGCCACCGTGTCGAGCGAGAACATGTACGGGCAGGTGAGGCGGAAGAAGTTCCCCATGGTGAGGTCGGCGGACCATGCAACCTGCAGGTCGGACAGGCTGTCGAACACGTAGAACGCCTCGGGCCCCTCGCGCGTGATCACGTCGTGCACCTGCATGGTAAAGGTCTCGAAGCCCTTCCTGGGGTCAAGGTCGACCTCGACCACGCCGGGCGTGCCGCGGGCGATGATTCGCCTGTGAGAAGCAAAGCGCAGGTAGATGACGTTCCTGCCATCTGCCACCGAGCGGCCGACAAAGGCGTCCGCAATGGGGCGGAACTCGTCGAGCGAGCTGACCTGCCAGACCACGTTGTCGCCCAGGCGGATGGAGTCGAGCGCCTCGTCCAGGCCGTCGATGCCGCTGGGTACACGATCGAACGCCGCCATGTCTGCCTCCTCGCGTGGGTTGAGGCAATCCTAGCTGGTCGCAGGGCGGCGGCAGCGCAGCTTCTGGCTGGTGGACGGCTGCGGGTGGCTGGCGGTTGGGGTGGCTCTGAGACGTCGGCGGGCCCCGTTGCGGCGCCGTGTTGCCCGTCTCCCAGAGGCGCCTCGGACAAATCTGCGACTTAATTGCAGTAGCGGGCAGTGGGCGCTGAGAAGAACCGCAGGTAGACAGCTTGGCCTCTCTCGCCTAGCTGCAATTAAGCCGCAGATTTCGTTTGACTGCCTGCTACATTGCCCAATGGTCTAGCCGTAGTCTACGGAATCCCAATGTCGGCGAACACTTCATTCGTGCATAGTGCGCGATGGCCCCACATTTGTTTAATGGCTTATGTTGACGTTTGGTGGCAGTTTTTCCGAGATGCCCTAAGTATAAATTGATTCGAGAGTTGATAAACCACAGTTCAGCGAATTGCTATCACCTCAGTGATACATAAGAAGTCTGTGAAAAACTGCCACCAACCGTCATTCCTGACCATTCGCCCGCGCAGCGGGGCTGAATTTGCGTCCAATAGAGAAGGAAAATGGACACCTGTTGGTACTTCAGGCGCATCTTGTGGCCGATATCTTCTCAACAGTGCCGGCTGGTACGCTGCGGAGGGAGTGGGGTCGTGCAGCGCGGGTAACGATAGGGTTTCGCTACCATGGTTTCCGACAAACTCGAATGGGGAGGACCATGGCAGACGAGAAGAACGAGCGGGCGGCCTGCGAGAGCGGCGTCATCGACTTCAACGCCGAGGCGGTTCGTCTCGGCGACCATATTGTTCGCGGAACGGCGGCCGACGGCCAGGTGCGCGCTTTTGCGGTGACGGCGCGCGCGAGCGTCCAAGAGCTGCACGAGCGCCACCAGACCTCGCCCGTCGTGAGCGCTGCGCTGGGGCGCCTCCTGATGGCGGGCATGATGATGGGTGCCATGTCCAAGAACGACGACGAGCTCATCACGCTTGTGGTTCGCGGCGAGGGTCCCGTGGGCGGCCTCACCGTAACCGCCAACAACCGCGGCCAGGCAAAGGGCTTCGCCAACCACCCGCACGTGTGGCTGCCGCTTAACAGTGCGGGCAAGCTCAGCGTGGGCGAAGCCGTGGCGGGGGAGAACCACACGGGGACCCTCTCGGTTGTCCACGACCTGCCTGGCATGGAGCCGTACTCCAGTGAGGTTCCGCTTGTCTCCGGCGAGATAGGGGACGACCTCACGTACTACTTTGCCGCAAGCGACCAGGTGCCAACCTCGCTGGGCGTGGGAGTGCTGGTGGACACCGACCAGAGCATTCGCCAGGCGGGCGGATTTATCGTGCAGCTGATGCCGGGATGTGAGGACGCGGTGGTGGACCGCCTGGAGAAGAACCTCGCCGGTACGCGTTCCGTCACGGATCTGCTCGAGGAGGGCATGAAGCCCACGGACGTCCTCCGCCACGTGCTGGACGGCCTCTCATACCAGGAGCTGGACGTCATGCCGGCGGAGTTCCACTGCGGCTGCAACCGCGAACGCGCCACCCGCGTGGTGCTGGCGCTTGGCCGCGCGGAGCTGGAGGACATGATTTCCAAGGACGAGCCCGCCGACGTGTACTGCCACTTCTGCGGCGAGCACTACCACTTCGAGCCGGACGAGCTGCGCGACCTGCTGCGATGAGGTACCTTGCCAGTCACAAGCAGGTCCTTCTCGCGCAGATAAAACCTCACACGTGGTTTCTCTTTTGAGGCGTGGGACGGCAAAATCCCAGTCGAGAGTGAGGAGAAATCAAATAAGAAATAACACGTGTGAGGTATGCGTGTGAGGTATGAGGTTCGAGAAGCTCGCGCCGAGGTCCAGTCCCTACAGCCGCGTGACGGTATGCGCCAGCTCCTTGCGCGAGGAGTGGTTGGGCAGCGGCCCCGCGCCCTCGGCAGCGTAGCCAAGGTCGATCGCGCAGAGAACCACCTCGTTTGCCGGCAGGCCAAAGGCCTTCACAGCCTCCTCGGGGCTAAAACGGTTTATCCAGCAGGAGTCAACGCCCTCGTTTGCGGCAGCAAGAATCATGTGGGTCGCCACGATGCTTGCGTCCTCGATGCCCGAGGTGCGCTCGCTGCCTGGGTAGGTGTAGACGTTCTCGCTGTTAAAAGCGACGAGAAGAACGGTCGGCGCCCCGTAGCGGCAGGGGGTGAGGCCGTCGAACTTCTCGAGCGCATCGGCGGACTGCAGCACGTAGACGTGTTGCTCCTGCAGGTTCTTCGCGGTTGGCGCCACGCGCCCAGCCTCGAGGATCGCCGCCAGCTTTTCGTCCTCAACGGTACGGCCGCTGTATTTCTTGCAGGAGTAGCGGTTCTTGATGACGTCGGTGAACTCCATAGTGCCTCCTCGGGTTGACTGATTGTGAGACAAAGGGACAGTCCCTTTGTCTCATCGCGGCCGCAAGCCGTTCGGTTACAGCTCAATCCACTGGCGAACGCCAAACCCGCGCTTCCGCAGCGTGCTGCACAGATAGTCGATGCGCGTGGGCGTAACCTCAATCAGGTGCAGCTTGGTGCGCATCTTCTCGAGCGTCGGGCCGGTGAGCTTCTTTTCCGCTGCGGCGCGCGAGAACTTCTCGCTCATGGGGTCGACGACCTCCGCGGTACCCGTGACCTGCACGCTCTCGAGCCTGCCGAACTCGTACGAGGGCTCGAAGACGGCAAGGCACACGTTGCGGTTCTCCTTGAGCGCGCGGAACTTGAGTCCGCCTTCCGAGAAGATCCAAAACTTGCCGTCACGGTAGGTGTACTCGAGCGGGGTGCAGCGGACGAGGTCGGCCGACGCCGTTGCCATAGCGCAGATTTGATGCTCGCCGAGAAACGCGTCGATTGCCCTGCGCAGCTCATCCGCGGGCATGCGGGCAGAGGTCGCGTCCCTCTCGGTCCAGTATTCTGCGGCCTCGTCGAATTCCTCTGGCGTCATGGCGTGTCCCTTCCTTTGCGGTTGGCCGACGCGAGCAAGGGCAATTCGCCGACCGGACGTCTTTTTCTTGAGCTCCATTATCGCCTTCGTGCGTTGTTACCGGGGTGGATGAGACAAAGGGACTGTCCCTTTGTCTCATCCGTCAAAGTTGCCCTGTCTGCATGTAAAAAACAGACATAACATCTCTGCACCACTCAGCTTAGGCGAGGGTTGCCCCAGCTTAGCGGCACAGGGATGACACCATGGCAGTCACATTTCCCAAGGGCTTCTATTGGGGCGGCGCAACGGCGGCCAACCAGATCGAGGGCGCGTGGGACCAGGACGGCCGCGGCCCCTCGGTTGACGACCACTTCCTAGGCGGCAGCGTCACCACGCCGCGCATGATCACCCGCGGCATCGACCCCGCGCGCTTCTATCCCAACCACGACGGCATCGACTTCTTCCACCGCTACAAGGAGGACATCGCCCTCTTTGCCGAGATGGGCTTTAACATGTTCCGCCTGTCCATCTCGTGGTCGCGCATCTTCCCCAACGGCGACGACGAGAAGCCCAACGAGGCGGGTCTCGCCTTCTACGACAACGTGTTCGACGAGCTGGCCAAGTACGGCATAGAGCCGCTGGTCACGCTCTCGCACTACGAGATGCCCCACCACCTGGTTGAGAAGTACAACGGCTGGGAAAGCCGCGAGCTTATCGGCCTCTTTGAGCGTTATTGCAAGACGGTGTTCGAGCGCTACCAGCACAAGGTGCGCTACTGGCTCACGTTCAACGAGATAAACTGCGGCACCATGGACATGGGCAACCTCTTCGAGACGAGCGTGATCCGGGGCTTCGAGGGGCCGGCGTCCGCCTCGCACACCACGATGCAACAGCGCTACCAGGCTCTTCATCACCAGTTTGTGGCGTCGGCCCGCGTGGTGCGCTACGCGCACGAGCACTACCCGCAGTTCAAGATGGGCAACATGGACTGTTTTGTCCTCACGTACCCCGGCACGTGCGACCCGGCGGACCAGCTGGCCAACCTGACCGAGATGCGTCGCATGAACTGGTACTGCTCGGACGTGCAGGTGCGTGGCGCCTACCCCTCGTACGCCGCGCGCTTCTGGCGGGAGAACGGCATCGAGCTGCAGGTGGAGGACGGCGACCTGGCAGACATCGCTGCCGGTACCGTGGACTTCTACACCTTTAGCTACTACATGAGCGGCGTCGTGGGCACGCACGACGTGGAGCAGGCAGCCGGCAACATGAGCATGGGCGGCCGCAACCCCTATCTCAAGAGCACGGACTGGGGCTGGCAGATAGACCCGGAGGGCCTGCGCATTGCGCTCAACCAGATCTACGACCGCTACCAGATCCCGCTGATGTTGGTCGAGAACGGCATGGGCGCGCTGGACGAGGTCTCGCCGGACGGGTCGATTCACGACCAGTATCGCATCGACTACCTGCGCAGTCACGTGCGCGCGATGGGGGAGGCCGTGGATGACGGCGTTGACCTCATGGGCTACACGTGGTGGGGGGCCCATCGACCTGGTGTCCGCCGGCACGGGCGAGATGCGCAAGCGCTACGGGTTCATCTACGTGGACAAGCACGACGACGGCAGCGGTACGTATGAGCGCCGCCGCAAGGACTCGTTCTTCGCGTACCAGAAGATCATCAAGTCCAACGGCGCGGAGGGGCTGGAGTAGCGGCGCAGCGCGCGTGAGACAAGGGGAGTTTCCCCTTGTCTCATTTAGTGCTGCCCGAGTGCGGTGTGCCGGTCAAGCGCCATCTCTAGAAGTCGGATGATCCTGCCGTTGAGAAGGGCCGAGAGCACGGTGCCAATTCCCAACCCGTAGAAGGGGCTGCCCGTGCTCAGGCACATCACGACGGTCACACCCATCATGGTGAGATCGAAGACATTCTTTACCAGGCCATAGTCACGGCCGGACACGCTTGAGATGGTCTGCACCGTGCCGTCGGGCGGCGCAACCACAAAGTTGGCGCGCACGCTGAGCGTCACACCCGTTGCGGTGCAGAGTATGGCCACGGCGAGAAGAACGAATTGCCCCGCAAGCGAGAGGCTCCACCTGGGGAACAGCGCATCGTACACGTCGACGACAATGCCAAACGCAAAAGAAAACGGGATCTGTAGGAGGACAGCAGGTTCTGGCTTGCGCAACAGAACAAGCTCGAGAACAACAAGCACCAGGTAGATGAGTGCGGTTGCCGTGCCAAAGCTGAGAGAGCTTATGTTGCTGAACGCGTATGCCGAGCTGGTGAACGCCGCCACGCCCAGCCCGCTGCGAGTGTTGAGCACGATGCCGGCGGCCAGGATGTTCAAGCCAAGAACGTAGCTTACGACGCGCTTGGGCATGGTGCCGGGCGCTGGCTTGTTGGTGGCTCGGCCGGGCTTTCGCTGCTTGGCGCTTCCTGCATCAACCACCGTTTTGCTGCTCATGTTTGGAGAACTTCCTGTCACGCTTGCAAACCCTCTGGTAAACGAGTCATTCTCCGCAACTGTAGGGTGGAAAGCCAGAACCATCAAATATAATCTAGTCATTCTTATATAACCTTTGCTCATGATTGACGAGCGGATCGTGAGGTCCCAAGTGGAGCCAGGCCGGATGGGGTAGCGAACGCATGGATGGCATCTATCGTACGGAGCAGAGCGAGCATGTCCTGCATGACGACTTGCTGGAGGGCGAGCGGCTTGGGCCACGACAGCTCGAGTGCTTCTCGGCCGTTGCAGAGGAGGGCGGATTCACGCAGGCGGCTGCAAGGTTGAACATCTCGCAGACCGCCGTGACCAAGCAGGTCCACCTGCTGGAGAAGTCGCTGGGAACCAGGCTTGTGGACCGCTCGACAAAGCCCGTGACGCTCACGGATGCCGGAAGGTACCTGCTTCCGCTTGCGCGCAAGGCCATTGACTCTCTGGATGAGGCAACCCGCGAGATGCGCTCTTACCAGCAAGGCGAGGCGGGCCCTCTGCGCGTGGGGTTCCTGCGGAACTGCGATCCCCAACTGCTGGTGGAGACCTTCAATCCGTTTCTTCGGGCTCATCCAGGCGTCTTGTTTGAGCCGAGAAGTGCCTCGAGCCATGAGTTGTTCCTCATGGCCAAGAAGGGGAGCATCGACGCCTTTGTCTGCATGGAGACCCGCGAAAACTGCGCGCTGGAGCACCACCGGTTGCGTTCGTATCCCCTGGTTGTACTGGTGCCACGGGAAAGTGGGTTTGCGCAGCAGGAGGTTGTACGCGACGGGGATCTTACAAACGTGCTGTTTGATGCTCGCGATCCGCTTCAGAGCAGCGAGGGATTCCCCGAGCTCGAGGGCAACCTGCTACGCATTGCCTGCGGCATGGGCTGCGCGGTCCTGCACTCGTTCACGGGTAATAACTGCTACGGCGACTACGTGGTCTCGCGGCCCCTGGAGCCTCGGGTGGAGACGAGCATTTACCTGTTCTTCTCGGATTGTGCGAAGAGCCCTGTGGTCCAGGCGCTGCGCGGATCGCTGGGGTAGACGTTGTCGGGTGGCGCGCCGGGTGGCGTTGCTGGGCTCGCGGTGGCAGGGATTTGCGGTTGGGCTACGGTTTATCGGGGGGGTACCCCAAGTACAAAGCAGTTTGAAGCCTGATAAACCGCAGGTCAATGAATTGCGACTATGCCGCAGTCATATAAGAATTCTCATCAAAACTGCTGCCAACCGGAACTGCGCCTTGCCCCACGGCGTGTGGACCCTCTCGTGCCACAATATGAGACAAAGGGAAACTCCCTTTGTCTCATGAGGAGGCGCGGAATGCTGTACACGCCCGTCACGAAGAACGCGATCAGGTTCTGCTACAACGCGCACGCCGGCCAGCTGGACAAGGCGGGCCTGCCCTACGTCAACCACCCGCTTCACCTTGCGGAGCAGATGTCCACCGAGGACGAGACCTGCGTCGCGCTTCTCCATGACGTGATGGAGGACTGCGGAGCTACCCCGGAGGACCTTCTCGCCCTGGGCGTCTCGCCAGAAGCACTGGCCGCGGTGCAGCTCCTCACTCACAAGGATGGTGTGCCCTACCTTGATTACGTTCGAACCGTGGGCGAGAATCCCATCGCGCGCCGCGTCAAGGTGGCTGACCTGCGCCACAACAGTGACCTCACGCGCCTGGACGAGGTGGGGCCAAAGGACATCGCGCGGCTCCGCAAGTACCGCATGGCGCGCGTGATTCTGGGCGACATGGTAACCAAGGTGCAAACGCCCGCGGGCTCAGTGTCCATGCAGGTGGCGGGTGAGCCGTATCCGTTTGTGGTGCGCGACGAGTCGGACGGCGGGTTCACGCTGGAGGCGGACGTGCTGCCGCTCTCGGTTGGCGAGAAGGTCGTGCTTCGGTACGGCTTTGGCCCTGCGGTCGCGCAGGGGGCCAGCCAGGGTGCGGCGTGGCGCGTGTACCAGGTGGGCGGCGTCACCGTCGGTGTGACGCTTGCCGCCGCGCCCGCGGCGTCCACGTACTGCCTGGACCCCGACGCCGCCACCGTCACCGTAACAGCAGACCCCATGGCCCACAGGCGCGACGCTGGCGCCAACAGCTTCACCATCCGCGTGACGTGGCGCCGCGGCACAGGCGAGAAAGACGTGCACGCCGTGTGAGACAAGGGGAGTTTCCCCTTGTCTCACGCCCTAATTAATGTCGCGTCCCTCGGCTATGGTGTGAGGAACCATACGTCGAGAGGATGGTGGCCACCATGGCAGTGGCAGCGCCCACAGCAGAGGAGCTCAAGAGCGCCATCCGCGAGGTGCGCGCGGACATCCTGGACATAGTCACGCAGATCGAGGACATAAAGCTCCAGCAGCTCCCGCAGATATACGTGGACTACGCCGTAAAGATCGGCTGCTGGGAGAAGGAGCTCCTCGAGGTGGAGGTTGCCGCCCGGCGCGCAAAGCGTCGCTACGCCCTTGCGCAGGCGCAGGCAAACCAAGGCCAGGCGCCAGATTACGAGAAGATCGAAGCCCAGCTCGACGAGGAGCTCTCCGCCTGGACTGCGGCCGCCAAGGAGGCAAAAGAGGCCTACGAGCAGGCGCTTGCCTGGCGCCTGGGAAGGGTTGCCATGCCCGAGGCGGACGCCAAGGAGATGCACACGCTGTATCGCACGCTCATGAAGCGCCTGCACCCAGACGTCCATGTGGGAGAAGACGAGAAACGCGCCGAGTACTTCGCGCTTGCCCAAAAGGCCTACCAGGACGGTGACATTGTGGTGCTTCGCTCGCTCGAGGCGGCGACGCGGCACTTTGATCCCAAGGATGACCTCGCGGAGGAGGAAGACACCAACGCCCTGGCCACGGAGCTGGAGCTTCAGCAGGTCGAGCGCTCCGCCATGGAGAAGCAGCTCAATGAGCTTGAGAACTGCGAGGACATGCAGCTGGGGAAGCTCCTCCAAGACCCGGAGTGGGTGAGCTCCCGCACTGCGGAGCTGTGCGAGGCCATCGAGGAGTGGGAGCGCACCCAGCGAGAGTTCGACTTGCGCGTTGCCAAGCTGAGGGAGGCCATCGATGGGGACTGAGGGAGCAACGCCGAACAGCTCGGCCGGCCTGGTGCCCGTCCGCCCCGGCGGTGCCGGCGCCATCATCCAGGCGATGCACGGGAAGGGCGGCATGGGCATAGAGATCCCCAAGCCCTTCTCGCAGCCAATCTGCCTTGTGCCGGACACGCGTATCGCGGGCACCACCCACATAGATGACATCGACGAGCTGGCCCCAAAGCTCTCCGTGGGCGAGCGACTCGCGTTGATTCGCGAGAAGGACAACCGGTACGACGAGTGGTGCATTCGAGTGAACACGTCGACCGGCGGGCGTCTGGGCTTTGTCCCCGCGGACATCAACGAGATTCCCGCTCGCCTTATGGACGGCGGGAAGGCGCTCTATGCGGAGGTCAACAAGGTCGAGAAGGTCGGCGGCTGGTGGAAGATAGGGATGGGAGTGTGGCTCGATGACTGAGTGGCATGGCGACGACGGCGACGGCGGAACTCCCAACGCGCCAGTGTTTGGCTGGATGTGGCCCGAGAAGGTACCTGTTGGCGGACCCAACACGGAAACCGGCCTCCCGCTGGTATGGATCACGCAGCAGGTGGTGGAGCCGCAGGACGGCAGGATCGGTCGCCGGTGCGTCTATTGCTACGACCCCGAGGATGACCCTGCCGGAGACTTTGCTTTGGGCGCGGGCGCAGACTACTACAACGAGGCAATGTCCTGCGATTGGAGGACAGAGCGTCGCGTGGAGTGCTTCCAGGCGGCGGAGGTTCTCTACCTGCACGCGTCGCGGCTGGGTAACGCCATGGCGGACGACGACCTTACCTACGTGTACAGCTACGATCGCTGTGAGGGGAAGTACTGGGACTCCGTTGCGGCGGGCGCCAAGTTCCCAAGGCCGGAGGAGCGGCTGAGCATTGCCGAGCGTGCGTTTGCGCATTGCCGCGTTGCGGCAGAGGCGGGCATCGCCGAGTCCTGCTATAAGCTGGGGGACTTCCTGCGCGACGGTCGAGGGTGCGATAAGGACGCGGATAAGGCGTACCAGTGGTATCGCCGGGCCTACGACCTGGGGAAAAGCGACTCTCCCGTGTACTGGGGAAGCGCTGCCCTGCGGCTGGGGAAGGCGCACGAGGAAGGCGAGGGCTGCACCCAGAGCTTCCAGGAGGCAAAGAGCTGGTACTCTCGCGCCGTGGCCGGGCTTTCCGCTGCCGTGCGTAAAGGGGAGTCGTGGTATCGCGGCGCCCTCAAGAACGCCGAGGCGGGCCTTGCGCGAGCGGAGCAGGAGGTTTCGGGGAAGTACTAAGGGGACGACGTCGAAGCATCGTACGATGTTATTAGCAAGGCATAATCTCTGCCCGTCGTGTCACCAAAAAGGAGAGGGAGAGCTATGAGCGCAACGCGCAACAACACTGACGCACTACTCGATAGCTTCGATGCGGGCGAGGACATGAGCGAGTACTTCGATTTCGATTATCTCGAGTTCCCCAACCGGGAGGCCAAGCGCGTTAATGTCGACTTTCCTGTCTGGATGGTCACGGCGCTCGATAATGAGGCTGCGCGCATTGGTGTTAACCGACGGGCTGTTATTAAGATGTGGGTATCTGAACGCCTGGATGATGAGCAGGCCAAGCGAGCGGCCATGCAATCGGCTTCGGCCTAGCGTGCCACGCGGAGTATGTCTGGCCCTCGTTGCTGGGTACGGGGTTTTCCCATCGCTATTTCCTGTTGGGTGCGCCCCGGTAATGTTAGTGGTCACACATTCGAGTGTGATTGTGTGATGCACCCAGCTTGCTACACGTTTGAACGCCGAATGTGTGACGACGGCAGCCAAGAACGCATGACTTAGGGATTCCGATTGGGGCTAGCGGGTGCCTGTGCACAAAAATCGACATTGACGGCCCATTTTGGGCGAATCGCCGAGTACGAAGGCTCTAACTTTTTACGGAACCGCAGGTAGATAAATGGCACCCATGGGGTGATACTAAGCGAAATCCCGAATTTGGGCCGTCAATGTCGATTATTGTGCAGGCGCGCAACCCAAGTGGCTCAAGGGCCTCGGCACTCACCGGTTCTGGGATGCATGTATCCCAGAACCCTATCGAAAGCCGGCTTCTTCTCGAGGAGCTACAGGGACTTGGCTCCACCAAGGCGCCACGCGGCGATGCGTGCGATAAGGCCGACGTCGACCTTGCCGTAGGGGATGCGGATACTGCCCTTGCTGTAGGTGTATGTGCCGTCCAGCTCGCCTGCAAAGTGCGCAACCGCCTCGGCACCGGGGTAGAGCCCGATGTGGTGCTTGTTGGCGGCGAGGTGGATGAGGTTGCGCCCCTGCCAGTACGTGGGCATGCCCCAGGAGATCCTCTCCTCCGCGTGGGGAAGGGCGGCTCGCAGGACGCCTCTCACCTGGAGGAGCTCCGGCCGCACTCCCTCGGGCTGCCGAGCGATGTATTCGTCGACGGTGAGGGGCTTCTCGCCGCAGGAGTGGGGCTGGCTCTCGTGGGCAAACTCACGCCCGCACTTTGGGCACTTCCACATGTGGTCTCCTTGGTGGTGGGAAAATTAATCGAGACGCTTGTGTCGCGCCTGTTTCAGCCAGTTTCGCTTGAAGGCGCCAACACCGCCAAAGAACCTTTCATAGGTCCCGCCGTCTTCGCCCGCTGAGTATTTGATTGCGGCGAGTTCGATGGTGCACAGATAGTCTGCCACTTGCTCCAGACGATAATCAGTCATGGTTGTACGCCTGCGTTCCACTACGCCCTTGGATAGTACAAAGCCAACGGAGTCCCGTAGGGCGCGACTAACGACGTCCTGTCCATCGTCGTAATACACCTTGACGTCATCGAAAGACTGGAAGAAGGCTAGGTTGTCGAACATAAAGTTCGAAATATCACGACGCATATTTGCGAAGAGTTGTATGGGCTCAACGACCTCGCGACGCTCGTAGGAAAAGGCGCAATAGGAGATAGGGAGGTGGCGAACAAAAGAGCCGAACGCCGAGAGTATCTTCTTGCGTTGCTCGATGGCGAGCCCCTCGTAGGCCTTGTGGCCGTTAAGCAGGGGCTCGGAGTGGAAGGGAACATCAGGAAGTCCTGAGTCTCGCAGGGTGCCCTCATAGGCCTCTATCTGCGAGGAAATGTTGTCGGATTGGTTATGGAACACAAGCGTTAGCAGGTAGTGGCGGGCAACGCCACCCCTGTCGCCGCTCTTGTCAGCAAAAATGCTGAGTTCCTTGGCCAACCTGCCCCCTAAATAACAAGAAAGCCGGGGGACTACCCCCGGCACTTGGAGGTAGCGGTATTACCGCCACCAAAGTCTTTATACCACAAATGGTCTCCTAACCTAACATGCTGCCCCTTCGTGACCGCTGAAACGGATCCACCTACCCCTCACCGGCTCACAGTGGAAACTCGCGCAGCGCTGCCGACGAGAGCATGAACCCTAGAACAGGCACGCGTCGATGGTCGCCTTGCCGAGATGCGCATGAGGGACCCGTTGCCGTTGTCGCGCTCGCCCGCGCGACCGCGCCCGGAGGAGAGCGCGTCGGCGGTGGTGCCGCCGATGTCGAAGAGGCCGCTCACGGTGTACGCGCCCTCGCGATACCAGCGGACGAAGCGCTCTCGCATGTCGCGCACGTCGATGCGGCCCGTGGCGCGGATGCTGTCGCAGGTCGCGAGCGCCATGGAGGTGTCGTCGCTCCAGGTGCCGGCGGGCTGGTTGTGCGAGCCGTGCCCCACCATGCCCGTGCACTCAAACGTGCCACGGGCGCGGAACTCGTACGGCACGCCGAGCGCGTCGCCCACGGCCTGGCCGTAGACGCAGTCGCGAAGGGTGGGGGAGGGATGCTGCGAGGTGGGCATGGGGACTCCTTTCGGGGGACTGGATTGGGCTGTGACGTGGTTATCCGATAAGTCCGTTCGATCCCATGAAGTCGACGAACGAATCGATGATGTCGTTGGTGCGGTCGACTATGTCCTCCTCGGTGAAGTCCGTCTTCGATCTCACGATCCCGAGAAGCTCCACGTTCCTGGTGCCCTCTCGGGCCCTCCCATTCCCGTCAACGAAGCCCTCGTAGTACTTCCTCTTGTCGGAGAGACGGTAGTCGGCGGCGCGGATGTTCACGCGCTTCTCCAGAAGTGCCTTGTTGCCGAGAGCCTCAAGGTCGGAGCGGTCTCGCAGGGGCTCGACCTCTGCGCGCTTGCGGGCGTAGATGTGCTCCACCTCGAGGACCGTGTCGTTGTCCCACAGCCCCTGCGCCGGGTCGTGGTACGCCCACCAGGCGAGCATCGAGCGAGTGATCGCGCGCTGGTTGGTGAACTGGAAGGCGCGGATGCGGGCTATCACGTCCTCCCTGCCAAACCGGTAGTTCGAGAAGCTCACGTCCGTGCCGTTCACGATCTTGACCATCTCGGGGAACATGGGGGTGCGAAGGGAGTTCACGCCCGGACGCTCGATGGCGTAGTACCAGACGAAGGAGATGGTGAGGTCGAGCAGCCGCACGAGGCCCTCGTCGTCCAGGTTGTCGCCGTCGTCGCGGCGCGCGAGGAACCAAACGCTCAGCAGGTAGTACCACATGCCGTTGGGAGCGAAACGCAGGGTCGCGAAGCGCCTGTTCGCGGCGTCGGAGAAGCCGTCCCCGGCCTCGACGCGCTGCCAGAAGCGGAGGAGCGACTCGAGGTCGTCCAGGGTCCCGTCCTTGCGCAGGATGGAGTACTTGTCCCTGGCGTAGAACCCGCGCAGGGACTCGGTGGTCGTGTCCGTCGTCCCCATGAGCGCCCTGCGGTAGTACATGTAGCGCGTGAAGAGCTCGTCCATGGGAGTGCCACGAAGCGGGTGGAGAAGGTCGTTGGCGCCCTCCTCCATCGCCTTCCAGCGCGTGACAAAGTCGTCCTTCCTGCCCTCGCTGGAGAAGTGCTTGTAGAGCTGGCTCTTGAAGATGTCGGCGTCGGAGAGCGGGAGCCCGCGGTCGTTCAGCGTCGAGAATATGCGCAGCGCTGTGTCCTGCGACCCAGCCTCGATGGGGAGCAGTATCACGTGGCGCATGATGCGGGAGGCAAAGGGGGCCGAGTAGCCGTCATAGTTCTCGGCGAGCTCCGCAATCCTGCCCTGGAAGTACCGGAAGTTCTTCGCGTAGCTGCTCTTCCATGCGGGGTTGGCCTTGCCGTCCCGAAGGATCTGCAGGAACTCGCCCTTGTCGTTGTCGGAGGCGACCTCGGACTTGATCTTGAGGCCCTCCTCGGTCATGTCGAGGTTTCCGTAGTCATCGGACTTCCAGATGCACGCGGCGATGTCGTCGTGGAGGCCGACGGAGTTCCTGTCCCTCATCTTCGCAAAGCGGTCGTAGAGCGCCCTGAGCAGGAGCATGATGGTGGTGAGCCTCTGCTGGCCGTCAATGATTTCCTGCTGTCCCTCGTCGTTCTTGAACGTGACTATAGGCCCAAGGAAGTAGTCGTTGCGCTTGTCGAACCGGTCGCTTGCATTGTTGGGGAACGCGAAGGCGAAGAGGTCATCCTACAGGGTGGAGCACTCGTCTTCTCCCCAGGCGTATGGCCGCTGGTAGTCCGGGATGAGAAAGTCGGCGTCCTCGTCCTGGAGGAGCGTCCTGATGTTCTTCTGGTCGACCGTCAGCTGAGACATGGGTCCCCTCAATCTGCAGGAAGTGGCAGTTCGTTGCTGTTCAAATATCCAACTATCGGGCTTCGTGCCGGGTGCGTCTAGTCCTGGTCTGCAAACGTGGGGTGCGGAAGCCGGACCGCATCATCGCGTCCAATCCAGGTACGCTTAGGATCTCGATAGGCGAGGTGGAGGCGGGCGGCGTGTCCGACCCGCGCAACGGGACGCTCCTCTCCATGTTCAGCCTGCTCAACATTGGGGAGCGGACAGGCAACGGCTACGACACGCTGCGCGAGGGCACATACAGCGCCGGCAAGCCCGACCCCCTGCTCGAGGAGCTCTGGGAGCCGGACCGGGTGCGTCTGACGCTGGAACTTGAGACGAGCGGTCTGGCCGGCTTCCGCCTGCCGGGCATGGGAGGGGAGTCCTCCCCACTCGTGACGGAGGTTGAGCCACCAAGGGTCGGCCAGGGGAACAAGACTAGCGATTAAGTCAGCGGTCCAGCTAGCGGAACAAATGTCGGGAATGATGTCGGTAATGTCGGTAATGGTTGTCGGTAATGTCGGTAATGCCGTTGGTAAAGTCATTGGGGCAAAGGTGTTGTCAGCAACTGGGAGAGCCGTTTCCGATGTAATCCAAGGAAATCCATTTGCGACAGTAAAGGAGATAGCGACTGCGATTGGCAAGAGTGCGCGACAAGTGGAGAGGGCTAGAGCGTCTCTGAGAGACGCCGGCCTCATAGAGCGTATCGGCGGCACGCGGGGGCACCGGAAGGTGAAGCGATAGCATGGACTATCTTGACAGGAAGCTCAACGACGCTTTCCCAGGCTTTGTGGTGCGAAAGGATCTTGTTAAGCTCGTGTGCGGCAATGCTGCCGTGCCAATCTACGTGTTTGAGGATGTAGAGAAGCGCATACAGCAGCAGATAGAAGATGATGGCCTCCGGACATGTCGCGCCGCCCGCGGCTCGATAAGCTCTGAGCTTGTAACTCATTCATATCATGCTGCAGTGAGCGAGAAGTTCATTTTCGTTGCGCACTCACTCGGACAGCTACTCTCACGTTGCGCTTCTAGTCGCCCAGGCCAGAGACGGAGATCTTCGGGATCATGATCTCCTTCGCATTGCGGCCGGCCTGTGCCATGCGCGCCGGCGAGTTCAGGCACGAGCTCGTGGCCTCCCTCTGGTACACGCGGTCGAGGATGGTCGTGTAGTTCTTGATGGCTGCGATGTTGTACGGCATGTCCTTGCCCTCCTTGCCCTCGTCGGTGAGACC
Organism: Tractidigestivibacter montrealensis; assembly: GCF_024741235.1. Taxonomy (GTDB): domain Bacteria; phylum Actinomycetota; class Coriobacteriia; order Coriobacteriales; family Atopobiaceae; genus Tractidigestivibacter; species Tractidigestivibacter montrealensis. The sequence continues at coordinate 6,641 of NZ_JANSKA010000010.1, read as the reverse complement.
GGCGATCCTCTCCCAGCGCCTCATGTACTGGTCGTCAGAGCCGCCGGAGGCCCCGGCCGGCTCCAGCCCGGTGGCGCCGCCCTGGCTCGAGCCCTTCGTCTCGAAGAGCCACGGCTCCGCCTTCGCGAGCGCGGCCACGTCCCCGTCGTGCTCCGCCAGGAGCGCCTTCGCGGCGGTGACGGAGCGCGCGCCGGCGGACCTCAGCGCGAACTCCGTGCGCTCGTCCGCGAGGCGGGCCTTCAGGTCGGCGATCTCCTTGCCGAGCCTCTCCGTCGCCTCCGTCGTCTTGGCGGCCTCGGCCACCTTCGCCTGGAGCGCCTCGATCTCGGCGTCCTTGGCCTTCAGCCGTGCGGCGTAGTCGGTGCCGCCGCTCCCGCTCACCGCGTCCTTCTGGGGCTCCTGCTGGTCCTGCTTCTGCCCCGCCTGCGCGTCGACGCCCGGCTCCTGCCCGCCCTGCTGCTGGTTCTCGCCTGCTCGACCTGGTCCTGCGCCTGCTGCACGCCACTGGACTCACCCTCCATTGCGACCGCCTTTCCGCGTCGGCGGGCAAAGAGAAATGCCCGCACCTTCTGAACTGCACTCCAGTTCTTGGACGGACTAAATAGCGGCCTACGCCGCGCGCAGGGACTGATTCCGAAACTCCTCCGGGGTCAGTCCCTTCAGTTTAACCTGCCTCCTCCTTGTGTTCCAATGGACGATGTAGGCGTCGAGGTCGGCCTTGAAGGACTCGAAGTCGGGCCATTCCCGCCCCCTGAAGAACTCGTCCTTGATATGGCCGAACAGCTGCTCGGTGGCCCCGTTGTCAAGGCAGTTGCCCTTGCGTGACATGCTCTGCACGATGCCGGCGCCCCGGAGCCTCCCGCAGTAGCCCTCGTGCTGGTACTGCCACCCCATGTCCGACTGCATCACCGGGTGGGAGCCCTCGGGCACCTTCGGGAGCAGCATGTCGAGCATCTCGTGCTGCTGGGCCATGTCCGGGCGCTCCGAGATCGACCACGCCGCTATCTCCTTGCTGCCGAAGTCGTAGACCGGGGCGAGGTAGGCCTTCCCCCAGGGCTGCCTGAGCTCGGTGACGTCGGTGCCCAGCTTCTGCCACGGCGCGTCGGCGGCGAAGTCGCGCGCCAGCACGTTCTCGAAGGTCTCGCCGACCTTGCCCTTGTAGAAGTTGTAGCGGTGGTAGTCGGTCTCGCGCCTGATGCCGCAGCTGATGCCGATCTCGCGCATCATCTTGAGGACGGTCTTGTCGGCTATGCGTGCGCCCTGCTCGGCGCGGAGGCACATCGCTATCTGGCGGTGGCCGCAGCCGTTCGCCGTGCGCGAGAAGATCTCTGCGGCGGCCTCCCAGAGCTCGGGCCGCGTCGGCCTCTTCGGGTGCGACAGGGCATAGTAGTAGCTCGACCTGGCTAGCCCTGCGCATTCGAGCAGGTCGGAGAGTGCGTGCTGCCCTGAAAGCTCGCTCACGACGACCGCCTTCTCGCGGTTCGAGAGCGCTTCTCCGCCTTCAGGGCGATCGATTTTTTTAGGTAGGCATTCTCGGCCTCGAGCATCTCGACCCTGCGCTCGAGCTCCTGCTCGCGCGTGGGCTTCCCGGCCTTGCCCGCGGCGACCTTGGTCTCGAACGAGTAGACCGCGCTCCTCTTCCCCATGCCTGCTAGCCCCTCGATGCCAACGGACCTGTAAGTGTTGATCCATTGTCTCACGGCCTCGTAGGGGACGCCGATCTGGTTCGAGATCGACTTTACGCCGTGCCCCTTGTCGTAGAGCTCGGCCGCCATCGACCTTGTGACGGCATCGTACAAAGGTCTTCGAGTCATAGAAAAGCCTCCCTTTTCTCATGTCCAAGAAAAGGGAGGCGGTTCACTTCTAGGTACGGGCATTGTCCGGCGGTGTCACAAGCAGGATGGGAAACGATTTGCTATGAGTCGGATTCGCCTGAATCTTCAGTACTTTCCTTAGGCATGTAATCGGATAGGAGGCTGTTGAGGAAATCTTCGGATGGAGGCTGCGGCCCGTCCTGCTCCCTTTCCGATGCCGGGCAGAAGTCAAAGGTGCCGTCATTGGATTCCCGGATGATCCAGGACTTCTCGACCCTGTCATCAAGGCCTGGGATGCGCTCTCTTGCAAGGTTGGTGCCGTTCCTCTGGACAGTCGCGTACCAGACAAGGGTCTTGCCAGAAACCCAGAGCTTGTCCATGAGTGCGTCCTTATCGGCGAGAAGCGCTTGGTACTCATGCCTGTATGCTGTGCCGAACTCGACGTACTCGAAGCGCGTGTTGCCCTCGGCGTCGTAGTAGCGACAGCCATCCGTGCGCGTCACGCCGCAGAGGCTCCTCGCTAGTTCGGACGGGAAGTCGTAAAAGTAATCGCCCGCATCGATGAGGCTTGCGACGCAGCGGCCAGACAGGGGACTTGCCGACACATGAACGTCTGCGACCATTTCGACCCCCGCCGGCTCGTCGCACTCCTTCATCCATGGGGACGCAAGTAGTTCGACGGGAGACAGATAGCTCGCAGGAGCTGCGAACCCGACCTGAAAACCAGATGAGCGGTTATATCCATCGAGGCAGGTGCTGGAAGCACCGTCCAGCTTGCCAATCTCCTTGGCATCCACGACGCCGGCATGGAGCCACACGCGGGACTCTTTGCCGCACACGCCCCAATCGTTTGCAAAGAGGGAAATCGGCAAAGTGTTGCCGGCGATGGAAACGTCAGTGTTCGGGCGATAGCCGAGCAGCGCGATTGCCGCACTGGCGTCGGTCGAGCCAATCCAAGACCTAAGTTCGCCCTTGGTCACTGGTACATCCGAATCATTGCATGAGAAGGGCTCGGGGAATAGGGGCTCGGAGCTCTCGCGCTTTTTATTGAGTCCGAGCACGGTTGCCTCGAGGAGCGGGCTGTCATAGCTGAGGAGCATGCCGAAGTCAGCCACGAGGCCATTATCGCCGATACTTCCGGGCTGCTCCTCGTACCAGAATTTGTCTTGGACGGGTAAACGATCGGCCAAGTAGCCGCATATCTCCCGCAGTGCGCACCAGACGTACTTCTCGGCGACGGTCATCACCGCGCTTCGTTCGCCGTGGTCGGCGGGGTAGAAGTAGCCACGTATGGTGCGGTCGACGCCCATGGGACGCGAACCGTCAACGGGGCTGTCCGCCTCGAACGTCTCCGGGTCGTAGCCATGATCGAGAAGATATTGATAGGCCGCCGCGATAACCCAACCCTCAAACGAGGGAGGTTTCACCCCAGCGGCGGATGCGGACATGCCAATAATGCTGTCCAGAGAGTCAATCCCACTCTTCTTCCCAGAGACATGGCCATAGATACCAAAGGTGCTTGCGAGGCGATCGACCAGCACATAGCGGGCCAGATCATAATGAATGGGCCAGTAACCGACCGACGCCGTTGCGTTACATGCGCCGGGGAAGATCGGCAAAGAATCATCAGGGGAGGGGGCGGCGTAGGGCGGCCTGCAGACGGCGGCCTTTCTTTCGTCAAGGAGGCCGTCAGAGATGCACCGCTCGACAATGATGCGCCCATAGAAGCGTAGAGCAGCATCGCGGTTGCCTGGCTTGTCGGGTTCGAAGAAGACTGAGTCTAGAGTGAGCCTGCCGATCTCCGCCTCGCTAGCCGCGATAGCCACGCCTTGGCAGACGATCTCCTCGGCGATGGCAAACATGTCCTCGCGAATCTGTGGGTCGTCAATGGAGCAGAAGCGGCCGAAGAGCTTCGCGAACTCGGCGGAGTTGGAGAGCCCCCACTTCACGAGCTCACTCCTGCAGTGCTGCCTCTTCAGGTTGCTCACAGAGGAAAGGCCCCAAGCGAGTGTCAGGGGCATCTGCGTGCATGTCTCGTGCTTGTGAAGTCTCGGCATGTGTCTCAGTATGTCCCGCTCGTAGTAAAGCGCCGTCTGGGAGTCGATGCCACGAATACGCAGCGATGGGGGGAGCGACCATTTGGCGTCTCGCTCGGTAGGGCTGTCGAAGGTTCTTAGATACTCGTCCAAGAGGGCGGGCCCGAACGGATGGTCTTCCATTTCAGCCACCTGGATGACAATCCCGTTGACAATCTTCGATAGTCCGTCTGCTTCAGACCTCATTTCGCTAAGCACCCAATCCCTGAATGGGGACACGGCTTCGGGGCGGGCTTTGGAGAGGGCGAAGAGTGTGAGCCCGTATGCGTTCTCGTCGTCCACGGCCGCCACAAGACCCTCGCAATCCAGGGGCAGCACGCCTTTGTTCTCAACGAGCAGGATGGCGAGCATCTCCGACGCATCCGGGCGCCTTCGAAGGAGCTTCTCGTTGGGGCCGAAGCTGTCTTCGAGCATGAGCACCGCCATGAAGTAGTCCCAGAGGTGTCGGGTGCCAGCCGCATACGTAATCTCACAGGGATCAAAGGAACCACAGCCCATGGTGCGACGCATGGAGAGTATGCCGTAGCTTACAAGTAGTTCGATCATCTGCGTGGAACCAGAACTGTCCAGGTCAGCTTCGGCGAGGGTATCCTCTAACTCGCTCTCGGCCAGCTCGTCGCAATCGGAGCCCAAGAAGGTGCGTGCGAGTGCCAGGAGGGCTTTCCGCACGGGAGAAGCGGCAATGCCATCATGGCGATGGTTTCGGGAGGCGAATTCGTACTCAAGTCGCTCGATCTCCGCCTTCACGAGGTCGGTCAGACAGGTGGAAACTGGCGAGGAAACCTTTCTTCCCTGATGAGCTGCGCAGAACATCTGCAGTTCCATGGGGGTACTCAGCAACCATCTGAGCTGCTCGTTGCCATCAAGGTCTATGCGGTAGTGTCTAATATAGCGTTTGAAAAGCTGGTATACGGGAACGTCACCATCGTCGTCCAGGTGATACCAGCATGCAGTGATGCTGCGGTCCTTGAATGCGATGCCGCTTGGCCGTGAGGTGTAGGCGAATCGAATCCGAGGGTACCTGAGACTTATCGCATCGCCCCTTCTGATCATATCCTCCCAGAAGGAAGAAGGTGGCCTCTCATCAAGACCGTCTACGAGAATGGCGACCTTGGACCTCACGCCAACGACGCCATCTGTCACATCGTGAAGGGCGGCAGCGGAGGAGAGGGCCTGCCACAGGGACGCCTCGTTCCAATCGGAGCCGACGCCGATGGTGTTGGCGATGACTCGCCACCAGGGCTCGCCATCCTTGATAGAAGAGGCCAAGACGAGAATGGGCAGATGCATTTGGCTCTTATGGTATTCTTGCGCCTTGCTGGCAAGGCCACAGGTCTTGCCAGTACCCTGGTCTCCCTCGATGATGCAATGCGGCTCGCTCAGGGTACGTTTGGCTTCATCGGCAATTTCCCAAGGGGAGAGGGTTTCTCGGAACTCGTCGAGCAGCTTATCGAGTTCTTCGAGGTGGCCCAGTAACTCATAGCTCCTCTTCTTGTCGTATACGTCTGAGGCGAAGTCTTCGATGGCTGTGTAGTCAACCTGGAAAGGCTTGATGGTGCGGAAATCAGCCAATTCCGTCATCAGCGAACCCCGGAGTGATGAAAGCCAATCGGAGTAATCCTGCAAGGCATATGCGCATGCAAGAGCCTTGTCTCTCAGGCCGAGTGCTGTGTCACCACCCACCTCAACAAGCGAAGCAATCCGGGCCACTATTTGTTCACAGAGGACGATGTAGCGTTCAACTTTCCTGACGAGAGCCAGCCTCGTATCCCGTGTCCCGAAGAAGGCGTCGAGAAAATCCGACATGCCACCGTCGTCGGTCAGCTCGGGAATGTAACGGTTCCTAAGCGTCTCGATTGTCTCTCCGAGCGAGGCCTCGATGGTTTTTGGGTTTATCAGGGAGTGGTCGAACCAGAAGCGGTAACGCCCTTCGTTCACGCCCCACTGGATCTGGTTGAAGATCTCGTTCTCGTCCCACAACTCTATAAGCAGGTCGGGGTAATCTATCTCAACCTTCTCGACGAATCCATTCCAGCTGCCCTCTTCGCCAGGTGTCGTCTTGCCCCCGCGGACATTCTTCATAGAGGTGAGATTGTGCGGGATGCAGACGATGTAGCGCTTCATTGTCGGGCGAATATTCATGGCGGATTTGATGGACCGCCCAAGCTCGTTATACTGTGTCGAGGCCATCGAAGTAGGGAACCACTTTGCTTGGAGGCCGACCCAATTGCCGTTCACCGCATTGTGCCAGTAAGCTTCGATACCGCCATCGCCACCTGCGCCACGGATATTGCGATACTTCCAGCCGTTGCCATAGTGCTCATGGTGCCGCCCCCAGGTCTCGAAGAGCTGACAGCACAGCTCTTCGAAGGCATCTTGGTGGCTCATACCTTGGGTGTTGAACTTGTCGAATAAGCTCAAGGAGTATCCTCCCAGGGGGTAGCTGGAAACAGATTAATTCGTCGCTAGCAGTTTCTTGGTGATGCGGACGATTTCTTGGACCATCCTACACCGCAAGCCCCAGCCTGCGCCTGCGGCCCATGATGGCCTCGTAGTGCCTCGTCCCGTCCGGCTCCACGAACAGCTTCAGCCTGCCGTCGCGGTACCACTCGACGTAGTCCTCGAGCGCGGAGCGGAACTCCCCGGGGCTCGCGCGCGACCAGTCGCGCCTGTAGAGTGTATTCGCTAACGTAGGAGTCGACGGAACGCTCAGCAGGTTTTCGACACTTCG